>JBGASD010000005.1:0-566039 GCA_044229885.1 Bacteroidia bacterium | reverse complement strand
CCAAAGCAGCTTACATTGGTAAGTGTTGCTATGGCCGAGCTTGGTGAGCCGGTATTGCCCACGTTAAAGTTCACGGTCAAGGTACACGAGTTGGCATCTTTTATTACCACACTTTTTGGTCCCGCCAGCATACCACCCTGAATATTACTGCCCACAAATGGACCGCCATTAAAAGAATACTGATAAGCCGGAGCACCACCTGTTACACCAGTTACTGTTGCACTGCCATTTGCATTACCGCAGGCGGCTGCTGTTACAGCTATCACAGCGGCCGTTGGCCCTGTTACCATAGCCACATTGGCTGTGATTGAAAATGTACAACCGTTGGCGTCTTTTACTAATATTGTATGAGTGCCAAAGGCTAAACTATTAGTTACTGAAGAAGTTCCTACACCGTTTACACTAAAAGTGTATGGCGCGGTTCCACCTGTTACCCCGGTAACACCTACTATACCTGTATTACCTACACAAGCTGTTGGTGCTGTGGTAAAGGTTATATTAGTTGGCGGTGCTGTATTAACCAAAGTAACGGTTTTTGTGAAAACACAGTTATTAACGTCTTTTACTGTTATTATATAAGTACCCGCCGGTAAATTGGTAAGAGGAGGTGCGGCAGAGAACGGGCCGTTGTTAACACTATACGTAAAAGGTCCTGTACCACCTGTTACAGTACCTAATGCAATTGTACCATTAGAGTTGCCACAAGCAGGATTAGTGAAAGTTGTAGCTAAATTGGTAACACCCGGAGTATTTGCAATGTTGGTTACAGAAGATGTGATACAACCAAAATTATTTGTAAAGGCTACAGTATAAGCACCACTTGGCAAGCCCGTAGGCGTTTGAGTGACAATGGCTGTACCGTTCAATGAAAAGCTAACAACTGTTTGGCCGGCAGGTGTAGTATTGTTTATTGTGATACTACCATTACTACCACCACATATTGCAGGGTTAGGAATAAGTGTTAAGCTAGGGTGCGGACTTATACTTACTACCGAGCTGGTAAAAGCAGTACAACCGCCATTAGTAACTGAGTGCGTTACAGTATAAGTACCCGGCGCTGTAAAACTTCCGGGGCCATAATTAGCTGCATTACCGGTTGCAGGCGCACCTGCAGCCGGATTAAAAGTATAACTATGCGTACCGCCGGGTGTAGTAGCAACAAAACTATAACTGTTACCAATTAAACATTGCGTTGGTGTAGGCACAGTAAAAGTTGGATCTTGAGGTGGCGGAACTGTAATAACCGCTTGCACGGTGGCAGTACATCCCGAATTATTAACCACATGTAAAACCGTATATGTACCGGCAGCGGGGAATGTGACGACAGTACTTGCAGCAGTGGTAGTAAAGCTTGCAGGTGGCGTAGCGCCAACAAATGAATACGTTTGTATTGCAGGTGCAGGCGTACCGGTATTATTAAATGTAAAGACATTACAGTTATTGCTATTAGTAAAGTTGGCATTAGCAACCGGTGCAAAAACAAGCGTAACAACTTTTACGATAGGCGAACAAGAACCCGGAGGATTCATAGTTAAAGTATAATTTCCGCCAACTGTTGGATTGATGGTGATGTTGGGGTTGTTGGTGATACCCGAACCGGCAGGGCCATTCCAGGTATAAGGGCCTAATCCGGCAGGAGCACTGACCGTTGCTGTTGTAATACCACAGGAAACAACCGTAGAAGCAGCGGTACCTGCAGGAAAGAGCGCATTGTTCACATTGATGGTCATTGGTTTACAGATAGCATCAAAATAGGCATAACCAAAATGGGCGCCACCATTACAATCTCCATTTGTTACCTCAACAGTAACACAAGAGTTGATGTAAGGTGTAAGATCTATTGATTTGATAACCCAGTTGGTCCATGAAATACCGCCTGTAACTGAATAGCCAGGAACACCGCTTGTACAAGCAGCTCCGGATGGTGTTAAACTGATAGTAGGACAGGCAAGCGGAGTTCCTGCACAGTTCTTTAAAGTGATCTTTAAATAAGGCTGATCGCAGCAGGCATGGCCTGAACCATCCCAGGCGCCGGCGTAGGCAAACTGAAATAATGCATTTGCGGCAGTTACAGGAAATGTTTGACTCATCCTTGTAACAAGAAAGATATTATTGGATGCTGAAACGTCATTCAACTTAACAACCTTGGTACCGCCTAATGGTGAATTAGGTAAAGTTCCAAGATAGGTATCGGCAATAGGAGTAGTAATAATATTTACTTCCGGACTACCTGCAGTTGCTAAGGCAAGGTTGGCACAAGCACCACCAGGACCTGGGGACCAAGGGTTTTGACCACTTGTAAATGTCCACCCGCTTGTATTTCCCAACTCAAAATCTTCGTTAACACAAGGTGCAGCAGATGCAACAGGGTTTGTTGGCATATACGGCTTATTACCAAAAGCACTAAAATCAATTAAATTATATTTTTTATTAACGTAATCGCGTTTTAAAGCGCCCATGATATTTTGGTATTCAATACCATAGTATCCACGGTCAAGTATTTCTTTCCCGAATTTCGTTTCTTCAAAACCAACTAACGAATCGGCAGAGATCAAACTACTTTTTGCAACACTGTTTTTTTGAGAAAACAAGTTACCAGGGCTTAAAAACATAAGCGCAATAAGCAAACATAAAGCAAGTGAGCTTAACAGCGATTTGAAATTTTTCATAAACATTTGATTTTTTGTTAAATTTAACAACATATCTGACTTAGTTAAAATCATTCACTCATTCAAATCATACCTTCAATAAGTGACCGAAATCAATAACTTGTTGAAAACCTGTTAATTGTCTGTGAATTGCAATTTTACCGAAGCTTGCCCGCACCTCATAAATGGGGAATTTTACTAAAAATAGGAAAAAAAATACCCGTTTTTGAAATTAACAATTTAACTAAATGTTTAGTTTTTTGAGTGGTCAAATACCGGTAATCCGTCAATTTTATGTTTCCAAAATATTATACTAAAAATGGGCAAAAACACACAGTTTTTATGAAAGTATACTCCAAAAATAAAATAGGTATATTTGTGAAAAATAATTTTATGTTATCAGCTAAAGTAAGTGCCGCTTTAAATAAACAAATTGAAATGGAAGGTTCTTCTTCCCAATACTATCTGGCAATGGCCAGCTGGGCTGAAACCCAAGGTTTAAATGGTGTTTCGGCGTTCCTATACACACATACGGATGAAGAACGCATGCATATGCTAAAGCTTTTAAAATTTGTGAATGAGCGCGGCGGACACGGAATTGTTCCTGCATTAAAACAACCCCCTGTTACTTTTAAATCGGTAAAATCTGTATTTGAAGAAATACTTAAACATGAAATGAAAGTTACTGCCGAGATCAATAACCTTGTTGAGATCACGCTTAAAGAAAAAGATTATACAACACACAATTTTTTACAATGGTACGTTAGCGAGCAAATTGAAGAAGAAGCTTTAGCAAGACAGATCGTTGATAAATTAAAATTAATTGGTGATGATAAAAGCGGCTTGTACTTTTTTGACCGTGACCTTGAAGCAATGGCTAAGATAGAAGCAGCAAAGCCTGCATCTGAAAAATAATCTTACTTTGTAACAAAAACAAACACGTCTTCGTTATCTTTTTTCATCAGGTACTTTTCGCGCGCAAAGGTTTCTAAACTTTTTGTGTTGGTTTGCAGCTCGCTTAAATTACTTCTGTTATTCTCAATTTCGGCAATATAATATTCTTTTTCTTTTTGCAATTTGTTACGTTTACTTATAAGATCTAATTGCGTAAACACATCATTCTTATCAAAAAAAAGCAACCAAACAATAATTCCAATTATCGTTAAAAAATATTTATTCTTAATAATTTTAATTAAAAACATATTACATTAGTATTATAAAGATAAACAAGAAACCTCAGCGATTTTAAAATGAAAAAAAAGATTATCAATACCTGCCTGTTAGTTATTCTTGTTTCATTGTTTTCATTTATTCCCCGCTTTGACGACGGTTTTAAAACCGCTCAACTAAGCAATAAACGCGTTAGAACAGCTTACGACAAAAAATGGGTAAGCCTGCAGGCTCAGCTCGAAGAAAAGAAAATAAATAAAGATAATTTTGATCTTTACTTTCGCATTTTTAAGTTCGAAAAACAATTTGAGCTTTGGGTAAAAAACAAGGCTGATCAAAAATACATACTTTTAAAAACGATCGCCATTTGCGCATCAAGCGGCGATTTAGGTCCTAAAAGAAAACAGGGCGACTATCAGGTGCCCGAAGGTTTTTACGAAATAGCTACCTTTAATCCCAATAGCAGTTACCATTTAGCTATGAAAATAAATTATCCAAATGCCAGCGACCGCATTAAAAAATCAGCAACCGACCCGGGTGGCGATATTATGATACATGGTAATTGCGTAACTATTGGCTGTATTCCTTTAGAAAATGATCCTGTTGAAGAAGTTTATGTTTTAGCCACCGAAGCAAAGAATAAAAAAAATAACCCGCAAATGGCCATTTATCCCTGCCGCTTTAACGAGAAGAATAACTTAATGCTTTCGAAAAATTACGATGTGGAAAAAAATAAATTCTGGGAAACTTTAAAAAAGCCATACGCTTACTTTGAAAACAACCATATTATACCAAAAGTTAGTGTTTCTAAAACGGGTGATTATATCTTTACTGAATAAATATGCCCCGTTTTCCGTTCATAAAAACATTCCTTTCTGTCATAGCGCTAAGCGTTATGATATCTTGTGCTAAAAGCGATGAAGAAGAAAGCATCCCGGCAAACATTTTAAACGAAGAAAAATTTACAAAATTAATTGTTGATTTTGCTTTGGCAGAAAGCGTTAGTAATATAAATGTAAAGAGTTTGCCGGCAGATAAAATGGATTCTTTATATAATTTTGATCCACTTGTTGATAATAACGTTTCAAAAAGTCAATATGATTCTACCATAACTTTTTATTCAAAACATCCTGAATTGTACAAAAAAGTGTATGAAAATGTTTTGGCAGAGCTAAGCAAAATGCAGGTAAAAAAAGACAGCCTTAAAGTTGATCCGGCTGTAAAATAAGAAATTTTTCTACTTTATTATTGTTTAAATAAATTATAATGTCGTTGCAATTCTCAGCTTCGTAAGATAGTGGCACTGCATCTAAATTAGAATTATGATATACTAGTTTTTTATCTACTTTTCCATTGGCATTTACTGAATACATTACCAAATTTGAACGCCACAAATTGGTTTCTTTTTTAAAACGGTGATAATTAAAATCACCAGGCTCTTTTTTAAAATTAGCAGGCGATTCTAAAACAACAATGTTCAACTTATCTTTATACATAAAAGGCATAACCCTGCCAATATTTTTAAACCGTGTTCGACCTTTAAACGAATATATTTTTCGAGGAATGATCTTTTGATCTGTTACTTTTCCGGTTTGCAGATCGCTTTGCAAAAGCAAAAGTTCTTTATAGTAATAATCCTCCACCCTTTCAACTAGCTGCAGATCGGTTTTACCATTGCTAAAGTTTTTTAAAAACCCATAATCTTTATCCGTTGCTTCTTTATAATCTGTTCCGTCAAAAAACGTAAGACTTTCCTTTATTGCACTATCCAAAGGTGTTAATACTGCGTAAATATCATTTAATAGATCATTACTCATTTTTTGAACAAGAAAATACGTAGTATTCTCTCCGTTTTTTTGTTGCATGGATACGTGTGCAATAACCGAAACATCTTGGTTCGCAACCACCCTGATATTTTTTAAACCGGTTAAATTATTTATAGCCAGGCTTCTTTTTAAAGGAAAAGGGCGGTTGTTTAAAAAGGCCACCATGTTTAATGTATCGTAAAAAAATACCGGTACAGAAACCTGGGCATGATCTACATATTTTCGCTTATATGAAACAATGTGTGCTTTTATTAATACAAAAAACAGGTCGTTTGCCGCATTCACTTCAAATGCTGTAGAGTAACCCGTTGCTTCGTTTTCGATAGGTAATTTTTTTGTAAACACGGTCTTTCTTTTTTCTACATCAAACAACAGGGCGGTTTTTTTAATTAAAAAGTTGCCAAAGGTTTGCGAAGCAATAATTAAAATATTGTTGCTATAGGATCTTTTGTATTCAAAATTTATTTCCGTTACACCTTTTTCTTTCTCAAGCGCCGCCAATTCTATAAAACCCGATGCTTTGCCAAGCGTATCAATAATTTTAAGGTATAACACTTTTTTTGAGTTCAGTACTTTTTCAAATAAAAAATAAACGTGATAATTATGCTCAAAAAAAAGATGATCCAGGTTATCATAATTAAACCAATCGGCATTGATACTATCTAATTTTAAAGGTGTAAAGGAAATGATCTCTGCCGAAGGCTTTGCTCTTCGCTCAATTGTAAGATCGTGCGCGGCTTTATTATTGCGCAACATAAAAAAATAATTGGCGTGATTGTTTATAATAGCTAAGGGCACGTTTTTTTTGCGTGCTTCAAAATCTCTGCTATAAACCGGCTGAGAAAAAAAAGAAGTACAGTAAAAAATCAGAAAAGCAATTACACCTGCTCTCCGCATTTTATTCTACAGTAACACTTTTTGCAAGGTTTCTGGGCTGATCTACATTACAACCGCGCATTACCGCAATATGGTATGATAATAATTGTAAAGGAATTACTGAAATAAGCGGCACTAAAAACTCATCCGTTTCAGGTATCTCAATGCAATAATCGGCAACGTGTTTTACTTCTGTATCGCCCGAAGTTACAACAGCTATTATTTTTCCCTTACGTGCCTTAACTTCCTGAATGTTACTTACCACTTTTTCATAATTAGCACCTTTGGTAGCTATTACAAACACCGGCATTTCTTCATCTATTAAAGCAATTGGGCCATGCTTCATTTCTGCAGCCGGATAACCCTCTGCATGAATGTAAGAGATCTCTTTTAATTTTAATGCACCCTCTAAAGCTACCGGAAAAGAAACACCTCTTCCTAAATATAATGCATTGCTGGTATCTTTATGAATAAAAGCGATCTCGCGTAGCTTATCATTTAATTTTAATACCTCTTCTATTTTTGAAGGGATCGATTCTATCTCATAACATAACTGGCGGTAACGACTTTCTGATAAAGTGCCGCGTACTTTTGCCATATGCAAGGCCATAAGCGTTAGTACGGTAACCTGCGCTGTAAAAGCTTTTGTCGAGGCAACACCAATTTCAGGACCGGCGTGCGTATAACTGCCACCATGTGTAGCGCGTGCAATTGATGAACCAACAACATTACAAACGCCTAATACAGTTGCACCTTTTGATTTTGCCAATTCAATGGCCGCCAATGTATCGGCAGTTTCGCCACTTTGAGAAATAGCAATAACTATATCATCCTGGAAAAGGATCGGATTGCGATATCTGAATTCAGAGGCATATTCTACCTCAACAGGTACACGTGCAAATTCTTCAAACAAATATTCAGCTACAAGGCCTGCGTGCCAAGAGGTACCACAAGCAACAAAAATAATGCGTTTTGCTTTTTCAAATTTTTTCTCGTGATCAACAATGCCACCCATTTTAATTTCTCCGGCGTGGGCATTTAATCTTCCGCGCATACTATCTAAAACAGAACGTGGTTGCTCATAGATCTCTTTCAACATAAAGTGATCGTAGCCGCCTTTTTCAATAGATTCTATCTCCAGCGTTAATTCCTGAACATATGGCGTAACTTCTTTATCTTTTAAATTACGGATCTTTAATTCCTGGCCTCTTCTTAAAACAGCTACCTGTTCATCATCTAAGTAAACTACATTTTTAGTGTACTCAACAATTGGCGATGCATCTGATGCAATAAAAAAATCATCGGAGCCAATACCAATAACCATTGGACTACCTTTTTTTGCTGCAACAATTGTATCGGGATCATTCTTATCCAACACAACAATTGCATAGGCACCAATAACCTGTTTTAGTGCGGCCTGCACAGCGTGGCCTAATTTCATTTTTTCATGTGTTTTAATTTCCTCGATCAAATGAATTAAAACTTCTGTATCTGTTTGCGATAAAAATGTGTGACCACGTTTTGTTAACCCCTCTTTAATAGCTGCATAATTTTCGATAATGCCATTGTGGATCATTACCAGATCTTTTGTTTGAGAATAGTGCGGGTGTGAGTTTACATCGTTTGGCTCGCCGTGTGTAGCCCAGCGTGTGTGGCCAATACCAATGTTACCGGTAGTATCTTCATTTTTTACAAATGAAAGCAGATCACTTACTTTACCTTTACGTTTGTAAACATTTAGTGTTCCGGCCTTGTTGATCATGGCAACACCTGCGCTATCATAGCCACGGTATTCTAAACGTTGTAATCCTTTAATAATGATAGGGTAAGCTTCACGGTTACCAATATATGCTACAATTCCACACATAATTATTACTTAAAAAAATGGTTTTCTATACCTTAAAAATACTAAATTTTATCCTATCATTTGCAAAAAGCCAATTTCTTTTGCAGTTAAAAAACGGTGTTTGCCACGAGGCAGATCTTTTTTAGTAAGCCCTGCAAAAACAACCCTGTCTAATTTAATTACATCATAACCTAAATGCTCAAACAAACGACGTACAATACGGTTACGGCCACTGTGAATTTCAATGCCTATTTCTTTTTTGCCTTCGCCTACAAAAGCAAGATCATCCACTCGCACTAAACCATCTTCCAACTCAACACCTTCAGTTATGGCTTTAAAATCTTCTGTTTTTAGGCCTTTGTTAAGACTTACATGATATACTTTTTTTATGCCGAATTTTGGATGCGTTAATTTTGTGGTGATCTCACCATCGTTTGTAAATAACAATAAGCCGGTTGTATTTCTATCTAACCTGCCAACAGGATATAAACGTTCTTTACAAGCGCCTTTAATTAATTCCATTACGGTTTTGCGTTCCTGCGGATCATCAACCGTGGTAATATAATCTTTTGGTTTGTTCAATAACAAATATACTTTGCGCTCGCTTTTTACAGGAGCATCGCCATAGGTTACTTTGTCGCCCTCTTTTATTTTATAGCCCAACTGATCAATTACAACACCGTTTACTTTTACCGCGCCGCTCAAGATCAACACATCTGCATCGCGGCGGGAAGCAATTCCGGCATTTGAAAGGTATTTATTTAAACGTGTTAAGCCATCTGCATTTGCTGTTTTCTTAACAAGGTTTGGTTTTTTGAAAGATCTTTTTTCTCCATCTTTCTTAGAAGCATTTGAAAACGTTTTACCATCTTCAAACTCATCAAACTTTACACGCTTGGTATTCTCTGTATCTTCACCAAAACTGCGTTTGCTTTTGCGGTGTGGTTTTTTATCATCGCGCTCAAATTTTGGAGAATCGTCAAATTTCTTATCAAATTTTTTAAAAGCGTGTTCTTTTTTATCGCCGCCAAATTGCTTTTTAAATGGTTTTCTGTCGTTTCCATCATTAAAGTTTTTACGTGGCTTATCGTTAAATTTAAAATCTTTCTTAAACGATCTTTCTTCTTCCTCTCCGTCTGAATTTCTTTTTGGTTTATAATCGTATTTTGATTCTTTTTCGCTTGAAAATTTTTTCTTATAAGGGTCACGTTCTCCGAAATTTCTTTTTGGCTTATCACCGTATTTTGAGTTTTTATCAAATTCTTTTTTGAAGGGTTTTTTATCATCTGAATCCCCGTAACTTCTTTTTGGCTTATCGTTGTAATTAGAATCGCCGAATTCTTTCTTAAAAGGCTTTTTACCTTTACTGCCGTAATTATTTTTGTAAGATCCTTTTTCAGATGATCTTTTATCATCCGAATTTTCGTTATTTCTTGCCCTGTCGCTGTTTGATTTTTTGCTGAAAGGTTTTTTGCTCTTGCCGCCCGCACCGGACCTGCTATTGTTGATTTTACGCATGTACAAATATACGCTACTTTATTGATGGATAAAAGGCGCCCTCCAAATGTTTTACCTGTATAGTGTTATTAAGTTGTAAAACCGAAACAATATCAAACCTGCTTTCGAGCTCAATATCCTTTGAGGTTAGATATTCGTGTGCTGCAGCAACCAAAAAGCCTTGCTTTTTCTTGGTAACAAACAATTCGGGCTCTCCAAAATCGCTTGTACTTCGAGCTTTTACCTCAACAAAAATGATATGTTCTTTATGCAAGGCAATAATATCCACTTCTAGTTTTTTAAATCGCCAATTTTGCTCCAATATCTCATAACCCTTCTCTAAAAGATGTTTTTTGGCTATTTTTTCTCCTTCTATGCCAAAATTATGTGAATTTTTATCTTTCATTGTAGTAATATTGCCGAAAATACATATTTTAGTACTCTATTTAACCCTATAAAATGAAAAAGATTTTATTTGCCCTTAGCCTTTGTTTTGGATTGAACCAAATTACTGCGCAAAACTTTAATGGAAGTATTGAGTTTAAATATTCTACTCAAAAAGATACTACCACTAATATTTATCTTGTAAAAGATAATTTAATTAAACTTGACCAGTATGGTAAAAAATCAGGGGCTATTGAAGGTAGCTTTATTTTTGATCTTACTACAAACAAAATAAAATTTGTAAACCCAAAACGTAAAGTTTGGGGCGAGCATAAAAGCGAAACCCCACCGGTTGTTAAAGGTGTTTGCACCGTAACAAAAGGAACAAATACTAAAACCATACAAGGTGTGAAATGTACTGAGTATACAGTAAAAAATACCGATGAAAATACAAGTATTACCTATTGGGTAGCTGAAAATAAATTTGCGTTTTTTACACCGGTAATTAAATTATGGAATCGTAAAGACAAGCAAAGCATTTACTTTAACCAGATTAAAGATCTGCCTGAAGGTTGCATGCCATTATTAAGCGAAGAAAAACAATTAAGCGATGGTAAATTACTTACAAAATTAGAGGTTGTAAAAATTGGCCGTAAAGTGCCCGATGATGCAAGCTTAGCAGTACCACCAAACTATAACAAATTTGATCAGTAATTTAAAGGGGCTTTTAAGCCCCTTTTTTATTCCTATAATTTTATGCTCTATACCATTAAAACAAAACAGTTTATTAAAAGTGACCTGGATACTGTTTGGGATTTTATAAGCTCTCCCAAGAATTTAAATACCATTACACCCGATAACATGAAGTTTGAAACATTAACGGACTTGGGTAATGAAAAAATGTATGCCGGACAAATAATAGAATATTATGTAACTCCTTTTGCCGGCATAAAAATGCATTGGGTAACCGAAATAACGCACATAAAAGATAAAGAATACTTTGTAGACGAACAGCGCTTTGGGCCTTATGCTATGTGGCACCATAAACACTTTTTAAAGACGGTTAACGGTGGTGTTGAAATGACAGATATTGTACACTACAAAATACCTTACGGTATTTTTGGAAAAATAGCACATACTTTATTTGTAAAAAATAAATTGAAGGAAATTTTTGATTTCAGGTTTAAAAAGGTAGATGAATTATTCAATCAAAAAAATTAATCTTCTTCTCTCCTTGGTTTATCGTTAACACCAAACAGCATATTTAAAATGCCGGTGCATATTGATAAAATAAGGCTAAAGAAAAGGGCCGACCAAAAGCCGTTCACATAAAAACCTTCAACAAGTTTGCCGGCAAAAATAATAATGAGTGCATTTATTACCAGTAAAAAAAGCCCCAAAGTAACAACCGTTATGGGAATAGTAAGAATAGTGAGAATTGGTTTTACAATGGTGTTTAAAAATGCCAATACAACTGCAACTAAAAGTGCCGTTAAATAATTATCTATTCTTACGCCCGGTAAAAGATGCGCCACAATAAATACCGCCAGGGCCGAAACAACTATTTTTAAAAGGAAATTGATAGCGTAAAATTAATGTTTATTACTTAAATATTTCAGCGAATTTTATTTTTTGATAAATCGAAAAAATCCCCCTAACCCTCTTTGTAAAAGGGGGAATAAAAATTATGTTTTTTGTTTTTTCTTTTTTGCTGCCGGAAATAAAATATTATTTAATATTAAACGGTAGCCCGGTGAATTTGGATGTAACGAAAGATCAGTCGGCGGCTCTTCTACCCTGTGCTCATAATCTTCGGGATCGTGGCCGCTGTAAAACGTCCAGGTGCCTTTACCAATATCGCCATGTATATAACGTGCTTCACCAAATGCTTTTGCCTCGCCCATTATTAAAACATTTTTTTTGATATACTTTTTGTCGAAGGCAGCTGTTTGTCCCCAAAAACCATTGATAGTACTTGTATGGTTTTGACATAACATAGTTGGTACAGGATCCCACTTGGCAGAGAATTCAAATAAAGTAAAAAGGTCTGTTTTTTGTGTCATACCATAATTACGGCGAGAGAAATACGTATCGATAGTAGAGTATTCATACTCATACGGATTTGGTTTTAACTGATAATTCTCAAATGCAAAGCCTTTTGAAAAATCTAATTTAGAAGTAGCGTTCTTATCTGCGGCATCGTGATCGAACATGCTCTCGCAAATATCTACACCTTCTGCAGCTAAGGCAATATCATAACTATCGGTAGCGCTGCACATAGCAAATAAAAAACCGCCACCAAAAACAAAATCTTTTATTTTTTTTGCAGAGTGTAATTTCATTAAAGAAACTTTTGTAAAGCCTAATTTTTTAGCGAGTGCTTCATTTTCTTTTACATCGTTTTGATACCATGCAGCATTTTGAAACTGCGCAAAAAATTTGCCGTATTGCCCGGTAAAATCTTCATGATGTAAATGCAGCCAATCGTAATCTTTTAATTTTTCTAAGTAGATCTCTTCATCATAAACAACATCATATGGAATCTCGGCATACTTTAAAACCAGCGTCACCGCATCATCCCAGGGTTGTTTACCTTTAGGAGAATATACAGCAATGCGCGGGGCTTTTTCTAATTTCACTGCGTCCATATTTACTTCCGGATTTGCAATTTCGGCAAGAATAGAATTGCCTTGTGCATCAGAAATTGTTTCATAACTAATGCCTCTTATTACACATTCATTAGAAACTGCTTTTGCATTGGGTATCATAAAACTGCCGCCACGGTAATTCAATAACCAGTGAATTTCCAATTCGCCTTTTAATGCCCAATAAGCAAGCCCGTAGGCTTTTAAATGATTTTTCTGATCCTCATCCATCGGAATTAAGATGTAAGCAGCAAAGGATCTGCCTGCAAAAAAGAGAACAAAAATTATAGCGAATAAGCGTTTCATTAGCAAACACTAATTTAAGGATAATTGCATGAAAGTAAGAGAAGTGTAATTGAAAAAAAGTTAAATGTAGTAAAAACAGACTTATGACACAGCGCCGGCAGTAAGCCTGCTGCGCAGGGCAGAAACTTTTTCGTCAATGGTCTTAATGGTCTCCAGGTTTTGAACTGTATTTGCTTCTGCTGCTTCAAACGCATCGCGAATGGCTTTAAGATCAGATACAATAAATTTGCCGGCTTCCGATAAATTAGATGCTTCAAGCATAATTATTAAATTCTTTAACGATTCGCCTTGTTGAATAATTGTTGGTACGATCTTTTCGCCGCTTGGTGTTTTTGCGATCTGGCAAGAAACATACATACCTTCAACCCAGCAACCGGCCAAAATTACAGCCGAAGTGGCCGGGCGGTTATTTACTTTTAAGATCTCATCTGCTTTTTTAAATGCTGCGGTAATAATTTCTAATGTTGAGTCTTTATTTGAGCGGTTGGCTTCCATGCGATCAAACATAGCCTGGTCGAAAGCACCATTAACACCAATGTTTGCCGCTAAAGAGTTAACGCATTTTAAGAACACCATACTCTCCTGTGTTTGATCAAATGAGTTGGCAATACTTAGATCTGAACCATAAATACCAAGGTTAGCTGCTTTATAAAATTCAATAGTGTATTTTGAAACAGAATTAGGATCGTTTAAAAAATCAGGGTTGTACTCTATCTTATTATCATCAATAAGCTTTAAGATTATTTGTCTGTCGGGCATTGAATTAAATACATTTTGTGCATTTAATTTTGTTTCCTGAACGGCTTGCTTTGTATTCTCATCAACAACAATGTTGTCGTCCTGCTTCTCTCCATTGCCACACGATGCCAAGGCAATTGTTAAACTCAATAAAACTATTTTAAAACTAACTTTGACCATAAATTTTGTACGTTACAAATATAACAAAAAAACCTGCACTTATTTTTTTACACCGTTTTCGTAGTATATTCTATTTATTTCTTTTCCGCTTTTGTCGTAAAACACCCACAATCCGTGGGGAACGCTTTGCACCTTACCTTTTCTTCTATCGTTTACGATTTTATAATTACACTCACTTTGTAGTTTGGCATTTGTATAATACGAAACGCTTTTACCACTTAGCTTACCATTTTTAAAGTGCTGAATACGATTTATTCCTCCGGTTTCGTAATAATATGTCCACTCACCATGCTGATGTCCTTTTTTGTACTTTCCTTTTACATCAATAAAGCTTCCTCTTTCAAACCATTGGGTATAGTTCCCATGTTTTATACCGTTTACATACGAACAGGTTTCACGCGGTTGCCCATTTTCGTAAAAATAATCCCATTTTCCCTGTTTTTTTCCCTTACTGTTGTAATTTCCGATGTAATTTTGCTTTCCGTTCGAGTACCAACCCATCCAGGTATCTACTAAAAGTACGTCTTTAAACGTACCTTCATCTTTTTTTGCGCCATTATCCCACCAACTTGTCCATAAACCGTTTTCTTTGCCTAAAATATAAGGGCCTTCCTGCAGTTTTTTACCGTTTTCGAACCATGTTACCCAGTTTCCGGTCTTTAATCCGTTATCATAGTTACCCTGACGCCACTTTTCACCTCCTTTATAAAAATAATTCCATGTGGCGGTTTGTTTATCATTTAAATAATAGCCTTCACTTTCTACTTTTCCGTTAGAGTAATAATAAGTCCATTTATCATCACGCAGATCATCTTTCAAAGTGCCTATCATTTCGGGCTTACCATCGGTGTTGTAAAATTTCCAAACGCCATTCTTTTTATTATTAATGAACTTGCCTTCGCTTTTTACTTTATGGTTGGCAAAGTAAGAAGAGTAATACCCATTTAAAGCGCCGTTTGCATAAGTTGCTTCGTAATCTAATTCGCCATTGGCATGAAAGAAGCGCCAAACGCCATCCTGCAATCCTTCTTTATAAGAACCCATAGCTTTTACAACACCGTTATCGTAATTTGCTGTGATACTTCCATTACCGCCGGTTACCAATTGTTTGCCTTTAGTATCCCAAAGATCCATCAGGTAAAGTGTGCTGTCTCGGTATTCTTTTACAAATTTCTTTTGACCATTATCGTAATACTCTTCCCAGCGGTTACAGGGTTTACCATTACAATACTCTTGTATAGCTAATAATTTTCCGGTTTTGTTATACGTTTCTACTTTTCCCTGGCGTTTATCTTTTTCGAAAACACCTTTACTTTCCAACTGACCGTTATCAAAATAATAAACCCATTCGCCTTCTTTAATTCCTTTTACAAATGGCTCGCGGCTTTTTACTTTTCCATTTTCGTAAAAAGATGTCCAGGTGCTATCTGCTTTATTATCTTCAAACCTTGTTAGCTGTGAGATCTTGCCTGATTTAAAATAATACACATTGGTACCATTCTTTTGGCCTTTGCTGTAACGCTCAACTGCTTTTTTGCCGCCGTCTTCATAGTAAAAGGTCCAAATGCTGTCTTCTTTACCAAGAAAGTGGCTTAGTTTACCGGAATAATAATATCCTTTTGAAAGTATGTTACCACTTTGATAATACTCGGTATAAGCACCATAAGGAACACCTTTGTAATAATCGGTCTCTGATTTTAGCTGTGTTTCTTTAGCATCGTAATACTCTTTTTTTAATTGAGCAGAAAGTGAAATGCTTGAAACAAATAAAGAAATTAAGATTAAAAATCGCATCACGTAAATTTAAACAGTATAAGGGCAAGGAATGCTTTTGGTTACAGCATTTGTGAACAATAGTAGGGTTGAAAAGTTGCTATTTTCTTTGTAAAAAAATGTTAACCAGGATCAATAAAGCAGTATACGCGATTTAAATTTCATAGATCGTATAATCAGCATTTGTTAGCAGCTGTTTATACGGTAAAGTTATATCGTCGCCAAAAGCCTTTTTAAGAATGACAATGTATTTTAATTTTTTTTCTTTCAGGCTCATGATGTAAGTATTATCTGCAATACGTTCATTAAAATCTATCCATCCTTTACGGTGGGCAAAATAAACTGGTGTTGGTACTTCGCCACTGTTTATCAATATCAGATCTGTTGGTTTACTGAATTTATCGAGGTCTTTTTCCAGAGCAAGAATAGCCATGTTTTTTTCTTTAATATAAAAGTCGGAATTGCTAACCAATATACATTCAACAGCTATAAGCGCAAGAAAAGTAATTGCAAGCTTTTTATTATTAACAAGCGAAATAACATAACCGCATATAAAAGCCATTACTGGCGCAAAAGGCACAATATAATATGTGTGGTTATAAAATGTTGTACCGCCTTTTAAAATGATGGCTAAAAAAGAAGCGAAACAGATGCAAAAAATAAATAATATGCTTTTTTCTTTTCTTTTTATCACCATAAATAATCCGAAAGCAAAAACCACAAAGCCGGTGAAGCCCAAAGCAGCTTCATAAAATTTTTGAAATGTTTTATTTAAGTGCGAAAAAATTTCTTTTGCTCCTTCGGCAATTCCTTTACCCATAAAAAAATGCTCGAAGCCATATTGTTTTGTAATAAGCGGCACCCAATAAAAATAATAGGCTGAAACAAAAAATACAATAAGCAACGAAGTAAGAACAAAAAGGCTTCTATTTAACAACGGAATTTTCTTATCAACTAAAAACACAGACATTATAGCCAATAAATAGCCTGACGGGAGTTTAGATAAAATGCCTGCCAGTACAAAAATAAAATATAATAAAAGGTGTTTTAAATTTTTTTGCCTGTCTAAATAATTACTACCGTAGTAAATTCCTGCAATAACAAACGACATTGAAAATGTATCGGGCATTATTTTTCTAGAGTAAGTAAACCAAACTGAGAACAATAAAATAAAGGTTGCGTTAAATGCTAAAGAAACATTAAAATATTTTTGCAGCAGTTTAAAAAAATACCACAAGCCAAAAGATGAAACGATAAGGGTAATAAGTCGGCCATACCAATGTGCATAGCCAAATACAAGTGAAACCAGGTAGATAAGGTAGTTTAGCAATGGAAATTCCATTCCGGTTATGCCGGTTTTTTCGCCGGCAAAATCAACTTTAGGAAGCAGGATATTATTATCGCCTTCAAAAAAATTACGGGCCGGCATGGTAACGGTTGTTTGTCGCCAGTTATGAGAAACTTCGAGAGGAGGATTAGTAATGTGAAAAAGCCTTACTATAAAAAAAACGACTATCCAAAACCGGATATCAGTAAAAATATCTTTTAATTGTACCGTTCTCATTTTATAGCTTACTAATATAACTATTTAATGATACCGATATTGTATTAATCGTTCAGCTTTAATACAGCCATAAACGCGCTTTGTGGGATCTCAACATTACCCACAGCCTTCATGCGCTTTTTACCTTCTTTTTGTTTTTCTAATAATTTACGCTTACGGCTGATATCACCGCCATAACATTTTGCGGTAACGTCTTTACGCATAGCGCTTATCGTTTCACGCGAAATAATTTTAGCGCCAATAGCTGCCTGAATAGGAATTTCGAATTGCTGTTTTGGTATTAACTCTTTTAATTTTTCGCAAATCTTTTTACCAAAATTATAAGAGTTGCTTCTGTGAATTAAGCAAGATAAAGCATCAACCGGTTCGCCTTTTAAAAGTATATCTAATTTAACAAGGTCTGAATCGCGCATGCCTATTGCATGATAATCGAATGATGCATACCCTTTTGAAATTGATTTTAAACGGTCAAAGAAGTCAAATACAACTTCGCCTAAAGGCATTTCAAAGATAAGTTCAACACGATCAGCCGTTAAATAATTTTGCGTAACAATGCTTCCGCGTTTTTCAATACATAAACTCATTACGGGGCCAATAAATTCTGACTTGGTAATAATATTTGCTTTAATGTATGGTTCTTCAATGCGTTCAATGCGGCCCGGATCTGGCAGATCGCTTGGATTGTTAACTGTCTTTACATCTCCGTTGGTTTGATAGGCAATGTACGAAACGTTAGGAACGGTTGTAATAACCGTCATGTTAAATTCACGCTCTAAACGCTCTTGTACAATTTCCATGTGCAACATTCCTAAAAAGCCGCAACGGAAACCAAAGCCTAATGCCAGCGATGATTCAGGCTCCCAGGTTAACGAAGCATCGTTTAACTGTAGCTTCTCCATGCTGTAACGCAGCTCTTCAAAATCTTCAGTATCTACAGGATAAATTCCCGCAAATACCATTGGCTTTACTTCTTCAAACCCTTTAATACCTTCTGCACACGGACGATCAAAATGCGTAATAGTATCACCTACCTTTACTTCTTTTGCGCTTTTAATTCCTGAAATAATATAGCCTACATCACCTGTACTTAACTCAGGGCGAGGCTCGGGCTTTAAACGTAACACGCCCACCTCATCTGCATTATATACAGACCCGGTGTTTACGAATTTTACCTTATCACCTTTTTTAATACTTCCGTTCTCAATTTTAAAATAAGCAATGATCCCACGGAATGAATTAAATACACTGTCAAAGATCAACGCCTGTAATGGCGCTTGCGGATCGCCAACAGGTGGTTTTATTCTTTCAATAATTGCAGATAGAATTTGTTCAATGCCCATTCCTGTTTTTCCGCTGGCAGGAATAATATCATCTCTATCGCAACCAATAAGGTCAACGATCTGATCTTTCACCACTTCAGGCTCCGCGCTTGGCAGATCCATTTTATTTAAAATAGGAATAATAGTAAGATCGTGCTCTAATGCTAAATATAAATTAGAAATAGTTTGTGCCTGTATACCTTGCGCTGCATCAACAATTAACAATGCGCCTTCGCAGGCAGCAATAGAGCGCGATACCTCGTAACTAAAATCAACGTGACCCGGAGTATCAATTAAATTTAAAACAAATTTTTCACCTTTGTAAGGGTAATCCATTTGTATAGCATGGCTTTTAATGGTAATACCACGTTCCTTTTCAAGGTCCATATCATCCAGCACCTGCGCCTGCATGTCGCGTTTGCTAACGGTTCCGGTGTATTCCAATAAGCGGTCTGCTAAAGTGCTTTTGCCATGGTCAATATGCGCAATAATACAAAAGTTACGAATGTTCTTCATTTTAAAATTCTGATCTCTCTCTAAATTAATTTAGCCGCAAATATACTAAAAAGTCGCCTTTTATGCCTCATTTTTATTGGTATTATGAGATTTTGGCTCTACTTTAGGAGGATATGAAGACCCTGCTTCTTTCTTGTTTACTGGTTTTATGCAGACCGTTTTTTTCTCAGAACGCCTCTTTTAAATCTATTATGCAACAGCAAAGCGAGTATTATGGCTCGTTAAATCTACACACTGATGCACAATTTGATAGCTTAAGAAAAATTGAGAACAATGAAGGCGAAATTTTAAGCTTTAAACCAGGAACGGCTGCAAGCCCCACCTGCACCTTAACTAAAAAAGTTTATGGCTGGCACCCTTACTGGGTGGGCAGTACTTACACCGCTTATCAATGGAATTTATTGAGCGATCTTTGTTATTTTAGTTACGATGTTTCTCCTTCAACCGGTAATAATACTAACAGCTCTTTTGCCTGGACAACAGCCAGCGTAGTTACTGTGGCAAAAAACAACGGTGCAAAAATTCACATCTGTGCCACCATGTTTAGTAACCACTCTACATTCTGGGCCAGCACAACAGCTCAAACTACATTCATTAATAACATTGTTTCGTTATTAAATGTAAGAGGCGGAGATGGTGTGAACATTGATTTTGAAGGCATGGGCTCGTCTGATAAAGTACCTTTTGTAACATTTATGACCAACCTTAACAATGCTTTAAATACTGCTAATCCCAACTATAAATTATCTGTTTGTTTGTATGCAGTTGATTGGAGTACGGCATTTAACATGCCTGCATTAAATACCATTATAGATGATTTTACAATTATGGGCTATGCTTATTATTATGCCGGAAGCGGACAGGCAGGGCCATCTGATCCCTTATACAATTTTCAAACAAGTTATAACTATACGCTTTCAAAAACCGTTACCTATTATTTAAAAGCAGGTGCATCGCCTTCAAAATTATTGCTTGGTTTGCCGTATTACGGACAAGAATGGGAAGTGGCGGCCAATACTTTACCTGCATCCACCACCGGAAATTTTTCTTCATCTCGTACTTTAAGCTACGTAAATAATAATGGTAGTACCTATAGTTTGGTAAATAAACACTGGGATGGCACAAGTTATACGCCTTATTACGCATATCAAAACACAAGTATATGGCGCCAGTGTTTTATTAACGATGTTTATAGTTTAGGCAGAAGATATGACATGGTAAACCAACGCGGTCTTGGAGGTATTGCTATTTGGGCATTGGGTTATGATGCAGGTATGACAAGTTACTGGGCATTGATACAAAATAAATTCAGCAGCTGCGCACCAATAGTTTGTAACGATAGTATTTTTGATATGGGCGGTCCTGTGCGTAATTATTACGATAGCGAGAGTTATGCTTATACGATTTCTGCACCGACCGGCAGTGTAGTAAAATTACAATTTAAAAGTTTTGGCACAGAGCAAGGCTATGATTCTTTATTTTTGTATAACGGTTCGTCGGTTGCCGCACCTTTAATTGGAAGTTATACAGGCACCAACTCACCGGGAACAATTATATCAAGCGGCCAAAATTTAACCTTACGTTTTAAAAGTGATGGAGCTACTGTTACATTTGGTTTTAAAGCAGTTAAAAGCTGTACACCTCAAACTATTGTTACTGGTATTGCAAATAACGAAGATGAAAATGAGATCTTGATTTATCCAAATCCGACTGATGGAAAATTATTTTTAAACACTGAAAAAATAAGCTCATTTCAATTATTTGACATACAGGGAAAATTAATTCTCAGCAAGGAAATTATTCTTGAAGACAAAGGCATATTAGATCTTAAGACTTTAAGCATTAAAAAAGGGTTATACTTTATTGGCTTAACGCAAACCAATGGTATAACCCAATTTAAAAAAGTGATCTATACTGATTAATTTACAACTACTTTTTTAGTAGCTGTATTTCCATCCTTGCTAATTGTTATAAAATAAATACCTCTTGTTAAAGAAGAAGTATTGAATTCAATTTGTGTACTGCTTTTTTTCACTGAAGGAATTAAAATTGACTGTCCAATTATATTGGTAGTATTAATTTGTGCGCCTTCTAATTCCGATCCGTCTAACATAAATTTATCCTGTGCGGGATTTGGATATAAATTTAAAGATGCTGCTAATTTATTTTCGTTAAGTGATAAAGGGCCGTTGGTTGTAAAACTATACTCAAACTTGCTTCCAAAGTCAGATGTAAACGTTTTAATTATATTATTAAAATTATCTTTCAATCGTACATATCCCGAGCCTTGAGATGGATTTGCCCACCAGGTAAGACCATCGCCTCCACCATCATTAACGATCAATTTGAAGCAACCGTTTAGAATAAAGAAATCTTCATAAACAGTATTTACAGCCGTAAAATTACTTGTACCAACTACGTTGCCGTTATCATCAATAAGTGTATACGTATCATCCAATAAATTATTTGTTTTAAATTCTATCGAAAAATAAGTTGGTACCCATCCTGGCACAACAAACGGAGAACTGTAAATGTTGTTGAACGAATAATCATCAACTACATTATTTGCTTTTTTTAGTTCAACATTAAACCTGTTGTTAGTTGGTGTAATGCCTGTTTGCCACAATGTAGCAACAGGTAAAGAAATACTTACAGTATCCATAAAAGCTAAATTACCTGTCCATGTGTAGGTTTGTTTTGCAGTTGCATTATTTACCCAGTAGTCGATCTCCAAACTTGTTAAAGCTGTAGATCCTGTATTCCTTACCAATATTCTGGGATTATCGCACATTGGATTTGTTTTTGAATACAATACTTTATCTGTTGGTGCAAGTACATCTATAATAGCAGCATCGTTGCTGTGATTTGGCGCGCCGTAAGTAACTAACTGGTTGGCTACAATATAACGGTAATCTCCTGTTGAAACCGGTGGATTAGAAGTGTGATAATCCATTGTTACTGTTGAACCCGGTGTTACAGAAGCTGTGATATTAAATTCTTTTGTTAAAGATGTTTGGCCAGGGCACCAGCCTTGCCTGTCATATACCCATGTACCACCCTGCGCTATAATAGGATTTGTTGAACATTCCTGTGAAATGATCCAGCTAAGTTCATAGGGGCCACCATTAAGGTTAAATAAATGATTTACCTGTCCGCCATTTTGCTGAAATTCACCTTGTGCGCCATGGCCGGTAATAGTAGAGCGTATTTTAAACGCCTGGCCACTTGTATGCATTGGTATTGTTAAAGGTTCAAAACGAGTATTGCTTGTAATGTTTTGAATAGGAACGCCGCCATAACGGGCTCCGCCTTGCCATAATTGTTTGTATTCTACAATATTTCTTGGTGGTGTGCCAACAATAAATATAAAATCAACATCCATTTGCTCCTGATACTCACCACCCAATGTCATTAATAAACGTTTTGACCCTTTTAAAATTGGGGTATAATCTGTTATGTCGTAATACCATGTTTTTCCTTTCACACCCAGATCAAGGCCTTTGCCATAAGGCGTAACAAACGACATGATCTCGTTATAAAACGGATAACGCTTATAATAATTTAAATTTGTAATAACTAAAGTACCTGTAGGTGTTGTAGCCACAGTGCCGGTTAGCGCGCCTGTATCGCCATCATAAATTTTTGACGGGGTTGCTGCATAAGAATTTGTGGTTGTTACCAAAACCACTGCGTCATTAACTACAGGCGTAACAGTTGCATTAGATGTAATAGAATATTGCATTACAATGTTTGGATTGTGTGCTACCGAATCTTTTGTTGTAACAGTTGTGGCAGTTGTTGCATAAGTGCCTCTTACAAAAACAACATTCGGACGTAAGTTGGTTTCGGTAAACATACGTTTAAGGTTATGCCCAAAATCGTAGGTCCACTGAAGGTTAACACCGGTTGACGTTAAACTGTTCTTTGAATCATTAATCAACAAGCCTGTACCTTCATTCATTTTATAGTAGGCTTTTAAATTTGTATAGAATGGGTGTGTAGCATCTATTGGTTTGTTCATCCATGATTGAATATCTGTAAGAGATAATTCTTTATTCCAGATCGTTAACTCATTTACTTTGCCTTTATAATTATTTAAAAGATCCTGATCTTTTCCTAAAATTAAATTTAATAATGTAATAGGTTTTAGTTTACCTGTACCCGAATGCCATAATACACCGTTAAGATAAATTTTCATATCGCCGGTTGTTGCATTTTTAGTGAATGCCCAATGCTGCCATTGGCCGCCCTGTTCAGCAGCTGTCATAACCTTATTTATCCTGTCATATCCTCCAACTGTATATCCGCAATCATAATACAAGTTATTATCTCCCCATGGCAATTGCAAACTCAATTGGCGATTGTTTGGATTACTATCATAACCGTAAATAAAATTATTAGATGATGGCATTTGAGCAGCATTACCATATGCCCAAAATGAAACTGTAAGCTCATTACTTATACTTGAGAACATTGAAGGATTTAAAGCTACATGTCCTTGCGCAGAAAGGTCGAGCGCATAATTATTTCTTGCGTAAAGTGACATCATAGCTGCGTTACTTGCGCCACTAAATACAATAGCTGTGCTTGGTGTTGTATTGGTAAATGCAAGATCTATTAGTACATTGCTGGTACCATTCCACACAAAAGGTGTATGAAACTGCAACCTGTTATTGCCAGTTGTAAAAGTGTAATTTTGATTGAATACATTTGTAAACCCGTTTAATGTAACCGTGTTTGAATTTAATGTTGCAGCACTACTGTGCTGAATACCTACTTTAAAGAAGTGAACGTTACCACCTGCATTTGTAACATTTAATAAGATACCATCTATATTTCCCGCTGTAAAACCTGCGCTTGTAAGTTCAGCAGCTGTGTATAAAATTTGTGTGCGGCCCGATCTTTCGTCTGCCTTTAAAAAATTTGGAAGTGCCGTTGAACCGGCACCAACAGTATATTGATTTTCGGAAACAATGTTGTTTAATACAACATTTGTTTGAACATAGTTGTAATAATCATAAACCGGTTGCGTCACATAGGGAAACGTTGTGCCTGTTGAATTAGATACAACATAATTTGGCTGTAGATTAAGATCGCTTTCTGTTCTTGTAGAATCAACAATGTACGTGTTGCATGAATAATCCCACTCACCACAACCTTGATTTGGCGCTGCTTGTGTAGATATTAGAGCGTTCTTACAACGCATGTTATACTTTAAGATTATTTTTTCAAACGTCAATGTTCCATTGGGAAATTGAATTAATGTATCGCGTGTTGTGCTGCCGTATTTAAAAGCTTTTACAACAATAGTATCACCAGGCACCTGCGCATTAGCAGATGCAAGAGATAAAAAAAGTACAATCAGTAAAATTATTTGTTTCATGTTTTATAAATTTAAATCCTTTTAGATTTTTATTATAGGTTAAAGATACTGAATTTTTAAAGGAAAATGCAAATTTTAAGGGTTTTTTCGTTCCAGATCAATATTTTCATCGCCGGCTTTATATGGCACATATGTGAAAATAAACTGGAACATTTCTTCGGTAGTTTTCATGCTTTCAACGCCATTGCCCTGTGTAATACTTTGTGGTGGCGAGAAGGGGTTGTTGGGGTTATTCTTTGTATTATCAAAAGTACCATAAACAAAAATGGTACAGCCTTTTTCTAGTTTTACAGGATGCTTAAACGTATAATAATATTGCCATCTGAAATCCCATTTATTTATTTTGATCAGGGGAATAGTATCTCCATTTGCCTTTACCGCAAAGGCCCAAAATGTTTTGCCAATTAAGTGCATGTGTGGATTAACAGATAGCATAGAAATTGGCTGTGATAAAGTAGTTTGTGTATGAAATGTTTTTACTTCGTTTGGTGGAATAATAAATTCAGGTTCAATTTTAGAGATACCAAATGTGCCTAACTGTGTTTCGGTAACAGGGCGCTGAATTGACGATTTTCTGTAAAACACATTTATATAACTGCTATCTAAAAGATCTTTATTGCTAGGCCCGTAATGAACATTATTTAACAAGAAGGCACCGTTCTTTTTTAATTTATAGCCTCCCACTTCTTTTGGATAAGAAGGTGGAATATATCCCGGCAAATAATAAACTACATTTGGTGTAAGTGTTGGAAACTGCGGCTGTAGCTTATCTGTATAAGGTATGTGCATTTGTGAATACACATCCAGTAATTGTGCTTTAGTATCTTCATGAATAGATTCGCCACTCATATAATTAAATGCGCGTTCGCTATCATAAGAAATTAAATGTCCGTTAACATGATGAATTAATTTTCGCTGACCCGGAACAAATTCTACAAAATCGATCAAGGTGTCTTTTTCAATCTGGTAAGGAAATTTCATGATTAAAAAAGCATCAGTGCCATTTCCTTTTACAGCATAAGGCTTTTGTGCTTTTATAACAAGATCGGGTTTTCCAAAATAAGAACCGGTATAAAATATTGGCGCTTGTGGTTCTGTTAAACTATCGCCACGCAAACAATTATTATCCACCCATAATTTTAATAATTCAATTTCAGTTTTGGTCAACACTTTCTCGCCTATAAAATGCGAGTAGCTGGCATCTGCCGGCCAGGGCGGCATATAACCGGTTTGTGTTACAAATTTTATGAGCTTTGCTTTTTTTACAGCATCGGCATAATTCAATAAATTAAAAGGTCCGCTTTCACCCGGGCGATGACAAGGTGTACAATTCTTAAAAACAATAGGCGCAATGTGCTTGCTCCAGGTAATTTCTTTATCAGTAATTGAAACTTCTTCCTTTTGAGAATTTGTTGCGCATGAAGAAATTAAAAGAAGAAAAAAGAAATAAGAATATTTTTGAATTATTCTTACCAATATTAATAATTATAATACGGCGAGATCATTAAATAAACCACAACTCCCGTAATTGTTACATATAACCAAACAGGATAAGAAAAGCGGGTTAGCTTTTTATGTTTCTCGCGCTGATCTGTTAAGCCATAATAAAAAGATAACAAGATCATTGGCAGAACAACAACAGCTAAAAAAATATGAGTTAATAGAATAATTAAATAAACAGGTTTAATACCGCTAACCGCAGCACTTTCGGCAGCACTCATAATCCCATCATGGTCAACATCTCCGTACTTTGTATCAGGAATAAAATAATGCGCGGTAACATAACACAACAAAAAAACCGAGCTAAAAATAAAAGCGGTGATGTTTAATTTTTTATGCAACTCAATGTTTCTTTTTTTAATGGCCCATAAAGAAAATAAAAGAAGGATAGTGCAACTTCCATTTAAAAAAGCATTTACCATTGGCAGCTTATAAATTAAATTTGGAAATGAATCTGGATGTGGGATCCATTTTTGATTTAAGATAACTACTAAAGCGCAAACAGCAACTGTAGTTATATAAATAGTGAGCTTAACATTTTTTTCTTTAGCGGTTGCTAATAATGACATGATTGAGATTTTTTGTAAAAGTACATTTCAAACACTTATAAAAAAAGAAAAAGGCAGAAATTATATCTGCCTTATTCAATTAATTAATATGAATTGTCTTTATTTTGTCATTGCATTTAGCTGTTCCTGACTAACGCCGGTTGACGAGTAGCCGCCATCGTGAAACAGGTTTTGCATGGTAACCATTTTTGTCAAATCACTAAATAAGCTGATCGTATAATCCGCGCACTGATCTGCACTTGCATTACCTAATGGTGATTGCATTTCGGCAAAATCGTAAAAATCACTAAAGCCTTTAATACCATTACCCGCAGTAGTTTTTGTAGGTGATTGTGAAATGGTATTGATACGTACTTTTTTATGTTTACCATAATGGTAACCAAAAGTACGTGCTATACTTTCTAAAGTTGCTTTAAAGTCTGCCATATCTGTATAGAATGGATATACACGTTGCGCGCCAATGTAAGTTAAAGCAACAACACTTGCCCAATCGTTTAAAGCATCCAGTTTGTGAGCTACTGCTAACATTTTATGAAATGATAATGCAGATACATCAAAACCTTTAGTTACATAATCGTAATTTAATTCGGTGTAAGGAATGTTCTTGCGAATGTTAACGCTCATACCAATTGAATGTAAAACAAAATCAATTTTGCCACCTAAATGCGCCATCGATTCGGTATATAATTTTTCAATTTCTTCAACGCTGGTTGCATCTGCAGGAATAATTTTTGAATTAGTTGCTGCTGCCAGCTTATTTATTTCGCCCATGCGCATAGCAATTGGTGCGTTACTTAATACAAATGTTGCGCCTTCTTCATGCGCGCGTAAAGCTACTTTCCATGCAATTGAATTTTCATCTAATGCACCGGTAATGATACCACGTTTTCCTTTTAATAAGTTGTAAGCCATAATTGTGTTTTTTAGTTGCGTAAATATACGATTATTGATTTAATCACGGTACTTTTTACCACTAAGACACAAAGAACACTTAGGAACACTAAGAAAAATTACCCTTAGTGCAACTTTGTGCTCTTAGTGCCTTAGTGGTTTATTTTATTCATACAAAAAATGCTCTTTTCTTATAAAATAATTTGCCGAGTTGTAAATCATCATCATGCTTTTTTCCATGCTATCGCTTTTTGATCTGAATTGCTCAACATAATTTACAGGATCTAATTTTTTATATTTCCTTAAATAACGTTGATCATTTGCCAGTGTTTTGTAATAGTAAAATCCCTTATCATCTACACAACCAATTTTATCATCTGCCGAAAAAACAACAAATGGATGTTTTTCTTTTAAAACATTTATACCAAAGGTACTGTTGGTATAAGTTGCGCCAATAATACCCATTACCGTTGCAGGTATATCAGGTTGATAAGCGGGTGAAGAAATAGTATCTGCTTTTAAAATATCGGGTTGATGAATTACAAATGGCACATGATTATAGGCTAAAGGCATTTCGTAAGTGTGGCCTAATGATAAACCATGATCTCCTAAAAATATAAAGACAGTATTTTTATACCAGGGCATTTTTTTTGCGTAGCTCATAAAACGTCCAATACTCCAATCGGCATAAAGCGTACAATTATCCTGTTCGTTACCACTGTTTGGTTTAAACGGAATATCCTGTGGCACCTTCCATGGTCCATGGTCAGAAGCTGTCATCATTACTGCTAAAAAAGGTTTGTCATTTTTTCTTGAGTTAGTAACTTCAATTAATTTATCAAACAACACATGATCGGGTACGCCCAAAGAACTTTCTGCCTGCGTAAAATCAAAATCGTACTGACTGATAAAATGCTGAAATTTATTTATTTTAAAGAAGCCTTCCATGTTATCAAAATGTGGATCGTGGGTGGTATAAAAATAGGTTTCGTAACCTTGTTCACTTAATAACGGGCCAACACCTCGAAAAGGATCTTTCACATAACTTTTCATGGACTTTTCGGCGAGTATACTCGGAAAGCCTGTGGTTGTTGAGAAGAGCCCGTTGAATGTATGAATACCTGAGGAGAAAAAATTATCAAAAAAAACAGATTCTTTTATGAGTTTATCTAAATGCGGTGTTAATTTTTTCCCGTTATAATATCCCATTTTAAAGACTGACATGCTTTCCATCACCACAATTACAAAATTGTATTTTTTATGCAAAGTATCATTTATTACCCTATCAATATTTGGTGCAAAGGCTGTGTTTATACCAAGATAATTTCTTGTAAATGCTAATTGCTCATTTATATTCTCAGGAACTTTATAAGGTTTTTTATCTTCGTTATATACCATTGTTTTCCAAAAAGTAAAATTTGGATTAATAGCCACCTGATTAATAAAACCATTTTGCGATACAATTGAAAGGCCTTCATGAAGGCCGGACCTGTCGGATGTACGACCTCTAGCACCAATGGTAACAAGTGCAGCAAAAATAATAAATGAAATTAAAGAGTAGACTGATTTTAATTTTTTTTCGTGCTGCATTTGAAACTTAAAAGTTTTGTAAAAGCGTTGCATGATCTTTACAAATACAAAGGCAATAAAAATATATAAAAGTAAATACCCCCAATAAGAAAAATTACCAAAGATCATTCCTACAATAAAACCCGGATCTTCGTTCCACAACAAGGCATTTTTATTTAAGTGCGTGCCAAATTGCGCAAAGTATGGAATATTGGCAATGCCAACAAAAAGATAAATTAATTGTAAAACCAAAAAAGAATAAAAACCAAACACATGCAATTTTTTAAATTTATGTTTTAAAAAATGGCTGATCGAAAAAACAAGAACAGGCAAAAAAGCTATCCAGCAAAACACGGCAGTATCAAACTCCAGGCCCATTCTAAAAGCCATGAGTTTTTCAAAAAAAACAACATTGCCAACATCTGTTGCTTTATTTACTAAATAAAAAATAAAACGAATGCAAAAAAATAAAATTAAATTGAGTGCGTAAAGCTTAAAAAGAAATTGAATGTGTGCCGGAATTTTTTGAACTACCCTGTTAAGCATTTAAAAGCTCTTTTGCATTTTTTAAAGCAGATTGTGTTGGATTACCGGTGCTTAACATTTTAGCGATCTCGTTTATACGTTCTTCTTTATTTAATTGTTTAATGTGCGAAACTGTTTTATCGGCATCATCATTTTTATAAACAAATAAATGGTGGGCGCCTTTGCTGGCCATTTGCGGCAAGTGCGTAATGGTTACCACCTGCATGCTGTTACCCATTTTTAATAAAATGTTTCCGATCTTATCTGCCACATCGCCACTAACACCTGTATCTATCTCGTCAAAAATAATAGTTGGCAATTGCTTTTTAGAAGCCAATAATGCTTTTAGGCATAGCATTAAGCGTGAAAGTTCGCCACCACTGGCAACCTTATGCAACTCATTTAAAGACATGCCTTTGTTGGCAGAGAATAAGAATTTAACATGGTCAAAACCATTTGCGGTTAATTCTTTTGTTTGCGTTAATTCAATTTTAAATTGCGCATTTTGCATTGAGAGCTCGGCCAATGAATCTTTTACTTGTTTCTCAATATCCGCAATAGCTTTTGTTCTGGTATCGCTTAATTTTTTAGCAAGCTTAACACAAACCGCATTTAGTTTATCAATTTGTTTTTGTGTTTCGTGAATATCTTTTTCTATCGATTCAAATTTCGTTAATTTATTCTCGGTCTCTGTTTTAACAGCCAACAATTCTTCTTCGGTACTTACATTATGTTTTTTAAGTAAACGGTTTAATTTATCTAATTTACTGTTTACCTCATCTAATTTTACAGGATCAAAATTCACATTTGTTTCCGCGTCTTCCAATTCAGAAGCCAGATCTTTTAATTCGATGTAAGCAGAATTAACGCGCTCAAAAAATTCGTTATAATTCTTTCCGTATTTTGAAAGGGATTGCAGATTTTGCTTTACCTGTGCCAAAGCACTGATAACATTAGCCTCGCCACCATTAATGGCATTGGAAGAATTTAATAAAGTGCTTTTTATGGTTGCTGCATTTTCCAGTTCAGCACTTTCATCTTCTAATGTTTTTAATGCACCGGGTTTAATTTCTGTTTCCTCTAATTCATTAAATAAAAACTGAAAATAATCCAGTTCTTTTTTTGCCTGCGCTTCCTGATCTAGCAATGTTTTTAAAACAGTATTCAGTTTGTTTAATTTTCCAAATTCTGTTTTGTACTCTTTAAAATCGTTTAAGCTTCCGGCAAAAGCATCCAACACTTCTAACTGAAAATTGGTTTGATTCAACAGCAAGGTTTGATGTTGCGAATGAATATCAATTAATTTTTCTGCAAGTAATTTTAAGCTATTTAAACCAACAGGTGTATCGTTTAAAAAACTGCGCGATTTTCCTTCAGTGCTTATCTCTCTTCTCAACAAAACAGTGGTGTCAAAATCAAGGTCATTTTCTTCAAAAAACAACTTAAGATCTAAGCCTTTTGTATCAAATTCTGCTTCAATAATGCATTTTTTATTTTTGTTCTGTAAGGCCGCCAGATCAGCCCTGTTGCCAAGAACCAGGCCAAGTGCTTCTAAAAAAATAGACTTCCCTGCCCCTGTTTCGCCCGTAATTACTGATAATTTACCAGGAAACGAAACATCCATCTCGTTAATAAGAGCAAAATTGCTTATGTACAATCGTTTAAGCATAGTGCCAATTTCGCACTATTTAGACAGTTAAAAAAACGTTTTTTAACAAAATTGGGCCAATATTTTCAACAAGATAATTGGGCTTTACTCAACGTTTTACCGTGTTAACTCAATATTTCACCTCTTTTTTTACATTTTTTTAAGGTATCTAAACTTTTACCCAACGTAATAGTCTATATAAACGTATTGGTATATAAACACACACAGTTATGAGACAGCTTAAAATAACCAAACAGATCACCAACCGCGAAACGGCTTCTTTGGATATGTATTTGCACGATATTGGTCGTGTAGAATTAATTACTGCTGAAGAAGAAGTTATTCTTGCGCAAAAAATAAAAGCAGGCGATCAACGCGCGCTTGATAAATTGGTTCGTGCCAATTTACGTTTTGTGGTATCTGTTAGTAAACAATATCAAAACCAGGGTTTAAGTTTACCCGACTTAATTAACGAAGGAAATTTAGGTTTAATAAAAGCCGCGCAACGTTTTGATGAAACACGTGGATTTAAATTTATCTCTTATGCCGTTTGGTGGATCCGTCAAAGCATTTTACAGGCGTTGGCAGAACAAAGCCGTATTGTGCGTTTGCCTTTAAATAAAATTGGTGCAATTAATAAAATAAATAAAACACTTTCTAAAATGGAGCAGGATCTTGAAAGAGAACCAAGCTACGATGAAATTGGAGAAGTTTTAGAAATGGCACCACAAGATATACAAGATACAATGCGTAACAACAATCGCCATTTAAGTATGGATGCGCCTTTAACTTTAGGTGAAGATGGTGGAAGCATGTACGACCTTATGCAGAACGAAAGTTCGCAGGCACCGGATAAAGAATTGATAGGCGAAAGTTTACAATTAGAGATCACTCGTGCTTTATCAACTTTAACGGAGCGTGAAGCTGATGTTGTAAAATTATTTTTTGGCTTAGGTGGAAAACATCCGCACTCGCTAGAAGAGATAGGCGAAAAATTTGATCTTACCCGCGAACGTGTTCGCCAGATAAAAGAAAAAGCAGTACGTCGCTTAAAACACGGCAGCAGAAGCCGTTTATTAAAAGCGTATTTAGGATAGTTATAGTAAAGGGAAATGTAAGACGAGGAGAAAATGTTTTAAACTCAATGCTCCAACTCTTACATTAACCTTTTGTGATTTTTCATTTCATAGTTAGTTCCACAAAAAACCCTTCTGATTTGCCAGGTCAGGAGGGTTTTTTATTTAAAAAAGGCATAAAAAAGCCCACATCAAAATTAATGCGGGCTTTTTTATTTATTATAAATCTGTTTACTGAATGATCAGTTTACCGGCCTTAATAGTGCTGTTATCTTTTTTATTACTCAGCTTATAAATGTAATTTCCTTGTGCAAGATTTCCTTTTTCAATTGTAAAGCTGTTAGATGTAAGTGAATTATTATTCATTACTTCTCTGCCTAATTGATCGTAAACCATAAAGCTAAGGTCGCTAACATTTATAGTACCTTCAATAGTTACTGTAGCTTCGTTGCTCATTGGATTTGGACCAACAGAAACTGAAATAGTTTTGTTTTGTTCTTTTACATCTGTAACCGTTATGCCCTGGCCATATAATTTAAATGGATAAGCCAGAGGATGTGTACCATCCATTGCGGCTGTCCATGTTGTGGCAGAGGCTACATATTGCCAATCATCAGTTCCATTACCTGTATTTACATTTCCCAGAACAGTTGCAGGTGGAAGCCATGGACCTGAAGCCAATGAACCTGTTGCATTCCAGGTTACCCAATAAGTACCCGGAGAAAGCGATCCTGTTAAGGCAGCTTTAATTTTCATAATAGGGCGATTAACATCTGTAAAAGGTGCTACATCGTTTGGCATTCGATAAATTCCCGAAAATGTACTGGTAAGCATTGCATTTACTGATTTGCTTCCAATTACTACAGTAGAACTTGGTCTGCTCGAGCTATCTGCACCAATATAACAATACAAACCCGTAAAACTAGAAGTATTGCCAGAACCGGTTTGGTAACCATAAGTAATTAAAGAGTCAATTACCCAACCTGTAGCCGGAACAACTATTTTTGATGACATCCAAAAACCGATTGCACGATTTTGGTTTGCGCCATACGTGGTAGCACCCAGGGCCGTTTGTGTAGCAGATACATTCATACCTGATGGTCCTGCACCAGGATGCGTAACTAAGGAAGCAGTGTTAACTAACAGTGTTTGTCCCATAACGAAACCGGAAAGTACTACTGCAGAAATTAAAGTAAAGATTTTTTTCATGAGTGATGTTTTTAGTTAAACAATAGGTTATATACCAAATATACAAAAAAAATTACGAATTGTTTAACAAAACCACAAATTAATGTTATGCGTTCTTACACTAATTCTTCTTATTTTTATCATTCATAAAATTAAAAACGTATGGCCACTACAAAACCAAAAAAATCACTTTTCCGCCGCATTATGAAATGGAGCGGTATTACTTTGTTATTAATAATTGTTTTGTTAATTGCAGCACCTTTTCTTTTTAAAGATAAAATTGTTGCCATTGTAAAAGAGCAGGCTAATAATAACTTAAATGCAAAAGTAGATTTTGGTGATTTTGATCTTTCTATCTTTTCTTCTTTTCCTGATTTCAGGTTTAAGATAAATAAAGTAAGCGTTATTGGTGTTGATGAGTTTAAAGATGATACACTTGCCTACATTAGCGAATTAAGCACAGATATTAATTTAAAATCTGTTATCAGTGGCGGGCCTTATGGTATTAACTCTATTGTTATTGATAAAGCGCGCATTTTAGGAAAAGTTTTAAAAAGCGGTAAAGCCAATTGGGATATTGCGAAACCAAGCACAGATACCACTGTTACTGCGCCGACAGATACAGCGGCTACAGAATTTAATGTGAAGCTGAAAGAATTTAAAATTAAAGAAACGCACATTGTGTATGATGATCAGCAAGGTGGCATGTATGCCAAGCTTGAGAATTTTAATTATGAATTGAATGGCGATTTTACGCAGGATAATTTTGTAATGAGCAACATTTTAGATATTGCAAAAACTACTTTTAAAATGAGTGGCGTTGCTTATTTAAATGAAGTGCACACAAAATTAAAAGCAGATGTGGACATGGATATGCCAAAAATGAAATTCACATTTAAAGAAAATGAATTTAGTTTGAACGATCTTACCTTGGGCTTTGATGGTTTTGTAGAAATGCCCGATACCAATATTAAAATGGATCTTAAATTCAATACCAAACAAACAGAGTTTAAATCTATTCTCTCTTTAATTCCAAGTGTATATTCTAAAGATTTTGCTTCGGTAAAAACAGCCGGTAAATTAACTTTGGATGGTTATGCTAAAGGAACTTATAACGCTGCGCAAATGCCGGCCTTTGGTGTTAACCTTGGTATTAAAGATGCCATGTTTAAATACCCAAGCTTACCAAAATCGGTGAACAACATTAATATAGATGTAAAAGTGTTGAACCCAACAGGTGTGTTAGATGCAACTACTGTTGATGTAAACCGTTTTCATATGGAGTTGGCAGGTAACCCAATCGACATTGCCGCACATGTTAAAACACCTATTTCAGATCCGGGATTACAGGCTGATTTAAAAGGAACGATCGATCTTTCTTCTGTAAAAGAATTTATTCCAACTGAAAAAGGTGATGAGCTAAGCGGGATCATTAAAACAGATATCAGCATTGCCGGCCACATGAGCTCTATCGATAAAAAAGAATATGACAAATTTAAAGCACAAGGTTCTTTAGGTATTGATAAAATGAATTACAAATCAACCACATTACCATACGTTGTACAATTAAATACCATGTTGTTGAACTTCTCTACACAATATGTTGAGTTAGCAAGTTTTGATGCCAAGATGGGTAAAAGTGATGTACAGGCAAAAGGCCGCATTGATAATTTAATTCAATACATGTTTAAAGACAGTTTAATTAAAGGTTCATTTGCTATTAATTCTGCTTTAATGGATATTAACGAATTAATGGGTCCTGAAACACCTACGACTGCAGCAACACCATCTGCTACAACAGCGCCTACATCAACTGCTGCTACCGGCGTTGCAGAAGTACCTGCCAACATTGATTTTAATTTAGATGCAAAAATCGGTAAAGTAATTTATACCAATTTAGTATTAGATAACATGGTTGGTAACATTGTTATCCGCAAACAAAAAGTAGATATGACCAACCTGCACATGAATACCATGGGCGGCGCCTTAACTATTAATGGTTTTTACGAAACAACCAATGCTAAAAAACCAACAACAGGTTTAAATTTAAAAGTTGATAATTTTGATATCCAGGAAACATTTAAAGCGTTTAATACCGTTCAGAAATTAGCACCGGTTGGCCAATATGCTAAAGGTAAGTTTACTGCAACTTTAGAAAATTTTAATACATCGTTAAATGATAAAATGGAACCGGATCTAAACGCGGTTAAAGCAAACGGTACATTTAAAACAGCTAAAGTAAATGTAGGTGGTTTTCCTCCGTTCGTAAAATTAGGCGAAGCTTTAAAAATTGAGCAGCTAAAAAGTATGGACGTTGATAATCTTTTAGTGAATTACCAAATTTTAAACGGCCGTGTTGTAATGGCGCCATTTGATACAAAGGTTGCTAACGTACCTACTAACATTAGCGGTAGCACAGGTTTTGATCAAACAATAGATTACAAATGGAAAATGGAAATACCAAAAGCCATGTTTGGCGGTGCGGCTAACTCTGCTTTAAATAGTTTATTGGCACAAGGCAATGCAGCTGCAGGAACAAATGTTGCCGTTGGTGATAAAATAAAAGTAACTGCTTTATTTGGCGGTACGGTGATGAAGCCTGAAGTAAAAACAAGTTTAAAAGATGATGCAAAAAGTACAGTTGCTACTGTAACAACACAAGCAGTGAACAACGCTATTGATAAAGCTGCTGAAGAAGCACAAAAAATATTAGAAGATGCTAAAGCGCAATGCGAAAAACAAAAAGCAGAAGCGCAAGCCAACGCCGATAAACAAAAACAAGACGGTTATGCAGAAGCTGATAAATTAGTAGAGCAAGCCAGTAACCCAATTGCAAAAATTGCCGCTAAAAAAGCTGCAGAAGCTGCTAAGAAAAAAGTAGACGAAAAAGTGCAAAAGATAGTGAACGATGCAGATGCAAAATGCCAACAAACCATTGCAGATGCACAAGCCAAAGCAGCTGCAAAAGCTGCAGAGAGTAAGAAATAAACCATCATTGCGAGCGAGAGCGAAGCGTCAGAACAAAATAAATTAAAAAACCCTCACCGGAATGGTGAGGGTTTTTTTTATTAGAATAATTTTGATGTTGGCACGGTTGTTGTTAAAATGATTTAACATTTAAAAATCGAATTATGAAAAAGGTATTTTTATTTTCTGTATTGTTATTTGGCAATTTAACCCAAGGTCAAACAATATCAAAAACCCAAGCTCCTATTATTTCCGCTAATTTTAATTACATATCCTCATCTGAAAACATTTTTAGTGTGTTATATAGTAATACGGGGCCTTTGCAATATAACGATCAATTAAACACTGTTTCTTTTATTCATAGAAAAAGTCCAAACTACATTTCATCTCCAAATAATAATTCAGGAAGCATCATTGCTACACTAGGTAAAAACTTCGGAACACTTTGGGATAGTACATGTGTATGGACAAACAATACTTTACTTGGAAGATATCCGCAGGGAGGAATTTACAATCCTGTTGGAAATACAAATCTTAATAATGCTTATGTAGCAGCCATGGGTCCGGTTTTAGGAACTAACGGTTGGGAAGGAAATTTTTATGCAAGTAAATCTTTAAGCGGTGCGGGCACAAATATACCCGGGACAGATCAACAGCATCTTTCAGATATACTTACATCTTATCCTTTAACACAAGCCAAACATTCTTTTTCACGAAATAATTTTGTTGCTACCGATGATGGAAAACTTAGAAGTATGGCTGGCATTACGGATGATGCTAATTCATCCAACGCTCATCCAAGGGGTATTATGTTAGTTACAGGCATATTTAATGCAGGTGCAATGATTTGGAAAACAGATTCGTTTGTGCCAAATACTATAATCAATTCAAATGGTCAAAAGTGTATAAATACTTCAGGTTACCAGGCCTGGAATGAAAGCGGCACGGTGGGATACGTTGTCGCTTTAGGTGTTCTTGCCAATGCTGTTGCATCTAATAGAGCGCCACAACCAATTATATATAAAACAACTAATTCTGGAGTAAGCTGGGTTCAAGTCAACAACCTTGATTTTAATCTTCCTATGTATAATGGTGTTAAAGCATCTCTTTCTCCTGTTTATTTGCAACCAAGTATTACAAAACCTTCTTTTAGAGATGATGAGGGTATTTCATGCGTGGTGGATGTAAATAACAAATTACATATTGTAGGCACTGTTTCAAGTTCTCTTTCTGAGGACAATGATTCTTTATATTATGGTATTTACTTTACAAATGAAGGATACAAATGGCCAATGACAAATTATTATTATCCTTATATCTATGATTTTTTTGGAGATGGTACATCTGCATGGAACGGTAATATTATAGATTCTGTTGGCACTCTGGCACCAGGATCCGAAATATTTTCATATGGGTACAATAATAATCCCTGGGATCCAGATGCAAATTCAAATAAAGTTACATCTGGTATGAGAATACAGGCTGGAAGAGATGCAAGTGGTCAAAACATTGTTTATTCATGGGCGGAATCTGATACCAACACTACCACAAACAATAAATGCTGGAATGAGTTTCCGAATATAAAGCTCAGGGCATGGAATGCTCTGTCTAATAAAGTTTCAGAAGAAATAGATATAACTGCACCTTGTTCAAATACAAGAATTCCAAATCAGGCCTTTTTCCATTATATCGCTCCAACTGTTGTTACCAACACTCTTTCTTCTACTGTAACATTCAGCGTACCAGTTACTGTAAGTAATTCATTTCCTCTTTCGCAGTTAACAAAGAACGACCATTTTTATTCAACAGCTGTTGTTGATTTTACAAATTACCAATCAAGTCCATTAAGATTAGGAAATATAACAGGAATTAAAATAAATATAGATAGTGGCAATGATTTTACTGTTTATCCAAATCCGGCAAAGAATAATATCAGTATTAAATTTAAAACTGAATCGATCGTAAATACTATTTCCATATATGACATAACTGGTAAATTAGTTATGATAGTACAAGGCAATTCTGAAGATAATTTAAATATTGATATCAAGGATCTGAATACAGGAGTTTATCTACTAAAATTGAAATCAATTAATACGGTTATAGTAAAAAAATTCATCAAAGAATAAATAAATTAAAAGCCCTCACCATTTTGGCGAGGGCTTTCTAATAATCAAATTGCATTTTCTACTCCTTCACTACCTTCCTCACCTCAATTTTGTTTTTCGAACTTACTTTTAAAAAGTAAACACCCGGTGCAATGTTGTTAAGGTCAAGTTCAGCTAGACCGTTTGTAATTGTTTCTGTTTTAGAGATTAGCTGTTTGCCGCTTACATCGTATAACAATAGGTCAACAGTATTTTCGCTGTTGTAAAATTTAACGGTCAATTTGTTTTCTGCCGGTTGCGGGTAAATGGTTTGCACCAAGCCGCCAAGCGTTGCCTCGTTAGTATTTAAACCGGTTGTTATTGTACTTGTACAAATTACATTGGTACAAAATTTAGAAAGCAAACGTACATAAGCCGCATTGGTATAAATACCTGCTTCGCTGATGGTCCATGAGTTTACAGGCCAATCGTTATTAAAATCTTTATACGATTTTTGAATGGGTTGTCCCATTGGTGGTGTTACATTAGTTAAGCATAAAGCGTTGTTTGACGGACTGCCGCAACCATTCGGACAACAAGCATCTAAAGCATAACCGGGATTTGGTCCACCCGGTATATAACCCGGAGGCGGGCCGTAAGTAGATACGCCTACTTCATCCCATAAAGCACTACCATCTTTAAACCAACCATGGTAAAATTGTGTTACCGAATTTTCTGCACCGTAATTTGCCATATTACTTAAGTAGGTTTTTGAAAGCGGATTCACACCATGAAAATAATGCACAAAGCCCGAAGCAGCGTTTGTATAGTTTGTTGCATTAGCAGCGTTTAATGAATATTGATTCATAGCCAGGAACATATTGCCCTGTTTTGATTTTGTTTGGTTAGAGTTCCAGGTATAATTATTATTAGAGAGCCAGGCCCTGTAAGCATCTGTTTTATTAGTGTAAGCAGGCAGGTTATCGGCATTGTTACTTTGCATTGATCCTGTATAGGCATTCAAAATAGCCGTTTTTACGCTTGCCGTTGCGCCCGGTGTTTTTGTGTAATATAATAAAGCATCTTGTTCCGGCCCTTCAAAAGGATAAGCAAAGGTCCACTGCAATAAATGGATATTGGTATAATTAGCATCTACAAAGGTTTTGTAAGAAGCTGTTCCTGTTAAGGCATATAAATAAACAGCGGCGCATACTTTTCTTGCAGCAAGATCGTAAGCGGCAATTTCCTGTTCGCCTGCCGCTAATAAACCTGTATTGTTAAATGTTACATTCGGATTAGCAACCGCCCATGTGTAGGCATTAACAGCGGCAGTTTGTAAGGTATTATGGTATGCCATTTGACTGGCTGCAGTATATTGCATAGCAGCCAACGCAAACATAGCGGCACAGGTTAAAGCAGCAGAAGTATTTGCGGGACCATATTTTCTAAAAGCTACATCGATACTTGGTGGACTCAATGCGCCTCCACCAACTACGGAAAGCACCGAACCGTTAGATTGCTGCATTTTTAAAAGCCAGTCTAATTCGTATTTTATCTCATCCAAAATATCAGGAATTCCATTTCCGCTTTCAGGAATATTATAATTATCCATCCACACGGTTGGGTTTTCTTCATAAGCCAATAACAGATCTGTTAATGTACTCCATGTAAAATTCACATACTTGTTATAATCACCGGCATCGTGCCAGCCTCCACTTAAATTTTTAGAAGTAGAAACATTAGAGTTGTTGTATAAACGGCAGTCCAGATCTTGCTGTGTGCCGGCGTGGCAAGCAGCATCGGCCCAGGCAACAGTTGCATTGCTTGCTGTTTTTGCAGCACCGCAACGCGCAAAATAGAACATACGCACAGCCTGCGTTAATACATCGTTGTACACACAATTATTAATCTCAAAACGGTAAGAGCCTACATTGTTGGTAACATCAAAAATATAATACGAGCCCGTTGTATTGAATGAAGAAAAATCGAACCACCAAACCTTATCGCCACTTTGTACTTGTGTTGTGCCGCCGCCCCATGCTGTGATAGATGAGGTATAAACTACAGCATCGGTTACCCAATCGCGCACCTGGTAAGTAGCGCCGGGACTAAAGGGCGTGCCATTATTAAAGCCTGTAATGGGATTAGAGATCACCGCAATTTTTTGTGCGTTGGGTTTGTAGCCAAACTGGTCGGTTTTAATGAACTGAACAGTGACTGTTGGTGAGGCTTTAATGATCGTGCTTAGAAGCAGAATAAACGTTAGTAAATAAAATTTATTTTTCATGGGTGAGAGATTTAATGTTAAACAATCAGAAAATTTAAAAGTTGGGTAACTATATAGTTTTGTTATATCAAAAACCTTTGATTAAATTTAATATTATTATTTGAGAAAGAAAAGTAAACTCTAATAATAAATTGTCATTCCGGCCTTGAGCCGGAATCTCAGCACTAAAAAATATTGAGTGCTGAGATGCTGAATCATCCCGATAGTTATCGGGAAAGCATGACAGTGTATAATTAACTAAACTATGGTCGAAAATAAATTCATTCAACAGCTAGAAGAATCTTTTAACTCAAAAGATTATAGCTTGTTTACGCGGCGCAGCCTTGATCTTACCAACGATTATCAATTACCCGAAAGTTTGGTAAGCGAGATCTTTGAGTTAAGAAAAAATTATTTAAGCATTATTGATGTTAATCCTGCCGAACAAGAAGGCATCAATGGGGCAGCTTCGCAACTGCTTCAAAAAATAAAGTTGCAGGATGCTGCGTTGGCAACAAAAGAAGCTGTAACATCTGATGTTGTTTTTAAAGCACAGGATATTACAAAACAATTTCACAGCGGGCGCAATCCTTTTAAATTACACGCTATTTCTTTTGAATTAAAGTTAGGAGAAATTACAGGTGTTGTTGGTGAGAACGGAAACGGTAAAACAACCTTATTAAGAATTGTTTCGGGGCAACTTTCTACCGATAGCGGTAGTATTGAGTTTCCGGCATTGGGTACTTTTTCTAACAACTGGTATAGTGCAAAAAATAAATTTGCTTTCATCCCACAACGTATTCCAAAATGGCATGGTACTTTGTTAGAGAATTTATTATTCTTTGCAACCATACATGGCATTACCGGCGAACAAAATTTAAAACAGATAGATTACATTTTATTCCGTTTAGGTTTGGATAAATTTCGTGATCTTACCTGGAATCAAATATCAAGCGGTTACCGCATGCGTTTTGAATTAGCGAAGATGTTGTTATGGCGTCCGCATTTATTGATATTGGATGAGCCTTTAGCGAATTTAGATATCAACGCGCAGCAATTATTTTTGCAGGATCTTAAATTCTTCGCGCAATCGCAAAGTAACCCTATTTCTATTATCCTAAGCTCGCAACAGCTTCACGAAATTGAGCGTATTGCTGATAATATTATTTTTATTCGCCAGGGTAAAACAATTTATAACGGTAAACAAATTAATTTTGGTGTTGATCGTGCGGTGAATAATTATGAAGTGGCCGGTAATTTTACTTTGCAGCAATTACAAAATTGTTTAACGGAAGCTAACGGTTATAAAATTGAAGACGCCGGAACTGCCTTTATTATTAGCTGTGGTATTAATGTAAAGTGGTTTGATGTATTATCAGTCATTCAAAAAAACGGGTTAGAATTAAATTATTACAGGGATATCAGTCAAAGTACCCGTCAATTATTTCATAAAGATATTTAATATGTTCAAAAAAATAGCGCCGGGTTTTTTAAACCGCTTAGATACACACTTGCTTACAAAATATCCTATTATCTGGATAAGCAAGATCCATTACATTTTATGGTATGGGCTTTTACTTTATATTATTTCTGCTGCTATTGGTTTTTTTGTACCGGTAGATCTTACCAGCAGGGCTGATTCAGGTTTGTGGTTCTTATTGTTAAGTGTATTGTCATTCATCTTATCATGGTTTTGGGGTTACCGTTATTTGATCTTTAATAAAGAAAAGAACTTTGGTAATTTAAAAGCAAGTGATGAGTATAAGAATTTCTTTTTGGTTTTTTTATGCATTAGTATGTTTGCCTGGTTTGGGTCGCCATTTGTAATAAGCTACAATACAAAAGTGGCCAATCTATTTACCGATAAAGAAATAATTGAAGACGTAAATACATTGAACGAAATAGAACCTTTTATTCCTACCAGTTATTATTCCTATGAGAATACTTATGACACAGTAAAAAAACAAACTTACTTTAATGTAAATAAAATAAATGGTTTTAATAATTATACGCCATGGCGTTTTTTGAACGATACACTTAATTATCCCCAGCTAAAAAGTAATTATCAATTACGTTTAGGTTATACACCAAGTGCAGATTACAATGCCGTAAAATTAAAAGTAGAAAAGCATATTGCCATTTGTAATAAGTATGGTGTTTACCCACAATATACTGCAGATGAAATGGCTTCGAATTATATTAAAGCACAAAAAACAGGCTGGATAGATATTAACGATATACCTTTAAATAATGATTATTATAAAGAGCAGATAAAAACTGCTTTTAATAATGTATTCGATGCAAAATTTGGCACACTATTTATTTGGGATAAAGATTTTTTGTGGGGCATGTTCTATGTTACTTTTTCACTTTCACTGTTGCTTGTATTATTTAAATTAAATAACTGGAAACAGTTTTTAATAATGGCAATTGTAATGGCTTTGTATCCTTTAGTTTCGTTTATTTTAACCGAGATCTTATTTAGCAGGCACTCAAATACTGAACATGCATTTAATATAATGATCTTCTTGTTTTTTGCGCTTGGAATAGTGAGTGTATTTATTACGGCTAGACAATCAAAAGTATTTAAACCTTTCTTTAATATAATGAACCAATCATTTTTTCTGATCTTCATTTATATGCCAATGCTTATTTTATATTATTTGCGTCGTTATTTAGACTTTTTTGAATACGCGCGTTATTCTTACAACTACGGCGCCGATACAGCCGCTACGGTTGCAAAAGTACATGGAGAAACGGTTTACGTTTACGATTACCGTTATTATTTAGACCAATACCTTTACACTTATTGGCAAGAACAATATGACCTTTGGTTCACTATCTGTAAAATTGCTCCAATAATTATTTTCATTATTTGCTTACCGCTTATGAAAAAACTATTTGTAAAACAGTTGGCTTTGCCAAGAAGAACATAAATAAAAAAGGAGACTCTAAAATGAGTCTCCTTTTTTATTTAGTAAATCCATTTAATTTTATTCATTTAAGAATGCTTCAAATTGGGCCCAAACGCCTTTTAGTTCAGGCTTATTAGGATCGCCTTCAAACGCAATTTTTGCTTCTTTAGTGTACTTTAATTTTACTGTACCTTCAGCAAGCAGATCCCCATTCTCTCCATCTCTGTGCGCATAAAATCTTACTGTAATCTGATATGTTTGATCGACTTTAAATTTATCTTTATTATCATACAGTAATTGAATGCACGCATAATCCTGCACATAAGCGCGTTGGTATGCATTGTATTCACGAATAGATCTTGTTGATGATTGACGGTATTCAACATCTTTTGTTTCGATGATCTTTACCATGTTGCTCCATGCTGCAGATTTTTTGCGTTGTGTTTCCCTATTTACTTTTTGTCCGTTCATTTCATATTCAATATTTATTTGCTGTCCCGGATAAGCAACCTTTGGTGGTGCTTTAAAAAATGCCATAAACATCATATTGCCAGCCATATCCAATTCGGTTTTAAAATCAGCACCGTTAACCGCGATCTTATCAGGATATCCCTGCTTTTGCAAATGATAAAATTGCGAAGCGAAAACTACCTTTTGTACGTTTTTTGCGTAAACTTCATTTTTCATCCACTCAGCAGTTTCTTTTTCCATTTTTTCAGTATTTAATGATGCAATGATCATATCTACTTTTGCTTTTGCTGTTTCAAGATCATAGGTTGCAAATTTTGCCTGGTCTTTTGCGTACACATCTTTTACCGTTCTTTTTGCATCCAATGTTGCAGGTCCGCCATTTGCACTTTCTGAAGTTTGAGCTATTTGCGCAAAAACACCGGGCTCAAGTTCAATAAGCTCTACATAACCTGTTGCGTTTGCGGTAAGCCATACATAAAAAAGTTTTACTTTATTCTTGCTATAATAATTTTCTTTTAGCGAAAGTTTAAGCTGAGGCTCATCACTTTTCTTTTTTTCGAAGTAATGCATTTCGTTTACGATCTTGCCATTTGCTTCCTTTACAAATCTAAAACCGTACGATTTTTTATCACTCAAACCAAAATACTGCCCTGTTACTCCCATTTCATCTTTTTCCTGGTTAAAAGCTTCAAAATTTCCTGAACCACCACCGCCACTCATCTTATCTTTCAGTTTCCCAAATTGTGCATTAGCACTAACTCCAAGCAGACCAATTAAAGCTGCTGTTAAAATAATTTTCATTTTTTTCATTTTATTTGTTTTTTATTTTTTATTCTATTTTATTTAATTAGCGCTCCGTTGGTACCCGAACTGCCATTTGCACCATTAAAATATGCAGCTGTTTTTGCTTTACCACCAATGCCGCCTTTTCCTCCACTATTACTTACTGCTATTTTTAAAGAAGAAACGCCGTTTCCCGACAAACTAATGTTGCCGCCATTGCCACCATTACCACCGCTACCGCCATTACCGGTTTTTTCTTCGCTGCCATTACCTCCAACACCACCGTTGGCATTTATATTAATTGTATTATTGGTGTGTAATTTAGCTTCAGCCATAATTCTGCCAGAATAAGCTTCTGTAATAATCAGCTTGTTGATCTTCTCTCCGTTTATTTGCATACTTGTAACAGAAATGTTTACACTCTTTCCATCATTGCCGTTTGAGCCATTTATGGTATAGCCTGAGGTATAGGCGCGACCCCAGGCTCCGGCGTTTCCTGAAAAATTATAATTGATATCTTTTTTATAGTTGACATCGCAGGTAAATTTTGTTTTCAACTTTTTGTCCTCGAATTTTGACCAAACAGAAATTTCAATTTTATCGTTTGGTATTTTCCGGCTATCATCAGCTACTTTAAAATCGCCGCCGGAAAAGTCGCCACCGCTAACTTCCGATTCAAAATCAGTATAAGGCGTATGACCACCCAGGTTTTTCGTTTTAAGAATCTTCCCGTCTGCCAGTTCAAACTCAACTCCAACTGCGAGAATGCTTAACAAACCAATTTCGGTTGGCTTATCTATTGCAATTATCTTAATGTTTTTTATCGTCTTTCCTTTTAATGTGTTTTCTTCTGCAAGCTTTTCCGCTATAAGATTGCTTTCGTTTATACGCTGTGTGCGTGTATTGGCTTGAAGGTCCTTCATGCTATTTCTGTAATTATCCAATATTGTTTTTTCATCTGCATAATTCTTGATTCTTGCGTCAGAAAATATATACTTTATAGAAGCGCCTGTTTTTACACTCCATGAATAATAATAGATCTTTTTATTAATAGCGCTTACTACTATTTCGCTTGCAGCTGATTTATAATAGGCAGGATATCCTAAAAGGTCAGCTTGATATTTTTCTTCAATAATACCTGATCTGTTAACTATTATCTCGTTAAAGTTTTCGCCTTCTTTAATAAAACTAAGCGGCCATGGTTTTGAGGTGGATTCAAATTTAAAGCTACTGCCGTTTTCTACCACTTTGTATACAGGAAAACTACCCGTGGTTAATTTTGCTAGCTCGGTATTTTGGTTTTCTTGTGCTTTTGTTATAAAACATAAGAAACTTGATATAAAAAAGATGCAATACTTTATACTCAACATATCTGTTAATTGATATGCAAACATATAGTATGCTAAAAATTTAAACGGATATAATTCAGCAACAGAACAACTAAGTTCATGAATGGACAATTTTAGGAAGAAACCGATGCCTCAAACTCTGCCTTTTTGTATTTGGAAAGCTTAGTTATTAAGCCATTGGTAAGCTGAATAGTGAGATTTGATCTGGAATAATGTTTTATATAGTCTTTATTTACAAGCCACGATTTATGCACTCTAAAAAATTGAGGCAAGCTTTGCAACATGGTTTCAAAGTGTTTTAAATTTTTACTGGCTACAATTTGTTTATCACCAGTATAAATAATGCAATACGATTCCTGTGCTTCAATAGCAATAATTTTTTCTATAGCTATTATGTGCTGTTCTCCTTTATCGCTTATAACAATATTTTTAAGTTGCTTACTTTCTAAGGTAGTGCTTAGCAAATTTAAACGCTGATATTGTTGCTGTAAATTACGTTGCTGAATTACCCTTGCAACAGCCAATTTTAAACGTTCAATATCAATCGGCTTAAGCAGGTAATCAATAGCGGCAACTTCAAAGGCACGAATAGCATATTGATCATAAGCAGTTACAAAAATAATTTCGAAATTTATTTCTTTAAAAAAGTTTACTATTTCGTAGCCCGCGTAGTTAGGCATTTCAATATCTAAAAAAACAAGATCGGGTTTTTCTTTATTGATTACCTCCACTGCTTTTGTTACATTTTCGCATTTGGCAATAAGTTCAACTTCGGGACAAAAACGCAAGAGTAAATTTTGAAGTACATCACGTGCTCCTTCTTCATCATCTACCAGTATGGTTCTTAACTTATTCAATGTTGTAAACTTAATTTAACCTGTACTTTATTTGTTTTTTAATTCAGCAATCATACTATTTACTTTAGCAATGGATCAAAATTTATGTCTTACAGGAATAGTTAAAACAACTCTTGTTCCAATCGCTTCGCTATCCTTGTAAAGATCTTCGTAAGTATAACCAAAACTTCCTTCAAACACATTGCTTAAAATTTCAAATCGTTTATGAATAGCTTTGCCGGAAAAAGATTCGTGCTCTGGTCGTTGTCGTATTTTTATTGCTTTAGCCTTTTCACGACCTATACCATTGTCTTCGATAGTACAGATCAGCTTTTCTTTTAACTCAAAAGTTATTATCAAATTCTTTTCCCCTTCTTTATGAAGTAACCCATGGATCAGAGCATTTTCTATGAATGGCTGTATTAAAAGAGGCGGAAGCATAACGTCTTCAATATTATTTTTATTTATTGTAAAGTTCAATTCCTTCTTAAAGCGTAACTTTTCTAATGATAAGTATAAGTCCAACAATTTAATTTCCTGATCAAAATCAATAAAATCCTTTTCTGAATAGTTTAATGTGCGCCTTACCAGGTTTGAAAAAGTGGTAATGTATGAATAAGAATGTTCTACATCGCCTTTTAAAACAAGATCCTGAATGGAATTAAGCGCATTGAAAATAAAATGTGGGTTCATTTGCGACTGAATGGTAATAAGCTTTGAAGCATTTAGTTCGTTGATCTGTTCGGATCTTTTACGTTGAATATTTAACTGCCAACGATAAATAAATAAAACCAATACAACAAATAATGAAAAAACACAAATAATAAACCACCAACGGTTATAAAATGGTTCTGCAATAACGAAAGAATAAGAAACGGGATCACTAAAAATAGTTTGATTTTGAAGCTTAACTAAAAAAGTATAGCTACCGGGTGCAAGTGCGTTGTATGTAATTTGATTAGATGAATACTCATTAACATTCCATTTTGTATCGTACCCAACAAGTTTGTAGTAATAATGTATGGTTTCTCTATTAAGCAAAGTTGGCGCGCAAACTCTAAACTGGATTTTTCGTTCGTCACTTTTTAGTATGCTATTTTGACTTAAATTTATTTTTTGATCGTTAACATACACTTCGCTCAATTGAACCAGTAGTGTTGATCTTTCTTGCGGTTTATATTTAAGATCTATTTGCTGAACACCGCCTGAATGGCTAACCCAAAGCTGATCTTTTTGAAAAACAAAATCAATTACATGATGTGAAGAAAAACCGAAAGCCGGCCGAAGCGATCTTTGTAATTTACCATTAAAACTAAATTGAAAAAAACCGTTAGAGGATCTTGCAAAAATGCTGTTGTTATAGATCATCAATTTATTTAGATCTTCTATTTCTGCAAACGCTTTTGGTAAAATAGTATTCATTACACTATTGTTTTCAATAATCAAAACACCACTTTTAGAAGTAGTAACGTACAATTTGTTGTCGTAAAAAAACAAATTCTTTGAAAAAATATCTTCGTTTTTGTATTTTAAATTCGTTATCGCATTTAAAGAATCAATTGAAAGAAGGCCATTAGCTGTTGCGGCATATAATATTTTTTTCTTACGATCATATTCTAAAGAATATACACGCACATTAAATTCTTTTCGCCAATCTGCTGTAACTTTATTATTTTTTTCGAGTGTGATTTTTATAATACCGTTATTTGTTCCAAGGTAAAATTGATCCTCAGAAATTATTATTGCGTCTTTTAAAGACGACTCCGCTAAGTTTATTATTTCTTTAGTTTCTTTATTATAAGCTCTTATAACTCCATCATCAAATAATATCATCTTGCTTATTGTATCTCCATAAATTCCTTCTATGGGTCGTTTACCTTTTTTATTAATAACACTAAATTTTTTATTATAATTTAGCAGTACGCCCTTTGTTGAACCAAGCAATAGCCCAAGTTCATCATCTGCATATAATGAAGTAATTGGATCGTCCCGAAAAGAATTAATAACATCAGGCATTTTAATATCGCGAATAACTAAAACTCCTTTATCAAAGGTGCTTAAAAGCAAATTGCCTTCTTTATCTTTAAATACATCTGAAATAAAATAGTCGTTATAATAAATTATGGTATCAGATAAAGCACCTTTGTCTTTAATGCAGGTAACACCGGGTAAAGAACCCGCAATCCATAATTCATTTTCAGTTTCATAAATTCTCACAGATCCGGTTCGTTTAAAAATTGGATTTTGAGGCAAGGCCGTCAATGTAATATTTAAGGGATCATATTTAAAGATTGTTTTATTTTTTAGATCGGCGGCATACATAAAATTCCCAATTGAAAAAAACTTCAGCACTCCCCTGTTTTTCCACTCGTTAATTGAGTAGCCGATCTTACGTTCAGAAAATACACCTTTGGAATAGGTCACTAAAAAACCGGCATTGCTAATATGAAATAAGACCCCGCTGTTCTTTGTTTTATATGCCGGACCCAGATATCTATTATTTAAATTATGTTCTTTTACCCTTGCGCCACTTTTATTTAATACTATAATCTTTTTTGCCCCAACCACAAGGTTATCATCATCAGCAATGGCCAGGCTAACATCTGCGCTTATTTCATCTTTTTTTAATTCATAAAACAACAAGCATTGGTTTTCTTTTATTTGAAAGATCTGGTTATTTAAATTATGGCAATAAATAATGCCTTCATTGTTTATAACAAAATTAAATACAGAATTGCTTTTTGCTTTCTCGCATTCTATCTTTTGATAATTATAAAAATCGTATTTATAAATACCTTCGTTAGTAGCAAACCAATAATTTTGTTCTTTATCTTGTATAACATCATATACCTGAATACCCCTGAATTGTTCATCTCCTAAAATAAAATAAGCGGCTTGCTGTGCGGATACAGAACTAAAAAGAAAGACACAAAACACCAAGCCAATTATTTTAGTTAATTGAAAAGATAGTATTGAAAATTTTATTCTTTTAAACTTTTTGATGATAGTTAATTGGGCTATTTATAAAAGTACGAACAAATTTATACTAAAAATAAAAAGGCCTCTTTTCAGAAGCCTTTTTAATAATGTTATACCACGATCTCGTCGCCCTCTTTATTAAAGAATTTAAATTCCATAAAGCCCTGGCTGGCCATGCTTTGTACTTTTATCCATTGCTTGTGTTCAAAATACCATTTCCATTGTTTGCTTTTGAACCAGCTTCCTTTTTTAATAAAAGCTTCAATGTATGGGTGAACATTTAATGTAATATTTTTTTGGTTTTGCTCTTTAATAATAAAACGCAATGTGTTCTCAATTTGGTCGACAAATAAAATACTTGGTTGTACTTTGCCCGTACCGCCGCAGCTAGGGCAGGTTTCTAAAACCTCAACGTTAACTTCAGGACGCAAACGTTGGCGTGTAATTTGAATTAAACCAAATTTACTTGGAGGTAAAATGTTGTGTTTTGCACGATCACCTTTCATCTCCTCTTTTAATTTGTCGTAAAGCAACTTACGGTTATCGGCATTGTGCATGTCGATAAAATCAACCACAATAATACCACCCATATCGCGCAAGCGTAACTGGCGAGCCACCTCAACAGCAGATTCTAAGTTCACTTCTAATGCGTTCTCTTCCTGGCTGCTATCACTTTTTGCACGGTTACCACTGTTCACGTCAAATACGTGCAAGGCTTCTGTGTGCTCAACAACTAAATAAGCGCCGCTTTTCATGTGCACGGTTTTACCAAACAAACTTTTTATTTGTTTTTCAATTCCGTAAGCATCAAAAATTGGCAACTTGCCGTTGTAGTGTTTTAAAATATCTACTTTATCAGGAGAAATTGTTTTTATATATTGTTTTAGATCTTCGTAAACTTTTGCATCGTTAACATGAATAGCGTTAAAAGATGCATTTAAAAAATCGCGAAGAATAGCGTTCGTCCTATCCACCTCGCCTAACACACGTAATGGTGGCTGACCGGTTTTTAAACTGTTATAACATTCATCCCAACGTTTTACAAGATCATTTAAATCGCCTTCCAGATCAGCAACCGATTTATTTTCGGCAACCGTGCGAACGATCACACCAAAATTCTTTGGTTTGATGGTTTGCATTAATTCTTTTAAACGTTTTTTCTCATCAAAATTTCTGATTTTTGAAGAAACGGAAATTTTATCTGAAAAAGGAATAAGCACAAGATAACGTCCGGCTAAAGAAATTTCAGTTGTAATTCTTGGTCCTTTGGCACTAATAGGTTCTTTGGCAACTTGTACCAAAACATTTTGGCCTGATTTAATAACCTCATTAATTTTGCCGTCTTTTTTAATTTCGGGCTCATTTTTAAAATACATAAGGTTGCTAACATTTTGTTTGCCGCCCTGAGTTTGGTTAACGTATTTTATAAGAGAGTTTGCCTGTGGCCCCAGGTCGAGGTAATGCAAAAATGCATCTTTTTCATATCCAACATCCACAAAAGCAGCGTTAAGGCCAGTCATAACCTTTTTAGCTTTGCCTAAGTAAATATCGCCTACCGAAAATTTTGAGTTACTTTTTTCGCGGTGTAGCTCTACTAAACGTTTATCGTGCAGCAGGGCTATAACAACTTCGTTAGGCGTGGAATTAATTATTAATTCTTGGTTCACGCGCGTAATATTTTAAATTATTAATAGTATGAGGGTGTAATAAATATTGGATAGCACCAAACAGATCATTTGTAATTATTAAAGATCTGCACACAACAAAGTGTTATTTATTATACTTAACTAAATAACCAAAACGGAAAAGCAAAAACTGCCTTCCGTTTTGGGAATTTCTTTACTAAAAACAATTAGCTAAATGCTAATTATTTTTTCTTATGACGATTTTTTCTCAAACGTTTTTTGCGTTTGTGTGTCGCCATTTTATGTCTTTTTCTTTTCTTTCCGCTTGGCATAATTTTACTTTTTAATTATTAATATTTCGTGTTTATTATTTCTTGTTCAATAATTAAAGCAAGTTTTATTTTTGCTTTAACTGATCAATGTATTTATTTATCTCAATTTTTGCTGTTGGATCGGTAGCTTTTGCCGAGTACTTTTCCAACATCTTTATTGTTTTTTCAGTTTCACCTTGTTGTTCGTAAGCATCCGCTAAATGCAAATAGGCTTCAATATAATTACTATCTATTCTAATTACATTATTAAACCTTGCAATGGCTTTATCTAACTGGCCGCTTTTAACAGAGAAAAATGCAAAGGTTAGTTGCAGTTTTACATTGTTGCTATCGGTCTTTTCAACTTCTCTCAAACGTTTAATACCTTCCATCGGATCTTCAGAACCTTCTACATAACAAGATGCTAACATAATTTTAGTATCTGTATTATTAGGATCCAACTCTAAGCTTTTAGTAAAACAACGGCTTGCAGATTGATACAAGGCAGGTATTGCCGATTTATCGTTTATGAACTGAATGGCATAATAATAACGGTTACCGGCTTTTGCCCAGGCAGCGGCAGTGTTCTGTTTTTTTGCCTCTGCTTCGGTAAAATGTGAAGCAAGGTCGGGACGTTTTTCTTTGTCCCAAAAAACAACCACGCTATCTAACTGTTGCGCAGCAAGCAATTTATCGTATTGTGCTTTTTTAGAAAGATCAAGGCCTTTAACAGCTATGTTCAGATACACTTCTAAATTAGCAGTACTAAGCGCTAAATTACTTTTACCCGTTGAGTGGTCGTGCCCGTCATCATCTGTATGAGGTGGGGCAACCTTAGGTGCAATAAATAAAAGAACGAATAAAATCAGTGCGCCGACAACCAAAAGTAACTGTGTTCTCTTAACGCTCATGTTTTATTTATTAATCCATATTTTTTTGTATGGGTTCAGCAGTTTTTACATTGCGTTTTACTCTGTCGGCAAAAGTTTTTGAAGCTTTAAATGCCGGAATATAATGCGCTGGAATTACTACAGTTGTATTTTTTGAAATGTTACGGCCAATTTTTTCGGCGCGTTTTTTTACTACAAAGGTTCCAAAACCTCTTAAATAAACATTTTTACCTTCTACCATTGAGTTGCGTATGGTCTTCATAAACGCTTCTACAGTGGCCTGTACAGCCATTTTTTCAATGCCTGTTTTTTCTGAAATTTCGTTAACAATATCTGCTTTGGTCATCTTACAAACTATTTAAAATCAATTAATTGTATTTTAAAACGGGCAGCAAAGATAGTATTATTATTATTAATTGAAAATTTTTTTAAGAATTTCTGTTTTTAAGGCTTAATAAGGGTTTTAGCCTTAATTTTACCAAATTATGGAAAACTGGTTTAGCCGGGGGCTTATTACATGGTATAGAACAAACAAGCGCGATCTGCCCTGGCGTAACCATAAAGATGCTTACAAGATCTGGCTCTCGGAGATCATTTTGCAGCAAACACAGGTGGTTCAGGGCATGAACTACTACTTAAAATTTACTCAAAAGTACCCTAAAATAGGGCAACTGGCAGCTGCCAAAGAAGACGAAGTGTTAAAATTATGGCAAGGCCTGGGTTATTACTCAAGGGCGCGTAACCTGCATGCAGCGGCAAAAGTGGTAAATGAGCAGCATAAAGGGATATTTCCTTCAAACTATGAAGACATTAAGGCCTTAAAAGGTGTTGGCGACTATACAGCGGCGGCCATTAGCAGTTTTGCCTTTAATTTACCGTATGCCGTAGTAGATGGTAACGTTTACAGGGTGTTGAGCCGTTTATTTGGTATAGAAACGCCTATAGATAGTGGTGCCGGTAAAAAGCAATTTCAACAGTTGGCCAATGAATTACTTGATAAAAAAGATCCCGGTGAGCACAACCAGGCTATTATGGAATTTGGCTCGCAGTATTGTAAACCTGCAAATCCCGATTGCCAGAACTGCATTTTTAATGCCAAATGTTTTGCTTTTAAAAACGCCAGGGTAAGTGAATTGCCGGTTAAATCAAAAAAAATAAAAGTAAAAGACCGCTTTTTAAATTATGTGGTGTTGGTAGATAAGAACAACAATATATTTTTAAATAAACGGGTTGCAGGCGACATTTGGCAAGGTTTGTACGAGTTTTTATTAATTGAAAGCGATAAAGAAATAACCACACAGCAGCTTTTAAAACATGCTACATTTAAAAAAAATGCGGGCCAAAAATTTAAGTTGCTTCATACATCAAAATTATACAAACACATTTTAAGCCATCAACATTTATATGCCAGATTTTATGTTGTAAAAACGGGCATTTCCTTCTCAAAAACACAAACAAAAACCAGTTTAACCAATTTAACAGATTTTGCCTTTGCACGCCTGAGTGAAAAATTCATAAATGATTGCGATTTGAAAGAAATAGTTTAAATTTGATTAAAATTATTCCATATGAAAAAATTATTACTTGTTGCAGTATTGTTTTTTAGTTTAACCGGATTTTCTCAAATTTATAAAGCAAAAGACGGTACCACATTAATTCATTTTTATTCTAAATCGCCACTTGAGGACATTGATGCCGCCAATAAAGGTGCAGTAATTGTTTTAAATACTACAAGCAACGATCTGCAAGTGCGTGTTACTATCCAAAATTTTAAATTTAAAAATGCATTAATGGAAGAGCATTTTAATGAGAATTACTTAGAATCTACAAAATACCCAAACTGTGTTTTTAAAGGCAAGATCAACGAAAAAGTAGATTATACCGTTGATGGCGAACATAAAGTAACAGTTACCGGTAAAATGGAGTTACACGGTGTTACCAAAGATGTAACTTTAGACGGAACGCTTACCAAAAAAGGAACGGATATTTTATTGGATACTAAATTTAAAATAAGAGTTGCTGATTATAATATTCAGGTGCCTTCGCTTTATGTAAAAAATATTGCAGAGGTGGTTGATGTAACCTTAGTAAGTACTTTAGAGCCATTTGTAAAAAAATAAGCCGTTTTAAACTATGACCCTTTTTAAAAAATCTCTTTTTATTATTGCCCTTGCATTATCTGCAAACACCGCTTTTTCACAAGATGATCTTTTAGATCTTGTAACTGATAAGAAAGACGAAAAACCACAAAGGGTTTACGCTACTTTTAAAACAGTGCGTATTGGCAATGCACAAACCATTGAAACGGTAAAGAAAAAACATCTTGATTTTAGAACGAGCCACCGTTTTGGAAATATTTACAATACAGATCTTCCTAACCCAATTAACAATACCGGCCAAACTTTTGTAGGTTTTGAGGGCGCAAGCGATATTCGTTTTAGTTTTGATTACGGCTTAACCGATGATATTACTATTGGTATTGGCAGAAGCAGAATGAACCACATTGTTGACGGAAGCATAAAATGGACCTTCTTAAGACAAAATTCTAATTTTAGTATTCCGGTATCTGTGTCTTTCTTTTCAAGTACGGGTTATACGCACGATCTGCCATCTACTATTTACAGTGGAATTGTTAAAGATTTTGAGACGAATGAATTACACCGTTTTAATTATTTTAACCAGATAATTATTGCCAGCAAGATCAACAACTGGTTATCATTAGAGTTATTACCAAGCTACATGCACCGTAATTTTATTAAAGAAAGATACAACAACAAAGGTGAAGCCGATGTAAATGGTTTTGCCAGTATTGGTTTTGGTGGCAGGATAAAATTAAATAAACGTACCAGCTTTATTGGCGATTATTTTTATAACCTAAGTCCATTCTACACCAATAACGATAAGGCTTTTAACCCTTTATCGTTAGGTTTTGAAGTAGAAACAGGCGGACATGTATTTAGCCTTTTCTTTACAAACGCAGGCGGTTTAATTGAGAATAATTTTATTCCGTACACCAACGAAACGTGGAATAAAGGACAGGTTAAATTTGGTTTCTGCATTTCGCGTACCTTTGCACTGTAAAAATTTAACCGCGTGATCAATACTCACATTTTCTACGATCATCTCTTACAAAAACAACATTTAACACCTCTTTTACGGACTCAAAGCGAGGTGATATGGACATCGGTTTTTTTATTGTTTTGCCTTGCATTAATTGTATTTGTTAAGGTAACAGCCTCTTCTAAAGTTCTTAAGATCATACAATCCACCTTTAGCTCAAATGCCCTGCACGAGTTGGAAAGAGAAGAAGGTAAAAGCTTTAAATTACATTCTGTTTTACTTTCGTTATTCTTTTTATTGAATGTTTCTTTTCTGCTTTACAAAGTAAACAGCTTTTATAATCTTGTTTTTACAGATAATTCAATGTTCATGCAGTTTGTAATTATCTTTTTTATCCTGGTGATCTTTATTGGTATTAAAACTTTCCTAAATCAATTTATATCGTTTTTGTCCAACGATAAAAAAACGATCTCAGAATATTCTTATAATTCTGTAAAGATCAATCAAACCTTTGGCATCTTCCTGTTTCCGTGGCTTATTTTAGCAGAGCTTACCAAGTTTAATGCACTTATTTTTGTTTCAGGCGCTTTTGTTGTGCTTGCCGCCTCGTTAATTTACAGGTGGTATCGCGGTGTAATAATTGGCCTTATAGAGGAAAGAGTAGGATTATTGCAAACTTTTACCTACTTTTGCGGCTTAGAAATTTTACCGGTAGTTGTGTTGGTAAAATATATAATTGAAACATTTTAAGGCTTAATTAATGTCAGCGAAAAAAAAATTAGTTAAAAAAAAGTTAGTTAAAAAGCTCATTAAAAAATCTAAAGCATCTTCTAAAAAAGCTTCTTCAACTCAACAAAAAAGCAAACCAAAACCGGTTGCTAAAAAAGCTAAAGCGCCCATAAAAAAAGTCGTTAAAAATACACCTGCTAAAAAAGCAGTTAAAAAGCAGGCAAAACCTGTTTCTAAACCCGTTGTTAAACCTGTTGAAGTTGCAAAAGTAAAACCCGTTAAAGAAAAAAAGGTTTTAGTAAGTAACGATAAAGAGAATATTGAAAAAGCGGTTACAGTAAAACGTCCGCGTAAATCATCAAAAAAACCAATTATTACTTTACCTCCGCCTCCGGTCATTGAGGTAAGTAATTATCCTAAAAATAAGATCAAGAACTTTGTTATCTCGCAACCAAAACCGGGTGAGGGAGATAAGAATCCATACATTGATCTTGCAAGAAAATATAATTTAAATCCTACATTCCGTCAGTTCATTAAAATTGAAGGTTTAAACTCTCAGGATTTTAGAACACAGCGCGTTGATATTTTAGAGCATGGTGCAGTAATTTTAACCAGCCGTTTATCGGTTGATCATTACTTTAGGCTATGTAACGAAATGCGTATTACAGTGCCCGAAAGCATGAAGTATTTTTGCATTAACGAACAAACAGCTTATTACCTGCAAAAATATATACAGTACCGTAAGCGTAAAATATTTTTTGGTCACGGCACTATTTTAGATCTTGTTGATGTTATCCGCAAAAATAAAGATGAGAAGTTTTTATTGCCGGCAAGTGATGTTACCAAAGAGCAGATCGTTGACTTTTTAGATGAATTAAAGATCACTTATACTAAAGCTACTTTTTACAGAACGGTAAGCGCTAACCTGAGCGATATAAAATCTTTAAACGATTATGATCTGTTGGTATTCTTTACCCCCGCAGGTATCAAATCATTAAAACAAAATTTTCCTAATTTTAAACAGGGCAATACACGTATTGCTGCATTTGGCCATGTGGCCGCGCAAACTGTAAAAGACCTGGGTTACCGTTTGGATATATTTGCGCCAAACCCGCAAAACCCAAGCATGTCGGGCGCTATTGATGCTTATTTAAAAGAATCTAACAAGCGTTAAATTCATTTACTCAAAAAAGTTTCTATTTTTTTTAAGTGTTGAAATATGGCTGTTTCAATCACAGTGTATTCTTCTGCTTTTTTACCAATAAACAAAAAGCACAAAATCATTTTTTTATTTTTAGACTTTACCATTTCGTAAAATGGTGCTTTGTTTAAACGATAAGCTTCGCGCATACGGCGCTTTAGTTTATTACGATCGTGCGCGCGTTTAAAGTTTCGTTTTGGCACAACAAACATGGCCTGGCAGGGATCAACATATGCCATATCGCTTTCCATATACATAAGCTTTAAAGGAAAAGCAGTAGCAGAGCTTCCTTTCAGAAACAACAAGTCTATCTGTTTTTTGCTGCATAAGCGTTCTTCCTTTGTAAATTTAGCCTGCACTTTATTGCAATAGTTTGATTGGTAAAGATAATTTTTTACTTTTACACACATAAACAAAATAAACTAACTATGGGAAAAGGTGATAAAAGATCTAAACGTGGTAAAATACATATCGGATCATCTGGCGTAACTCGTCAAAAAAAGAAAAAATCTGCTAAAAAAGCTACAGCTAAAGCAGCGCCGAAAAAAGCAGCAAAAAAGGCAGCTCCAAAAAAAGCCGCTAAAAAAGCTGAATAAAAAATTATTAAAGCTGCCCGTAACGGCAGCTTTTTTATTTTAATGGATATTACAGAATTCAATAAAAAAGCGCAGGCGCAAAAAAAAGAAAATCAAACTTTTTATAAAAGCCTTGCCAAACGCCCTCCAAAAAATCTGGATGAGCTTTTTCATACCACTCATGATAAAGTATTTGAAAAAATTGACTGTTTAAGCTGCGCTAACTGCTGCAAAACAACCTCGCCTATATTTTATCAGCGTGATATTGAGCGCGCCGCAAAAGCGCTTAAATTAAAGCCCGGCGACTTTCTGCAAAAATATCTTGAAATGGATGAAGACGGTGATTTTGTTTTAAAACAAGCCCCCTGCCCTTTTTTAGACAAAGATAATTATTGCGGCATTTATGAAGACAGGCCCACAGCTTGCAGGGAATACCCGCACACCAACCGCAAAAAAATGCAGCAGATACTTACACTTACCTATAGAAACACTTTGGTTTGCCCCGCTGTTTTGCAAATTACCGAAGAAATTAAGAAAAAACTGGATGTGTAGTTTTACTTTTTTACCTTTATTACTATGAAAGCACTTTATATACTTTTTTGTTTTTTGCTTTTTATAAGCTGTTCTGAAAGCGATGACCATAAAAGCAAAAGAAAAATGACAGCCTCTTATGAAAAAGAAATTGGCAGTCGAATAAAATTATTGAACAACGATACCATACAAACCAATTCGTTAAAAGTAAACCCAAACGAAGTAGATAGTATTGTAAATACACTTATACTACTTTCAAAAGATGTTGAGAATATGCAGGCGTCGGTAATACGCTCCAATCAATATTTTGAAGGACTCGCAAGTCGCCATGGACTAAGCTCACATGAATTTGAAAAAATAAAGGTAAGAATGCAACTGGATGATGTTGTTGCTATTTTAAAGGACAATGAATTAAAATTCTTTAATATGATCTTACTAAAAAATAACAGGGGCGATCTTTTATTGCATACAGCAGAATAATGAAAACGTTTAAAATCATATTATTTTTTACGTTGCTAAATGCGTTTTGCATTGCACAAACAAAACCCTGCGAAAAAATTTACGATACAACTGATTCGTTAGCCCAATATAAAAGCGGCAAAAAAGATCTTCGCGCTTATGTTCAGGAAAAGATAATTCCTATTTTAGGCGATTGTATTAAACAAAAGTTGGATGTGGTGCACAGCATGACCATTAAATTTACAATTGATGCGTTGGGAAAAGTAAATGCTGTTGAAATAACAGAGCCGGTTCTATCAGAATATTGTAAAACAAAATTAACTGTTGAATTGTTGCAGATGCACGGCTGGAAGCCCGGAATTATAAGTGGCCAAAAGGTTTGCTCGGTATTTATCTATCCAATTGCAGGAATAAGATGGCAATAATTTTTCAATTAAAATAATTGTATATTTATACTTCAAACACAACAATCATGCAAAAAAATCAATTTCCATTAAACTTCAGTTTTAAAATTTCAACGCTTTCAAACGATTTTGTGGCTAAAGATGCAGGCGGAAATACCATTGCTTATGTAAGACAAAAAATGCTAAAGCTGATAGATGAAATTGTTGTGTTTAATAACGAATCAAAATCAGAAACGTTATATACCATTAAAGCTAATAAGTGGATAGATTTTTCGGCGGCCTATAATTTTGTGAATGCTTCTTCAGGGCTTGAGATCGGAAAAATTGCGCGCAAAGGCTGGGCTTCTATCTGGAAAGCACATTACGAGATCTTTGACAAGAACCAGCAAAATGATATGGTTGTGCGCGAAGAAAAACCATGGGTAAAAGTGGGCGATGCTCTTTTTAGTGAAATCCCTGTTTTAGGGATTTTTACAGGTTATTTATTTCACCCTTCATATATTGTTTCAAGATTAGATGGCACACAATTGGTGCGTATTAAAAAAGAATCTTCATTTTTTGGAAGACAATTTAGCGTAACACAATTGGGCGAGTTTAAAGCCGGTGAAGAAGAACGTATTGTTCTTGGCTTAATGATGATGATACTTTTAGAAAGAAGAAGAGGTTAATTATTTTTGCGAAAGAATTTTAGCAACGTATTTTCCCACAACATCAAACTCTAAGTTTACAGTACTTCCTGCTTTTATATTTTTAAAGTTCGTATGCTCAAACGTGTATGGAATAATGTGTACAGAAAAAGTTGTATCGGTGCTTTTTACAACCGTTAAGCTTACACCGTTAATGGTTATGCTGCCTTTTTCTACTGTAATATTGTTTTTATGCTTTTCATGTTCAAATAAAAATTCCCAACTACCGTTAAGATCTTTTACTTCAATACACTTTGCAGTTGCATCTACATGGCCTTGTACAATATGTCCATCAAAACGGCCATTGGCAGGCATGCAGCGCTCCAGGTTAACATTATCTCCTGCTTTTAATTCGCCCAAATTAGTCCGCTTTAGAGTTTCATCAATAGCTGTAACAACATAATTGTTTCCGTCAATTTTTATAACGGTTAAGCAAACACCATTGTGCGCTACACTCTGATCTATCTTTAATTCGCTTGTAATAGGGCTGGAAAAAGTAAAATGCACATTGGTATTTTCTTTCTCTATCCTTTCTACTTTTGCAAGCGTTTCTATAATTCCTGTAAACATATTATTCTTTTACCAATTGTTTAATTAAGCTTTCGGTGCGTTGTTTAAATACTTCGTAATCATTGCCCGTTGCCGGACCGCTAAAGCCCGTGTGCACTTTTACCACTTTATGCTGTTTATTTAAAAAAATGGTGGTTGGAAAAGCAGTGATCTTATTTAGCGCCGATAAAACTTCGCTGGCTTTATCTTTACCAGTTTGTTGTGTAATTAAAATTTCATAGTCTATTCCAAATTTCTTTTTTAAGCGCAGTAAATTATTCTTTGCTTTTTCAAGATCGCTTGTTTTTTCAAAAGCCAAAGCAATAATTTCTAATCCTTCTTTTTGGTATTGCTTGTAAACCTGTGCCAGGTAAGCGCTCTCATCCATACAATTAGGGCACCAGCTTCCCATAATTTGTATAATGACAGGTTTATTCTCAAATTTTTTATCATTCAATGAAGTGATCTTCTTATCAAGATTAGGAAATGAAAAATTTATTTTTTCATCTTTATTTTTAATAAAGGTAATTTCTTCGGCATCTTTTAATTTAAAATCAGGATTTAATTTCGCCGTCCATGGTTCAACATAATTTGCACCGGCATAAAAATTACCATTTAATTTTTCATTTGTATACTCTGCAATAAATAAAAAAGCGTGGCCGCCATCAAAGCAGCTTAAATATAGTTTATTGCCATGCTTCATCCCTTCCAAATAACGGTAATCGCCTGTTTCGGTTAAGAAGGTACCCATCATGTAATCCGTTTGTTCAATGTGATGAAACACCCCAATGGCTTTTGAACTGTCTTTTGTATTTGGAGAAAATGTGGTTTCCCATCTGCCTTCAAAATAAGGATTGGCTTTGCCCGGCACTAATGCAAAGCGATTTGTTTCGCCATAAGTAGCTTTAAATTTTATAATGTTGTTGGTTGTTTTGTAATGATTGATCCAAACACCTTCTAAATTATCGCCAACAAAAACGGTTCTGAATTCGGTATCAAACACGGGCATTTTAAAAAATATAGAATCTCCCTTAATACTTATTTCGTCAACTGTAATTCTTTCATCTGCATTTTTAATAATAATGTTTGGTTTTTTGCCTTTGTATTTTACATCAAAATTAAATGGTAATTCAATATTATCTTTTTCATTTAAGATCAATACTGCACGATAAGTTCCTTCTTTCAGTTTTTTCGAGAAAACGAAAGAGCTCATCAATAAAAAAATAAATAAATATTTGATTTTTTTATTATGCATTAGCTCATACTCATCTTAGCCATGTTTGCAATACGGTACAATAAACGTGCGGCAACATTAGCGTCCCACTCATCGCCTTCAGGCCCGGGTGTTACTTCATTAATATCAAAGGCAATAATTTTTCGTCCGCTTTTTACTACTTTTTCTAATAAAAATAAAATTTGTTCGGTCTCAAAACCACCGGCAACAGGTGTTCCGGTATGTGGACATAATTTCGGATCTAAACCATCAATATCAAAACTTAAATAAATATTTTGCGGCAATTCGTTTATTATACGGTCGCAAATACGGTTCCAGCTATCGCCGTTGTATTGCGCGTATTTTATATCGCGATCAAAAAATGTTTTTACACGCCCGTTACTGTTATTAATTAAATTTAATTCTTCTTCACAATAATCGCGAATACCGACCTGTACTAATTTTTCAACCTGTTTTATTTTTAATGCATTGTACATAATAGATGCATGCGAAAATTCAAAGCCTTCGTAAGCGTTTCTGAGATCGGCATGCGCGTCTATCTGCAACACACAAAAATTATCGTACTTAGTGGCCAAAGCCTGCATCATGCCTAAAGGTGTAGAATGATCGCCACCAATTAAACCAACGTATTTATTTTGATTTAAAAAATGTAGTACGCGTTCTTTTACCCAATTATTTAACCATAAACATTCTTCTTTAATTTGCGCGGAAACTTTTTTAAGGTCTTCGTTATTTTCGCTGGCACCTTCGGCCAAAGCATTAATATATTTTTCTGCTTTTTCACGCAGCGCTAAGCTTTTTTCCTGCACCTCAGCACTTAGCTCATCCATACCAATACCTTTATGCCACGCGTCTTTTACAATGGGGTCATAAAGGTCTACCTGGTAACTCGCGTTTAAAATAGCTTCCGGGCCATTTGCTGTGCCGCCACCATAGCTAACGGTAACTTCCCAGGGTACAGGAATTAAAACGGTTTCACATTCATCTAAACTAAAAGGTAAACCAAACATACCATCGTTTAACTGACCAATACCATTGGCATCAAAATTTTTTATTTTTTCTTGTTTTGTCATAATCTTTTTAGCAGGATAAAGATACGGAACTAAACACTATGGTTTTAATTTACCAATGAAAAAAGAAGAGTTTTGGCATTAATTACCATAACCAATAAAAGGATTTTTATCTTTGGGGATAAGCGCAGATTTACAATCAATAACCGGGTAATTGGTTTTATAATCGCGCTCGTATTTTAGTTTAAACGTATCTCTTTGGGCTAAGCGCAGCCATTTGGTAGATAGGGTGTCTTTCTGATATTTCCATATTATTATTACTGTATCCATTTGCATTTTCCAACTACCTTCTTTTTCATACAAGTATGCAAAGGTGGTTAAATTCACGCTCCTGGAAACAGACTGTCGAACCAACAGTTTCGCTTTTTTGCTTTTTTTGAAGTTAAGTATTAACGATAATTCAGAGGTAATATACCTGACGCTAAGGCTGTCGTTTTTTGTTATATCAGAATATTGTTCTACATGCTGGTAATAGGCACCTTTTGGTTTTTGGGGCTGATTGCACTGTGGCGATTTAATGCGCATATTGCAGGTAAGTCGTTCTTCCGGCTGCTTATTTTGTGCGTTGAAATTTGTTACGTTGATTAGAAAGATAGCAATGGCCAAAAGATATTTTTTAAGCATACGAGGTGTATTATGCTTTTAAGGCGCAACTCTGCTTATTTTCCATAAACCGGCTTCTTGCTTGTAACAGATACGGTCATGCAAACGGCTTTTACGGCCCTGCCAGAATTCGTAATAATTTGCTTTTAAAACCAGGCCGCCCCAAAAGTCAGGTCGCAAAATGGTGTCGGGAGTATATTGTTTTTTTAATTGTTCTACTTTTTTTTCTAATTCTTCGCGGGAAGAAAGTAAATGACTTTGCTCGCTGGCCCAGGCGCCAATTTTAGATTCGTAGGGACGTTGGTTATAGTAATTATTGCTTTGCTCTGCACTTGCTTTTTCTACAACACCTTCAATACGAATTTGTCTTTCCAGATCTGGCCAAAAAAAAGTGAGTGCTGCATTAGGATTTTTTAAAAGTTCCTGCGCTTTTTTAGAATTATAATTGGTGTAAAAAGAAAAATTATTTTTTTCGAATTCGCGTAAATAAACAATACGCGATGAAGGTTTATTTTCAGCCGACACCGTACTTAAATGCATGGCCTGTACTTCGTTAATCTTAGAATCAACAGCTTGTTGCAGCCATTTTTCAAATTGAGAAAAAGGATCTTTACTTACATCGCTTTCATTCAATGTTCCGCTTGTAAAATCTTCGCGCAATTTAGAAATATGCTTATGCAGATCATCCATAATGTAAAGATAGATAGAAATTTGAAATATGTGTGTGTTGTTTTAAGCCTTCTCCCCAGCCCTTCTCCAAAGGAGAAGGGAGTTAAAAAATAAGGTTACGCTTACTTCCCAGCTCTTTTGCTTCGATCGATTGCACCTGTATCATTTCAGGAATGGTCTTTAATTTATCGATGATCTTAAATTGGTAATTATGAAGATCTTCTCCTTTCAGCAAAATAAAATAATCTGTTTTGGGTAATTCTTTTATCAGTTTTACACTTTCATCTACATCTATTGCGCCAAAAAGGTCGTTAGCATTGTTGCCGTTTCCATCTGGCTCATCAAAATTACTGGTGTTGGGAATAAGGTTGTATTCAAGGCCTAACTCTTCGTCAAAAAAATTGTAAAGCGAAAATTTAAACAGTTTACCATCTTTTAAATTAAAAGGTAAATAATCTACCAGCCTAAGCTCAGTTTTTAAAACGTCGTTTACTGCGTTAATAATGTGGTATTGGTTTTCCAGGCAAACCAGTCCAATGAGCACAAAGTCAAAATCATCGTCGCTGGTATTTAAAACATGTTTAGCCAATTTGTTTTTGCAGTTCCTCTAAGGTAAGCTGTGCGGCTTTTTGTTCGGCCACACGTTTACTAAAGTTTTCAAATGTTGTGTACGGTTTATCATTAATAAAAACCTGTATGGTGTAAATTTTATTGGCACCTTGTTTTTCTTCGCTTAATAATTTGTACTCAAGGCTGAGTTTGTTTTTTTGACAATAGATCTGCAACTGACTTTTAAAATCGGTATCTGTATTTACCAATTCTGAAATATCGATGTGAAATTTAATGATCTTTGAGGTAACGAATTTTTTTGTTTTCTCATAACCAAGATCGAGGTAAACTGCTCCAATAAAGGCTTCGAAGGCATCGCCGTAGGCGCTTGATTTTACTTTTTCTTCTTTGGTTAAATTGGCTTTTAACTGTACGTTAAAACCAAATTTTATAGAGAGTTCTTTTAAATTTTGTCCGTTAACTATCTTGCTTCTTAGCTGCGTTAAAAAACCTTCGTCTTTATAGGGATAGATCTTAAATAAATGCTCGGCAATAATGGCGCCTAAAACAGCATCGCCTAAAAACTCTAAGCGTTCGTTACTAATGGGTGTGTTGTTGCGTTTAGCAGCCGCACTGCTGTGTAAGAAGGCTTGCTGATAGATAACAATATTTTTTGGAGTAAAACCAGTTGTGGTTTTTATCCAGTCTTTAAAATCCTTATCGCTTTTGGTTTTTTTAAAATTAAATTGCGATAATAATTTTTTTATTGCCAAGATCTTATTGTTTAAATTTTTTGATCACAACTGCGGCATTATGTCCGCCAAAACCAAACGTATTGCTTATTGCCGCATTTACAACGCGCTTTTGCATTTTGTTGAAAGTAAGGTTTAACTTAGGATCTACTTCCGGATCGGGAGTTGTGTGATTAATTGTTGGAGGGATAATGTCATTTTTAACCGCCAGTATAGTAGCAATCCCTTCTATAGCACCTGCTGCACCTAATAAGTGGCCGGTCATACTTTTGGTTGCGCTAATGTTCATTTTATAAGCGTGTTCACCAAAAACGTTTACAATAGCTTTTAATTCGGCTGTATCGCCAAGTGGTGTACTTGTACCGTGTGTATTAATGTAATCGATCTCAGTAGCACTGATGCCTGCATCTTTTAAAGCACGGCTCATTACCAATGTAGCACCTAAACCTTCAGGGTGTGGCGCTGTAATGTGATGTGCATCGCCGCTCATACCACCGCCAATGATCTCGGCATAAATTTTTGCACCGCGTTTTAATGCATGCTCTAATTCTTCTAAAATAATAGCGCCGCCACCTTCGCCTAACACAAACCCATCACGATCCTTATCATAAGGACGAGATGCTTTTGCAGGCTCATCGTTATTGGTACTCATAGCCTGGCAAGCATTAAAACCACCAATACCACTTTCGTTAATAGCGGCTTCGCTTCCACCACTAATAATGGCGTTTGCTTTTCCTAAACGAATGTAGTTAAAGGCATCAATTAATGCGTTGGTAGACGATGCACAGGCCGAAACGGTTGTAAAGTTCGGTCCGCGTAAGCCGAAACGGATAGAAATATGGCCACTACAGATATCGGCGATCATTTTTGGGATAAAAAACGGGTTAAAACGTGGAGTTCCGTCCCCTTTCGCAAAAGCAAATGTTTCAGTTTGGAATGTATCCAACCCTCCAATACCGCTTCCCCAAATAACGCCAATCTCATTCCTGTCAATTCCTTCGGCACCTAAACCGCTATCTTCAAAAGCCTGCACGCTGGCTGCAACACCATACCAGGTATATGCATCCACCCTACGGGCTTCTTTTTTATCGAAATAATCTTCGGGATTAAACCCTTTTACCTCGCAGGCAAAACGGGTTTTAAATTTTGATGCGTCAAAACGTGTAATAGGTGCAGCTCCACTGACCCCATTTATCAGGTTATTCCAATAATCGTTAACATTATTGCCTAATGGTGTAACGGCGCCAAGGCCGGTAACTACTACACGTTTTAACTGCATAAAATAAATTAGTTTTTTGCGTTTGCTTCAATGTAAGCAATTGCGTCACCTACAGTACCGATTTTTTCTGCTTGTTCATCAGGAATAGCAATATTAAATTCTTTTTCAAATTCCATGATCAATTCTACAGTATCCAAAGAGTCTGCACCTAAATCATTAGTAAAGCTGGCTGTTGGAGTTACTTCTTTCTCATCAACGCCTAATTTGTCAACGATGATCGATTTTACTTTGTTTGCAATGTCTGACATTATAATTCTTTTTAAATTTTGGCACAAAAATAATTATATCGCAGCTAAAACAAAATTTAAACGCGAAAATAAGCCTGTTTTTTTCATAATTTATTAGCAACCAACGTTAAAAACACGTTAAGTGGCTGAAAATTAGCATTAAACAAATCCGTCAAATTAAGATGTTTTTTTAACGATATGACGGTTTGGGTAGTGCCTTTGCTGGTATCTTTCGTGATTATGCTTGGCAATTTGGCTGCTTTGTTTGGGATCTATCTGTTCCTCTTTATCTTTTACAATGTAATTAGAAACGATGTAGATCAACAATCCGGCAGCAATAATTCCGCCAATGATAAGAATTCCCTGCATGTTAAAATTAGACACTTCGTTACCAACTGTTTTCTTCATATCGTCAATAACCCCTGCACTAATTGTTTGAATGTTAACAAGCACTAATCCTACCAGGATCATAAATGCTTTAAATTTAGTTGTTTTCATATGGTTCGGTTTTTAAGTTATTATTGTTTTTAATAGCTTGTTTCTACTTATAATAAACGTATTTCATACCTCTATAGTTGGCAAACTATGTGCCTATTTAACTGTTTTTTTGTTTTTTTATTAAAAAATATATACTTATATTTGTATCCGAAAAAATAACTAAGAAAAAGAGAGGGGACAGCAGTCCCCTCTTTTATTGTTAAAAAATTGATAACAAAAGAACATATTTCAGAGCTGATAGCAGAGCATTTAGGCAATGGGCCTATTTTTGTTACAGGTTTAAGAATAAGTGCCGATAATCAGATCACTGTTTTTTTAGATGGGGATGAAGGTGTAACAATAAAAAATTGCGTTGACCTAAGCCGCCATATAGAAAAAAGCTTAACAGAAGAAGGTGCTGATTTTGCTTTGGATGTAAGCTCGCACGGTGCAACTACACCGCTTATTATGCCAAGACAATATAAAAAGCATATTGGCCGTGAATTGGAAATTAAATTAGAAGACGGAACAAAAACAGAAGGAAGCCTGGTTGAATTTAATGATGACGAATTGGTATTAGAGAATACTGTGAGGGAGAATAAACCACTAGGCAAAGGTAAAATTACCGTTACAAAACAACAAAAAATAAAATATAATCAAATAAAAGAATCAAAAGTTAAACTCAAATTTTAAAAAACAAAAACAATGGAAGCTGTTAACCTAATTGAATCGTTTTCAGAATTTAAAGACAATAAGAACATCGATCGTGCAACATTAATGACGATTATTGAAGATGTTTTTAGAAGCATGCTGATCAAGAGATACGGAAGCGACAAAAATTTTGACATCATCGTTAACCCTGATAAAGGCGACGTAGAGATATATAAAAACCGTAAGATCGTGGATGATGAATTTGCCGAAGATTCTTTTGATTACGATGAGAACAAACACATTAGTTTTTCGGCCGCTCAAAAAATTGAGCCGGATTTTGAGATCGGTGAAGATCTTTCAGAAAAAGTAAAATTAGAAGATTTTGGTCGTCGTGCTGTATTATCAGTACGCCAAAACTTAGTTCAAAAAATTCTTGAATTAGAGAAAAGCGAAATTTATAATAAGTATAAAGAAAAAGTTGGCGATATTATTACTGCCGAAGTTTATCAGGTTTGGAAAAAAGAGATCATGTTAATGGATGATGAAGGCAACGAGCTTTTATTACCAAAAACAGAACAAATTCCTTCTGATTTCTTCAAAAAAGGAGATACTGTAAAAGCAGTGGTTTCTAAAGTTGATCTTAAAAATGGAACACCATCTATTGTTGTTTCAAGAACATCGCCTGTTTTCTTAGAGCGTTTATTTGAGAACGAAGTACCTGAAATTTTTGACGGTTTAATTACAATTAAAAAGATCGTTCGTGAGCCAGGTGAAAGAGCTAAAGTTGCTGTTGAATCTTATGATGACAGAATTGACCCGGTTGGTGCGTGTGTTGGTATGAAAGGTTCTCGTATTCACGGTATTGTTCGCGAATTAAAAAATGAGAATATTGATGTGATCAATTTCACTAACAATGCTCAATTATTAATTCAACGTACATTATCTCCTGCAAAAATTACCTCTATTAAAATAGATGAAGAATCTAAACGTGCAGAAGTGTTCTTAAAACCTGATCAAATTAGCTTAGCTATTGGTAAAGGTGGTTTTAATATTAAACTGGCAGGTAAATTAACAGGTTACGAAATTGATGTGTTCCGCGATACAGATGTAGACGTAGAAACAGAAGATGTTGACCTGGAAGAATTCTCAGACGAAATTGAAGCAGATATTATTGATCAATTAAAAGCAATTGGTTGCGATACTGCAAAATCAGTGTTAGAATTAAGCAATGAAGAACTAGTACGTCGTACCGGAATTGCAGAAGATACAATTCAAAGCGTGCGTGATGTATTAGCTTCTGAGTTTGAAGACTAACGGTTTGCTGCTTTACGCAGCAATATCCGAAGTACCTTAAACTTCGATGGAATTTAAAAATTAAACAATGAAGCAGGAAGAAAACTTCCGCTTCATTATAAAAGGATAGATAAAATATGTCAGAAGGAGCTAAAACACTTCGATTAAGTAAAGTGGCCAAAGAATTTAACCTGTCTTTAGGAAAGATAGTTGAATTTCTTGCCTCCAAAGGCCACCAGATAGAGAGTAATCCCAACGCCAAGATAGGCGATGGTGAATACAATCTGTTGCTGAAAGAATTTTCGAGCGATAAATCCGCTAGAGAAGAGGCGGAAAACGTGGCGCAAAACATTACAAAAGTTAAGCGCGAAACGATCGTATTATCTGACGTTAAAACAAAACGCCAAAAAGAAGAAGATGCTGATGAGTTAATGATCAAGGATCTTAGTCTTAAAAATAAAGTTGTTACTGAAAAAACAGAAACGAAAGAAACTTCAAAACCAAAAGAAACTGAAGTTGTAAAAAAAGATCCTGTAACTACTGATGGACCTAAGGTTTTAGGCAAGCTTGACCTCGATTCAATGAATTTAAAGACCAAGCCTGATAAAAAAACCAAAAAAGAAGCAGATAAAAAAGAAACGGAAACAAAGGGTAAAAAGGATACGAAAGATGAGACCGAGACCCATCTTGAAACCAAAGATGTTGCTGAAACCGAAATTACAAAAGAAGAGCCTAAAGAAGAGTTCTTAGAAACAAAATACGAAAAGCTGGAAGGCCCTAAGATCCTAAGAAGTATTGAATTGCCGGTGGTTAAAGAAACTGCCAAAAAAACCACTGTTGATCCGAATGCCGATAAGAAAAAACGTAAACGTATTCGTAAAGGCGGTCTTTCGCAAGAGGAAATTAAAAAAGTAGGTAAAGAACAATCTGCTATTGCCCGCGAAAAAGCCAAAGAAAAATATGGCGATCCACGTGCAAAAAAACCTGTTAATACGCCGGGCAAACCCCGTCACGAATTAACTGAAGAAGAAATTCAGGCGCAAATTAAAGAAACGCTTGCACGTTTAAGTAATAAAGGAACAAAATCAAAAACCTCAAAGTACCGTCGTGAAAAACGTGAAGATATTCGCGAAAAAATGGCTGAAAAAGCGGTTATTGATGAAGCAGACAGAAAAGTTTTAAAAGTTGCCGAATTCGTAAGTGCAAATCAATTAGCGCAAATGATGGATGTAGCGGTAACACAAATTATTTCTACCTGTATGTCATTAGGCTTATTTGTTTCTATTAACCAACGTTTAGATGCTGAAACAATTTCAATTGTTGCTGAAGAATTTGGTTATAAAGTAGAATTTGCAAGCGCCGAAGATATTGAAACCATTAAAGAAGATGAAAAAGATGCGCCTGAAGATCTGATCTCGCGCCCACCGGTTGTTACCGTTATGGGTCACGTAGATCATGGTAAAACATCTTTACTTGACTTTATTCGTAAAGCCAACGTGGTTGCCGGTGAGGCCGGAGGTATCACACAACATATTGGCGCATACAATGTAAAAATGGCAAACGGCAAAAGTATGACCTTCCTGGATACACCGGGTCACGAAGCCTTTACCGCTATGCGTGCGCGTGGTGCCAAGTTAACGGATATAGCTATTATTGTAATAGCGGCCGATGACAGCATCATGCCTCAAACAAAAGAAGCTATTAACCATGCACAAGCTGCAGGTGTTTCAATGATCTTCGCTATCAATAAAATTGATAAGCCGGGAGCTAATCCTGATAAGATCCGCGAAGCATTATCAGTTATGAATATTTTAGTAGAAGAATGGGGTGGTAAATACCAATGCCAGGAAGTATCTGCTAAAATGGGTAAAAATATTGATCTGCTTTTAGAAAAAGTAATTCTTGAATCGGATATGATGGACCTTAAAGCAAATCCTGATAGAAATGCAATTGGTTCGGTAATTGAAGCAAGTATGGAAGAAGGCCGCGGTTATGTTGCAACAATTTTAGTTCAAAACGGAACTTTAAAAGTAGGTGATGTAATGTTAGCGGGTTCTTATAGCGGTCGTGTGCGTGCTATGTTTAATGAACGCGGACAAAAAGTTGATCACGCAGGTCCATCACACCCTGTTAAAGTATTAGGTTTAAGTGGTGCGCCAACAGCCGGTGATAAATTTAATGTGATGACCGATGAGCGTGAAGCGCGTGAGATAGCTAACAAACGTTTACAATTACAACGTGAGCAAGGTATCCGTACACACAAACATATTACATTAGATGAAATTGGCCGTCGTTTAGCGATAGGTGATTTTAAAGAATTAAACGTGATCGTTAAAGGTGATGTGGATGGTTCTATTGAAGCCTTATCAGATTCATTATTAAAATTATCTACCGAAAAAGTTGCGGTAAACATTATTCATAAATCAGTTGGTGCTATTAGTGAGAGCGATGTATTATTAGCATCTGCTTCTAATGCCATCATCATTGGTTTCCAGGTACGCCCTAGTACAAGTGCCAGAAAATTAGCTGAGGTGGAGGAAATTGATATTCGTTTATATTCTATTATTTACGACGCTATCAACGAAATTAAAGCGGCAATGGAAGGTATGTTAGCGCCTGAGTTTGAAGAGAAGATCGTTTGTAATATTGAGATACGTGATGTATTTAAAATTACACGTGTTGGTACAATTGCAGGTTGCTATGTGTTGGATGGAAAAGTTACACGTAATACTAAAGTGCGTGTGATCCGCGAGGGCATTGTTGTTCACACAGGCGCACTTGGTTCATTAAAGCGTTTTAAAGATGATGTAAAAGAAGTTGCAGCAGGTTACGAATGCGGCTTGAACATTGAAGGCTTTGATGATATTAAGGTTGGAGACATTATTGAAGGCTACGATATGATCGAAGTAAAAGCAAAACTTTAAAATTTAATCCCATTTATATGTAAAAAGTCCGCCAAACCAGCGGACTTTTTTATTTTCTCTATATTTTGGCTGCATTACAGGCTTTTTAAAAGCTTAAAAAATCGTAGCTAAGGCTAACTCGACTTATCATTTTAAGCGCTTTAAAACGGGTTAATTTTGTTTATAACCACTTTTTTTGTTAATAAAGCGATTTACCAAAACAAGCTTATAAACAAATTTTGATTATTGTTAATTTATTGATTATCAAATAATTATTGTACTTTTTTTGCATGAAGTCTATTTTACTAAATAGTTAAACAACATTTATACAACATTCATAAAACAGTTAATACTAGCTATATCGTAACCTTTTTTAATAAAGCGACGTTTAAATCCATTATACACAACATTTTTGCACCAAAATTATGAGAATTCTTAAAGAAGATGAGTTTAACAACCTTGCGCTTAAAGGTAAAGGCCGTAGTTCGCCAATTTTTAATTCAATTGTCAATCTAAACATTGGAGAGGCCGTTCTTATTGAGAAAAAAGACTGGAACCGTAAGGCAAGCCCGAGTACGTTAGTAAAATATATTGAAAAAACATGTGGCTTAAAATTTACCTGCGGTGCTTTAGTGAACGGACAAGGGTGGGCTGTAAAGCGCATAGATATTGGCGTACAGAGCAGTGCTAAAATTACAACAACGCCAAAAATTCAAAAAGAAAAAGAAATTGTAATTGAATCAAAAATAAATTCTGAAGAAATTCATACAGACAACGGGCAACTAAAATTAAAATCAGAAATCGTTATTTTTTATTTAGGAAGAATTGCTGCCTGTAAAATAGAAAAGATAGAAGACTCGCTAAAAGCCGTGATGGATCAGTTTTGGGAGCAGGACAGGGTATTGCTTAAAAAAATATTTATGGAAGCAATAGAAGTGCTTTCTGCATCCAATCACATTGTAATTGAGAATGGAAAAACATACATTCCGCTTAAGCAAACAGTGAGGTAGAACCGATATATCATCCCTACGGGACTTTTGATCTTTATCCAAGAATGTTCTACAACTATTAAGTCCCTAACGGGACTTTTTTAATTAAAATTATTCAATTTTAAAGAAGCATTCCTTAATCAATATAAAATGCAAACATATACTTTTATAGTTAATTTTCGTGGCGGAGTTTACTGCTCTCAAGTTTCAGCCAAAGATTTAACAGGTGCGCTAAAAAAATGGTTAAAGAAGTTTATTGCTGATAGGATGGAAATTAAATATTTTAGCGACGCAATGGTATTCGCACTTGAAAAAGAATTGTTTGACAAAGAATTTCCGCCAATTCAATTAAATAATTTAAAAAACACATGGTTTACTCATTGCTCCACAAAACAAGGGCAAGTAACTATCAACATAATTAAAACCCAAATAGATTAACGAATATCAAAGTAAAAAAGTCCATGAAGACCCTTTTTTAAGACTCCGTTAGGAGTCAAACATTGGTAAAACGAGAAATACAATAGAATTGAGTCCCGTAGGGACGATACCATCAGCTTCTGTTAAGAAAGGATCTTCTTAATTAAATTTGTAGTTGAAAAGCCTTCCAAAAAAGGAATGGTAATTACCTTGCCTCCGTTAGCCGTTACAACATCGTAGCCAACTATCTTTTCTACCTCGTAATCGTTTCCTTTAACTAAAACATCGGGTTTTAAAAAGCTTATTAATTCGTAAGGTGTTTCTTCCTCAAACAAAACAATAAGATCGATACTTGCCAAAGCCGCTAAAACAGAAGCGCGCGCCTGTTCGTTATTAATGGGGCGGTTAGGTGCTTTGTTCAAACGCTTTACAGAATTATCGGTGTTTAATCCTAATATTAAAAAGTCGCCAAGGTCTCTTGCCTGGCTTAAATAATCAACATGCCCGGGATGAATAATATCAAAACAGCCATTGGTAAAAACAATTTTTTTACCCATAAGCTTTTGCGCATTTATTTTTTGCAGCGCATCTTGTTTCGATACAATTTTATTTTTCAGCTGTTGGTGAAACGACATTTTTATCTTTATTGTAAAGCGGTAAAACAATTAAACTTACTAATCCCAAAAATAAGATCAAAGCAAACTGGCTGGTCCATGCCAACCAAGGCAATGCAAACGAAGATACTTCATCCACATGATACGTATTAAGCAAGATCCAGCTGATGATAGCAGGATATGCGCCTAAGCCGCCCGGCGCAAATATAACGCCAAAAGTGCCAAATAATAATAAAGTTAAGCATTCTGATTGCCCCAGATGCGATGTGCCGCTTAAAGCGAAGAAACAAACGTATAACGAGTAAAAATAACAAGCCCATATCAATAGGCTTAAAATAACAAATTGAAACGGCTTGTCCATCTTAGCAATTGAGCTCAAACCCTGCCCCATTCCTTTTACAATGCCTCCTAATTTTCCTTTTAAAAGCGAAGAGAATTTTTTTCTCAATACAAAAAATGCAACAATCATTATTAAAATAACTGCAGCCACGATAATAATTTTTGTTGGGCTTTCACTTATCCCCGATAGCTTCGACGTAAAAGGATCGAAAATATATTTGTTGGCAAGGCCTATCAACTCACTAAACTGCGCAAAAAGAGTTAAAGCAAAAATGGCCAAAAAAAGAATAAAATCAATTATCCTTTCTGTAATAACAGTGCCAAGCGCCACTTCAAAAGGTGTATTATCATACTTTGCTGCCAATGTGCAGCGAGATATCTCACCCATACGTGGAATACCATAGTTAGCCAAATAACCTATCATTACATGGCAATTGGCATTCAATAAATTAATTTTATGTCCGGTTGGCTTTAATAAATAATTCCAACGGTAAGCTCTTAAAAAATGACTGAACCACGAAATAAGTAATGAAACGATGATCCAAAAATAATCGGCCTGTTTAAAAGCATCAATAATTTTAACCTGTTGTTCAGGCGTAATTGCTCTTACCGAAAGCCAAATAAACAAAACACCTATGCCAAGTAAAACAATAAATTGTATTATGGATTTGGTGCTTTTTGCTGTGGCCACTTTATTTTAATTTATTGGTTTTGGTATCAGGAAAAACAACCCATGGGCGAAAGCTTTTTGCTTTTTCAAAATCCATGCTGGCATAAGAAATAATAATTACAACGTCGCCTAACTTTACTCTTAAAGCTGCAGGGCCATTTAAACAAATAACACCACTACCTCTTTCGCCTTTAATTACATAAGTAATAAAACGCTCACCATTATTTTTATTTAAAATGTGAACCTGCTCATTCTCTATTAAATTTGCGGCGTCCATCAGATCCTCATCGATCGTAACGCTGCCAATATAATCCAACTCAGCCTGTGTAACTGTAACACAATGTAATTTGGATTTTAAAACCTGAATTTCCATAACGGGGCAAATTTAGGATTTTTTATTCGTTTGACCCATTATTAAACTCAACAAAATCAATAACTTTACACAATTTATAATACTTAACATTCGTTATATAAATTCTGAAAAGAACCATCCTCATAGCCATTTCGTTTTTAATTGCGCTTACTTCTTTTTCGCAGGAAAATGATGGTTATGGCGTACACTTGCCTAAATTCTATAAACAAAGATTGCATTTTGGTTTTACTATTGCCGGCAACTCCACCGATTTTAGATTGAACCCAAAACCTAATTCGCAATTTCCTGATACAATTATTGGAACAACACGTTACCGTATAAAAGCCATTTATTCGCGCCCCGCTCCTGGCTTTGCCATTGGTATTGTGAGCGATGCGCGCATACATGAGTATGTTCGTTTGCGTTTTACGCCAAGCATTAGTTTTGCTTCACGAAAAATAGAGTACTACTTATCAAATGCAACGCGCGATAGCTCTAAAGTGTTTCAAAAATTAGTAGAGTCTGCTTTTATTTTTGCGCCCTTAGAAGCCAAGATCCAATCAAAACGTTTAGGAAATTTTAGTGCCTATGTAATTGGGGGTGGCGGCTATTCATTAGATCTTGCCTCCCGTAAAAAAGCCGCGGGCGTTAGCACCGGCGGGCCTAATCAGTTAGATGATAATGTGAAATTAAAGCGTGATGATATTTATTACAGCGCAGGCGCCGGTACCGATTTTTATCTGGAATATTTTAAACTTGGGCTTGAGTTAAAATTATTGATAGGTACACGTAATTTATTACGACCTGAAAATAGTATCTTTACTAATAGTTTAGATAAGGTACGTTCGCGCATGGTAGTATTTACCATTACGTTTGAAGGCTAAGAATTAAATATTTGAAGGGTAAGATCCTTCCATAAATTATGCAAACAAAAGTACAACTTAAGGTTAGTCCGCAAACGGCAGTTAACGAACAACTGTTAAAAGAAGAAGTAAAACAACAACTTCAGCTTAAAGAAAACTCCACATTATTTATTAAGATCTTAAAGCGCAGCATTGATGCGCGCTCACGAAAGATAGAAATTAATTTAACGGTTTTAGCTGCTGTTGACGAAACCTTATCTATAGAAAATATTCAAGTAAATTATATTGATGTTTCCTCTTCAGCAAAAACCTGTCATATTATTGGCGGCGGTCCTGCCGGCTTATTTGCAGCCTTACGTTGTTTAGAGTTAGGAATAAAACCAATAGTTATTGAACGCGGCAAAAACATTAAAGATAGAAGACGCGATCTTGCAGCAATAAATAAAGAACACATTGTAAACCCCGAAAGTAATTATTGTTTTGGTGAAGGCGGTGCCGGAACTTACAGTGATGGCAAGCTTTACACGCGATCTAACAAACGCGGTGATATTGATAAGATCTTAAGAACATTTGTGTATCACGGGGCAAGTGATGAAATTTTAGTAGATGCGCATCCACACATTGGCACCAATAAATTGCCCCAGTTAATCGAAAAAATAAGAGAAAGTATTTTAAAGTTTGGTGGCGAGATTCATTTTAATACAAAATTAATTGATCTTAAAACTGAAAAAGATTCTGTAAAATCTATTCGTATTTTAAATGAAAAAGGAGAAGAGGAATTTCCTGTTCAAAAATTGATACTAGCCACAGGCCACTCTGCAAGAGATATTTACGAGCTTTTAAACAGCAAGAATATTTTAATTGAAGCCAAGCCGTTCGCTTTAGGTGTAAGGGCCGAACACCCACAAGCGTTGATTGATAAAATTCAATACCATTGCGGCAATTTGCAAGAGGTTATTGAAAAAAGAGATTTTTTACCTGCCGCCAGTTACAGTTTGGTTAACCAGGTAAAAGGTCGCGGTGTGTATTCGTTTTGCATGTGCCCCGGCGGTATTATTGCGCCTTGTGCTACAGCTCAGCAAGAAGTGGTTACAAATGGCTGGAGCCCCAGCAAACGTAACAATCCCTATGCCAATAGCGGTATTGTAGTTGGCTTAGAGTTAAGTGATTTTGAGGCTTATAAAACCTTTGGCCCTTTAGCAGGGTTAGAGTTTCAAAAAGAACTGGAAAAAAAAGCATGGAGCTTTGCCGGCAAAACACAAACTGCACCGGCACAACGCCTGGTTGATTTTACAAACGCAAAATTTAGCTCCTCTTTGCCAGATTGCAGTTACCAGCCCGGGCTTAAAAGTGTAGATATGCAACAAGTGCTTGGCAAGTTGATTGGCCCGGCCTTAAAAGAAGGCTTTAAAGCCTTTGGCGGCAAAATGCGGGGTTATTTAACCAACGAAGCAGTTATAGTTGGAGTAGAATCACGCACCTCAACCCCGGTTCGTATTCCGAGAAATAAAGATCTTTTACATCATCCGCAATTAAAAAATCTTTTTCCATGTGGCGAAGGCGCGGGTTATGCAGGAGGCATTGTAAGTGCTGCTATGGATGGTGAACGCTGTGCAGATAAATTATTTGCTTAAACATTTTCTTTTAATTACTGTTTGCTAAAAACAGCTTAGCTCCTTATATATTTTCTTAAGTTTGTATTACAAAATGAGATTTTTATTTATAATATTTTTTCTGGTAACAGCTTTTCTCGTAAACGGACAAACTGTGCCAAAAGATATTATGCAACAAATTCAGGGCAAAGAAACCAAAAGGCAACTTCGCATCCTTGATTCGTTGGCAATAAAACACCGTACTGAAAATGTAGAGCTTTCTGTTGTTCTTTCAAGATATGCTCTATACCTGGCTCAGCAACAAAAAAAACCGGCTAATATTGTAAGAATGTTTTTAACCTTAAGCAGAACTTACAGATCAAAGTCATCATTTGATTCTGCTTTATTTTTTGTTGATACCGCTAAAACAATTGCTTTCACAAATAACCTGCATGAGCAATATCCTATAATTTTTGATTTTGAAGGCCTCGTTTATATGCGCATGGGCGATTACGAAACTGCTACAGAATTTTTTTATAAATGTATTGAAGCAGCAGAAAAAGAAAAAGATTCTGTAAAAGTTCGCGATGCATTTGATCACCTTGGTAGCGTGAGTTTTTATCGACATGATCATAAGAGTTCCGTTAAATTTTACAAAAAAGCATTAAGCTATATTTCATCTACACGAGACAAAGGTTTGTATGCAAGTACGCTTGATAATGTTGGTCTTGCATTTTCAAATCTCAATCAGTACGATTCTGCTCTCTTTTACCAGAAAAAAGCAGTAGCAATTATCGAGCAACTTAACGATTCCAGTACACTTGCAGAGAGTTACATTAACATCGGCTCTACATTATTAAACCTCAATAAAAAGAAAGAGGCCGAACTGTTTTTTTTGAAAGCTTACGCAATAGACAATGCGCTTAACAATGACTACGGCATCCAACTATCCAATTTGTATCTGGGAAGGGTTTATTTTGAAACGGGGAGGGCAAGACAAGCGGTGCCATACATTGAAAAGGCCTATGCTATCTCAAAAAAATTAAAGATCCCGTCGCAGATCAGGGAAGCAGCATTATCGCTTACAAGACTATATGATACATTGGGTGAATACAAAACATCATCACACTATTACAAAGAGATAATTGACCTTATTGAAGAAATGAGGGCGCAGGAAAATACAAAAGCCATTAATGAACTGTCTGCGCAATATGAATCCGAAAAAAAACAACAGGAGATCCAGTTTCTTACACAGGATAAACAACTAAAGGAAAATAAAATTGAAAAAGATCGTTATGCAAAGATCTTTATTGGCATTGTTGCGGGGTTGCTTTTACTACTGAGTGTTATTTTTATTTACCGTTTTAGAGAAAAGAAAAAAGATAATAATTTATTGGCTTCGCAGAAAAATGAGATAGAAGAACAAAAAGAAGAACTTCAGCATAAGAATAAAGAAATTACCGATAGTATTAATTACGCTAAGCGGATTCAAGGTTCGGTGATTCCATCGGTTAACCTGGTAAAAACATTATTTCCATCTTCTTTCATTTATTTTCAACCAAAAGATATTGTAAGCGGCGACTTTTACTGGATAGCGCAAAACAACCATTTTATTTATTATGCCGTGGCAGATTGCACGGGTCATGGTGTTCCCGGGGCTATGATGAGCATGTTGGGCAATAGTTTATTAAACCAGATCGTATTAAATTCTAAAATAGATTCGCCCGATATTATTTTAAAAGAGCTGCATTTTCATGTTGTAAAAACATTAAATGAAAACATGCAACAACGTGCCTCTAAAGACGGAATGGATATAGCTCTAATACGCATTGATCTTAAAAATAAAGAAGTCGCCTACGCCGGTGCAGGACGCCCGCTATATACCATAAAAAACAAGCAACTCGAAATTTATAAGGCCGATAAATATTCCATTGGTGGTATTTACGATACACAGGAAGTTTCTTATGCATTACACCAAATTAAAATAGATGCCCCAACGCAATTTTATATGTTTACTGATGGTGTACCCGATCAGTTTGGCGGACCAAAGGGCAAAAAATTTATGAGTAAGCAACTACAGGAATTTATAACAGAAACAGCTTCTCTTCCTGTAAACGAGCAGGAGCAACGGTTTAAAGCCGTTTTTGAATCCTGGAAAAGCTTGGTAGAACAAACAGATGATGTTACCTTCATCTCTGTACGCTTATCGTAAAAATAAAGCTCTCTTTTCAAGCAATTAAATATTACATTTGCAATACAATTATGGCACGCATTTTAACAGGCATACAAAGCACAAACGTTCCGCACCTTGGTAATATTCTTGGTGCAATATTACCGGCTATTAAATTAAGCCGTGATGAAAAGAATGACAGTCTTTTTTTTATAGCAGATCTTCATACCTTAACAAGTAAAAAAGATGCTGAATTTATAAAACAAAGTACTAATGCAGTTGCGGCAACCTGGTTAGCGTTTGGTTTAGATCCTAATAAAACACTTTTCTACCGCCAAAGTCGTGTGCCACAGGTTACTGAGCTTACCTGGTATTTAAATTGTTTTACGCCTTACCCCATGTTAGCTAACGCGCATTCATTTAAAGATAAAAGTGACCGTTTAAGTGATGTGAATGCAGGCTTGTTTACTTATCCGGTTTTAATGGCCGCAGATATTTTATTGTATGATGCCAAATATGTACCCGTTGGTAAAGATCAAATGCAGCATTTAGAAATTGCGGCTGATATTGCAAAAGCATTTAACAACAAACTTGGTAAAGAAGTTTTGGTTGTGCCGGAAGGAAAAGTAGATGAGCGTGTGATGATAGTGCCGGGTATTGACGGACAAAAAATGAGCAAATCGTACAATAACTTTATTAATGTTTTTTTACCTGAGAAGGAATTAAAAAAAATAGTAATGAGTATTGTAAGCGATAGTAAATCATTAGAAGATCCTAAAGACCCTGATACAGATAACACATTTAAACTCTACAAACTTTTAGGCAGCAAAGAACAAACAGAAGATCTGCGCAGTAAATACATTGCCGGTAATTTTGGTTATGGCCACGCAAAAACAGCTTTGCTGGAATTGATCTTGGATAAATTTAAAGAGCAACGTAAAACATTTGATCATTTAATGTCAAATACAGCTTTGCTTGAAAAAGAATTAGCTATTGGTGAAGCAAAGGCTATGAAAATGGCTAACGAAAAATTACAGCAAATAAGAGAGGTTTTAGGCTACAATTAATTACTGTAGCATTAGTTTTTTAGTCGCCACAAGAGTTCCTCTGTCTTTTATACTAATAAGGTATATTCCTTTTTCTAATCCGGTAAGATTAATATTATTTGTTGATTGTAAAGCGTCTTTTTCAAACACTTTTTGACCTATGGTATTAAAGATCTCTAGAACACAAAACGAACTTAAATTGTCTGACTGTATATTCACAATACCATTTGATGGATTAGGAAACATATTGAGTGAAAATAACTTGCGTGTGTGGTTTTTTACTGCACTAACAAATGAGGTGCAGGACAATGTTGAAGTAAAACCGATATTATTTGAATATGAGAAATCCCCTGCATTTAAGCATGGTGAATTGCTATTTAAATTTGGTACAGGCGAAAACAAAGGATCCTGACATAAATTATAATAAGAATCAATAGGGTCGCCATTAGAATTTGTAGAAACAATTTGGCCTATACCGAGTATTTGTATGTTTGAATAATTATTAGGATTATTCCAAACAAGATTATGTGATACTACACTGGGGCCTGCAGATGCATAATTTTGTTTAACTCCTGAAATTCCATTATTGATAACAATATTATTGACAATGGATGAGCTACCACTGCTTTCAGTAAAAGTAATTCCGAATTTAGAATTATTGGTTATAGTATTATTTATGATCAGAGGATCTACCGGCAAAGAAATATTATTTCCAATATCTATACCAACTTTACAATGGTGAATAAAATTATTTTCGATCCTGGGTGAATTATAATTCACGAGTATTCCCCAACCTATCTCATTTATATTATATATTTCATTATTTCTAACTATTCCATTAGTGTTTGCGAAAACCCCTCTTCCACCTCCGTTGTGTATTTTATTACATTCTACTATTGCGCCTCCGGTTCCTTCCAATTGTATCCCAATACTCCATTCATAATCTTTAAAATCATGAATCCAGTTATTTTGTATAATAGACGAAGAGTTATTTGTAACTATTGCTGAACCATAGAAGTTTCTAAATTCATTTTCAGATATTGAAGGATTGCAATTATTAATTTCAACTCCAATAAAAAAATATTCCAAACTACATTTTTCAATAATACTTCCGGGAGTATTTAGAACAATTCCATGCCAATCATTTGATGTTGGATTAATTTTATTTGAAGTAAAAATAATGGGTGAACTCTGACTACCAACTGCCGAAAAAACTCCATTAGCAGTTATCGAATAATGTCCGTTAAACCGAATGCTGGTGCCTTGCTGCACGGTAAGTGTTTGACCAAAAGGAATAGTCAAATTGCCATTTACAATATAGGTATTGTTATTTGTCCAGGCGCCGCTAACATTGCCGTTTACAAGAATTTGGTTTCCGGGTGTTAATGTTGCAGAATTTAGAACAACTGTATTTGTTAATATTAGTGCTGTACCATTATTATAATCAATATTTAAATATCCGGCTTTTGAGTAGCTAACTTTATACGGCCCTCCAACAATATTTATTGTAAAGCTGCCATTAGAGTCAGTAATTGTAGAGTCAGTTACGGCAGTTCCGCCATTTGAAATGAATTTTATTTTAATTCCTGAATGATTTGTCTGCCCATTTAAAAAAGCATTACCTGTTAGTTGTGCTGAAAGTTGTGAGCACATGATACTAAAAATAAAAAGGATAAGTTTTTTCATATACAAAGATAAAAAATAGAACAATATTTCTTTAGATAAACGTCAATTACATAACCCTATTACCAGATCTTTATCCCAACAATACAAATATTCCTTCGGCGGAGTTTATATTGAGCGAAGTCGATCCCGACAGCTATCGAGACATGATAAACTGACTCATTTGCATTTTTATATTTTTATTCCAATAATGCAAATGTCGTCTACCTGTTCAAGATTACCCTGCCATTCATTTAGTTTTTGTTCCAAACGTTTTCGCTGTTCTGCCATTGGTAGATCACTTATAGATCTCAGCAATTCATTAAGTGGTTTGTATTTAAACTTCTTACCATCAGGCCCGCCAAACTGGTCGGCATAACCATCAGTATATAGATACAGGCAATCGTTAGCTTTTAAATTACAGCTAAACAATTTAAAATCGTCGCGCTTTTCTCCTTTTCCAATTGGCATTTTATCTTTTTGAAGGCTTATGATATTGCCGTCGTTTATTAATATTGGCTCATTGTTAGCGGCTGCATAGCTTATTGTAGTTTCTTTGCCGTTACTGTTTTGCTTTTCTATACAAATTAAAATACCATCCATCCCATCTTGTTGTCCTTCGTTTCCTATTGAATTAATAAGACATTCGCGCACGTGATTAAATATTTTATCAGGGCTTTGAATGTTCTTTTCTTTAATAGCCTCGTTTAAAAAATTACTATTCAATATACTCATAAAAGCCCCCGGAACTCCGTGTCCTGTACTATCACAAACTGCCAGGTAAAATTTATTGTTATGCTCTGTTGCCCAATAAAAATCACCGGCAACAATATCTTTGGGTTTATATAAGACGAAATTGTTTGCAATGTTTTTATTTATAAAGGTTAAGGGTGGTAAAATTGCTTCCTGTAATCTTTTTGCATAGTTAATACTATCCGTTATCTCCTTGTTCTTTTCTTCAACTACAACTTTTTGTGTTTCAATAATGTGTTTTTGCTTTTGTGTTACTTTAAATCGCTTGTATAAAAAAATAGAAAATATTACTACAACTAATAATATGCCTGTAACAGAGAAAATGATGATCGCATTTCGTCTTTTTTCTTCTTTTGCAATTACCTTCATTTTTTCCTTTTCGGCCTCTGCTTTTATTTTAAGTTCGGCTGCCTTTTTATCTACCTCGTATTGTGTTTTTGCCTCACTTAACATTTTACTGTTATCCAAATTAAAAATACTATCTGTTAACTCTTTATACTTCACATAAAATTCAAAGGCGTTTTTATAATCGTGCAGGGCCGAGCTAGCAGCAGCAAGGCTTTGATAGTTAAGACGAATACCATCTACAATATTTTCTTCTGTATTTATTTTTAGCGCTTTTTTAGAAAGCTCAATTGCCAAAGCATATTTTCCTTCGCGTATTGATATATCTGCAAGGCTATTATAGTTTGAAGCAATAGCATAATTATCATTTACTTTAATGCTTAATGCCATTGATCTTTCAATGTAATCATGTGCAATATTATATTTTCCAAGATCTTTATATACATCTCCCAACGAGCCATAAGCAATTACCATTCCATTATAATCGTTTATTTTTTCTGAGATCTCTAACGATCGTTTAAAGTAGTCGATAGATTTTGGCATTTCTTTAAGCGATGAAGCAATAATACCTAAATTACTATAGCAAGAAGACAGACCCGGCAGATCGTTTAATTTTTTTCGGATAGAAATTGCTTTTAAGTAGTGTTCTTCTGCCGTTTTATATCGCTTTTGCATGTTATACAAATTGCCAATATTATTATACGCTTTAGCTATTTCAGCTTCGTTCTTATGAGCCTCATATAATTTTAGCGACATTAAATAATAAACAAGCGCCTGGTTATAATTTGAAAGATTCAGGTAGGCATTTGCAATATTATTATAACTGGCTGCAATGCCGTTAACATCGTTTATTTTTATACGTATATCTAATGCTTTGTTTGCATAGATAACCGCGCTGTCATAATCTGAAATATTGTAATGTATAACACCAATATTGCTTAATGCCGAAGCACAGATCTTTTGATCGTTTATTTCTTTTGCCAAAGCAAATGCTTGTTTGTAGATAGTTTCTGCTGTTTTATTATCACCAATATAAATATTGGCCATGCCTTGCAGCATTAAGGCTTTAGCCATGTGTTTAGTAAGCTTTTTGTTTTTAGCAAATGTGTAATATTCTTTTGCAATTATAAGAGCAGAATCAGGATCGTTGCCGGCTAAGGAAACGCCACCGTCGTTTAGTGCATTTAATCGTATAGTATCATGAAGAGACTTGTTCTTAAAAACGCGAAACAACGAATCGCTTTTTTGAGCAAAACAACTTACTGTTGCTATTATAAAAATAAAGGCAATTAATTTCCTCATTATAATTAATCTTAAAGCTTAACCGGAAAAATAAAAACAATAAGCGGGTAAAATTATTCTACCCAGCTTTTATAATATTTTCCATCATCAATTCCCATCGCGTCTTCAGTTACCATTAACGGACGGAAGGTATCTATCATTACAGCTAATTCCTGCGTATCTTTTTGGCCAATACTACGCTCCATTGCTCCGGGCGCCGGACCGTGTGGTATTCCTTTAGGGTGTAAAGTAATATGCCCTTGTTCAATATTGTTGCGGCTCATAAAATCGCCATCTACGTAATACAATACCTCATCACTATCAATATTACTATGGTTATATGGCGCAGGAATTGCCAACGGATGATAATCGTAAACACGCGGACAAAAACTGCACACTACAAAACTGTTTGTTTCAAATGTTTGGTGTACCGGTGGCGGTTGATGCACGCGACCTGTGATAGGTTCAAAATTATGAATAGAAAAGCCCCATGGAAAATTGTAACCATCCCAGCCTACAACATCAAAAGGATGTGTTGCATAAACCAATTCATGCATCATACCTTCTTTTTTTATCTTCACAATAAAATCACCTTTTTCATCGTGTGTTTCCAATTCAGTAGGTAATTTATAATCGCGTTCACAAAACGGTGAGTGTTCTAACAACTGCCCTTGTGAATTCTTGTATCGTTTTGGAGTATAATAAGGTGAATGGCTTTCGCAAAATAACAAACGGTTATCGCTTGTTTCAAAATGTATTTGGTAGATCATTCCGCGCGGAATGATCAAATAATCACCATACTCAAAATTAATATTGCCCATAAAGGTTTTTAATGTGCCTTTTCCTTTATGAATGAATAACATTTCATCGGCATCGGCATTTTTATAAAAATACCCTGTTTGGCTTTTTGTAGGTGCAGCAAGGCCAATAGCGCAATCGCTGTTTATTAAAAGTGTTTTGCGGCTTTCTAAATAATCTGCCACCGGTTTAATTTCAAAACCTTTTAATAATAAAGCTTTAATGTTTTTACCAATAGCAATTTTTGGTTCAACCGAATAGCTTTTTAAAATTTCTTTTACTTGTGTAGGGCGGTGCGTATGATACAGCAAAGAATCCATGCCACTAAACCCTTCGGTACCAAAAAGCTGTTCGTAATAATGGTTTCCTTTTTCACTTTTAAAAATGGTGTGTCTTTTCGGTGGAATCTTTCCAAGCTTATGATAGATGGGCATTGTGTTCTGTTTTTAATTTATCGGGTTAGGCTGGCTTTTACATGCACAGTTTGATCCATTTTTAATTGTTGTGTTTCTGTCATACCGGTTTTAATGGTAACATTCACTCTGAATTGTATCTTATCTTTAAAGATATATTGCTTAATATTTACATTCTGAAGATCCATTCCTACTGTTGAAACATTCTCAGGAAAACTTTGTTTAGTAGCAATCAAAATATCTCCCAGATCGGAAGTTTTTAAATAAATACTCAATGATTTTAAAAAATTAAGATTACCGTTGGCAACCGAAAGATCAAATTTCGTCATCTTAATTTCTTCTACCAGTTCTTGCGCGGTTTTTTGAGAGCTAAATTTGCTTTTTGAATCTGTTGATATTTCAGGGCTGTCAAAATCTGCCGGCACATTAACACTTATTGCTGTTGCGGGAATTGTAACCGTATTGGTATAGTCGATGTCAAATTCAACAGGCTTCTTTTTACATGAAACGTTTAAACCTATTATTAATGTTAAAATTGTTATTATGCTTATTGCTTTTTTCATAAAATTTATTTGAACGTAAAGATAAAAAAATCAGTGAATAATAAAGCTACCCTCATGTGGGTATTTTATTTTAAATGCAGGCTATTTTTAATGATTTCTTTAAGGTTTGGCCTTAAACGGCTTTTATATACAGCCAGGCATTCAGGGCCATTCTTTACTCTTCCTTTACGCAACGCACGTTGTTCTTCGATAGGCAAAGCTGCAATTGTTACGCATTCAGGCGTACAACAACCCTGCATCTTTTCTGCGCAGACAGCACATTGTATAAATAATAAATGGCAATCGTCATTCTTACAATTTACATGTGTATCACAAGGGGCGCCACACTGGTGGCATTCGCTTAAAATATCATCTGTAATGCGTTCGCCTATCCGTTCGTCAAAAACAAAGTTAATGCCTTTAAACTTGCTTTCGAGCCCTTGTTCCTTTACCTCTTTTGCGTATTGAATAATGCCGCCGTGCAAGTGGTTAACATCTTTAAAGCCCTTATGTTTAAAGTAAGCGCTTGCTTTTTCGCAGCGAATACCACCGGTGCAGTACATCAATATCTTTTTATCTTCCTGGCCTTGTAAGTGATCTATTACTAAAGGCAATTCTTCGCGAAAGGTATCCGCATCGGGCGTAAAAGCGCCATCAAACTTACCCACTTCACTTTCGTAATGGTTGCGCATGTCAACCACAATGGTATTTGGGTCTTCTAACGCTTCATTAAACTCAACTGCATTTAAATACTTGCCGGTTTTTGAGGGGTCAAAGTCCGGATCGTTAATGCCATCGGCCACTACTTTTTCTTTTACTTTAATAACCAGTTTATAAAATGATTTTCCATTGCCATCTACTGCATGCTTAAAAGGCACATCTTTAAAATAGGAAATGTTATTAAGATGGCTCACAAACTCATCCCAATGCTCAACGGGTACGCTCATTTGTGCGTTTATACCTTCTTTGGCAATATAAATACGGCCAAAGCATTTCCAATTGCTCCAGGTTTTAAATAACTCGTCTCTAAGTTGTTGTGGACCGGTGATAGAAACATAGCGGTAAAATGAAATTGTTTTACGCTCAATGTTCTCTTCTTTTAAACGTTGTTTTAAAACGTCTTTGTTCTCTCGGTTTACTAATAATGCCATTTGATAAAAATAATTGCAATTTATATTATCATTGTATCATAATTTTGTTGTTTGGCAAGTACACCGTACATTGTACCTAATTTCAAAAATTATAATTACGTTTGTAAAAGTACAAAATTGTTTGCTAATTTAAACTGATCTTTATCATGTCAACCAAAAACGAAAAAGTATTAATTATTGGCGCAGGCGGGCAAATTGGCCTTGAGCTTACAGCCGAATTATCTAAAATATACGGACATCAAAATGTTGTTCCATCTGATCTTAAAGCCCCGGCAGTAAAAACCGAAAATCCTTTCGAAGTGCTGGATGCCCTTGATGGCAAGGCTTTGTACGATATTGTAAAAAAACATGGCATTACACATATTTACCATTTGGCAGCAATGCTTTCTGCCACTGGCGAAAAAAACCCAATGTTTGCCTGGAAATTAAATATGGAAAGTTTGTTTCATGTTTTGGATCTTGGTAAAGAAAAACACATTAAACAAATTTACTGGCCAAGTTCTATCGCAGTTTTTGGCCCCACTACACCACGCGAAAATACGCCCCAATACACGGTTATGGAGCCAAGCACCATTTACGGTATAAGCAAACAAGCCGGTGAACGCTGGTGCGAATGGTATTTTCAAAAACATGGTGTTGATACACGCAGCATTCGTTACCCGGGTTTAATTGGCTGGAAAAGCGCGCCCGGCGGTGGAACTACAGATTATGCCGTTCACATTTTTCATGAAGCATTAAAAAAAGGAACTTACGAAAGTTTTTTAAGTGAGAACACCGCTTTACCAATGATGCACATGGAAGATGCTATCCGTGCCACAATTGAGATCATGCATGCACCTGCAGAACAAATAAAAATACGCGGCGCTTATAATTTATCGGGCATTAGTTTTAGCCCTAAAGAAATTGCTGCCGAAATAAAAAAACATATTCCTGATTTTACAATTACTTACAAACCTGACTTTAGACAAGCTATTGCAGATAGCTGGCCAAAAAGTATTAACGATGCTGAGGCCCGAAAAGACTGGGGTTGGAAAGAACATTACGATCTGCCAAAATTAGTTGAAAATATGTTAGTGAACCTTAAAAGTTTAAAAACCGCTTAATGAAAAAAATTTATGCAATAATTGCTTTTATGCTTTTTGCCATTTGCGGCAAGTCGCAATCCGTTAACAAGGGTGATATTGCTTTAAATGTAAACATTGGTGCGCCACATTTATTTAAAGGCATTACAAAGCTGGCCGCTAACAGCGCTATTTTTAAAGAAAATTTTGATGGTATTGTTGAGATCTCTTCTATTAAAGGCATTAACCCTATTGCGGTTAAAGGCGAATATGCTTTTGATAAAATGTTCACGCTTGGTTTAAATTATTCTACCTGGAATTTAAGTTTTGATGTTGAAGATCACTACAATGCGCAAAACGTAAGCTTTGGCCCTATTTATGAAGACAGTGTTGATATTTACAAGATCCGTATCACAAGCACCTCTTATGGTATTCGTCCTGTTTTTCATTTTCCCTTGGAGAAATCTAAAAACGATATTTATCTTGGTTTGGGTTTAGGCATTACCAAAAATAACCTCAACATAGATTTTAGCAGTACAGATGCAGGTCGATTTACATCTGTATTCCGAAGGAATTTAGAAGTTGATCTTTCATTACCCGGAGGCATGTATTTTGCGCCGAGTATAGGTTACAGGCATTATTTTGTTCCCGCTTTTGGTTTTAATATTGAACTGGGTTATGAGAAGGGGGCTATTATACAAGGCGGATTGGTATTCAGGTTCAATCCAAAAAAAGAAATTCGCGAAAAGCAAAAAGCAGATTTTAAATAATAAAAAAGCCGCTAAAATTATCTGCGGCTTTTGTTTAGTATTCTTCAATTAAAATTATTCAGTAACAACGATCTTGTTTACAAAAACGCTCTCGTTATTTTGTGTTTTTATTTTTACTAAATAAATTCCTTTAGCAAAAGAAGAAAGATCTATTTGTGAATTTAATTTTTCTGAATGAACTTGTTTTCCTGCAACATCATAAAATTCGATTGTTGCATTATTTAATTCAGAAGAAATATTTGCAATGTATAATTTATCTTTTGCAGGATTTGGATACAATTTAATATCGGTTGTAATTGAATTGTTTTTTACAGAAGTAACCGTATTGTTTGCAAACCTGTAAACACGGCCGTTTTGAGGCGTACCGGTAATATAATCTGTAGCAGTTGGGCTTAAGCCTACCATTGTTGGGTTGGCGTTTGCACCATTTAATAAATTGGAGTTGGTTGCTGTAACCGTACTATAATCCAGATCATCAATCAATCCACTGATAAAACCACCGGCATTTAAAAAATTATCACCCGGGTTTAAAAGAGTACAGGCACCAAATCTAAATTCAATTACATTGCTTGTTTCATACAACCATAACTGATAATTAATAGTGCTGGCAGATGGACCATTTAAATTTTCGCCATAAAAACCGCCATTATTAACTTCAATTTTACAAATACGGCTACCAACGGTTCCGGTTGTGGTGTATGAGATATTTGAGATCCCACCCGGATCGCCTTCTACATTTACATTCGGATCAAATGCTTTATCGCAAAGATCTTCAAACATTGGTGCAGCAGCAGTAAGCAATGGATCGTTTATTACATCATTAAAAGAAGCGTATGATCCACCAATAAATGAAATGGTATCATTTTGCATGTTGTATAATTTAAAATTAAATCCAATTGGAATGCTGTCAATATCTTCATCCCACATTAAAGTATTGGTAACACTAACACCGGTAATATTTGTATACGCAGCTGTAAAAGTTGAAAAAGAATAATACGTGCTTGGCGGAGGTACCACCGCACTACTTTTTGCAGTATAAGGCGCAAATGTTTTTCTGAAACTTTTTTCTTGTGCAGTAATTGTAATGCTAAGAAGTGCTAATGTGGAAATAAATAATTTTTTCATTTTATACATTTAAACTGTTTCTAAAAGAGAGGCATTGTGTATAGCAACCTGTTGTGCTACGTTTTGTGCTAATTCCATAAACGCAATTGCCTGCGGTGTATTATCCTGTAACACCGCCGGGCGGCCTGCATCAGCAGCTTCTCGCACGCTTTGCACTAATGGTAATTGCGCTAATAACGGAATATTTAATTCTTCAGAAAGATCTTTAACACCATCTTTTCCGAAGATGTAATATTTATTGTTTGGTAATTCTGCCGGAGTGAACCAGGCCATGTTCTCTATTAAACCTATAATAGGAATATTGGTTTGCGGCAATTGAAAAAGGCCAATACCCTTTCTTGCATCGGCAATTGCTACAGGTTGTGGCGTACATACAACAACAGAGGCGGTTACAGGAACCTGGCTGCATAAGCTAATTTGAATATCGCCGGTGCCTGGAGGAAGATCAACAATTAAATAATCCAACTCGCCCCAAACAGTATCGTAAAATAATTGTGATAAAGCTTTTGTGGCCATTGGTCCGCGTAAAGCAATTACCTGCCCGGGGCCTGCTAAAAAACCAATTGAATTTATTTTTACACCGTAGCTTTCTACAGGTGCCATTTTCTTTTGGCCGTTAAACTCAGCCGGGCCGGGCGCATCGCGCTCAACCCCAAACATAATGTGTTGCGATGGGCCATAAATATCAGCATCTACCAGCCCAACTTTAGCACCCATGCGCGCAAGGCCTAAAGCTAAATTGGCAGCAACAGTGCTTTTACCAACACCACCTTTACCACTGGCAACAGCAATAATATTTTTTACATCGCGCAATGTAGTTTCGTCTTTTTCTTTTTTAGAGGTAACGGTTGCGGTCATGTTTATTTTTACCTTAGCATCTTTATCAACGTAATGTAAAATAGCATTCATGCAGGCATTGTGTATCATGTCCTTCATAGGACAGGCGGGTGTTGTAAGTACTACTGTAAAGGCAATGTTCTTTCCATCCACTTCCACATCTTTAACCATGTTAAGTGTAACCAGATCTTTTTTAAGATCCGGATCATCAACATATTTTAAAGCATCTAAAACTTTTTGAACTGTAATTTCCATGTATAAAATTTATTGCAGAATGATTTATTTCATTCCATTATATTTCAATAAGAAATGTTATTGAGGTTTTTTAGTTGTATCGGGCACTACAATAGCGTTAGGAGTTGCAGTTACCTCATCAATAGCTGTTTTAATAGAGTTGGCGATTGAATCCTGAACTTCTTTAGCGCGTTTATGCATGGTGTCTTTGTTCTCGGCGGCATCGCCACAAGAAGTAAATGCAACAGTAACAACTAAACTAAAGAATACAAATATTTTTTTCATAGGTAGATAATTTGGTTTACAAAGATAGAAAATAAAACAGGGGCTAAAAATATACAAAGGTTAAAAACAGAAAGGCCCCAAAGCAATGCTTTGAGGCCAATCAGCTAACTAACTAAACACAAATATTAATGTTTTGCTTCTGTAGTTGCAGCAGCAGTTTCAGTAGTTGCAGCAGTAGTTGAATCAACTGGAGCAGTTTCAGTAGGAACTTCGTTCATAGAAGCGCTAATAGCAGCAGCGATTGAATCAGCTACTTGTTTAGCTCTTTCTTCCATTTTAGCTTTTTCTTCAGCTGAAGGACCACATGCTACGAAAGCTGTAGCTAAAGCAGCTACCATTACGATTGAGAATACTTTTTTCATTTTAGTTTTTTTTAAATTGTTGGTTAATTTTACATTTATCCCTTTTTTTAAAAATAGTAACCCAAAAAATTTAAGATTTTTGAAATAATTTTATAAATTACTGATTATCAACATAATAAATTTAAGATTTTAAAGGGTTACCCAAATTTTCCAATCTTAAATCATAAATTTTAAATGGCTAAAGGTTACCTTTATCAAATAATTGTATTAATCTAAACAAGGCATCTATGTCCAAAAATAAAGTGCAGTATACCGAAGATCAATTTATTGATGGGTTGCGCACCGGAAATAACGAGATCTTAAATGCTTTGTATAAAAAGTACTATAATATCGTTCTTAAATTTATTGTAAACAATAGTGGCTCACAGGAAGCGGCGCAGGACATTTACCAGGAAACAATAATTGTTTTATATGAAAATGTACAAAAACCCGGCTTTGAATTAAATTGCCAGCTGCAAACTTATATTTATTCAATTGCAAAACGTTTATGGTTAAAGCAATTGAAAAAGAACAGCAAAACATTTTTATTTAAAGATGATGATGAGAATGAAGTAGTAGACGTAACAGAAGATGTTACTGCACACGAAACAAAAGAAGCAGAGCTTGAAAAAATGAACCAAAGCCTTGCAGAGCTTGGAGAACCCTGTGCCACATTGATAAAAGATTTTTACATTAAAAAGCTAAGCATGGATGAAATAGCCGAAAAATTTGGTTATACCAATGCCGACAATGCAAAAAATCAGAAGTACAAGTGTTTACAACGATTAAAGAAAAGTTTTTTTGAATTATTACCAGTTGAACAAATAGAAAGAAAATGAGACCGATAGATTTATTTGATGATTATTTAAATGGAGAGCTAAGTGCGAACGATGCTGCTGAATTTGAGGCGAGATTAAATTCCGATTCTACTTTTGCTAATGCTTTTGAGCAACACAAAACATTAATTGATACTTTAAACCGTAACGAAAAACGTAATGCGTTTAAAAATAAATTAAAAGCAATACACACTTCTGCCTTTGGAAATGATGCAAAAATTATTTCTATTAAAACAGAAGAAGGCTTTGTAAAACGTTATGGTAAAACTGTTTTAGTAGCTGCAAGTACCGCTGCTATTGTTGTTTTAAGCACAGTTGCTGCAATTAGTCCCGGTGTTAAACAAACCAATAACGAAATAACCGAATTAGGTTTGAAATTAAAAGCATCGAGCGATGCTGTTGTTGAAGGTATTAAAGAAGGTAACCGTCAAAAACCATTACCTGCTCCTGCAAATCTTGAGGGTAGTGCCTTTGCATTAAATAATAAAGGTTATATCATTACCAGCTCTCACATGGTTAAAGGTGCCGATAGCGTTTTTGTACAAAACGGTTCTTTAGAAAGAACATTAACAGAAGTAATTTTAATTGATCCCAAATTGGATATTGCTATTTTAAAGATCATTAATACAGATGTTACAAAAAAATGGGATGTGCCTTTTACATTTCATCAAAAAACAACTGATATTGGCGAAACTGTTTATACTTTAGGTTATCCTCGCAAAGATGTTGTTTATGGCGAAGGCTCGTTAAGCTCATTAAGCGGTTATTATAATGATACTACTATGTACCAGATCTCTATTCCTGTAAACCCGGGTAATAGCGGTGGTCCATTATTGAACGATCAGGGTAATGTTATTGGTGTTATTCGTGGTAAAATTACAGGTGCCGAAGCTACCGGTTTTGCCATCAAATCTAACGAGATCTTAAAATCGATCTCTTCTATAAGCGTTGATAGTGTTAGAACAGAACTATTAAGCCAGCCTAAAAAGCAGTCGCTTAAAGGCTTAAAGCGTACCGAGCAGATCAAACGCATCAATCCATACGTGTTTAATGTATTGGTGTACAAAAAAGACGTATAAAATCTGTAAATTTTGTAAATTCCTTATTCGTCGGTTTTTTGGGGTTTTTAACCTAAAAGCCATGCTAAAGAGTGTTAATTCCCTTAAACTTGTAAGTTATTATAAATTAATAAATTACAGGGTTATTAATAATGGATAAACAGCTTTTAAACCTAAAATAAACAGGTTTTGATTCCCAATTGCGATTTAACAAATTATTTTCGTCTAATAAATAAAGTTATTAACAATTATATGGTTAAATTTGAAGTCCTAATACTACTGATCATGTTTGAGATACTAAAACACTTTGAAAGCAAATACGGAACTCTTAAGAAAAAGGGCTTACGTATCGAAGGTTTATCGATGATAGACCCAAAACGCAAAAAACATGTTATCATGGTTAGTAAGCCATTTATGTTTGATAACCGTTTATTACCAAAAACCTACGAAGGTTTGGATATCAAAGCAAAAATTGAAGGTGGTTTACCAAAAGAATTTGCAATTAATAAAGACGCCGTAAAAAAAGAATACGTTTGGGCGCCAAATAAATTTGAAAAATATGTTGACCGTTGTTCTGAAGAAATTCGCAAGCAATTTGGCAACCCGGATATGAGCCGTACAGAAATGTTAGATGCTTTAGCTTTCGGAAATTTTGAAGCACATAAAAAGAAAAGCATACAATTAATGGAGGAAGGAAAAATTCCACCATTTAAAATGAATTAGCGTTGTTCTTTTGTTTTAAGAGAGTAAGTAGCACAATTGTCATAATTAAGGGTTAAACAATTAGTTACTTTGGTTCGAAAAAGTCGGTTGGTTACCGACTTTTTTGTTTTTTATTACGACCACTTTCTTTTACAGGTTTAACTTTAACAATTCCCTTGTCTTTGCCGTAATTAAGTAGCCATGCTCTAAGTTCATCAAAGTTTGTGTATTCACTCACATCAAAACTCAAAACAAAACCATCCTTAAAAGTTATAGTAACTGAATCATTTCTTCCAGATGCAGATCGATTCCTCGGGCTCCAGCTCACAAATGTTTTATCGTTACTTCCCCATGAAATCAAAGATATCTCACTCAAAGAGAAACAAACTCTTTTCTTTAAATAAAATTTTATGTCGATCTTATCATTATCTATCCAAAAGGTTTTTGTTTTAGCTTTAAAAAACAAAAAAAAGCACAATGGAATTAATGTACAAAGCAACACTGTCCACAAAAAAGCGTCTACTTTAAATAAATATCTGGGGCCATCAAAAATTCTTGTTTTTTCAACAACAGTATGCGCCCTGAAAAGAAGTATCAGGCAAAATACTGTTAGCGCCTTAAAAAAAGGTGTATGCCTGGCAACAGATCTTATCATCAATCCACTATCTGCAAAAGCGTTCTAAAAGCCGCGTATTTGCCGTCAAATTTCTTTTTATGTTCCTCCTGTAATTTGGGTGCGAAATCTTTTTGATATTTTTCAATATCAATCATTTCTAAAAATTTATATTGTATGGAATAAGTATGGCCTTCGTCTTCTACATATAAAACTTTAAGCATTTGGCTATCTATAAAGCACCCGGTTTTCATTACATCCGGAATGTGGATCTCTTTCATCCATTTTAACCACTCGTTGTGTGCCTCATCGGCAATATTTACAGTAACATTATACAGGAACATAGCAGCTCTAAATATAACTAAAATTAAGCGAAAATAACATCGTGCCAAACTCTAAATCCTTGGTATAATATTTGTAATTTTACCTTAATTCACTCTGGTTGAATATTAAATTTTATGGAAACGAAGACCGATTTTATTGAAGAATTACGCTGGCGCGGGCTGTTACAAGATATGATGCCCGGCACTGAAGAATTGTTTAAAAAAGAAACCGTTACAGGTTATATTGGTTTTGATCCTACTGCAGATTCTCTACATATTGGCCACCTAACACAGGTTTTTACTTTATTACGTTTGCAAAAAGCCGGCCACAAACCAATTGCTTTAATTGGCGGCGCTACTGGTATGGTGGGCGACCCCAGCGGCAAATCGGCAGAGCGTAATTTGTTAGATGAAGAAGCACTTAATAAAAATGTTGCCGGCATGAAAAAGCAATTAGAGAAATTGCTTGATTTTAATAGTGCCGAAAATGGTGCCGAATTAGTAAATAATTACGATTGGATGAAAGATTATTCTTTTCTTACTTTCATTCGCGATATTGGCAAGCACCTAACCGTTAGTTACATGATGGCCAAAGATTCTGTAAAGAACCGTTTGGAAACCGGTATGAGTTTTACAGAATTCAGTTACCAGCTTTTACAGGCTTTTGATTTTTACCAATTATACAAAACAAAAAACTGTAAACTACAAATGGGCGGCTCTGATCAATGGGGCAATATTACCAGTGGTACAGAATTAATTCGTCGCAAAATAAGTGGCGAAGCATATGCAATTACAACCACCCTCATAAAAAAATCTGACGGAACAAAATTCGGAAAAACAGAAAGCGGTGCTGTTTGGTTAGACAGAACAAAAACATCGCCATACAAATTTTATCAATTTTGGATAAACACTTCTGATGCCGATGCAAAGAACTGGATAAAAGTATTTACATTTTTACCTAAAACAGAAATAGACGCTTTAACTGCAGAACATGATAAAGATCCCGGTAAACGTGTTTTACAAAAAACGTTGGCAAAAGAGCTAACAACACTTATTCATGGTGAAGAAGATTATAAAGCCGCTGTTGATGCAAGTGCTATTTTATTTAGTGGCACAATAAGCGATCTTTCTAATTTAAATGACGAATTATTCTTAGATCTTTTTGATGGCGTACCTCAACATGATGTTTTAAAAGCTGATATAGAAGCCGGAACATCTATTGTTGATCTTTTATCTGATAAAACAAAGATCTTTCCAAGTAAAGGCGAAGCGCGTAAAATGATCCAGGGCGGTGGCATTCGTATCAACAAAGAAAAAGTAGAAAGCCATGAGCTTATTGTTAATTCATCACAATTAATAAAGAACAAATATATTTTGATACAAAAAGGTAAGAACAATTATTACCTCTGTAACGTTAACTGATCATGGCACTCAAGCATTCGCAACAGCTTAAACTTTCGCAAAAGTTATTGCCGCAACAAATTTTATTAATGAAATTGTTGCAGTTGCCAACGCTTGCTTTAGAAGAACGTATTAAAGAAGAGCTGGAAGCAAATCCTGCTTTGGAAGAAGACCTGGATACTTCAACCGACGAAGAATTATACAGTAACGAAGAGCCTGAGTTGGGTGAAGATGTAGAGTTTGATGAATTTGGCGAGGCTAAAGAAGATGAAAGCAAAACCATTGAGAATGATGTAGTGATGGAAGATTATATGGATGCAGAAGAGTTGGATTCATACAAATACGAGATCTCGAACAAAGGTGCCGATGACGAAACACGTGAATTTGTTGTTGTTGAAGGAATTGGTTTTCAGGAACAATTAGAACAGCAATTAGGCTTAAAAGATACTAACGAAAACGAATATACCATTGGTGTTTATTTAATTGGTTGTTTGGATGAAGACGGTTATTTAAGAAGAGAGCTTGATCTTATTGTTGATGATCTTGCATTTAATTATAACATCACCACTAATGTAACGGAGCTTGAAAAAGTATTAAAGCTTATTCAAAGCTTTGATCCGGCGGGTGTTGGTGCGCGTAATTTGCAGGAGTGCTTATTGATACAGCTGGAAAGAAAGCCCGATAAAACGAAGGAAGTTGTGCAAGCCATGGATGTTATTAAACATCAAATGGAAGAATTCTCTAAAAAACATTACGATAAAATTTTAAAACGCCTTCATATAGAAAATGAGGAGCTAAAAGATATTATTGATGTTATTAAACATTTAAATCCTCGTCCTGGTAACAGCGAAACCAAAGAAAGTAATTTTACTGCCGTTATTCCCGATTTTATTATTGCGGTAAATGATGGTGTGCCTGAATTAAGCATTAACGGTCGTAATCTTCCTGATCTTAAAATTAGCCGCGATTATTTTGAAATGCTGAAAGAGTATTCAAAAAACAAAGATAAAAGTGCTAAAGAAGCAACCGGTTTTATAAAAAGTAAAATAGAGAGTGCTGAATGGTTTATTGAAGCTTTACAGCAACGTCACGCTACGCTTGCTTTGTGTATGCATACCATAATGGATTACCAGCACGAGTATTTTGTTACGGGTGATGAGAGCAAATTAAAACCCATGATCTTAAAAGATATTTCTACGCGGGTAAATTTAGATCTCTCCACTGTTTCGCGTGTGGCAAATAGTAAATATGTGCAAACCCCTTACGGTACTTTTTTACTAAAAACATTCTTCAGCGAAAGCATGAGCACCGAAAGCGGCGAAGAAGTAAGTAGCCGCGAGATCAAAAAAATATTACAGGATTGTATTAGTGCCGAAGATAAAAAACATCCTTACACAGATGATGAATTGTGCAATATCTTAAAAGAAAAAGGTTATAACATTGCACGCCGCACCGTTGCCAAATACCGCGAACAATTAGAGATACCTGTTGGACGGATGCGTAAGGAGATATAGGAACTTAAAGCCACAGATTTCACTGATTATTTTGCAAGCAAGATGTATTGTCTGGATTCAACAAAATTTATGGCGTCGTCTAAACATTTTTGGGAAAGCTTGTCTGAGCAACGAGATTTTTTTAAAACAGAAATTATTTTTGCTTCCAGGTCTGAACGAACGTCGACAATTTTTTTATTTAGCAAAAGTCGGCCGGGATTTGGATTTAGGTCGCTTACCTTAAGGTCGGCATGTTGCGTAAATTCAATTTCTAAGGTCGAATTGTCTTTGTTCGCTAATATAACTGTGATAGTTCCGCCATCCATCCACGCAAAGAGGTCGATGATTTCCGCTTGTCCGGACAAATTTATTTTAAGATTGTCAAGCATTAATTTTTTGTCTGCGGGATTTGTCTACCACTTACTCCTAACTCACAGATTGTTTTAAATTTAATCTGTGAAATCTGCGGCTATTGTTAATCAATAACCAATTTTCTATTCATGGTTTTTTCTCCCGCTTTAATTTTTATTTCGTAAAGCCCTTTACTTAGTTTCGAAATATTTAATTCTTCATTTTTAGAAACGTTGTTCTTAGAGTAAATTAATTTTCCCTCCAAACTATAAATGCTCACTTCCATTAATTCATTCGTTGCATTGTCTATTTTAATTTTACCGTTTGAAGGATTTGGCCAAACCAAAACAGAATTATCAAAGTTCTTCTCATCCAAACCTGTAATTAAAATATTTACAACAGCGGTTGATGTTGAACTATGGCAAGCGTTAGAAGCAACCAGTGTAATGGTATATTGTCCGGTAGCTGTATATGTTATTGGCCCCGGATTAGCAGAGCTGCTGGTTTGTGTATTACCAAAATTCCACGAATAAGTTGTAGCGTTAGTAGAGGTATTGGTAACGTTTACTGTTGGCCCCGCAACCGAATTTGTAAAGGATGCAATAGAAACAAAATTGCTGGTGTTATTTGCAGTATCTGCAATACCCTCGCTCATATTATAATAGGTACCGCTTGGTGTTGTTTCTAATTTTACAGTGCGCACCATGTATTTATAAATACCCGGATAGATCAAACAATTATCTGTATACGTTGTACCGCTTATTAATGTTGGATTTATTTTTGTATAACTTGTATTCGTTGCATTCTTCATGTAAATGTTATAGCCTGCAATTGCAGTTTCAGTAGAAGCGCTCCATGAAATATTACAATTGTTTCCTGATTTGGTTGCTACCACATTTGAAACCGGTGCTACAATATCATTACGCAAAGTAGGGTCGCCCATTAAATTAATTGTGATCACATTAAACAACCCATAATTACTTGGGTATGGCGATGGAAAATAAACAGTTGTATTGTTTTGCGTTAACATGGTACTGTAACCAATGTTTTCGCCCATGGCCATGTGATGAAACATCCAGTTAGGACGGCCCGCCCATGCATTAGTTAATGTCTTACCCTGGCATAGCACGGCGCGTAAAAAATTATTATTTACATCCCAGTCTCCAAAATAACTTCCAAACAACATAGTAAATGTAGTTTGCAAATTAGATGTAGCCAGGTACGAAGTGCTCGCAATATTTTGTGCGCTGTAAAAATCGCCACCACCACAGCCGTAAGACCATTGGTAACTATTGCCACTTAACGTTGCAGTATAATCGCTTACTGCAACATTTGTGGGCGATACCAAAGGACCAAAATTCTTGAAGCCACTTGATGCAAAAGTTTCTCCCGGTGTAAAATAACCAAAGTTATCTTCTAATACTGCGCGTTTAATTGGTGCGTATATTTTTTTACGGTAATCGTGATCTTTATCTAAATAATTTTTTAATAATTGTGTTTCGCTTGCGGTAAAGCTTGTCATACCTTTCAGATCAACACGGCCAACCTGTAACTCAACAGCGGTTGGAATGAAAGACTGATCAAACTTTCCATCACCGGGAATGTTTTGTGTACGTGCGGGTGATGCTGTTGTTGATGTAACCGAAACATCCGTCCAGCTGCCATTCATCTCGCCATAATACACATCAGTTGGCCATGCACCCTGATGATCCGGATGTCCATCAGGACCAAGGTTTCCGCTATAGGCAACAGGTATATGACCTAATAAAAAAACTGCTTTTACGTTTGCCGGATCAGAATTATAAGTGCTTACAATTTGTGATTTAACAGCTGTTACCGCTAACGTAGGACTGATGTAGCTTGTTAATACTTCCCAGCCGTCGCCTTCCAAATCATCTTGCAAACGTTTAATTTCAGGAGCTAAGGTAACGCTGTGCGTAACATCTACTAATAAAATTAATTTACCGCGGTTCTCTACAACAGGAATTTGAATGCCAGAATTAATATAACCATAACCGGGATATGTTAGTGTGCCTGTTTGCGCAGTGCGTGTAACACGGTACTCATAATGCACACCAACAGAAACTGTATTATCTACATATTGCGTTGTTGTACTTGGATTGGTTGCAGAAAGAGATGTCCATGTAGAACTGTTCTTCGGTTTTCTGTCGATAGAATAATTACTTGTGCCAACATTTGGTACCCAGTTAATTGTTATTTGCGGTGGACTAACCTGTACGTTTGCCCAAAGCTCTACCGAGCAATCTTTTGGACTTGGAGTTTGCGCGTTAATATTAAAAAAAGATAAAAGAGAAAATGCAGTAAGAAGATGTTTTTTCATAATTATATTTTGGATTTATAAATATAATAATGAATAGATGAAAAGCAACTAACAATAAGTTTAAATTGATTTAGAGGCGATGAATTTATGCTTATAGTGAGTAAATAGCCTAATGCGCTGCCAACCAATTCTCTCCGGTTCCCATCCCTACTTCAACGGGCACGTTTAATGGCAAAGCATTGCGCATGTGCATTTCAATAATTGGTTTTACAATTTCCAATTCAGGTTTGTAAACATCAAAAATTAACTCATCATGTACCTGCAGTAACATTTTTGTTTTAAAGTTTTGTGCCTTAAGATCGTTATAAATATTGATCATGGCCACTTTTATCATATCGGCAGCGCTACCTTGTATTGGTGCATTAATGGCGTTTCGTTCTGCAAAGCTGCGAACCGTTGCGTTTTGTGAATTGATATCGCGCAACCAACGTTTACGGCCTAACAATGTTTTTACATAACCATTCTCTTGTGCAAACTCAACCATATCGCTCATGTATTTGCTTATGGCCGAAAATTCTTTTTTATAATTATCAATGATCTCTTTTGCTTCGGTACGGCTAATACCAAGGTTATCTGCCAAACCAAAAGCGCCCTGGCCATAAATGATACCAAAGTTAACGCTCTTTGCTTTGTAACGCATTTCTTTTGTTACATCAGCTTCTGCTACATTAAATACTTTTGCAGCGGTTGCTGTATGAATGTCTTTTCCTAAACGAAAGGCCTCGCACATATTTTTATCTTCGCTAATGCTGGCTACAATGCGTAATTCTATTTGCGAATAATCGGCGCTTAATAAAATATGATCGTTATCACGCGCAATAAATGCTTTACGAATTTGTCTGCCACGTTCTGTACGAATAGGAATATTTTGCAAGTTAGGATTATCACTACTTAAACGGCCCGTAACAGCTACCACCTGATTGAAAGAAGTGTGAATACGTTTTGTTTTTATATTCACCAATTCCGGCAGTGTATCAACGTAAGTAGATTTTAATTTTACTAACTCGCGGTAATCTAATATTTTTGAAACGATAGGATGTGCATTTTCTAATTTGCTCAACACTTCTTCACCTGTAGCATACTGACCCGTTTTTGTTTTCTTGGCCTTATCGGTAATTTTTAAATACTCAAATAAAATTTCGCCCACTTGTTTTGGAGAGGACACATTAAATTTAGTTCCCGCCAGTTCCTGGATCTCTTTCTCAACATTGGCAATATCTATTTGTAATTGGGCAGAGAATTCTTTTAATACCGGAACATCTAAATTAATGCCTTCGCGTTCAATGTTTGCCAATACTTTTATTAGAGGAACCTCAACGTCATTAAATAAATTCTCAACATCATTCTCTTTTAAAAGCGGCGCGAATTTTTTTTGTAATTGAATAGTTACATCCGCATCTTCGGCAGCGTAGTCTTTAATAAGATCAACCGCTACATCGCGCATGCTTAATTGCTCTTTACCTTTTTTACCAATTAATTCGGTAATGCTAACAGGTGTATAATTCAAATAGGTTTGAGCCAGAATGTCCATACCATGGCGCATATCAGGCATAATTAAAAAGTGTGCCACCATGGTATCGAATAATTTATTTTTTATTTCGATATCATAGTTCAGTAAAATCTGATAGTCGTATTTTATATTCTGGCCAATTAGTGTTTTTGATTCATCGGCAAATAATTTACGGAAAGGCTCTAATTGTTTTAAAGCACTTTCTTTATCTGCTGCAATAGGAACGTAATATGCGTGGTGCGACTTCGCCGAGAAAGATAAACCAACTAATTCTGCCGTGATCGTATCTAAGCCTGTAGTCTCGCTATCGAAACAAAACTCTGTTTCTTTTTCAAGAACAGAAACCAGTCCATTAATTTTTTCCATTGAATCCACCAATTCGTACTTGTGTTCAATATCATGAATGGTTTTAAAATTTGTAACCGGCGCAGCGGTTTCAACTGTTTCATTTGAAGAAGAAAACAGATCGCCATCACTAAATAGATCCGGCTTTGCTTCTGCTTTAGGTTTTGCTTCCGGTAATTTTTCCTTACCGCCAATGTCTTCACCTAACACTTTTTGTGCAATAGCGCGAAATTCTAATTCTTTAAAGAGATCTAACAAGGCTTCTTTATTTACCGGCTTAATAACAAGTTCAGCGTCATCCAATTCAACCGGGCAATCTAAACAAATTGTTGCGAGGCGTTTTGATTGCAAGGCCATTTCTTTATTATTTTCAACCTTCTCTTTTAATTTGCCTTTTAATTTATCAGTGTTCTCTAATAAATTTTCTATGCTGCCAAAATCTTTGATCAATTGAATGGCTGTTTTCTCGCCAACGCCGGGTATACCGGGAATGTTATCCACCTTATCACCCATCAAACCTAAAATATCAATTAGCTGCAATACATTATTTATTTCCCACTTCTTGCAAATTTGTTCCGGCCCTAATACCTCAGCAGCATTACCAAAACGCGCAGGCTTATAAATAAAAGTATTTGCGTCAACGAGCTGACCGTAGTCTTTATCCGGTGTCATCATGTAGGTTGTATAACCTGCTTTCTCTGCCTTAATGGCTAATGTGCCAATAATATCATCGGCTTCGTAACCGGGCGTACCAAGAATTTGAATATTGAACCCTTTAATAAGATCCATTATCAACGGAATAGATTTTTGAAGATCTTCCGGCATTTCTTCACGGTTGGCTTTGTAGGCTTCAAACTCAACGTGACGCTGCGTAGGGCCTTCCATATCAAACACAACGGCAATGTGTGTTGGTTTTTCTTTATTTAAAATTTCGAGTAAGGTATTTGTAAAACCAAAAATAGCCGATGTGTTAAAGCCTTTTGAGTTAATACGTGGCGCATTGCTAAAAGCAAAGAACGCACGATAAATAAGCGCGTAGGCATCTAATAAAAATAATTTCTTGTCAGTATCTTTTGTGATCATCGTTTAATTTTTAGTAAGTGAAATAACAGAATGAAAATTAACTTCTGTTATTGTATTTTGTAATAACATCAACGGCTTTTTCTTCATCCAGTTTTTTATCGCCATCATATTCATTCGCATATCCTGCAGCGCCACTCATCATTTCCTGCAACTGCTTTTTAAATTTTCCTTCTTTAACGGTGGTCATTTTTTTATCATCCTTTCTTGTAAGATAATATTCGCCATCCCAGCTAATGGCATTCATGTTAACCACTTCAAACATCATCTTGTAAAGTGAGATCTCGCCACGAACCAATACGCGGTAAAATTTTTGTTCGCCTTCATACTCCATTGCAATGTAGTTTTGCTTATCAAAGCCATACGCTTTTACTTTATTGGCCTTGTAATTTTTTTGGGTGCCATCTTCGCCTTTAAAAAAAACTTTGTTGTAGTTATCCTGTTCTTTTTTTGGATTTATTTTTACTTCGCCTTTAAGCGTATCTCCTTTTTCGTTAACAATGTATCCTTTTACAAAAGTGATTTGTGCGTTTGCAGAGAGTGAGATAAGGCATGCAAACAAAGCCAACAGTATATTCTTCATATACCAAAGAAAATTAAATTTTGGCTTTTAAAAAAGCGTTGTTGGAACTGTGTGAATAAGTTAGTGTGGAAATTTAACTTCGAATAGTTTGGGCCAAAGCTTTCCGGTAACGTAGATCTTATCTGCGATAGAATCGTATGCAATACCGTTCATTTCCAAGGCATTCGGGTTTAGGTTACGCATATCGTAATTCATAGGCGTAAAGTTAATTTTTGCAACTACGTTTCCGTTTTTTGGATCTATCTTAACAACATAACCGGTAGTATAAATGTTGGCGTAAATAAAACCTTTAATGTATTCCAATTCATTTAACGCATCGGCAGCATAGCCATTTTCATTAACGGCAAGGGTTTTTACAGGTTTCATTTCTGCATCAAAATACGTTAAATTATTGGTGCCATCGCTCATGATAATGTATGTACCATCTGTGGTTAAGCCCCAGCCTTCTTTATTTGAATAATTGAACTGACCAATTTTTTTAAACGTTTTTACATCGTAAATAAACCCAGTTTGTTCTTTATACGTTACCTGGTAAATTTTTCCATTTAAAATAACCATGCCTTCGCCAAAAGGATATGCTTTTTTATCTAGTTCTACTTTTGCATCCAGTTTGCCGGTTTTCATATCTACAATACCAAAAACAGATTTTAGTTCCGGCATATTATCGGGCGAGCCTGTGCTTTCGAATAATTTATTATCATGAATTAAAAGTCCCTCTGTAAAAGCAGTTGTATCGTGCGGCACTGTGGCAATAATAGAATAATCTAATATCGGAATGTTGGGTTTTTCTTCTATAATTATTTTTGGATCAGGTTCCTTTTCTACTTTAGTTTCACACGAACTGCAAGAAACAATTGAAAATACAATTACAGAAAAAGAAATTATTTTTTTAGCGCTTTTCATTTTTATATTTTCCACGAAGAACCTTCTTTAGTATCTTTTATCTGAACGCCTGCATCAGTTAATTTATTGCGGATCTCATCACTCAGCGGGAAATTCTTTTCTACTTTTGCTTTGTTGCGAATATCCAATACCATGTGTATTACTTTATCCAACACTGCTGTAGTTTTTGAATTTTCCTCCTCCTTTTTCAATCCCATAATATCAAAAATAAAATGCTGATACATGGTCTTTAAAAGATCAATGTCTGCCTGCGTTAAACTTAATTTGCCATCGTTGGCAGAATTAATGATACGAACGGTTTCAAACAAATGCGCAATAAGAACAGGTGTATTAAAATCATCGTTCATGGCATCGTAACATTTTTGTTGCAATGCTTTTATATCTTCGGCTGAAGTTGCTGATGCTTTTATATTTTGTAATGTTGTGTGCGCTTCCATTAAACGCTCAAATCCTTTTTCACTTGCCTGCAATGCTTCGTTAGAAAAATCGAGCGTGCTGTGGTAATGCGTTTGCATCATAAAAAAGCGCACCGCCATTGGGCTGTAGCCTTTTTCTAATAAAGGGTGAGAGCCTGTAAATAATTCTCCCGGTAAAAAACCATTGCCTGCAGACTTAGACATGCGCACACCGTTAACCGTTAGCATGTTGGTATGCATCCAATAATTTACAGGAGATTTATGATTGCACGCTTGTGATTGCGCAATTTCGTTTGTATGATGCGTGGCCTGTAAGTCCATTCCACCACCATGTATATCAAAAACATCTCCTAAATATTTGCTGCTCATGGCAGAACATTCAATGTGCCAACCCGGGAAGCCCCAGCCCCATGGCGATGGCCAGCGCATTAAGGTTTCGGGTTTTGCTTTTATCCATAATGCAAAATCCAAGCGGCCTTTCTTTTCGTCTTGTCCGCTTAGTTCACGTGTGCCTTCTAAAAGCTCTTCTAATTTGCGATTGGTTAATTGTCCATATGAAAAATCTTTATTGTATTTTTCTACATCAAAATAAACCGTACCGTTTACTTCGTAAGCAAAGCCTTTTTCAATAATTTCCTTCACCATTTCTATCTGCTCGCAGATGTGGCCTGTAGCAGTAGGCTCAATGCTTGGCGGCATATTGTTGAATGCCTGCATCACATCATGAAAACCAACAGTGTACTTTTGTACAATTTCCATTGGATCAACCTGCTCTAACTTTGCTTTTTTGGCGAATTTATCATCGCCTTCGTCTCTATCGCCTTCTAAATGCCCGGCATCGGTAATATTACGCACATAACGTACCTTGTATCCTATATGAATAAGATAGCGGTAGATCATATCAAAAGAAATGAAGGTGCGGCAGTTTCCTAAATGCACATCACTGTAAACCGTTGGGCCGCAAACATACAAACCAACAAAGGGTGGTTTAATGGCCTTAAATTCTTCTTTCTTTCTTGTTAATGTGTTGTATAAAAACAGGGCTTGCATAGGAAGACTAAATTACACAATAAAAAAAGGCGGAAAAAATATTTCCGCCTTAAAATATATTAAAATTGATTTCTTAGTTTTCTATTGGTGCATCACCAACATAAATACCGTTTTTGTAAACGGCTACTTGTTGTAAGATACCATTGTCGTTATAGATGTAAGCTTTTCCTTCCATAAAACGGTTATCTTTAAAAATACCATCTTTAGTTACCTGTTTGTTCTTATTGTAAAGTGTTTGTTTGCCATTTAATACCAACGGACCATTTGCAGGTTTTTCATCGGCTTTAATAGCAATTTTTGGTGCGTTATCAGGCGTTTCTACTTTCTTTACGATCTTCTCTGTTGATTCGTACGTTTTAATAGAGGCAACATCTACATTACCATTATCGTATTTTTTCTCGGCCTTTAATTGTCCGTTCTCGTAAAATTCTTTTACTGTACCTGTTTCTTTTCCGTCAACAAAATTGCCTTGTACAGCTAACTGACCATTTTCGTAATTGTAGGTTTGAACACCTTCGCGTTTACCGCTGTTGTTAAATGTAAATTCGTGTTGTACTTGCCCGTTATCGTAATATTGTTTAAAAGCACCTACCCAACGGTTGTTTTTCCATTGTCCTTCTTCTTCGATCTTTCCATTTTCGTGGTAAACAATAGCATAGCCATCAGGACGACCATTAACAAATGTTATTTTATTTTTTGTATTGCCATTGCAAAAATATTCCATCCAGATACCGGTTTTACGGTTCTCTTTGTACGACCCTTCTTCCGCTTTTTGAGTAGGAGCATAGCAGGTATTTGGTTTGTGTTTTCCGAAAAGAACCCACTTGCCTTGCTTCTTGCCAAGCTCATCAATAAAGTTAATAGTATCTTTGGTGTTTGGGATCACTTCATATGTTTGCGCAAAATGGGTGCTCAGGCAGCCCACACTTAATGCGAAGAATAATGTGATTCTCATGCTAACAATTTTTTGTTATATTGAAGTTAATAAATTCGTATGGCTAATTAACCCGGGCGTAACATGTAGTTATTAACAATTGTAAGGGAAAATGGCAAAATTTAGACGAGTTAAGATTATTTGCCGACGAATTACACGTTCTTTTTTAGCCTCTAAAAGCACAAATAAAAAAACCCTCTGCATCAAAATACAGAGGGTTTTTTGAAAGATCTATAAATTAATTATGGTTTTTTTGGAGGAGTTTTTCCTGTACCGCCACCTTGCGGAGGGGTTTTAATGCCGCCTGTTGGATTAGTTGCACCCGGTATTACTGCTGCCGGCATGCTATCTAATTTCTTTTTAACTGCCATTAAAACATCATCTGATGGCTCGCTGTACAATACGCTGCCAGCACTTGTATCTAAAATATATTTGTAGCCACCTTCTTTTGCAACTGCTTCAATTCCTTTTTTAGCTTTATCCATAATAGGCGCTGTTAATTCAGCTGTTTTACGTTGGTAATCTTGTTGCGCTTGTTGTTTAAATTCTTCGATACGACGTTGTAATTGATTTAACTCGTCTTCTTTTGTTTTTCTAACAAGATCGCTCATTGTAGCCTGATCTTGTAAATACTTTTGGTATTTAGCTTCCAGCTCAGATTGCATGCTAATAGATTCCGCATCAATTCCTTTTAAATAATTTTGTGCCGTTTCTTTAGCTATTTTGGTTTCAGGCATTAAGCTAATTAAAGAATCAAGGCTTAAGTGCGCAATTTTTTGGGCTTTTGCAAAAGAGAATAATCCGATCGCTGCAATGATAAGGGCTACTCTTGTAAATGTTTGTTTGTTCATAGTGTTTGTTTTGTATGCTTTTAAAGCATTGATTTTATTGGTGTTTTTATTTTAGGGTGTGAAATTACTTTTTGTAACCGAGATATACTAAAACATCATCGCTTTTATCATACTTACTGTTAGCATACAAAATAGAAACCTGGCCGCTTTTATCCATAATAAAACCAAGGCCAGCTTTTTCGGCAACGGTTTTAATGGCGTTGTAAACCTTATCCTGTATGGGTTTTACCAATTCCTGACGTTTTTTAAATAATTCGCCGTCTACACCAAAACGTGATTTTTGAAGGTCTTTTACTTCTTTTTCTTTGTTTACGATCTCGTTCTCACGTTTCTTTTTCATTTCGTCAGTCAACAAAATAGCATCCGCTTGATACGCTTTATATAATTTATCTACTTCAGCATATTTTCCTTCAATTTCTTTTTGCCATTGCACGCTTGTTTTATCTAACTCGCTTTGCGCTGCTTTATATTCGGGTATTTGTGATAAAATATAATCAGTATCTACATAACCAAATTTTGCTGCACCACTTTGTGCAAAGCCAAAACCTGATAAGATCACAAACAATACACAAACTATTTTACTTCTTAATTTCATACTATTTAAGTTTTTAAATTTAATCATAAAACGTGCCAATTTAAAAAATATCGTTCAATTAACACATTTTTGCTATAATTCGCCAAGAGCCCCGCCAATGGTAAAGTGGAACTGGCCTACTCCATTGCCAATGCCCGGCTGACCCGGAACATTATCAAAGCCCCAGCCATAATCTATACCCAATAAACCAAACATTGGTAAGAACACACGTAAGCCAAAACCTGCGCTACGCTTAACCTGAAAAGGGTTGAATTTTTTATAATCGGTCCAGGCATTACCCGCTTCAGCAAATCCTAAAACAAATATGGTTGCCTGTGGATTTAAACTGATCGGATAACGTAACTCCATCGTGTAACGCCCTACAATAGGGTCACCCACCGGATTGCCGTTCACATACGTTTGCACCAATGAGTTATCGGGATACCCTCTTAAGCCAATGATCTCTCTTGCCACAAAGTTTTGAAAGCCACTAATACCGCTACCACCAAGATAAAAACGTTCGAAAGGAGAATAACCAACCGATTTGTTATAACGCGCCAAAAAGCCGTAACCTATTTTTGTACGTAATACCAGGTTACGCGCTTCTTTACCTTCTGCGGCTTTTTTATTGGTTAGTTGCGTGAACCATTCTGCAGTGATCTTGTATTTTTGATATTCGATGTAACGGTATTTTTCAGCATCAGCCAACTTGCTGTAATCTTTGTTATTGTAAAGTGAATACGGTGGTGTAAACTGGCCTAAGAAAGTAAAGTTAGAGCCTGTTTTAGGATAGATAGGCGCATCTACCGAGTTACGTGAAATATTTAATTGAAAGTTAAGATCGTTTGCAAAACCATTGGTAAAAATAAACGCGCCGTAATTTTTAAGATCGTAATAATTATAATTGATGTTGGTGAACATGTTAAAATAATTATCAGGCCATTTTAATCTTCTGCCCAAACCAAGCGAACCACCAATAATACTCATGCTTTGGCGTTTTGGATTGTAGATCTTTCCAACTTCGCTATCAACATATTTTTTTTGTCCGTTACTAAATAAAGAGTGAAATGCCGAAACCGTTAGTGAATTTGGTTTTTTGCCACCTAACCATGGTTCTGTAAACGAAAAGTTATACGATTGGTAATAAATACCGTTTGTTTGTGCGCGCAAACTTAAACGCTGGCCATCGCCACTTGGCAAAGGTTTCCACGATGAGCCTTTAAATAAATTTTTTGCCGAGAAGTTGTTGAATGTTACACCGAGTGTACCAATAATACCAATACCACCAACACCGCTTTGGTTGTTTAACGAGTTACGACCGCCCCAACCGCCGCTTAATTCGATTTGATCACTCGGTTTTTCTTCTACAACATATTCAATATCTACTGTTCCATCTGCAGGATTTGGCTGTGGTTTTACATCCAGTTTTTCAGGATCAAAATAGCCTAACTGCGCCAGCTGACGTTGCGTACGGATAATATCCGAACGTCTGAACAATTGACCGGGCTTGGTAAAGATCTCGCGATAAATTACATGATCATTTGTTTTATCATTGCCTTTAACGGTAACTTTATTGATGGTTGCCTGCTTGCCTTCATACATCAATACATCAAAATCAATAGTATCGTTATGAATATTGCTTTCCTGCGGGTTTACCTGGAAGAACAAATAACCATCATCCATATACAAACTAGAAATGTCGAAACCGTTAGGATTCATAAATAATTTTTGCTCAAGTTTACTTTGATCGTAAACAGTACCGGGAGCAATGTTTAAAATAGTATCCAATTGTCCGCTACGGTATTTAGCATTACCAAACCATTTAAACGTTCCGAAATAATATTTGTGTCCTTCATCTACCGTAATATCAATTGCTACCCGGTTAGGCGCCACAAAATAAACGGTGTCTTTCACCACACGCGCATCACGATATCCTTTTGAATTATATTTTGCGGCAATGGCAGGAAGATCTTTCTTTAAATTATCTTCTAAGTATTTTCCTGAGTTGAATGGATTCCACCAACGGCGAGGCTTACTGTCTTCGAGCTTACGGCGAAGTTTCCAGTCTTTAATAACTGTATTACCATAAATGTTTACATCCTGTATACGTACTTTTTTGTTTTTTGTAACTTTAATGGTAATAATTGTGTGCGGTAATTTTTTTGACGTATCTCTTTTTTGAATGATCTCAACCTCGTTAAAATAATAACCTTTGTCTAAATAAAAATCACGCACGGTGTTTTTAATTGTACCTATCATGTAATCGGTAACCACACGACCTTGCAACAAACGTATCTTGCCGCGAATATCATCGGCATCGCTTTTTTTAACATCGCCTTTAAAAGCAAATTTTGACAAGCGCGGACGTTCAACTACTTTTATAATTAAGAAGATATCGTTACCAATAATTTTATCCTGCAAAATTTGAATGTCTTCAAAAATATATTGTTTCCATAACGCTTTTACAGCATCTGTGATTTTTTCTCCCGGAACGGTGATCTCATCGCCAACGCTTAAGCCCGATAATAAGGTTAACACATTTTTATCTGTATTATCAGCACCTTCAATAGTAATACCACCGATCTTATATTTTCTGGGATTTTTAACCGATTCTAAAAATGTAGAATCGTTTTGCGCAAAACCGTTTAGGCTTATTGCCAATAGAAAAACTATTTTTATAATATGTTTTTCCATTTTAATTTTTTGAGATTTGTTCGCTTGTTTGCCCGAAACGACGTTCACGATTTTGATAAGATAAAATGGCTTTAAAGAAATCGTCTTTTCTAAAATCAGGCCATAAAGTATCTGTAAAATAAAATTCGGCGTAAGCTAATTGCCACAATAAAAAGTTACTGATGCGATGTTCGCCGCTGGTGCGGATCATTAATTCAGGATCAGGATATTTACTGGTATTTAAATGTTTTTCAATGTGTTTTGAAGTAATTTCAGAAGCTTTTAATTTTCCTTCTTCAATTTGTTTTGCAATTTCTTTTACTGAGTGTGTGATCTCCCACTTACTTGAATAGCTTAAAGCGAGAATTAAAGTTACTGTGCTATTATTTGCTGTAATATCGATAGACTCTTGCAACTCTGCCTGGCACGATTCAGGCAAACTTTTAATATCACCAATGGCTTGTAAGCGCACACCTTTTTTGTTGAGGTTTGGCGTTTCCATGCTAATAGTTGCAACCAGCAATTCCATTAAAGCATCTACTTCGTCTTTTGGGCGGTTCCAGTTCTCGGTACTAAAGGCGTAAAGCGTTAAATACTTCACACCTATCTCTCCGCAAGCTTCAACAATTTCGCGAACAGAGTTTACACCTTCGTGATGGCCAAAGATACGGTCTTCACCTTGTTGTTTGGCCCAACGGCCATTTCCATCCATAATAATGGCAACGTGTTGCGGGATGTTATTTTTATCGATCGATTGCTTTAAATCCATGGGATACTGGGGGCAGACAAAGATAGTAAAATAGTCAAAATGAGTTAATTAATTTGTTTTGTTTTGCTTATTTTAACAGGTAAAGCGTAAACAATTACTCGTGTAATTAATATAGCCACAGTCCCGATAATTATCGGGAACACAAATTTTCACTGATAGTTAAACGCAAAAGCTTTTTAATTATTATTTCAAAAAGAAAGCCCATCGATTTTTCGATGGGCTTCAATTAAATTTCACAAATCAAAATTATTGTTTGCCTGCAGGCTTAGTGCCTTGCTTAGGAGGATTGAAATAAATTTTTGCCTTAGCATTGTTAGGATCTAATTCCTGAACTTGTTTCCACAACTCATCAGCTTTTGCTTTATCTTTTATACCTGTATAATAACCCGCCAAATATTCTAAAGCTTCGATCATGTTATTTTTATACGTAGGTGTAGCACGCTCTTCAGGCTTAACTAAAGAAATTGCTTTTTCGTAATGTGGTTTTGCCAAAGCTTTTTCGTTGGTTGGATCTAATTGCACATTTGCTTTTCCTCTCCAGAAATAACCAACCGGCCATGTTGGACTTAATTGTGTTAGTTTAGAGAAAGACGAATCGGCGCTGATAAATAATGGTTTTGCTTCTGCTTCTTTTGCAGTTTTAGCTTTAGCATCTTTAATTAAAGCAGCCTCACGTTGTAAGTTTCCACCCCAATAATAATATGCGCGGCCCATTGTAAAATAATCGTTGTTTGTTAAGTTTTTCCAGTCGCCATTCATTTTACGTTCAAAGGCTTTAACAACCTTATCGTATTTTTTTGATTTCATGTAAATATCAGCAATAGCTGTATTTAACTCGCCCGATGCTGCAGGATCAAGCACAATGGCTTTTTCCATTTCTAATACACCTAAAGAATCTTTACCTGTGCGCGCTAACAATAAACCTTTGTATTTATAATCGTTATATAAATATTTAAAGTTAGGACCTGCCATTTGAAAGAAATTCTCAATAGAATTTAAACCTTTGTTATATGCCTCAGCATCTGTTTTGTTTCCTATTTCATAATAGCTATAACCTGCAAGGCGCTCTAAATACAAGTTTTTAAAGCCTGATTTTTTTAGTCCTTCGTATTCTGTGATAGCATCAGCGTATTGTTTGTTAGAGAATAACGCGCTCATAAAACGGTAACGTGCTTCATCGCTGTTATTTAATTCTAAATATTTTTTCCAGTTCTCAATAGCCAGGGTATGTTTTTGGTAAAGTGAATACACCTCAGCCAATTCCCTGTAAGCAGGAGCAAACGTAGCATCAATAGCAATAGCTTCTTTGTATTTATCAATTGCTAATTGGTAGTTACGGCCACGTTGGTATAATTTACCTTCGCGCAAAATACCTTTTACACTTTTTGAGTTTAAGGTTGTTGCTTGCTTGTAGCTTTTAATGGGGCCATTACCATCTGTTGGATTTTTTTCTAATTGCGCATCGCCCAAAATAATATAGTTCTCAGGGTTTTTTGGTTCTAATTTAATAGCTGCATTTATTTGTAATAAAGCTTCATCAGCATTTTTTGTATCGGTTGCTAACCATGCCTCTGCCACTTTACGTAACAGCTCCGCATTTTTATTAGCGCCAAGTGCAATGGCTTTGTAAAATTGTGTTTTTGCTTCGGCCACATTGCCTTTTGCCAATAACACTTTACCAATACCAACATAATTTAAAGGATAAGTAGCGTTAGCCTCTGCACCTTTGTTATAAAAAATACTTGCGCTATCTACCATATCGTTCTTAAAAAAATTCTCACCGTAGTAAAAATAATTTTCGCCTTTAGTAGCATCTTTTGCAATTAAGGCACGAAATTCAGTAGCGGCCGCTGCAAAGCGCTCGTTCTCTGTTTTAGCAACAGCATCCTGTAATGTTTGCGCGTTTAAAATACCTGTAAAGGTAAGTGCGCCAAGTATGATCGTTTTTTTCATTGTATTATAAATGGTTCGTAAAAATAACACTATATTTTATATTGCAAGTTAAATACCAATTAATTATTAAGTGCTGTTTTTAGCATTTTTTAAGGGATTATTTACCGTATACCGCAAATATTCATGGGCAAATTAACACAGCTCTTAATCGGCTTATTGTTGATCTCACCAGGTTTCCATTTAGGCATTAATTTAATAACACGTATAACCTCTGCATCGCAAGCCGGGCAATTGATGTTTTTCTTTACGCTTTCAATATTGCTGATCGTACCGTCTTCATTCACAACAAATTTTATATAGGTTTTTCCGCTTATGCCTGCTTCACGAGCTTGTGCAGGATAATTAAGATTTTTCATAATAAACCTCATCATTTCACTATTGCCACCAGGATACTCAGGTGGTGTTTCCGGATCTGCAAATAGTTGAACTGTAGTATCTGTTTGCGAAAAACCAAGTGACGCAATTAAAACAAAAAATATGACAATGATCTTTTTCATTTAAAAAATTTTATTGTCTTTTAAAGCTAATTGGTATATGGTAATAGCTTTTAACCGGCTTACCTGCTATTTTTGAAGGTTTCCATTTAGGCATATTTTTTATCACACGCATGCTTTCTTCATCACATTCAGGAAATCCATTACAGCCTTTTAAAATTTCTGTATCGGACGTTGAACCGTCCTCATTAACAACAAACTTAACATACACTCTACAGTCTCTAAATGTAGAATCAGTTTTTGCACGAGATGGAAAAACAAGGTTATTACGAATGAAAGCTGACATTCCTGCCATTCCTCCAGGAAACTCGGCTTGTTCATCTACGATCGTAAACACCTCTGCCTTTTTTTCTTTCTTAACATGTATGACTTTGGGTTGCGAAAAACAAAAACACACATTTAAAATAAAAAATATGACAACGATCTTTTTCATTCAAACTTAAATTATTTCAATTTAAAATTTATAGGAATATTAAAGTAGCACTTTACCGGCTTTCCATCTATTTTAGCCGGCCTCCACCTTGGCATAATTTTTAGTACACGCAAGCTTTCTTCGTCGCATTCAGGAAAATTCGGACATCCCTTTAAAACTTCATGATTGGAGGTAAAGCCTTCTTCGGTTACAACAAATTTAAGATATACTTTGCAATCGTTAAACAAACTATCCTCTCTTGCGCGTTTAGGAAAAACAACATTTTTACCAATAAACTTCATCAACTCTGCAGTACCACCCGGAAACTCGGCCATTTCTTCTACGTGATCAAAAACTTCCGGTTCTTTGGTCTTACTAACAGGAGTAGGATTGTTTTGAGAAAAACAAAAAAACACATTCAAAATAAAAAATATAGTTATGATGTTTTTCATGATCTACTTTAATTTTACTTCAATACTTCTTTCCTGTTGTTTGGTTGGCAATAAACCTTGTTTTAAGAAAGTGGTTTGTCCCTTTGGTCCTGCCACAAAGGTTTCAAAGCCTTTTGCCAGGCTAAACTCACCGGTTTTTTTAATAACGTAAATGGTTCTTGTAAAAGGATAGGTGTTTAATTTAAAACTGCTTTGGCTTGGCAGCTCAAATTCTTTATCGTTATTTTTTTTGCCTACAGCAATAAATTTTATTTTACTTGTATTGGCTTTATAAACCGAATCATCTACATCGCTCAGCAATGCAAAATCAACAAACGCAACAGTGTTTTTATTATTGGCCACAAAATTAATGGCCTCAAATCCCGAGCCTAAAACAGCAGCGCCAGTTGAGAATTTTTGGCCGCGTAAAAGCGAATCGCTTAAGTAAAACATAACAGATGAGTTGTTCTTGTCAAACAACACGTTTAATTTTATCTCGTTATTTAAAGAGTCTTTTATTTTCAGATCACTGCTCACTAATTGAAACACCTGTTCGTACGACAAATTTTTTACAGCAGTATTAATGTTTGTAATTAAAGCAACGCCACTTTTTGCAACAGCCGTTGGATTAAGTGTATAATTTTTTGAAGCAAAGGCTTGTTTTTCTTTTTCGCTTAAAGAGCGTGAAATAACAATGGCTTCGCAGCTATCGCTATACAAAGCTTGCACGGCATCATTATCGTTTGCCGGAAAAGTTTCTAATTCTGCATTTCCATACAGCGCTTCAAAAGTATATACCTGGTTTTTTACGTGCGGTGTTAAGCCCTCATCGTAATACACTTTTAATTTTCCCGAAGTTGGTGAGTTGTCTTCGTAATCGTTTTTAAAATAATTATCGCAACCATATGCCAGGATCAAGGACACAAGACATAAGGCGCAAGACAATACCGCGCAGAAACCAGGAACAAGAAACTTGAAACTTTTTTTATTCTTCATTTCTTTTTTGTTGTTTAAGTGTTTGGTAAATTCTAAAGCCCCTGTAAACAGCGTAAGCAAATAGCATAACAATAAACCCTGTGCGTTTATTGCCGTAAAGCCTGTCGCTCATAATATCGGTTGTAGCAAAGGCAATGGCGCCCGCTAAAACCAGTACGATCATAAAAGCACCGGTATATATTGTGAATGAATTTAATAGTGGTTTCATGATTCTGTAAGGAATAAAAAAAGCCACAACCCGTAATGTGTTATGGCTTTTTAAATATTAAAGTTTAATTATTGAATTTTAAAGCTGATAGGTAAGTTGAAGTAGCATTTTACTGCACGACCTGTCATTTTTGCTGCTTTCCACTTAGGCATTGATTTTACAACACGCATAGCTTCTTTATCGCAATCTGAACAACCCGGAACGCCTTTTAATACTTCCACGTTACTAATATCACCATTTTCGTTAACAATGAATTTTAAGAAACATTTTCCGCTAATTCCTGCTTCACGTGCCATTGCCGGATATTGTAGTTTTTCTCTGATGAATTTGCTCATTTCAGCAATTCCACCCGGAAATTCAGCTTGCTCTTCTACAATGGTAAAGATCTCAGGCGCAGCAGTTTCTGTTGGGCCTTTTATCTCTGTTGGTGGAGCTACGATATCTTTCTCGCCTTCCTGATCTTTTACACCTACGTTGGTTTCTTTTACCTCTTCCTGTAATTTTTGAGGCTCTTCTTCAACAGCATCATCTTTAATTACCGGCGGTACGAATTTCACCATCTCAACCATTGGTGGTGGCGGTGGTGGCGGTGGCGGTGGTGGCACCTCTTCAATTGGTGGCGGTGGTGTTAGATCGATCTGTGTGTTCACGATCTTTTCTACAACCTCTTCTTCTACCGGCCTGTCCATAAATTTCTTTAAGCCCATTAAAGCTAAAGAAAACACAAGCATACCACCAATAATGAACGTTACACGTTTATTATAGTTTCTTCTTAGCTCAAACGCGCCGTATTCCTGGTTGCGTCCTTCAAATACCAGGTCGTTACGCGAATCAAGGGTTACATCATTCCAATTTTGTAACATGTTTACCTCCTATTATTAATTTGTTCCTACTTTTTCAGTTACCAGATCCATTTCCGGTTTCAAAATATCCACCATTACATATTTACCTACTACGTTCACATTCAACTCGTCAATTACATCAATTACATTTTTGTAAGTGGCTTTATCGTCTGTTTTAATTAAGTAAGTATATGATGCAGGATCTGCTTTTATTTTTTTAACCAAACGTTTAAAGGTTGTATCCTCCATCTGTTTGTTTTTGTGTTTTACATCCAGTGCTTTTATCTGGTCCTGCATGTCTTTATTTTTCTTAAGCAAATACTGATGTAAACTGTTTTTTCCATCTTGCGCAAAGCTTAATTCAGATAAAGTTGTTTTTAATCCTTTTTCATCATCTGCCGGTCTGAACTCTCCTTCATAATAAAAAATACGGTCATCTTTTGACAATAAAAAAGTGATACCGTTTTTTAATGCCGGCTGATCTTTTGGATTATCGGGTGGTGCAGGGAAAGTTAGCTCCATTGATTTTGGCTTGCTGAATGTGGCTGTTAAAACGAAGAACGTTAATAACAAAAATGCCAAATCCACCATGGGCGTCATATCAATACGCGTACTTTGCTTCTTGGCCCTTTTCTTGCCGCCTTTGTGGCCTCCGCCACCGCCTTCTGCTATTTCTGCCATTTTTTTAAGTTTTTAGTTTGGTGTTTAATTCAAAAACTAAACACTAAAAATTAATAATTTTATTTTGTTGGATCAATTACCGTACCTCCACCTTCTAACGAAGTAATTAGGTTAAACTGGTACAACTTTAAATCTGTAAATGTTTTAATTACATCCTTCACAAAAATGTATTTTGTTTTAGCATCACATTTAATAGCGTAACGCGGCTTTTCGGCTTTAAACTCGCCACCCGCATCGGCTGCTTTTAATTTTGCTTCTTCATACATTTTAACTGCTTCTGTACCGCCAATGCTTATCCAGTCTTTTAACTGATTGTTTGGTTTAATGGTATCCAAAGGCACACCTGTTTGGCCTTTAAAGTTTTTACGGGCTTCTTCTTTTGCATCAATATAAGCCGGCAGATCTTTAATATCTACTCCAAAGCTTGGTAAACCGCTGAATTTAACGATCTGTTCTTCAGTAAATTTTACCTGATATTTTGCTGCCATCTGACGCAAAGCGTTCATTTTAGCTGTTGAATTGCTGATCCCGAAAAAAGCACGGCCGTCATTATCAATGGTAACTAAAATATGATTATCCGGTAAGTCTACCTGGCCAATAGACGATGGGGGATCTACCACCACCGGCTCTGCCATACGGAAAGACGCCGTTAACATAAAGAATGTTACCAATAAGAAGGCAAGATCCACCATGGGCGTCATATCTAACGCAGGGGCTCCTCCTTTTGATGGTTTTTTTGACATTGCTTACTGTTTTTAATTAAGATGAATACTTTATTTAAATTCCATAAATAATTCTGAAAAAATCAGAAATTATTTTCCTGTAGCTTGAAATTCCTGGATAATTGAGAATCCTGCCTCGTCCATAGCATAAGTAATTTGGTCAATTCTATTGCTGAAATAGTTATAGAAAATGATCGCTAATGCCGACGTTAAGATACCTACCAATGTGTTTACAAGAGCTTCAGAGATACCTGTTGCAAGAGCAGAAGTATCAGGAGCACCCGCAGCAGATAAAGCCGCAAACGCACGGATCATACCCACAACCGTACCAATAAGACCCGCTAATGTACCAATAGAGGCCATTGTAGAGATAACTACCATGTTTTTTGATAACATTGGCAATTCTAAAGCTGTAGCTTCTTCAATTGCTTTTTGGATAGCGTGTACTTTTGCTTCTTTATCCATATGAGAATCGCCTTGTACGAATTCGTATTTTTTAATGCCTTCACGAACAACGTTAGCTAAAGATCCTTTTTGACGATCGCACTCTGCAATAGCACCTGCAAAATCGTGGTTAGAGATCAATGATTTAATTTTAGCAACAAATTTATCAGTAGCACCGCTTCCGCCTGCTTTCATAATTGTAATGAAACGCTCAATAGCAAAAGTAATTACGGTTAATAAGAAACCGATAAGGATAGGTACGATAAAACCACCCATGTACATAGTACCAAGAATGTTAATTGGTGTTCTGTGGCCACTTGCTGTAGCTTCGCCCTGGAAGTTAGAATCTGCGCCCAATATCATTTTGTAAATTAAAAGCCCGATACCAAGGCAAATTAAAATTGCTAATGCTGAAACAATTAGTGGGAAACCTCCCGATGTTTTTTTTGTGCTCATAGTTGTTGTTATTTGTTATGTTAATTTAGTTTTCTTAATTTAAAATGAATGCCAAACTTAATAAAATAGAATCTATTCACAAACTATTTTTAGGATTAAAACGGCATTTGAATGCAAATATTGGCATGTTTTGGCGATAAATAAAGCTGCTCTTTACATCTGGCATATTTTTTAGCATATTTGGTGAAGATATTAAGAAATTGTTAAGCATGAGTGCAGAAGAGATTAGAGAGTATTGCCTTTTAAAAAAAGCCGTTACAGAAGGGTTTCCCTTTGATGAAGAAACACTTGTTTTTAAAGCCGGTGGTAAAATGTTTTTACTCATAAGTTTAGATTCAAACCCACTTGCTTTTAATGCTAAATGCGAGCCGCAAAAGGCTGTTGAATTACGTGAGAAATACGATTTTGTTCAACCCGGTTATCATATGAACAAACAGCATTGGAACACCATTACCTGCGATGGCCGCGCTACAAAAAAACAAATTTTTGAATGGATAGATCATTCTTACGATCTTATTGTACAATCGTTGCCAAAGAAGCAGAGAGAAGAGCTTTTGAAATCAAAATAAACATTTGGTCATTCCGGCCTTGAACCAGAATCTCAGTTCTCATCGGTTGTTTAGTGCTGAGATGCTGAATCATCCCGATAGCTATCGGGACAGCATGACTGCTTAAGTTTAAGTTCTGTCTTAAGTCATGTGTCTTGCATCATTTATCCCTTAATTATTTTCTTTTAACGTTAATCTCAACAAAAGCCTGCGTATATTTGTAACACAATTTTCACATGCAGATGAATGTAAACGAGTTGTTAGAACGCGCTTTAAAATTTGAATTCTTAAGTATTGAAGAAGGTGTTTTTCTTTATGAAAACGCGCCGACTGCTGAACTGATGTTTGTTGCCAACGAACTTAAAAAAATTCAGAAAAAAAACTCGAACAAAGTTACCTGGCAAATAGACCGTAACCTTAACACTACCAACGTTTGCATTGCCAACTGCAAATTCTGTAATTTTTACCGCATTCCCGGTCATAAAGAATCGTACATTACAGATATTGCTACTTACAAGAAAAAAATTGAAGAGACCATTAAATACGGCGGCGATCAGCTCTTGCTGCAAGGTGGGCACCATCCCGATCTTGGCCTTTCTTTTTATGTGAATCTTTTTAAAGAAATAAAAAAACATTTTCCTCAAATAAAACTGCATTCTCTAGGTCCGCCTGAAATTGCACACATTACCAAATTAGAAAAAAGCACGCATACCGAAGTATTAAAAGCTTTGGTAGAAGCGGGTTTAGATAGTTTACCGGGTGCGGGCGCCGAAATTTTGAACGATCGCGTTCGCCGCTTAATTAGCAAAGGCAAATGTACAGGCCGCGAATGGTTAGAGGTAATGAAAGCTTGTCACCAGTTAAACATTACCACAAGTGCTACCATGATGTTTGGCCATGTTGAAACTATTTACGAACGCTTTGAACATTTGGTGTGGATACGCGAAGTGCAGACACAAAAACCTAAAGATGCAAAAGGCTTCTTAGCCTTTATTCCATGGCCTTTTCAAGATGATGGCACTTTGTTGAAGCGCGTAAAAGGTGTAAAAAATAATGTTACTTCTGATGAGTACATTCGTATGATCGCGCTAAGCCGCATCATGCTTCCAAATATCATCAACATACAGGCCAGCTGGTTAACCGTTGGTAAAGCAACAGCGCAAATTTGTTTACAGGCGGGTGCTAACGATTTTGGAAGTATTATGATTGAAGAAAATGTTGTGAGTGCTGCAGGCGCTCCGCATCGCTTTACTTACAAAACTATACAAGATGCTATTCGCGAAGCGGGTTTTGAGCCTCAATTACGCAACCAGCAATACGAATTCCGCGAAATTCCCGAAAATATAGAGGAACAAGTTGTTAATTATTAAACTTTTTATAGCCGCCTGTACCAAAATAAGGCTAGTTTATAATTAATAATTTATCTTTGGTTCATGCTTAAGAAAAGTTTCCTCTTTCTTGTTCTCAGTTTCTTGTTTCAAACTGTTTCTTCTCAAACCACAGTACAAGACACTATTTACTTAATGAACGGGCAGGTTGTTGGCGAAAAAGTAATTGATACACTTTTAGGTGCAGTTACCATTATCAATCCAAAAAAACCAACAAAAAAAATTCATTACGAGTGGGACCAGCTTTTTATGGTACGCTTTGCCAATGGCGATAAACGTTATTATTATAGTCAGGATACAACCATCAGCAATTGGTTTACACGCGATGAAATGTGGATGTATATGAAGGGCGAAAATGATGCGCGCAGAGGCTTTAAAGCCCGCGGTTCTTTAATTGGTGCCGGTATTGCAGGAGTTATTGGCGGCATGAGTGGTACATTTTGGGGCCCCATTGCACCTTACGGATACATGGCCCTGAGCGGCATTCCGAAAGTTCGCATACGACACAATACAATTAGTAATCCTGCTTATGTAGAAAGCGATGCCTATATTTTAGGTTATGAACGCGTGGCACGGCAAAGGCGAAAAATTAAATCTGTAATAGGCGGAACCGTTGGCTTAGCGATTGGCTATGCTATTTATGCTCTCTTTCATTCTTCATATCCCGAAAATATAGATGTAGGTTTTAATAAATAAAATTTAAACGCATGAAAAAAATAATTCTATTGATCGCTTGTAATTTATTTCTGTTAGAAATAAATGCACAAACCCAGCACGGTTGTATTGCCGATGAATATTATAAAAAGCAAATGCAAAATAATCCTGAGTTTAAAAAGAACCAGGAAGCATTAGAAGTATTTACGCAAGAATTTATTAAAAATGGTTCTGCAGCAAAATCATCTGCAGCAGCGCCGTATATTATTCCTGTTGTGTTTCATGTAATTCATACAGGTGGTTCGGGAAATATTTCTGACGCGCAAATAATTGATCAGATCCAGATCTTAAATAAAGAATTTCCACGTCAGCAAGCGGATACTGTTTTAACACCTGCCGCTTTTAAATCTGCCGCCGCATCATTCAGTGTTGAATTTCGTTTAGCTACAAAAGATCCAAACGGCAATTGCACAAACGGTATTAACCGCGTTTACAACAGCCTTGCTAATTGTTCGGTTGATGAGGATGATCCAAAATCTTTATCGTACTGGCCAAGCAATAAATATTTAAACATCTGGTTGGTACAATCTATGCATTATGCAGGCCAAACAGGTTGCGCCGGTGGTGGTTATGCAACGTTTCCGGGAGGGTCGGCAGTTTTAGACGGCATCAACATTCGCAGCGATCTTATTAGCAACATTGGTACTGCAGCCACCAACAGCGGTTGGGGAAATTTTAAAGGCCGTTATTTAATTCATGAATTAGGTCACTGGTTTAACCTTCGTCATATTTGGGGTGATGCTAATTGCGGCAACGATCTTGTTTCAGATACACCTCCACACGTAAACAGCAATAGCGGTTGTCCTAACTTTCCGCGCAATCCAAATAACTCTTGCGGCGGCGGACCAAATGGTGAAATGTATACCGATTATATGGATTACACAAACGGACCTTGTTTAAATATGTTTACAGCAGGGCAAGTAGCGCGCATGACGGCTTGTATTAATGGTGCTGCTTCGGGCAGAAACAATTTATGGAGCAATGCCAATTTACTTGCAACAGGTACGGCCGATCCTTACGTGTATCCGGTTATTTGTACAGCGGTACCGGATGTATTGCCGTTTGGGCCTATTGTTGCTTGTGCAGGCGATTCAGTTAAATTCACAGATTATTCTTATGGCGGAAATTCTTCTTCACGCACATGGAATTTTTTCGGAAGTCCTTCATCCAGCTTAACTGATAGTATTGTAAAAGTAAAATACAATTTTCCGGGAGTTTATAATATTGCTTTAACCAAAACGTATTTATCATCGAGCAAAACAACAACTTTCACAAATAAAGTGTATGTGTTGGATAGTGCAACATCTACCCACACCATGCCATATAGCGAAAGCTTTGAGAATGCAGCCACATTTGTAAACGAATGGACAGCTGTAAATAAAAATGCAGATGCTGCAGACTGGCAAAATGTGAGTTCTACATTTTATACAGGCGCCAATTGCGTAAGCATTGCCAACCACAACTCTATGGCGCCATCAACGGATGACCTTATTTCGCCTGCCTTTGACCTAAGCGCAACCGCAAGCAATACTTTAACTTTTAGATTACATTTTGCAACGCGCGCAACAACCAATTCAGATAAACTTGATGTTTCTGTATCTAACAACTGTGGACTTACCTGGTTCTCTATTTACAGTAAATCCGGAACAACTTTAAGAACGGTTACCACAAATATTAATGGCGCTAATGTTCCAACTCCTGCTTCAACCGAATGGCGCGAAGAAAAAATTAATATTGATGATACACACCTTTCTGCAAAAACACGTTTCCGTTTTTCTTTTACCAGCGGTGGCGGCAATAATATTTTTATTGACGATATAAATATTAATGGCATCAGCACAGTTGGTATTAAAGAAAATTCAGCAATTGCTTCTATTAAATTATTTCCAAATCCTGCAAACGATATTTTGAATTTGAATTTTGCTTTAAAAAATAAAAATTCTGTTCGTTTAGAAATTATAGATGTATTAGGAAAAATTCATTCTTCACAAAATATAGAGAACATTAACGAAGGAGAAAATAAAACAACTTTCAACACTTCAAATTTGACTAACGGCGTTTATTTTATTCGCATGAAACAAAACGGTGCGGTTATTTATTCTTCTAAATTTATTAAACAAGGTTCTTAAAATTTTATGCAAAAAAAAGTAATGCTGCTTGGCAGCGGTGAGTTAGGTAAAGAAGTTGTTATTGCTTTACAACGATTAGGTCAGCACGTTATTGCCGTTGACAGCTATGAGAAGGCGCCGGCCATGCAAGTGGCGCATGAGTTTGAAGTAATAAATATGTTGGATGGTGAAGCGCTGGATAAAATTGTTGCCAAACACAAACCTGATCTGATCGTTCCTGAAATTGAAGCCATACGTACCGAGCGTTTTTACGATTACGAAAAACAAGGTATTACAATTGTACCAAGCGCAAAGGCTGCAAATTTTACCATGAACAGAAAGGCCATTCGCGACCTTGCTTCAAAAGAATTAGGATTAAGAACCGCCAATTATTTATACGCAACAACGTTGGAAGCATTTAAAGATGCCGTTTCAAAAATTGGAATTCCCTGCGTGGTAAAACCACTAATGAGCAGCAGCGGCAAAGGGCAAAGCGTTATTAAAACGGAAGCCGATGTGGAGAAAGCCTGGAATTATGCCATGGATGGATCGCGCGGAGATTATAAAGAAGCTATTATTGAAGAGTTTGTAAAATTTGATTCAGAGATAACGCTTTTAACGGTGACGCAAAAGAACGGAAAAACTTTATTTTGCCCGCCAATTGGTCACAGACAAGAGCGCGGTGATTACCAAGAAAGCTGGCAACCATGCGCTATTAGCGATAAAGACCTGAAAGAAGCGCAGAACATGGCAGAAAAAGTTACCAAAGCATTAACCGGTTACGGTATTTGGGGCATTGAATTTTTTCTAACACAAAAAGGTGTTTATTTTTCTGAGTTGTCTCCTCGTCCGCACGATACAGGAATGGTAACCTTAGCCAATACACAAAATTATAACGAGTTTGAGTTGCACGCACGCGCTATTTTAGGTTTACCAATACCAAATGTTGAATTAGTAAAATGCGGCGCTTCAGCAGTTGTGCTGGCGAGTAAAGAAGGTACAAGACCGGATTTTAAAGGAATAGAAAAAGTATTGGAAAATAAGAACACCGATGTAAAAGTTTTTGGTAAGCCTACAACCCGCCCGTATAGGAGAATGGCGGTTGTGGTTTGTAATGATGTACCCAACGGAGATGTGAACGCGGTAAAAGAAAAAGCAATTGCGCTTTCAAAACAAATTGAGATCGTTCATAAATGAGAAAATTGTTCCTGATATCGTTTCTTGTTTTTTGTTTCTCTTTTTACGCGCAAACAGATTCGGTCACTATTCCCAATAATAGTATTTTAAAAACTTTAAAGGTTGGTGACTCACTTACTTATTATCAGTGCCATGTAGAAGAAGCTACACAGCAGCTGACAACAGCTTCAGGGCAAACACTAACAGGTAAACAACAAAAATATACCATCACCGAAAAATATGTAGTACAAAAAAACGCTGAAGGTTATTCTGCAAAATATTATGCGGCAACATTGGCGGTTTTTCCAAACAGAAAATTTTCTGCATTAAAAATAAGAGAGAAACCTTACTGGGGTTTTAAAAAAGAAAAAGAGTTTGCGCTTAGCGAAAAAGATCTGAAGTATTTGGTTGCGATCGAGAAAAAAGGCAAAGAAGCCATTGAATATGATTACGCTATTACAAAGTATAATACCAACCAATTAATAATCCGCAACGGAAAAAATTTTAAGCAACTGGTAATTGATGGGAATTATATTCTATCGAAATTGTTGGGAAAGTAATCGTTTTTTATTCTATTATGTAAAGCGTTCTTATTTTTACTTTTTTCTCCTGTCCCTTTATTTTTTGTCTAACTCTATCCTCTATTATTAAAGTGTCTGAACTAACAAAGACTATTTTTTGAACTGCTCGTTTGTCACCTCTTCCGATTGTTTTTTTCCCTCTGATTTTAGAAAACATTCTTCCATTTCTAAAGGATGTAAAATCATTATGTGTTTGCCAATTTTTATTTGCCAGTTCTACTTTATCGTAATAGAAATTGTAAATTCCCATAGCCTTCCAGCCCTTTGGATGCTCAATTATAGTTTTATAATTCTTAGGAAAAGAACTAGTGTATTTAAAGAAAACCTCTTTAGTTAAACTTTTTTGAGATAATACGTTTATTGAAACAGTAAAAAACGCTATTAATAATTTCCACGTCATAAATTTAATAACGGAAAAAGTATCAATTTATTTCTTCGCTTTATACTTCGCTAAACCTCTATCCAACCAATCAATGTATTTTTGAATGTCCGGATCGTAGCTGGTAGAATCGCTGTAATGCTTTTCTTCATGATCAATGATCCAGTATTGCGGTTGTGTACTCGATTGATATTTGGTGTTCTGTAAATGGCTCCAACGTTGTCCAACAGAAGATAAAGTGCGTTTTGATCCGCTCCAGTCAACTTCTTTTTGCAATTCTGCCGGCAGATCCTTTTTATCATCTACATACAACGAAACCAAAACAAACTCTTCACTTAATTTTTGTTTTACTTTCGGGTCACTCCAAACCTGGCCTTCCATCCTACGACAATTAACGCAAGCCCAGCCTGTAAAATCTATCATCAAAGGTTTTCCCACTTTTTTAGAATATTCCAATGCGTGATAATAATCATCAAATGCTGGAATACCATTTGGCCCTTTGTGCATGTGCTCCGCTAAATTTGTTTGTGTTGTATTGTTAGAAGAAACATCAATTTTTCTTCCACCAAAACCTTCGGGCGACTCGCTATAAAAATCAGGAGGAGGAAACCCACTTATTAATTTTAATGGTGCGCCCCATAAACCCGGAATTAAATACACTGTAAATGAAAAAACAATTACCGCAAATAATAAACGCCCTGTTGAAACATATTTCATTTCGCTATCATGCGACAATTTGAACCAACCCATTAAATAGCCTCCTAGTAAAGCAAAGATCACGATCCAGATCACTAAGAAAACTTCGCGTGTAACAATTCCTGCTTGTACAACCAGATCTGCATTCGATAAAAATTTCATAGCTAATGCTAATTCTAAAAAGCCTAAAACAACTTTTACAGAATTTAACCAGCCGCCCGATTTTGGTAAGGTATTTAACCAACCCGGAAACGCCGCAAATAAACCAAACGGTAATGCCAATGCTAATGAAAAACCAAACATTCCAAAGAATGGCCCTGCCAAAGCACCTGTTGATGCAGCTTCAACAAGAAGTGTTCCAATGATCGGTCCGGTACATGAAAATGAAACAAGTCCTAATGTAAAGGCCATAAAAAAGATTCCTATCAATCCGCCTTTATCAGATTTTGCATCCATTTTATTTACAAAACCAGATGGCAAGGTAATTTCGAAGGCACCTAAAAAGGAAATAGCGAATACAACCAACAACACAAAAAACGCAAGGTTAAACCAGACGTTGGTGGCCAGGTTATTCATGGCGTCGGCGCCAAAAATTAAAGTAACACCAAGACCTAGCGCTATATAAATTAAAATAATAGAGATCGCATAAATAAACGCGTTACGAATACCTGCAGCTTTTGTTTTGCTTTGTTTTGTAAAAAAGCTCACCGTCATTGGTATCATCGGGAACACGCATGGTGTCAGCAATGCAGCTAATCCGCCAATAAAGCCTGCTAAAAATAATCCTAAATAGGTTCTGTCTGCTTTCTTTTCTTTTGGAGTTTCTGAAACTGTTGTTTGTTGAACCGTTGGTGTTTTTGTTGCTTCTGCAATACTATCTTCCTTGGCTACTTGCGCCGAGTCGGCTTTAGCTATCTCTAATATTTCTGCCGGTGTTTGAGTTTGGGTAGTTGCAGCTAATTCAACTCCTTCTATTTTAAAACTAAATTCAGGTGAAGGTGAAAATTTTTGACACTGACTTTCGTTACAAGCCATACCATCAATAAAGCCTTTTATTGTAAATGGTTTATCGGTAAGTGCTTTTATTTTTTGTTTAAATACCGCTTTCTTCTCAAAAGAACGAACCACTTTGTTATCCCAAACAGGTTCAGCTTCTTCGTGAGGTTTAGGCTCACTTGTTTTTCCAATTAATTTATAATCTTTTGATTTTGTAAAATCGAATAAAGTTGGCAATGGTCCATCAGGTGTTTCTATTTGTGAATACAAATGCCATGTTGGCTCAATAGTGGCTGTAAATATTAATTCAAATTCATCCGGACCGATCTTCTTTTGAGAGTAACTCCAGGTAACGTATTGTTTGTTCTGAAAAGACTCTTCTGTTTTTTTAGGTTCGGGAGTGTTTTTAATATCAGAATTTTTCTCTCCACCATATGAGCAAGCAGTAATAATGACAAAAAACAGACCAGCGAAAAATCTTTTCATGTTAAAATATTTAGGTAAAATATACAGGTTAAAAATACTATTATTTTTTTATTGCACCTTAACGCTAAGGTCGTTAGTTTTTGGAGGCAGGCACATTTGATCGTTACAGCACATAAACTCTATTTTAAAGGCAAGCGCAAAGCCACCTTTAGTGAATTTTATTTTTTGTTTGAACTCAGATTTTTCTGTCACAACAAATATTTTTGCATCAAAGGCTTTATCAAATTCTTCATGCACATTGGTCTCCTCTACTTTTCCAACTAAAGTATATTGTTTTGATGCGGGAAATGTGAAGGTTGTTGGAACGGGTCCATCTGCCGTTACTTTTTGAGAATAACTGTGCCAGCCTTTTTCTACTTTTGGCGTAATGATAATTTCGCCTTCGGTTGCAGAAATAGTTTTATAGCTTGCTACCCAGGTAATAGGGTTTTGTTGCTGCGCGTTGGCTCCAAAAAAAGTAAATACAGTAACAAAAAGTAAAATGAGTTTTTTCATGGTCTTGTGTATATACGACGTTTAATTAAAGTTGGTTCTAATTTTTTACTTAGGCAAAAGCATAAACAAACTTTAACATTTGTTCAGCTCTATCTGCCCAATTCACTCAGTTTTGCGAAAATAATTTTAAGATCATTCTCTACTTTATAATCTTTAGAATAATTTAAGAAGGATTTATTGATACGCTCTTCGTTTATCTCTCCGCTAAGTACATCTGAGGGAGTTAATACAGAAGGGCGAATAGAAGGCAGATCTTTTCTTGGGTTTTTACCATAACCTACCCACGAATAAATACCAAACAACACCTTAAACGAATTGGCAATAAAATTTAGTTTGTTTTTTTGAAGCCAGATCAATAACCAAAAGAACAACAAGGCAACTGAACTAACTATCAGATCGAGTAGTCGTTTCTTACGTCTGTTCTCAGGTCTTCCCACATTATTTACATCTATCACATACAGATCACCGGCCGTATCAATACTGTTACTGCCAATAATAGAAAGGCTTTCGGGTGGTGCAATTTTAAATTCAACCCCTTTGGTAACCAGGGTTATCATTTTATCAATGATCTCCTGCGAAGAAATATCGCGTGCGCAAAAAATAATTTCGTTTAATTGGTGCACATCAATGGCTTCGTTTATTTGATGAAAATGGCCGATGTATGCTTTGTTTTTTATACCGTTATTTTCGTTGCTTATAAAGCCAATAAATTCTGATTGTATGTTTGTTTTATTAAGAATATCGTTCACGCGATTAAACTCTAACTCACTGCCAATAATAGCAATACGGGCGTTTGTTTTATGGCCACCAATTTTAAAGCGTTTGATCTTTGCAAGATGATAAATAAAACGCGTTACTAAATAAATTACCAAAGTAGAAGCAGAGCCAATTAGAATTAACGCTCTCGAAAAACGATAATATTCGGGCAATAATGAATACACAATTAAGATAAAAGCAGTACCTGCCAATACACCTCTAATAACCTTTGTTAAACGTAAAGGCACATCATAACCACCACTCAAGTAAACAAAGAACATCCAAACCAGTGTGTAAACCGGAAAGAAAAAATCGATAATGTCTTTTGAATAAAAATTAGGGTATAACTTAAAATGTGTTTCGTAAATGTTCTTACAGAGGTATAAACCCAATAAGATCAAGGTAAAATCAATTGCCGGAAAGAACCATTGTTTAATAAAACGTGCAGTAATAGCAGCAGCGGCACGAAGGTAAATAGCCAAATGAATTAAAAAGCTAAAAGTACGCGCGTGATTTTGTGAAAAATGTTTTTGCGCAAAAATGGCCATTGCCTTATAAAAAACAATTACATAATTAACACTACTTTTTTTGGTACTCTCGCCTTTGTAATGAATAATACTGCTATCTGCAAAATAATAATTCTTATAGCCTCCTTGTGTAATACGGTACGAAAGATCAATATCCTCGCCATACATAAAAAAGGTCTCATCCAACAAACCCACTTTATCTAAAGCTTCTTTACGCATCAACATAAATGCGCCGCTTAAAATATCTACTTCATGATTTTTATTTTTATCAAGAAACGTTAAATGGTATTGCCCGAATTTTTTTGAGCCGGGAAATAATTTTGCAAGGCCAAATATCTTGTAAAACGCCACGGCCGGAGTTGGGAGGCCGCGCTTACTTTCAGGTAAAAAATTACCCTTTCCATCTAACATTTTAATACCCAACCCACCCGCATTGGGGTGACTTTCCATAAAAGCAAGGGTTTTCTCAAAAGTATCCTCCTGCACTACGGTATCAGGGTTAAGCAAAAGCACATATTTGCCTTTGGCAATGTTTATGCCCTGGTTATTGGCAACTGAAAAGCCGGTGTTATTGTTATTGGCAATTAAATTAACATTGGGGAATTTCTCCCGGATCAGAGCAACAGAGCCATCTACAGAGTTATTATCTACCACTATAACCTCGGCATTTATGTTCTTTAATGCTTTAAAAACCGAAAAAAGGCACTGTTCTAAAAAGTGCTTAACATTGTAATTAACTATGATTATGGATAGCTGCAGACCTTGAAAACGTTAATGCACTAAAATAATTATAATTGTTTAAATAATTATTTTTTTTACATTTGCATTCTCAAAAAATAGTACTATCCGCTATTTTTAAAGGAATTTGGTCCCATAGCTCAGCTGGATAGAGCACAGGTTTTCTAAACCTGCGGCCGCTGGTTCGAATCCAGCTGGGATCACAGCAAATGCAAAAAGGCCACTCGCAAGAGTGGCTTTTTTAGTTTATAGCCATGAGCGAAAACTTTTGTTTTCGGCGAGTGGATATGAACTATAAAAATAGTTTTCCCGAAGGGAAAAATGCTTTTGCATTTGCAACTTTCGTTCACAATGGATCAACGATAGTTAATCCAAAACAAAAATACTTCCCTCCTCCGTCGCTTCGCGCCACCTCCTCAAAGAGGAGGATACTGTGTGTCTAAAGAAAAAAGCTTTTGCATTTACGGCTTTGAGAAACCTGGATCTGCTTTTGCTAATCCCACTAAAAGTTCGCTTTCAGTGAGTGGATATGAACTAAAAATTGGTTTTCCCGAAGGGAAAATGCTTTTTGCATTTGCAGCTTTGATTTCAATGGATCAACGATAGTTAATCCCGTAATCAATGCTTTGATTCCGCTCAGCATAACAAGACCTAGTGCTTCGCAATAAAATAATTATTCTTTAAATTTTCTTTATTGTAACGCATAGGTAAATTAGTTTCCAGATCAATTAAACTACAACCCGCTTGCTCTAATATACATTGCCCCGCAGCGGTATCCCACTCCATAGTTATGCCTAAGCGTAAATATTCATGCGCTTTTCCTTCGGCAACCCAACATTGTTTTATACTGCTTCCAACATTAATGGTATCTACATCACCATAAATACTTTTTAATTTGTTAATATGTTGGTTGATCTCTTTGCTCAAATGCGAACGACTTGCCACAACTGTATATTTATGAGGAAGCTTTTGTAATGGTAATTTTTTTGCAGCAAGAATTAAATTATCTATTAAAAGTTTTTCGTTCTTATTGATCTCTGTTATTACGTCGTGCTGTTGAATTTTAAAGCTTCCTTTGTTTTTAGAGGCAAAATAAATTTCTTTACTTACCGGCGAATAAATAACGCCAATAACAGGTTTTTTATCTTCTATTAAAGCAATGTTGACTGTAAATTCGCCATTGCGTTTTACAAATTCTTTTGTTCCATCTAAAGGGTCAACCAGCCAAACTTGCGGCCATGTTTTACGGGTATCATAATCCAAAACATCTTCTTCTTCACTAATAACAGGAATATTTGCAACCGAAAGTGTTCTAATAATAGAATCGCTTGCGCCTTTATCTGCTAATGTTACAGGCGTATTATCGCTTTTTGTTAGCACAAAAAAATCGGTATCATAGATCTTTAAGATCTCGTCTCCCGCTTTTAGCGCTGCAGTAATTGCTAGTTTTAAAAGTGCGTTATAGTCCATTTAGTTCTTTGTTCAATATAGTATTAATTTCGTTTGCTTTAGTTAAAACCATGGCGTGCGAGCCACCTTTAACCAAATTAAATTTCTTATTCCTGTTTGGTAATAGCTTATCAGAGGTGCCGTGAATTCTTATAAAATTTGTGCCGCTTTCTTTCTTATCCCATTTAATAATGCAGTTAATAGCAAAAGAAAAATATCCCGGAGGCATTTGTTGGATCATTTCAAAAAATATTTTGTCAAATGATTTTTCAAAGCCTAAAAATCTTCTTTTTGTGCCGGCTAAAAACCGAACCAGCTTATCTGAAACAAATTTATGAAACGGTAGTACTTTCAACGTTTTAATTAAAAAAGGGAATTCTGAAATATCTTTGCAGGATGAGATCAAAATTACATCTTTTGTTTTTATTTGTTCGGCCAGCTCTGAACACAACATACCGCCAAACGAAACGCCCATAAGGGTTACAGGCTTTGTCGTATCAATTTGTTCTATAAATTTTGTAGCATATTCTTTTAATGTATAACCAGACTTTGGCTCCGGCCAATCCAACACTTTGATCTCATAATTTGGAATAGCAATGCCGCGGTATAATTCTTTTGTTGTTCCCAAACCCGGTATAGCATAAATTGTTTCCAACTATTTTATTTTTTTTACTACAAAAAAAGTGTCTGTTCTTAGTGGTACAAAACGTTGATAGGTGTATGTTTTAAATATCTTATATTCTTTTACAGGCCGTCTTGTAATCAGGCAGATCTTATCATTTAAATGATCCCAGTTTATCCAGTTAACCTGGTTATCGCTTCTATCCCACAACTGATATTCGAATCCGGCGCTCACGCGTTCGGGTATTATTTTGTCTTTAACAGCTAATTCATTCAGCATTTCCTTTTTTAGTTTAGCCGCTGTAAAATAATCTTTTGTTGCAAAAACCGAAAAGCAAAAGATGATTGCAAAAATAAAAACAGATAGTTTAAGAGATTGTTTTGAATAAACGAGTGTGTTGCTCATCAAATAAACAACAGCAAACAACCCAAAAAAGATGCAATACCTATCAAAAGAAGAATCGGCTATGCCAATTAAACCCAGGTAAAGAAAAATAATACAAATAATAAACGTTTGCGAAACGGAAAGACTTTTTAGTCGTTCCCATTTAGAAGAAGCAACAAAAAAAGAGAACAAAAAATAACCTGCGCAAAAAAGAATTAAAAGAAAAATATAAAAGAAAGTATTTGTTGCGTGAAGGTCGGTTGCATAGATCATGAGCATATCAACGGTTGATTCAATACCCACGCCCAAATTAATAAATACATCGCCCAAAGCGTGTTCGTTAAAACGAGTAATTAAATAAACAACAAACGGAATTGGAATGATCACCAAAGCGATCTTGTTGGCTTTTTTAATTCTCTCAAGCAAAAAAGGAAAAGTTAAGGCAAAGAGCAGTAACAACCAAAGGCCACTGGTTTTAATGATCAAAAATGTTTTATGATACATTCTTGGTAAGGCATCCATATTCAAAGGTATTTTTGTAGGAGATAAAAATACACCCTGGTAACTCCAATCCCACCTGAATCTTGAAGATTCAAAAAGTTCAAATAAATAAAGAACGGTCAGCCCGCCTGCAAATAAAAATAAAGGTATTAACCAATGTTTTGGCGTTTTATAATTTTTAATTATTTCAACCAACACATAGGCTAAAAATAAAGCAAGGCCCAATTGCCTTGTTAATGTGGCCAACACCGCAAATGAAAAGAACAGAAAAATGTGCCACCATTTTTTTATTAACGTGTATTCGTTCAGGTAATAAAACGCAAGGAATGAGAAGTTAAAAAAAGTAAGATCAGTCATAAATGAATTAAAAACATTCATGTAAAAAGGATTAAAAACAATAAAAGCACATACAAGGGCAGAGATAATGGCCGTGTTTTTTTTACAAAAGAATTTATATAAATGAAACAAAGTAACGATACAAAGAAACATGTTTGCAAAGCGCAAAACAGTAAATGAAAAACCAAACAACTTCACAAACACAAGCCCCAGCAAAGCGTGTGAATAAAGACTCATGGCGGGCCATAAACCAATTACAAATTCGTTGTACTTATTAAAATGATAAACAGATTTGCCATAGGCCCAATCGTCATTCAACGCAAAATCGCCAATTGGATAGATAAATAATTCAACTAAAAATAAAAGGAGGAGTAAAAACAGAAAGGGTTTGTATTTTTTTAAAAACTCCAAATGTACATCTGTTATTTGGTTTCTATTTCAAACCCTTTGTTCTTCCAATCGCTAAAGCCTTTTTCCAGATTAACGACTTCTTTAAAACCTTGTTTTTGCATCAACTCTGCACAATCGGCACTGCGACCACCACCTGCACAATAAATAAGATAGCTTTTGTTCTTGTCTAATTTTTCGATTGTCGCTTCGGCATTCTTATCTAAAAAGTCAATTTGTGTGGCCCCTTTTATCATGCCTTTGCTTTTGATCTCATCGTTTGTGCGAAGATCTATCAGAACATACTTTTTTCCATCAATAAGCTTTTTGAATTCAACAGCATCAACATTTTTAATTTTTTGAGAAAAAAGTGAAAAAGAAAAAAATAAAGCAAGAAGTGTAATTGTTTTTTTCATATTTGTGTTTTATTTATTCTCTAATGCAAGTAGCCATTCAATCGCTTTATCTTTATTTTCGAACATACGCATATGCATGTTTTGTTGTCTTGCAAAACTGATGATAAAATTTATAACAATACGATGTGCCAATGATTTTATAATAACTGCACTTGCCAATGTCATTTTGTTAGTGTCGGGCAAAGTAGAAAACTCTCTTGCTTCTTTTGTGATACTTGTATAACGACCAGACTCCGTTAATACACGCATTTTATTTTTTCCATCAAACTTAGACTTTAAAAATTCGTGGTGATATTTAGCGTCGGCAAGTGTAACTTCCGAATTATCGTCGAGCTTTATAAAGATAATTCCATTATCCCAATACTCTGTTACCGAAGCGCGGCCACGATGTGTTTCGAGTATTAAATATTTTTCGGTTAAGGTCAATAAATTTTACTATCAAAGGTAATAAATAATTAAAAGAGCCCGTAAAAAGAATTGAACCAAATATAGTTAAGAAATACGCTTAAGCAATGCCATGTAAAAGCCATCAAAGCCTTGACTGGGAAGGATAGTACGCTCTTTTACAAATTCAAAATTAACATTATTTGCTAAAAAAATCTCCACCTGTTTTTTATTCTCGCTTGGTAAAATACTGCAGGTGCTATAAACCAATTCGCCACCCGGTTTTACCATTATTGAATATTCTGAAATGATCTTTTGTTGCAGTTCTTTTGTACGCTCTATTACCTCAGCATTTAACTTCCATTTTGCATCAGGATTTCTTTTTATAACACCTAATCCGCTGCAAGGCACATCCAACAAAACTTTATCGGCTTTACTTTCTAAACGCTTTATCGTTTTGTTATCTTCTATTACGCGGGTTTCCACATTAAAAACACCGGCGCGCTTGGCGCGTTTTTTTAATTCGTCCAGTTTAAAGCCTTCCACATCCATACTTATCAACTTGCCCTTATTATTCATGAGTGCGGCAATGTGCAAACTTTTACCTCCGGCCCCTGCGCAGGCATCAACTACAAACTGGTTGGGTTTAGGATCAAGAAAGGTTGTTATTTCCTGCGAGCCCGCATCCTGAACTTCGAACCAACCTTCTTTAAAAAATTTATTCTGAAAAATATTTTCGCGTTTTACTAATTGTAAGGCGTTGTTGTTTCCTTCTACTTCTTTTAAAGCAATATTTTCTTTGCTGAATTCTTCTATTAATTTTTTTGCAGAAGTTTTTAATGTGTTTATGCGTAATACAACCGCGGCTTGTTGATTCATTGCAAGCGCTTCTTTTTTCCAGGTCTCTTCTCCAAGCTCATCAACACCTAATTTCCAAAGCCAATCAGGATAAGATTCGTAAACCGGGAGATTGTTCTTTAAATGCTCTTTATGTTTTTTTATTGCTTCTCTGTCAAGATCTTTAAACTCCGGCCAATCTGGAAATTCGATCTCTTTTACCACAAGCCAAACCGCTGTAATGAACCAAAAATTTTTTTGTGATTGCGCCAGCTCGGCATACAAACGAAAGTTTCTTACAATATCGTACACGGCTTCAGCAACAAAACGCCTGTCTCTACTACCCCATTGCGGATGTGATTTAAACACTTTTTCAATGGCTTTATCGGCGTAACGGTTTTTTACAAAAATTTCCTGAAGGGTTTCTGCAACTGAATTAACAAGGTTTTTATAGAGCTTCATAATTTAATGAAGCAAAGGTAATGAGAATTATTTTACTACCTGCATATAGCCTTTAAGCGTACGCTTAACGGTACCTTTTAAGCGCGGCTCAAATACTTCGCATATATAAAAGAAAGTGCCTTCGCTTACCTGTTGCCTGCTTTGAAGGCTGGTGCCATCCCATTTAAAATATGGGTCTTTTGTTTTGTAAATCACATTGCCCCAACGATCAAATATCACAAGATCTATTTCCTTTATCTGACGCACTTTAATGGCTTTGAAAAAATCGTTCACTCCATCGCCATTTAAAGTAACAATGTTTGGCAATTCAAATTCAGGACAATTATCAATACAAAAATCAGGGCTTAACGAACTAACATTATTACTTGAATCAACCGATTGAATGGCATAACAGCCCGAGATCAATTCCAAGCCGTCGTAATTATATTGTGTAGAGTTAGCGCCGTATAAGGTAGCAACAAGGTTGTACTCATCTGTAACGGTTGGTTTATAAAATAAAAGGTATTTAATAACATCATCGCTGCAAAGAGGTTTTACGTTTGTCCAGCTTACCTCAACGGCACCTGTTGGACAATCTGCACTAACAGTTAAAGTTGGTGTACAAGGGGCAGTAAGATCAAGCGCTGTAACACAAATTTCCTGCGAATTGTTTAATAAGGGTTTAGTAATGGCTGGATCTGAATACTGCCCCTCACCTAAGATCTTGTAACAATACGTTGCCCTGTTCACTACATTATTTGTATCATCATAATATGGTAAAGAGGTTATGGCAATGGCATTAAAAGTACTTGCTGATGGATTTTTACGATATACGGTATACTTATAATTATTCCACGGTGTAAATGTTGGCCATTGTAGTTCAACATGTCTATCGCCGGGAGTTGCAGTTAAAAATATTGAAGAGGCCCGCTGAGAAGCGCCTATTATTGTTGTACCGGCAACAAACTCAACCACATATTCAATATTTCCTGCTTGTGTATTTAAATTTGCATGTGTGAATTGAGTTGTAAGATTTAAAAAGTATGGGCTTGAAAACGTATTAAGTAGAATAAAGTTTCCAGTAGAGCCAAAGCGATATTTTAAATTAAATTGGTACGGGCCAGGAAACATAAGCGTATCCAGGTTTCCGGTAGTAGTTAAAGGCTTTTCCCAACGAATAAAAACAGAGCCCGTTGTTGCAGAAGTGGAAAGTATATCTACATTTAATAATACAGGAACATCGCGTTTTAGTTTTGCGCATACTTGTGAGCCGCCATAACTTTGAGAGCCGTCTTTATAAACAGCCACTACAACATAACTATAATCCTGACCAACGGTTAGCCCATTGCCGTTATCGCTGTCGTTAAATAATGAAACTGTTGGCAGTGTTATTCCGATCGAATCAAATCCGGAGTTGGCCGGCATGCCTGTTTCACAAGGATCATGAACGAAAGGGACACAATCTTTTTTTCTGTAAATTTTATAATAGATGATCGGATTTTGAGCTGGGCTGCACGATGACAACGACCATGTAACATTAATTGATGTGCCTTGCGGCATTGCTGTTACGTTTTTTACCGAAGGAGGAACAACGCGAATATTATAGGTATTAAAAGAAACCAGATTTATACCCGGCCCGTTATCTTCTGCTTTAAAAACAGTTTGATACGGGTGAAAACGCACATGATCGCAACTTGTTTGCCATGAAAAAATTGCATTAGTGCTTGTTTGAACCGAATTTATAAAAGTTGTATTTGATAGCGTTGCTAAAGGTATTGCGCCTGCAAATGCACCACTGTTGCCAAGCAATGTTATTGTACTTGTTTGGTTTTGGTCGCCGTATATAATGTTTTTAGTAATTAGTGCGCCGGCTTCAACACATGTATCAATAGGTACGCTTACGAACGGCGGATCGTTGTTTGGACATACACCAACAACTACCTGCATATCTCTTAATACACTGCCAACAAAAACATATTTACCACTGGTGTTCTTACGCCACTCTTTTACAATAAAAGCAAGATTATATTCACCTTGAATTTGATAAGGAGAACACCAAGTTAAAAGACCTGATATAGAATCGATTTTATAGATCCCGTTTGGCCCTGCATTAGGCGTTGAATATCCAGGCACCACATTTCCATCCTGCCCTCTCGAATAAGACATGTGATATGTTACAAGGTCTCCATCAGGATCAACAGCACCGGGGTTATGATAAAAGCATTTATCAAGGCAGGCGCGATCGATAGGATAATTTTGAAATTGCGGTGATGAATTGGCGCCTGTAAAATCATTAACAACCAAATACGATTCAAGATAAAAATATTGTGATGATGAATTAGGAATATTAATTACTCCGGCATTTCTGTTAGGTTCGCGCGAACGGATCCTATATGTACCTGAACTTGGATAGGTGTGTTCTATTTTATAAATGTTAATCTTTACTTTGTAATTGTTTTGATTTATAAGCAGGTTGCCGCATTGAGGACAATCATTACAAAGCGCAGCGCCGCCATTTGTACGTTGTGCAATACCCACCTGCCCGTCGCCAAAAAAACGCTATCTTCACAAAGGTCAGCCACCTGGTGATTGGCATCAGAATGATCGGTATATTTTATTACGGTAATTTCATATCTGTACACCGGAACCGTTACGCCGCCCACAACTTGTGTGTATGGCATAATTCGCTTGTACAAGATCTCTCCTGCGCGGTTATGTGATGCAAAAATACTTAATGAAAAAATGAAGAAAATTATGCTTAAGGTTTTTTTCAAAATAATTCGAATTATTTTACTACCTGCATATAGCCTTTAAGTGTGCGCTTAACGGTACCTTTTAGTCGCGGTTCAAACACATCGCATATGTAAAAGAAAGTGCCTTCGCTTACCTGTTGCTTGCTTTGCAGGCTGGTGCCATCCCATTTAAAATATGGGTCTTTTGTTTTGTAAACCAAATTACCCCAGCGATCAAAAATTATAAGATCAATTTCTTTTATCTGACGCACTTTAATGGCTTTGAAAAAATCATTTACACCATCACCATTTAAAGTAACAATGTTTGGCAATTCAAATTCAGGGCAATTATCAATACAAAAATCAGGACTTAAAGGACTAACATTATTACTTGAATCAACCGATTGAATGGCATAGCAACCCGAGATCAACTCTAAACCATCGTAAACAAAAGTGGTTGATGTGGCAGGTGCTAATGTGCTTATTTGTTGATAAGGCTCATCAACGGTTGCTTTGTAAAATAAATAATATTTAATAACATCATCGCTACAGTTTGCCTTCACATTTGTCCAACTCACCTCAACCAAGCCTGTAGGGCAATCGGCATTAATGGATATTGTTGGTGTGCAAGGGGGCGTTAAATCTGTGGCGGTGGCACAAACCTCTTGTGAATTATTTAATAACGGTTTGGTGATTGACGGATCTGAATACTGCCCTTCGCCTAAAATTTTATAACAATAAACATAGTTACGTGTGCTATTACTGTTTACAATGTTAGTTGTATCTGAATAAGTTGTTAGCGTTGTTGTTGCAATAGCTGTAAAGGTGGCAGATGAAGGATCTTTACGGTAAACGGTATATTTATAATTGTTCCATGGTGTTGAAGAAGCCCAGGAAAGATCTATCTGCCTGTCGGCCGGTGTTGGTGTTAAAAAAATAGAGGTGGCGCGTTGCGATGAGCCAACTGTTACAGTTCCTGAAATAAAATCTACAATATATTCGGCATCTGTATCAACCGTGTTTACTGCTGTGTGCGTAAATTGTGTAGGAAGATTTAAAAAGTATGGGCTCGTAGTATTAAACACATTCGTAAATGTGCCCGAACCGCTCTGACGGTATCTTAGGTTGAATTGATATGGACCTGTAAACACAAGGGTATCCAAGTTTCCTGTATTGGTCAATGGTTTTTCCCAGCGCACAAAAACAGAACCTGTTGTTGTAGATGTAGAAAGTATATCTGCATTTAACAATACCGGGATATCACGTTTTAATTTTGCACATACTTGTGAGCTGCCATAACTTTGTGAGCCATCTTTATAAACAGCAATTACCAAATAACTATAATCCTGACCAACGGTTAAACCATTGCCGCCATTGTTATCTACAAAAGTATTTACTGTTGGTGTTGTTTGCCCAATAAAAGAAAAGCCTGAACTTGTTGGGGCGCCTGTTTCGCAAGGGTCGTGAATGAATGGCGTACAGTCATTCTTCCTGTAAATTTTATAAAAAGTAAGTGGGTTGTTTGAAGGATTACAGCTTGAAAAAGACCAACTGATGTTTATAGAAGAACCCATTGGCACAGCAGTAACGTTTTGTACAGAAGGCGGAACCACACGAATGTTATATGTGGCAAAATTAACGAGCTTTATTATTGGCATGTTAGGCACGTTGGGCTGGCCATTATCCTCGGCTTTAAAAATGGTTTGGTAAGGTTGTAAGCGGATGTGATTGCAGCTTGTGTTCCAGGTAAAAACAGCATTTGCAGTATTGGTTGGTGAAGAACTTGTTATGGTAAGAGCCGTGTTGCCTAACGTGGCAATAGGGCTTGGGGCAGAAAAAGCGCCACCATTGCCATACAAAACAACCATGTTTGTGAAAGATCCCGGAATATTAGGATCACCGTAATTAATATTTTTTAGTATAGTGGCCCCTGCTACTACACAAGTATCAATTGGAGGGGTTATGAAAGGCGGGTCGTTATTAGGACAGGTTCCAACCACTACCTGCATATCACGTAACACATAACCTATTAAAACATAAATACCGCTTGTATTCTTTCTCCATTCTTTTACAATAAACGCAAGATTATACTCCCCTGAACTTTGCGGTTTGCACCAGGTTAAAAGACCTGTAACAGGATTGATACCATAAACTCCTCCGGGTCCTGCATCCGGTGTAGTATAACCCGGCACGGTTTGTCCGTTCTCTCCTCTTGATGTTGAAATTTCGTAACTCAGGCTATCTCCATCAGAGTCGTATGCCCCGGGATTATGATAAAAACATTTATCTATACAGGCCCTGTCTATTGGCGCATACTTAAATTCAGGAGATGAGTTGGCGCCTGTAAAATTATTTATTACCAATAATGTTTCAAGATAAAACGATTGGTTAACAGAGTTGGGAATATTTATAACACCCGCATTTCTGTTTGGATCGAAAGAATGGATAAGATAAGAGCCCGAACTTGGATAGGTGTGAACAATGGTATAAATGTTCATCTTTACCTTATACGTTCCATCACTTATGATGATAGTGCCGCAAGGTCCGTTACAGTCGCAAAAAGAAGAAGAGCCGTTTATCCTGTATGCTTCGCCCCTCTGACCATCACCAAAATAGATCGTATCTACGCACCTGTCGGCAACACCCGGTCCGTCATCTGTATATTTGGTAAGTGTAATGGAGTAAGTATAAACCGGAAAAGTACCAACACCGGGAATGTTTTGTGTAAATGGGGCTATGCGCTTATATGTGATCTCGCCGGCACGGTTGTGGGTGGCAAAACCATAAACTGAAAAACATATTAAAATTAGTACTAAAAGCCTTTTCACATCTCAAAATCTATTATATAAAATTAAACCATTTTATTTGAATACGCAATGCTAATTCGTTAAAAACGTTAAGCAGAGCCTTTTGTTTTGGCGGTTTTTCATAAAAAAAGTTATTTCCCATAATGTAACGTTAATCTTCATTTTTTTATTGTTTATGCGTGTTTTTTTTTTAACCATGAGTTTAAATAAATAATTAGTCGCAATTATGATTTTGATACTTCTTTTTGTATTAATTTTGAACTCTTTATCCAACAACCCTCATGGGAAATCACCAGAATGGCCATGTAAGCAAAATAACGCTTGCGGGCTTACTTTTAACTCTCGGTATCATTTACGGTGATATTGGAACATCGCCCCTGTATGTAATGAAGGCCATTGTTGGCGATAAACCAATCAATTCTTCTGTAATTATTGGTGGCATGTCTTTAGTGTTCTGGACCATCACTTTACAAACTACCATTAAATATGTGATCTTTACCTTAAGGGCCGATAACAAAGGTGAGGGTGGCATTTTTTCTTTATACGCTTTAATTAAAAAAGCAAAACGCAAATGGCTTATTTTTCCGGCAATTATTGGCGGTTGCTGTATTTTAGGAGAAGGCATTATTACTCCGCCCATCTCGGTTGCTTCTGCCATTGAGGGTTTGCAGCTTATTCCGCGCTTTAGTAATATTCCCACCATCCCAATTGTAATTGCCATTATTACGGGTTTATTTTTTATCCAGCAATTTGGTACAAAATTTATTGGTAAATTTTTTGGCCCTGTAATGTTAACCTGGTTCTTAACCTTGGGTGTAATGGGTATACTTGGACTTTCGCATAATTTTACTGTTTTAAAATCTTTAAATCCCTATTACGGTATAAATTTATTGATCAATCATCCGGGCGCATTTTGGTTATTAGGCGCTGTGTTCTTATGTACAACCGGGGCCGAGGCTTTGTATTCCGATATGGGTCATTGTGGCAGAAAAAACATTCGCATTAGCTGGATCTTTGTAAAAAGTATGCTTGTGCTTAATTATATGGGCCAAACAGCGTGGCTGGTTTCTATGGATGGCAAGGCGTTGAATGGTGCCAATCCTTTTTACTCAATTATGCCTGAGTGGTTCTTGCCTTTTGGTATTGGCATTGCCACAATAGCTACTGTTGTTGCTTCACAAGCTTTAATAAGTGGTTCGTTCACTCTAATAAACGAGGCCATGCGCTTAAATTTCTGGCCTAAGGTTAAAATTAAATATCCTACCGATTTAAAAGGGCAAATGTATATTCCATCTATTAACTGGTTATTGTACATTGGTTGTGTTGGCATTGTGTTGTTCTTTAAAGAATCGAAAAACATGGAGGCTGCCTATGGCTTAACCATTATTTTAGGTATGATCATGTCATCGCGATTACTGGCATTTTTTATGCGACTAAAAAAATACCCGCACTGGTTCTTAAATATTTTTGCAGTTACTTATATTGTTATTGAAGGTGCTTTTTTAATTGCCAACTTAGAAAAATTCCCTAAAGGCGGTTACATTACATTGATCATTGCGCTTATTTTGGCCGCGGTAATGGCTTCTTGGTACCTTGCCAAATTAATACGTCAGCGCTATGTTGATCTTGTGCCGTTAGATAATTATAAGCAAATGCTGGTAGATCTTAGCGGCGATAATTCTATTCAAAAATACGCAACGCATTTGGTGTATATGACCAGCGCTAATAATCCTTCCATGATAGAATCAAAAGTTATTTATTCTATCTTGCAAAAACGCCCTAAGAAGGCAGACATTTACTGGTTTGTGCATGTAGATGTAATGGATGAGCCTTATCGCATGGAATACAAGGTAACTCATATTGCCAATGAAGATATTATTCGTGTTGATTTTAGAATTGGGTTTAGAATTGCGCCACGCATTAATTTAATGTTTAGAAAAGTTGTGGCCGATCTGGTGAAAAATAAAGAAGTGGATATTACCAGCCGTTACGAATCGTTAAATAAAAACAACGTGATCGGCGATTTTAAATTTGTGGTGTTAGAGAAATTCCTATCATACGAAAACGATCTTCCATTCTTTGAAAAGCTTATTCTAAATACTTACTTCTTACTTAAGCGCTTTAGTTTAAGTGAAGCAAAAGCCTTTGGTTTAGATAGCAGCTCCGTTAAGATCGAGAAATTTCCGATGGTAATTAATCCACCAAAAGAAATTTTCTTAAAACGTATTCAATAAAATTTTTAGTGTTTAAAATGCCTTACGCCGGTATTAACCATGCTTAAGCCATTTGCATTGCAATAATCAATACTTTCTTTATCTTTTATTGATCCGCCCGGTTGTATCACCGCTGTAATACCTGCTTTGTGAGCCAACTCCACACAATCAGGAAAAGGAAAGAACGCATCACTTGCCATTACTGCACCTTTTAGGTCAAAGCCAAAACTCTCTGCTTTTACAATGGCTTGTTTTAAAGCGTCAACACGTGATGTTTGACCTGTGCCACTTGCCAACAACTGACCATTCTTAGCAAACACAATAGTATTTGATTTTGTATGCTTAACTAATTTGTTAGCGAATAAAAGATCTTTTATTTCTGCAGCGGTTGGCGCTTTTGTGGTTACAACTTTAAGATCTGCTTCTGTTTCTGTTTTAAGATCTTTGTCCTGCTCAATTACACCATTCAACAAATTACGGAAAGAATTCTTTCCAAGCTCTACTTTGTTTTGAATTAAAATAATACGGTTGGGTTTTGATTTTAATAAGGCCAAAGCATCATCGTTATAAGCAGGGGCAATTACCACTTCGCAAAATAATTTATTTACCTCCGTTGCTGTTGCCATATCAATAGCGCGATTGGCAATTAAAATTCCGCCAAAGGCAGAAACCGGATCTGCCGCTAACGCATCCTTATAAGCTTCTGCAATTGTATTACGCGAAGCAACACCGCAAGCATTATTATGTTTTAAAATAGCAAAGGTTGGTTCTTCAAAATCGGCAATTAAATTTACCGCTGCGTCAACATCCAATAAATTATTATATGATAATTCTTTTCCGTTCAATTTGGTGAACATCGCGTCCAGGTCGCCATAAAAAACACCCTTTTGGTGTGGGTTTTCGCCATAACGCAACACTTGTCCTTTTTGAAGGCTTTGTTTGAATTGCGTAATTTCTTCTGTTTGATTGAAGTAATTAAAAATCGCCGAATCGTAATGTGATGATGTAGCGAAAGCTTTTGCGGCGAATTTTTTTCTATCAGCAAGATCAGAACTTCCGTTTTTAATCTCTAGTAAATTCAATAATTCAGAATAATCGTTTCTTGAAGAAACAATAACCACATCGTTAAAATTTTTAGCTGCCGCTCGAATTAAAGAAATGCCACCGATATCAATTTTTTCTATTGTGTCTTCTTCTGAAGCTTTTGCCGCAACGGTTTCTTCGAATGGATAGAGATCAACAATTACAAGATCAATATCAGGAATATTGTGTTGCGCTTTTTCTTTTTTATCCGATTCGTTATCTCTGCGATTTAAAATACCGCCAAAAATAGCGGGGTGTAATGTTTTTACGCGACCACCAAAAATTTCAGGATAGGTAGTAACCGAATCAACCGCAGTTACAGGAATATTTAATTTTTCTATGAATGAAAGTGTGCCACCGGTGCTATAAAGCTTAACATTAAGACTGTGAAGTTTTTTAATGATCGGTTCTAAATTATCTTTATAATAAACCGATACAAGTGCGCTTTTAATAGTTTTTGAATTGCTCATTTTTAAAAAATAAAGAGCAAAGATAAGTTAAGAATTGAAAATAGGATAGATTGTTTAAAAAGGTTGAAAAGCTTATCAGGCCTTTCGCTTTTCTTTCAGCCATTCGATGGCTTTGGCCCTATCGTCAAAAAAACGGGTAGGTACAATTGGATTATTTACTTTTAAGAACAGGTTGCCAATGATCTTTTCATGAAGACGGTTACTGCATAATGCCACCGCGGCCACATGTTTTGAATACTCTTCAGAGGCGCCGGCCCTTCTTGCATCTGCCGATACATCAAAACCTTCTTCTACCTCAAACAACACATAAAATTTTTTACCGGGCATATAGTTCATCGACTGCTCACGCGATTCCCAAATATCCTTATCCAGAAGCTTAACGTTCTTTTTTACTTTAAATTCTATTAATAGATCATCGTGCACGTGCATGATATAGGCGTCTGTTTCGAAGGTCTTCATTTATACAAATATAAAAATAATAGTGTTAGTATTAGTTGCCCTTTGTAAGTTGAATTTTTGAAACGGTTAATCCGCCATCGGGCGCTTGTATACTTATCTCATTAACGTTACCTGAATACCATTTGTAAATACTGCTAATTCTTATGGCGTATTTTTCTTCTTTATCTGAAGGTAACACATCAAACCAAACACATGTTTTAGTTTTATCATTAGAATTGCCAAACAACAAAATTGCTTTTTGTGCTTTTTTTGTTGTGTTTTTACAAGATATTATTACCGTATTGCCGGTGGTTCTGTCTATTGTTATAGGAATTGAGATTGCTTTTTCTGCAACGACATTCGTTTCAAACAAAGTTTTTTCTTCAGGAAGTTTTTTATCATATGTGCCCCAAACATAAGGTAGCTTTTGAAAATCATATACCAGGGTTCTTTCTGAAAAATAATCGGGAAGATAATCTGATTCTATTAAAAAACAACTTTTTAACCCGTTCGCCACAGAGTTTGCGGCGAATTTGTATTTTCCTTCTTTTGCCTCGATGATCGCGTAAGATTCCGTTTCATTCAGATCTTTAAGCTTTAAATCAATCATCTTTTTGTTAGTCATAAGAAATACTTCCGTCTCTATTTTTCTTGAATAGGATAGCTTAACGCTATAACTCTTACCGGGTTTTATTTCGAAAGCGGTTTCTACAAAATCTAAATGGTTAGAATCCGTTCCGGCAATGTATCTACAAATTGTATCTCTTTTATTGTTGTCTTTTATTTTATTATTTCTCCAAATACAAAAATTATTTACCATCACGTACGGACTATAATTATTATAAAAATATTCTGCCATACGGTAATGCCTTAACGAATTTGGTACACCGTCGATATTATCATAGCCAACATCGCTTACACCCTGAAATAAAAGATAAGGTGTTTTATAATTGGCAAGATCTTCAATATATCTTTCCTGTAAAAAATCGTTTTGAATGCACAATGGCGTTTGGTAAAAATAAGATGGCGTTACTTTCTTTGTAAAAAAATACAACATTGGTCTGTTTGAAAAATCAAGGAAGGTTTCATCATTGTTTGTATTCTTTTTAATAAAATCAACAAATTGGCTATAGCGTTCTGACTTTTGCCCAGGCGCATTACTAACTCTATTGTTTATGGCCGCTAAAGAAACATTCTTACTTTTTTTTATTTTAACTACCAGTCTTTCAAAAATGTTTTTCATTCCCTTTGGTTCCGGAACCCTATATGTATTTACCAGAAAAAACGCAGCGCTAAAAAACAGCAGGCATTTTACAAAGTGGCTGTTCTTTCTAAATAAAATAAATACAGAAGAAGACAAAATAATATAAGCAAAAGAGGATACGAAGGCATCCATACCTTCAAATAAACTATGGCGAATAAGGCCCCTGTTAAAATTAATAAGATAAAATAAACTAATAAATAAAAAACTGAGCTGTGCCGCACGCTGACTTTTTGTGCTGTTTAATTGTTTGTATTTAATACCACAAAAAATTAAAAATAGTATTACCACTATCGGAAAAATAAAATAATGAATTTTTACGTTTGTAAGTGCAGTGTCGCCAACAGAATGATAGCCATACGATTGTGCCGAAACGCAATAATTAAAAAGGTAAGCTGCTTTTGAAAACAGGTTTGTTTGCCTTATTATAGAAAACAGGCCTAATAAAAAAATTACAAAACCGCCAACTATTGCAACAGCTTTAAATAAGGGCTTCCATTGTATTTTGTTTTTTTTGTTAAAAAAATGATAGTATAACAATACAACCGGCATTGTTAAAAGACAGTTATATCCAAGATCAATTCGCCAGCACAATAAAAAAACGAGTGTGCTAAAAAAGATAAGGTAATTTTTTACTGATTGTTGTTGGTTTATTAATTTAATTAAAGCAAAGATGCCTAAAACAGCAAAGCAAAAACCTTCCGGTAAAATAGCTTCGGCAAAAGGAAACAACAACACACATAAAAGCGCTATAAATTCGTTACGCGTTAAATATTTAACCAAAAAATAATAGAGTGTATAAGATAGTGGAGCAAGTAAAAAATCATAAAGTGTGATTTCATTTATGTTCAAACCATTAAAGAAGGCGTAGATGTAACTAAAAAAGTAATCTGATAATAAATGTGTGTTTAATTTTTCTACGGGAGAAAGTGTGCCAAAAAATTGATGTTCCATTATTGGCAAATACACATTGCCCGATTCAAAGATCTCGTCGTAATACTCAGTATAATAATTATAACTTAAATAGGCGGTGAGCGAAAAGATAAGTAAAGGAAAATAGTTTCGGGCCACTATTTGTTTTTGTGAACGCAGTTCTTTCTTATTCCCTCTCTTATATCTTAAAAATATCCATATTAAAATAATAATAAATAATATGATATAGATTGACAACTGGCTGCTTAAAATAATTTTATTGCTTTTGCATATTAAAAAGATCTCATCTTTTAATACACTTAAAAACGGCAATAAAAGTATTGGTAAAAGAGAATAGGTTAAAAGAGTTAACCGTTTTGAACTATTTATTACAGCAATTCTTCTTAAAAAAATGTTGAGGCCAATTAATAATAAAACGGCAATTGTAAATGTAACAATATAGAAGTCGGGATTATTTACATGGCCTAAAAAATTATTTATATCGACAATAAAAAAATAGAACGCAAAAGAGAGGGATAAGATAATTGAGAAATGCTGAAGTGATATTTTGTTTTCTTTTTGTACAAGCATTCTTATAATAAGCGCCGCAAGTATTAGTTTTTGAAGGAAATAAACAACTTCAATGGTTTCATACATTTCAACATTAAAGAGTTTGAACAGAAAAAAGAAAATACCGGCTATAGAAGTATAATTAATGATCTTTACTTCTATGCTCTTTAAAATAGCGGGCCATTTTTTAAAAATAAAATATGCCAACAGTGTAAAAACAAGAAAAGAAGCTAAAAATAAAAAGATACATTTATAAAAAAGTCCAACCCGCGCTTCAACATCAATGTTTTGCATGGTAGCAACACCTATCATACGTCCAGAAAAGGAGAGGATGTCGAAATTAGCGGAACTGACAATGCTTATAATAAGCCATAAAGCATAGAACAGGCTTGTAAACACAACCGATCTGCCGGCGCTATTTAGAAAGAAAAAGTAAGAATTAAAAAAAACCCTTTTCATCGGGCTAATTTAATAATAAAAACCTCAGTAAATATTAATAAGCAAGGTTTGGACCTAACCAGCGTTCAGCAACCTCAACCGTTATGCCTTTTCGTTTTGCATAATCTTCTACCTGCTCTTTATTAATTTTACCAATACCAAAGTAATGCGATTGCGGGTGCGAAAAATATAAACCGCTTACAGCAGCTGTTGGCACCATTGCTAAACTCTCTGTTAAAACAATGCCAGTGTTCTTCTCAACATCCAACAACTTCCAAATGGTTAATTTTTCAGTATGATCGGGCTGCGCCGGGTAACCCGGTGCCGGACGGATACCGGCGTATTCTTCCTTAATTAACTCTTCATTGCTTAATGTTTCGTTCTTTGCATAAGCCCAATATTCCTTACGTACTTTTTTATGCATTAATTCTGCAAAAGCCTCTGCCAAACGATCGGCTAAAGCCTTTAGCATGATTGCGCTATAATCATCATGATCTGCTTCAAAACGTTTTACATGCTCATCAATACCAATGCCGGTTGTTAAAGCAAACGAAGCAATATAATCCTGTGGTGTTGCTACACCATTTTTTGGTTTTACAAAATCTGCCAGCGCAACATTGTATTGCCCTGCAGGTTTTTTTGTTTGTTGACGGATAGAATGAAAAGTTGCTTTTTTATTTCCTTTTTCATCGTACACATCTGTATCATCATCATTTACTGTACTTGCAGGATAGATACCAATTACGGCATTTGCCTGCAACCATTTTTCATCAATAATCTTTTTTAACATGCATTGCGCGTCGTTAAATAATTTGGTTGCTTCGGCGCCGCGCTCCGGATCTTTTAAAATTTTTGGGTACGATCCTTTCATTTCCCAACTATGAAAGAAGGGTGTCCAGTCAATGTATTCCGCAATTTCTTTAAGATCGTAATTGGTAAATACTTTATTGCCGATAAAAGCAGGTTTTGCAATTTCGGTTTTGCTCCAGTCTATAGGAAATTTATTTTCACGTGCTTCTTTTAATGAGATGAATTTATTTTGGCTTTGCGCGTTCTTATTTTGTTCGCGTACACGATCATAATCCTTTGTTACTTCTAACATAAATGCATCACGCAATTCATTTGAAATTAAACTGCTTGCAACAGGTACCGATTTGCTGGCATCGTTTACGTGTACCACTGGGCCTGAATAATTTTGTGCGATCTTAACAGCGGTGTGTACTTTAGAAGTTGTTGCGCCACCAATTAATAAAGGTGTTTTAAATTTCAAGCGTTCCATTTCTTTGGCTACGTGTACCATTTCATCCAACGATGGTGTGATCAAGCCACTTAAGCCAATAACATCTACGTTATGTTTTTTTGCTTCTTCTAAAATTTTATCGCAGCTTACCATTACGCCCAGATCAACGATCTCGTAATTATTACAGGCCAATACAACACCAACAATGTTCTTTCCAATATCGTGTACATCGCCTTTAACGGTTGCCATTAAAATTTTTCCAGCATTTTGTCTTCCGTCGCCAACAACGCCTTTCTTTTTATTTTCTTCTTTTTCTGCCTGCAAATAAGGTTCTAAGTACGCAACAGCCTTTTTCATTACGCGCGCGCTTTTTACAACCTGTGGTAAGAACATTTTTCCGCTTCCAAACAGATCGCCCACCACGTTCATACCATCCATTAATGGGCCTTCAATCACGTGTAATGGTCTTCCTAATTTTTGGCGCGCTTCTTCGGTATCCGCATCAATGTACTCTACTAATCCTTTTACCAACGAATAACTCAAGCGCTCTTCTACCGTACCTTTGCGCCATTCTTCGTCCTTCTCATTTTTTTCTTTTGTAATTCCTTTTAATGAATCGGCATGCTCTACTAATCTTTCTGTGGCATCATCTCTCCTGTTCAATAAAACATCTTCAACTAATTCTAATAATTTTTTATCTATATCATCATAAATTACAAGCTGCGCAGGATTTACAATTCCCATATCCATCCCTTCTTTTACGGCATGGTATAAAAACGCAGAGTGAATGGCTTCGCGCACATGATCATTTCCTCTAAAAGAAAAAGAAACGTTACTTACACCGCCACTCACTTTTGCATGTGGTAAATTTTCTTTTATCCAACGTGTTGCATTAAAAAAATCTAATGCATTTAAACGGTGCTCTTCCATGCCTGTAGCAACCGGAAAAATATTTGGATCGAAAATAATATCCTGTGGAGGAAAGTTTACTTTATTTATTAATACATCATAGGCACGTTTACAAATTTCTTTTCTGCGCTCTAATGTATCGGCTTGGCCAACCTCATCAAACGCCATCACAATAACAGCTGCGCCATATTGTTTTATTTTATGTGCCTGTTCAATAAATTTTTCTTCGCCTTCTTTTAAAGATATAGAGTTAACAATGGCTTTTCCCTGAACACATTTTAAGCCCGCTTCAATAACCGTCCATTTTGAAGAATCGATCATGATGGGCACGCGCGAAATATCAGGCTCTGATGCAATTAAATTTAAAAAGGTTGTCATTGCTTGCTCGCTATCCAACATCCCTTCATCCATGTTCACATCAATTACCTGTGCCCCACCATCAACCTGGTCTTTTGCAATAGACAAAGCTTCTTCATAATTCCCTTCCTTAATTAAGCGCAGGAATTTTTTTGACCCGGTAACGTTTGTTCTTTCACCAACATTTAAAAAATTACTTTCAGGTGTTAAAGTGTAGGGTTCTAACCCACTTAAGTGCATTAAGGTATCGGGCTGTGGTTTTTTACGCGGTTTAAAATCTTTTGCTAATTCAGCAATACGTTTAATGTGCGATGGTGTTGTACCACAACAGCCGCCAACAATATTAATAAAACCTGCTTTTAAAAAGTCTTCTATCTGGTGACCCATTTCGTGGGCATCCTGATCGTACTCACCAAACTGATTTGGTAAACCTGCATTTGGATAAGCGCTTACAAAAAACGGTGCTTTGTTTGCTAATTCTTCAAGATAAGGGCGAAGGTCTTTTGCCCCCATAGCACAATTTAAGCCAACGCTTAGCAGCTTGACGTGTGAAACTGAAGTTAAAAACGCTTCGGTAGTTTGGCCTGATAAAGTTCTGCCACTGGCATCGGTAATTGTGCCTGACACCATAACGGGCATTTTTTTATTTATCTTCTCACAATAATTTTGAGTGGCAAATAAAGCTGCTTTTACATTTAAAGTATCGGTAATGGTTTCAAATAATAAAACATCGGCACCGCCATCAATTAATCCGCGAATTTGTTCGGTGTAAGCAACAACAAGATCATCAAAACTTACAGCCCTGAATCCGGGATCGTTAACGTTTGGAGACATTGACGCAAGCTTTGTTGTAGGGCCCATAGCCCCTGCAACAAATTTTTCTATATGTGCAAATTCAGGATTTTCTTTTTTAAACTCAGCAATTGCTTCCTTGGCTATTTTTGCTGATTCATAGTTAAGCTCATAAACCAACTCTTCCATTTCATAATCGGCCATAGCAATTGAAGTGCCGCTAAAGGTGTTGGTTTCTAAAATGTCAGCGCCGGCCTTTAAATATTCTTTATGAATAGCTTTTATAACATTAGGTTGAGTAATAGATAAAAGATCATTATTGCCTTTAAGATCTTTGTGCCAATCGGCAAAGCGTTTACCGCGATAGTCTTTTTCTTCCAGTTTATATTGCTGGATCATGGTGCCCATAGCACCATCAATAATTAAAATACGTTTCTCAAGTTCCTGTTCAATTGTACTCATATACTTTAAAAAATAAAAAATCCCTCCTGGTTTACCGGAAGGGATTAGTTTTTATGTTGTTTTAATAAAATGCTTAACTAATATTTCCGACTTATTTTTCTCGTTTTTACGAGACGAATTCCCACCTTCTTTAAGGTTCAAGATTGCAAATTCAAGATTTAAAGTTTTATACTTTGAATTTTGAATCTTTTACTTTGAACTCATTATAGGGTTGGTAAAGCTTCATTGGGCGTATCCCTCTGCTTTTCTTAATAAGTGTTTTAAAGAACTGGCAGTAAAGATACTACAAATTATATAACTTTACAAGTATGAGAAAAGCCATAACTATACTTTTTACCATTTGTTGCCTTTGTTCTTTTGCACAGAAAGACCTAAAAGGCGATCTTAAAACAGTGTCTAACATTATGTCGGCACAGGAACTTGCCTGGAATCACGGCGACATACAAGGCTTTATGAGCTTTTACTGGAAAAGTGACAGCCTTAAATTTATTGGCAGTAAAGGTCTTACCTACGGTTGGCAAAAAACACTGGACAATTACATTAAGGGTTATCCTGATAAAGCGGCCATGGGTGTTTTAAAGTTCACTATTCTTTCAATGGAACAATTATCAAAAACAAGTATTTATGTAATTGGTAAATGGGAGCTGGATAAAGAAAAGCCAAGCGGCGGGCATTTTACTTTGCTTTGGAAAAAGATAGAGAACAAATGGGTTATTGTGGCGGATCATACAAGCTAGAAAGGAAAATGTAAAAGGGAATATGGAAGAGGTAAAGCCGGGTTTATACAAACACTACAAAGGCAAAATTTACGAAGTAATTGGTATTGCTACACACAGCGAAACGTTAGAAAAAATGGTTGTGTACAAAGCTACTTATCAAAAAGAGGGCGAGAATTTGTGGGTGAGGCCTTTAAGCATGTTTACTGAAGAAATTATTGTTGAGGGCAAAAAAGTAAAGCGATTTGCAAAAGTTTAGAAAAATTTTTATATCTTTAATATATGAGGCTTTTAGTAATTATTTTTTTGGTTTTCTTTTTTATGTCATGTAAAAAAGATGTTGCTGTTCCTGCGGCCAATTCAAGTGTTGCTTTTGACACTTTGTACCCAAATAGTTATCTTCCTGCTTATCCCGGTTCTTATTGGAAATATATGGACTCTAACGGCGACACTTCCGGTATTTACACGGGGACTTATATAAAAGATTGCTATTGTATTGCTTACAAAAATTTCTTCGGGCAACCGGTAACTTATCAGGTTGTTTCAGATACTGTATTCGTTCCGCAATATAATGGAGAATGCCTTTGGGGCTATTCACTTAATAAACATTTTTCAAACTATGGATATGGGAATACTTTACGTCGTGCCGTTGCTGATTCTTTTGCTGTTAATACCAAATGGCAGTATTCGAGTTCCTATATTAATGGAACAACATCAACAAAAAGCATAATGGTGTTTGCCAAAGACACTACGATTGTAATCAATAATACTACCTATTATCCCGTTATTGTAATGGATGACTTGTTTTATCCTGTTACACCTTCACCCGTTATCACAAACAGATATTATTATGCAAAAAACATTGGCCTAATAAAGCATGAAATATTTAGCTTTTTTCCTCAACAGAGCATCACAAAAACAATTTTGTTGCAAAGCTACTTTATCAATAACTAAAAATTATCTATCGGCGGGCTACGCTTAGGGATTTTGAAATCACTTAACATAGATGCTTTTAAATTAATAGTTAGGTTGTAGCTTTTTCTTAGGCCAAATGGTATCCAGTCAATACGGGCCTCCCAGCATTTAAGATCGCGGTAAATATTAAAGCTGGTATAACTTACTTTTTGATTTGTAAAATCGTAGCCGCTTGTTACACCTATCTTCCAGTTTTTTGTTGGTGTAATATCGCCGCTAAAATTTAATGTTTGTGTGGGTTGTAATTTTCGGTTATCAGGGTTTGCCAAAGCAAGGTTATAATAAATATTTAAATTCCACGAAAGTTGTTCGTTAGCATTGAGATCGTTTTTAGCGCCCTGTTCTGCGCCATTGGTAAGTTCGGGCGCCTGCCTAGTTTTTCTTGCCGCCTCTATCATATTACTTCCAAAGGCAGTATTTACGGCAAAGTTAGCGTTAGTTAAACGCGCTAACGTTCCGTTTTCACTATAAGCAAACTTATTCATTGAACGCTTGTTTATGGCGTCATAAGCATACGCATCGTATGTAGAATTCGCAACAACATCAAAATATTTAAACAGTTTGGTACGCGCTGAAAGAGTTATTGGGCTCATGTTAAAACTATCTGCCGCAAAATTATAAGCACCACTTAAACTTATATTTTGCATTAAGGTTCGTTTTGCATAAGTAACGCCGGTATCCGACTTCTGTTTCAGCTTTGCTTCAATGTTATTGCTTAAGTTTAGCGAGAGTGCGTTTTGCTCGCCAATAGCGGGCCCTCCAAAAATGCTTCTTTCAAATACAGAGTAATTTTGAAACCTTGTACCTGTAGTATCAACCTGTACTTTTTTCCAGAAACCATATTGTGTTTCACCAAAATCGGGGCGATACAAATACGATAAGGTTGGGATCAATAAATGACGGATCTGTTTTATTTTTCCTTTCTTAAACATGTAATCAAAAAACACTTTTGTATTAAAGGCGGTAGAAAAATTAGCATCGTAACCTGTAACAAAATCGTTTACGTTTTGTGTATACACTTTTCCAATATTGGTATCTGCAGTAGAAAAATACTTGTTAATGCTTTTTGTATACATTACCGATGTTAAATTAACGGCGGGTGTTACAGTAATGTATTTAGCAATATTAAAGTTGGTTGAAATTGGTAAAGAGTGTTTAATGCCGTATTTTAAACTATCTAAAAAATTATTTCCTAAACCGCCAATCGTATCTTTCCAGCTTAGAGTGTTTCTTGCTTCCAATAAATAATTAACGCCAATTTTATCAAACACATTTTGTTTTACTTTTCCTTCTTTGCGGAAAGGATAAAAACGGTTAATGTTGAATGTTAAAGAGGGGAAGGTCATTTCTATTCTTTTTGAAATAGAGTTTTGACTATGTGTTGCATTTAAACTTAAAGAACTTAGTTTAAATGTTTTTGTAAAATTTACATTTGATTGAAATGAGTTTTGAAGAAATTCACCGGTGTTAATTGCGTTAATACGATTGTAGCTTTGGTTTTTCACATAATTTACATTGGCACCAAAACGTATTGATGGATTACTTTTATTATCCTGTGTATGGGTCCACCTTACCTCATAAGCCTTTTGTTTACTATAGGTTTTAGGTATATCCTTATCGCCAATATTAAACTCGCTATAGCCTAAATAAGTATTGCCAAGCGCTTTATACAAAATATTATAATTATTGGTAGTATTCAATCCCCAGCTGCCATTGCCATAAATATCACCGCGAATGACCATATCGGTTTTATCGCTAATAGCCCAATAAAAACCCCCATTACGAAGGTTAAAACCTTGTGTGGCAGAATTGCCAAATGTTGGTAATAAAATACCGTTGTGTTGTTTTTTAGAGTTTGGAAAATAGCCAAACGGCAAGCCCAAAGGCGTTGGCACACCACCAACCTCTAGGTACATAGGCCCCGTAACTATCTTATCATCCGGAATTATCTTTGCCTTAGTGGCCTTAAAAACAGTGCGCGCATCCTGATATTGGCAGGGTATACACTTCATGTCTTTCATATAAATGATGTTGGTGCTGTCTTTTTTAATTTCACTGCCAATAACCAATAACTCGCCCTGTTTTGTTAGCGCATTAAAGATCTTACCACGCTTTGTCTTAAGATTATAGATGATCTTATCAGCTTCCATTTCCTGTGATGCATCTTTAAACTTTGGATTGCCAACGTTTTTACCAAGACTATCTTTTTTGCCATAGGCTGTTATAATGTTCTTTGCGTAATCTATTTCAATAAATTCGGCTTCCAGGTTCATATCACCAAACTCTACTTTAGCTTTACCATAAAGAAATACCTGTTTGCCGGAACTTAAAAAAACGGCACTATCAGTAGCAGAATACATAATGGGGTCTTGCAACAATTCGTTGTCTTCATCCGGATCTAACGTAACTGTAGTATCTGAAATAACATTTGTTAACGTATCTTTTGGCGTTGTTTGCGCTTTTAAAGTGTTAATACCCAAAGATATTAACAAGGCAAAGAAGAAAACTAGTTTTTTATGTTGCGGTTTTATCAAGCCGAATGGGATAAATTTATTCCAACCAATGCAAGTTTACAAAGCTACAATACTTTACGGTATTGCATAGGTATTTATTATTGGAGATGGTTAAAAAATTAAAATATTTTGTCTTTCTAACGTGTGTTATTGGACTGTTTGGCGCATTTACACATTTCAAAAAAGATAAAAGTAACAGCATTAAAGTAATTGTTATTGATCCCGGCCATGGCGGTAAAGACCCCGGTTGTAGCGGCGTTACGCATAAAGAGAAGGATGTTTCGTTAGCTGTAGCTTTAAAACTGGGCAAATTAATTGAAGAAAATTTAAAAGATGTTAAGGTAATTTATACCCGGACTACCGATGTGTTTGTTGAGCTGGAAGACCGTGCGCAAATTGCCAATAAAGCAAAGGCCGATCTTTTTATTTCTATTCACTGCAACGCGGCTGGCAAAGCAGTAATGATCAAAGATCCTAAAACCGGTAAAAAACGTGCTAAGGTTTACAAGAATAAAAAGGGAAAATATGTGGTGGTTGAAAAACCAAATCCTGTGCCTTTTGGTACAGAGACCTATGTAATGGGTTTAAAGAACGAAGAGGGAAAAATGAAAGTAGCAACGCGTGAGAACTCTGCCATTTTACTGGAAGATGATTACGAAAAAAAATACGCGGGCTTTGACCCTGAAAGCGAAGAGAGCTACATTATTATGAGCAATTATACCAGCGCTTATGTGATACAAAGCGCCAACCTTGCTGTTAAGATACAGGATGAATACACTAAAAAAGCAGGACGGGTTGATAAAGGCGTTCATCGCCAAAGCATTTGGGTGCTTTGGAGAACGGCCATGCCAAGCATTTTAACCGAGATAGGCTATTTAACAAACCCTTTGGAAGAAACATTTTTAGGCAGCCCTAAAGGGCAAGAATATTTAGCCAAAGCTCTTTTTAGGGGTCTACGAAAATATAAAGATGATGTTGAGGGAACAAAGAAAGAATACAATGATGATATAGAGAACCAGGAACCTTTAGAGAATGAAAATATAAAAGCAGGAAACATTCCGGGGCAAAAAAAGGTAGAAGATGAGGACGAAGAGGAAGAGAAAAAAGAAGATGTAAAAGAAAAGGAGAAGGAAAAAGTTGACGATGGTAAATACACCAACATTGTTTTAAAAGATACTACAAAACCAAAGGAATTAAAAGTTGATACGGCGGCAAGTGCAAAAGAAATTGCAGAAAAGTTTAAAAAAGAACAACGTGAAAAAGAGTTGAAAGAAAAAGCACAAAGAGAGAAGGAACAGCGTGAAAAAGCAGAAAAGGAAAAGGCAGAAAAAGAGAAGGAAAAAAATAATAATGTTGTAATTGTTGATAAAAGTGAGGTCGTTTTTAAAGTGCAGTTTGCAAGCAGTGAAACAGAATTAAACTTAAAACAAGATAAATTCAACGCTGTTATAAACGGATCGTATTACAAAGCAAAAAATATTTTAAAATATACATCCGGTAATTTTACACAAATAAAAGATGCTGTTAGTCACCAAAACATGTTGCGTGAAAAAGGTTTTAAAGATTGCTTTGTAATTGCCATGAAAAATGGTGAACGTATGGATATTAACGAGGCAAGAAAATTAGTTTCGCAGTAGTTTAATTTTATAAGCTAAAAACTTCTTTTAAAAACTCCAGCATACGCGTCCATGAGCGAGTTGCTGCTTTTTCATTATAAGCAGTGCCTTTTGAATTATCAGATCCCGCGGCTTTATCTGTAAAAGCATGTACAGCGTTTGCATAATAGATCATTTCCCAATCGGCTTTAGCTTTTCGCATTTCATTTTGAAAGCTTTTTATTTGCACATCAGGCACAAAAAAATCATCAGCTCCATGGCACACCAATACTTTTGCGTTTATGGGTTCAATAACTCTTGCTGTATCTCTTCCTAACCCGCCATGAAAAGATACTACACCTTTAAATGCCATGTTAGACCTTGCGGCTTCTAATGCGCCGGTACCTCCAAAACAAAAACCTATTACCACAATGTTGTTTGCATCAGCACCGCTTTTCACTAATTGGTCAAGAGCCAGTTTTATGCGTTTGTGATATTCTTTTACGTTCGTTTTATAAAAACCCGAAAGCTCTCCTGCTTTCTTTTTATCTTCAGGATAATTTCCTTCACCATAAATATCGGCCACAAATGCATAATAACCTTCTTTTGCAAGCATTTCGGCTCTTTCTTTAGCGTTTGCATCAATACCCATCCACGCCGGCAATATTAGAACGCCTGCCTTCTTTTTATTGGCGTTTTTTGGTGTTGCCAGCTGTCCGTTTAGTTTTTGTGTGCCATCCACATAAACCACCGGATTTAATTGTGCAAAAAATTGCTGTGAAATAAAAATTAATGCAACTACTAAAATTTTATTCTTCATAAACTTTGTTTTAAATTACTTTTATTCCAATAACACTCACATCATCGGTTTGCTCAAATTGTTTTTTCCAGCGGGCAAAAGAGGTGGTGAGCACTTGCTTTTGTTCGTCAACCGATGCTACTGAAACCTCAACCAATAATGCTTCTAATTGTTTTGATCTGAATTTTTTTCCTTTATCGCCGCCAAACTGATCAGAAAAACCATCGGTGCTTAAATAGATCATATCGCCTGCTTGCAATAAAATTTTTTGAGAAGTAAATTTTTTGTTCTCTTCCAAATAACTACCAATTGGCATTTTATCGCCTTTGTATTCGGTTAATTGTTTGTCTCTTACTAAATACAAAGCGTTATTAGCTCCGGCAAACTCCAAAGAGTTATCCATCTTATTCCAAACACACAAGGCCATATCCATTCCGTCTTTTTGCTGTGTTTGCCCTTTTTGAAATAAGGCTGCAATTACTTTATCACGTAAGCGGTTTAAAATTTCATCGGCTTTAAATAGTTTGTTTTCAACTACCAGCTCGTTTAAAAAGCTATTGCCAAGCATACTCATAAAACCACCAGGTACACCGTGGCCGGTGCAATCTGCCAAAGCAAAAACAGCGCGGCCATTTGATAGTAAATGCGCCCAATAAAAATCACCGCTTACAATATCGCGCGGCTGAAAAATGATGAAGTGTTCTTTAGAGATCTTGTTCCAAACTTCTTCGCCGGTTAAAACAGCGCTTTGAATTCGCTGTGCATAATTAATGCTGGAAATAATTTCGTTTTGTTTTTCTTCAACCAAATTTTTTTGTAATTCTACTTCTTTCTTCTGCAATTCTAAAACCAGGTTTTGATTTTGGATAATCAGGTTTGCTTTTTTTGCTTTACGGTAATTAATAAATGCCAGGATAAGAAAGAATAGGGTTCCTACAAATGCAGCCGTACCCAACCAAATGATAATTGTTTTCCGCTTATTCTTTTCCTCCTCTAAGTTTAATTCTGAATTGGCTTGTTTTAGTTCAAGATCTTTTTTTTCACTTTCGTATTTGGTTTGAAGTTCGCTCGTTATTAATGTGTTTTCGCCTGAAGTGATAGAATCCTTAAGCGTTAAAAATTTATCCATGTAAAAATGTCCGGTATCGGCATTGCCGTATAAAAAATTGTATGTTGCCAGCTCTTGGTAAAACGCAACATTATTTTCGGGTTTGTTTATAATGTGTAATACCGGACGCATGCTGTCTAAATAACATTTTGCCAATACCGGATTTTTCTTAAAGCGTTGATAAGTGATCTCAAAATTTAAATTGCTTAAAAACTCATTTCCAATATCTTTTTGGGCTTTTGATACCGCTTTTAATTTATTGTTATAGAAAATGGCCGAATCAATATTATTTTGGTTTATATACGACAGATAAAGATTATTATAGCAGGCCGCCATCCCATAAAAATCTGAAGTAAAGTCAAATTCACGCAATGCTTTTTTGTAATAATTACTTGCCAGCAGGTGTTGTTCCCTATTCTGGCAAATAATACCAAGGTTTGAATAAGGGTATCCTAATAAGCCTTTTTGTTTTGTTGTATCGGTTAAAGCAATGGCCTCAAGAATTTGCTTTTCGGCAAGCGTGTAATTTTTTTGGCGGATATACATTACCGCTATATTGTTTTTAATGTTTGCCGTATTTTTTTTATTCTTTAATTGCTCGTGTATCTTTTGGGCGAGGATAAGCTCGTTGATCGCTTTTTGAAACTCTGATCTGTCCGAAAACATAATACCCAAATTCTGATGGGCATCTGCCTCAACAATAAGATTATTTGCTGCTTTTGAAAGCAAAACAGCTTTTTTAAAATAAACCTCGGCGCTGTCGTAATTGCTTTCAAAATAATAATAAACTCCTAATTTTAACTGTGAGGCTGCAATATATCTTTTATTGTTGATCTTTGTTGCCAGTTCTAAAATTTTGAGCCCGTACTCTTTTATTTTTTCGTTATTGTTGCCCTGGTAAAGAACCGAAAGCATATTATAACAATGCAGTTTTGTTGTATCGTTTGCTGTAGAGGCAAGTTTTATTAAACTGTCAATTTTTCTTTGATTTTGAGAAAAACAAGAAAGAGAGAAAAGAAGAAGTGCTATTAAAACGTTTTTCATCATCCAAAAATTAAACTAAACACTTCTTCCATTTTACCGGCCGAAAGTATTTTAATTTTGTATGAATTTACGTTTATTCCTTTTAGGTTGTAACTACTTACTATTATTTTTTTGAAGCCTAATTTTTCTGCTTCGCTAATACGTTGTTCAATTCTGTTAACCGGGCGTATCTCTCCGGTAAGACCTACTTCGCCCGCAAAGCAAACATCCTGAGGTATTGGCATATCTTCGTTGCTGCTTAAAATAGCGCAAACAAGCGCAAGATCTATTCCCGGATCTTCTACACGAATGCCGCCGGCAATATTAATGAAAACATCTTTTACCCCTAATTTAAAGCCACAGCGTTTTTCTAATACCGCTAATAACATTGATAATCTTCTGAGATCAAAACCGGTTGAAGAGCGTTGCGGTGTGCCATAGGCTGCGCTGCTTACAAGAGCCTGTGTTTCTATAAGCATAGGGCGGTTGCCTTCCATAGTAGCCGAAATGGCCACGCCGCTGGTAGGTGTATCGCGATTGGTAATTAAAATTTCAGATGGGTTGGTTACTTCGCGAAGACCATCCCCATTCATTTCATAAATACCCATTTCGTTAGTGCTGCCAAAACGGTTTTTGGTAGCGCGTAAAAGACGATAAATATGGTTTCTGTCGCCTTCAAACTGCAAAACGGTGTCAACCATGTGCTCTAACACTTTTGGGCCCGCTAAACTGCCCTCTTTGGTTATATGGCCGATCATAAAAACGGGCGTGTTGGTTTCTTTTGCAAAACGTAATAATTCAGCAGCACATTCGCGCACCTGGCTCACGCTTCCCGGACTGCTATCGATATAACTTGTGTGTAGGGTTTGAATAGAATCGATGATGACCAATTGCGGCTCTACCTCAACAATTTGCTGAAAGATATTTTGTGTATTGGTTTCCTGTAAAATAAAACAATTATCGGTAGTAACGCCAATGCGCTCTGCGCGCATTTTAATTTGCTGTTCGCTTTCTTCGCCACTTACATAAAGGATCTTTAAATTTTTTAAGCGCAAGGCTAATTGCAGCATTAGAGTAGATTTGCCAATGCCCGGCTCACCGCCAAATAACACGAGGCTTCCGGGCACAATGCCGCCGCCTAATACACGGGTTAATTCTTTGCCGGGAACGGGAATGCGTGGGAAATCCTGCAGACCTACATCCTGCAATAAAACAGATTTGTTGGATTGTTTTGGGTTTTTATTGCCTGAAAATAATTGTAAGCGATCGTTCTTGCTTTCTTTATGAACTACTTCTTCAACGTAAGTATTCCATTCATTACAACTGGGGCATTTGCCTATCCATTTAGCAGAGGGCGCACCACAGTTTTGACAAAAGTAAGTTGTTTTGGTCTTTGACATTGTAAAACAAAGTTACGATGTATCAAAGCAATGTCTTGCTATTAATTGTAGCTATCCTTCTTTTTCTTCTATCTTAATCTCTTTTGAAAGAAATGTCTTTTTATCAGACATCAAATAACCATCTGTTGATGTGGTTCTGTTGCCTTCCTTTTTTATATCAATATAATGGTAGATAAATAATTCCTTTGATTTTGTCTCGACGTTTTCAATCATTAGCTGTCCTTTTTCAAGACAACTTTGTTGAAAATAATGAAGTCTAACTTGGAAAAAGCTTCTACTTTTTTGATCAATATACTGAAAGTCAAAAACACGATTGTCTTTTTGAAAATAATCATTTAATAAAGATTTCATTATTGAATATTCTTTATAGACAGTATCGCTTTCATTGAACCCATCTTTTTGAAAGGTTTTTAAAAAATCAATGTATGATAATAATATGTTGTATTTTCCTGCTTTTACAACAATTAACTTATCCTCCTTAAAAGACGAAAGGGATATTTTATAGTACGTCTGAGAGTAATTTAATTTAGCTGAAAATAATATAACTAAAATTAAATTCTTGAACATCTAAAGCGTATTCAGTTTTTGCATTAACTCTTCTCTAAAAGAGCCGCCAACAGGAATTACTTTTTTCTCGTTCTCTAAAATTACGTTTTGAGAGTCGATACTTTGAATTTTATCTAAACGCGCAATGAATGAACGATGAACGCGTGCAAAATCGGTTGTGCCTAATTTTTTCTCAATATCTTTCATGGTGCTGTGAACAGTATAGCGCGCGTATTGCGTGTTAATGATCACATAATCTTTTAACGCTTCTACATAAAAAATATCTTTTAAAAGCACTTTTACCAAACGGCTGTTTGCTTTTACAAATAAAATATCTTTGCTGGTATCGTCTTTATTCTCAACTAACGAATATAAAAAGTCACGCTCTTTTTGAAGTTCTGCATCTTTTTGATGCTTGTAAACAGCCATTTCAATTGTAGAATGCAGATCGATCTCTTTAAAAGGCTTTAAAATATAACCGTAAGGCTCAGTGACTTTTGCTTTAGAAAGCGTGCCTTCATCGGCATAAGCAGTTAAAAATATAACCGGAATTTTTGTTTTTTCTTTGATCTTATCACTTACATCAATACCTGTAAGATCGCCTTTGATCATAATATCCATTAAAATAAGATCGGGCATGGTTTCAATGATCTTTTCTATAGCTTCTTTACCATTGTTTGCAATGCCAATAACTTCGTAGCCTAATTTTACAAGGCTGTTTTGAATGTCTTTTGCAACAATGCTTTCATCTTCAACTATAAATATTCTTAATTTTTCCATGTTTATTACATCTTAAATTTAATTAAAACTTCGGTTCCTTTTTCTTTTTCTGACTTAAAATTTATTTCACCATCCAGCTGGTCTATTAAGGTGTTAACTAACTGTAAACCAAGCGTATTAGTATTATTATAATCAACACCCGGAGGAATACCGACACCGTTATCTGTTACTTCGAGGTAAATGTTATTGTTTTCAGATTTCAAATTTAAACAAACTTTACCTTTTTTAGTACCGGGAAAAGCATGTTTTATTGCATTGGTAATTAATTCGTTTATAATCAGGCCCGCAGGAATTGAAACATCTAAATTCAAACTTATTTTTTCGAGGTTCAAGATCAGTTCTACTTTTTCGGATGATAACACATAAGATTGAATAATGTTTTTAGAAAGTGTTTGAATGTATTCAGAAAAATTAACCGAGGTAAAAGATTTGTTCTGGTAAAGGCTTTCGTGTATGTAGGCCATTGTTTTTATACGATTTTGGCTTTCTTTTAAAAGCGCTAGCGTATAATTATCGGTAACATAAGATGATTGCAGGTTTAAGATGCTGCTAATGATCTGCATGTTGTTTTTTACACGGTGGTGTACTTCTTTTAAAAGCACATCTTTTTCTTTTAATGATTGTTCTACACGCTGGTGATCTACTTTTTTATCGGTAACGTTATGCGCTATGCCACTAACTTCAACAATCTTGTCGTTCTCAACAATGGGATTAAAAAATATGTCAAGGTAAATTTTCTTGTGATCTTTATCCAGCGTTTCTATTTCAAAATTTGTTGCAACGCCTTTAAAGGCTTTGTCGTAATGATAATCTAAAACACCGGCATACTCCTGGTTATTTGATAATGCGCCCCGATCTAATTTTAATCCAAGAAATGGTTTTGTGTTGTAAAGCGCAGTTACAAGTTCAAAATAGTTTTTATTGAAAGAGGTTAGCTTATGATCCTGGTTAATTGTCCAGATGTAATGGTGACTGCTATCAAAAATAGCCTGCAGCTTGGCCGATTGTTTAATTATTTTACTTTCATTCTCAATACGCTCGGTTATATCCTGTGCAATGGCCGAAACCTCAACAATCTGATCTTGCGAAAAAATAGGGTGCAAAAACACTTCCCTGTAAACATCCTGGCCGTTAATAATACTTTTGTGTGTAAAGATCTGCTGCTTGCCATTAAATACTTGTGCAAATTTTTCGGTCCAAAATTCAAGAAGAGCTTTATTAATGATCGTATCTTTTAAAAAGATCTGTTTTTTTGCCTGTGTGCTTTTGCTTAACATCTTAAAATAATTTTGATTATAAGATGTGAGTTCCAAATTACGGTTAACGGTCCATATCAATTGCGAGCCGCTTTCAAAAATGGCTTGCAGTTTGCTTGTTTGGTTTAATAGTTTTTGTTCGTAAACCTTAGAGCCTGTATTATCATGCGCTATACAGTTTACCTCGGTAACTTCGCTATTTTCATTAAAAATTGGGTTTATATATACTTTACGATATACTTTTTCGGTTGTATAATCTTCCTTTTCAAAATCGAGTTTGTTACCATTAAAAGCTTCGGTATATTTTGGATACCAGTAATCCATATATTCTTGCCGACCATGTTTTAAGTGATCGGCTATGCGTTGGCCAAGATGTATTTTTATTTTATGCTTTTGTAATATAACGTCAAAAAAGTTTTTATTAAAAGATGTGATCTCAAACTTGTTGTTAACGGTCCATATTAAATGGTTTGAGCTTTCAAAAATTGAAGAAAGGTGGGCGGTTTTTTCAAGTAATTTTTTTTCTGCCTCCTGCCTTTCTTTGATCTCTAATAATAAAAATTCGTTATTCACTTTTATCATTTCGGCCCTTAGCTTTTCTTTCTCAAATTTACGCTGGTCGCTAACGTTATTGATAAGGGTTAAGATGCAATTGGCATTATTAAATTTAATAACAATAGATTTCATTTCTGTTTCAATGAAATTGCCTTTGCTATCTAAAACCGTATAATTATTTGATTTCTCAATATCTACATTATTGTAAATTTCTTTGATACGATCCATTGCCCTCATACGATCTTCTTCGGCCAGGTAATCCAAAACAAATTTTCCAAGAATTTGTTTTTCATTTTTTAGTTGCAACAACTTTAAGGTTGCTTTATTACAAAAAACCGTTACGCCCTGCTTGTGTATGATGTAAGCAATTGGTGAGCTATCTAATAAATTACGATAATTTAAATGCTGAAATTGTAGCTCTATCTCTTTTTCTTTCTTCTCGGTTATATCACGTAAAATGTTTAAATAAAAACTTATTTTTCCATCAGGCCCGGTTATTGGTGTAAGATTGTTTTCGAGCCAAATTTCTTCTTTGTTCTTTTTTAAAGTTTTATACGTATAATAATAATTCCTTTTAAAGTTTTTTTTCTGATCGCTTTTAGCCAGCTTATCCTGCTTTAAAAAGGCAGTTTTATCGCCTACTACCCGCTTATTAAAAAAGTTAGAGTCACTTAGCAACTCCTTAGGTTCGTAGCCAAGAATTTTTTTAATATTAGGGCTAACATAAGTGTATTTTTCGTTTGGCAGGTAAGTAAAAAAAGCAATTATATCATTACTGCTTTTTGTAATAAGGTCAAATTTATCTTTTGTTTCGTTCAATAAATTTTGTGCGTTTATTCTTTCAGTAATATCTCTTATGCTTCCAATAACCCCGGTTATATTTTTTCCTTCATAAATTGGATTAATTGCTGTTTCAAGATAAATTAGATTGCCTTTTTTGTGTGTAAAGCGAATAGTTACTTTTTCTTCTTTATTTTTTTGTTTAGAACTAATTTTTTTTCTGTTATTAAAAATAAAATATTCTCTGTCGTCAGGATGAGTTGCTTTTAATAACAGATCTTTTGCTTTATAAATTTCTTCGGCGCTATAGCCTAATACTTTTTTTGCAGACTCGCTAATGAATAATAACTTATCGGGGTCGAAAGAAAATTTAAAGATAACATCAAAACTATTTTGGCTGATCTTTTGAAGCAGAAAATCGGAATTAATGAGCTCTTGCTGTTGCTCTTTTAATTGCGTAATATCAATAAACGATGATTGAACAACATATTTTTTATCAAATAAAACACGGTTAGATGTTGCTTCAATAAAAATGGTTTTCTTTTTAAAGTTTTTAAATTCAAGATCAATTGGTGGAAATTCTTCCCCCTTAATGATCTTTAAATTATTTTGCTTAATACGTGTGTGGTATTTTTTATCGAGAAAATGAAAAACAGAAAATGAATTTATTTTTTTTAACTGCTCTTTTGAAATACTAAAAAGCTCTATTGCTTTTTTATTTACGAAATAAATTTTTTTGTTATCAAAAATAGCAACAGCAATTGGAAGCAGATCTAAAGTATTTGTATCAACCGTTGCGGGTTGAACTTTTTTCAATTGCATAAATTACTTTCTAATTGTTTGAGTTTTATTTTCGTCTATTTTAATATTATAAGTACGCAATCCTTCTTCGTATGTTGGCTTGATCTTATCGCCCTGCCATTTTATTTCAATATCACTTTTGTAAGTAATGGTTAAATAATTAAATCCTAATTCATCATAAAATTTCCAATCTCCTTCTTTTAAACCACTCACGTATGTTCCATAATACATTTTCTTTCCATCGGGATAATATTGTGTATGGACACCTGTGGGATCGCCTGATGAATAACGCCCTTCAAATCGTTTAATTTTAGAAGGCATATAATAACTTACCCACATACTATCGGGCTCATCATTTACATAATTTCCAACTTCTTTATAGTCGGGAGTTTCATAGGTCCATTTTCCTTCTTTTCTATTCTCAACATAAGTGCCCTGTAAAATTACTTTCCCTTGCGGATCATAATCTTTCATTTCTCCTTCGCGTCTTCCATTTACATAAAGCTCTTCGCGCCAAACCTGGCCGCTTTCATAAAACCATTTCCAAACGCCTTGCGTTCTTCCTTTTTTATCGTATTTACCTTTTTGCTCGAGTTTGCCTGAAGCATAAAAAAATTCCCAGTCACCGGTTCTGTTTCCTTCTTTATAAACTCCTTTGCCTTTAAATTCACCTGTATTGTGAAATTCAGACCATACACCTATTCTGTTTCTCAAGCTATCTACAGCGCCTCTTGCTACAACCGTACCATCAAAATATTCAATTGCGCTATCGGGCACCGGCACATTTCTGCAAACTAATTTGTTAATGTAAATAGGTTCTTTACTTAGTAATGAAATTGAATCGTCTTTTAAAATTAAACTACTATCGCACTGATATTTTTGTTTGTATTTAAAATGCGTTCCAATAGCAACACCATCGCTATAAACACCTTCATATTTTAAAGTACCATCCTGGTATTGTTCGGTATACACTTCTACATTGGCAATTTCGGGTGCATTTAAAATTTGTTTACCGTTATTGAATTTTTTTGTAGATAATAAATTTCCTTTTTTATCGTATTCTTTCACATAACCGTCTAATGAATCGTCATTAAACTTCATTTCTTTTTTTACTTCTAAATTGTCGTAAAAATCTTTCCAAATACCCTGCTTTTTGTTACTTGGATCGCGCTGATTTATTTTTTCAAAACTTTGTAAAATGCCGCCTTTATAAACACTTATTGCTGTGATCAAAGAATCTTCGCTGTATTCGTAAGCTGTACCATCTTGTTTTCCTTTTTCGTAAGGCACAACACTTTTTGTTTTGCCCGATTTATAAAAAGTACGCAACAAACCTTGTTTAATATCATTTACATAATTCTCTGAATTTACAATTCTCTGTAACGTATCGTAATTAGCAGAAATACCATTCTTTTTTCCTTCTTTGTAATTTATTGATTTGGTAATTCTTCCTTTTTCATCATAAAATTTCCAAACACTATCCAACTGAAAATTTTTACGATTACCTTCTATTTTTACTTTTCCATTTTTGTGATAATTTTTCCAATAACCTTCAGGTTTACCATCTTTCATTTTACCTTCACTGCTTAAAGCACCATTATCATAATAAAATTTATTATAACCGTTTGGATTATTTACAGTTGTAGTTTGTGAAAAAGAATTTAACTTGATCAGAAAAATAAAAACAGAAAAAACAAATATTTTAATTTTTATTTTGTTCATTTTAGAAGCACATTAAATATACTAATTATAATCCAAATTTTGCCGATAATTCAAGCATTTTTAGGATCGGTTTTTTTGCCTTTTCAATCATTTCATTACTCATTAATAATTCAGGCTGTTCGTGTTTTAAAGCCACATAAATTTTTTCTAAAGTATTTAGCTTCATGTATGGGCAATCGTTACAAGCACAGTTATTATTTGGCGGTGCAGGTATAAAAGTTTTATCAGGACTGTTCTTTTGCATTTGATGAAGAATACCTGTTTCAGTTACAACAATAAATTCTTTTTGTTCTGACTTTTTAGAATAATTAAGAATAGCAGTTGTACTTCCAATAAAATCAGCATGTTCTAAAATTGGTGCTTCACATTCAGGATGCGCTAATACCAAGGCATTTGGATGCTGGATCTTTAATTTAATTAATTTTTCTAAACTAAATATTTCGTGTACCATACAGGCGCCATCCCATAAAACCATATTGCGCCCGGTTTTTTTATTAATGTAAGCCCCTAAATTTTTATCAGGCGCAAATATTATTTTTTGATCTGCAGGTAAGCTTTCTACAATTTGAACCGCATTAGAACTTGTACAAATAATATCTGAAAGGGCTTTAATATCTGCAGTACAGTTAATGTAAGTAATTACAATATGATCGGGATGTTTTGCCTTAAAAGCTGCAAATTCGTTTGGCGGACAAGAATCTGCCAACGAACAACCGGCTTTAAGATCGGGAATAAGAACTTTTTTATTGGGATTTAAAATTTTAGCTGTTTCGGCCATAAAATGTACGCCGGCAAACAAAATTATATCAGATTTGGTTTTTTGAGCTTCCTGCGCCAGGCCTAACGAATCGCCAATATAATCGGCAATATCCTGTATATCAGCATTTTGATAGTAGTGTGCCAGGATCACGGCATTCTTTTCCTTCTTAAGATAATTTATTTCTTTGATCAAGTCAAGTGCAGGATCAACCTTAACATTTAACCAACCTTTATCTAATATAATATCTTTCATTTTTTAAAATTTTAAATTATGTATTGTATATATAAGCTGTTAATACTGTTAGTTAGTTTTGTTTTTTTATTTGGTATTTGGGTTTATTAATACTAGTTAACAGCTAATTAACAAAGTTAAGAGTTTAAAGTGCTGAATTCAAATATAGTAACTACTATTAACAATAGTTAGTACTTATTAGTCTTAATAACTTAGGGTGATTTAAAACTGTTAGTAAGCTAAAAATGATTCTTATAAATTATGACTTAAAATAATAACTCTGCTAGGATTTGATATAAAAATTTACATACGATACTTTAATTTAATGTTGTATTAATATTCTTTTGATACTTATTAACGCTCAATTAGCGTAGTTAACATTAAACGTGTTCATTTGTTTATTAGTGTATGGTTCATTATCAGTTAGTTAATTTATTAGTGTTAATTAACGTTGATTAGTATTTTTGAGTATTATTATGTTTTATAATGTTATACTAAAAAATTATGAGTATAAAAGTTGCCATAGGTAGTGATCATGCGGGTTTTGAACTAAAAGAACAGTTAATTGCTTATTTAAAAGTAAAAAATAATACTGTAATTGATAAAGGATGTTATAGTGCAGAAAGAGCAGATTACCCGGATTATGGGCATGCAGTTGCTATGGCTGTGTTAAATAAGGAAGCTGAATTTGGTATTTTAATGTGTGGAAGCGGTAATGGCATTAACATTACGGCTAATAAACATAAAGGTATTCGTGCTGCTTTGTGCTGGAATAGTGAAATTGCTGCTTTAGCCCGTCAACATAACGATGCTAATATATTAGTATTACCGGCAAGATATATGAGTTTAGAAGAAGCACGTAAATGTATTGATGTATTTTTAACTGAGAAATTTGAAGGTGGCCGTCACCAGGATCGTGTGGCTAAAATTGATATTTAAACTAAAAACCCCAAACCTATGAAAAAACTATTTACACTATTATTAGTTGCAGCTGCTTTAACAGGTGCGGCACAAAAAGGAAAAACTTTTCCGGATGTTGTAGGTGCAACCTTAGATGATAAGGATAAAGTTATTCCATTTAAAAATGGTAAAATGACTATTATGGCGGTAGCTTTTCATCGCGGTGCTGAAGATGAATTGAAGAAATGGTTAAACCCGTTATACAATACATTTATGGTAAAATCAAAAGCAAAAAACATGGATATGTCAACTTCTTATGATGTTAACTTTGTTTTTGTGCCAATGATAGCCGGTGTAAAAATGATAGCCGATGAATTTAAAGCAAGTACAGATAAAGCGTTTTGGCCTGTTGTATTAGATACTAAAAAATCAGATATGAAAGGTGCCGCCACAACTTTAGGTATTACCGAAAGAAAAACACCATGGATATTTGTGTTGGATAAAGATGGAAAAGTAATGGATGTACAAACCGGCGAGTATAGCGAAGATAAGATAGACGCTATGGAAGAAGCCATGGAAGAAAAGTAAAAGTTATAACAAAAAAACAGAAAAGCGCAGAAGAAATTTTGCGCTTTTTTATTTGCTAATCAACTAGTATCTTTTTATTAATAACGTTTCCTTTTTCTGTATTTACAGAAACTATATAAACCCCTTTTATTAAAGAAGAAACAGAAATGGGTTCGTTTGCCTTTTTATTGAGAATTAATTTTCCGCTCAAGTCAAAGATCTTAACAGAAGAAATGTTTTCTGTTGTTTTTATTTTTAGAAGGTCGTTCTCAACAAAAACAAATAGATCGTTTTTAAAAGATGATTCAGAAATAAATGTTGGCGAAATAAATTCATAAGCGCCAATATCTAAAGTAGATTGAATTACTTTATTTATCTGGTTTGCAGGATGGGCGTATTCTTTAGTAGGTGTTAAATTAAAACCGGTGGTAGTAGTACCCGCTGCAGTTGCAGAGTTTATTGCAGAACAAGTTGATATTAAATGATAATCATACGTGGCGCTATTTACAAAGTTGGCGGTTGTGCTGGTATATTTTTTATTGTTTGTTGTATCTATTACAATTGCTGTTCCGCTTAAAATGGCTCCCTGCCCTGCAAAAATATTATTATAGCCCTTAAATAAATTGGCGTTATTTGGCACAGCCACAAAAGTACCCGCAGTTTTTTCGTTAACAATGGTATTATTAATTAAGTACAAATTGTGCCAGCCGCTATTGGAAAGGCCTTCTAAACCATAGCCAATAATTCCGGAGTTGGTTCCGTTTGCACCTTGCTGAATAATGTTACCCATTATTATAGATATACCACCGTTTGGCAGGTCTATTTCTCTGCTCGCCGTTCCTGTAGCTTCGTTACCTAAACGATTATATAAAATGTAATTGTAATTAGCGCGGCTTTTTAATTCGTGACCAATTTTACAATGGTGCGAATAATTGTATCTGAACATTAATGTATCAACATGGCCAATATATAAATTGTGCGAAAAGCCATCACCGGCACCATTCAAATTAAACTCACAATATTCAATTGTAATTTTGCATCCTGTTATTGCACCCGCCAAAATTCCATTCTCGTTATCATGAAAATAACAATTGCGCACGGTTAGGTTTATTCCTTCTTGTCTTATACCCGCTCCGTTTTGCGAAGTAGAAGTACACAATGAGAACTCAATATGATCAATAGTTGTATTGTTGCCCTGTATCACCCAAATAGCCTTATCTCCGTAGCTTAAGCCGTTTGATTTTAAGTGCGCCATACCGTTAATGCAACGAATGAGTAGATTATTTTTATTCCACGCGCACACATTCGAATTATAGGTTCCCGCATCAATATTTACGGTATCTCCGTGATTCACCAATGGTGCCACCTGGCTGGGCATAGTATAGGTTTGCGATGCACCAACGTGCCATATGGTGGCGTTTAATTTTCCAAATAAAATAAGTGTAAATAAAAATAAACTTTTTTTCATGCTTAGTGTTTTTGAGATTTATATTCAATGTATTGCCAGCCAAAGTAAATAACAAGTCCAATAATAATAGCAAGAACAATGTATTGTTCTAGTTTCTTGTTCTTAAAAACGTACTTTGTGTTGCGTTCTTCTTCCTCGTTATTGAATATGCTCATGTGTATTTTGCTTTGTACACTCTAAATTACTGTTAATTCATTTGTTTTGATAAAAGTAAGAGCAAAAATAAATCTGTATCTTTGCACTTTAATTGAGATCAGAATACGACATAATTGTAGTAGGCGCAGGACACGCGGGCTGTGAAGCAGCAGCAGCAGCGGCTAACATGGGCTCCAAAGTTTTATTGGTAACCATGAATATGCAAACCATTGCGCAAATGAGCTGTAACCCTGCAATGGGTGGTATTGCCAAAGGGCAAATTGTGCGTGAGATAGATGCCATGGGTGGTTACAGCGGTATTGTATCTGATAAATCTGCTATACAATTTCGTATGCTAAATCGCAGCAAAGGCCCCGCTATGTGGAGCCCGCGTACTCAAAACGATAGAATGTTATTTGCCGCTATTTGGCGCGAAATGCTGGAACAAAGCCCCAATGTGGATTTCTGGCAGGATATGGTAAGATCGCTTATCATTTCAAAAGACGGAAAACGTGTTGAGGGTGTTGTAACAGGCATGGGCATTGAGTTTAAAGCAAAAGCAGTTGTACTTACAAACGGAACGTTCCTTAACGGAATTATACATATTGGCGAAAAGCAGCTGGGCGGCGGCCGTACAGGCGAATCTGCCAGTCACGGAATAACGGAACAATTAGTCCAAATAGGATTTGAAAGCGGTCGTATGAAAACCGGCACTCCTCCGCGCATAGATGGCAGATCTTTGGATTACTCTAAAATGGAGGTTCAGGGTGGCGATGAGGTGGTAGATAAATTCTCTTATTTGGATAATACCTCTCCGTTTATTGGACCGAATAAAGTAAAACAAATTCCTTGTCATGTTACTTATACTAACCAGGATGTACACGATATCCTAAAAACTGGCTTTGAAAAATCACCTATGTTTCAAGGGAGAATTCAGGGCCTCGGACCAAGATATTGCCCAAGTATTGAAGATAAAATTACAAGATTTAGTGAGAGAGAAAGACACCAGTTGTTCGTAGAACCTGAAGGTTGGAATACAGTTGAGATCTATGTAAATGGATTTTCTACTTCTTTACCGATAGAAGTTCAGCAAAAAGCGCTGGCGTTAATTCCCGGTTTTGAAAAGGCGAGAATGTTCAGGCCTGGTTATGCGATCGAATACGACTATTTTCCACCAACACAATTAAAGCTTACGCTTGAAACCAAGTTGATTGACAATTTATATTTTGCGGGCCAAATTAATGGCACCACCGGTTACGAAGAGGCTGCTTGCCAGGGTATGATGGCGGGTATTAATGCGCACCTAAAAGTAAATGAAAAAGCGCCGTTAATACTAAACCGTTATGAAGCTTACATTGGTGTTTTAATTGATGACCTTGTTACTAAAGGCACAGACGAACCATATCGTATGTTCACTTCACGAGCCGAATACAGGTTACTGTTGCGCCAGGACAATGCAGATATAAGGTTGACACCGATATCTAACGCTTTGGGACTTGCCGCAGATGATAGAATGAAACGCGTTACCGAAAAGATAAGCGGTTATAATAAAATAATTGATCACTTTAAGAATACAAGTGCAGAGCCAGGCATTATCAACGGTTTCCTTGAATCCGTTAACTCTGCTCCTATTAACCAAAAGATGCGCTATTTTAATGTATTGTCAAGGCCAAACGTTTCAATAAAAGATCTTGCTTTTCACGATCAGGTTTTGGCTAACGCTTTATTGGGTTACGATGCAGAAACAATAGAGCAAGCTGAGATCTTAATGAAGTATGAAGGCTATATTGAGCGCGAAAAGGAAAATGCCGATAAGCATAAGCGGCTTGAAGATTATGTGATCAACGCAGATTTTAATTACGATAATATTAAAAGCTTAGGCGCTGAGGCAATAGAAAAGTTCAAAAAATTTAAACCTCACACCATTGGCCAGGCCAGTCGAATTTCCGGAATTAATCCTGCTGATATTTCTGTTTTATTAGTTCATTTAGGAAGATAAGGATGGTAAAAAGAAGAAACTTAACTTTTGCAACGCTTCTGCTTTTTACAGGCATGTTTTCGCAGCAAAAGACAAAAGATTCTTTACTGTCAGTTTTAAAGAAAACCTTTTCAGATTCAGTTAAATGCGAAATTTATGTTGAACTGATAGATAGCGAAACAGATAATTCTGTTTGGCCAAAATACAATAACGAACTTAAAGACATTGCTAAAAAGCGAATCGCTCTCTCTGAAGGTAAAGTAAAACAAACCTATTTAAAATATCTTGCAGCCGCTATTAATAACGAGGGCTTTTTGGAAGAAAGAACCGGTCATGTATTAAGAGCCTTGCAGTTGTATAGAGAAGCGCTGGATATTCGTTTTGATATAAAGGATAAAAAAGGAATTGCCAATTCATTAAACAATATTGGCTTTGTTTACCATCAGCAATTAGATTATAACCGAGCGCTTGAGTATTATGCTAAAGGTATAAAGGTGCATGAAGAGATTGGCGATAAAGGTGGAATGGCTGTTACCCTTAGTAACATGTCCAGTATTTATAAAGACAAAGGCGATACCGCAAACGCCAGGAAATACATTTTCAAGAGCCTTAAGATTAGAAAAGAAATTGGAGATAAACGCGGCGAAGCAAATTGTTATAATAGTCTTGCAACCTCATATTACTTTGTGGGCAATTTTAGAGAAGCTTCGAAATGTTTGGAAACATCTTTAAAAATTCGTTTGGAGATTGACGACAAAGACGGGGCTGCTACTTCTTATAATAGTTTAGGCGGCATGTATTATAATAATGGAGATTATGATAAGGCTATTGAAAACCTAAGCAAGGGACTTTTTCTTGGCGAACAAGTTGGCGACAAGCAAACCATTTCTTTTGCACTACATAATCTAGGCCTTGCTTATTTAAAAAAGAACGATCTGTCCAAAGCAAAAGAATGTTTTGAGAGGAGTTTAAAGCTGGCAAAAGAATTAGGTTTTCCCGGAGATATAAAAGGGCCGGCAAAAGCACTTTACCTTATTAATAAAAATTCGGGCAATAGTTTGAAAGCTTTAGAAATGTTTGAGCTGTATGTTAAGATGGAAGACAGTCTTAATGTTACCATAGCAAATGAATTTGTACGCGATAAGGCTACGGTTAGAAACTATTTTAGCCGCCTTTCTGCCGACAGTTTAAATACTTTAATTTTAAAAGAGAAACTGGTTGCCCTTATGGCTTCTAATTCTATTCTTTTAGAAGAAGAGAAAAGCAAAACCAGCGCTTTTTTAATTGCCTTTATTGCCCTTGTTTGTGCTTTAGCAGTTTGGTTATTTAAATCGCAAAGTAGAAAGAAGAATAAACTAAAAGTATAATTGTTTCACGTGGAACACTAAATTATGATGAACATAAAGAATTGCCCCGTTTGTAATGCAACAAACTTTAAAGTAGGTTTAACATGTAAAGATTACACCGTAAGCAAAGAAGATTTTAATATCGTTATCTGCCAAAGCTGTAGTTTTAAATTTACAAACCCCCGTCCTGAAAACGACGTCTTGGGGAACTATTATAAATCCGAAGACTATATCTCCCACTCCAACACAAAAAAGGGAATCATCTCAAGACTCTACCACGCTGTAAGAAATTATACTTTAAAGAAGAAGATACAGCTGGTTTCTATACATGTTTCACGTGGAACAATATTGGACTATGGTTGCGGTACCGGAATGTTTTTAAAAGTTTGTCAGGATGCGGGATGGAAATCTTTTGGTATGGAACCGGATGAAGGTGCAAGAAAGATCGGATCAGAAATGGGCCTAACTGTGTTTGCTGATAAGGTAAAGCTGAACGAATATACCAATAGCCAAAAGTTTGATGCTATAACCTTATGGCATGTTTTAGAACATGTAACCGATTTGGAGGATACCTTAAACTTCTTTAAAGCGAGACTAAATGATAAAGGAGTTTTAATAATTGCGGTACCCAATCATACCAGTTTTGATGCGCAACATTACAAAGAGTTTTGGGCAGCTTATGATGTGCCTCGTCACCTTTATCATTTCCACCCGCAAACTATTGAAAAACTTCTTGGCCGTTTCGACTTTAAATTAACCGAGATGTTACCTATGAAGTTTGATAGCTTTTATGTAAGTATGTTAAGCGAAAAGTATAAGATAGGAACTATTAAATACCCAAGTGCTTTTATAAACGGATTAAGATCTAATCTCAAAGCCAAGAATGCCGGAGAATACTCAAGCGTTATTTATGTGTTTAAAAAGAGCTAATTGTTTCACGTGGAACAAAAAGAAAGCGGCCAATTCTGAGCCTCTTTTTTTGTTGATTGGATTAGAATGTTTCACGTGGAACCTAAATGTTATATGCCGGAAGATATGGCCCCATAAATCCTTTATTTGGAGATTGAGCTAATAATGCCACCGCATCATCCTGGTTCATGATCTTAACCTTACCCATACGTTTTGCTTCGAGCATCGGGAAGCCAAACTCTTCTGTTATGATTCCCTCAATTAAATAGATCCCTATTCCTTCAAAACGATATTGAGTATATACATCGGGGAAATGTACTGAATCAAAAAAGTCTCCCACAGCATCTATAAAAGTGCCAAATGCCATTCGGTATCCTTGCTTTGTATAAACTACCCGCTCGTTTACAAAGTTGCCCATTAGCTTTACTGTTTTGCCTACATGGCATAATAAGTCTTTTGTTAGAATATCTCCTCTGTAATGGGTTTTAATTAAGCTGTAAAAGTCTTTTGTAATTGGGAAGTTGTATAAGGCCAATTCATCAAACAAATATTCCACAAACGATACGGGTAATTTAGGGAGGAAAAACTGCTTTGCTGGTTCAGCAAACATCTTTAGGCTTGCCTCGGGTTTACTAACTTCTTTTCCCAAAATATAGTAGGCATTCCAGTATAAACTTTTCTTGTTGGCATCAAAAATACGGCATGCGCCACATTTGATCAGTATCAATAATTGCTCCAGTTTGATCTTTGTCCTTGAAACCAGATCTGCAAAATCCTGGTAAATCCCCCGCTCCTCTCTTTCCTTAATTATGGTTTGTATTATGTTTTTCTCCAAACTTTTTACATGTATAAAACCCAAGTAAATGTCCGAACCGTAAAGCGTAGTTAAACTCTCACTGTTGTTTATGCAGGGCAAATGAACATTGCCCCCCAGTTTCTTTGCCTCATAAATGTAAACCCAGGTGCGATAGAAGCCTCCAAAGTTGTTTATGACGCCAACTATAAACTCAAGGGGATAATAAGCCTTTAAAAACAAACTCTGGTAACTTTCAACGGCATAACTTGCCGAGTGTGCTTTACTAAAACTAAAGCCCGCAAAACTCTCCATTTGATGCCAAATGGTTTTACTTGTTTCTTCATCATATCCTTTTGCCTTGCAATTATCGAAGAACTTCCTTTTGATGTTGATGAGGTGTTGCGCGCCTCTTTTCTTTCCGCTCATTAAACGGCGAAGCATATCTGCCTCCGCCAAATTTAAACCGCCATAATGATGACCGATTTTTAAAACATCTTCCTGGTAGATCATAACTCCAAACGTTTCTTCCAATTGTTCTTTCATAATCGGATGTGCATAAGGAATGTCTTTTTGATTATGAAAGCGCCGTATAAATTCTTTCATCATGCCGCTGCTTGCAACACCCGGACGAATAATAGAACTTGCAGCTGTTAACATTAAGTATGTATCGCATTTTAGTTTACGAAGCAAGCCTCTCATGGCAGGACTCTCTACATAAAAACAACCTATTGAATCGCCATTGCGCAAATGCTCTTTTATTTTCTCGTCTTCTGTAAATCTTTTTATGTCATGAATATCTATTTCTAGTCCTTTGTTTTTTTTGATCAGTTTTACGGCATCGTTAATATGCCCTATTCCGCGTTGCGATAAAATATCCAGCTTTTCAAAACCAACCTCCTCTGCAGTGTGCATATCCCATTGCACGGTTGGATATCCTTTTGGCGGAAGATCTAAAGCGGTGTAATAGGAGAGGGGCAATTCGGAAATTAAAATGCCGCCCGCATGAATGGATCTGTAATTGGGTGTATGTTGTAAACTTGCACCGATCTTAAATATCATTGTAGTGAGTTCATCAAACTCATTTTTATCAAGCGCTTCTTTTACTTTTTCTTCAGGAATGTTGACGATGGTTTCTATTTGCTGTTTTGGTAAACCAAAAACTTTTCCAAGTTCACGGATCATACTTCGATCTTTAAAATTGGTAACAGTTCCTAAAAGCGCGGTGTGTTTTGGTCCATATTTTTCAAATATATAATCCAACACAACATCTCTATCCTTCCAGCAATAATCAATATCAAAATCGGGAGGAACGGAGCGCTCAGGATTTAAGAAGCGTTCGAAATAAAGATCTAATGCAATGGGATCAACATCTGTTATTCTTAAACAATAAGCAACAACACTATTAGCGCCCGAACCTCTCCCTACATGATAAATATCTTTGCTTCTGCTAAAGCGAACAATATCCCAGGTAATTAAAAAATAGGAGGCAAAACCCATTCTGTTTATAATATCCAGCTCGTGGTCGATCCTGGCTTTTGCATTTGGAACGTTTGTTCCAAATCGATCTTTCAGCCCTTCGTAAGCCAATTTTTTAAGAAGAGCTTTATCTTCTTCTAAAGATCCCGATTCTGAAAAAACCTTTTTATTCTTGCTTTCTTTAAAATTAAATTCAAAACCGCAGTTAGAGAGTAACTTTTCTGAATTCTCTAACAAAAATTCATAACCTTCCAGCCGTTTTTGTAAAGCGATCTTATCAATAAAAAATTCGTTATTAAAAGCGTGTTGCTCGGGCGTTAATTTAGATATAAGCGTATTTAACGAAATTGCCCGAAGGTGTTTATGCACTTCAAAATGTTCAGCTCCTTCAAATGAAATCGGGTGAAAAAAGAGTAGTTTACCTTCTAAACCTTTATAACGAAATACCCGCAGCATATCATTTAGGCCTACACCAACAAATTCATTTTCCTGTAAAACTGTAGGAAAATTCTTTAAACGATAGACCCAGTAAACATGCTCGCTTTGAGGTGGGTGAAGGGGTAGGGGCTTACCCGATAAATTATGATCCGTTAAAAATTCATTTAAAAAAGAGAAACCGTGATTGTTTTTTGCAATACCTGTATATAAATAATCAAATTCTGATTTGCCTCGAAACTCAATACCGGCAAGGATCTTAAGTGAAATTTTATTTTCCTGGCAATACTTTACAGATTCTAAAACAGCAGATGAATTATTTATATCTGTAATAACAAGCGTATCGGCATTATTTTTTAATGCCAGCTGTATTAGTTGCTCAACAGATAATGTGCCGTATTTAAGGCTGTAAAAAGTATGACAGTTAAGCCACATGACATAATGCGGATTTAACGAAGTGAGATTTTAGCGTTGGGGTTTTTAGGATTTTCTTTTTGATGCAATAATAAACCCGGGCAATGCATAACCGAATTATCGCCAAAACGCTTTTTTATTTTATCTAAGGTTTGATATAAACTAATTTGGTTGGTGGTATTATCAAACAAATTTATTTGCTGGTTGCCCTGGCAAAGATCGGTTAGCTTTACGCCAATTAAACGAATTAACATCCGCTTTTCATAAAGCTTTTTAAACAGCTCTTTTGCAATAGTAACAATTTGATGATCGAAAGCCGTTAACGAAATTTTTTGCTGAATGGTATGCGTGTCGAAATTAGAATAACGTAATTTAATACAAACACAACCCGCTACTTTTCCTTCTTTACGCAATTGAAAACACACTTCTTCAACCATGCCCGCAATCAGCTCATCCAGCATTTTTATATCAATGGTATCTTTACCAAAGGTCATTTCGCTGCTTATGGATTTTCTTTCACTATAAGGTTCCACGGGAGACAGATCAATACCACGCGCTTTTTCCCATAAAGAAACGCCGCTCTTGCCAAACACTTTTTGCAGTAATTCCAAAGGCACTTCGCGCAAGCCTTGTATGGTGGTAATACCCAGTTGCTTTAGTTGCTCATCGGTTTTGGCGCCTACCATTGGTATTTTACCAACGGCCAACGGCGATAAAAAAGGCAACACTTCTTCCTGCGGCACATATTTTTCTCCATCAGGCTTGCTGTGATCGGTTGCTATTTTTGAAACTGTTTTGTTAACCGACAAACCAAACGAGATGGGTAATCCGCTTTCTTTAATAATGGTTTGTCTGAGTTCTTTGGTCCATTTAAGACAGTTAAAAAACTTGTCCATTCCTGTAAGGTCGATGTAGTGTTCGTCGATACTTGATTTTTCATATAATGGTGATTTAGTTTCTATTATTTCGGTTACTATTTGCGAATACTTCGAATAAACATCCATATCAGGCGTAATGTAAATGCCCACCGTATCCGGGCACAGCATTTTAGCTTGTTTAATTGGCATGGCCGATCGCAAACCATATTTTCTTGCTTCGTAACTGCACGAAGAAATTACACCGCGGTTGCTGGTACCACCAATAATAAGTGGTTTACCAACATAAGCGCTGTTGCGAAGGCGTTCTACCGACACAAAAAAACTATCCAGATCTAAATGCGCTATTTGCCTTTGCATAGTGTAAAATTACTACACAAAGTAGCTAATTATTGCTACGATTTGTAGTATTTTATTTGCCCTAAAAAGCATGGTTCTTGTATAGGCTTTTCTTTATATTTGAGCTTCTTATAATTTTGGATGCGATGAAAGACCTTATTAAAATTTTGTTACTGTTTTTGTTTTCGGTTGAGGGCTTTACATTAACATCGCAAAATATAGATTCGCTAAAGCGTGAATTAAGAACACAAAAAGCGGATACCGAAACCGTTTTTATACTTTTAAACATTGCCGAACACTATAACAATATTAACTTGCCCGATACGGCTTTTAATTATTATAAAAGCGCTGTTTCAAGATCAGAAAAAATAAGCAACAAAAAATTTCTGGGAAATACTTATTACTATATGGGCAGGGCTTATTCAAACGCAGGTAAAGATGCTCTTGGCCGTTTTTATTTAAAGCAAGCTGTTTCTGTTTTTAAAAAAGCCAATCGTTTATCGAAGCTCGACGAGGTATATAACTCCATTGGTGTTACTTATTATTACGAAGGAAAATATGATAGCGCCATTGTATGTTATAACCAGGCCGCAGATTACGCTTTGCAGGATAAAGACTCGCTATCTGTTGCCAGATGTTATAACAACATTGGCGTTATGTACGATATCAAAGGCGAAGTGGTAAAATCTGTTCAAAGCTATATTAAAGCAATAAAAATTTATGAAGATAATAAGCACGAAGACCTTTGCATTGGTCCGCTTCAAAATATTGCCCTGATTTATTTAAACAACAAACAGTATTCCGAATCATTAAAAAATTTAGAAGCAGCAAAAAAAATAGCGCTAACGTATAAACAAAAGAATATCCTTGGCCAAATATATAATACCATTGGTTCGGTTATGGACGAGCAGGGAAAACCCTTAGAAGCAAATGGTTTTTTTAAAAAAGCGCTTGCTTTGGCTAAAGAAGAAAAAGACGAGGCCTTAAGCGCTACCATATTAAACAATTTGGGCGAGAACACTATTCTTTTAAAAAAATACGATGAAGCAGAAAAACTTCTATTAGAATGCGTTGAAATAAAAAAGAAATTAAACAATCCTGTAAGTCTTGGCATTACCCAAATTTGCCTTGGCCAGGCGCTGGTGCGTACAAAAAAATATGAGCAGGCCGCCGAGGCATTTAACAGCGGCCTCGCAAAAGTTAAAGATGCGGGGTACCTTCAATATCAAAAAATAGGATTGGAAGGATTGGCGCTTGCTTACGGTAAGTCGGGCAATTATAAAGATGCGTATTTAAATTTGGATGCTTTTGTAAAACTGAACGATACTTTACTCAAAGAATCCAACAACAAAATTATAAGCGAGCTGCAAACCAAATATCAAAGCGATAAAAAAGAGGCCGAGATACAATTGCTTACAAAGAACCAGCAATTACAGAACGAAGAGTTAAAAAGAAAGCAAAACGAAATAAAATATGCTTTAGGAGCAGGAGGCCTTGTGCTTATTTTACTCATCTTTGCTGTTTTTAGCTGGCGAAACAAACAAAAGGCAAACAAAGCTCTGGCCGAAAAAAATGCCGAAATTCATTTACAAAAAGAAATTATAGAAGAAAAGCAGAAAGAAGTAATGGATAGTATACGTTATGCGAAACGAATTCAACAATCTTTACTGCCTACAGAAAAATATATTGCCAGAAATTTGACAGAATTAAATAAAAAACCTTAATTTAGAATCATGGAAACAGCAACAGCATCTGAAACAAAAAACTTTTTTATTCTTTACAAACCAAAGGATATTGTAAGCGGCGATTTTTATTATGCACAATCGCATAAACCCGCTGGCAGCCAAAACGAAATTTTTTATTTGTGTACTGCAGATTGTACAGGCCATGGTGTACCCGGTGCATTAATGAGCATGGTGGGAATTTCGAGATTGAACGAATCGATCATCGAAAAAAACCTTGTTCACCCAAACGAGATCTTAGATAATATGCGTAAAGGTATTATTGCTTCTTTAAATCCCGAAGGTAGCGAAGAAGAGAGTAAAGATGGTATGGATTGCGTTTTGTGTGCCTATGATTTTAAAAGCATGACCATGGAATTTGCTGCGGCAAACAACCCGCTTTGGTTAGTGCGCGATAAAAAGATAATTGAATACAAACCGGATAAAATGCCGGTAGGAAAATATCATGATGAAACAAAACCTTTCACGCTTCAAAAAATAGATCTTCAAAAAGGCGATGTTATTTATACGTTTACCGATGGTTTTGCTGATCAGTTTGGTGGTGCCAAAGGAAAAAAATTCAAATACAAACAACTAGGCGAATTTTTATTAGCAAATGTGGATGAGCCAATGGAAAAACAAAAACAAAAGCTTCACGATGCTTTTGAGAACTGGAGAGGCCAGCTAGAGCAGGTAGACGATGTTTGCATCATTGGCGTAAAAATATAACCCCAAAAAAATACTACATAATAAAAGCCGGCTGTTATAAAAACAGACCGGCTTTTGCCTTATACACACTAATTTTATTTATCAGAATAAAGTATTTGCCCTTGTCTTTTTACAATCGTATAAAAGCTTAAACAATGCCAGCGCAAACGTATAACCACTTCGTATTGTACTTGCCTGTTATTTTCAACGGCAACAAACACACTTTTTAAGCCACCAAAAAAACTTTTAGCTTCAACCGGAATGTTATTATAAAATAAATTTCCTTCTCCATTAAACGGCTTTTGGCCGATCTCTATTTTGTTGGTATCATAAACAACCGTTTTGGATAGAGTATCAACTTTTTCAATTATGGCTTTAAACATGGTGTTAGTTTTAAACGGTTATTAATCCAATAATGATTTTACTTTTAACTTCATTTCCACCCTGCGGTTTAATTTACGGCCGTTCTCAGTGTTGTTTTCTGCTACAGGCATAGTTTCACCAAGGTTTCTTATAATTAAGCGCGTATCGCTGATATCAGACTGGCTTTTTAAATAATAAGCAATAGCGCTTGTTCTTTTTTGTGATAAATAACTGTTATACCTGCTTGAACCATAACTATCGGTATGCCCAATAATTTCCATCACCAATTCAGGATGCTCGTTCATTAATTTTGAAAGACGGTTTAACTCATATATAGTAGATTTTTTTAGGTCTGATTTATCAAAATCAAATAACACCGTGCCTGAAGACATTTCAGAATTTAAAATAGATTCCAGAATGCTTGTATTATTAATGCCTGCATTTTCATCAATTCCCGCAAAAATGGTTGTAGGTACTTTTACATCGCTAGTGTTTTTAAAATGATCCGGCAGTGTAAGCATAAAAAGGTCTAAATTACCATCACCTTCTGCTTCTGAAGAAAAATAAATATTACCATTACTAACCGAAAAGAAAGACTGGTGGCTATCTGTATTTACAACAGGGCCTAAATTTTTTGGCGCTGTCCATTTTTGCCACGAATCATCTAAACGGCGCGTTACATAAATATCATTTCCGCCATAACCTGCAATACCATCGGTTGTAAAATACAATGTGCTATCATCTGCAGCTAAAAACGGCGAAGATTCCATTCCCTTTGTATTTATTGTAGCGCCAAGGTTAACCGGCTTGCTCCAGGTGTTATCTTCTTTTATAAAGCTAACATAAAGATCGCGCTCGCCAAACGTGTTTTTGTTTTGTTCGTACGCTAATAATAAAACCTTTTGATTGGCCGATAAAAATGAGCCCGCCCAATTGGTGTTCTTGTTAGCGCCTTCAATTTTAATTTCAGTTGGAAAGCTCCAGCCTTCTGCAGTTTTATGGCTTAAAGAAAGGCCATTTGCCATTTTACCATTAGCTAAATACGTATTACCTAATAACAACGTATTTCCATCGGGCGAAATTGAATTAATGTAATTTGGATATTTATTATTTAAAGGCGCGCCAATGTTTTTTGCTTCGCCCCACGAATTAGTTGTTTCATTCCATTCCGAATACCAAATATCTTCTTCGTCTTTAACACCTGCAATATTATTAGGATCCTGGTAACGGCTAAAATAAAGCGTTTTACCATCAGGCGAAACCAAGGCGCCCAATTCAGGGTACTGGCTGTTTACACCGCCCTCTAATTTTGTGGGCTTCATGTATGATTTAATAAATGTAGAGTTATTAAATAACTCCGAATAGTTAACGGTTGTTGCGCCTGCAGAGGGGCTATATTCCGAATCAAAGTCTATTTCTATATTAGAAGCAAACTGTGCAAAATTAAACGCCGGGATAAGAAGTAAGCTTAGTAGTGTAAGGTTTGTTTTCATAAAATTGTTTTTAATGTTTATTTGTTAATGTAAAATTATGGCGAACAAAAGCGGATTAAAATCCTGCTTCAAAATCAAAACTACACATGTAAGATTTTTAAATGATTTGTATAAGAAAAAAACGTTTTGCATTAACACACACTTCTGCGCACATTGTTGCTAAAGGCTTTTGAGGCCTTTCCAAATAATGGAAGAAAACAAAACATGGCCATTCTAAGCCTTTTAGTTTTAAAAAACTGTATAAAATTGTATCTTTACACGGCATGCGCATATTACTTACAACACTTAACGCCAAATACATTCATACAAATCTTGCAATAAGGTTATTGTACGAATTAAATTGCGAGCATAAAGGCCTGGGGTGGAAAGAGTTTACCATTAAAGAACCTAAAGATGAAGTTGCTGCCGAATGCGCTGCGTATGATGTTGTTGCGTTTAGTTGTTATATATGGAACATTACACAAACACTGGATGTAATAAAAAGAATTAAAGCAATAAACCCTAATACAAAAATTTTATTAGGCGGCCCCGAAGTAAGTTATGAATACGAAGAAGTAATTGCTTTAGCCGAAGTAGACTATATTATAGTAGGTGAGGGCGAAACGCCCTTTAAAGAATTTATTAATTCTTTCCCCAATGTTGATCATGTGCCAAACCTGGTAAGAAAACAAGATGGAAAAGTTTTAGTAAACACACAAGCGCCCACGTTCGATCTTAAACAGTTCGAGAACAGCATGCCCTATCAATTTGATGATGTGGAAAGCTTGGGTAATAAAGTATTATATATAGAAACATCACGTGGTTGTCCTTATAAGTGCGAATTCTGCCTGGCTAGTCTTGATAATAAGGTACGTTATTTACCAAACGCAAGTATTAAATCAACCTTGTTGTTTATGATGCAACATGGTAAAGTGGTAAAGTTCTTAGATCGCACATTTAATATTAAGCGCGATTTTACAATAGATATTTTTAAATTTATTTTAGAGAATCATCGTCCGCAAAACGTATTTCAATTCGAGATAACGGCGGATATTTTACATCCGGATATTATCAACTTCATTCACGAACATGTTCCTAAAGGCTTGTTTCGTTTTGAGATTGGAATACAAACCGTAAATCAAAAAGCAAATTTACAGGTAAGCCGTAAACAAAGCTTTGAAAAAACAAAAAGCATTATTAAGCAATTAGATTACAAAATAGAAATGCATTTGGATCTTATTGTTGGTTTGGCTTTAGATGAGTGGGAGGATATTAAATACAGCATTGAAGAAGTATTTAAACTATTTGCACCCGAAATGCAATTGGGCTTTTTAAAGTTCTTAAAAGGCACGCCTGTGCGTACTAAGTATAAAGAACATGGTTTTGTATTTGATCCCATGCCGCCGTATCAAATTATAGAAAGTAATTACCTTTCAAAACAACAGTTGGCAGATATTGTAAAGTTAGAACATGCTTTAGAAATTTACTGGAATGGCAAAAAAGCAATCAATACATTAAAATACGTTGCTACACATTACAGCATTTTTGATTTTTTATTAGGCCTCGGAAAACATTTTGGTACCCAACGCGATTATCATAAATATTCGTTAACAGACGTGTTTGATATTATTACCCAATTTGTAGATAATGAATACAATACCGACCCTGTAATAAAACAATTAATTGCGGTAGATTATTATCTACACTTTAAAGTAAAACCAAAAGAATTGTTTTTGGAGGAATTGGAGCACACCGAAAAATTTAAGGTGATTGAGCAACGCAAATTAAATCACCATAAATATCGTTACGTTATATTGCCACTTAATTTTGATTACAAAACTTTCTCTAATGAAAATAAGATCAGACAAGAGAATCATAATCTTGTAATACAATACAACGGTACAAGTAAAGCGGAGATAGTTTAGTTCCTGAATTCCCCCTTGGAGAAGGGGGCAAGGGGGATTGAATCAGAGCAACAAAGAAATTTTATTCATTAACTAAAAATCGCCCTAACCCCCTTTGAAAAAAGGGGGAATAGGAAACCTAACTAATTTACCCTTGCGCTATCAATACCAGAACGATCATTCCAATTCGCGCAACTTCCATGATGATCTGTATAACCATTCATTTTATTGCAATGCCCATACATACCATGCTGGCCGCAATGTCGTGGGCCAACAAATGCAACTAAGCTTCCTACTGTTAATGCCATACTGGCAATGAACACTGTTATTTTTGTTCCTCTTTTCATATTAAATGCTTTTAATTAAATGTTTGTTGTTTTGTTTTTGTCTTCATTTTCCGGTTCGCAATGCTCCCATCTCGAATTCCAACCGCAACGGTTACCATACTTCTGCATAAAGGTCGCACGTTCTTCTTCACTCATGTTCTTGTATTTATGAGCATAAGCGTATTGCCAGTGATGATGGCGCCTGCGCCCGCCCATTAAGCGGAAAATGGCTTTAATTAATAAGAAAAAGATGAGCACTTTAATTAATAAAAAGGGCATCATAAATAAGGCTACTCCGGCTAAAACGCCTGCCAATACTGTTTTTAAAACTTGTTTTATCATTTTTTTAGTTTTTAAATTAATACCAAAGCAATCTATTATCTGCTTCGTTTTTTTTAGTTTGAGTTATCAATAACGAAGTAAAATTACTTTAACTAAAGGTGTAAATAAACAGGTTTTACGTAAGCTTATATTTTTAGTCGGTAAAGTGTTGCTTTGTGGGCGCGAGCAGTAAAATTAAATACCTAACTCTTTAGCATGAGATGAAGATTTAGGCGGGTTCCAGGCATCTTTATAAGAACGTTTAAAGAAGAATTCCTGTATGTAGGCCAACGATCTTACCAAACGCAAATAATAACCAAAATAAATAACCATTAAAGGCAAATAAGGAATGAAATAAATAACAGGTGCGTTTTTTCGGTTACGGAATAAAGAGAAGATAAGGAACTTTAAAAAATTATTTATAGTATACAATAAAATGTTGAAAGGAAAAATGAACCACAGCAAAGAGGTGTAATGCATAACCATATCAATTAAATAAAACCACCACTTAATGTTCAGCAACAAGTTGTAAGTAATATTTTCTGCACTCGAAACAAAGTTAGAAAAACTAAAAGTGGCATTAGGATAAAATACATCGCGGTGTTTTCTTACACGAAAACGAATAATGGATTTATCCCAGCGTAAGCGTTGTTTTACCAATTTACGAAACGTGTTTGGCACGCTTGTTTGGCAAATGGCTTCGGGTTCAAATACAATTCTGTAGCCAAGCTTTCTTAATTTAACTGTAATATCACCATCCAACCCGGGGCCAATATCCCAACCACCTACGCGATCTAAGGCCTCTCGTTTAAATGCGCCAAAAGCGCCCGATACAACACGGTAAATACCTAAAGCGCTTGAGGTAATACGACCAACGGAAATTGTATCAGAATATTCAATGGCCTGTAATGTGGTACATAAGTTTTCGTTGTAGTTTCTAACTAAAATGTTTCCACCAACAGAACCAACATTATCATCTAAATAAAACGGAATAATAATTTTTTCGAGCGCATCGTTATCATAACTGCAATCAGCGTCTAAGTGAACAATAATGGAACCTTTTGAGAAACGGTACCCTAAGTTAGCAGCGGAGGCTTTTCCGCCACGCACTTCGTTTCTTAAAAACAGGTCGATGAAACCGTTTTTTTGTAAGCTTTTACAAATGCGCTCTGTGTCATCATCCGATCCATCGTCAATTACAATAAATTCAAAATTTTTATAGGTTTGTTCTTTAAGTGAGTTGGCTAATTTATAAATATGTAAACCTTCATTTTTTCCCGGCACAATAACCGATACCAAAGGCCTTTCAATAAACAATCTTCTACGCGCATTTGCGTATAATTTTTTACGAACAGGCTCTCTTATCTTCCAAACAATAACAACAAATAATTCGAACAAAAAGAAACGTGCGAATTCGAAAAACACAAAGAACCAGAAGATGCGCAATAATTTTAACGGACCAACCGTAGTAATATAATTTATAAATTCGTCAAAGGCGTCTATCATCCCTTTTCAACTATATCTTTAATTAAATGGTGCAATTGTTTATCGAAAGATTGTACTTTGCTCAGCTCAACGGTTTGTGTAAGAATATTTAATTCGAAGCCATCAAAGTTGTTTTCAACCAGCTCTTTTAACTTGCCGCTGATCTTTGAAACCATTAATTCTGCATTTACCAATGGAACATCGTTAATACAAACGCTTAATACAGATGGGTTGTTGATACAAATAAAATCGGCCGGCGTAATATTATCGCGCACAATGTTCACAAACTCTGAAAGTAATTCGCGTTCTTTCGATTTACCAATCTTACGATACAGATCAAAAATATTTTCAATATAAATAATTACCACGTTGGCATTTAGCAGAGCGTTATTTTTAATACGCTCTTGTTCGTAATGCATCATGGTAGCAAATGTTTTTAAGTTCACGGTGCCAAATACCTCATCACTTAAAGTAAAGTCTGATGCAGAAATTCCACCCACCGCGGCGGTTCTTCCTTTTTTAGTCAGCTTGTAAACGTTTATGTTTTTAGAAAGCAAGAACTGAACATCGCTATCGGTTTTGCAATGTGTGCATTTTGCTTTTACCAAATAATCCTGAAAAACCTCGTTGCAATTTTGGCAATGGTTAATAATTGAGGGCTTATCATAATCCACACCAATGTGCCTTAAGTTTTTTGTACACTTTGGGCAGTTTAAAACAGTATCTACATTGTTTTTAAAATCGCTTATGGCACCAATGTAACCACAGGGAAAATGATGCACCAGATCTTCAGAGCGCATGTTGGCAGAATCGCAATGTGGGCAAATTTCGCGATAAGATAAATGGCCACCTTTACAGTTATTACATAAATAAACGCGGTCAAAAAAATCGGGCCAGATCAAATTTTCTTTTTCTGCCCATTCTAATAGTTCCAACACCTTTACTTCTTCAAAGGCTTCAAAATTTACAGATACTGTAGGATAACAGTAACCCATTGCCGAATTAATGTCTGTGTGAGGAGTAAACGTATTTGTTTCTCGCGTAAACATAAAATTTAAAACCTTTTTAAATAACTGTATCTCAAACGAATTGGATGTGGAGCTTTCAAGTTGTGCCGTTTTTAAGCTTATCTGGTTAATATCGTTTATGGTTTCGGGTATCTGGTCAAACGATACAATAATGCCATCAATTAATTCTTTTAATAAAGGGTCTTCGTTGCTTTTGCTGTTAATTAAAAAAACGGGCTTTAAATAAAATTCAATGTTTGAATGGCTTCTGAATTTTTTTACAATAATCCTGGCAAACTCAATATCACGCGCATCCAAAATAATGGCATCGTATTTTTCGAGCGCATCAATTTTTAACGAGCTAAAGCTTTCGATATAATAAAAAGATTTATTCGAAAAATTTAAAACGTTATCATGAAATTCAAATTTGTTTTTTACTAATGTCTCCATCACAATTACAATTTTAGTTTAGAAATATCTACACTCATTTTGTAGAAGGTCTTCCATTTTTTTATTTCCAAAGAATCTATCGGGTAAATATCCGCAGCAATACTTCTTGTTGTTGGCTCGTATTTTTTCTGAAACTCTTCAGGCAAAGTATAAGTAGCAATGTAAAAACGCTTTAAAACACCTTTACTAACAGTGCCATCCGGAAATTCGATCGAAAACAGGTCGCCTTCTTTAAAATGGCGAAGATCTTCCTGTTCAAAATATGCTTTTATATAAGCGGGCTCTCCTTCATGCACTGCCATTATTTCTTCGCTCTTTAAAGCGGTTTCATAAGTGTGAATATAAATACGTGTAGCAATACCGTTAACGGGCGATCTAAAATATTTTGCCTGAGTTAATAACTCTTCGCTAAAATCTAATTTTTGTACACCTTGTTTATCACCCGCGGCACCGCCACCTTTTTTGGTTCGAATATTAACACCATTTATTTTTCTTGTTTTTTTAGATGGGCCAAGGCCTTTCATTAAACTGTTAAGCTCTTTGTTTTCTTTTTCAAGTTTTTTGTTTTGAACGTGCAGGTTTACCATTTCGTTTTGAATATATTCTAAACGTGTTTTTGGCAACACATCTAAAATAACTTCGTTTGAAATGCGTTTTATTTCTTTTTTATAACCGTTAATTAAATTTTCGTTCTCAGAGATCTCAATATTATTTAAAGCAATTTTTTTCTTTAAAGCATAAATTTCCTTCACCCACCAATCATCACGCGAACCACCTTCTATTGAGCCAATATTAACTGATTGTGCGTATGATGAATTTCCGCTAATGTCATCATCTCTATCTAAAGCATAAGAAAAAAGCGTGTCGTTTTGTTCTATCCTGTCTCCTTCTTTTACATAAAATTCAATAATACGCGCATCATCAGTTAAACGAATACGTGTACTTTCTATAATAACATGCCCGTATGCGTGGATAAATAAATATTTTGTTATCAAATAATAAATTACAAATACAAGAAACAGACCAAGTAAGCCAAGATATAATATCCTGTCCCAGTTACGTTGCTTTTTTACTTTTTGTTCATTAACAACTCTTATTAATGCTTTGTTCCTTTGAAAGTTTACACTTTTCATTTTACTTTTCTTCCTTCACGTTAATACTTGTGTTATCAAATTTGATGAGGTCATCCAGGTCGTGATATGCTGTTTTTTCAAAACCTAGTTTTTTAAAGAGTTGATCCATTTCTGTTCTGTTATCAAAATCTTTTGTTCGCAATGCTAAAACACATTTTGTTTTTAAGATCGTTTTTTCTTCAGCAGATTTTTTGATGATAAAATCCACATCTACATTTTCATAAGCCATTAAATAAACAGTGTTACACGCTTTATTTAATTCTTCCAATACATTTTCAGGATAGCTTAAAGGGATGGATACAGATAATTCTAATTTGTTATCATCTGCAAATTTTTTAGCTTGTTTAACAACGCTAACATAATTTTCAAAAGCTTTTTCTTTGTTCTCTTTAAAATCTTTTAGGGTGTGTGGCTCAAGATCTAAATGAATTCCTTTTACAAAGGAAAGCTTTATATTATTTTTCAATGAATCTAAATAACCTGTAAGGCCTGTACTTAATAATTTATTACTGCCCAACATTAAATGAATGTTGGAAGTATAATTTTTAGAAATAAATTCAGAAACATCCTGTAAATACACTTTAGAAGTGTTGTATGAAAGTATAATAGGGTTAAACTCATTTACCTTGCAATATTCATTAATTACAGTTTGCGAATGATTTTTAAACGCATCACTCCAAACATAAACGGCCTTAAACGGTGGGTTTGATGCGGCAATGTTGAGGTTATTTAAGTTAAGCGGTTTTGTATATTCGGTTGTACTAACGTTTGGCAGCTTTGTTTTTAGTGTTAACAATATCTTATACATATCCTGCTTAAGATCTAAGAGTTCAATGGCATTGCTCCAGTAATCATCTAAAATAAAGAGCGCGGTGTTTGGATTGAATTCAAAATCTTTAAGATCATTTTTTACGCGTTCGGTACGTAACAATTCTAAAAACACTAAACGTTTGTGATATAAATTTTTAAACTGCTTTAGTTTATATTGATATTCGTAATAATAGTTAAGCAGGTTTATTTGAATATCGTGATTAATTACCTCTTCTTTTTGGTTTACTATTTGCCCCTGAATGGTATAATATTCTCTTTTCTCTTTTTGATTAAAGACTAGTGGCACCGATAAGTTCATGCCTAACGACATGAATGAACGGTTGGGTGAGTTAGCGTTGTAAACATCGTAATAGCTGTAGCGCGCATAGGTGCTAAGACTAATTTCGTTTATAAAAGAAGATTTTAGTTTTGCAATTTGACTATTAGGAACAAGCACCGATGTATCAATAGGATTTACATTAGCACTTTGAAAAAGTTTGGCAAGATCAAGATCCAAAATGGGAAGATCAAAGTCGAATTTTGATCTGTTTGGTAGGTCAACTTCGTTGTAATTTCTATATAAATTATATTGTGCATTTATATCTGTTGTGTTTTGAATAGCCTTTAAATAATCATCTTTTGTGATGTGTTTTATCGACCATAATTTTTCAACTGTTACGGTTTGTTCATCATTCAATTTTTTTCTTGCATTTAAAATGTCAATTTTCTTTTCGTTAAAGTGGCGAATTATTTGTTCGGTATTTTTTGCTGTAAAAGCATTTAAGTTACTTGTATATTGTTTTTTTGCAAGTGCCTCTGCCTCTAATTTTAAAATTTTATTTTTTGTACGGCTTTCATAAAAACCGCTTTTTAAAATGTCCCATTCAAAACCTGTAACAGCGCGACGCTTAAACACAACAATCTCTAAAGGATCGGCAACCGGCGAATTAAAATTTTCCTGATAACTTAAAGTATATTTTAAACCAACATCTTTTTTGTTGATACGTTGTTGCAATTGGTTTTGTTTAAGGAATAATTCTTTTTGAAGATAGATGCCGGAATCACTGGTCACTTTAAAAGGTTCAGCCTTTAATGTTAATGTAGAATCTACAATGTATGTATCAAAGGTTTTTGTATTAGAGATTTCCCACAGCGATGTAAGCACTTTTATATAACCCGATACCAACTCGTCTTTATTGTTTTCCTGCGCAGGTACAAAAACAAGCGTGGCGAAAAAAAATAAAAAACAATAACTAGTCCGTTTAAGAACTAAATTCATCGAAGACATATAAAATTTGAAATAGGCATTAAAGATAATCTTTTTTTCTAATTGGTTATTAATCAAAAAATTATATTAACAATAAAATAGCCTGTTTTTTAGTAATTTTTTATTCGTCGAAAAACACAAGGCAAAATAAATTCTGTCAAACGCATAAAAGCCAATTAAATAGCTGTTTTTAGAGCAAAAAATTTAATTTTACAAAAAATACAATACATGGCCAATATATTTGAATTTAATGGATACAAACCGGTTGTTGACCGCAGCGCATTTATACACCCAAACGCAACTGTTACAGGTAACGTAATTATTGGTAAAGATGTGTATGTTGGGCCGGGTGCCGCTATACGTGGAGATTGGGGCCAGATAATAATTGAAGATGGATGCAATGTACAGGAAAACTGTACTATTCATATGTTTCCCGGAACTACAGTTTTATTAAAAGAAAGCGCACACATTGGACACGGCGCTATCATTCACGGTGCTACAATTGGTAAAAATGCCATGATAGGCATGAACAGTGTAATTATGGATAATGTGGTAATTGGCGACGAGTGTATTGTTGGCGCATTATCTTTTGTACCGGCCGAAACAATTATTGAAAAAAGAAAAGTAGTTGTTGGTAATCCTGCAAAACCAATTAAAGATGTGAGCGAAGAAATGATAGCATGGAAAACCAAAGGCACTAAATTATATCAACAATTGCCTTCAGATTGCCATGCAACATTAAAAGCCTGCGAGCCTTTAACGCGCATTCCGCCATTCAGGCCACAACAACAGGATGAATACAAAACCTGGCAAAAAGAAAAAACAAAAAAAGCAAAATAATTTTTCGTTTTGCTGTTCATAGTAATTTGTGGTTGTTTCAGACAATTCTATTGCTATTTTATTTCTTTTAATTTCAATATTTTTTTCGTTAATTTAAGGTTGATATAATCACAACATTATGGCTAAAACCAAATCTATATTAAACAAAAAGTCTACCGATTTTTTATACGAATATTTAAACAATGCATCACCCACAGGTTTTGAAAGTTCAGGTCAAAAGATCTGGTTAAATTATCTTAAGCCTTATATTGATGAGTACTTTGTTGATACCTATGGCACTGCAGTTGGCGTTATTAATCCTAAAGCACAATACAAAGTAGTAATTGAAGCACACGCTGATGAGATCAGTTGGTTTGTGCATTATATTACCAAGGATGGTTTTATTTATTTACGCCGTAATGGCGGAAGCGATCATCAAATCGCGCCCTCAAAACGAGTAAACATTCATACCGAAAAAGGAATTGTAAAAGCGGTGTTTGGCTGGCCGGCTATTCACGTACGTGATGCAGCAAAAGAAGAAACACCAACTTTAAAAAATATTTTTTTAGATCTTGGTTGTAAATCAGATAAAGAAGTTGAGGCTTTGGGTGTGCACGTTGGTTGTGTAATTACTTACGAAGATGAGTTAATGGAGTTGAACGATCGATACTATGTTGGCCGTGCTTTAGATAACCGTATTGGTGGCTTTATGATAGCAGAAGTAGCCCGCATGCTTAAAGAAAACAAAGATAAATTACCGTTTGGTCTATACATTGTAAATGCAGTGCAGGAAGAAGTTGGATTAAATGGTGCAACAATGATAGCAAGAAAAATAAATCCAAATGTTGCCATTGTTACAGATGTTTGTCATGATACACAAACACCAATGATGAGTAAAGTGGTGAGCGGTGATCTTTCTTGTGGTGGTGGCCCGGTATTAAGTTACGCTCCGGCAGTACAAAATAATTTATTGAAATTAATTATTGATTCTGCAAAGAAAAATAAAATTACTTTCCAACGTCAAGCAGCATCGCGTGCTACAGGTACAGATACCGATGCTTTTGCGTATGCAACCGATGGTATTGCTTCTGCTTTAATTTCATTGCCGTTACGTTATATGCACACAACCGTTGAAACAGTTCATAAACAAGATGTGGAAGAAGTAATTAAATTAATTTACCACAGCGTAAAAGCAATTAAGAACAACCACGATTTCAGGTACATTAAATAGATGTATGATAAATGACAAAAGATCAAAGACCAAACTCTTTAATCTTTAATCCTTAATCTTTAATCATAAAAAAATGCCAATACTAGGCTCCATTATAAAGCAGGCCATTACCATTCGCGGAAGAATTCCTGCGCGAAAGAATATTCAAAAGCAACAGCTTAAGCAGTTAAATAAGTTATTAAGCAAAGCGCAATTCACTTCTTTTGGCGAACAATACGGCTTTAGCGAAATTTTATTAAGCGAAGATCCTGTTGCCGGATTTAAAAAGAATGTGCCCGTTTTTGATTACCAATCTATTTTTGAATTATGGTGGTATAGGGCAATGCAGGGCGAAAAAGATGTTTGCTGGCCAGGTAAGATAAATTATTTTGCGTTAAGCTCAGGAACATCTGATGCAGCAAGTAAACACATTCCGGTTACCAAAGATATGATCAAGACTATTCATAAAGGAACCATGAAGCAGATCTTATCTACAAAACATTTTAATTTTACCAAAGAACAATACGAAACCGAAATTTTATTTGTTGGCGGAAGCACTAATTTAAATTACAATGGTACTTTTTTTAGTGGTGATCTGAGTGGTATTACCACGGGCACTCAACCGCGCTGGTTCCAAAATTTTACATTACCCGGGCCAGAGATCCGCTCTCAAACCAATTGGGAGAAAAAACTGGAAGACCTTGTTTTAAATGCAAAAAATTGGGATGTTGGTTTTATTTGCGGCGTGCCGGCATGGATACAAATTTTATTTGAGCGCATTATAAAACATTATAATGTAAAAACCATACATGATGTTTGGCCAAACCTGGCTGTGTTTGTACACGGAGGCGTTTCGGTAGAACCGTACAAAACAAGCATTAATGCTTTATGCGCAAAGGAATTAATTTATCTTGATACCTATATGGCCTCTGAAGGTTTTATTGCTTACCAGGAAAGACCTAATGAGCCGCAGGCAATGAAACTATTAACGGATAATTCTATGTTCTTTGAATTTATTCCGTTTAATGAAGAAAATTTTGACGTTGACGGAAACGTAAAACCAAACGCAGAAACGATTGATATTACACAAGTAAAATTAAACCAGGATTACGCTTTACTAATTACAAATTGTGCCGGTGCCTGGCGATACTTAATTGGCGACACTGTTAAATTTACAGATCTTAAACGTTGCGAAATAATTGTTACAGGTCGTACAAAACATTTTTTAAGTTTATGTGGCGAACACTTGAGCGTTGATAATATGAATCAGGCTTTAAAGCTTACCGCTAATGATCTTGGTTTGAGTATTAATGAGTATTGTGTTGTAGGAAAACCAAATAAAGGAATGTTTGCGCATCACTGGTACATTGGTACTGATAAACAAACGGATGCCGGGGTATTAAAAGAAAAACTGGACGATTACTTACAAAAATTAAATGATGATTATGCAACAGAGCGTAAGCATGCACTAAACGATGTTATTATAACGTTATTGCCTAATCAAACCTTTATTGATTTTTTAGCAAGTAAAAACAAGTTGGGCGGGCAAAGTAAGTTTCCGCGCGTGTTAAAAGGAAAACAATTGAATGAGTGGTTGGCGTTTTTAGAAAAGATTAAAAAGTAGTTTTGGTACTAAGCTTAATATATCAAACTTTTATTATTGTTTTATTGCTAACCTTTTCGTTTGGGCCGGCTTTTTTTGCATTAATAAATACGGGCATCCGTTATGGGTACAAACCCGGCTCGCTTTTGGCCATTGGTGTTGTATTAAGCGATTTTATAGTCTGCGTACTTATTATTTTTTTAGTGCATTATGGCGCAAGTAATTTTATACAGGATGAAAAGAGCCAGCGTTTTATGGGAATTTTGGCCGGCATAATTTTGATCATCTTTGGCTCACTCCATTTTCGCGAACCGGTTGAAAATAGTAAAGATGAGAACATTGAAATAAAGGCGCCTTCTGCACAAACCATGATCTTTAAAGGATTTTTTCTTAATTGTTTAAACCCTGCGGTTTGGTTGTTGTGGTTAGGTAATGTAACGGCAGTAAGTAAAACGTTATACTATTCAATACCTTACATGCTGCTTTATTTTAGCATTACACTTGGTCTTGTTCTGTTGGTAGAGTTAGGTAAAGTTTCTGCTGCAAATAAATTAAAACAGGTTTTAACACCAAAAACCATGCGTACCGTAAATATAATTACCGGCACATTACTTGTTATTTTTGGAGTTGTACTTATTTACAATCATTTTTTTGATCACGCGTAATGACAGAAGAGGAACTACAAAAATTTAAAGACAAACTGGTTGAAACAACAACTTTTCCAAGTGTGTATATGTTTAAATTTATTGTTCCGAGCGAGCACCGAAGCATTGCGCTTGTAGAGAATCTTTTTGGTGAAGAAGCGGACATTCATACAAAAGAAAGTGGCAGTGGCAAATACACCAGCATAACGGCCACACAGGTTGCCATGAATGTGGAAGAAATTATTTCTGTTTATAAAAAGGCAGCGCAAATTAAAGGCATTATGTTCTTATAAAATGCAAACGCAGTTAACCTCAACAACTTTAACAGTAACGATTGATCATTTTGGCGCAGAGCTATGCAGCGTTAAAAACAAAAGTGGTATTGAATTTATGTGGCAAGCCCAAAAAGAAGTGTGGGCAAGGCATGCACCTGTACTGTTCCCCATAGTCGGAAAGCTGAAAGATAATTTTTTCATTTACAACAACAAAAAACACGAATTGCCCCAACACGGTTTTGCGCGTGATATGGAATTTGACCTGGTTGAAAAAAGCGAACAGTCTCTTACATTTCAATTACGCTCAAATAGCGAAACAAAAACTAAATTCCCATTTGAGTTTGTTTTTGAAATAAAATATACTTTAGAAGAGAACAAACTATATACAGAATACAAAATTACAAATCCATCTAACCAGACCATTTATACAAGCGTAGGGGCACATCCCGGATTTAACTGTCCTTTACTAGCAAACGAAAGCTTTGAAGATTACTATTTAGAGTTTGAAAAAGATAATTTTGCCCTCACCAAATTAAATAACGGTTTGAGAACTGACGCAACTTCAGCGCTTGAATTAAACGATAAGAAATTATTCCTAAAAAAAGAGCTGTTTGATAATGATGCGCTTGTATTTGAGAATAAACAAATAAACAGCATTAGCTTGTGTTCTTCCAAATCAAACCATAAGATCATGCTTCAATGCGATCACTGGCCTTATTTTGGTATCTGGGCAAAAAAAGGCAACACACAGTTTGTTTGCCTTGAGCCTTGGTATGGCATCGCAGATGCTGAAACAACAGCCAACGAACTGTCAAAAAAAGACGGAATTATTCAAATTACTCCGGGCAAAGACTTTAAAGCCCAATTTTCTCTTATTTTTAGTTAATTGCCTATTTTTCAGGCCATTTTTACTGCCATTTTCTATGAAAAACAAAGAAAAATCCCTATTTTCGCAGTCCAAAATTTTAAAGAAATGAATATTACCAAGAAAGATATTGATAGTTTGAATGCAGAGATCGCAATTTCTGTTACTCCTACAGATTATGAAGGAAAAGTGAATGACGCGTTAAAAAAAGCGCAAAAACAAATTTCTATGCCGGGTTTCAGACCGGGTAAAGTACCTGCGGGTTTGGTAAAAAAACAATATGGCACTCAAATTTTAGTAGATGAGTTAAACAAATTATTAGATGCTACTATTTATAATTATATCCAGGAAAATAAACTGGAGATCTTAGGAAATCCTTTACCAAAAGAACAAGCAGCAGTTGATTTTGAAAATCAAAAAGATTTTGAATTTGTTTACCAGGTAGGTTTAGCGCCTCAGTTCAATATCGACCTTAACGACAAACAAACATTTACTTACAAAACTGTAAAGATAGATGATGAGTTGGTTGAGAAATATGTGAAAGATGTACGTCGTAATTTTGGTAAACCACAAAATCCTGAAGTTGCAGGAGAGAAAGATGTTGTGTTTGTTGACATTAATGAATTAGATGAAACCGGAAACATTAAACCCGGTGGAATTTTTAAAAGCACAAGCATTAGCTACGAACGTTTAAAGAATGAAACTGCAAAATCAAAAATTTTAGGCATTAAAAAAGAAGATAAAATTACACTAAACGCAAACGAGCTTTACGACACGGCCTTAGACAAAAGCGTTTCGTTAGGCATTGATAAAGAAGCTGCAGAAACTTTAGATTGTAATTTACAACTTACTGTAAAAAATATTGCCCGCTTAGAAGATGCAGATCTTGATCAGGATTTATTTGATAAAGTATATGGCCCGGGCAAAATTACTAGCGAAGAAGAATTCAGAAATAAAATTCGCGAAGAGTTGGGATTAATGTTTAATGCAGATGCTGATAAATTTTTAAGAACAGAGGTTGAGAATAGCCTTGTTGAAAAAACAAACATTCAATTGCCTGATACGTTTTTAAAACGTTGGTTATTGGCTGTTAACGAAAAACCAATTACACAAGAAGAGTTAGAAAAAGATTACCCAAACTATTCTAAATCTATGAAATGGCGTTTAATTGAGAACAAGATCATTAAGGACAACGAAATTAAAGTAGATGCCGATGAAGCCAAAGACGAAGCAAAAGCCTTTATTAAAAGCGAATACTCTCGTTACGGACAAGTGCCAACTGAAGATGATCTGGAAAAGATCTCAAAAGATATTTTAAGTAAAGAAAAAGAAGCGCAACGTATTTTCGAAAATCTTTACAGTAAAAAAGTATTAGATCTTATAAAAGAAAAATGCACACTAAAAGCAAAAGAAGTTAGTTACGAAGATTTCTTTAAAGCTTAATTAAGTAGTATAATATTAAAAAGCCGCTTTCTATTGGGAGCGGCTTTTTTGTTTTTATGACATCCCGAAGTATGAGGGTTCTGCGACAACAGATTCATCCTTCGCAGGAATGACACTATTTATTATACACCTTAAAAATAACCCTACGGTTTTGTAAGTGCATATAATTGTCGCAGTCTTTTCCTTTGCCACAATCATTAACCAAATTGCTGGCACCCTTACCGGTTGAGAGTTTTAATTGCGCCCGTTTTACATCTGCTTTTGAAAGATAGCTTTTTACTGCTTTAGCACGCTGCGCTGAAAGAGTTTTGTTGTGACCTTCAGTACCACGCGAATCGGTATACCCAATAATTTCTACAGCAAGACTTGGATATTTTTTTAATACCTCGTTATTGGTCTTTAAAATTTCTTCAGCTTCAGTACTTAGATCGCTTTTATCAAACGCAAAAAGAATAGGGTTGGTGTTAAAGCCAAGAGCCTGTAATTGTTCAGCACTTAATTCTCCTTTTATCTTTATCAGATCAACCGCGCTTACAACTGTTGTTGTATTTGTTATAGTTGTTGCCGTATCTGCTTTTACTTTCTCAAATTTGTTTTCAATACTGTTACAAACAACTATTGGAGATAAACAGGTATCGCAATAAGCAATTACTTTAGCAGATACAGTGTAATTACCGTTTTGTTTATAATCGTAATTTAAAACAGCAGCCTGGTTAGTAATAGTGTTTTCATTTACTTTCCATTCGTAAGAAAGTACTTTATAATTTGCAGGAATTTTTACCTCTATCGTGTTTTTAAGATCATTTGTGTTCTCATCAATTATACTTAAAGCAAATGGAGTTGTTTTTTCTGTTGGACATTCTTTATTTAAATTATCTAAATAATTTATTTTATAAATATCCATATCGCCAAAACCACCGGTACGTGATGATGAAAAATAGGCTGAAGCCCCATTGTTGTCTTTCACCATAAAAATATCATGTCCGGATGAATTAACCGGTTGGCCAAGGTTTTCGGGGGCACTCCATTTTCCATCTACCAGATCGCTTTTATAAATATCGTAATTACCATAGCCTTCATGACCGGTGCTTGCAAAATACATGGTCTTACCATCATCTGTAATAAAAGGTGCATCTTCGTCAAAAGAAGTGTTTATTGGTGCCCCAATATTTTCGGGCTTGCTCCACTCGCCCTCTTTAATTTTTGTGGCACGGTAAATATCAATTCCTCCAAGCCCACCTTCTGCCTCACTTGTAAAATAAAGTGTGTTGCCATCTTTAGTTAAGAAGGCGTGACTTTGATAAAAATCAAAATTAATGGTCTTTAATAATTTTTTTGGCTTTTGTGTTTTGCTTTCTTCCATTTTTATTTCGTAGATCTTATTATCACGAAAAGAAAAAAGTGTTTTTCCATCCTGGCTCATAGATACCACAGACTCATGTTTTTTTAAATATTTAGAATTTACAAATTCATCAGGTAAAGTATAACGACGAAGATCTTTAAAACCATTGACATCAATTTTTGTGATGTACATACTTTCAAAATATTTTCCATCTAAATAACTTAAGTTTTCTTTTTTATCATCCTGCCTGCGCGATGTAAATATTAATTCGTTTTGCTGTGTAAGCACAGGCACATATTCCGGCATATCGGTATTAATGGTTTTACCGGCATTTATTACGTACCAATTTGTTGGCGAGATATAATTACGGTGTTGAATAGCATAATTGCAATCTTCTTTTCTTTTTTTAATGTCTTTAGCAAGATCTATTTCTTCTTCGTAATCTTCATAATTATTTAAACGATCAAACATGGTAATGGCTTTTTCAAACTCGCCATTGTACTGGTAACATTTTGCAAGTGAATAAAGCAATTGCCCAAGCGTGTCTTTTTTTGTGATCTTATAAGCTTTTTCAAGATAGGGTAGTGCGCCTGCGTGATTATCTAAAAACTCTGATAATAAAAGGCCCATGCCCACATTGGCATCAAAACTTTCAGGGTTTTGTTCGATTGCTTTTAAGTAAAGATTTTTTGCTTCGCGAAGATTTCCTTTTTCTATTTGTTTTAATGCCTGGCGTACATATTTATCGTTATGAGTAAAAGAAAAAAACGCAAACGCAATAAGAAAAACCAGGATATATTTTACATTTTTCATGCTCTATTAAAATTACGAAGTTCTAAAACCGAGACAAAGAAATAATTGATATTTAACATTAAGCGCGTTTAGATACAGGATACTATTAGCGCGCATTAAATAACCAACCGCTTGGATCCATTGTTTTTTGGCCTTTCCAGATCTGCAGGTTCATAGATGTTTTGCCCTCTTCATCATCTGTTGCAACAGTACCAATAATTTGTTTTACAGTTATCTTTTGCCCTGTTTTTACAGTGACGTCGGTAAGATTACTGTATACACTTAAATATTCGCCATGGCGAATGATCACTAATTTTCCACCGGTTGGTGAAACGGCGATGCCTGTTACTTCGCCATCAAAAACAGCGCGGGCTTGCGTGCCTTTAGTAGCGCATATTTCAACACCATTATTAAACATCATAAAACCTTTTATGGCAGGATGCTCATGCTCACCATAGGTTTCGCATATAACGCCTTTACCAACAGGCCATGGTAATTTGCCGCGGTTGTTAGAAAAATCAGCGCTCAGTGCTTCTGTTTCTTCCGTTAATGCAGGCATAAATAAATTCTCTTTCTTTTCTTTCTCGGGTTTTACGTCAATAACAATTTTTTCTTTAGCGTTTTTCGGATTTTTATTGTCTTTTGCAGCAACCTTTGTTTTATTCTCTTTCGCCTCTTTCTCTTCTTTGGCTTTTTTAGCGGCAAGCGCTGCCTCTTCAGCTTTTCTTGCTTCTTCGAGCTTACGTTTTATTTCGGCTTCAATTAAACGTTTAATGGCCAATTGTAATTCAACAGCATCTTGTTTCTTTTTATCCAATTCTGTTTTTAATTCTTTTTCTTTTTTCTGCAATTCAGTTAAAACCTGTTCCTGTTCTTGTTTCTCGCTGCTGAGGTTCTCTTTCTCTACTTCTTCATTACCTAAAAGCACATTTTTTTCATGACGTTGTTCTTTCAACTCTTTTAGTTTTGCTATGAGTTCGGTTTGTGTTACAATAATTTCTGCCGCTTGTTTTTTTCTAAACTCAGAATATTGTTGCATGTATTTTAAACGCGCATAAGCCTGGTTAAAATTATCAGATGCAAAAACAAACATTATTTTGCTGTAGGCATCCTGGTTACGTTGTGCAAATACGATCATGCGGGCGTACTCACCTTTTAATTTCTCTAAACTAAGCTTCAATTGCTCAGCCTGTTTTTCGTTCTTTTTAATGTCTTTGTTTAATTCGTGGATCTCGGCGTTGATGGTATTGATAAGATCCTGGCGTTTTTCCAATTTCATATTAATATTCACTAAAGCGCCTATAGAATTTTTTTTGTTGGCCTTTGTTTCGCTCAACATAGAGTTTATCTCGTTGATCTCATCGTTGATCTTTTTCTTTTTATTTTCAAGATCTTTTTTTGAATTTTTTGAACCGGTTTGTGCCTGGAAGGAAGGAATTAATACAATAAAAAATAAAAACGCAAAAACGAGCGTTAATTTATTTTTTTTGTATTTCAATAGGGTCATATTTAGCCGGTATGTTTAAGCCTAAGTTTTGAGGCTTATTTTTCTCTATGCGAACATAGTCAATTTTTATGCTTGCTTTTTTCTCTGCTACTATATCAATATCAACATGGTATGGTGCATAAACACTGTCTTTTTGGGTAAAATTCTTATAATTTGCCGTAAAAGTGCGGTTGGTTGCCGGATCTGAGAATTCATTCTTAATAATTTTATAATTATCGGGATTAAGCGTTAATATTTGTAGTGCTTTTTTAAGCGCATTTTCGCCTTGCTGCATCTTTCTTAAACGCCGCTTACGCTCGGTACTGAGTAAATAATGACAGTTTTCACGATCGGTTACAGGTTTTAACTTTAAATCGTCGTCTTCGTAAAACTCTGCGCTGTTGCCAAATAAAACCGCCTGTAAAACATCGTAATCCAGGTCGGCATTTAACATCTCGTTTATGTAATTAAAATCGCCTTTAAAGTATTGCTTTTTTATATCTACCCTTACTTTTACTGAGTCGCGTGTAATGAGGATCTTGGCTACCTGTATGCCCAACAAATATTGTATGGTAATAAGCATGGCACTGTCTTTACGAATGTTTACGCGAATATCAAAGCTTTCTTCTTTGCCATCAATAAGCGTTTCTACATTGGCTTTAGCGGTTACCCAGTTAAAATTGAATTCGTTTTCTTTTACGTGTTTGGTTAATGTTTTGGCGCTTTTAAAATCAAGGCGGCAGCGCCCCATATTTACTGTATCTGAAACAATTAGTTCGGTTTGATGTTTTTGTGTTTTTTGTTTATGCTTACATGATGGCGCAAAAAAACAAAGCAATAAAATTGCAATAGAAAAATGTTTTATAGTGAAGAATGAATTAATCATTCAGTTTTTTTAATTTTATTTTATTATTCAAAGCTTCAGAATTACCACCCGCCTGTTTTGCCAGTATCCATTGTGCATAAGCTTCATCAGGCTTATTAAGTTTATACAAAACATCGCCGTAATGCTCAAGAATATCTGATTTTGGAGGGCCCATTTTTGCTGCACGCGCCAGCCATTCTTCTGCCTCTTTGTATTTTTTTTGCTGATACAATATCCAACCATATGTGTCCATATAATTGCGGTTGTCGTGTGCCAGTTCATTTGCTTTGCGCGATAGTTTTTCAGCTTTATCTAAATTCTCGTTTCTTAATGACAGATAATAGGCATAATTGTTTAATACATAGGTATTATCAGCATCTATTTTTAAAGCATCATCAAAAGCTTTATCTGACTTTTGATATTCTTTCCCATAATAATAAGCATCACCTAGGTTTTTGTAAAAATCCATCATCAATGATTTATTATCGCTCACAAACTCTAAGCCGTCTTTTAAAGATTGCGCCGCTTTTTTGTGATTTTTTAGTTGCATGTTAGCAACGCCATTAAAAAAATAAGGTACTGCCTGGCTTGGAAAAAGATCCATTGCTTTTGCGCTGTGGTGTTCTAAAGAATCGTATTGTTTTAATTCGCTATCTGTAAATAATAATTGACTCCAAACCCTGTAATCAACCGCTTCGCCGGCTGCTGCTATATAATAATACTTTGCCGCTTCTTTCGTTTTTTCGCCAAGCAATAAAAAATCGGCGTACACTTCATTACCTCTTGCTTCTTTTGGATGTACCTTAACAAGCAACTCACACAGCTCAATACCGCGCGAATAAAAATCAGACTCGGGTTGTTTTTCGGCACGGGCCAAATAGTACCTTGCTGCATCTATTTTATAATCTACTTCCAGATCGGGATTTTGAAAGGCTTTTTTTAAACAATCGTAAGCCTCATTATCTTTTCCTTGTGCGCTATAGTAATCATGCAATGCAAGATTAATAGAGGGATTGTTAGGGTCTATGAGCAAAATCTTGTCATACATCTCTTTTGCCTTATCTAATTGATGTTGTTCAATGTAGAAGTCGGCAAGATAGGCAAGGTAGCGAGGCTCTGTTTTATTTGAATTAGCAAGACGTAATAATTCTTCTTCGCTTTCTTTAAATTTTTTTTGGTTCTTTAAGAGCTTTATTTTATTTAAAGTTATTTGTTCGTTAACACCATAGGTTTTTTCAAGCTCATCATAAATTTTGTAAGACTTATCATATTCGCCAATAATAGAATATTCAATAGCAAGATCTTCCTGAAATTCGGTTTTGTCTGGAAAATTTTTTACCAATTGTTCTCTTAGTTTAATGGATTGATTGTATTGCTTTAAAGAAACGTAACATTCAATAAGCAATAACTGATACCACTCATTTTTAGGATTTGCTTCTGCACAAGCCTTAGCATTTTGAATGGCCAGCTCGTAAGCGCCCATTAATTTATAGGTTTTACCAAGTTCATATTTTAAAGGAACATTGTTTGGATCTATTTTTTTACACTCGGTAAATAAGCGCAAGGCCTCCGGTAAATTTTGTTTTTGTGGTTGTAAAGCGGCGCAACCTTCAATAAAATAACTTGTAAACTTTACTTCGTTTACCTGCGCGCTGGGTTTCTCATCTGTAAATTCTTTAACACTTGTTCTTGTAACTGTTTCTTTTTTGCTTTTGCAAGCCACAAAAAAAATAACCAAACCGGAAACCGTTAGCGCAATAAAAAAATATTTAGAACCTTTAAACAAATAATTGTGTGTAATCGCTAATGCTTAAGTCTAAGGCCTTGCCATTAACTTCTGCACCAATGCCCAACATACTGTTGGCAATGTTAGCGTTGTTTATTTTAGAATCTTTTTGAACAATAGAGTTTTGTAAAATACTGTTCTTGATCTTAGAATTAGCGCCAATACTGGCATGTGGGCCAACAATACAATCTGTTAACTCTACATTTTCACCAATATAACAAGGCTCAATAATAATGCTATTGTTATTTTTAATGTTCTTTTCTTTTAAATGCGCTTTGCCTTTATCAAACTCTAACACACGTTGATTGGTGTATACAGTAGCGTTTTTATTACCACAATCTAACCACTCGGTAACCTGGCCGGGCATAAACTTAGTGCCCTTTTGTTTCATGTTTTCCAAAGCGTTGGTTAACTGGTACTCACCTTTTTCAGTGATCTTATTATCCAATAAATATTGCAGTTCGCTTTTTAAATAATCACCATCTTTAAAATAATAAATACCAATAATTGCCAGGTCGCTAATGAATGTTTGCGGCTTTTCTACAAAATCGGTTATAGCACCTTTGCTATCTAATTTTACTACACCAAACTGGCTTGGGTCTTCAATTTTTTGAACCCAGATAACGCCCTCCTGCTCCGTATCCATTACAAAATCTGCCTTAAACAAAGTATCTGCAAAAGCAACAACCGTTTTACCTTTAATGGCGTCTTTGGCGCACATTATGGCATGAGCGGTTCCCAGGGCTACGTCCTGATAAAATATTCTTCCTTTGGCACCCTGGCTTTCGGCAACTTTAATTAAATTTTGCTCAACTTCTGCACCAAAATCAGGGCCAATAATAAAGGCAATCTCGTTAACTTTTTGTCCGCAAACTTTAGTAATATCTTCTACAAGGCGCTGCACAATGGGTTTTCCGGCCACAGGTATCAACGGTTTTGCAGTTGTAAGTGTGTGAGGGCGCATACGCTTGCCCTTGCCGGCCATAGGAATAATAATTTGCATATAATTTTATAATCCCACAAAAATAGCATAATTTACCGATGTAAAAGGGTAAAATGACCGTTAAAAAATACTTTTTGGCAATTGTAATTCCGCCACCATTATTTGAAAAAGCAGAAGGGATAAAACAACAATTATTTAATGAGCACGGATTGAAGGGAGCCCTCAGAAGTCCCGCCCATATTACTTTACACAGGCCTTTTGAATGGAAGGAAGAAAAAGAAAACTTAATTATTGATAAGTTGGCAACCTTTAAGTTTGATGTTGAAATTAAGATAGAACTTAACAATTATTCTTTTTTTGAGCCTCGCGTTATTTATGCAGCCATAACACCAAATAATACGCTTAACGAATTACACGATCGCTTAAAAAAGTTTGCAAAAAAAGAATTGCAGCTGTTTAATGAAGCCGATGATCTGCGAGGCTTTCATCCACATATTACCGTTGCCTCGCGTGATCTTAAAAAAGCAAAGTTTTATGAGTTGAAACAGGAGTTTAGTGACAAAAAGTTAAGCGGAACGTTCAACTGCAAAGGCTTTAGCTTATTAAAGCTTGATAAAAAGTGGGAAATACTAAAGGATTTTAGTTTTTAACCTTAATATTTAAAACTATTCTAAATAAGACTTTTCTGCGCTTGACGCTACAAATGAGCGACTTGAGCGGTTGACGCAGTATTTTATAATAAAAAACATTTAGCTTAAAACTTGATTCTAAACGTTTTGCTTAATACCTTTAGCGCACAATTTCAAGTATTTATTTTATACCATTATGAGTAAAAAATCAGGATTTTTATCTTCCTCAATCGGAAAGAAATTTTTAATGGGATTAACAGGTTTATTCCTTATTTCATTTTTAGTGATACACGTAACTTTAAACAGCTTTATTTTCTTTAATGATGGTGGCGCAACTTTTAATGCGGGAGCTGATTTTATGGCTCACAATCCAATCATTAGAATTTTAGAGATAGGTTTGTTTGCTGGGTTATTGTTGCACATTTTTCAGGCCTTAGTTTTAACTTTAGAGAATCGCAAGGCCCGCCCAATTGGCTACGCTGTTGTAAAAGGCAGTGCTAACAGTAGCTGGTATTCACGCTCAATGGGCATTTTAGGATCTTTATTGTTATTATTCCTAGTGGTTCACTTAAGTAACTTTTGGGTACCAACTAAAGTAGCGGTGTTCAATCATACCGCTCACGATACATTTGCAGGCATGAAAGCGGTTTTTTCTCAATGGTATTTTGTTGCCATTTATTTAGTAGGTGTTATCAGTCTTTTGTATCACTTGTTACACGGCTTTCAATCAAGCTTTCAATCATTAGGCTTAAATCATAAAAAATACACACCGCTTATTAAAGCATTAGGCATGTGGTTCTCTATTATTGTTTGCCTTTTATTTGCAGCAATGCCGGTTACCATGTTCTTAGGAATTATAAAATAATTGTCAATTAAAAAATTGTAAATACAAACTATGGCTACTTCATCAAAATTAAATTCAAAAATCCCTGAAGGAACTTTAGAGAACAAATGGACAAAATATCGTTCTACTGTTCACCTGGTTAACCCTGCCAACAAACGCAGCCTTGAGGTTATTGTTGTAGGTTCGGGCCTTGCGGGTTCTTCAGCTGCAGCATCTTTAGCCGAAATGGGATATAAAGTAAAAGTATTTTGTTTCCAGGATTCGCCTCGCCGTGCGCATAGTATTGCTGCACAAGGTGGTGTTAATGCTGCAAAAAATTATCAAAATGATGGTGACAGCGTTTACCGTTTATTTTACGATACTATTAAAGGTGGCGATTACCGCGCTCGCGAAGCTAACGTGCACCGTTTAGCTGAGGTGTCGGGAAATATTATTGACCAATGCGTTGCGCAAGGTGTACCGTTTGCGCGCGAATACGGCGGAACTTTAAGTAACCGTAGTTTTGGTGGAACACAAGTACAACGTACATTTTACGCTGCCGGACAAACAGGACAACAATTATTATTGGGAGCATACAGTGCTTTACAACGCCAGGTGGGTATGGGCGCCGTTAAATTAATGGCCCGCCATGAAATGATGGATGTTGTTACCATTGACGGTAAAGCCCGCGGTATTATTGCCCGCGATCTGGTTACCGGAAAACTACAACGTCATTTTGGCCACGCGGTATTATTATGCACGGGTGGTTACGGTAACGTATTTTATTTATCTACAAATGCCATGGGTTGTAATGTTACAGCGGCATGGAAAGCACATAAAAAAGGCGCTTTCTTCGGAAACCCTTGTTATACACAAATTCACCCAACCTGTATTCCTGTTTCGGGCGATCATCAATCGAAATTAACGTTGATGTCAGAGTCATTACGTAACGATGGTAGAATTTGGGTGCCTAAGCAAAAAGACGATAAGCGTAAAGCAAAAGATATTCCTGAAGAAGAAAGAGATTATTATTTAGAGCGTCGTTACCCAGCCTTTGGTAACCTTGTGCCGCGCGACGTTGCCAGCCGTGCCGCTAAAGAGCGTTGCGATGCAGGTTATGGCGTAGGAGCTTCTAAAATGGCGGTGTATCTTGATTTTGAAGCTAACATGATGCGTTATGGTCAGATCGAAGCTAACAAGAAGAACTTACATAATCCAACGAAAGAAACTATTCGCGCATTAGGAAAAGATGTAGTGAAAGAAAAATATGGTAACCTGTTTGATATGTATAAACAAATTACCGACGAAGATCCTTATGAAATGCCAATGCGTATTTATCCTGCGGTTCACTACACAATGGGTGGCCTTTGGGTAGATTATAATTTAATGACAACGGTTCCGGGCTTGTATGCTTTGGGCGAAGCTAACTTCTCCGATCACGGTGCTAACCGTTTGGGAGCTTCTGCTTTAATGCAGGGCTTGGCCGATGGATATTTTGTAATTCCTTACACTATTGGCGATTATTTATCTGAAGAAATTCGTACCAAAGCAATTCCAACCGATCACGAAGCTTTTGTAAAAGCAGAAGCTGAGGTTCAGGAACGCATTAACAAACTATTCTCAATTAAAGGAACAAAATCTGTTGACCACTTCCATAAAGCATTAGGCCGCATTATGTGGGAAAAATGTGGTATGGCGCGTAATGCAAAAGGTTTAACTGAAGCCATTGCAGAAATTCAACAATTGAAAAAAGATTTTTGGAGCGATGTGCGCGTACCGGGAGAACAAAACGAATTTAATACTGAATTAGAAAAAGCACACCGCGTTGCAGATTTTATTGAGTTAGGAGAATTAATGTGTAAAGACGCATTGAACCGCAACGAAAGCTGTGGCGGACATTTCCGCGAAGAATACCAAACGCCGGATGGTGAAGCTTTACGTGATGATGATAATTTTGCTTACGTTGCCGCTTGGGAATACAAAGGCGATAGCAATTTTGAATTACACAAAGAAGAATTGAAATTCGAGAATATTAAATTAGCACAACGTAATTACGCATAAACAAATAGAATTATGAGTCACGGAAATATGAATCTGACCTTAAAGGTTTGGAAACAAAAAAATAAAGACAGCAAAGGACGCTTTGAAACTTATGATGCTAAAGGCATTTCGCCTGACATGAGTTTTTTAGAAATGTTTGATGTTGTTAACGAACAACTGATAAGCGCAGGTAAAGAGCCAATTGCTTTTGATCACGATTGCCGCGAAGGTATTTGCGGTATGTGCAGTATGTACATCAATGGCCGTCCGCACGGACCAAAAGGTGGCATTACTACTTGCCAGTTGCATATGCGCAGTTTTAATAATGGCGATACAATTGTTGTTGAACCATGGAGAGGAGCTGCGTTTCCGGTAATTAAAGATCTTGCAGTAGATCGTTCTTCGTTTGACAGAATTATGTCTGCCGGCGGTTTCGTTTCTGTAAACACCGGTAATGCAAAAGATGCTAATAATATTTTGATTCCTAAAGATGATGCAGATACTGCATTTGATGCAGCGGCTTGTATTGGCTGTGGTGCCTGCGTTGCAGCTTGTAAAAACTCAAGTGCTATGTTATTTGTATCAGCAAAAGTTTCTCAGTTATCTTTATTACCGCAAGGTAAAGTTGAGAAACAAGATCGTGTACTAAACATGGTTAAACAAATGGACGAAGAGGGATTCGGTAACTGTACTAATACCGGCGCTTGCGAAGCAGAATGTCCGAAAAGCATTTCTTTGGAGAACATTGCGCGCATGAACCGCGAATATTTAGGCGCAAGCTTTACACAAAACAAAAAATAAATTTTTATAAAATTAAAAAGCCGGATCAAATAATCTTGATCCGGCTTTTTTGTTTTTATTTTAAACAGAACTATAAACTTTTAAAACAAGGTTCGTTGATCTTTGGTAATTTTATACTTAACGTAGCGCCGTAAAAGAAATACCAGTCTTTGGTGCGCGTGTTGCCGCGCATATAGCCATCGGCATATTCGGCACTCACATTATCCAAATGATCTGTAAATAGTTTACGAGGCCCCCACTCAAGACCAAAGCAAAAAACACGTCCGGCATTCATTTTGACACCAATACCATAAGGTATATTTACCTGGAGTTTAGGGTAACCCGGATTAACAACACCGCCGTGCAAAAGATCGGTTGTAGGGCCGGCGCCATAACTGCTTTGAGGATTAAAATAAAAAGCACCAAGACCGGCAAAAAGAAACATTGTAAAACGGTGTTTATCTACACCAATTCTATAATCTACGAAATTAAATTCTGCTACAGCGTGCAAGTCATAAATGTTTGACTTGAATGCAACGTTTCTTTCAAGCTGATCAAACTCTTTTGATTTAGAATCATCGCCCATTACAGAACCATAATTAAATCCAAAACGAAAAGCATAACGATAGTGAAAAGAATATCTGTAAAAAAGACCAACAGCCGGCTTCGAAAACAAAAAATGTCCCCGTGGATTAAGGTCTCCTAAATAGTAAGAGGCGCCACCAAATAACCCAATTTCGCTTTGACGAAAATTACGTTTCCTTCTTTGAGAAAAACCGCTTAACACCAGTAAGCAAAGCAGATATGGAAGAATTTTTTTTAACAAATCAAATATAAAAACGTAAAAATAGATGATTTATTGTGTTTTTTTGCTTTGTTTGTAGTAGAATTCATGAACCGTATAAGTCTAATATTTGTACTTTTTGCCATAAAATGCCATTTTTTGGCTCAAAATGCCGATTCTTTAACAAAAAATCATACATTTTTGCCCAAAATTAGCCTTAAATCAGATACAGATCTGATCTTTAACCGGTCCAGGATCATCTCAGAATTAGATAGTTTGTTGCATCCGGAACTACATATTGGTGGTTATATCTCGTCGTATTTTTCTTTAAATGATGATGATAATTTGCCAAATGGTTTTGTGCAGTTTCCAACACTTGAACCGCGTAAAAATCAATTCTCTTTAAACATGGCTTTAATAAGCATGAATTATAAAAGCCAAAACATGCGTGGAAATATTATTTTGCATTATGGTGATGTGCCCGAAAGCTCATGGCCACAAACGTTTAACCTGATACAGGAAGCAAATGGCGGCTTCAGGATCTTTAAAAAATTATGGTTTGATGCAGGCTTTTTTAAAACACATATTGGTATTGAAAGCTTTCAGCCAAGAGAAAATATTGCATCCAGTATGTCGATCGTAAATTTTTATGATCCCTATTTTTTAAGCGGTGCAAAGCTTACCTATATGGCTAACTCAAAACTAAGCTTGCAAGTAAATGTTTTTAATGGTTATAACGAATACCTTGATAACAACCGCAACAAAGCTTTTGGCTTTACAACGGTTTATAACGCGAAGCGCTTTTCGCTTACCTACAATCTTTTAACTTGCGATGAATCGCCTGACAGTTCTAAGGTAAAACATCAAAGATGGATCAATAATGTTTACTCAAAAATTCATTTCAAAAAATTTACAATTGGTATTGATGCCAATTTTGGAATGCAGCAAAATTCTTTAAGAACAGATTCAAGCCAGATAGGTTATGTATATGGCGGTTTAATAATTGTAAAATATCAGTTTATAAAGCAATTGGCAAGTTATGCAAGAGTGGAAAATTTTTCTGACCCCAACGAGATCTTAAGCGGTGCTCTTGATATTGGAGACTACATACATGGTACAACCGTTGGGATAGAATTCATGCCGCATAAAACTGTTAGCTTAAGTGCCGAGTGGCGAATATTGGAAGCAGATAATTTGATCTTTAAACAAGGAAATAAAATAACAAATCAACGTAACGAGTTTAATCTTTGCTTAGATTTGTGGTTCTGAAATGGATCAAAAAAATTCATATAAACCTATAGGTGTTTTTGACAGCGGTTTTGGTGGTCTTACTGTTTTAAAAGAGATCGTTAATGAAATGCCGCAATACGACTATCTGTATTTGGGTGATAATGCGCGTGCGCCATACGGCTCAAGAAGTTTTGAAACGGTTTACGAGTATACATTAGAATGTGTTAACCATTTATTTGCCATGGGATGCGAGTTAGTTGTATTGGCTTGTAATACAGCATCGGCAAAGGCTTTACGTACCATACAGCAAAAAGATCTTCCAAAGATAGATCCGTCAAAAAGAGTGTTAGGTGTGATCCGTCCTACAACAGAGATCATTGGTAATTACAGTAAAACCGGAAACGTAGGCGTACTCGGCACAGCCGGAACCGTTAGTTCGGGTTCCTACCTGGTGGAGATAGAGAAATTTTTTCCGAATTTAAAAGTGTACCAGGAAGCTTGTCCAATGTGGGTTCCGCTCATCGAGAACAACGAGTATAATAATGAAGGCGCGGATTTTTTTATAAAAAAACACGTTACCGCTTTAATGCAGCAACAAAAAAATATTGACGCAATTATTTTAGGCTGCACACATTATCCTCTTATAAAAGAAAAAATTCAAAGTTACCTTCCTGCAAATGTTCAGCTGCTTTCGCAGGGAACAATTGTTGCAAAGGGATTAAAAGATTATTTACAACGCCACCCTGAAATGGAAGTAAAATGCAGCAAAACGCAAACCGTTAGCTTTTACACCACCGATCTGCCCGAAACATTTGATAAGGCCGCTACGTTATTTTACGGCAAGCAGGTAAGATCAAAACATCTTTCACTTTAATCAACATAATACCTGGTATACAGTGTATAGGTACTGACACTTAAGGCCAGTATAGAAAACACAATTATTAAAAGCGCAACTGCTTTTGAATAATTTAGTTTAGTGTTATACAACAGCATAAAAAGTAAAGGAAACAGCGGGATAAAATACCTGCCTTGTATGGTGTAGATCGTGTCTCCTCCTATAACATCCCATGTTAAATGCTGCGATAATAAAAGCAAAAACAAACTTCCAAAAAAAGAACAAAAAATAATTAACTTGTTTTTTATCGTTAATTTTATTTTATCACTTCCTGGAAACAGAGCAGCTATTAAAATAAAAAGATACGAAACAGCAATTAACCATTTTGGTAATTTCGTATCCAGCCAGCCAAACGTTCCAATATAGCCTTCATAATACATAGAAAAAGTTTGGTTCAAAGAATGCAGCATTACATCAAAAAAGTAAAATCCGTGCGAAAGAATATAACCGGTTTGAAGATGCATGTCTGCTCCACTAACCAAGGCGCCATTATCTTTAAAGGCCGGGTTATAATCTGCATAAGGGGTATAAAGGTTGTTTGAAACCTTAGACCAACCCAAAACAGTTAATGCTGCCAAACCAAATAAGATGAGAGCCATTGAATAAAACGTTTTTGCAGTTCGGAATTTTTGTTTTGGAATTATAAAGAACAAAAGAGAAACAGGCACATAAACCATTTTGGCAGAAGCCAGTAACAACGTTAAAGCAAGAATGATGATGAAATGTTTAGTTGTAATAAAATTGCTTACAAATGCCGCTTTTAAAATAAATGCTATCAGCAAAAATGCAATGGCGTTTGTTACAACATCGGCACTTAACGACATGTTTATAAATAAAGACATTGGCAACAAAGCAAGCAAAACAAAAAGCCATTTATAAATGGGAATATTTTTAATGGTATAATAAACACATACTATCCAAAACAGAAATGTGATAATACGTGCCAGGTAAAATATATATAAAGGAGATAAAGAAATGCTTCGCCCTATAAAAATAGAAACAGCTTGTGGTACATAGCTGATAAATGAATACATGGCCGTGTTCGGAAAATCAACAAACTCTCTTTCATTTTTAGTAAAAGACACGTTTCGCGCGGCCAAAAACGCTTCTTTATTTGTTTTGGACTTATCATTCCAACGTAGCCAAATAAAAGGCTCAGTAAGTTTTATAAAGCCAACAGGGATCTCTCCTCCAACACGGCTATCTTTTTTAACAGAAATAAAATGTCCTTCCGAAATCTGGGATGCTTTATAAAAATGATTTATTTCATCAGGACTTTGAAACGGCGGCGTTATAAATAAAAAGGCTAAACCAAAAAAAGCAGAAAGGAAAAGAAAAATAAATTCAGGCCGTATTTTTTCGAGGTCAGGTAGTTTCAAAACAAATCAATTATTTTTCAAGTATCTTAAATTCTGTTCTTCTGTTATTTTGGCGGCCATCATCGGTTTCGTTAGTGTCAATTGGTTTTGTTTCGCCATAACCTTTCGCCACTAAACGAGATGTGCTAATGCCTTTACCAATTAAATAATCAACAACCGATTTTGAACGGCTATCACTTAACTTCCAGTTATAATCATCAGAGCCTTTGCTATCTGTATGGCTTCCTAATTCTATTTTTATGGTTGGATTATCGTTTAATAATTTAATTAAACGCTCCAGCTCATTGGCAGATTCAGGACGAATAGTTGCCTTATCAAAATCAAAAAAGATATTACGTAAAACAATGGTACTTCCAATTTCTATTTTCTTTAAAGCTACGTCCTTTGTAAATTCCTGGAAAGCTGCATTATCAGGAATATTAAAATTTTCTGAATGAAATAAATAACCATCACGTTTAACAGCAATACCATAATTTTTTCCGCTTGGTAAGGTCACCAAATATTTACCGGTGCTGCTGTTTGATTTAAATGTTGCTAATACAATATTCTTGTCGTTATCAATAAGGTCAATAGATGATTCTAGAGGCTGAGTTGTTTTTGCATCGGTAACAACCCCTTTTAAAATAGTTAATTTTGCAGATGCAACTTCAACAGCATTTTCTACTTTTAAATTACTTACAGGGTTTGCCGCCATTGCCATTAACTGATCTTGTGTATTCAATAACGGATGTTTTTCGGGGCCTAAAAATGTAATTTTATAAAGATCTTTCTCGCCAAAGCCTCCGGTTTTTGAAGAAGCAAAATAAGCGCGACTGCCACTACCACTCACAACAAAAAACACGTCATCATCAGGTCCGTTAATTGGATAACCTAAATTTTCCGGTGTTCCCCAAACGCCATTTACCAGGGTAGATTTAAAAATATCATAACCACCCATTGAGTTGTGACCTTTACTGCTAAAGTATAATGTAACGCCATCTGGGTGCATAAAAACGGCCTCATCCCCATACTTTGTATTTATTACAGGGCCAATATTCTTTGCCGGGCCCCATTCACCTTTCACGTCCATATCACTATAATAAATATCCCTGTCGCCAATGCCCGATTCTTTATCACTTACAAAATACAAACGCTTGCCATCAAAACTTAAACTTACGCTTGACTCATGATACTTTGTATTAATGTATTTATTCATGTGAACAGGCTCTTCCCAATCCGCACCAAATAAAACGCTTTCATAAAGATCACCACCATCTTTGCCCGAGTGCCTGTAAACGTAAAGCTTGCTTCCGTCAGAAGAAAGACCCGCGGCGGCATCATGATTTTCGGTATTTACATTTTTACTTAAAAGTTTTGAAGCCTGCCATTTGCCGTTTAGTTTTGTAGAGATATAAACATCTTCGTAATAGCCATTATCATTTTCATCGCGTTTACCGCCGGTAGAATTATCTCTTCTTGCAGTAAAAATAACCGTTTCTTCATCAGCAGAAATGGAAGGGCCGTATTCCGGAAACGCAGTATTTATAGTGCTTCCAAGGTTGTCTACAAAAACACGCTCCGGATTTGCACTAAATTTTTTTCCATTGTTACACTCCGCAATTTTTTTATTGATGTCTTCGGTTTCTATTAAATTTTTTTTGCTTTGTTGTAAATAGGTCTGATAATATTTAATGGCTTCATCCCAACGACTATTTAAGTGATAGCTCCATGCCAGCCAAAAGGCCATATCTTCTTCGGCCATCGGATCTAATTTATAAGCTGTTTCAAAATAAGTTAGGGTTTGAGGTGTTGATGGATCTGTAATAAAAGAAACAAAACCAAGCATGTAATTTAAACGCGCATTTTTTGGATTGAAAGCCTGCGCGGTTGATAATGGCGCAAGTGCATCTCTGAAATTTTGATAACCTGCTTTTTGGTAATCATAATGACTTACCGGATAGTAACGGTGCTCAGAAGCATAGCCTCGTTTAAAATCTTCAAACTCTTTTCGCCCCTGCATATAAAATTCAGTCCCAATATCTAATTGTTTTCGGGCGGCTTTCATTTCGTCTTTTTTGCCGGGAAAATTATCTTTTTCAAATTCTACCGATTGAGAAAAAGAAAGAGCAGATAAACAAATGAAGGCCAGTGTAAATATTTTTTTCATAGTGGTCATTAATAAAATTAATCTAAGCAAGAAGCATTAATAAAAGTTTTTGCGTTACTAACGCCAAGCTCGTAAGCTTTTTTCCAATCGCTGCAGCATTCCGCTTCTTCGCGCAGCATTTGGCGGGCAATGCCACGGTTATAATAAGCCGCTCCGTTTTTAGGGTCGTTTGCAATAGATTGAGAGGCCATGTCTTTTGCTTTTTTATAATCTTTATTTTTTATGGCAATAGAAGAAAGGTTGTTATAGGCAAAAGAATTTTTTGGATCTTTTTTTAATACATCTTCAAAATCTGCCTGAGCCGCTTTAAGGTTATTGTTCTCAAAATTAGCGGAGCCGCGATTGTTTAATGCCACTAAATAATTTGGGTTTGCCTGTAACGCTTTTGTATAAGCTTCAATGGCTTTTTGATAATTTTTATTTAAGCGGTAGGCCGAACCTAAATTGTTATGAATAAAAACTAAAGAACCATCAATGCTAATAGCTTTTTCATAATCTTCTATTGCCCCTGCATAATCTGCTTTGGCACGTTTAGCACTGGCCCTGTCATTATAAGCATAAGCATAATTAGGATTGCCTGTAATTGCTTTAGTAAAAAACTCAACCGATTTGTCATAATCTGCAGCATCATAAAGCGAAATCCCTTTGTAATAACAGCCTTCAACGTGTGCAGGATTTATTCTTAAACAATTATCCAATGCAACAGCCTGGCTGTCTTTTTGGTTAATATCATAAAAGATGAGGCTTTTATTAAAGTAAAACTCAGGATTTTGTGCGTTTAATAAAATAGCACTATTTATATCTGCTAAAGCCTCGTTGTGCTTTTTTAAATGAATGTAAGCAATGGCGCGGTTTGCAAGGGCCTTATCAAAATTAGGTTTTGCGGTTAATGATTTGTTGAACAATTCAACCGCTGCCGCACACTCATTTTTTTTGAGAGCTGCCAAACCGCTATTGTAATCTTGTTCTGCAAGCTGTTCGGGTGTTAAATTGGTTGCCACTTTCACTGTATCCTGTGATCGGGCATTTACCATAAAAAAAACTAATAAGATCAGTAAATAGTTATGTTTCATGCTTAAGAGATTTAAACACTAAATATAAATTATTATTTGAAATATTAAAAAATAAGTTCTAAAGCTAAAATAGCCTTGTTATGGAGATATTTCCTAATTTTAAAGTCTAAATGTTTTTAGAAATGAAAAAGCGCTTTTTTTTGATTCCCATATTGTTTTTATTGAGTATTCATGCTTCTGCGCAAGTAGATGTAGAAGGCTTTATAAAAAGAAAAACAGATAAGCTAAAAGAAAAGACAAGAGAAAAAACAACCGACGTTTGGGAAAAGCAACAGAATGAATATGATGCCAGTAATTTTAATTACGCTATTTCGTTTTTAGATAACAGCGGCCTTTTTGAGGCCGATGAAAAAGGTGGCACGTTTACAAGTAATTTATTAAGCGCAACTAAAATTGCAAAGGCAGGCGAAGTTACCAAAGAAGAAAGAGCCTACACCAATTTAAAAAACGGTGAAATATTAATGGCAAGCAATAAATTAAATCTTGCGGAGCAGTGTTTTTTACAAGCCAAAGAATTATATGCTAAAGCGGGCATGGATACTTCTGATAATTATGCCCAAACCATTAGTAACCTGGCTTTGGTTTACCAGGCGGGCGGGCGTTTTATAAAAGCAAAACCCTATAGCGAAGAAGCAATTACCTTACGTGAAAAACTTTCGAATAAAGGAAAACTGATCGTATCAATAAATAACAATGCGGTTTTAAAAAAGGAAACCGGTTTTTATACAGAGGCCGAAAGTGATCTTAAAAAAGCATTTGAAATGGCAAAAGAACAAAATGATGCTTTAGCCAAAGCGCTTATTTGCAATAACCTTGCCATGGCTTATCTGGATATGAATAAATTGAAAGATGCCGAAAGCCAGATGAACGCTAGTCTTACAGAGGCCGCAACCGTTTTAAAAGATTATTATAGTAATTATATAAAATTGCAGATCAACCTTGCAAACGTTTACCGTTTTGAAAAAAAATACGATGAATCTGAAAAATTATATTTAAAAGCTATTGAGATAAAAGAAAGAAAGTTAGGCGCGCATCCCGATCTGGCGCATTTAAAAAGCGGCCTCGCACAATTGTATATGGAAATGGGTGGGCGCAACAGTAAGGTGGAACAATTATTGTTAAGCGCCGTAGATATTTATAAACGTAAACTTGGAAATAATAATCCTGCAACGGTTTCAACACAGCAAGAGCTGGCCAATTTTTATCGCTTTAATGGCAATCCCGGAAAAGCGCTTGAGTTGATGTTAAAAGTAGTAGAGCAGAAAAAAGTAATGTATGGAGAAACGCATCCAAACTATACGCAGGCTTTAGAGGATCTTGCCTTAGCGCAATGGCAAAATAATAAAATTACCGAAGCAAAAGATAATTATGAAACAGTAATAGGTAATACGTTGAATTATATTAATACCTTTTTTAGTTCTTTAAATGATAATGAAAAAACACTGTATTGGGAAAAAACAAATAACCGTCTTCAAAGGTTTTATTCTTTTGCTTTCGCAAATTCAGCGGCAGATACAAGTCTTTCAAAACAATTATACAATACACTTATTAACACAAAAGGCTTTTTATTGAGCAACTCTTCAAAGATACGAAACATAATTGCTGCAAGTGATGATAAATCTTTAAAGTTGGCTTACAAACATTGGCTCGAAACAAAAGAGAATTTAAACCAGGCTTACCAATTAAGTAAAGAAGAGTTAGAAAAAGAAAAAGTAAACATTGATAGTTTAAAGAATAGGGTGAATGAGCTTGAACGTGAATTATCTCAAAAAAGTTCATTATTTAAAGAAAGCAACACGGCGCAAACCGTTACCTATGAAAGTATTCAAAAACAATTAAAACAAGGCGAAGCGGCAATTGAAATTGTTGAATTGAACGAGTATAAAAATGGCTTTACAGCTAATGGAAGTTATTTAGCGTTGCTTTTAACGGCAACAGAATTGAAATTAATTGATCTTGGAAATGTAAAAGCAATAAATGAAGCAATTGGCGCTTTTAGAGAAAAAACAATTGATCAAAAACCCGAGAATGAAGCCTATGCTATTACCTGGAAATTATTAGACGAACAACTGAACAGCATAAATAAAATTTATCTTTCTTTAGATGGTGCTTACCATCAGCTAAGTATTAATGCCTTAAAAGATGTGAATGGCAAATATTTAGTAGACAAATATTCGTTACAATTTACCGGTAACACAAAAGATTTGTTAGATGTAAAACAAACCGAAAGCGCATCAAAAAAACCTACTACCGCTTTTTTAATTGGTAATCCAAAATATGGTACCAACGGAGTTATTGATCAGCTGCCGGGAACAGAGATCGAAGTAAAGAACATTACAAAATTATTAACCACGTATAAAGTAAAAGCCACAGCCTTATTTGGCGCTAGCGCTACTGAAGCAAAAGTAAAGGATATCAATTCACCAAGTATTTTGCATATTGCAACGCATGGTTATTTTTTAGCAGATCTTAGCCAGGTTGAAACTTCTAAGGTATTAGGAGTTGACGTTTCGGCGGCTAAAGAAAATCCATTATTAAGAAGCGGTGTATTATTAGCCAATTGCGAAAATGTATTTGACGAGAATTTTCATCCTTCACCAAACAGTGAGAATGGAATTTTAACAGCATATGAAGCCATGAGTTTAAATTTAGATAAAACAGATCTTGTAGTATTAAGTGCCTGCGAAACCGGTTTGGGAAGTGTAAAGCAGGGTGAAGGAGTGTATGGATTGCAACGCGCGTTTTTAATTGCTGGTGCAAAAAGTATTATTATGAGTTTGTGGAGCGTAAGCGATGCCGCCACAATGGAATTAATGACCTTATTCTATAACAACTATGCAAAAAGCGGAAATAAGCAACAGGCTTTTTCTGATGCTATTAAACAATTAAAAGTAAAATATAAAGAGCCGTTTTATTGGAGCGCATTTGTGATGCTTAGTAAGTAATCATCTTGTCACCCTGAACTTTGGTTCAGGGTCTGAGCACTTTAAACAGTTTTGATAACGGAGATTCCGGGCTAGACCCGGAATGACCATCTAGTATCCCAATTTTACATAAACCGCCAGGTGATCGCTAAAACCGTTAAAGTATTTGTTATTTGGCCCGAAAGTACGATTTGGCTTTTGATCGCCGGTAATGTAATTTTTAAAAAGTACAAAATCTTTGTTTAAAATCGCCGCATTGTTTGGTTTAAAGTTTAGACCTTTTCTGTTTAAAAAACCTTGTGATAAAATAATATTGTCAAACAACTCCCAAGTACCCTCTCGGATATGTGAGCCCTGTTTGTTATCGTATAATTTTAAATAGGGGTTTAGTAATTCATTCTTTACCGGCTTACTATTTGCTTTTAACGTTTTTAAGATAGAATTGTTTCGCGGGCTATCGTTAAGATCACCCATAATAATAATTTTTGCTTCTTTTTCTTTTGCCAACAGTTCATCAATTTTTTTACGAAGTATTTGCGCCGTATAAATGCGTTTTGGTTCGGTTATGTCTTCACCATCTCTGCGGCTTGGCCAATGATTAATAAAAAAGTAAACAATTTCCTGCGTGGCTTTATGTTTTAGTGTAACAAACAAAATATTTCTTGTTCGGTAATAAGGTAAATTAATATTTACAACATCCAATTCTTCTGAATCTATAAGATCAAAAACAGAGCTGTCATAAATAAAACCAACGTTAATACCACGCGTATCTTGTCCTGTTGAACAAATACACAGGTACTTTCTTTTTTTAAGATTGCTTTTCGAAACAAGATCTTTTATTACGGTTTCATTCTCTATTTCACAAAATCCAACGGCAACAGGCAGACTGCCGTCTTCAACAGTTGCTGAAATTACTTTTGCAATATTATTTATTTTGTTGTGATATTTTTTATCATCCCATTGCGATAAAGAGTTTGGTAAAAATTCTTCATCCTGCGTTTCGGGATCATCAATTGTATCAAAAAAATTTTCAACGTTGTAAAAAGCTACTGTAATGTTTTGCATGATCAAAGTTTTATTGCAAGCTGCCCCACATATTGTGTTGGCGCACGCATGTCACCTGGCCTGGCTTGATAAGATTGGTTGGTAAAATTATTAACGATGAAAGATATTTTTATTGACTTGTTTAAATTAACAGAAATGCGCGCATCATGTACCCAAACACTTTTTTGAAACTCACCAAAGTTTTTATTTAAACCCGGCAAAATATAGGTTGCATCTATTTCATCCCAGTTAATGCCATTTGCAATATCGTTGTATTCGTGTAAAATGCTTTGTGTAAAGCGTCTGTCAATATTTTCTATCTTGCTTGTAAAACGTGTACTATAGCCAATCGAAATAAATTTATAATCAAATTGTATGTCATTTTTTAGTAAATGCTTACTACGGTATTTTAAAGTATTTATTCCGGGTAAACCTAAAGTATCTTTTGAGGCATTAAAGTTTGGATTTATAGGATTCATATAAGTATAACCCGAAAATACAGTTACATTAATTGGCCCAATTTTTCCTGTTCCGCTAACCGATGCTTCATAACCTGAGATCTGTGCCTCACCAATGTTTTGAGATTTAAAACCGGCATAATCAATGTCTTCATAAAAAATTCCGGTAGCTCCGCCGGGCCTGTAAATATCAAAAACAAACTCAACCATACTATTGTATTTTGTATAAAAAGCGGCCGCATCAAACAAACCTTTAAAACCTGCAATTTTAAAACCCTGCTTTACACCAAGCTCAGCGCTGTAGCCACGCTCGGGTTGTAAAGATGAATTAGGGTAAATTTGTAAAGCACTAACCGATGTGCTTACAAATTTTTCGGCAACACTTGGGAAGCGATAACCCTGACCAAACGAGGCCCTGAAAAAAGTATATTCAAACGCCTGGTAATTTAAACCAACCCTTGCAACCGGTTGAAACGGCAAAGGAACAGCGCCGCTATTAGGAATTAAATAGCCTTTTGTTTTTGCAGTATCTAATTTATAAAACTCACCTCTTAATCCAACGGAAACAGTAAGTCGGTTAAAGAATTTTTTATCTGCCTGTATATAACCGGCCATGTTTTTGCCTGTGTGTTTACCGTACAATGAATCCCCAAGCACTAGCTGTTCCATATAAACAGCGCCTGTGGTTAAATTTAAATTATTGGCAAAGTGTTTTTGATATTGTAGTTCGGTATAATATAATTCTGCAAAGCTTCCTTGCCCTTTATCATTTCGGTTAACGGTTTTAAAGTAACGGTTGCGCAAACTTAATTTATTGTTCTTCCAAAAATAAGTAACAAATGGGTCAACATTAAAACGATCGTTGTTGTATCGTTGAATGGTTCTGCCTTGCGGAATATATGCCGAGTCATAACTCTGCCATAAGAAAAATAATCCGCCGCGGGTGTTCATCATATTTGTATTTACACCAACAGAAAGGCCGCGAACCTTTTTAAAATTATATCTCAGGTTACAATTAAAACGCTGGCGATCTTCTGTCTCCAACATTCTAAAACCATCATCGGTAAAAATATGTCCGCCTACTACAAAATCAAGGTTGTTTATTTTTTGTGCGTGCGAAAAATTTATTCCTTTTTGAAATTGTGTTGTGCCTTTCCACCACTTATAAGTTTTGCTTGGCGCATCGTAACTTCCAAAAAAAGAAATAATATTGGTGATAGGTTTATCTTTAGCATAAATGGTGCGTAAATTTATTACACCGTTTAAAGCGCTTGAGCCAAACAAAGCAGATGAAGCGCCTTTGATCACTTCTACCTGCTCAATATTTTCCAGTGGTAAATAATTCCATTTAATATCACCCGCATCAGCACTTATCATTGGCATTTCATCCACCAGCATTAATACACGACTACCCGCACCGTAGCTAAAACCACTACCACCACGAATGCTGGCCTGTCCGTCTGCGACCGTTACGCCGGGAACCTGATTAATGATCACATCTAAATTAGTAACGTTTTTACTTTCAATTAAAGATGGTTTTATAACATCCATACTCACTGTAACATCACTTAATTTTTGTTCAAATTTTCCGGCACTTATCACCACTTCGTCCAATGCGGTGTTTGCATCTTCTAAAGCAATGTTTAATAATGTATTTTGATTTTCTTCTACAAGTATGGATTTTTTAAAAGCCTTGTATCCTATCATATTGCAGGAAATTGTGTAAGAACCCGGTTCAAGTTTTAATTCATAAAAACCTTGTAAATTGGCAGTACTTATATTTTTTTGATCAACACTTACAACAGCGCCAATAAGCGTATCCTTTGTTTTAGCATCGGTAATACAACCATTTACACTTTGCTGTCCTCGTAAAATACTACAAAATAAAGCAAGAACCACAATTAGTTTAGCTGTAAATTTGCTCATGTTTGATTAATGAATAAGTTTACAATATAGTAAATGGTTTTTTTATTTTGAAACAAACTTAACAGCAAAAAATGAATTTAGACGAATTGCCATATCAGATAGGATTAACCTTAATTGAGGGTATTGGTGATGTGAACGCAAAAGCGTTATTGGCTTACTGTGGTAGTGCAAGCGAAGTGTTTAAACAAAAGGAAGCACACTTGTTAAAAATTCCGGGCATTGGTTCCATGTGGGCCAGATCTATTGTTAAAAGTAAAGATGTTTTATTGCGTGCCGAAGAAGAAATTGAATTCATTCAAAAATATAAAATAGAACCCATCTTTTTTACGGATGCAAAATACCCAACACGCTTAAAGTACTGCAGCGATAGTCCGGTGTTATTATATTACAAAGGTAATGCAGACCTTAATCGGGAAAAAATAATTGGCGTAGTTGGCACAAGAAGGCCAAGTGACTATGGAAAAGAAAAAACAGAGGAATTTGTTTCTGAATTAAAAGGAAGTAATATTTTAGTGTTAAGCGGGCTTGCGTATGGTGTAGATGTGTTGGCACATAAAACTGCTTTGGCAAATGAGCTCGACACAATTGGAGTTGTTGCACATGGCCTGGATAGAATTTATCCGCAATTGCATGATAAGATTGCAAAGCGCATGATAGGGCAAGGAGGCTTGCTTACCGATTTTATGAGCGGTACAAATCCTGACGCTGTTAATTTTCCTAAACGAAACAGAATTGTTGCCGGCCTTTGTGATGCATTAGTAGTTATAGAAAGTAAACGCGGAGGCGGAAGTTTAATTACTGCAACAATAGCAAACAGCTATAATAAAGATGTATTTGCTTTTCCTGGTAGAGCAGGAGAAGTTTTGGCGGAAGGCTGCAATGGTTTAATAAAACAAAACCGTGCAGTATTGATAGAGAATACTGCCGATCTTTTATATGCAATGCAATGGAACGAAGAAGAGAAAAAAGTAAATAAAACAAAACAGGTACCATTGCTTTTAAATTTAAGTGATGAAGAAAAAAAGGTAATGGATGTATTTAATAAAAAACCAAGCTTACATGTTGATGAGATCTGTCAGAATACAGAATTTACCATCAGCAAGATCTCGGCTTTATTATTACAATTAGAATTCAGTAATGTAATAAGATCAAGACCGGGGAAGATGTATGAGTTGGCTTAGATCAAATGTTTCCCAATTAAATCCTTCAATTCTTTTTGCAGACTCAGTGTTTTATCCTCTGCATACCATGTATGAACAATTTCTGCTTTTTCCATAAGCGATGCTTTTTTCTCTTTTAATTCAAGTACAGTTTGTTGAATGGCTTCAGGCCTTGGCCCCCAGGTAAAAATTTCTTTTAAGCTTTCTTTTTCCAAACAAATTAATTTAGGGATAGACCTTCCGCCATTGGTTAAATGTTTATCCATCAATTCTAAATTCTCGTCACGCAAAACTAATTTTAATTCAATGTTCTTGTTTTCCATTTCAATTAAATGCATTGTGGGAATATTTTGCGCGGCATCACCACACCAACCTTCGGTTAATACTAAAAAAATAAATTCTGAATTTACTTTTTGTAAAACGGTTTTTAATTCGGCGGTTAAAGTTGCAGTTTTATTTAAGCGGCGCATACGCGCTAAATTTAACTTAGCATAATTTAAATAGTCCTCACTTTGATTTGAGCCTGTTGTTTTGCCTTGGGTCATCAAACCCTCTAATAGATCCATGTATTTCTTATAATTCATGGCTCTGTCTATATACTGTTTCATAAAAAGAGATCGATCTGCTTATTTATATTTTTTAGTTCATGCTCCAACAACCATTTCTTACGCCAAAGATCACCCGCATAACCTGTTAATGAACCATCGGTACCAATAACACGGTGACAAGGTATGATAATGGCAAAACGATTTTTTCCGTTTGTAGATGCAACTGCACGTATAGCTTTTACATCGCCAACTTGTTTGCTCAAAGTTAAGTAGCTTATTGTTTTGCCAAACGGTATCAACGTTAATTTTTGCCAAACCTCTTTTTGAAAATCAGTGCCGCGAAGCGATAAAGGAAGGTCAAATACCTCTAATTCATTTTTAAAATATAGATCTAATTGATCTATTGCTTTTTTAAATAATGTAGATTCGGTTGCCTGATGTTTTGGTCTTTTTTCTTTTTGTGTTTCTAAAAATTTTACCCATAGTAATTCTTCTCCCTCTTGCGCCAACTCTAGTTCACCAACGGGCGAATTATAATAATTATAAATAATGCTTTCCATTAATTAATTCTCCCTTTAATAATTTCTTCTACCACAGCAGGATCTAATAGTGTTGAGGTATCTCCCAAATTAGATAATTCTCCTTCCGCCACTTTTCTTAAAATACGACGCATAATTTTTCCGCTACGCGTTTTTGGTAAGCCACTTACAATTTGAATTTTATCAGGCCGCGCAATTGCACCAATATTTTTATTGACGCAGTCATTAATTTCTTTTTTTATTTGCTCTTGTGTTTTTGTTGTTTTAGGAACAATACAAAAAGCGTATAAACCTTGTCCTTTTATTTCATGAGGAAAAGCAACCACCGCAGATTCCACAACATCGGCTTGTTCATTAATAGCGCTTTCTACTTCAGCCGTACCTATTCTATGACCACTTACATTTATCACATCATCAACACGGCCTGTAATTCTGTAATACCCATCTTCATCACGTTTACAGCCATCGCCTGTAAAATATAAATTATTATAAGTTGCAAAATAAGTTGTGCGGCAACGTTCATGGTCGCCATAAGTAGTGCGGATGATAGATGGCCATGGAAATTTAATACACAAATTTCCCTCAACACCATTACCGCTTATTTCGTTTCCTTTTTCGTCAACTAAAATGGGTTGTATGCCCGGCAATGGCAATGTTGCAAAGCCCGGTTTTGTTTTTGTAATACCTGCAAGCGGTGAAATTAAAATCCCCCCGGTTTCGGTCTGCCACCAGGTATCAACTATCGGGCATTTTTCTTTACCAATATTTTTATGGTACCATTGCCAGGCCTCTTCGTTAATAGGTTCGCCCACACTTCCTAACACACGTAACGAATTTAGCTTGTATGGTTTTACAAAATCCAGCCCTGTCGCTTCTAATGCACGAATAGCTGTTGGGGCGGTATAAAAAATATTTACTTTATGTTTATCTATTATTTGCCAAAATCGCCCGCTATCCGGATAATTGGGAACCCCTTCAAAAATGATTGATGTTGCACCACATGCTAATGGGCCATAAGTGATATACGAATGACCTGTTATCCAGCCTACATCAGCTGTACACCAATACACTTCGTTTTGGTTGTATTGAAAAACGTTTTGAAAACTGTAAGCAGTATAAACCATATAACCGCCGCAAGTATGCACAACGCCTTTGGGCTTGCCGGTGCTACCTGATGTGTATAAAATAAATAACGGATCTTCACTATCCATTTGTTCGGCTTTACATTCTGTGCTTTGTTTTTTGCATTCTGTTTCCCAATCCAGATCTCTTCCGCTTTGCATGGGCACATTTTCATTTGTGCGCTTGTAAACCAAAACATTTGTAATGGAGGGGCAGTTTTTTAAGGCCTCGTCAACAGTTATTTTCATTGGCAATTGTTTATTGCCGCGGTAAGCACCATCGCTGGTTAAAACAATCTTGCATTGTGAATCGTTAATTCTATCTTGTATTGATTGTGCACTAAAACCGCCAAACACAACAGAATGAATTGCGCCAACTCTTGCGCAGGCCAACATAGCATAAACCGCCTCAGGTATCATTGGCAAATAAATGCAAACACGGTCTCCTTTTTTTACGCCAAAACCTTTTAAAACATTTGCCAAACGGTTAACTTCTTCAGATAATTCTTTATAAGTAATAATTCTAGTTTTATCTCCCGGTTCATTTGGTTCCCAAATAAAAGCAGTTTTATTCGAATTACTTTTTAAATGCCTGTCAATACAGTTTTCGGTAATATTTAATTTGCCATTAACGAACCATTTTATATTTGGTTCTTTAAAATTCCATTCCAAAACCTTATCCCATTTTTTTTGCCATAAAAATTCTGAAGCAACTTCGCTCCAAAAACTTTCAGGATCTTCTACACTTTTTTTATAAGCTGTATTATATTCTTCTACTGTTTTAATCTGCATAAGGTCTTTTTATTTGGGTAAATTTTTATTAATGTATTTGTCTGTTGGCAACAAACTTCGCTGTATACGACTGGCGTAATTAATAGAGTCGAGAATTTCTTTTTGTTTATCCTCCAATAGTTTTTTTTGCGAAAGCACCACGGCATTTGCTTTTTGTTTTTGCCTGTAGTTTACAATACCAATTAATAAAAATATAGCCAGTAAAACAGAAGCAATTATTACAATTAAATTTATTTGTTTTTGTTTTTCAAGTTTGGTGTCTGCTATTAATTTTTCGTTAGCCCTTAACTCTTCCTGGTTCTGTTTTTCGAACATAAATTCTTTTTGCGCAATACCACGTAATTGACTTTCCTGTTTTAAGGTATCATTAAATGTCGTATACAGTTTGTAGTATTTTAAGGCGCTATCTGAATTTTTTCTTGCTTCAAAAATGTAGGATAATACACGTGTACATTCGCGTATCATTTTTGATTGCTCCGTTTCAGCACCTATGCTATAACCCTTTCGGGCGTATTTGAGGGAACTGTCTAAACTGTTTAAATGATAATAGGCGTTAGACATGGTGCTGTAAACCTCGCATAATGCCAGGCGTCGGTTATCTTTTAAATTTAATTTTTCTGCTTCTTTAGCCAATATTAATGCCTGCTGATAATTTTTTCTTTTTAAATAATAATCGGCTTTATTGTTAAGGGCAATTGTAAAATGAAAATTATCATTGTATTTAGATGATAATTTAAGCGCAAGGTCTAAATAATTTAAAGCAGAATCATTCTTTCTTAAATTACTATAAGCTGTAGCTATATCAATATAAATGCCGGCAAGTTGGTACTTGTCTTTATAGCCTTTTGCTAATTTTACCGCTTTATAGTAAAAAGTAAGAGATGAAGGAATATCTTCTAAATTCATGTAGGTATAACCAATAGATTGTAGTGAAGAAATAGTATTAAATGTATCTTTTACACGTTCAAAATAGGGTAAAGCCTTAAAATTAACATCGGCAGATTTTAAATAATTGCCTTGTTGAAAGTAAACAAGCCCCATATTGTAATAGGTACTGTAAACAGAAGCGGTGTCGTTATTTTTTTCGGCAACTTTAATTTTTTCGTTATAGTACTTTTCTGTATTCTTAAAATCGCCCTGGTTATAATAAATAGCACCTAACAAATTGTAGGCGCGCATTTCTACTTTATAATTGTTTGCTTTTTTTGAATAGTTAAGCGACCTGTTAATGCAAATTTTTGCACTGTCATAATTACTATCGTAATAATAAAGTATTGCTTTATAAACCAATGCTTCTGACAGGTAATAAAAATTATTTTGAGCGGTGCTTTTGCTTTCAATTTTGTTAAGAATGTTAAAAGCCTTGCTGCGGTCGGTACCTGTAACAGCATCATATTCTTTAAAAAGCGCTTTATACTCGGTTGAATCCAAAACGGGTTTTTGAGCGAACGAAAACAGGGCCTGTTGCAGTAAAATGAATATGTATAGCGTTTTTTTCAAGAAAGAAACCTAGTCACAAGATAAGTATTTTTGTAAACAATTAGGTTGTTAAAAACGCATGTGATTAAAATTAAATATATAAAAAAATGAAGCTATCTTTAAGCATGATGAAAACAACGAACCTTTTATTTGCTGTAGTTATTGCAGCTTTAACTTCTTGCGTACCTGCAAGAATTGCCGAAGAGGCAAAAGCAAAACAAAAAGAATGCGAAACAGAATTGGCAAATATTAAAAAGTCAGCGCAGGATTGCGAAACAAAACTAGCCGAACTAAAAGAAGCATCTGTAAAAAACGAAAAAGAAAACGTTGGTTTAAAGAGAGATACTTCTATTATTGGAAGTAACTACAGAAACCTTACTTCTAAATACGATAAACTCGATCAGTTAAATCAACAATTAATGGATCGCTTAAATAAATTATTAGCCGGTAGCAATAACGACAATGCAAAATTAAGCGGCGATCTGCAAATGACACAAGAGCAACTTTTGAAAAAGCAGGATGAATTAAAATTGTTGGAAGCAAAACTCTTACTTCAAAAAGCAGATCTTGACGCTTTGAATGCAGAATTAAAAAAGCGTGAAGCTCGTGTCGCCGAATTAGAAGAGATTTTAAGAAAGAAAGATCAGGCAGCTGCCGATCTTAAAAAGAAATTAAGTGATGCTTTATTAGGTTTTGAAAATAAAGGCTTGACCATTACACAAAAGAACGGGAAGGTTTATGTAAGTATGGATGAAAGTTTATTATTTGCAAGCGGAAAAACAAATGTAGAAGCCAGAGGTGTTGAAGCATTAAAAAGTGTGGCAAAAGTATTAGAGCAAAATACAGATATAAATGTTTTGGTAGAAGGACATACTGATGACGTGCCAATGAAAGGTGCCGGCGAAATAAAAGACAACTGGGATCTTAGTGTTATACGTGCTACATCGGTTACAAAAATATTATTGTCTAGCGCTAAAATAGAATCGCAGCGTATTACTGCGGCCGGTCGCGGCGAATTCTTTCCTCTAGACCCTGCAAAAACGCCGGAAGCGAGAAAGAAAAACCGCAGAACGGAAATTATTCTTACTCCAAAATTAGATGAGCTTTTAAAAGTACTGGGTAATAACAACTAAAAATTAATAGTATGGGAATGATGAAAGAATTTAAGGCTTTTGCCATGCGGGGCAACGTGGTTGACCTTGCTGTAGGGGTTGTAATTGGTGGTGCTTTTGGTGGCATTGTAAAATCACTGGTAGATGATATACTTACTCCTGCAATTTTAACTCCTGCACTAAACGCGGCACATATAGCTGACCTGTCACAATTGGTTATACCCGGTACCGCTATTAAGTATGGTAATTTTCTGTCACAAATAATTTCATTTATTTTGGTGGCCTTTGCTTTGTTTATGATCATTAAGGGATTGAACAGAATGAAGAAAAAAGAAGAAGAGGCACCTGCCGCAATTCCTGAACCTTCGACTACCGAAAAACTATTAATGGAAATTCGCGATTCGCTTAAAAAATAATAAATTTGTAACATAATTTCTAAAGCCCGCCTTAAAGCGGGCTTTTTGTTTTACTTCTTAACAATTCCGTAACATTAAAAACTCTTTCTATTAATGAATTAACATTTATTTTGCCTTCAAATAATAATTAATTTACATGAAAGCGGTTTTAAATTTACTTGTCATTATTCTTTTATTATCTCCTTCTTTAAAAGCCCAGGAAAATCAGGCACCAAGCCTTGATAGCCTTAATAAAAGCATTCTTGGTATTAAGAAAGATCTTGATGTTTTAAAACGCTTAAAGGTGAATGGATGGATCCAGGCCCAATATCAACATGCCGATTCTGCAGGGGCTGCAAACCTTGATGGTGGCGATTTTCCAACCAATGTAGACTCACGCTTTATGATCCGTCGCGGACGTGTAAAGTTTACTTACGAAAACAATAACGTGCAATATGTAGCACAAATAAATATGACTGAACGCTTTGTAAATATTTCTGACCTGTACGGCAAGGTTACCGATCCATGGACAAAATGGGTTGCTTTACAAGTTGGCATTCAAAACAGACCATTTGGTTATGATATACAGTTAACATCTGCAGACAGGGAGTCGCCTGAACGCGCACGCTACACACAATTGCTTACACCAAATGAAAGGGATATGGGCGCTGAGATAATTGTTGAAGCGCCAAAAAAATCAAAACTGGCAGGATTTAAATTAGTGGCAGGTTTATTTAACGGTACCGGTATTACCATTCCGCAGGTAAATATTTCTGATATTGATTCTAAGAAAGACTTTATAGCACGCGTTTGTTATTATAAATCTCTTGATCACGATAAAATAAAATTTGGGGTGGGTGCCTCTAACTATTATGGTTACGAGCGTATGGCCAATAACTTTTTATTTACACAGGTTGGTGTAAATCCTGATGGAGATAATGAATATGTAAAGGCAGATTCTACTTCAACAAAAATAAAAGGTGCTTATGCAAAACGTATTTATTATGGTGTAGAAGGGTTATTTTCAATTAAATCTATTATTGGTACAACCACCATTCGTGGTGAATATGTTTTTGGGCAACAGCCGGGAAGCAAAACATCAAATAAAAGTCCTCAGGCTGCAACGATTGGCGATACTTACATGAGAAACTTTGATGGTTTTTATGCTTATTTTATACAACGTATTGCCAAAACAAAACATGAAATTGCTATAAAATACGAATGGTACGATCCTAATACAGATGTACAGGGAGATAAGATAAAAAGCGTTTACAACTTCTCGGGGGCAGACATAAAGTATACCGCAATTGGCCTTGGGTATAACTATTATTATAATGATAATTTTAAATTAATGCTTAATTACAACTTGGTTACCAACGAGTTATCTAAAAATCTATCGGGATTTACCCGCGAGATCCCGGATAATATCTTTACAGCCCGCGCACAGTTTAGGTTTTGAGAATTAACGTTAACTTAACATTGCCAGCGCTTTTATAAAATAGCTTTGAGCCATAATAAACACACATTATGTTTGGATTAGACACAACACTTACAGTTCTCTTAATACTTTGTCTTGTATTAGCTTGTTTTTTTGAATTTATTAATGGATTTCACGATACAGCAAACGCTGTGGCAACTGTTATTTACACCAACTCAATGAAACCTACAGTAGCCGTGGTGTATAGCGGTATCTTAAATTTTACGGGAGTTATGCTGGGCGGTATTGCAGTGGCCATGGGTATTGTAAACTTATTGCCAATGGATGCCTTAGTAGATAGCAATCCATACCACGGCATTGCCATGATCTTAGCTTTATTGATCAGCGCTATTGTTTGGAACTTTGGTACCTGGTATTTTGGTATTCCATCATCCAGCTCACATACCATCATCGGTTCTATTTTAGGTATTGGATTAGCGTTTTCATTTTTACCCGGAGATTATGGTCTTTCGGCCGTAAACTGGGATAAAGCGAAAGACACAGGTTTAGCTTTATTACTTTCTCCGTTAATTGGTTTTTCCGTTGCAATTATTATGATGTTCATTTTTAAACGTTTTATTAAGAACGAAACAATTTACAAAGAACCAATTCCCGGCAAGGTTCCGCCAATCTGGATCCGAATGCTGTTATGGATTACCTGCGGTTTAGTGAGTTTCTTTCACGGACAAAACGATGGGCAAAAAGGTGTAGGTTTAATTATGCTGATCTTAATTGCGGTATTGCCCGGCCAGTTTGCTGTAGATTCAAGCGTCAACCTGCAAAGCGTTAACGGTAACGTAAACAAAATAGAATTGTTAATGGCAAAAGCAGATACTACGGTGCTTGCCGGAAAAGAAAAGGCAATGTATGCTGAGATCATGAAGCATGCTGATAAGTTTGAAGCCGCTACAGCCGGGAAATTTAATTCAGATGAGGTGGGCTTAAAAGATCGTTTCTCTTTAAGAAAAGATGTGATCAAGATCACAAAGAACACTGATAAAATAATTAAAGGTGGCAACTTAACTTTAAGTACTAACGAAATAAAAGAATTAAACCACGAAATAAAAGCAACTAAAAAATTAGTAGAGTATGCACCATCGTGGGTTATTATTGTTATCTCATTATGTTTAGGTTTAGGCACAATGGTTGGCTGGAAACGCATTGTAAAAACAGTTGGCGAAAAAATTGGTAAACAACATATGAGCTATGCACAAGGTGCAAGCGCCGAGTTGGTAGCATCTATGGGTATTGGTATGGCGTCTGCTTACGGCGTTCCGGTTTCAACAACACACATGTTATCGTCAGGTATTGCAGGCTCAATGGTTGCTAAAAAGGGATTAAAAAACTTACAAAAAGGTACCATTAAAACCATTGCATTAACCTGGCTATTAACTTTACCTGTAACTATTGTTTTATCAGGAGGCCTATTTTTATTGTTCCGCGCTATTCTATAATTTTATTGTTTATTGTAGAAAACTGTTAAGGCCTGTGTAATTAAATACACAGGCCTTTTAGCTTATATTTATTTAAACAATTGATTTATAATCAACTACTATCTTGGCTTATTTCTTGCCATTCTTAATACAAGAAACAAAAAACGCTGACCTTAAAAAAGGATCACATCAAAAGCGTAAATAATACAACGTCAATTTTGCTATCTCAAAAATAGTGAACTGGACAAAAGCAAAAACCCACCAAAATATAAGGTGGGTTTTTTGTTAAGCCTCATCCTAAATTCTTCTGAAACAGAGAAGGATTTTAAATGTTCTCTAATAAATTATCATCTACCAAATTAGGCAATGTAACTTTTAAATTGGGAGTACGTTCCATTTCGCGTTTAATGGCAAATAAAGCTTCATCGTTACGGGCCCATGCACGGCGCGAGATACCATTGTTTACATCCCAAAATAACATTTGTTGTAAGCGTCTTTCTGCATCGGCACTTCCATCTAATACTAAACCAAAGCCGCCATTTATTACTTCGCCCCAGCCCACGCCGCCACCATTGTGCAAGCTTATCCAGGTTGCACCTCTAAAGGCATCGCCAACAAAATTTTGTACGGCCATATCAGCAGTAAATTTAGAGCCATCATAAATGTTGGATGTTTCACGGTACGGACTATCTGTACCACTTACATCGTGATGATCTCTTCCCAAAACAACAGGCGCTGTAATTTTTCCTTCTTTAATGGCTTTGTTTATGGCTTGTGCAATTTTAATACGGCCTTCGCTATCGGCATATAAAATGCGCGCTTGCGAACCTACTACTAAATTATTTTGTTGGGCGTCTTTTATCCAAACAATGTTATCGTGCAATTGCTGTTTAATTTCATTAGGCGCTGTTTTGTAAATTTCTTCTAAAACCTGTTGCGCTAATTTATCTGTCATAGCGAGATCTTCAGGCTTTGCTGAGGTACAAACCCAACGGAAAGGACCAAAGCCAAAATCAAAACACATTGGCCCCAAAATATCCTGCACATAACTTTTGTATTTAAATTCTCCTGCTTCTTTATTTGAGAACACATCACCACCTGCACGTGATACTTCTAATAAAAAAGCATTACCATAATCAAAAAAGTACATACTATTAGCGGTTAATGTATTTACAGCATTAATGTGTCGTACTAAAGTTTTTTGAACTTCTTTTTTAAATTGTTCAGGCTGTTCGGCCATCATCTTATTACTTTCTTCTAAAGAAAAACCTGCTGGATAATAACCACCAGCCCATGGATTGTGTAACGATGTTTGGTCGCTACCAATATCAACTTTAATATTTTCTTTTACCAAACGCTCCCACAGATCAACCACATTTCCTTCGTAAGCAAGGCTCACAGCTTCTTTATTTTGTTGTGCTGTTTTTGTTCTTGCAATTAATTTATCCAGATCAGAAAAAACTTCATCTACCCAACCCTGAGTATGTCTTGTTTTTACAGCTTTAGGATTTATCTCTGCCGTAATAGAAACCAACCCGGCAATCTTAGCCGCCTTTGGCTGTGCACCGCTCATTCCTCCCAGCCCGCAGGTAACAAATAATTTTCCTTTTCTTTCTTCTTCTGTTTTAAATTTTTTACGCGCGGCATTCATAACGGTTATGGTTGTGCCGTGCACAATGCCCTGCGGACCAATATACATAAAACTACCCGCAGTCATTTGTCCGTATTGCGTTACACCAAGCGCATTAAATTTTTCCCAATCATCAGGCTTGCTGTAATTGGGTATCATCATACCGTTGGTAACAACCACACGCGGCGCATCTTTGTGTGAAGGAAATAATCCCATTGGATGACCACTGTATAAAACTAACGTTTGCTCATTGGTCATAGTAGCTAAATACTGCATGGTTAATAAATACTGCGCCCAGTTTTGAAATACGGCACCGTTACCACCATAAGTAATTAATTCGTGTGGATGTTGCGCCACTGCATAATCTAAATTGTTGCTTAGCATGTGCATGATAGCCGCAGCCTGCAAGCTTTTGTGAGGATACTCTAAAATTGGCCTTGCGTAAATTTTATAATCGGGTCTAAAACGGTGCATGTAAACACGACCGTATGTTTTTAATTCATGTGCAAATTCTTTTGCTAAAACAGCATGATGCTTTGGATCGAAATAACGTAAGGCATTGCGTATAGCTAATTTTTTTTCGTCAGCACTTAAAATATCTTTACGTTTTGGAGCGTGGTTAATAGTAGTTTCAAAAGGTTTTGCCTCCGGTAATTGCTGAGGAATGCCTTGTAATATTAATTCTTTAAATGAAATATCGGTTGTTGTTGACATAAATTAAGATTATTTCTTGGTATTATCTTTAGTAAAGTTACCGGTTTTTTTATCGTAGCCATAGGGGCAATGCCTGCAACCGCTTTTACAACAGTAACCACGTTTTAAATGGTACTTTTCGGTAAACACAATATAACCTTCGGGGCTATAATAAAAATCTTCCGGATCAAGTTCTTTCTTGAACATATGGTTGTAAAGATAAGGATTAAGCGGTGTTCTTAAAACAAAAAAGCCCCGCGTTTGCGAAGCTTTTTAAATATTATTTGTGCTTAAAATTATTCTACACGCTTAATGGTGCAACCAATAGATTTGGTTTCCTGCATTTTTGGCGTTTCGTTCTTTAATAATGAAGCCAAAGCATCTTTTAAATAAGGCACCTTTACAGCAGCAGCATCTTTTACATTATCATCAATCGCACCTTTATAAATAAGGCCTTTTGCATTAAATAAAAAGCATTGTGGTGTACGCGTTGCACCAAAAGCATTTGCTAAAGCGCTTTTCTCATCAACCGCATAAATACATTTTAGTTTTTGAGATGAATAATAAGCTGTCATTTTATCAAAGCTATCATCTTCTGCTCTTTGCGCTTCGTTACTGTTAATTAATGCACAGCCAATACCATTGGCAACACAATAATCAGAAAACTCTTTAATACGTGCCTCACTTAATTTTACATACGGGCAGGTATTACAGCTAAAGATCACTAACAATCCTTTAGCAGTTTTAATCTCATTTAATGAAGTGGTTTTTCCACTCACGTCTTTCATTTTGTAATCACCTTGCGGAATAGCAGCATTAATAGCCAGCTCTTCAGGAGGCGAATTAACAAATGAGATGGTGGCCAAAGCAGCAACACCAAGTGTTAAGGATAATAAGGCTTTTTTCATGATATTAAATTTACAAAATTCCCTTTATAGTTTGAGGGAGCATAGCCTATTTTAACAACAATCAAGCCAAAAAAAGAGCTAAAAAACAAAAAAAGTTAATATTTACTTAATATCTAAAAAACACCCTGTTGGTGTAAATGTTCTAAATTTATACTGCACTTATAAAAGTGAATACCCTAAAGAACTTTTGATCACTAGTTCTAAGACCAAAGGAATTCTTAACCGCTTTTTCAATTTTAATTAAAATGCATTTGAAAAAGGGCTTTTACATATTTATTTTTTTCTTTTTTTTAAAATTTGCAATAGCGCAGATCTCTACATCAGGTTGTACTTTAAACGGCGGCATGAGTCTTGGTACCGCTTGTCCCAATGGCTGTTTGTTGGGCTGTAATTTAACAGCGTATAACTTTTTTGGCACACAATGTAATGGCACGCAAATTACCGGTAGCTGTGCCTCGCAAACGTTGCTAACCAATTTTACTTTACCTGCCGGCTGTACCGCCGAGATCGTTGCTGAGTTTAAAAAGCGCGGAGCCTCCTGCAATTCTTCAGGTGCCGATGCAGGCGATCAACTGACCTTACAAGGCTTTGGCGGCAGCTTTTCTTCTGCACCCAACCCTACAACAACTAATGGTTCTGGCAATATGGACATTACTATGAGTTTTACGCAAACCGGTGGAAACTTTGCTGTAGGTGGTATTGCCGACAGGCGCGATGAAATAATTACCTGGACAATCACTTTGACCGGAACCTGTGGGCCAAGCTGTAATGGTGTGTTACCAATAACCTTAAAAGATTTTTATGCCGAGCCTTTAGAAGATCAGATACTTTTAAAATGGGAGGTAAGCACAGAAAAGAATGTGGCCTATTATCTTCTCGAAAAAAGTAGCGATGGTATAAATTTTAAGCCTTTAAATACGATTGCTTCACTTTCTATATCAGCAGGAGAGAATAACCTATCTTATTTTAATTATGATAATGATCCCCTAAAAGGCATTAACTATTACCGCTTAAAAAATGTAGACTTTGACGGCACTATCACCACACATAAAACACTGGCAGTTAATTTTAAAAATGCAGTGGCCTCTTTTTGGATAAACCAAACGAAAGAGCTAATAAAGATCGGGTACGATAAATTGCCTCTTAGCAAAAGTGTTTTTATTTACGATATAAGCGGAAGGCAAATAAAAGAGATAGTTTTAAAAGCAGAAGTCCCCGCGGTAAACGAAATACTTACAACAGGTCTTGAAAAAGGCATATATCTTATTTCCGGCTCTGAGCCACAGGATGGCCTTTTTCAAAAGCTCATCATCCAATAATTTGTATTTTTTAAGAAAATACAGACAACAATTTATAAAAAGCCAATTGTTTATTTCTAGTAACTAAAACCATAGCAGGTGTTATAGTTTTACTGACATTTACCTTAGTGGAATTTAGCCCTGAAATAGCACCAAAAAAGAAATCCGTTTTTAAACGACTCATAAAAATAATTTTATGGCTGGCCTTTATTTTTATTTTTATTTGTGTAGCCTTGGTTGGCCTGCTTTTTATTTATCAGGATGAGGTAAAAGCAGCTTTGCTTGGCGAGATCAATAAACATTTAAAATCAGAAGTTACGATAGATCCAAAGAACATTGATCTCACCATCATAAAAACTTTTCCTGATTGTTCAATGGAATTTAAAGATGTTTTAATGCTGGAAGCCTTGCAGACAAAAAAACGAGATACACTTTTGTTTGCAGAGCAACTTAATTTGCATTTTGACATAAGCGATCTGTGGCATAAAAAATACGACATCCAAAAAATTACACTCAAGAATGCACTTGCCAAACCGGGAATAACAAAAGCGGGCAAGCCAAATTATATTTTTTGGGAAGAATCTGAAGGTGAAGGAAACAAAAATGACTCTATCAACTTTAAGCTGGACCTTATTCAGCTAAAAAATTGCCACGTTATTTATCGCGATAAACAAAAGATCTTTAAAACCGATCTTTTAATAAAAGAACTGGATTTTAAAGGAGATTTTAGTGAAAGCGAATATGATATGACTTCTGAAGGCAAAGTGTTTATTAATCAAATAGCACAAAGCCAAAAAACATTCTTAAAAAACAAGAACTGTAATTTAGACGTGAACCTACAGGTAAAAGGCAATAATTATTTATTTGAAAAAACAAGTATAAGCCTAAACAGTATGTTGTTTAATCTTAGTGGCAATTTTATTTATGGAGATAGTTTGCAAAACGTGAATGTAAATTATGAAGCCTCCAAGCTGGATATTACAACACTATTATCATTATTGCCAGAGGACCAGCAACAAAAAACAAATGAATATAAAAGTAATGGCGATTTTTATGCGAAAGGAAATTTCACATATGGTGGCACAAACGATTTTAAATGTTCAAGCGAATTTGGAATTAAGAATGGAGAAATTACTTATAAGCCAACATCTACCACTGCTCAAAATGTAAATATTGATGGAAAGCTAAATTATTCGAATGCTTCTTCACAACTCGATCTTACCAATGTTTATTTAAAAATAAATAACGATGAACTGAAAGGAAACTTCTCACTAAAAGATTTTTCAAACCCTTTTATGCATTTTTTGATTGACGCCAATGTTAACCTTGAAAACCTGCAAAACTTTTGGCCAATAGACACGCTCACAAAATTAAAAGGCAATCTGAAAATAAATTCTGAGGTAGAAGGATTGTTAAGTGATCTTAAGAACGAAACATTTTCAAACAAAGTAAAATTAGATCTTGATGCAAGCGTTACAAACTTAGAAGCTCAATTTAAAAATGATGAAACGGTTTTTGCTGTTGAGAATTGTTCTGTTACTGCAAAAGAAAGAGAAGTTGAGGTAAAGGACCTTAAATTAAAACGCGGCAGCTCTGATATTTCTTTAAACGCAAAAATTCCCGGGATATTTAATTATCTCTCTGATAAAACAGCGCCTTTAATGATCACAGGAAATTTGTTTTCGAATTATTTAAAGCTGGAAGATTTTATGATGAAGTATAAAGCATCAGAAGATAAAACAGCGCCAATAATTCCAAAGAATATACAGTTTAAATTAAACGCCGCCATTGCAAAATTTAGTTATGCAAAATTTGAAGCGCAATCTATTACCGGTGAAATAGAAATTAAAGATCAAAAAGCAATTGTAAGTGAGATGAAGTTAAGCACTATGGAAGGTGAAGCAGAGATTGATGCTTATGCTGATAATTCCGGAAACAAATTAGATGTTGTTTTGCAAAGCAAAGTAAAGAATATTAATATTAGCAGTATGTTCTCTCAGTTTAACAATTTTGGACAAAGCACTTTACAGGAAAAGCATCTAAAAGGTTTTGCTACGGCCACAGTTGAGTTTTCGGGGAGCTGGAGCAATGCTTTAGAACCTGATCTTAATTCTGTGCGTTCAAATATTGATCTTTCGGTTGAAAGAGGCGAGTTAATAGACTTTAAGCCTTTATTGAGTTTGTCAAAGTTTGTAGACATTCAGGACCTTCAAAAAATAAAATTCTCTACACTAAAAAGCATAGTTGAAATAAAGAACAAAACTATTTATTTGCCTAGCACCTCTTTAAAGAATTCTGCTTTAAATATAATTTTCTGGGGTTCACATACTTTTGATAATGCCATTGATTACCATATTGAATTATTGATAAGCGAACTACTTGCAAAAAAACGAAAACACAAAGAAGAGAAAGAATTTGGCCCTGTAGAGAATGATCCCGATAACAAGCGAAGTGCCTTTATTTTAATGACAGGCACAGTAGACAAACCAATAATTAAATACGATAGAAAAGGACTAAAAGAGAATATTAAAAAAGACCTGAAAGAAGAAAAACAAAATTTAAAGCAGTTGCTAAAGGAAGAATTCGGAATGTTTAAAAAAGATTCCATTTCGGTTAAAAAGAAGGATAAGTCAGATCAGGCATTCGAATTAGAGAAAACGAACAATAATACTCCTAAAAAAACGTTAGAGCCTAAGAAGAAAAAAGAAGAGGACGAAGATTTTTAAATTTCGTATCTTTAAATTCATAATTTTTTGCACGTGAGTATCTACAATCAAAAACAACGTTGGAAATTGGGCTTAGCTGCTTTTGCTTTGCTTATTATTATTGCATCGTTGTGGTATACGCGTAATTTGGTTAAAAAGATTTCTCGTAACGAAAAAGAAAAAGTAGAGCTTTGGGCAAAGGCCGTTCAAAAAAAAGCCAATCTCGTAAAATTCACTAACGAATTATTTGAAAAAATAAAAACCGGCGAAAGAATAAAAGCTGAGTTATATGCCGAAGCCACAAAACAATTAAGTGCCGATGCACAGGATGTTTCTTTTGTTTTAAAAGTTTTGCAAGAAAACACTTCAGTACCGGTGATCTTAACAGATGAGAATGATAATATCCAGATCTCAAGAAATTTAGATTCTGCAAAAGAAAAGGACCCTGCTTATTTAAAAGAACAATTGCAGATAATGAAAGATCTTTACCAGCCTGTAGAGATAAATGTTTACAAAGGCATTAAACAAAAATTGTATCATAAAGACAGCCGTGTTTTTAGTGATATTAAACTGGTTTTTGACAGTTTAATAAAATCTTTTATCACCGAAGTAGCCGTTAACTCGGCAGCCGTACCCGTTATTTACACCAATAACACGCAGGATAAAATTTTGGCCGTTGGTAAAATTGATAGTATTCAAATAAATACACCTGAAAAATTAAAACAAAAAATTGCAGAGCTTTCTTCCGAGAATACACCCATACAGGTTGATCTGGGCGAAGGCACAAGCGATTATATTTTTTACGCACCATCTGAATTATTAACACAACTAAAATATTATCCTTATGTACAATTTGGGGTTATTGGATTATTTTTAATAATTGCATACATTTTATTTAGTACAGCCCGCAAGGCAGAGCAGGATCAGGTTTGGGTGGGCATGAGTAAAGAAACAGCGCATCAGTTAGGCACGCCTTTATCTTCTTTAATGGCATGGAATGAGCATTTACGCTCAATGGGCGTTGATGAATCCATCATTAACGAAATGCAGCAGGATGTAAAACGGTTAAATACAATTACCGATCGTTTTAGTAAAATTGGTTCGCAGCCAACATTAGTTCCTTCCAATATAAACCAAGTGTTAACTGAATCGGTAGAGTACTTGAAAAATCGAACATCTAAAAACACAAGCTACACTTTAAAATTACCTGAAGAAACGTTGATGGTGCATTTATCTGTTCCATTATTTGAATGGGTAATTGAAAACATTTGCAAGAATGCAGTTGACGCAATGGAAGGAAAAGGCGAAATAGAAGTAGCCTTAATTGATGTGCCGGAAGGGTTATTTGTAGATATTTCTGATACAGGAAAAGGTATTCCAAAATCAAAATTTAAAACGGTGTTTGAGCCTGGTTATACTTCCAAACAACGTGGTTGGGGCCTGGGATTAAGTTTGTGTAAACGCATCATCGAGATCTATCACAACGGGAAAATTTTTGTTCTTAAAAGTGAGATCAATAAAGGAACAACGTTTAGAATTGCTTTGAAGAGAGAGTGAAACTTTTTTGGTTCGTCATTGCGAGCGATAGCGAAGCAATCTCAAACTACGTGTTAGATTGCTTCGTGCCTCGCAAAGACGCTTTATTCAACTTATAAACCACCGCCTCTAAATACCTTTTGGTTTTTATTTCATGCAGTATTTCAAATTTATCTTTTGTAAAAGCAGCTTTATATTTTGGATTCATATACACAAACCAGGTTTCTGAATTTGTTTGAGAAATAATTCTTTCCAAAACTTTTTTTAATACATCCTCACTAAAAGGATTAAATAAAAAATAAACGGTAGGTGTGTTTTTATAATTGTATTCTAAAGCATTTACGTTTATAAATTCTATTGAGGATGATTTTCTTTTTAATGAATAATGTTTTAAATTTTCCTTTGCCGCTTCTACTAATTCTTTATCTAACTCAATGCCCGTTAAAGTGTCATAACCGTACGACTCTGCCACAAACACGGGCCTGCCTTTGCCGCTGCCAATATCTACAAAATCAAAGAATTTTGTATGTGGCGCAACTAATTCAAAGACCCTGTACAATACAAGATAACCGGCCCCTTGATAATGAAAAAACTCATCTGAATTGCTTTTTTTAATAGATGAAGTAGCTATTCCATATTTTTTTTCGTTTGGGCTTTCTGCCCTTATAAGCCTGATAGCATTGGCAAAACCACGCAAGGCTGCTGAGCGAAAAAAGTAATAGATATAGATGAAAATTTTCAAAGTAAAGGCTTTTTAATGTTACGCAAAATTAATACCTTCATAAACATATTTCTGAACAAATTATGAAATTGTCTGTCATTAATGTATGGCGACTAAAATGAATATCTGCATATGAAAATTGATCTGGAAGCGGAGCGTAAGGAGATCTTAAACCGGTACAAAATTTTAATTAAAGCCTGTAAACGCCGCCTTGAAAAAGGGGATAAGGAAATTATTCGTAAAGCTTTTGAGGTAGCTGTTGAAGCGCATAAAGAAATGCGCCGTAAAAGCGGCGAACCCTATATTTACCATCCTATTGCAGTTGCACAAATATGTGCCGAAGAAATTGGCCTTGGTGCTACCGGTATTGTTTGTGCCTTATTGCACGATACGGTTGAAGATACCGATCTTACCTTAGATGATGTAAAAGGATTATTTGGTGAAAAAGTAGCACAGATCATTAATGGCCTTACCAAAATTTCGGGCGTAATTGATAATACCTCTTCTATTCAGGCAGAGAATTTTAGAAAAGTTCTCTTAACCATGAGCGAAGATATTCGCGTTATTTTAATTAAGCTGGCCGATCGTTTGCATAACATGCGTACGCTGGAACATATGAAGCGCGAAAAGCAAATGAAAATTGCAAGTGAAACATTGTTTCTTTATGCACCGCTTGCACATCGTTTAGGATTAAATAATATTAAAACAGAATTAGAAGATCTTGGTTTAAAATATACCAACTCAGAAGGCTATTATGATATTGCTGTTAAGCTACAGGAAACAGAACCGCAGCGAAAGCGTTTCGTTCAAAAATTCATTGAGCCATTAAAAGAAATTTTAGGTGAACAAGGCTTTACATTTAAAATTTTTGGCAGACCAAAATCTATTTTCAGCATTTATAATAAAACAAAAACAAAAGGCGTTGCGTTTGAAGAAATTTACGATCTTTTTGCCATCCGCATTGTTATTGATACACCATTAGAACAAGAAAAGTCAGATTGCTGGAAAGTATATTCCATCATTACCGATTTTTATCATCCCAGTCCGGAGCGTTTGCGTGATTGGATAAGCACGCCAAAAAGTAATGGTTACGAAAGTTTGCATACTACCGTTATGGGCCCCGAAGGTAAATGGGTAGAGGTGCAGATTCGTACGGTGAGAATGGATGAGTTGGCCGAGAAAGGTTATGCCGCTCATTGGAAATATAAAGATAGCGCGGCAGATAAAGAAAGCAATTTAGAGAACTGGTTACAACGTATTCGTGAGATGTTAGAAAATCCCGATCCGAATGCCTTGGAATTTATGGATGACTTTAAGTTGAATTTATTCAGCGATGAGTTATTTGCCTTTACACCAAAAGGTGATATGAAAACATTGCCTGTTGGCGCAACTGCTTTAGATTTTGCTTTTGAGATTCACACAAAAGTTGGTGAACAGTGTATTGGTGCAAAAGTAAATTTTAAACTAGTGCCCTTAAGTTATGAAATAAAAAGTGGCGATCAGATAGAGATCCTTACCAGTAACAAACAAACTCCCAAAGAAGATTGGTTAGGTTTTGTAATTACAGCCAAAGCAAAATCAAAAATAAAAAGCAGTTTAAAAGAACAGCGTAAAAAAGTTGCAGAAGAAGGAAGAGAAATTATGGAACGCAAGTTCTATAAAAACAAGTTGGATTTTACATTGCAAAATGTAAATGATTTTTGTGCTTTTCTTAAGATCCCTTCATCGCAGGAATTGTTTTATCGCGCAGCTTTAGGAAATGTTGATGTAAAAGAAATTAAAGAATTTGTTCGCTTTAAAAATAATCCTGTAAAACCAAATCGTAAAGCGGCAACACCTAAAATTGAGCAGTTGGTTACCAATGCCCGTGGCAGTAGCGATATGTTGGTTATTGGTGACGATATGCAAAAGCTGGATTATAAATTATCTCCTTGCTGCAATCCAATTCCGGGCGATGACGTGTTTGGATTTATTACTGTTGGCGAAGGAATAAAAATTCACCGTGTTAATTGTCCCAATGCAATAAAATTACTTTCTAATTATGCTTATCGCGTTGTAAAAGCTAAATGGTTAAACGATCAAATGATCTCTTTCCTTGCCGGAATTAAGATCATTGGCACTGATGAATTAGGTTTGGTAAATAACATTACCAAAATAATTTCTAATGAAAACAACATTAACATGCGTTCTATTAAATTTGATACTGATGATGGACTTTTTGAAGGAACGATCATGATCTATGTACACGATACAAAACACTTAAATCATTTAATGGAGGTTCTTAAAAAAGTAAAAGGGGTAACAAAAGTTGAAAGGATCGATGAAAAAGCTAACGATTAGGTTTCATTTCGCGTGCTTTTAGTTTTTTAGCCGGATTGCCCTGATAGATCCAATTAGCCTCTAAAGAAGATGTAGCAATACTGCCAACCGTTAGTAAACTATGGCTACCTAAGCGTACACCCGGACAAACAACCGTTTTTGCACCGGCCCATGCACCTTCTTCTAAAGTAATTTCGCCAACCAAAAGATCAAATGTACTTCTTTTATAATTGTGGTTACCACATAATAACATAGCGCCTTGAGAAATACATGAATGATCTTTTAAGGTTACTTTAGCAAGATTATCGATCCAGGCCAATTCACCTATCCACACATGATTGCCAATTACCAGGTGCCAAGGATATTTAATAGAAACATGAGGTTTAATAATTACACCCTTTCCAACTTTAGCACCAAATATGCGCAACAAAACACGTTTTGGTCCATAAAAAGGAAAAGCCGATTTAAAGAATACATAATTAATAAAATACCATAAGGCCCTTACAACTAAGTTTTGCCCAGGCTTATACCAATCATTATCAAAAGTAGAAAGGTCAATTTTTGGCGAATCCATTAAATAATTTTTTGTAAAGGTTTATACTTTTATCTACTTCTATTTTACTGCTAATATAACTATTTGCGGCATTGCTTTTTTGTGAAAATTCATTCTCGGTCAATTTTGCCAGTTGAAGGATTGCTTCAATAAAACCCTGTTTATTATCAAGCGCAATAGCGTAACCGGCATTATTTTTTTCAATGTCATTCCATGGTGTTTGATCACTAATGATAACCGGACAGCCTGTTAAAAGACTTTCTACAATTGAATGACCAAAATTTTCATTTAAAGTTGGTAATAACAAAGCATGATAATTTGCAATTGTTTTTTGTATTTCGTTAAATGCCAGTTCTCCTTTATAAACAACAGTTACATTTTTTGGGAGTTGTTTGATGATATCGTTGCAGCGTTTCCAATAATCCTGGTCTTCAAGATTCCCATAAATGTCATAAGTAATAACAACATCTAAAGGTATTTCTTTTAAAAGCTCTAAAGCAAAATGTAAATTCTTTACTTCTGAAATTCTTGATAAGAAAAATAATTTTAACTCGCCTGAATTTTTTAATGTTGTGTTTTTAACCAGCGTTCCTGAATTTAAATTGGAAGCAATGGTTATTTTTGCAGAGCGAAAATGCGCTTTAATATCTTCTTCCTCTTGTTTATTGGTAGCATGAAAATAAACATGTTTGTACCAACCAAAAATTTTAGCAGATATAAGGTAAACATTCTTCTTAAAAGATTTTAAACTCAAAGCGCCCTTACTCAGCATACCGCGGGGTGCTAATAAAATGGGAGCGGTAATTAATTTTCTGTTCTTTAAACGTATTATGTTTATAGAAAAAGTGAAGGACCAAAAACTATTTAAGTAAATAAGATCAGCATCTATTTTAGTTAAAAGGGCTAAAAGATTATCAGCTGTATTATATGCATCGTTAAAATAGAAATAATTAATGCCTTCTTTTTCAAATAAAGTATTTGGTGTAATGTCGGGATATTCGGCATCACTTCCAAGATCTTTATTAGAAGTGATAATATAAAAAGCGAAATGATCTTTTAATAAGCTGATCATTGAAAACACCGAACGCACTGGTCCACCGGCTTTTGTGCCGGGCAAATACCAATGCATAAAAACAACTATTTTAGGTTTTTTCAATTTATACTGTAATATTATTTTCTTTGAGCCAATTATTTAATACAACCAAATGCCAAATTCTGCTCCAGCTTACACTTGCATCATTATTTAAAAAGCGTTGCCATAATTTTTTCACTTCTGTTGCATTACAAAAAGAATATTCTGAAAATTCGTTTATGTTTTTTTCGCAGAAAGAACGCAACTCATTTTTTAACCAAAACTGCCATGGAAGCGTAAAACCCATCTTGGGGCGATTCACTATTTCAGAAGGCAAGAGCTCACCAAGACTATCTATCAGTAATTTTTTTGGTGTGTGAGGATATTTTATATCATCAGTAACACCTAAAACAAAATCTATTAATTTATAATCCAAAAAGGGTTCACGAACTTCTAATGCAACCGCCATACTCATTTGATCGGCATCACGCAACAAAACATTTTGTAAATACGTTCTTATTTCGCTAATTGAAACTGCACTTAATAAATGATCTTTAATTTGCGGCACCTCTGAAATAATTTTGTTTATTTGTTTATATGGTTGAGCATCCTTCAATAAACCTGAAAGTTCTTTTTGTGTAAAAACACTTCTGCTTAGCGGATAGGCAGATTTAAAATTGATCTTTTCCTGGCCAAGCAATTCTTGTATCTTATTTGCTGCTATTGTTTTTTTTCTTTTTTGAATGGCAAAGCCTGCGGCCTTTCGGCTAAAAACAGGAAGTGCGTTTAACCAGGTTTTTTTTTGAAGTTCGGCCATACGCTTAAAAACATCGTAACCGGCAAAAAGTTCATCGCCGCCAATACCACTTAAGGCCATTGTAATACCGGCTTGTTTTGTTGCTTTTGAAACAATGTAGGTATTTGGACCATCGCCACTGGGATGATCCATTGCAGCAAGCGCTTCAGGCAATTGTTTTAAAAAGTCTTCCGGCTTTAATTTAATTTCGTGATGCTGTGTGTTAAATTTTTGCGCAATTAGTTTTGCATATTTAGCTTCAGAAAACTCACTCTCATCAAAATTGACATTAAATGTTTGAATTTTTTCGGTACTTACTTTACTCATTAAACCTACAATAGCACTTGAATCAATGCCACCGGAAAGAAAAGCGCCAAACGGCACATCGGCAACAAGTCGACGCTGAACAGAAAGCGTAAGTAATTCATTCACTTTTGAACAGGTTTCTACATAAGACAAGCCGTTTGTTTCTGAAATTTTATTTACCGAATAATATTCACTAACGTTTGCTTTATTATTTTGATACTCTAAATAATGCCCGGGCATTAATACTTTTATTCCTTTAACTATGGTATTAGGCGCAAATACTGTTTGATACATCGTGTATTCGGCCAGCACATCTTTATTTAAAGAAAACTCTTTTATTTTGGAATGAATAATAGGCCTTATTTCGCTTGAAAACAAAAAACCTTCATCGCCATAATAGTAATACAATGGTTTAACACCTAAACGATCGCGCGCAACAGTTAACTTTTTTTCTATAGTGTCGTAAATTGCAAAAGCATACATGCCATTAAAAAGTTGCAGGCATTTTGTACCATAACGAATAAAGGCAGCCAGTACAACTTCAGTATCGGTTTCTGTCTTAAAAAAATATGGCGTATCTGTTGATCCGTGCGAGGCCCTTTGAAGTTCTAATTTTAGTTCTTTATAATTATATAATTCGCCATTGTAAATTATTACGTAACGTTTATCATTCGAAAAAAAAGGTTGATTCCCTTCCGCACTCAGATCAATAATAGAAAGACGACGGTGCCCAAGAGCTATTATATCTTCATTCCAAACGCCATCATTATCCGGGCCCCTATGACTAAGGGTTGAATTCATCTTCTTAACAAGTTCTTTTTTTTGTTCAGAAGAATAAAGATCAGATATAAAGCCGTTTATTCCGCACATAGATTATTTTAAACCAATTGCTTTTAAAAAACGTTCATCATGTATCATTAACTTTATGCCTTCATCAATGCTCACCAATTTTTTATTCAATATCTCGCGCATTTTTGTATTGTCGGGCTGGCGCCTTGTCATGTCACCTTCTTTAAGTGGTGCCAGGTAAATTATTTTTGAGTGGGAATTGGTAATTTTTATTGTAAGCTCTGCAAGGTCTTTTATGGTCATTAATTGATCATTGCCAATATTGATCACATCATTGGTCAACAATTTTTCTTCAAATATTTTTGCGCAAACATTTACAGTATCTTCCACATAAGTAAAGGTGCGTGTTTGTAAGCCATCACCATAAATTGTAATATCTTTATTTTTTAGCGCGGCCGATAAAAAACGTGCCACAACAAAATCGGTACTTTGATTAGGACCATAAGTGTTAAAGAAACGAAAGATAGTATACGGCAGGTGAAATGATTGCCAGTAGCTTCTGAAAAAACACTCGCCAACATTTTTTACAACAGCATACGGCACTCTTGAATTTAAAGGCGTGCGGTGTTCGTTTTGAGGCAATTCAACAGGTTCACCATAAACCTCTGAACTGGATGAAAAATAAACATGCTTAACAGATGTGTTTTTAGACAAATTTAAAATGTTCTTGATCCCTTCAATATCATTTAAAACATCAATTGGGTTTTCCTGTGTTCTAATAACACCAACAACTGCGGCAAAGTGAAAAACGTAATCAAAATGAAAAGATAGCATTACAGATGAAACATCATTTAAATAATTAACGTCTCCTTTAATGAACTTCCAGTTAGGTTTATCTGCAGAGGGTAATTTAGATAAAAAGCCGGTTGACAAGTTATCCATTATCACCACAAAATTATTGGGGTTGCTAATTAATTTTTCGGCTAATGCGCTTCCTATGTTACCGGCGCCACCGGTGATCAATATTTTAGTTTGATTTAAATTCATTATAAATTTCTAAAAGTGTATTTGTCCATTTTTCCGGATCGATCTTTTGTGCCAGCTCATGGCTTTTGTTTGCCATGGCAAGCAATTCGGTGTTGCTTAAAGTTATTGTTTTTTTTAATACTTTTTTTAGATCCTGCACATTTTTTGTCTCAAATGAAAACCCGTTTTGATTTTCGATTAAAAAAGCATCATTTGCTCCAACATTTTTACTAGTAATTAAAGGGAAGCCGGATGCCGCATATTCCTGAACAACAACACCCCAGGGCTCAAAATGACTTGGAAGAACAAATACGCCGCATTGCTGAACGATTTCATCCAATTGATCTGGCTGAACAAAACCAAAATGTTTTATTTTTTCGTGCTTAATGGGCGTGATACTTCCTGCACCAAGGCACCATAATTGCCAGGGATTAGGATTTTCTTCCTGCAGCTCAATAAAAGCGCTCCAAAGATCTTTTATTCCTTTAAAATCGTAATACCTTCCAACAAATAAAAATATTTTAGGAAACTCTTTTTCCTTTAAAGCAAATTGATCGTTGTAGAGCTTATTGAATTTTTTAAGATCACAGCAATAAAATCCTTTTTTTGTATTTTTTACTTTAAATCCAAGTTTTTTTACATAAGTTGCCTGGCTATTACCAGGCACCCAGGCATAGGTAAATTTGTTCAATAAAAAAAAACGACTTAGTACTACTGCCAAGTATTGTTTAAGCGAGCCTGCCCAATGTGTATCGCAGGTTAATATGGTGGGAATTTTTTTGTAATAAGGTTTTACAAGGCGTAAATAATCTTTATCTATCCAGCCGCTGCAAACGATCATATCAGGATTTATGCCACTGATCAATTGTTCAAGGCCTTTTTGATCATATTTATCTTTATCATAGACCTGAATAGAGTTGGGAAAAGAAAAAACAAAAGGCGCCTCTTTATTAACCGGCCATCTTATAATGTGCACATTTGTTTTTTTTGAAAGCTCTTCACAGCACTTGATAAAATATTCTGCAAGCTCGGTATATAAAAAAAGAACTGTCATTTAGCAATTGATGGTTCAGTATATTTATGATAATTAACCGAATTGTAAAAATACAACCAGCAATAAAATATAAATCCGTTATAGGTATAGTTGCCTTGCCGCAAATAAGTTAAAAGAATTAACACAAGTAAACCGTTACTAATTATCCAGTAATCATCATCTTCATTACCGGTTAAATTAAACGAAACATAGTATTTAAAAACAAATAATATTAAAAACATTGCTCCAAATAACCCTACTTCAGAAGTAGTTCTTAAAAAAAGAGAATTGGCATCACCAGTATTAAACTCATAAATGCCACCAATAATTTTATTTAAAGTATATTTATCATAAGCAAACTCGTGCGAGCCAAGACCTGTTCCAAACAAAGGATTTTTAATGAAATTTTGCCTGGCAATATAATAATTATTATAAAATACAAACGAAGAGCCATGCACCCGGCCTAAAAAATTCTGAATCCTTTTTCGTTTTGCTTTGCCGCTTTCACCCGCCCTTCTTTCATCTAAAATGTTATCAATAAATAATTCTTTAACACCATCTACACGCAGCTTAAATTCTTTAGCATTATTATAAGCAACAAAAAATAGAAAAATAGAAATTGGTATAGCAAACAAGAAATAACGTACAGCTCCAAAATTAAGGGTTAAAAAAACAATAGTAAGAAATATCCCAACAAAGGCAAGGCTTGAAAACGACAAGCAGTAACAAATAACAATTACTAAACAACGTTTTAAAGATAAATATGAATTTGAACGGGTCAATAATTGAAAGATACTTACAAAAAATGCAGGAGCTATTGCAATACCCAAAGATGAAGGCTCACTAAAAACGCTATTAATACGCACGCCTAACCCCCCAACACTTAAACCCCATTTATTTAAAGGCAGAACAGCATTTAACTGATACCCGAAATAAAAGCCTATCCAGTAACTAAAAAGCTGAAAGAGCCCCAGAACACAAACAAAAAAAGAAATATTTAAATACTTTTTAAAAAGGAGTTTTACATCAAAATTATAATATTGCATAACATATTGATAGAATACAATACTTACTGCAAGGTTAGCGTATATTTTTATAAATTTTGACATTGTATTATTATCAATAAATACATTAAAAATACCAACAACCAGTAATGGAATTAAAATATAAAGGCTTGGGGCATAGAATTTATATTTAATAATAAAAATAGGGAGCAGAATAAGAATAGGAATATATGAAAAGTAAAATTCGAAAGGCTGTTTAAAAAAAACCAAGCCTGTATAAAACAGGTTTAGGAAAATTCCAATATCAATTAAAACCCCAACCATTAAATAATGTTTACCTCGCGCTCAAGTGCTACCCCAAATTTATCAAATACTTTCTGTAAAACATAATCAGATAAAGCAAATACAGCATCACCGGTACAATTGTTTTTATTTATAAGTACTAAGGCTTGTTTTGAATGTACAGCCGCGCCGTTTTTCTCAACACCTTTTAGCCCGCATTGCTCAATCAGCCAGCCTGCTGCAAGTTTAAAGTTACCATTGGCAAGTGGATAAGAGACAAGCCCTTCAAAATTTAGTTTTAGCGATGCGTGTTTTTCTTTTGACACTTCGGGATTTTTAAAGAAACTACCGGCATTACCTGTTACTTTTGGATCAGGTAATTTACTTTGACGAATAGCGATCACTGCATTTGAAACATCTTTTATCGTCGGCTCTGTAATACCCATTGCCTCCAGCTCTGCATTAATAGCACCATAGCTGGTGTTTAAATTTTGGTGCTTATTTAATGTGAAGGATACTGCGGTAATTAAAAATTGATTTTTATATTTTGTTTTAAAAACACTTTCGCGATAGCCAAACTCACAATCATTTTTTTTGAAGATCTTTTTCTCTCCTGTTTTAGTATCAAAGGCTTCCAATTCGTAAAACACATCTTTTATTTCAACACCGTAGGCGCCAATATTTTGCATCGGGCTTGCGCCTACACAGCCCGGTATAAGCGAGAGGTTTTCCAAACCACAAAAATTGTTTTTAATACACCATTGTACAAATTCATGCCAGTTTTCGCCGGCCGCAGCTTTTACAATAACTTCATTAGTAGTTTCGTTAATAAGTTCAATGCCTTTTAAATTATTCTTAATTACTAATCCATTAAAATTTTTAGTAAATAAAATATTACTCCCACCACCTATGATCAGTTTAGAATTGTTTTTATACACATCGGCCTTAAGTAACGATAAGAAGTCTTCTATCGAATTTATTTCAACAAAATATGTTCCACTTGCTTCAATCCCAAAGGTATTAAAGGGTTTAAGGCTTATATTTTCTTTTATGTTTAACATGCAAAACAAAAATAACTAATAAATTAGGGGTAATATTTCTATCTTTAACCCAATATCAACAAAGTATTTGTTTACAACAAAAAAAATAGCAATAGTAAGCGTAATTAACGACCTTGTTACCGATAACAGGGTTAATAAAACCTGTTTAACCCTTATAGAATGTGGCTTTGAGGCGATCTTAATTGGCCGAGAACTCCCCGGTTCTTTACCACTTCCAAACTGGCCATTTAAAGCATTAAGAATGCGTTTATTTTTTTTAAAAGGCCCGCTATTTTATTTTTTCTTTAACCTGAGGTTATTTTTTAAATTGTTGTTTAAAAAAGCAGATCTTTTATTTGCCAACGATCTTGATACGCTTTGGCCAAATTACCTGGTCTCAAAGATCAGGTCCATTCCTTTAGTTTACGATAGCCACGAATTATTTTGTGATGTTCCAGAGCTTTTAAACTCACCAATCAAGCGAAAAATATGGCAGAAAATAGAAAGTAAGATCGTTCCTAAATTAAACACGTGCATTACCGTTAATGAAAGTATAGCAAAGATCTTTGAAGAAAAACACAAAGTAAAGTTTAATGTTATAAGAAACATTTCAGATGCGGTAAGTGATTTTCGGCCAAAGGCTAAAAAAGAGCTAGGTATACCTGAAGATAAAAAAATGATCCTGTTACAAGGCGCCGGAATAAATATAGACAGAGGCGCCGAAGAATTAATAGAAGCCATGAAATTTGTTGATGATGCAATTCTTTTTATAATTGGCAGTGGCGATGTGTGGAAAATTTTAGAGCAAAAAGTGAAAACGCTATCGCTGGAAGATAAAGTTAAGCTCATTAACAAGATACCTAAAAAGGAATTAATGCATTACACCTTTAATGCCAATCTGGGTTTAAGCATTGATAAGAATACGAACTTAAATTATTATTACAGCCTTCCAAATAAGATATTTGATTATATCCAGGCCGGAGTGCCAATATTGGCAAGCAAACTGCCGGAAATTGAAAACATAGTAACACACTATAAAATAGGAGATTTTATTGCTGATCATAAGCCACAAACGATTGCAAAAAAACTGAATGAAATGCTTTTTTCGCAACAACTGCAAGAGTATAAAAAAAACACAATGGCTGCTGCAAATGAATTAAGTTGGGCCAACGAAAAACAAAAGCTAAAAGCAATATTTAGCCGTTTTTAAACGTTATGTATTATAAAAATACTTAAATTTAAAGAGTTAAATTGTATGGAATTTTCTGCGCAGCAAATAGCACAACTCTTAAACGGAACTGTAGAAGGTGATGCAACCGTTACAGTAAACAACCTTTCAAAAATAGAAGAAGGAAAAGTAAAAACCCTTTCATTTTTAGCAAACCCGGTTTATACTAATTTTATTTATACTACTGAGGCGAGTATTGTTATTGTTAATAAAACCTTTCAGCTTGAAAAGCCTGTTAAATCAACTTGTACATTAATTCGTGTTGATAATGCATATGAATCATTTGCAAAATTGCTGGAAATGTATAACCAGGTAAAAGGCACTAAAATTGGAATAGAGCAACCCTCTTTTATTCCGGAGAATACAAAAATTGGCACTGATTGCTATGTAGGTGCATTTGTTTATGTTGGGCAAAATGTAAAGATTGGTAACAATGTAAAATTATATCCGCATGTTTATATTGGAGACAATTGCGAAATAGGAGATAACACCATTTTATTTTCTGGTGTAAAAGTGTATTACGATTGTAAAATTGGAAGTAATTGTACTGTGCATGCAAGTTCAGTAATTGGAAGCGATGGCTTTGGATTTGCACCAAATAACGAAGGAAATGCTTTTGTAAAAGTTCCTCAAATAGGCAATGTTATAATTGAAGATAACGTTGAAATTGGGTCGAACGTTTCTGTTGATAGAGCTACTCTTGGATCTACCATTTTACGTAAAGGGGTAAAATTAGATAATCTTGTACAGATAGCGCACAATGTTGAAGTTGGTGAAAATACTGTTATTGCGGGTTTAACTGGTGTTGCGGGTTCTACAAAGGTAGGCAAAAACTGCATGATTGGTGCCCAGGTTGGTATTGCCGGGCATTTAAAAATAGCTAACGGAGTTAAGATCGCCGGTCAATCAGGCGTTGGCGCAAATATCGAAAAAGAAGGCGAAATAGTACAAGGCTCGCCAGCCTTTAATATTGGTGAATTTAAACGTAGCTATGTTTTGTTTCGTAGCCTTCCAAAAATAAATGAAAAGCTGAACGACTTAATTAAAAAGTCAAATCAAAAATAAAAATGAAGATCGACATTTTAGCAATTGGCGTTCATCCTGATGATGTAGAATTAGGATGCAGCGGTACCATTGCAAAACACATTGCTTTAGGAAAAAAAGTTGGCATTTTAGACCTTACTCTTGGAGAGCTTGGTACTAGAGGAAGTGCAGAACTTCGAACAAAAGAAGCAACCGAAGCGGCAAAAATATTAGGCGTTTCTTTTCGCACACAATTAAAAATGAAAGATGGCTTTTTTGAGAATAACGAAGCGCATCAAAAACAAATTATAGAAATTATCCGCAAACATCAGCCCGAAATTATTTTATGTAACGCAATAAATGATCGTCACCCTGATCATGGTCGCGCAGCTAAACTAACATCTGATGCTTGTTTTTACAGCGGTTTAATTAAAATTGAAACAACGGTTGATGGCAAAAAACAAGATGCCTGGCGCCCAAAAGCGGTTTATCATTATATCCAGGATCATTACATCCATCCCGATTTTGTTGTTGATATTACCGATTTTATGGAAATAAAACACAAAGCTATTATGGCTTTTTCTTCTCAATTCTATGATCCAAAATCGGGTGAGCCCGAAACACCAATTTCAAGCAAAGCATTTTTAGAAAGTTTAGACGCAAAAATGTCTTTATGGGGCAGAGCCATGGGCGTGCCTTATGCAGAGGGTTTTACAGTTGATCGTTACCCCGGTGTAAATAATTTATTTGATTTGAAATAAAGATTAGTTTATTCCAAGATTTTCACATGAAAACTCTTTTGAAAAGAGATTTATTTGTGATTGATGCATTTCGTCGTAGAAAGTGTCTGCAGATCTATCTATATTAATTTCTGATATTATTTTTTTGTCATATCCATTTGATTTCATGTATTCCCATAATTTTGGATGGAAAAAAGTGTTTTCCTTATTAGCTGTTAGTAGTAGGCTGCTTAAAGCCGAAGGGAGTTTATCTTTACCAAGAACGTCAAATTTTCTTAATAAAAAAGCAGCATTATTATCTGCTTTTAATGCCGCTCCAATTAGAAATGTTTGTTTTTTACCAGGTACTATTGTTAAAATAAAACCTGGTTTATGCTGAATAGGAGTGGATGGATCCATAAAAGTAGAAGATAGTTTTTTTGTTTTAAAATCAACAATCTCCGCCATTAAAGTTCCAGCACTTGCAAACGGAAACCGAGCAAACGCTGCTTTTCTAAATATGAACTCAGTATATTCTTGAGATTTTAAGATTTCAATTAATCTAACTCTAATTCTTTCGTATCCACTGAATTGAATATGAAGATTATATTTATCAAACGACTCCTTATCCTTAAACCTTAGAGAGTCTTTTGGCATTAACTCTGTTACTTCATCAATAGTTCCTATAAATCCATCAGTAAACTTGTTTTCAGGGTCGATTTCCTCCTTTTTTTTATAATAGCAAAAGGCAAAAGACCTAAGTGTGTGTAAGAATAGTTGCTCATAATTATCTGAGTCAAATTCATTACCGTTTTCAATTTTTTTAAATAACCTATCGTCGTGAAATACACAAAAGCAATGATATCGAGAAGCAACGCTCCACCCTATCTCTTTAGGTTCGTATATATTATCTTTGGATTTTGCTCCAACTTGAATTACCACGTTTTGATTCTTAGAATTTAGGCCCTGAATTAACTTCATAGAGGCGGACTGCGAAAGAGTATGTGCAGAAATAATCGTTTGGCTGCACGATCCATCATTAATAAAACAGCGCCTAAATCTTTTTGGTTTACTCATTCAAAAACTCCTTCACATACCCACACACCTCAGGCACATGCTCCAGGTTTAAAGTATGGCCAGCGTTGGCAACAACAATAAATTTAGAGTTTTTAATATGTTTATGCACTTCGTCTGCCAAATGCACAGGCAATAAAAGATCTTTTTCGCCTTGTATCACTAAGGTTGGTGAAGTGATTTTTTCAAGATCTTTTCTGTAATCTTTTCTTTCTTTAGTGGCCTGCATTAAATGAAAGATGGCCTGCTTGTTTTGTTGTGCATCTATACGCGCTTCCTTCATCATTTGAATGGGAATTATTGGGTTGGCAAAATAACCTTCACTCAAAACGCTTGGCAACATAATATCCAGCATTAAATTATAACCACCAAACTCTAATGCACGCCACCAGCTTAATTCAATGGCTTCGTAATACGGTGTTTTATGCGCAAATGTGGAAATTAAAATTAATTTATTTACCAGCGCAGGATGATTTACTGCAAAATGTTGTGCTACCAAACTGCCATACGATAAACCAATGATGTTTGCTTTTGTAATTTTTTCCTGCTCTAATATTTTTTTTACATCGGCCGCATGCTGATCAAACTCTCTCCAATTTTCTGCCTTGTCACTTTGACCCTGGAAGATAAGGTCCAATAAAATTATTTTGTATTTGTCTTTAAAAAAAGGTACAACAAAATACCAGGCCACGGTAGATTGCGTTAAACCATTAATAAATACAAGCGTTTCAGGGGCTTCTGTATTTCCCTGTATTTCGTAATACAAATTTAAATTATCTGATGTCTTGCAAAACATTTATTTGTATGTTAAGTTGACTTTGTTTTTTGTAACTTCTAATTTTGCTTTTTTGCCTAAATAAAGAGCCATGTTCTTTTCAATATGCCCTGCAGGAAAATTAAAACAAACAGGGTAATTATATTCTTTCACTGCATCCATCACAATTTCTTCTGCTGTTTTTCCAAAGGGCACAGCGTTATCTTTCATATCGCTCATACCACCAACAATCAATCCTTTTAAATGTTTTAGTTTGCCACTGCGTTTTAATTGCAGCATCATACGATCGATGTGATACAGCTGTTCATCAAGATCTTCAATAAACAATATTTTATTCTTTCCGCTTACATCATCCACACTTCCACTTAAAGCATATAGTAAAGAAAGGTTACCACCAACAATTTCGCCTTCTGCATTTCCGGCGCGGTTTAATTTATGCTTAGGAATGGTGTAAGTTACCTCTTCTCCAAATAACAAATGTTTAATGGTTTCAGTTGCTGCCTTGTCTTTCGAAAACTGAAAAGCCATGGTACCATGAATGGCAGCCACTTTTAAATGATACAAACGGTTATGAATAACAGTTGTATCGCTATAACCAATAAACCATTTTGGATTTTTTAAAAGAGGTTTAAAATTTACACGATCAATTACACGCATGGTGCCATAACCACCGCCACTAATTAAAACCGCTCTCGCAGTTTTGTGCTCAATGGCCCATTGCAGATCGCTGGCGCGTTGTTCATCGGTTCCGGCAAATTGGTTATGCGCTTTAAAAGCGTTTGGTCCTGTTTCTACTTTTAAGCCCCAGCTTTTTAAAATATCAATAGCGGGCTGCACAGCCTCTTTAGACCTTGCCCTTGCAGTTGCAATAATTAAAATGGTATCACCTTTTTTTAAATAAGGAGGAGAGATCGCCATTATATTATTTTCTTTTTTTCTTGCCCGATGTTGATTTTTTACCTTTTGCTTTTGAAGAAGATTTTTTCAAAGAAGCTTCACGCTTTTGTTTTTTAGCCATTTCAGCGTTCGACTTTTTTTCCTGGTACTCAATATTGCTTAGGTTTTGTTTGTATTTTGCATGAACAGGTTCGTTCTCAACTCTTACGTGATACCAAAACTGGCCTGTTTTAATACGATAGATCTGCATTTCAGAAACACCGAACTTTTCTGCAATTTGTTTAAATGATAGTTTCCTTTTCGGATCCCAGATCATTTTCTTTAGAGTAACTATACTTTTCTCGTTAAAAATTTGAGAGTGAGCGCTTTTTACGATCGCTTTTTTCTTACGCGATAAAATAGCGTTAGGGCTAAAAGTTGTGTGAGCACGGTGTTCTGCCTGTGTTGCCCATTTTAAATTATCTGCATGATCATTTAAATAATTATGATCTTTATGAATAACAAATTTATGTTTTGGAGATGGTTTTTTTAAGAATGCTTTAGCAACTTCTTTATACAAAAAAATTGCAGCCGCCTTGCCGTCTTGTCTCACATTAAAGCGGTAGCTGCCGGCTGTAGGCTTAAAATTCCTTCTTTCAACTTTGCCACTATTGTCTAATAAGACACCAAAATGGCCATGATTTGAAATTACATATGGCACCGATGGTTTTTTGCCATTAACTGTAATTGTTTTCCAAATTTCTTTTTTATTGCTCATTCTTAATTATTTTAATAGTTATAGTTACTTTTGTATAAATATAACAAAAAATTGATTGATTTGCATTTTAGGCAAAAAAAGCCAAAAAAGGCATAACGGGTTGCACTTTAGGATATAAAAATGAATTCAAAATTTAAAAGAACATTAGTTACTGCAGCATTGCCCTATGCAAACGGGCCGGTTCACATTGGGCATTTGGCGGGCTGTTACCTGCCTGCCGATATTTATGTAAGGTATTTAAGAAGCATTGGGCATGATGTTAAATTTATTTGCGGAAGCGATGAGCACGGCGTGCCTATTACCATTAAAGCAAAAAAAGAACATACAACGCCACAGGCAATAGTTGATAAGTACCATAATATTATGGGCACTGCCTTTAAAGATTTTGGAATTTCGTTTGATATTTATTCTCGTACTTCTTCAAAGGTGCATCACCAAACAGCGTCTGACTTTTTTAAAGTGCTGTACGATAAAAATGTTTTTACCGAAGAAGTTACTGAGCAATACTACGATGAAACAGCAAAGCAATTTTTAGCCGATCGGTATATTGTGGGCACCTGCCCTAAATGCGCTAACCCTAATGCTTATGGCGATCAGTGCGAGCGTTGTGGCTCTACTTTAAATGCCACCGATCTTATTGATCCAAAATCTACTTTATCGGGGAGCAAACCTGTTTTAAAACAAACAAAAAATTGGTTCTTGCCACTTGACAAATTACAGCCAAAAATAAAAGCTTATATCGAAAAGCATGCAGATTGGAAAAGCAATGTGTATGGCCAGTGCAAAAGCTGGATGGATAGCGGCGATGGTTTGCAGCCAAGAGCCATGACGCGTGACTTGGATTGGGGCGTGCCCGTACCGGTTAAAGATGCAGAAGGCAAAGTACTTTATGTTTGGTTTGACGCACCAATTGGGTATATATCCGCAACAAAAGAATTATTACCAAACAATTGGGAAGATTACTGGAAAAAAGAAGAATCGCGATTGATACATTTTATTGGAAAAGATAACATTGTTTTTCATTGCATTATTTTTCCGGCCATGTTAATGGAGCATGGCGAATTTATTTTACCGGATAATGTACCTGCAAACGAATTTTTAAATTTAGAAGGCGATAAGATCTCTACATCCCGCAACTGGGCAGTTTGGCTGCATGAGTATTTGCAGGATTTTAAGAACATGCAGGATGTATTGCGTTACACATTATGCTCTAACGCACCCGAAACAAAAGATAACGACTTTACCTGGAAAGATTTTCAAACCAAGAATAACAGTGAGCTTGTTGCTATTTTTGGCAATTTTATAAACAGAACTTTAGTGTTAACACATAAGTTTTACGAAGGCAAAGTACCCGAAGCTAAGACCTACAACAAAGAAGACCTTTTGGTTTTGGAGGAATTAGCAGCAGCGCCTGCAAAAATTTCTAAGGCAATAGAACAATTTAAATTCCGCGAAGCCGTTAGTGAATGGATGAATGTTGCAAGATTAGGAAATAAATATTTAGCTGAGACCGAGCCGTGGAAATTAATTAAAACGGATGAACAGCGTGTAAAGACCATCATGAATGTGGCTTTGCAGATCTCTTGTAACCTGGCCATTTTAGCCGAACCGTTCTTACCTTTTACATCAAAAAAATTATTTGATCTTTTAAATATAAAATCATTGCGTTGGGCCGCAGCCAGCCAAACATCAAACGTAGCACACGGCCACACAATAAATAAAGATGAATTATTGTTTTCTAAAGTAGAAGATGAGCAAATTCAGGCACAGTTAGATCGTCTTCAAAAAAGCAAAGAAGATAATTTAGTAAATGCCGGTCCGGTGGAGTTTAAAGCCGAAACAACATTTGATGATTTTTCGAAAATGGATATCCGCACAGCAACCATTGTTGCTGCAGAAGCGGTTCCAAAAACAGATAAATTACTAAAACTAACAGTAGATACAGGTATTGATACACGCACAGTTGTGAGTGGTATTGCAGCCTTTTTTAAACCCGAAGATATTATTGGGCATAAGGTTTGCTTGCTAGTTAATTTAGCACCCCGTAAAATAAAAGGCATTGAAAGCCGGGGCATGATATTAATGGCCGAGAATGCAAAGGGTGAATTAAGTTTTGTTTCTCCTTTAAAAAACGATATTGAAAATGGCTCAGTTATTAAATAAAAAAATAATTCTTCTTGTTTTACTTTTTGTAGTCGTTTGTTTAGGCAATGCGCAAGAAAAAGATGAAGTTTTTCACGACACAAAAGATTATAAAGAAAAAGAACAATTCGAGAAATTCAGAAAACGCCGTATGGTTGTTGCTGCCTGGCAAGTTAACCAGCTTAAAAGCGGCGCATTGGTTGTACGCTTAAAAACAAGCAAAAAATTAATAGATGCTCTTCGTGCAAAAGGCGATAACGTTCTTGCAGATCAAAAGCAGCTGGAGCAGGATGCTATAAACATAAATACCATGCGTGCGTATATAAATAACTATACATTTAGTAAAGTATATTTTATGTATAGCAATTATAGCGATAGTTTGCTTAATGGTAAACGAAGCAACATGTTTGTTGATACAACACTGGCCGTTGATCCTAAAATTGTGATGAATGAAAAATTTTACCTGTTGGCAGAAAGGGATTATAGCTACAACTCATCTATTGGTTTTGTTCCTGAAGATTCGGCACGAATACAAATAGAAAAAGGCAACGCTATTAAAGAAGTACCAATTGTTATAAAGAATAAGTATGGCCATCAGTTAAAAGGCCCGTTCCCATATTATGCCGGCGAAAAATTTAATCAACAAAAAAAGATAGATTATATTGTTTACATAAATATAAATGGCTTAAGCATACCTTTTAATGTTGGTGGTATAAAAAAATCCCGAACTGAAAAAACATTTAAATATAATGGCGTTGAAATGGCCGTAAACATTCCAAAACATTTTACGTATGTAAAGATCTCTGCCTCTGTTGAAAGAATGAATAACTACCTTATTGAGTTCTATCAATCTGCACCACCACCCGATCTTAGCAGGGTAGATCCTTCTACCTTACCTTTTTTATATTAACATAAATTTATGTTCGCTGTTTATTTTTTATATCTTTAATAAAACATAAATGATGAAAAAGGCAGTATCACTTTTTTTTATTTTTATTTCTTTATCCTGTTTTTCTCAGTCAGATACGCTTTACATGTTGTCTGATAAAAAGATACCCTGTAAGATTTTGGAGATAAGTGATCTTGAGATCAAATACAGATCTGTTGAAAATATTAGTGGCCCATTATATACGATCGATAAAAGCACGGTATATAAATATACTTTGCTAAACGGTTTTTCGGAGGTTGTGAAAAGAAAAGATTCTGAAGCACAAAACGGCCAGCCCATTGAACCAATACGCAAAGAAATTACCGGAATTTGGCAGAGCATTAAGCTGAGTCCATTTTCTTTTGCATTCAGCCACGTTTCGTTTGCCTATGAACGTGAAATAAAAAAGGGAATGAACATCGAGATAGCCGGAGGATATGCCAACTCAGGCATAAACCCTGACGAATTAAAAACATTTAAAACAGGCTATAATAAAGGTTCGCATTACGGTGGTGCATTTATTAAACCGGGTATTAAATTTTACTTTGGCCAAGAATATTCAGATAAAAACATAAAATATACAAACCCTTTAAGTGGTAGGTATGTAAAATTAGATCTTGGCGTATCTTATCTTAAAGCAAAAAACCTTACTGCCACTTACAGTATGTATACACCTACCGCAGGCCTTGTTTCACAAACTACCAATAGCGATCTTGTAAGCATTGCCTACGGTGGCTTTGTTAATTATGGCAGACAGGTTATACTTGGAAATGTATTAACTTTGGAGTGTTATGCGGGTGTTGGTTTTACAGCCAAATCAGAAACATATTCAAACCCTTCTTTCTTTATCAATCCACTTCAACAAAATGCCTACACCGAAGATAGAAACAGTTACACATCAAACTATCATGGATTTTTAAGAGTATCACCTCTGGGCCTTTCTTTTACAGCAGGCTTTAATATCGGATATATTATTCCGCAAAAGAATAATAAAAAGAAATGATACAATAAAAGTATCAAGCAACAAAAAAGCCAACTGTAATTTTACAATTGGCTTTTTTGTTTATTAAGAGGTTGATCTAGTTTTTTGAGATCACCAACTCGTCAATAATATTTTTTGCACCACCTAATTTATCTATAATAAATAATACGAAACGTGCATCTACACAAATAGTACGATTTAAGTTCTTATCAAAAGCTATTTTATGGCTTAACGCTTCGTAATTACCGTCAAAAGCAAGACCAATTAACTCACCTTTGGCATTAATAACCGGCGAACCTGAATTACCTCCTGTAATATCATCTGTAGTTATAAATGTTACTACAATATCATTAGTAGCTTTATCAATGTATTGACCGTAATCTTTATTTTTTATTAACTCCAATAATTTTGCCGGCGCATCAAACTCATAATCTCCCGGTTTATATTTTTCCATTACACCATTTAATGTACAAACATAATTATAGTTAACGCCATCTTTTGGACTGTATGATTTTACATTGCCATAAGAAACACGCATGGTTTGGTTAGCATCTGGATACATTGCCTGACCTTTTTTCATTTCAAGAACACCTTTTAAATATTTTTTATTTAAAGCATAAGTTGAACCTGTAAACTCAGTAAGGTTTTTGCCATAATTGTTATTGAAGTTGTCTAAAAAGTCAGTTGCTGTTTTATATGCAATATCTTTATGTAAAGATGCAGTATCAGGCTTGGCAATAAACGCATCCCATTTTTCTTTATTTAAAATAATTGTATTTGCAAAAACATCTTTAGCAAATTTCTCATAGGTTTCATCTTTTTCTAAAGCACCATAGTTGTTTTTAAGCATGGTGTAAAACCCTTGCGGCCTTTGGCTTGGATCAATATCAGTGTAAAATAATTTGGTAACAATGCCTAATATATTTCTGTCAGACACTATATTCTCACTCTTAATAAAACGATCTTGTGCTACTTTTGCTGCTGTTATAGCTTTATTTAAATTCTCAGGGGTCATGTTCTTATCGGCTAAGGCAACGTCTAACGCCTTTAAAGTTGCCGCAAAAGCTATTAAAGGTGATCCCATTATGCCCTCTGCAATATATACACGGTGTTTTGCATAGGGTCTCCAGTTATCGTAAGCAGTTTTAATGTTGGCAAACAGGTTATCGTATTCAGGTTTACCTTTAGCCCAGGCTTCAAAAGCAGCTTCATCTTTTTGCTTTTGAGCAATGGTATTGTATTTAACAAGTTGTTTGGTTTCTCCATCAAAAAATTTCCAGTAGTTAGCTACTTGTGCATAATAGCTTGCTAATTGAATTTTATTTGCAGGATCTTTTAACATTTCGGTCATCATTAATTTTAAACGCGCGTCGCGTAAACTAACGGTGAAAGGATTTTCGATATCTATTTTTAATTTAACACCATACGATGTCTCGTAACGGTTAGTACCACCCGGGTAACCATAGATCATTGAAAAATCACCATCTTTTAAACCTTTTATTGAAACTGGTAAAAAATGTTTTGGCACATAAGGTACATTCTCTGCACTGTAATCCGCAGGCTTGCCATCTTTGCTCATATAAACACGGAAGATAGAAAAATCACCGGTATGACGTGGCCATTCCCAATTATCAGTATCGCCACCAAATTTGCCAATACTTTCCGGCGGTGTACCAACAAGGCGAACGTCTGTATAGCGTTGGTAAGTGAATTGTAAAAACTGGTTGCCTTTAAAAAAACTTCCAATTCTTATTTCATTTTTTGTACCTTCTGCAGCTTTAAGCGACATGGCAGCTAAAATGGCCGGAAGTTTGGCTGCAAGATCGTTTGCAGGAATATCTTTTATTTTTTCAGTTACCTTATCAGTAACATCCTCTATGCTCAACAAAAACTGAACACTAAGGCCCGGGCTTGCAATTTCTTCTTGTTTAGATTTTGCCCAAAAACCATCTCTTAAGTAATTATGTGCCACAGAGCTTGCTGCTGCAATAGCCTGGTAACCGCAGTGGTGATTTGTAAATACCAAACCTTCTTTACTTACTATTTCGGCAGTACAACCGCCACCAAATAAAACAATAGCGTCTTTAATACTGCTTTTATTTGCACTATAAAGCTGCTCTTTAGTTAATTTAAGTCCTTTTTTAACCATATCGGCATAAGTTTTTTCGCCAATAAGTTGCACCAACCACATTCCCTCATCTGCTTTTACAGTAGAAAGACCCAAACCAATAAATAAGATACAAAGTAATTTTTTCATAGAAATTAAAAATAGAGCACAAAAATAACAATGTATACGATACTAAATTAAATTTTAGATGAATAGCCTAAAATATAGATGGTTGCAGTTATATTTTCTATAAAGAAAGAGGGAAAAAAGCAGCAAAAAATAAACCCTAAGAATACTCACCCCAAAAGGGGGATAAGAATGAGAAGTAAAAAAAGCGACCTCGAAGGGAGTCGAACCCATAACCTTCGGCTCCGGAAACCGACACTCTATCCAGTTGAGCTACGAGGCCAGATAGAGCACAAATATAACACCATATTTTATGGTTTTTAATATAATAATATTGTAATTTTAGCGTTATATAAGTGTTTTTACACCAAAACTCAATAATGAACAGGATCTTCTTATTTATTTTTTGCCTTGCATTTTCTTCTTTTTTAGCGCAAACGGGCCCCCGTTCATGGCAAGATCATTTAAGTTTAAATAACTGTAATACAATTACAAAATTCAACGGTAAGATCTATGCTTCAAATTATAATGGCATAGTTAAAATTGATGAAAGCGATTTTAGCAATGAAAAATTAAACAAAATAAACGGGTTACATGATGTGGGTGTTAGGTTATTGCGCGCAAATCCCAATAATAATAAGCTACTTGTTGTTTACGATAATTGCAATATAGATGTAATTAATACTGATGATGAGGTTAAAAATTATTCTGAGATAAAATCAAAAGTTTTAAGCGGAAAGAAAATAATAAACGAGGTAACGTTTAAAGATAAGTATGCATATTTGGCAAGTGGTATTGGAATTATTGTATTTGATACTGAAAAATTGGAAGTAAAGGAAACCTTTATAATTGGGCCAAACGGAACAAATCTTGAAGTGTACCAAATAGCATTAAATGATTCGCTTATTTTTGCGGCAACCCCAAACGGGTTATATAGAGCAAATTATAAAACCAAGATCTTAAATAATTATAGTAATTGGGTACTTGTGCCTTCTGGCAATATTCCTGCAGGGCCGGTTAGTGGGGTTATAAACGTTAATGGAAAAATTGTTGCAGCCTATTCGCCATGGAAAGCGAATGCAATGGATATACAAAAAGATACTTTATATGTTTTATCAAATAATTCGTGGGCAAAACTTTATAATAATCAAACACCTACAGTAACTATAAAAAAACTAGGGCCAGTAGACGGTAATTTTTTCTCAGTAATAGACCATCAGGGAGTCAAAGTTTCAGATATAAACACTCTTGGCTTTCCTTTATACCTTACTTCTGTGAATAATGAGCCGGCTTACCTTCCTGCAGATGTTTATTTTGGAAATTATAACGGTGGATATAGTTATTGGGTGGCTGATAAGTTTAATGGCGCGGTTCAAACATTTGGAAGCAATCCTTTTTACGCACAAACGGTTGTAAAATCAGAAGGCACTAATACTAATTTAATAAGCAACATTGATATTTTTAATGGTAAGATAGCTGTTTCACCCTCTTCACCTGATCAGGCCGGGGGCTCCATAGAAACAACCGAAGGAATTAATATTTTTAAAGATAATGAGTGGTCTTATATTGTATCTCAAAACCCTAATCCGCAAAACCCGGGCGCTATTATTGATATTAATGCTGTATATTTTGACAGGAAAGATAAAACAAAATTTTATGCCAGCTCGTGGTTTGCCGGTTTAATGGAGTACAAAGACAATCAATTGATTGCCGTTTACGATCACACCAATACACCTGTAATACCTCAAGTGTATGACAAAGCTGCGCGGGCTAGCGGCATGTGTATGGATGATGATGGTAACTTATGGTTTGCCTCAAGTGATTCGAAAAATTTTATTAACGTAAAAAAAACAAACGGTACTTTTCAAACTTTTTACTTTGATGCAGGAAGATTTACAAGAAAATTATTTATAGATAAGAACAATTACATCTGGGCTTTACATGAAAGGCAAGGTGGTATTACCGTATTTAATCATAATAATTTTTCTACACCGGTACAAAATGTAAATTACAAGGTACTTACAAAAGATGTTGGTACGGGTAATTTAGAATCCAATTCTGTATACTCTATTGCAGAAGATAAGGATGGCAAGATATGGATAGGCACAGGTGCCGGCATACGTGTTATTTATAATCCTACTTCTATTTTTAATGGTGGAAATTATGATGCGCAACCAATAAAGATAGTACAAGATGGCAACGTAGAACTATTGCTTGAAAAAGATGTTGTTACCTGTATAGTAGTAGATGGCGCTAATAATAAATGGGTTGGCACGCAGGATGGAGGTTTGTATTGTTTTAGTCCGGATGGTTTAACACAACTGTATCATTTTACAAAAGACAATAGCCCGCTATATTCAAACACAATTATTGATATCAATTACGAAAAAGTTACCGGCGATATCTATATTGGAACTTTATTAGGCGTACAGTCTTTTAGAAGTATTGTAATTGAGGGAGACGAAAAATATGAGAATGTTTTCGCCTATCCAAACCCGGTACGTCCAAATTATGGTGGTACTGTTTTGGTGAGAGGATTGATAGATAATTCGGTTGTAAAGATAGTTGATCAAAGCGGCAATCTTGTTTGGGAAACCAAATCACAAGGCGGACAAATTGAATGGCCACTTAAAAATCTTTCCGGAAGCCGTGTGGCTTCAGGTGCTTATGTAGTTTATGCTACAACTGTGAATGCTGAGCAAAAAGCGGTCTCAAAAATCCTTGTCATAAATTAATGCGGGTTTCAGATAAAGCTATTGTATTGCAAGCCATAAAACATGGCGATAAAAAATTTATTTTAAAACTTTATACACATCATAACGGTTTAGTAACTGCCGCAGTAGCTTTAAACAAGAATATTAGAGCAAGTAATATTTTTCCACTTAGCTTAATTAATGTAGAACTTATTTTAAAACAAAATAAAGAAGTTCACCAGGTTACCGAAGCCAGCAGTTATTACATTTTATCCGATATTTCTAACTCATTATCAAAGCTTAGTATTGCGCAGTTCATTAATGAAATATTAATAAAAGCCATTAAAGAAAGTGCCACCAACCAACATTTATACGAATTTATTGAATCTTGCCTGGTTTATTTGAACGACACCCAACAAGAATTTATAAACCTGCACTTGTATTTTTTATCAGAACTCACTAAATTTTTTGGCGTTGAACCTCAAAATAATTATTCAGCACAAACACCTTATTTTGATTGCCGCGAAGGACAATTCTCAGCTATGAGCCTTGCTTTTCCGCTAGGTTTAGGAAAAGAAGAATCTGTTTTGTTCTCAGAGTTTTTAAAGGTAAACGCGTTAAGATCAAATATTTCTAAAGAGCAACGCCAGATCATTCTGGATGTTTTGTTGGCTTATTATCGTTTACATTTTCCGGGCTTTAATACCATTAAGAGTTTGGAAGTTTTAAAAGAGGTCAGCTCTTCTTAAAGATCGCGGTATCGGTTCCAAAAACTGGTCTTAAATCCAAAATAAATAAAAGGGTTTTGTAATACATAGCCCAAACCGTTAGACTCTGAACGCTGAATATATCCCAACTCCAGCCTCATATTCATATCAGCAATTAAATAATAGGTAAACTTTAAATTACTTTGCATAATGGTTGTTTTAACTCCCTGTGTTGTTTTGTGTCCATATTCGTAAGGACGAGTAGTGTAACTTAAAAAAATATTTTGCCCCAGGTTAGATGTGCCGTTTAGAGAGTCTTTTCCAACTACAACATACATCCCTTGCCAGTTAAGCTCCCAGTTATTTTTACGATACGATAAAAAACCAAGGCATTCTTTAAAATTAGCACCAAACGGGTGAGCCAATGGCATACCATAATGCGCATAGTTTTGTTGCACTATACCATGCGTATATGTATAAGGGCGTACCTGGTTATATTCTGCCTGCAGGCTTAAACCTTTTACATTAAACGCATTAATGTATTTAGCGCCAAATTGCCAGGCTTGTTTATTAGCCCACCATCCGCGGCGCGCACGAATCTCTTTTAAAAAAAACTCATCAAGTGCTAGTTGCCCGTAAAATTTAAAACGGTTAAACAATTTGTAATTCACATTTAAACCAATACCTGCATTATCTGGGGAGCCAACCGAATATTCCTGCGGCCTGAAAAAGATAATTGGATTTAAATAATTAGCATCGAAGTTTCTTACCTGGTTTGTATCAGTTCCTCTAAAAATAATATTTTCAAACAAGCCAACATTTAGTTCTTTAATAATATTGTAACTCAGGTAATGAAAGGTACCAAACTTGTTAGTGTATTTTTTTTGAAAACCATTTGCGGTGCTTACATCATACATCCAACTGTACCAAACATTATATTGAAAGCGCCAGATGTTTGTATTAATTCTGAAATAGGGATAAGCAGGTGCATAATCGCTCAATAATAAACTTCTGTAGCCATCACCAATAAAATGCTTATCTCTGCCTAATTGAAAATTAAAGATCTTGTTATTGTTTGGTGAATAAGATGCATAACCGGTATAATCCATAAACGAATAACCGGTTTTATTTGTGCCGTAAGCCTGTCCGTATGCAGGAATTATTTTTTGATTGGAGACAACGGTATCCAAATAAAATGGCAACATTGTTTTTCCTCCAATGATCGTTCCGGCAAAAGTAAAATCGTTATTAATATTTATTTTTAAATGTGTGCCGCCAACGAAATCAGTTAATGGTTTTTTTGTAAGCCCGTCATAACCAATTTCAGCATCAAGAATCGGGTGCAGCTGAATGTTATACCAAATGCGCTTTTCAGGCTTTTCATTTAAAGTTTTGCTTAGAAAATAATTTTTAAAAGCATAATATTTAAATGGAATGGTAGAATCGGTTGCCTCATTGAACGTGCTGCTTAAGTATGGTTTAAACGAAGAATGAAAAGTTAGGTTTGGTTTGGAGATATTCCAGTAATCAAATGCCGCATCAATATTTTCAGAAATAAAAGCATTGCGCGCCATTTGATTATCCTGTGCAGATAAGAGCAACGAACATACAATACATACAAGCGCAAGAGCTTTTTTCATTTCAACGTAAAAATAAGCAAAAACAATACAAGGTTTTATAAATAAAAAAAGCCGCTTCATTTACGAGGCGGCCTTTAAAATATTAAGTTCAAATTAAGCAGTTTTCATATCAGCCAAAACCTGATTCATGGCTCTTACAGCATCTGCACTTTTGTTAAATAAGGCTTGCTCTTCAGCATTTAATTTGTAATCAACAATTTTTTCCCAACCGTTCTTGCCAATAACAACAGGCACACCCAAACAAATATCTTTTTGTCCGTACTCGCCATCTAAAGCAACGCAGCAAGGAAATAATTTTTTCTGATCGTAAATGATACTTGCAACTAAAGCAGCAACAGCAGCTCCCGGAGCATACCATGCGCTGGTGCCAAGCATACCGGTTAAAGTAGCGCCACCAACCATTGTATCAGCAGATACTTTTTTCAGAGCTTCAGCATCTAAGAATTGAGAAACAGGAACACCTGTATAAGAAGCTAAACGTGTTAAAGGGATCATAGTTGTATCGCCATGGCCGCCAATAACAACACCGCTAATATCGCTTGCAGGTGCGTTTAACGCTTGTGATAAATAACATTTAAAACGAGCGCTGTCTAAGATACCGCCCATACCAATAATTCTGTTCTTAGGTAATTTGCTTTCTTTTAAAGCAAGATATGTCATAGTATCCATTGGATTACTTACAACAATGATAATAGCTTCAGGAGAATGTTTCAACACATTTTCAGTTACTGTTTTTACAATACCTGCATTAATGCCAATTAATTCTTCACGTGTCATACCCGGTTTACGTGGAATACCACTTGTAATTACAACAACTTTACTGCCTGCAGTTTTTGCATAATCATTAGTACTGCCACTAATACGTGTATTAAAACCGTTAAGGGTTGCGGTTTGCATAAGATCTAACGCTTTACCTTCGGCAAAATTTTCTTTAATATCTAAAATAACTACTTCGCTTGCAATGCGATTAAGTGCAATGTATTCAGCACATGTTGCTCCAACATTTCCTGCACCAATAACGGATACTTTCATAAGATTGAGTTTTAAAATTCAGGTAAATTTAAAAGATTTAAGCACATTAAGCTAATCTGTTGATAATTTTTATTTATAAAAACAACAACGATTTAGGCCTTTATTTTAGAAGCTAAACTCAACAATTTAGCATCTTCAAAATAGGCTGCCATTAACTGCAGGCCCATTGGCAAACCATTGCTGTGTAAGCCGCAAGGTACTGATATAGCAGGGATGCCGGCAATGTTTGCCTGTACGGTAAAAATATCTTCCAAATACATTTTAATAGGATCGGCGCTGTTCTTACCAAATTCAAAAGCTGTACCGGGCGTTGATGGCGTTAAAATAAAATCGAAATTCTTTAAGATCTCGTTTGTTTTTTCGTGGATGATGCGACGCACTTTCTGTCCTTTGCTATAATAGGCATCATAATAGCCGGCGCTTAACACAAAAGTACCCAACATAATACGACGTTGCACTTCTTTACCAAAACCTTCGCTACGCGATTTTTTATAAGTACTTTCAAGATCAGTTGCGTTTTTGCTTCTGTACCCATAATGTATTCCGTCAAACCGCGAAAGGTTAGACGATGCTTCGGCAGTTGTTAGTACATAATAGGTTGGTACAAGATACTCTAAGTAAGGAAAGCTTACTGCTTCAACCGTATGGCCCTGGCTTCTTAACCATTCCATTTGTTTTAAAACGGCCGCTTTCACTTCAGGGTCAAGGCCTTCAGCCTCTACACATTCTTTTAAATAAGCAATTTTATATTTTTTATTCTCTAATAATGCCTTACTGTATTCATCCACTTTTTTTGATGATGAGGTGTTATCATTTTTATCCTGTCCTGCAATTACTTCTAAAATAATGGCGGCATCATCAACTGTTTTTGTAATAGGACCAATTTGATCGAATGAAGAAGCATAGGCGATTAAGCCATAACGCGAAACTCTTCCATAAGTTGGCTTGTAACCCACGGTACCGGTGAATGAAGCCGGTTGGCGGATAGAGCCGCCCGTATCTGAACCTAGAGTAACATGGCATAAACCTGCAGCTACTGCTGTGGCCGAACCTCCCGAAGATCCGCCGGGTACAAATTTTTCGTTCAACGGATTTAATACATTTCCAAAAGCAGAATTCTCGTTGCTGCTTCCCATTGCAAACTCATCGCAATTTAATCTGCCAATAATAATCGCATCTTCGGCCAGTAATTTTTCTACAACAGTGGCTGAGTAAAGTGATTCAAATCCTTCTAATATTTTTGATGAGGCCGAAACTTTATGGCCTTTATAACAAATGTTATCTTTTAATCCAATAATAACACCGGCAAGTTTGCCGGCGGTATTCATTTTTATTTTTTCATCCGTTTTTTTTGCAAGTTCTTTTGCCGAAGCTTCAAACACTTCTAAAAAAGCGTTTAATTGTTTTTTTTCTGCAATGGCTGCAATGGCTTGTTCTACAAGGGCTGTACAGGTTATCTTCCCGCCTTTAAGATCGGCTTGTAAAGTATTTATATTAGAAAATGAATACACGTAATTGGGTTTTTAAAAACAACAAAAGCGTTACTCTTGTTTGAATAACGCTTTAAATCTACACATAAATAAATTATTTTTTCTCTATTTCAGAGCTATCAGTTCCTTTGCTGGCATCTTTAAAATCTTTAATACCTCTGCCAAGACCTTTCATTAATTCCGGAATTTTTTTACCGCCAAACATTAATAAAACGATTACTAAAATGATAATGATCTCCGGTGCGCCTAAGCCCCCTAAAATACCTAAAATGAAAGTTGGTGTCATGTTTTAAATTATTGACCACAAAGGTATTAAAACTTGTATTAAAAGCAAAATTATTAATACTTTTTGCTGTAAAATGCCCTTAAAATAAGGCTTAAACTAAAAATTATGTTGTAAAATGCCGGGTTTTTGAGTGATAACAATGAATCCAAAACAAAAGTCTTGTTTAGAATGATTATAAATTAAAGATTAGCTACTGATTTTCTTCGATGAACACAGGTCTGTATGTGTTGATTTTACTGGCATTTTTAATTGTTATTAAATAAACTATTTTGCAAAAAATAAAAGTAATTTTTGTTTGATGTTTAATATAAAAATCGCTAATCTTACAGTCTTAAACAACAAAAATTATTATGAATCCAAGCTCATCACCCGTAGCCTATTTGCCTATAGTGTTAATGTTTTTAGTAGCCATGGGTTTTGTGGTTACAACTATGGTTGCCACTCATCTTTTAGGCCCAAAACGTAAAACAAAAATTAAACTCGATTCTTTTGAATGTGGCGTAGAATCGCAGGGTAACGCGCGTTTGCCATTTTCTATCAAATACTTTTTAGTGGCCATTTTATTTGTGCTTTTTGATATTGAAGTGATCTTCATGTATCCATGGGCAGTAAATTTTAAAGAGCTGGGAATGCTTGGTGTTATTGAGGTTTTTAGCTTCATCGCTTTATTATTGGTTGGATTTTATTACATGCTTTCTAAGAAAGCGTTGAAGTGGGAAGAATAGAATTTAGAGATATTTATCATGAGTAAAGAAATTAAAAAAAGAACAAAACTAGAGATCGCTAAAAGTCCTGAAGGGCTTGAAGGCCCTGGTTTTTTTGCTTCTAAGTTAGAAGATGTTATTGGTTTGGCACGTGCCAACTCTTTATGGCCATTGCCATTTGCAACATCTTGTTGTGGTATTGAATTTATGGCAACAATGGCCTCTAATTACGATTTGGGCCGTTTTGGCGCTGAGCGCTTAAGCTTCTCGCCACGCCAGGCTGATCTTTTAATGGTAATGGGCACCATTGCTAAAAAAATGGGTCCAACATTACGCCAGGTTTACGATCAAATGGCTGAGCCAAAATGGGTACTATCAGTTGGTGCCTGTGCAAGCAGCGGTGGTATTTTTGACACTTATTCGGTGTTACAAGGTATTGATAGAATTATTCCGGTTGATGTGTATGTGCCGGGTTGCCCGCCACGTCCTGAACAGATCATTGAAGGGATCTTAAAGATCCAGGAATTGGCGAAGAACGAATCTTTCAGAAGAAGAAATTCAGACGAATACAAACGCTTGCTTAACAGTTACGGTTTAGAATAATTTTTATATGAACGAAGAGCTTTTTAAAAAATTAACTGAGAAGATCAGCGCTAAATTTCCTGATGCAATTGAAGCGTCAGATATTGCGTATGATTTTCCTGCCTTCACCATTAAAAAAGAGATCATTCATGATGTATTATCTTTTTTAAAGGAGGATGAAGAATTGAATTTTCATTTTTTGACAGACCTTACAGGTTTTCAAACAGAAGATGAAAAACAGTTGGGCGTAATTTATCATTTGCACAACATGATAAAAAATTTCCGCGTAAGGATCAGAGTTTTCTTTGACATTAATAAACCCGAAATTCCTACTGCTACTGATATTTGGCCCGGTGCTAATTGGATGGAGCGTGAGACATTTGATTTTTATGGTGTGAGATTTAAAGGGCATCCAAAATTAAAACGCATTTTAAATGTGGATGAAATGGATATTTTTCCGATGAGAAAAGAATATCCTTTGGAAGATCAAACGCGTGATGACAAGAGTGATAAAATGTTTGGACGATAAACAAATTAAGAATGCATAATTTAAAATTAATAAGACTTTTAAATTTTGAATTATAAAATTTGACTTGAAACAAGATGAGCAAAAAAGAAAATATTATTCCGGAATCTGAAGACACCATCGAAAAAGAATATTCCATTCTTAACCTTGGGCCAACACATCCTGCAACACATGGTATCTTCCAAAACATTTTAAAAATGGATGGAGAAATTATCCATGAGGCAGAACCAACTGTTGGATACATTCACCGTGCTTTTGAAAAATTAGCAGAACGCCGTCCGTACAATCAAATTACGCCAATTACAGATCGTTTAAATTATTGCTCTTCGCCAATTAATAATATTGGTTGGCACATGACGGTTGAAAAGTTGATTAATTGCCAGGTTCCAAAACGTGTAGATTATATGCGTGTTATTATTATGGAGTTGGCGCGTATTGCCGATCATTTAATTTGTAACTCAGTTATTGGTGTTGATACCGGTGCTATGACTGGGTTCTTATATATCTTTCAATGGCGCGAAAAAATTTATGATATCTACGAAAGTATTTGTGGTGCCCGCTTAACAACCAACATTGGTCGTATAGGTGGTTTTGAAAGAGAGTGGAGCAAATCTACCTGGGATCAGATCCACAACTTTGTAAAAGAATACCCAAAAGCTTTAAAGGAGTTTGCAAATTTATTAGAGCGCAATAAAATTTTTATGGATCGTACAGTTAATTGCGGTCCTATCTCTGCTAAGATGGCATTGGATTATAGTTTTACCGGACCAAACTTACGTGCGGCGGGTGTAGATTATGATGTGCGTGTTGCAACACCTTACTCATCTTATCAGGATTTTGAATTTATTATTCCTGTTGGTACTGCAGGCGATACTTACGATCGCTTTATGGTGCGCCAGGAAGAAATGTGGCAAAGCTTAAAGATCATTGAGCAGGCAATTAAAAACATGCCTAAAGATGAGCCTTTCCATGCAGATATCCCTGAATTTTATTTACCGCCAAAAGAAGAAGTGTACAATAACATGGAAGCTTTGATCTATCACTTTAAAATTGTGATGGGCGAAACAGAAGTGCCTAAAGGTGAAGTATACCATAGTGTTGAAGGTGGTAATGGCGAATTAGGATTTTATTTAGTGAGCGATGGCGGAAGAACCCCTTACCGTTTGCATTTTAGAAGACCTTGCTTTATTTACTACCAGGCTTATCCTGAAATGGTAAAAGGCATTATGCTTTCAGATGCGATCATTACTATGAGTAGCATGAATGTGATAGCGGGAGAATTGGACGCATAAATAAATTAGATTTAAGATATTAGAATTTAGATTTTTTTAAATACATGGGAGCACAATTACACGGAACACAAACTTTTGATAAAGCCAAACGCGCCGAAATAAAATTCAGTGAAGAGGCTATGAAAACTGTTCAAACAATTATTTCGCATTATCCCGAAGGAAAACAAAAATCAGCTTTACTGCCTGTGTTACATGTGGCACAAGCCGAGTTTAACGGCTGGTTAAGTCCTGAGGTTATGGATTACGTTGCTTCTATCTTAAAAATAAAACCTATTGAAGTGTTTGAAGTAGCATCGTTTTACACGATGTATAATTTAAAACCGGTTGGTAAATGTGTATTGGAAGTTTGCCAAACAAGTTCTTGCTGGTTAAACGGCGCAGAAGATATTGTAAAATACATTGAGAAAAAATTAAACATTAAAGTTGGCGAAACATCAAGCGATGGTATGTTCACTTTAAAAGTGGCAGAATGTTTGGGTTCTTGCGGTACAGCCCCAATGCTGCAATGCGGCGCAAGCTTTCACGAAAATTTAACTTACGAAAAAGTAGATAAAATTTTAGCTGACTATAAACAAGAAGGAAAATTAAAAAGCTATACTGACTTAGATTATAAGAACACATTGTAATTAATATGGGCAAAAAATTATTAATACATAACGACAAAGTTCAAGGCATAGAAACCCTTGAAGTTTATCGTCGTCACGGAGGTTATGCTTCTGTAGAAAAGGCTTTAAAAACAATGACGCCTGACCAGGTTACCGATGAGGTAAAAAAATCTGGCTTACGTGGCCGTGGTGGTGCGGGTTTCCCAACAGGCATGAAATGGAGCTTTTTAGCAAAGCCAGAAGGCGTGCCGCGTTATTTGGTTTGCAACGCTGATGAATCAGAACCTGGAACATTCAAGGATCGTTACTTAATGGAGAAAATTCCTCATGCATTGATTGAAGGGATGATCACTTCTTCTTATGCATTAGGCGCAAAAGCATCTTACATTTATATCCGTGGTGAATATTTTTATGTAGCGCGTATTGTAGAGAATGCCATTCGCGAAGCTTACGCTGCAGGTTTATTAGGACAAAATATTTTAGGCACTAATTTTTCGCACGATTGTTATGTACAGGTTGGTGGCGGCGCTTACATCTGCGGCGAAGAAACAGCATTATTAGAATCATTGGAAGGTAAGCGTGGTAATCCGCGTATTAAGCCACCATTTCCTGCGGTTGCGGGTTTATGGGGTTGCCCAACTGTTGTGAATAACGTAGAAACGATTGCAGCGGTTTGTCCTATTGTAATGATGGGTGGCGAAGAGTATGCAAAAATTGGTATTGGTAAATCAACGGGTACAAAATTAATTTCCGCATCTGGTCACATTAATAAACCGGGTGTTTATGAAATTGAATTAGGAATTCCGGTTGAAGAATTTATTTATAGTGAAGAATATTGTGGAGGCATTCGCAACGGCAAAAAAATGAAAGCCGTTGTTGCTGGCGGATCTTCTGTTCCAATTCTTCCAACAGAATTAATTTTAAAAACAGCAAAGGGAGAACCGCGTTTAATGACCTACGAAAGTTTGGCTGATGGTGGTTTTCAAACAGGTACCATGTTAGGCTCTGGTGGTTTTATTGTAATGGATGAAGATACCAGCATTGTAAAAAACCTTTTTACTTTCACACGTTTTTATCATCACGAAAGCTGCGGACAATGTTCACCTTGCCGTGAAGGTACAGGTTGGATGGAAAAAATATTGAAGAAATTTTTGAACGGCACCGCCGAAGAAAAAGATGTAGAATTATTGTGGGATATTCAAAGCAAGATAGAAGGAAAAACTATTTGTCCGTTGGGCGAAGCGGCAGCTTGGCCTGTAGCAGCGGCTATCCGCCATTTTAAACATGAGTTTTTAGAAATTGCAAGAAGTAAAAAGTTTGTAGACGTGAGTCATTACGACAGATTAAATTTAATCAGAAGATAAAATGAAAGTATCCATTAAAATAATTACAATTTTACTTTTCCTGAGCACATCTGTATTCGCTCAAAAAGATAAAAAAGGAAAAGGCAAAGAAAAAGTTGACGAAACAATTTATACTACTGTTGATCAAAAAGCAGTTTATGCCGAAGGCGAAAAAGCAATGCTTGACTTTTTAAAAGCAAACGCAAAAGTTCCGGCTTCTATGAAAGAAAGTAAAACTGTTTTAAAAAGCCCTGTTAAAATTACAATTGATGAAACAGGAAAAGTAACTGATGCTGGAACAGATAAAGCTACTTCTTGTGTTGATTGTGATAAAGAAGCAATACGTGTTGCAAAAATGTTAGGCGCTTTTACACCCGCCAAATTAAAGGGAAAAAATGTTAGAAGTTATTTAGTGATAAACGTAGACTTCTTAAAAGAACCTGCAGCTGAAGATTCGGGAGAAGGATCAACAAGCAGAAAGAAAAAAATGGTTTGGGGAGATTAAGAAATTATTCTAAAGAATTAAAACATTACTGAACAGATAATGAAAGTAACAATAGACGGAATAGAAATAGATGTACCAAAGGGTACCACTATTCTCCAGGCAGCACGAATGATAGGTCCGCAAGTTGCGCCACCTGCCATGTGCTATTATACTAAATTAAAAACCAGCGGTGGTTATTGCCGTACCTGCATTGTAAAAGTTACACAAGGCAGCACTGCAAATCCTAACCCAATGCCTAAGCCTGTTGCTTCTTGCAGAACAGAAGTAATGGATGGTATGGTGGTGCAAAACTTTACCAGCCCTGAAATTTTAGAAGCACGTAAAGGCGTTGTTGAATTTTTATTGATCAACCATCCTTTAGATTGCCCTATTTGTGATCAGGCCGGTGAATGTAAGTTACAGGATCTTGGTTACGAGAACGGCTCTGCAAAAACACGTTACGAATTTAAACGTCGTGAATACGAGATGATCGATATTGGCGATAAGATAAAACTACACATGACGCGTTGCATACTTTGCTACCGTTGTGTAAAAACTGCCGAGCAATTTACCGATGAGCGTATGCATGGTGTTGTGCACCGTGGCGATGCAGGAGAGATCTCAACATATATTGAAAAAGTAATTGATAATGATTTTTCAGGAAACGTAATTGATGTTTGTCCTGTTGGAGCATTAACCGATAAAACTTTCCGCTTTAAACAACGCGTTTGGTTCACTAAACCTGTTGATGCACATCGTAAATGCGATAAATGTTGTGGTAAAACACGCGTGTGGTTAAAAGGCGAAGAAGTGGTGCGTGTTACAGCACGTAAAGATCAGTGGGATGAGGTAGAAGAATTTATTTGTAACTCTTGCCGTTACGACCATAAAAAAACAAGCGATTGGGTAATTGAAGGCCCTTCACCAATTCATCGTAATTCGGTTATTTCGCAAAATCATTATCAAAATTTAAATGAATTAAAAGTGCAGGTAATGAAGCAACAAAAAGCTTTAGGATTTATGCCGATCGATAAAAAACCTTAACAAGAAAAAGATATGCTGACTTTTATTATTTATAAAGCAATTATTTGTGTAGCGGTGTTTGCCCTTTCTTTAGCGGTTGCAGCATACTCTACATTATGGGAGCGTAAGCTTTCTGCTTTACTACAGGATCGTGTTGGTCCGGATAGAGCAGGCCCGTTTGGGTTGTTGCAGCCCTTAGCCGATGGTGGAAAAATGTTCTTTAAAGAAGAGATCATTCCCAACGTATCTAACAAATTTTTATTTATTCTTGGGCCCAGCTTATTTATGCTTACAGCATTAATGACAGGTTCTGTTATTCCATGGTGTAAAGATGTTTATATAGCTGGTAAATTATACAGCGTACAAATTACAGATATCAATATTGGTGTATTGTTTTTATTTGGTGTTGTATCAATTGGTGTATACGGAATTATGATCGGCGGTTGGGCCTCTAACAATAAGTATGCCTTATTAGGCGCTATTCGTGCATCAAGCCAAATGATCAGTTACGAGATCGCTATGGGTATTGCGGTAATCGCATTAATTATTACTTCTGGTGGAACCCTGAGCTTACGCGAAATTGTTGAGCAACAAGATGCAGGCCTTGCAAATGTTGTTTGGCAGCCACTTGGCTTTATTATCTTTTTTGTTTGCGCACTGGCAGAAACCAATCGTGCACCGTTTGACCTACCGGAGTGTGAAGCCGAATTAGTTGGTGGATATCATACAGAATATTCATCTATGAAATTGGGTTTGTTCTTATTTGCAGAATACATTAACATGTTCATCTCATCTGCAGTAATGGCTGCTTTTTATTTTGGCGGATACAATTTTCCATTTGCACAAGAATTATATCACTCGATGGGATTAGCCGATGGTTCTAAATGGATCGCCATTATTGGTTTTGGAGCTTACTTTACTAAAATAGCAATTTTCATTTCTGTATTTATGTGGATCCGTTGGACTCTTCCTCGTTTCCGTTACGATCAGTTAATGAATTTAGGTTGGAGATATTTGTTACCACTTTCTCTTTTAAACTTAGGAATTACAGTTGCAGTAGAATTTTTTAGAGGGCATTTACATTTTTAAAATGTTTAAATAATAAAAAAATGAAATTAACGAACAGAAGCAAAGTAGTATCAAATAAAGAGCAAACCGGAATGGAGAAGCTTTATTTGCCTGGCATTTTAAAAGGCATGCTTATTACAGGCAGCCACTTGTTTAAGCGCAGGGCTACTGTAAAATATCCTGAAGAAACCCGCCCAATGGCAGGTGTATACCGTGGCTGGCATGTTTTAAAACGTGATGAAAATGGCGCAGAACGTTGCACTGCTTGTGGTTTATGCGCTGTGGCTTGCCCTGCAGAAGCAATTACAATGGAAAGCGCGGAGAGAAAAAAAGGAGAAGAAAATTTATACAGAGAAGAAAAGTATGCAAAAACATACGAGATAAATATGTTGCGTTGCATCTTCTGCGGTTTATGCGAAGAGGCTTGCCCTAAAGAAGCAATTTTCTTAACTGATCGTTTGGTAGATACAGAATACGAAAGAGAAGATTTTGTTTATGGTAAAAGTAAATTAGTAGAAAAAATTGACAAACGTATTGATGTAACAAAGCGCCAAACGTTAGAGGTGGCAGAATTTAAAAAACTGCCGGGCTTAAAGCATAACGAAGTTTGGAGCGGCAAAAATTTAAATAAAGGGAATAAACATTAATTGAAAGTCGTAGTTAAAATATTTATTTTGGTTTTTGTAGTAACGTTAATCTCTTGCAATAAGAATAAAACAACAACAACAACAAAACCTGTTTCGTATTTACATTGCTCTACTGTTAAGGATCTTAGCGGGAAATACAAAGTAAATGTAAAGCTTTACTCTTCCTATAACCTATATGGACCGGGAAATGTAGTAACAGGTAGTGTAAAATGGGACACATTATATGTTGACACGCTTAACATTGTTAGATTAAATAATGAGTACGCATACAGTATGTCTAATTTTCCAAATTCTGCAAGTCAAAATCCGCATAAGGCGACAAGAAACTTTACCCTTTCACCGGGAAGAATAATAGACCTACAGGATCTTTGTAATCCAGAGCAAATCTACATTTATAGTGATGTAGATTTGAGAATGAGACGTGACAGTATATTTTATCAATATCCCAAGCAATACAAAACATGGCGTGAAGGGATTTTATTTACCGGTAAAAAAATTAATTAAAAATTGAACAAATAAAAATATGTTAGGATACACAATTACACAATGGCTTTTCGGGATACTTTCATTCCTGTCCATCATGTTTGGTTTAATGGTAGTGTTTAGCCGTAACCCGGTTAACTCTGTACTATATTTGGTTATGACCTTCTTTTGCATTGCCGGTCATTACTTATTATTGAACGCACAATTTTTAGCAGTGGTACACATTGTTGTGTATGCCGGAGCAATCATGGTTCTGTTCTTATTCGTTATCATGTTAATGGATCTTAACCAGGATAATGAACCGCAAAAAGCGTGGATCACAAAACTTATTGCCGGTATTGCAGGTGGTATGTTATTATTTGTTTTGGTTGGTTCTTTAAAAGGAAGCGAACAATTAGGTATTGCACAATATGGTTCTTCTCAAATTGGTACAGTAAAAAATTTAGGTAAAGTATTGTTCAGCGAATTTTTATTTCCATTTGAGATTGCAAGTGTTTTATTATTAGCCGCATTAGTTGGCTCAATTATGATCGGTAAAAAAGAAATTAAATAAAAGACTATGATTAACGGAATTTCTATAAACTATTATTTATTGCTAAGCGCAGTATTATTTATTATTGGTGCGGTTGGCGTTATGGCACGCCGCAACTCTATTATTATTTTTATGTGCATTGAGTTAATGCTTAATGCGGTGAACTTATTATTAGTAGCTTTTAGCACATTGCATGCCGATGCTAACGGACAGGTATTTGTGTTTTTTATTATGGCAGTGGCCGCGGCTGAGGTAGCTGTTGGCCTCGCAATTTTAAGTATGATTTACAGAAATGTAAAAACAATTGATACGGATATATTAAGCAATTTAAAAAATTAGTTTTCGGTTTATGATCAAGTTAATAGGTTTAGTTCCATTATTTCCTTTAATAGGATTTTTAATAAATGGATTCTTTGGTAAAAAAATGAGCAAAGGCTTAAGTGGCATTATTGCCTCTGTAAGTATTTTAGCTTCGTTTGTTTTATCGGTTTTAATTTTTGTAGAGTTAAACGGCTCAGAAGAAAAATCTCACATTGTAAATTTATTTTCGTGGATCAATTCCGGCTCTTTAATTATTCCATTCGAATTATTGGTTGATCCTTTATCATCTTTATTTTTATTGATCATTACAGGCATCGGCTTTTTAATTCACGTTTACTCAACCGGCTACATGCATGATGATGAAGGCTTCTCACGCTTCTTCACATATTTAAATCTATTTATTTTCTTTATGTTGTTGCTTGTTTTAGGAAACAATTACTTAATTATGTTTGTAGGTTGGGAAGGTGTAGGTTTATGCTCTTATTTATTAATTGGATTCTGGTTCAAGAACACAGCTTACAATAACGCAGCAAGAAAAGCTTTCGTGATGAACCGTATTGGTGACCTTGGATTTTTATTAGGCATTATTTTAGTGTTCGTTACATTTGGAAGTATTTCTTACAACGAGATCTTTGCAAAAGCAGGAACAGTTTCAACAAGTACAATTACCTGTATTGCTTTATTATTATTTGTTGGTGCCATGGGTAAATCGGCTCAAATACCTTTATATACCTGGTTACCTGATGCGATGGCTGGTCCAACGCCAGTATCTGCTTTGATTCATGCCGCTACCATGGTTACTGCAGGTATTTACATGATCGTACGTTCAAACATTTTTTATTCTATCAGCGAAGTAGCAGCGGATACAGTTGCAGTAGTTGGTGTTATAACGGCGCTCTTTGCCGCAACCATTGGTTTATTCCAAAACGACATTAAAAAAATATTGGCCTATTCAACCGTATCGCAATTAGGTTTAATGTTTTTAGGCTTGGGCGTTGGTGCTTACAGCTCTTCGGTATTTCACGTAACAACACACGCGTTCTTTAAAGCTTTATTATTCTTGGGCGCAGGTTCTGTTATTCATGCCATGGGTGGCGAGCAGGATATTCGTAAAATGGGTGGCTTAAGCGGTAAAATAAAGATCACGTTTGTTACCATGTTTATAGGAACTGTTGCAATCAGCGGTATTTTTCCATTAAGCGGTTTCTTTTCAAAAGATGAAATCCTGGCGCATACTTATGAGCATAGTCCTGTGCTGTGGATATTTGGCATGATCACATCTATGCTAACTGCTTTTTATATGTTCCGATTACTTTTCTTAACATTTTTTGGAAAATTCAGGGGCACTCACGAGCAAGAACACCATTTGCACGAATCACCTTTATCAATGACCTTTCCATTAATGGTATTGGCGGCTCTTTCATTTGCTGGCGGATTATTAGGCTTGCCTGAATTCTGGCACATGCCAAACTGGATGGCTAACAATCTGGAAACGGTTATTGTTAGAAAAAATCCAAGCACATTACCTCATGAAACGGAATGGAATTTAATGATAATTGCCTTTGTAGCGGCTTGCGCTACTATCTATGCTGCGTACGCTGTTTACAGACAACGCCGTATTATTCCATTAAACGAAGGTGATAAAATGCCGGCACTTCAAAAAACAATTTACAATAAATATTATGTAGATGAAATTTACGATGCGGTAATTCGCAAACCGTTAGATATTTTATCTGAAGCGTTTCATAAATTCTTTGATATACAAATTATTGATGGTATTGTAAATGGTGTTGGCGCTGCAGTTAAAGGCTTAGGCTCGGGCATTCGTTTAATTCAAACCGGTAATATTGGTTTTTATATTATCAGTATGGTAATAGGTATTGTGTTTATTTTATTATTAACTTTTTTAATCTAATAGGATCCAGGAATTTATGTTAACAGCTTTATTAATTTTATTTCCGTTGCTTGCAGGTCTTTTGGTATTCTTTGTAAAAGGAAACATGGCGCGCAACCTCGCACTCGGTTTTTCGATCATCGAATTCGGGTTGGCCATTGGTGCATATTGTTTATTTAAACATAACCCTGATGCATGCATGCTTACATTTGATCATGTGTGGGTTAAATCGCTTGGCATTCATTTCTCTGTTGGTATTGATGGCATGGGCCTTTTAATGGTTCTGTTAACTGCCTTTTTGGTTCCTATCATTATTTTATCTTCATTTAAGAACGAATACAGCAATCCACATAATTTTTACGGCTTGATCTTATTGATGCAAATGGCATTGGTAGGTGTTTTTACTGCTAATGATGGATTTTTATTTTATGTGTTCTGGGAGTTGGCATTAATTCCAATTTATTTTATTTGTTTGTTGTGGGGAGGAGAAGATCGCGGACGCATTACTTTCAAATTCTTCGTGTACACTTTATTCGGATCTTTATTTATGTTAGTGGGATTAATTTATTTATATAACCATACCAATGTTGAAGGATTAAAATCTTGGAACGTACAAGCGCTTTATGATGCAGGAAGAACTTTAACAGAGACGCAACAAAGCGCTGTATTCTGGATGATCTTTATTGCATTTGCTATTAAAATGCCGGTATTTCCTTTACACACATGGCAACCGGATACCTATGTTGCAGCGCCAACACAAGGCACTATGCTACTTTCGGGTATCATGCTAAAAATGGGAACCTTTGGTGTTATTAAATGGTTATTACCAATCGTTCCTTTAGGTTTAGATAAATGGGGCTTTACTGCGATAACACTTTCTGTTGTTGGAATTATTTACGCATCCATAATTGCTATTCAACAAAAAGATTTCAAACGCTTAATTGCATACTCTTCTATTGCGCACGTTGGTTTAATTAGTGCCGGCATTCTTTCTTGCAATCAACAAGGTATACAAGGGGCTATTATGCAAATGTTAGCGCATGGCGTAAACGTGGTTGGTTTATTTTTTATAGCAGATATTTTAATGCGTCACACCGGAACCCGTGAGATGGATAAATTAGGCGGCATTCGCGGCATGAATGGTAACTTTGCAGTATTATTCTTAATTATTTTATTAGGCTCTGTTGCTTTACCATTAACCAATGGTTTTGTTGGGGAGTTTTTATTAATAAACGGTGTGTATCAATTCAATGCTACTGTTGCCGCATTTGCAGGTTTAACAGTAATTTTGGGCGCAGTATATATGTTACGCGCTTACCAAAAAATTATGTTAGGCGAAAGAAGAGATTCTAACGTAGCATTTGGTTCTTTAGCAGGTTCAGATAAAGTTGTACTCACTATTATCTGTATTATAGTAGTTGCTTTTGGTGTGTATCCAAAACCATTAAACGATATTGCCGAAGAAGCTGTTAAAACAATAATGTTAAACTTAAAATAAATTTAATTATCGATCAGAGATTCTTTAATCCTTGATCTTTAATCTTTAATCAAAGAATATGAAAGGACTACTAATTATAAGCGGACTGGGAATTTTAGCAATGTTGGCTGAGATCTTCAAGTTTAAAAAAGCATTATGGATATTGGTGTTAGTCGGCCTTGTTGCCGCATACACTGTAAACTTCATCGAATGGAAAACAGGCATGAGCATTTCTTATTTTGATAACATGATCGCTTTTGATAAGCTGGCAATTGCTTTCTCAGGAATTATTATTGCTACCGCTTTCTTCTGGTTCATTCTTGCTAACGATTATTTTGAGCAAGACTCTAACATGGTAGACCATTTTGCCCTGGTTTTATTTGCATTGGTTGGCGCTTTAATGTTAACGGCATTTAAAAACATGACCACTTTATTTTTAGGAGTTGAGATCATGAGCATTCCGCTTTATGTTTTAGCGGCAAGTAAAAAACGTGATATTAAAAGTAACGAAGCCGGATTTAAATATTTGATCATGGGTTCTTTTGCCAGCGGCTTTTTATTATTTGGTATTGCATTGGTTTACGGAGCAACCGGAAGTTTTGATATGATGCAGATCCGTTCTTTTATTTCTGAACATGGAGCTGATATGCCATTGTTCTTTTATGTGGGTGTAATAATGATGTTAATTGCCATGTGCTTTAAAGTGTCTGCCGCACCATTTCATTTTTGGGCGCCCGATGTTTACCAGGGTTCACCAACATTAATTACAGCCTTAATGAGTACGGTTGTAAAAACCGCTGCCTTTGCGGCTTTCATGCGTTTATTTATGGTGGGCTTTGCCGAAATAAGCAGCGTATGGACAAGTATTTTAGCAGGCGTAATTGCTTTATCATTAGTAATAGCAAACTTCTCTGCAGCGATGCAAAATAATGTAAAGCGTATTTTAGCTTATTCAAGTATCAGTCATGCTGCATTTATGTTAATGGTAATTTTAGCAAATGTAAGAAGCAATTTATCAGTTAACGCTTTGGTTTATTATTCGTTGGCTTATTCATTAGGAAGCATTGCTGCATTCGGCATCCTTTACAACGTTACCAAAAAAGGAAACGAAAATGTAGACGCCTTTAACGGCTTGGCAAAACGTAATCCATCTTTAGCATTATGTATGACGGTTGCTATGTTATCATTGGCAGGTATTCCAATCACATCAGGTTTCTTTGCAAAATATTTTGTGTTCACCGCCATGATAGGCACACAGTACAAATGGTTATTAATTGTAGCTATTTTAACTTCTGCAGTAGGCGTTTATTATTATTTACGAATTGTAATTGCCATGTATTTCAAAAAACAAGAAACTAACGAGCCATTACCAATTGAAAGATCGAATGTATTGGTGATCGTTCTAACAACGGCTGCAACTATTGCTATTGGTGTGGTGCCGGGTATTGTGGCTGAGATGTTTGCGTTTTAATTAAAGTTGTTTCGAGAAAAAGAAACGTGACGATTATACATTGAATCTAAAGTTTTCTCAAATGAAAAGCATAATCTCTTTTTTTTTAATTGTAGCTTTATTCTTCACTTTCTGTAAAAAGAAAGAAAAATCTGCTAACGAACCTACTGCAACTAATAGTACAACAAGTACATCCACCACAACCGGCGACGGTGATCTGGGAGTTTTTCTGTCCGTTTACAATACTACTAAGTTTGGCGATAACTCTCTTTATTTAGACAGCTCCGTGCAGGCAAGTTTTTATGATTCACCGCTTTCAACACATACTACCATTACGGCAGGCACAGTGAGTGTTAATTCAACAACCCTTTTACCATTCAGTAATAATATTTATTCGAATACCAATCAAATTAATTTAAAAAACCTAAACTGGCAAATAAGTGGAAGCGGAACTATAACTGCCGGAAGTTTTTCTTATAGCCCTGTTTATCCAGGTTATACAGGTTCGGCAACTTTACCTGACTCTGTTTCAAAAGCGACGGGATTTAGTTTTACTGTAAATAACATTACAAATACAAATAAACCTGTTTATATTGCTATAGGACAAACCGGAACGCCAATCACAAAAACGGTTACAACTTTCCCATCAACGGTGAGTGTTTCTTCAAGCGAGTTAGCAGGATTTACAAGTAGTGCCGATTTTACAATTCGTTTATCAATGTTTAATTATTCGAATTTAACTTTCAATTCCAAACAATACGCAGTAAATGCAAATAGAACTTTTTTAAAGTATTGTTACCTTAAACCTTAATTTTTGTAAAGTAATATTGAAAAGAAAGCTTTGCATAGTTATTTTAACTTGCACTTTTTTATTAAGTAATTGCAAAAAATATCCGGAGAACAAGTCCATCTCATTAAGCACAGTAAAACATAGGTTAATTAAACAGCGTTGGAACGTAAAGGAGGTTTTATATAATGGTAATAATATAAATCAAGTTATAAATGATAGTTTGTTATTGGGTGATATTGAAAACTTGCAATTAAATATAGACTATTTGAATAGTGAAAAAACAGGTACACTAAGATACACCTATGGTGGGAACGAGGAATACTTTTTTATGGGAGGAGTTTGGGGAGTTTATGAAAAAAAGAAATACATCTCTTTTCGTGAAGCAACAGGAAATGGCAATTCTCAGGTAAGCAACGACATCATAAGATTAAATAATTTATTTAATTATTCATGGACCATAGTTACGCTATACAAATCAGATCTAAAAATTGAAAATAAAAAAGGGTTTAAAATAATTTTTACAACGGTTAATTAAAACTACATTCTCCTAAACAGATCTTTAATATAATCCATTGTAGCAATTTCTTTATAGTTATCGCCAAAAGCATGGTTCCACATAAATGGCAAATTGTAACTAACGGTTGCCATTTTCGTTAATGTTTCTTCATCCCAGTCTTTACTTAAATTTTGTGGCAGATCAATTTTATGTTTTTTGATCATCTGCATAAACTCAGCATGACCTTCAGGATAAATGTCTCCTAAATGTTGAAAGATAATGCAATTAGCATAACAATGGCGCGTGCCATGAATTTTTGAAAGTCCATAACTTAGTGCATGACAAACACCCACTTCGCTGTACGTTAAACTCAAACCGCCCATTAATGATGCTACCATTAATTTATCATCATTCTCAGGTGTTTGGCCTGCTTTATCATTTAAATATACTTCTCTGCATAAAGCTAAGGATTGATCGCCGTAAGCTAAACTAAATGCATTATTACGAATACCGCCGTGTGATTCGATACAATGTATGTAAGTATCCATACCGGTATAAAACCACCAGTCGGTTGGTACGCTAGCAATTAATTCAGGATCTAATATTACCTGGTTAAAAACGGTCCAATCGCATTTTAATCCTAATTTTTTTTCAGGGCCGGTAAGCACTGCTGTCATTGATACTTCGGCACCTGTGCCAGAAATGGTTGGCACACCTAAATGATAAACCCCCGGCTTCTTAATTAAATTTAAGCCCTGGTATAATGTAGAAGAACCTTCATTGGTTAACATTAACGATAATGATTTTGCAATATCCATAATGCTGCCACCACCAATACCAATTACGCCACTTGGTAATCCTTTTTTAGAAAGAATTTCATCGCGAAGAGAATCAATTTGTTCGGTTGTTGGCTCGTGTGGATCAACATCAATAAAATAAACAAGATCTTCAGCTTTATTCTGAAGCTTGTTACTTAACGGTTTTCCTTTAAAATAATTGTCTACAATAAAAACAAAATAATTCTTGTTCTCTTTTCTTATTGGTTCAATAGTTTCGGTTAACTGGGCAAACGATCCTCTGCCATAAGTTACCTTATCAATGTTCTTAAAATTTTTGTGTGTCATACTGTTTATATAAGCCGCAGATTTCTCAGATTACACAGAGAATAAAAAATTAATCTGTGTTTATCAGTGTAATCTGTGACTATTTTGATGTAAAAAGTTTTTCTGAAGTTTCCCAGTTAATAATGTTCCACCAGGCTGCAATATAATCTGCGCGCTTGTTCTGATATTTTAAATAATAAGCATGTTCCCAAATATCTAAAGCTAAAACAGGTTTACCGCGTTCACCATCTAATTTCATTAAAGGATTATCCTGATTGGCTGTTGTAACAATTTTTAATTTACCATCATCTGCTAAAATTAACCAGCACCAACCGCTTCCAAATATTTTTGTTGCTGCTTCACTAAATTGTTTTTTAAAATCGTCAAACGAATTAAAGTTTTTCTTAATGGCTTCATTTAAAGTTGCAACCGGTAAATTAGGTTCGCCTTTTGCATTTGGTTTTAATAAGGTCCAGAATAAAGAGTGATTATAATGTCCGCCAAGATTATTTCTAATTACTGCCGACCAATATTTATCAATATGCGTACACTTTACTTCATCACTCGACATGTAATCGATATTGGTTGAAGGCGTTTCGTTCAACTTATTTACATAAGCCTGATGATGCTTGGTGTAATGTATCTCCATGGTTTGCTTATCAAAGTAGGGCTCCAGGGCATCATAAGCATATGGTAATTTTGGAAGTGTAAATGCAGGGTTTTGATCTAATTTGTTTGTCACTTCTTCAATTGTATTTAATTTATCTTTTCCTATTAATGCGCTTGCCAAACCCGAAAGAGAAAGCAACGCGCCTTTCTTTAAAAAATCTCTTCTGTTATCACTCATTTTAAAACTGTATTAGTATTTGGTTTTTTTCTACTGCGGTACCTTTGTTAATGGCAATCTTTTTAATAACTCCATGGCTCGGACTTTTTAAAATGTTCTCCATCTTCATTGCTTCTAAAACAATTAAAGCATCACCTTTGTTTACTTCATCACCCTCTTTTACTAATATATTTAATACCATGCCGGGCATTGGTGCTTTTATTTCGTTTACTTTTTTAGTTGCAAGGTTATCTAAACCCAAGCTGTGTAACAGCTCATCGTATTTATCTTTTAACTGCAAATTAAAACGCACAGAGTTTATTTTTACAACCAACGTTTTTTCTTCGGCATTTACTTTTATTACATCAACATTGTAAGATGTGTTATTTAAAATAAAATGATACTGATAAGAATTTATCTTTTCAAAATCGCCTTTTACAATTGCATCATTTAATGTGCCTTCAAAAGTTTTATTTGAAGTGTTTAAATTTGTTTTAAGCGTTTGGCTTCCGTTTATTGTTATTGAATACATATTACAAATTTAGCTTTATTATTATTGAATAAAAAAACCCTCTTCGTTTTGGAAAAGGGTTTTTTAAAATTTCTTTTTGTTGGGAATTATTTTTTTACGAATTCACCCATTTTATTATCGAAGTTAAGGAAGTAACCGCCTTTAGGTAAATTGCTTACATCTAACTTACTGCCAAATCCTTTTTTAACGATGTTACCATATTGATCGTAGATCTCATACATGGTCTCAATTTGTTTATCTGATTTTCCTTTTTGGAAGAAAGTAATGTCTTTACTTGCTTTCATTGGAGCGTATTCAATTTCAGGAACCTCACTCATATATTCAGTAGGTTTACTTAAGCGTGGTTGTCCGCTATAATCTGTTTGACGAACACGTACTTGATTTTTACCGCTGTGAGGTACTACTTTAAATGAATACTCATTACTAGTTGGAGTTCCAACCCCATCCACTTCACCAACTTTTACCCATTTGTTCCAACGGAACTGTTCAACAGCAAAAGCCAATTTACCTGTTTCTGATTTGGTTGTCCATTTAATATTACCATCCTTATCAGCACTCATACTAACAACTTCGTAAGTGCTTTTTGGTTTTAAAACTTCCGGATTTAATACTTTAGGTTTGCAGTCTTCTTTATGAAAAATTTTGATCTCTACTTTATCTCCAATGTTAAGCTTGTGTGGTTTCATATCAATCTCAAAGGCGCTTGAGTTGATCTCATCCGTAGTAATATTTCCGTTTACTTTTACCTCAGTTACGCAAAAACCAACGCCACCGCTACCAAAGGGGTTTTGCACATAAATGTTTTTACCCTGGTAATTACCTTCTAATATTATTACACCGCCTTGCGCCTTAGCAAAGTTTATGCCAGTAAAACATAGAAGTAAAAAAAGTATAAAATTTTTCATCGAAAATAGTTCAATTCTTAACGTTGCAATATTATAATCAATTTTTTGAATTACAAAATATATTTTAGATAAAAATGCACTTTATTTCATTTTTATCTAAACTAATTTAATTAAATTTGTTAATTAAACAGTATAAATATGAGATTTTCGCTAATTAGCTCAATTTCACTGGCATTTGCGCTCTTTTTTGGAGCATGTAAAAGTGATGGTACAGGCTCTGAGGGCAGTGAATTTAAGGGTGGAGATAAAGTTGTTAGAATTGCCGAAGTTATAACGCCCGTAAGCATTTTCCCACACCGAATTACCAATGTTGTTGAAGGGCTTATTGCTTCTCAGATACACGAAGGCCTTGTTCGTATAAACCCCAAAGACCTTACTCTAACGCCCGGTTTGGCCGAAAAGTGGGAAATTGGAGCCGATGGTAAAACCATTACTTTTCACCTTCGTAAAGGCCTTAAATTTCAAAATAATGAAGAAATTACAAGTAAAGATGTAAAGTTCACCTTTGAGCTATTATGTACCGAAAGGGTTGGAAACGTTCAGTTTGAGACAGTTTGTAAAGATAGAATTGTAGGCGCAAATGAATACTATCTTGGCAGCTCAAAAGGCCAAAAAAGCGATCTAAAAGGCTTTAAAATAATTGATGATCTTAACTTTTCTATTGAGTTATTAAACTCACCAAATATTTTCCTTGAAATTCTTGCAAACCCTGTGGCAGCAATAATTAGCGAAGAAGCCTATAAGGTTAAAAAAGAAGACTCTTTTGTGGGTGCCGGCCCATTTATGCTTGATGAAAAAACCTCTACAAAAACCCATTATGCACTTTACAAAAACGGTAATTATTACGCAAAGGACAAAGACGGCAAATCATTACCATACATAGATTCTGTGATCGTTGATATTGTTTCATCTACCGAAGTTGCACTACAGCGCTTCCAAAACGGCAACGTTGATTTTATAGGCTCTGTGCCAAGTAACCAGCTAAAACAGGTGGTTGAAGAGAATATAAAATCATTTAAAGGCAGTCCGCCGGTATTTATCTTAGATCAACGCCCCGAAATGGGCACTTCTTATTACGTTTTTAATGTAAATAAAGCACCTTTTAATAACGTAAAACTTAGGCAAGCACTTAATTATGGGATAGATAGAGGCAAGATCATTGATCGTGTACTTAACGGCCAGGCTTACGGCCCTGCTATTAATGGCATTGTACCACCAACCTTTGAATTTTATAAATCTTATACTGTAAAAGGCTACGATATTGATATTGAAAAAGCTAAAAAATTATTAGCTGAGGCCGGCTACCCTGATGGTAAAGGCCTTAAAGAGATACAACTAATAGTTAACTCTGGCAACAGCCGCAACAATACGGTTGCTGCTGAAATTCAAAAACAATTAAAAAATAACCTGAACATTAACATAACGTTTGAGTCATTGCCAAACCCTGAAAAATTTGAATTACAACAACAAGGTAAAGGAGATATTTTCAGAGATGGCTGGGTGGCCGATTATCCAAGTCCGGAGTCCTTTTTATCTATCTTTTATGGCGAACCTGTAACAAAGGATATGACAAAAATGACCTATCCAAATACCATTAAATATAAAAACGCGGAGTACGATAAATATTATAAAATGGGCCGCGATGCTGTTGACAGAGATTCTGCAGCAGTTAATTTTTTAAAGGCTGAGCAAATTTTAATGGATGATGCACCTTTATTAGCTCTTTGGTATGAAAGCAATTGCAGGCTTATAAAAACACGCTTAAAGAATTTTCATGTAAACCCAATAAGGTATTTTGATTTTACACAAGTGATAATTGAAGATCAAAAACCGGCAGAAAAAAAGTAATACTAAAACTGCATGAAAATTAAAACTCTTAAAAAGAGCTTATTTTTTTTATTTTTTCTTCCGTTTGTTTTAAACGCACAATACACTATTCGCGGTAAAGTTTTTTCTATTGAAAACAAAGAGGCTTTGCCTTTTGTGCCCGTATTGATAAAAGGCACTACAATTGGAGCCCAGGCCGATTTTGATGGAAATTTTATCATTAAAACCTCAAAGCTGGGCGATTCGGTAGTTGCTTCTTATGTTGGCTATAAAAGGTTAGCACGCCCTATCAATAAAAATTTAACCGAGCAGGATATTAATTTTCCTTTAGAAAGTATTGGTGGCCTTGCCTTAGATGAAGTAGTTGTAAAAGCCGGAGAAAATCCTGCGCATCGCATTGTTCGTAATTGCGTTAAAGCAAAAGAAAAAAATAACCGCAATAATTTTGAATCTTACGAATACGAAACGTATAACAAATTAGAATTTGACCTTAACCGCATTCCAAAAGAAATGCGTGATAAAAAGATCTTAAAGCCAATTGCTTTTGTGTTTGATAATGTAGATAGTACGTTTAGTACCGAAAAACCTTCGCTTCCGTTTTTTATTATTGAGAACCTCTCGCAATTCTATTACAAAAAAAATCCAACCCGAAAAAAAGAAGTTGTTATTGCCAGTAAAATTACCGGTATCGAAAACGCAAGTGTGTCGCAGGTTTTAGGCGATATGTATCAAAACATAAATGTGTTTGATAATAATATTTTGGTATTCAATAAACAATTACCAAGCCCAATTAGCGAGAACGGTTTATTTTATTACAAGTATTTTTTAGAGGATAGTGCTTTTGAGAACAATCAATACATTTATCACATTCGCTTTAAACCAAAACGTGTACAAGAGCTGAGTTTTAGCGGCAACATGTGGATAGCTGATACCACCTGGGGCATAAAGCGTTTGGAAATGAGTTTGCCAAAAGATGCAAATGTAAACTTCATTAACAGTGTAAACATTGTGCAGGAATTTTCTTATACCGATAGCATTTGGATGTTAAGTAAAGACAGACTGGTAATAGATTTTGCGCCAACCAAAAAAGCCATTGGTTTTTATGGACGAAAAACAACGTCGTACAAAAAAATAAAAATAAATCAGCCTAAGGATGATAAGTTTTATGAGTTTGCCGATAAGATAATTGTAGAAGATGGCGCCATGAAAAAATCAGATGAGTTTTGGGCCGAGAACCGTCACGATAGTTTAACACAACGTGAGTTGAAGATCTTTAAAATGATAGATACAATTCAATCATTACCAATTTACCGTACCTGGGTAGATGTGTTTTATTTATTAGTAGCAGGTTATAAGAAAATAAATAATTTTGAGATAGGCCCATATTCAAATTTGGTTTCTTACAATAAAGTTGAAGGCCTGCGTTTAAGATTTGGCGGGCGTACGAGCGAAATGTTCAGTAAATGGTATGAGCTAAATGGTTTTGTTGCTTATGGTTTGTTAGACGAAAAATTTAAATACGCCATTGGCTTTAAAAGTTTTTTAACCAAGAAGCCCGTCCGGCAAATTGTGGGTGCTAATTACAAAAGTGATTACGAGATCCTGGGGCAAAGTACCAATGGCTTCTCGCAGGATAACGTATTAGCATCTTTCTTTAGAACAAATCCATTAACCAATTTAACGCGTGTAGATCATGCAGAAGGATATTATGAACGCGAATGGTTTCCGGGATTAATAACACGCGGAACAATTGTTGGCAGAAAATTTACACCGCTGGGCTCTAATAAATATTTGTATGTAAAACGCGATGGCGCCATTGGCGAACGTGAATACATTAATAATACCGAAGCACGTATCAACATTCGTTTTGGATGGAAAGAAAAATTTGTGGGCGAAGGTTTCTCACGTTTATCAATAGGTACGCATTACCCGGTGCTTCAAATAAACTACGCCAAATCTTTACAAAACGCATTTAAAGGCGAATACGATTATCATAAATTGGTTGTAAATGTGAGCGACAGAATTCGTATCACACCAATTTTAGGGTATACCGATTATGTTTTAGAAGGCGGGAAGATCTGGGGCGCAGTGCCATACCCTATTATGCAATTGCACGGCGGTAACGAAACTTATTTGTACGATTACATGGCATTTAACATGATGAAGTATTATGAATTTGCGAGCGATCAGTTTGTGTCTGCTGCATTGTATCACCATTTTGAAGGCTTGTTCTTAAATAAAATTCCTTTATTGCGTAAATTAAAATGGCGCGAGGTAGCCACCATTAAAACCGTTTGGGGCACTGTTAACGAACAGAACAGAAAAACACTTTTATTTCCATCTACACTTAAAGCATTAGATAAAGGCCCTTATGCAGAAGCCAGCCTTGGTGTAGAAAATATTTTTAAAGTATTCAGGGTAGACGCTTTCTGGCGTTTAAATTATCAGTTAGAAAGATCGATCGATAATTTCGGAATTAAATTTGGTTTCCAGCTGGCCTTATAAAAATGAAGAGCCTGCGCGAAGTAACCGTGTTTACCAATGGAGATGCTTCAAAGCTAAGCACATGGTCTAACGTACCTTATTTATTTACACAAACACTTATTGAAAAAGGCATTAAAGTAAATTGCATAGATCTTACACCCGACGAAGCGTTAAAGAATTTTTGGGATAAGACCATGGGGCGCGTTGCACGCAGACTGATCAACAAACACACTAATTTTGAATATTTCAGATCGCGCATGCATTTTAAGAATGTACGGTCACGTATTAAAAAAGCAATTAATGATCATCCGCAAACAGATGTTTTTATTTTTCTCACATTTAGTTTTTCAGCTTCAGGCTTAACTAAAAAACCAGTTGTGCTTTTTGGTGACTGGACCTACGATCATTATTTAGACTATTACGAGAACCGTAAGCCCGATCTGTTAGAACAACAAAGCATTAAAAGAGAAAGATGGGCCATAGAATCTGCAGATCTTCTTCTGCCTTTATTTCCGGGCATTGCAGCGCACGTACAAAAAACATATAACAACAAAAACATTCAATATTTAGGCAATGTTATTAACGCTGTAAATACTATTTCCGAAACAGAAGCACTAAAAGCAAAAGAAAATTCATTCGAACTACTTTTTGTTGGCAGCCCAAAATATTTGGCAGGCGCATTAAGTTTAATATTAGCTTTTGAAAATTTAAAAACGCAATACCCACATTTAAAGCTACATATTATTGGCATGAATGAAACTGAGATAGGAAAAACCTTACCAACAGATGTTTCGTGTTATGGCTATTTGGATAAAGGAAAAGATAAAGACCGCGAGTTGTATTATGATCTTTTTAAGCGCGCAAAACTATTTATTAATACAACGCCTAAATGGGGCGCTTTTTCTGCCGCACTTGAGGCCATGTATTTTTATAATCCTGTAATTACAATGCCTTACGATGAATTTACATCCACCTTTGGAAAACAAATTGATTTTGGTGTTTACTGTGATGAAAATACGCCTGCGGCAATTGAAAAAAGCATAAAAGCGGTATTTGAATATAAAGCTTATAGTTCGTTTTGTATTAACGCCAACAAGGCTGTAAAAGAATATACCTGGAGTGCCTATATAGACAAAGTGATAGCGCAAATAAACGCGTTACCACAACTTTAACGTTTTTTTAAAATAAATAAGACAGTTAATGAGTAAGCATTCTGCATTCTTCAAAAAACTCATTACCTTTGAAATGGAATGATCTTACGCAGCGAAAATTTAGTAAAGAAGTATAAAAGCCGCACGGTTGCAAATAACGTATCTGTACAGGTACAACAGGGCGAAATTGTGGGTTTACTTGGACCTAACGGCGCCGGTAAAACCACTTCTTTTTACATGATCGTTGGCATGGTAAAACCAAACAGCGGTAAAATATTTTTAGACGATCTGGATATTACTAAAGAACCCATGTATCGCCGTGCACAATTGGGCGTTGGCTATTTACCACAAGAGGCATCGGTGTTCCGTAAATTAAGTATCGAAGACAATATACGTGCAGTACTTGAAATGACAAAGCTCACAAAAAAAGAGCAGGAATTAAAAGTAGAAAGTTTGCTGGATGAGTTTGCTTTACATCACGTGCGTAAAAACCTTGGCGATCAGTTAAGTGGGGGAGAGCGCCGTAGAACAGAAATAGCAAGGGCCCTGGCTACAGACCCCAAATTTATTTTACTTGATGAGCCCTTTGCAGGTGTTGATCCTATTGCGGTGGAAGATATTCAAAACGTAGTACGTAAATTAAAGGATAAAAATATTGGCATTTTAATTACCGATCACAATGTGCACGAAACGCTAAACATTACAGATCGTTCGTATTTGTTATATTCCGGAAGCGTTATTAAAAGTGGTAGCGCCGAAGATCTTGCCAATGATGAACAAGTGCGTAAAGTGTATCTTGGACAAAATTTCGAGCTCCGTAAATAATTTCATTGTCCTTTAACACCTCAGCTTTCATTACCTAGCTTTTTTTATTTATTTTTAGTGTTCAATAAATTGAAACACACTAAAAAATATTTAATTCTTGCTTTTGTTTTATTTGCGCTGAATTTTTTTTCGCAAACAGGCGAATTCTTTATTAATAATTATTTACCTAAAGAATATAAAGGCGGCAACACCAACTTTGGTATCGTTCAAAACAAAGAGGGGGTTATCTTTTCGGCAAACAGTTCAGGTGTTTTAATTTATGATGGTTATAGCTGGAGAAATACAAAAATTCAGGCTGAGCCAACCATTACAAGTATTTCTATCTCTAACAATAACGAAGTGTTTATTGGTTGTGATAATGGCGACTTTGGCGTTTTTAATCAAGATAAAAGAGGCATCTATCAGTTCTTTTCTTTCAGGAATAATCTCCCCGGAAACTTTAAACCATCTGAACCAATAAAATTTATTTGTTCTTTAAACGATAAAACCTATTTTTTATCAGAAGAAGTTTTAATTGAATATGCCGGTGGAGAATTTAAAAAATTTATACCTGTAAACCGTTTTCATATTCGCCCAATGGTTATGGGCAAACATATTTTTGTTGAAGACATAGATAATGGTTTATCTGTATTAAGCGCAGGAGTATTAAAGCCTGTGGGTAAAACAGAAGAACTTTCTACCCGCAAATTTTATTTTACTTATAAACTTTCCGATACCGAATATGCGGTTGGTTTTAGAGGCCTGGGAATGTTTAAGGTTGCGTACAATCCTTCAAGTCCTGAGCTTTCAGAATTCACACAAATAAATGATGCGCATTGTAATTCAGAATTAATTGAAGCCGAAATTGTAAATGGCTTTGCACTGAGCAATGGCAATTTTGTAGTTACATCTAATAAAGCAGGCGCTTTTATTTTAGATAAAACATTAACTATAATTAATCGTTTAAATAGCAAAACAGGTGTTTACGATGAGAACATTAAAGGCGGTTATGAAGATGTGAATGGTAACATTTGGCTGGCGCTTAATTATGGTATTTCGTTTGTTGAGGTAAAATCTCCTTTAAGAAAATTCACAAGAAAAAATGGCATTAATGGCGTGGTGCAGTCGTCAACCATTTACAATAACGTTTTATACATTGCCACAGATAAAGGTGTTTTTTATTTCGACTCAAAAGATTATGTGTTTAAACAACTCGAAAATTTTAACGAGCAAACCTGGTATATTTTAAATTATCAAAACAAACTTTTCTTTTCTTCTAACAGTGGTTTGTATGTGTATAATGGTAAGGTTATTAAAACAGCACATCAAAGTGATTATGGTACTATTTATTATATGCTTAACGATCCATACCAACCCAATGTTTTGTATTGTGGACACGATAATGGAGTTGATGTGTTGAATATTTCCGGTGAAAACACTAGCTACATAAAAAGCTATATACTTAATACAGATGTTAGAAGTTTAGCGAGTGATGACAATAAGAACATTTATTTTGGCACCAGCGATAAAGGTATTTACTTTTTAAATTATAAGAACTCTTATTTGCTCGATTCGTTGCAATTAAAAGATGGCCTTCCCGATCTTCGCGAAAATTATGTTTTTAGCTATGATAAAAAATTATTGATTGGTACCGACGAAGGCATTTATTCACTCAAGCAACAAGCAGGCACCAAATACAGTTGTATTAAAGACCCGCAACTATGGACCATAACAAATAATGGTCAGATCTTTAGGGCAGCAGAATTTAAAGGCGACATTATATGTAATCAGTCCGCAAGAGCTCAAAATGGTGAATACATCCATCAAAGCATCTATCTTAAAAAGCAAACCAATGGCTTTAGTAAGATCAACAGTAGCTTAAATCATTTAAAATACATTAAAGCCAATTTAATTAGTTACGATAGCACCGGCAAACAATTATTTATTTCTTGTGATGAAGGTTTGTTTCTTTTAAACGGAGGTTTGAACGAAACAAAGAAAGATTATAAATTATTTATCAGTAGCGTTGAAGCAAAAGCAGATACGGTTATCCAAAATGTTTTTGCTGAAGGAAAAACGCTGGAAAATAAAATATACTATTCTAAAAACGATATCAGGATCTTTCCCGGCTTTACCAGTTTTGAAGATAATAATTTAACAGAGTTCAGTTATTATTTAAAAGGTAAAGAAGATAATTATAGTGATTGGAAACGCGCAAAAGAATTTAAGTACGATAATTTACAGGAAGGCGATTACACGTTTTATTTAAAAGCACGCAACGCTTTTTCGAATGATATACAGGAAATTAATTTTTCATTTACCATTTTGCCGCCATGGTATCGTACCTACTGGGCTTATGCCATTTATTTTATTGTATTTTGTTTATTCATTTACCTTGTCGTTAGACTTTATACCAAACGTTTAAAGAATCAAAACATTAAGCTGGAAGAAACCGTTAAATTACGTACGGCAACCATCGAAGAACAAGTACATTTATTGGCCGATCAAAAAAAGGAGATTACAGATAGTATCAATTACGCACAACGTATTCAGGAATCTGTTTTACCTTCTTTAAAAGAAATTGACAGTACTTATCATGATGGATTTATTTTCTTTCAACCAAAAGATATTGTGAGCGGCGATTTTTATTGGTTCTATAAAATAAACAATAATGAGTTTTTAATTGCCTGCGCCGATTGTACAGGTCACGGTGTGCCCGGAGCATTTATGAGTATGATCTGCTCTAACAAATTATCAGAAGCTTGTTTTGAAACAACTGAGCCCGCTAAAATCTTATTCCTGGCAAACAATTCCATTAAAGATGTATTAAAACAAAATGTAGATGGAAAATCAAAAGACGGAATGGAAATTGCTTTGATAAAATATAACATCCAAACAAAAAAAGTTTCGTATGCCGGGGCACAACGACCTTTGTGGATCATTAAAAAAGACACCAAAGAGTTTGTTGAGATAAAAGCAACAAAAGCAAGTGTTGCCAGTTTTACTGATTATAATTTTGAATACAAACAGGATGAGATGCAGATGGAAAGTGGCGATGCTTTGTATATGACCAGTGATGGTTTCCCTGATCAGTTTGGCGGTGCCGATGGAAAAAAATTCATGGCTAAGAATATGAAAGCATTTTTGCAAGACATTTCTACTTTGCCAACCGAAGAACAAAAAACATTGGTGGCTGATAAAATAAATCGTTGGATGGGTCCGCACGAACAGGTAGATGATCTCTTGGTTATTGGATTAAAAGTAAATTGAACTAAATGAAAATCATTTTCGCCTCTGCAAACAAAAACAAAATTAAAGAAATAAAAGCTTTGCTGCCCTCACATTTTGAGGTGTTGGGTTTAGAAGATATCGGCATAACAGAAGATATTCCTGAACCCGGGACAACCATAAAAGAAAATTCATTTTTAAAAGCAAAATATGTTTTAGATTTTCTAAACAAGAAAAATGAAAACGTTGCAGTGTTTGCAGATGACAGTGGTTTGGAAGTTTTAGCCTTGAACAATGCACCCGGTGTTTACAGCGCGCGCTATGCCGGCATTCCAAAAAGTGATGAAAATAATAACAAGAAACTTTTAGAAGAATTAAAACTAGTTACGGATCGTAAAGCAAGATTTGTAACAGTCATCACTTTAATTTTAAATGGAGAGGTACATTATTTTGAAGGAGAAATAAAAGGAACCATCTCTTATGAAAAAAGAGGCGCTAACGGTTTTGGCTATGACCCATTATTTATTCCGCAAGGTTATAGAAGTACATTTGCTGAATTAAGTGCAGAGACAAAAAACACAATTAGTCATCGTGCATTGGCCGTAAAAAAGTTGGTTGAGTTTTTGAAGAATTATAATTAAAAAGTTTTGTTATTAACTATAGATCTTATTCAATTCATCAAGCCAAATCTCAAAGTCTAAAGCTACTTTTTTGGGATCTTCATCGTCAGTATCTTCATCATGAAATAAACTCATTGTAAACCTATATTCAAAATCACGGGCTTTTTCAATGATCGAATCATCCTTATTTTCTAATGCATCAATCGATGCAAATAAATAATCGGTGAAATCATCCTTTGTTGCTTTATTGGTTTTAAAACCAATAAACTTCTGTGTAAGTCTATTTATTATGCTAATGTTTGACATATATTAATAAAACTACTTAACCTCCCACTCCTTCCAGTCCATTTCTTCGCCATTTAAAATGCCAAGGTAACTGTGGTAACGCTCTTCGCTTATTTCGCCATCTTCAACAGCTTTTAGTACAGCGCATTTTGGTTCATTCACATGCAAGCAATTATTGAATTTACAATCGTTCATGCGATCACGGATCTCCGGAAAGTAATGGCCTACTTCTTCTTTTTTCATTTCAACAAGGCCAAGTTCTTTTATTCCCGGACTATCAATGATGCTTCCGCCAAAATCTAAAGTATGTAATTCTGCAAAAGTAGTAGTGTGCATGCCTTTTGCGTGCGCAGAAGAAATTTCGCCCGTTTTCAGATCCAAACCAGGTTGTAAGGCATTGATGAAAGTAGATTTTCCAACGCCAGAGTGCCCGGCAACTAAAGTGGTTTTATCTTTAAATAAATTTTGAAGTTGCTTGATTTGTTTTTCATCATAACTGCTTACTTCAAAACATTCATATCCAACTTTTGTATAAATCTCAATGGTCTCTTTCTGAATTTGTAAAAGCTCTTCATTCAACAGATCACATTTATTAAAAATAATTTTTGCGGGTATGCGATAAGCTTCTGCGGTAATTAAAAAACGATCAATAAATCCTAAGCTTGTGCGTGGCGAAACCAATGTTGCAATTAAAACAGCCTGGTCTAAATTACTGGCTAAAATTTGCGCTTGTTTACTAAGGTTAATTGATTTACGAATGATGTAATTTTTGCGGGGATGAATTTTTGTAATGTTTGCTTCATCCTTTTCTTCCAATTCTATATCCACAATGTCGCCAACAGCAATTGGGTTGGTGGTTTTTCTACCTTCCATCCTTATTTTTCCCTTTAAACGGCATAAATAAACTGTTTCGTTTACTTTAACCAAATAGTTGCTACCCGTTGATTTTATTACTGTTCCCTGCATCATTTTTCTTCGACGAAAGTACTTAAAAATCCTTTAAAAACTGTTTACAACATTTAACGTGATTCTTATAATTAAAATGCTAATTTAGGCCCGTTCAAAAAAACTAAAACGATTAAATAAATAGTATGAAAGAAGTATATATAGTTTCTGCTGTTAGAACTGCAATGGGTTCTTTTGGCGGAACGTTAGCCGGTGTATCGGCAACGCAATTAGGCGCCGCCGCTATTAAAGGTGCATTGGCAAAAATTAATTTAGATCCTAAATTAGTGAACGAAGTGTATATGGGATCTGTAATGCAGGCAAATCTTGGTCAGGCTCCGGCCCGCCAGGCTGCTAAGTTTGCAGGTTTGCCTGATGGTGTAATTTGCACAACTGTAAATAAAGTTTGCGCAAGTGGTATGAAATCAATTATGTTAGGCGCGCAAAGCATTATGCTGGGCGATGCTGACATTATTGTTGCCGGTGGTATGGAAAACATGAGCGCTGTTCCTTTTTATTCTGAAAGTACACGTTGGGGTGCAAAATATGGCGATTCAAAATTAATTGATGGTTTGGCAAAAGATGGTTTAACCGATGTTTATGGTAATTATCCAATGGGCAATTGCGCTGAGCTTTGTGCTAAAGACCATAAATTCTCTCGCGAAGAGCAAGATGCTTTTGCGATTGAATCTTACAAACGTTCGGCAGCAGCTTGGGGCGCGGGTAAATTTAAAAATGAGATCGTTCCTGTAACTGTAAAAACTAAAAAAGGTGATGTTGAATTTGCAGAAGACGAAGAATATAAAAACGTAAATTTTGAAAAGATCCCAACTTTAAAACCGGTATTTCAAAAAGACGGAACTGTAACAGCTGCTAACGCAAGCACAATGAATGATGGCGCTGCCGCGGTTATTTTAATGAGCAAAGAAAAAGCAGATGCTTTAGGCATTAAACCTTTGGCAAAAATTAAAGGCTTTGCAGATGCAGAACAAGCACCTGAATGGTTTACAACAACCCCAAGCTTAGCAGTGCCAAAGGCAGTTGAAAAAGCAGGTTTAAAAATGGGCGATATTAACTATTTTGAATTGAACGAAGCATTTAGCGTTGTTGGTTTGGCAAATATTAAAATGATGAACTTAGATGCATCAAAAGTAAACGTTAATGGCGGTGCGGTTTCATTAGGCCATCCTTTAGGAGCCAGTGGTGCACGTATAATTGTTACGCTTTTAAACGTACTAAAACAAAACAAAGCAAAATACGGTGCAGCCGGTATTTGTAATGGTGGCGGTGGCGCCAGCGCTTTGGTTATTGAAAATGTAGATTAATAAGTATCTTTTTTATGTGAAGCCTTCCCTGCAAACAGGGAGGGCTTTTTTATTTTATAAGAAACTGTTTTTTATATACATTTTTGTTACATTTAGTCCCTCATATATATATATATATTACAATGACAGAATCTCCAAACACCATGAAATCAACAGCTTTAACAAATACACACATTGCCTTAGGCGCTAAAATGGTGCCTTTTGCAGGATATAATATGCCGGTATCTTATGCCGGTTTAAATGAAGAACATGCTACAGTGCGCAATGGCGTTGGTGTTTTTGACGTGAGTCACATGGGCGAGTTTATTTTAAACGGCCCGCACGCTTTAGATCTTATTCAAAAAGTAACCAGCAATGATGCTGCTGTTTTAACAGATGGCAAAGCACAGTATTCTTGCCTGCCAAATGCAGATGGTGGAATAGTGGACGATCTTTTAGTATACAGAATTAATGCTGAAAGCTATTTGTTGGTAGTAAATGCCAGCAATATTGAAAAAGACTGGAACTGGATAAAAAAGCACGATACATGGGGTGTTGATATGAAGAATATCTCTGAAAACACATCACTTTTGGCTGTACAAGGACCAAAAGCAATGGATGCGCTTCAAAAATTAACTGATATTAAACTGACAGACATTCCTTATTACTCATTTGTTAAAGGCAAATTTAACGGGCTTGATAATATTGTTATTAGCAACACCGGTTATACAGGCGCCGGCGGCTTCGAACTTTATTTTGATAATAAACATGCGCAAGCTATGTGGGATGCTATTTTTAAAGCCGGGGCAGAATTCGGCATTAAGCCAATTGGCCTTGGCGCTCGTGATACATTGCGCTTAGAAATGGGTTTTTGTTTGTATGGTAATGATATTGATGATACTACCTCTCCAATTGAAGCAGGTTTAGGATGGATAACAAAATTTAACAAGGACTTCACCAACAAGGCAAATATTGAGCAACACAAATTACAAGGTGTTAAAAAGAAGTTGGTTGGGTTTGAAATGATCGATCGTGGTATCCCCCGTCACGATTATCCAATTGCCGATGCAAATGGCGCCATTATTGGAAAAGTTACCTCAGGAACCCAATCTCCAACCTTAAATAAAGCTATAGGTTTAGGCTATGTTAACACTGAGTTCTCTAAAGCTGATAGCGAAATTTTTATCATAATTCGCGATAAACCTATCAAGGCTAAGGTTTGTAAAATCCCGTTCCTCAAAAAGTAATTTTTTTTCTACATTTTGATGAAACTTTTTGTGTTTTGTCACGTAAAAATTAACAGACTAAACACAGAGAAAGGCAGTAATAGTGGGATTTAGCGTTTAAATTATATTTTTGAACCTTTTATCGAACATTTTCTGTTTTTAATCTAAAAAGTATTGAATTAACCAGAATTATTAATAAATTTGATATACCCATGAAAAAATTTATACTCATTTTAATTTTTAGTTCTTCCATAGGCTTTGCCCAATCCCAAACATGGGAACTTAGCGCAAATGGGAAAGACACGATTAATAAAATAGATCTTGAAGGCAAAAAGCAAGGCAAATGGGTTTTACTTGGAAAACACAAACCGGGTACCTGTTATGCACCAGATGCTAAAGTAGAAGAAGGAAAATATCAGGATAACAGAAAAGCAGGTATTTGGGTAGAGTTCTTTTGCAATGGTAACATGCGCAATAAACTAACTTTCACAAATGGTCGTCCTGATGGTTATGCTATCATGTATCACGAAAACGGTAAGATAAGTGAAGAAGGAAACTGGAAAAATAACCGTTGGGTTGGCAACTACAAATTATATTACGATAACGGGCAAGTACAACACGAATTCGTTTTTAACCCAAGCGGTAAACGCGAAGGCGCACAAAAATATTTTTATGATAACGGCCAGTTAGCTATTGAAGGTAACTTTGTTAATGGTAAAGAAAGTGGTTTAATTAAAGAATACTACGAAACAGGAGATCCTAAGGCAGAAAAGAATTTTGCCGATGGAAATGTGGATGTGGCATCTATTAAAGAATTCCAACCTAAAAAACCTTTAGTTGCAAAATCAGATATTCCTGCAGACAATGCTCCAAAAATTACTGTTAAGCCGGATGAGAAACCAAACGAAGCAGTTAAAAAAGGCGCAGGCCCAATGGTTTTAAATGGTCAACAAACTTTGTATAACAAGAATAAGCAAATTACAAAAGACGGTGTGTTTAAAGACAATCGTTTTATGGATGGTAAAGCTTATATTTATGATGATAACGGAATTTTAACGCGTATAGCTGTGTATAAAGGCGGCATCTACGTGGGCGACACGCAGGTGGAGAATTAAACAAATTGAAAGGCGCTTTTACAGCGCCTTTTTTATTTCTCGTTTTTTAATAAATTAAATAAGATGCAGGTAAGAAATTAATCTTATTTTTGCAGGGTCATTAAAAAACGGGGGATTAGCTCATTTGGCTAGAGCGCTTCGCTGGCAGTGAAGAGGTGATCGGTTCGAATCCGATATTCTCCACCAAAATTTATTAAGCCCGATTAAAAACCGGGCTTTTTTATTTTATTATCATGAAATTTAAAAACATTCTTTCACTTTTTAAGATCGAAGCATTAAATGAAATGCAGTCTGCATCTATTGCAGCCATTGAAAAGCAGCAGGATGTTGTTTTAATTTCACCAACAGGTTCAGGTAAAACCTTGGCATTTCTTTTACCACTTTTAGAAATTTTTGATAAGAAAAAAGAAGGCGTACAAGTTTTAATTTTAGTGCCTACGCGCGAATTAGCTTTACAAATAGAACAGGTGTTTAAACAAATGAGTACCGGCTTTAAAGTAAACACCTGTTATGGCGGCCACGATGTAAAAACAGAAAAAAATAACCTGCAACAACCACCGGCCTTGTTAATAGGCACTCCCGGAAGAATAGCGCATCATCTTAGAAAAGAAAATGTAAACTTAAATTCAGTTCAAACGTTAGTGTTGGATGAATTTGATAAATCGCTGGAGGCAGGATTTCATGAAGAGATGTCGTTCATTATTAAAAACTGCAGACAAATAAATAAACGCGTTTTAACGTCAGCTACACATTTAGAAGAAATTCCAGCCTTTGTTGGATTGAAAGAATACGAAGAGTTAAACTTTACAAATAGCAAGCAGGAAGTAAAAGAAACACTGCAAGTCAGATCAGTAAGAGTTGTTGGAGATGATAAGCTGGAAGCATTGTTGTTATTGATCGGGAAGATAGGTAGCAGATCAACAATGGTGTTTTGTAACCATCGCGATGCTGTAAATAGAATTAGTGAGCAATTAGAATTTTATAAAGTAGAACACGGTATTTACCATGGTGGTTTAGAACAACATGAGCGAGAAAGAACTTTAATTAAATTAAGGAACGGAAGTACCAATTTATTAATAACAACAGATCTCGCAGCACGTGGATTGGATATACCCGAGATCGAGGCTGTGATACATTACCAGCTGCCAACTACCGAAGATACAATGATCCACCGCAATGGCAGAACGGCGCGTATGCATGCAACAGGTACCGTTTATTTTTTGTTGGATATTGAAGATCACTTACCCCCATTTTTAGAAATGGAACCTGAAGAAGAAACATTGCCTTCAAAATTTATTGCACCAAAACCCGGACAATGGAAAACACTTTATATTGGCGCGGGTAAAAAAGAAAAAATAAATAAAATAGATATAGTTGGCTTATTATTGCAAAAAGGTAAATTGCAAAAAGACGATGTTGGAAAGATAGAAGTGTTGGATCACATGGCTTATGTAGCTGTAAAGGCGGATAAGATAGCAGCCACCATAAAATTAATACGCGAAGAAAAAATAAAGAACAAAAAAGTAAAGATTCAACAATCAACATAAAAATAATTGTCAGGCTGAGCGGAGTCGAAGCCTGCAAAAATTAAACTAAAAAGCCGAAGAGTTTTTCTTCGGCTTTTTAATTTATTAAAATTTAATATTACGCGCCGCAGTTAATTACAGATGTTGCTGTAATAGTAACTTTTCTTATTTTATCTACAGTTATAGCTCCGGTAATTGTTCCGCCACCGTTATCATTTCCTACGATTAAACGGTTTGCTGAAACAATATTTATAGCCCCTTTTACAACCCCCTTGTTTACAACTTTAAAAGCACTACCGCTACTTACGTTAATCGCACCATTAACCATTCCGCCTTTTCGCACAATAAAACTTCCTTGGTTTTCTATTGTTACATCACCTTTTACACCACCCGTATCTTCAACAAACAAATTCCCATTACTAATATTAATTGCTCCATTAACCATTCCGCCTTTTTTTATGTTTAAAGTTTCACCAACTCCAACAGAAATAGGCCCTTGAACTGTAGTTGTGATATCTCTTGAGGTAGGTGTGTAAGCTCTTAAATTTGTTGCAATTGGCCTTTCGCTAGAATAATCAATGTCATAGGTACAAGGATTCCCAACCTTTAAACCGCTGGTTGGAAAATTCGGATCAATGAAAGGATAAACCTGGTCAGATTCATCTTCTCTAACTGTGCCCATAGTTGGGTCTGTTGGGTCTGCCGACTCTACTTTGCCTAATGCCATAAAATGTGTTTTAATTTGTTTATACTATAACAAGTATAACAATTATAATCTTAAATAAAAAATATTTGTATATATTTATACTGCAAGCAAAGCTATGCGTAATATCTACTTAGCTCTAATAATTATTTTTTGTTTTAACACTCTATCTGCGCAGAATGTTGACTCATTGCTTAAAATAATTGAAGCAACAAAAAGTGATTCTGTAAAACTTTCAATTTATATGGATTACTTAATTATTCCATTTAAAGATGAACGCAACTTCGAGAAAGCTAAGGAATACTATTATAAAGCACAAGCAATAGTAAAAAAAGATAAAACACTTCAAATAGCGTTAGGCCTTCAATACGCCAATATTTTGATGGCAGAAGAGAATTATTCTTTAGCCATAGACTCTGTAAATAAGTTAATGATTCAATCCATTAAGACACAGAATTTATCGGGACAGGCGAAATGTCTAAGAACAAAAGCTCTGATCCAAATTTATTCCGGAGAATATGAAAAAGCGGCAGGCCTTTATTATGAAGCTTTAAAAGTTTGGGAACAAACTAAAAGTCCCCTCAAAATTGCAATAGGATATGGTGATCTCGGAATGATCAACTATTATTTGGGACATTTTGACAAAGCTGCAACATATTGGCAAAAGAGCGTTGATATTTATCAAGTAAACAACGTTAAGCCAGAATTAGCAAGCAATTTGGGCAATTTGGGATTGGCATATATAGAATTAAAAAATTATTACAAAGCAGAAATAGCAATAAAAAGATCTATAGAAGTTAACGAAGAATTAGATAACCATTTAACACTTGCAAATGCATACACTAACTTTTGTAAATTAGAATACCATAAAAAAAACATTTTAAAAGCCATTGAATATAATGATATGGCAATTCAATATTATAAAAAAAGCAACGATATAAATCATCTTAGTAATTCTTATTCAAATTCCGCAGAATTAGCACGGAGCATTAAAAAATATGATGATGCGTTGGGATATATAAACAAAGCTTTTGAATTTGAAAACCAACGTGAGAATAAAAACAATCTAGGAAGTTTATATCTCAATCGCGCTGCCATCTATTATGATATTGGCAAAACAAAAGAAGCATATGACGATCTGCAACGCCACATTGCCATAAAAGATTCCCTTGTTAATTCAGATAATCAAAAAGCAATTACCGAGCTCGAAAAAAAGTATGAGCTCAACGAAAAAGAAAAAGAAAACCAACTCTTAAACGAAAAATTAAAAGTTCACGAAGTAGAAAGCAGTCGCCAGCAAATAACTATTTTTTTAATTGGTATTATTTTATTGATCGTAGCTATTGTTGCCTTTGTGCTTATACGTCAAAATCGTCAAAAGAACAAGATCAATTTGGAGCTTGGTGAAAAGAACAAGATCATTGAAGTAAAAAACAAATTAGTTGAAGCCCAACACAAAGATATTACTGATAGTATAAAATATGCCGAACGCATTCAGCACGCTATTCTTCCACCTGATAAATTAGTACAAACAACTTTGCCAAATTCATTTGTTTTCTTTAAACCAAAAGATATTTTGAGCGGCGATTTTTATTGGATGGAAGAAACTGCCAATCATATTTTTATTGCCGTTGCCGATTGTACCGGCCATGGTGTTCCGGGTGCATTGATCTCTATTATTAATTACAATTTGTTGAATAAAGCAGTTCTCGAAAAAAACTTAAACGATCCAGCTGAGATCTTAAATGCAGTAAATGGTTGGTTAACACAAACGTTGCATCAAAGTTTTAATGAAGATACTGTTAAAGACGGTATGGATGTTACACTTCTTTCCATTAATAAAAATAAAAAAGAAATTCTTTTTGCCGGCGCTATGAATTCAATTTATGTTATTTCCGGCAATGAGTTGAGTGAATACAATGGCAATAAATTTCCGGTAGGCGCTTTTATCGAAGATAAACCGCAAAACTTTACCTCACAAAAAATAAACACTAAAGCAAACGATCTCATTTACTTGTATACCGATGGTTTTGCCGATCAGTTTGGCGGCCCGCATGGCAAAAAATTCAAATATAAATTACTTAAAGAGGTCCTTGTAAATATTTCAACCTTGCCTGTGGCTCAACAAAAAGAGCGCATTGCAGAGTCTTTCCTTTCATGGAAAGGCGATTATGAGCAGGTAGACGATGTTTGCTTAATTGGAATAAAAGTATAAAAGCAAACGAGTCAGTTTACCCTGAGCGGAGTCGAAGGGATGTTTGCCTGATCGGGATAAGGGTATAGCCCAAAAAAAGCCCTTTTTTCTAGTGTTTTCAGCCTTTTCGTTATGAACAAATGTTAAAAAAATTTAGCATAAAATACAGGCTTTTTTGTGTAAATTTAATGCTTCTAAAAACTTACAAATGACTACTGATAAATTCGCTTCCCGCCATAACGGGCCACGCAAAAATGAGATCAAAGAAATGTTGGCAAAAATTGGTGTTTCATCTGTTGATGAACTGATCAACCAAACTGTACCTGCAAACATTCGTTTAAAAAAACCTTTGAACATAGCACCTGCTATGAGCGAGTTTCAATATACAAAACACTTAAAAGCACTTGGAAAAAAGAATAAGGTATTCCGTTCTTATATTGGTTTAGGATATTACAACAATATTCTTCCCGCAGTTATCCAACGTAACGTATTAGAAAATCCGGGTTGGTACACAGCCTACACGCCTTACCAGGCCGAGATCGCACAAGGTCGTTTGGAAGCGATCTTAAATTTCCAAACCATGGTTATGGATCTTACAGCCATGCCAATTGCAAATGCCTCTTTGTTAGATGAAGCAACTGCAGCTGCCGAAGCCTTATTCATGTTTTACAGTAACCGTAGTAAAGACAAAGTAAAAAACAATTCTAATAAATTTTTTGTAAGCAACACGTGTTTCCCTCAAACTATTGATGTGGTAAAGACCCGCGCAGTGCCTTATGGCATTGAGTTAGTAATTGCAGATGCAAATACAATAAAATTGGATGATTCATTTTTTGGCGCTTTAATTCAATATCCTGATATTAATGGCGAAGTAAATGATTATAAAACATTTGCGGCAAACGCAAAAGCGTTAGATATTCAGTTGGCTGTTGCAACCGATCTTTTAGCTTTAGCATTATTAACGCCGCCGGGTGAGTGGGGCGCAGATTGCGTTGTAGGTAACTCGCAACGTTTTGGTGTGCCACTAGGGTATGGTGGTCCGCACGCAGCATTTTTTGCCTGCCGCGAAGATTACAAACGTTTAATTCCGGGTCGTATCATTGGCGTATCTATTGATGCTGAAGGCAACCAGGCATTACGCATGGCTTTACAAACACGCGAACAGCACATTAAACGCGATAAAGCGACATCAAATATTTGTACCGCGCAGGCATTATTAGCTATTATGGCAAGTATGTATGCTGTGTATCACGGGCAAAGCGGTATTAGAGCTATTGCAGAAGGTGTTCACAGCGCAACCGCTTTTGTGGCATCAGAATTAAAAACTTTAGGTTACGAAGTAAAAACAAAATTATTTTTTGATACCATTGTTGTAGCAGCTGATTCTAAAAAAGTGCGTGCTTTAGCTGAGAAAAAAGAAATTAATTTCCGTTACATCGATGATAAACATGTTGGTATCTCTATCGATCAAACGGTTGAAGAAAATGATGTAACAGATATTTTATCTGTATTTGCAGAAGCAAATGGCAAATCTTATAAAGACAAAGGTTGTGATCCTAAAAATTTAATTAAAGGAACTTTTGCCGGAAGAACTTCTTCTTACTTAACGCATCCTGTTTTCAATTCGTATCACAGCGAAAGCGAAATGATGCGTTACATTAAGCGTTTAGAGAACAAAGATCTTTCATTGGTTCATTCTATGATCTCTTTAGGCTCTTGTACTATGAAATTAAATGCGGCTTCTGAATTATTGCCAATTACATGGCCTGAATTTGCAAGCATTCACCCTTTTGTTCCGGTTGAGCAGGCACAAGGTTATACAGAATTGATCGAACAATTAAATAAAGATCTTTCTGAGATCACCGGTTTTGCACGCATGAGCTTTCAGCCAAACTCTGGTGCTCAAGGCGAGTATGCGGGCTTAATGGTTATTCGTGCATATCATATCGCTAACGGAAATCCAAATCGTAACGTAGCCTTAATTCCTTCATCTGCTCATGGCACAAATCCTGCAAGCGCCGCAATGGCGGGCATGACAATCGTTGTAACAAAATGCGATGATAAAGGAAATATTGATCTTGCCGATCTAAAAGAAAAAGCAGAAAAGCATAAAGATAATTTATCATGTTTAATGGTTACATATCCTTCTACACATGGTGTGTATGAAGAATCGATCATGGACATAACAAAATTAATTCACGATAACGGTGGATTGGTTTATATGGATGGTGCAAACATGAATGCACAGGTTGGTTTAACATCTCCGGGAAATATTGGTGCAGATGTTTGTCACTTAAACTTGCACAAGACATTTGCTATCCCTCATGGTGGCGGTGGCCCCGGCATGGGACCAATTGGCGTTGTTGAAAAATTAGTTCCATTTTTACCTTCTCATACAATTGTAAATACAAGTGGTGCAAAAGGTATTACAGCAGTATCTGCCGCACCTTATGGTAGCGCTTTAATTTTATTGATCTCGTATGGCTATATTAAAATGTTAGGTAATGAGGGTGTTAAAGAAGCTACAGAAATGGCTATTTTAAATGCTAACTACATTAAAGAATGTTTAAAAGGACACTATAAAATTTTATATACCGGTAAAAACGGTCGTTGTGCTCACGAGATGATCTTAGATTGCAACGAGTTTAAAATGGCGAGCGGTGTTGAGGTGGCTGATATGGCAAAACGTTTAATGGATTATGGCTTCCACGCGCCAACAGTGGCTTTCCCTGTAGTAAATACATTAATGGTAGAGCCAACAGAAAGTGAAGGCAAAGCTGAGTTAGATCGTTTTTGCGAAGCAATGATCTCAATAAGAAAAGAAATTAAAGAGATTGAAGAAGGTAAATACGACAAAGCCGATAACGTTATTAAAAACGCGCCACATACTTGCAAATTGGTTGTGAGTGATGATTGGAAAAAATCATATACACGTCAAAAAGCAGCTTATCCATTAAACTGGGTGCGAGATAATAAATTCTGGCCAAGTGTTGCGCGTGTAGACAATGCTTATGGCGATAGAAACCTGGTTTGCTCTTGTGCGCCAATTGAGGCTTACATGGAAGAGGAAACTGTAAACTAAATTAATAGCCCCAAAGGAATTTGGGGCTTTTTTATTGGAACAAAAAATAACGGTATATTTATTGATATCAAAAAGTTTGAAATCATATTTTTTCTGGCTGTTATCTCTGTAACAGCTTTTGCAGGTAATCCTAAAATAGATTCGCTTAAAAAACATCTTTCTACAGAAGAAAGGCAAAAAGAAATAATTAATAGTATTTATTGTTCTAAAAAAATACAACAAGAGCATCTATCAAGTGAAACATATTTAACTGGCGTATTAAGCGCTTTAAGAAAAAAGTAAAAATGAGTGTCAGAAAGTTACTTTTTATTTTTTTTGGAATGTTGATTTTTCACGATCTCATCTCTCAGAATGCACAAAGAATTAATGAACTGTTAAAGGAACTAGAGTTAGCAAAAAATGATACCGTAAAGGTTAGGAAATTAAATGTGCTTTCTTATGAATACAGGGAGAATGACAACAAAAGATCGTTAGATTATGCTTTGCAGGCACTGGCAATTGCCGAAAAAATAAAATATACCAAAGGCCTTTGGAACGCGTATAATAATCTTGGAGAAGCCAGCCGCTACATGGCAAAAAATAAAGAGGCTATTGAATATCACCAAAAAGCTCTGCGAATAGCCGAAGAAAAAAACAACAAAGAACTTGTTGGAGACTCTTATAACAACCTGGCTATTATTTTAAAGAACAATAAAAATTTTAAACAAGCCGAAGAGTATTTTTTATTATCCTTAAAAGCGTATGAGCAAATTAACGACCTGGATGGATATTATTCATCTGCTAATAATGTTGGTAATTTATTCAGCGACCAGGAAAAATATGATATCGCTTATGGTTATTATTTAAAAGGATATCAAACCGCTATACAATTAAAAGATTCTGCCTATATCAGTCAGATACTTTGCAATTTAGCCGATCTTTTATTTTATACAAATAAAAAAGACTCTTCAATGCTTTTATATTCGAAAGCCTACGCCATTGCATTAAAACACTCAACAAAAAAAGAAGTTGTACATATTGGCGCTAATCTTGCTTATATGTATTTTGAGTACAACCGATTTGAAGAATCGGAAGCATTATTTAAAAAAATGTTCGTGCTTGCAAGATCTTTAAAGGATGAAAACGAACTGGCCGATCTTTATGAATATACATCGCTGTTATATAGCCGCTGGAAAAAACATGATCTTGCTTATTTGTATAAAGACAGTTCGTTTATGGCCTATAAACAGATCTTAAATTCAAAAAGCAGTGAGTCGATAAACAATCTCACAGCCCTTTATGAAAATGAAAAAAAAGAATTGCAGATAAAGAATTTGAGCGCTGAGAATGAGGTAAAGAATGAAAAAATAAAACGTGAAAACACCTTTAAGATAGTTTTTGCAATAGGTTTTATTATTTTGGGAATATTTGCGGTATATTTATTCTATAGTTTAAAAGAAAAAGAACGTTCAAGAAAAATAATTGATGTTCAAAAAAACGCACTTGAAGAAAAACAAAAAGAGATACTGGATAGTATACATTATGCAAAACGCATTCAACAAGCGTTATTGCCAAATGAAAAATATATTATGCGAAGTATGAGTAAACTGAAAGATAAGAAAAATGAAGTATAAGCGTATAGTTTTGATTTTTTTAATTTCAGTTTCTTTTCTGCAATTCAATGCACAGAAAAAAAACATTGATAGTCTTTATCTTGTTGCTAAAACTCACGCAAATGATACCATTGGTATGCGTGCATATTTAGGTATTAGTAACTACTATATGAGTAAAGGATTGATAGACACTGCCTGGATATCCATTAAAAAAGGTTATGATGTTGCAAAAAAAATAAACTATAAAAGAGGTATTGCTGCATCAACTAATCATATAGCCCAATATTATAATTATCACGGTAACCAGGATTCTTCTGTTTATTATTTTACAAAAGCAAAAGACCTTTATTCTGAATTAGGTGATTCTTCAAGAATGTCGGGTATGCTAAATAATATTGGCGTTGCCTATAAATCTCATGGCAACGTGTCAAAAGCTTTAGACTTTTATTTTATGGCATTGCGTATAAAGGAAAGGTTGCACGATACTGAAGGAATGGCCAGTTCATATACCAACCTGGGGCATTTATTTCAGGAAGCAAGAGATACTGCCAACACCATAAAATATTATATGAAAGGCCTTGATCTGAGAAAGAAAATGAATGATAAGTGGGGTGTAAGCAATTCTTATATGGCGCTGGGCTTGTTTTATCAAACATATGATCAGTTCAATAAATCACTTACCTATCTTAAAACAGCTTTAACAATGGCCGAAGAGCTTGGAGATGAGGAAATGATAGCAATAGGAAGTTATAATCTCGCAAACGTCTATCAGCGTCAGAAAAAATTAGATCTCTGCATTCCGCTTTATGAAAGATCATTAGCTCTTTCTAAAAAAAACAATAATTCTGAAGGCATTGCTACCTGTCTCGAAACTTTAGGTGAAATTGCATTTGAACAAAATAACGTAAAAAAGGCAATACCCATGTTCGAAGAGGGCTATGAAAAAGCAGTTGAAATGGATAACAAAGAGCTGATCCAGAATATTGCAAGTAAATTAAGCCTTGCTTACGAAGCCACTGGCGACTATAAAAGATCGCTGGCATTTCATAAAATATGGACCACCGTTAAAGACAGTATATACAATCAGGCCAATACACGCAAGCTTACCAGTGAAACTTTAAAATTTGAATACGAAAAAGAAAAAATAATTGTTCAAAAAGAACAAGAACAAAAAGAAGCCATTGCCAGGTCAGAGGCTTTTAAAAAAGACCTTATTCTTATCGCATCTATTTTGTTTTTAATTGTAGTTTCCGTTTTCTCGATTATTATTTTTAAACGACTAAAAGAAAATAAAAAACAAAAAGATATTATCGAACAACAGCGCAATGAGATGATAGACTCTATCAACTACGCCAAACGCATACAATTTGCCTTATTGGCGCACGCCGATTTTTTAAAAAGTAATTTGCCGGATCATTTTATTTTTTTCAAGCCAAAAGATATTGTGAGCGGAGATTTTTATTGGGCTACAAAAAAAAATGGCTTCTTTTATTTAGCAGTTTGTGATAGTACCGGCCATGGCGTGCCCGGAGCCTTTATGAGCTTATTGAATATAAGCTTTTTGAATGAGGCCATTAACGAAAAAAATATTTTAGCACCTAACGAAGTATTAAATCATGTTCGCAAACGCTTATTAGAAAACATGAGCGAAGGGCGCGATGGGATGGATGCCGCCATTATTAAAATTCCTTTAACCGGTAACACTTTAAATGTTGAGTATGCTGCTGCAAATAATTCACCAATACTCATTCGTAATGCTGAAGTGATAGAATTGGCAAAAGATAAAATGCCGGTTGGTAAAGGAGAGTTGACCAATGATTTTAAACTGCACACAATAGAATTGCAAAAGGGAGATCTGCTTTATTTATATACCGATGGTTTTGCAGATCAGTTTGGGGGCCCAAAAGGAAAGAAATTTAAATACAAACAGCTCAACCAATTGTTATTGGAGAATAGTAATTCAACAATGGAAAAGCAAAAAGAAGTTTTGGACGTTACCATTCAAAAATGGAAAGGAAGTTTAGAGCAGGTTGACGATGTTTGCGTAATTGGAATAAAAATTTAATCGTTGAATAAAGCACTTTACATATTTATTTTTTTTATTTTCTGCACATTTTCTATAAATGCGCAACACGCCGAAAACATAGAAAAGCTAAATAAAAAATTAAAAGAAAACCTAGCCGATACAACACGTGTTAAAGTTTTATGCAACCTTAGTTTAGAAATAATGGACCAGGGCAATTCTAAGGAGGCGCTTAAATACATTCAACAATCTATTTCTTTGGCGGAAAAGATACGCTACGAAAAGATCATGTGGAATCTTTACAATCAACTGGCCAACGCGTACATTGGTATTTCTGATTATCCAAAAGGTTTAGAGAATCATCAAAAAGCCCTGCAAATTGGCATTGATAAAAATAACAAAGGAATGATTGCTGCTTCAAATAATAACATGGCTATTGTTTTTTATAATCTTGGTGATTTCCCAAAAACGATCGATTACTTTCAAAAAGCATTAAAAACACAGGAAGAATTGGGAGATCAAAGGCAGATAGCTGCCTGTATTGGCAACATTGCCGTTATATATGAGGCTTTGCATGAAGATAGTTTATCGTTAGTTTACCAGCAACGGAGCTTTGATATTCATGAAAAGATGGGTAACAAACGTGATATGGTTGCCTCACTAAATAATTTAAGTGCACTATACCGTAAGAAAAAAGAATTTGACAAGGCACTTAAATTACAGCAACAAGCGTTGGCAATGGCAATTGAATTGGACGAGAAAGATGCCATGAAAGTTACTTACTCAAGCATTGGCGAGTTGTATTACGACACCGGTAAGTTAAATGAAGCACTTGAAATGTTTCTTAAAGGAAAAAAACTTTCAGAAGAAATGAATGATAAAAAAGAAACTGCAAACATTTACATCCTCATTGCTAAAACACACTCAAAAATGGGAAATAAGAAAGAGGCAATTTCTTATTTTGAAAAAGCGTTTGAGCTTTCAAAAAGTGTAGGCAGTATTGTTGAACAAAAAAATGCCGCTGATGGATTGTATGATAATTTTAAAGAAAGTGGCGAATTTAAAAAAGCCCTTACTTACCACGAAATTGCAAGAACATTGAACGACAGTATTTTTAATACGTCAAAAAACGAATCGCTTAACAGTTTAAAAACACAGTTTGCTTTAGACAGGCAGGAAACAGATCTCAAAGCAAAAGCAGAAGCAGAACTCCAAAAACAAGAAGAAGAAAAAGCTAAACAGCGCGCTATCATTTATATTGCAATTGGCGTACTTGTTTTAGTTTTAATGTTTTCTTACGCCCTTTTACAACGCTTTCGTCTCACAAAGAAGCAAAATAAGATCATTGAGCATCAAAAGAGTATAGTAGAGCAAAAAAACAAAGAAATTACGGATAGCATTCACTATGCCAAGCGCATTCAGCAAGCTTTTATGCCAAGCGAAAAATTTGTGGAACGTACAATGGACGAGTTAAAAAACAAAAAGTCTTAATTTCCCCACCTTTTGGGCAATTCCACAAGATTTAACAAAAAAATAACAGCTCCCCTTCTTATCTTTGCATGTGCGTTTTAAAAAAGTCATCTTCTTTATTTTAATAGTATTTACAACCCTTTTTATAAGCGGTTGCTTTATGCTTAATAAATATATTTATACTGATAAAGAATTAGCACAGCATTACGAAAACAAAAAAAACAAACCTTGTTATAAAGAAGTTTCTTTTCTTAATAAAAAAATGCACTATGTAGTAATGTGCAATAACGATTCATTGCCATTGCTTATTCTTATTCATGGCGCACCAGGTGCCTGGTATGGTTATATGAATTTAATGGACGATTCCTTGCTACAAAATAATTATAAGATCATTGCTATTGATCGTTTAGGCTATGGTAAATCAAATTATGGCAATGCCGAAACATCAACACAGATACAGGCATTAGCGGTTAAAGAAATTATTGAAAAAGAAAATCATACCGGCAAAAAAATAGTAGTGCTGGGCCGCTCTTATGGGGCACCTGTTGCAGCCTGGCTCTCTATACATTATCCGCAGCAGATAGAAAAACTATTTATGATCTCGCCGGTAATAGACCCACAACATGAAAAATTTTATTGGTTCAGTGGCATCGCTAAATGGAAACCGGTGCAGTGGATGTTACCAAAAATGCTGAATGTTGCCACAAAAGAAAAATATTCGCATGTTGCCGAAATGAAATTGATGTTACCTGATTGGAAAAAATTATATACGCCTACTTTTGTTATTACTGGTGCCAATGATCAAATTGCAGACACCTGTAATTTTAGTTTTGCAAAGGCAAATATTAAGCATTGCCCTTCTGTTTTTTTAAAATTGCAAAACACAGGGCATTTGGTTACCTATGAACAACCTGAATTGGTAAGGAATTTATTACTGCAAAAACTGTAAGTATCAGGCCTTAATTCTGCCCTTAACAATAAAAGAATTTGGAAAATCAGGCTGTATTTTCTTTAAAGATTCGAAAGCCTCCAACTTTGTTTTAAAATCACCAATTAATACCACAAAATTTGGTTGTTGATAATCTTCATGCGTACTGTATTCCGGAAATTTTGCGCTGAATTTTGTTTTAATGCTCCTGGCAGCATCTCTATCTGCTCCAAAATGGATCTTAATGCGGTAACCATCCATTTCGCCGTTAGTTAAACGGTTATATTCTGCCTTTTTTTCTACCAGCTGTTTTACCTTTAACTGAGTTTGTGCCTGGTTGTTTTGACCAAAAACAGCACCTGAAACAGACAAAATTGAAAAAATCAAAAAAAGTAATTTAAATGGGCTTTTCATCCTCACAAAAGTAAGGTAAAATTAGCTCATATCTTGCAAATTTTGTTAATTTTACGTTCTATTCTAATCAAATAAAATGGACAAATTTTCATACGTTGGCACAAGCGATGTAAACGCGATCGAGCAACTGTTTTTACAGTATAAGCAGGACGAGAATTCAGTAGACGCTTCCTGGAAGGATTTTTTTAAAGGCTTTGAATTTGCAAAAACATCATACGATGGTGATGGTGGCGCAATTCCCGAAAATGTAAGTAAAGAATTTAAAGTTATTGGTTTAATAAATGGTTATCGTCAACGCGGGCACTTATTTACCAAAACAAACCCTGTTCGCCAACGTCGTACTTATGAGCCATCTTTAGCATTAGAAAATTTCGGACTTTCTGATAAAGATACAGATACTATTTTCCAGGCAGGCAGTGTTATAGGAATTGGCGCTGCAAAACTAAAAGATATTGTAGCTCATTTAGAGCAAACTTATTGTCAAAGTATTGGTGTTGAATATTTATACATGCGCGAGCCAAAAGTTTTAAAATGGCTACAGGAGCGTATGGAAAAGAATCGCAACACGCCTAATTTTAATCAACAGGAAAAAAAGACCATTCTTAAAAAACTAACACAAGCCGTTGTGTTTGAGAATTATTTACATACAAAATTTGTTGGCCAAAAACGTTTTTCTTTAGAAGGTGGTGAAACTGTTATTCCTGCTATTAACGCGTTAATGGAACATGGCGTTAATTTAGGTATTGAAGATTATGTAATTGGTATGGCTCACCGTGGCCGTTTAAATGTGCTTACAAACATCATGAATAAAACATACAAAGATGTTTTTACAGAGTTTGAAGGCAGACCAAGTGAAGATTCGTTATTTGATGGTGACGTAAAATACCACATGGGTTATTCTTCCGATCAAACAAGCGATACCGGAAAAAAAGTTCACATTAGCTTAACACCAAATCCTTCACACTTAGAAACCGTTGCACCGGTGGTTGAAGGTATTGTGCGCGCTAAAATTGATAATTTACATAAAGGGGATAACTCAAAAGCATGCCCTGTTATTTTACATGGCGATGCTGCAGTGGCAGGCCAGGGTATTGTTTACGAAGTATTACAAATGAGCCAGCTGGATGGTTACAAAACAGGAGGCACCGTTCACTTTGTAATTAATAACCAGGTTGGTTTTACTACAAATTTTATTGATGCGCGCTCTTCAACCTATTGTACAGATGTTGCTAAAGTGGTGTTATGTCCGGTGTTTCACGTAAATGGGGATGATGTAGAAGCATTGTGTTTCATTTCTAAATTAGCAATGGAATTCCGCCAGGAATTTAATCGCGATGTATTTATTGATGTATTATGTTACCGTAAATATGGCCATAACGAAGGCGATGAACCACGTTTTACACAACCCTTATTATACAAAGCAATTGCATCGCATCCAAATTCAAAAGAGATCTACGTTAAGAAATTAGCGGCAGAAGGATCTCCTTTGGCAGATGAAGCAAAAGAAATTGAAGCGGCATTTAAATCTGAGTTAGATAATAATTTGGATGAAGCCAAAAAAACAGATAAAGCTAAGATCACTTCTTTCTTAGAAGGAAACTGGAAAGGCGTTAAAATGGCTACTGATAAGGATTTTGAAGAATCACCAAAAACTGCCATTGATGAAAAACTATTTTTAGAACTGGCTAAAAAAACAACTGAGTTACCAAAGGATAAAAAATTCTTTAATAAAATTCAAAAAGTATTTGATGATAGAAAAGCCATGATCACCAACGATAATTACGATTGGGCCATGGGCGAATTGTTAGCATACGCGTCATTAATGAAAGAAGGATATCCCGTGCGTTTTAGCGGACAGGATGTTGAGCGTGGTACTTTCTCACACCGTCACGCTGTTGTGAAGGTTGAAGACAGCGAAGAAGAATATACACCATTAAATTCTATCGATTCAAAATCAAAATTAAGCATCTATAATTCATTGTTAAGTGAATATGGTGTTTTAGGTTTTGAATACGGTTACGCGTTTGCTGCGCCAAATACATTAACCATTTGGGAAGCACAGTTTGGTGATTTCTTTAACGGCGCACAAATTATTATTGATCAGTATTTAACTTCGGCAGAATATAAATGGCGCCGTATGAATGGTTTGATCATGTTATTACCGCATGGTTATGAAGGCCAGGGCCCTGAGCACTCAAGCGCCCGCATGGAGCGTTTCTTACAGGCATGTGCTGAAAATAATATTCAAATTGTAAATACAACAACACCGGCACAACAATTCCACGTTGTTCGTCGCCAGTTAAAACGCGATTTCCGTAAACCATTAATATGCTTTACACCTAAAAAATTATTGCGTTATCCAAGTTGCGTAAGCAAGTTAGCAGACTTTACAAAAACTAATTTTCAGGAAGTGTTGGATGATCCGAAAGCAGACGCAAAAAAAGTAACCCGTGTTGCTTTCTGTTCGGGTAAAGTGTATTACGATCTGATTGAGCGTAGAGAAAAAGAAGGCGTGGAAGACGTTGCATTTATTCGTTTAGAACAATTATATCCTTTCCCGCAAAAACAAGTGGATGCTATTTTGAAAAAATACAGTAAAGTAAAAGAACATATTTTTGTACAGGAAGAACCTGAAAATATGGGCCCATGGCGCTTTGTAGACAAATGTCTGCGTTCGCTGAATTTAAAATATGTTGGCAGAGAAGAAGCTGCAAGCCCTGCAACAGGTTTTGCAAAACGTCACGCGGCAGAAAATGAAGAGATCATGACAGGCATCTTCTCAAAAGTATTAGTGAAATAAAAATCTTTAATCATAAGTCTTAAATCTTAAATCAAAATTATGGCAATTGTAGAATTAAAAGTACCAAGTCCCGGAGAATCAATTACAGAAGTAGTAATAGCACGTTGGGTAAAAAATACCGGCGATGTAGTTGAAAAAGATGAGGTATTGGCAGAAATAGATTCAGATAAAGCAACTTTAACCTTAAATGCAGAAGAGTCAGGTAAGATTGAAGTGTTGGCTGCTGAGGGCGACACAGTGAAAGTAGGACAGGTAGTTGTAAAAATTGATACTTCGGTAAAACCAGAAGCTAAAAAAGAAACGCCTAAAGCCGAAACTAAAACAGAAGCTAAGAAAGAAGAGCCGAAGAAAGAAGTTAAGCAGGAAACGGTAAGCGCTAAGCAGGATGCGACTTATGCAACCGGTACACCAAGCGTTGCCGCCGCTAAAATAATGGCAGAAAATAATATTAAAGCCGGCCAGTTAAATGGTACAGGTAAAGATGGCCGCATTACAAAGCAAGATGTATTAGCTGCTTTATCTAACGGTTTACCAACTGCCGCAAAAGTACTTAGTAATAGCTGGCAAGGCGGTCGCGATAAAGAGAAAACAAAAATGACCTCTTTACGTAAAACCGTTGCAAAACGCTTGGTTGCTGTTAAAAACGAAACCGCTATGTTAACTACATTTAATGAAGTTGATATGAGCGAGATCTATGCTATTCGCGCTAAGTACAAAGATAAATTTAAAGAAGTTTATGGAACCAACGTTGGTTTTATGAGCTTCTTTACAAAAGCTGTTACCGAAGCCTTATTCCATTATCCTGCAGTAAATGCAATGATAGATGGCGAAGAGATAGTTTATAATAAATATGCAGACATTGGTATTGCCGTGAGCGCGCCAAAAGGGTTAATGGTTCCTGTGTTACGTAATGCAGAATTAATGAGCATTGCCGAAATTGAAAAAGGAATTAAAGATCTTGCGGTAAAAGCCCGCGATGGAAAATTAACCATTGAAGACATGAGCGGTGGAACTTTTACAATTACCAATGGTGGTGTTTTTGGAAGTATGATGAGTACACCAATTATTAACCCGCCGCAAAGTGCTATTTTAGGAATGCACAATGTTGTTGAACGTCCTATGGCTGTTAATGGCCAAGTGGTTATTCGCCCAATGATGTATATTGCCTTAAGCTACGATCACCGCATTATTGACGGAAGAGAAAGCGTTGGATTTTTAGTAAAAGTAAAAGAGATGTTGGAAAATCCTAGTCGCATATTGTTTGGTGGTAAATTACCGGAAGAAATTTTGTTGGGACTGTAAGGGTAAGATCAAATTAATTTTAAGCCTCTTTCTATATAGAAAGAGGCTTTTTTATTACCAAAAACATTTAAAATCTTACATGAGTTATAAAACCACTATTTCAGCCTCAAGCGTCTTATACTTTCTGCCGTACTTGCGCGTAATTATAAAAAACGATGCAAAAAATAAAATATCTTTTATGCCTTTTATTAATTATAAATAATGTAAAAGGCTTTTTGGCTCAAACAACCTTTACTTGTTCTAATACCTCTACTGCCTGTGCTTGCCCACAAGGTGCAAAAGCAGAATATTATTCGGGATATTTTGCTGATGTGCAAACCTATTTTACCACTAATACACCTGGCATTACGAGGATAGATAATACAATTAATTTTAATACAGATAACGGCTGGGGCGCAATTGTACCACCAGCGGGAGGAACTCTTGCAAACCCCGATCTATACAGCGCACGTTGGACGGGTAGTATATATATTCAAACAGCAGGAACCTATACTTTTTATTTAACAAGCGATGATGCAAGCTGGCTTTGGATGGGCTCAAGCGCGTTGGTCGCAAATCCCACGGCAACTACGGCGTTTATTAATAATGGCGGACTTCATTCACCTCTAACCATTTCAGCGGTTGGAGTTTTTCCGGTTTGCAGAATGCCATTTAAAATTCATTTTGGAGAGAACGGAGGGAATAACAGGGCAATTTTGGAATATGAAAGTGCCGCACTGGGAATAACAAGACAGGTTGTGCCACAATCAGCCTACTGTTCTTGCCAAACCTCTATTTTGCCAATAGAATTAAAATATTTTAAAGCTAATTCAAATAATGAAAATATTCTAATAGAGTGGGGTACAGTTACGGAAATTAATAATAAATCTTTTACTGTGTTTAAATCAAGTGATGGTTTAAACTGGTCAGCTATTGGCGAGATAAAAGGTGCCGGAAATAGTTCGGCAAATAAAGACTATAGTTTTCCTGATAAAAATCCGGATATGGGTACCAACTATTATTATTTAATGCAAACAGATTATAACGGGAATACAAAAAAATATAATATGATCTCTGTGGACTACGGGAGCAAAAATGAAGAAATTAATTTATTCCCCAATCCTTCTAACGACAAAGTTATAATTTCCTCAATTAGTAATTTTATCGACCCTGTATTTGAAATTTATGATACGATGGGAAACAAAGTGGATGTTCCATTTCAAAAACAAAATGATTTTAGTATGGAATTAAATACTGCCGAATTGCCTAAAGGCACTTACGCAATTAAAATAATCAATCTTCAAAAAGTTGTGATTAAGAAACTTCTGAAAGTGTAATTTTAACTTAACTTTTTGCTAAGTAATTACCCACCAAAAACACTCAAAATCTTACATCCGTAGTTTTTTAAAGTAACCGAGATTTTTCAAACTTTTTATTATGTAGAACTTTACATCAGTTTAAATACATAATAAAAATAAGAATGAAAAATATCACAACACAATTTACAGCATTAATAATTTTAGGATTATTTTCTGTAACAGCCAACGCTTCTATTAAAACTCCTGATACAAGCTCTTGCTTAGAACTAAGCGGGAAGATCTTAAAGCTTAAAAAATACTCGTCTAATACTTATACAATTAATTTGGTACGCGATAATGCCATTGTAGAGACCAAAGTTATAAGAGGAAACAATGAATTTAAATTCAACCTTAAAAAGAACGGCTGGTACACGGTAAAAATCGTAAAAGAGGGTTATGTTAGCAGAACAATAAGCGTAGATACAAAGTTAGCCGAAGAACATAATGGCCTTTACAGATTTGCTTTTGATACTGAATTAATAGAAGAGGCAGAAGCTGTTAAATTAAATAAAAGCGGGCTTGACATGCCGATCGCGCATATTTCTTTTGATACAAAAAAACGTTGGTTTGCACATAATGTAGCCTATACAAAAGAAGTAAAAAGTAAGATCTATAGCGGTCACGTACAACTCAATAAATAATTATTCTTTAATTATTTTTTTGATCAGAACTTGTTTGTTATCCGCATTGTGCAAGGTTAAAAAATAAATTCCCTGCGGTAAATTATTTAAAAACACCTGTTGTTTGTTTGAAGAAAAAAAATCTTTTTTAACAACGCTTCCTGTCACATCAATTATTTTCAGATCAATTTGTTCACCCTCTAAATTATTTAATTCAACAGTTATATTGTCTTTGGTAATTGTTGGGTAAACTATTGCTTTGTAACCGGCATTTATCTCTTTTACTGAAACAGTGTTTGGAGGGGTTAATTTTATAATACTATGATTGTTCTCGCTCGCAGACCCGGTGCCATTAGTGGCAATATATATTTCATTATTAGGACCAACGCAAATATCGCGTAACCTGCCAAACATATTAGTAAGATAAGAGTTTTGCGAAACTGAAGCGGTGCCAGCCGCGTTTAATTTTAAGGCAACCAGCTTTTTGTCTTTTAAAACAGACATGATTACCTGGTCATGAAATTCCGGGAAGCCCGGATTAGTATAATACACAATATCTGCCGGGGCAATGGTTGGGCTCCAGTTAAAGATAGGTTGTTTTACATTATTGGCCGTACAAAATGTTTGTTCCGAAGGTGTGTCACAAAAGCCTTCTACATTGGGCCATCCATAATTTCTGCTACTTTCTATTATTTGAAATTCATCGTCGTTTGAAGGGCCATGCTCCGATGAATAAATAAAGCCATTTGACGCCAACATTAACCCTTGTGGATTTCTGTGGCCGAATGTATAAACCAGGCTTCCCGGAAAAGGGTTATTTGCCGGAATTGTACCATTAGTATTTACGCGAAGAACCTTTCCGTTTTTTGAATTTAAATTTTGTGAATTGGATGTATTTAAGGCATCGCCGGTTGTCATTAGTAAAGTACCATCCGGTAAAAATAATAAACGAGAACCATTATGGTTGATATCTGCGTCAACACTATCAATTAGTATTTGCGGATTTACAAGACTTGTATTATTGTAAGTATATTTTACAAGTCGTTCTTTTGCATTGGCAGTATTAGCGCCAAATGTGTAAACCAAAAATACTTCTTTTATGGTATTGAAATTAGGATGTAGTTTCATGCCCAGTAAACCGGCTTCAGATTGTGCATAAATAGAAGCAGTAAGATCTAAAACAACAGTTTTTGTATGCGTAATAGGATCAATACGACTCAAAAGTCCTTTGCGCTCAGTTACCCATAAATAATTGTCGGGCCCATAGATCACTTCCCACGGAATAGAAAGTCCGGTGTATGCCGTGTCTACAGACACCATTGTTGATCCTATTTGGATCATTGCCTGCGAATGAATTTTATTTGTGACAGATAAAAATAAAAGACAAATGAGTAATAATTTTTTCATATTATATTTTTTAAATGGTTAGATCCTTTACACCTTTTTCTAAAAGATTCTTTAAATTATTCAAAACCTTTTTCCAGTTTTGCTCAGAGTGTTCTTTTGTTTTTTCATCCGGAATATTTTCCTGGCTAATAGTTAGCAAGGTCTTTTCTTTTTCTTGAGAAACAAAATACGTTATTCTCACATAATTTTCGGGTTTATCTTCAATACCCGACATAGAGCTCCAGTAATTGTATTGTAACATCTTATTGGGTTCAAATTTTAAAACTGTTCCTTTATCCTCATATTTTTTTCCTTCCCACTCACCCTTAAATATTAAAGGGCTGCCAACTTTCCAATCTGTTATTGTATCTGTTCCAAAAAAATATTGTTTTATTATTTCCGGTTTTGTTAAGGCTTCCCAAACTGTTGAAACCGGTGCATTAATTACTGTGCTTACTTTTGCTGAAATATCGCTTTTCATAGTTTTTAGTATTTGTTATACACTTTGCCCAAAAAATCATGCCAGACAATTAAACAATAAATTAAAATACTTTGAGGCATCCACTTAAAAAGTGGTTAAAATAATCCTCAAAACTTAGGCCAGGTCTGCAAAGTAAGCTTCTGTTTTTTTAAAGAACACCAGACCAATAATAAAAATAATAAACGATGAAGCAATGCTCACAAGATCTGTTTGCCAGTTAATGGCACTATTGGTAATGCCTGCCCTAAAGATATCAAGCGGTGCCGACATAGGGTTAAGCGCCAATAATGCTTTTAAATAAATATTTTGCGTAATGTTGGTTGGATAAATTACAGGGGTAATAAATAATAAAAGTTGTACCAAAAAAGGGATAATGTATCTTACATCTCTATACTTAACATTTAAAGCTGCTAAATAACAACCGGAACCAAAGGCTGCAATACAGGTAAGTAAAACCGCTAATGGAAAATATAACAAACCTATCCACGTAAACGAAATATGATTGAACAGGCAATACACAATAAATACGGCAAATGCCATAAAAAAATCAAACACACCAACTAGTACTGCGGATATTGGAATGATAAGGCGGGGAAAATATATTTTTTTTATGATGTTGGCATTGGCCACCATACTATTGCCGGCATTATTAATACCGGATGAGAAAATGCCCCATAACACCAAGCCACTTAATGCAAAGGTTGCGTAAGGTAGAGGCAATTCGGTATAGTTGGTAATTGCTTTACCTAAAAAAAATGAAAAAAGTAAGGCCATTACCAAAGGCTGTAAAACGGCCCATAAAAAACCAAGAATGGTTTGTTTGTATTTTACTTTTATATCACGAAGTGTAAAAAAATAAAAAAGCTCGCGATACTCCCATAGTTCGTTTAAACCAAGGCTTAATTTTTTTTGCGGCTTTATCTCAAATTCCATTAATGTAAAAATAGTGAATTGTAAGCTGCTTAACCAATATTTTTAAGTGGTAAATAACCTAAATGCATTTTATCTTCCTCCTTTTGTTTGTCTTCTTTTATTTCAAGAGAGTACAACTCTTTAAAGTGGGGAGATAAAATTTCTTTAATATTGTGCACATCGTCAATATCAATGCCATATTTATCATCAATATGTGATGTGGCACCTTTAAAACCTGTATGCTTATAAAATGCAGTTTGTTTTGCCTGTTGTATGGCTTCGCCTGAAGTTTTGGCTATTGCAAGTAACTTATAATGAAACTCATCAAACTCTTCTGCTTTATATCCACCCAGATTAACAAAGAACAGCTTCTCTTCAGAAGCTTTTTCGTCACTCAAACTGTCAAAACCCATAGAGGGATAAGCGCGTTCAATAATGGTAACACTATAATTGTTCACTTGTGTTACTTCGCGCCAGGCATCAATGTGTATATTGCCTTTGGCTTCGGGCCAAAATTTTTTTATGTGAGGAATAAGTTCTTTTAAATTTTCGGCTATACCAAAAAAAACATCGTGCTGTTCTGTTAGCCTTCCGTTTGGCCTGCAACCCAATAAGAGCATATATAGTTTGAGTTGTGACACTATAAAAATTTTAAGAAACTGTAGCTAAACGTTCCTTACCAAATTCAAGTATCTTGTCAATAAATTCGTAAGGTTTGTAATTATTGATTGCTGCCTGATGAAAGATGCATGTAGCGGGTGTCATACCCGGTAACGAATTAACTTCAATAAAAACAACTTCTGTTCTGCAATCTGCAAATACACGCACAAAAGCATCAATACGGCAATAACCTGTAACACCTAAAGCTTTAGCGGCACCGCCAAGTGCGGCTTTAACCTGATCACTTACTTTTTGCCTGTCTTTTGCATCTTTAGCATAACGCGCCGGTGTAATATTTTGCCCTTGTCCTGCTAAGAATTTTTCTTCCAGGCTTAAGATCTCACCATCTGCCAAAGCTTCTGAGGCTTCAAAAACTTCATATTCGACCTCACCATTCTTGTTTAGTTTGGTAAGCATACCACCGGTAATTTCTAAAAAGTGAAGCGCATCTTTTTTGCTGATCAATTCTTCAACTAAAATAACCTGCTTTTGCGGGAACTCTTCTTTTGGCTTAATGTGCAACTTCTCTGCTGCTTTTGTATCAAGGTCTTCTGCAGTACGGAAGATCAATGTACAAAAGGCTTCAAACTCTTCTAAAGTTTTTATTTTCTTCACTGCACTACTGCAACCATCATCAACAGGTTTGGCAATGAAAGGGTATTTAATACGATTAGTTAAGATCTCAATAAATTTATTTTTGTCTTTTACCCAATCTTCTTTCGAAATTAAAATATGGTCGGCAATAAGAAAACCGTTAGCTTTTAAGATCTCGTTAGTGCGATATTTATCTATTGTAATAGATGAACTTTCTTTATTTGAACCGTTATAGGGTAAATTTATTCTATCAAGTTGCTCTTGTATTGCACCATCCTCGCCAGGGCGGCCGTGAAGAGCAATAAACACCTCATCTGCTTTTTGTTTTAAAGTAGCATACGTTAATTTTTCTGGTGCGGCCGTATGATTTAACGAAGCATACTTATGAGTGATCGCTTCGCATTGCTGCATTATTTTTTTAATAACAGCGTGCACTTTAAAATTCTCAACTTTTTCTTTTATATCATCTGCATTATCTTTTAATAATAAATTAATGGGCACATGATACATTTGATGTTCCTGCGAATTACCTGTAAGAAAAACCGGGAAGGGTGCGTATTTTTCTGAAGATGATAATTTTTCAAATACGTTTCTTCCGCTTTCAACGGAGATGTGCCTTTCTGATGAGTAACCGCCAAGCACAACTGCTACGCGCGTTTTATTACTTGCGGCATTTTTTTCGTTATGAATTTGTTTATCTAAAAGATCCAATAAATGTTTGTAGTTTATATTTCCTTTTGATTGAATCAATCGTTTTGAAAGCGAAGTGCGAATAATGAAGGTTAAGAATTGTGATGGATTCAATCCAATTTCGGCCGCCTGATGAAAGAAGAATGACGATGGCATCATACCACTGGTAGTATTCGGATCATTTAAAAATATTTTTCCATCCTTACTTAAAAATCCATCAATACGCGCGTATACATCAAAATGTAATTCGTAAAATAATTTTTCGCAATCTTTTCGAATGGCTTCAATTTGCGCATCGGGCAGATCAATTGGCGTTATCTTTCGTGAAAGGCCCGGTAAATATTTACTGCGGTAATCAAATAATTCTTTTCCTTTTTTAATTTCTGTTGGTGGTAATGCAATTGCTTTTCCTTCTTCATCTTCCAACACAATGCAACTAAACTCTTTTCCCTCAATAAACCCTTCTACTAAAACCGTGCTTTCACCATCAATACTTTCTACAACAAAACCATCTGTTTTTAAATTTTGGTTCAAATAATCTATCAATTTATTTGGATCATAAATTACCGGTGCGTTTAATTCTTTGGGATGACTAATAACCACCGGCATTCCCATGCCTTCGCGAATATCTGCCAACACTTTTACATAATTGAATTTTTCTTCTTCACTATAACCTTGCCATTCTTTTGCATCTATCCATCTTGTAAATAAAGCTTTTTCAACCGCACTCATAAATTCAAGATCGTTGGCTTCATTTAAAATACTTACACCAATGCTAGAACCTTGGTTAGCCGGTTTAACTACACACGGAAAGCCGATCAACTCTGCTACTTTTTTAAGTGATGTTTTTGATTTGCCATCAATCCAGTCCTGCCTGTTAATGGTAAGATATTTAGGGCTGTTAAAACCTTTGCTTACCATCATTTCTTTTTGCACTGCTTTATCAATGCCAATGGCGGAAGCTAAAATGCCAGAACCACTGTAAGGAATTTTGTAATATTCAAATAAGCCTTGTATGCGACCATCTTCACCATAAGGACCATGCAAACATAAAAAAGCAAAATCAATTTTTGTTTTTAATTCGGAGGGACTTAATTTTTTTCCGATCTTTTGTATCAACGCACTTTGCTGTCCTTCGTTCAGGTCTCCTAAATTTTCGGCATATAATTGAAAGCGTGAATTGTTAGGTAAAAAATCTACAGGAGGATAAAAATCACGAATAGTGCCTTTGTAAATAAACTCCCAATTCAATTCAATAAAATTTCCAAAACTATCTACAAAAACAGGAACAGCTTCAAATAAAAATTTATTTAAATTATCGTAAACGGTTCTTCCACCTGCAAAAGAAATTTCGCGCTCTTTACTTTGCCCGCCAAAAATGATCCCGATCTTTATTTTATTTGCCATACTTAAAATTACACTACAAAGGTGAATATTATTCAAAAATAGAAGAAAGCAGCCGCGTTGAAACGACTGAATTTGGAAATAATTAACATTCGTATGTAAATACCGCAAGGCCTGTTTATGCCGCTCATCAAGTGTTATAGAAGGTTAAAGGGCCGGGAAATCGGTTTCAGGATCAAAACGGGCGGTAAAGTCCTTAAATTTGTCGGTAAGTTAAGAAGCTTTTTAGTGCTTGCCTTTTAAATAAAATAAACACCCGTATGCGGCTTTATGCTTAATTTTACGCTCTATGTTTGTACGTATCTTAATTTTTTCAACACTTATAATTCTTATTGAATTATATTTTTTGCAGGCTGTAAAAACATTTACACAGGATTTTTCGCCGGGCAAAAGAACAATTATACTTTATACTACTTATATCATTGCCTGCATTAGTATTTTAATGGCAATTGTTGCTGTTGTTTACCCTCCACCAAACTGGGCACCCTTTTTACGACTATTATCTTCAATAATGGTAATTATTGTATTGTGCAAATTAATTGGTTGTACGTTTTTATTGTTTGACGATATTATACGTTTATGCAAATGGTGCTTTTCTTTTTTTAAAAGTAAGCCCGCAGATGCGGTTGAAGTAGCAGAAGGAATTAGCCGTTTAAAATTTTTGAGTCAGTTGGCAATTACATTTACAGTTGTGCCCGCAGTTGGCTTTATTTATGGCATGGTAAGCGGTGCTTACAAATACCGTGTGCATAAGGTAAAAGTACCTTCGTCAAAAATTCCAAAAGAGTTTGATGGTTTTAAAATTGTTCAGCTTTCCGATATTCACACCGGTTCTTTTTTAAATGAAGATGGATTAAAAAAAGCATTTGAAATTGTAACAGAACAAAATGCAGATCTTATTTTATTTACAGGCGATCTTGTAAATAATGAAGCAAAAGAAGTAGAAGGGTATGAACATTTATTTTCAAGCCTTAAAGCACCGCATGGTGTATATTCTGTTTTAGGAAATCACGATTATGGTGATTATGTACAATGGGAAACTAAAGAAGCCAAGCGAGCAAATCTTGAAAAACTAAAAACCAAGCAAAAAGATTTTGGCTGGAGATTATTAATGAACGAACATGTGCCAATAGAAAAAAATGGAGCAAAAATTGGTTTGTTGGGAATTGAAAATTGGGGCGGCAATATGCGTTTTCCACGCTACGGTAAGATGAAAGATGCTTATGTTGGCGCGGAAAATTATCCGTTTAAAATATTAATGAGCCACGATCCTAGTCATTGGGATATGCAGGTTGTTTTAGAATATCCTGAAGTTGATCTTACCTTAAGTGGCCATACACATGGTATGCAATTAGGCATTGAAATTCCGGGCATTAAATGGAGCCCTGCAAAATGGATCTATAAAAACTGGGCAGGCTTATATAAAATGGATAAACAATTTTTATACGTAAACCGTGGCCTTGGCTTTTTAGGTTATCCTGGTCGCTTAGGTATTTGGCCGGAGATAACAGTTATTGAATTAAAAAGCGTTTAAGTTTAAGCCACTAATTACACGAATGTCACAAATTAAAAAGTCATTAATATTTGTGAAATTTATTTATACAATTCAAACAAAATAATTTTGTTTGAATTGTATATTTCACTAATCATTCATGCAAATAGGCGGTTTATGCTCTGTGTTAATTGGTGAAATTAGTGGCTAAAAGAATTATAGATTAACCCTCAATCCAATATTTAATAAAAGACTTTGTTCTTTTAGCTTAAAGGCCAACGAATTTATTACAAATTTTGTTTCTGAAAATGGGATAAAGCAGGCGGGTTTAAAAACAAGGCTTGCTTTATTATTTAAGCGATATCCCAGTAAAACACCAGGCATGATGCCTGTATTTATTTGTGTTTCCTGTTTCAGATAATCTCCTTCTTTAAACGTAGATGATACAGGATTGGAAGCAGGATGAGGAGCAGGATCTCCTTTTATAAAAACAAGTACATCTTTTCCAAAGTCACGAGTATAGCCATACGTGTATTTTGATGCGTTTACATTAAAGAAAGAAAAGGCACTAAGGCTTAATTTGTTTTTTTGAAAGAATTTGTATTCTGCCCCAAATGCAAAATTGTAGGATGAGGTTGAGCGAATAATGTAATTTGTATTAGCGTGAACATACTTTACCGTATCGCCAAAAACCATAGGTATTGAGGTGACACTAATAGGTTGATTAACAATTTTATTTTCGGTAATGGTATTTTTGTAATTAAAATTGTTATGACTAAAAATAAATTGACCGCATAAGCTGAATTTATTTCGCAAATGATAATTTATAGCTGCGCCTGCCATATAATTTAGCGAATTATTTTTTTGAGCGACGTTGTTTTGTTTTATAGAAGTAAAAACAGGCTGTACTCCCACTAACAGATCAATACTATAGGGTGATAGAGGCTTTGGCAGATAATAATTTGGATTAATTGATGTATTGATCTCACCACTATTTGCAGAATTGGGAAGTAAAATTGAATGAAGAGGTAAAGGATCATAAGTAACAAGATCTTTTTCTGATTCGTTTTTTGTTTCAATAAGTGCAGCTCCAATTTGTGAAGAGCTACTGTCCATTTTTTTATCAGTAGATGCAATTAAATTTTTTGAAACTTCTTTTTTATCTGTAGTCTTTTTTGTGTAAGTACGATTACGTTGTTGCGAGCTGTTTTTTGTATTTATTCCCTCAATATTTTTTTCTTCGCTCTTTTCAATAAGCGGTTTTTGGTTTCCTGATTTAAAATCACTGTTATTTTTGGTATTTGTTACTATTTTATTTTTTTGCACAACAAATTTTTCTTTTTCATAGCCATCTAATATGGCGTTTGGAAAAAGAGGCGTTATGAGCATTAAAGCCGATGTTAGAAATAACAAGATAAAAGTTCCAAATAAAAAAAACATTATACCTCTTTTTTTCTCTTTTTTTTGGGGCGCAAAATATTTTATTTTTTCCCACTTCTGGTTAATAACAAGGTCATCTACTTCCGGCTCAAAGTGGATGAATTTATTTTTTATGGCTTCTTTATCATTCATACAGCTTGTGGTTTATGATATACCTTTAAAAGATCTTTTAAATATGCTTTTGCTTTAAAAAGCTGCGATTTTGAAGTGCCAACGCTAATATTAAGTAACTCCGAAATTTCCTGGTGCGAATAACCGTCTATGTAAAATAAATTAATAACTACCCTGTAACCTTCGGGTAATTGATTTAACAAAAGCAGTATTTCTTTATTTGAAAAAGCTTCAAAAACCGAAGTAAAACTATCATCGCCAACATCTATTTGATCAGTAATAGCAACATGCAGATCAAATTTCAGATTACTCCGGTAACTATTAATAGCAGTATTTTGTACAATGCGTTTCATCCAACCTTCAAATGAGCCCTTGGTATTAAACGATTCAATACTGTTAAAGATCTTTATGAATGAATCCTGTAAAATGTCTTCCGCTTCGGCAGTATCGCGACTATACCTTAACGCAATGCCCAAAAGTATCCTATAATAAGTTTTATAAAGTATCTCAAAAGATCTTTCATCTTTGGCTTTGCAACCTTTTATTATAGTATTAAGATCAATTTGCATTAGTGAGTGCAATTCAAAAAGCGTACCGTTTTTTGTGATTTAACATATTTGTTACTCTTTTATAAATTTAATGTTGGCCCGGCTGCCATCTTCAAAATATATAGTAGTAAAATAAGTTCCGGGTACAAAGTCTTTAAGGCATATTCTGCTTTCTGTATTTTTAATGTTCGCAAGCACAAAAACTTCTTTACCTAAAATATCATAGATCTTAACACTATTAATAGGTAATTCTGTTTTTATAGTTAACACATCTTTTGCCGGATTTGGATAAAACAGTGTTGTGTTTTTTTGCAAATTATCTTTAATTGCATTAGGACCATTGCAGTTTATGTTAACTGCAGCATAAGCAAAACAAGTATCGTTTGGCGTATTCATGTTCCATTGATTTACTTTAATAATATAATTACCGCAGTTGGCATACGTGTGTGTATAGTTTGTTGTAGGCTGTGGATTATCACCATAAACAAAGTTGGTAAATATTTCAGGAATAGCTACGCCAGCCCAAACCGTAACAGAATTGGCAGCTAAAGTAACACTGGGTGTGTTGTTAACACAAAGCGTTGATGCCGGTGGATTTAAAGTAATTGTAAAAACCTGCACAAACGACATTGGCACACAAACAATATTTGGGTTATTATAAGTGAGCGATAAAGTATAATTTGTTGTAGCAGTTACGGGCGAGCAGCAATGGTAAATAATTTTACCATAATCAATAGTTCCATCCTGAAAATGCCATTGATAATAAGCGTCGGGATCATTAGGAATGCCGTTAGATGCCGTTATTGAAAAACAACCATAAGTGTTTGCAATAGGCGTAATAGTAACCTGTGGCAGGCATGGATTAGTAAGTGTAAAACTTGAAGAGCTATTTAAGGCAGATGTGTTTTTAACAAAAAACAAGCCAAGTGCACAAATCAGTAATTTAAAAGTTCTCATAATTTAATAATTTAGGTTTCTATACATAAGACAAGAACTTTAAATAAAAGGTTGCCTGGATTTTTAAATGTTGTATATATTAATGTTAAAATTTAAATTTGATTCATGCATTCCTTTAACGCCATCATTCAAAAATTTTCAAGTAAAGGTGAAAAAACCGGCTGGACATATATAGATGTGCCACCGGATATTCTCACCAAATTAAAAAGACCCGATAAAAAAGAATTTCGTATTAAAGGGGTTATTGATGATGTAAAATTTGAAAGATTGGCCACTTACCCAATAGGTGAAGGAAATTTTATAATTGCGATAAATGCTGAGCTTCGCAAAAAATTAGGAAAAAAAGAAGGCGCCGCAGTTTCTTTAAAGATAGAATTAGATAAAAGCGCAGCACTTCAATCACCGGAATTAATAGAAGCGTTAAATGAAGATAAAATAGCCAAAAAACAATTTGATTCGTTATTGCTTTCTCACCGCAATTATTTTCATCGTTATGTTTATACTGCTAAAGGTATTGATACTAAAGCCGGACGTATTGTTAACATTATTAACGCCATGTATAAAAAACAAAATTTTGGCGAAATGATCAGAAGTTTAAAAAAAGAAAAGTAAATTATTTTACAAGCTTAAATGTATTCAATATTTTATTTTTAGAACTTACTTTTAAAAGATAAACCCCTTTTGATAACGCTGTGGTATTTACAGTTATTTTTTCTGTTAAAACCGAATTGTAATATTCCTGATTAAGTATTTTTCCGTCGGTACTAAACAAGGTAAGGGTAATATCTTTTGAAGCAGAAAAATTGCAAGCTAAAGAATAAGCCGCAGTTACATTATCATATAAAAGAACCACATTATTTTCTTTAGAAAAAACCTCTATACCGTTAATACAGTTAACAACAGTTAAAAGTTTGCTTACTGTATCTGTGCACATATCGGCGCTTTGTGTGATTAAAACAACGGTATAATTTCCGGTTAACGAATAACTGTAAGCAGGGTTAGAAAAATTGGAAGTTCCAAAACCATCGCCAAAATCCCAAATACTGGTTTGTGAATTTACAGACAGATCTGTGAAATTTACCTGCGCGCCTATAGCAACAGTATTTGCGTTAATAGAAAAGGCAGCTGTTGGTAATTGTATAGTTGTTAAGCTAAAGCTCTGATCAAAGTTATCGCATTGGCCAACCGTATTTATTTTAACGGTATAATTGCCACCATTAAATGATATTAATGAATCGGCAGTTGCTTTATTTAAAGCTGTTTTTACAATTGTATTTCCTTGTTTCCATTCATAATTCCATGGGCCGGCATTATTTCCAATGGCAGTTATTAAACCGTGTGCCTGGGTACAGGTGGCTTGTGAAACATTAGTGATTCCCGTTAAAGGAGTAGAGAAAAAATTAAGTGTAAAGCGGGATATAGTAGTTGTATCGTATAATGTACAGCTATAATCTGATGTAAGAATGTTTGTGGTAATACCTGTAAATGCATCAAATAAGGTCACACACACATTATCCGGAAAATCTGTTTTTAGCAAAGAAAACGTGTAAGATGAAGTTGCTGGCGTAATTGCTTTAACCGGAACTGAAAGATTTGTAGTAAGCTGAGGCAGACCATTTATACATGTAGGTATTGAATCACTCATACTACAAACATATGGCAAAGATGAATCAAATATCATTTTATAAGCATCAAGATCTTTTTGAAAATGTGGTGTACCACCTTGTTCAAAATAAAATGTGGCAAGGTCTTCTGTGGTACCTTTCATTATTAACCTTACAATTGGTTTTTGTAATGTAGTTGTAGCTTTTAAAAAAGTAGGGTTGGCATTTACTTTAATATTTTCACCGGCAGTTAAAACGGTAGGCGCTGTAGCGTGAATGTAAAAACCCTGGCACATTGGAATTACATCTGTTATCCCACCTACAATATCACTACTTATGCCATTAACATATGTTGTATGGGCACCAAGGCCGCCGTTAAGATCTGCATTAAAAGCGTAGATCGCATTATCTACACTGCTATTACCGTTTCTTAAAGCAGCCCAGCTAATTGGTGAAGGTAATGGATTAGCAATTAAATTCCATCCGTCATCCACCAGGCCATTATTAACTGTTCGTGAAACAGGTATTGTAATAGCACCCGAACAGCTTAGGCAACTGCTTTTTGCAACAGAGCCCGTTACATCGATAGTAATTGGATTTGTGCTGTAGGTACTGGTTCCAAGATAGGTCCAGTAACCAACGCCATTTGTAATATTAGTTGAAATGGTAGTGATGGGAATATATTTTGCCGATGAACTGTATGTGCCTGCAATAGATTCGTTATAAGAATAAATAGAAGTAAATGGAACAGATGCAACCAGCGAACCGTTAGGACAACTAGCACAGGTGATAAAAAAATCATCATTCCAGCTGGCCATTGTTATAGATGGTTTGATCGGCGAGCCTAAAAGCGCCCAACCTGTTGAGCCTCCAGGCGCATAACGCTGAATAGTTACCTGATTAATAATATCTGCAGCAGTGTTAATAGGGCCAATTTTACCCGTGTTGCTGGCATCTGAAATTAACGTTAATTGATTATTGGTATTAAATGTTCCGGCATTTAACTGCAAACTTCCCTGTACCTGTTGAGCAGATGAAAGGCTTGCGCCCGCAGAATTACTTAAGGTAAGATCATAAAACGTAGTGGTATTTCCGCTTAAAGTTTGTGCTGTACTTCCGCTCAAAATAACATTACCCTGTTGCGCATTAAACGTTCCGTTATTTATCCAGTTACCAAATACATTTAATGTTTGTGTTGTTTGAAATGAAAGATTGGCGCCACTATTAAGTGTTATTGTATTTACATTGCCGGAAACCGATCCTGCAATAACAGGATTAAAATTTGGTCCAGCAATTGAAGGGATAGTTGCGCTTGTTACACTTCCGCAAACACAATTGCTCCAGTTGTTCGAATCAAACCAATCTGAAGAAACACTTCCATTCCATATACTGGCGGGCTGCGGCCCTTTAATGGTGATTGAAAAGGTGGTGGCGGTTCCGGTACAACCGCTTAATGTTGCCGCAACAGAAATTGTACCAACTACATTTGGTGGAGAGCTAATTACAGGAGATGTATAAGCCGCAATGTTTCCTGCACCGCTTCCTGCAAGGCCTATAGATGTGTTGGAATTTGTCCATGTAAACGATGCTCCAACAGAAGGACTGCTAAAATTTACAACTGTAGTGTTTTTTCCGCCGCAAACCGACTGGCTGCTTACAGCATTTACTATGGGTGTAGTGTTAATTGTAATAACAGCATTACCGGTCATAGCATTGGTACAGGATGTAGAAACATCTGTTGCTAACACCGTATAAGTTGCAGAAGCGGTTTGCGTTCCGAAAGAGATAGCAGAGCCTGTACCGGCAACCGGAGAGCCGATATTTGTTGCGCCGTTCTTTAATTGATAATTAACCCCAACCTGCGAGCCACTTAAACCAATAGCAACACCACTGCCACCTGAACAATAACTACCACCACCTGTAACTGAAAAAACAGTAACAGGATGCGAGCTGCTTACATTTATATTGGTAAGAAAAATTTCATCGCCAATTCCTGTTCCTGCGCCTGAACGATAAAATGCCCAGCGTAAATGCACAACAGCCTGATTATTGCATGCGGCCGGTAAAACAATAGGGCCAAAATCAACAGTGCCTGAATTACTGGTGTATTCGATTTGAGTAAGGCCTGTATTTGGAAGATCAGTATAAGCACCGGTTGTACCTACGCGGTATTGCGCGCGTAATTTATAGGTATTGCCATTGTTTGTTATTGTTCCGGCACGCCACGAAACGTTAATGTTATTTCTGCAACTTGTATTTAATGCTACAACACTTTCCCCTAAATTTCCTGAACCGGTACCGGAATTACCGGGATTAGCATTTACAAAAGAAACACCGTTTGCACCTTGTCCATTAATTTTCGAATCGCATGAGAAAGCAAGATTGTAAGCAAGGGCATAATTTTGTGAGGCAGTTATTTGCGCAAGAGTGGGATGAATATTATTTATAGCACCATAGTGAAAGATCATATTAGATGGGTAGGTGCCAGCTGTATTTGTTGCCGCCCAGTTATTAAAAGTAAAGGCTGTTGGCCAACCACTGTAAGGAGTTGGATTGGTTGGCGCTACAATTGTTCCTGTCAATCTCACGTCATCAATTCTAAAATCGTTCCCTCCGGAAGCATTTGTAAAACGAATAAATAAATTAGGTGTATTAGGAATTGTACCTGTACAGGTTTCGCTGGACCAATCGGGGAAGAACCAAAAATTACCCGGCCTGGTTAAAGCAGTGTAAGTTATACCATTAGTACTGGTTTCAACTGTTAATCCGCCGCCGCCTGTAAAAAATCCCGAACAATAAATCCCATAAGATAAACTTAAACCTGTGTAACTGATAGTATTAATTCCTGAAATGATAAACGATTTGGAGGAACCATTGTCTAGAAAAACATTATTAATACCCGAAGCGCCTGTGTAACCTGATGATGTGGTAGTGTTTCTCACATCCCCTGTGCCTGTAAATGTATACGAACAATTTGAATTTTGAAAAGAAGCAAATGATGTTATTACCGGCGTAGAGGCAGCTCCACTGGTACCTATATTTTCAGAAAATATGGTTACTTGTGCATTAAAGCTACTACTGATAATTAAAAAAAACACAAAAAGAAGTTTGACAGGTAAAAACCCGAAACTTTGCTTAAACGATAAGGTCATTAGTACAAAACACAAATTGGTTAAAACACTAATTTATCAAAAAGTAAGCCTGTTTTCCAACAATTTCGACAAATTGCGGCTTTACAAAGAGTAGTTGTTATGCTTTGTATCTCTAAATTCTACTGTGTAATATCTAAATTTTTAGAAACCTGTTATTTTAGAACTTTAAACACCCTAATTTCTTTTTCCTCAGATATTATTTTTAATAAATAAATACCTTTTTTTAGAGCCTGAGTATTTAGTAATAAACTTGGTGCCAAAGAGGCGTCAACCTTTTCAGATAAGATCTTTTTACCGCCTACATCATATAATACAATTAACAAACTTGATTCTAAGTTATAATTGAATTTGAGCGTGTAATTTTCTGAAACATTATCATATAAAAGCAGTACGCCATTATCCGGCAATTGATCTTTAATGCCTGTTGTATTTAGCACTGTAAGTTGTTTTGTAATTGTATCGCTACACATCGAATTGTTTTGTACAATTAATTTTACCAAATAAATTCCTGTTTGTGTATAAGTATAAACAGGATTGTTTAAAGATGAATTTCCAAACGCGTCGCCAAAATCCCAAGAACTTGTTTGTGCATTAGAAGATAGATTTGTAAAATTTACCTGGCCCGAAGTAACATTAACGGTGTAATTATTTATTGAAAAATTTGCAACCGGTGCACTTATAGGATTTACTGTAAATGTTTGTTGATAATTATCACACTGGCCCACCGTATTTATTTTTACTGAATAATTTCCTCCGGGGAGCAATGTTAAAGAATCTGCTGTTGTTTTATTCAACGATGTTTTTATAATTATGTTATTAGCATCTCTCCATTCATAATTCCAGGGGCCGCTATTATTTCCTTTTGAAGTTATTATCCCTGTTTGAGTAATACAGTTTGGTTGTAGTATATTACTTGTAGCAGATAAAGAACCGGTAAAAAAATTAACTTTAAATCTTGATGTGCTTGTTGTGTCGTATAATACACACGAATAGTTGGTAGTTAGAATATTTGTTGTTATTCCTGTAAATGCATCGTATAAAGTTACACATACGTTATTTGGAAAATCACTTTTTATGGATGAAAAAGTGAAACTACCTGTAGCCGCTGTAATTGCTTTAATTGGCATTGCCATGTTTGAGTTTAAAGGAGGCATTCCCTTAATACTACATAAAACGGTGTTACTTACACTGGCAATAAAAGGTTGATTTGGATTAAAAATTAATTTATATGCATCAAAATTGCTTTGAAAATTTAATGAACCGCCTTGTTGAAAATAAAAGGTGGTTAGATCATGCGAACCGGAATATCCATCAAGCACTATTCTTACAATTGGCGTTGCAGTTGCACTGGTTTGCGACATGCAAAAATTGGCGATAATTATGAATAGCGCAATGGCAATGCTTTTCATTTTTGAAATAGTGTAGTTTGTTTTCATCGATAATGTAATTGATTTCTGTATCAAAAATATTTATCATTGGTTTGCCAATAATTGCATTTAGAACAAAAATCTTACATATGAAAAAGGCGGGCAAAAAAAGTAAAATAAAAAACCCGGTTGTTTAAACCGGGTTCATAATACTATCATAGTTAAGATCATTTTTTTCCTGCTATCAATTCAAAATTCCATTCTTTTGCAAATTTTTCCTGAACGACAGAAATTTTATCATATGCCTTGCCGTAATCATCATCAAATTTAGCAGCTAAAACATCTATTTTATCAAGATCGTCCTGTGTTATTTGTGCACTGTCTTTCGACATGATCTCAACCATTTGTTTACCTTCAGTATTGGCAATAGAATTTAAGGTGGTAAAATAATCCAGTGTTACATCAATAAATTCTGTTTTATCACCAAACGGCCCAATTTTTTTACTGGCCTCTAAACTTTCTTTTGCTTTAGCAACAAATTGTGCGTGAGTTAATTTTAATGAATCAATATTATGTCCATCTATTTGGTCTATGAAAGATGTATGCTCAATGGTTAGCGCATCGATCAGTTTCATAATAGCGTCGTTATATTTTATGGCTTGGTTTTGGGTAGGCCCACAAGCACTTAATAACAACATTAAAAAAGCGCCCGTTATAATTATTGTTTTTTTCATTGGATCTGTTTATAAAAAAATGATCCGCACTGTGGCGGATCATTTTATCAATTTATTTTTTAAATTTTAGTATCTGTAAGCGTCGCCTTTAAACGGACCTTCTACTTTTACACCAATGTAATCAGCTTGCTCTTTGTTAAGCACATCTAATTCAACCCCAATTTTAGCTAAGTGCAAGCGTGCCACTTTCTCATCTAAAAATTTAGGTAACACATAAACTTTTTTCTCGTAAGCTGAAGTATTTGTCCATAATTCTAACTGAGCTAAAGTTTGGTTGGTAAATGAGTTACTCATTACAAAACTTGGATGCCCTGTTGCACAACCCAGGTTAACCAAACGTCCTTCGGCTAAAACAATAATATCTTTACCGTTAATGGTGTATTTATCAACCTGTGGTTTAATAGTATCTTTTGTTTTGCCATAAGTTTTGTTTAACCAGGCCATATCGATCTCGGTATCAAAGTGACCAATGTTACAAACAATAGCGCCATGTTTCATTTTTTCGAAATGACGGCCAACTACGATGTCTTTATTACCTGTAGTAGTTACAATAATATCAGCAATACCAACAACGTTATCCATTTTTAAAACCTGGTAACCATCCATTGCGGCCTGTAAAGCGCAAATAGGATCGATCTCGGTAACAATAACACGAACACCTTGTGAAGACAAAGATTCTGCAGAACCTTTTCCAACATCACCATAACCTGCAACAACAGCAACTTTACCCGCCATCATTACGTCAGTAGCACGGCGGATAGCATCTACCAATGATTCGCGGCAACCGTATTTATTATCAAATTTAGATTTTGTAACAGAGTCGTTAATATTAATGGCCGGCACCAATAAAGTACCGTTTTTCATACGCTCATGTAAACGGTGTACACCGGTAGTTGTTTCTTCAGATAAACCTTTAATACCTGCAGCTAACTCAGGGTATTTATCAAACACCATGTTTGTTAAATCGCCACCATCATCCAAGATCATGTTTAGCGGTTTACGGTCTTCGCCAAACCATAAAGTTTGCTCAATACACCAGTCAAACTCTTCGGCATTCATACCTTTCCAGGCATAAACAGAGATACCTGCAGCGGCAATAGCAGCAGCAGCATGATCTTGTGTAGAAAAAATATTACAAGAGCTCCAGGTAACTTCAGCGCCCAAAGCTGTTAAAGTTTCAATTAATACTGCTGTTTGAATGGTCATGTGAAGACAGCCTGCAATACGAGCGCCTTTTAATGGTTGAGATTTACCATATTCTGCACGAAGTGCCATTAAACCCGGCATTTCTTCTTCTGCTAATTTAATTTCTTTACGTCCCCATTCTGCTAAGGACATATCTGCTACTTTACTTTTTACAAATTTTGTTGCTGTTACTGGCATGATATTTTTCTTTAAATTGATTTAATTTTTTAAGGAATACAAAGATAAGTCATAAGTTTGTAATTCTCAACTAATTGTTTGTGATCGATACTAAAAAAATAACACCATTTATCACTATTGGCATACTGGATATGGCCCTGTTTTCGCGAAGTTTGCCCGATTTGACTAAACGTGAGCTTGAAAAGGCCGCTACCCGGGTATTATTAACACAATTATTAGGTACACCTGTGTTTGCATTGGCCTATCACGCTACAAAAAAACCTTTTTTAATGGATAGGTCAGAGCATATTTCAATATCCCATTCGCACGATAAGCTGGCAATAATTATTAATGAAAAAGAAAATACAGGTATTGATATTGAATTGTTAAGAGATAAAGTAATAAAGATCCGGCATAAGTTTTTGTCTGATAAAGAAATGGATTTTGCCAAAGAGAACATTGAAAAACTAATAACCATTTGGGCGGCCAAAGAGGCCATGTATAAAATTTATGGTTTGAAGCAACTTGATTTTAAAAAAAATTTGTTTGTAGAAAACTTTGAAGGCTCTGTTATTTTTGGTAAAATTGATAACGGAGATTTTAAAAAGCAATACCGTTTAATAAGTGAAGATATTGATAATTATAAAATGGTTTACGTTTTAAATGAGCTTTAAAAACATACTAAAAAAGCTTGAAACAGGTAAGAAGCCTCTATTGGCAGTACTTATTGATCCTGATAAATTTAATACTGAATTGGTGCAACTTGCAAATGAAAATAAGGTAAGTTGTTTTTTAGTGGGTGGCAGCGAATTAAAAAAAGGCGATGTTACAAAAACGATACATGCTATTAAAAAGATCTCGAACATACCTGTTATTTTATTTCCGGGCAATGAAACGCAACTCTCAAAAAAAGCCGATGGCCTGCTATTACTAAGTCTGCTATCAGGCCGTAATCCCGACTATCTTATTAGTAAACATATTGCCGCCGCACCCATTATCCGTAAAATGAAGTTGCCGCATTTACCCACCGCTTACCTTTTAATTAATGGGGGCAAAGTTTCAACAACACAACGTGTTACCGGCACACAGCCTTTGGATCCCAAAAACAAAACACTTATCATAAACACAGCTATTGCGGCAGAGCAATTGGGCTTTAAAGCTATTTACCTTGAGGCAGGAAGTGGCGCCAGCACAAGTGTTTCAACAAGCCTGATAAGGAAGATAAAAAAACACTGTAGCCTGCCATTAATTGTTGGAGGAGGCATTAGCTCGGCAAAAAAAACCAAAGAAATAATAAAAGCAGGGGCAAATATGACAGTAATTGGCAATGCATTAGAAAAAAATGTATTTTTAATATCTGAAATAAGTAAGTGTTTTTAATTTTAAAGGCTATAGTGTTTGTATGGAGTTATTTGTAATTACATCATCAAAAGATGTACCGGATGAGGCAAGCTTAATAACCAAGATGTTTGAGAGCGGTTTAACGCATTTACATTTGCGTAAACCAAAATACTCTACTAGTCAAATGACCGATTTTTTAAATGAGATCCCTGCTCATTTCCACAAGCATATTGTAATACATTCTCATCATCAGTTAGCACTAAAATTTGATCTTAAAGGCATTCATTTAACAAGCACACACCTTTCAAAAAAATGGAAATACTTTTTTGTAAGACAGCGCTTAAAATTAAAATTCAGTAAAATATCCAAAAGCCGTTCTTATTCGCGATTGCAGCAGGTATATAAAAAAGAAGATTACACGTTTGATTACATACTTATAGGCACTATGTTCAATAGCATTACCGGTGAGTTTTACAGTGGCTTTTATGAAGCAGGTGTAAAAGCCGCACTTAAAAATGCAGGTAAACGTTTTGTGGCACGCGGCGGCACCTCTCCAAAAACAGTAGCAAAAGCGGCAGGCCTTGGTTTTTATGGCATTGCTTTTAATTCTTATATCTGGGAACACCCCTCACCATACGAAAATTTTTTAAAAATATTAGAAGCCTATAAAGAAAATAAGCTCGAACTTTAGCCCATGTCTTTATTGGGAATTATAGCTTTAATTAGCGGTGTACTGGGTGTTTGGCTTACAATAAAAGAAAGCATTTGGTGCTGGCCTGTTTCAATACTATCTGTTTGTGCCTCTACCATCGAATTTTATGAAGCAAGGTTGTTTGGCGATATGGGCCTGCAGGTTTTTTATTTAGGAGCTGCTATTTACGGCTGGTATTTTTGGGATAAGAACAAAGACAAAGAATTTAAAGTAGAAAAAGTACCTCAAAAATTAATTCCTGTTTTGATAATTGCAACCGCTTTACTAACCGTTTTATTTTACATTTTAATTGGCTTTTTAAAAGGAGATAAGGTTTTATTTGATGCAACGCTTACTGCCTGCAGCTTAACAGCAACCTATATGATGACAAAGAAGTGGGTAGAGAATTGGTTTGCCTGGGTGTTGATTGATGGCGCTTATGTTGTTTTATATGGCGTAAAATTTATGTGGCTGTTTGCCATTTTATATTTATTTTTTACAGTAATGGCTTTTTACGGCTGGCTAAAATGGAGAAAAGCAGCGTTATAAAAATAGCGGTAATAGGTGCTGAAAGTACCGGCAAATCTGCGCTTTGCGAAACCTTGGCAAAATATTATAATACTAATTGGGTGCCCGAATACGCGCGCGAATATTTTAATAATTCTGATATTTATAATTATACTTTACAAGATCTTGTGATCATTGCTAAAAAACAAATTGAGCTTGAGGAGGAGTTGATCAAAAAAGCAAACAGGTTTTTATTTTGCGATACTACTTTAATTACCCTTAAAATTTGGGCTGAGCTGGAGTTTAAACAAACGCCTGATCTTATTGCAGAAAATCTGAGCAAAATAAAATATGATCATTATTTTTTAATGGCCAACGAAGTGCCATGGATGCAGGATGCGCAGCGCCAAAATAAATTTAGCCGTAACATGATCTTTGATATGAATAAAGCAGAACTGGAAAAATTAAAAGCACCCTACAACGTTATTAATGGCTTAAACGAAGAACGCCCAAACAACGCCATTAAACTAATTGACAAATTGTTTTAATGAATTAAAATCTTTTCAGTAGCACCGGTTTCGTTGCCCGAATAATACGTTAAAAAATATAGGCCTCTTGCAAAATTACTGCAATCAATAAAATCGTTTTCTCTTATTTTATTTTTATAGATCTCTTTACCCTGAGTATCATGAATGGCAATGGTCTTAATTTCCTTATTCAATAATTCTATTTTATTTGAATTAGAATTATACAACACAGCTTTTTGTTTTGGTATTTTATTTTCATTAACAGTTGTTACAACAGCACAATTCCCAATACTGCTTGTACCAACACTTAAAAAATCAATAATATAATTAATTGCACTATAGTTATTAATACACATTATTAAACTATCGCCAGCATTAACAGTTAATACAGGCTCATAATTTCCATTAACACCACCCGGCGGCATATTTAATGTATCGCAAATTCCTGTACCTCCTAAATTAGAGGCATTCCAATTACACCGTAAGGGGGCTAATTGATTATTCATTATTTTAGCACAAGTAGTTGAAGTATATTTCCAAAGCGACCAATCATAAAAACCGGCTTGTTGATATTGATTAATATTAGAGCCAACAATTATCTGAAAAGTACCGGTGTTACAAATTTTAAAAATATACCAGCTTGGCATCGGTTCGCCGGTTAACAAACAGCCAGAATGATTTCCTATAGGATTAGTTGAAGGATTGCTGATATTATGACTTGCAGTATTTGTGAGATCAATAACATTACCCGGCCCTGTGGTATTTGTAATAGCAACAGCAAAGCCACTTTGTACTGTAAAAGCGTTAACACAATCAGGTTGTGCTATTTGGCCTTTTAGCAATTGTACGGCAAGAAAAAATAATAATAAATAATTTTTCATATTATTATTTTAAATTAACCCCACCCATATCGCAGATCTTAAAAAACTCCGTTTCCGTAACTTTTCCTGTGCTTAAGCGCGAAAGCCTTATCAGATCCATATTTTTAAAAAAGGCGTCTTTTTTTAATGTTTCAAGTTTAACCGGTGTTTTAAGATCTTTATAAGGCGCAAATTCAACCGCCAGCCAGGCAGTTTCTGCGGTTGTTGGGTCCTGAAAATGTTCTTTGGTTACTTTGGCAATTCCAACAATTTCCATTCCTTCGTTGCTATGATAAAAAAAAGCAAGGTCGCCCTTTTTCATATCCCTTAAATTATTGCGGGCAGCATAATTGCGCACGCCTGTCCAGTCGGTTTTTTTATCTTTTTTAAGCTGATCCCAGCTGTAAGCAGAAGGTTCGGACTTTATAAGCCAATAGTTCATTGTAAAATTTTATAATGGGCTGAAATTAAGAAAATTATTAGGCTTTTAATTAAATTATTTGAGGAGTTATACCGTGATCCGGAAAATAAAAATTCCAAAATTGGGATGAGTTTTCAACCGGCAATTAAAATCTTATAAACAATGCCCAAATCCCCATAAAAATTGGTGCTTCAAAAACGAAATTTCATCTAAAATAGTGTTGTTTTTGATTAAAATATACCTACATTTGCACCCGAAATAAAAGCTTTTTAAACACAAATTCACGTAATGACCAGTAAAATTAACACATACAAGAGATTTTCGAGTACTTGTTTTGTAATATTTGCCCTGTTTTTCTCACTTTCCTTTAAATTACATGCTTCTGATCCACTTGAGAATTCAACGGAAGATAAAACGGCTGTAGTTAGCCATGAAGATACTCATGCCAACAAAAAAGAAGAAGGTGTAGATATTGCCGCTGTTGCTTTTGAACATATTTTAGATGCTCATTCATGGCATTTTTGGGGCGAGCACGAGCACGCTGTATCATTGCCTTTACCGGTTATTCTTAAAACAGACAATGGCATTGTAACATTTATGTCATCTGCATTTCCTGAACACGATACGCACGGTATGCATGTTGCCGAAGTTAATGGCCAGCGCTTTGTGAATTTTGAAGAAACTATTTACATAGCTTCTGAAATGCCAAATGAGCACGGACAATACTTAAACATCATTAAAAACGAAAAAGGCGAAGAAACCATTACAAATGTAAAACCGCTTGATTTTTCGATCACTAAAAACACTACTCAATTATTTCTTTCTGCTTTAGTATTAATTTTATTGTTTACTTCAGTGGCTAAAGCCTACAAAAAAACAGGTGTTACTTCGGCGCCAAAAGGAAAACAATCTTTCTTAGAACCGCTTGTTGTATTTGTAAGAGATGATCTTGCTAAAGGTAACATTGGTGCAAAAGGCGAAAAATTCACACCATACCTTCTTACGGTATTCTTTCTTATATTAATTAATAACGTATTAGGCCTTATTCCGGTTAGTGCTAACTTAACAGGTAATATTGCGTTTACCCTTGTACTTTCGGTATTTACGTTAATACTTACTGTATTTAATGGTAACAAACATTACTGGGGTCATATTTTTACCCCCCATGCTCCAAAAGCATTATGGATCATCCTTATCCCGATCGAGATCATTGGCGTTTTTACCAAGCCTTTCGCTTTAATGATCCGTTTATTTGCAAACATTAGCGCCGGTCATATTATCATTATCTCACTTGTTGGTTTGATCTTTATGTTCAAAAGCCTTTTAATTTCTCCTATTGCTGTAGGCTTTGCCTTATTTATTGATGTTTTAGAAGTATTGGTTGCAGTATTGCAGGCTTACATCTTTACATTACTTACAGCCTTATTTATTGGTTCGGCAGTAGCCGATCATAATGAAGATGGCCAGCACGACACGGATGACGAGAAGTTGGTAGGAGAGCATCATTAATAAAAGAAAAATTGAATAATCAATTATATATAAAAAAACAAAACAAATGGTAGGAAGTATCTCAGTAGTAGGTGCAGGTTTAGCCGTAATCGGCGCCGGCATCGGTATCGGACAAATTGGTGGTCACGCAATGGACGCTATTGCTCGTCAACCAGAAGCATCTGGAAAAATTACAACAACTATGCTTATTGCTGCAGCCCTTGTAGAAGGTGTTGCTTTATTCGGTGTGGTTGTAGCTCTAATCAAGTAATTTTACCGAAAAGGTCAAAGCCTGCACGGTTGGTACAGGCTTTGACCATTTTTAATTGAAACAAAATTGATTTTTTAAAATATATATCATGAACAATTTGATCATTCTTGCAGGCCTTACAGAACCGGGAATCGGACTTATCTTCTGGACAAGTATCGTTTTTTTACTGTTAGTTGGAATTTTAGGAAAATATGCCTGGAAACCTATTCTTGGCGCTATTAAAACACGTGAAGAAGGTATTACAAAAGCATTGGCAAGTGCAGAAAGCGCTTTGAACGATATGCGCGAGTTAAAATCCAACAACGAAAAGATATTAGCTGATGCACGCAACGAACGTGATGCTTTAATTAAAGAAGCACGCGAAGCAAAAGATGCTATCATTAACGAAGCAAAATCTAAAGCACAAAAAGATGCTGATAGAATTTTAGCTTCTGCAAGAGAGCAGATAGTGAACGAAAAAAATGCTGCGGTTACTGAATTAAAAAACCAGGTAGCAACTTTATCTATCGAGATCGCAGAAAAAATATTACGCAGCGAATTATCGTCTGACGAAAAGCAAAAAGCTTTGGTAAATAATTTAATGAAAGACGTAAACTTAAACTAAGATGATCGTTGGTTCAAGATATGCTAAATCCCTGATCGACCTTGCTATTGAAAATAAGCAACTGGAAGAAACAAGGAAAGACATGCAAACAGTAAAACAGGTTTGTGACCAAAATCACGAATTTGTTGTTTTACTGAATAGCCCTATTGTTAAAACAGATAAAAAGATCGGTATCCTTAATTCTCTTTTCAGCGGAAAGATCTCAAAATTAACTTTATCGTTCTTAAATCTTTTAGCAACAAAACGCCGCGAGGCTTATATTCCTGAAATTGCAACTGCTTTTGACGAACAGTTCAAAGCAAAGAAAAATATTACAACCGCTGTAATTACAACCGCAACCGGTTTAGATGCGAAGGTAAAAACAAAAGTGTTGGAGATCGTAAAAAAGCAAGCAGGATCGGGTGAAGTTGAATTGATTGAAAAAGTTGACGCTTCTATTTTAGGAGGCTTTGTACTTTCAATAGCTGATAAACAATTAGATCAAAGCGTAAAACGCAATTTAAATGATCTTAAAAAGAATTTATTAAGTAATAAATATATACCAAGTAGTAATTAATAATTGAATCCAAAATAAAATGGCTGAGATAAAACCGGCAGAAGTATCTGCAATTTTAAGACAACAACTAAGCGGCTTTAAAAGTGAAGCTGAGTTAGAAGAAGTAGGAACCGTATTACAAGTAGGTGATGGTATTGCCCGTATTTATGGTCTATCTAAAGTTCAATCAGGTGAGTTGATCGAATTTGAAACAGGCTTACAGGCAATTGTATTAAACCTTGAAGAAGATAACGTTGGTGCCGTATTACTTGGACCAAGCGAAGGTATTGCTGAAGGCAGCCCGGTTAAACGTACCGGTCGTATCGCATCATTAAAAGTTGGTGAAGGTATGTTAGGTCGTGTGGTTGATACTTTAGGAAACCCTATTGATGGTAAAGGACCAATTGTTGGCGAAACTTATGAAATGCCAATTGAGCGTAAAGCGCCGGGTGTTATTTACCGTCAGCCGGTAACTGAGCCTTTACAAACTGGTATTAAAGCTATTGATGCCATGATCCCTATTGGTCGTGGTCAGCGTGAGTTAGTGATCGGTGATCGTCAAATTGGTAAAACTGCCGTTTGTATCGATACTATCATTAATCAAAAAGAATTTTACGAAGCAGGTCAGCCTGTATTCTGTATATATGTAGCAGTTGGTCAAAAAGCTTCTACAGTTGCAAACATTGTACGTGTGTTAGAAGAGAACGGTGCTATGGCTTACACAGTAATTGTAGCAGCTAACGCTTCAGATCCTTCGCCATTACAATTTTACGCGCCATTCTCTGGTGCTGCAATTGGTGAGTTTTTCCGCGATACCGGTCGTCCGGCATTGATCGTGTTTGATGATTTATCAAAACAAGCAGTTGCTTACCGTGAGGTATCGTTATTATTACGTCGTCCTCCTGGACGTGAAGCATATCCTGGTGATGTGTTCTACTTACACAGCCGTTTATTAGAGCGTGCTGCAAAGATCAATGCTAACGACTCTATCGCGCAAAGCATGAACGATCTTCCTGCATCTATTAAACATTTGGTAAAAGGTGGCGGTTCATTAACAGCTTTACCAATTATCGAAACACAAGCGGGTGACGTTTCGGCGTATATTCCAACCAACGTAATTTCAATTACCGATGGCCAGATCTTCTTAGAGTCTAACTTATTTAACTCTGGTATCCGTCCTGCTATTAACGTAGGTATCTCGGTATCGCGTGTGGGTGGTAATGCTCAAATTAAATCAATGAAAAAAGTAGCAGGTACATTAAAATTAGATCAGGCTCAATACCGTGAGTTAGAGGCTTTCTCTAAATTCGGTTCCGATCTAGATGCAGCTACAAAATCAGTATTAGATAAAGGTTCTCGTAATACAGAGATCTTAAAACAAGGTCAGTTCTCACCATTCCGCGTTGAACAACAAATTGCTATTATTTATTTAGGAACTAAAAATTTATTAAGAACAGTACCTGTAAATAAAGTGCGTGAGTTTGAAAAAGATTTCTTGGATCTTTTAGAGCGTAAGCATAAAAATGTTTTAAATGATCTTAAAGCAGGAAAATATACTGACGAGATCACTAACACTTTAGAGGCTGCCGCAAAAGAATTAACTGCAAAGTATAACTAATTTAATTTTACGTATTTGGTTTAGAAACAAGAAACGAAAAACCAGGAACTAAAAACTAAAAATAAAATGCCTAGTTTAAAGGAAGTAAGAAATAGAATAGTATCGGTTGGGTCAACCATGCAAATTACCAGTGCCATGAAAATGGTGAGTGCTGCTAAATTAAAGCGTGCCCAGGATGCTATTACTCAAATGCGCCCTTATGCTAACAAACTAAAAGAACTTTTAGAGAATGTTAGTGCAAGTGTTGATGCAAGCGAAAATGTATATGCAAGAAATACCGGCGGTAAAAATTTATTGATCATTGCTATTTCTTCAAACCGCGGTTTAGCGGGTGGATTTAACTCTAACATCATTAAAAAAACCAACCAGTTAATTAAGAACGAATACGCAGGGCATAACGTTACAGTTCTTTCTATCGGTAAAAAAGTTCAGGATGCCTTTAAGCGTACTTCTTATGGTATTGCAGGTAGCGATCTGCCTCACCATGCAGGAACTATTTTCGAAAAATTAAATTTCGAAACTACTTCTGTAGTTGCAGAAAAAATAATGGAAGCTTTCTTAACTAAACAATTTGATAAAGTTGTTTTGGTGTATAACCAATTTAGAAATGCTGCGGTACAAGTTCCAACCGAAGAACAATTACTGCCTTTGATGCCAAGTAAGGCAGAAGGTAATTCTAATGCAAAAGCAGATTATATTTTTGAGCCAAGCCAGGAAACAATTATCAACGAATTAATTCCTCGTTCTATCCGTACTCAATTTTATAAAGCTATTTTAGATTCAGTTGCAAGCGAGCACGGTGCGCGTATGACAGCTATGCACAAAGCAACAGATAATGCTAAAGCTATGCAAAAAGAATTAAAGATCACGTATAACAAAGCCCGCCAGGCTGCCATTACCAAAGAGATCTTAGAGATCGTTGGTGGAGCAGAAGCACTGAATGGCTAATATAAATAAGCATTAGAAAACCCTTTACAAAACGTAAAGGGTTTTTTGTTTCCTTAACATTTTTATTAAATAAAATTTAAAACAAAAACAGCGGTTTGATCGTATATATCTATAATATTATGTTTAAAATTGTAGTTACGTAAATGATAATTTTTGCTTTTTTAATATTACACTGGTATCTGTCTTTATTCGGGCAAACATTTTTTTTGCACCGTTATGCGGCGCACAAAATGTTTACCATGAATAAATTTTGGGAAAAATTCTTTTACATTTTTGCTTGGGTAACACAAGGCTCTTCTTATTTAAATGCCCGCGCTTATGCTATTTTACACCGTATGCACCATGCTTACAGCGATACAGAACAAGATCCACACACGCCGCATTTTTTTAAAGAAGTATTTAGTATGATGGTACACACCAAACGCATTTATAGCGATGTGCATAATAAACGTGTTGAGGTGGATGCAAAGTTCGATCGTAATTTTCCTGAGTATCCTATTATTGATAAAATTGCAGATAGCTGGGCGTCACGTTTATTATTTGCTGCAGGCTATATTGCTTTTTATATTGCCTTTGCCAATTACTGGTGGATGTACCTGTTATTACCTATTCATTTTATTATTGGCCCAATACAAGGCGCTATGGTAAACTGGGCCGGACATAAATACGGTTACCGTAATTTTGATTGCCCTGATAAATCTAAGAACACTTTTTTTATTGATTTTTTATTAATGGGCGAATTGTTTCAAAACAATCATCATCAGGCAGGTGCCAGGCCAAATTTTGCAGCAAAGTGGTGGGAATTTGATCCAACCTATCCGATTATTTGGGTATTGGATAAAATTCGCATTATCAAATTGGTGCGCTAAACACTCTTGCAATCTCTTTTCTTTTTTTAGTTTAAATAGTTTTTAAGTGTCTAGCTTAATTAAGCGCTTGTTAGTTTAAAACTAACATTTGGCAAATAAAATCTAACGCATGGCAATTTTTTAAATTTCCCGGTTTTTCTCAAACTAATTTAGCTCAATCGAAAAATTTGGTCACTGCTTACCAGGTAGAAATTAATTTTTCAAAAGCGTTAACCGAAAAGCTTTAATAGAGTAGGTGTAATAAAAAAACACAGGAACATGAAAAAAATCTTAGCCATTTTATTAGTGTCGTTTACTTTAGGCGCCTATGCTCAAACTTCAAAAAGTATTTTTACCCATAAAGATATTGTTGCAGGCCAGCTTAATGCAGAACAAAATGTAAGGTATCAGAAGCTTGTGGATCAGGAAGTATATTCTTCTTTTCACTTTGTAACAACAAAACTGGATACTTCAAATATTGACTCAACCGGAAAGCTACCAATTATTTTACCCTCTTGTTTTGGACGCGATCTTATGTTCCAGATAAACGATATTCAATTAAAGGATAAAGAAAATTATTCAGTGCGCGGTAATGAATATCTTCCGGGTAGAGACCTGGAGGGCCAGGATGGCTACAGTTATTTTACGATACTAAAAACCAGTAACGAATTTATTGGTCACATAACTGTGGAAGGACAAAGTTATGAGCTCTATGATCTTACAGGAGGCTTACAGGTAATTTGCCATACAGATATGACCAAAATGCCTTGGGATTGCAATGTAGCAAATGAAGACAATAACTCAACAGCAGTAGTAGTGCCCGGCGAATGTACTGATAATGTAATAAAGATTCTTGTTTTATATACACCGGCAGCCGAGGCGTCTGAACCAAATATACAGGCAAAAGCACAGCTGGCAATAAACGATCTTAGCTCAACATGGTCTGATAGCGGTGTTGGAACCAATGTGCAGTTGGCAGCATGCGAGCCAATTAATTTTTCAAGCGGCCCAAGTCCGGATAATGACGATCTGCCGGCATTAAAGATACATGCCACGGCACTTGCATTGAGAGCTCAATATCAGGCAGAGGTTGTTGTAATGCTTGTTGGTTCGGGCACCTATGGGCAAACATATGGCGCTGCAGATCAACTTGGCGCGAGTATAAACAATGCCTTTGCGGTTGTAGATGTAGCAGCAGCTACCAGCGGAAGACATACCTTTGCACATGAAGTATCCCATTTATTTGATGCAAGGCATCAGGATGATGCTACTCAAAATAATACACATGGCAGGCAATTTAAGACAGGTGCCGGCCCAAATGGCGGAGGTGGAACATGGCGCTATACGTTAATGTATAGAGGTGGCCCCTTGTTAACACGCCTGCCCCGTGTTTCAAATCCTAACGATTGGTTTTTAGGTTGTGCCACCGGCACGCCTTTTCACAACAATGCCTGGGAAGCAGTTCACCCATGGCAAAGCATTATTGCGCCGTATTATAATGATATGAATCATCCTACTGTGAGTCTTGTACGCATCAATTGCGATAATTATTCAATGTACTGGCATGGCAAAGTTCAGAATTTTTGTCCTGTACCATATAATGGCGATTATACTTTTAAATGGTATCGAGTTACTTTGCTGCAAGCATTTGCTGCTCTTTTTGGCATTCCTTATCAGCCTACTTACATTGTTACCGGCAACGATCAATGGCTTCATGTACCCGATCCATATACGTATGTTTACTGTGATGTTTACGATGTAAACAATACACTTGTAGGCTCATATGGTAAATTTATTTATGGTATTGATCAAAATGGAAATTGCATTGGTTATAAAGGAGCAAATCCTAATGCTACTGTAGGAGAAGATGAAGTTGCGGCTGAGAATAAAAATATTGAAGTGTTTCCAAACCCAAACACCGGAGGCACATTCTCAGTTAAGATACTACAAAACTCTGATGATAAAGCCGAAATTACAATATTTGATATTGCCGGAAGAGAAGTAGCAGCGAAAAAGCAATATGAACTGGCAGAAAAAGATTCAGAGATCAAAATAAAACCTGCTACAATGTTAGCACCCGGAGTATATTTTGTAAATATTAAAACAAAAACAATAAATGAAATGAAGCGGGTTATTGTAGAGTAAAAATTCTCTTAATAAAAAAAGGCGTTGTTTTTGCAGCGCCTTTTTTATTTAATATAGTTATACTCATCCTTCTCTTCACCATCACGCGCATAATGTTTGTGATTGGCTTCAGAGATGTTGCCTGTAATTTTATCGATCTTATAATGTGAGTAGGTTGACCAATCTGAAACTTCAATATAATAATACGTTAGATGTTCGGTAATATCCATCTTTTGTCCGGCAGGCATTTTTCTTGATTTTACATCACCAATTTCATTGTCTTTGTTAATGGCATCAAATACAAAATCAATCTTTTTTTGATCGCTTTTTGTTGGTACATAAAATTTAGGTTCATCGCAATCGCCCTGTATGCTTTTACCGCTGCCACTTCCAATAAGGGCTACAAAAACGCGATCATAAAAGCAGGATTTGTTTCCTGCTAACCTGATAGATAATTCAAATTCAACAATTAAAGATTTGTCGTTATACTTAACATCTATTCTGTCGTAATTTTTTGGATCAAATCCCGGCTCATTTAATTTAAGCACCGCACGTTTAATTAACGAATCGCGCCCAAGTTTTGTAAGCTCATCTATTTTTTCTTTGTTTTGTGAAAAGTAAAATGTTGAAAGCAAGCAAAGAATAAAAATGTAAATTGTTGTTCTCATGTAGATCAAAATTATAATTAAAAATTGATCTTACAATTTTTGGAGTGTTAAAACAATTCCATTTGCTTACTATCTGTAAGCACTTTTTTATAAAGCGCAATTACGGTCAATCTTGCTTTGGCATGATCAACCATTGGCTCAACATATTTTGAAGTGCCAAATTCGGGCACCCATTTTTTTATGTATTCAAAATTCGGATCGAATTTTTTTTGCTGCTCTGTTGGATTAAATACTCTAAAATAAGGCGCCGCGTCGCAGCCGCTGCCTGCAGCCCATTGCCAGCCACCGTTATTGGCGCTCATATCAAAATCATTTAATTTTTGTGCAAAATAAGCCTCGCCCCAGCGCCAGTCAATTAAAAGATCTTTAATTAAAAAACTGCTTACTATCATGCGTACACGGTTGTGCATAAAGCCGGTTGCATTTAATTCGCGCATGCCGGCATCAACAATAGGGAAACCTGTTTTACCATCACACCATTTTTTAAATTGCGCTTCATCGTTTTTCCAGGGAATGCCATCGTATTGTTTTTTAAAAGAATTAAATGCCGCGTGCGGGAAGTGATGCAGGATCATCATATAAAAATCGCGCCATATTAATTCATTCAACCAGGTTTCGCTTAAAGGCAAACTTTTTTCTACCAAACTTCTTATGCTTATTACGCCAAAACGTAAATAAATACTTAACCTGCTTGTGCCGGCAATGGCCGGAAAGTCGCGCTGCTGCTTGTATTTTTGAATGAGTTCTTTATCAACATTAACTTTTTTATTTAATACAATATCGGTTTTTTTAAATCCAATTTTTTGCAAAGATGGAATTTCTTGTGCGTTTAATTTTGCAAAGTTTTTAAAATATTTTTTTGTTGGATATGCTTTGTAATAAAATGGCTTAAGTGTTTTTTTCCATTTATTGGCGTAAGGTGTAAAAACGGTGTAGGGCTCACCATTATCTTTTATTACTTCATCTTTTTCAAAAACACATTGATCTTTGTAGGTTTTAAATTCAACATTGTTTTTTTGTAGCAATTGTTTTATTTGTTCATCACGTTCGTTTGCATAAGGCTCGTAATCGTGATTGGCGTAAACATTTTTAACGGAATGTTCTTTAATTAATTTTTTAAAAGCTTCTTCCGGTGTGCTGTAAAAAACAGTTAAAGTAGAGCCAAGTTTATTTAATTCTTCATTAATACTTGTAAGCGCCTGGTGTATAAAATCAACACGTCGGTCATTTTTATCTTCCAGCTGATCTAAAATATTTTTATCAAAAATAAAAATTGGCAACACGTTTTTATTTTCGCGCAAGGCATAATACAAGCCAGCATTGTCTTGCAGGCGAAGATCTCTTCTAAACCAAAATAATGTTACATCGTTCATAAAGCAAAAAAACCCTCCAGCTATGGTAGGGTTAATTTAAACAACACACAAAATTTTAGAAACTAATTTCTAAAATGTTTTAAGCCATCCATTAAAATTTTGCGGGCAATAAATATCCTGCTTTTAACGGTTCCTAACGGCAATTTCATTTCCTGTGCAATTTCTTCGTATTTATAACCGTTATAATAACGGGTAAAAGGCACTTTATATTCGTCACCTAAGTTTTCAATATGGCGAATAATTTCTTTTGCATTTAAACGGCTCTCGCTATGATCGTAACTATTTTGTTTAAAAGCACGGTCCATTGCAATGTCATCGCCTTTACTAATTAATTGTTTTGTTTTTACATTACGACGATACGCGTTAATAAAGGTATTTTTCATAATGGTAAATAACCATGCTTTTATATTTGTGCTTTCTTCAAATTTTTCGCGATAGGTTATTGCTTTTAAATAAGTGTCCTGTAAAAGGTCTAAAGCATCATCAGTATTTCGGGTAAGACTTAAAGCAAAGTTTTTCAATGAACTTTTTTCGTTCATTATTCTGGTGTTAAATTCAATTGCTGTCATATTCTTATCTTTTTAAGTGGTTGAATTCTACATAAATATAAAATTGTTTAATAAAATGGCAAAAAGATTAAACAAAAAGATTGTTAAATCAATAGCCTTATACAAATGCAAATCAGATGCCAGTGCTTTTTACCCGTTTTTGTGTAAAAAATTCTACAAATAGTTCATGACCTAATTCCCTTTATATACGTAAAAATCCCCGTGTTTAGATTTGTTTAGGGCATTTCAGGTTTAAAAACCGCTTTTCTTTGAATAGAGATAAAAATGTACTTTTACTATCTAAAATTTTAAAAATATGTCGGCACATTTAAGCGAACAGGAATTACAGAGAAGACAAAAGTTAACAGAACTAAGGGCCTTGGGCATTGATCCATATCCTGCAGAAGAATTTAAGGTAAATGTAAACGCATTAGACATAAAGGAAAATTACGATCGCGATAAATTAAACTATAAAGATATTTCAATTGCCGGACGTATTATGAGCGTGCGTGACATGGGCAAAGCCTGTTTTGCAGTTATACAAGATGCTACAGGCCGCATACAGTTATACATTCGTAAGGATGATATTTGCCCTGGTGAAGATAAAACGCTTTACGATGTTGTTTGGAAAAAATTAATTGATATTGGCGATATTATTGGCGTTAACGGTTACGTGTTCACTACAAAAACCGGAGAGATCTCAATACATGTTACAACTTTAAAAGTATTAAGTAAATCGCTAAAACCTTTACCAATTGTAAAAACTGATGAATCAGGAAATTCATTTGATGAGGTAAGCGATCCTGAATTCAGGTTCCGTCAGCGTTATGTTGATCTTATTATCAATCCAAACGTACGCGATACATTTAAAAAGCGTACACAAATAATTAATTCAATTCGTACCACCTTAACCAACGCAGGTTTGTTAGAGGTTGAAACGCCCATTTTACAAAGCATTCCGGGTGGTGCAACGGCGCGTCCGTTCATTACACACCACAATGCATTGAATATGCCTTTGTATTTACGTATTGCCAATGAGTTGTATTTAAAACGCTTAATTGTTGGTGGTTTTGAAGGTGTGTTTGAGTTTGCAAAAGATTTTCGCAATGAAGGAATGGACCGTACACACAATCCTGAGTTTACGGTATTGGAATTTTATATTGCTTATAAAGATTACAATTGGATGATGGATTTTACCGAGAAGATGCTTGAAAAAATTGTAACAGATCTTTATGGTAAGACAGAAATTACGGTTGGCGAAAAACAAATAGATTTTAAAGCGCCGTTCAAACGTGTTACCATGTACGAAGCTATTAAAGAATTTACAGGTTTTGATATTAGCGGAATGGATGAAACGCAATTGAGAGATGTTTGTAAAAAATTAAACATACATGTTGAAGCACACGCGGGCAAAGGAAAATTAATTGATGAGATCTTTGGCGAGAAGTGCGAAGGTAACTATGTACAACCTACTTTTATTACCGATTATCCTGTTGAGATGAGCCCGCTTACCAAAAAACACCGCACCGTTGAAGGCCTTGTAGAACGTTTTGAATTAATGATCAATGGTAAGGAAATAGCCAATGCTTACAGCGAGTTAAATGACCCTATTGATCAGCGCGAGCGTTTTGAAGAGCAATTAAAATTAATGGAGCGCGGTGATGATGAGGCCATGTTCATTGATCATGACTTCTTACGTGCGTTAGAATATGGCATGCCGCCAACAGCGGGTATTGGTATTGGAATAGATCGCTTAACCATGCTTTTAACAAATAACGCCGCTATACAGGAGGTGTTATTCTTCCCACAAATGCGCCCTGAAGTGAAGACTGTTACAGAAGAGGTAGGGTCTAATTAAAAATAAGTATAAAAGCCTAATTTTTATCTTATTTGATTATACGCATCGGGGTTATCTGTGTTCAATTTAACAAAGTTTAAAAACAATAACTTGTTAGTTATTTACGTTGCTTTTATTTTTAAGACTGTTTAATTAACTATCTTTGGCTTAGCGTATAAATTTGTGAGACTAACCTTTAAAATACTACTATGTTTTTCTTTCTTGTTTTTACTTTCCTGCCAGGGTGAAAAAAAAGAAGAGGTAAAAGCCAAGCCCCGTATTTTTGAAGGCTATCATCCTTTGCTGGATGAGATCATCCGTTCTAAAGATGGCGTATTTAGAGGCATAAATCTTAACAGCAAGCCCGAGGTAATTAAAACCATCGAAAGCGCAGCGCCGGTTGAAAAGTCACCAGGACATTTGTATTTTGAATACAAAGTAAACGAGGAAACAAATTATTCTATTGATTATACTTTGAATAAAGACAGCCTTGAAGAAATTAACTTACAAATAAACAGCAACGACCTTGAGCTTGCCAGCTATTTATTTTGCGATCTTAAAGATTATTACGCTAACAAATTACCTAATCCAACCGAAGATAAAGGTTACGTAGTGTATAATTGTTTTGAAGGTCAGCGCAAACCTTTCGTTGTTTCCTTAAGCGATAACTCATCGCCAACTAAAGGAAGCATTAGCATGGTTATTTACAAGGATAAGTAGTCTAAAGAATTACCCACACAGGCACATAGATTTTTTATTGATCAACCAAAGTTTTATTGAGTTTACATAGTTACTTCGCCAAAGGCGAAGCAAACGCTATGATTTTCTTAAAAGAGTAAAAACGTAAATCACAAAACATTACTATGTTTCTATGTGGTTAAAATTTTTGTAGTGTGTTTTATTCCTTAATTATTTTTTTTGTTGCAAGAAGAGTAGTCCCATCCATCACTTTCAAAAAATAAATTCCTTTTTTAAGAAAAGAAACATCAATGGTGTTTGAATTTATAGTTTGCTGAGATAAAATTATTTTTGAAGTTATATCTGTTATTTGAAATGTATAATTTAAATTTTCCGTTAAAGAAACAGTTAATTTATCATTACATGGATTTGGATAAACAGAAATAGCAATTGTTTTATAATTTTCTTTTATACCAACAGGTACATCAATCATCCAGGTTTCTTTTAAACGCGTATCACTTACATTAATACCACAACTGTAATAAAATTTATCACCACTGGCACAGCTCATGCCTCCTTTACGCCCCGCAGAAGGAAGAGTGGGGCCTGCGTTCCATAAACCTGTAATATCATTATAAAACCAAACATCATTATAATAAGTGTTTAAAGTATCGCGCCCGCCAAACATTACCAGTTTACCGGTTGTTGTTTTTAACGCGGCATAAGCACGGCCTTTTGGTTGCGGAAAATCCATCACCTTTGTCCATATATCAGTAGCATGATTATAGCTGTACATCTCTTTTCTGAAAGATGAATTGTTATCTAAACCAAATAATAAGTAACCCACACCATTTAATACCGATGCACCTGCCCGCCATCTGCCACCAAACGGAAAATTATTTTTTTGCAACCAGGTATTTGTACTAATGGTATATTCCCAAACCTCATCGCTCACAGTTCCACTTTGAAATTTGCCGCCAACAATAATTATTTTATCGCCATACTCTAAACAGCTTGCGCCTATCAAACCATTGCCGGGTTTGCTGGCAAGTAAGGTCCAGGTATTGGTGGCAACATCATAACGTTGCAGATCGTTAAACACTGCGTTGGAATAACCCGCCCCGCTAAAAACATAAAACGAATTTTGGTAAGAAAAGGCAACGGCATATTGTCTGTCGGCCGTACCAGGCATAGAAGCTATTGTAGACCAGGTGTTAGTTGAAAGATCAAGCGAATAAAAATCTTTACCTAAGGTAAATCCCGCTAACAGGCCGGTTCCAAAATATGCCTTACCGTTAACAGTAACCGCAACACCATCATCTCTTTCAGTTGAAGGAAAATCAGTTAGCTGTGTCCATGTTTGGCTTATCAAAAAATTAGAGAGAAGAAGGAATGTATAAACTAATTTCATGTTTGTTTTTTAAATTTTCTTCTTTTATGATATAACGTTTTAAAACTGCAATTAGTATTTAAGCACAACCAGTTTTTGTTTTTTAAATACTTTATTGCTTTTGCTCAAATAAACAGAATAAACCCCTTCGCTAAATGAAGTGGTGTTTATTTCTTGCGAAATAAAAGATTGTAACGATCCTTTTTTTATTTCTTTACCAAGCATATCTACAATATAATAATTTACAACGGCAATATCATTGCCATTATACAATAAACTAAAGTTAGTATTTGCAGGATTTGGATAAACCAACAACGTATTTTCTTCTGCAGGATTAGCTTCAAATTTAATGCCATCCCATTTACTGTTATTGCAAATAGCATTATCTATGGATGTAAGCTTTGCACCATTTATAACATTAACAAATCCTCCAAGCATAACTGTAATATTTGTTTCGATGCCTGTAAGCCGGCTATCTGCAAAACGCACTACAGTATTTGGTCCCGATACTAAAAATATTACTCCGGGATGAACAACTATTTTTCCTAAAACCGTGCGCGAAGAATCCCAGGTAGTATTTTCTGTAATATCTATCACATAGTTTGGTCCGCTTGTATAAACTTGCTGCGAGTTACACTCGTTATAAAGCTTTGCCATATAATTATCATCAAAATTACCACTTGCATTTCCGCTTATAGTATACCCTCCATCTTGTGTTTGTGTGATCTTGTACATACATTCCTGGCGTTTAAGATCGCCGGGGGGTGTTTGGCGCGGCCTGTTCACGGCAAGATCAAAAGTTTTTGTCCAGTGTAAAGCACCTGTGTCTGTATATTTTACAACTAAAGCATCTGTATCCCAATCAGTAAAACCAAGTTCAGGGCAGCCAGATAAATAACCTAATTCGGCTTGGGTTGCAGGAGAATGGTCTGCCGTTGGCGGGCGTACCGAGCTTACTGCAATAAAACCCGCGTCATCTGTTTCTTCAACACCTATTCTAAGATCAAACGCATTTACTTTACCCATAGCCGAAGGATTAGTGCCATTATGAACAAGAATACCATTTACTTTATATCGGTATATAAAGCCCTGACCTTCATTGGAGCCTGCGGCAGAGCATTTACTACAATCTCTTACAACTGGTATCAATAATTGGTTAAGTGCTTTGTGATACTTTATATCCCATACATTTGAATTATAATTTGGCCCCACACCCGGAATTTGTATTGGATTATTTTGCCAATTAGTACTAAGGTTTAAATTCTGATCAAGGTTCCATATAAAGGCATTGTTCTCATCTTCCGGGCCTGTATTGCCAAACGAATAAACAGTTGCAATGGCATAATCACCGGTAGGCAAAATTTCTTCAAGTGCATGCCCAATGCCTGCGGTACAATAACCACTGGTAATATTAGACATTGGTTTTAATTCAGCACCATTTAAAGGCAAAACAACTTTTTTAAGCAGATAACCTGTTGCAGGATCTAATTCAAGAATAAAAGGGTAACCCGGACCATTTGCAATATTGGTTACCTGCGAAAAGCCTGTTGCAATTAAATGTCCGTTAGTACTTTTAATAATATCATAACCATAGCTTTTACATTCGTATGCTATTAATGGAGAAGATGAATAATCTGCATAGCCATACAGCCCCTGCCATATAACTTTGCTTGTGGCTATTTCCACTTTTGCAATGTACAAGTGACCGCATTCATTCGTGTAACTTGAAGCAACGCCTAAACTTGTAAGCGAAAAATTATCATCGGGGTTAGCGGCTGTGGGATTGTAAGAAATAAAATTTACTTTATCCTTGTATGGCCTTATGCCTAAATGCACACCAACAATATAAGCGTAGTTAAGATCATGTGGGTCCTGTATCACTTCTTCAATAGCCCCAACGGTTTTGGGCTTGCAGTAGATCATGTTCCCCTGCAGATCATTTAATCCAACATTGCCTCTTGAAGGCGTACGGTGTTCTCCAATATAATCTCTGTCTGAACAGCCTTCGGGTAATTGTGTATAATCAAAAAGGGCAGGTGTTATAGGATTGTAAGGCGATTCGGGCCCTTCGTTATACATTAGTTCGGCTGCAGTATAAGTGGCTGCGGTACTTACCAAATTAGTATAACCACAGGTAATGTATGCGGTGTGTTGGCCATTGGCATTTAAAACATTTTTATGACTGTACCACCATTCTTCGCCACTTTGTTGCTGTGTTTGTAAGCCTGCAAGGCCTCCGGGCGACCAGGTGCACTTTTGCCATTCAATGCCGGGCGATAACTGTGCGTTTACAGTAAAAAGCACTATGAAGCACAATAAGAAAAGTAACAAACGTTTCATAATAATTTACTGTAATAAGGCAGGATAATTAGAAATAAAAATACAACATATTTAAGCAAATCCCATAAAAAAAGCCATCCTGTTAAGATGGCTTCTATAAATAGTTCGACGAATTATTAAGCAGTACCGGTTTTTCTTACTCCGGTTGTTTTTTTAACACCTGCAACAGCTTTTGCTTTACCTGTATCTTTAGTGTTTGTTTTTTTAACAGCTGCTTTTTTATCTTCAGCTTTAATTGTTTTTGCTTTATCATCACCTTCACCTTCAGCGCCTTTTTCTTTAAGATTACCGGTAGTTTGAAGGGCGTTATACCAGCTGAATAATTTTTTCATGTTACTAACGTAAACACGATCTTTATCATATTCCGGTAAAATTTCGCCAAAATATTTTTCAATGGCTTTGTCATCTGCTTTGTTATCAATAGCAGCACCACCTTTTTCCTTTTCAAAAATCGAGGTCATTATTTCTTCAATAGGTTTATCATCGCCGGTTGTAAACATGCTGATATCCGATAAAGTTGAAACTTTAGTTGAAGCATAAACATTCACTCTTTTTTTATCCGATAAACCTTCTACGATAATACCGTTCTTGCTTTGAGCCACAATTTTAAATAATCCCGGCTGCCCTGTAATGGAAATAATTCCTGTTAAATCGATCATACACTTTTAATTTTATTCTATTAGCAAATATAAGTTTTTAATTAAAAATAAAAACCTTTTTTTTGTAAAAAATCCACCTGAATAAATTGTTACCCCAAGCAGATATTGATTTGAGCGAAAGCAGTTTACGTAACTTTTATTCGCAGTATTTTGCTTATTACTCAACACTTAACAGCCAATGGCAGCAAGTGTTTATAGAAAGATGCCGTAAATTTATTGCTAAAAAGACTATTATTGGTGCCGAGGGATTTAAACCCGATAACCGGGTAAAAGCCTTTATTGCTGCCTGCGCTGTGCAATTAACAATTGGGCTAACTACCTGGGATCTCGATTATTTTGAAACAATTATTGTGCATCCCGGCGATTTTGACGATAAAACATCAGGGCTAAAATTCAGGGGTGAGACCAACCTCCATGGCTTTATTCGTCTTAGTTGGCCGGGGGTTTTAAAAGGGTATAAGATCAGTAACGATAACATTAATTTGGGTCTGCATGAATTTGCACACGCCCTTCGGTTTAACGACGTAAAAAGCTTTTATCAGGATTATTTTTTCGATCATTTTTTTAGCCGCTGGCTGGCCGCCGCGATGGAAGCCTTTTACGATACAAAAAACAACAAACAAACACTTTTTAGAAAATATGGCGGTACAAATATTAACGAATTTATTAGCGTTTGTATTGAACACTATTTTGAATCGCCATTGGAAATAAAAAAAGAATATCCTTATCTGTACTATTGTACCGCTATTTTATTGAACCAGCAAACCAATAATAAAATAACAGAGGTAAATATTCGTGAACCTTTATTGAAGGAGCTAAATGCATTGCAGCAGGGCTTTACAGAAAAAGTCATAAAAAGTAACGCATTAAGAACAAATTCTTTTCCGGTGGTGATGGTTATTTTAGTGCCATTTTTATTTACCGCATTTGTTACAGGTTTATTTAGCGGTGGCAGTATCTTTTTTGAGATCTTAATAGGAATTATTTACCTGCGCTTTGACTATCGCTATACAAAAATGCAGGTTAACAAGCAGGGCTTTAATATCAGTAAAGGCTTTTTTGTTTTTAAGAACCGCAGTAAGTATATTTTTCCGGCATCTAACCTGGTGAGCGTAAGAATGTACAATAGGGGCGAAGAAAAACAGGACTGGGAAGTGATCTTTTATAACTCTAAGAACGATCATTTTTACGAAGAAACCATTCTTGAATATAAGCCACTTGATAAGCAGTTTGTGGCAGAAATAAATAAAAATAAGATCGCTTATTTTACGTCTTGAGCCATCTAAATACCTAAATAATTTCAAAGCTATTTTTTGTAAATTTTTATTTCTACTTTAGTGTCCGTTAAAATTTTATCACTTATGAAATACAATGCCATTGATAGCAGTTTGTTTATTGGAAACAGAAATAAATTCAAGAATAATTTAAAACCAAATTCACTTGCCATATTTGTAAGTAATGATATTATGCCGACAAATGCGGATGGGAGTATGGGTTTCAGACAAAACAGTGATCTGTTCTATTTAAGTGGCATTGATCAGGAAGAAACTATTTTGGTTGTTTTTCCGGATGTGAAAGATGGAAAACATAAAGAAATTTTATTTGTAAAAGAAACAAGTGAGTTAATTGCTATTTGGGAAGGCGCAAAATTAAACAAGCAACAAGCTACTGCTGCCAGCGGTGTTGATCATATTTACTGGTATCATGAATTTGATAAGGTAATGAAACCTTTCTTCTTTCAGGCAGAAAATATTTATTTAAATTCTAACGAACATACGCGTAATAGCAATTTAGTAGAAACAGGTGAAGCGCGTTTTAATAAAACCATTCTTGCAAAATATCCACTACATAAATTTGAGCGCAGCGCACCTATCATGCAAAAGATACGCGCTATTAAAAGCACACAGGAAATTGAATTGATACAACAAGCCTGCGATATTACGGAAAAAGGATTTCGCCGTTTATTATCGTTCATTAAACCCGGTGTGTGGGAACACGAAATTGAAGCAGAATTAATTCACGAATTCATCCGTAACCGTTCGCAAGGCTTTGCTTACGGGCCAATTGTAGCCAGCGGCAAAAATGCCTGCGTGTTACATTATGTTGAGAACAACATGCAGTGCAAAGATGGCGATGTGATTTTATTGGATGTGGCTGCGGAATACGCCAATTATGCAAGTGATCTAACACGTTGCGTGCCTGTGAACGGTAAATTCACAAAACGCCAGAAGGAAGTTTATAATGCAGTGTTGCGCGTGCATAAAGCTGCTGCAAAAATGTTGTTACCGGGTCAAACTTTCGAAAAATATAACAAGGCTGTGGGCGATATGATGACGGAAGAGTTATTGCAATTAGGTTTAATAAAAACAGAAGAAGTAAAAAAACAAAATCCGGCATGGCCTGCTTATAAAAAATATTTTATGCATGGCACTTCACACTTTTTAGGATTAGATGTGCATGATGTAGGTTTCTTTACAGAGCCAATGCAGGCGGGTATGGTATTTACCGTTGAGCCGGGCATTTATATTCCTGAAGAAGGTTTAGGCATTCGTATCGAAAATAATTTAATGATCACCACTACCGGTCAGCTGGATTTGATGAAGAATATTCCTATTGAAGCGGATGAGATAGAAGTGTTGATGGCGAAGAAATAGTAAATACAGATATTTTTTTGTAAATTCGTTTAACTAAAAAAGATCAACATGAATAAAAGAATTATTTTTTCTGCGATCGTTCTCTTAGTTTCATTGAATGGTTTTTCGCAAGACCCGCTTTTTGCTAATACACAACAATCCCTTGTTTATTTAAATCCGTCTTTTGCCGGCAGTAATGGTTTTATAAGGAATCAGTTTGCTTACCGTAATCAATGGCCTGAGCTTAGCGGAAACTATGTTACTTACCTGAACAGTTTTGATATGTATCTTAAACCTTTAAAAGGTGGATTTCATTTTTCGAGTGTGCATGATGATCAGGCACATGGTACCTTAATGACAGATGTGTTTAGTTTAGGATACGCACAACACTTTTCTTTTAATGATGGAAAATTAAAGATCATTCCTTCTCTTCAAACATCTTTTGGTGTTAAACGTTTGGACAGATCAAAGTTAACATTTGGCGAAAATATAGATCCTCGCAGAGGCTTTGTATGGAATGAGCCAACTGCAGCGCCAAGCGCGAGAAAAACTTATTTTGATCTTAGTTCTGGCTTGTTGGTTAATTACAAGCATTTTTATTTTGGCGCAACGGCATTTCATATCAATCAGCCTGATGAGGGTTTGTCGGGAGCTAGTAAATTACCTTTACGTTTTGGTTTCCATGCTTCTTATAACTTTAATATATCTGAAAATGTTTTAATGAATGTTTTTGGCATGTATGAACAACAACAGAAATTTTCGTTTTATCAATTTTCCACAAATGTATTGTTATATAAACATATAATTATAGGCGCAGGTTATCGTTATTCTTTAATGCCTATTGCTAATATTGGTTACAGGCATAATTATTTTACGGTGCAGGCCGGTTATGGTATAACCAATTCAATTGCATCAAATATTACCTATTCTTCGTGGGAACTTGCTGCAAGTTTTAATTTAAGAAATAAAGACAACCGAAAATTAGTTACCGATTTTGAAAAATGGTAAAATAAAAAAGCCGCATAATTTTATGCGGCTTTTTTATTTTAGGAAATTTATTTTTAGTCTTCTGCTAAAACAATGATGAAATCATTTTCTTTAAAAGTTAATTTCGATGCTTTATTTGGGTTGATGTTAACACCAAAATGTTTTTCAGAATCGGTGCTTTGAGACGAGATCCTGTAACCAATAACCGATTCGCCTAATTGTGCGGCGCTTTCAACTACTGTATAAAAGTTTACAGGCTGGCCTGGTTTTACATACTTGCTAACCGGTTTTAAATACACTTCCGAGCCTTCTGCCTGGAACAATACATCGTATACCTTTTTAAGATCAGGGTTTTCGCTTAGCTGACTTAACATTAAGCTTACTAAATTATCGCTCACAATAAAATCATCAGCTTTGGCAACAACACCTAATTCGCGGTTGCGGATATCCAACATTTCAGATACAATGCTAAAATCTTTTCCGGCTTTTTCACTTAAGTTACGTAAGTGTAATAAGCAGATCAATGTTTTTGCATCACTCTCCTGCGTGTCAATATCAGTATAACTTAATAAAATAATATGGTCAAACGATTCAGGTTTTAAACCTACGAGTGTGGCTTTATCATTAATGTTACCTTTTTGTAATTTTATTTTTTGCTTATCAAGCGTTTTTTGTAAGTCGTTAATTTCTTCTTCAATGTCCAATCCATCTTCAACGATCAACACTTCAGAACCTTTGGCAACATAATTATCCAGTTCTTCGATAATTCTTAAGCCCCTTGCATTCCAGCCAAGTATTAATGTTCTTTCTACGCTTGCAGCTTTTTGTTCGGAGCGGCTAAATAAGCTTTCCTGTATATCAAAAGTAGTTTTACCGCTTAATACAACGGTATCATCATCTTCCGAAATAGCAATTACCTTATCCCCTTTATTAACCACTGTGTCCATTGGAGGATTGATGAGCGCAGAACCATCTTTTGTAAATAAACCTACAACCGATGAGGTTTCGTAAGCAAGCAAAGCATCTTTGTAAGTTTTACCAAATAGTTTCGGTTCTTCCTGGAAATATAATTCATCACCTTCAAACTGTAACAACTCGCTGTAAACAATACTTAAACCAGATTGGCGACAAGTTTGTGCAGTGATACGCGAAATAAGATCAGACGACATAACAAAAACTGTTTCATCATTTCCAACCAATTCTGCTGCTTCCATATTTTTTGGATCTTTTATTTCAGCAACAATTGAATAAGGGCTTTCTTTCCTGTTCTTACCATTTGTTAAAGCTAAAACAGATTTGATCACATAAGTATCTGCATTATCTTCAGTGCCTGCCAACACAATAATAGAGCGGGCTTCGTTAGGATTTACCAAAGCAATATTTGTTGATTCCAACGGACTACCACTTCTAACAATTAATTTTGTGTTCTTAAAATCTTCTATCTTCCCGCGGATCTCATCTTCCATTTCTCCCTTATCACGATCGGCTAAAATAACAATGCTTGGTTTTTTTTGATTCTCATTCGCTTCAATAATTTCAGAAATGATTGAAAAAACTTTTTCACTCCATCCTAAAATTAAAGTATGATTGCTTTCTAAAACACGTGAGCGTCCTTTTTTTAATTCATCCAATTTTTCATCTATACCCGATGATATTGTACCAATTAAAATTGAGATCAAAAATATACCACCTAATGTTGCAACAAAACGCACTGCACGAAATGCCCAGCCTTCGTCACCACCCATGGTTCCTGAATCTAAGGTAGCCATTAAACTTTGCCAGGCCCCTTCAATAAAACCTAAACTCTCTGATTCAGGTTCAGGAGAACTTTTAATACCAAATACAAGGATAAATAATCCTAATATCAATACCATAAATAAAGAAAAAATGGCGAGCCATTTAATTACGCCTCCGGGGCCGGCCGACATGGTATTCTCAAAATAATATCTTGCTTTTTCGCGAAATGATGGTTTGTTCATGTTGTGTTTTTTTAATTGTGGGATAATTTATTATTAATTAAAACTAAAATAACTTTTACAGATTATCAATAAAATAATTACAGATCTTTTCCATTAAATGTGCTCTGTCTCTTCCAAGCACATTATGTTCATGTCCCGGGTAAACATAATAATCTAATTGTATGCCTTTATCCACCGCTTTTTTTTGATACATAATGCTATGCTGCCACACCACTACCGGATCTTGCGCACCATGGATCATTAATAATTTACCTTTTAATTTATCTACATGATTTAACAAATTATTTTTATCGTAACCTTCTTTATTTTCCTGCGGAGTATCATTATAACGCTCGCCATACATAATTTCGTAATAGCTCCAGTCAATAACCGGCCCGCCCGCAGCGCCTACTTTAAAAGTACCGGGGTAACGTGTCATTAACGATGTGGTCATAAAACCGCCGTAACTCCAGCCGTGCACGCCTAAACGGGTAGCATCAACATAAGGCAAAGACTTTAAATAATTTACACCACTTATCTGGTCTTCCATTTCTTTTGTTCCAACCTGTCTGTGTATAGCTTGTTCAAAGGCTTTACCGCGATAATTGGTTCCTCGTCCATCCAAAGTAAAAACTATAAAACCTTTTTGCGCCATGTATTGGTACCACACTTCGCCGCCAGCCATCCAACTATTGGTAACCATTTGCGAGTGCGGGCCATTATATAAGTATACAAGCACAGGATATTTTTTAGTGCTGTCAAAACCTACAGGTTTAAACATGCGGCAATATAGATCTGTACCTTCTGTATTTTTGATGGTAAACAGATTCCATTTACCTAATTTATAATCTTTAAGCGGATTTTCTGCTTTATAAATAGTATTTGATTTACCTGTTGCAGCATTAATAATTCTGAATTCACGCGGTGTATAACAAGAAGTATAAACATCAATTAAATAATCTCCTTTTTTACTTAACATGGCAGCGTGATAACCGTTATCCTGCGTTAATTTTTTCATTTTACCACTTTTTAAATTCACCGAATAAAAATCTTGGTTTACAGGACTTTGTTCTGCTGCATGAAAAAATAAATTCTCTCCTTTCTCGTCAAAACCCGCGTCATCCTTTACTTCCCAGCTGCCTTTTGTAAGTTGTTTTATTAAAGAACCATTAATGTTGTATAAATAAAAATGGTTAAAGCCATCTCTTCTACTTTGCCAGATAAATTGTGAAGGATTATTTTTTACAAATAACATTGGGTTTAAAGGCTCGGCATATTTTTCATCTTTTTCTTCAAATAATGTTCTTTTAAAATCGCCTGTTGCAGCATCGTATTCATTTACTTTAAAATGATTTTGTTCACGGTTTAATACAACTATGTAAATGTATTTTTCATCGGGCGAGAAAGTAATATTTGTTAGATACTGATCTTTGGGACCTTCAGTTTTTATTTTAGTGCTTGTATTATTTTTTACATTGTAAACAAATACCGTTACATAATGACTTTTTTTACCGGCCATTGGATATTTAATATTTTTATTTTTTGCAGGATAAGTCGTCCAGTCAATAATAGGGTAATCATCCACATCACTTTGATCCATTCTGTAATAAGCCAGGGCATTGGCGTTAGGGCTCCAAAACAAACCTTTTGTAATACCAAACTCATCGCGATGTACACTTTTGCCATTTACAATTTCATATGAGCCATCTGTTGTAACCTGATTGGTGGTTCCATTATTTGTTACATAAACATTATTGTCTTTTACGTAAGCAAAAACTTCTCCTTCTTTAAAAACCTCTAAATTCTCTAAAGTAAAATCATTTAATTTTCTTTCAGACTTAACAGTTGTTTTTTTGTCTAATGAGTGTAACCATTCACCTTTTGTATTGCGAAAGTAAAATTGATTTTCGTTTTGCCATAATAAACCATCAAAGGCAGAAACAGTGTCGATAGATGATTTGATAAGGTCTTTATTAAGGCCAACAGTTGAAATGGTTGAAACGGTTTTTCCTGTTTCCGCGTTAATAATGATCAGTTCATTTTTTTCGATGTATGCAACTTTGTTTGAACCTGGGATAAAACCCAGAGCTTGCAAACGCTTTGGCGCAAGAGCTGAGCGGCCTTTATTTAAAGCATCCTGTATGGTCAGTAATTTATCCTGTGCAAAATTAAATGATGTAACAGCAACTAATAAGAGGGTAACGGCGCCTTTTTTCATACTTGTTTTTTTGTTAATTTAGAGCATTAAATATAGGAATAAAATAATTATATCGGGTTTTTTATTGGCTTATTTGCTGGTACATTTTAGCGCTGTTTTTTTATATTCAAAACCCTTTATTTCTGAAAAAAGCAAAGCCGAATTCTATGCTCAGGGCTATATTTATCCTTATTTTCATCAAAACTGGAATTTATTTGCACCGGCACCAACTTCAAACTATAAATTGTTTTGTGAATTTGAAAATAATGGTAAACAACAGCTGGATGTTTTTTCGGAAATAAAAATAAAACATCAGGCAAATCGCTTAAAAGGTTATGGTCCTTTAGTAATAGCCTTTGCCAATAGTTTTTATTATCTCGAGGCCTTGGGCGAGCATGAAGCAATAAACGGACCAATGGCAAATAATAACCGTTTTAAAATAATAGAGCATGCCGCAAAAAATTATTTAGAAGACTCGCGCAAAATTTCTATTTCAAATCTTAAACTCATTCTTGTTGCTGAGAACGTTGTAACAAAAGAGAAAAAAGTTTATTTCAATTAGATTTTTATATTCCAATACAGGTTTTTTTGTTATTTTTAGGCTATGACAAAAGTGAAGAAAATTGATGTGGCCTTGCAAGGCGGAGGCGCTCATGGTGCATATTCATGGGGAGTACTGGATAGATTATTAGATGATGATCGTATTGAAATAGATGGTATTTGCGGAACCAGCGCAGGAGCTATGAATGGCGTTTGTGCAGTTTACGGATTAAATAAAGGTGGAAAGAATTTAGCTAAACATTTGCTGGTAAAATTCTGGCATAAGATATCAGAAGCAGGAAAGCTTTCTCCTTTGCAGCCAACCTGGTTTGATAAAGTAATGAGTCCGGGTAATATGGATTATTCTCCAACTTATAAATTTTTTACCATGGCTTCGGAGAATATGTCGCCGGCGCAAATGAATCCTTTAAAATTTAATCCGCTCGAAAAGATATTAAAAGAATTAATTGATTTTGATGAGCTTCACAAAATGAGTCCGCCAAAATTATTTGTATGCGCCACCAATGTAAAAACCTGTGAGCCAAAAATATTCGGGCCAAAAGAAATTTCGGCAAAAGCAATTTTAGCAAGCGCTTGTTTACCATACATGTATGAGGCAGTTGAGATAGATGGCGAACACTATTGGGATGGAGGCTATATGGGTAACCCACCGCTGGGCCCGTTAACAGAGCATACCGAGGGTACCGATGATATTTTATTGATAGAAGTAAATCCATTCGTTATTAAAAAAGTACCTGATAATATTGAAGAGATAAAAGACCGTGTAAACGAAATTAGTTTTAACTCATCTTTGGCTTTAGAAATTAAGCACATGGAATTTGTGAATGATCTTGTAGAGAAAGGAATTACATTGGATGGTAAATTGAAAAAAATAAATTTACACCGCGTAAGCTCAAACAATGTTTTAGGCGAGTTTAATTTATCGAGCAAGTTAAATACCGATTGGGATTTTTTAATGCATTTAAAGAATCTTGGTTACAAAGCCTGCAATACCTGGCTGGAGACTAACTTTAATAACATCGGAAAAAAATCAACCTTTCATTTATAAGATCATAAAATTAAGTATGAAAAGAAATTTTGTAGCAAAGGATTTCACGGTTACTACCTGGGAATTATTAAAACCCTATTTTACACAATTGCAGGAACGCGCCATTAATTCGGTTGATGAATTAGAGAAATGGCTAAAAGATTACAGCGAATTAAGCGCGGTAATTAGTGAGAACATGGCATGGCGTTATATTAAAATGACCTGCGATACTGCAAATACTGAGTTGCGCGATAGCTTTAACGATTTTGTGCAGAACATTGAACCGCACATGTCGCCCATTGCCAATGAGCTTAATAAAAAAATAATAGCCACGCCATTTAAAGATAAATTAACCAAAGCAGGTTATGATATTTATTTGCGCGGTATAAAAAACAGCATTGATCTTTTTAGAGAAGAGAATATTCCTTTAAATACAAAGCTTCAGGAATTAGAACAACAGTTTGGTGAAATTAACGGCGCACAAAGCATTGAATATGCAGGAGAAAAAATGACGCTGCAAAAAGCAGGCATCTTTTTAAAAGATCTGAATCGTGCTGTGCGCGAAGAAGTATATCAAAAAGTACAAAACAGAAGAGCGCAGGATGAAGACGCCTTGAACGATCTTTTTACAAAATTAATTGAATTAAGAAATCAGGTTGCTTTAAACGCCGGCTTTAAAAATTACCGCGATTATAAGCACCAGGCTTTGGCGCGTTTTGATTATAGTGTAAAAGACTGTTTGGATTTTCACGAAGCGGTTAAACTGCATGCTGTACCTTTAATTAACGAGCACGATAAAAAACGCAAAGAAAAATTAAAGCTGGATGATTATCGCCCATGGGATACTTCAGTTGATGAAGAAGGATTGCCCCCATTAAAACCATTTTCTACGGCGCAAGAGTTAATTGATAAAACTATTTCTTGTTTTAATAAATTAGATCCGTTTTTTGGTGAGAGTATAAACACCATGCAAAAAATGAAACGCCTCGATCTGGAGAGCAGGTTAGGCAAAGCACCGGGAGGATATCAATATCCTTTATACGAAACCGATGTGCCTTTTATTTTTATGAATTCGGTTGGTTTGCACCGCGATCTTGTAACAATGGTGCACGAAGGTGGACATGCAATACATTCTTTTTTAGATTTTGATCTGGAATTGGTTGATTTTAAATCGCCACCCAGTGAAGTAGCAGAGTTGGCCAGCATGAGCATGGAGTTAATGAGCATGGAACACTGGGACGAATTTTTTAAAGATAAAGAAGAACTAAAACGTGCCAAGCGTCAGCAACTAGAAGGTGTAATGGACACATTGCCGTGGATAGCAGCAATAGATAAATTTCAGCATTGGATCTATGAAAATCCTAAGCACACAACTGCAGACCGTTATGAAGAGTGGCATAAAATAATTAGCGATTTTGGAAGCAACGTAATTAATTATAAAGGACTGGAAAATAATTTAAAACGCAGGTGGCAGGTACAATTGCATTTATACGAAGTACCTTTTTATTATATTGAGTATGGCTTTGCACAATTAGGTGCTGTGGCTGTGTGGCGCAACTATAAACGTAACCCAAAGGATGCTATTGAGAAGTATAAAAAAGCATTGGCACTTGGTTATACTCAATCTATTCCAAAAATATATGAAGCGGCAGGTATTAAATTCGACTTTTCTCCGGCTTACATAAAAGAGTTAATGGATTTTGTGAAGGAAGAATATAATAAGATCTAATGGAACGCTGATGACGCAGATCTTTATGATTTTAAGTTTAATCATAATTGATCATATTAATCAGCGCTATCTGCGTTCTATATTTTGTTATTTACACTTAGCGCAGTTGTCTTTTTTACTGCCAAAGCCACAATCATTGCATAATTTAGCTTCAATTTTGGTGCTGCCCATCCATTTATTACATTTAGCGCAATTGTCTTTCTTGCTGCCAAAGCCACAATCGCTACATAATTGAGCTGGAATTTTGGTGCTGCCTACCCATTTGTTACAGGCAACACAATTGTCTTTTTTACTTCCAAAACCGCAATCGTTACATAACATGGCAGGAACACCCGAACTTGCAACCCATTTGTTACAGCGTTTGCAATCGTCGCCATTGTGTAAAACAGATGTAATCTTATCTGATTTTAAGGTTGAATCGTTTTTATTTCCGTACAAATAAACCGAGCATCCCATAATTATTGAAATTATAAGGCTTATGGTTAAGCTACATTTATATTTTTTCATGGTGTTTAATTGGTCAAATAGTTTATTTATCAGTTATAAAATTTTATTTTTTTTCGGTAAACAGATGATAATTGAAAACTAATCTGACGGTCATTTATTGTCTTTGAATATACTTTCGAATATTTAACTACCAGGCTGCAGGTGGATGTAGAAGTTATTGTAGAATCATAACCAAGCGTCATGACTGTGGCGCTGACCGATGGATTTCCACAGGAATAACTTATTGGATAATAGGGAGGGAAAGTATTGTTGTAACCATTTTCAATATACACCGAAAGATCACTGGCATTTGTTGCGCCAAGCTGAAGCTGCGTAGAGCCTGATTTGCTTATTGAGTCAGGCATCATATTATATTTTGTAAATAAGGGAAAAGAATCGGTTACTGTTTCTGTAAATGAGGGATAATCTTCCGTTCCATTTATATTCCATACGTAAGGCGGATAGACATTTTGCGAAAGCGTATCCGGCCCGGCAAATGTACCATAAGACTCTAATAATTTTAAATTGGCTGAATTTAATAGGATAGATTGTAACGTAACAGAAGTAGGACCCTTGCTGCCTGTACACCAGGCACGAATTAAAAAATCGGGCTTTCTACCACTTAAAAGAAGGTTGTTATTTGAAACCGAATAATTTTGTATGATACCAAAATAGGAAGAATAACTACAGGTTTGATGTTCTTCAGGCGGAGAGTCTTTCTTTTTTTTGCAACCTGAAATGCTTAATGAAAATAAAAAAAAGATAAATATTTGAAAAGACAATTTCATTTAATACTAATGTACAAATATTAAATGAAATTTCAAAAAAACTAAATTAAAAATTACCGAGGCAAAATTTTAGTTTTGTTCTATCACCTTTCCATTCTCAAATAACAAAGTACGTGATTTGAATTTGTTATAAACAAGCATATCGTGTGTTGCAAATAAAACAGCACAACCGCTTTCACTTAACTTTTTTAAAAGTACTAAGATCTCTTCAGAAGTTTGTGGATCTAAATTACCAGTTGGCTCATCGGCTAAGATCAATTCGGGATTATTTACCAGGGCGCGGGCAATGCTTACACGTTGCTGTTCACCACCCGAAAGCTCGTGCGGCATTTTATTTTCTTTGCCGTCTAAGTTCACTTTTTTAAGCACATCTAAAATTCGCTCTTTTATTTTCGAATCCTCTTTCCAACCCGTTGCTTTCATTACAAATTTTAAATTCTCGTAAACGCTTCTGTCACCCAGTAATTGAAAATCCTGGAAAACAATTCCTAACCTTCTTCTTAAAAAAGGAATTTCTTTTTGTTTAAGATCATTTAAAACAAAGCCGCATACTTTGGCGCTACCGTTATTTAATGTTAAATCACCGTAAATGGTTTTTAAGAAACTACTCTTGCCGCTGCCTGTTTTTCCAAGTAAATAAACAAACTCGCCTTTTTTAACTTCAACGCTTAAGTTGCCTACAACAGGGCGCTCATCCTGAAAGATAGTTACGTTATCAAATTTTATCAGTTCACTCATGGTTCAAACAAACTTCTAAGTTAAATCTAATGTAACTTTTATTCTAAAAAGAGTTATTCCAATATCAACACGGCAGGGTTAATAACTGCATTAATGCCGCCACAAAGTGTTAGCCTGCTAAAGGTAAATTTAGTGTGATAAAAAATTGGCAATTTAATTTGATGAAGCACGTAATAAAAATTAGTGCCCTGGCGCTTTTTGTATTTTTTAGTTCCACTTTTCTGGCGCAAAAAACTGCAATTTTTACCGATAAAGATGCCCTCTTTAAGCAGGGTTTAGACTTGTTTGATAAAAAGCAATATGTGCAGGCACAAAAAAGTTTTTTAGATTATGTTGCCGTAAGCAATTCAAGAATTTTAAAGACTGACGCAATTTATTATTCTGCAGCCTGTGCTATTGAGGTTTTTAATAAGGATGGCGAATGGCAAATGAAACAGTTTGTTGAAAAATATCCTGAGAGCAATAAAATAAATAATGCCAATTTCTATTTAGGAAAATCAAATTTCAGAAAGAAAAAATATCCCGAAACAATTGAATTTTTAGAGAAGGTGGATATTTATAAATTAGATAAAGAACAATTAGCAGAACTTTATTTTAAACGTGGTTATAGTTATTTAGAAACAGGAAAAGATGAAAAAGCAAAAACAGATCTTTACGAAATAAAAGATGTAGATAATAAATATGCTTTTCCCGCAAATTATTACTACTCGCACATTGCTTATAAAGAAAAAAGTTATGAAACAGCCTTACAGGGCTTTAACCGTTTGGTGGGTAATGAAACCTTTGGCAGTGTAGTGCCATATTACATTACACAAATTTATTTTATACAAGGTAAATACGATAAGGTGGTGAAGGAAGCGCCTGCTTTATTGAACGATAGTGCGAATGTTCAAAAAGAAGGTGAGATCAACCGCATGATAGGTGAAAGCTATTTTAACTTAAAAGATTATACAAATGCCCTAACCTATTTAAAGAAAACAAACTCGTCAACACCGCAAGGCAATTATGCTTTGGGTTATTGTTATTATAAAATAAACGATTGCGCCAACGCGGTAATTAGTTTTGAAAAAGTAACCGTAAATAAAGATTCTTTAGCGCAAAATGCCTGGTATCATATGGCAGATTGCTATGTGAAGCTGGGTGAAAAATTAAAAGCTAAAAATGCGTATTACAGCGCCTATCAAATAGATCTGGATAAAAAGATAACAGAAGATGCTTTATTTGGTTTTGCAAAATTGAGTTACGAATTGGATTTTTCTCCTTTTAACGAAGCAGTAAAAGCGTTTACAAAATATTTAAAAGAGTATCCCAACTCATCGCGTAAAGAAGAATGCTATAATTTTTTAATTAATGTGTATTCTACCACAAAAAATTATGATCTCGCTATTAAGAGTATAGAAGCTATTGGCACCATCGATCCTATTTTAAAAGTTACTTATCAAAAATTAATTTATTTCCGAGGTGTGGAATACTTTAATAATAATGATCTGGATAATGCGGAAAAACAATTTAAAAAATCTCTGCAACAAAACACCGACCTTAAATTAAATGCTTTAAATCAATATTGGTTAGGCGAGATCTCTTATATCCGTAAAGACTATACAACATCCATTGATCTATGGAAAAAATTCCAGGTAATGGATGGTGCATTGCAATTGGTTGAATACGATCTTAGCAATTATGCAATTGGTTACGCTTATTTTCAACGCCAGGAAAAAGATGATTACTCAAACGCCAATATTTCTTTCCGTAAATTTTTATTGACCAAAAACACTTACGATGAGAATAAAATTACCGATGCCCACATTCGTGTTGGTGATAGTTATTTTATGAACCGTGATTTTGCGCAGGCTTCTGATAATTATAAAATAGCCATTGCAAAAAATAAACTGGATGTAGATTATTGTTTGTATCAAAAAGCGCTATGTGATGGCTTAAATAAAAATTATAACGAAAAGATCTCTGAATTAAAAAAGATCGAGTCGCGTTATCCCGGATCTAATTATTTAAGCGCTGCATTAAATGAAATTGCAGATACTTACTATAATAATGTAAAAGACCAGGATAATGCCATAATTTATTATAACAAGATCCTGAAGAATTATCCAAACTCTTCTTTTACATCAAATGCCAATGCACAGTTAGGCAATATTTATTACGAGCGTAAACAGGATGATAAAGCTTTTGAATACTTTGACAAATTTGTAAAGTATGATTCAAAGAGTGATGCGGCAAAAGATGTTTTAGAGATCATTAAAAAGATCTTTACTGAAAAAGGAAAGATAGACGAAATGGAAAAATATTTTGTCGCTTTAGGAAATCCGTTATCTGAAAATCAAATAGAGAAAGCAACATACATTGCTGCTTATGATGCTTTCTATACACAAAAAGATTGTGATATTGCTATGCCAAAATGGGAAGCATATATCTCTAAATTTCCAAATGGAAAATACATTAACGAAGCGCAATTTAGTTATGCAGAATGCAATTACGATAAAGGCCTTTTTGAAAAAGCATTACCGGGTTATTTATTTGTGATACAAAAACCAAGAAGCTTATACAGTGAAGTTTCACTTTCAAAAGCCGCTTATTTGTATTACAAAGACAAAAAGTATACAGAAGCATTGCCATTGTATCTGCAATTACAAGAGTTTGCCGAAACGCCATCTAATAAAAGTCTTGCACGCTTAGGCGCCATGCGCAGTTCATTTTACTTAAATCAATTTGAAACTGCATTAACAGAAAGCGGCAAAGTATTAAATACCGAAAAATTAACGCCGCAACAAACTACCGAAGCAAAATACATGAAAGCAAAATCATTATACGAAACCGGCCGTTATGATGATGCCATGCTGGAATTTAAAGCTATGACCAAAGCCTCAAAAAACGTAACAGGTGCTGAAGCTTATTATTACATAGCTAGAATACAATTCAATAAAAAAGAATATAAAGAAGTAGAGAAAACGATCAACAAACTAATAAGCTACGAGTACAGCAATGATGACTGGAACAATAAAGGTATGTTGCTATTAGCTGATGCTTATATGGCAAAAGGTGAAGATGCGGATGCACAGGTAATATTAGAAACCCTGATCGATAATAAAGCTAAGCAGGAATATATTGACGAGGCTAAAAAACGCCTGGAAGCCTTAAAAGCCAAACAAGCTGCAAAAGTAGAAGCTGAGAAAAAAATGTCGTACGACGATATGAAAGTGAAGTTTTACGAAACCAATAAAGATGCAGGTATTATGCAGGAAATAAAAATGGAGGCAGAAGGCTCAACTACTCCGTCAGATTCTACAAATATTACACAACCAAAACAATAACGATGAGTGTATTAGACATACCAAAAAAAGAAACCGAAAAGAAGAAAGAACTTCTTGACAAGCGTCGTAAAAAACAATTGGAATGGTTGTTGATCATCTTAATTATTTTAGGATATACGGTTGCTGTTATGGCGCAAACCAATAGCAGTGAAACCTTCAGTGTATCAAGTACCTTTAAACCAACCATAAAAGACGCTGCTAAATTTTCAGATGTACCCGAAATTAAAGATACAGTTAAACGCATTAAGGATATAAAATATGGTATTACCAGCATTCCGTTATTCCCTAAATACGAGGTGCAGCCAATTACACAGGCCAAGCTGCAAAACGAACCTTTAAGTAAATTATACCATTCATTATTAAAAGTTGGTTATGGTCCAATTTATAATATGCCTTACGGTGAATTCTGGATCGCTAACACACGCTCGCGTGAAACCAATTATGGCGCACATTTAAAACACTTTTCAGGCACGCCGCATTTGCAGGATGTTGGTTATGGTGGTTATAGCGATAACGAAATAAATTTGTTTGCAAAACAGTTCTATAAAAAACATACTTTGAGTGGCGATTTTAATTATGAAAGAAATGTAATACATTATTATGGATACGATACAAGTTTAAATAAACTGGAGAATGATTTTACACGTCAACGTTATCAATTGCTTGAACCCAAAATAAGATTACAGAGTCATTATACCGATAGTACACACATTAATCACGATCTTGGTTTGAGTTATTATAATTTACAGAATTTAAATCGTGAAGCAGAGAACAATATAAAGTTCAATGCAATGGGCAGCATGTTCATTAACAAAGAAAAATTGAACGTGAGTTTTTTAACTGATTATTATAATCATAAGCAAGCCAATGATACTTTAAATGATTTGATCGTTAGCTTAAGCCCTTCTTTTGAAGCGGGTAATAATAAATGGCACGCTGATATTGGCTTAACCGGAACATTGGATAATTTTAAGAATAAAACGCGCTTTTATTTCTTTCCAAAATTAAATGTATTCTATAATGTATATGAAAATATGATCATTCCTTATGCAGGTGTAAATGGTGGATTGGTAAAAAATAGTTTTAGAAGTTTAAGTACCGAGAACAGGTTTGTGGATACAACTATCAACTATTCAAATACAAATAATAAATACAATGCATATATTGGTTTAAGAGGAAACTTAAGCAGCAAAACATCTTATGATGCCAAGGTAAGTTATGGCCAATATGATAGCCTGCAGTTTTTTGTGATCGATTATAGCGGCGTTAATCAGGTGTACAATCGTTTTGATGTGGTATATGATAACACCAGTTTGCTAACTATAAGTGGCCAGTTAAAATACCAGCTGAAAGAAAAATTAAATATTATAGGTAAAGGAAATTACTATTTATACAAAACAAAAAATCTAACACGCGCTTATCAGAAGCCGGATTATGATCTTACCCTTTCTGCTATTTACAATTTAAAAAGTAAAATTATTGTAAAGGCAGATATCTTTTTAGTTGGACAACAATGGGCACTCACGCAAAAAACTGATACAGGAACGGTTAGTTATGTGCCAAAACAATTAAAAGGTTATGTGGATGCAAATCTTGGCGCTGAGTACCGATACAGTAAAATGTTAAGTTTCTTTGTACAGTTCAATAACATTGCCAACCAACGTTATTACCGCTGGGACAGGTACCCGAGCCAACGTTTTAATTTTATGTTTGGTGTAACATTTGTGCCATTTTAATTCAAACGAGTTAATTAAAATCCCTTATCTTTACTACTACAAAAAGTAAAGAACATGTCGCGTTTAAACGTTTTAAAAACCTACAAAATATATATTGGCGGACAATTTCCCCGTACTGAAAGCGGAAGGTATTATGCTTTGCAAAATAAAAAAGGAGATACCATTGCTAACGTATGTTTATCATCACGTAAAGATCTTAGAAATGCAGTAGTTGCTGCACGTGCTGCTGTTACAGGCTGGAGCGGCAAGACTGCCTTTAACCGCAGCCAGATCTTATACCGTATTGCCGAAATGCTGGAAGGAAGAAAAGCACAATTTATTGAAGAATTGGTTTTACAGGGCCTCACGCCAAAGGCTGCGGAAGTGGAAGTATTAAAAAGTATTGACCGCTTAGTTTATTATGCAGGCTGGTGCGATAAATATTCTGCCTTATTCAGCTCTGTAAATCCTGTTGCTTCATCACATTTTAATTTTTCGGTGCCTGAGCCAACCGGCGTTGTTTCGGTTATTGCGCCTGAAGACTCTTCACTACTTGGATTAGTTAGTGTTATAGCGCCAATTATTTGTGGTGGAAATACCTGCGTTGTTTTAGCGTCCAACACATTACCTTTATGCGCTGTTACATTTGCTGAAGTGCTTGCCACGTCTGATTTACCGGGTGGTGTTGTAAATATACTTACAGGCACTTCCAACGAATTACATGGGCATTTTTCTTCGCACATGGATGTGAACGCAGTTATTTACTGCAGAAAAAATAAAGAAGAAGAAAAGCTTATTTCAGAAAACGCTTCGTTAAATGTAAAACGTTCTTTTAACTGGAATAAAGACTGGACAAAAGATGAAAATCAAAATCCATATTTAATTCTCGATCTGCAGGAAATAAAAACAACATGGCATCCTGTTGAGAATATTGGTATTGGCGGAGCAAAATATTGATCTGTAACTTTTATAACCATTCAAACGTCTTAAGCTTAAATACTATTTTATGAGAATTACTTATTTACTTTTTTTAAGCTTGCTCTTTAATTCACTTTTTGCGCAAAAAATATGCAAAGGCATTTTGTTAGACAGTGTAACAAATAAACCTGTTGAGTTTGCTAATATTGGAGTTGTTGGTAAAGGCTTTGGAACGGTAACTAACGAGAATGGTGAATTTAATTTTACAGTGCCTGATAGCGCTGCAGGCGCGCCTGTAAAGATCTCGATGATCGGCTACAAAACAAAAAGCTTATCTATCGAAAAAGTAAACAGTTTAAATAAAATAGTATTAGCTCCTGCGGCAACTAATTTAAGCGAGGTTTCTGTTTCTGCAAAAAAAACAAAAGTAAAGGTACTTGGCAACGAAACTAAAACTACGCATGTTACTGCAGGTTTTGTTAAGAATACATTGGGTGCAGAGTTAGCTGTAAAATTAAATATCAAAAATCCTAAAACACATTTAAAGAAATTCTATATCAACATTGCCAGAAACTCTATTGAGAAGCCTATCTTCCGATTTAACGTTTACAATAAAGGTGAAGATGGAAATCCTAAAGAAAATATTTTAACACAAAATGTTATTATTGAATTGAAAGAAAATACGGGCTTACTTGAATTGGATCTAACGCCTTATAATTTATTTGTAGATGATGATGTTTTTATTTCCATTGAATGGATCAAAGATCTTGGCGACGTGAAGGGCTTGTATTTTTCTGCAAAATTGGTAGGAACTCCAACTTATTTTCGCCAGGCAAGTCAGGACGATTGGCATAAAATTGCTGTAGGCGTTGGCTTACACGCACAGGTGGCGTACTAGCTAGATAGAACCTTTGCTCGATTTTCTTACCCTTTTGTTTTTGGTAAGTCCGGGGCAACCATCGCATTTATTTTTGTGAAAAAGACAGCTTTCCATTGTAAATGTTACAAAAGCTAAGAGCGAAAGAATAATAATGCTACGTTTGAACATATACAAATATACGGGAATATTTTAGTATTTTTAGACTTCGTAAATGAACCTCTTTTTTCACATAGGCCGCTATTTTATGCTCTTGTACCGGGTGTTTAAAAAGCCTCAGAATTTGCGTGTTTACATCCGTCAGATCATTTTTGAGATCGACAATATTGGCATTACTTCATTACCAATTGTTGCTATTATTTCTATTTTCATGGGCGGTATTATAACCATACAGGCAGCCTATGCGGTTGATAGTCCTTTGGTACCACTTTATGCCGTTGGCTTTACAGCAAGAGAAAGTATGATCCTTGAATTTAGCTCTACTATTTTGTGTTTGATTCTTGCAGGGAAAGTTGGTTCAAACATTGCTTCCGAAATTGGTGCTATGCGTATTAGCGAACAGATTGATGCTTTGGAAATTATGGGTATCAACTCAGCCAGCTATCTTATCTTCCCAAAGATTGCAGGTGCTATGATCATTTTTCCTTTTTTAGTTGTGTTAAGTATGTTTCTGGGTTTGGTGGGTGGCTACATCATGGGTGTTTGGTCCGGGGCTTGTACGGCTTACGAATATGTATTTGGTATCCAGGCATTTTTTATGCCATGGAAAGTAGGTTATTCTATTGGTAAAAGTGTCACCTTTGCTTTTCTTATTACTTCGGTATCTTCATACTATGGTTATTACACTTCGGGCGGTGCTTTAGAAGTTGGTAAAAGCAGTACCAATGCCGTAGTATACAGCAGCATTTTAATTTTGCTGTTTAGTTTAATTTACACCAAGTTATTTATTGGCCATTGATAGAAATTAAAAATATCAATAAAACTTTTGGCGACAGGCAGGTTGTAAAAAACGTATCATTCACTTTTTTACCGGGCAAAACCAATTTAATTATTGGCGAGAGCGGGTGTGGAAAAAGTACTATCTTAAAAATGATGGTTGGTTTGCACGAAGTGGATAGTGGAGAGATAGTGTACGACGGACAAAATTTTCCGGCTTTAACTATGGACGGAAAACAAGAAGTGAGAAAAAAAATAGGAATGTTGTTTCAGGGCGGCGCTTTATTTGATTCTCAAACGTTGGAAGAAAATGTACGTTTTCCTTTAGACATGTTTACAAGCATGAGCAAAGAGGAAAAATTAGAACGCGTAAATTTTTGTTTAGAGCGCGTTCAATTAGTTGGAAGAAACAAATTATATCCTGCAGAGTTAAGCGGTGGTATGAAAAAACGGGCAGCCCTTGCGCGTGCCATTGCCAACAACCCAAGCTATTTATTTTGTGACGAACCTAACTCAGGTTTAGATCCAAAAACATCTATTGTAATTGATGATCTTATACAGGATATTACGCGTGAATATAATATCACTACCATTATTGTAACGCACGACATGAATAGTGTAATTGAAATTGGCGATAATATTATGTTTGTTTACAAAGGTGAGAACTGGTGGACAGGAGACAAAACACAGATCCTTAAAACAACCAATAAAGAACTATTTGATTTTGTTTTTGCCAGCGAATTTATGAAACAGGTGCTTGGTTCTAAATGAACGTGATGAAACACAGATGACACTGATCTTGCAGATTTACACTGATCAAATCTGTGATAACCTGTTTAATCGGTAAGATCCGTGTTCCATCACGTAAAAATCAAAGTGGCGCATGCCCTTCTTTCTTTTCTTTTTTCTTATCCAGGTAATTTTTATAGATACTTACCTCGTCAGTTATCTGTCTAACTTTACCTGTACTATAGACTACAGGTGCAACTAATAAACGGCCGCGATCTTCTGAATTAAAAAGATCCACGAACTCAAATTTTTGTGGAACAGAATAGGCAGAACCTAAAGCGCCTTCAAAGGTAACAAAACGCTCATCTTTTATATTGTAAAGTGTTAAGTAAAGAATATTCATCTTAGAGCCTTTGGCCATTGGCTGTTCAACATACTGCGTAGAAATATTAAAAGGATAAGTAATAATTAACGGAGCAGTTAAAGACGGGTCTTTTATTTCAATATCCAATTTATCATTCTCACCGGTAATTATTACTTTAAAACGTTTGCTAAAATAATATGCAATGCTCCATGCAGTTAAAATAAGTGTAGTAATTAAAATGTAAGGCATTATTTCATTTAAGCCTTTTGGCGCTTTTTTTCCTGCATAAAGTCCAACACCATAAAATACGGCAGCTATGATGGCGAAAGCCAATAATACACCAAAAATATTGGCATGCCTCTTTTTTAGAATATAACAACTGTAGTTTGTTGTGAACATACTGTAAATTTAATTTTATAATTTATAAAGACATAATATTTCTTCTTTACTTTTCCTTAGTCGAAATCCTTCGACCGCGCTCAGGATAAAATCCAGCAAAAGACAAGACAAAAAAAGATTTTAGTAAAATAACTTTTGGCCTCACTTTTTCCTTGATGAAAAAGTAAGCAAAAAATCAAGGCTGCAAACAAATTCCTCGATTTAGTGTTTTAATTTTCCTGCGTCGCCTACGAACTCGCTCATTCTTCGCTCAGACAGCGTAGGCTCAAGTGAAATTTTAAAATTGCAGAACGCTTAATCGCAACAGTTGATTTAAATTTTAAAATTACCGGTGGCTTGAAAATTAAAAGCACAAATCTTACGGAATTTCTTTGAGGCCTCACAATAGTGCATAGGCAACCAGTCCGCGTAAGCACACACAGAAATGCGCTTTTTTTATTTAGCGTTAAAATTCAAGCTTGCGTAACGTGGCAAGAAAAGCTGTTTGAGCCGAAGGCGAGTTTTTTTCTTGCAGTGAAGCAAGCGTAGAATTTGAGCTAAATAAAAGTAGCGCGATTTTCTTTGTAACTTTCTTTTCTAAAAAGAAAGTTTAGAAAAATAAATTTGAAATAGATTCTAGTTCCTCTGAATTACAAAAAAATCTTAGTGCTCTCAGTGTCTAAGTGGTTAAATCAGATCTCTTCCTGTATCTCTAACCAGCGCATGGATCTTTCATCCAGATCATTGCTGATCTTTTTTAATTCATCGCTTAGCTTCTGGATCTCAGCATAATCTGTAATGCCCGATGCCAGCTTGTTTTCCAGTTCCGCTTTTTTTGCTTCCAGCTTTGGCATTTCTGCTTCTATGATCTCTAACTCGCGCTGTGTTTTGTAAGATAATTTTTTTGCAGGTGTTTCAGTTTTTGGTTTTTCTGCAACAACTTTTTTTTCTTCAATCGGAATTTCAATTTTTAACTCCGGCATGGGCTCGTCTTTTTTGTTGGCTTTCCATTCGCGGTATTCGGTATAGTTACCCGGAAAATCTTTAATAGCACCATCTCCCTCTAACACAAATGTATGATCTACCAAACGGTCAATAAAATAACGGTCGTGCGAAACAATTAAAACGCAGCCTTTAAATTCTTCTAAAAACTCTTCAAGCGTTTGAAGTGTAACAATGTCCAGATCGTTTGTAGGCTCATCGAGAATCAAGAAATTCGGATTCTTCATTAACACGGTTAGCAAATACAACCTTCTTTTTTCGCCACCGCTTAAGGTATGCGCGTAACTGAATTGTACCGCAGGTGTAAAATTAAAACGCGTTAATAATTGCGATGCACTTAGACTTGTACCGTTCGCTAAAGGAATATGATCGGCAATGTCCTGCACAATTTCAATAATGCGTTTATCATTATTAATGATCATACCGGCTTGCGAATAATAACCAAACACAATGGTATCGCCTAGTGAGACTTTACCTGTATCCACCGCTTCTTTACCTTGTATGATATTTAACAAGGTTGTTTTACCAACACCATTCTTTCCAACCACACCAATTTTTTCGCCGGGAATAAAGGTGTAAGTGAACGGATCGTTTAAAATAGTTTTGTTGGGATAATTTTTTGTGATCTTATGCAGCTCTACCACTTTCGATCCCATGCGCTCCATTTTTACAGTGAGCTCAATTTTTTTCTCAATGCGTTTTTGTTTTGCTTTTTTTTCTATTTCATAAAAAGCATCTACACGCGATTTTGATTTTGTACCGCGGGCCTTAGGCATTTTGCGTACCCACACCACTTCGCGACGGTATGCGTTGCGTGCTTTATCAATTTCGGCATTGGCAATTTGTTCGCGCTCCGCTTTCTTTTCTAAATAATAATCAAAATTGCCATTGTATTCGTACAGCTGGTAATTATCAATCTCAATAATTTTATCGCACACTTCATCTAAAAAATAACGGTCATGCGTAACCAGTAAAATACTTAAGGATGCATCCTGTAAATAATTCTCTAACCATTCTATCATGTCAATGTCCAAATGGTTAGTTGGCTCATCCATGATAATTAAGTTAGGACGGTTAATTAAAGTCAATGCTAAGGCAACACGTTTTTTTTGTCCACCCGAAAGTGTTTTTGCAATTTGTGTGGTATCCCTTATTTCTAAGCGTGATAAGATCTCTGTGATATTTTTTTCATAATCCCAGGCCTCAATTTCGTTCATGTGATTGAGGGCCGCTTCCATCCTGTCTGCAATTTTTGGATCGGTAGACGTTTCGCTGAGTTTAATAACCTCATCGTATTCTTTAATGGCCTTTACAAATTTGTTATCAGCAGTATCAATTAATTGTTGAATGCTTAAGGACTCATCAAAGGCAAAATTCTGGTCTAAAAAACCTATGGTAATATCTTTTCTGAATACTACTTCCCCTTCATCGGCAATTTCAATACCTTTTAAAATTTTAAAAAGCGTTGTTTTGCCCGAGCCATTTTTTGCAACCAAAGCAAGTTTCTCGCCATAGTTAATACCAAAGCTGATTTTATTAAATAGTTTTTTTGCCCCGTAGGCTTTAGAAAGATTGTTTATAGACAGTAAATTCATGCGCCGCAAAGGTACGGCTTTTTAATTGATTGAACGAGGGTTTATTTTTTGTTAAATTTTATAAGAACCATTTATTATTAATGACTACCGTAGCACCATTAAACATAAAAATGAAACTGCTTGAAAATTAAATCACTTATTATGGTATAAATAATTAGGTTGAATATAGGTAAGGAAAATTTCGAGTAACTTTTTACAATTTTCTTTTGACGCTTTCATCTCTCCATGTCTTTGATATATAAATCCAAAATCAAGCATCATTCTTGATTTGTCAGAAGTAATATTTTTAACCATATCAAAGTCATTTTTCTTAATTGTATAGTTTGTGACGCTTCTGAATATTTTATCCGAATCAAGATCGTCAGTGGTTAGAAAAAATTTTGCCTCAAAACAGAATTCTTTATTAAAGAACCATAAGTTCTCATAAAATCTGCTTCCATCTTTATTCAAATATTCACTTACAAAAATATCATCAATACTATTTCCTAAAACTTTACTGTAAATGAGAAATATCTCCTCAACTCGTGCTGTCAATGCGCCTGTAATTCCTATTGATTCTAAATATTCAATAAATTCTTTTTTCATAATTAGCTGTTTTTATTTTTTGATTGTCGTTGTCTAACTTCCATAATCATTCCTTCAACATAGTGAAGAATGTGACCTAAGTAATTCGCAGTAAATTCTTCACTCTCATAATCCCATTGCCATTTTTTATCTGATTTGATCATTCTAACCCTTCTATCTTCATAATGTTTATGAGTTAACTTACCAATAACATCTTGTAACTGAGTGGTAATTTGAACTTCAACTGAAATTTTTTTAGTTTCAGTATCCCAAGTCAGTTTTGGAATTTCAAAGTCATAATGTGTATAAACATGAACTGCATAATATCCTTCATCTCTAGCTTCAAATGAATTATTGCATTGTAATCCATTGGTTTCATAATTTGAGATTATCTTTTTCATTAAGAAGTCAACACCATCAAGATACTTTACAACAAAATATGTTCTAAGAATGTCGTTAGTTTGTTCAAACCAATTCTCAGGAGTCGACCACCCACCATGAGGAGGTTGAGGATTGTCATCATCTCTCCATTTTTTATTAAACACAACATTTTTTCTGAAGGATTTTTCAAAAAAAGATGAAAATGATTTCGTTACGAGTTCTGGTTTAAACTCGTTAATTAAAAGAGGATAGCTAGTTAAAGTTAAATATTCATTATTGATGTCTGTTATACGAGAGATAAGCTCAGTCCAAACCTTGGATTTTTCGAAGTCTGTTTTAATTTTGTTGGCAACAGAATCATAATGGTTTTCTGTTTTTTTGTCAACAGTTATATTTAGAAAGTCCTTTAGCCATTTTCTGTACTCATCAACGTTTTTTGGTTTCGCTATCGTCATTAGTATCAGTTCTTTCTAATTGGTTTTTATCAATCCTGCGCTAACTAGACAATAAGCCACCACATATTGTTTTTAATCTTTTAATAAATTTCAGAATTGTTCAATGCAAAGCTACGAACTATTCCAAACAAAAACACCTACTGCCAGCAGTAGGTACTTTAAACAAAAAAACCTTGGGTTTTTCGCGGATTTTTTAATGCCAAAGCTGATTTTATTAAATGATTTTTTAGCCCTAGGCTTTAGAAAGGTTGTTTATAGACAGTAAGTTCATACGTCGCAAAGGCACGGCTTTTAAATTATTGGTACATGTAACCTGTAAAAAATTGAATTTTCTTATTTAAACATTTTATGAAATAGCTCCCTGCTTTCAATATTTGAAATTGTTTCGATCAGAATATTATCTACTTTTAAGGTTGTTCTTTCAGGAATGTTATAAGCATGAGAGCCTATCACTAGGGCATCCTTATAATGTTCCATCTCATATCCATTTTCTATTATATTAATTAATTCGAGTCCTAAGGGCTGTAAAATTTTCAATAACTCCGCCACAAATTTTGGTTCAACGTTTAACCCAACTGAAATCAAAAATTTATCTAACTGTTTTTTACTCCCACCAGTAAACTCTTCGATGTTTTCGAAGTCATTTTTTAAAAGCAGCAATCTAGTTTCAGAAAATTTTGGTAGCAATCTATTTAAATAAATTTCAAATTGCGTCTTTTTTATTGTCTGCTCAACTCTATTAAAATTTTCATTCGACGCTATTATGTACTTTTCAATTTCTGATATTTTTTGATTGTCTTGGGTTTTGCTTTTAACTAATTCTTCTATATTTTTTAAAAAGAATTTATTTGATTCAGTCAGTTGAATGATTGTATCCTTTAATTCGGTAACCGAAGGATTTTTTTTCACATCCTCAGTAACGATAATGGTTTTATTTGTTGATGTGTCAAGATATTTGGAATAAAAAGTATCTTCCTGCATTTGTGGCCTATACTTGGTCTGTAATAAAAAAACAAAATATAGAAATAGGGGAATTATTAAAATTGCTGAAATCGCTAAAACAGGTGTTAACCAAATAGGTGAGGTAATAGTTTTAGCACCAGCAAGAAGAAGGCTAACTAGAAGAACTAAACCTGCAAACCAAACAGCTAATAATTGAATTGGTTTGGTTATTTTATCAGGCTGTATTTTAGGATTTTCCATAGTCGTATTTAGTAAATATGTCAGTTAACGTCAATTTTACTTGGATATTTATTGCAAACCTACAAACTCTCCCCCAAAAAAACACCTACTGCTGGCAGTAGGCACCTAAAACAAAAAAGCCCCGAAAATCCCGGGGCTTTTTTAATAAAATGTGCTTTTATATATTTTAATTCGCGTTATAATTTTTTGTTCCTGCAACGGCGCCTGCTTCGTCCCAGCTGGTCCAAACGCCGGTTTTTTCGCCATTGTTGTAATTCATTTCAAAACGTTTTTTACCGGTTTCGTCATACACTAACCAGGTACCGTCTTTTTTGCCAAGCTTGTAAAAAGCTACAGCAGATAAAGAACCATTTTGGTTAAAGCGTGTCCATTTAAGATCTTTAACACCGTTTGTAAAAGTACCGGTTTCCATTTTATTGCCCGATGCATAATAGTAAGTAACATCACCATTAATTACACCGTCTTTTACATTAAAATCTGTTTTAATGTTGTTTTCTGTTTTTTGTACAACGCCGTTAAATAAATTTCCTTCGCTGTCTATATATAAACCTTTTTCGTTTTGTATTTGAGCGTTTGTAACGCCTGCTATTAAAACCGATAAAACTATTACTACTAACTTTTTCATAATGTGTGGTTTTTAAAAAATGTGTGGATCAATTTCTTATATCAAAGATATTAAGATAACGATTAAGAAACAATGGCGTAATGCAGATTTAACCTTAACTTTACCGTGAGTGGCGTTAAAAAGCGTGAATGCCTTATGAATAAAGGCCTGCCGATGTTAATTAGTTATTTCTGTAAGAGAAAGGGCAGAAAAATAAGAAAGCGTATTTGATTTTACTTCCAAAGGTTGAAAACCAATTGTGTTTATTGAGATAGAATATACTTTATCTGTTTTTACCGAAAGCTTAAAGTTGCCATCCAGATCAGCAAAAAAAGTTTCACCTGTTTCGTTAATGGTAATTTGTGCGCCTGCTATTGATTCGCCTGCTGCATCGGTAATTTTACCGGCAACAGTTTTTTGTGTAACTGCTACTGATTTTTTTTCTTTATCGTTATTTCCTGCAAAAGAAACAGCGCTGAAGCTTAAAAATAAAACTATGTAAACTAAGTTTTTCACCGGTATAAAATTAAGATCACTATTTCTTCAAATCCTTAGCTTAATGTTACCAAATGGTTAAAATCCATATTTTAACAAAATCCCTATCTTTACCTCATGAGAATTGATATTATTTCTGCCGTTCCCGACCTTATGACCAGCTCTTTTAGCCATTCTATCTTAAAAAGGGCAATTAATAACAAATTGGTGGAAGTCAATCTCATTAACCTGCGCGATTATTCTACCCAAAAGCAAAAACAGATAGACGATTACGCTTTTGGTGGCGGTGCGGGCATGGTATTAATGATAGAGCCTATTGCAGCCTGTATAGCGGATCTTAAATCAAAGCGTGAATACGATGAGGTTATTTATATGAGTCCGGATGGTGAGTTGTTAACGCAAAAGCTATGCAACCAATATTCTCTTCTTAAAAATATTATTATTCTTTGCGGCCATTACAAAGGCGTAGATGAGCGCGTGCGCCAGCATTTAATTACCAAAGAAATAAGCATTGGCGATTATGTATTGAGCGGGGGCGAGATACCCGCGGCAGTGTTCAGCGATGCGGTGATCCGTTTGTTGCCGGGCGTTTTAAATGACGAGACCTCTGCATTGAGCGATTCTTTCCAGGATAATTTACTGGCGCCACCTGTATATACAAGACCTGCAGAGTTTAACGGCTGGGCAATACCGGAAATATTATTAAGCGGACATAGCGCCAACATTGATAAATGGCGCCACGAGCAAAGTGTTGAGCGCACAAAGCTCAGAAGACCTGATCTCTTAAAATAAAACAAATATGAAAAGATCACTACTTGTTATTTTGTTTCTGTTCATTCTCACACCTACTGTATTTGCGCAGTATGGAAGGTTTTTTACCATAGAAGGAGAGATGTTGGAGAACGAACCTGCCAATGCAAAAAATTTATCTTTTATCATTCAGCCTTTGGATTTTAAACACCTAATGAGTAATTACAGGCTCTCAGCAACCGGCGAAATAAATTACAGAAGTCCGGGAGAGCGCATTTGGCTTGGCGCTTCGTATAGTTATGATTATTTTATTCATTACGGAAAAGAAACCATCAATACCAGAACTACAGATAGTAAATTGGATAATTACAACCTTCCATCCTCTTCATTTAAAACGGTGGTAGGCTTTAATTTTTACGCCAAAAAATTAAACGGTAAGCGCAAAGTATTAATTGGCGGCAGGTTTGCCAATATTAAAACCTACGCTGTTTTACCGGCCGATTTTTACAGGTGTTTTGGTGTGCATGCCGGTCTTGAAAATTACAAACGCTATATTTATGCTGACTATTCTTTTAATTTAGATCCACAGGTTAATTTAAACAATGGCATCTATCCGCTCAATTACGCCAAGTCTAAGGTTGAATCGTATGCCAATATTTCTTATGTAGCAGCGGGCTTTCATTACCAGGTTATTGATGATCTTAAAATAAGAGTAAATTACCAGGGTAGGGATAAGGTAAAGAGCAACAGATCGGTAACTACTTATTATTTCGACCTGCTCTTTCCTGTTTCACGCAAATTTAATGAGGCTACGGTTATAGTAGGAGTGGATACTCTGTATGAAGTCGTTCATAAGAAATTACCTGTTTCGTCATTAACCCAGTTAAAAAGCATGGGCGCCAAAATTGGCGTAAGATCTAACGATATTGGCACACTTGGCGCGTATGCAGGTGTTGACGTGGCGTTTTTGCCCGGCCCAAAAGGTGTATTTACCAGTTTAATGATGAATGCAACATTTGGCTTTTCGCTTAATTTCAGGGCCAAAAAAGTGGCTCAAAGATAGGTCTGTTGTTAAAAAGCCCTTTTAATTTCCCGATTTTTTTGCGTTATTTGGGTTCCTAAAAAACCAATCATATATGAAAGTTGGAATTCCAGCGGAGATATCCCCAAACGAACTAAGGGTAGCCGCCACTCCTAAAACTATTAAGCGTTTGCAAAAGCAGGGCTTTGAGGTTCAAATTCAAAAAGGCGCCGGTATAAAAGCAAATTTTTCTGATAAAGAATTTGAAGAAGCAGGCGCAAAGATCGTTAATTCAGCTGCCGATATTTACGGCAATTCAGATATTGTTCTTAAAGTAAAAGAGCCAAGTGTTGAAGAGGTTGCTATGATGAAAGAAGGTTTGGTAATGCTGAGCTATTTATGGCCTGCACAAAATCAAGACCTACTTAAAAAATTAGCAGATAAAAAAGTAAATGCCATTGCAATGGATGCGATCCCTCGTATCTCTCGCGCACAAAAAATGGACGTGCTTTCCTCTATGGCTAACATTGCGGGTTACAGGGCTGTTATTGAAGGCTCTTACCATTTTGGTAGATTTTTAAACGGACAAATTACTGCAGCGGGTAAAGTAGAGCCTGCAAAAGTATTGGTAATTGGTGCGGGTGTTGCAGGTTTAGCAGCGCTAGGCGCAGCTAATTCATTAGGTGCAATTGTTAGAGCGTTTGATACGCGTAAAGAAGTAGCAGAGCAAATTCAATCTATGGGCGCTACTTTTTTAACTGTAGAAATAAATGAAGATGGTGCAACATCATCGGGTTACTCAAAAGAAATGAGTAAAGAATTTATTGAAGCAGAAATGAAATTGTTTTTAGAACAAGCAAAAGAAGTTGATATTGTAATTACTACAGCACAAATTCCGGGTAAGCCCGCTCCTAAATTGTGGTTAGATTATCACGTGGCTGCTATGAAGCCTGGATCTGTTATTGTTGACTTAGCGGCATCTACCGGTGGTAACTGTGTTCTTACAAAAAACGGAGAAGTTTATACAACTGATAATGGCGTTACCATAGTTGGTAAATTAAATCAGCTGCCTTCACAGGCTTCGCAATTATACGGTAACAACTTATGTCATTTATTAGATGACATGGGTAAGGCCGAGAAATTTAAAATTGATATGGAAGATGCCGTTGTTTCAAGAGCGATGGTAACTTATGACGGTAAAATTAACTGGCCGCCTCAACCCCTTCCGGTAAGCCCTACAGCAGGTGGCAATGTAAAAAAAGTAGCAGCGCCAACTGCAGAAGAAGAAAAAATTTCGGCAGAAGAAAAAGCAAAAAAAGCAACCATCTCTATGGTAATTAGTTTAGCGGTAGTTGGTGGCTTATTGTTTTTAGTGGGCAAGTTTGCACCACCTGAATTTATACAGCACTTTACTGTATTTATTTTAGCAGTGTTTGTTGGCTGGCAATTAATATCAAATGTAGCACATTCGTTACACACGCCTTTAATGGCTGTTACAAATGCCATTAGTGGTATTATTGTAGTTGGTGGTCTATTACAAACAACAGATGATATATCAAGCCCAATGACCATACTTGCTTTTATTGCAATTTTAGTGGCCAGTATAAATATTGTTGGTGGTTTTTTTGTTACTCACCGTATGTTGAAAATGTTTAAAAAATAATGCTTCGACATCCCGATAGCTATCGGGACAGCATTAAAAAAGAAATAAAAAATATAAAAAGATTTAGTTTATGTTCATCGCAAAAGAAATACAAACAGCAGCTTACTTATTTGCCAGTATCCTGTTTATTTTAAGTCTTGGAGGTTTATCTTCACAAGAATCGGCAAAACGTGGTGTGTTCTATGGCATCATTGGTATGATCGTAGCCATCATTGCAACTGTGTTAGGACAAGGTGTTGCGGGTCATGTTTACATTATTGCTGCAATTGCAGTTGCTTCGGTAATTGGTTTATTGTTGGCGCGTAAAGTAGAAATGACATCTATGCCGCAGCTGGTTGCCATCTTACACAGCTTTGTGGGTTTAGCAGCGGTACTGGTTGGTTTTGGTTCTTACTTAGATCCTAAATCGCATGAGTTAACAGGCGCTGCGCACTCAATTCATTTAGTAGAAGTATTTGTAGGAATTTTTATTGGTGCTATCACCTTCACAGGTTCTATTATTGCCTGGGGAAAATTAGATGGTAAAGTGCCTTCAAAACCATGGGCCTTTAAAGGTTTGCAAACAATGAATTTATTATTGCTTGCAGCATGTACCGTTTTGGGTGTGTTCTTTTGCAATGCAGAAGGAACAGGAGGGATGCTTTATCTTCTTATTATGACAGCCATTGCTTCGTTTATTGGTGTGGTATTGGTTATGGCCATTGGTGGTGGCGATATGCCGGTTGTAGTTTCTATGCTTAACTCTTATTCAGGCTGGGCAGCTTCGGCAGCGGGCTTTATGTTAGGTAACGACTTATTAATTGTTACAGGTGCCTTAGTAGGAAGTTCAGGTGCTATTCTTTCAATGCACATGTGTCATGCTATGAACCGTTCGTTCTTCTCGGTAATATTTGCAAATGGTTCAGGCAATGGTAGTGGCGGTGAGAAAAAAGCAATTGAAGGAGAAGTAACCGCATTAAATCACGAAGAGGTTGCGGCATTATTAAAAGAAGCAAAATCGGTTGTTATAGTTCCGGGTTATGGTATGGCGGTTGCAAAAGCACAATACCCAATTTACGATATGGTTCAAACTTTACGTAAAGAAGGAAAAAATGTACGCTTCGCTATTCACCCTGTGGCAGGCCGTTTACCGGGGCACATGAATGTATTATTGGCAGAAGCAAATGTACCTTACGATATTGTTTTGGAGATGGATGAGATAAACGACGATATGCCAAATACCGATGTGGTAATGGTTATTGGTGCGAATGATGTTGTAAATCCAAGCGCGCAGGATGATCCGGCAAGTTCTATTTACGGTATGCCTGTTATTGAAGCGTGGAAAGCAGAGAAAGTAATTATCATGAAGCGCTCGATGAGCGCGGGTTATTCAGGCGAAGATAATCCGTTGTTCTATAAACCAAATTCAGAAATGTTGTACGGTGATGCAAAAGCAAGCGTTGAAAAATTGCTTGGCTTTTTAAAAGCGTAAAAACTTTAAAATTTCTTGATGAAAAAAATTGCCTGGCTGATATTATTTTTATTAACTGCTAAAATAATATCGGCGCAGTGTGATAATGACGTTAAAGAAGCCGATGCCGAAAAAAGCGATACGCTGAGGTATAGAAAATACAGGCGCGTACAGGATTGCTTTTACAAAACAGATGATTTTGACGGCGCAGCAAAAGTTTTTGAAAAGCAAAAAGCGCTTGCAGATGTATTGATAAAAAAATACAACGATTCGGTTTATTACAGATCTTACCTTGCCGATCAAACAACACTTTATTTTTACAAAGGTGATATTCAAAAGTGTCTTGATATCTCTATCGAATTATTAAACTATGATCTGAGAAATTCCGACTCGTCAGATATTTCGGGTTCATTTGGAAATATCGCCATCCTGTACCGCAAGATAGGTAACTATCCAAAAGCAATTTATTATTTGCAGGAGGCCATTAAAATAAATGAAGCACAGGGCAGAAAAGAGTTGGCAGGAAATTATTCTAACATTGCCAATGTATACAGCGATTTGGGTCAGCACAAAAAATCGGGCGAGTTCTTTTTCAAAGCATTAAAATTACGTATCCAACAAAAAGATGAAAAAGGCCTTGCTTTATCTTATTCAAACCTTGGAAATTATTTTTCAAATATGAATATGGGCGATTCGGCAATTACGTATTATTTAAAAGCCATTGAAATGAACAACAGGCTTAAAATGCCCGATTCAAAAAAAGTGGTCACCTACAATAATCTTACAGGCGAATATATTCGTTTGCGCCAATACGATTCGGCAACACGTTATTTAAATATTACAGAAAAATTGTTGAACGAAAAATCAAACCCGTTTTTTCTCTCACACTTTTATGAGAACAAAGGCGATATCTTTAAGCACGTTCACAAATTTAAAGAAGCACTACCTGAATATAATAAAGCGTTTAAGTATGCCAATTTAAATAACGATATAAGCAGGTATGTTACCCTGTATTATTCCAAATCAGAATGTTTTTACCATATTGGCAATCTCGATTCTACTTTTTATAACCGCATCTGGGCCGAAAATTATAAAGACTCTCTTTTTAATGCTTCAAAATCTTCGCAAATTACACGTTACGAAATGCAATACCAGTTTGATAAAGAGCAGGCGGCAATAAAGAACGAACAGCTTAAAAAAGAAATTGAAGCAAAAAATGCATTAGAAAGAAAACAACTTTTAATTTATGCTGCATTGGCAGGATTGGTTTTATTACTTGGCCTTGTTGTAATTGTTTTAAAAAGTAACAACCAAAAAAAGAAAGACAATGTATTATTACAACAAAAAAATGATCTGATCGAATCGCAAAAAAAAGATATTATCGATAGTATAAATTACGCGAAGAATTTGCAACGTGCTATTTTGCCTTCGTTTACAAAAATAAAAGAGATCCTTGGTAATTGTTTCGTTTACTACAGGCCAAAAGATATTATTGCCGGCGATTTTTATTGGCTTTACAAATCAAAACAAAATGATGTGTGTTTATTTGCTGTTGCCGATTGTACCGGCCACGGTGTACCGGGCGCTTTAGTAAGTGTTGTTTGCAGCAATGCATTGGATAACGCTGTAAAAAAATATAATTTAACCGATCCGGGAATGATACTTGATAAAACAAAAGAACTTGTTTTAGAAACGTTTTCAAAAACGGGGCAAAACGTAAAAGATGGTATGGATATATCATTATGTTCTATTCAACGCAATGGCAACCTGGTTAATGTTAAATGGGCGGGTGCAAACAATTCACTTTGGTATATTCATAAAGGCGAAATAAAAGAGTTAATAGCCAATAAACAACCCATAGGACAATCTGAAAACAGTCAACCATTCACAACTCAAAGCATAGAACTTGAAAAAGGCGATACACTTTATTTTTCAACGGATGGATATTATGATCAGTTTGGCGGTGATAAAGGAACCGCGAACGGTAAAAAATTCATGCGAAAAAGATTAGCCCAGTTGTTTTTTGAAATGAAAGATCAAACAATGGAGTCCCAAATGGATTTAGTAGATAAAACATTTAACAATTGGAAAGGTAAGTTGGAGCAAATTGATGATGTATGTATTGCCGGAATTAAATTATAATGTTTTAAGAATAAGCCTAAAATAGTTGCGCTCTAAAAAATGGATTTGTATATTTGATAGTATAATATCTTTGAAATTATTAGGTGAGATCTTTAAAAACATATAATTCTGAAATTAACTATGACGAAAGAGGCTTTTTACGAATTGCTTTTAACGACACCGATGATGAGATAGATTTTGATGAGATCAAACAACAGGTAGATGCCTGTTATATAATTACAGAAGGAAAAGCAACGCCGGTTTTAATTGATGTAAGAAACGGTAAAAAAAATCTTTCACCCGAAGCGCGTAATTACGCAGGAAAAAATAATCCTTATCGCCATTTAAAATTAGCAGAAGCTTTATTAATAAAAAGTCTTCCGCAACGCATCATGGCAAATTTTTTTATCAAGATCGGCAAAAGCCGTCATCCATCAAAAGTTTTCACGCGCGAAGAAGCAGCAGTAAAATGGTTGCTTGAATTCGTTCAAAAGCAATAACGTTTTAACAATTTATTTGTCATTTCCTGCTAATTACATCAATAGTATTGCTCGTATTTGTTTTATCAGTTGTAATTCTCTATTTTAGTATAATAGAAAATCCAAAACATGAAAAAATTTTTACATTGCATTATTGCTTCTGCAGTAGTGTTTAATTTACAGCAAGCCGTAGCTCAAGATCATAAATGCGGAAGCGATGTACCATCTCAACAATGGGAAGCACAATTACAACAATTAATAGAACAGCAGAAAATTGCTCAGGCAGCTAACAAATCGGCAGCCTCTGCAACCTTATATACAATTCCTGTTATCATGCACGTTTTACATGGCGGCCAGCCTGTTGGTACGTATCCGAATTTGGCACAGGGCCAGTTAAATTCGCAGATACAGGTATTAAATGATGATTACGCCGGTTCAGGATTTAATAACAGCACTTATCCCGCAAATGCATTTACAACATGGGCAACCAATCAAAGTTTGCCTGCCGCTAACCTTGATGGTTTGGGCAGGGTTAAAATAGCAAATTGTAATATTCAGTTTTGCCTTGTTACAAAAGATTCTTTAGGTAACATTTTACCTGAACCAGGCATTGATCGCGTGAATTATGTATCAAAAGGCTGGAGTGATCCTGCCTCTATTGGTTCTTATGCTGCGTTTAAAGCATTTATTGATGGTACCGTAAAACCGGGCACTATCTGGAACTGCTCAAAATATTTAAATATATGGATAACCGATGCTAACCTTACAGCAACCGGCGGTCTATTAGGATATGCAACATTTCCACCATTTAGTACTTTATCAGGCCTTTCATCAGGAGGAACTGCTACTACAGATGGTTTTTGGTGTTATACAAAAGTGTTCGGTTCTATTAATCTATTTCCTGCGGGTGTTTATTATAATACAAGTTATAATAAAGGAAGAACCTGTACACACGAGATTGGCCATTGGTTAGGTCTTCGTCATATTTGGGGCGATGGTACCTGCGCCACTGATTTTTGTAATGATACACCTCCTGCAGCGGCCAGTAATGGCGGCACTCCGGCCTATCCTTATCATGTTGGTACCTGCAGTACAAACACGCCTGATGGAGAAATGTATATGAATTTTATGGATTATACGAGCCATCAGGCTATGTATATGTTTTCGCCAGACCAGGCTAATCGTATGCAAATAGCAATGGCAAACAGTCCTTACCGCAAATTTTTAGGCACGCATGGTTTTTGTTCTGTAACAAACGCCGTTGCTACTGCTAGTTTTAATACTGCAACCACTTTATGTGCCAATACTAATTTAACCTTTACCAATTCATCTACAGGTTCTCCAACTCCTACCTATACCTGGAGCACAAGTGGAAGCACAACTATCAGTCCTAATATATACACACCAAATCCAACAATTTATTTTCCTTCACCCGGCACATACACAATTACTTTAACAGCATCTAACGGTTCGCCAAGTGTTATGACTAAAACTGTAAACGTTATTGCTGGTCCAAATGTAAATGTTACAAGTCCTACATCTGTTTCTATTTGTACAGGACAATCTGCAACCTTTACAGCAACCGGCGCAACATCGTATGTATGGAGTGGTGGTGGCGGAAATTCTTCAACAGTTTCTGTTTCACCTTTATCATTAACTGTTTATTCGGTTACAGGTACAACGGGTTCATGTTCTATTGTAAAAACTGTTACAGTAGATGTGAATTTTTTACCTACCGTTACTGCCAGTGCAAATATTTCTTCGATGTGTGCGGGTGATGTTGTTATATTAACCGGTGGCGGTGCTAATACTTATACCTGGCAACCAATTAATGTAATGGGAACGACAGTAAATCATACAACTACAGCTTCTCAAACATTTACATGTACCGGAACAGACGCTAACGGTTGTGAGGCTACCGCAATGGTTTCAATAGTAGTTGATCCATGTACCGGCATTGCAGAAAATAAAGTATCTGCTTTTACATTTAATGCTTATCCAAATCCGGCAAAAGACAAATTAAATTTAGTAGTTAATACAAGCAAGCAAATTGATCTGACCATTGAGTTGGTTGATGCGGTTGGAAAAGTGATCTTAAAACAAAACACCAGCTTTGATAAAGTAAAAACCGAACAGCAAATAAATATGACATCAGTTGCACCGGGAATTTATTTTGTTAAGCTTTCAACTAAAGACGGAAGTTTCCAGACATTAAAATTGGTAAAAGATTGATCGCGTTGAAGCGATCAATGAAGTTCATTAACCAATATTCTGAATTCAAAAAAGCCGCACTTAAAAGTGTGGCTTTTTTATTTTAAAACAATAAGCGATACTGTGGGATCACAAAAAAGCGTAATTGATAATCTGTTTTAATGGTTTTGTTTTGTATGTCGTACGATTGTTGAAACACATTTGCGTTACGTGTTACATTTTGAATATCAATCGTAAACTCGTGTGTTAGTTTTTTTGAATTGTAACGATAGCCGGGTTTAACATCCATTCTAAAATAATCAGGATATTGAAACTCATAAGCATGTGTACCGTCACGTACCTCATCATTAGCTGCTATACTTGCGTTCAGATCAATTGGCGTATAACGTTTCCCGCCTGCATAAGTGCCTCTTACATCAATACTCAACACATGTTTTTGGTTGATCTTAAATTCTTTTCCACCTAATAAATTAAAAACATAATTACCGTTAAATGCTGTGTTTCTTGTAATATTATCACTGCCTTTGTATTTGCTTTCAAACAAACTTGTGGTAAATAAAATATAATAACCCTTGCTGTAAAATTTCTCTAACGTTAATTCGATCCCATAATTTTCACCGGTGCCTTTGCTAACAAGGTTATTTACATTTGGGCTATTAAAGTCTGCTCCCAAATTTAAAGCCGAAAAATAGCTTGGAAAATTTTGTACAGGCGCATTATAAATGTATTGGTAATATAATTCTGCCTTTAACCTGAAATTAGTTGCAAAACTATTATCATAGGCCAGCACAGCGTGTGTAGCGCGTGTAAAATCTAAAGCCCGGTTTGTTTCTACACGTTTACCACTAACAGAATCGGTTGCAAAATAAATATAAATAGGTTGTAGCTGACTGTGCATGCCTCCACCAATACTAATAGATTGTTTGCTGTTGATCGAATACTTTAAGCCGGCGCGGGGTTCAATAGCATTTGAATTGTTTAATAAAAAGAATTGATCGCTTACGCCAATATTAATTAAAAAATTATCGGAGAATTTATGTTGCCATTGCACAAAACCGCGAAGCAAAGCTGTTGTGCCTTTATAATCGCGTAAGGTAACAAAGGTGTTATTGCCAAATAAATTATCGTTGCTGTCTACAAATAATGTATTGTATAATTCAGAATAAATACCGGTGTTCACAAAATCTCTTGAATTAAATTTTTTATTGTAAGTGGTATTTAATGAATAGCGAATGGTTTGAGTAGTTTGCCTGTATTCGGGCTTTAAATTTTTTGGTGTATGAAAAGATGTATCAATTCTATCCGCAATAACATTATTGTATTGCCCGCTTACACCAACATTTGTTTTTAAGTAGGCGTTTTTCTTAAAAAGATAAGTGTGCGAAACGCCGGTAGCTCCAACGTTAGAGCGGAAGTATGTATCACGGGCACTGTAACCGAAAATATCCTGTCCGGGTTTTTTATCGCTGTCTAACAAAGCAATATAACTTAAACCACCAACAGCCCAAAAAGAAAAGTTGCCGGCTTTTTGTGTTGCAAAGTCTGTTTTAAAAGTAATGTCCTGGTATTGAGGTACAGCAGCACCGGTTCCAAAATCAATATTCAGTGCTTTAAAAACAGCGAGGGTAGAGTAGCGATAGTTCAACAAAAAACTCGAATTCTTTTTTTTATTGAAGGGTCCTTCTGCACCAAGCTCGAAACCGTTAAAGCCCATTTGCATTAAAAATTCATGTTTTTCATTATTACCCTTGCGCATGCGCAGATCAAACACACCTGATGTTGCATTGCCATAGTCTGCTGCAAATGCACCGCTCATAAAATCAGAATTATCCAGCGTGTTATTATTTAAGATACTTACCGGACCACCGGTTGAGCCTGAATTACCAAAATGATTTGGGTTTGGAATATCTAAACCATTTAAGCGCCATAAAATGCCAATGGGTGAATTTCCACGTATGATAATATCATTTCTTGAATCGTTGGCACCGCTTACTCCGGCAAAATTTGCTGCCATGCGTGCAGGATCATTTCTGCTACCGGCATAACGTGCGGCCTCTTCTGCACTAAATACGCGAGAACTAACGGTACTCATTTTATTATTTGTTTTTGTTTTATCCTGTTCGGCAACAACTACCACTTCTTCGCCTTGTATAACACTTTCTTCCATTTCAATAGTTGAAACAGATTCTTTACCGGCGTTTAAAATAACAGTAATGTATTTTTCTTTATAACTTATAAATTGAAATTTTAATTGCCATCTGCCAATTGGCACATTTTGAATTTTAAATTCTCCTTTTTCGTTGGTACTTGTACCTAATAAAGGATCAGAATTTAAAACCTGTACAACCACTCCCGGAATGGGTGTTTGACTTTGTTTGTCAACCACAACACCTTTTATGGTTTGTGTAATGGTTTGCGAAGAAAAATTTAAAAAGAAGAAAGTAAAGAGTATTAAAAAATATTTTTGCATTTATTTTTTAATTAGCGTTGGCAAATGTCGAACTTTTAAACAGGCATATTGAAAAGGACAGCGGCTGGCACTTATTTCGTTATAGGTCATTTTATATTGGCCATCCATTTCAATGGTTAAATAATAATTTGGTTTTACCCATTCTTTAGCCAAACAATCAGGAAAGAAATCTGTCATAGGTGAATTATCTGGTGTTTTTTTAAAATGTTTCCATGGCTCATACAAATAATATCTTCCCGGAGGATATTTTAATACAACCAATCCGCTATCGTCTGTTCTTATACTATCAACACAAACACCGCTTTGATAAACATAAAAACGCTGTTTTGCCAAAGGCTTGTCAACTTTTGAATTCTGGATCTCTGCATCTGTTTTGCATTTACCACTGCAATCAGGCAGGCCGTATCTGAACTCGATCTGAAGCTTAATTCGTTGCGCCTGGCAAAGAACAGATATGCATAAACAAAAAGCTAGTAATAATTTATTCATGGTTATGGTGTTGTTGATGATACTGGAATTATTTTTCCGTTAAAATAAGTATGACCTGTTAAAGCAAAATTACAAATAAACTCTGCCATTTGATTTGCTTTTAAAGGTGCTTTGTAACCGGGAAAAGCTTTACTAAGCATTTCGGTTTGTACAGCACCAATAGCTAAACAATTAACAGAGATGTTTTTTGGTTTTAATTCTTCGGCTAAGCATTCGGTCAATCCGCTTAAAGCCGATTTGCTGCTGGAGTAGGCACTAAGCCCCGGAAATTTAGAACTGCCCTGAAAACCGCCCATACTGCTAATGTTCACAATATGCGCTTTGCTTTTTTTATTGAAGTAAGGTAATAGAGATTGTATTAAAGTAAAAGGCCCAAACACATTTGTAGTATAAACAGATTGTAACTCTTTAGAAGTTATTTTTTCAAAAGGTTTGTTTACTATTTCACCAGCGTTGTTTATTAAAACGTCAACTTTCAGGTTTAATGACTTAAGCGTTTTAATGATCTTTTTTTGATCGTTGGCATTTGTAATATCAGCTTTAACAGGAAGGATAGAATGCGTGTTTTTTTGATTAACAAGTTTTGTGACAGGTTCAATATTACGTGATATGGCAATTACAAGTGTATTAGCATTTTGAGATAAGAGTTTGATCATTTCAAATCCAATTCCTTTTGATGCACCTGTAACAAGTATTGTCATATTTTGTAAATTTGTATACGAAGATACTTTATAATGTGCATGAAAAAAAGGATTTTAGGTTTAGTTTTTATAGTATTTATCTGTTTGCGCTTTAATGCGCAAACAGATAGCGTTTACTATGGAAATACCCCTAAGGACAATACTTTTAAGGCAAAAAGAGAACGAAATACCGATTGGTTAAAACGATTTACCATTGGCGGTAATACCCAGCTTTATTTTAGCAGTAATTTTACTTTTGTTGATCTTTCGCCAACAATTGGCTTTAGCCCTTTTGAAAAGCTTAATGTTGGCCTGGGTTTTATTTATTTTTATTCAAATACCAATTATCAGATCTTAGGGCGCTTTCAACAATCGGCTTATGGTGGCCAGGCCTATGCCAGGTATTTTTTTACTGACAATTTTTTTGGACAGGCGCAATACGATAAATTAAGGCAGACCAATTTTTTAAGCTACACAAATCCAAGAGAAAAAGTGTGGGTAGATTATTTTTTAATTGGCGGAGGATATAGTGTAGACATTGGGAAAAACTCAAAAGCAACAACCTCCATTATGCTCAATGTGTCGCCAAATAAATTATCTATCTATCCAAACCCTATTGTACAGTTTGGATTTATAGGAGGGTTTTAATAAAATTCAACTAGAATTTCTTTTTGCTATTGAAAGGCTTGGTTGCTTTTTCGCTGCTGGTTAAAATGATCTTCACTTTATTTTGATCGCTTAATAATCTTACTCCTTCTTTCAGATCATCATCATTTTTAAGAGAGAATTCTATTCTTCCTTTTTGAAAATAATAACGAGAGGCTATTTCTTCTTCCAAATAACGTTTAACCTGATTCTTATGTTTCACAAGATCATCTTTTTTGTTGGCGGTCATTTTATTCATCAACACATCAAACTCGGTTTTTATATCCGTATAATATTTTTCTTCTTCAGCATTCTTTTTAAGATCTTCTAACTCTAATTCGCTTTTGGTCTTGTACTTGTAATCTTTATCTTTTAAATAATCAACAAAATCATTGTACTCTGCATCGGTTAAATTAAAAGCAGATGGTGCTGCCAATTGAGGATGCGCTAAAAAATATTTTGTAGCGTAATTAAAAATGTGATTTTTAGAGATGAGTGCAATTAAAACATTACTATATTTTTCATCAACCGTTTTTACATCAGGCATAATACCTGCGCCATCGTATACAATTCTTCCGCCTTTTGTTTTAAAGGCAGTAATTAAACTATCAGGTACTTTTTCTACACGGCCTTCTTCATCTTTATTAGAATAATCCAAAGCCTGCACACAACGCCCGCTTGGAATATAATATTTTGCAACCGTAATTTTTATTTGCGCGTTATACACCAAAGGTTTTGTTTGTTGCACCAAACCTTTGCCATAAGTACGTTTGCCAATAATTAAAGCGCGATCAAGATCCTGTAGCGCGCCGCTCACAATTTCAGATGCAGAGGCTGAATTTTCATTCACTAAAACCACTAAAGGAATTTGAGTATCGATAGGATTATTAACTGCTAAATACGTTTTATCCCAATCAGCTACTTTACCTTTTGTAAAAACAACTTCTTGTCCTTTTTCAATAAAAAAATTAACGATGTTTACAGCTTCGTGCAATAAACCGCCTAAATTTTCTCTAAGATCCAATACAATACTTTTACAGCCTTTGCCTTTAAGATCCAATAAGGCTTCTTTTACTTCGCCGCTGCAGTTTTCGGTAAATGATACGAGTTTAATATAACCTGTTTCGCCATTTGGCAACATGCCAAAATATGGCACAGCTTTAGCTTTTATCTCTTCACGCACTAAGCTTAATTCTACAGGAGTAGTTTGTCCGGCTTTAATTAATTTTAATTTTATAGGTGTGCCGGCATTGCCTTTTAATAAGCCTGAAATGTTATCACTGTTCTTGCCCTCTACATTATTACCATTAATGCCAATGATCTGATCGCCTGCTCTAATGCCTGCTTTAAAAGCAGCAAAACCTTCGTAAGGCTCTCCAATTATAAGCTTTCCATTAATATCGTTTACCTGGGCGCCAATGCCACCATACTCGCCGGTGGTCATAAAACGGTAATCTTCTATATCATTCTCAGTATAATAAACGGTGTAAGGGTCTAAAGAGCCAAGCATGGCATCAATACTGGTCTTCATTAGCTGTCCGGGCTTTGTTTCATCAACATAAGCCACATTCAATTCGCGGTAAACGGCATTAAAAATATCCAGGTTCTTGCTTATCTCAAAATAATCGGGAGTGTAGGCTGCGCCAATAATAATGGCAGCGGTTAAAGACAAGGCTGCCACCCATTTTTTCATGCTTTTCTTCACAAATATCATAGCTAAAATATCAATCTAAATTAGCTAAAATTGTTCAGTCGGGCAGGCATTTGAGGGTTTTTATTCAATATTTTATAGTTTTTTAGTAAAAAACGGCAAAAAATACCTTATCTTTGCCCTCCGAATTAATCCCGTAAGATTATGACATTTATTTTTTGATCAGTATTGCTTGAGCCGGGTACTGTATTATTCATGGCTCAATACTCAAAAAATTAGATTTCATTTTCCTGCATTAAAACAAAGAAAGAGAGAACTATGAAATTATCCATGTTTAAATTTAATCTGCCTAAAGAACTTATAGCAGAGCATCCGGCAAAGAACCGCGAAGACGCACGATTAATGGTTGTTGAGCGTGCTACCGGAAAAATTACACATAAAAAATTTAAAGACATTATTAATTATTTTGATGATGGTGATGTTTTAGTATTGAACGATACAAAAGTGTTTCCTGCACGTATGTATGGAAACAAAGAAAAAACAGGCGCTAAGATCGAAGTGTTTTTATTACGCGAATTAAATGCTGAGAGCCGCTTGTGGGATGTATTGGTTGATCCGGCACGTAAAATTCGTATTGGCAATAAATTATATTTTGGCGAGAATGACAATTTAGTTGCTGAGGTTATTGATAACACAACGTCTCGCGGCCGTACATTACGTTTCTTATACGATGGCAGCTACGAAGAATTCAGAAAAGTATTATACGATCTTGGTGAAACGCCATTACCAAAATACATTAAGCGTGCTAACGAGCCTGAAGATACCGAACGTTACCAAACTGTATTTGCTAAGAACGAAGGCGCTGTTGCCGCGCCAACTGCAGGTTTGCACTTTAGCCGCGAATTATTAAAACGTTTAGAAATTAAAGGTGTACAATTTGCACCATTAACCTTACACGTTGGTTTAGGAACTTTCAGAACTGTTGAAGTAGAAGACCTTACCAAACATAAAATGGAAAGTGAAGAAGCTTTGATCTCGAGCGATGCTTGTAAAATTGTAAATAACGCCAAAGCAAAAAAGAAAAAAGTGTGTGCGGTTGGTACAACCGTTATGCGTGGCATAGAATCATCAGTTTCAACAACAGGTGAGTTAAACCCTTACGTAGGTTGGACAAACAAATTTATTTTCCCTCCATACGAATTTAGCGTTGCTAATTGCATGATCACTAATTTTCACATGCCTGAAAGCACTTTGTTAATGATGGTGAGCGCCTTTGGCGGATACGACCTAATAATGAAAGCATATAAAGAAGCTATAAAAGAAAAATACCGTTTTTATTCTTATGGCGATGCCATGTTGATCCTTTAATAAAAATTAAACAGCATAAAAAAATCCCTTTACTAAAAAGTAAAGGGATTTTTTGTTTTTATATGTATTGATTAATTCAATTTCACAGAACTACTTCCAATCACCACGCCATCGCAGGTAATTTCGATCGTATAATTACCCGGTACTAATTCTCCATTGCCCTCGCAATAGGTTACACCTGTAATTTCGGTATTGGCATAGTTAAGTGTTTCTTTACCTGCATAATAACCACTGCTTTTGCCAAAGGTAAATTTATAGGTTTCGTCGTAGCTCTTGGCCATCTCTTTTCCATCAGGCGTCATAATACGTATGAACACAGTTTTTTCGCCGGCTTTGGCGATTTTGTTTTCACCTAAACTAAAGGTTACTTTTATTTTTTCTGTTTTACGTGCTTTAGTGGTCTCTACTTCTTTTTTACCACCTTTTTTAAAGGCAACGCCTTTGGCGCTTATATTAAAGCAGGTTAAAATGCTTCCTTTAACAATAGTGCTTTTTAATTCTTCTTTTTCTTTTATAAGGGTATTTTGTTTTTCCTTCTCTACATCCAACTGTTTTAAAACAGTTTTCTTTTCGGCAACAAGGTTTTGGTTTAATGTATTCAATGAGTCAATAGTTCTTACATAACCTTGCATAATGGCGCGCAAGGTCTCTGCTTCTTTTCTTAATTTAGAAAGCATGTAAGCATCACCTTTGTGTTTTTCTGCTTCTTTAATTAATTCTTCAATGCGCGCTTTTTTCTCGTCAATATCTTTTTGCATGGCGGCATCTTTAGCTACCAATCCGTCATAATCTTTTTGTAATACCAAAAGATCGGATTTTACATTATCGCGTTCAACAATAATAGTTTCGGTAACTATTTTTTGTTCAACAACGTGGTCTTTCTCCTTAGAAAGTAGCCATATGGTATAACCATTTGTGCCCATTAAAAGCGCAATAATTATCCATAGTATAATGCCCCGTTTTTTGTTTGATTCTTGTTTTTCTTCACTCATAATACAAAAATAACAAACAAAAAAGTGTATTTTCGACTAATTCTATGACACTTATTAACGACTTCCTGTCATTAATTTACCCAAGGCATTGCGAGGCCTGTGCAAACAGCCTTTTTAAGCACGAAACCTTTATTTGCAACCATTGCAGGCTAAATTTACCTAAAAGCAATTATCATAAAAATACCGAAAACGAGTTAAGCCGCACTTTTGCAGGCCGTGTTCCATTACAAAACAGCCTTTGTTTTTATTTGTTTGAAAAGAATGGAAAAGTTCAAAAGCTGCTTCATGCAATAAAATATCAAAATCAAAAAGAACTGGCTTTATTTATTGGCGACTTGTATGCAAAAGACCTCGAAAAAGAAGAACCCATTAATAATTTTGATGTAATAGTACCTGTGCCACTTCATCGCAAAAAATTAAAAGCACGTGGTTTTAATCAGAGCGAATGGTTTGCAAAAGGCCTTGCAGAAGGATTAAAAAAACCATTGGACGTAACCTCCTTTGAACGTACGCAGGAAACAAGCACGCAAACCAAAAAGAAAAAATACCAGCGTTGGGAAAATGTAGAAGGCATTTTTGATTTAAAAGACAAGCAAGCTTTTGTAAATAAACATGTTTTATTGGTAGATGATGTAATTACAACCGGCGCTACAATTGAAGCTGCCTGGATGGCTTTAAAAAACGTGGAGGGCATAACGCTATCGGTAGCAAGTATTGCTTTTGCCGAAAGAAAATAATTTCTTTTGGGTATATTTTTCTGTAATTTTAAATTAATATCCGGGTTCATGTTTAAAAAAGGATCGCCATTTTTAGTTCTATTGTTCGTTTTTTTATTTAACGATCCGGTAAAGCTTATTTCACAAACCCGGGAAACAGACTCACTTGTAGCGATCTTAAAAACCGCTAAAGAAGATACATCAAAAGTAAACCTCAGTGTTTTGCTTAGTAAAAAACTGCACAATATTGGTGAGCTGGATGCTTCTTTACAATATGCAAAAACCGCACGCGATCTGGCCATAAAATTAAATTTTAAAAAAGGAGAAGCAAAAGCGTATAACCGCATTGGTAATATTTGTATGGATTATGGTGACATTCCAGCCGCGCTAAAAAACCATGAAGCAGCTTTAAGTTTGCGTAAAGAAATAAATGATGAGCCGGGGCTGGCATCTTCTTATAACGATATTGGTAATTCTTACTATACGCAAGGCAATTATTTAAAAGCACTCGAAAGTTTTTTTGCTTCGTTAAGATTAAAAGAAAAATTAAAAGATGAAAAAGCGTTAACGAGCGTTTACAATAATATTGGCAATGTATATTATGATCTTGGCAATTTTAAAGAAGCTGTTAAATACCAATCTTTATCATTAAGCCTTGCAAAAAAACAAAATAACCTAATGGGCATTGCTTCTGCACACAATAATTTAGGTATTGTTTATTATGGTTTGCATAAATACCGGCAGGCAATTATTCACAACTCTATAAGTTTGGAGATCTGCAAAGAGATAGGTGACAAAGCCGGCATGGCAAGGGCTTATTCCAATATTTCAATTAACCAGGATCAATTGGGCGCTTATGAAGAATCGGTAAAAAATTGTTTTTTGGCTTTGGCTATTCATGAAGAAATTGGTGATGAGCAAGGCAAAGAAATGGTGTATAATAATTTAACAGTTGCCTATTTTAATTTAGAAAAATACAAAGAGGCCGAAGAGTATGGTTTACTGTCGCTTGCACTTTCAGAAAAGCTAGGCGATCAAAAAGGAATTAAAGAATCGCACCAGGCTTTGTATAATTTATACAACGCAAAAGAAAAATATAAAGAAGCATTATTGCATTACAATAAATTTATTGAAGCAAAAGATAGTTTGATAAATGAAGAGAATACAAAAAGAACGGTTCGCTTAGAAATGAATTATATTTTTCAGAAGAAAGAAGCTGAAGACAGCCTTCGCTCTGCCGATGAAAAAAAGATAGTGGCCATGGAATTAAAGCAAGAGAAATTGCAACGCTACGGCTTATATGGCGGTTTGGCAATTGTAGTATTGTTTGCCATATTTATGGTAAGCCGTTTTAGGATCTCTCAAAAACAAAAAAAGATCATCGAGCAACAAAAGAAAGAAGTTGAACATCAAAAAGAATTAGTAGACGAAAAGCAAAAAGAGGTAATGGATTCTATTTATTACGCCCGCCGCATACAAAATGCTTTACTGGCAAGCGATAATTTATTAAAACAAAACCTTACCGAACATTTTATTATTTATAAGCCTAAAGATATTGTCAGTGGCGATTTTTATTGGGCAACAAAAAACAACAATAGATTTTATATGGCAACTGCCGATAGCACAGGGCATGGTGTGCCCGGGGCTTTCATGAGTTTATTGAATATTAGTTTTTTAAATGAAGCCATAACAGAAAAGCGATTGCAATACCCAAATGAAATATTAGACCATACAAGAACCCGTTTAATAAATGCGCTTAAAAGTGATGGTAGCGAAGAAGGTGGTAAAGATGGAATGGATTGTATTTTACTGTCTTTTGATCTTTATAATAATAAATTAGAATATAGTACCGCCAACAATTCTTTTTTTATTATCAGGAATAAGGAATTACTAGTACAAACCGGCGATAAAATGCCTGTTGGAAAATCTCCAAAAGACACCGAGCCCTTTACCTTACACTCATTTCAGTTACAAAAGGGTGATATTATTTATACAATGACAGACGGATTACAAGATCAGTTTGGTGGGCCAAAAGGAAAGAAATTTAAAAGCAAACAATTACAGGAACTTATTTTAAATAATTGCCATTTGCCTTTGCCTGAACAAAAGCAGGTTATTGAAAACGCTTTTAATAATTGGAAGGGTAAACTGGAGCAGTTAGATGATGTATGTGTAATAGGTATACGTATCTAAAGATCTAAGAAACGTTCCCTGTCTTCTTTTGGAAGCAACTCGCAATTTTGTACACGACCAAAGATCTTCATTCTTTTTTTTGCAATAAGATCGTAAACCCAATTACGTATAAAAGGTGGAACAACTACAAAAACGATCATTAATGGCCAAAGCCCTTTCATATAAGGAAATAAACGTAAAGCAGCACACGACTTAATGTAGGCAGAATGATCACGTATCAAAATTACACTGTCGGTTTTTTCGCTTATTTCAAAATAAGCTTTTAATTCTTTGCCTATAACAGATTGTAAAGGTGCAAAATGCATGCTCTTGTTTTTTTCGCGCTTTAAAAAAAACAGCACGCTTCTGTTGCAAAAACCACACTCACCATCAAATAATAAAATGGGCTGCTTTTTTAATATATCGTTAATGTCCATTATGGCCGTGTAAAAATAAAATAGGGATCAACACTTAATTCGTAACGTTTTTGTAAAACGGTATAAGAAGGCAGATCAATAAAACTAATAAAACCATTTCGCCCGTTGCATTGGCTGCTATGGTGCGGCGCGGGTCCGTTAGATTGAACATTGCGGGATACAACGTATAATAATTTTTTAGTTTCATCAATAGCCAAACCGTGAGGCTGGTAACCGACTTTTAAATTAGAAACAGTAAATCCTGATGCATTTATTTTTGATATAAGGCCCATGGAGTTTGGAAAAGTTGTACTATCGTAAGTACAGCTCACAAAATAACTATTGTATGTGGGCGAGAAAATAATTTCTTGTGGATATTTACCGGTGCTAATTGTATTGGTAACAATGCCAGCTCCAATATCATAAACCCTTACCTCGTTTGATTTTTGGCAGGTAATTAAAAGCTGGTTATTAGATGATAAAATAATATCGTGCGGATCTAAAGAAGAACTTAAATTTTTTGATCCTTCCAGTAAAATATCCGTTGAGCCGGAAAAAGAGGTATCTATCTTCACTAAAAAATTACCGGTTTGTGCACCAACATAAATATTTTGTTCTGTAGCATCTAAACAAATAGCATGTGGGTAATATTGCCCTCCTATAAAATGCAACAGCTTTTTATTTGTAAGGTCAACTGCAGCAACACAACCGCTTGGTGTCCATGAAACGCAATAAGCAGTTTTACTATCCTTTGATATCACAAATGTATTCCAATCCAACGCATTACTGGTTCCTGTACCTGCCGCTAAAGGCGTTAAAGGAATATCACCCACATAACTATCATCGCTGCATTTAAATTTTTGCATCACGTTATTATTTATAAAAATAACATACCAGTATTTGCCATCAGGCGAAACCCTTATTTGGTGAGGCGATTCGATAACGTTGGGCTTATTGCCAACTTCAATAAAGCGCATGGGCAATTGTGTTTCGGCATCAAATACAGTTACAACATCGCAACCCTGGTTAACAGCGTATAATTTTTTTCTTGAAGGATTATCGGCCCATTTAATGTTACCACTAATATCAGGTGCCCCTGCATCTATCCAGTCTTTTATTTTTTTTACGTCGTTGTAAGATAAAGCCGGTTTATTTAGCGGCATAGTGGGTGTGTTTTGCAAACCCAATTCGGCATAAGTATTAATGTAATAACACAACGAAGAAAACTTACTGCTGTATGGAATAACAGGTTGGCCGTTTGTGCTTCCTGCAAACATACTTTCCCATGTTTCGAGATTATAACCGCTTGCAGCATCTGCGCTTGTGGCATTATGGCAACCCGAAACAGCACAGTTCTTTGAAATGATAATGCTAATATCATCCGGGTAATTTCCCTTACCGACAAAGCCAACATCTTTTTTACAAGAGAATAAAAAAGGAAGAATAAAAAAGGACAGATATTTTATTTTCAGAGCCAATTATTCAACAATAACTTTTTTTGTAACACTAACGGTTTTGGACTTGTTGCTTAATATAACCTTTGCAAAATAAATACCGGTGTTAAGTTTATTAAGCAAGATCAGTTGAGAGTTAGAGTGAATATCCGAAGACTGAACTTCTTTTCCTAAAACATCAAATAATACAAGTTTTCCGGTTTCAAATTCAATACCATCAATTTTTAATTGTAAACGATCGCTTGCCGGATTTGGAAATAAAAAAATGTTGTTGTTCAATTCGGACAATGTGTTTTCCTGAATGCCTATATTTAATGCTTTTGATGAAAAGAAACTCAAGCCGCCAGAACCATTACCAACAAAAAGATCGCGCTTACCATCGTTATTTACATCTTCATAAAATGCTGCAGCCTGAGCACCTTCATAAATGTTATTCACATCAGCATCAATTAATGTACAGGTATTGGTTATTACAGAAGGAACATCGTAATAAAATATTTGCCCGTTAACATTACCAGCTAACAATTTTGTAGCTGAATTTTCTTTGTAAAAGAAAGGTACAGCGTAACCGTCAATACCAAATACATTTATGTTACCTTTTATATCTATACCGCCAAAAAAATTGCTTACCAAACTGTAGGCAGGTATAGTTGCACTGCCAACATTTTTATAATATGAAATTCTACCATTTTTAGTACCTATCATCAGGTCAAGTTTGCTGTCACCATCAATGTCAAATAATTGCGGCGCTGCTTCGGCAGATGAGGTAGTAAAAGTAAAAGGGTTGTTATGAAACGTATAATTGCCTGTTACGCCGGTGTGTTCTAACCAATGTACCTGACCACTTGAGGTGCCCAATAAAATATCTATATCTCCATCAGCATCAATATCACCAACGGTAGGTATAGCATGACTAAGATTGTAAGTGCTTACATTTGCAAAATCTTTTGTGATCAAAGAATAGGATGGTTGTGCAGCGGTGCCAATGTTTTTATATAATGCCAGCTGGGCTTTTAAATTGCTGGGATTATAATAACCATAATTACCTATCAAAAGATCTTTTTTTCCGTCAACATCATAATCAAAAACAACGGGAAAGGAATTTTGCCCAACCTCTATCATCTCATCCTGCAAAAAATTATTTTTTACAAATTGAAAATTAACTGTATTTGTTGTGCTTGTGTTTTTATAATACCAAACGCTTTTAATATTTTCGCTACCTGAAACATTTGGGGTTGCAATCAAATCTTTTTTTCCATCGCCATCACAATCTACATGATAGGCACACGGAAAATTATTCATTTTTATACGTGTTGTATTGTTTTTGTTTGGAAAATTAGGATACATGATGGTTGTATCTGTAATTAAGGCACTGCTTACCGAACCTGTATTTGAAGCAAACTGAACGTGATCACAGGAAATATCGCCCATCACCAGATCCATTAAATTATCAGAGTTGGCATCAATGCACATTAAGCAGGAACCGGCATGGCGATTATCTTTTTGCGTAGGATCGGTAGTATTAAATGGCAAGGGTTTAGGACTACAGGGCTCGTTCATACTAACCGAACAGCTTTGTTCTGTGATCTTTCCCCAGCATCCTGTTTCTAATTCATAAATTAAACTATCACAGGCATAACCTTTTTCCTGACTGTAATTTTTATGATATTCAACATAAAAACCACCCGAGCTAAAAGTAAGGATATCAAGATCTCCATCACCATCAATATCTGCAATGCCCGGCACACCAATAGAGCTGGCATAAATGGGATAAATAGCAGGCGCTCCTTGTGGATTAAAATCTGAATTTAAAATAGCGGTTACAAGTGTAAAACTAATTCCTGTAGCTAAGGTGCTTATATTCTTATATATTTTAATACCACCATTTACCGAACAAAAAATATCTTCTTTTCCATCACAATTGTAATCCAATAACATAGACCAGTCGTTACTTGAAGGGAAAGCATAGCTAATATCGGGTGCGGCAACATATTTTGTTTGGCCCGCTGTACCCGTATTTATAAAACAACGGTAGCGGCCCGGTGAAAAAAGTGTTGGCTTATCAAAAGCAACCAGATCTTTTTTACCGTCAAAATTCAGATCAATGTTTGAAACATTAGAACAATTGATACCATTGGCCCATGGCATTTTTAAAACATAATTATTTTCAATTACCGAAATTGTATCGCGGCCAACAAACAACTGCGCCAAAGAAATTTTAGCAAACAAAAGCGTTATGAATATAAAATAATATCTTATCATATACTTACAAAAATATGCAAAAAAAAGCCCAAAAACGAAAAGGTTGCAACCAATTAAAAATTAAATCAATCCACATGTAAAAGGCTATCAGGCAACACTGTTTTTTTTGTAATTTAACAGTTGAATTTAGTGAGGTGAAAAAGCTTCTTTTCATATTTATTTGCTTTTTTGTTTTTAAAGCATCTGCTACGCATATTGTAGGCGGTGAAATGATCTATGATGATCTGGGAGGAGGACAGTACAGGATAACTTTAAAAATTTACAGGGATTGTAACAGCACATCGCCTTTTCTAGGCACCGGAAACGGATCGCCTGCTTACTTAACTGTATACGACGGCGCTCAGAATTTTATTGGCCTTTATGATATCGGCGCACCTGTTGTAACATCAGTGCCGCCAACCATAAATAATCCCTGCATTTTAACACCTCATACCGTATGCGTGGAATTGGGAATTTATACTTATACCCTGAATTTGCCACCTGTTAACGGCGGCTATCATGTTATTCACCAGGTTGCTTACAGAAACGTTACAATACTCAATATTGTAACCCCGGGATCTATGGGCGCTACTTATTACACGCACATTCCGGGGCCCGAACAAGCGGCATTTAACAGCTCACCGCGTTTTACAAACTTACCTCCTATTTTTATTTGTAATGGTTTAAAATTTACATTTAACCATTCGGCAACCGATCCGGACGGCGATCAATTAGTTTATTCTATTTGTCCTCCCTACCAGGGTTTCGATGGCTGTTGTGCCGGATTATTTGCAACACCTAGTAATGGCCCAAACTGCCCATCGCCACCCTCAAGTTGTCCTACGGAATTTCCGCCCCCGCCATATCCTTCGGTAATTTTTCAATCGCCTTATACATCATCTTATCCAATAGCCAGTAATCCTGCTTTCTCTATTAACCCCACCACCGGTGTTTTTAGCGGCACCCCAAATATGAACGGGCAATGGGTATTTAATATTTGCATACAGGAATTCAGGAACAATGTATTGCTTAATACCCACTACAGAGAATTTCAGATAAATGTTGTAACCTGTAGCGTAACGGTGCAAAGTATCATTAAAGATCAGCCTTCGCAATGCATGGGCAATGCCTTTACCTTTACCAATCAAAGCGTTGGAGGCACGGCATATAATTGGGATTTTGGCGATCCAACAACAAATGCAGATACATCACACGTTTTAAATCCAAATTATACATATCCAGATACAGGGACTTACGTTGTAACGCTTATTACTAACCCGGGTAAGCCTTGCGCAGATACTTCACAAAAAACAGTGTATGTTTATCCGCCAATGTCAATTACTATGCCACAAATAGCCGATCAGTGTTATAAAAATAATGCATTTAATTTTAATATAACGGGTAGCTATTTGCCGCAAACAACTTTTCAGTGGAATTTTTCTTCAGCGGCAACACCAAGCACGTCTACTTTAAGTAATCCAGCAAATATTACCTATAGTGCTGCAGGAACATATACCATAAACGTAAAGGCCAAACAATTTACCTGCCGCGATTCGATAACCAGAACGTTTAAAATAATAGCCCCACCTGTTGCTAAAATAAATAATTTGCCTACCAGCTTATGCGACCCTGCAACCGTTGCATTTAGTAATGGTAGCAGTAGTGAATTACCGTTAAAATATTATTGGCATTTTAGCAACGGCGCTAATTCTACTGCTTACGAGCCTGCCCAAATATTTACGCCTGTTGGTGTTTATGGTGTTACCTTAACCGTAGTAACAGATAGTATTTGTAAAGACACAAGTATTGTTTCAATAAATAATGTTACCGTTAATCCTATGCCACATGCGGGCTTTACCTTTTCGCCACAGGTAACAAGTATATTTGATCCTGAAATTAGCATAAACAGTGCAGCGAGTTATGATGTATTGTATTGGCAGTATTTGTTTGGAGATGGTACAGAATCTTACTTTCCATTTGAAAAGCATATTTATGCAGATTATGGTGACTACCTGATAGAACAAATAGTTACCAATAAATATGGCTGTACTGATACATTGGGGCAGGTAGTAAAGATATTGCCCGAGTTTAGGTTTTGGGCACCAAATGCTTTTACGCCCGATGAAAACCAATTAAACGATTATTTTATGCCAATTGCTATTGGTGTAAAAAATTATGATTTTGCGATCTTTAACCGTTGGGGTGAAAAGCTATTTAAGACAAACGATCCTAAACAAGGTTGGAATGGCAAATACCGCGGCCAGCCCTGCAAACAGGATATATACGCCTGGCGTATTACATTTAAAAATGTAGTTACCGAAAAAGATGAAGTGCATTACGGGCACCTAAGCCTTTTAAATAACGAGTAATGTATTTTAACATAAAGTTAATTTGTTAATCTATCTAAACGAGAACTCCTTCTGTATTTAACTTCTGCCTATGTTAAAAGACGGGCTTACTTTCACTTATTTTTTGTAATTTAATGCTTGAATTTTTGGATGTTTTTTGAAAAAGTTTTTTTTCATATTTATTTGCTTTTTTACGCTTAAAGTTTCTGCTACCCATATTGTAGGTGGAGAAATGATATATGATGATCTTGGGGCCGGTAATTACCGCATTACATTAAAAGTTTACAGAGATTGTTTTACCGGACTTGCGCCTTTTGACGGAGCAGGATCAAACGCAGCTGCAGCATACATTACCGTATACGATGCAACACAAAACTTAATAGGTGTTTTTGATATTGGTGCGCCTGTAATTTCGCCGGTGCCGCCGGCTATTAATAACCCCTGCATTCTTACACCCAATACAGTTTGTGTAGAACAAGGCGTTTATACTTATACCCTTAATTTACCGCCAAAAACAGGTGGATATCATATTGTTTATCAAAGATGCTGCCGTAATGGTACAATTTTAAATATTGTAACACCCGGATTAATAGGCTCAACTTACTATACACATATTCCGGGCCCTGAAGTTGTTGCATCTAACAATTCTCCGCGCTTTACAAATTTGCCGCCAATTTTTGTTTGCAATAGTTTAAAATTCAATTTCAATCATGGTGCTACTGATCCCGACGGAGATCAATTGGTATATTCTATTTGTTCACCGTTTCAGGGTTTAGATGGTTGTTGCCCATCTTTAAATAGCCCTACACCCGCAGGCAGCAGCAGTAGTTGTATCTCGCCACCGGCCTTTTGTCCTACTGAAGCACCGCCGCCCCCTTATGCCCCCATTACATTTCTTTCACCTTATTCATCCGGTTATCCAATTGCAAGTAATCCGGCATTTTCAATTAATCCAACAACAGGTGTTTTGGTTGGCACGCCAAATCTTAACGGACAATGGGTGTTTGGTATTTGTGTGCAGGAATTCAGAAACAACCAATTAATTAATACACATTACCGCGATTTTCAGATCAACGTTGTAACCTGCAGCGTTACAGTATTAAGTGTTATACCTGATCAACCATCAAAATGTATGGGTAATACTTTTAGTTTTGGAAATCAAAGTATTGGCGGCACAGATTTTAATTGGGATTTTGGAGATAACACAACTAACGCAGATACTTCACATCTTGTAACACCAAGTTACACTTATGCAGATACAGGTTCGTATGTAGTTACGCTTATTGCCAACCCGGGAAAGCCTTGCGCGGACACCACTCAAAAAACATTTTATGTTTATCCGCCTTTGGATATAAGCTTTCCACCAAACCTAAAACAATGTTTCAGGGGCAATGCATTTAATTTTAGTGTAACAGGTATGTATTTGCCGCAAACAACATTTAACTGGAATTTTTCTGCTGCGGCAAGCCCGAGCACATCAACCCTTCTTAACCCTGCAAACATTACATTTACAAATGCAGGCAAGTATTATGTAAAATTAATTGCCAAGCAATTTTCATGTATCGATTCTTTTATTGATACAATTAGAATTGTTGGCAGGCCCGTTGCAAAAATAAGTAATTTACCAACAAGCCTATGCAACCCCGCAACCGTTGCCTTTAGTAATGGCAGTGTTTGTGATCTGCCTATGACGTACTTCTGGAAATTTAGTAATGGCAATACATCTACACTTTACGAGCCTACACAAATATTTACTCCCGCCGGTGTGTATGGTGTAACTTTAACGGCAATGACCACAAGCCTTTGTTTGGATACAAATATGGTCTCGGTTACCAATGTTACGGTCAATCCTTCACCTTATGCTGGATTTACCTTCTCGCCACAGGTAACAAGCATTTTTGATCCTGAAATAACTATAAACAGTAATGCAAGTTTTGATGTGCTGCATTGGGAATATTTATTTGGTGATGGTGGATGGTCTGTTTTTCCTTACGAGAAACATACCTATGAAGAATATGGAGATTATGTGATCACACAATTTGTTACAAATAATTTTGGTTGTAAAGATACGATAAAGCAAACGGTGAGAATTTTGCCGGAGTTTAGATTTTGGATACCAAACGCGTTTACACCTGATGAAAATTTACTGAACGATCAGTTCATGCCAATAGCTATTGGTATTATAAATTACGAATTTGATATTTTTGATCGTTGGGGAGAAAAATTATTCAGCACAAAAAACCCTAAACAAGGTTGGAACGGTTTTTATCGTGGCCAGGAATGCAAGCAGGATACTTATGTGTGGCGCATTACATTTAAAAATGTAGTTACCGAAAAAGATGAAGTGCATTACGGACACGTTACATTACTTAAAAACCTTTAAGTACCTCTTTTTTCTTCATTAACCAGATCAACAAAGGAATTAATAATAATGCACCATAGGTTAAGATCTTGTAATGATCATAATAAGCATTAAAAGTACCAAGCAAGATCTTTAAATTAAAGGATAAATAAATAAGTACTAACAAACCATTAACCATTAATAAAGCTGTTTTAGTAAGAGAATTTTTACTTGTAAACAAGTACAATAAGGTAACCGCAAATGCCGGAACAGCAAATAAGAAGGCATAATGTTGTTGATGAGGAAAAATGAGCGGGATCAGTAATAATAAATAGCTTGTTTCAATGTAGCGGTGCCAGTCTGTTCTTGCATTTGTAAAAGGTTTCCATTTTAAGAAGTACAATGTAAATGCCACAAGCAATAATCGTGTAAATAATAATATTTTACCAAGCGTTGGAATAGCAACATCAGCAATATTTCTTTTTAAGGGCAAGGCATAAACATCGGGTACATCTTTTACAAACAAAGTAGATAAAAGCGTTGAAAGACCATGAAAGCTTCTTTCTTCAACATCTAAAACATGATTTTGATTTGCAGGATTAATAAGCGCCAACCATGTTTTTAATAAACTCATATTATAAGCATACCCTATAAAAACAGAAGGCAGAAATAAATAAATGAAATAGAATAAAATTGTAAATGTAAATGCTTTAAAATAGCCTCTGTAAATTAAATACGGTAAAAATACAATTGGCAATAGTTTAATATTTATACCCAAAGCTAAAATAGCAGCACCGCTTACGGGTCTGTTGTTTGTGATCAGAAATAATCCATAGATACAACACCACAATATCAATAGAGTAATTTGCGAACTATGCATATTATCTAAAAACAAGCGCAACGAAAAAACAAATACTAAAAAGATAAAAGCAGTCTTTTGTTTTTCATTCAACAAACCAACCAGCTTGCTTTTTGCAAGCATACTAAAAAGTTGAATGTAAATAGCAGTGTTTAAAAGCAGCCAGCCAAATTTTACCCAAAAAAACGGAAGAGTATAAAACGGTTTTAATAAAAGTGCAAACAAAACAGAATAAAAATAATGATACCCATCTACATATTTGTTCTCATAAAAATTTGCGCCAACATTCAAATCACCGGTGGCTGATAAAAAAATGTAAAAATCTCCTTTGCCTTTTGCTTCTATAAAACAAAAAACAATAGCAATTACAAAAACCGCAAAAAGCCATATTTTATTTTTAAAAAACGCCATTAATTGTAAAAGGTAAAAATAAACATCTAAATTTAGCTATTAAAACACTAACCTTGTTGAAAAAGATAACAGCATATTTTTTTAATGAATATAAGCACACCGGGCAAACAAAGTATTTTAAGAACTTTTTATATTTGTTTGTAGGCATTAAGGTTATTTACTGGTTGAGCTATTATTCTCTTTTTTTTGGAGAAAATGCAATTGCCTTTAATAAGGTTAAACCACTTGGTGCTATAAAAGACCTTGCCTTTTTATTATATAACAATTCGGCCATTAATTTTGGATACGTTTTTATTTTTGGCAGCTTATTGTTTCTTGCATTAAGTTATTTTTTTAAAAAGATCCCTTTTATTTTTGAATTTCTTTTGTGGTTCTCTGTTATTAATATTCATAATAAAATTTATCCAACATTAACCGGTGGCGATCTGTTATTGAACCAGTTGTTATTTTTTAATTGTTTCCTCGCCAAATCTTTTAAAACAAGTACAACCACTCAAAATTCATTGAGGGTTTGTTTTCATAATTTTGGTGTTTTGGCTATTATTATTCAAGTATGTTTGGTGTACTTTATTGCCGCTATTGCAAAGCTTTATAGTAACGACTGGTTAAACGGAACAGCCATTGCAAATTTGAGCATGATAGAGCATTTTAATTTATTTTCAGGGCCAATAATTAAGAACGGTTTCTTAAACTGCTGTATAAATTTTATCGTACTCTTTTATCAGTTGTTATTTCCGTTTTTAATATGGCTAAATAAGCTTAAAAAACCTTTGTTGCTTTTGGGTATTGCCATGCACCTTTATATTGCTTTTATTACCGGTCTTGTAGGCTTTGGGCTGGTAATGATGATTACCTACACATATTTCTGGCCAATTAAAAAGCAAAATGCTTAATTTTTTATTATCTTTGCGCCATGTTTACAAACGACCAATTAAAAGACTTGAATGATCGCAGTGCCGCGTTGAGGGGGTTTCTTTGACTACGATAAGAAGAAACACGATCTTGAATTATTAGAGGAAAAAACCCTCGATCCCAATTTCTGGAACGATTCAAAAGCAGCAGAAAAAATCTTAAATGAAGTAAAGCAGGTTAAAGCATGGACCCAGGCCTATGATAAATTACATCAACAGGTAGAGGATCTTAACACTTTGTATGATTTCTTTAAGTCCGGCGATGCCAGCGAAGAAGAAACAGATACAGAGTTTAACAGCGCTTTAAAAAATCTGGAAAGCATTGAATTTAAAAACATGCTTAGAGGAGAAGAAGATGCCTTGGGATGTATCTTACAAATAAATGCCGGCGCGGGTGGTACCGAGAGCTGTGATTGGGCCAGTATTTTATTGCGCATGTATCAAATGTGGGCCGATAAAAATGGTTATAAGGTTACAGAATTAGATTACAATGCAGGCGATACTGCCGGAATAAAATCTGTATCTATACAAATAGAAGGCGATTTTGCTTACGGTTATTTAAAAGGAGAGAACGGTGTTCACCGTTTGGTGCGCATTAGTCCATTCGACTCAAACGCTAAACGCCATACCAGCTTTGCTTCGGTATATGTTTACCCAATTGTTGACGACACCATTGAAATTGAAATTAAGCCGCAGGATATTGAAATGAGTACTTCGCGAAGCGGTGGTGCCGGTGGACAGAACGTAAACAAAGTTGAAAGTAAAGTGCAGTTGTTACATAAGCCAACAGGTATTGTGGTTGTTTGCCAGGTAGAGCGTTCGCAGTTAGGAAACAGAGAACGTGCTATGCAAATGTTACGTTCACAATTATACGAATTGGAAATGCGTAAACGTAACGAAGCAAAAAATGCTATCGAAGACGGGAAGATGAAAATAGAGTGGGGTTCGCAAATACGAAGTTATGTACTGCATCCATATAAAATGGTAAATGATCACCGTACTGAGTTTAAAGTTACCGATGCTGAAGGTGTTTTAAACGGCAACCTTGATGAGTTAATTAAAGTATATTTAATGGCCCTGGGCGGAAAACAATATCAAAAAAATTAAGAACGTGCAACCTGTAAGAGCAAAAAAACATTTAGGCCAACATTTTTTAAACGACGAGAACATCGCCAGAAATACTGTTGAAGCTCTTTTAGAAAAAGATAGAAGTTCTTTTGTGGTTGAGGTTGGCCCCGGAACAGGTGTATTAACACAATTTTTAATTAATGATGTAGAAGGCTTTTTGGCAATGGATGTTGACCAGGAATCGGTTGATTATTTAAAAGTAAAATACCCGGAGAAAAAAGATAAAATTGTTTTTTCAGATTTCCTCCAGGCAGATCTTCAAAAAGTAGCTGGTGAAAAATTTAATGTGGTTGGAAATTTCCCTTATAATATTTCCAGTCAGATCATGTTTAAAGTGCTTGACAATAAAAATTCTGTGGATTATGTTGTGGGGATGTTTCAGAAGGAAGTAGCTATGCGCCTTGCAGAGAAACCCGGTTCAAAGATTTACGGCATTTTAAGTGTATTGCTACAGGCTTTTTACGATATTGAATACTTGTTTACGGTGCATGAAAATGTTTTTACACCACCGCCAAAAGTAAAAAGCGCAGTTATACGTTTAACAAGAAATAATGTGCAGAAGCTGGATTGTGATGAAGAGCTTTTTAAAAAAGTAGTAAAAACAACGTTTAATCAAAGAAGAAAAACAATTCGTAATTCGATAAGAACATTATTTAATAATAATGAATTACGTCATCCGCTTTTAGATAAAAGACCCGAACAGCTTTCGGTAGCGCAGTTTGTAGAGTTAACGCAGTTTGTGCAGGATCAGATGGCCAAATAAAGATCAGCCAATTTTTTACCTACAACTTCATAAGAAGCATTTTGCGAAATAAATTCGATCATTTTTTGCGAATCAAATTTTAAGTTTCCTTTTAAAAAAAGATCCAGTTCTTTTACCAGCGCAGCTTCATCTTTTACATTTACCAGTTTTCCAAAATCAATAGCTAGCATATTAGGTAATTGTCCAACTTTGCTTGCAAAAACCGGTAAGCCTGTTGCAAGCGCCTCAAATACAACAACCGGCATACCTTCATAATTGCTAAATAAAATAAGCACATGAGCACGTTGCATATATTCTGCAATTTCGGCTTGCGTTTTTTTACCGGTAAATGTTGTGTTTTTAAGCTGAATTTTTTGCGTCTCTTCTTTATAATAAGAAACTACTTCTTGTTCACCACCAATTAGTATAAGATCAAAATCATTTCCGGCATCTTGTAATTTTTTTGCTACGCGTAATGTACCACTTATGTTTTTTTCGCGTTCTACCAGAGATGAAACATGCAATAATAATGGCTTTTGACTTTTTACAGTTTTATCTTCTTTAAAAATAGTTGTGTCAACAACATTATAAAGCAATTCGTAATTTCCATTTAAGCCATGATCAAGCATGGCTTGTTTTTGTTTTTCAGAAACGTAAAATATTTTTAAAGCAGAGTTAATGGCTTTTTTTGTACCATCTTTTACAATGCCGCTTTTATAATTGCCATCTTCCGGCAAGTAGCCACTCCAGTGTTCAACAATGGTATGCGGCACTTTAAAATGATCTTTAAATATAGGTAAAGCCAACGCCGCAGGAAAAATAACATTTAATTGTATAGCCTTAACGTTAATGTTTTCTTTTATTAATTCCGCCAACAATAATTTATATGCTTTTTTAAAACGAAAATATTTTACGAAAGAAGAAATTAATGGCACCGTGCTTTTTGGATATTCTAAAAGCCACTCTTCAAAATTACCTTGCTTGTTCTTTATAATCTGAAAGTCTTCTGTACTGCTTGAAGAATAAGCATACACAACAATAATGGGCACGTATTTACTTAATGCCAACGCATGGTTTTTAATAAAAATACCGTGATTTTTGTTTTGTGGTGTTGGGTACCAGGAAGCTAAAAAGAGAATTGTCTGCTTGTTTTGCGACATTATTTTTACTCAAGATTTATTTTTACCTCTAATAAAAACAAAGAGTATTTTTCGTTGATTACTTCAAAAGAAGGAGCGATCTTATTACCACTTTTCATTGCAATAGTAATAAACCCAAGACCTGCGCCGCCTTTATCGCTTAATTCATTATTTTCAAGATGTTCAAGATAATAAGCTTTTAAAGCTGCAGGATCATCAAATGAATTTATTTTTTCAATTAATGGTTTAACCACATCAACAGCTGTATTAGTGATAAGGTTAGCAGAAATGATCTTTACAAATTTATCTGTATGGGCTAATAAAAAGAAATTGTGTTGTGAGCCTTTATCGTCTTTATGACCGTGGATCAATTGATTTTGCAATGATTCAACACAAATAAAGAAAACTTTTTTAACTACTTGTTTAGGGAAATTCTTTTCAAGGATCTTTCCTTCAATTTCGCTTTCAAGTTTTGAAATTGTTTCGTTATTTAAAACACCGTCATAGGCTAAAATTAATTCGCCCGATTGTGTTACATTTTTTACCTGCTTTGCAAAATGCAGATCAAAAAATTCTGATTCTTTATTTAAAGTTACACTCACTTAATTTATTTAAATAAACCGTTTAGTTCACCGTCAATCATTCGTATTACTTTTCCAAAATCTTCTTTGTTCTCGCTAAAATTAATGTCGTCTACATCAACAACTAAAATTTTTCCCGATTCGTAAGATGTACTCCATGCTTCGTAACGTTCGTTCAATCTTTTTAAATAATCTAAACGAATGCTGTTCTCATAATCTCTTCCACGCTTTTGTATTTGTTTTACCAGCGTTGGTACGCTTGCTCTTAAATAAATAATAAGATCAGGAGCTTTTATAAGGCTCTCCATTAATTTAAATAAAGAGAAATAATTATCGTAATCGCGTGAGGTCATTAAACCCATTGCGTGAAGATTAGGAGCAAAAATATAAGCATCTTCATAAATAGTTCTATCCTGAACTACCGAATGTTTGCCTTTTCTAATGTCTAATATTTGGTTAAACCTGTTGTTCAAGAAGTACACCTGTAAATTAAAGGACCAGCGTTGCATATCTTCGTAAAAATCGTTCAAATAAGGGTTGTCGTCTGCATCTTCATAATGTGCGTGCCATTTGTAATGTTTCGCTAGTAACGATGTTAAAGTAGTTTTCCCAGACCCTATATTCCCTGCAATTGCAATGTGCATACGTATTCCTTAAAATTTCTTAAATAATAGACTAAATTAGATATTTAATCTACAAAAACAAAAATTTAATTGATAAAATTTGATTTTTATAAAAAAAAGCAGGAATTGCCGTTATTTGCCCTTTTTATCGGCTAAAAAATCTTTACATATCTTCTCAATTACCTGATTTACAGGTATAAAGCCTCTTGAAAAGACAGCCTTTATCTTGTTGTTTGAAAATAATTGCTTATTAAGCCCGGCAAATATCACGGGTTTTGTGATACGGCGCGGTTTTCCGGAGAATAAGCATATAAACGCATCCATTATCCTTGCTAACTCAAGAAGGTTCTTACCTGCACTAATGCTGGGCTTAGCGCGATTTAACTGCGATTGCACCTGGCTTAAGATATCTTTAAAAGAATAATTATTTTCAATTAAGATATAACGGTTGGCAAACAAACGCTTTTCAACAAGTTCAATCATGCAGGCCGCAACGTCTTCTGCGGCAATGTATCCGGCCTTTCCGTCTGTATAAAATTTGTTGCCTTTATAACATACATTAAATAACTGCGAGCTGCTTTGATCCCAAAAACCTGATGATAAAATAACACCCGGGTTTACAACAATAGCATTTAAGCCTTCTTCAATCCCCCGCCAAACCTCGCGTTCGCCATTATGCTTGCTAATAGCATAATCACTTTCTTTGCCTGATGATTTCCAAAAAACACTTTCATTCAATGGTACAATATAATCTGAATTATTAATGGTTGCTATTGAGCTTACATGGCAAAGCGCAGCGATCTTTTTTTCGAGACAGGCATTTACAACGTTGGCAGCGCCACCTTCATTTATTTGAAAAAGCTTTTTGCGATCTGCTTTATTAAATGATACAAAGCCCGAACAGTTATATACAGTTGTGATGCCTTCCAACGCTTCTTCGATCGAATAAATATCTGTTACATCAATATCTATCCATTTTATTTTTTCGAAAAGCTGTTTGTAATTTTGATCGTAATAAGAAAATAGTTTTTCTACCTTTTTAAGATCGCTGGTTTTTTGTTTACCAGCAATAACCGGCTGGTTGTTTTGCAAGAGCTTTAAAACAACGTGTCCTCCTAAAATTCCTGTAGCGCCAATTACTAAATTCAAAATTTATTTGTTTAAGCAAAGGTTATTTTTTGCAAACTAAAAAACAAAACGCTTTGTATTATTAATCCTAAAAAAAAGCCTAAATAAAGTTGTGCGGGTTTGTGCTCATTCAATATTAAACGTGCACAACCAACAAGGCCCGCAATTAAAATTACCGCAATATAATAAGGTGTCATATTAAACTTTATTAAATAAGAAACAGATATTAAAATACCTAAAACGCCGCCAAGCCCAACCATATGCGCACTGATCTTATACTTTAAATTAATGATGGTAGTTATTAAAATACAAACCGCGCCTCCCAAAACAAATAGCTTAATGCTATTCCAGATATTTTGATCCATTAAAAGATAAAAAAGACCAAAATAAAACATAGCTGTAATAAATAACGGAAAGGTTCTGTCTTTTTGATTAGAAAGTGTAAGATTTGGAATGCGTTTTAGTCTTACTAAAATAAAAATATTGACAACGGGAAAAACAAATGAAAATAAAAACACAATTACCGATACCCATAATTTTGCTCTTAAAGGAGTAAGGTAATCATAAACCGTATTTTGTATGCCAAAAAAAAGCAGCAGACACATATAAGTTGCCATTAACAAAGGGTGCATCAAAACAGAAAGTATAAGTGCGGGTGTTCTCAAAGTTTATGATAATTGAGTAGTTAATTCGGTTATTTCTTTTGCAGCATCTTTATTTTTATAAATGATGTTGTAAACAGCATTTGTTATTGGCATGTGTACATTGTATTTTTTATTTATTTCGTACACGCACTTTACAGCATAATACCCTTCAGCTATCATGTTCATTTCTAATTGTGCGCGCTTAACGCCATAACCCTTGCCGAGCATAGTGCCAAACATACGGTTACGACTAAACTGTGAGTAGGCCGTTACCAAAAGGTCGCCAAGGTAGGCCGATGCTTGTATGTCTCTGTCTATCGGATGTACTTCATCCACAAAACGCTTTATTTCCTGGATGGCATTACTTACTAATACAGCTAAAAAATTGTCGCCATAGCCAAGGCCGTGACAAATACCACCGGCAACTGCAATTACATTTTTTAATACGGCAGAATATTCGGTGCCGTAAATATCATCACTAACCGATGATCTCAAATAACGGCAATTCAATAAATTACTTAAAGTTGCGGCGTTCTCAATATTTTGTGAAGCAATGGTCAAATAACTCAGCTTTTCCATAGCCACTTCTTCTGCATGACACGGACCGGTAATAACACCAATGTTTTGAAGCGGCACATTGTAAACCGTATTTAAATATTCACCTACAATTAAATTATGTTCGGGCACAATACCTTTAATTGCCGAAAAAATGATCTTATCCTTAAGGTCTTTTTCTTTTATATCAGTAAATGAAGAATGCAAGAACGCAGAAGGAATGGCAAGAATAATAAAATCAGAATTTTTTATGCAATCTGAAACTGAATCAAAAAAAGTAATTTTAGAAATATCAAATTCTACCGAGCTAAGATATTTGGGATTGTTTTTATGTTCTTTAAAAAGTGCAATATCTTCCTGCTTGCGAATAAACCAGTTTATTTTAGAGGTATTATTAAGCAGTAATTTTGCCAGTGCTGTTGCCCAACTTCCGCTGCCAATAATTGCTATACGAGGCGCCATATAAGAGCGTGTTTAATTTTGCTTGAAGTTACACAAAAATAATGTCATCATCGTTTAAATTTCCCGATCCCGCAAAGCGGTTATAAACCCTTGCCAGGGTAATAACATCTTTTTTGCAGTATTTGGCTATTTTTTCAAGGTCTTTTTCCTCGTAAAAGGTCTTTGCAACCATGCTGCCATCTATTTCATCTTTTGGCGAAGGAATGCCTAAAACATGTGCCAGTAAATTTAAAGAACTAAAATTCTTAACATCCCCAAATTTCCAAAGGTCCATTGTATCTATATGTTTTACTTCCCACGGACGCATACCTTGTATTTGTAATATTTTTGGAAGCGGTAAATTATTGATCAAAAAACGACGGCATAAAAAAGGAAAATCAAATTCTTTACCATTATGTGCACATAATAAATGAGCATAAGTATTAAAATGTGTTTTTAATAATTCAGAAAATTGATTTAAAATATCCACTTCATTATCTGAAGCAATAACTTTTACTCTGAATTTTTTTTGATTGTAAAAACCAAGCCCAATACAAACAACTTTTGCAAACTCGGCATAAATGCCGGCTTTGTTATATTGTTGCTCGGGCGAGATCTCTTTATTGTATTGCCATTTTTTATTCCAAAGGTCTTTGGAGTTTTCATCCAGATCAGAATATTTATAGGTTACCGGAACCGTTTCAATATCTATAAAAAGTATTTTTTCTATTTCAGATGTTGCCATAATTGGTTTTGTGTTATTGATAATCTTCTGGTTTTATTATAAAAGAATAGATAAACTTTGCTTCCCTATCTCTGTAATAATATTCAAAACTTGATTTAATACGTTTTAGTTCGTCTAATTCTGCACTGGTTTTAATAGTATTGATAATACCAGGCCTTAAGGCTCTGTTAAACTGTGTAGTGTCAACTTTTGAGGCCAGCAAATTAATCAATGTGTATTTGTAAACAATAGTATTGCCGTTCTTTATTTCAATACCATCCATGCGCGTTTCTGCATCTATCATCATGGGGCATTTTTCGTTGAACTGCGTTACCACTTTAAGTGCTTTATTATCTATAGTTTCGGGAGATGTGCAGGCTGTAAAAACAAAAAGTAAAAACAGGACGGCAAATGCCGGTAATTTTTTCATAGACTTTAAAAATATCAATTAAAATAATAGAAACAAAAAAAGCCCCGCAATTTTTGCGAGGCTTTAAGATTTAAAAAGAAATTATTTTATCTCCGCATACTTTTTTGCAATAATATCTTTTGTTTCGCTTGTTGTTTTTAATTCTTTTTCAAGCGCAGCAATATCTTTATTTTCTTTTTTGGCAGCTTCTAATTGCGCTTTTTGCGTTTTTTCTTTTCCTTCCCAAACAGTTAAAATATCTTTTATGCCTTTTGCCGCGCTGAATTTTGTAAAACGGTTTGCGCCTTTACCAAGTGTGTTCAAATCGTTTACGGCAACAATTGCTGAAGTATAAGTTGAACAACGTTTAGCAGTTTTTGCATACATGCCAATAAAACCCATTAATTCAAAACCATTACATTGTTTTAAATTATTTTGAAAGAAAGGGATCTGCTCATCACTACCGTGGTTTGAATACAATTCTCCAACAGCAAATAAAACATCTTTGCCTCCTTCGTTCTCAAAAGCTTTTGCTTTTTCCATGGCCAGTTTAGGGTCGTTCTTTGAAAGCGCATCTAATCCTTCACCACAAATAGCATACGATTGTTCGTTCAATGCTTTTAGATCTAATGCTTTTACATCGGCATCAGCAGCAAATTTTTTATTTAATACGTTCAATGCTTTTGCACGTGTTCTTGTTTTTTTATCGTTATTATAAATAGAAATTAAAGTTGTTTTTACTTCCGGCAATTTATCTGCAGGCGCATCGCCCAATCTGGCAATGGCATAATTTCTGATGATATAATATTTATCGTTTTCGGCAGCCCACTTAAACAAAGCATAAACATTTGCATCGGCTAATTTAGTATCCAGCTTTTTTAGGCTTTCGTAGCGGTCTTCAAATAAGGGCGCATTTTTAAATTGAAAAATGTATTCTTCTACTGTTTTTTCATAGTCAAGATTACAAAGCAACTGTCTTTCTGCATCAAAATTTACTAATTGCGGTGCGCCACTGGTTTTAATATTAAACACTTGTTTTGCTTCGGTTACAACAATGTGCGTACGCTCAGCTTTTCCGTTTACATAAACATCAATTTCAAGCGGTAAACGATATAAAGGATATTTTTTAAAATTTTGGGTCTGCTCAATAGTTAGTTCTAAATTATTTGTTGCGGCATTATAGTTTTTTGTAAAGCTGATAGAGGGGCGACCGCGGTTTAAGAACCATTGATTAAAGAACCAGTTAAGATCTTGTCCTGTTGTTTCTTCAAAAGCCAAACGTAAATTGTGGATTTCTGCTGATTTAAATTTATTGGTCTCTAAATAATTTTTTAAAGATGCATAAAAAGCTTTATCGCCAACAACTTTGCGTAACATGTGTAATACTTGTCCGCCTTTGTTATAGCTAAATCCATCAAACATATCTTCGCGTTCATCATAATTAAAACGAATAAGGTTTACTTCTTTATCAGAAGCCATATAGCCTTCGCGACTATTATAATGGTGGTAATCTGCAGCATCCCTTCCAAACTTGTATTCTTCCCACATGTATTCGCCATAAGTTGCAAAGCTTTCATTTAACGGTAAATTGCTCCAGCTTTCGCAGGTTACAAGATCACCAAACCATTGATGAAATAACTCATGTGCAATAATTGAATTTCCTTTTTTACCATCTAATGTTTCGCGGGTGGTTTGATAAACAGCAAAATCTCCATGAAGAGTAGCGCTTGTATTTTCCATAGCACCGCTTACGTAATCACGCACGGCAATTTGCGCATATTTTGGCCAGGAATAAGGTACACCAAGAGTTGACGAATAAAATTCTATCATTTCTTTAGTATCACCAAAAATAGCTTTTGCGTGTGCTTCATATTCTTTCTCAACATAATAACTTACTTCTTTATCTTTCCAGGGCTCATCAGTAACTTTTTTAAATTCACCAACAGCCATCATTGCCAAATATGGAGAGTGCGGTTCATCTAACTTCCAATGATCGGTTCTTGTTCCATCTGCATTCTTTTTTGCGTCAACCAACAAACCGTTAGATAGCGTAGTGAATTTTTCTTCCACCGTCATAAATATCTCCTGGGTCATTTTTTCATTCGGACTATCTATGGTTGGAAACCAGGCTGAATTGGATTGTGTTTCGCCCTGTGTCCAGATCTGTGGCATTTTATAAACGTTCTCACCCGTTGGATTTACAAAGTACAAGCCTTTATCACTGCTAATTGCACTGCTTCCTCCCGATTTTAGTTCGTTAGGTTTTGAAACATAAACGATCTCAACGTAATATTTTTCTTCGTTATTAAAGGTTCTTCCAAGATTTATTTTTAATGAATCGTTCTCATACTTATAACTAGCGGCAGTAATTGGGTTCAATTTTTCTTCTAAACCCGCATCGATAATTTTAGTACCAACTTTTTTATTTACCGGTAAATACAAGATCTCAGAAACCGTTAAGCTTTTAATATCCATGCCTCTTGCATTTAAATACAGCATGTTGGTTGAATAAAAATAAGGTTTGGCTTTTATCAATGCTTTACCATTCATGCGAGAGTTGGTCCAGTCAAAATTTACATCCAGGCGTGTATGAATAATATCAGTGCTGCGCGGGTTAGACGCACGGTAAATTTCTTTTTTTGGAGGCTCATTGGCAATAACACTTATAGTATCAAGCATAATAGCAGGCTCATCTATGACTGCAGTTGTAGCGGTAGTTTTTTTGGTAGTATGACAGGCCGAAATAAGTACAAGGGCGGCCGTGGCAGAAAATAAAATACGTGAGGTCATTTTTTAAATAATTAGGCTGTAAAAATGTAATTAATTTATTGAATACCAAAATATTAAATGGCAATTTGGGGCTAATGGAGATTTTTAAGGATAAGCGCCCAAAAAGATTGATTACGAAAGTAGTTGGTAGGCCCCAAATGCCGATAAATAGGCCAGTGCCGACATAAATACTAATTGTACAACCACCCAGCGCCAGCTTTTTGTTTCGCGTTTTACAACGGCTATTGTGCTCATGCATTGTAATGCAAAAGCGTAAAATAGTAGTAACGACCAGCAAACTGCGGGTGTATAGCGCAAAGCGCCATTTTCATCTTTTTCAGTTAGCAGTTTTTGTTTTATGCCTTTATCTGTGTCTTCATCATTGGCCTGGTAAATGGTGGCCATTGTTCCAACAAAAACTTCACGGGCCGCAAAAGAAGTAATAAGTGCAATACCAATTTTCCAATCATAACCCATTGGTTTTATAGCAGGTTCAATGAACTGACCAAATTGACCAATATAAGAGTGTTGTAATTTTTGCGTCTCTATTTTTTTTAGTTCTTCCGAATCTTTTGTCAGTACATTGTTTTCAAGTGCGGCTTGTTTTATTTCGAGCTCAGCAAATTTATTGCTTATACCATGCGTGCTTAAGAACCAAAGTACAATTGAGATGGCAAGGATAACTTTTCCGGCTTCTTTAATAAATACTTTTACTTTTGAGAAAACCATAATGCCTATGTTCTTGCCCTGTGGCCAACGGTAAACGGGTAGTTCCATCACATAAAAAGAAGATTCTTTTGTTTTTAGGATCTTTTTTAAAATAAAAGCGGTGAGTAATGTTACAGCAAAACCTAAAAGATATAATAAAAACAATACTAATCCTTTTGAATTAAAGACGCCTAAAAATTTACTGTTGGGATACAATACGGAAATAAGCAAAGTATAAACGGGCAAACGTGCCGAACAACTTATTAACGGCAATATAAAAACCGTTATGAGCCTTTCTTTAGTATTACTTATGGCCCGGGTGGCCATAATAGCGGGCACTGCGCAAGCTGTACCACTTATTAAAGGAATTACTGATTTACCATTTAAACCAAAGCGACGCATAATTTTATCCATTATAAAACTGGCACGTGCCATGTAACCACTGTCTTCTAAAAAGCCAATAAACATAAACAAAAATGCAATTTGCGGGATGAACATTACCACGCCGCTAATACCTGCAATTAATCCGTTAACTATAAGATCATTGAGCTGACCCTTAGGCAAATGCTCATGAATAAGATCGCCTAAATTTAAAAAAGCTGTCTCTATCCAGTTCATAGGCGTTTCGGAGATAAAGAAAATAAATTGAAACACCAGAAACAGAACTCCTAATAGAATTAAATATCCATAAATTTTGTGTGTGGTAATGGCATCTATTTTTGAAGTTACTTTTTTTGAAGATAACTGTTCGGGGCTTTGTACACTTTTGGCAATAATATAATTAATAGTATTAAAGCGATAGATCTTATCGGCATTTTCCAGCTGTGTGGTTTCTTTATTTTTTACCGAAGCAAGTGTTGCTAAAATAAAATGTTTGTAATTGTTATACTCTTTAATGTAAGAGGCATTAAGATCATAAAAAAAACTTTCACTTACTTTAGCATTTGCAATTGCTTTTTTTAATTCAGAGAATCCTTTTTGCCTGCGGGAATCTAAAGGAATAATGGCAACACCTAAAGTTTGTTGCAGCTCGGCAATATTAATTTTTATATTTTGTGCATCTGCCTCATCTATCATGTTTAAAGCAACAACCGTTTTAAACTTAAGGTCGATAAGTTGTGTGGCTAATAATAAATTACGTTTGAGATTAGATGCATCAACAACAATAACAACAACATCAATGTTCTCTTTTTCATCCAGCAAGGTTTTGCAGGCAATTTCTTCGTCGTTTGATTTTGGAAAAAGGCTGTAAATACCCGGCAGATCAAGAATGGAAAGATCTATTTTATTTCCTTCATGTAAAAAACTTGTTTTTCCTTCCTGCCTGTCTACAGTAACACCGGCGTAATTGCCTGTTTTTTGTTTGAGACCCGTTAGGCCATTAAATATGCTGGATTTTCCGGCATTGGGATTTCCCAGTAAGGCAACTTTTAAATAATTATTTGGATGATTATCTGACAAAAAATTATGCCACCAATTCTATTATTACAGCGGCAGCCTCATCTTTACGAAGACTTAATTCGTAGCCGGCAATATGAATAGCCATAGGGCATCCCAAAGGTGCCGTTTTAGAAAGGCTAACCAATTCGCCCGGCAAACAACCCATCTCAATTAATTTTGAGCTTAGGGCCTCGTTTGCAAACGACTTAATTACAGCAGTTTGGCCAATTTTAAGATGATCTAAAGATTCCATAGATTGATGAACAAAAATACAGTTTTTTGCCACTTTTGCATATACCGTAAATAGGGTAGAACTGTTTAAATTATGATTTTTTAATACCGATAATGCGGCTAAATTTGTTTTTAATTAATTGATAAAAACCGCAAAATATAAAAACGAAAAAGTTACTTTTTTTGATAAGGGAAAAGGTAAAGTGGTTGTATTGCTTCACGGCTATTTAGGTTCGCACAAGGTATGGGAAAAAACCATTAACGATCTTTCAAAGTCGTATAGGGTAATAGCTATTGATCTGCCCGGCCATGGAGATACAGAATGTGTGGGTTATGCGCACAGCATGGAACTAATGGCTAAATGCGTAAAATCGGTAATGGATTTTTTGCGGCTAAAAAAGTATGTTATTGTGGGGCATAGCATGGGGGGCTATGTGGCATTGGCTTTTGCAGATCTTTATCCTGACAATTTAAAAGGTTTGTGTTTATACCATAGCACTGCTTATGCCGATAGTGATGAAAAGAAAAAAGACCGTCTGCGTGCTATTAACGCGGTTAAAGCAAACAGGGGTATTTATACAAAAGCAACAATTAAAAATTTGTTTGCAACAAAAAATTTAAAATATTTAAAAGAAGAAATTGCCTTTGCAACAGCCATAGCAAAACAAACAAGCAAAAAAGGCATTATTGCTGCCTTGCATGGTATGAGAGATCGCCCAAGGCGCGATATTATTTTAGGCCTGGTGGAGTATCCAATTATGATGGTAATAGGCGAAGAAGATAATATTTTACCTTACGAGCAATTATTGGAACAGGCAGAATTAATTAAAAACAAACATGTTTTGTATTTAGAGCATGATGGCCATTTTGGTTTTTTAGAATCGCCAAGAGAAAGCAATAAAGCTTTAAGAAAATTTTTACGAAGCTGTTTTTGATTTGTACCACTGAGGACACAGAGATACACTTAGAAAATTATTTGCGTTATTGCAAGCGATAGCCAAGCAATCTCAAACAATAAATGTAAAAAACTGTGTGTTAGATTGCTTCGGGTAAATCCTCGCAAAGACGAAGATGTTTTTACAATCTTTGTTTAACCGCTTCAAACAACACAATGCCCGATGCCACAGAAACGTTTAACGACGCTATTTTGCCGGCCATTGGTATCTTTACCTGCATATCGCTTCGTTTTAAATATTCATTGCTAATGCCATTTTCTTCGCTACCCATAATAATGGCACTCGGCTTTGTAAAATCAGCATCGTAAATTAAATTCTCTGTTTTTTCGTGGCAGCTAACAATTTGTAATCCACTTTCTTTTAAATATTCCAGCGTATTCTTTAAATTATCTTCGCGGCAAACTTTTATTCTGTGTAAGGCACCGGCGCTGGTTTTTATAGCATCGCCTGTAATTTGTGCCGCACCCCGGCTTGGTATAATAATAAAATCTACACCTGCGCATTCTGCACCACGGGCTATTGCTCCAAAATTTCTTACATCTGTTACTCTGTCAAGTATTAATACCAATGGAATTTTTCCTTTTTCAAAAACATTCGCTAAAAGTTCTTCGGTATTATAATAATTTATCTCAGTTAAATAAGCTACAACACCCTGGTGGTTCTTCTCGGTAATACGCTTTAATTTTTCGGGGGGTACAATTTGTATTGGCACGGTTTGGCCTTTTAAGGCATTGCGCAATTGATGATATAATTCGTTTGATAAGCCCTTTTGAACAAATATTTTTTCAATGTCCTTTCCTGCTTCTACCGCTTCAATAACTGCGCGGGTACCAAAAATTAAGTTGTCTTCTTCCATTAATGGCAAAGTACTTAAAATTTAACGCATTTAACAAGCTAAATACGTAATAAAGTAAATGAATTGTTTTTGGTAAGTTCTTCTATACTCGTATCTTTGCTTATAAATTTACAAAATGGAAGCATTGCATAAACGGGTTGAAGACGCATTAGACTCTATACGTCCTTATTTAGAGGCCGATGGGGGTAATGTAGAAATTGTGGAGATTACAGATGGCAGTGTTCTTAAATTGGAATTAAAAGGCGCTTGCAAAACCTGTAATATGAGCCACATGACCATGAAAGCAGGCATTGAAGAAACCATTAAACGCGCTGTTCCCGAAATAAAAGAAATTATCTCTGTCAATTAATAAGTTTTATGAAGTTAACCCAAAAGCTTTCTCAAAGTAAAAAGCCATTATTTTCTATTGAAATTCTCCCACCCTTAAAAGGAAAAAGCATACAAAGTATTTACGACGGAATAGATCCTTTAATGGAATTTAAACCTGCGTTTGTAGATGTTACCTATCACCGTGAAGAATACATTTACAAAAAACGTGATGGTGGTTATCTTGAAAAAGTAAGTATTCGTAAGCGCCCGGGTACTGTTGGTATTTGCGCGGCCATTATGAATAAATATAACGTTGATGCGGTACCTCATATTATTTGCGGTGGTTTTACAAAAGAGGAAACAGAAAATGCTTTGATCGATCTGCAGTTTTTGGGAATTGACAATGTATTGGCCTTAAGAGGTGATAGTATAAAAACAGAACCATCGTTTGTACCTGAGCCCGGTGGAAATGCGTATGCTATTGATCTTGTAAAACAGGTTGCCGACATGAATAGCGGAAAATATATGGATGAAGACATGACAGATGCCGCGCCCACTAATTTTTGCATAGGCGTTGCCTGTTATCCTGAAAAACATTTTGAGGCGCCTAATATGATAAGCGATCTTAAAAATTTAAAAGCAAAAGTAGATGCAGGTGCAGAATATGTTGTAACACAAATGTTTTTCGATAATAAAAAATATTTTGATTTTGTAAAGCTTTGCCGCGAACATGATATTAACGTGCCTATCATTCCGGGTTTAAAAATTGTAACAAGCACAAAACAGATCACCGCATTACCAAAAATATTTCAATGCGATATTCCACAACCTTTTTACGAAGAACTTATAAAATGTAAAGATGATAAAGCTATTAAAGAGGTTGGCATTAAATGGTGCATTGAACAAAGTAAAGAATTAATAAAGGCCAATGTGCCTTGCTTACACTTTTATACTATGGGCACTTCTGATGCTACAAAAAAAGTAGCAAAAGAAGTATTTTAATGAATTACAATTTTTATACCGGCGAGGTTTTATTGATCGATAAACCTTATACCTGGAGCAGTTTTCAGGCGGTTAATAAATTAAAGCATGCTATAAAAAACCATCCTTCTTTTATTGTAGACGGCGTAAAAGTAAAACCAAAAATTGGCCATGCCGGCACTTTAGATCCTTTAGCAACAGGCTTATTAATTGTTTGTACAGGTAAAAAAACAAAGACCATTGATTCGTTAATGGGAATGGAAAAAGAATACACCGGTACTTTTTTACTGGGAGCTACTACACCATGCTACGACCTTGAAAAAGAAGTTGACAAAACTTTTCCAACAGAACATATTACATTAGAAGCCATTCAACAAACAGCAAAAGATTTTACAGGCATACAGCAACAAGTACCACCAATATTTAGTGCTGTAATGATAAATGGTAAACGCGCTTACGAAATGGCAAGGGCAGGAGAGGAAGTAGAAATGAAATCGCGCGAAATAGAAATTAAAGAATTTGAGATCACATCTGTAAACATGCCAAGCGTTAGTTTTAGAATTGTTTGCAGTAAAGGCACATACATTCGCAGCATTGCGCGTGATTTTGGTTTAGCATTAAACAGTGGCGCTCATTTAACGGCACTTTGCCGTACACGTATTGGTGATTTTAAACTACAGGATGCGCTAACACCGCAGGAGTTTGCGGACGCCTTGGTTAAATGAAGCCACTAATTGCACCAATTTCACAAATTAATATTCATTAACTCTACAATGTTTTGTGTAATTTTCATTTTTCAAAACGAAAATTTCGTTTTTGAAAAATTAATTGCACTAATCAGCAATAAAATTACTTTAATAAATTAGTGAAATTCGTGGCAAAAAAAGTTTAAATTATATATTCAAAAAATGAAGGAACTCGTTCAAGCGATCTTTCATTCCTGTTTCATAATCACTGTGGCTGTAAGTAGCTTTAATGATATAATTGTAGCGGTTAAAAGTTTGGATAATGCTGGCTAAATTCTCGCGATTTACTTTTATAGTAACTTCCAACTTCATGCTATCCGGTTGTGATGAAACGTGCAAGCTTAAAATTTTTGCATCGTTGCCTTCAATAATATTTCCTATCTGTGTAACAGAATAATCGTTTTGATTTAATTCAAGCACAATAACACCTCCAGGATTTTGTCCTGAGATCATATTATTCAAATTTTGCACAATACCTTTTAAAGTAATACAGCCCTTATATTTTTCATTTTCATCCAGCACCGGCATTAAGGTTAAATTTAAGCCACTCATTAATTTTACCAATTCATAAGTGTGTTGGTGCGTGTGAATAACAGGGCGCATTAAATGTAATTTGCTCTCTTCAATGGTCTGTTCAGGATGATTATAATCCATCAGATCCATTTCAGAAACAAGACCTATGAGGTCACGATCTTTTACAACAGGCAAGTGCGAAACTTTAAATTGTTCCATCCAATCCAAAGCCAGCTCAACCGTATCGGTGGTTTTAAGTGGCGGAATTTCGTCTGTTATAAGATCAACAACTAACATATTTCTTTCTCAAATTTATGTAAATTAATTAGCTTTACTGTTGATTTTAGCAAAAAGTAACAAAACATTAATTGCCTCAAAATGACTAAATTAAGTGTAAACATAAATAAAATTGCCACTTTGCGTAATGCCCGTGGCGGCAACGTTCCAGATGTTTTAAAGGCGGCATTGGATATTGAACGTTTTGGTGCGCATGGTATTACTGTGCATCCACGTCCCGATGAAAGACACATTACTTATAAAGATGTAAGAGAATTGAAACCGCTTTTAAAAACAGAATTCAATATTGAAGGCAATCCTAAAGAGCAAAAATTTGTTGATCTTGTTTTAGAAGTAAAGCCTCAACAAGTAACGTTGGTACCGGATGTACAAGGACAGCTAACGAGTGATCATGGTTGGGATACAATTAAGAATAAAGATTATTTAAAAGAAATGATCGCCTTGTTTCAAAAAAATAATATCCGTACATCTATTTTTGTAGACGCGAATTTAGAAATGGTAAAAGGCGCAAAAGAAACCGGAGCAGATAGAATTGAATTGTATACCGAAGAATATGCGCGCTTATTTTTTACTGAAAAAGAAAAAATAATTCAACCATTTACGGCAGCGGCAAAATTAGCCGGCGAATTAGGTTTGGGTGTAAATGCAGGGCACGACCTGAGTTTAGACAATTTAAAATTCTTTAAGCAACATGTTCCCAATTTATTGGAAGTATCTATTGGTCATGCTTTAATTAGCGATGCTTTATATTTTGGTTTAGAGAACACGGTACAATTATATTTACGACAACTAAAATGAAATTAGCATACAGAGAATTCGGACAAGGACAACCATTAATTATTATGCATGGCTTATTTGGCCAAAGCGATAATTGGAATACACTGGCAAAACAATTTGCAGAAAAAGGCTTGCATGTTTTTACTTTAGATCTTCGTAACCATGGTTTATCACCACACAGCGATGTTTGGAATTATGAAGTAATGGCCGATGATCTTAAAGAATTTGTTGATGAGCACCAATTAAAGGATCCGATAATTTTAGGGCACAGTATGGGTGGCAAAGTAACCATGTTCTTTGAATTGAAATACAAAGGCATTGCAGCAAAAATAATTGTGGCCGATATTTCTCCACGTGTTTACGAACCACATCACGATGATGTGTTGAAAGGTTTGAATGCTGTTGACTTTACAAAAATAAAAACACGTAAAGAAGCAGAAGCTATTTTAAGCGAATACTTAAGCGATTTTGGAACCAAACAATTTTTATTAAAAAATATTTATTGGCGCGATACCGAAAATAATATTATGGATTGGCGCTTTAACTTAAAGACCATTACTGAAAATTATAACAACATTGGGGTTGCCTTACCACAAGGTAGTAGCCAGGTGCCAACCTTAGTGGTTCGTGGCGAAAAGTCAAATTACATTGCAGAAAGCGACCTGAAAGATTTTGAAAAGCATTTCCCCAACTTTAAATTGGAAACTGTTTTAGGTTCAGGACATTGGATACATGCCGAAAAACCAAAAGAATTTTTTGAAGCAGTGATGTTGTTTATACGTTCACTTTAATTCCCCCTTTTTTAAAAGGGGGTTAGGGGGATTTTTTGCGATGTAGCAAAAAAATGATATTTACATCAACCCCAAGCCCTTTAAAAAATCACCTATCTCTTCGCCTTTAGGTAACAAAAAAGCACTGATGCCGCATTCGCCGGCGCCTTTAACATGTTGTATGGAATCGTCAATAAAAACAGTGTCTTCAGGTTTAAGATCGTTTTGTTTTAAAACAAATTCAAATATTTCTTTATCGGGTTTACGCATGCCCATGCGGCAAGAGTAATATACCTCGTCAAAATAGTCGTTAAAATTTTTTACACCGTGCTCTATGTACAAATCGTGCTCAAAAGCTGCTATGTGGGGCTCGCAGGTATTACTTAATAAAAAGGCATTGTAATTCTGCTTCATTTTTACCAAAACATCCAGTCGCCTTTCGGGCACATCCAGCAGCATGGCATTCCAGGCCCGTAGCAGTTCATGGTCAGGGCCATCGTAACGTATCTCTTTGCGAATGGTGTAAAAGAATTCTTCGGTAGAAATAAGGCCTTTATCAAAATTATCAAACAGGCTGCTTTGCGCGGCCTGCGTGTAAAGCGCTTCAAAAGGCATATAGCTTAGCTTATTAAATTCGGCAATGGTTTTATGGGTGTCTAAATTAATGATAACACCACCAAGGTCGAAAATGATATTTTTAATATGCTGCATTATTATTTTGCAAATATGGGGCTTTTATCTATTTTTGCAATCCCCATAAAGGGTAAATATAATAAAACTAACCGCTCCTATAGCTCAGCCGGTTAGAGCATCAGACTCATAATCTGAGGGTCCCTGGTTCGAGCCCAGGTGGGAGCACAAAAAGCCCCGTTTCTTAAATGAAATGGGGCTTTTTACTTATTAAAACCATTTTCCTGCCCTTAGGAAAATGGTATGAGTGACCGCTGATCTTTTTACCACGGAAAAAAGTAAAAAAGGTAAAGAAAACAAAATAAAAAGTTTAAATAATTATTTTATTGATCATTTTCCTGAAGCCAGGAAAACGATAGCAATGCCTAAAGGAGCAGAAAAAGAAATATATGATATAGCTCTTACACGATATGCTTGTTATTTAATAGCTCAAAATGGTGATAGTAAAAAAGAAGAAATTGCTTTTGCACAGAATTATTTTGCAGTTCAAACCCGTAAAGCAGAAATAATTGAACAACGCATACTTGAATTTGAGAGAGTAAAAGCGCGCGAAAAATTAACTCAAACAGAAAAGCAACTTTCAGGAATTTTATATGAAAGAGGCATTGATCATACCGGCTTTGCAATTATAAGATCCAAAGGAGATCAAGCCCTTTTTAATTTACCAACAATTCAATTAAAGAAAAAAATGGGTATTCCGGATAATAGGCCTATTGCAGATTTTTTACCAACTATAAGTATTAAAGCAAAAGACCTTGCTGCCGAAATGACAAGTTTAAACGTTCAAGATAAAAATGTAAGTGGTTTTACTTTAATTGAAAAGGAGCATATTGATAACAATGCTGCGGTACGAAAAATGCTGATTGATAGAAACATAAAGCCTGAAAATCTTATGAAAGCTGAGGATGTAAAGAAAGTACAAAGGAAACTTGAATCTGAAAATAAAAAGGCGTTAAAATCAAATAATAAAAAGAAGAAAAAGTAGAAATTACTTTTTAGGATTTTATTTTCTTCATCTCATCAATAATTTTCATCGTCTCAACACTAACAGTAGTTACTCTCTTCAAGAGATCAATTACTTTTTCTTTATAATCGGCAAAGCGATACGTGTTGAATTTTTCGGCAATCGTAGGGTCGCTATATTTTTTCTCCTTGTATTGATCCAATATCCATTCTAAAGCACTACGATTGCCGAGCTTGTATTCCCAGGCTTCTTTTGGTATACCTTTTAAAACACTTACTTCATCCAATTCTATTTCTCCTAAAATCTTATCAGCTTTTAACTTTACCTTTATTTTTTGTGCTGGGGGTAAATAGAGTTCTTTGGCTTCTGCAGCTATTGAAAGCAATTGCTGTTTTGGTTTTTTCAACTCTTTCATAACTGCTTCTGTATTTGTTAATGTTAATTCGTATGGCTTTACCTCCTCATAATTAATATGTATTTGCATTAATTCTTTTCCCCATTTTGCCCATTGCCAAAAGTCTTTATAAAATGGTATTCTTGGAAATTCTCTCTTTAAATTTAATTCATACTTTTTACGATATGCAGGGTTATGCAAAATAGCATACATGTAATTAAAGATATCTTCTTTTTTTATTTTTTTGTCTTTGTAATGGTCTGTGAATTGCTTGAGCCCCCAATCCGTGATGTTCTCAATTTGAATTCCATCTTCATTATATCTATACAGAGAAAAGCACTGAGCTCCGCCGTAAAAAGAGTTATACTCAATAATGCTATTTATTGCTAATGAACTCCATTGAACATTATTAGGATTATTAATAGAAATTAATAAATTTTTCTTTTTTTTATGAAAAATTTCCGCAAACCTTGAAGGTCTGTGAATAAGTAATTTGTCTCTATATAAAAGAGTTTTAAAATAAGGTCTAAAAGTAATTATATCAACAAGATCAGAATTAAATTCATCAATGGTTAATTTTCTTTTAAAGTAATTTAATAAACTTGAACTCCATTTAATATCTTTTCTTACAAAATCCAAAATTTTATCTTTTTGGCCGGATTTTATCCATTTTTTTAACTGAGAATTATATGAATTACTTAAGTAGTTTATTTTTTCCTCTAAATGAATTATAGAATTATCAGTCACCCACTCGTCTCTAGATGTTTGAATTCCCAATAGTGATGTTTCAAAAATCGATTTTGTAGAACTTTTAGGACTTATCGGGAGTAAATTATAAAAATCATTTTCTTCAACTTTAGCCCAATTAAACTTTTTATCTGGAACAATATTTTCAAAATTAACATTTACAATTTTTTTACTCCTAAACCATTCAATTTTCGCTTCCTTGCGCCAATTATCTTCTAAAGCAACATAGTCAATGTGACAATTTTCTTCCCTTCCTTCTTTTCTTATTAAGAACATAATTGCAACCCCTGTCTGAATTCCAAATACATTATGGGTACTTCCTGCAATTTTGGGATTAGCCCTAACGTCACTTTTTGTATCAACTATATAGCAATAAGCAAAATCTTTTTCTATGGTTGCTCTAAAACCGTCGAAAGTATTCGAATCAATAAAAGATCTATTAGTTATGAAAGCAATTATTCCATTTTTTTCAACCCTATCCATCGACCATCTATAAAATCGAGAATACATATCAAACATTTTATTCTTGTTTTGTGCATTCGATAGTTGTCCATATGTTTCTTTAATTCGTTGATCTAAAAGAGGATATTTTCGATTCGCGTTGTTTTCGTTTTCATTTAATTGTAAGGCATTATAGGGAGGATTGCCAATGATCACTGATATTTTTTTATTATTTTGCCTTTTGATCCTTTCACTGTTTTCGCTACTTAGTCCAAAAAGATCGTGTTGCTTCCCTTCAAATTTTAATCCGTCGGTATTATCCAATGTATCCACAAAACAGATATTCTTAAACTCTTCATAATAACCCATCTTTTGTTTGAAGGTGTACTCAATATTAAGGTTTGCTATGTAGTAGGGAAGAATAGAAACTTCATTGCAATGGATCTCGTTTTGGTATTTATAGGCTAGGTCCTTTTTAGGAATGAACTGATCAATCAACTCAGTAATAAAAGTTCCTGTGCCTGTCGCCGGATCTAAAATATCCACATTTTTGTCACTTAATATTTTTCCAAAATGTTTATGCAAAAGATAATTAGTGCTTTCGAGCATAAAGGTCACAATTTCGTTAGGAGTGTAAACTACGCCTAAACGATCTGCTGCTTTGGGATTATAAACCTTATAAAAATTCTCATAAATAACCTTTAAGAATTTTTGCTTTTCATGATGGTCGGCTATCCCTGCCGCCGCCGCGTTAATTACTTTATAATAATGATTAATACTTTCCAGTGCGTTACGTCTTGCTGCACCTGTAAAAAAAGTTTCTATTAATTTTTCAAGCTCTCTGGCAATGTTATTTTCCCTATGAAAATGTGGTTCGTCAAAAACAACGTTAAAAATGTCCGCCGTTAAAATATGCTGAATAATCATCTCACGGATGTCGTCAACTGTAACATCAGGATTAATCTCCTTCTGGCATAATTCTAAAAAAACGTTGCGGGCAATTACGTACTTTTTATTGTCTTTATTTGCTGCTTCGATCTTATCACGAAGTGTTTTGATGATAGTAGGAATATCCTGCTTAAAATTCTCAAGCGCAGTGTTAAATTCTTTTACTTCCGGCTTTTCAAAATTGATGAATTCATTAAGAATCTTATCTAATTTCTCAGGCTCCTTCATGTTTACACGAAGCACCTCAAAATCGTTTTGATAAAGTACAGCGGTTTGGGAATCTTCAAATAGAATATTCTTTAAAGAATAGCCCAATCTTATTTTCGTTTCTATTTCATCATCAAGACTTGTTTTCTCGTCTTTACTTTCCCATAATCCATATTCAAGACGTAATGCGTTCTTTAAAATACCATCAGGTCTAACCTTTTTACCTTTTGTACCTTCTGTAGTCAACTCAGGAATAAGTTCCAGGTTCTTCTTGTGAGCGTATTCGTTTAAAAGATTGAAAAATGAATTGCGTATAGATGTTTCATTATGAGAACCACCATATTGCTTCACTTTATCAAGCTGGTTGTAATATTGGTTAATAAGTAATATCGACATTAACTCAAATATACAAACTGTATACATAGTGTATACTATGTGTATACAGTTTAATCACCAATTAAATGTTCAAAACCGCAATTTTGCCTTATGGCAAAGGTTCGCATACATATAGGTAAAAAGATTAAGGATTTTTTAGATAAATCACCTATTACTATTGTTGACTTTGCTGAAAAGATAAATATTACCCGAGGCGGTGCAAATAAAATATTTACTAAAGCATCCATTTCAACCGAACAACTCGAAAAAATTAGTAAGGTTTTAGGACATAACTTTTTTAATGATTACAACTCATCTATTGTTTTAGAGGCAAAAGAAACCAAAACCGATTACGGTTATGCCACCAAACAAGAAGTTTCAGAAATAGCAAAAGCTGTAGAATTGTTGTCAAAAGAAATAGCCAAGCTTCGTGAAGAAATGCCGAAGAAAAAAAACTCAAATAAAGCAGCAAAGAAATACAAAGCAAAAAAATAAGCCACCTTAATTTTTTCTTAAATCATTTATATTCCTCTCCATATACCTCTCACTGGGCATCAGCGCCGTTTGTATGCGTTTGGCGTAATAAATGCTGTCTAAAATTTCTTTTTGTTTGGCATCTACCAATTGTTTTTGTGCAAGTATGGTAGCATTATCTTTTTGTTTTTGCTTGTAACCTCTTAAAATAAATACAACTAATATTAATACCAGGGTAAAGCCAATAATAAAGTAATTACGCTCTTTTTCTTTTTGTTTTAATTCTTCTTTGGCAAGGGCATCTTTTTTATCCTGCTCGGCCTTTAATTCAATTTCTTTTTTCTCGTAATCGTACTGCAGTTTTTTCTTAAGCGCGGCTTTTTGTGTTTCCTGGTTATTAATGCTGTCGCTCATTTTAAGTTCGAGGGCATACATTTCAAAAGCATCTTTATACTTGTTTTGTTTTTGGTACACCAGTTTTAACGTGCGAGATGAATTCATAATGGCTCTTATGTTACCGGTAGGATAGGCAAGGTCATAACCTTTTTTTGCCATTTTGTAAGCTTCGGGTAAATTATTTTCGGCTAAAAACACTTTGGCTAAATTATCGTAGGTATTCGATAAGCCCTTAATATCCTGTATTGCTTCATGAAACACGATACTTCTTTTTAAAAAATCTTTGGCATTTTTAGTGTCGCCTCTTTGCCGGTAAATGCCGCCAATGTTGTTTAGTGATCTCGCACAAATGCCTTTATTTTGTAATTTTTCACCTATAGCAAGACTTCGTTGGTAATAATCAAGCGCCATGTCATCTTTTTCCAGTTGATCGTATAAACCTCCTATATAATTTAATGCTGTGCCTAAACCAACCTGGTTATCTTGTTCAGTGTATAGTTTCAGGCTTTTTTCATAATAGGTCATGGTGGTAACATAATCTTTTAGCTTTTTATAAATGTTGCCTATATTAATATAGGTTACCGCCATCCCATCTTTATTTTTTAGTTTTTCGAGAAGGGCAAGTCCGCGGTGGTAGTAATCCAGTGCTTTTGTAAGATTGCCCTGGCTATCGTAAACACTTCCAATATTTATAAGCGTGTTGGCCTCATTTGTTTTATCGTCTGTTCGTTCAAATAATTTTGTAGCGCGTTCAAAATACGCCAGGCCTTCGAGTGTATTGCCGCGCACATTTAATATATAGCCTTTGTTTGACATAGCCGAGCCCAGGCTGCGCCAAAAAATAGAATCTTGTTTGGTAATTAAACGCGAAATGTTTTTTTCGCAAATGCCAATGATCTCTTCGTTATTGGTAAACCACTCTTCAGTTGCTGGCTCAATATTATCTGACAAAATATTTAAGATACGTATACGTGTACTATCATATTTCGCTTTTTTAAGCATCCATCTCAGCGAATCGTTATTGTGAGAGAGAGAGACAAAAGATAAGAGGCATAAGATGCAGGATAAGGTCTTTTTGTTTAAGCTCTTTAGGCTTTTATCAATATATTTCTCGCTTGGTAAAAGGGCAGTTTGTATACGCTTTGCATAATGTATCGAATCCAGTATCTCTTTTTGTTTGGCATCAACCAGATTTTTCTGTTCAATAATGATCTTATTATCGTTTTGTTTTTGCCTGTAGCTTCTAAAAATAAAAAGTGCTAAAAATATTACCAGGGCAAATCCCCCAATAAAATAATTGCGTTGTTTTTCTTTCTGTTTTAGTTCTTCTTTGGCAATGGCGTCTTTTTTATCCTGTTCGGTTTTTATTTCAAATTCTTTTTTCTCGTAATCGTACTGCAATTGTTTTTTAACTGCGGCTTTTTGTGTTTCCTGATTAATAATGCTGTCGCGCATTTTAATTTCAAGCTCATACATTTCAAAAGCTTCTTTATGTTTTTTTTGTTGAAGATAGATCCGCTTTAAGATGTCTGCAGAATTTTTGATCCTTTCAGGATAGCCTACCTCTTTGGCCTCCTGCATACCTTTAAGAGCATAGCTTAAGGCTTCGGTAGCCCGGTTTGTTTTTAATAATAAGGTTGCAATATTATTTAGTGTAAACGCAACGCCGCTTTTATTGCCAACAGCATTGTTTATTTTTAAACTTTTTTCAAAATAAGCAAGGGCTAAAGAATTGTTACCCTGCCTGTGGTAAATAGAGCCAATGTTATTGGATGAATTGCCAATGCCAAGCGCATCACCAATTTCCTGATAAATGGCAAAGCTTTTTTGATAATACTCGAGTGCCTTTGTATCGTTAGTTACATCATAAAGGGCACCAATATTATTTAACGATTGCGCTATACCTGCTTTGTCGTTTACCCCCTCTCTTTTTTTAAGGCTTTTCTGATAATATTCAAGCGCTTTTTTCTTGTCGCCCTGGCGGTCGTGAATAGAGCCAATGTTATTAAGTGTATTGGCCATACCCTTATCATTTTTTAATTCTTCGTAAAGCTTTAGCGATTCGTGAAAATATTCCAGTGCGAGTGGTATATTACCTTTTACATTATATACATAGCCAATATTATTTAAAGATTCGGTCTCTCCTTTTTTATTGCCAAGGTCTTTAGACAGCGCAAGGCTTTTTTTAAAATTCTCTATCGCTTTTTCATTTTCGCCGTGATAGGTATGGCCAACGCCGGTGTTTACATACGCGGTGGCAATATATTTTAAGTAAACAGGCTTAAGGGAACCGCCAGCAGCAGCATTTTTTTCGGCTAAGGCTTTTAATTCCTGATTATATTTTGGCCATATTTCATCGTTGCTTTCAGCATCTACCATTGCAGATAATATTCTGCAACGTGTGCTATCGTGACCTGCTTTTTTTAACGCAAGTTTAAGTTCATCAACAGTTTGCCCAGAACTTACACTGTAAAATAGAATGCAAATAAGGATAAAAATGTATTTTACAGGTCTTTTCAAGCAATAATAATTGTAGCTAAAGCTAACAAATTATTTCCAAGAAACCAGTCAATAATTAGGGCGCTGTAACAGTGGTTTCAGCTGCTTTATTTTTGCCGCCAAAATAAAAATTGAGGCCTATATAAAGAGAAGAAAATGAAAAAAGCGAGCTTGAGCGGAGCTGAAAATTTGTGTGTTCATCACTCCTGATATCGTCTTGAAAAGTTGTTGTTTTGAAATTTGTAAAACCAATGCTTGCCAGGGTAGTTTCGAAAGCAATGTTTTTATTTAAGAAATAGGTGAAGCCGCCACTTAAAAAGGCAGAGGGCCCGGAATTTTTAGAACTTCTTTCTGATTTGTCATACATCGATCTCGATGTTGATATTGATTGGCCTTTATTATAATTAATACTTAATTGTCCAAATGCAGCAAATTTGCTTTTACCCAACACATTATAGTATCGTACAAAAACCCCCGAATTAAAATTATTAGAGTTAGATTCACCCCAATACAAGTCACCGGAATAACTAGTATATTCTATGTGCGAACGATTTGTATTTAATGATGCCGATGCGCCAAGCATAATTTTACTGGTAATAAAATAACCATATCTTATGCCAATGTCTCTTCCTGTTATTGCTTCCTCAAACCTTGGTATTGTACCACTGGAATCGAATGCCTGATTTTTAGATTTAGAAAAATTGAAGCTACAGCCTAGCATTTGCCTACCCTTGCTAATTTGTCCGTGAACAGATACGCTCAGTGAAATAACTATAAATATTAATACAAATTGAGTTTTCATGATTTCTGATTTTTAGGTTTTAATATTTCATAAACCTCTAAAATCAATAAAATTCCATCAATAATAATAGAACTCTGATACTAATTCATCTACCTAAATGGAATTAAAAAAGCCCCTTCAAATGTGAAGAGGCTTTTATATTATTTAAACAATGCTATTAAAATTCAAATTTATAACCAACACCTTTTACGGTTTTAAAATAATCGTCGCCAATTTTTTCGCGCAGTTTACGAATGTGTACATCAATGGTTCTGTCACCTACAACTACTTCATCACCCCAAACTGTATCTAAAATAAATTCACGGGTAAATACTTTGCCGGGTTTACTGCTTAATAAAGAGAACAGTTTAAATTCTTTTTTTGGTAATGCAATTTCTTCATCACCTTTATATACCACATGTTTTTCTTTATCAATACGGATGCTGCCAAATTCAATTACCGATTCAGAAATGGTATTGGCCTGCAACCTGCGCAATAAAGCTTTTACACGGCTAATAAACACGCGGGGCTTAATGGGTTTGGTAATATAATCATCAGCACCTACTTCAAAACCTGCAATTTGTGTATAATCTTCGCTGCGGGCAGTTAAAAATGCTATTAAAACATCCTGTAAATTTTTTTGCTCACGTAATTCTCTGCAGGTTTCAATGCCGTCCATATCGGGCATCATTACGTCAAGTACTATTAAGTGTGGAATTTCTTTTTTTGCTATTTCAACAGCGTCTTTACCGTTGTTGGCGGTTAGTATGGTGTATCCCTCTTTTTTTAAATTATAACCTAAAAATTCTACAATATCCGGCTCATCATCAACCAACAGTATTTTAAAATTAGAATTGCTCATATTTTGCGTTTGTATCCGGGTTAAAATTACTACAATGCCTATTCCCCAAAGTTAACTAATTATTAAATTATAAACCAAAAACAACTATTAAATTAAACTTTTGGTAACATCAAATTTAAGTAGCCGTAATTTAAAAAGGCTTTTTTTGTGGCGTATATTATAACACACACAATGCAAAAATTATTTTTCATACTCTTATTAATTTCCACATTTTCTATATCTATTGGCCAAACCGGCAAAATATCGGGCACTATTTTAGATTCAAAAACCGGCGAGACACTGCCCGGCGCAACAGCATTGATAGAGGGTACAGGTAAAGGTGCCAGTGCCGATTTTGATGGCAAATTTATGCTTACAGGTGTACCTGTTGGTAAAGTAACTGTTGTGATAAGCTATATTTCTTATACCACAAAAAAAATTGCAGGTGTAGAAGTGAAAGAGGGTGATGTTACAGACCTTAACGTGCTTTTGGATGCTTCTTCATCGCAGGACCTTACGGAGGTGGAAGTTGTAGTTACCTTAAATAAAGAGAACAATACCGCGCTTATTCTTCAGCAAAAGAATAATGCCAGTGTAAGTGATGGCATCTCATCAGAAACGATCCGTAAAACACCGGATAGAAATACGAGCGATGTTATTAAGCGCATTAGTGGAGCAACTATACAGGATAATAAATTTGCTATTATTCGTGGTATGAGCGATCGCTACAATACCGCCTATATAAACGGTGCGCCATTACCAAGTTCTGAAAGTGATAAAAAAGCATTCTCATTCGATATTTTCCCTGCTAATCTTTTAGATAACATTGTTATTTTAAAAACAGCAACCCCTGATCTGCCGGGTGAATTTGCAGGCGGTGTAATTCAGATAAACACAAAAAGTATTCCTGAAAAAAATGCGTACAGCTTTGCCATTTCAAGCGGATATAACGCGCAAACGTCTTTTAAAGATTTTAAAACCTATAAGGGCGGAAAATACGATTGGTTAGGTGTTGATGACGGTGCAAGGGCCGAACCAAAAGGCATTCCCGGCACTAAAGATTTTTCGATAGATAAACTGGAACAGATAGAATACGCCAAAAAAGTAAATTACGATTGGAGCCTGCAAACAAAAAAAGCAATGCCTAATCTGGCGTTGCAGGCGTCGGTAGCAAACGTTGGCAAAATATTTAAAAATAACGCTGGAAGTATTTTTGCTTTGACCTATCAAAATACCAACAATACATTTTTTACCAATCGCCGTGAGTTTGAAGAACAAGGTAGCAATTACGATGTTGTAAAAACACGTGATTATATTGACACTACTTTTTCTAATGCTGTATTAGCAAGTGCGCTTTGGAATTTATCGTACAAATTTGGTAACAATCATCAGATAGGATTTAAGAATTTGTACAGCATTAATTCAGAAGACAGGGTAATAACAAGAAAAGGTTCGCAAGACATTAATACACAAACATGGGAACGTTCTACAGTTAGATGGTTTGTTCAAAATCAAATTTATTCAACACAGTTAAATGGCGATCATTATTTTGAGCCTGCAAAAATTAAATTTAAATGGGTAGCAGGTTATAGCGATATTAAACGAGAAACGCCAAACTTAAGAAGAATGACCTACGTAAAAAATTCGGAGTTTGAAGATGATACTATAAAATACAATGCTGTTATTGCTACAACCGGCACTGCTGCGCAAAATGCAGGCACCATGTTATTTAATACCACAAAAGAGAATATGAAAAGTATGCGTTATGACTTGAGTCGCGCATTTAAAATTGGAGATAAGTCCAAGCATGAGATTCAAATTGGCGGCAATCACATTTTCCGCGATAGAATTTTTTATGCGCGTTTGTTAGGCTATTCAATGTACCGTAAAAACTCTTCTTTAATAGAAAACACAGATCTTAAATATTTGGATGAAAGCGTTATTTTTTCTCCTGAAAACATTGGTATAATGGATAACCCGGGTAATAAAGATGGTGGTTTTAAATTATCCGAAGCAACTACCGAAAAAGATAATTATGCCGCTTCATCCATGTTACACGCAGGTTATTTAATGATGGATTCGCGTCTGTTTGATAAATTGAGATTTATTTACGGCGCACGTGTTGAATCGTATAATCAAAAATTAACGGCAACGCTTTTTGGTGAAGAGCAAAGAACAGATACTACGGTAATAGATATTTTACCTTCAGTAAATGCTGTATTTAGTGCAACCGAAAAAATAAATGTTCGCGCTTCGTTTTACCAAACAGTTTCACGTCCTGAGTTTAGGGAGCTGGCAGCCTTTAACTTTTTAGATTTTAATACTACATTTAATATCAGCGGTAATCCTGGTTTAACAAGAGCAAAAATAGATAACTACGATCTGCGTTTCGAATACTTTCCCGGTGCAGGGCAGATCATTTCTGTTTCAGGGTTTTATAAAAAGATCACTAACGCGGTTGAACAAGCCGTTGATGCAGCTTCGCAGATCAGAAGTCTAACGTTTGTTAATGTGCCGCTTGTTGAAAATGTGGGCGTTGAATTAGAATACCGATTTAAGTTAAGTACCTTGTTCAATGCCGATTCTTCAAAGTTCTTAAATAACACTACTATCTTCAGCAACTTTGCCTACATTCAATCAAAGGTAGATGTAAGTAAAATTCTGGAAGCAGAAGAACGTCCGTTGCAAGGCCAATCACCTTACATTGTTAATGCTGGGATACAATATTTAGATAATGATAAAGGTTGGGGTGCAAGTGTTTCTTATAATGTTATTGGCAGAAGAATAGTTATTGTGGGATCAAAAGGTGAACCAAGCTATTGGGAAAATCCACGCCACGTATTGGATCTTCAGTTAGTAAAAACATTTAAAGAAAAGTTTGAAATTAAATTTAATGTAAGAGATCTGTTGGCACAAAACCAGATCCTTTACCAGGATATCAATAAAAATGGTAAGCTGGATAAAAACTCTGAATTAGAAAGTAAGAATAATTCGCATTCAAATAGTTTTGATAATATTATGGCCAATACAAAATTATCACCAACCATATCGCTGTCGTTAAGCTTTAGATTCTGATCCAATCTAAATTTATTTCAATCTAATGTTAAGGCTATGTAAATCATAGCCTTTTTTGTTAACCTTAAATTAATGTAAGTATAAGTCTTTCATAAAATAGAATTAACGCCTTAAATAAGTTGTCGTTCTAAATTTGCTGCATAAAATCAGAACTACAATTAATCAATCAAATAAAAACAAAAAAATGAAAAAAATTTATTTATCAGCAGCAGCATTATTAGCTTGTACATTAATGAATGCGCAAGCGCCATTTTGGCAAACTACTTCTTACAAAGGTGCTTTTCCTATTACAGATAATACACCTGCAACCGACTGGACATCGGGTTGGGCTAACTTCGATCCTGAAAGTACAAATTATGCTGCAACCACAAGCACATTAAGTGGAGATGTAACAGCAAACCAAACATTAGGTGGTGTTGTTTATTTAGATGGTTTTGTGCATGTAAAAAACAATGCAGTGTTAACTATTCAGCCAGGTACTATTATCCGCGGTAAAAATGATCCAACAACTCCGGGTGTATTGATCATTACACGTGGCGCTAAAATTATGGCACAAGGTACTGCTGCCAATCCAATTGTATTTACATCTAACGAAACTGTTGCAAACGGCCGTAATCCTGGCGATTGGGGTGGTTTAGTACTTTGCGGTAACGGTGTTATTAATACCGGTGGTATCTCACAAAATCCTAACGTAAGTAAAATTGAAGGATTTGTTACAAGCAGTCCTGACAGATATTATGGTGGAACCAATGATGCTGATAACTCAGGTGTTCTTTCTTATGTTAGAATTGAATTTGCGGGTGTTGCTTTAGATCCTTTAACACAAAATTCAGAGATCAACGGTTTAACAATGGGTGGTGTTGGTTCTGGTACACAAATTGATCACGTTCAGGTTTCTTTCTCTGGTGATGATTCTTTTGAGTGGTTTGGTGGAACAGTAGATGCTAAATACCTTATTGCTTACCGTGGTACAGATGATGATTTTGATTGCGATTTCGGTTTCAGAGGTCGTGTACAATTTGGTTTAGGTGTAAAAGATCCTAACATTTCTGATGTGGCTTTAGCTACAGGTGAATCTAACGGTTTTGAGGTTGACAACAACGGAACAGCCCCATATCTTGCTTTGCCTTTAACCAAACCTGTTTTCTCAAACATGACCATGGTTGGTGCTAAACGGGATGGTACAGGTACTATCCCTGCCGGCGATAAACACGAAGCTGCTATGCACATTCGTCGTAATGCCGCTATCCGTATCTTTAACTCTTTATTCTTAGGTTTTGAAAAAGGCTGGAGATTACAACAAGCCGTAACAAAAGATAATTTCGACGCTCCTTCAACAGCAGATTCAGTTGGTGTTTTAGCTAACTCTTATATTACTCCTGATATTGCTGCAACATATATTACAGATGGTACAGCAGTTCCTCAAACATGGTACCATTCTTACAGCACAACAAATTCAAATGATACTGTTACAACTGTAACACAAATTGATTTTGTAAATGGTTTTCCTGCTTCGTTAGCTACAACTCCTGATTTCCGTTTAAAAGCAACAACAACTGTTGGTACCGGTGCTACATTTGCTCATCCTGTATTTGTTGGTGGCTTTGTAGGGATTAAAAATGTAACTAATTTTTCTGATAAAATTGTAAGTGTTTATCCTAACCCTGCTTCTGATATTGCTACTTTAGTAATTGATGCAAACACTGCTTCAGAATTAAATGTAACTATTTTCGACATTACCGGTAAGTTAGTAGCAAGCCCTGTTGTTAACCAGTCTTTATCTACCGGCGAAAACACTTTCGTTTTAAATACTGCAAACTTAAATAACGGAGTTTACTTTGTAACATTAACTACTGTTAATGGTAAAGAAACCGTTAAATTAGTAGTAAGCAAATAACAATAAATACAATTAAGTAAAAACGCCTGCTATCTTTAGCAGGCGTTTTGCATTTTAATTATGACAGAAAGAAAATTAGTATTTGCATTAAAAAGAATAGAAGGTGCTTTTAATAAAGGTTTTTATTTGGAAGCTTTGCTTAGCAACTATCATTTAAATATCGATCTGTTAAAATTAATTTACTCAAGGTCGGGTCTTACAAGATCTGCAGAAGAAAAAAAGATAAAGGTGCTTATTTCAGAGCTAAGTGCAGAGATAAGCAAGGACAATAAATTAAAGACCCTTATCAGTAAAAAGAATTTGAAAATAGTAAAAGTATGGGCTTCAAAAATGGATGCTTACTTTAAAATACTAAAACATAAAAGTCCCGAAAATTCAAAGAGCATGTATGTTGAAAGCCAAAAGATCTTTGCTATTCTTAACCTGTCGGCGCATAAAATATTTGTGCACAAATAATTCTTCATCTAAATTTTATTAGTATTGAGCTAAATTAACTTTACGTTAATTATAAATTTCGTTTATGGTTATTTGCACTGCGGTTCTTTGCAGCACATGACCACAGAACTATTTATACACGAGAATCCTTCTCTCGAGATTTCAAAAGCGTACCAGGTACTCGAAAAAAAGAACAAAGACCTTATTGACGGATTGTATTACGCGTCCTTTGTACAACAAGGTATGATGCCGCAGGAAAGGCATTTTAAAAAGAACGGACACCCATATTTTGTATTTTACAATCCATTGCAAATAATTGGCGGTGATTTTTTCTGGCTTGGCAAAAAAGATGGTTGGAGTTATTATGCTGTTGGCGATTGCACCGGCCATGGCGTTGGCGGTGCCATGCTCTCTACCTTGGCGATTGGTTTTTTAAATTACCTGGTGTATTCAAAAGAATATGCTGAAGTAGGAGAGATCTTAAATGAGATAGACAAAAAATGGATAGAAACATTTAAACGGCATGAAGATGATGCGGAATTAAATAACGATTGGATGGAGATCTCGCTTATCGCGTTCAATCCTTTAACACGGGATTTTCAATTTGCGGGTGCTAATTCAAGTATTTTGATAACAGGTAATGGCATAGATCCCATAACGCTTTATGGCGACAGCTTTCCTATTGGCGGCTGGCAAATAGAAAGCGACCGTAAATTTACCACACACTATTGCAAATTTAAGGGGGCTATAAACGTGTATTTATACAGTGATGGTTTTCAGGACCAATTTGGTGGCCAAAATAACAAAAAGCTGGGAAGCAGGCATTTTAAAAACTATCTCGCTTCTATTACAGATAAGCCAATGCCACAGCAATTTTTAAGCATAGAGGGGCAATTTCAGCAATGGAAAGGCATAAATGAGCAAACCGACGATGTTTGTGTATTGGGGGTTGAATTTATTTAATATTAAATTAACTTTTGCTTGGCTTAGGCTTAAACTTAATAAGCAAACTTTACGCTTTTGCTTATGAGCCCTAGTAGCTATTCTATAGTATTTTTTGATAATTCGGTTAACCGCATTTTTAAGACGATCGATCTTATTAAGAATAACTATTCAAACGTTTTTATCTGCAACCAGGAAAACGAATTTTTTGAATTGCTCGACAGGAATGAGTGCGATATCATCTTTTTAAATTTAGATATTACACCAAACGATGCTGTGTTAATTACAAAAGAAGTAAAGCTGCGTAATTTAAATTCAAAACCTTTTATTATTATTTACTCTGATAAGCAGGATGATTTTGCACAGGAAATAGCTTTAAATTCAGGCGCCGATTCGTTCATTAATTTTCATTCAAAACCGGGAGTAATGATCCTCTTCTTAAAAAATATTTTGAAGCGGAGAATAAAATTAAAGAATGGAGTAGGTAAAGAAGTTATTTTAGATGATGAGCGCTTTTTAATTTTTAATAAAGGCGAGCCAATACAATTGCCGCGCAAAGAGTTTAAAGTATTTGAACTACTTTACAACACACCCGATAAATTCTTCACCAAAACAGAAATTGCAGGTTTGATATGGTTAGATGAGGAAGTTGCAAAAAAACGTACCATTGATGTACACATTTATAACATTCGCCAGTTTTTTGGCAAACGTATTATTCAGTCACAAAAGGGTAAGGGTTATCGCATTAATAAAAAGGTGATAGGTTAGATCATTTGCTTTGCGAAACGCTGAAGGCAAAAAAAGCATCGCCACCTTGCTGTGTCCAAACATAATTTTTACCATCCAGTTTTTGAAGCCATACTTTTTCATTTAATTTTTCAGAACATTTTTTCTCGATCTCTTTTACAAATTCATCTTTTGTTTTTTTATCCTGCGTTTGTGTAATGTAAGCTACACATACTTTATCTTTTGAAAACCAAAATTCATAATCCAATTCAATAAGAGGATCCTGAAAGATAAGTGAGGTCATCAAAGAATCTGTATGCGTTGTTGTAAGCTGGTTATTATTTGCTTTATTAATTGCAGTTACTTCATCCTGCGTTTTACCAATAAAGGTTGGTGTTTTTATAATAAAGCTTTGCGCGTTAGTTGCAAAACATGCAAGTATTGCAAATAAAAATACTATTTTTTTCATGTATATGAAGATAGCGATTATTTTTTTAAAAGATTTAAATCACTTTTTATCTTAGATCTGACCTTACTTTTTTGCTTTAACAAATTTTCTTCTTTACTTTTCCTTAGTCGAAAAGTAAACAAAAGACAAGGCAAAACGATCTTGCCTCGCGCTCTTGATCTTTTTTGAAAGACTAATAAAGTAAAAAAATCTGTTCCGGTTTTTCTTTTGGAAAGAACAGATTTTTAAACGACAAGCGCCTTTATTGTCTTTCTACAAAAGAACAATTCACCCAACCCACGTTCAGCGTTTTGCCCAGCCATCACCCTCTCAAAACCCATAAGTGAACTAGTCCGCGTAAGCACACAAAGCGAGTCGGCCTCAAAGAAATTCCGTAAGATTTATGTTTCAATTTTCTAACCACTGGTAATTTTAAAATTTAATTCTATTAAAGTATTTGAGCATTAACTATTTTAAAATTACACTCGAGCCTACGTTGTTTGAGCGACGAAGGAGCGAGTTCGTAGGCGACGAAAGAAAATTGAAAACAATAAATCAAGGAATTTATTTGAAGCCTTGAATTTTTTGCTTACTTTTTTGTTCAAGCAAAAAAGTGAGGTCATATTTTATAAAGATAAAAGTCATGCCTGAAATTTCACAATGAAAAAGTGGAATAAATTAATTTTATAAAATCCGTTGCGTATCAAAAGGGCATTATTGTGAAACAATAATGAGATCATTTAAAGATCCACATCAGCACCGGTTTTGTTGACGCTTTTAATTTTGGATCAACGATCCTCATACTATTGTTGGAGATCGTTGGACAGCCCCAACCCTCTGGGGTTCCGGCAGGATACACTTCTGTATCGGAAACTACTTCCCAACTATGGAAAACAATTAAACGCGATTGCGCATTGCTGTTTGTTTTATCAAGACCATGCATTATATATTTTACATTAATGCCCCAATCGCTGTAGGCACGTTCGCCTAATTTAAATTTTCCTAAAGATGAACAATGGCTGCCATCTACATTACTAAATTTGGGAGAGTCTTTCGAGGCATCCTGGCTCCAGGGATTATTACAACAACCGTGGCCAACTAAAAAACTGTATTGAATCGAATCGCCTTTAAAGTCCCACACAAAAAAACGTTTGGCACCGGAATGAATGCTCATATCAATTAAAATACAAAAATCAGTATTGAATTTTTTTGTTTTACAAAAAGCCAATGCTTCTTTTGCTTTAGCGCGCAGTATTTTATGATCTGCTTTTATTTTACTTTCTGTAACTGCTGCAATGCCCTTATCCGCAACAACTGTTTGCGATGAGCCCAGGCTAAAAAATAATAACAAAGCTATTGCAATTAAAATAAAAATGCCGGAAAAGATCTTCATATGCATAAAGATACAAAACGGAAAATTCTAAACGCGTGAAATAAAGTTAATTTCAACGCCGGTTCAATAGCTTCCTTTTTTTGTTAAGTAGAGCATGGCTTCTTTAACGGCTACTTCGGGTGATTTAGGATCAAAGCCCAATTCTGCCTTGGCTTTAGAGATATCAAAATCGGGTTTAAGGCCATAAAAAATGTTCACATCTTTAACCGAGAGTATGGGTGCTTTGCCATTTAATTTGCTTGCTATTTCCATCAACCCTGCCATCATGTATAATATAAACTTTGGTACAGGCACCGGCATTTTTATTTTCAGTTCCGGAAAAAGATCTTTTGCTATTTGCGTGGTTTCTTTTATGGACGTGCATTTAGGATTAGCCAAAATATAACGCTCTCCGCTTTTTCCCTTTGTTGCGGCTAAGTAACAGCCTTCTGCCACATCTTTCACATCAATCCAGTTAATGGCCATGTTCGTTTCTACCGGCACTTTCTTTTTAAGTATGAGGTCAATAAAATTATAAGAGGTGCTTAACGGTGTAAATGCCACACTGCCTATCATGGCCGAAGGCAAAACAGCAACCAATTCTATTCCGTGTTTTTTTGCCAGCTCAAAGGCAAGTAGCTCACCATCATTTTTTGAATTATAATACCAGTCACGTCTATCGTTGTTATAGCCATCACTTTCTTTTGCAGGAAGGCTTTTATAATTTAAAGCTGCGATGGAGCTAACATACACGATCTTTTTTACGCCTGCTTCAACAGCAGCCTCAATGGTATTTTTTGTTCCCAATAAGTTTACATCGTAAATTTCTTTTACCGGGTCTTTTGCCCATAGCTTAAATACGGCGCCCACGGCATAAAACGTTTCTACACCCTGAAGTGCGTTTACCAAGGATCGTTTGTTGGTGATGTCGGCTTGCACCACTTCACAATTCAGGCCCGCAAAACATTCTGTGTTTTTAATATTGCGAACCGAAGCCCTTACCGGGATCCCTTTTTCTATTAAAAGCCTTACCAGGTTATTACCCAGGTGACCGTTTGCACCTGTAACCAATGCTAAATTTTTTGTTGTCATATTAATGTAGTTTATTTAACAACAAAGTTGCAGATCCATTTTGCAATAACAGGTTGCAAATGTTACTTAATTGCCTGGCGGCGAATGCGACTTAAGCTTTTAGCATTCATGCCCAAAAAAGAAGCAATGTATTGCAACGGCACATTATGCAATATACCCGGATAATTGGCAATAAGATTTAAATAACGCTGCTCGGCCGATAAAGTAGCAAGCTCTTTAGAACGGTTCTCATTATAGGTCATAGATTGCTGAAGCACATAAATACTAAAATCTTTTAGCGCGGGGCTTTGAGAAATAAGCGTGTCTAAATTATTTTTTGAGATACGCAGCAGCTCACAATCGGTAACAGTTTCAACATTTTCGTTTGATCGTGTTTGATTGATAAAATGATGATACGACGTTATAAAGCCCGGCGGACAATTAAAATGGGAGGTGTGTTCATTTCCATCTTCGTTGTAACTGAAAAGCCTCACGTATCCTGAAATAACAAAATAAATATATTGCGGTACGTTGTTCTCTTCTTCCAGCACTCTGTTCTTAGGCACCAGTATGGGTTCAAAATGTTGCTTACAGAGGTCTTCATCTGCAGAGGATAAGCTAACAGTTTTTGAAACGAGCTGTATGAATTTGTCTAACATCTTTCTTTTACAAAGATATTATTCTCCTTTAATTTTTTTCTACAAAATAATTCAGACATTATTTTCTGCTTTATAAAGAGTAAAGAAAGTTTAGAAAAAATGAATTGAATAAAATTATCTTTCCCCTATTTCCTTTAATTTATCAAGTGCTTTTGGCCATGTTGTATCCATGTGTTCGGCCCATTCTTCGGGCATATCCAGTTGGGCAATAAAGCGGGTTGTGTTATCGTTTATTTTTTCGAAGGTATAATTCTCATAAGAGGGCGCCCATTTTTTAACCTCATCGCTGGTAGTATCTTCTTGTCCATTTACAATTTGCCCGTAATGTTTAATGGAGATATAAGAAGGGTAATCACTTTTTTCAGTTAATGAGAGCATGCCGCCTACCTGGCCATTTTCTCCGGGACCCAAAAAACGCATCTTGTCACCCTGTTTCCAGCTGCCCTCAAAATAAGAGCCTGGATGAAAAGGAGCGGTCCACTCCCTGTAATTTTTATCTTCGGTAACAGCTTTCCATACTTTTTCTTGTGGCGCATTGATGGTAATTTCGTAACGTAGTTTTTTCATAGTTTGTGTTTAGATTATTTTATAATGCATTGTGTATAGCTTCCATAAGCATCGGGTTGAGTGGAGTGGTCGTTACAATCTCTTTTCCTTTTAGCGGCAGAGCCTTTAACGGTAAAAGTACCATAACTGCCGGGCTCAGGGTTGTTTCCACTGTACGCAGTACACTGGCAGGTGTATTTTTTACAGCTGCTTAATGCGAAAAGAAAAAAGAGCGCCGGTAAAAGAATGTATAATTTTTTCATGCAATATTCTTTTAAAATACAACATTTAAAATACAGGATTGTTTGAGCTTTAACAAAAAAACCACTTTATTTTTTTGTCATGATAAAGGTATTTATAAGTCCAAAATTGCTATAACTGGTTTCAGAATGCGAAATAATTTCATAACCTGCCTGCTGGTATGTTTGAACAGTAGAAAGTATCTTATCAAAATTTAACTCGTCATTCTCAATATCAGCACGTTCTAAAGGAGTTTTTTCAATTTCCATTTTGCCTTTATAGATACGAAGCATTGATTTATTTTTTCCGAGAGGTGTATAAATTTGTGTGGCACGGATCATGATCGTTTCGGATTTTTTATCTTCGGGCTTAAATGCCACTATAGATAATAATATTAGTATTGCACCAATTGTAATACCAAATGCTTTGTTTTTTGTTATCATATATTTTATTTTTGATATCCTCTAATATAGTAATTTAAAAATTGAACGTAAAGTTTGGCATTCAGTCTCACCTTAAATCCCTCTTCAAAGGAGAGGGACTTTAAATCTTTCTTATCTTTACAAAAATGAAACAAATTAAAAACTTACAAATTGCCGGAAGCAAAAACAAACCAATTTTATTGGATTGTTTTTATAAAGAAGATGGCCTTGCAAAACCCATTATTATCTTTTCTCACGGCTTTAAAGGGTTTAAAGACTGGGGCCATTTTAATTATATGGCACAACAATTTGCAGAAGCAGGTTTTGTATTTATCAAATTTAATTTTTCATATAATGGTACTACGGTAGAAGATCCATTAAGCTTTGGCGATCTGGAAGCCTTTGGAAATAATAATTATATTATTGAATTGGACGATCTTAAAAAAGTAATAGACTGGAGTTTAAGTTGTGATGAATTAAAAAAAGAAAGAGACAGCAACAAATTATATTTATTGGGGCATAGCCGCGGTGGTGGTATTACTATTTTAAAAGCCGGAGAAGATGCGCGTGTAAAAAAAATTGTGACATGGGCTTCGGTAAGTCAGATGGATAGAAATAAACCCTTAACGGTGGAGACCTGGAAACGTGATGGGGTAGTGTATGCAAAAAACGCGCGCACCAAACAGGATATGCCATTGTCTTACCAGTTTTACGAAACTATTTTAGCAAATAAAGAACGCCTTAATATTCATCATGCGGTGAAGCGCTTGAATATTCCATTTTTAATTGTGCATGGTACTGCTGACACTGCCGTTAAATACCGCGATGCAGAAGAATTGTTGATCTGGGCAAAACATGGCAAATTGTTAAAAGTAGAAAACGGTGATCACACCTTTGGTGTAAAACATCCTTTTACAGAACCGCTTGCTGAAATGGCAAAAGAGGTGATTGAAAAAACGATAGAGTTTTTTGAGAAGTAATAATTCACAAAGCAGTTCTGTTTTTAAAAATTAATCCGCTTTTAAAGGCGGCCCAACTACCTGCATATTGTGCTCACTAAATACTTTTGCTATTTCCTCTTTAGTTGGTGTTGAGATCCATTTGTCAGTAACAGCAAAAAATTCCTCCATCTTGCCTGCGGGTAAATAAGACACGATCATTTTTCCCTTTTGGCTAAGTTGTATGAAGGCATGCTGAACGTTTCGTGGAAGAAAAATGGTGTCGCCTTTTTCCAGTTTATATTTATCTTCTCCAACCTGGAATAAATAATTACCTTCTACTACATAAAACCATTCATCCTGGTTAGGGTGAATATGTAATGGCGGCCCGCCGTTGGGCGTTAAGCCTGTTTGCTCAAAAACAGCGAGATCGTTCTCGGTATCCTTACCGGATATTTTAACGTCCAGCACATTTAATGTAACACCTTTCATTTTGTAGTGGATGCCAAATCTTGCTTCTCCGGCATTAACTTTAAAGCCTTTGTTGGTTCTGATAAAGTTTATAAAGGGTTTTATTTTTGAAAAGGCCAGCACCGGTAATGCCGATAGTGTTGCTAGTACAAAATTTCTACGTTCCATTTTTTTAATTTAAAATTACAAAGTTTTCCGTTTTGTTTAAAGTATAACGGGGTAGTAAATAACAGTTTAAAATATAAAAAGTACAGATCACTTTTACTTGCTCAGGGTAAATGTCAATTCGGGACATGGTAAAACGGCCTTTATTCCTGATCTTTTTTTGAGAATCAGGCTTCACGTTTTGTCTTTATGAAAATTGCAAGGAAATATTTTATAAAATTTAGTTTATCTTATAAATTTTAAGAAAAGGAATAGAAGTATCTATTACCGCAGCGTTATTACAATTTGCTTTAGCCAATAGCCCTTGCATATAACCCTGTTGCCGATAGGCTTTAAAATTTTTAAAATGGCTTGTCATTTTTTGATCGAGCCAAAGCAGTGTTTTTTGAGAAAAAGTTTGCGGGGGGCAAAAAGCGGCAATGATAAGTGTGTTACAGATCTCCTGGATTTTAGTTAAGAGGTACAGCGCATCTTTCTGCGGTATAACATGAAAGAATAAAGAAGCAATACCCACATCATAGGTATCAGCTAATTTAAAATTGCTGTTTAATTCTTTGCATAAAAAATCAATATTAAAAATGTTAAGTCGTTGTTTTTGCAACTCCGCCTTGGTAACTGCATTGGCAGAAACGTCAATTCCCAAACCGTAAGTGATCTTTGGTGAAAGCTGAAATAACAGTTCGCCGTTGCCACAAGCAAACTCAATTACTTTGCTGCCCGACGCTACCAATTCAGTAAGCTGTGCTCTTACAGGTTGAAGATTATCTGAAGATCTGAGGTGTACGGACATGATCAAAAGTAACTAATTTTTTCTTTGAATGATTTTAAATTTTGTTTTTCATATACGGCGAAGTATTGAGCTATGATGTGTAATAGTATATCTAAAAACGCAGTCTTTCTTAAATTTTCTTATTTACTTTTTCCTTCGATTAATTTTTGGAGTCACTTTTTGTCTTAACACAAAAAGTAACCAAAAAAGTCAAGGCTTCAAACAAATTCCTTGATTTATTGTTTTCAATTTTCTTGTGTCGCCTACGAACTCGCTCCTTCGTCGCTCAAACAGCGTAGGCTCAATTGTAATTTTAAAATAGTCAACGCTCAAATACATTAATTGCATTAAATTTTAAAATTACCAGTAGTTAAAAAATTGAAACATAAATCTTACGGAATTTCTTTGAGGCCGACAAACTGCGTGTGCTCACGCGGAGTAGCCCGGTTTACGCGTGCGTTGGCATGGCAAAACGCTGAGCGTGGGCTGGGTGAATTGATCTTTTGTAGAAAACCAATAAAGGTCCCGACAGCTATCGGGATCGTTTAAAAATCTGTTCTTTCCAAATAAATAATTGGAACAGATTTTTTTACTTTATTTGGTTTTCAAGAAAGATCAAGAGCGTAAGGCAAGATCGTTTTGCCTTGTCTTTTGTTTACTTTTCGACTAAGGAAAAGTAAAAGAAAAATTCATCAAGGAAAAGTGGAAATAAATTACTTTTTTAATAAACCATAATAAACCAAATCTACCAGCTCTCCGCAGGTTGTTCTATAATCCTTACGAAGCACCCCTTCTTGTTCAAACCCCAGCTTTTCTGCAAGGCCGCGTGCTTCTTTATTGGTGAGGTGTGTGCGCAGGAATACTTTTGTAAAACCAAGATCATTAAAGAGATGATCAATAACAATTTGCATGGCTTGTTTGGAAACGCCTTTGCCTAAAGCTTCTTTAGCTAAAAAGCAACCAAACTCTGCTTTGGGTATTTTCCAATCTATACTTTTTACATCAATGTAGCCGATAATGGTTTCGGTTGTAGTATCAACAATCACAAAAGGGTAATAACTTTTTTCTTCTCTGCGTTTTATGTTGGCTGTTACAAACTCTTCAGTATCTTTTAACGTTTTTGTTTTGCTCAAGGTACCCGCAAAAAAATCTTCAAGCCTTGGGCGGTTGGCATCAATTAATTTAAAATAACCTGCCGCATCTTTTTGCTGCATGGGACGGATGAGGTAGGTATTTAGGAAGGGGGTGGGGCGCATTGGAAACAGATGCAATAAGTTAGTTAAGATTAAAATTACTAAAATAATTCGTTAATATTTCTGATGGCAAGTGTTTCATCAGTTTCTTCAATTGACACAAATTCATTCCACGAATGGTCTAGATCAGAATCATAAGGAAAGTCGTTATTAACTAATTGAGGTATTTTAACTTTAGAGGGTTCAAAGAATTCTGCATCAATTAATCGCTTTCTGATTTCTTGTTCAATAAATATTAATGATAATTTTTCGGGATTTTTAAAGATTATAAAACCGTAATTTTTGTAATTACCTGAATCTCGGTACATATAATTAAACTTAATATTTTTCATACTTCTAAGTTTTTTTTAAATCTTATTATTAAATTATCTCGAAACCAATATTTTTTAAATACTCAAATGTTGGATTATAAAATATTGGGTTTCTTGTCGAATCTCGTTCGTTCCCCTCTGGTACAACTATAACCATACCCTGTCTTGCTCGTGTTAACAGGACTCTATAGGCATTTTTTAAATAGGTTTTCCGCTCGTCTTTTTTAATGTTTTGCCATTTTGTACCTACAAAAGAAAAGTGTTGCCATCCATCTTTTGAGTATCTAAAATCTCCATCCCACGTAACACATGACCAATCCAATTCTAAACCTTGTACATGGAATTCTGTAGCAACATCTTCCAAATAATATGAGGAACGAATATCATCTTTTTCGTCCAAAAACCAATGAATCGGGTCCATGGGAGATTTAACATCAATTGCTAATGGTTTTAATCTTTGTGCTTGAGACGAAGCAATAATTCCATATCTTTCACTTCCTCTGGCTTTCTCTCTTAACCATATTTTTGCCTTCTCTAAATCTCTTGTAATGACTATTGGATACTTATGTTTTATTTTTTTGTAATTTTTTTGAGCTTCTTGTAAATTTAAATCAAGCAGATTTTTCATTAGTTGTGACAAATTTTCTGCGCGAAATGAACGTAATGAAACAGACAAATGGAGCGATTCATTAAGTTCGACATATTTGTGTTTTTCTAATATTTTTATTGCATTTCCAGCAGAATATTCTTCATCAGTCAATTTATTGGAAACATAGACTTTCCATTTGGGAAATGAGTTATTAATTGATTCAACCCATTCACTTATTCCTGCTTCACCAGTATTTATTTCTTGACCGCCACCAACTAAGCAAATAATTGTTGCCCAATCCTCATGCCTATCAAGACATGAAATCAAGAAATTGGGTTCAGATTGGGAAAAGTTCAAATGATTTTTTTTGCGTTGCATAAAATTTGAGGTTTGAACTTGATTCCAGGCTCTTTGCGCTTCATCAAAGATTGTTACATGTTCAAATGGTGCTTTTTTTAAATCTTTCAAACATTCATCTCGGAAATGATGGACATTTTGAATGACAGCTTTTACTTCACTTAAAACTTCTCCTTTTTTTATTTTTTTATTTCCATTTTGTTTTTCTCTTTTTACTTTATCTCTAGTAAGCGCCTCCCTCAGAATTGCAACCAAAGGTCCATTTCCAGATAAAAAGACTGTCGACGATTTCTCTTTTTTATTAAAGTGTTTTGCGGCGATATTTAAACCCACTAAAGTTTTACCAGCTCCTGGAACTCCGGTAACAAAACAAATTGCTTTTTCTTTCTTTTCTTTTGTTTTTAGAATAATTTCAGAAATCGCTTTGCTTGTATTCTTTAAATTTTTCGCAGTTGCGTCTTTTCTTGATATTTCTTCAACAGAATGACCGTTGTATAATGCCATTGCTGCTTCAATTATTGTGGGTGTTGGTGAGTAGCTACCATTAGCCCAATTATCTGCATCAATATTTTTACCGGAAGCGAAATTTAAAACCTCTGAAATTACTTTTGATAATAATTCTGGATTTGTTTTTATTGGTATTAATACATTATCATTATGAATTGTAGTTGAAATAATTGGTAATATAGATTTTGCTTTAGTTGCAATTAATATTGGAGCAATCGTATGATTATGACTTGTCTCATGAAAATTTTTTAGATCGAGAGCATAATCAGAAACTTGGTCAAGAGCACTTGATTGAAATTCCTTTTCTCCAACTTTAAATTCTAGAATAAAAATTACATGTTTAATTATAACAACGACATCAACCCTTTTACCCATTCTTGGTATTGAATATTCAAAGAAAATGTACCCATTATAGTTTTCTAATACTTCTTTTAGAATTTTAATTTCTTGGTTCCATGCGTCTTTTTGCGTTTGTTCTAAGGAAAATTCATTATTATTTGCAAGTACTCCTAAAATGTCGGTTGAAGATGATTTGAGAAATTTTGAAATTTTATCGGAATAGTAATACCTTTTCATTTGAACCGCTTAATTATGCTAATTTACAATTTTTTCAAAATAAATAAAGCCACTCCTTCCATTACAGAAAGAGCGGCTTTTATTTAAACAATATCTCTTAAAACAATTTTAAAACCTACTCCGTAGGCGCAGCTTCAGCCATTAGCGCAGCTTTAATTTTATCTTCAATCTCTTGTGCAAGATCCGGATTCTCGGCAAACAAGGCTTTTACGGCATCGCGGCCCTGGCCTAATTTAGTATCGTCGTAACTAAACCACGATCCTGCTTTTTTAATAATGTTCTTCTCAACACCAATATCAATTATCTCGCCCACTTTACTAATGCCTTCTCCAAAAATAATATCAAACTCAGCGGTGCGGAATGGCGGTGCCAGTTTATTTTTAATAACCTTAACGCGGGCACGGTTACCCATTACATTATCGCCATCTTTTAACTGGCTCACACGACGAATATCTAAACGTACCGACGCATAAAATTTTAATGCGTTACCACCGGTTGTAGTTTCAGGGTTACCAAACATGATACCGATCTTTTCGCGTAACTGGTTAATGAAAATACAGCAGCAACCAGTTTTATTAATGGTACCGGTTAATTTACGCAATGCCTGACTCATTAAACGCGCCTGTAAACCCATTCTGCTATCACCCATTTCACCTTCAATTTCGGCTTTTGGCGTAAGCGCAGCAACGGAGTCTACTACTACTAAATCAACAGCACCTGAACGTATTAAATTATCGGCAATTTCTAAAGCCTGCTCACCGTTATCGGGTTGCGAGATCAATAAACTACCTGTATCTACTCCTAATTTTTCTGCATAAAAACGGTCAAAGGCATGTTCTGCATCAATAAAAGCTGCAATGCCACCCGAGCGTTGTACACTAGCAATAGCGTGTATAGCCAATGTTGTTTTACCTGACGATTCAGGTCCATAAATTTCTACTACACGGCCTTTTGGCAGACCACCAATACCAAGGGCAATATCTAAACCTAATGAGCCTGTAGAGATAGCTTCTATCTGATCTACTTTAGCATCACCTAATTTCATAATGGTACCCTTACCATATGTTTTTTCTAATTTGTCTAAGGTTAACTGAAGCGCTTTTAATTTTTCTGAATTAACTGCTTTTTTTGAAGTCGCATTTGTTTCTTCCATTACGTCTTCTGCATTTTTTTTTGCCATGATATATAGTTTATTTGATTACGCTTTAAATAAAGTTAGGGCTTGTTATCTCTTTTTCCTCAACCCTTCTGCACTTTTTACCCTAACTTATACACAAAGGTATATGCAATTTGTAGCAATGTCTTGCTACAGTTTATAGTATTTTAAAAATATGTATTTTTTTATTTGGGCGCCTCCGCAACCCGCGCTCAACAAGCTTATGCGGGCCGGGCTTACACAATCCTGCACACTGGTTCGCTCAAAAGCATACAATGCTTTTGCCGTATTACAAGTCCTCCCGCGGGTTCGTTCCTCACCCACGGTGCGGGCTTTTCATTGCTCCCGATAGCTATCGGGACCTGGCGCAAAGCCCGGTAGTTAAATTCAGGCAACAGTATTAGCATTAACATTCATATTCAGTTAGCACAAACTCGGGCAATACTTCGGTTTAAATCGCCACTACATCTATAAATATTGGTTTTTGGGCATTAAAAAGCGTACCTTTAGTATAACTAAAACATATTACCATGAACAAATTATTTACTTCGATCTTAACATTTGCAGTGTTAACGTCTACCGCGCAAGACCGTTTAAAACGGGTTAGCGCAATTAATTTGCAGGCAAAGATCGCCGCAAAAAATAAAGCAGCGCTCCAAAAAGAAAAATACGCCAAGGCGGTTAATTCACCGGCCGGCGTTTCGGGCAATAAAAGTGCAGCAGCTCCGGGCTTTAATTCTTTTTCTAACTCCAGCAATATATATGGTGTTACTATTAACGCGTCAAAACCTTTGCAGTATAATAACGATATTAATGTAGTATCGTTCATTCACCGTCGCCCAATTGGTTATGTAGGTGCACCAACCAATAACACAGGTGTTATTGTTGCTATGATCTCTGCCAACCAGGGTACAAGCTGGGATAGTACTTGCGTATACAGCGATGCCACTAATGTAGGCCGTTACCCGCAAGGGGGTTTATACAATCCGCCGGGCAACACAACGGTTAGTAATGCTTACGTAATAGCCTGCGGACCAGCATTAGATGGTGGCAGCTCATGGGCAGGCAGTTATTTTGCCAGCAAACAATTAGGTACTTATAATACTTTGGCGAGCCAAACACCAAGTGCACAACAATATTTTAGTACAGCCGGTCCTTTTGGTCCAAATGTATATTCAAACGATTGGCCCGTATATGGTTTTAATTCTACCGATGATGGAAAAGTAAGAGCTATGGGCCAGTTATGTCCTGATCCGGATGTGGCGCCAATTGATGCACGGGGAGCAGTGATACAAAGCGGAACGTTTAATGCCGGTATCTTTAACTGGAAAACAGATTCTATTGTACCACCTGTTGTAGTTAAAGGTGATGGCTTTTTGCAAATGAATTCAAATGCTTACATGGCATGGAACGAAGCCGGTAACATTGGTTACGTTGTTTTTATTGGAAGCAGAACCGGTGCAACAGGCTCTAATAAAGGGTGGCAGCCAATTGTTTATAAAACAACCAACAGCGGTACATCGTGGAGCTTATTAAGCAGCATTGATTTTAATGCACCTGCTTATGCAACTGTATTAAACAGATTAGATGGTACCAATGCAATACCAAGTTTAAAAATTCCTTTATTTAATACCTTCGAGGGATTAGATTGCGCAGTAGATGCTAATAACAAATTACACATTGCTGCAGTATTAGCAACTACTACAAGTGGCGATAACGATTCATTAGCTTTTACACCGGGTTACGATGTAGAAGAATACACATGGCCTCACACTCCAGGCAAACATCCTTACTTATATGATTTTATGACAGATGGTACCGGTTGGAATTATATTACCGTAGATTCTGTTACCAGCGAAGCTCCGGCTGCAACATCAGGCTTTCCGGGTTTTGCAGAGAACCCTTGGGATGATGATGCTGGTAAAGTAACATCCGATTCACGTATACAATTAAGCCGTAGTGCAGATGGACAATTTATTATTTACACCTGGGCAGAATCTGATCCGGCATTTACAAACGGCGCAAAATTCTGGAACAACATTCCAAATGTAAAAGCAAGAATTTATGATGTAGCAACTTCTACATTGCATGCAAGTGAGATAAATGTTACTAAACCGGCAACAAGTGCTAACCCAAATGTAGCAAGCAGAGCCATGTTCCATTTTACAGCTCCTTCGGCAATGACGGTTACACCTATTACAGGCGGCTTTAGCGCTAAAGTGCCTATTACGGTTAGTACAAGCAATCCTTATATACAAGGTTCACCAAACACACATTATTTTTCTTCTGACGCACTTAATTTTACTGCAACAGGCATTAACGAAAATGCAAAAGATGCTTTACAGTTTTCGGTATATCCAAATCCTGCAAACGATAAATGTATAGTGAATTTAAATTTAAACGAGAATGCTAATTTAGAGATCTCAGTTTTAAATTATTTAGGACAAGTAGTGAAACATTCTAATCACAAAGCACAATTCGGAACAAATGATATTACTTTGGATATTGCTAGTTTAAAAAGCGGTGTTTATTTTGTGAGTGTAAAAAATGGAAATTCAACTTCAACTAAAAAATTGGTTGTAGAATAATTCGTTGTCACTCTGAGCCTGTCGAAGAGGACTCTTATTAAAAAGCCTGCTAGAGATAGCGGGCTTTTTTATTGATTTAAAATTTCTCCAACATAGTTTTATTCCACTTTCTACTAAATTTTTCCTTTACTTTTCCTTAGTCGAAAAGTAAACAAAAGACAAGGCAAAACGATCTTTCAACCCTCTCTTGATCTTTTTTGAAAGACTAATAAAGTAAAAAAAATTGTTTAGCGGGTTTTTTTCTAAAAACAAATTTTTAAACGATCCCGATAGCTGTCGGGACCTTTATTGTCTTTCTACAGAAGATCAATTCACCCTGCCCACGCTCAGCGTTTTGCCAAGCTCACGCACATAAATCGGACTAATCCGCGTAAGCACACACAGCATATCGGCCTCAAAGAAATTCCGTTAGATTTATGTTTCAATGTTCTAACCACAGGTAATTTTAAAATTTAATCTTATTAATGTATTTGAGCATTAACATTTTTAAAATTACAATTGAGCCTACGCTGTTTGAGCGACGAAGGAGCGAGTTTGTAGGCGACGAAAGAAAATTCGAAACAATAAATCAAGGAATTTGTTTGTGAGCCTTGTCCCGATAGCTATCGGGATTTGCTCCACTTTTCATCAAGGAAAAGTGGAATGAAATAATTTTATAATTCTGATTTAAATTCTTGTGTACACAAAGAAAAATTAATAGTGTTCTTTGTGTATACTTAGTGTTCTTTGCGGTTAAGCTATTCCAAATTTTGGAAAAACCTTCCATGCAATGGAAAAAATCAGTTATATGATTTTCTGAAAACCCTGATAATAAAGCCTTTACTGCCGTGGCACAATATCTGCATTTATATAAGCAGATAAAACAAACAGCCATGAAAACTTCAACTAAAATAAAAATCACGATCATCACCATCTTAGTTATTTTAACTAACGTTTCATTTGGCCAAAACAATAACGATACTAAAGAGAACAAAAAAACTGAAACTAAACAAGAAGATGTAGTTCGCAGCAAAAAAGGTCCTCAACCAACAATGACTGTTACTACTGAAAGCAAATCGTATTTAGTATAAGCTTCCACACATTTAACCAAAAAAAACACAAAGATATTTCGCAAAGCTCACAAAGAAATTGTCTTTGTGCTCTTAGTGCATTCTTAGTGTACTTTGTGGTTAAGTTAATAGATCACGTAATTAATATCAATTGTATTCGTTACACAAGGTTTAAGATCCGGCAACGTTAAGGTTAAAAACTCTTTTTCAAGATGTTGTTTAATGTCTTTGTTAGATGTTTTAGCGTTGGCTTCAATTACTTTACCTTCGGCATTTACACAAAAGTAAACGGTAATTTTTTCGCTTTTGTTTTTATGTTTTACGGTTTCAGGTGTGCTTAAAGCATTCTGAATTTTTTTGATCAGTTTATTTTTGTCGGCACCGGGTACTGTTGCGTTAATTGTGTTTACACTTAAACAAATTGCGAGTACTAATAAGAGATTTTTCATTGTTTTGGGTTTTAAATTTGGGAGTAAGACGCACACCAAAACAAAAAAGTTACAGGCAAATTGAAATTATTTTTAGCCTCATCCTAAATCCTTCTCCAAAAGAGAGGGACTTTAATATGTGAATCGGTTGGGTAGGGATAAACCTGAAAGATTGATCCCAAAGAATTTTCTCTGTGTGCTTAGTGAAAAACTTAGCGCTCTTTGTGGTTAAACCTTAACCGACAGACTATAACCATTTCCATGTAAATTATTGATCTCAATAGATGGATCGACAGAAAGATATTTGCGAAGTTTTACAATATATACATCCATACTACGGGCGGTAAAATAATTATCCTCTGTCCATATTTGTTTTAAGGCTTTTTCGCGAAGCAACACATCGTTCTTATGCTGACATAATAAATTTAAAAGTGCGGCTTCTTTTGGTGAGAGTTTTATTTCCTGTGTTTTATTTTTTAAAGAACGCAGTTTTGCATTAAAATCAAAAGAACCAATTTGATGTTCGAATGTATTTTGGTTTGTACTTTCGGTTTGCAGATTTAAAATGGCATTTATTTTTAATAACAGTAATTCAGAGTCAAAAGGTTTTGTAATATAATCGGCAGCTCCTAGTTTATAACCTTTTATCATGTCATCACGCATACCGCGCGCGGTTAAAAAAATAAACGGAATGTTTTTGTTGACGGCCTTTATTTCGCTGCTTAAAGTAAAACCATCTTTTTTAGGCATCATAATATCAATAATACAAAGATCAAAGATTGAGGTTTTAAATGCGCGCAAGCCTTGCTCTCCATCTTCACACCACTCAACGGCAAAACCATTCATCTTTAAATAGTCTTTTAAGATGGCACCAAAGTTCTTCTCGTCTTCAACCAATAATAATTTAGTCTGCATGCTTTAAAGTTATAATAAATTCACTGCCTTTATTTTTTTCGCTTTGTACAGTAATGGTTCCATTATGCGCTTGTATAATTGATCTCACATAACTTAAACCCAAACCAAAACCTTTTGTATCGTGAAGGTTACCGCCCTGTACGCGATAGAATTTTTCAAAGATCTTGTCGTGTAAAGAAGCGTCAATGCCAATACCCTTATCTTTTATTTTAAGAACAACGTTGTTTTGAGTTTTCTCCAGCGAAATATTGATCTCACAATTTTGATGAGAATATTTTAAGGCATTATCAATTAAATTACAAATAGCATTTTTTAGATGAAATTTATCAGCAGCAATTTTAATTTCAGATAGAGTGGGAACAAAATTAATTTTAGCATTTTTTTCCTGTGCCTGTAATTTAAACGTATCAATGGCTTCTTTAGTGATGGCAACAAGATCTAAATTCTGTTTATTCAATTGCAGTTCGCCTTTATCCAGCATGGCCATTTGCAGCACACGCTCAACATGATTATTTAATTTGTTATTTTCTTCTTTTAAAATGCGGGTGTAATTCTTAAATTTTTCTTCATCTGTTTTAACCTGCGGATTATTGATTGAATCAATTGCCAAAGAGATTGTTGCAATGGGCGTTTTTAATTCGTGGGTCATGTTATTAATAAAATCATTTTTTATTTGAAGTAATTTTTCCTGACTTAACATACGCTTAAATGTAAGGATCATAACAAAAGCAATAAGCAGGGTAATGAATAAGGATAAAGCAAGAAGGCCGGCCATTTGTTTAATTACAAAATTGGTGGTGGATTGGGTGTAGCCTAGTTTTAAAAAAAGCATACCGCCAATAACATCGCCCGGAAAAAGCTCTGCGGTAACCATTGACGGTAATATTTTTACATATTGTGGTGTGTTAAATACAACATGAGGCGCTATGGAACCGGGCTTATTATTTGCCGGCATATAAGTAATACCATAATCAGGCACAAGATCAATACCGCGCTTTAAAAGTTCATCTTTTAAAAGTTTTTTTAAAACAAGCGTGTCAACCCGCTCATCAATATTTTTTTGTGCTTCTTCGGCGCTGATGGCCATTTTTAAGAATAATTCCTGTAGCTCTTTTGCTTTCTTTTTTGGATTGCCTTTAACATGCGATTCGGAACGAATGATTATTTTTTGTTTTTTGCCCGGATCTATCTTAACTATTGTTGTAGTGGCAGATGTATCACTAATGATCCTTATCTGCCGGTCACTTTTTGTATCAAGGTCAATAGAATCTATTTTTAATTTGTTCTTGATATTAGTAACAACAAATTGAAGATCTTCTTTAACCATTGTACTTAGTGAATCTTTTTCCATTAAAGAATCAATGTTGTTTAAGATAAACTTTGAGTCCTCATTTTTCTTTAAACGGCCTGTAGCTTCAAAAACGGCTTCGCGTGTATTATCTGCCAGTTCTTGTTTTTTGTATTCGTAAACAAAAAAAAGCCACTTTGCCTGTAAGGCAATTAGGCTTACTAAAGCAAATGTGATCAATAACGGTATATAACGTTTAGCCTTTCTCATTCCATTCAAATTTAGGAACTATTTAAGGGATTGATCTCAACTTTAACTTTTCCTTAACACTGTTTAACCGCGCTTTAACCCAATAGCAGGCAGGCGCGGAATAATTTTGCTGTATAATAATAACCAAAAAAATAAAGATAATGAAAACAACACTAATTACAGCCGCTTTAGTACTAAGCACAGTTTTAGTAACGGCACAGGAAAAAAAGAAAGCAACCGTTCACATTAAAAAAATTGAGAACATTAATGGTGTAGAAACGGTAACAGATACTTCTTACACTACTGATGATGTTTCTGTTATTAATGCAGGAAGAGAAAAAGTAGAAGTAATAGAATTAGGAGATGGCAAAAAAGGAATGCAAAAAAAGATCATTGTTAATGGCAAAGAAGGTGAAGAAGCCAACATAAACATTATTAATGCCGGAGAGGGTATGGATGCTGAAATTGAAAAAGCGATGAAAGAAGCAGGTGTTGATCCGAAAACCTGCGGTGCTAAAAAAATGGTAATTGTAAATGAAGGCGGTAAAGATGGAAAGAATGAAACAAAGATCGTAATGATAAAACGTTCAAAAATTACCGAAGCGGATGAAGCTGAATTAAAAAAAATAAATCAGGATGCTTCTAAAACAGATGGTAAACTGGCAATAGATAATATGAATTTTTATCCTAACCCAAACAGTGGTAAATTTAATTTAAGCTTCAATCTGGCCGATAAAGGCGATGCAGAAATTACTATTATGAATATTGAAGGTAAAAAAGTGTATTCAGAAAAATTACCAAATTTTACCGGCGCTTATGATAAAGAAATTGATATCAGCAAAAATCCAAAAGGTGTTTATTTTGTAAGAATAGAACAAGGTAAACATGCACAAGTAAAGAAGGTACTGTTAGATTAATTTTTTCATAAAATAAAAGCCCGCAAAATAATTGGTTTTAGATGCGGGCTTTTTTTCTAACAACTAAATTTTTTTATAATTTTTTGTTTACTTTTCCTTAGCCGAAAAGTAAACAAAAGACAAGGCAAAACGATCTTTCCGCCCGCTCTTGATCTTTTTTGAAAGACTAATAAAGTAAAAAAATTTGTTCATTGAGTTTTTCCGAAAGAACAAATTTTTAAACGACAAGCGCCTTTATTGTCTTTATACAAAAGATCAATTCACACTGCCCACGCTCAGCGTTTTGCCTGGCAGCGCACTCATCAACTGAACCAATCCGCGTAAGCACACAGAGCATATCGGCCTCAAAGAAATTCCGTAAGATTTATGTTTCAATTTTCTAACCACTGGTAATTTTAAAATTTAATCCAATCAATGTATTTGAGCAGAGTGTATTTTAAAATTACACCTGAGCCTAGGCTGTTTGAGCGACGAAGGAGCGAGTTCGTAGGCGACGAAAGAAAATTGGAAACATTAAATCAAGGAATTTATTTGAAGCCTTGATTTTTGCTCCACTTTTTATCAAGAAAAAGTGAGGCCAAATATTAGTGATAGAGTAAAATCAGAAAGTAGCTTATTTTTTATTAGGATTTTGAAGCACAAAATCTACCCACCAGCTTTTTTTGATTTATACCCTTCTTTTAAAAGCAATAAAATAAGTTTATCACGATGATCGCCTTGAATTAAAATTTCGCGATCTTTAACTGTACCACCAACACCACATTTTTGTTTTAGTAATTTACCAAGGGCTTCAATATCTCCTGTTTTACCGGTAAAGCCATTAATTCGACTCACAAATTTACCGCCACCTAATCTGTCTAAATAAATTTTTAATTGTTCTTGTTTTGGAGCAATGGTGCTTTCTTCTTCCTGCTCATCGTTATTTAAATTAAAATTAGGATTGGTAGAGTATACAAAACCATCCTTATTATTTTTCTTGCTCATCGTTTATGTCTTAAAACAAATACCGCGCTCAGTAGTATCAACAAAATAAAAATATTTAAGTACAGAAAAGGAAATTTATGAGTTTCAACTACAACGCCCGTAGGTTCTGTTTCCGATTCCACAAAATTGCTTTCGTCAATTTGTTTATTTTCAATGGCCAAACTATCTGTTAATGTGTTGGCATTTTGCAAAGCAGCAAATGCTTTTTCGTAGTTACTTTCTAATTTATAATATTCAGAGTAAGTTTTAAACGAGGCTATTTTTGCCGACAGGTAATTGAATTTTTCAATAATACTATCTGCTATCACTAAATTTTTTAAAGCGTTTAAGCCTTCTTTTTTATTGATGTAAGCCGCAGCAATATTTAAATAACTATCGGCCATTTCCATTTCGTTATCCATTAAATTTTTTATTTTAATAGAGTTTAAGCTGTTGGCAATGGAGGCATCGTAATCTTGTTTTAAAATGTTTATATAGGCTAAATTATTAAAGCAGGAAGCCTGCACTTCATAATCAAATCTTTTCTCGGCATTTTTTAAAGCACGTAAAAAGTAATTCTCTGCAATATTTATTGCCTTTAGTTGTACACTTAATACACCTAAATTTAAAAGACAATTATCAATTTGTTTAACGTTGTTTAATTCGTTATTTATTTCTAAAGCTGCCAGATAAGCTACTTCGGCCGATCTGTACCTTGCAAGATCAGAATAGATATTACCCAAATTGGCCTGGCTTAAAGCAATTCCTTTTCTATCATTTATAACCGTTCTTAATTTTAACGCTTTTTTATGGTAAGATAATGCAGTGCTAAGATCGCCTCTGCGGTAATATAATATGCCCAATAAATTCATCGCCTTTGCCGAATAAAAAGGTAAGCTGGCTCGTTGTCCGCAACGCTCTGCTTCTTTAGCGCAATTATAAGCGTATTGCGCATCAACTGCACGGTTCGAAAAACCTTCGTCATAAAACAGGTTTACCCTGTCGGTATCGTGATCAAGTGCTAATGCTTCAACTTTTAAGGAATCAAAGTTTTGTGCCTCAACATTTAATAAGTTGAGTATAAAAAAAATATAAATAATGTGTTTCACGATAATTCAAATATATACATTTATAGCAAAATAAGCGCTTATAACTATGATAAAGTACTTAATGTATCAAAAAAATCCTGCCTCTCATTATGTATATATTGATATGCTTATTGATGCCGTTTCTCAGGATACGCTTCAATTACAGCTTCCAGCTTGGCGTCCGGGCCGTTACGAATTAGGTAATTTTGCAAAGAATATAAAAAGGGTAGATGTTTTTAACGAGAAAAATGAAGCATTAACCTATCGCAAACTAAATAAAGATCTTTGGGAAGTAGATACAAAAGACTGTTCGGCCCTTAAAGTAACTTATAGTTATTATTCAGCTGAATTAAATGCAGGGGCTTGTTTTGCAGATACAACGCAGTTGTACATGAACCCTGTGCATTGCTGCATGTATGTGGTTGGAAGAATGAAAGAAGAACACAGTGTAGAGTTAACTATTCCTGAAAATTATAAAATAGTTTGTTCTTTAAAACAGGAAGGAAATACTTTGATCGCTAAAGATTTTGATGAGCTGGTAGATTCACCATTTGTGGCTTCTGAAAAAATACAAAGCGATTTTTATGAAGTGAACGGTATAAAATTTCATTTGCATTTTATTGGTGAATGCAAGCCTGACTTTAAATTGATCAAATATCATTTTTCGGCTTTCACACAAAAGCAAATTGAATTTTGGAATGATTTTACAACTAATGAATATCATTTTATTTTTCAGGTGCTGCCTTTCAAATTTTATCACGGCGTTGAGCATGTGAAAAATACGGTTATTGCTATTGGTCCGGGTTATGCCATTAATTCAGGAAAGACCTACGAAGATGTTTTAGGTGTAAGCTGTCATGAATTATTTCATTCGTGGAACATCAAAACAATTCGGCCGGCAGAAATGATGCCATACGATTACACTAAAGAAAATTATGCTAAAACAGGTTATGTGTACGAAGGCATTACTACTTATTACGGTGATAAATTATTATTAAGCAGCAACGTTTTTACATTAGCACAATATTTTGAAACATTGCAAGAACGCTTAACAAAGCACTTTCACAACTTTGGCCGTTACAATTTAAGTGTGGCCGATAGCAGTTGGGAAACCTGGCTGGATGGCTATGTGCCGGGAGCGCCTTATCGCAAAACAAACATTTACGATGAGGGCAGTTTAATTGCTTTTATGTTGGATGTAAAAATATTACAGGCCACACAAAATAAAAAAGCATTGCGCGATGTTTGCGTTTTATTATACGAGCGTTTCGGCAAAAAAGGAATTGGTTATAAAGAAAACGATATTATTGCATTGGTAAATGAAGTAAGCGGGCAAGATCTTACACCATTCTTTAAAACCTTTGTGTATTCGCCACAGGATTTTGAAGCAGAATTAAAACTATGTTTCGATTATTTAGGTATTGAGTTGGTAAAGCAAAATAATCCTCATGATTGCGAACATAAATTTGGTTTTAAAGTAATGGATCATGGTTTGCATAGTAAAGTAACTTTAGTGGCGCCATATTCTCCGGCCTGGAAAGCAGGTTTATTTGCGGGCGACGAAATTTTGGCCGTTAACGGTATTTTTCTGAAAAACAACTTTAATAACTGGCTGCATTATTTTGGGGATAAAGAACAAGTAATTTTAAGCGTTAACTCGGCTGACCAAATGAAGACCATTTTTCTTCAAAAAGATAAAAAGGGTAATACATACTTTTTTAGCCCGGTTTTAAAATTGAAAATCGTGGCAGAAAACAGTTCAAAAGTTAATTTTGAAGCATGGAAAGCCTTATAAATCAGACAAAATCAAAAAAATGTTAAAAACTTTTTCAAATTTCAATACCTCATTCTAAAAGAAGTAGCTACTTTCATGATTATTATTAACTAAAAAAACTAAAAAATGGAACAAAACACACAAACAACTCCAGGAACTGAAGCCGCAACAAGACCGGTATTCTTAACAGTTCTATGTATTTTATCATTTATTTTCGCTGGGTTAGCAGTACTCGGTTATATTTTCGTTATTACTGCAATGGGCGCTATCACAGCCGGAGCTTCAGCTTTGGAAGGTATGGCAGCAGATTCAGGCGCAACAATGACTTACACTGGTCCTAGTGTTGCCTTAACATGGGCATATCTGATCGTTGGATTTGTTACTGTATTAGCTTCACTTTACGGTGTTATCCAAATGTGGAAACTTAAAAAAATCGGTTTCTTTATCTATGTTGGAGCTAGCGTTGTTTCAATGATCATGGGTATCGTTTATAGCGGATTCGGCGTAGTTGGTGTTATTTTCCCTATATTATTCATTGTTCTTTATGGTTTAAACCTTAAACACATGAAATAATAGTTTTTCTATTTAAAAAAGTCCTTTCTTAAATATAAGAAAGGACTTTTTTATTTTAAAGCCCTACCAATAACACTGCTGTTAAAAACTTTATCAGATCAAAAACCTGTATGTGATAAAAAGAGGGTATTTTCACTCATTATTAATTAAAAAGACTTTAAAAAAATGGAACAAAACACAACACCACAACCGGCAGCTAACAATGGTAAAGGCTTAGGTATTGCCGGTATGATCTTAGGTATTTTATCAATCATTTTAGCGTTTGTGCCTTGCTTTGGCGTATGGGCTATTATTTTTGCTGTAGTAGGCGTAATTTTATCCGCCATCAGCATGAGCCAGGCCGGTAAAGCGGGCGCTTCAAAAGGTATGGCAATTGCCGGACTTATTTGCTCAATTCTTGCAATCATTATTGTGATAATTTGGGTTTTTGTTGTTGCAAAAGCTGTAAGCGATAGCGGCAGTTTAATAAAAGATGCTATGGAGCAATCGGGCGCTATGGATTCTTTAAACAAAGCAATGGAGCAATTAAAAAACATTACCGATACACTTCAACAACACTAATACATGCGTAAAGCGCCGGCCTATGTTATTATAAGTTTGGTGTTTTTTATATTTATAGGAGTAGGCTTTGCTTACTCCTATTTTTTTTATCCTAACGATCATCCACTTGATTGTGCAGTGAAAGCAGCAACCGGTAAAGATTGTCCCAGCTGTGGCTTTTCAAGAGCCTTTTCCAATTACACACATTTTAAATTCATTGAAGGAAAAAAGTTTAACGCTTTATCATGGCCGGTATTTTTATTTTTTTCTTTTCAGTTTTTTTTAAGAGGAAGTATTGTTTTTTATTTTGTTAAAACAAGACGTCAAATTTCTTCGCGATTTATTTTGACAGAACTTATTATTAGTATTTCGTTTTTTTTATTTGCATTTTTACCACTGTTATTAAAATTTTAGTTCTATGGAAAATAATTTCAACGATCAATTTCAAAACGATCTTGCGCCTTTACCCGAGCGCCCACAATTCTTAAAAGTACTGTGCATTCTTTCATTTATTACTTGTGGCTTATTGATCATCGTTTATGCAATTGGCTCTCTTTGTCTTGGCATGGGCGAAGAAACAATTACCAGCGCGTGGGATAAAATTCTTGAAACACAACCGCAACTCGAAAATTTAGATCCGGTATCAACCATTCACGAAATTGGTAAATTATGTTTGTACAATTTGCTTTTAAATATTGCTTCGCTTGTTGGTGTAATTATGATGTGGCGTTTAAATAAGATCGGCATTTTTATTTATGCTGCTGCCGAGATCGCTACTAATTTTTTAGGATTGGATATTGGTGTTGCGCAGGGCGGTGGTAAAGCATATACATCTATGATCATCTGGATAATTATTGATCTTGCATTTGTTGCCATGTATGCCATTAATCTAAGAAAAATTCAACAAGCTTCGGTTTAGTTTTTAGATTTTGAATTAAATAACCTTCTTCGTCTAAAATATGGCGTTTAAGCGCTGTTACTTTGTTAAAATAGAATTGCTAACTAGCATTTTACTGTTTTTATTAGCAACTTTAATATACTATTAACCATTAAAACTATGAGACGATGGAAAATAATACTGAATTTACAAACGATGTTAAGCCAATTGGCCGCCCGCAGCTTTTATCAGTTACTTGTGTGTTAACCTGGGCATGTTGCGCACTATTATTGATCTCATCCTTATCGGGGCTAATAACCCAATCTCCCGAAAAACAGCAACAACAAATTGAACAAATGCGGCGCCTTAGCCCCGAAGCGGCCGATAAACTGGAAGCTGCCATAGCAGATGAAGGTGGCTCTAAAAAGATCCTTACCACATTGCTTAATATTTTAGCAATAGCATTATGCGCATTTGGTGCAGTACAAATGTGGAACTTAAAACAAACCGGATTTTATTTTTATCTTGTAGGCGAAGTATTGCCCTACATTGGTATGTTGATAAGCGGTACAGGGGCTATGTCTGCAGTTGCTTCAATGGCCGGTGGAATGGGTGGTGCCATTATTGGTATTGCAATAACGCTAATGGTAATTTTTGATGTGGTATTTATAGTGCTGTATGCTATAAATTTAAAATACATGGTTCCGCCAAGCCAGTTCGATTAAAATAATTTATGGAGTCAAAATACCCTAAGGGATTATTCTTTTTAGTGTTCACAGAATTTTGGGAACGCTTTGGTTACTATTTAATGATCGGCATATTTTTTCTGTACATGACCACCGATACAAAAGAAGGTGGTATGGGATGGGATAATGGTACCGGAGCAGACATTTACGGTACTTTTATTGCGCTTGCCTACCTTACGCCTTTTATGGGCGGCTTGATGGCCGATCTTAAATTAGGATATCGTTTTTCTGTAACATTAGGTGGGATTTTAATGGGTATTGGGTATTGTATGCTGGCCATTCCCGAAAAGTGGGCCTTCTTTACTTCCCTTGCTGTAATGGTAGTTGGTAATGGGTTTTTTAAACCCAACATTGCAACGCTTTTAGGCAATTTGTATAACGACCCACGTTACCGAGCCAATAAAGACACCGGCTATAATATTTTTTATATGGGTATTAACGTAGGTGCGTTCATCTGTACATTCATAGCTGCGTTAATGCGCAATAAAATTGGATGGAACGCTGCATTTATAAGTGCTGGCGTTGGCATGTTCATTGGTGTATTTACTTTTTGGGCAGGCATGAAACATTATAAGCATGTAGATGTGCGTAAGGAGCCCAAACCTGAAGACAAACCTTTTATTATGCAGTTTGTAAAAGTGTTAATAGCAGGTCTTGTTTTTTCTATTATCGGCTGGATGATTCCCGGAAGTCTTTTTGATAGTGATAGTACAGATGCATTCTTTATGTTTTGCATACCTGTAGTTTATTTTTATGCTTCTATTTATAAAAAGGCAACTGCGGAAGAACGCAAACCGTTAGGAACCATGTTCACTATATTTATTGTTGTAATTTTATTTTGGGCTATCTTTAAACAAAATGGCAGTGCACTAACAACGTATGCAAAGTCGTATACCGACAGGATCAGCCCAAAGGCTCTTACTGGTGTTACAAAAACATTAGGATTTTCAGACACTTTATACGCGAGTGATAGGGAAGTAAGTCAATTAGACGAACAATTCAGGCCAATTAAAGGCCCTGATGGGAAGCCTCAGAAAATAATGGATCACCCTGCTTACTTTAAAAATTTAGATGCGAAAGATTTTCCGGCAAAGGGCGAACCCATTAATCTCGTGAATACAGAAATATTTCAATCTATCAATCCGTTTTTTGTAGTTGTTCTCACACCATTAATAATTGCTTTTTTTGCCTTTATGCGTAAGCGAAAAAAAGAACCTACTACTGCCACAAAAATTGCATATGGGTTATTTATCAGCGCGCTTTCTACTTTAGTAATGGTGGCTGCTGTTTATACAACAGATAATGGCATGCATAAAGCAAGTGCCTGGTGGTTAATTGGCAGTTATGGTGTTATAACGGTTGGCGAGTTGTTGTTGAGCCCAATGGGATTATCAATGGTGTCAAAATTAGCGCCATTACGTTTAGCGGCATTAATGATGGGCGGTTGGCAATTAGCAACTTCTATTGGTAATAAATTAAGCGGTGTATTAGCAAAGAACTGGGATAAGTTTGATAACAAAGCCAATTATTTTTGGTTGAATTTTGCATTGCTCATGTTTGCCTTCATCATCATGATGCTATTATTAAAGCGTTTGAATAAGGTTTTTCATGAAGGAAAAGAGAATTGATCTTTTCTTCTACTCCATAAGAATTTACTTTATTTCAGGCGTCACTTTTTTGCTTGAACAAAAAAGTAACCAAAAAATTCAAGGCTTCTTAAAATTTTACTAAAAATCTTTCTTCTTCAAGCGGATGATTTAAGCGCTTCGCGAACAGCCAAAATCATCTTCGCACTTTCCATCGCTTTTGAAGAAGAAAGATTTTCTTAACGCAAAATTTTAAAAGGCCGACTTATGTTGGGTGCTCACGCGTACGGGTTTTGTCAATGTGCGCGCTGGCCGGGCAAAACACTGAGCGTGGGCCGGGTGAATTGATCTTTTGTAGAAAGACAATAAAGGCGCTTGTCGTTTAAAAATTTGTTCTTTCAAAAAGAATACTGAACAAATTTTTTACTTTATTAGTCTTTCAAAAAAGATCAAGAGCGGGTGGAAAGATCGTTTTGCCTTGTCTTTTGTTTACTTTTCGACTAAGGAAAAGTAAAGAAGAATTTTTAAGAAAAAGTGCAAGATGAAAGTAAATTAGCTTTAAGAGTAAAATTTACGCCCATTCCCAGGCAGTTCTATAAGCGCCATGCCTCTCGCAATATTCTAAAAACGAATTGTAAAATTTGCTGGCACCAATGGTAGAGCTATCACCAATAGCTACTAACTTTTTCTTTGCGCGGGTAATGGCCACATTCATACGTCGCAGATCATTCAAAAATCCTATTTCCTGTTTTTCGTTGCTGCGCACTAACGAAATATAAATTACATCACGCTCCTCGCCTTGAAAACCATCAATGGTTTTGATGCTCATGGAGCTTAATTTTGTTTTATCAAATTCGTATTCAGTAACATTATCTTTTAACCATTCACGCTGTTCTTTATACGGAGAAATAATGCCAATACTTATTGCCGGCAAATTTTCATGCGTACCGTATTCAATTAAAAGTTGCTGCAAATGTTTAAATAACACGTCACCTTCTTTAGGATTAAAATGACTCAATGTTTCAGGATTTTGAATTTCATCAAAACCGCAACCTGCAGTATCAATAAATTCTATCGACTTGCTCAGCATCGAATTTTCATCGTTTAGAAGCACTTGCGCAGAAACACTTTCATCTGCAATTAATTCGTTGCCATAAAAATAATTATTACTAAACCCCATAATGGCTGAGTTCATTCGGTACTGGCGCGTTAATAAAGAAACAGATTCTTTATATTTTATGCACTTATCTAAAAGTGTTTCATCCAATCCACCTTTTTTGGCCTCTATACTTTTTACAACCGGTGGTAACTGAAAGTGATCGCCACTTAAAATTAAACGTTTGCATTTTAATAAAGGTATCCACACCATTGGCTCTAATGCCTGTGAGGCCTCATCAAAAAACAAAGTATCAAAACGTTTTTTTGCTAAACCACGGTGTGTGCTTGTTACAGGCGTACAGCAAATTACCTGCGTGGTCTTAAATAATTCATCTACAATATAATCTTCCAGCAAACGCGCTTCTTTAATGCAATTTTTTGCTTCAGTATAAAAGGCGGCGCGTTGCTGTGCTTCTTCTTTTCCAAAAACACGTTTGTATTTTCCGGCCATGCGAAAATATTCTTCTGCATTGCGGCGTAAATTTTTTATGTCTTTGTAATAAGGTGATGAAGAAATTCTTCCATCCACGCTGCTGTTTTGTAATTCGTCTGAGATCCTTGCGGGGTGACCAAGACGAAGCACATCAATTCCTAATTCTACTAATTTTTCGGTGATCAGATCAACTGCAGAGTTTGTGGGCGCACAAACCAAAATTTGTTTTTCTGTTTGCAAAGTTAAACGAATGGCTTGTACAATGCTGGTTGTTTTTCCTGTACCAGGCGGACCATGAACAACGCCAATATCATTCACACTTAAAATATGTCGCACTGCTTTATTTTGCGACAAATTTAATTGCGGGATTAAAATATCGTTATTTGTTTTTTCGAAAGAGAGTGGGAGTGTGCCTTCTATCATTTCACGTAATTCTTCCACTCGATTATTTCTTGCACCAATAACAACGTCTAATGCGTTTTGCATTTCATTATAACTGTTGTCATCAAATTGTATGTTTATGCCCAACTTGCCATCGTAAGCCCAATCAGGCAACTCATCTGAATGAATAATTAATTTTAAAGAATTCTTAGAAACAGATTTTATTGTTCCTGTAATTTCATTTGTTTCATCATTAGCATTGCTAAAAAGACTCACATTTTTTCCGGAGCTGAATTGATGTGGTTTATCAATTTGCGTGGTGCGTTCGATCTCTAAATGCAAAAGATCGCCTGAGCCTAATTCTTCATTATTTATTTTTATAGGATACCAGGTAACCCCATTTTTTTTGCGTTGATCTAAAGTAACACGCAAAAATTGTTCTTTGTACAAACGATAATCTTCTTCGCGCTCAATCGTTAATAATTTTTTTAAGCCTTTTAAACGTTCAATGGCTGAGGTTGTTGCCATTAGTTGGAAGATTTATTTTTAAGCTCGGCGCGTAATTGACTGCTTGTTTTCTTAGATCCATCATGGCTCCAGCCCGGCGGGCCAAAAACATACATGATCTTATCTTTAAAAGTAGATCTCTTTTTTAAGTCTGTAATAATATTTTTCCATTCATGAAAAACCATTTTTATGGGGTGGTGTGTGCCAATGTTTTCTGTTAAACCATATTTTACCGGATCGCTTTCTTCCTCTGCCTGAAAGGTACCAAACAATTTATCCCAAAACACTAAAAGCATTCCCATATTCTTATCAAGATAACGCACATTACTGCCATGATGTACACGGTGATGAGAAGGAGTGATGATGATGTATTCTAAAAAACCTAATTTATTAATAGTTTGTGTATGCGCTAAGATGCCAAAAATTTGCGTGGCACTGTAAACAAACATAATATCAATAGCTCTAAAACCTAACAATGCCAGAGGAATAAAATAGATAAAACGGTAAAGCGGTTGAAAAACCGAAGAGCGGAACCCAACCGTAAAATTAAATTCTTCGCTGCTATGATGTGTTACATGCACTGCCCAAAAGAAGCGGCAGTAATGATCAATACGATGTAACCAGTAATACATGAAGTCTTCTGCTATAACCAAAATTACCCAATATAAAATGGTGTGTTCACCATAATCAATGAAAGCAAATTGAAAAAAATAATTTAAGATTAATAAACAAACACCTCTTATTAAAATATCCAATCCCATATTTAAAGATGTGAGATAGATATTTGAAAGTAAGCCTTTGGTTGTATATAAACCTTTATTTTTAAAATAAGAATAAAAGAATTCGAAGCCAATAACAATGGCGTAAATAGGCACAGAAATTAAAACTAATAAGGATTCTCTAAACTCGTTCATTCACTTGCAAATTTACTCAGAATCTTTGAAATTTTAACCGAATTATTTCCAGCCTTTTCGTTTTTTTAACTCTGTAATATGCGCCAAATGGTGCTTGCAGTGCCAGGCATACATACCGGTACTTTCGTGTAAGGATAATTCTTTGCCTTTTTCGGGATGAATAAAACCACGCTCAAAATCTTTATCCTTCATGTTTTTAAGCACGGTTACCCAACGTAAATGAATATTTTCAATGATTGATAACGAAGGTTGAATTGGCAATGTTTTTCCATCAGCTAATTCAGCCCATAAGGCTTCTGCATATGGTTTTATAGTAGGGGTGTTTTCTGTTAAAGCAACTTTAATACGAATAAAAGCATTGATATGACTGTCAGCACAATGATGTAACACTTGTCTCACCGTCCAGCCATCCGGCCTGTAAGGAGTATCTAATTGTTCATCTGTTAAGCCTTCTACTTCTTGTTTTATTTTTTTTGGAAATTGTTCAATAACAGAAATTGATTCCGATAAAATTTCTTTTGTAAACACATTTGGTTTTTGATAATGGCCAATAGGATATTTTAGCTCTTCCATAATTTTTATATTTCAATATAAAATTACAGAATATTATTTATATTATTTGAAGAGAGAGGAAGGCTTATCGTATAATAGCAATATGCCCGGTTTTAGTAAATACCTTACCGTTATATAATGTGTAAGAGATCAAATAATTGTAAACATCTTCTTTAACTTTTTGCCCTTTAAATGTTCCATCCCATGTGTCGGCAATTTCTTTCCATTTAAAGATCTCATTGCCCCAACGGTCAAATATCGAACCTGTAAATTGTGTAACACACGAACCGCCTAGTATTTTATATTCTTCATTTAATCCATCGTTATTTGGTGTAAATGTATTTGGCATATAAAAATCACCTTTACCGCAACCTGCTTCTACAACATAATAAATTGTATCCATACAACCCATATCATTTTTTGCTACCAATGCTGTTAAATATTTGCCGGGATATTCATAATCGGCAGTAGCTACCTGATTGCTCGAAGTTTGGCCATTTCCAAAATCCCAATTAATTTGTGTTGCACCGGTTGAAGTATTTGTAAAGGTCAATGTTCCGGGATATTCAACATAGTTGCTTTCAGGAATAAGAGATGCAACAACGTTATTTACATTTAAAGCAATAACAGATGTGCTTGAACAGGCACCATTAGAACCAACAAGGGTTATGGTTGAATTTTGCGAAGGACTAACGGTTAACGGATTGCCAAAATGATAAATACCATTTACGTACCATTCTATCGTATTTGCACCGTTTGCAGTATAAGTTACTGAAGTGCCAGGGCAGATCAACATATCACCGGGAGAGAAAAGAAGGTTAGGTTGTGTATTAACAACTACTTGCGTAGTTGCAGTTGCAGGACAAACACCATTACCACTCGTTACCACATAAGTTGTTGTAACTGTTGGGCTAACGGTTATTACGTTGCCGGTTGTATTTCCGGGATTCCATGTGTAGCCGTTGGTTGCGCCAGACACGGATAAAGTAGCAGATGAGCCAAGGCAAATGGAAGGATTATTTAGTTGCAGTATTGGTGTTGGTATAACATTAACAGTGGCATTTGCAGTGTACGTGCAGCTTCCTGCAATAACCGATAAACTATAACTGGTTGTTGAAGCAGGTGACACTATTATTGTTTGCGTTGTTCCACCATTACTCCATGAATAAGATGTACCATTTAATGTGGTTCCAATTGCTGCAGTTTGTCCTTGACATATGGTTGCATTGTTTACCGGCGCAACCAAGCCATTAATTACAGTTACGCTTGCTGTTGCCTGCGAACTACACAATCCGTTATCGCCAATAACAGTATAGGTTGTACTTGTAGTTGGATTAACCGTTATAGAACTACTTTGTGTACCGGATGGCAACCAGGTATAATTTGTTGCGCCGCTTGCTGTAAGCGTTGCCGTTGCGCCATTACAAATACTGGCATTGGCAGTAACAACAGTAGGGGTTGGACTAATAGTTAGATTATATACAGATGCAACCGTACAAGAACCTGCACCTGCAATTACAGTATAAGTTGTATTTGTAAGTGGAGATACAGAAATGCTTACGGTATTGTTTGAACCGTTAGACCATGAATAACTTGTAGCGCCGGTAGCGGTAATAGTTGAACTACCACCTGCGCAAACAGGACTTGCATTTACATTTACAACCGGTAATGCGTTTACAATAACATTAGCAACCGCGCTTCCGGTACAGGCACCTTTACTACCGGTTACGGTATAAGATGTATTGGTTAGTGGCGTTACAAAAATAGTTTGTGTAACAGCAGCATTGCTCCATAAATAATTTGTTGCTGTGCTTGTAGCAATTAATGTGGCCGTTTGCCCTGAACAAATAGTTGGAGTATTTACTGTAATAGAAAGATTTGCCCCTATTACAATTGAAGCTGTGGTCATTGCAGTACAATTATTTGTTGCACCAATTACAGTATATGTGGTGGTAGTTAATGGTGCGGCTGTATAAGATGGACTAACAACGTTTGGCCCTGGTGTTGGGTCCCAGGTGTACGAAGTGGCTCCTGCCGCAGTTAATGTGGCAACCTGGCCCGCGCAAACGGTTATACTCGCTGCGCTCAATGTTGGTGTTGGCGTAACAAAAACCGTAGTGCTTATGTTTGAAGAACAATTTCCGGTAGTGCCCGTAACAGTGTAAACCGTTGTGAGTGCAGGCGAAACAATATTAATTGCAGTAGAAGTACCATCATTCCATAAATAATTAGTTGCGCCTGCTGCTGTTAAGGTAGCAGATTGCCCCGAACAAATACTCGCTGTATTAGCAGTTACAGTTGGCGTTGGGTTTACAGTTACCGTTGTTGTGTTTGAAACAACACAACCGCCGGCTAATGTTGCGGTAACTGTGTAAGGTGTTGTTGTAAGAGGAGTAACGTTTATAGTTTGGGTAGATCCACCGGTATTCCAGGTATAAGATGCGGCAGCGCCTGCAATAAGCGTAGCGGTTTGGCCTGCACAAATTGTTGGTGAGTTAATACTGATAGTGCCACTTGTATTTATGGTAATACTTGCAGTTGCAGAAGTTGTACAGCTTCCATTAGCACCTGTAACAGTATATGTAGTGTTTACAATAGGATTGGCAGTTATTGTTGGTGTAGTGGCGCCTGTACTCCAAGTATAGGTTGTAGCGCCGGATGCAGAGATTGTTCCGGTTTGTCCAACACAAATAGTGGCGTTTGTAACAGTAAGGGTTGGATTTGAATTGACGGTAACGGTAGAGCTGCCTATTACATTACAACCACCTGCTGTTACCGCACTTAAAGTATATACGGTTGTTGTAAGAGGAGTAACACTAACGGTTTGCGTATTGGCGCCTGTGCTCCATGTGTAAGATGCTGCAGCGCCCGCTGTTAAAGTTGCAGTTTGACCGATACAAATAGTAGGAGAGTTAATGGCTATTGATCCAATGGCTCCAACAACAATACTTGCGCTTGCAGAAGAAGTACAGGTGCCGTTTGCTCCAACTACAGTGTAGGATGTTGTAGCTGCAGGCGAAGCTGTAATGCTTGAATTATTTGATCCGGTTGGGCTCCATGTGTAGTTTGTTGCACCACTTGCAGTAAGCGTTCCTGTTTGGCCAATACAAATTGTTGTACTTGACAAAGCCAAAGTTGGACTTGCATTTACTGTAACGGTAGCAATATTTGTTGCTACACAGCCTCCGGGCATTGTAGCATTAATTGTGTAAGAAGTTGTAGCTGTTGGATTAACACTAACGGTTTGCGTATTGGCGCCTGTACTCCATGTATAAGATGTTGCCGCACCGGCAGTTAATAAAGCATTTTGACCACTACAGATGGTGGCTGAATTCACAACAATTGGCGCAGCTGTATTAACAGTAATAGTACCCGTTGCAGACGAAGTGCAAGTACCACTGGTACCATTTACAGTATAAATTGTAGTAACCACAGGTGCGGCTGCAAAGGTATTAGTAGTTGGTCCACTTGACCATGTATAAGATCCTGCACCGGCTGCAGTAATGGTGCCGGTTTGTCCGGCACAAATAGTACTGCTTAATACAGTTATTGTTGGATTTGGATTTACCGTAATGATTGCATTGGCTGAGGAAGTGCAAGTGCCATTTGCACCAACAATCGAAAAATTGGTTGTGGTTAATGGAGTTGCTGTAATAGTTGCACTGCTTGAGCCTGTGCTCCAAGTATAATTACCGGCTCCTGATACGGATATTGTTCCTGTTTGTCCTGAACAAACGGTTGTGCTAACAGGCACTAACGTTGGGGTAGCGTTTACAGTAACGGTGGCAGTATTTGTAACTACACAGCCGCCGGCAACCGTTGCATTAATGGTATAATTTGTTGTAGTTGCCGGATTAACACTAACGGTTTGCGTATTGGCGCCGGTACTCCATGTATAAGATGTTGCTGCACCTGCGGTTAATAAAGCGTTTTGGCCATTGCAAATTGTTGCAGAGTTAACGCTAATAGATGCGCTACTGTTAACCGTTATGGTTGCTGTTGTTGAAGTTGTACATGTGCCAATAGATCCCGTAACGGTGTAAACCGTTGTCGCTAATGGTGTAGCATTAATTGTTGCGCTATTTGAGCCCGTACTCCAAGTATATGTAGTAGCACCCGATACAGATATTGTTCCGGTTTGCCCGGCACACACGGTTGCTGAAACAGGTGTTAAAGTTGGGCCGTTTGTAACGGTAATAACAACCGGGTCGCGATAAATTCCATCAGGGCAAAAGCCTGCCCACACAGTATATGTACCGGGCGTTGTAAAAACTGTGGTAGTAAACGGACTTCCTGTACCTAACAAAGTTGGACCAGCCAAAGCAGAATACCAATTAATGGGGCCGGGTGCACCTGTTAATGTTGCAGTTAATGTTGCCGCGTTATTCACACAAATTGTTACATCAGGGCTCGCAGTTATTGTAGGCACTACCAAAAGTGTTGAGGTAACAGTACCGGCTCCGCCACTTGTAGCACCATTTGGCGGAAATAAATTGTCTATCTGGCAGTTTTCATTTCCTGATAAATATTGAACTATTCCGTTAGTACCACCGTTTACAAAAGTAGTAATTGCCGAAGCAGTTGTGCCAATGTAACCACCACCACCGCCTGCACCCGGGCCATAGGCCATTGCGGTTGTACCAACAAATCCCGATTTCATTTGCTGATTACCACCATTACCACCCTTTGCTGAAACCGTTAAACCACTCACAAAACCAACTGAATTTATTACTATAGCACCGCCACCGCCACCACCGCCGGCACCATCACGGCCATTGCAATTATTAAATGGCGCTGCACCTGTTGCGTTAGAATTGAAACCATTTTCTCCATTTGATATTATTTGCCCTGCACCTGAAACTGTACCGTAGCTAACAATATTTATAATACCGCCGCCATCACCACCTGCACCGCCATAGCCATCGTTTTGATCGCCGGCACCGGCACCACCACCACAGAATAATCTACCAGTGTTATAATTAAGTGGTCTGCCACCCATACCACCAACAGCTCTTCGGTTATCTCCTGCCCATGCGGCAGCACCGGGAGCGTTAGTTATAGGGCTAATATTTGCATTTGAGAAAGTGTAACCACCACGTCCGCCACCGGAAGAAGTTGTTGAGGCAAAGCCCGCCGTTTCAAGGTTCCAGGCTGTAATATAACCTGCAACAGAAATATCAGGATTACCAAAACCTGTATAAAGAGATGTATCACCTGCATTGGCACCACCACCACCACCGGCATTATTACTGTTTGCACCACCACCACCGTTTGCTACGGCACCGCGACAATATTGTCCATTAAAATTAGCAAGATAAGTAGTAACATCACCTGCAACACTCTCACCCTTTCGGGCTCCTTCTTGCGGATTGTTATGACACCAGGCTCCTGCACCAAAAAATGCGCCAGTGCTAAGTGTTCCTCCTCTAAAGCCTGTAGCACTGGCATCAATAGAACCACCAGCATTTATAACAGTATTACCATCCACTTCAATTGCAATAACACCACCGGTTGTACCATTCCAAAGAGGACAGGTAATGATACCCGTGGCAGTAATAGTAAGTGATGTGTACCGGGGCACTTTTACTACCTGTACTTTTCCGGCAGCAGTATAATTATTTTTTAAAGGGCAATCAATTGTAATTACATTTCCTGCAACCGATGAAACCTGCGCGTATTCATTATTTCCGCAATTATTATAATTTGTGATCCTTCCAAAAAAAGGATTTAAAGGCTCAGCGCTATTAGGGTTACCAAATGGATTTGTATAACTGTTAACAGCGGCTCCCTGCATTTGAATAACATACACCAGGTCACCGGTGCCATAACCGGCGGCACTTGCAACATTAAGGGTTGTATTACCTGTAAAAGCATCAGCGGTTAAAGAAGTATAGGCATTAACAATTGTACTGGCCGCAATATTACCGGCTCCATTCTTTCCTTTTTGAGAAAAAACAGCAGTAAAAGAAAAACATAAAAAAAGTAAGAAACTATACTTTTTCATTTTGTATTTATTGGAACTAATATAAGGATTTAGATTTTAGTTTTTAACTTTTTTACTTAGTAAAATTGCCGTTTAACTCAATAAATTACCCTTTTTAATGGTAATTTAAGATATATAAACCCATTAATTGACTTATTGCCCTTAAATTTGAGATGTATGCTTTTTGATCTAAAAGAATTTGAACACATAATCAAAGAACCCGAATTAAAAAAAGGCATAAGATTATTTAGTACAAATAAAGTTGAACTATTAAATAAAACAGGCACAACTTTCTTTAATTTTTTAATTCATGAAAAACCTTCCGGCGAAATTTCTTTGCAACTTAAAGCCGGAAAAATTACAAGTTATACGTGTTTTTGCGACAATAAAAATTATTGTGAGCATCTTGCGGCCGCCATTTTTTATTTACAAAAAGAAGATTTTGAGCTTGTAAAACCTATTCAAAAAAGAAGATCTCCACGCATAAAAAAAAGTATTCTTCAAAATTATTTAAATGAAATTAAAGTTTTTTTAAAGCCTGGTGTAAAGAAAAATAAATCTAACGGACTGCAGCTAAATGATCTTTTAAAAAAAATACATATCGAAAAAGAAAAAGCTGTTTTTTTAAAACAGCAATTTTATTTCGATCTCTCAACTATTTTAGAATTGCCAAAGCTTAACGGTTTTAATTATTCAGAAAAAGAAAATAAATTATATGAACTGTTTCAAAAAACGAAACAGGAAGTAAATACACGTTTAGCGGGAAAGCCTTCTAACAAAGAGAAAGAGGCGTTAATAGAAGCTGCAAAATACTCAGTCAGATCACAACCAAATTTCAGAACCGGTGTTTTTTCATCATTAATTCCTTATGCGTGTGTTTTTATAAAAGATAAAAATGATTTCGAGATCTTAAAAGACTTCATAAAAAAAAGAAGTCTCAATAAAAACCGTCTTGAGCAAACAGATAGAAAATTAATTGCAGAATTACAACTTTCTATAACGCATGCAAAGTTATTAAATAAAACATATTCAATAGATAATTTCACATCAACTATTGAGTTGCCAATTGCTTTAGCGCAAATTGAATTTTGCAAAGGCAAAGATGAAAAAGGATTCAAGATACTTGTACAGCATGCGGAGAATATGAAGAAGGACTCGAATAAATACCTCGATCTGGTTGAAGAGACCTTACGTTTTGCCAAAGAAAAGAAGAATAAAAGTATTGAAGAGAAATATTTGCAGGAAAAATTTATTCAAGGTTTATTTATTGAAGAAAATGAACTGAATTATTTTTTTGAACTGGTTGGTAAAAAAAGCGAACAGGCAACTGATGAGTTGTTTAAAAGATTAAAAAGCGAATCGAAATTTTATACCTTAGATAAGATCGCGGTTTTATTACTCAATCGAAACAGATCAATGCAATTATTTGAAGAGCTAAAAAGGGAGAAAAATAAATTCAGAATTATGAATGAACTCGCCTCAAAAATGTTGCCGGATAATGAGTTTATTAAATTATATGTAAAACATCTTTCGCAGGCAATTGCAGAAGCAAAATTTCCTTATTTTCAGGAACAGGTGCTTAATTCGGCACGAAATTATATTGATAAATTAGATGCTGAGTTGAGAAAATTTCTGCTTAGATCATTAAAAGAAAAGATGATGTATGAGCATCAATTTTTATTATACCTAAATAAAATATATCCTGAAAAATAAATAAAAGATAGCTATTCAAGCATAAAAATAGCTTCGCCAAATTCGTTAATGGCTTTATTGTTCTTTGCGATCTTGGCCTTTTCTAAACCAAGATTATAATATTCTAAAGCTTCTTTGTTTTTTAAAACCGATTCAAATAATTTTCCTAATTGATAATAAGCAGCAATGTAAGAGGCATCTAATTGCAACACTTTTTTGAATTGAAATTCTGCCTGCTCAACATCCAATTCGCCAACATACTCGGTACCTAAGGCATAATTCAAAAAAAGATCGTCAGGCTCTTTTTCAAGCATGGCTATGAGCATGTCTATACGATTTAGACGATCCATGAAAGTAAATTTTAAGCAGAAGTAAATTGCTTTAAGAAACGCACGTCGTTCTCAAAAAACAAACGCAGATCTTTAACCTGGTATTTAAGCATTGTAATTCTCTCTATACCCATTCCAAAAGCAAAGCCTTTGTATTTATTAGCGTCAATGCCACAATTGGTAAGCACTTGAGGGTCTACCATGCCGCAACCTAAAATTTCAACCCAACCGGTATATTTACAAACATTACAGCCCGCCCCCTTGCAAATTGTACAGCTTATATCCATTTCGGCACTTGGTTCGGTAAAAGGAAAATAACTTGGACGTAATCTTATTTTTGTTTCAGCGCCAAACATTTCTTTAGAAAAATATAAAAGTGTTTGCTTTAGATCGGCAAACGAAACCTGCTCATCAATATACAAACCTTCTACCTGGTGAAACTGGCAATGCGCGCGCGCGCTGATAGCTTCGTTACGGTAAACACGACCCGGAGAGATGGTACGAATAGGAGGTTTTTGATATTCCATAATGTGCACTTGCACGCTGGATGTTTGTGTGCGTAAAACCATTTCAGGATTTATGTTCACATAAAATGTATCCTGCATATCGCGTGCAGGATGATTTTCAGGCGTATTTAGTGCAGAGAAATTATGCCAGTCATCTTCAATTTCTTTACCATCACTTACCGTAAAACCAATGCGTGAAAAAATATCAATGATCTGATTTTTTACAACCGATAAAGGATGGCGGCTACCTGTTTGTAATGTAGGTAAAGAAGGTAAAGTAAGGTCAATGCCCTTTTTTTCACCGGCATCAGCCTCTGCATCAAATTTTTCTTTTAATGCATTTATTTTATCCTGTGCTTTTGTTTTTAAAAGGTTTAATTTTTGGCCAACCTCTTTTTTAAGATCAGATGGTACATTCTTAAAATCATCAAATAAAGCAGTTATTTCTCCTTTTTTACTTAACCATTTAATACGGTATTCTTCCACCTGGTCTTTGGTATCAGCGCCAAAAGACTCTACTTCCTTTAATAACTTATCTATTTTTTCGAGCATATTTGCTTAATTACTTGATAATCTGTGCAAAAATAAACAAATTTAAAGATTATAAGATGAGGTTTTTGCTGCTGATAGGCTTTTTGACAATTAATTCGCTGGTTATAAAGGCGCAATTAATAAGTTATTCTATTTACCAGGGAGATACCATTAATGTGATTGATAAGGATACCCTTAAACAGGGCGTTTGGCGTACTTTTTGGCCCAATGGTAAATTAAGCAGCGAGGCTGTTTACAGGGATAATAAAAAGCAGGGTCTTGAAATAAGCTGGTACCACAGCGGTTGCGTAAAGCAGGAAACCTATTATAACAACGGGCAATTAGACGGGCCTGTTACCTTTTATTCAAAAAGTTGTGCAAAAGAATTTATTGAAAATTATAAGAATGGGGTGAAAGAAGGGTTGGAGCTTTCTTATCATAGTAACGGACGCATAAAAGCAGAAGGGTATTATAAAAAAGGAAATTTAGATGGCGTTTATAAAGTATATACCAAAAACGGGAAATTTGATTTTGAAAGCCGCACCACAACAGGACCTGTAGATTTTGAAGCAGATGTGGAGGATACCGTAAACAATAGTGTTTACCAGATCTTAAAGCGAAATCCTAAATGGAAAAAAAATATTATTGTTACCGATCTCACATCCAGCATGTATCCTTATGCAAAACAAATAAATACCTGGCTTAAGTTATTTTTTGTAACGGATACCGCACAACAATATTTTGTTTTTTTTAATGATGGAGATAATAAACGCGATGCCGATAAAAAAATAGGGGTTACCGGAGGTATTTATGTTTGCAGGGCAAAAACCTGCGAAGACCTTGTAAATACTATGAAACTGACCATTAAAAAAGGAGCGGGCGGTGATTCGCCGGAAAATGTTGTAGAAGCAATTTTAACCGGATTAAAAAAAGTAAGAAAACCTGATAATGTAATTTTAATTGCAGATAACTGGGCTAAAGTGCGTGATATTGCTTTGCTATCGCGGATAAAAATACCGGTAAGGGTTATTTTATGCGGTGTTTACGAAGGTATGGAGATTAATACCGATTATTTAAATATCGCGTACAAAACAAAAGGATCTATTCATACAATTGAACAAGACATAACGGAGTTGATCAATCAAACCTCCAATAAAAAATTCAACATTAATGGCTTTGATTATATTATTAAAAATGGAAGTATAAGAGCATATTAATAGCTTAATAAGCATAAGAAACAAAAAAGCCGTTCATCTTTTTAGGTAGAACGGCTTTTTAAGTATAATTAAGTGCAATTTATTTTAATTCACACTTGCTTTCAAAAGTTGTTGTAACGTTGTTGTTAGTTGATGTTTGTAAAGAGTTTACACAACCTGTTTGTACTCTTGCAACACGTTTGGTTTGTTTACTTACAGTTGTTACGTCTTTAGATGTAACAGATACACTACCTGAAGAGCTTACATATTCGCAAGTGCAGGTTCTGTCTTTACGACATGATGTAGTTGCCAATGCGGCAATTACTAAAGTTGAAAGTATTATTTTTTTCATGATTAATGTTTTCTAGATGGTTTAACTTAATTTACAATCGCTTGATGAGTTAGAAGTGTTAGTACCATATGTACTTACATTTGTGCTTTTGTAGCAAAAATCTTTTGCTGTTCTTTTGCTCTCTTTTTTAATTGTAATAGTTTCTGTAGTTGTATTACCATTAGAGCTAATGTTTGTACAAGTACAGGTTCTGTCTTTTTTGCAAGACGCCATGCTAATTGCTAATGCCGCAACTGCCAGTAATGTGATTTTTTTCATTGCTATTTTTTTAAATTTTTATAGCGCAAAATTCGCCAAAAGAAACAACATACCAAAGCAAGAGAAAGAATAAAACAGTAAAAACTATAAAATCGTAGAGTAAAGTCCCCAAAAATTACTGGCATAAAAAAAGCCACCGCAAAGGGTGGCTTCTATTTAATGATCTAATTTACAAATTAGCTTAATTTGCAATCGCTAGTTGTTTCGCTGCTACCGCCAGTAAAAGAAGTAGTAGATTTGCTAGAAATACAGCTTGAACCAGCTTCGTGTTTTGTAGCATTTTCCCAAGAGTTAACGCTTGAAGAAGTAGTTGTAGTAGATGAGCTACCGAAAGTTGTTACTGTAGTATCAGTACAAGTACAAGTTCTTGATTTATGACATGAAGTAATGCTTAATGATGCAGCAACTACTAATAAAGGTAAAAATATCTTTTTCATTTTTTTAAATTTTTTTGGTTAATGTTTAGCTTAATTTGCAATCGTTAGTACCTGAATTTGTAGTACTTCCAGATGTATTTGACCAAGTAGTTTTTTGGCAAGCATCTTTAGCATCTTTCTTTTTAACTTTTAATAAAGTAGTTGTAGTAGTAACAGCTGGGCCAGAACCACTAGTGCTAGTACAAGTACAAGTTCTGTCTTTTTTACAAGACGCAAAGCTAATTGCTAATGCTGCAACAGCTAATAAAGTAATTTTTTTCATTTTTGAGTTTTTTAAAGTTTAAGCGAAATAACGCATTATTCGGCACATGAACAAATTTTTAGTAAAAATTAGCATACCCATAAGTGGGTATTTGCAAACTTATTAAGAGTAGATTGTTTGATTTAAAATATTGATAATGAGAAAATTATGATTTTAATTCTAATAAAACCACATTTTCAACATGTGCAGTTTGCGGAAACATATCGACCGGCATTACCTTTTTTATGGCGTAATGGCTTGCCATCAATGCCAGGTCGCGGGCCTGTGTGCTGGGGTTACAGCTTACATACACTATTTTTTTAGGCAAAACATCTAAAATTACTTTAATTACGCCCTCATACATACCTGCGCGGGGCGGATCGGTAATAATAACATCGGGTTTACCATAATTTGATATAAAATTTGCATTCAAAATGTCTTTCATGTCTCCTGCAAAAAACTGTGTATTGCTTAAATTATTGGCTTTCGAATTCTCAACGGCATCTTTAATAGCATCTTCAACGTATTCAATACCAATAACTTGCTTAGCTTTTTTGGCAACAAAATTGGCAATGGTACCGGTACCTGTGTAAAGGTCATATACTAATTCGTTTCCGGTTAGGCCCGCAAGATCACGGGTTATCTTATATAAATTATAAGCTTGCGGCGAATTGGTTTGATAAAATGATTTGGCGCTGATCTTAAATTTCAATCCTTCCATCTCTTCCAAAATATGGTCGCGACCATAATATGTTTTAATATCCAGGCCAAAAAAAGTATCGTTGCCTTTTGGATTATGTGTGTATTGCAGCGAAGTTATTTGCGGAAAAGTTTCTTTCAAAAAATCAAGCAAAGCAAACACTTCTTTTTCCTGCCATTCAAAAACAGAAACAACCACCATAATTTCGCCAATGCTGGTTGTTCTTATTAAAAGCGTTCTTAGCAAACCTACTTTATCTCTAATGCCAAAAAACGAAAGATCGTTTTTTAATGCATAGTCTCTTACCGCATTTCTTATAGAATTGCTTGGCTCGGGTTGTAAGTAACAATTATGAATGTCTAATATTTTATCAAACAAACCTGCAATGTGGTAACCCAAACCATTTTTATTCCCAATTTCTTCTTTAGAAGCAATTTGTTCGTTGGTTAACCATTTTTTATTTGAGAAGCCAAACTCTAATTTGTTCCTGTAATAATATTCATCGGCATTGCCAAGTATGGGCGTAATTTCATCAAACGTTAGTTTGCCAATACGCGTAAAGGCATCGTAAACATATTTTTGCTTAAACTCTAACTGACTTTTATATTGTAAATTTTGCCATTTACAACCGCCGCAAGTACCAAAATGTTCGCAAACAGGTTTAGTTCTAAGGTCAGACAGCTTTATTATTTTGTGAACTTTACCCTCGGCCAGATTATTTTTTTTGCGGTGTACCATTACATCCACCACATCTCCCGGTACTGCGCCTTCAATAAATACTACCATGCCATCGTGTTTGGCAATGGCTTTTCCTTCGGTACTGGTGTCAACTACTTCAAGGTTTTCGAGAATAAAGTTCTTTTTAATTTTTGTCATGATCAGGCGCAAAATTAGTAAAAATATTGCGCCCGATGATGAGTATATAAAATGTTAGTTGGAAGAATAGAATGCAGCAAAATCTTTTGCAAATTCTTCGAGTTTGATGTTACCGAATGCAGGTTTGTTTTCCCAGTAATCGGCTTGTGCCAAACCTTCACGAAATGCTTTTCCCATTTGCACATAAGCTTCTGCCATTGTTTTACTTAAGCCTCCTTGCAACATACCCTCAAGGGCTTGTTCATCGGTAAAGGTTACCCATGGCGTATTAGGTTTATTTATCGCACTGCTTATTGTAGTTGCAATTTCTGAAGCATATTTTTCGTCGCTTGCAATGTATTGAAAAGTATGCCCGGTAAAATCAAGCGCTAATAGATGTTTTGCTGCAACTTTTGCAATATCTGCTGGATGCACTAAAATGAGTTTTTCTTTATCATCACCAAAATTAGATCCCATAATACCCGCTTGTTTTATTAAACCGGCCATAGCAAACAGGTTAAAATAAAAATAAGAAGGGCGTAACATTTTTACATTCACATCTTTTAATTTTTCAAGTTGCTCTTCAAGGTACCCCAGTCCATCAATTGGGCCTGCACCTTTACGCATATGCGCACCAATACTGCTAAGCAAAACAATATGTTTGGTGTTATTTTCTTTAATGGCATGTATGTAATTATCGGCAACTTCTTTTTGATATGCGTAGAAATCGCTGGTTGCAAAATTTGGGGGTATCATTAGGTAAACTGCATCGCTGCCGGCAAAGGCGTTTGCTAAAAAACCTTTATCGTTTACCGAACCAATGGCTGCGGTTGCACCTAATTGCTCTATTTCTTTTTTCTTAGCATCGTTGCTGCTAATAACTTTTACTTTATGGCCTGCTGCCAGTAAATCTTTTACTAAAGGAAGGCTAATGTTTCCTAAAGATCCTGTGATTGTGTAATTCATAATTTTTTATTTTGAAGTTTATGAGAACAAAATTATATTTGTACTTACTTTTTTACAAGTACCTACCAAAAAGTATGTGATATGAGAAAAATAAAAGAAACATCTACTAATAACATCAATAAGAAAATTATCATGGTACAATGCCCGGTAACCTATACATTGGATAGAATAGGAGGGCGATGGAAACCATTAATATTATGGAACCTTACAAAAGGCGAAAAAAGATATAACGAGTTAAAAAAAGCCATTCCAACCATAACAGAAAAAATGTTAATACAGCATTTAAAGCAGTTAGAAGAAGATAATTTAGTGCAACGTAAAGTTAAAGCAGTAATGCCTCCTCATGTGGAGTATGGGCTTACTCGCATTGGCAAGGACCTTATGCCTGTTTTGGATTCGATGGCTTTTTGGGGCCTCAAGAATTTAAAAAAATAGCAGCAAAAAAACTTCTTATAAAGTAGTACATTTGCAAAATGGCTCGTTACTTTTTAACGCTTTCTTATAATGGTGCCGGCTTTAATGGCTGGCAGATCCAGGATAATACACCTAACACGGTGCAGCAAATATTGGAAGAAAAAGTATCTATGATCTTAAAAGAAAAGATCGAGTTTGTTGGTTGCGGTAGAACCGATGCCGGTGTAAATGCAAAAAATTATGTGGCGCATTTTGAAAGTAACAGTAAAGATCTTATAAGCAATAAAGATCACTGGATCTATAAATTCAACAATGTATTGCCTTTAGAAATTGCAGTACAAAATATACAAGCGGTTAACCCAGGGGCGCATGCACGTTTTGATGCAAAAGCAAGAACCTATTATTATTTTATTCACCAACAAAAAAATCCATTTATAAACGATTACAGTTTATATGTATATGGAAATATTGATTTTGAATTGATGAATAAAGCCGCGCAAATACTTTTAGAATACGAAGATTTTACAAGCTTTAGTAAATTGCACACGCAAAATAAAACTAATAACTGTAAGATCAATAAAGCGGTTTGGCAAAAAACAAACATTGGTCAGTGGCGTTTTATAATTACGGCCGATCGTTTTTTACGTGGTATGGTACGCGCAATTGTTGGTACATTATTGCAGGTAGGAAAAAATAAAATATCGCTTAACGATTTCAGAAAAATAATTGAGGCTAAGGATAGAAACGCAGCAGGAGCTAATGTTTCACCGAACGCTTTATTTTTAGTAGCCATTAAATATCCAAAAGAAACTTTTATTGAGCAATAAAGAAAATAAAGGATTGAATCTTGAACTTATTAAACGAATTTTAAGTTACACAAAACCCTATAAAAAACTTTTTTACGGCGCTGTTTTTTTTACTTTGCTTTTAGCCGGTATGGCAATTGTTCGTCCGCTTTTAATAAGCCTTGCATTGAACGAACATGTTACCTTGGCAAAAGATCTGGATGGATTAAATTTTATTTGCTTGCTTATTCTTGCATTATTATTTGTTGAAGCATTTTTGCAGATAATAAATTTGCGCATTACCAATTTACTTGGGCAAAATATTGTAAAAGATCTTCGTAACCAGGTTTACAAACACATTATACATTTAAAGAATTCGTATTTTGATACAACACCGGTTGGTACTTTAGTTACACGCGCCATTTCAGATATAGAAAGTTTAAGTGATGTGTTTGCGCAAGGCTTTATTGTTATTGCCGGTGATATTGTGATGCTTTTAATTTTTATTTGCGTGATGTTTGCCAAGAATTGGATCTTAACATTATTGGCCTTAAGTACCATTCCCTTATTATTTGTAGCAACGGCATTATTTAAGCGTGGCGTTAAAAAAACATTTACCATGGTGCGTAATGCAGTATCTGCATTAAATACATTTACACAAGAGCATATTACAGGCATGCGCCTGGTGCAGCTGTTCAATCGTGAAGAGCAGGAGTTTGATAAATTTAAAGAGATAAACAAACAACACCGTGTCGCCAACATTAAATCTATTTTTTATTACTCAGTATTTTTTCCCATCGTTGAAATTCTTTCGTCTATATCCATTGCGTTGATCATTTGGTTTACAGGTGTAAAAGGCAGTTCGTATAATATTGGCCTGGGCGATATTACTTTTTTTATCATGATGATCAATATGCTCTTTCGCCCTATACGGATGTTAGCAGACCGTTTAAACACTTTGCAAATGGGCATTGTTTCGGCTGAGCGTGTTTTTAAAGTAGTAGATACTGATGAGAAAATAATTAATACGGGCACCATAAAATTTGAAGGTGTTAAACAAAACATTGCTTTTAAAAATGTTTGGTTTGCTTATAACAACGAACATTATGTTTTAAAAGATGTTTCTTTTTCGATCAAAGCAGGCCAAACTGTTGCCCTCGTTGGCGCTACGGGTGCAGGCAAATCAACCATCATTAGTTTGTTAAGTCGCTTTTATGAATTAAACAAAGGCGAAATTGCAATTGATGGCATTGATATTAAAAAAATAGATCTTTCTACTTTAAGAAAAAATACCGGCGTTGTGTTGCAGGATGTGTATATGTTTAACGATACGCTTTTAAATAACATTACCTTAAATAATCCGGAAATAAAATTTGAAGATGTGGTTGCTGCCACAAAAGAAATTGGTTTATACGAATACATTATGTCGTTACCAAACGGCTTTGATTATAAAGTAACTGAACGCGGGCAGGGTTTATCAGCAGGGCAGCGCCAGCTGGTGGCCTTTATTCGCGCGTTTGTGTATCAGCCAAGTATTTTTATTTTAGATGAAGCTACTGCAACGATTGATACACAAACAGAACAGCTCATTCAAAAAGCTGCCGAAAAAATTTCTGAAGGAAGAACATCCATCATCATCGCACACCGTTTATCAACCATTAAACATGTAGATAAAATTTTCGTGTTCGATCATGGAAAAATAATAGAAGAGGGAAGTATTAGCGAGTTGCTAAGCACCGAATCTAAATTCAAAAAATTGTACGAATTAAGTAACACTGTAGAGATTTGATATGCCAAGTAAACAAGAAAAATTTGCCGAGTTTGAAACGTTTGATAATTGCATCACACTTTTTTGGGAAAACCTTGATAAAGGCTTTCCATTAAAAGGTATTTGGCATAAAGAACATTTTAAGAACACTAAACCCATTGTACTGGAGTTAGGCTGTGGCAAAGGCGAGTATACTATTGGTCTTGCGCAAAAGCATCCTGAAAAGAATTTTATTGGTGTTGATATAAAAGGCAATCGTATTTGGACAGGTGCTAAACAGGCTATTGAAAATAATTTAAATAACGTTGCTTTTGTACGCACAAAAATTGATTTTATTGGTTATTGTTTTGCTGAGAACGAAGTAGATGAGATCTGGATCACTTTTCCTGATCCACAACCTCAAAAGCCGCGCGCACGCCAGCGTTTAACGCATCCACAGTTTTTAGAAAAATACAGAAAGTTCTTAAAAAAAGATGGTATTGTACATTTAAAAACCGACAGCACCAGCTTTTACGAATTTACAATGGAAGTAATTAAAGAAAATAATTTGCCATTGCTTTGGCACACGAACGATCTTTATAAAAATTGTCCGGCAGACAGGGAAGAGTTGATAAGAATAAAAACCTATTACGAAGCTATGTTCACCGCCAAAGGCGAGGATATAAAATATGTTTGTTTTAAGTTGGGATAATCTTAGCTACAGATTTTAACAGAGTAAATTTATTTTTTTGCAGTGTTTACAACTTTTAAGGTGTAAGTTCTTCTTACATCTCTATAATCAAGATCTAACAAAATAAATTTGGTTTTTTCTAATGCAATTAATTTAAATTTTCTTATCGCTTTACTCGGCTTACTGCCTTTAGAATTTCTTGAAATATCCTGAACATTAAAAAAAGTTAGGGATGAATCTATTTGATTAAATGAAAACCTGGCGGCAGAAACATTATAAGGAAGCGGATCAAATTCCGCATCCCAATCATAAACTAAAACAGTATCTTTTAAGTTAAACTTTATGTTTTTTAATAATTTTTTCTGTTCGGTTTTTGTTGTGTCATAAATTAAAGTGCGCATTTCGAGTTTTGGTTTGTAGTTATTATTTGGATTATGAATGTAACCGGCATCTATATCGGCAGTATGGCTGTGCGCATTGTACTTTACTTCTATTAAAATAAATTTATTGGCAAATAAAAATGTTTTAAAATTATTTGTTTGAGCAAAACATAAGGTGGCAAGCGCCGTAAACATTAATAATAGGTATTATATGCTGTTTTTTCACATTAAGTCAAAGATAATTAAACCATAAGTTTAACCAAATTAAATGCAGCTTTTGCCGTTGGTACTAGCAGATCTATCTAATTTTGCTTTTTATTTATCAAAATAAAGCGTAATTTAAACCCTTCGTAAAGCAGTGTATGGAAAAGCAACCTTTGTTGGAAGTAAAGAACCTGGTAACACAGTTTAAAACTGATGACGAGTTTATAAAAGCGGTAAATGATATTTCATTTACACTTCATAAAGGCGAAACTATTGGTATTGTTGGTGAGAGTGGCTCGGGTAAATCGGTTACATCGCTTTCTATCATGCAGCTTATTCCAAATCCTCCGGGAAAGATCACACATGGTGAGATAATCTATCATACAAAAGATAATAAAATTGTTGACCTGGTTAAGACCAAGAACGACGAGATGCGCCATTACCGTGGTAATGAGATAGCCATGATCTTTCAGGAACCAATGACCTCGTTAAACCCTGTAATTACTTGTGGTAACCAGGTTATGGAATCGCTTTTACTTCATCAAAAAATCACAAAAGATGAAGCGCGCGAAAAAACAATAAAACTATTTGAAGAAGTACAATTGCCAAACCCAATACAAATGCTGGACAGATTTCCGCATCAGCTTTCGGGTGGGCAAAAACAAAGGGTAATGATAGCTATGGCTATGAGCTGCAACCCAAATATTTTGATTGCCGATGAGCCAACAACAGCTTTGGATGTAACGGTACAAAAAACCATTTTGGAGTTAATGAAAAAACTTCAGGCAGAACATAACATGGGTATTTTATTTATTACGCATGACCTTGGTGTAATTGCAGAACTGGCAGATCATGTGGTGGTAATGTACAAAGGTAAAATTGTTGAGCAAGGCCCGGTACTTGAAATTTTTGCAAACCCGCAACATCCGTATACAAAAAGTTTATTGGCTTGCCGTCCGCCATTAGATAAACGTTTAAAACGTTTGCCTGTTGTAAGTGATTTTATGATGCGTGGTGATGATGGTGAGATCATTGAATTGACGAAAAATGTGAACGATGCTATAAACCGCGTTGTTATTAGTGCAGAAGAGCGTAAACAAAACCATATCGAACTTTATCAACGCGATAAGATCTTAGAACTAAAAAATGTAAAGACCTGGTTCCCGGCTAAAAAAACATTATTTGGAAAAGTATTGGGCTATACAAAAGCGGTAGACGATGTTACCTTTGATGTTTACGAAGGGGAGACTTTAGGCCTTGTTGGTGAAAGCGGTTGCGGTAAAACAACTTTAGGCCGTACTATTTTAAAACTAACAGAAGCTTCAGAAGGACAAATATTTTATAAGCGCGAAGAATTAATTCGCATGAAAGAATCTGATTTCAGGCCGCACCGTAAAGACATGCAAATTATTTTTCAGGATCCTTATTCATCACTAAATCCACGTATCACCGTGGGCGATGCTATTATGGAGCCTATGAAAATTCATAATATTTTTCCTACCAGTAAACAACGCAGAGATAAAGTATACGACCTCTTAAAAAAAGTTGGACTGGATGAAAAACATTATCACCGTTATCCGCACGAGTTTAGTGGTGGCCAGCGTCAGCGTATTTGTATTGCCCGTGCTTTAGGCTTAAATCCTAAATTTATTATTTGCGATGAAAGCGTAAGTGCTTTGGATGTGAGTGTGCAGGCACAGGTATTGAATTTATTGAACGAATTAAAAGCAGAATTTAAATTCACATATATTTTTATCAGTCACGATCTAAGTGTAGTTAAATTTATGAGTGATAGAATGATCGTAATGCAAAAAGGAAAGATAGAAGAGATGGGAGATCCGGATGAAATTTACATCAATCCTAAAAGCGATTATACACGTAAATTAATTGATTCTATTCCAAAAGGTAATCTTGAAAATATAAAAGCAGCCATCGCGCAAAAAGAACAACATCATCCATTTTCAGATTGGGTGAGTACTACTAAAGAATAATCATGCTCGACTTTTTAAAACAATTAACAGACCCTAACAGCATAATTGAATACGGGGGCTTATGGTTATTGCTGTTTGTGATATTTGCAGAGACTGGTTTGTTAATTGGATTTTTTTTACCGGGAGATAATTTAATTTTATTGGCAGGTATCTTATGCAAAGCACGCCCTGAATTAATACATGTAAATTATTTTGTTTTAGTCTGCTTAATGATAACAGCAGCCGTTTTAGGAAATGTGTTTGGGTATTGGTTTGGAAAAAGGGCAGGCGATAAACTGTATTCAAAAAAAGAAAGCTGGTTCTTTAAAAAACGACATTTAGATGTTACAAAAACCTATTACGATAAATATGGTGGCAACACTACATTGATCATTGCTCGTTTTTTACCGGTTGTGCGCACCTTTGCGCCTGTTATTGCAGGCGCCATAAAAGTAGATTTTTTTAAATTTATGTTATTTAATATTGTTGGTGCAGTGGCCTGGATAATAAGCTTAAGCGGCATTGGTTATTTTTTAGTTCAGATCTTTCCACAGGTAACAAATTATATGGGATACATTTTTATAACGCTCATCATCATTACTGCGATACCCATTTTAAGAATAATTTTCAGGAAAAGAAAAAAAGAAAATACTTAAAAGGTAAGGGGTTTACCCTGGTAATAATCCAACACTTTTAATTTAAAAATGTAATCGTATTTAGCTTGTAGCAAATTACTTTCTGCGGCAAACAAACGATTTTTAGCAGTACTAAAATCAAATGCACTTATTACACCGGCATCAAATTTTTGTTGCGCATATTTAAACGATTCGTTGGCAGCTTCAACACTTGATCTGGTTGCGTTATATTTATTTAAAGCTGCCTTAGCACTAATGTATGCCTGCGAAACGGTTTTGTAAAGATTTTGTTTTGCAAGGTCCTGGCTTAAACGTGCGTTAAGTGCATTTATTTTTGCATTCTTAACCGATGTGTAAGTCTGCAAACCGTTAAATAAAGGAATGTTTAAAGTAAAGCCTACAATTTTATTGGCGTTATTTTTAAACTGATCGGCAAAAGATGTTTTACGGGTTATTAATTCAGAAGTAGGAGTGTAAACACTATCACCACCACTTGTAATACCACTTAACTGATAACCTGTAAAATTTACACCTAAAACATCTTTTGCCAAACCTGATGTTCCGGTACCAAGGCTGGCGTTAAATGTAAGCGTTGGACTAATTCTTCCTTTACTTGCTGCTAAATATTTTTCTGCGCTTAAGATAGAATATTCGCCGCGTTTAATACTTGGCTGTGTTTTTAAGCCCGATTCATAAATGTATTGTACATCTGCTAATATAGGATTATCTGTAACTTCTAAATTTGGGCGAACAACAGAAAAATTTGAAACAGAATCTAAATTCATTAATTGCCTTAAATTCAATAACGATAAGGTTAAATTATTTTCAGCTGTGGTAACATTCACTTCTTCGTTTGCTAGTTGCGCTTTTATATCATATTCAATACTTTTTGCAATAGCACCGGCAGTAACTAATTTTTGTGTGCGCTCTAATTGTTCTTTGGTAATATCTGCCTGTTTTTGTGAGATCTTTAAAAGCTCTTCGCCAAATATAACAGCAATATATGCGTTGGCAACATTCAATGAAAGATCGTTTGCTAATTGCTTTACATTTTCTTCGCTGCTTAAATAATTGTATTGGTTTGCTTTTATAGTATTGTATTGACTAAGGCCGCTCCATAAAACAACCGAACTGCTGAGATAAAAATTTTGCGAAAGAACCTGTGTGTTGGCAAAAGTATTTGTAAACCTGTCTATCGTTTGCCCGAAGTTATAATTGTGTTGTGCGCCTGCGTTTAATGACGGAAGCACCGAGGCTTTACTTTGCAACGTGTTATTTTTATTTATCTCAGAATTTAAAGCGGCCTGTTTTAAGGTAATGTTGTGCTTTAAAGCATAATCAATACACTGCGGCAGATCCCAGGTTTGTGATCGTGCTATTATTGAGATGAGTGTAAAAAGAAAAAGTATTAGAGGCCTCATGATTTAAATAATACTATAAAATTAAATAAATTATTGCGCTTAAAACCTTAAAAAATTAAAACTTACACTAACGGTAAATTTTGATGTTTATAAATTGAAAATGAATTGTGGTTAGTCGTTATTCTTTTTAGCGGCCTTGTTATTTAAAGTAATAACAAAAATTAAAAAAACCAGACTGGTACTTACAACTGTAATTAAACTAAAAGTTGGTTGATTAAAAAAGTAGGTCAGTAACGATGCGCCAATGGTTATAATGCTGAATGAATATATTATAATAACCGTTTTTGCATGGCTGTAGCCGCAATCAATCAATTTATGGTGCAGGTGGTTTCTATCTGCATTAAATGGCGACTGCCCTTTTAAAGCACGGGTTATAAAAACCCGCAGTGTATCTAAAAGAGGATAAATTAAAGCCGCAATTGCAAAAACAGGTTTACTTACATTTACCCAAAAGTGATCTAATTTTTGAATAGGAAATTCGATCATTTTTATGGCAAGAATGCAAAGAAAAACACCAATTACAAGCGAGCCTGAATCACCCATAAAGATCTTAGCAGGAGAAAAATTAAAGATCAGAAAGCCCAATAACGAACCTGCCAGCGCAAATGATAAAGCGGCATACGGAAACTCGTTGGCATAAATGAACCAGATGCCAAAGGCCGTGCTGGTAATTAAGCCTACACCAGCTGCCAACCCATCAACGCCATCAATTAAATTAATGGAGTTTACTACTACCACATAAGTAAAAATGGAAATAAAAACACTGCCCCAATATGGCAGATCATATACGCCAAAAATACCATGAAGGCTGGTAATGCGTATATCGCCCATTAAAACAAGTATTAATGCAACAACAATATGAGCAAATAATTTTTTAACCGGTGCAGTGCCAATAATATCATCTTTAACACCAACAAAAAAAAGTATAAGGCTGGTGGCAACAATTAATTTAAATTCTTTTACCGATTCAAATATGGTCTCATAATAAACCATGTCATCAATATTATACCAAAGCGAATAGGCAAACAAAGTTCCGGCGTAAATAATTATCCCTCCAATAGTTGGGATAGAGCCTTTATGAATCTTACGATCTTCACTGGGCACATCTATTAATCGCTTTAACACCGCTACTTTAATAAGCGCCGGTGTTGAATAAAGCACAACAATAAATGCCGTTAAAAAAACTAGTATAAGTACTGTCATCTAAAAATCGTAGTATAAATTATAGATACTTGTTCTAACGCCTAAATATATATAATTAGTTTGGTTGTTTAGAGTAGTAAAGGTATTAAAATTTTGCACCCTGTAGGTATAGCCTAAATTTACATTTAGATTATATGCGGGGTTAATAAGATAGCCTATTTTTCCATTTATAAGCTGATTATTGTAAAGGGCATCGCCATTCCGTAATAAACTTTGATTATTGTATTTAAAATTCACAAAAAAGCGTTTCCATTTATAATCTGCAATGGCAATAATTTCTTTACCCGAGCCCGGTGTGTAAGCCAGGTTTTGATTATAATGAGAATAAGACTGGTTGCTGATAGTGCTTAATGGGCTTACATAACTATTCTCGTTTACATCATTATATTCTACCTGTAAAAATAAATTCTTAATACCAAAAGCATCATAATAATTTACCCCTGCCTGAAAACCTATTGCATCTCCATATTTTTTAGCACCACTAAGATCATCTGCCATTAACTGCCCGTATAAATTTAGTTTATTGGTAATTTTAAATTTAATATCACCGCCAACTAAAATATTATTTCTGTTATTCAAGCCATATTCAGGCAAATTAGAATAAATTATAGGGTTAAAAAATTGCCAGCCTATATCCTGTTTATTTTTATCGTCGCCGGCATGCCAAATCATTCCCTGGAAAAAACTAATATTTAATGCCTTGGTAATATTAATACTCAGGTATTGAAAAGAGGCGGCTTTTTTTTGGAATAATCTTTCTGCGTTGGGCGTTGGATGTTTGGAAGCTGAATCTAAATTCATTAAAACAGAGTAAATATTGGTGTAATTAACCCTACCCTTAAACCATTGCTGTGTAATACGCACGTAAGGATAATTAAATGCGTTATCACTTAGCAGCAGAGAACGATAACCGTTACCAATTTTATGTTTACCGTGGCCTACTTGTATGTTTAAATTTTTTAAAGCCTGTACAGAAAAAAATCCGGATGAAAAAGCATAGTCATAACCTGAACCTTTAAAAGTTTTCCAGCGGCCCTGGCCGGGTACAACATAAGTGGCTTTTGCAACATTTGAAATATAATTTGGAAAAACAGATTGATTTTCGGCAAACATGGTCTCAAAATAAAACTTACTCCCAATATAACCACCGGCAATAAGACCGCGCGTGTTGGTGTTTATACGCCGGTCAATAGTATCACTAAAGTCTATTCCTTTTTCAAGATTTAAGATCGGGTCTAAAAAAAATTTAAAATTTTGATTTGGCGGTTGTATACGAACAACATGTTTAAAGAATGCGGCATCAAGGGCCGGATCATCTACAATGTACTTAAACAGGCGTTGCGAATCGGCAACGTGTTCATATTTAGAATTAAAAAAATGAATGTATGGTTTTATACCTGTGTGAATTGCAGAATCTTTTGCGGCTAAATTTCTTTCAGTAAATAGCGAAAAGTTATAATCGGTAGGTAGATTGTAAAATTGAGCTTTTGTGCTTGCAGAAGCAATAGCCAAGACAACAAAAAGCAAGATAGAATGATTATATGAGATTTTTTTTATTTGCATTTAATTTGATCCAATCTTGCATTTTGCATCTTGAATCTCTTTAGTCCTGTGCCCGGACTACCACACCTTCACGTTCTCTTTTTTCTTAAAGTCTTCGTAAACCTGTGTAATTCCCTCTTCCAGCTCTATTTTGTGTTTCCAGCCCTGACTGTGCAGAAAGCTAACATCCATTAATTTTCTTGGTGTACCATCCGGCTTTGTAAGATCGTGTTTTATGTCGCCGGTATAACCAACAATTTTTTTAATAAGCAAAGCAAGGTCTTTTATTGTAAGGTCAACACCGGTACCAATGTTAACATGCTGCGAACCGTTATAATTCTGCATTAGATAAACACAGGCATCGGCCATATCATCTGAGTGCAAAAATTCGCGCATAGGCGAGCCGGTACCCCACATTTCTACAAAGGGGGCATTGCTTTGTTTTGCTTCGTGAAACTTGCGTATCAAAGCCGGTAGCACATGCGAGTTGTTTAAATTATAATTATCGTTAGGGCCATATAAATTGGTTGGCATTACCGAAATAAAATTACAGTTATACTGCCTGTTATAACTTTCACACAATTTAATACCTGCAATTTTTGCAATTGCATAAGGTTCGTTAGTGTCTTCCAAAAAACCACTTAATAAATATTCTTCTTTTAAGGGCTGTGGCGCTAGTTTAGGATAGATGCAGGATGAGCCTAAGAATAAAAGCTTGCTTACTTTATTTTCATAAGCAGCATGTAGAACATTGTTCTGGATCATTAAATTTTCATACAAAAAATCGGCACGATAAATATTGTTGGCCTGTATACCACCAACTTTAGCGGCTGCTAAAAAAACATATTCGGGTTTTTCTATTGCAAAAAAATCTGCTACCTGTTTTTGATCGCGAAGATCAAGTTCCTGAGATGTTTTTAAAACAAAATTGGTAAAACCTTTTTTTTGCAGATTTCTTAGTATGGCCGAGCCAACCATTCCACGGTGGCCTGCAATGTATATTTTTGAATCTAATTTCATTTTAAGTACCAATATAGATTTAGATATCTAATTGTTTTAATTCGTAAAAATTTCGGTAATTATTCTTTGTAATTTAAGATCTTGTGTCCGCCTTCCAACAAATATTTATCGCGCTTAAATAACTCAACATCTGCCAAAACCATTTCTTTACAAAGCTCAGCAACAGTATGAGTTGGTGTCCAACCCATTTTTGTTTTTGCTTTCGTGGCATCACCTACCAAAAGATCAACCTCAGCCGGGCGATAATATTTAGGATCAATTTCTACAACTGCTTTTCCGGTTGCAACATTAATTCCTTTTTCATTTTCATTCTTGCCTTCCCATTTAATTTTAATACCAACTTCGGCAAAGGCCATATTAATAAATTCGCGAACGGTTATTTTAATACCGGTTGCTAACACAAAATCATCCGGTTCATCTTGTTGCAACATACGCCACATACCTTCCACATAATCTTTTGCATGACCCCAATCCCGCTCAGAATCGATATTGCCCATAAATAATTTTTCCTGTAAACCTAAACTGATCTTTGCAACACCACGTGTAATTTTGCGGGTAACAAAAGTTTCGCCACGTAAAGGACTTTCATGATTAAATAAAATTCCGTTGCAGGCATACATGCCATAGGCTTCACGATAATTTTTTGTGATCCAGAAGCCATATAGTTTTGCAACCCCATACGGGCTGCGCGGATAAAAAGGAGTTGTTTCTTTTTGCGGGATCTCTTGTACTAAGCCATATAATTCGGATGTTGAAGCCTGATAAAAACGCGTTTTCTTTTCCAAGCCTAAAATACGAATGGCTTCTAAAATACGCAGGGTGCCAATACCATCTGCATTTGCGGTGTATTCAGGAGTATCAAAACTTACTTTTACGTGCGACATGGCCGCAAGGTTATAGATCTCGTCAGGCTTTACTTCCTGCACTATTCTAATAAGGTTAGTGCTATCGGTAAGATCGCCGTAATGCAATTTAAAATTTACATGTTTTTCATGTTGATCCTGGTATAAATGATCTATCCTATCTGTATTAAATAAAGAACTGCGGCGTTTAACACCATGCACTTCATATCCTTTGCTTAATAATAATTCCGAAAGGTAAGCGCCATCTTGTCCGGTTACCCCTGTAATAAGTGCTACTTTTGCCATAATTTATAAAGTAACAATATTACAAAAAATTAACGTATAAAACTCACTCAAAAATAGAGGTAAATAAGGCTATTTTTATTTATATTTGACCTTTATTGAATTAATAAAACTTTAACATGAAAACTACCTTCACCAAAAAGAATTACTACATTTTACTAGTAGGAATAGTATTTATTGCCCTTGGTTATTTATTAATGATAGGTGGCGGTAGTGAAGATCCCAATATTTTTAACCCTGCAATTTTTGATTTTCAACGTATAACTTTAGCTCCTATTTGTTGTTTAATTGGCTTTGTAACTATTATTGTTGCTATTATGTGGAGGCCAAAGCAAGAAGCTGAAGTTGTTAACTAATGAGCCAGGACGCGGCAACATCATTACCTCCAAAAAAGAAAAGTAAATTTAAAAAATTTGCACTTATTACTTTTCTAGTACTCCTTCTTATTTGGTTTATTTATTATTTTATTTGCGGTATTACTTATAGCGATGGCAGCCGTTCGGGTATTTTGTTTAAAGTAGCCCGTAAAGGATATATCTTTAAGACCTATGAAGGCGAATTAAATATTGGGGGTGTTAACCAGGGCGAAGGCACCATTATGCCAATGACCATTTTTAAATTTTCTACCACAAAAAAACAAATTTACGATTCGCTGGAAGCCTACCAGGGACGCCGTGTTGTGGTAAAATACAGGCAGGTAATTAAAAACTTTTTTTGGCAAGGCGACACTGATTATTTTGTTGACCATGTTTCTTTAGTACATTAAAATTTATGTCATATCTACAAGCTTTACTAATTGCAATTATTGAAGGATTAACAGAGTTTTTACCAGTTTCTTCTACAGGTCACATGATCCTTGCCGACTCATTAATGAAAATTGAGGACCCTAATTTTGCTAAAACATTTGAGATCGTTATTCAGCTTGGTGCTATATTGGCTGTATTGGCAATTTATATTAAACGTTTTTTTGTTGGTATAAATATTTATTTAAAATTGCTTGTTGCATTTCTACCCACTGGTATCATTGGTATTTTAGCTTATAAAACTATTAAGCATTATTTGTTCAATACAGTTACAGTAAGTGTTTCATTAATTATTGGCGGTGTTGTATTAATTTTATTGGATAAATGGAGCGAACGTAAAGAAAGCGAATATAAAAATGTTGAAGATATTAGTTATGGTAATGCTTTAAAAATTGGCTTGATCCAATGTTTATCAATAGTTCCGGGTGTTTCGCGGGCTGCTGCAACAATTTTTGGTGGTGTTTTTTCAGGCTTTAACAGAAAGCAAGCGGCAGAATTCTCTTTCCTTTTAGCTATACCAACTATGTTTGCCGCCTCAGGATACGATCTTTTAAAAGAAAAAGATAATATACATTCAGAAGACATTAAGTTATTGTTATTTGGAGCTGTTATAGCTTTTATTGTTGCAATTTTTGCGGTAAAAGGTTTTGTTGCTTTTTTAAATAAATACGGCTTTAAACATTTTGGTATTTACAGGATCATACTTGGTGTTTTATTTTTAGTTTACGCTTTGTATACAGGTCTTCAGCTTACTGCGTAAGTATAACAAACACCGCCTTGTTAATTAATCTTTTTGTATTTGAAATTCCGCGCCGGATAAAAAAATAAATTCGCTTATAAATTAATTACCAGTGAGCGATAACCTTACAAAAAAACGATTACGTACTTCGGGAATAACAGTGATCATTAGCTTATCACTCGTATTGTTTATGTTAGGCGCACTCGGATTATTGGTGATTAATGCCAATAAATTATCAAAGCACTTTAAAGAGAATGTTGGTTTTCAGATCTATTTAAAAGATACGGCCAGTTCTGCACAAACGGATGCGCTTTTACAGGAGATCAGCAATTCTAACTATGCAAAAAGCGTAAATCTTATTAATAAAGAGCAGGCGGCCGAAAAACTAAAAGCAGATCTTGGAGAAGATTTTGTTTCATTTTTAGGAAGCAATCCGCTTTTAAATTCGCTGGAAGTAAAGCTAAATGCTAATTACGCCAATACCGATACTTTACAAATTATTGAAAAGACCCTTTTGCAAAAAAGCTATATAAAAGAAGTTGTGTATCAAAAAGACATGATCAATAATTTAAATAAGAACACAAAGGCCATTGCATTTTTTATTTTAATATTTAGCGGTGCGCTTTTAATAGTTGCTATTGCGCTTATAAATAATACTATTCGTCTTTCAATTTATTCGCAGCGTTTTTTAATTCGCACCATGTATTTGGTTGGCGCCACTCGTTCTTTTATCAGCAAGCCTTTTATATTTAAAGGCGTACGTCAGGGCATAATTGCGGGTATTGTTGCAAGTGTTTTATTGGTGGGGTTATTGATGATAAGCACACGTTTTATTCCTGATCTTTTACAATTACAAGATGAAAATTTATTACTCATACTATTCTCTGCAATTGTTTTAGTGGGTGTTATTATTTCTGCCTTTAGCGCTATGCTTGCTGTATTACGTTTCCTTCGTTTAAAAACAAGCGACCTTTATTTCTAAGATCTCTGAATTTTTAGTTCGGCAATTAAGCCACTAAACATTCTACACTTTTAGTTTCGTGTAAAAAAGTCCCCAACTTGTATCTAAATCGTATGAATAGTGGCTTTTTAAATGTTAAAATCTGTCAATTGCTTGTTTAAATTAGGGAGTTGATGTTTAAAATGAGTGAAGCATACCGTGTTTTTATGGTTATAGTTTAGATTTACATATCATAAAAACCCATAAGAATGAAGAGATTATTTAAAGGCGCCTTATTTATTGGCTTTGTATTAAGCGCATCCTTAAATGCACAAACAAATAAAGCTGCTGGTAGGCAAACCGGCGGTACAGGTGAGGTGGTTGCTGATGTAAAAAAAGGATTTATAGATAATCAGGGTTATTTAAATAATAACGCTTCTTCATTTAAAAACTATGTACATTTTTATGCCGATTCATTAGAAGGATTTGATGAGCATACTCTTAAAGGCCAATTATTGGGTAGAGGCTTTTACGGCGTAGAATACATGTATGTAATGAACTTAAAAAAACGTGAATACATTAAAACAAAATATAATCTTTGGATTGATCCACAAAATAGTGATCCTTCGCAAATGGGTAATAAACCAATTGGCGGTAATAATTCTGTTAACGCAGCTCCTTGTATTAATGAAGATTTTGAAGCAACTCCTGTTGGAACATATGCCGGTGGTTTAGCCGTTACCGGTTGGACCATTGGAAGTGGAAGTAATGGCTTTCCAAATGGTGGCGCGTGTTTAACTCCAAACTATGGAGCTAACGGAAGCCCAGAATTTTCGGTAGTGGCAACACCAATAATAAATGTACCATTTCTTGGAACCCTTCCACACTCACCTTTAGGAGGAACCAAAGTTGTGTGTATGGGAAATACATCTCCGGGAGTTTTAATTAACCAGTTAAAACAAACTTTTCCGGTAACTTCTGCAAACACCTTATTTCAATTTGCATATGCAGGCTCATGGGATGGCTCGGGTCACGCATGCTGCGATCAACCATTCTTTAAAGTAGATCTTTATAATTGCCAGGGTGTACTTTTACCTTGTTCTTCTATCAGTTTAACACCATCCGGTTCGGGCTGTCAATCAGGTGTTCCGGGTTATACCGTGGATCCCCCAACCCAGGTATCGTGGACAAATTGGGTAGTAAAATATATCGATCTTACACCATATTTAGGAACCTGCGTTACTATTAAAGTTACCAGTGGTGATTGTAATGGTGGCGCTCACCACGGGTCGGCATATTTTGATTCAAGATGTGGTGGTAATCTTGTAGGTAGCGGTTTAGGTGGAAATGGCGGTCCTGTTGGCGGTCCGGTGAGTTTTTGTTTTGGTTCTAATCAGGCAAGTATAGTTGCTCCATTAGGTTATGCAACTTATTCGTGGACTGGCCCACCAAATGTTACTTATACACCTGCTTTAGCGAATGCCCCTACAATTACCGTTTCGCCTGTAACGGTTGGCCAGGTATTTACTGTTACAATGGTATCAGCATCAGGCTGTACTTTTACCGCAAAAGATACTATTAAAATATCAAGCGTTTATATTAATGGTATTGCAACGGCATCTACTTGTCCGGTCGGCGCCAGTGGCGCAGCAACGGTTTATGCCTCAGGTAGTAGTTCGCAAATAACATATACATATACGAGTTTATCAAATCCAACATTAAATTTATCTGCTACAACAGGTTCAGTAATAAATAATCTTCCACCAGGTACTTATTCAATTACTGTCCAGGGTGGGGGCGGAAACTGCGGTACGGCCTCATCCACATTTGCAATTGCAACATCCCCCCCTAATTACTTTCAATTCACTAAACCTTTTTGTGGCAACCTTGCCTTTTTAACAACGGTCGGGGGGAGCAATTTTCAATGGTATAATAATCTAACCCCAATTCCGGCACCTTTAGGTACTGCGCCTAATTATACGGTCAACAATCCTATTAATGGTGCTGTATATAATTTATCCTATACAACACCGCAAGGTTGTAAAGACTCTGTAAAATACACCTTACAATCAACACCACCGGGCGCTGTGGCTGTGCCAAGCATTGGCGTTATTTGTCCTGCAGCTAATAATGGAACTGCAGCAATTGTTATGACACCTGCAGCAAATGCACCTCCGGGATTGAACTCATATCAGGTTATTTCTACTACAGGGCCTGTATATTCATCATCATTGGCACCAACAAACTCTAACACATATATACCTACAGGTTTAGCCGGTGGTACGTACAGTGTGGTGGCCTTTGATGGCTCGTGTTTGTATACAACAACATTTACGGTAACACCATATACGTTTAGTTATAACATTGCGCCTCTAACACCTACCATATGTCAGGGCAATAACATAACCACATCGGTTAACCTGGTCAATCAAATTGTTGGTACACCATGTTCAAGCAGTGGTGTTGGGCCGGCATGCGGTAATCCAAACCAATTAATTGTTGGTACCGGTAATAATGTTGGTCAGAATTGGTCATTCCCGCAACCGTATTCAAAATACTATTATGATAACCATACACAAATATTATACAGGGCATCTGAATTAACTGCTGCCGGTGTAATGCCGGGTTATTTAACCAGTTTATCATTTAACTGTAGTAACGTTGGAGGTATAAATAACATTCCCAACTATACTATTAAAATTAAATGTACAACGGCTTCGGTTGTGACGACAATGGACAATGTTGGATTAACGCAAGTATACAATATTGCCAATTACAGTCCTGTTAGCGGTTGGAATCAACACAACTTTAATACGCCTTATTATTGGGATGGAGTATCTAACATCTTGGTTGATCTTTGCCAGGGTGCCGCCACCTGGTTATTTCAGGGATCTACCTGTTTGTATACTCCAACAACATATAATTCAACAGCGTATAACTATTCATTCAGCTTTACATCAAGTTGTGGTACAAATGCGTTGAGCGGCATCTCACCAAACAGACCTAACAGTAAATTTGGTAACTGCCCAACAACCACAGCTAATATGTTTACATATAACTGGACCCCTGCAACTTTCCTATCAACAACAAATCAAACTACCAGTATTGTTACACCAACTACAGCGCCGGGTACAGTTTCAACAATAAACTATTCTGTTGTTGTTACACCAACATTTGTAAATTGCCCTGTAACAAATACATTTGCTGTTACTGTTGTTAATCCTGTAACACCAACAATTACGCCAATTAACGAGTTCTGTACAAACGCTGCTCCGGTAACAATTACTGTTACGCCATTAGGTGGAACATTTACTACAAGTGTTCCAAATACACCTATCAACCTTAATACCGGTGTTATTACACCTTCGTTAGCGGCCATAGGCACAAATACATTTATGTATTCGGTTGGTATAGGAACCTGTGTTGCTACAAATACGGCCAGCTTTAATGTAACGCAATTTAATACCGCTAACATAACAGGTACAATAGCTAATTTGTGCTATAATAGTCCTTTACAAAACTTAAATGCTATTGTGCAAAGTACTGTGAATGGTGTTTGGTCCGGCACGGGAGTTATCGGCACTTATTCATTTAACCCGGTTGGCCTTGCAACAAATATTTATACGCTTACTTATAATACAACTTCGGCGCCTAATGCAACGTTGTGTCCTGATACAAAAACAACATTGGTTTCGGTATTAAATCCACCTCAACCAACAATTGTACCTGCTGGCCCGCTTTGTAATAACGCGGCTGTTTTTCAGTTGGGGGTTGTACCAAATACGGGTACATGGACAGCCACTGCATATAACAGCACGTCCGGAAGTTTTACACCGGCGCTTACCTCTATTGGTGTTAATACTGTGCAATATGTGATCGGTACAAATACATGTAACGTTCAAGATACAAAAACGATAAGTATTGAAGCGTATGTTCCGGCTGCAATTACAAATACAATTGCCGATCAGTGTAACACTAATCCACAAATTAATTTAATCCCTTTTACTACAAACAATTTAGGAACATGGAACGGCCCCGGAATTTTAGGTACAACGTTCGATCCTTTTAACGCCGGAGTTGGAACGGTTACTTTATCATACAATACAGCATCTTCACCAAGTGGTTTATGCCCTGCGCAAGCTACCTTAGCCGTAAATGTGTTTTCATTAGCGCCTCCTGCAATTACACCTGTAGGGCCATTTTGTAATGTACATGCGCCATTTCAATTACAGGTAGCGCCTTTAGGCGGTGTATTTGGTGGTGTAAATAACGGAGCAACAACACCCGGCGGCGGCTTTACTCCTGCTTTTGGTGTAATTGGTGATAACCTGATAAATTATACAGTAACCTCAGGTCCTTGTATTGCATACGCTACAACAACTATCAATATTGAAAAGTTCATTTCAGCCGATCTTGCAAAATATGCAGGTCCATTCTGTCGTAATGATGCACCTGTAAATTTAAACAGCATAGTTCAAAATGTAGGTGGTATTTGGAGTGGTCCGGGAATGGCCGGAAACTTATTTACACCTGCAAATGCCAACATTGGAGATAATAATGTTCTTGTTTATACAACACACTCCATGCCTACCGCTTCATTATGCCCTGATACAGCGGCTATACGCATCAATGTAAATGATATTCCGGTTGTAAGTGTAGTTAGTAATTTAGATAAAGGATGTTCTCCGATAGTAGTTACGTTTAATACACCTAGTGCAAATGCAGGTAACGGCCTTTGGAATTTAGGAGATGGCTCAGAGCCAATGCCGGGTTTAAGTGTAACACATACATTTGATATACCTGGTTCTTATACTATCACATTCAATTACGAAGATGAGATAGGTTGCTCTACACAGGCTTTCCTTGAAAATCCTATTGAAGTGTATCCTACACCACATGCGGCATTTAGCTATAATCCTGATGAGGTTACCATTGCAACACCTGATGTACAATTCACCAATTTAAGTACAGTATTGGGTGATAATAATTATCAATGGCAAATTGGAAATCTTTACCAGTTAAATGATGTGAATCCAAAGGTAACATTCCCTCAGACCGGAGATTATGAAATAACTTTAACCGCCACTACCATTCATGGTTGTAAGGATGTGGTAAGCCAATTGCTTCAGGTGAAAAACGATTTCGGAATATATATTCCAAATTCATTTACGCCAAACTATGATGGATTGAATGATTATTTCATCCCTGTTTTCTCGCCATACGGTTTAGATCTTAAAACAGGATACACTATGGATGTGTTTGATCGTTGGGGTGAATTATTGTTTAGCACAAAAGATTATTTACAAGGTTGGGACGGAACAGTTAAGAATAGAGGAGATGAGCCTTTAAAAGAAGATGTTTATGTTTGGAAACTCAGATTTAAAGATAGTGATGGCAAGATCCATAACAAAACCGGTCATGTTACTTTAATGAAATAATAAATTTCTAAATTATTTAGAGATCCCCGTTTTAAAAGAATGGGGATTTTTTTTGGTTAATAACATCTAATACCTCGTAAATAGAGGCTTTGATTGAGTTAAAATTCAGGGGAAACGGTTCTTTTTTTGTAAATTTATATTGTAAAAATGACTTTAAGAATGAAACGAATTTTCTTTTTAACTACTTTATTTATTTGCGCTTTGCAATTATCATCTTTTGCTCAAACAAATAAAAAAACTTCAACGCCACCAAGTGATGCTGCAAGTGGCTATACTTATGATTTTGATAAAACCAACGAACTTATTCTTGAAAGATTATCAAATCCAACACAAGCTAATACAGATGTTCAGGCGCTTATTGATGAGCCAAGTTTTCCTATATTAAGTAAAGGAGAAAAAATAAATCCTGAATATAAAAAGAAAGTTGGATCATGGGTTGAAAGCCATCCTTCACTTGTTATTGCAGCTTTAAAGAACAGAAAAGATGTTGTACGTCCCTTTTAATATTTAATAAATGAAAAAAATAATTACCATATTACTTTTACTTTCTTTTTTCACCAATTATTCGCAAACACAGGTTGTTATTGGGCCGCAAAGCAGCACCTTCTCAAGTATGACAAGGGGCTACCATTTTACTTCGCCAACAGCATTTAATCTTTGTGCGCTTTATATTCCTCAAGATGCAAGTGCGGGTACAGTGCAAAGTATTTGGGTAGTACGTTTTAATACAGCGGCTCCGCCTGCTTTTCCCGGTACAACAAACGCATATACAACTTTATTTACAACTACCGGTGTGGCAGCAAACACAACCGTAAGCTGTAACATACCAATTGCTGCAGGCGACATTATTGGCATTTATGGATCGAGAGCTGCAGGTTGTATTAATAGTTACGATGGTGTTAACTATGCTGCTACCATAAACGGATTTCCAACAACATTAAGCAGAAGTGGAACTCAGAATTGTATTAACGGTGTTGGTGCTCCTGCATTCCCAATTTGGTCTGAGGTTAACTTTAGCATTGGCAGGATATTTATGTATTATAATTGCTGCCCAACACCAACTATCACTACTGCTGCTTCTGCAACAAATATTTGTAGCGCTGCCGGTACAAGTGTTACCATTTTAGGTGGAGGTGCTTCTACCTATACCTGGATGCCGGGAAATATAAATACATCTTCTATTACAGTTACACCAACTGTTAGTACAACTTATACATTAACAGGTTCTGCATTAGGCTGTACAGGTAGCAATACTGTTGCGGTAAATGTTAGTGCAACACCAACAATTAATACAATTACAAATACAGGTCCGGTTTGCCAGGGAGCGGCGGTAAATATTAATGCCAATGCAACCACTGCGGGTACTGTGACGTATGCATGGACAGGGCCAAACGGCTTTGTATCCAATGTACAAAACCCCTCTATTCCAAATGCACAACCTACAAGTACAGGAACTTATTCGTTAACGGTTACAAATTCTTTTGCGGGTGGCTTGCAGTGTCAGGCCGGTAGCAGCACAACGGTTGGCGTTGTGCCAACCGGTACAATAACAGCAACCACAACATTTACATTGTGCCAGGGTACAGGTTTAAGTTTAATTTCAAATGCAAATCCGGCTCCTACATCTTATTCGTGGACTGGGCCAAATGGTTTTAGTTCAACACAGCAAAATCCTACAATAAGTAATATGATGCCGGCCAATTCAGGCGCATATAATGTAACAGCGTATTATACCAGTCCCTCTACAACACTTGTATGTACTGCTACAGCAGCCTCTAACGTTCAGGTGGTTGCCACAGCAGCTACAAACGTAACGGCTAATCCTTCAAATGTTTGTCAATATGCAAATACAAGTATAAATGCTAATGCGGCCGGTGCCGTTGCGTATTCGTGGACGGGGCCAAATAATTTCACTTCTACTTTACAAAACAATACGATCAATAATATACAGCCCATTTCTGCCGGAACTTATTTTGCTACTTCTACTTTTGCAATTGGCAGCGTAAGTTGTACTACCAGCGGATCGGCACAATTAAACGTTGTACCTGTAAACCCTGTAATTGTAACACCTACGGTTGCAACTTGTGAGCCCGGCAACGCGCAATTATCTGCCAGCTCAAGCGGGGCAGTATCTTATTCTTGGTCTGGCCCAAACAATTATACTTCTACAGCTGCTAACCCTGTTTTAACAGCTCCTACAGTATCTAATTCAGGAATTTATTTGGTAACAACTTCTTATAATAATGGCGCTTTAACTTGCTACAATTCAAATACTGTACAGCTTACAGTTTACCCAAAACTTACTTTTACTTTAGCACCGTATAAACAAACCTGCTACAATACTCCTTTGATCGTTAATGGACCGGCCGGTGGAACGTCTTATGAATGGACCAGCACATCGGGTTATACATCTAACTCTCAAAATTTAAGTATACTAAGTATTCAACCAAACCAGGCAGGTACTTATACTTTAACAGTGCATTTAGGACCATGTACTACATCTCAAAAAATACAAATTGATGTGTTAACACCAATTGCTTTAACTTTAACACCACAAGACAGAACTATTTGCCGTGGAGATAGTATTCAATTATTTGCAGGTGCTACTGGTGGCAGTCAAAATTATGCTTACGTTTGGAATCCGCCTTCATTTTTAGGATCGCCTACAGGTAGCTTACAATATGGAATGCCGTTAGGTACTACGGTTTATAATTTATCGGCGCATGATATTGCTTGCCCTAATTATACAGTTCAGCATACATTTACAGTTAAAGTTAATCAGCCTCCTGTGCCAGACCTTCAATTAGAAAAAGAGCAAGGCTGCGAACCGTTATGTTTATTTTATAATACAAAAACACAAAACCAGTCTGCTATTACAACTTACGATTTTGGTGGCTCGCAAATAATGCAGGCAGATAGTTTTTCTTATTGTTTAACAGAGCCTGGAACATATCATTTGAAAATATCTTCGTTAGGTAAAAATGGTTGTAAAGGTGTTTATGAGTATGGAGCGCCAATTGTTGTATGGCCTAAACCACATTCAGATTTTAGTTGGAATCCGGATGTTGTAACTACAAGTAATAACCAGGTTACCTTTGAGCCTAGCTCTAAGTATGGCCCTATTACAAGTATTAACTGGATGTTCTCAGGTACCGGTATTGCAGGATATGATACTACTAACTTAAGAAACCCGCAACGCACCTTTGAAAACACAGGTAAATTTCCTATTATGTTAATTCAACGTACCGATCATGGTTGTGTTGATTCGGTAATAAAGATCATAGAAGTAATTGATGAAATGAATTTATTTATTCCAAACTCATTTACACCAAATGGTGATGGAATGAATGATGTATTCAGCTTAAAAGGTTTAGGTATTAAAATGGAAGGATTTAGTATGGAATTGTTTGATCGTTGGGGTCACTCAATGTACTTTACAAAAGATGTTACTAAAGGATGGGACGGAACGGTAAAAGGACAGCCTGCACAAGATGGCGTTTATATTTACAAGATAAAAGCTGTTGGTGTAAATGGCGAAGGTAAAAAAGAATACATTGGGCATGTTACTTTAATGAAGTAGATTTTAGTTTTCTTTAAATTAAACTAACCCAAATAAAAAAGCCCGCTTCAATTTTGAAGCGGGCTTTTTTATTTGAATATAATTAAACTATCTATTGATTTACTAAAAGTTTAAATCCTTTACCGTGAATGTTAATGATCTCTACTTTAGAATCGTCTTTTAAATATTTACGAAGTTTAGCAATATAAACATCCATGCTACGTCCGTTAAAATAGTTGTCATCCTGCCAGATAGATTTCAGAGCAAACGTTCTGTCTAACACATCGTTTTGATGTACACACAATAAACGTAACAACTGACTTTCTTTTGTAGTTAATTTTTGCTCCATACCATTATGTTGTAAGATCTGTTTTTCAGAATTGAATTGGTATTTACCGATCTTAAAATTAACTTCTTCACTTTCAGATGAGCGAACTTTATTTGTACGACGTAACACTGCTGTTACACGCGCCAATAACTCTTCCATGCTAAAAGGTTTTGTAATATAATCATCAGCACCGGCGCTAAAACCTTCAATAGTATCTTCCTTCATGCTTTTAGCAGTTAAAAAGATAATAGGAATGTTCTTGTCGGTAACTCTAATTTCTTTTGCTAATGTAATACCGTCTTTAACCGGCATCATCACATCTAATAAAAGAAGGTCGAAAGAACCTTTAAAAAAAGTATCTGCTCCTTTTTTGCCGTCATCAGCTAATTTTGTCTCAAATCCTTTGGCGTCTAAATATTCCTGTAAAAGAGGCCCTAAACTAGGATCATCTTCTACTAAAAGTATTCTTGTTTTAACAGTTTCCATTTATTTTAAATGTTAAATTATTTACTTAAAGGTAAACACTTACCGTGCCATTTTAACATTTTTAACATTAATTGTCAAATGGTAAATGCACGTTAAAAGTGCTTCCTTTTCCTAACTCACTATCAACAGAAATATAGCCTTTATGTTTTAAAATTACGGCTAAAACATACGAAAGACCTAAGCCAAAGCCTTTTACATTATGTACGTTTCCTGTTGGCACCCTGTAAAATTTGTCAAAAATCTTGCGTTGATTCTCTTTACTTATGCCAAGACCATTATCCTTTACTTTTATCATAATTCCTTCGGCAGTATTGTTTGTAGTGATCAGGATCTCCGGTACACCTTTGGAGTATTTAATGGCATTATCAATTAAATTAAAGATGATGTTGGTTAAATGAACCCTATCTGCCTGCAGTTTGAATTTTTTTGCATTTAATTCTGTTCTGATAGTGCCCTGGCGCTGATCAATTAAAAGTTGAGTATTATTAATAGCGGTATTAATAATTTCATGTACATCTAACTCGCTTTTTTTAAGAATAAATTCGCCTTTATCTAAAATTGAAGTTTGCAAAATGCTTTCCACCAAAACACTTAAGCGTTTATTTTCATCGCGTATCATTTTAAGATAGCGTTGCTGCTTTTCGGGAGTTTGTGAAATACTGCCATCGCCTAACATTTCGCTTGCCAATGAAATTGTACTGATGGGTGTTTTAAACTCATGTGTCATGTTACTGATAAAATCATTTTTAATGATAGAAAGTTTTTTCTGTTTTAAATTATTAGCCATAATGTAATAAAAAGAAAAAATAAGAATGGCTATCACAATAACGGAAGTAATAATGAATGGCCACATTTCTTTGAACACATCTTTGTTTTGATTTGGAAAACGTACAATTAAATATTCAGGATCAACAAAACGGTTGCTTGGAGAAAGATTTACTTTGTAGGCAGGTCCCAACGAATCGATGGATGCCTCTGCGTTTACAAGGTTGGCGTGATGCGAGCTACCGGGATGCAAGAGTGTTAAGTAGTAATTATATTTAAAACGAATGTTTTGTTTTTTTAGTTCCAAACCTAAGATCGAATCCAACAAAAGTGTATCTACCTTTTGTTTAAAATCGGTATAATAATTTCGGGTTGAAGTCTCATCAAAAAAACTATAGCCTTTTAATGGATTAAAAAGATCGTTATTACTCTGTTGAAGTCCAATTGATTTTTCTTTTAATTCTTTTAAAAAACTTGCAGCTGCCGGATCGAGCTTTAACGAATCGGCAATAATATCTTTTGTGGCAAATTCACTATGCGAATAACCATTACTATCAATACTCGATTCTTTAAATAATTTAAAATTTATCTGGTCGTTCATTTGCCCGTTTATACCCGGCATATTAAATGTTATACCTTGTGTGCGTGTCTTAACTTTTTTGTAAGAGCCTTTGGTATCCATTTTTTCTAGCTTGGCAGCTGTAATATTTAAAGCTTCGGTAACACGCTGTTCAAACAGGTCTTGCTTTACACCAAAGTCATAATTGATCCAATATACCTGTATAAATATCAATATTAACAGGGCAACCGAAAATGAAATAGAAATAATTAATAAGAGACGTTTATTCATTGCAAACCAAAGATAGTTTTTTAAACGCTAAAACATTCTTTAAAAAATGATAAAATCTATACAAGGCTCTCAACCGGCGTACATACGCCACTTTCGCAGATGTAACACTTTAAACGGTCTTTAAAAATATAAGGTTTGTAAATAGATTTGTTTAGCAACATACGTAAGCACTCCTGCACACCTTCAATAATACTTGGGTGCGGGTGCATCATATCTGCCAACTCACGAATACCCTGGTTGGTGTGGATCAAATAAGCAACTGCTTGTATAGCACTGCTGGCGTGCTCGCCAACCACACGCATTCCTAAAATGCGCATGCCGTTATCGTTCGTTACAATTATTTTAAAGAAGCCTTTTGTTTTGCGCATAGCAATGGCGCGTGCATTGGTTGTAAAATCTAATTTTACTACTTTGTGCGCTAAGCCTTTTGCAACACACTCTTGTTCATTCATACCCACTGCCGCCACTTCGGGATTTAAGAACATAATAGAACTAATATTTTTGTACGTTAACGGTTTTACGGTTGGGCCAAACATTCTTACAACCGCGTGTCTCGCTTCGCGCTCGCCAACACTTACCAATGCCATTTCAGTAGTTACATCACCGGCAACATAAATATTACTGATGTTGGTTTGTGTATCATCATCCCAAACGCAACCGCGTTCATTTAATCTTACACCGGCATTTTCTAAACCAATGTTTTCAATGTTTGGGATCCTGCCAATAGAGATCAATGCTTTTTCTACCAGGTGAACTTCTGTTCTTCCACCATAATATTCTAATTCATATTCAACCCCACCGTTTTTAATTTCCATTCTTTTTAAAGAAGCGCCCTGGTGTACCAATGCGTTATTTGCTTCTAAATTTTGTTTAATAACATCGGCAATATCTTCGTCTTCAAACGGTAAAATGCGTGCGGCTTTATCAATTAATGTAACGCGTGTTTTTCCGAACGAAGAAAAAATAGTTGCAAATTCACAACCAATAACACCTGCACCCAACACTACCATGCTTTTTGGAAAGGATTTAAAATTTTTTATGCCATCGCTGGTAACAATTATATCTTCATCAACATTAATATTTGCAGGCTTGCGCGGCCTGCTGCCTGTGGCTAATAAAATATTATCGCCGGTTACATGCTTAATGGTGCCATCATCTTTAGTAATACGAACCGTATTTTTATTTTCTAAGAACGCAACACCTTTTTCATAATAAAAAATATGACGGCCCATTTTTTCAAGTAGTTTTAAATGCACCATCATTTGGGTTTTGCGTTCAAAAACCGCTTCATTCACTATTTTAGAAATAGAATCAAAATTTACTTCGTAATCAGGAACCATTTCTCTTATGGATAACGTTTTTAACGATTGTTCCCACAAGGTTTTTGAAGTTAACACACCATCATACAAGCCTGCACCGCCAACGCGTTTTTTTTCTATCAGCAATACTTTTTTACCAAAATCAATGGCACGCATGGCGCCGGCATAGCCACTGGGCCCGCCTCCAATAACGATCAGGTCGTAATGATCATTCAATCCGTAATCTGCCATAATTAAAGTTTGAAGATACGGATTTTGTTACATTTCAGGTGAGCTCTGCATCAAACTTCTCTTTTTTTAAAGCCTTAAATTGATTGCTACTTTTTTCACTTTGCTATTGATTATCAATTTATTATAATATTTTTATTATTTTTTATTTCCGGCAAAATGCCTATTTTTGCAGCCCTATAAATTATAGAATTATGAATGAAAGTGTTATTTATTTAGTACCGGTTCTTGGTATTGTTGGTTTAATAGTAATGGCAATTAAGTCGGCCTGGGTATCCAAACAGGATGCAGGCGATAAAAATATGCAGGAGTTGGCAGGTTATATTGCCGATGGTGCAATGGCTTTTTTAAAGGCAGAGTGGAAAGTGTTAAGCATATTTGTGGTGTTTGCTGCTGCTTTATTAGCTTATTCAGGTACAATTCACGAAGTGCATGGTAAAGAGATCCACTCAAGCTGGATCATTTCAATTGCATTTATTATTGGTGCTGTGTTCTCTGCAACTGCAGGATATATTGGTATGAAGGTAGCAACTAAAGCTAACGTTCGTACTACACAAGCAGCCCGCACTAGTTTAAAACAAGCTTTAAAAGTTTCTTTCACCGGTGGTACCGTTATGGGTCTTGGTGTTGCTGGTTTAGCAGTATTAGGTTTAGGTGGTTTATTCATCGCTTTCTTAATGATGTTTGCTGATCTTGGCCCAAACACTGTAAAAACAGCTATTGAAGTATTAACAGGTTTTTCTTTAGGTGCTGAATCGATCGCTTTATTTGCGCGTGTTGGTGGTGGTATTTATACAAAAGCTGCTGACGTTGGTGCTGACTTAGTTGGTAAAGTTGAAGCGGGTATTCCTGAAGATGATGTTCGTAACCCTGCAACAATTGCCGATAACGTAGGTGATAACGTAGGCGACGTTGCCGGAATGGGTGCAGATTTGTTTGGTTCTTATGTTGCTACAATTTTGGCAACAATGGTATTAGGGCAAGAAATTACTGTTACTGATAAATTCGGCGGTATGTCTCCTATCTTATTACCAATGGTAATTTGTGGTTTAGGTATTTTATTCTCTATAGTAGGTACATGGTTTGTTACTGTAAAAGATGAAAAATCAAATGTACAAAATGCTTTAAATATGGGTAACTGGTCATCGATGATCTTAACTGTTGTTGCTTCTTATTTTGTAGTAAACTGGATGTTACCTGATACTTTAAATTTACGTGGTTACGAATTCACAAAATTAAACGTGTTCTTAGCAATAGTTGTTGGTACAGTTGTAGGCGCTATTATGAGTATCGTTACTGAGTATTACACAGCAATGGGTAAAAAACCGGTATTATCAATCATTCAACAATCTTCTACAGGTCACGCTACTAACATTATTGGTGGTTTATCAGTAGGTATGAAATCTACGGTTATTCCTATTTTAACTTTAGCTGCAGGTATCATGGGCTCTTATTATTGTGCAGGTTTATACGGTGTGGCAATTGCTGCCGCAGGTATGATGGCTACTACTGCTATGCAATTAGCTATTGACGCTTTTGGCCCTATTGCCGATAACGCGGGTGGTATTGCAGAGATGAGCCAGTTACCTCCGGAAGTGCGTGAGCGTACTGATAATTTAGATGCGGTTGGTAATACAACTGCAGCAACAGGTAAAGGTTTTGCTATTGCTTCGGCTGCTTTAACATCATTAGCTTTATTTGCGGCCTTCGTAGGTATTGCAGGTATTAGTGCAATTGATATTTACAAAGCACCGGTATTAGCAGGTTTATTTGTTGGTGGAATGATCCCATTCATTTTCTCTGCATTATGTATACAGGCGGTTGGTAAAGCTGCAATGGACATGGTACAGGAGGTTCGTCGCCAGTTCCGCGAAATTCCGGGAATTATGGAATACAAAGCAAAGCCGGAATATGAAAAATGTGTTGCTATTTCAACTACCGCTTCTATTCGCGAAATGATCATGCCGGGTGCTATTGCTTTAATTACACCTGTAATTGTTGGTTTCGTATTTGGTCCTGAAGTATTAGGTGGTTTATTAGCCGGTGTAACTGTATCAGGGGTGTTAATGGGTATCTTTCAATCTAACGCCGGTGGTGCTTGGGATAATGCAAAAAAATCTTTCGAAAAAGGTGTTGTAATTAACGGCGAAACTTTCTACAAAAAATCTGAGCCGCATAAAGCATCAGTTACTGGTGATACAGTGGGTGATCCATTCAAAGATACATCTGGTCCTTCAATGAACATCTTAATCAAATTAATGAGTATCGTTTCTCTTGTAATTGCTCCATACATTGCACTTAACGGTGTTGAAGGCTCACATGAAGGAACAATTGTTAAAGAACAATACAAAGTAAACATCAACGGTGTTGAAATGAACTTTACTTCAAAAGCACAATTAGACAGTGCTTTAGCTGCTAACGTTAAAGATATTGCTGAGTTAAAAGGTAATTATGCAGTTGATGGCGCGCACAGCTCGGTTGTGTTTAGCGTAAAACATATTGTTACAAGCACTCGCGGTTCTATTAATATTGATAGCGGTTATGTGAATTTAGAGAACGCAAACGGACCAAAAATTTTCGTGCAAATGGATATGACAAGTATCAACACGCAAAATTCTTACCGCGATTCGCATTTAAAAGATAAGCCCGAATTTTTTGAAGTTGCTAAATTCAAAAAAGCAAGCTTCGAAGCTACAAGCGTAGAAAAAAATACTGCAGAACCGGGCAAATACGCTTACACTGCTAAAGGTAAATTAACATTAAAAGGTATTACTAAAGATGTTGAATTACGTTTTAATTATTTAGGTATTTCACCACAAGAGTGGGATGGTAAAAAAGTAGACGTAGCAGGTTTTGAAGGTGAAACTACCATCAACCAAAAAGATTTTGGTATGGAAGGCGACGCTGTTAAAATTGAATTTACTTTAGAGGCCGGACAAAATAAATAATCAAGTTCTGGCCTATATTTTAAAAATCCCCGATCTTAATGTTTGGGGATTTTTGTTTTAAGGCAAGAATCATATACTTATAAAATTATAATATCAAATTGTAACCTCAGGTATTTTAAAAAGATAGAAACGTTATCTTTAATCATATTACATTAGTAAAACATTAATGAAAAACTTCTTTCACATAATATTAGCTTTTCTTTTTATTTCAAATGCTAAAGCTCAATGTGGGTTTCAGGCTGTAGGGCCTGATGATTTTAACCAGGTAAGTTATGATCTTGCAAACTTTACTTCAATGGCCATTGATGGAGCAAATATGCCTTATGTCGTTTTTCAGGATTCATGGGCAGGCACTAAGGCATCTGTTAGAAAATATAATGGCACCAGTTGGGTTACCGTTGGAACAAGTGGTTTTTCTCCTGGATTCGTAGGCCATTGTGCTATCGCAATTGACGCGAGCAATACGCCTTATGTTATTTTTCAGGATCATGCAAATTCATATATGAGTACTGTAATGAAATACAATGGTAGCTCATGGGTTATTGTTGGTAGTGCTGGTTTTTCGCCAGGCATCGCTGATCAGAATGCAATTGACATAGATCAAAATGGTGTTCCATATGTAGTATTTAAAGATTATACCAATGGTCAAAAGGCTACGGTTATGAAATACAACGGGTCTTCTTGGATAACAGTTGGAGTGGCTGGATTTTCTGCAGGACAAGCTGATCACTTAGATATAAAAATTGATGTAAATGGCACTCCATTTATTACATATAAAGATGGGGGTAATAGTGATAAATGTACTGTCATGAAATTTAATGGCGTTTCATGGGTAAATGTTGGAATAGCTGGATTTTCTGCCGGACTAGTTGAATACACCTCACTTGCTTTAGATGCGGCCGGATTGCCATATGTTATTTACAGTGACAATGTTTTTGGTTATAAAGCAACAGTAATGAAATATAACGGTTCATCTTGGATACCTGTTGGTAGTCAGGGTTTCACGACAGTACAAGTATCTCGCTGTAAAATTATTTTTGATGGAAATGGCGTACCTACAATAATGTTCTGTAATGGCAGTCAAAACTTTCGAACACAGGTAATGAAATACACCAGCCCAAGCTGGATTACTGTTGGAAATTCTCCTATTTCAATTGCGGGCACTTTATATAATTCTATTGCTGTTGATGGAAACGGTGTATTATATGTTGCATCATTGGATGCAGGTAATGGTGGAAAAGCTACTGTAAATAAATTTAATGGATCTTCGTGGAATATTGTTGGAACTTTTGGAATATCGAACGTTATGGCTTCGGAAACATCTATAGATATTGACAGTACTGGTAATCCTTGGGTCGCTTATATCGATAGTAATCAGAAGGTAAGTGTAAATAGATATAATGGTGCATCGTGGAATTTTGTTGGCAGTCCAGGCATTTCTGTAAATACAGCGTATGTTCCTTCGATAAAATTTGATCTCAATGGAAATGCATATTTATCATACGTAGATGCTCTTTTTAGCGCAATTTATGTGAAGAAATTTAATGGTATTTCCTGGGTTAATGTTGGTACAAGTGTGAGTCCTGCCGCTGCGTTATATGTTTCAATTGATATAAATAAAACGGGGTCTATTTATATTGCATATAAGGACGCGCTTGTTTCAGGTTCACCAGTTTCTGTAAAAATGTATAATGGTTCTGCCTGGAATTTTGTAGGTCTTCAGGGTTTTTCCGCTGGTCAGGCCGATTTTGTTAGAATAGCCTTAGATACGGCGGGTGTTCCATATGTGGCATATAAGGATATTGTTAATGGAAATAAAGTTAGTGTAATGAAGTATAATGGCAGTGCATGGGTATATGTTGGAACTCCCGCATTCTCAGCAGGAACTGCAAATTACACTTCAATTGCGTTCGATGGAAATAATATTCCATACGTAGCATATGAGGATTTTGTAAATGGAGGCAAAGCCACTGTTATGAAATTTAATGGAACCGCTTGGTTGCCTGTTGGCACGCCGGCCTTTACTGCAAATGGTGTTAATTTCACTTCTATCGTGATAGATCAAAACAACGTTCCATATTTAGCATTTCGTGAAGAGCCTGAAAAGGAAACTTCAGTTGTGAAATTTGATGGCACATCGTGGGTAAATGTTGATTCACCAAAATTTTCTGCTGGTATAGTTCTCCATCCATCTATTGAACTGGATAATTTAGGTACTCCCTATGTTGCATATGCAAATTATGGTCTTTTTGTTCGTAAATTTAATTTTTCGCCAACTCTTTCTGTTATTGGAGGCGCATGCTTAGGAAATGCACTTAATCTTACTGCTTCAGGAGGCATCAATTACGCTTGGTCTGGACCCAATAGTTTTACTTCAACCCTTCAAAATCCTATTATCACAAACGCTACATTAATAAATTCAGGTGTTTATACAGTTACGATTAGTAATGCACCATGCACAGAAACTAAAACTTTAAACGTAACGGTTAACGCATTGCCATCTGTAAACGCAATCACAAATACCTCATTGATCTGCACCGGCCAGCAAGCAACATTAACAGCCAGTGGGGCTAATACCTATTCATGGAGTACAACTTCTACCAATACAAGTATTGTTGTTTCACCAACTGTAAATACAACATATACTGTTACTGGTACAGATGCAAATAATTGCTCAGATTTTTCAGTGGTAACACAAAGCGTAAGCTTATGTACTGGATTTGTCACGTCGGGTGGAGTCGAGACACGCGATATTAAAATCTACCCTAATCCAACAACTTCTTTTTTTAATATTGAGATTGAAAACTATGATAACAACACAATCATTGAGATCTATAATTCTATCGGGCAATTAAGTATTTCAAAGCCTGTTAGCGCGCAGCTAACACATATTAACTTGTCTGAATTTGCAACTGGTTTATATATTTTGAAAGTACAAAGTAATAATGAAATTATTTCGTTTTCGAAATTGTTAAAACAATGATTCTTTTTTTATTGCCTTAAATTCACTAATTTTATTTTAGAGAATTTATAACATGAAAAAACATTTTCTTTTCTCATTATGTTTTGGTCTTTTAATTGTAAATTTTTGCAAAGCCCAGCCAACGCTTTGGGCCATGACGGATAATGGCGGAACCGATAATTTTGGCACTATTTATAGTGTACCAACCGGCAGCAACAATCTTACCGAACAGTATTCTTTTACATATACCTCTCATGGCCAATCTCCGGCATATAATACATTTGCAGTTGCACCAAACGGTAAATTATATGGCACAACTTATTTTGGAGGAAACGGAAGTGGTGTGCTATACGAATATGATATCGCGACAAATATTTATGTAAAGAAATTTGATTTTGGCGGCACAAATGGCGTTTATCCTAATGGCAGTATGATCGTTGCTACAAATGGTAAATTATATGGCCTTACCGGAAATGGCGGCACAACCAATAATGGTGTGCTTTATGAGTTCGACCCTGTTACCGATATTTATACAAAAAAGATAGATTTTGCGGGCACCTCAAACGGTAGCTATGCAAACGGTAACCTGGTGCAGGCCACAAATGGCAAACTTTATGGGCTAACTGCTTATGGCGGTGCAAATAGTTTAGGGGTTTTATTTGAGTATAACATTACAACAAACACGCTTACAAAAAAAATAGATTTTACTGGTTCTGCAACGGGTAGTGTGCCATATGGTAACCTGGTGCAGGCTACCAATGGTAAATTGTATGGTTTAACAACAGCTGGCGGAGCCAGTGGTAATGGTGTACTTTTTGAGTACGATCCGGCAACAAATATATTTATTAAGAAAGCAAATTTTAACGGGGTAGGAAAGGGAAGTCAGCCCTACGGAAGTTTAATACAAGCTAACAACGGTAAATTGTACGCTATGACAAAAATAGGTGGTACCAGTAATTTTGGTACGCTTGTAGAATATGATATTTTGGCCGACACGCTTATTAAAAAAATAGATTTTAACGGCAGTAACGGTAAATGGCCGCTGGGCGATCTTATGCAGGGCACTAACGGTTTGCTGTATGGCATGACCTGGCAGGGAAACAGTAAAGGGCAAATATATCAATACAATACGGCCACCGGAAATTTAACGGTGTTATATGATTTTATCAGCGGGCCCGGCGAGCAGCCCTATGGCAATGTGATTGAGATATCAAATAAATTATATGGTGTTACTTCGGCTGGCGGTTTAAAAGGCAAAGGCGTAATATTTGAGTATGATCTTAATTCAAATAACTACACAAAAAAAATAGACTTTGATATGAACATCAATGGCGGTAATCCGTTTGGTGCTTTGGTAAAGGCTTCTAATAATAAGTTGTATGGTATGACAACCGGTGGCGGACTAAATAATAATGGCACTATTTTCGAATTTAACCAAACTACAAGTACGTTGGTTAAAAAGGTAGATCTTGAAACAATTGCAAAAGGTAATTTGCCCTGGGGCGATCTGATCGAAGCAACGCCCGGAAGCCTTTATGGAATGGCTTCCCAGGGCGGAACCGCAAATGGCGGCACATTATTTGAATACAATTTCAACACAAACACATTTACAAAAAAGCTCGATTTTGTTTCTGCAACCACGGGCTCCTATCCACAGGCCAGTTTATTTAAAGCGAGTAATAATAAGCTCTACGGCACTACTGGCGTTGGCGGTTTAAATGGAGCGGGCACTCTTTTTGAATACGATCCCGCCACAAGCACATTTACCAAAAAAGTAGATTTTATCAGTGCTAATGGCAATAATCCTAATTCAGCGTTGGTTGCAGCGGCTAATGGTAAGCTTTATAGTACAACAAGTACCGGCGGAGTAAATAATAAGGGTGTGCTATTTGAGTACGATTATCTTACAAATGTATATACAAAGAAAGTAGATTTTAATGGTACGGGTAACGGTCACCAGCCTTACGGAGACCTTGTGCTGGCAAATAACAATAAATTATATGGCCTCACTTACCAGGGCGGCACCGGTGGTAAAGGTGTAATTTTTGAATACGATCCGGCAAATAATATCTGCACAAAGAAGTTTGATTTTATCAACGCAACAACAGGAATGTTTCCCGTGGGCAGGTTAACTTTAGCAAGCAATGGCAAGCTTTATGGAAATACAGAATATGGAGGAACAAACAATTCGGGTATCTTGTTCGAGTTCGACCCTGCAAACGATAATTTTACAAGCATATTAAGTTACACAAACAATACGCCTTCAGGCGATCTTATCGAGATTTGCCAAACGCCTCTTGCAACCAACGCAATTACAGGGACAAATCAGTTTTGTGTTGGCGCCAACGCTATTACAACATTAAGCGCAAATACAATTGCAGGCGCGCAGTCTTATACATGGTCTGTTCCTGCAAACGCTACAATTACAACTTCTTCCTCAACAAATAGCGTAACGGTTGATCTTACTGCACTGGCGGCAGGTGTTTATACCATTAATGTTGCCGGAATAAATGGTTGCGGCAATGGCGTTTTATTTCCCATAACGGTAACATTAAATGCATTGCCAACAATAAGTGTAGCAACAAATGCCTCGCTTATATGTACAGGTCAACAAGCAACTTTAACAGCTAATGGCGCCAATACCTATTCATGGAGCACAACATCTACCAATACAAATATTATTGTTTCGCCGGTTGTAAACACAACATATACCGTTACCGGTACAGATATTAATAATTGTTCAAATTTTTCTGTAATAACGCAAAGCGTTAGTTTGTGTACCGGATTTGTCACGTCGAGCGGAGTCGAGACGAGAGATATTAAAATTTACCCAAATCCTTCAAAAGATATTTTTAATGTAAATTGTGATTGTTTTGATAAGAGCAGTTCTTATAAGATCTATAACGCACTTGGGCAATTGATAGTCGAGCAAAAAATATTTTCTATAACCACTCAAATTGATCTTTCAAAATATCCTAAAGGATTATATTACTTAAAAATAAGTTCACAAAATACACACGAAATAATAAAGCTCTTAAAAGAATAAAGCACTATTTCTCTGTTCCTGTTTTATAAGTTTTCCAAGCTTTAACTTTACTTTTTTTAAGCACTTCCTTTGAAATAATAAGCACTTTAAACTCGTACTTTACGCTTACATTCACAATAAAATTGCCGTAAATAGTAATAAAAATATGCCCAGGCTCAAAGGATGGTTCAAACGAAAGGATCCTGCGCACCTGGTAATAATTAAAAGGCAAGGCAAGATGTTTCTTTCCTTCTATTAAATAGATCATTATCAGACCATCTTTTAAAATAGTTTCGTTTATCTCTTTGATGGGAATGTCTATAAAACACTCGGTACCATTTATTCTTTTCCAGTTTTTGGCCGATGCTATGATAGTGTATTCGTGAATATGCTCTGCACTATCTGTTTTTATAATTACAGGTGGTTGATACTTTTCTCCTCCTTCTGATTTACAATATGTAAATACCGTTTCCGACACAAGTAATAGCATAATGAATAATTTAATGTTTTTCATTTTACAGGATCCGGTTATATCCATGTACATGCAAATGTACTATTATTTGTTACAAAATGTAATAATATTAGGTACATATAAAAGATTTTTTTTTATTTCCTGCCCATAACTTTGTACTATGGCTGCTATACACATAGGAAAGAAAATAAGAGAAGAGCTTTACAAACAGAAAATTTCGGTTATAGAATTTGGAAAGCTTATAAACAGAAGCCGTAACGTTGTATACGATATTTTTGAGCGTGAAAGTATTGACACCGGGTTACTAAATAAGATCGGGAAAGTTTTAAAGATCGATTTTTTTTCGATCTATTCTATTCAAAAGGAATATAGCAATAGTAACGCTAAAAGCTTTCATGTTGGTGAGCCAAACACAATTTATGGCAAAAATCAAAACGAAGAGCTAAAGAATTTGCAAAAACAGGTAGAGATCTTGCAAACAGAAATAAATTATCTGAAAAAAATAAATAGTCTTTTAGAGAATAACACTCCTGCAAAAAAGGTGGAAAAAAAAGCCACTAATAAGCCTTCAAAGAAAAAGTAAAGAAAGAACGCTTATTTGCAAGCGTTCTTTAATAATTCATCTTCTGCTTTATCGTATTTTAAAGCGACAGCTTGTCTAAGATCTGAGCAAGACCCTGGCATATCACTCATGTATTTTTTTAGTTTTCCTCTAAAGTAAAAAGCCCTTCCACTTTTAGGGTCCAGTTCAATTGCTTTATTAAGATCTGCCAAAGCTAAATTATCTTTCTCGGTTTGATAATAAGTAACGCCTCTTTCTAAAATAGCTAATTTGTAATCAGGCTTAATAGCAAGAGCGGCATTAAAATCTTCAATAGCGCCGGTATAATCTTTTAATAAATACTTGCTAATTCCTCTTTGGTAATAAGTATCGTGCGATTTTTTTAATGCTAGAGCAGCAGTACAATCTTCTATTACTCCTTTGTTGTCATCCAAACCATATCTTAAAATTGCGCGGTAATAATAAGCCGTTTCGTTATCTTTCTTTTTTTGTATAGATATGTTTAAGTCGTTTAATGCTTCAGCATCTTTACTTTGGTAATAATAATTAACACCTCTCCATAAATGATGCTTGGCATCACTTAAACCAAGGTCAATAGCAGCATTAAAATCAGGTTCTGCGTCTTTATATTTTCCTAACTCATATTTTGCCAACGCACGGTTGTAATAAGCTTCAGGCTTGGTTGCATCCAATTCAATAGATTTGTTACCGTCAGATAAAGCCTTCTCATAATTTTGTAATTCATAATAGCTTATTGCACGGTTATAATAGGCGGTTGCATATTTTGGATCGTGATGAATTACAGTATCGTAATCTTGTATCGACTCTTTGTATTTTTTTAAGCTCAGGTAAATTAAGCCGCGCCAAAAATAAGTATCGTAATAAGATTTAATAGAAAGCGCTTTATTGCAATCAGCAAGGCCGCCATCAAAATCTTCTAAATAGTATTTTACAATTCCTCTGTAATAATAAGCACTTTCATAACCCGGATCTGAACTAACAGCCTTATCCAAACAAACCAGCGCATCTTTATAATTTTTTAATTCTTTTAAAGAAGCACCTTTGTAAGTTAACGCTTTTGCATATTCAGGCTTAATAATAATTGCTGAATCAAAATCGCTGATAGCTAATTTATAGTTAAGTAATTTATAGTTACACAATCCGCGGCCATAATAGGCATCGTGTTTTTTTCTACCATTGCTAATACTTTTTGTAAAGTTGGTAATACCATCCTTGTAGTCTTTCATTTCATAGGCACAAAGACCACGGTTGTATAAAGCATTATTATCGTTAGGTTTTTTGGTTAAGTATGCAGTATAATCATTATAAGATTCTTTATATTCTCCTTTTTCAAATTTTTCGTAAGCACTTGTAAATAATGGATCCGTCTCATCTTTATCGCGTTGGGCGAATGATAATTGACTTGTAAATAAAATTGCAGCTGCAAGAAATTGTTTTGTAATTTTTTTCATGTTTCAAAAAGTTGAATTATAAAATTAAATAAAAAGATCAAACGCTACTAATAATTTAATTATCGTTGACGAAATCGGTATGAGCGTAAAATAATTTTGCCTTTTTCTTTTTTTTAAGGTAAAATTGCAGTTCATACCTTAAATAATGAGGATAATAACATACAATGTTAACGGAATAAGGGCTGCAATGGGCAAAGGCCTTGTGCAATGGATAAAGCAAGCCGATCCGGATGTGCTTTGCCTTCAGGAAATTAAGGCAAGTCCTGAGCAAGTAGGTGTTTTTGAGTTTGAAGAAATGGGTTATCATCATTACTGGTATCCTGCGCAAAAAAAAGGATATAGTGGCGTTGCTATTTTCACAAAAAAAGAACCTAAAAATATTGTTTATGGTTGTGGAATTAAAGAGTACGATGATGAAGGACGTGTTTTAAGAGTTGATTTTGATGATGTTTCGGTAATGAGTGTTTATCATCCGAGTGGCAGTAGTGGCGATTTGCGACAAGGTTTTAAAATGAAGTGGCTTTCAGATTTTAATAATTACATAGCCGAATTAAAAAAAACAATTCCAAATCTTATTATGTCGGGCGATTTTAACATCTGCCACAAAGCAATTGATATTCATAATCCAAAATCAAATGCAAATACCAGTGGTTTTTTGCCTGAAGAAAGAGAGTGGATGGAGCAATTTATTAACGCCGGATTTATTGATACGTTCAGGCATTTTAATCAGGAACCGCATCAGTATAGTTGGTGGAGTTACAGGGCCGGATCAAGAGCTAAAAATTTAGGATGGCGAATTGACTATAATATCGCAAGCGCTGCATTAGCGCCAAGGCTTAGAAGATCGGTGATCCTGGCCGATGCCATGCATAGCGATCATTGCCCCGTTGTACTCGAAATTGAGTAAAAAAATAATTTTAATATTTTACACAAAAAAATTAGCAAAAATCAATCAAAAACCTATATTTGTTGTTCAAAACTTTGTTATTAAATCACTATGAATAAATTATTTCTATTTAGTTCTATCTCCTTATCATTATTGATGACCTCTTGCGGGGGTGACAAAAAAAACAACAATAGTGAGACTTCCGAGGTAAAAGGGGGCGTTTACATGGGTGGAATATTAAGGTTAAATGAAGTTGAAAACATCAAAAGCCTTATGCCCATTGCCATTAACGAGATAAATAGCTTTCACATTGGCTCTCAGGTATATGAGGGATTAGTAATTTATAATCAGGTAGATCTTACTTTAAAACCCGGTATTGCTAAAACCTGGGAGGTTAGTGAAGATCAGACAGAATATACTTTTCATTTAAGAACCAACGCAAAATTTCATGATGATCCTTGTTTTCCTGATGGAAAAGGAAGAATGGCAAATGCAACAGATGTAAAATATTGTTTAGATAGAGTTTGTACACAAGATCCTAATAACAATCAGTTTGACGTTACTTTAAAAGACCGTGTAGAAGGCGCTAATGAAAATTTTGAAGCATCAAAAACCGGTAAAGCTACCGGTGTAAAAGGTGTTACAGTAGTTAACGACAGTACATTAAAAATAAAATTAACGCATCCTGACGGAAGTTTTTTAAACATTCTTGCTATGCCGGGCTGCTACGTTTATGCTAAAGAAGCAGTAACAAAATACGGTAACGAAATGCGCACAAAATGTGTAGGTACGGGTCCTTTCTTTGTTGAAACTGTAAAAGAAGGCGAAGTAATTATCATGAAAAAGAACCAAGGCTATTGGGGTTATGATGAGCATGGTAACAAATTACCTTATTTGGATGGAATTAAATGGTCATTCATTCGCGATAAAAAATCTGAGATCCTTGAATTTAAACGTGGTAATTTAGATATGGTTTATCGTATTCCTGTTGAAATGTTCCACGAATTTATGGGCGAATTGGGTAATGCAAAAACAAACAATCCTGAATTTGAAATTGTTTCTTCAACAGCTTTAAATACTAACTTTTTTGGTTTCAATATCCAGGCTAATCCTGTGTTTGCTAAAAAAGATGTGCGTCTAGCATTTAATATGGCAATTGATCGCCATAAAATTGCCGATTTTACAATTCAGGGCGAAGGTACTTCGGCAGATTATGGAATGGTGCCTTATACCGAAGCTTTCGAAAAAGAAGGATATGATTATAAATCTTTAAAAGGGTATTCTTACGATGCAGCGAAAGCAAAAGAGTTACTAAAAGCTGCAGGTTACCCTGATGGTAAAGGTTTTCCTGAGATCACATTAGAGATCAACAGCGGTGGTGGTGATAGAAATATTTTAATTGCTGAGGTAATTCAAAAAATGTTGAAAGAGAATTTAGGTGTTACGGTTAACATCAACACAGTTCCTTTTGCAGAACACATAGAAAATATACAAGGTGGTAAATCAGATTTCTTCCGTTTTGCCTGGATCAGCGATTATCCGGATCCTGAATCATTCTTAACCTTATTTTATGGTAAACACGTTCCTGCAAATCAAACAGAAAAATCGTACATCAATTTTTTCCGTTACAAGAACAGCAGATTTGACTCATTATTTATGGCAGCTCGCGTTGAGCCTGATAAAGCAAAACGTTTTGCATTATTATCACAGGCAGAACAAATTGTGTTAGATGACGCACCTTTCATGCCAATTTTTTATGATGAGAATTTCAGATTAGAACAAAAGAACGTTCGTAATTTACCTGAAAATCCAATGAATTACATTAATGCAACAACAACTTATTTAATCCCTTTAGACAAATTAACTAAGAAGTAAAATAAAGAAATTCAAAAAAAGATCCCGGCCAAATGGTTGGGATTTTTTTATTACTTTATTTGTGCTTAATTTTAATTGTGCAACAAAAATATGTAATAATAGTAGCCGGTGGTACCGGAAGCCGCATGCAGAGCGATTTGCCAAAACAATTTATTGAAGTTGGTGGTGAAGCTATTATTATAAGAACTATTAAAGCATTTTTAAATTACGAAGCCACAATTCAAATTATAATAAGTGTACATAAAGATTTTAAAACGTATTTGGAAAAATTATGTGCTAAAAATAATTTAAAGAACATTACGATAACTTTAGGTGGGCAAACAAGGTTTCATTCAGTAAAAAACGGATTAGATCTAATCAATGATGAAACGGCGATCGTTGGAATCCATGATGCAGCAAGGCCTTTCGTGTCTCTTCAAACAATTAAGAATTGTTTTGATACAGCAAGAGAAAAAGGCAATGCCATACCTTGTGTTACAATAAACGAAAGTTTAAGAAGTGTAAGTGCAGAAAAAAATACAGCAGTAAATAGAAATGATTTTAAGATCGTTCAAACGCCACAATGTTTTTTAGCATCAAAAATTAAAAAAGCTTTTTTGCAGGAATATAATCCTTCTTTTACCGATGATGCAACAGTTTTAGAATCAACCGGAGAAAAAATTAACCTTGTTGAAGGTAACATTGAGAACATAAAAATTACAAATAGATCCGATCTGGCCATCGCAAAAGCCTTGCTAAACAATGAATAGCGACCAAATAACAGAAGCACTCGAAATTACCGCAAAATTAATGGAGCTTCATAACGAAAATCCATTTAAAATAAAATCTATTGCCGCGGCAGCTTATCGTTTAGATAAATTACGTTACAATTTTGAAGGAAAGACTCAGGAAGAAATTTCTGCAGTAGAAGGAATTGGCAAAAGTATTGCTGCAAAAATAAATGAACTTTTAACCACGGGCACAACAAAAGAGTTAACCGAGCTGTTTGAAAAAACTCCGGCAGGCGTTGTTGAAATGCTTGGTATCAAAGGCTTGGGGCCAAAAAAGGTACGCCAACTTTGGTTAGAATTAAATTTAGAAAGCGTTGGTGAATTATTATATGCCTGCAACGAAAATCGTTTAACAACATTAAAAGGCTTTGGCGAAAAAACACAAACGGCAATTAAGCAAAGCATTGAATTTAAATTATCTAACAATAATAAATTTCATTACGCTTCTTTAGAGAAACCTGTAAATAATTTAGTTGAATTTCTTTCAGAACAACAAAGTGAACTGCAAATGGCTGTAATCGGTCAATTGGCAAGGAAATGCGAGATAGTTGATAAAATAGAGATCTTAACGGATGGTGAGATTTGTATAGATATTTCATCTCTCCAACAATCGATTCCGCTAAAAATAAATTTTATTTTATGCGAACCTGCTGAATTTTTTTATAAGTATGTTGAGTTGACATCAACACCTGGACATTTGGAAAAAATAAATTTTTCAGGATTGGAAGGCACAGAGTTTTTTGATGACGAAGAAATTTATAGCGCATTAAATTTGCAATATATTGAACCTGAATTGCGCGAAGGATTAAATGAAGTGGATCTTGCTTTGAATCATGATATTCCAAAATTGATCGAGTTAAAAGATCTGAAAGGCATTCTTCATAATCATACAACTTATAGTGATGGAGTTCATACTTTATCAGAAATGGCGGGCTATTGCAAGGATCTGGGCTACGAATATTTAGGCATTTGCGATCACTCCAAATCCGCTTTTTACGCTAACGGCTTGCAGATTGATAAAGTTTTGGAGCAACAAAAAGAGATCGATAAACTGAACCTAACGTTTAACGGGTTTACGGTTTTAAAAGGCATTGAAAGTGATATTTTAAATGATGGTTCTTTAGATTATCCTGATGAGATTTTAAAAACATTTGATTTTATTGTTGCTTCAGTTCATTCTAATTTAAAAATGAATGAAGAAAAAGCAACGGAAAGATTAATAAAAGCAATTGAAAATCCATACACCTCAATTTTAGGGCATCCCACAGGGCGCTTGCTACTGGCTCGTCCCGGTTATCCTATCAATCACAAAAAAGTTATTGATGCTTGTGCTGCAAATAAAGTTCACATGGAATTAAATGCGCATCCATACCGTTTGGATATTGATTGGAGATGGATTTGGTATTGTCTCGAAAAAAATGTAAAAATTTCAATTAACCCGGATGCTCATCACCGGGAGGGTTTTCACGATATGTATTATGGCGTTTGTGCAGCAAGAAAAGGAATGTTGAGCAAAGAATTTTGTTTGAACGCTTTAAATTTAGAAGAGCTTAAAAAAGAATTTAAAAAGTAGGATTTTTTTGGAAAATTAAACCCCTGTAGCCCGCATAAATGCAATTAAATAACTCCTATTTTGTTTTCTGCTTTTTCGACAAAAATTTCTTGTTTTTTTGGAAAAATGAGTAAGCAGAATTACCTGTTTTATAACTGTTTGATTGTCAAAATATTGTAATTTTATATTTACAGTTCCAATGAGTATTTTTAGTGAAAAACCGCTCAATTATCCATAAAAAGTTATAGCTTTATAGAGTTAAAAATCAGTCTATTAAGCAGCTTTATATAACCTTTCAAAAAAGAGGAATAGTATTCTATTCAATATTATTTTTCTCTTTTTTCCTTGCCTTTCAAATGCATGGAATTGTACCTGGTTATAGTTATTTTAAAAAACTCACAACACAGGAAGCGCAAATTAATGTTGGCACAAGTAACCTTGTAAACTTTCCTGTTTTAGTTTCAACTATTGATAATGATCTTAAGCATACAAGTAGTGGTGGAAAAGTAACGAACATAAACGGCTTTGATATTGTATTTACTTCATCAAATGGTTCTACGATTATCAACCATCAGATAGAAAGATATAATCCTGTTACAGGCGAGTTGATTGCATGGGTCAAAATTCCTTTGGTCAGTTCAACAGTAAATACAGATTTCTTCATGTATTTCGGTAACGCAACTGTGTCTGTTGATCCGTCTTCAACAGCAACATGGGATTCAAATTTTATGGCTGCTTATCATTTAACCACAAATCAAAATGATGCAACTGCAAATGGAAACAATCTTAGCTTAACCGGTACTAGTCTTCAAACCCCAGCGGTTGCAGGAGATGGAAGAGACGTTGAATCAACAGAAAAATTATTTTGCACACCAATTCCCGCTATTCAAACTAACGGCGATGTAACATTGGAAACCTGGGTGAATTTTGAAACGGTGCAATTGGTTGCGAACGATAATGTTTTTATTGCCTGTGGTGCTCTTGGTGAAGTAGGTGTGCCTGACAATACATTTTACTCTTTCAATTATAATGGCGCAGGAGCAAATACAAACAAGTTGCGAATGTTTTGGGAACACGGCGCAGGGGTTAATGAAGTTGTAGTTTCAAATGTTACTACTACTCTGGTGGCCGGTACCTGGTATCATCTTGCAGCAATAAGAGATGTAACAAATGGAGTTGTTCGTTTTTTTATTGATGGGATACAGTTAGGCACTGATGTTGCATATATAAATGCAGCTGCAGGAGGAACATTAACAACATTAAATATCGGAGAATCACAAGATCTTACAACGCGTGATATTGATGGTGATTTTGATGAAATAAGAATTTCAAACTCTGTTCGTTCTCCCGAATGGATCCAAGCAACATTTGAAACAAGTAAGATCGGTTCAACTTTTATTTCATACTCGGTCACAGCTTGCGTGCCACCTGATGTTTCGGTAGCCGGAAGTAATCAAACAATTTGTGCAACATCCGTGACTATGTCTGCCAATACGCCTACTTCAGGTGTAGGTACATGGTCGGTAATATCAGGTTCAGGTGTAATTACAAATTCACTATCACCAACTACAGCAATCACGGGTTTATCTGTGGGTGCAAATGTTTTTGAATGGGCAATTACAAGTGGTACCTGCACTTCTGTTTCTGATGTAACAATTACCGTTGATGCAAATCCCAGTACTTCAAATGCAGGATCAAATCAAACACTTTGTATCTCTACTGGAAGTACAACATTAAATGGAAACAACCCTGCTGTAGGAACAGGAACATGGTCTGTTTTATCAGGCACAGCAACAATCACCAGCCCAAATTCAAATAACACAACGGTTACGGGGTTGACGGTTGGAACACATGTTTTACAATGGGAGATTGGAAATGGTGTATGTGCAACTAGTGCTTCAACAATGACAATTATTGTTGACCCTGCCACCAGTATCGCTAATGCGGGATCAAATCAAACAGTTTGTATCTCTTCTCCAAATGCAACCTTAGCTGCGAACACACCAACAACGGGAACAGGAACCTGGTCTGTATTAACAGGTGGTGGAGTTATAACAAGTTCAACCAATCCAAATTCAACAGTAACCGGATTAACCTTAGGCACAAATATTTTAGAGTGGACGATCACCAGTGCAGGAACTTGTTCATCCACATCAAGTACGATGACAATTATTGTTGACCCTGCCACCAGTATCGCCAATGCAGGATCAAACCAAACCGTGTGTATCTCATCACCAAACGCAACATTGGCAGCGAATACCCCAACAACAGGAACGGGAACATGGTCAGTGATCAGTGGCGGTGGTGTAGTAACGAACTCGACCAATCCTAATACAACGGTTACGGGATTGACGCTTGGAACAAACGTATTGCAATGGACTATCACTTCTGCAGGAACATGTTCATCCACATCAAGTACGATGACCATTATTGTTGACCCTGCCACCAGTATTGCTAATGCCGGACCGAATCAAACAGTTTGTATCTCCTCACCCAATGCTACGCTCGCCGCGAATACTCCAACAACGGGTGTAGGAACCTGGTCAGTATTATCCGGAACC
>JBGASD010000001.1:0-1377337 GCA_044229885.1 Bacteroidia bacterium | reverse complement strand
AACTGGTTAAATTATTTAAGTTGCAATTTAAAATGCGAAGAGATGAAGGTAGTGCAGGAATTTCTTTTAGCTTGTTATTATTACAAATTAAACAAGTAAGAGAAGAAAAATATTCAATACCACTTAAACTGTGAATGTTTTGATCTTCTACGTTTATAGTTTGAGTTGATTGTGTTACTAATACGTTGTTGATGTTTAGCGAATTATTTTTCACAGCGTCTGGTATTGTTCTTTTTAAGTAAGAAGCAAAGTTGGAGTCAGGAATAAGAAAATAGGTTTGCGCAATGCTATTTTGCAAATGACTTAGCAATATAAAAATCAGAATTTTCTTAATATTCATAAATAAAAAAAAACCGCAATTGCGAGGTTTTCTGTGGGAACTACTGGGTTCGAACCAGTGACCCCCTGCTTGTAAGAAACGCCTCATATATTTATCTGTGTTTATCTTATTTTATCATTCGTTTGATTACTAATTAGTTGAATGAATTTTGTTTGTTGTAAAATGTTAATTCGTTTCTAATTTTATCATAAATGTTGTACCTATGTTGTACCTATGTTGTACCCAAAACCAAACATGGCTTCAACAAAATTAATATTACGTACTTCAAAAATACTAATAAATGGAGAGCATCCAATTGTGTTACGAGTAATTAAAGATCGTAAAACAAAAATGATCTTTACAGGATTTTCATGTAGCAAAAGTCATTGGGATTTCAAAGAGAATAAGCCAAAGAAAAGCCATCCAAATAGTACAAAGCTTGAATTATATATAAATAAGAAAAAAACTGAAGCGCAAAGTATTATTCTAAATCTTGAGAATGATAATAAAGAATATTCAACTGAAAGTTTTAAGCAATTGTATAAAGTTTCTTCAAAAAAAATCACAGTTTTTAAATATTATGATCTGATAATTGAAAATTTGATCAAAACAAATAAAATTGGAAACTCTAATGCTTATAAACAAAGTAAAGCGGCTTTATATAATTTTAGAAATGGTAAAGACTTGTTTTTTGCAGATATTGATTATAGTTTTTTAAACAAATTTGAATCTTATTTGCAGCAGAGAAATTGTGCGATAAATACAATTGGTGTTTATATGCGAAACTTAAGAGCTGTTTTTAAAAAAGCAATCCTGGAAAAATATTGTAAAAATGATATTTACCCTTTTAACGAATATAAAGTTTCGAGGCTTGTTGCAACTACTAAAAAACGAGCACTAACAAAAGATCAAATTCAAAAAATAATTGATCTTGATCTTAAACAGAATTCAAAAATATATGAAGCCAAAAATATTTTTCTTTTTAGCTATTATAATCGTGGGATGAATTTTAAAGATATAGCATCTCTAAAATGGGAAAATATATCAAATGGAAGATTATTTTATACTCGTGCAAAAACAAAAGAAAATTTTGACATGACAATTATTGAACCCGTTCAAAAAATCTTAGAATATTATAGACCATTTACTGGAAAAAAAGAAGGAAACTATGTCTTTCCAATATTGGATAAGGAAATTCATATTACAGCTATTCAAAAAGCAAATAGAGAGAAGAAAGTATTGAAATTGACAAATAAAAAGTTAAAGGAAATTGCCTCTATTGCAAAGATCAATTTTAATTTGACAACTTACGTTGCAAGGCATAGTTATGCAACAGTAATGAAGCGAAGTGGAGCATCAACTGCTGTAATAAGTGAATCAATGGGTCATGATAGTGAAAAAACAACGCAGATCTATCTAGATAGTTTTGAGAATGATCATTTAGATAAAATAAATCTTGCGATATTATGCTGATTAAATTTGAGCAACAAGAAGTATTTTTTGGCCGCCTCAATATTTTTCAAATAAATTTCTCTATTTAATTTGAAGATTTTCCATTTCTTTTTTTTTGAAATTCTTAGAATTTTGTAAATTCTTATTTCTTTTAAAATAAACTACTTAACTTATTTTTAACATTTTTATATAGGTAAAATTACCTACTAAAGCATAGGTAATTTTACCTATATGATGAGAAAATATTTTGCAACTAAATTTTGACTCTGTGTAAAACTCTTTAATGACAGTGTTTTCCAAGGACTTAAATGATTTAGAAAATTCATAATAGATAGAATTATTAACAATTCATTTTGAGCGTGTCATAAATAAAATTAATTGAATTAAGATTGTAGAAAATCTTCCTCAATCATGAAGCTTCAAAAAAACTATACGAATAAATTTTTATTCAGTTCAAAATTTCAAAGAGTATTTTCATTCACTTTTATATTTTGTTTATTAAGTCAATCCGTTTATCCAAGCCTAAGTGTAAAAAATTTTAATACACTTTCCGCAGCTCAACCTCTGGCAAGCGCAGCTTTAGATATGGTTGATCTGTATACAGGTGATTTTCATTACTCGGTTCCATTAATGACTGTGCCGGGTCCAAATGGCGAAAGTGTAAATATTGCAGCAAACTATACCGGTGGTGTTAGAATGAATCAAAAAGCATCTTGGTTGGGTTTAGGATGGGATTATAATCCTGGCGAAATTACCAGGCAAGTTGTTGGGTATCCAGATGATTACAACGGAATTCCTATTTACAATTCTAAAAATAGATTTGAAACGCATCCGTCAACAAGTTTTGCTTTTAGAAAAAATTTCGCATTTGGCAGTTTATATTTTAATAATTATAACAATACCAATTTATTTTATGGTCAATTCCCTCTAATTAGTGCAGCTGTAGATAGTGCAAATGGTCTTATTGTAACTGGTGCTGAAAAATCATTAGATCTATATACTTCAGAAGCATTTCAAAATCCAAATAACGTAGCTCAATATTCAACCGGTCCGATATCAATAAATCAGTATGTGCCCCCAAAATTTTTTACGTATCATACTGCGCCTTATAGTTTACCGGCCTATGATAAATATATGGTTTCTGGTCCTGGAATTGGCGGCAAAATAACTCCTTTAATTTTACAAACTAACCTTACGCTAAAAAATAAAGCCAATGTTACGGTATCAGGCTTGCCTACACCAAGTTTAAAAACACAGTTTCATTTTGAAAACTCAACAAATAAAAGTTTATCAGCGCCAGATGATGGCACAAGAATAAAATCGGGCTATTTTACCAAATATTATACAAATGATGAAATAAACAATTCTTCAAACTTATTTTCTAATTCAACACATACCGGATTTTTAGATTATCGAACGTATGACGAAGGACCAAGGCGCCCTCTTGCAAACCACCCTGCTTCGGGTATTGGTGCAATCGAGATTACTGATCCTAATGGAGTAACCTACCATTACTCATTACCAGTTTATAATTCAAAAGAAATTCATAAAACATTTTTTAATCATGCATATCCCGGTGAAAAAAATCTTAGGCCAAGCGTAGTTGGCGGATTAATTTCCGGAATAAAATTTGAAATGGCAATTAGAAAAGAAAAATACGCCGAATCATGGAAGTTAACATCAGTTACTGGCCCCGATTATCAGGATTCAAATGAAAATAAAATGGTAGATGAAGGTGATCAGGGTTATTGGATAAGTTATGCATATAAACAATACGCGCCTGTATTTGTCGGCACAGATAATTATTTTAATTATAATCAAAATTATAACCCAAAAATCAATCTGATGAATACCTGCAGAACATATGCGGGCTACAAAAATCCGGCATATGAAAAGGTATTTAATAATTTTATTGGAGAGAAGGAGATTTATTATTTAGATAAAATTAAAACCGCAACCCATACTGCATATTTCATTAAAAATTTCAGAAACGATAATATTAGCTATGATAGAGTATTGCACGAAAATAATACTGCTGCAAATGTGAATGCTAAAAAATCAATGCCTGATTTAAAACTTGAACGTATAATTTTAATGCGAAATGAAGATGGAATTTTATTGGAAAATCAAACAAGTAATCTTACACCTCAATCATTTAATTCAAAATTCAATAATAATGGTACTAATTTAAATAGTTGTATGAGTATTGGTAAATACAACTCAAATAAAGTTGTCATTGATCAAAAGTCTTTAAGATCTGTGGTTTTTAAAACCGATTATTCTCTGTGCCGTAAATATTATAATAACATCACAAATGATTTTGTATATGCTAATTTTACTTTTCCAACTGGTTATTTTTATGGTACAAATAATACAGCATATCATACATTAAATCATGGTAGCGGTTTTTTGCTTGCTTTGTACGATAGGCAAAGCTCAAGGTATTCGGGCCCTACTAATACTAGTTTAAGCGGAAAATTGACCTTGAATGAAATAGAGGTTTTGGAAGATGGTGCTATAAAAGTTTTTCCGTCGTTTAAATTTAATTATAACGCAAATAATTCATCCGATAACCCGGATTATGATCCTGATAAGGTCGATTTGTGGGGATATTATAAATCCGATTACACAGGCCAAAACTGTAGTAATTATACTACCGCTTCATCAGCACCATACACAGATGCCTGGTGCTTGCGTGAAATAGACTTGCCCACAGGTTCAAAAATTAAAATTGACTATGAAAGTGATGAGTATGAACGCGAAGGATTTTTAAACGATCCATATTTGGATTACCAAATGGGCTTATCACCTTTTAATGCGGCGCTTAACGACCCTTCTGTGATTTATCCGCTCGACACAACCACCTTGGCGTTTAGCCAAACAAACATACAAGTTGGCGGCACTGATTACTATTTTATGTATAATGATTTAGCGTCGGTAGTTAGTGGAAATAGTGGTTCATCTAATTTAAAATGTACGCGTATTTTTATTCCAATGATAGATTATTGTACTCCAACTTGGGATACTACAAAAAATCCAAATAATAATTACGACTTTTTTGTAAACTATCATGCATTTATTAGCCCGGCCGGGTCGCCAACAAACTTTAGCCAACAAATTAACAGTAATTATACGTATTCATCACCAATAACAAACACAGCTTTCACTCCTTCTCATGTAGCAACAACATCTAATAATAATAATACTGCAAATATGTCCTGGGGTTTTGATGAAGCTACGTATTATGGTTGTGCTTATAATCCATCAATTAGTACACCAAGGTATTATGGTAAACAATGGGGCTATGGTTTTGCAATTGCAAAATTCAAAAAATTATTTGGTGGTGGTGTAAGGGTAAAAAACATAAAGATTACGGATGCTTCTGGTATCGAAGCATATGAAGAAAAATACGCTTACTCTAATGGCTACTGCCCAAATCCTTCCAAACCTTTTTGCTTGGGCCCGCAATTACGCACAAGCTTCAGTGTATTGTATTTAAATTACAATGCTTATTTCCCTTATGGCGCTTCAAGTCGTGTCGGTTATTCAAAGGTGGAGGTTCAGAATGCCGATCTGAATGGTAACTATAATGGAAAAAGTATTTTCGAATTCGAAAATAAAACAACTAACAATCCATTAAATGCAAATTTATCTGTTAATCAATCTAATAAAACAGCATGTGGTGCTGTTTCCCTGAGCTCATGTCCTCCATCTATAATGCCAAAGCAAAAGTACTATCTAACAAATACTGTAATAGATAATAAAGATCTTATTATGCAGGGCACATTAATTAAAAAAACCAATAAAAATAATTCAAACAATGCAGTATCAACAACACAGTATTTTTACTCAATTAATGGGGCTATTTCCGAAGCATATATTACGCCGGATATGTATTAATAGTGGTGATACAGTAGTGTTATACTGCAATGATTTCGAACAATATGATTATAAATCAGGTGCCAGTTATTGTAATTTAATTTTAAACTCTATAGAAAATACTATTGATGGTATTACTACAAAACAAAATTTCGAATATGATCCTCATACAAAAGACATATTTAAAACAACAAATGTAAATAATAGCGAAATTATAATTATAGAAAAGAAATATGCATGGAATAATAATTCAACTTATAACGGCTCAGCAATATCAACTATATATAGCGGTGGTCCAATGGGCTTTAAATCAGGTAATGAATCTTATACCCAGCAGGTTTTGGTGCCATTTTCTATCAGAACAATAAAAACCATAAATAATACACCGTGGTCAAATTCAATTTTTAATCAATATATAATCAACGAAAATAAGCTTTTAACTGGTGTTAATCTTAAAGATAAAATATCTGCTGGTATTTCAAATGCAATTGGCGGTGGTTATTACTTAACAACAGGCACTGGTAATAATGCTTTCTATTTGCCTGGCTCGGTTGGATATGATCGTTTATTAAATGATATTACTACTCCTGCAACAACTAGTCCGGCATTCAAGCTTTCTTCTCAAATTACAGCTGTCGGTAAAAATGGTAAAGTATTCGAAACTAAAACCGATAACGATAAATATACTGCCGCAAAGTATTGCAATAACTTCCAGCATCTTTTGGCTAGTATTGATAATGCAAAATATGGCGCTTTTACGTTTAGTAGTTTCGAAAATGATTATGTTTTTGATGTTGTTTCATCTACAAATTATAAATTGTTTGACGGCGATGTTAATGCTCCTAATTTAAGGTCAGAAACAGTTTTAATTGAGGGCCCTTACAGCAATATTATAATAAAACCACACACTGGCAGTTATATGGCTAAAGTTCCGGTTAACGCAACCATCGCTCCAAATACTTCTCCAACTTATGTTTCCGACGATTATGAAATAAACAGAACGTACTGTGCCAAAGTATGGGTACATAAAAACAGTCCTTCCACTGCAAAATTATTCGCAAGGCTTGTAAATTCAAGCACACAGGCAATTGTTACAAGTTGGGATGTGCAAAGATCCAATGCCGGTAATGTAACTGTGGGTGATTGGGTTTTAATGAATCTTGAATTCAATATTCCTTCTACCACAAATATTTCAACTACATTCTTACAGGTTGGATTATTAAATCCAAGCGGTTCAACCGATGCTTATTTTGATGACTTTACGTTCCATCCTGTAGATGCGGTTATAAATGGCAATGTTTATGATTATAGAACTGGTAGACTAGTTGCATCTTTAGATAATGAGAATTTTGCAACATTCTTAAATTACGATGCAGCTGGGCGGCCAACCTCTGTTTACAAAGAAACAAAAACGCATGGAGTAAAAAAGATCTCACAAACAGAATATAACAACTGTCAGAGCATGCAAAATATCTTTAACACTACAAATTCTCCAATAAATCAGTCTAACTAATAATAGTCAAAGTATGAAAAACCTTTTTTTAATAATATTGTTTTCTTTGTGCTTTTTAAAAAGCAATGGGCAAACAGCAAGTGCACACGAAACTATCTCCTCGCTAAAAGTTGCCTATGCTGCAGTTCCGCAAGGTACCACTATGTCAAATTCAATCCCTGAAATAAAAGGTATCCCTCAGGCAACAATTATTCTAAAAAATGCTGCCCTCATCTCTAAAGTTTACTTTAAGATTAGAAATAAAACAACAAATGAGGTAGTTTATGAAATTAATTATAGTATCAATTCGCCTGTAATTATGAGTGAAGGCAAAAAATTATTTGAAAACATTAACGGTGTTATTTTTATTTCAAGTGGCTCAGCGCTTTTATTAAAGCCATATATATATCAATTACAAACCGAAAGCGACAAAAATATTTTATCAAATGTTTATTCATCTATTCAATAGAAATATGAGACTATTAAGGCAAATTTTAATTTTAATTATCGTTATTAATGCAGTAGCAATTAAAGCGCAGTTATCAATTGAAGGTGTTGTAAAACATGCCGCCACAACAAGCACTGCAAACACAGGTAACATCACTTTAAATGTAAGTGGTGGTACGGCGCCATATACCTATTCCTGGTCTCCGGGGGGCTCTGCAAGTGCTACATTAAGTAGTGCTGCAAGAAATAATTACACAGTAACAGTTAACGATGCCGGAACTTTAACAGCAGTTTATCCTTATAGCCTGGGTTATAAAACCAACTGGAAAGATCTTTACGGTATGCTTTTCAGAAATGACACCATGTTTTCAGGTTATGCGGTAAGTAAAAATACGTTGCTGGCCAATACCGATGGATGGGTGGAGTTTGTTGCAGGATCGGGGAGTAGCGATTTTACAATTGGTTTTACTGATAGTTTGTCACCGGTTGCTTATAACCTCAATGATATTGATTTTGGAGTTAATTTAAACGCCGGTCAGATCAGGTATTTAATTAATGGCTACGCCTGGACGGTTTCTACACAAAATGGTAACGATGTAATAAGAATAGAAAGGGTAGATACCATGTTCAACATAAAACAAAATGGTGTTATCGTATATAGCACACCTATGCCAAAAAACAAAAACTTTAAAATTAAATCAATAACATCTTCGGTGCTACAGGCAAACATTGGCAGCAGCTTTTTAGATTCTGCAAATATTTATTTTGCAAATTATGTAAAAGATGTGGCTGTAATTAAGCATTGCACACCTGGTTCCAATAACGGTTCTATAAGTTTAACGCCTGCCCCTGGAGAAACTGCCCATACGTATAGTTGGTCTCCCGGAAGTTATACTACCTCTGCAATTTCATCACTTTCAGTTTCAGCCTATACAGCAAATGTAAAAGATGCTGATATTAATCGCAGTAAACAAAAATATAATGTTGGCTACAAAACCTATTGGAAAAACGTTTATGGTATGATCTTTCGAAACGATACCATGCTTTCAGGTTATGCAATAAGTAAAAACACATTACCCGCTAATATCGATGGATGGGCAGAATTTGTTGTGGGAGTAGATAATAGTGATTTCACTATTGGTTTTATTGATAGTTTATCTCCCCTTCCGCTTGCATTTGATAATATTGATTTTGGAGTTAATTTAAATAGTGGTCAACTCAGGTATATTATTGATGGTTATCCCTGGGTAGTGTCATTGCAAAAAACCGGCGATGTAATAAGGATAGAGAGGGAAGATACCATGTTCAACATAAAACAAAATGGTGCTATTGTATTTAGCTATCCAATGCAAAAAAATAAAAATTTTAAGCTTAAATCTATAACCTCTGCTATTTCACAGGCAAATATTGGTACTAGTTTTATCGATACTACAAATATTAATTTTATAAATTACGTAAAGGATGTTGCTGTAATTAAACATTGCACACCAGGGTCAAATAATGGTTCTATAAGCTTAACACCTGCCCCTGGCGAAACTGCGCACACGTATACTTGGAGTCCTGGAAGTTATACTACCTCATCAATTTCATCACTTTCAGTTTCAGCCTATACTGCAAATGTAAAAGATGCCGATCTAAATACAAGCACACAGGTATACAACGTTGGCTACAAAACCGTATGGAAAGATCAGGCGGGTATGATCTTTAGAAATGACAGTTTACTTGCCGGTATTGCAGTTAGTAAAAACACCTTATTGGCAAATACAAATGGTTGGGCCGAATTTGTTTTGGGTACAACCACCGGCGATTTTATAATTGGTTTTACAGATAGTTTGTCATGTATCCCCGCAAGGCTTTCTGATATTGATTTTGGTGTCAATGTATCTTACGGGGTTATTTATTATCACGTTGGTGATTATAGTAGTTATATCTCCAGTCAAAATGTAGGCGATATTATAAGGATAGAGAGAGCAGATACCATGTTTAATATAAAACAAAACGGTGCTACAGTTTACAGTTATCGAATGCCAAAAAATAAAAACTTTAAGTTAAAAGCAATAGTTTATTCAGGGTCTAAATCAAACATAGGTGCTAGCTTTATTGATTCGGCCGAAATTGCATTCCCAAATTATGTACGCAATATTCCTTACATAAAACACAGTAGCGGCGCATTTATAAACGATGGAAGTATTGAATTGTTTCCTAAACCCGGAGATGCGCAACATACATATACCTGGACGGCAACAGAAGAAAATTCTTCTAAGATCGAAAGCCGAAATTTCGGAACATATAATGTAACCATTGCCGATACACTTTTAAATACCAGCAATTATAATTATGATATTTTGTATAAAGCAAAATGGACCAATTTGGATTCATGTATTTTCCGAAACGATTCCTTAAAAAATATTTATGGCTATGCGGGTTGGTCAACAGCGTCCAGTAAAAATGTCCTAAGAGCGAATAAAAATGGAGAGATCAATTGGGTAGTGGATAACATTTCCTCTTACCGCATGCTTGGTTTTGTTGATACGCTTTCCGGAATTTCGGGGGATACTTATAACATTGATCAGGGCGTATATTTAGCCGATGCTAATCTTTATTATTGGAACAATGGCTTTTACTATTATTGGTCAACGGTTGCCCCTGGTGATATTATTAAGATGAAACGCTCTGCAGATACGATCAGCTTTTTTCTTAATAACGAATTTCTTGCCTCAACTATCGTAACAAATGCAAATGTCGACTGGGTAGTAAAAGCTGTTATGTACCCCGGGCACTCTATATCAAATATCGGTTGTTCATTTAATTCACCTTCCAACCTGATCGTTATAAAAGAACATGCAGATTATGATAATTTAAAAAATGGCTTTGCCTATATAAAACAGGAAAGTGGCTTAGCACCGCGCACTATTATGTGGAGTGATGGTTTAATAAATGATTCCAGAAACGATCTTACACCCGGTATTCATATTGTATCAATTATGAACGCTGATGGATCGGCAGATGATAAAGAGGTATCAATTGGTGTGAAGCCAAATTGGAGCATCAAACAAAATAGCATTTATCAGCCTGATTCAATTATTAAAATTGACACCTTGATAAAAGGTGTTTTAGTCAGTCATAATATTAGCTATGATAAGCAAAGTGCATGGTTTGAGAATAAGGTAATTAATAAAAATACCGATTTTGTATTCGGTTTTATAGCAACAGATAAAACTAATATCGATTCAAATTACATGCCTCCTGTTTTTCCTTCAGCAATTTTGGATGATCAGATCATTCTTGCGCAACAATTATACAACAAAGCTATACACGATTCTTTGACGTATGCTTCAGACGGATTAAACATTGGAAGCTCAGCCGAAAAACTATTTTTAGTCCGCGTGCATAACGGAAAAATTTCAAGTCTAATGCATGGGGCAAGCGATTCGCTTTACGATTTTAATAATGGAGATATTCTTAAGATTGGTCGAACTTTAAGCGGAACGCTTTATTTTTCAGTGAACGATAGTATCATTTTTAGTAATTATACTAATATTTCAAATAAATATTTAGTATCATCCATAATAACAAATTCTAAAAAAATTAATATTACACAAACAGGTATTTACACAAATACGCTTTTTCAAAATCTTACGTATCTAACAAATCCAAATCCTGTTTGTAATGGAGATCTTTGTCGTACTTGGGCTACAACAACAACTTTTGATGAAAATGGTAACGTTGTATCGGTTGGTAAACAATTCTTTGATCAGTTTGGCAGGCCCACCCAAAGTCAGCAAAAAACTATGTCAAACAACAACGTACTTGCAAGTGAAACCGTATATGATGCATTTGGGCGCGCAACAGGTAATACACTCATAGCACCAACTTATCAAAACAATTTGTGTTATAAGAACGATTTCTTTGCACATCATAACGGCGTTGGTCATTATTTGATCAACGATTTTGATGCGGCATCAACAAAAAATAATCCAAGGGCAGTAGGTAATCAAAATAAAGGGCAATTGGGTTGGTATTATAGTAACAATAATAATGAGGAATATTCTGTACCGGCAGATAGTTTACCTTATTCACGTGTTGAATACAGCGATGATCCTTTAGGGCGGGTTGTTAAGCAAAGTGGCGTTGGCGAAAATCACAGGATGGGTTCAGGCCACGAAGTTTCGACTCTTTACGAGAATTCAGGATTGGAACTGAACCAGGTATTCCCAAAATTCTCAAACGAATTAAAAGATGATTTTACTTTAAAAAAGTATACCTCTACAGATGTAAATAGTAATTTAAAAAACATTCATAAAACAACCTCTATTAACCAGGATGGTAAGCTCAGTTTTACATTTACAGATAATTTTGGCAAAGTTGCCGCAACATGTGTCGAAGGTGGAGACAGTGTAGCATGTGATAATGGCTATGGCATTAATGAATCATTGTCTGTTAGTAGCTTTGTACAAGTTCATGTGCCTAAAGAAATGCATGGTACTTTAAAATTAATAACTGATGCTGCTCCTGGGGTAGGAGTTTATCCAATAATAAAATGGGCAAATAATCCCAGTGTAACATTATATGGCGGAGGTGGAGGAGACTACACGTATTATCCTTCAAGTGGAAAAATAATTTTTTCAAGCCTTTATCAGCAAGGCGATGTTGATATACTCATATCATTTGGTTCAGCCAATACTTTCCCTTCCGGAAAAACAGTTTCATTTGTTAGCAAATTAAATTACACGCAATGGACTTTATATTATTACGATGTTAAAGGCCGTCTAAAAGCAATTCAATCTCCTTACGATGTGTATTGCAGCCCAAAGGTTGTAAATAAAATGGTCGTTGATACAAATGAAGCTGCGTTTAATTGTAATAGCAGTAAAGCTATTGCAATATCCGAACTTCGTATAAGTGATGGTGGTTCAATGGTATCGCCCCAAACTGCTAAAATTTCTTTTAAACCCGAATTTAAGTTTGCCGATACGCTTCTTACAGATAATGCAGGCGGCTTAATATTTGAAACACACGATAGATCAAAGCAGGATACAACCGGAAATTATATTAGCGCATATACTCCAACTTTTGTTGCTGTTCTTTCCGATACGGTAGAGTATGTTTACCGTGACACAATTACCGATACGCTTGTGAGATTCAAAAATAAAGATCCTAAAGAAGATTTATATGGTAAAGAGATTAGGTACACAGGAAGTTATTTAGTAGGAATTAAAAAAACGGATAACAGTATTAGCTACTTCACCGATTCGTTGGTATATTTTGATTATACGTTAAAACTCGATGGCGAAAATAGTAGGTTCATCGATAACAGTTTTATGGGCGAAACGGGTTTTACCGTTCCTGAAGATTCGCTGGATAAATCAAAAGAAATTCTTATAAAGAATGTAGATCTTAAAATGACCTTAAAGGGTTTCCAAGGCATTTCGCCTATTAAAGAATTCAGCCCATGCGATCAGGATGTGTATATTGATTCTGCCAATGCAGCAATAATACAACTGGTAACTTCAAATATTAGTTTTAAATCAATACTTGTTACAACTTTGCCACCGGCAAATACACCACCAACTACACCACAATTCTCAAAAAAGTTTTGGTATAACGAGTATGATCATGTAATTGCTACCGAAACTAAAGATGAAGGAATTACTTATTTCTTAAACGACCTTAAAGAGAATAAATTGCGTTATACACAAAACGCAAAACAAAGGCCTGACGGTAAATTCAGTTACATCAATTACGATCAGGCCGGGCGCATCATCGAAACAGGTGAGTACGATCCTGCATTAAGTGAACCATCTGTGTCTGGTGATGATGGTCCGTATACACCACCTGAATATATTTTTCTTCCATACTATTCAACACTTGGCGTAACCAGTGGGCAACAATCTTGTTTAGCTTTAGCGGCTACCGATTTGGATATTTTCGCTGCCAGTCAGCGTAAAACACAGCAAAGTTATTTGTCATACGATCTTATTAATAGTCCGCCAAATTCTCCCGGCTTTATTTATGCTTACGCTAAAGTAAGCAAGGCATGGAATGCCACTTCGGCAACCTGGTACGAATATAATGAAAGAGGGCAGTTGGTTAAAAGTGTTCAGGATCTTCAGACTCTGGGTGTAAAAACTTTTGATTATGCTTACGATTGGCGAGGTAAATTATTAAACAATATTGCAGATCAGGGTGCAACCGAAGAATTTAAACATTCTTACCAATACGATGCTGATGAACGCTTAATAAAAACATCTGCGCTTAAAGGGGTAACATCTTTTGATATTAATAAACTCAGCTACTACCAGCATGGTGCCTTAAGACGTAATGAAATAGGCAATAAACTACAAGGCCTGGATTATATTTATACCATAGCAGGTGCTCTTAAAAGTATGAACAACCCATTTGCTGGCATAGCAGGCGAAGATCCGGGTTACGATGGAACAACCGGTGGTCCCAATCCTTTGGTGGAACCTGACGCGTTTGCTTATACTTTAGAATATTATCCGGGTGATTATAATAGGTCACAAAGCGAAGTAAATCTGGCAAATGCGGCAAGCAACTTTAATAATGAAAATATAAGTTATGCAGGGCAGGTGCAAAGCGTGCGCTGGAAAACGCAGTTGCCAACAAGTGCTACCAATAATTTTGGCACTGATGTGTTAATGTATGAGTATAATTACGATAATCTATACCGGTTAAAGGCAGCTAAATTTGGTACTGTTAATGCCGTTTCGCCAACCTGTATGGGCTGCCAGGGTACCGCGGTCAATAATCCAACCAGCGATTATGGGCTTGAGGATATAACATATGATCTTAACGGTAATATTCAAACATTAAAACGGTATTCTGAGGCAATAAGCCCGGGCAATCCGCAAATAATGGATGATCTGTATTACACATATGATGTAAGTAATAATAAAAATAACCAATTACTAAGGGTAATTGACTATCAAACAACAACCTTAAGCTTAACCGACGAAATAGATTTGCCTCATCAGACTGCTACTACAAATTATAATTATAATGCCATTGGTGAGTTAAATTATTCAGTAAAAGACAACCATACCTACAGCTATTATTATACAGGTTTAGTTAAAGAAGTTAAAGATAAAACCACTAACGATCTGATTGTAAGTTACGAATACAATCATTTAAACTTAAGGCAATGTAAAACTACGTATGCAAGCGGTGTAGCTGCCGAAAAACTGTTTTATGTTTATAATGAGTCAGGTATGCTTACTTCTACCTATAAACAAAGTTTGGCTACAACACCTGCTCCGGCACCTGCGTTAATAGAACATATTATTTATGGCAATGGTAAAGCAGGTATCTATGATGTAACTGCCTCAAAACCATTTTTTGAATTAACCGACCATGTTGGCAATGTCCGGGCCGTTATAAGTGAAAACTCAGGCAGTTTGCTGGTAGATGAATACACCGATTATTTTCCACATGGCGGTATTTTACCGGGCAGGCAATATGTAAGCGCTTTAGGTTATAGGTATGCATATCAGGGTCAGGAAAAAGATCAGGAAACCAAGCTTACAAATTTTGAGCTACGCCAATACGATCCTCGCATTGGCCGTTGGAATAATCCCGACCCTTATGGTCAGCATCATAGCCCTTATCTGGCAATGAGCAATAACCCAGTGAGCTTTGTTGATCGTAACGGAGGACAAGATGAGAAAGGTAATGAAATTTGGGCTTCTTTTGCATCAATGGACATCAATGGAATTCTTGAAAGGCGTAATCAACAATCTCAACGGGAAGCCAATCTACAAATGTATGAAAATTTGAGTATGACAGATGATATCGATTATAAGCAAGCTATAGCGGAACAAAAACACGAGAGAGTAAGAGAAAAACAAAGTGTTGATAATGTGGATAAATTAATGGAAAAATCTGGGCATATTTTTGAAGACGGTGAATGGGTTAGTTCTTATAAAAGTTGGGGCAAATTCATTTATGGTAATGCTGGTACAGAGGATGATTACGCTGAGGGGGGGGTACACACTTACTATAGAGATGAGGTTTTAGCTCATTATGGCTTGAGCGGTGGTGGATGGCGCAATCAAAGAGGTTATGTGCAGGGTTGGAATATGAAAGAGCTTGATGCTTATGGAAAAAATTTAGTTAAATTTGGTGATGCGGCGGTCGTTACTACTGGAGCAGTTGCTGCAACTATATTAACAGCGGGAGTAGCATTAGAAGCCGCGCCATATATTGCTGCAGGATATGAAGGCGTGTCGTCAGCCTATCTAGAAACTTCAGTGGTTTCGAATTATATTGGCAGACAAATTGCCCTTAAGGCATATGATAATGTCACAAGAGCCGCTATAACTAATATTGGATCAGTTCTTATCAAATATTTGCCAAGAGCTGCAGTAAATACGCCTGCATTTTACAGGCTTTTTGATTATTTAGTTAAAAACGAGGCAAAAGTTAGGAGTTTAACACAAGAAAAAATTAAAGACCTTTACGAGAATTATGAGAATATGAAGGATTTTTATGATTCTAGGTAAAAACGAAATGAACACAGACTATTATTCTAATTTGAGAAGAATCTATTTAGAGGTTACTACTAAAATATATAAAGCTAATTTTCGAAAGTTTAGTCTATCGACTGTGAATAATTATATACTAAATTTTGATAAATTAATGGAAACAGATAAGGAACATGTTTATACTTATTTAGTTAATTATCTAAATTTAATTAAAGAAATTGAGGAAATAAAAATTTTGGAAGCAATGGAACTGTACAAAAAATCCTTAGGTCCTATAGAAAAATATTACTCAAAAATCGGGTTTATAATTTTTATTCCTTGGAAAACAATTATTTATTTTGCATTACCAATAACTCTGGTCTTAATTATTTTTAAAGCGAAGATCATCGTATTTGTTATATTTTACTTGTTTATGATAATATTAAAGATTAGAACTCAATTTATGAGTAGAAAAAATAAAACTTATGGACCGTTTCATTAAATAATCATCCTTTAAAAAACAGAAAGAAAAATTATTTCGATAAAGTTTTTTTTAATTTTAGTTTTCTAAAATACACAACTATTTATTCATTACACAAGAAAGATATTTTATATTTATTGCCGGTTTTTCAGTTAATTTATCTATTGCCCAAAATTTCCAATGAGCGTACGCATTTAATGGTGCGTATTACGAGTGTGTTTTTGATGGTACAACAAATTCTGCTACTAAGTATTATGCTTTCAAAATGCTGTTGATTTTGATCTGGGTGTTGGCATGTTTAATTTAATTGCAGATCAGGATATATTTATTTTTAAACGCACTTTCAATAGCAAGTTTGTTTAGGCTAAAAGCGTTAAAAGTAAAGGTTGGGATTCTGGCAATTCGATTGCCATAGATGCAAATTCCAGCGTGGTTTAATCGCCACGATAAAGGTAAATAATGTATGGACTTCAGATTCCAAATAATCAAAATCTAACCGTTTTTTCTTAATTTTATTTCTTAAACTATCTTTATATGAAACATCTTTTATTCTCTGTATTTTTTGTATTTGTTATAACTTCAAAAAGCCAGAATTTCCAATGGGCAGGCACCTTTAGCGGCAAATTTACCGAGCTTATTATGTCTGGCTGCACCGATGCTGCCGGTAACTATTACGCTACCGGTAGTTTCCAGGATACCGTTGATTTTGATCCGGGTATTGGTGTCAACAATTTGATAGCCGGCCAGGATCCGGATATTTTTATTTTTAAACTCACTGCCAGTGGCAATTTTGTTTGGGCAAAAAGTATTAAAAGTAACGGTTGGGATAGCGGCAAGTCAATTGCCGTAGATGCTAATGGAAACATAATAGTGGTTGGCTTTTATAATGGCACTGCCGATTTTGATCCGGGATCATCAACATTTAATTTAACTCCCGAATTAGGCTCTCAGGATGGTTTTATTTTAAAATTAAACGCAGCTGGTAATTTTGTTTGGGCGCAAAGCCTTGGTTATTCTAACTCCGAAGAATTAGATAATGTTGTAACTGATAATTTAGGCAACATTTATTTTACTGGCATTTACGATGGCAATATAGATCTTGATCCTGGTACAGGGATAGTGCCTGCCTCATCTAATTCAGGTAGCATCGATTTTTTTATTGAAAAATTTGATGCCACTGGCAATTTTATTTGGGGCAAAAGTATTGGCGGTACTGGTACGGATAATTGTACTTCTTTGGCTATTGATGTTAATGGCAATATATATGTACAAGGTACTTATTCTGCAACGGTTGATTTTGACCCTGGCGCAGCTGTTGTAAATAAAACATCTAATGGTGGCAATGATATATTTATTTTAAAATTAAACAACGCCGCAAATTTTATTTGGGTAAATACATTTGGTGGAAATTTAAATGAGGTAAGCGGGAGTTTAAAAGTTGACGTGCTTGGTAATTGCTACACAGCATCTTCTTTTGCAGGTAATGTGGATGTTGATCCCTCTGCTTCAACATACACTTTAAGTTCAACAGGCGGCATGGATATTTGTATCCAAAAATTCGACAATAATGGTAATTTTATTTGGGCACGACAGTCTCAAGGCTCATCAAATGAAATAATTTATGACCTGGCCATTAATAGCAATTCAGATATTTTTTTAACAGGCTATTTTGAAGGCACTGCCGACTTTGATCCATCGCCTTCTGTTGTCAATTTAAATTCAAATGGTACAGCCGATGTTTTTATACAAGCACTGGATAAAGATGGAAATCTAATATGGGTACGAAGTATTGGCGCAACGGGAACTGATTTTGGCACTTCACTTTGTTTAGATAATAATCATAATATTTTTATTTCCGGTACATTTCAATCTACAGTAGATTTCGATCCGGGTCCTTCAACTTTCAACTTAATCTCAAATAATGTTGGTGATGCGTACGTCCTGAAATTAAATCAAAATATATTAAGTGTTAAAGAAGCCGCTTTAAAAGTTATCGCATCTATTTATCCAAACCCTACTTCGGGTAATTTAAGCATTAGTTTGGATAAAGAATATGAAAATATACATGTACAGGTTAGTTCAGTTAATGGACAATTAATTTCAAGTAAAACAGAAAATTCGGTTTCTGAAATGCGCATGGAGATGAATGTTCCGGCCGGGCTTTATATTGTAACAGTAAAAGTAAATAATGGAGAGGCTTCAAAATTCCGTATAATCAAAACCTAACCGTTTTTTCTTAACTTTATGTTTTAAACTATTTGTATATGAAGCATCTTTTATTCTCTGTTTTTTTTGTACTCGCTATCACTTCAAAAAGCCAGAATTTTCAATGGGCTACGTCATTTGGTGGTGCCAATACCGAGTTTATTAATTCAATGTGTACCGATGCAGCTGGTAACATCTATGCTATCGGTACATTTATAGATGGTGTAGACTTTAACCCTGCCTCTAATATTTACCTCATGCAAACTACCCCCTTTGATAAAAGCGATGTATATGTGGTTAAGTTCGATGCATCGGGAAATTTTGTGTGGGCAAAACAAATTGGTGGAACCGAGTGGGATTTTGATGGATCTATTACAATTGATGCCAATTCGGATGTAATTGTTACCGGTTATTTTAGTGGTACGGCAGATTTAAATCCGAATGCTGTAGTTCAAAATGTTACTTCTGCAGGTAGCTATGATGGGTTTGTTTTGAAATTGGACGCCGCTGGAAATTTTATTTGGGTTAAAACAATTGGTGGTACTGGCAGCGATTCATTTACTAAAGTAATTACTGATGGGCAAAATAATATTTATTTGTGCGGAACATTTCAGGGTACTGTTGATATTAACCCTGGTGCTGGTGTTTTAAATGTTGTGGCCAATGGCACCAATACCGATTTGTTTATTGAAAAATTAGATGCTGCTGGAAATTTTGTATGGGGAAAAAACTTTGGAGGCTTGGGGGTCGAACGTTTTACCTCATTGGCATTAGATCCTTCCGCTAATAATATTTATGCCATGGGCACATTTTCTACAACCACAGATTTTGATCCGGGAGCTGGTATTACAAATACAAATTCTAATGGCGGAAAAGATGTATTTATACAAAAAATAGATAATTCCGGTAGTTTTCAATGGGTAAAAACTATTGGCGGCTCTGGCGATGAATTTAGCGGCGATGTAAAAATAAGCGCTTTAGGTGAAATTTTTGTGGGTATTGGTTTTCAAAACTCGGTCGATGTTGATCCCGGCACATCTGCTTTTAATTTAACATCATTAGGTGCAAGTGATATTTGCTTATTGAAATTAAACCAGTCAGGTAGTTTTTTATGGGCAAAACAAATTGGTGGTATAAATAATGAAGTGCCAAAAGCACTCACTATTAGTAATAATTCAGGCACTCTATTTTTAACTTCCGATTTTGACGGAACGATTGATTTTGATCCATCTGCTGGTGTCGCTAATCTAACTTCTAATGGTGGAAGTGATGTGTTTATACAAAGTTTAGATAAAGACGGTAATTTTTTATGGGCTCAAAACATTGTTGGTACCGGTACTGAATTTTCTAATTGTTTATCTCTTGACAACAATAATAATTTATTTGTCGGAGGTCTGTTCGATAATGTAACCGATTTTGATCCTTCAGCTTCAAATTTTGATCTTACTCCTAATGGCGCTTTTGATGACTTTATTTTAAAATTAGATATGTCAACTTTAGCAATAAAAGAAAATATAAATAAAATTCTTAACCTAAACGTTTATCCGAATCCTTCAATTGATAAAATTGCCATCTCTGCAAACGAAAATATTGACGAAGTAGAATTGCAACTAATAGATATTACAGGTATACAATTAATAAATAAAAACAGTTTCAATTTAAAAACAGAAACGTTAGATATATCAAACCTCACCCCCGGAATTTATTTTTTAAAACTAAATTCCAACACACAAAGCTCAACAATTAAAGTAGTAAAAAATTAAGTCACGAACTATACACAAACCATTCATTTTTTGCGGTAATCAGTAAACAGTTATTAAAAATAGCTTAGTTTTTATTTTATAATACTTTTATTAATAGTTGCCAGAAACGTGGTAGTAGTAAAAGCTTTTTTTTAAAAGGGTTGGGCAAATATTATAGTTCTTCTGAAGTCCTATTCACATCAAACATAAAAATTAAGTATATTTATACTGCTTTAGCTAAATTCCATTTATAAATACATAATCATTAATTTATGAGAACATATATTTTTATTTTAGTTTCAATACTTACTTTAAACTGCAAATCTCAATGTTGGCTCTCTGTTAGCAGCGGCCAAGTGCATACCCTTGCAATTAAAACCGATAGTACTTTATGGGCCTGGGGTTATAATTTTGACGGTGAAGTTGGGAATGGAGTATTCGGAACGGATGAATTGCTGCCAGTACAGATCAGTAATGAAAAATGGAAATCTGTTTCCGCAGGTGTTGAGCATTCTTTAGGGTTAAAAGCAGACGGTACAATATGGGCATGGGGGAGTAATGAGTTCGGACAACTTGGGGATGGAACTTCAATTTACAAAAATGTGCCAACGCAAATAGGCAACGCTTCAGATTGGAAATCCTTGGTTGCCGGATTTTGGTTTTCATTTGGCATTAAAACCGATGGTACCTTGTGGGCCTGGGGCCGTAATATGTATGGAGTTTTAGGAGTTGGCAATGCGGTTCCTAATTTTACCAGTACACCCATGCAGGTTGGCACTGCAACAAATTGGAGATCCGTATATGGTGGATATCTGCATGCAACAGCAATTAAAAATGATGGCACGTTATGGGCTTGGGGCGATAATAATTATGGTCAAGCAGGCCTTGGTAGCTCTATAAGTTATACTGAATCACCCGTACAAGTCGGATCCGCCACTAATTGGTTTTCAATAGGTGGTGGTTTTAATCATTCACTCGCAATTAAGAACAATGGTACATTATGGAGCTGGGGAAGCGATAGTTTTGGGCAGTTGGGTGATGGTAATAGCAATAGTAATGATGTTTATACACCAACCCAGATAGGTAGCAACACAAATTGGCAATTTATTGGTAAAACTACTAATCAATCATTTGCAGTTAAAACCGATGGAAGCTTATGGGGCTGGGGTCAAAATGATGTTGGGCAATTAGGCGATGGTTCTACAACAAGTTATAATATTCCAACAAATTCAATTGCCGGTACTGGTTGGAAAATTTGTTCAGGAGGAAGGTGGCATTCTGCTTTTGTGAAATCAGATGGAAGTCTTTGGACGACGGGAGAAAATGTTAATGGTCAACTAGGTGATGGAACTACAGTAGATAAAAATACACCAATAAGTATTGATTGTAATGTTTTAGGAATAAATGAAGTTTCAGGTAATTACAGTAAGTATGATCATAACATCTATACTATTTATCCTAATCCTGTTTCAAATGAGTTTTTTATAAAGAATTTAGAAGAACAAAAAATTGAAAAGCTACAGATCATAAATATTACAGGCAATGTTGTTTTAGAAAAAGAAGGCGATGCGCAAAATTTGAATGTTCAAAATTTAGCACCCGGCATGTATATTATAAGAATTTTTTCAAATGGAAAATACTATTCTTCTAAATTTATTAAAGTGTGATTTGACAGATTTTAATTTGATACTTAAACTTTCTGTATAGTTAATAATAAAAGCTGTTCAGCATATATTATAATCACGTGTAATAAAATTTAACTACTTAAGAAAATCTTCCATCACCGCAATTATCGGAAAAGTATTTTCTTTCCCGAATTTAAGAGTAGTTATTTCACCCATATATTCTCCGTGACCACCGGGAAAAATTTCAAGTTTACAATTCGGTATCAGTTTTGACATTTGCTCCATATGTTCTGTAGTTGCAACATCAGCGTCGCCATTAACAAGTAATACCGGGCATTTTACTGATTTGATCTGTTCATCAGGCACATCTTTAAAATTGATCATGCGTGTGGCGCAGCGATGAAACATGTTCAATAGTTTTGCGCTGTCAGGAGTTACTTTTAAATAGGCATCTTTATAAGGCTGCGGCATTTGTTCAAACGTTCCTTTCTTCATAAACTCCCAAAACTGTGGTTGTGTGCCGTTTCGTTTAAGCAGGGCAGAGGCCACCACAATTTTATTACAGAGTTCAGGATGACGAATGGCAATTTGTAAAGTAGTATTGCCGCCATTACTGAAGCCAAGAAAATCTGCTTTTGTAATTTTCAACTCTTTTAAAAGTGCAGCCACATCATCCGCATCCTGTTCAAACGAAAGTTCTTTATCTCTGTCAGATGTTCTGCCATGCGCTTGTAATTCAACCGCAATAAGTTGATGGGTTTTAGAAAGAATAGTAATAATTCTACCAAAAGAAGTTTGAATAGTTGAACCGCCACCATGAATTAATACTAAAGGTTTGCCTTCTCCATAAATTTCGTAATACATATTTATGCCGTTTATTTTGGCATAACAGTTCTTTATATTAGTTGTATCGCTCATATTGGTTTGGTTTGAATCGTTTGTATTTTCTTTTTGGTTAGTGTTATTACAAGCAAAAAAAAGTGCAATTATAATTGTAATTAAAATTAATTTCTGTGTTTGCATAATGTTAAATTTGCCGTATTAATAAACTTTAGAACTTTTTATGCTCTGATCTCTTTTATAAATTGTATCCGAAATTTTATAGCCGTCTTTAGTATAAGTAGTTTGTTTTTTTATTTTTCCATTTCTTCGATAAAAAGTATGTGTGTTAATTGGGTAAGAAAAAAGCCCTTTTTCTGTACGAAAAATATGAAATTCTCCAGAGGTTTTTATTTTACCATTTAATACATAATATAGATTTTGTGAGGCGTCATAATCTGAAGAGGAGTAATCCGTGCTACTTGTTGATGAATTTGAAGAATAATCAGTGCGGCTCACTGATGAATCTAAAGTGGAACTTGTTGCCGGGTTAGAGTATATTTCAAGTTCTTTTATGGAATCGGAAAAAGTAGGGAAATAATTTATACGGTTATACATACATTTTAACATCCGCAGGTTATTTGGTAACACTGGAAGAGTTGTTATTTCATTGTATCCACAATGCAGTTTTTGTAATGAATCAGGAAGAGTGGGGAGTTTGGTAAGAAAATTATAAGAACAATCTAAATTCTTAAGAAAAGCTCCTAAAGAAGGTAAAGTTACTAAAGAATTTAAGTTGCATTCAAGACTGTATAGCGAAGATATCGAAGCTGGTAAACTGGTTAAATTATTTAAGTTGCAATTTAAAATGCGAAGAGATGAAGGTAGTGCAGGAATTTCTTTTAGCTTGTTATTATTACAAATTAAACAAGTAAGTGAAGAAAAGTATTCAATGCCACTTAAACTGTGAATGTTTTGATCTTCTACGTTTATAGCTTGAGTTGATTGTGTTACCAATACGTTGTTGATGTTTAGCGAGTTGTTTTTAACAGCGTCTGGTATTGTTCTTTTTAAGTAAGAAGCAAAATTTGAGTCAGGAATAAGAAAATAGATTTGCGCAATGCTATTTTGCAAATGGCTTAGCAATATAAAAATCAGAATTCTCTTAATATTCATAAATAAAAAAACCCCGCAATTGCGAGGTTTTCTGTGGGAACTACTGGGTTCGAACCAGTGACCCCCTGCTTGTAAGGCATAATATTGACTATTTTCTTTTTAGCCGTTTTATGCCCAAACCTTACGAAAATGCTTAAATGACGGGTATTTTAGTTGTTCTTGTTTATTGTTGTTATCTGTTTATTTATAATTATTTTGTGCAAATTTTGTGCAAATTAGTAAATTTGGGTATATTAAACAAACATGGATTATCTTACTTCTATCGTATTAGACACCCGCAGAGCCAAAGGCAAAAATTTATACCCTGTTAAATTGAGGGTTTATTCAACTCAGCTTCAGATCAAAAAGCTTTATAGCACAAAATATGATTTGAGTAAAAAGGATTTTGCAAGCATTATGCAAACTGAAAGACCCCGTTTAGAATATAAGGGCATCAGAAATGAGTTGACGGCAATTGAAGCGAGGGCAAATGACATTTGTAAAAAGCTAACACCTTTTTCGTTCGTTCAATTTGAAAAAAAATACCTCAGAAATACCGGAGAAGGGTCGGATTTAATCTATCAGTATAATGAGGCAATAAAGAAATTGAAATCAAACAATAGCATCAATACTGCAAGTAGCTATGAGTTAAGCCTAAAGTCCTTGAAAGACTTCATAAAACATAGTAAAGGTAAAGAACCAACGAAAATCTCTTTTAGCGATATAACCTCCGATTGGTTACAGAAATATGAGAACTATATGATTGATACTCTCAAACGAAGCCGAACAACAGTTTCAATTTATCTAAGATCATTAAGGACAATTTTTAATACTGCAATTAGAGATATGGAGATTGAGCCGGAGGGTTACCCTTTTGGAAAGGGAAAGTATCAACCGCCAACGGTTACGGGAGTGAAAAAAGCATTAAGTAAAGAAGATCTTAAAAAACTGTTTAAGGCTAAAACTAAGACAGCCGAACAATCTAAGGCAAAAGCTTTTTGGTTCTTTAGTTATGCTTGCAATGGGATGAATATAAAAGATATTGCGATGTTGAAATATGGGAATGTTGAAGGGGATAAGATTATTTTTTATAGGGCAAAAACTATTAATACTGCTAAGACCAATTTAAAGCCTGTAATAGTTTACCTCAACGATTTTTCCAAAGGGGTTATTGATGAGTACGGTAGTAAGTCAATTAAGAAAGATGAATATATTTTCCCGATAATTTCTAAAAAAGATCCCGAAACTTTGAAGCATACGAAGATTAAAAACTTCACTCGCTTTATAAATCAAAATCTTAAAAAATTAGCAATTAAAGAAGGCTTGCCGGAAGATATTTCAACCTATTGGGCAAGACATAGCTTTGCGACTAACTCTATACGAAATGGGGCTTCGATGGAGTTTGTTATGGAGGCATTAAATCATGGAAACATGAAAACAACAATGGGTTATTTTGCAGGCTTTGAAGATGGAGATAAAAAAGAGTTTATGCGGAAACTAATGAACTTTTAAACTTCAAATCAAATTTTGAATTTTTCAGTACATTCTTTTGCCATACACTTAAAAATTTCGACTCCCTTTACGTCTAATTCCTCCCTAATTATTTTATTATACTTTAGTACTAACTGCGTTCTGTAAGAATCTATTTCTACAAAATTATTATGCTGTGTAAAGTCGCAAATAAGAGCAGGCTGAATTTTCACATATTCATTATACATTTCACTTACTTTTGTTTGTTCATTTAGTATAGTATATTCTCCAATGGTTTCAGAAAATTCACGAAGTAAAGCGGCCATTTTAGCCTTACTTTCATCTACCTTTGTAATATAAGTCATTGATAGATTTGTAAAAAGTGCGTTCCGTTCTTTAGCTTGCTCAATTACTGATAACCTGACATAAGTTTCAAGAAATAAGAAATTTTGTATAAAAATGTAGTACAATACTATATACTCATTATGGATACCAAATAATTTAGAAGCAAGTTTTCGTGTTAAGTTTTTCTCTTCTTGAAGTAATTTATTACTTAAAATTGCAGCATCTCGTTCGGTCTGCTTTTTAAACATGTGTCGATTACTCCAGTAATTAATTAAACCGGATACAATAACCCCACTTAATGTTGCTGCAATTAGATAAAGTTTATTTATCTCTGTTGAATTATCCGCATTCATATTAAAAAAGATTGATTATTAGCATTTTGCCTATTAAAAGTACTATTTTATTAATAATTTCCCATTTGTTACCTTAAAAATTATCTGCCAACAATAATATCAGAATGTTATCTTTATAGCTATGACTATTTCTGACTATATAACGGATATAAATAAAGAATACAAAACAGGTAGAGCAACCGAACATAGTTACCGTGGCTATTTACAGCTTCTGATAAAAAGCATTTGTAAAGATGTCATGGTTACAAACGAACCTCAGCGGGTTAAATGTGGTGCGCCGGACTACATCATTACTAATAGTGATATACCTGTTGGTTATATTGAGGCTAAAGACGTCGGTTATAAATTAGACGATAAGCAATTCAAGGAGCAATTCGACCGCTATCGTAAATCTTTAACTAATCTTATTATCACTGATTATATAGATTTTTGGTTATATATTGATGGGGTATTTATTAAATCGGTAAAAATTGCCGAGGTAGTTGGAAAAGAAATAAAACCGCTTTCTCAAAACCATACTGAGTTTACAAACTTAATCAAAGATTTTTGTACATACGTTGGGCAAACAATTAAGAGTTCAAAGAAACTTGCCGAAATGATGGCTGGTAAAGCTCGTATGCTGGCTGAGGTTATAGAAAAGTCCTTAGTTGAAGATGAGGCAGACGATAAAAATCCCGATACTGCTTTGCAAGGCCAGTTGCACGCTTTCAAGGATATTTTAATACACGACATTAAACCAAAAGAATTTGCTGATATATACGCTCAGACGATTGCCTACGGTATGTTCGCTGCTCGTTTGCATGATCCTACTTTAGCAACGTTTAGCAGACAAGAAGCGGCTGAGCTAATACCAAGAACAAACCCTTTTTTACGAAGATTATTTCAGTTTATAGCAGGTTACGATTTAGATACCCGTTTGGTATGGATTGTTAACGGCCTAGCAGAAATTTTCAGGGCTACCGATGTTGCAGAATTGCTAAAGAACTTTGGCAACTCTACAAAAACAAACGATCCAATTATACATTTTTACGAAACTTTTTTGAGTGAGTACGACCCCGCCCTACGTAAAGCACGTGGTGTTTGGTACACACCCGAACCTGTGGTTAATTTTATTGTGCGTGCAGTAGATGATATTTTAAAAACTGAGTTTAGTTTAAAAGATGGCTTGGCAGATACCGGCAAGGTTAAAATAAAAGTAGAAACCCAAAACTTTGATAAAAAAACGGGTAAGCATACTCAAATAGAAAAAGAAGTACATAAAGTACAAATACTTGACCCCGCAACCGGTACAGGAACTTTTTTGGCTGAGGTTGTAAAATACATTTACAATAAAAAGTTTGAAGGGCAGCGTGGAATTTGGAGTAAGTATGTTGATGAACATTTAATACCACGCTTAAATGGTTTTGAGTTGCTAATGGCTAGTTATGCAATGGCGCATTTAAAGTTAGATATGCTATTAACTGAAACTGGCTATAAACAAAGTACAGATCAACGGTTTAAAATTTACCTTACCAACTCTTTAGAAGAACACCACCAAGATACAGGTACTTTATTTGCCAACTGGTTAAGTACTGAGGCTAACGAAGCTAATCATATTAAGAGAGATACACCTGTAATGGTTGTAATCGGAAATCCGCCATATTCAATTAGCACCACTAATAAATCCGATTGGATCGAAAATATTATTTCGGATTATAAAATTGGTTTAAAGGAACGAAAAATAAATTTGGATGACGATTATATCAAGTTTATACGATTTGGACAATATTTTATTGACAAAAATGGTGAAGGTATTCTGGCTTATATTTCAAACAATAGTTTCTTAGACGGTGTTACACATAGACGTATGCGAACTAATTTATTGGAAAGTTTTGATAAAATTTATATTCTCGATTTACATGGAAATGCTAGAAAGAAAGAAACCTCCCCTGATGGTGGCGTTGACCAGAATGTGTTTGATATTATGCAGGGTGTTTCTATTAATTTATTTGTTAAAACTGGCAAGAAAAAAAATAGACAATTAGGTGAAGTATTTCATGTGGACTTGCAGGGCAAAAGACAGTTTAAATATGATTACTTGCAAAAAAATTCTTTAAAAAGTATAAGTTGGACGAAATTGGATTATAAAGAACCTTACAATTTCTTCGTGCCTAAGAATTTTGATAACCTCAATAATTATGAAACAGGTTTTAAATTATCAGAATTATTTAGCATATATTCTGCGGGAATAAAAACTAAAGTAGATCATGTAGCAACAGACTTTTCGAATAACGAACTGGAAAAAAGGTTACATGATATTATTTTAAATGATTTAGACCTAAATCAAATAAGAACAAAATATGGTTTAAGCGAAAAAACTACTTGGGAATATAAGCCGGGCAGTATAAAAAAAGTACTGCAAAAAAATATATGTCAGTATGAGTATCGCCCGTTTGATAATAGATACGTTTACTACGACGAAAAGTTTCTATCAAGAAGTAGAAGTAAGGTAATGGACAATTTTTTCGGAAAGGATAATATTGGTATTGAGAGTTCAAGAAATGGAGACTATGTTTTTATAGGTAAACTCGTTTCAGACGAACACTTTATTTCAGATAATTCATTTAAATTTCCATTATATATTTATCCCGAAATAAAAGAACAGCAAACTCTAGATGTAATTCCGCAACGCAAGCCAAACTTAAATCAAGAAATAGTTGCTCGGATAGCTCTAGTTTTAGATCTAAAATTTACAGACGAAAAAGAACTTAACGAGCTTACTTTTTCTCCTATTGACATATTAGATTATAGCTATGCTGTATTGCATAGTCTCAACTACCGGAAAAAATATAAAGAGTTTTTGAAAATTGACTTTCCCCGGGTGCCTTACCCAAAAGACGTAAATACATTTTGGCAATTAGTTAAGCTGGGTGGCGAGCTTCGCGAAATACATTTATTGGAAAGTGAAACCGTAGAGAAATATATTACCAAATACCCTATTGATGGTAACAACATAGTTGGCAAAACAAAATATGAAAGTGGCAAAGCTTACATAAACGAAACGCAATATTTTGACAATGTTCCTGCTGAGGTTTGGGAGTTTTACATAGGCGGTTACCAACCAGCTCAAAAATGGCTAAAAGACCGTAAAGACCGTGAGTTAGGTTTTGAAGATATATTGCACTATCAAAAAATTATAGTCGCTTTAAATTCAACTATTCGCTTAATGGGAGAGATTGATAAAATTGAAATCGAGTAGACCCTGTTGAAATGGATACATTGTTTTATCTTCAAACTTTTGCATCAGAAGAGGTACAGAAAAAAAGAGAATATGACATCTTTAAGATGTATATCAAGAACAATGGTTACACTCTTTTTACCATTAAGGATGTTGAAACAAAAATTTATACGCCCGAATTAGCATTAATTTTAAGTGAAAAAGAGATTCCTGCTTTCGACAAAACTCTGAGATCAGATACAATCATTAATGGTTTAGATTTTGTCGATTCTTATGGTGAAGGATTTTCTGATGGTATAAAATATTTTAATCGTGAAGTATTGGTTAGTACTGACACCCTTTATGGCCAAAATGCAAAAAGTTACGTTGAAGATGTACATATAAATTACTTTCACTCACAACATCAAACTTTTTTGTTTGGATGGGTTTTTGTAAAAAACAAATTTCCTCTAATTATATCAAAAGCCGAAATAAAAAAGTACGGGTTTTATGCAGGTATTGTATCAGAGGTAGATAAGATGGTTGCTAAATATCCTCAGATTTTTGATAATTTTTATAAGTGTGAATTGCATAATCCAACGATTGACGAAAAAATTGAAAAAGCAAAAGCAAAAAAAGTAACCGATCCCGAATTTATCAAAGGAAACATTAAAGTAACAAAATGGTATGGTGCGCACCCTGAAAACTGGGGTATACTTGATCCTGCAATTAACAAACCGAACTTTTGGTTTAAAGTTTATAAGAACGGCGAGGAACGAATTTACAATGCGTTTACTTACTTAAATTATCATTTAGAAAATTATTTTATCGAGATAGATAAAACATCTGATCTAAAAGAAAAAATGGCACTTTTGAAAACTGCAAGATTTTCAGTTGAGAAAACGATAATGGATGATAATTTAGACAGAGGTTATAATTTGGACTTTAGCAGGTTATTTCAACGTATCGGAAGCACAGAAGCATATATTCAAAGTCAAATAGATTTTGAAAATAGCGCCATTTCTTTTGTTAAACAAAGTAAGCGAAAACCCAAAGAAATCCCTAAGGGTTTTGATGCACTTTTTGTTGAACCGGAAAAGGCCGAAATATATCTCAAAATATTACAACAGGTGGAACCTCCTGTTATAAGTAGCACGTTCCACTATCAATTAGGTGAACGACAAAAAGGGGCTATTGTTGCATGGGTTAAAGCACTTCGAAAAAAGGGCAAGTTAATACAAATTCAAGATGATGTTTTAAGTGCCATCCTTAACGAAAAAATTATCGGTTTGAACTTAGGAGTTGATGGTCGAACACTTCGTAACGAAGGAACAACTGCTTATACGAGATATTATACTTCTTTTATTTCATTAATTACCTGATTTACCTTTATCTACCATAGGTAATTACTGGTAGATGCGATTGCGGTTTTTTGTATTAAAATTAATAATATGCAAAAGACCGTACTTATTTCCATGCCAATTGAGGATTTACAATTAGTTATAATTGACTGTGTAAATGCTTGCCTAAAAAACAATAATCAAAACACTTTTCCGCAACCGGAAGTCGAAGACCTTTTATCTATAAAAGAGGCTGCAAAGTTTTTACACCTCAGTGTACCGACCATATACGGGTATGTTAGTAAGAACGAAATACCATTTTCAAAAAAAGGAAAACGCCTGTATTTCTCAAAACAGGAACTAACTGAGTGGATTAAAACCGGACGTAGTAAAACGACCTTAGAAATAAGCAGCGAGGCAAATACCTACCTGAAAGTTAAGAAAGGATGAGGTCATTGGTTCGAAACCCGAACCTTCGGCAAGGGCAATTCAATACATTAGCACAAAGTGTTACAACAAAAAACACTAAACCTCAGCTAATCGTTTATGGCAAAGGTTCTGACCTGACTGATTTGAAGGCTTTGAAAAATCAATCTAAAAAGAAAATGATTACGCAAAGCGTTGTATTAGGCCTCTTAAAAGTTGCTGAGTTGAAGGGCAACAAAGAAATGAGACAGCAGCTTTGGAATACATATCATTGCCATAGTAAACCAGTTACAAGCAATGGCAGACGGTATGGAAATTATTGCAAAAATCGCTTTTGTACAGTTTGTTGTGGTAATCGCAAAGCTGAAATGATAAAGAAATATTTACCGGTATTAGAAACCTGGACTGATCCTCAATTTGTAACATTAACCGTTCAAGCAGTTCCCGCCCGTGGATTAAAAAAAAGATGGGCTGGCGTTATGCGGGCATTTAGAGAGATTGAAAGAAAATTAAGAATGCAAAACAGAAGGGGAAAGGGTATAAAGTTAGTTGGTATAAAATCGACTGAAAGCAACTTCAACGCAACATCAAATACTTACAATCCGCATTTGCATTTGATTGTACAAACTAAAGAAATGGCTGAGGTGTTAGTGAAGGAATGGTTAGCAAAGTGGACAAAGAAATTCGCCCTACCTGTGGCGCAAAAAATAAAGACGATTTCCAACAAAGAAAAAATATTAATTGAAGTTATTAAATACGGTACTAAGATTTTTACTGAACCCGATCCAAACAATAAAAAGGCAAAAGCGCCTCGCAAAATCTACCTAGCTGCTATGTATAATATTTTGGTTGCTATGCAAGGTATGAGGGTATTTGATAGATTTGGGTTTAATCTGCCAAAAGGCAGTGGCTCAAAACCAAAAAAATCAATAGTCAAGGAGTTTGAAAAATGGGAACATAATCCAAAAATAAATGATTGGGAAAATGGGCGGGGGCAAACACTTACTAAATATTTGCCGGATGCCAAGTTGATTGATTTATTGATGGAAATGAATATAGATAAAGAATAATTGCTTAGCTAAAATAAATTCTTAATTTTGATATATGGACGAAGGTGAATTTTGCGAAAGAGATTTAGAAATCTTTGATAATTTAACAACAGCCATAAATATTTTGTTTGATCAAGATGAATGGCTGCTCACAAACGATCTGAATGAACGTAGTATAACTCATAAACTTGCTGAGTATATTCAACAATTATATCCTGATTATAATGTAGATTGTGAGTATAACGGTAATATTAAGCGAGGGCATGGACGTAAAGTTATTGCAATTCTCAAAGACCAACTAATAAATGCAGGTTTTTTGAAAGAGAGAGAAATTGATAATAATGATGAAGTTTTAGAGCGATTTGTTTATCCTGATATAATTGTTCACAAACGAGGTACTAATACTGATAATTATCTTATTATCGAGGTGAAAAAGTCAACGAATAAAATACCCAGTACTTTTGATGATCTTAAACTAAAAGCATACACTGGTAACCAATATGGAAATGATCTTAAGTATGAATATGGTTTTTTTATAAATTTCACCACTGGAGTTGCCAAACCTCAATACCAAATGGATCATTATTTCGATGGGGATTATAAGGGATCAGTTTAATATTAATGTATAAAGCCATTTATAAAATTCAATCGGACTGTATAGATAACTCTAAACAAGAGATATTCACTCCATTTATTAATTGTTACCATTTGCATAGTATAACTTTATACATTAATGGAGTTGCTCAAGAATCGGAACTGGATTTTGTTTTTCAAAATTATATAACTAAGTGGCAACCACACCCTGTTCACAATATGACAATTAATTCAGGGGACTCTATAATTTTTGATATTAATTATTTTTATTGTAAACCAGACAATATTGAAGTTCTTGGTTTTTTAATTAATTCAAGTTTCTCAAACCCGATTAAGAGTAAAGAAATTGTTTCCAAACATTACGTTGATGGGCAGTTTTCACTTGATAATGGTTTGTATAAGAGTGCGGTATTGAACTTTGGAACTGTATTAGAAGGGCTATTAAACAAAAATTTGACAAATCAAACTTTAAATAGTCTTATCAAATCTTATACTGGTTCGGCTGATACAGTAGCAATGGACTCGATACGAATATTAAGAAACAAAGTTCATCCCGAGCAAATACACTTGACCCAAGATGTTACACGGGAAGAGGCAATAGATGCAAGAAACAAGTTAGAGCTTATTCTTATGAAAATTTGAGTTACCATTCTGCCCATTTGCCGGTTACACCATTAACCGATGATTTGTATTCGGAAGTAAACACTTGGTATTTTTCAACTTTAAGTACAAATAATTTATGTGTTTTAAAAGTCTTTGCCACCTTCCAAGATCCTCCCTCTTCATAGATCTGCGAAAAATTATAATGCTTACAGTCTCGGGTAAGATAAAACCAATTCTTTAGTTTTTCCATGTCATACAGTTGGTGAGTATAGGAAATAATTATTAAAGCATCATCACATACTAATCGTACATTAACATGATCTCTTATAAACTCAAAGATGATACGGAAGGTTTTATCCTTATGGTTATTGATTAAATCCGAATTACTATCTTCAGCTTTAAATTTATCATCAAATAATATCCCAATGAACGGAGGCTTTCCCTTTGGTAACTTCACTACTAACATTATAGTCTCTTTAAAATACCTTTGAATTGTAAATAAATTGTTTCCAATTCTAAGTTGAACCGGTTTATTGTTTCTATATCAAAAACATCTCCTTTTTTCTTTACATCTAAAACAGTTCTTTCTATTCTGTCCAACTCTGCATTAATGTTGAGTTGATTTTCTATGACCTTTTTTAGTGCTAACTCTCTCTCGTTTTCCATACGCCAACATGTTTATAATAGCGAAGATAGTACGTTTTTATACTTAGGTTTGCTATGGATTGTAGTATGTTATAAAATCGCTGAGGTTATTTCTTATCTTTAAGTAAACAATTAAATACTTTAGCAATGGTAAATCCAAATTATTTACGACCTAACAATATAGCCACTATTAAATTCCCTGATATAGGTAACAGGGAAACACCCCCACGACACAATGTTGTTCTGACAAGGGAAGATCTGTTTAAAAACGAACACTTCTGTGGTGTTGATCTTAATATTTATTGGCTTACTAAATTTCTCTTTGAAAAAATGGATGAGGCTACATGGCAAAAGGAAATTGGGCAAAAGATATTTATTATAATGTTGGATGATACAAACAAGTTTAATTTATTATATCAATTTCCTAATAGCCACCCAATTCCATTGGATTGTATTTTAGATCATGTACATCAATTACAAAACATTGTCTTTGAATTAAGTGGTGTGATGTTAGAACAGACAAATTAAGCTCACTCTCATTATTATCGCACTTTTTGTGCAAATATTGTGCAAATGAAAAAGGGTTTCAAACTATAAAAGTCTGAAACCCTTGTTTCTATTGGTGGGAACTACTGGGTTCGAACCAGTGACCCCCTGCTTGTAAGGCAGGTGCTCTGAACCAGCTGAGCTAAGCTCCCAATTTTTTAGAGAAGTATTGATCTTCTTTTAAAATATGAAGCGAAATTTTTTTATTTCTGCTTCATATTTTGGTGTGCAAATGTAAGAGATAATAATTAATTATTCAAAAAATAATTAATTTATTTTTTTACATCTTCTAATCCTGCATCAGGTATTAACATACCATCAACCAATACGCGGCCGCAATGCTCACACACAATAATTTTTTTGTTCAAACGAATATCTAACTGACGTTGTGGTGGAATTTTATTATAACATCCGCCGCAAGCATCACGCTCTACTGCTACAACCGCTAAACCGTTACGTGAGTTAGCACGAATACGTTTGTAAGCATTCAACAAACGATCTTCGATACCTGCACTGGCAGCTTCGCTTTGTTTCATTAATTCTTTTTCATCCTTCTCAGTTTCTGCAATGATCTCATCTAACTCACCTTTCTTTGCTTTAAGATCTTTGCTTCTTTCTTCAAATTCAATTTTGCTTTTTTCAAGTAATTCACTTTTAATAGTGATGCTTGCTTTAGCTTCCTTGGTACGTTTTTCTGCTAACTGAATCTCTAAATTTTGAAATTCAATTTCTTTAGTGATCGCATCGTACTCACGGTTATTACGAACTTTACCTTGTTGTTGCTCGTATTTTTTAATATTAGCCTGGAAATCTTTAATGGCTTGTTTCTTTTCGTTTAAAGTAGTTTCAAGTTCTGCAACTTCTTCTTCTACATTTTTTAAACGCGTCTCTAAACCTAAAACTGTATCTTCAAGATCACTTACCTCTAAAGGTAATTCTCCTCTAACTGTTCTTAATTTGTCAATTTTACTATCAATTAATTGTAATTGGTAAAGCGACTTTAATTTTCCTTCAACCGAAGCGTCAATTTTTTCTTTAATTTTTGCAGCCATGTTCTAAAAATAGTTTACCGGATTTGTGTTTGTTTTTGATAAACGGATTGCAAATGTAGGAAATTTATTCTGAATTATCTCATAAAAAATTTCAGGGGTAAATTGCTCTGTTTCAAAGTGCCCGGCGTCTACCAGTAAGAGCTTGCCCTCAGCATCAAAAAACTCATGATATTTAAAATCAGCGGTAATGTAGGCATCAGCACCGCTATTTATGGCATTTTTGAGCAAAAAACGACCACTTCCGCCGCAAATTGCCACTTTTTTGATCAATTTTCCGGGTTTTTTCGTGTGTTTTAAGCAACCGCTCATTAAACTTTTTTTAACATGTGCCAAAAAATTGTCCTCAGTCATTTCAGTGCTCAACTCACCGATCATGCCACTGCCAATTTGCCCATGCTTATTGGCAATGGCGTAAATATCATAAGCAACTTCTTCGTAAGGGTGCGCCTTTAAAAGGGCAGAGATGATCTTTGATTCTTTATTAAATTCAAAAACGGTCTCTATCCTTACTTCTTTTTCTTTGCTTAATTCGCCGGCCTTTCCTAAAAAAGGCTTGGTGTCTGCATCTCCTTTAAATGTGCCTGTTCCTTCTAAATTAAAGCTGCAGTTAGAGTAGTTGCCAATATGGCCGGCGCCTGCGCTAAACAAAGCGTCTAACACAACCTGGTGGTGACTTTCGGGTACAAATACCACCAGCTTTTTAAGCAGGTTACTTTTTGGCGCAAGAATATGCAGGTTCTTTAACCCTAACTTATCTGCCAGTTTTTTATTTACACCTTGTTTTACATTATCCAAATTGGTGTGGCAGGCATAAATGGCAATGTTATTTTGAATGGCTTTAATAATGGTTCTCTCTACATAATTATTACCATTTATTTTTTTTAAGCCGCTAAATAAAATAGGGTGATGCGCAATAATTAAATTACAGTTGTTTTTAATAGCCTCGTCAATTATTTCTTCGGTACAATCCAGGGTTAATACAGCACCCGTTGCAGCCTGCGTTTTATGGCCGGTTATAAGCCCGCAATTATCATAATCTTCCTGGTAAGCAAGAGGCGCAAAGTTTTCAATTTCGGTAATTATTTCCAGGATGGTCATAAAGTTTAATTTTAAAAATGAAAGGGTCTTAAATAAAAAATCCCCTCATTTTAAAAGAGGGGATCTTTAAAATTTTATTATTCTATTCTGGATTTATGATCTTCGATATTTGCCATTTCTTTTAAGGCATTATAAACTTCATAATCTGCTCTTCCGCCACTTGCTTGTTCCATTTGCATTTTTATCATTTTAAGATCTTCAGGCATTTTTGAATCTGTAATGTTTGCTACATTTAAAACAAACACCCCATTATCGCCCGCAATAAATTTACTGGTTGCACCGGCTTTTGTGCCAATAGCAGTACCAATTAAAATATCATCATGGCCTAAACCTTCAACGTTATGGCTTGAGTAAGGCATATCCATTTGTTGTTTAGCTTCTAGGCCCATTTTTGTAGCGATCTCCGTTACGTTTTTAGAACTTCCTGCTTTTGTATTAAATTCAGCAGTAAACATCTCTGCTTTTTTATCTTTAATAGCTAAAACTTTTACCTCGTCTTTCACATCTTCTAAAGGTAAAACACCTTTATTTTTGATGCCTGAAACTTTAACTACAATGTGTTTATCAGAAAAAGTAAAGATGTTTACATCTCCTTTTTTAGCCGTGTAAACCCATTTTACCAATTCTTTAGCGTTATCTAAACCCGGTAAGGTATAAACACCTTCTTTTATATTATCTGCTAAACGTTTGGTTAATTTTTGTGCATCAACAGCTTTGTCAAAAGATTCGCCTGAACTATTTTCACCGGCAAACTGATTTGCTTTTGTGAAAATGGCCTGATTGGTTTCATCGCTTGGTGAAATTAACTTAAAGATCTGCGCTACTTTATAAGTATTGTGACGTGTTTTACTTACATCTTTCACTTCAATGATATGGTAACCAAATTGTGTTTCAACAACCGAGATATTACCTTTAGTACCCATTAAACCCGCATTTTTAAACGGTTCAACAAATCCTTTGTTCTCATCAAACCAACCGTAATCGCCACCATTTGTTTTGCTTCCACCATCATCACTTACAGTTTTTACCAGAGTATCAAAAGTTACTTTTTTCTCTTTTATTAAAACCAATAAACTATCTGCAGCTTTTTTAGCTTGCGCCATGCTGCGTTTTGGTTGTTGTGTTTGAGGATCGTTAATGCCAATTAAAATATGACGTACACGTGCGCTATCAGCAATTGAATTAACCGCTTCTAACTTGTAAATTTTAAAATAAGCACCTTCGTTGTAAGGGCCAAAAACAGTACCTGCAGCAGCAGTAAAAATACTAGAATCACGAACTATCATTGTTTTTTTGTTCATGTCCTGAATATTGATCGCACCATTCTCACTTTCCTGAGCAATAAAAGCGCTGTCTTCTTTTAAAGATTTTCCTTTAAATCCTTCAGCAGCAATAAGCGCTTCTTTTGAAATTGCTTCAACGTCTGCAGGGCTTGGCAATACATCAAACGATACGTATTCAATTTTACGCGTTGTTTCGTTATTTAAGAATAAGTATGAATTATTTGCATAGAATTTTTGGATATCATCATCAGTAACTTTAACAGTACTGTCGCTTACCGAATCAAAACGCTTAATTACGTAAGTAAAAGTAATTTTATTGTTTTGCGCTTTGTAAGTTTCTTTCGCTTCAGCAGTTGTAGTGTATAAACCTTTGCGGATAAGCGTAGCATATTTTTCTGCATAACGCATGTTTTTAATATCCTCTTCCATTTGTTTAACAAACATTTCCTGATCGCCGGTTGCACTTTGAACGAACTGACGGAATTTAGCAGGATCAAGACTTCCGTCTGCCGCAGCTAATTGCTCATAAACTTTACCTGTTTTTTGATCAGTTAAACGTTGAGCTACAGAAGGCACAGGGTGCGCTACAACACGTTCGTAAACTTCATCTTCACTAACAGTAATACCAACTTTATCATATTGTGGTTTAATAACCATATCAGAAACATATTGTTGCCAGATATAATCGTTTACCTGCGAACGGGTAGCATCATCAATATCGTTTGATTGTTTTTGCTGACGAATAATGTTCAACTGATTTTCAACACGGTTCACAAAATCATTCCTGTCAATGTTTTTACCGTTAATAGAGCCAACAGACATTTGTTCGTTATCGCCAAAAATACTGGCACCGGAGCCTAAAAGACTTTCTAAAATAAAAATAACAAGGGCCAAACCCACAATACCAACCAATAAACCCGTTCTTCTACGGATCTTTTCTAATACACTTGTGTGTTCTTTTTTCTTCTCAGCATCAACCTGTTGCTGAATGTTTTTTTCTTTACTCATTTCGTTCAAAATTTTTATGACTGGCAAAGATAGCAGTTTTAATGAAACGGAAAAATGAATTTTTAAGGTTTTTAAAAGATTGTTAAATCCCCGCTGCCAATAAGCTTTCCATATTTTTCAACAAGCCAAAATAAACCCCTTTAAAATCGTAAATTTATAGTCCTCAATTTGATATAATTTTAACTAAAAAACGGCATATTTTTTAAGATGTTTTTAATTTTTGATACCGAAACCACAGGCTTACCACGCAATTACAACGCACCCGTAACCGATTTTGATAATTGGCCGCGCATGGTGCAAATAGCCTGGCAATTGCATGATGCTACAGGTAATTTGATAAGCAACGATTCAATTATCATTAAGCCTGAAGGTTATACCATTCCCTTTGCTACGATTCAAATTCACGGTATCACTAACGAAAGGGCTAACGAAGAAGGGCAGGATCTTAAAAACACCTTACAAAAATTTAGTGATGCGATTAATAAAACAACCTACATAGCCGGGCATAATATTGAATTTGATATAAACATTGTGGGGGCCGAATTATTGCGTTGCGGTTTACCAAATGTGCTTGAAAATAAAGCTTTTATTGATACCAAGAACGATCAAACTACAGAATATTGTGCATTACCCGGCGGAAGAGGCGGCAAATTCAAATGGCCAACCTTAACCGAATTATATCAAAAATTATTTAATACCGGTTTTGATGAAGCGCACAATGCTGCGTTTGACGTGGCCGCCACCACAAAAGTATTTTTTGAGATCATAAAAAGAGGCATTACAAAAGTAGCTGAGCTTACAACTGAAATGGCTCAGGCCATTAATTATCAGGCGCCTGATTTTACTGAGCTTATAAAGCACGAACAGTATTGGAAAGAGCGTAAAGCAAAAGAAGCAAAAGAAAAAGAAGAGGCCGCAAAAGTTGCTTCGGTTGAGAATATAGTAACCGAAGTTGATCCTGATCTTAAATTCTCTCATCTTCACAATCACACACAATTTTCTGTATTACAATCTACCAGCGATGTGGCGGCGCTTGTAAATAAAGCGCTTGAATTTAAAAGTCCCGGTGTTGCATTAACCGATCATGGCAATATGTACGGTGCATTTTTATTTTGGAAAGAAATTGATGGCCAAAATAAAAAAATAAAAGAACACAATGCCGCTCTTGAAAAAGGAGAAATTACCGGCGAAAAGAAAACGGAATTAAAATGTATTATTGGTTGTGAAGTAAATATTTGCGCCGATCATAAAGATAAAAGCAAAAAAGATAATGGCTTTACGCAGGTGCTAATTGCAAAGAACCGTAAGGGTTATGAAAATTTATGCCGCCTTAGTTCTATTGGTTTAATTGATGGCGCTTATTATGTGCCGCGTATTGATAAAGATCTTTTGGTAAAATATAAAGATGGTTTAATTGCAACTACCGGTTCGTTAAATTCTGAAGTGCCATACAGTATTATTAATTTGGGCGAACAACAAGGCGAAGCGGCTTTTTTATGGTATAAAGAATTATTTGGCGATGATTTTTATGTAGAGATCAACCGTCAATATAAAAATCAGGATGAAGATTTTGCCAATCAACAATTAATTGCATTGGCAAAAAAACATAACGTACCATACTTTGCCGCAAACAGTAATTATTATATTGATAAAAAAGGTTCTAAATCGCACGATATTTTATTGTGTGTAAAAGATAACGAAAAGCTGGAAACGCCTAAAGGCAAAGGGCGTGGCTTTAGATACGGTATGCCTAATGATGAGTTTTATTTTAAATCAACGGCCGAAATGGCAGCCTTATTTAAAGATATTCCTGAAGCATTGCACAATACCAATTTAATTGTAGATAAAATAGAGCAATTTAAATTAGGTCGCGAAGTATTATTGCCAAAATTTGAAATTGCGGCAGATTTTATTGAAAGCAAAGCTGTTGAAATTGAAGAATCGTTTAAACGTATTTGCGCTTTAAAAGAAAAAGACTGGCAATCAAAAAATTTAAGCGAAGAACAAATTGAACACAACAAAGCTGAGGTTAGAACCATTGCCGAACAGTTTGTATACATGACCGAGCTTACTTACCAGGGTGCAGCAAAACGTTATCCTGATCTTACACCTGATAAAAAAGAGCGCATTGATTTTGAATTGGCAACTATCGAAAGAATGGGCTACCCCGGTTACTTTTTAATTGTAGCCGATTTTATTAGTGAAGCGCGCAGACTTGGGGTTTCGGTTGGCCCGGGCCGTGGATCGGCAGCGGGTTCTGCCATTGCTTATTGTTTAGGAATTACCAATGTAGATCCAATTAAGTTCGATCTCCTCTTTGAGCGTTTTTTAAATCCCGATCGTATTTCAATGCCCGATATTGATATTGATTTTGATGATGAAGGCCGTGGTTTGGTAATTGATTATGTAATTAATAAATACGGTGCCAACCAGGTAGCGCAAATCATTACTTATGGTACAATGGGCGGTAAATCTGCTATTAAAGATACAGCAAGGGTTTTAGACCTTCCTTTAGATAACGCTAACCGTTTAACAAAATTATTTCCTGATAGTTTAGATGCCAAGTTAAAAGCATTATTAAAACCGGGTGGCATTGATCCGAAATATTTAGGCAAGATAGAAGGCAAACGTGAGGTAATAGATCAATCTTATGCTTTCAGAAAGTTAGCGGAAGAAAAAGGGCCCGAAGCGGATGTATTAAATCAAGCTTATGAATTGGAAGGTTGTTTGCGCAACACCGGTATTCATGCCTGCGGTGTAATTATTACACCCGGCGAAATGATGAAATATGTACCCGTTACCAAGGGTAAAGACAGCGACATGCTTGTTACGCAGTTTGATAACTCGGTTGCAGAAAGCGCTGGCTTATTAAAAATGGATTTTCTTGGTTTGCGTACCTTAACTATTATTAAAGATGCCGTAGCGCTTATCAAACAAAATTATGGTATCGATCTGGATATCGATGCTATTTCTTTAGAAGACCAAAAAACATACGAGCTCTTTCAACGTGGGGAAACAAATGGCATTTTCCAATATGAGAGTATTGGTATGCAAAAATCTTTAAAAGAATTAAAGCCCGATAGTTTTACCGATCTCATTGCGATGAATGCTTTGTATCGTCCCGGACCAATTGCCTATATTCCAAATTACATTGCACGTAAACACGGTCGCGAAAAAATCACTTACGATCTGGAAGGTATGGACGAATTCCTGCAAGAGACTTATGGTATTACTGTTTATCAGGAGCAGGTAATGCGTTTAAGTCAGAAACTGGCCAATTTTACAAAAGGTGATGCCGATGTATTGCGTAAAGCAATGGGGAAGAAGGATAAAAAAACACTTGATAAATTAAAACCACTATTTGTTGAGAATGCAACCAAGAACGGACACGATGCAAAAGTATTAGAGAAAGTTTGGAAAGATTGGGAAGCATTTGCGAGTTATGCATTCAATAAATCACACTCCACTTGTTATGCTTATGTAGCATTTCAAACGGCATATTTAAAAGCGCATTACCCGAGTGAGTACATGGCTTCTACGTTAAATCACGCAGGCAGTATTGAGTCTATTGCGTTTTTTATGGAAGAATGCAAGCGTGCAGGTTTAAAAGTTTTGGGCCCGGATGTGAATGAAGGTTTTGGAAAATTCTCGGTAATGCCAAATGGCGATATCCGTTTTGGAATGGCCAGTATTAAAGGTGTTGGCGAAAATGTGGTAAATGCCATTGTTGAAGAAAGAAATGCCAACGGGCCTTATAAAAATGTATTTGATCTGGCTGCAAGGTTAGATAGCAAAGCAGTGAACAAAAAAAGTATCGAAGGTTTAGCTTTATCAGGCGCCTTTGATAGTTTTGAAGGAATGACGCGTTCTATGTTCTTTGTAGCCGATCTGGATGGCAACACATTAACCGATCGTATGATCCGTTATGGTAACCAAAAAAATTTAGGGAACGATACATCTCAGGCAAGCTTATTTGGTGAGGAAAATGAAGTAGAAGTTTCAGAACCACAGCTTCCAAAAGCTGAGCCGTGGAATGCTTTAGAACAATTAAGCCGCGAAAAAGAAGTAGTAGGATTTTTTATCAGCGGTCATCCCTTAGATCCTTTTAAATTAATTATCGAATATAAATGCAATGCCAATTGCGCACAATTAAAAGCAGGCTTAGAACCTTTTAAAAATCGTGAAGTTGTTTTTGGTGGCATTATTACAGGCTTTGAGAACCGCACCAGCAAAACAGGCAACGCCTTTGGTAAATTAATTGTAGAAGATTATCATGGCTCTACCGAATTAATGTTGTTTGGAAAAGATTTTGTAGAGTACAATAAATACATGGTGCAAGGCCTTTTTGTATTTGTAAAAGCCAAAGTACAGGAACGTTATAATCAACCGGGCAGTTTAGAAATTAAGATCAACAAAATTGAATTGTTGAATGATGTAAAAACAAATGCTTTTAATCTCATCAGAATGAAAGTGAAGTTGGATAATGTAAGCGAAGACCTTATCAATAAATTGGATCAGTTGATGACCAATAATGCAGGTAAAAGCAGCGTTGAATTTTATGTAGAAGATGAAGAGCAGCACCAAAATGTAAAGCTGTTCTCTAAAAAAAGTAAGATAGAGATCAACGATACTTTTCTTTCAGAAATAGATAAATTGGTTGAGATCAATTACGAGTTGAGTTAAATTGATGGAATGCAGATGCCGCTGATTTAGCAGATGATCGCTGATCTTATCAGCTTTAGATCATATTTATCCGTGCCATCAGCGTTCTATTATTTCACATTTTATTGCATATTATCCCTTAAAAATTGCCTATCTTTGCGGCTTAATAATTTTTTGCAATGATTTCGGTTAACAGTGTTACAGTAAGTTTTGGAGGATTCAATCTTTTCGATAATATTTCTTTTTTAATAAATCAAAAAGACAGGATCGGTCTTGCCGGAAAAAACGGCGCCGGAAAATCTACTTTGCTTAAAATTTTATCGGGCAATCAAAACCCAACCAAGGGTGATATTGCCATGCCTAAAAATTGTAAGATCGGTTACCTGCCCCAGGATATGATCCACCAGCATGGACGTACCGTTTTTGAAGAAACAGAAACAGCTTACGAAGAAATTCAAAAAATGGAAGCGCGTATTAACGATATCAATCATCAGTTAGAAACGCGCACCGATTACGAAAGTGATTCGTACTCAAAATTAATTGAAGAGCAATCAGAGATCTATTCACGCCTGGATGTTTTAGGCGCAGGCAATAGAAATGAAGAGATAGAAAAGATCTTAAAAGGTTTAGGTTTTGAAAGAAAAGATTTTGATCGTCAAACTGCCGAGTTTAGCGGAGGTTGGAGAATGCGGATTGAGCTGGCGAAATTATTATTACAACGCCCCGATATTTTATTATTAGATGAGCCAACTAACCATTTGGATATTGAAGCTATTATGTGGCTGGAAGATTTTATGGAGACCTTTGCCGGTGCTGTAATGTTGATCAGCCACGATAAAACATTTTTAGATGCCGTTACTAATCGTACAATAGAAATTTCAAATCAAAAAATTTACGATTACAAAACAAATTATTCTCATTACCTGGTTCTTCGTAAAGAAAGAAGAGAGCAACAAGAGAATGCTGCAAAGAACCAGCAAAAAATCATTGATCAGTACGAAACGCTGATCGATAAGAATCGCGCTAAAGCCAGTAAAGCTGCTTTTGCACAATCGTTAATTAAAAAGCTCGATAAAATGGAGCGTATTGAGGTTGACGAAGAAGATACAGCAAGTATGAATTTTCGTTTTCCTGCACCGGCACATAGCGGTAAAATTGTTTTAACGGTTGAAAATGCAGGTAAAGCTTACGGACCAAAACGTATTTTTTCTGGCGCTGAATTTATTATTACCAAGGGTGAGAAGATAGGATTGGTTGGAAGAAACGGTGAAGGTAAATCTACCATGATGAAAATGATCGCAAAGAAAGTTGATCATGATGGTGTGGTACAAATTGGCCACAGTGTAATGATGGGTTACTTTGAACAGGATCAGGAAGAGAAATTAGATCCAAAGAAAACTGTTTTTGAAACCATTGATGAAGCAGCCGTTGGCGAAGTTCGTAAACAGGTGCGTGGTTTATTAGGGTCGTTTTTATTTAGAGGAGAAGACATTGATAAAAAAGTACAGGTGTTGAGTGGGGGAGAGCGAGGCCGTTTGGCTTTGTGTAAATTATTATTAGAGCCCTATAATTTGTTGTTAATGGATGAGCCAACGAATCACCTGGATCTACGCTCAAAAGATATTTTAAAAAAGGCTTTAATGGATTATGAAGGAACTGTTGTAATGGTAAGTCACGACAGGGATTTTATGAAAGGCATTTGTAACCGTTTGTTCGAATTCCGCGAAGGAAAAGTAAAAGAACATTTATGCGATATTGAAGAATTTATGCAACTGCGTAAAGTAGAGCGTTTGAACGAATTGGATCTTGAGAAAAAGGAAGTAGCTGCTATTAAAGAAGAAAAGAAACAAACTATCACTTCAAATACAGTTGATGTTCAAAAAGAGGCAGAGCAAAAACAAATTAAAAGTCAGATAAAAAAAGTTGAAGAAAATATTTCTAACTTAGAAGCAAAGGTAAAAGAGTGCGATGATAAATTAAGCGATGCTTCTCAATACGATAAGTTGGTAAACGATAAAACCTTTTTTGATAATTACAATCAATTAAAAAGTAATTTAGAGAAAGAGATGGAAAAGTGGGAAGAGTTGAGTAGTAAATTAGCTTAGAAACAAGAAACCCGAAACTCGAAATAAAAGAGTGAATATCAAAAAACATATCCCCAACGCCATTACTTGTGGTAACCTCTTATGTGGGTGTTTAGCAAATGTAAAAGCTTTTGAGGGCGATCTGGTTTGGGCGGCTTATTTAGTAGGTATTGCTTTGGTTCTTGATTTTTTTGATGGTTTTACAGCGCGTTTATTAAAAGTTGCTTCCCCAATTGGTAAAGACCTGGATAGTTTAGCTGATATGGTAACTTTTGGTGTGGTGCCGGGAATTGTGATGTTTCAACTTATTTCTTTTTCAGTATTTAAGCTTTATTTTGGAGTTGATCCTGCGGCAAAAGAAGGTTGGACTATTTATCCACCGCTATCAGCTTTACCAGATTCAGGTAACATAACTGAGATAAATTCAAATTATATATATTTAAAATATTTCGCATTTATTATACCGATATTTTCAGCAATACGATTAGCTAAGTTCAATAATGATACCCGCCAGTCTGATTCTTTTATTGGCGTTCCAACTCCAGCTAATGCTATGTTCATTTGCTCAATTCCATTGATTTATAATTTAACAGGTTCTCCAATACAATTTTTTGATGAAAATCCATTTATTCTTTGCCTTGTGTCTTGCGTCATGAGTCTATTACTGGTAGCGCCACTTCCTTTACTAGCTCTTAAATTCAAAAACTTTGGCTGGGCCGATAATAAAATGCGGTTTATACTAATTGGCCTTTCGGTTGCTTGCCTTGCAGTATTTCAGTTTGTGGGTATTCCGTTGGTTATTATTCTTTATATTTTGTTAAGTATTGTGAATAACATATTTTTCAAAAAGAAAGTTTAATCCTACTTTTGTTAACCTAAATTCACACACAAAATGGCAAAATTTATTGCAGATATTGATGTAATGCCGCTTCGCGCATTATTAGACCCACAAGGCAAAGCTGTAACAGGCTCAATGAAAAACCTTAACCTTGGCGAGATTGAGAACGTTCGCATTGGTAAACACATTACTTTAGAAATAGTAGCTAACGATGAAAATGCTGCAAAAGCTAAAGTGGATGAAGCCTGCAAAAAACTACTTTGTAACCAAATTATGGAGTTTTACGAGTTTAAGTTAACTCCTTCCAAATAGTTTGTTTATTCCAAGCATTACTCTATATTTGAAATCTTATTAAATCATAAATTTTTAAATCTTAATTCTAAAATCCAAATGGGATATTTATTTACATCAGAATCAGTGTCAGAAGGACACCCGGATAAAGTAGCCGATCAAATTTCGGACGCATTAATTGATAATTTTTTAGCATTCGATCCTAATAGTAAAGTTGCTTGCGAAACTTTAGTTACAACAGGTCAGGTTATTCTTGCCGGTGAGGTAAAATCAAAATCATATTTGGATGTACAGGAAATTGCCCGCGAAGTAATTCGTAAAATTGGGTATACAAAATCTGAATACATGTTCGAGGCAAACTCTTGTGGTATTCTTTCCGCCATTCACGAACAATCTTCTGATATTAATCAAGGTGTAGATAAAAAGAAAAAAGAAGAACAAGGTGCAGGCGATCAGGGTATGATGTTTGGTTATGCAACTAACGAAACTGCTAACTACATGCCTTTGGCTTTAGATCTTGCTCATGGTATTTTATTAGAGTTGGCTGCTTTACGTCGTGAGAACAAAGAAATTAAATATTTACGCCCTGATGCAAAATCACAGGTTACTTTAGAGTACAGCGATGATAATGTGCCTGTTCGTATTGATGCAATTGTTGTTTCAACGCAACACGATGATTTTGATACTGAGCCAAAAATGTTGGCGAAAATTAAAAAAGACATCGTTGATATTTTAATTCCACGCGTTAAAAAGAAATATCCAAAATACGCGCACTTGTTCAATAGCAAGATCAATTACCATATTAACCCAACCGGTAAATTCGTAATTGGTGGGCCGCACGGCGATACTGGTTTAACAGGCCGTAAAATTATTGTTGATACTTATGGTGGAAAAGGTGCTCACGGTGGTGGCGCATTTTCAGGTAAAGATCCAAGTAAAGTTGACCGTTCTGCTGCTTATGCAACACGTCACATTGCAAAAAACTTAGTTGCTGCAGGTGTTTGTTCTGAAGTATTAGTGCAGGTTTCTTATGCAATTGGTGTTGCACAACCAATGGGTATCTTTATTGACACTTATGGTACAGCAAAAGTAAAAATGACCGATGGCCAGATTGCTAAGATCGTTGAAAAAGTTTTTGATATGCGTCCGTACTTTATTGAGCAACGTTTTAAATTACGTACTCCAATGTACAGCGAAACTGCTGCTTACGGGCACATGGGTCGTAAAAATGAAGTGGTAACTAAAACTTTTAAATCGCCTGATGGAAAAACAAAAACTATGAAAGTAGAATTGTTTACCTGGGAAAAATTAGATTACGTTGCTAAAGTAAAAACTGCTTTTAAGATCAAGTAATAATTTAGAAGTAAAAATTTAAAAAGGCTGTCAGAGATGATGGCCTTTTTTATTGTAAAGGTTTTAAATAAAATAAGGCTATAAAAGGTTGTGTAACCTGCTTGCCTTCGGTAATAAGCGATTTGTTTATAGTATCAAACAGTTTTTCGTAAAGTTTAAGATCGTTAGGATTATTAAATATCATTTGTAACTGGTTTGGCAGATCTTTTTCAAAGCCAAACATCATTTCACCTTTTGATATTAAACGTTTGTATGCAGTAAGTTTTGAAAATAAAACTTCAGTGTTTCCTAAGAAATAATGTACAACCAACTCATTCATTAGCGACATGTGGTAAATATCTTTTCTTACTTTACTTGCAACTTTTAATGCTTGTATAATGTACTTTAAAGCCTGCCGGTAATTTTTTAAATGTACATTCAGTATTGTGAAATTTAAATAGGAGTTTGCCTTTTCATCATCTTTTAAAATGTCCGCGTTCAGTTTAAATTCACTTTCAAATTTCTTTATCCTGTCAATGTTCTCATTAATTAAATTGTTTGAAATAAGAATGTTGGTTCTTATTAAAACAAACAAAACAAACAATTCGGTTTGCACTTCTTCGTTGTTGATCTTTTTAAAATCAGGAAGTTTGTTTTCAGCTTCATCTAATACATCTTCTGCATCTTTGTGTTTTTTTAAGTGAACTAAAACAAGACAAAGATTTCTTATCGATTTTAAATAGTTGACAATATTTTTGGTTTTTATTTCGGGGTGGGTCTCAAACAATTCTATAGTTCTTTTAGCATAGAACAGCGCCTGGTTAAAATCTCCGCGTTTAAGTGAAAGAAAAGCATTAGCTTTATTAAAGTAAACCTTTGCCAGCGGATGAAATGCATACGCTTCATCCTCTAAAAGCTGTTTGTAAGTTTTAGAGATGTCATGATCGTCTGCATAAAAATAAAGTGTCGTAGATTCTAACTTTATAAGCGCCTCCATACTTTCAAACTCCATTAAATTAAAATACTCGGTATGAAGTCTTAAAAAAAGATCTTTGTGTTGAGGGTAATCACTTTTAAGATAGTCAACGTCTACCACTTCAATAGCGCTATTAAGCCTAAGTTCAAGCGCTTCCATTTTTATGAGGTAATCGTATTTTGATGATTGTAAAATTACTTTGTCAAGCAATTTAGTGCCTTCTTTGTACTGCCCTTTAAAAATTAAAACTTTTGCACGTTTTAAATTCTTGAGCGAATTATCAGAATTGGGTAACTCATCTTCGTGAAACTGATATAAAATATCTAATATCTTATAATAAAGACGTGTAGAGTTTCCTGAAATAATAAGATCTTCTTTTTTTGATCCTATTTGTTTTTCAATTTTATTGAAGTCGGATAGCAAGCCATTTGAAGCCTCATCAAAAGAGAAGGCTTTTAAATTGAGATTGATATATCTTTTCTCATTGCGTGATAATGAGGCAATTATGTTAATTAGTTGTTGAGACAAAGCAGCAAAATTATTTTAACACGAAGTTAAGTTATTATTTAAAATGTAAAAATATATTGAATTAAATATTTAATAATCAATTAATTAAGTGTTAAAAATTAATGATTGAAAAGAAATATTATGGGCATATTGATCAAATATTAAATCTAAAATTTAAGAACTTTGTTGGGTAAACATTGTTATAAGATTGCTAAGTGTTTTCACGTAGAGTTAATTATTTATTAAAATAGAAAGAAGAATGAAAAAAAATTATCTGATCACCTTTGGTTTATTGCTCTCATTAATAACCATTTCTAAAGCACAAATTTCAGGCGTATTTACAGTTCCTGGATCTTACACTTCGGTTGCTGCTGCCATTACAGATCTTAATACACAAGGCGTAAATGGCCCTGTTACAATAAATATTGCCGCAGGATATACAGAAACAGCCCCCGTTAATGGATTTTCATTAACTGCAACAGGCACTACTGCCAATCCAATTATTTTTCAAAAAAGTGGTGCAGGTGCAAATCCTTTAATAACAGCATACACAGGTGGTGTCGGTACTCCCGCCACAGTTTTACAAGATGGTGTATGGCGATTAATAGGATCGGATTATATTACTATTGATGGTATTGATATTACTGATCCAAATACTACCAATCCTGCTACAATGGAATTTGGTTATGGTTTTTTTAAAGCGAGTCAGATTGACGGCTGCCAGAATAATACCATAAAAAATTGTGTGATCACTTTAAATAAAAATAATAATGCTACAGGTGGAACACTTGCAGTTGACGGCTCGCGTGGTATTGAGGTAGTAAACGCTTTAAGCGGTGCGCATACAACAATTGTAACTGTTACGTTAGCTGCCGGTTCAAACTCAAATAATAAATTTTACAGCAACACCATTCAAAATTGTAATATTGGTATTTCGATGATAGGTTTTGCTGCGGCAAGTCCGTTTACGTTAGCCGATACAGGTAATGATATTGGGGGTACATCTGCTGCAACGGGTAATACGATCATCAATTTTGGTGGTGGCGGCACACCGCCGGCAAATCCTGCTGCTGCCGTTCGTACACTGGCACAGTATAACATTAATGTATCTTTTAATACTATTAATAATAATAACGGTTCAGGTGTAAATCACATTAACACTTTAAGAGGTATATATTTAAATACGGCAGTGAGTGCAAATGCAAGTATTAACAATAATACTTTAACCATTAAAGGCGGAACAACTACAGCTCAGATCTCTGTTGTAGAGAACGTTTCAGGTGCAACAGCGGCAAATAATACAGTTACTATCAATAATAATTTAATTACAAACTGTACTCATTCACTAGCCACAACAGGCATCTTTAATGGTTTATACAACACAGCTTCTTCTGCGTATTTAAGTATAAGTAACAACACTTTTACCAATAATACTTCTAATGCAACAAGCGGCGCTATTTATTTGATCAGGAACACCGGAGCGGTTACTACACAGGTTGCTTTAAATAATAATAATTTTAGTCACTCTTTAACAGGAGCGGCAGCACATACCGGTGCACTATACAATATTAATAATACCGGTGGCTCCGGTACGGGAACTCTTACCGTAAATAATAATATTTTTGGTAATTATAACCACGTTAATGTTACCGGTACCGGATCTATTGTTTGTGTAACTAACTCCGGTGACTTTGTAAATTCATCTTTTATTTCAAATAATTTTAGCAATGTTACATTAAACAACAGTGGGTCTCATAACTTTATTATTAATACCGGCAGTACACATTCATTATTGACTGTTACAAGTAATAGTGTAACAAACTATAACAGAACTGCAGCCAGTGGAAGTTTTTATGGTTACTATGCTACGGCAACCACAACAGGTATTGCAACACATAATTTTTCAAATAATTTATTTTCAAATATAACTTCTACAGTTTCGGGTACCGGTACATTTTACGGTTTATATAATACAGAAGGCAATACTTCTCCGTATCCAAAGAAAACAGTATTTAATAATGTATTATCAAATATAAATTATAACGGTACAGGAACGTTCTATGGAATTTACACTACGGATCTTGGAGATGGAACTACTTCATCAGGATCTGCTATTTATAATAACCTTATCTCAAACATTACTTTTGGTGATCTTATTTATGGTTTATATTCAAGCACGGCTGGTTCTCCAACTTATATGGCTAGTGTATACTCTAACACAGTAAACAATGTCACTTCCAATGCGGCTACTTCATCTGCACTTTACGCATCTTATTTAGGTAGCAGCCTAGCGGGAATAAGTTTTCATAATAATAAGATCTACGATATTACAAATAACGGACCCACTGCAGTTGTATATGGATTATATGCAGTTACATCTACAACTTCAAATATTTACAATAATCTTATTGGTAATATTTATGCACCATTTTCTACAGGTGCTAATAAAGCAAATGGTATTTATGTAGCTTCGGGTACAAACATTAATATTTTTTATAATTCTGTTTATTTGAATGGAACAAGTACGGGAGCAGATTTTAGTTCTAATGCTATTTATGCTGCAACAGGTGCATCGAGTGTTACTTTAAGGAATAATATTTTTGTGAATCTTTCAATACCAACAGGTACAGGTGTTACAGCTGCTTATCGCAGAAGTAGTACTACACTTACAAGTTATGGTTCAACTTCTAATAACAATTTATTTTATGCTGGTGTTCCAAGCCCTAATACGGTTATTTATACTGATGGAACAACATTTAACCAAACTTTAGGTGGCTTTAAAACTACTGTTACGCCGCGCGATGCTATTTCGGTAACAGAAAATCCACCCTTTGTTTCAACGGTTGGTTCTAGTCCAAACTTCTTAGATCTAAGCACATCTATTCCAACACAAGCAGAATCGGGCGCTGCAACTATTGCCGGCATAACAACAGATTATGCAGGAACAGTTCGTAATGTAACAACGCCAGATATTGGTGCATGGGAAGGTAATTTTACTTTTGCGGGAGATATTTCTGCGCCAGCATTTATGGTTTCGGGTTTCACGAGTTCGGCCTGTAATTTAAGTTCACGTACTTTTACTGTAAATATTACCGATGCAACCGGTGTAGATGGTGCGGCTCTTTCACCACGTGTTTATTATAAGGTGAATGCCGGTCCTTATACAAGTACACAAGCTACATTAACATCAGGTACAGCATTAAATGGTGTGTGGACATTTAGTATGGCTTACACAGCCGTGTTAAACGATGTTATTTCTTATTATATAGTTGCACAGGATATTGCTGCTACTCCAAATTTGGGAGCATCGCCACAGGCAGGTTTTAGCGGAATAGATGTAAATACAATTACAACACCGCCAACTGCTCCTAACACCTATACTATTAATGGCATTTTAAATGGTGTTTATACTGTTGGTGCGGCAGGAAATTTTACAACATTAACACAAGCTGCAAATGCTTATAACATAAGTTGTTTAGCAGGCCCGGTAACTTTTAGTTTAACCGATCCTTCTTATTCAACTTCAGAAACTTTCCCTATCATTTTCTTAAATAACCAGGATGCAAGCAGTACTAATTCTTTATTGATAATTCCTGCTGCGAATGTAAACGTTTCTATCAGCGGAACAACAAGTGCATCATCAACACTTAAATTTTTAAATGCACGCTTCATTACTATTGACGGATTAAATTCAGGCGGAAGCTCTTTATCTGTTGATAATCCAAATACCGGAACTTCGGCTGTGTTTTGGTTAGCAAGTTCTGCATCGATTGGTCCGGGTAATAATACAATTGGTATTAAACGACTAAAAATTACCGGGGGCACAAATACTACAGGTAAATACGGGATTCTTGCAGGGCAAGATGCCGCGAACCCTGTTGTTACAACAGGTATTGATAATGATAATATTACAATACAAAACAATACTATTTTAAATACATATTATGGTATTTATGCCGGTGGAACTGCAACAGTTTCTGCGGGTGGTTTGGATAACTGGAATATTTCTGCTAACACTCTTGGTCCTGTTACTTCAGGTACCAATCATATTGGATTCAGAGGCGTTTTCGTTTCTAACGCTCCCGGTATTGCCATAACCAATAATACTATCAGGAATATTTTCCCTGGTGCTTCGGGTGCCAGTGGTATTTATTTAAGTGCGGGTATTAATGGTGGAAGCGTTTCATCAAATACCATTTCTAATTTATCATCAACGGTTGCTGCTTCCGGTACCGGTGCATTAAACGGTATATATGTTGGAAGCAATGTTGTGAACACTACCGTAAACGCAAATCAGATTTACGATGTTGTTAACGGTAACGCTTCGGGCTATGCCGGGCGTGGTATGATCATTAACACAGCTAACGCTGCCAGCAACGATATGATCTATAATAACACTATCTCCGGAATTATGGGAACAGGAGATAATACCGCTATTTACTGGCCAATTGGTATTGCGGTTGAAGGAACATCAGGTGGTATTAATATTTATAATAACAGCGTAAATATGTCCGGTTCTTATCCCGGTTTAGCTACTGCAACAGTTTCTGCTGCTATGTACTTAAATTCTACCGGAGCTAATATTAATATAAAAAACAATATCTTATCAAATACCTACGATAATTCAACAATAACAAATGAAGTTGCTTACGCCGTTTATTCTTCGGCTGCAACTGCTACAAATCTAGCAATGGATTATAATGATTATTATGCAGGTGGAACTTCTAACGTTCCAATGTTAGGTTATATTAACTCTGTTCAGCAACCTAATATTCCAGCTATCCAGGCGTCATTTGGCGGTAACGCAAATTCTCAGAATATCATTCCTGTATTTACATCCGCAAGCGATCTGCATTTAATTCCTTTAAATAATGCACCATTGGATAATTTAGGAACGCCAATTGCCGGTGTAACAGTTGATATAGATGTGCAAACAAGAAATTTAACAACACCTGATATGGGTGCTGATGAATTTACAGCGCCAAATTGTACCACTGCAAATAGTGGGACACTTACTAATCTTTCTTATAACCTTTGTGCCGGACAAACAGCTGCATTAACAGCAACCAATGCCAGCCAGGGAGCTACTACTGTTTATCAATGGCAGGTATCTAATACATCGGGCGGACCATATACCAATGTAACAGGAGGAAGTGGCGCTTTAACAACCTCATATATTACGGGTACATTAACACCGGGTACTTATTATTATGTATTGAGTACAACCTGTAATGCGGCAACACTTAGCGCAATATCTAACGAAGCTACGGTAACGGTTAACCCTGTGCCAACTGTAACCGCTTCAAGCAATTCTCCAATTTGTGCAGGCCAGGCTTTAAATCTTACAGCCGGCACTAATATCGGAACTAATTTTGCATGGACAGGCCCTAACGCTTTTTCTTCTACAACACAAAATCCAATAATTGCCGCTGCAACAACAAGCGCAAATGGTGTATATACCTTAATGGTGTCTACAACGAATTGCTCTGCTACCCCAGTTACAACTACAGTAATAATTAATTCAACTAGTTTATCAGTTACACCATCATTTGCAGTTTTATGTATCGGTAATTCAAGTACATTAACCGCTGTAGGCAATGCGACTTCAATAGCATGGAGCAACGGACCAACAACCACTTCAAATGTAGTGTCTCCTACTTCCACAACGGTTTACTCTGTTACGGGAACGGGTACAACGGGTTGTGTATCTACAGCAATGGCAACAGTAACTGTTATTAATCCAACTATTTCTGCAGTTAATGCTTCTGTTTGTGGTTCTCCCGCAACAGGAACAGTGAGCGTAAATGCATTCTCGCCTTCAACAGTTAGTTGGTATGCTACACCAACATCAACAGTATCTTTAGCAACTGGTACAAATTATGTTGTTACAGCACCTACTAATACTACTGTTTATGCGCAGGCCGTTTCAAGTGCAAATGGAAGCCTTCAAACTACTTTTGCGGGTGGTAACGGTTGCGGTGGTGGTACCATGTTCGATATTACACCAACAAGCGGCGCTGTACAAATCGACAGCTTGGAGGTAAGCTTTGGAGCTGCTATTCAATATACGGTTGATCTTTATTATAAAACAGGAACTTATTTAGGGAACGAAACTACGGCTGCGGCATGGACACTTTGGTCTACTGTTGTTGTGACGGGCGCCGGACCAAGCTTACCTACAAAAGTAGTTCCAACTGTTCCTTTACCAATTCCTGCAAGTCAGTTAACAGGTATATATGTAACACAAGATCAGGATTACACTAACGGAACAAACGCTTATTCAAATGCAGATATTACATTGCAAACAGGCGCAGGTATGTGCTCATTGTTTGGCGGTTTAAATGCAGGCAGGATGTTTAATGGAAATGTGTATTACAGTAAACCGGGTTGTACAAGCCCTAAGATACCGGTTACCTTAAGTATTACACCAAACCCAAGTGTAAGTATTGCCACCTCTGCAAGTATTATTTGTACAGGGCAAACAGCTACATTAACAACCAGTGGCGCTAATACTTATTCATGGAGTACAACTTCAACCAATACAGTTATTACAGTTTCACCTACAGCAAATACGATTTATTCAGTTACAGGTACAACCAATGGTTGTTCAACGAGTACTACTATTTTACAATTTGTTTCTACCTGTACGGGTGTTGATGCTAATTTAGCCTTCACTAATTTAATTAATGTATATCCTAACCCGTCAAACGGTTTAATTACAACTGATTTTAGTTTTGAAGGAGAGAAAGAAATTGTAGTTACAAATTCTATTGGACAAATAATTAAAACGATCAAAACAAAAAATAATACTGAGGTAATAGACCTTAGAGAATATGCTAAAGGTATTTATTTTGTAAAAATAAAAAGCAACGAGAACTCAGCTAATTATAGAATAATTACGGAATAAATAATTTAAGTTTAAGGTTAAAAAAAGGCTGCCAAATATTGGTAGCCTTTTTATTATCCGTCATTGCGAGCGATAGCGAAGCAATCTAACACAAAGCATAAATTGATTCTATGTTTGAGATTGCCTCGGCGAAAAGCCTCGCAATGACGAAAAAAAACAAATAAAATTTATTTTGTGACGAAAGAGTTTAAATCAAAACCTTTCTATTAATAAAGCCACCGCCAACAAGATCTTCACCTTCATAAATAACAGCACTTTGGCCGGGTGCAACACCGTTTACCGGTTGATGAAAAATAACATCCAGTTTATTATCAATAGTATTTATGGTTGCTAAAGTTCCGGGATCTTTATAACGGATCTTGGTTAAGCCAACAAAATCATGCGGCAGTGTTTCGTATTTAATTAAATTAAAATCACGCACCGTTAAATGATTTTCTTCCAGATCATCTTTATCACCCAACACTACTGTATTGGTTTCAGGAATAATTTCTTTTACAAAAACAGGCACTCCCATTGCAATCTCTAAACCTTTGCGTTGCCCAACGGTAAAGTAGGGGTAACCTTTGTGCTTGCCTACTTTTTTATTTTTATAAATAAAATCACCACCTGCAACTTTTGCTTCCAATTCAGGAATGCGGTGATTTAAAAATGCACGGTAATCATTATCGGGTACAAAACAAATATCATAGCTTTCGCTTTTATTGGCAAGATCATAAAAGCCAGCATCTTTTGCCATTTGTTTTATTTCTGTTTTTTTAAATCCACCTAAAGGAAACATGGTGCGGTTCAAACAATCCTGATCTAAACCCCACAATACATAGGTTTGATCTTTTGTATGATCAATTCCTTTGTAAACTAACGTGCGGTTATTTTCTTTTCTTAAACGTGCATAATGTCCGGTTGCAATAAATTCGCAATCCAGCATATCAGCACGTTTTAAAAGCGCATCCCATTTAATATGTGTGTTACATAAAACGCAAGGGTTAGGTGTACGCCCTGCCAAATATTCTTCAACAAAATTATCTATGATCTGCTTACCAAATTCGCCACGGATATCTAAAATATAATGAGGGAAACCAAACGACACAGCCATGGTACGCGCATCATTAATGCTGTCTAAACTACAGCAGCCTGTTTCGCGTTTGCTTGAACCGGAGCTTTCGTAATCCCATGTTTTCATGGTTATACCAATAACTTCATAGCCTTGCTCATGCAGCATCATAGCAGTAACGCTGCTATCAATACCGCCGCTCATGGCTACTAATACTTTTCCGTGTTTGCTCATTTGTAAATACCGTATTTACGGCTATGCAAAGATAAGAATAAAATTACTCTTTGCCTTATGGATAAAGGAACTAACGTTAAAATTTAATAAGCAGGAAATAATACTTATTTCTTGATTCCCTTGGTAGTAGTGCCTTTTGGCGTTACGGTACCTGTTTTTGGGGCTTCGGTCTTTGTACCTTTGCTAAAAAATTCGTCCGTTTCTTTTTGAGAAGCTTTTACACCTTCTTTATATAATTCTTTTTCTTTTATTTTTCCGTTCTCTTCTTTAAATATCCACGGACCATTTTTTCTATCCTTGATATAAGAACCTGTTGCTACTTCTGTTCCGTTCGGAAAATAGTAACTTACTTTTCCTTCTAACAAGCCATCTTTATAAGCACCTTGTCCGCGTAATTTAACGCCATCAAAGTATTGTTTAAATGGGCCATTCAATATATCATTTTTGTATGTTTTTTCTTCCGCTAATTTTCCGTCAGGCAAGTACACGTAAGACACGCCATCTTTTTTTCCGTTAACATATTTATCTTTTGAAATTAAAATGCCCGCTTCGTCATAAAACAACCAAACACTGTCACGATTTAAATTGTTTAATACTTCACTGTTGTATTTACCTTCGCCCATACGTTTGCCGGTGTAATGGTATAATTTTGCGTAAGCAGTTTTACCACCTTTTTTAAAATCAATAATAGCACGGATAGAATCGTTTGGGTAATAGTATTTGAATTTACCTATCGGGCGATCATCCTTAAACTCACCTTCATACATTAGCTTATTGGTCTTTTCATCTTTTTGTTTCCAGTAACCTTGTTTTTTTCCATTGGCATCGGTTGTTTGCGCTACAAAAAAAAGGCCATTTAAAATAAGGAGGATAAATACTATTTTCTTCATAAAAACTATAAGTAATTTAAGGAATAAAGATACAGTAATTTTGAATTTTTAAAACCTTGTTTTTGAACAAATTATATAAGATTTGTGAATATTACAGAAGTTTAACCTTGTATTTAGCAGCCATTTTTTGAACCTGTTCGTCACTGATCTCATGCTTGTTTTTTGAGCCATGATAATTCTCAACAGTTACAACATGCACCGAATAATTATAAGTTGATGCTAATTTAAAATAAGGTTCTATTTCCCAATCAATGCTAAATACATTGTCAATAAAGATCTTTGCAATATTATTTTGCATGGCTTTTTGTGTTTGCTCTTCACAATTTTTGTAAGCCAGATGATTTTTATCGAATTGAAAGTTGTACTCTTTTGTTACCGGGTCGGTAAAATAACTATCAATAGAAAATACCGGCCATTTATTTTCGCTTAATAAATTTGCCAGCGTTGTTTTGCCGGAACCCGGAAGCCCTCTTAAAATAATCAGTGAGTTCATTATATTTTTATTCCTACTACGCAAACATCGTCAACTTGTTCTAAATTTCCCTGCCATGTGGTAAGTGTCTCAGCCAAAATTCTTTTTTGCTCTTCTAAAGGTTTGGCGGCCATTTCAATTATGTGTCCGGTTAATTGTTTGTACTTGAATTTTTTTCCTTTTGGTCCGCCAAACTGATCGTAATAACCATCAGAGAACATGTACAAAACATCGGCTTCTTTTATTTCAATATCTTTCTGTGTAAACAATTTATCTGTGCTTTCTTGTATTCCTCCAATAGCATGTTTGGTAGGCTTCAGTTCTATTAGTTCGTTATTTCTTCTAATTACCAAGGGGCGATTAGCGCCTGCATAAGATAAAGTACCTTTTGATTTATTAATGGTACAAATTACCATATCCATTCCATCATTATATTCTGCTTTGCTTTCTCTTTTATTTAAAGCATTGCTCACACGTTTGTCCAAAATATTTAAAATTTTTCCGGGAGAAGTTATTTTATCTTCTAAGATAATTTGATTTAATAAATTATGACCTAGTATAGACATGAATGCACCGGGAACACCATGACCTGTACAATCGCCAACAACAATAATAGTTTCATTGCCTATCTCTTCAAACCAATAAAAATCACCACTCACAATATCTTTAGGGCGAAACAAAACAAATGATTCTGCAAAATAAGTGTTCAATACATCGGCCTCTGGAAACACCGCCTCCTGCAAGCGTTTAGCGTATTGAATGCTATCTGTAATATCTTTATTTTTTTCTTTTATCACAGCGTTTTGATAATTTATTTCGTTAACCTGTTTTGATAAAAGTCTGCTTGTTTTACGCTTATTGATAAATGCAACAATAGAAATTCCTGCAACCAACAATACTAAAATACAACCGCCAATTAATGCGTTACGTTGTGTTTCATGTTGTTTTACAATCGCATTGGTTTTATCTAGCTCTACTTTTTGTAATGCAATTTCTTTTTCTTTTTTCTCGGTGTCGTATTGTTTTTCTAAAGTATGCAGGTATTCAACATTGCTTGCATTACTTAAACTGTCGTGTAGGGATCTGTGTTCTAATAATAAATTAAAAGCTGTTTTATAATCGCCCAGGTTAGAGTAGGCAAAGGCCATTGATTCGGTGATCTCCGATTTATTTAAAAGCTGCTTGGTTTCCACTTTCATGGCAGCATCCATTGCTTTTTTAAAATACTCCAATGCTTTTTTTGGATCATTGGTTTTAGAATACAGATCGCCTAAATTTCTTAAAGTAGCAGCAGTACTTTCGTCTTCGCCAATTTCTTTAAAGATCTCTAAGGCAAGTTCGCAACTGGCAATGGCTTCTTTGTAATTCTTTCTGTCAGAATGGTTGGCAGATAAATTACTATACATTAAACCCAGCATTCTGTAATTTTTTTGTTCTTTAAACAATTCAATAGCCTTGTTTAAATATTCCAGTTCTTTATCCAGGTCGCCATTGGTTCCGTACATAGCAGCGCATAAATAAAGTGCTTCTGCTTCCAACGCTTTGTCTTTTATATCGCGTGACAGTTTTAATTCCTGTTCGTAATAATCGAGTGCCTTATCGTAAAAATTCTGTTGCTTAAACACAGATCCGATAAAATGTAATAAATGTCCGTACTCTACAGTTTGCCATTTATTTTTTTCAAATAAACGTTGCGCTTGTATGTAATGATCCATTGCAGATTTATAGTCACCAATATCGTAATGACCACGGCCTTTTTTCATAAGAATATCGCTCAACAATTTTTCGTCACCATTTTTTGCAATAACTAATGCGCTATCAAAATATTTAAGACATTGTTTTGATAGATCTTCACTTTGTAAAAGATTGGCAATGCGGCAATAAAAAATTGCCTGGTATTCAATATTCTTTTCTTTTTTTGCAGCAGCCAAGCCTGCATCCCAATACTGGCGAGATTTTTGGATCATTGCATTGGCAAAACAAATTCTACCTGCTTTATCATAGGATCTATATATAAAAGGCTTATTTGAAATTGAATTAAGCGCATAGATCACTTTTTTTATTTCGTGTGCACCTTTCACAGTGTCTTCCTGCATTAACAGATTAGCGATCTTTAATTGTGCATTAATTTTTACAGTATCGTTATTGGAAGTTTTTACAATGGTATAAAGTGAATCTATTTTGCGGCCATTATCAGCAAAAGAATAAGAACTAAGAGCCAATGCAATGAACAAGCAAATAACTTTCGTTACCGATCTATTTATTTGGGATAATTGCATTGATTTTAGCTTAACGAAGATATCAATTTTTTTGGTTTTTTAGCTATAATTTTAATTCTTGCCTTTTAAGCGGTCTAAATTTTTAGCAATATAGTTTTCCTTAGGTAAATGAGCGTTTTGGATGCGCTGAGCGTATTTTATAGAATCGATTATCTCTTTTTGTTTATGCTCAATAATGCGGTTTTTTGCTTCCACTTCTTGTTTTTGAGAAGAAATAAGCTCGTTGGTTTTTCGTTTTCTTATATAACTGTAAATGGCAATTATTAATGAAATTACTGATACGACCACAATAACAATTAAAAGAATGTTTATTTTTTTCTGATTTTTTTTCTCATTGTTCAATAAAGATATTTCCTTGTCTTTTTTTGCGGTATTGTGCACCGCATTTACTTCTTCAAGTTTTTCATCCAGGTTTTTTACATATAAAGAGTCTTTTAGAGCGTGCGCGATGGTTAAATTTTCGACAGCTCTTTTTAAATTATTTTCTTTTAAAAGTGCCTGGCTTAATTGCATATGAAGATCAATTTGCTTTGCTAAATTTTCGCCTTGCTTTGCGTAGTTTAAGGCGGAGTCAAGATATAGAATTGCCTCATTAAACTTTCCATCGTTTTGAAGGATGATGCCATGATTGCCAAAAGCAGATACCTTAAAGTAATCGCTTAGTTGATACGTTCTTATTAAGCTCAATGCTTCATTATCATATTTTTTTGCAGAGAGCAGATTATTTAAGCTAAGATATTCCTGACAAATACTATTGCAAATAGTAACAAGATCTGAAAAATTGGATCGGCGTTTGGCAATGTTGTAGCTTGACATGTACATAAAAATGGCCTCTTTGTTTTTATGCTGGTAGCTTAATGTATTTGCAAGATTAGTACCTATGCTGTAATAAAGCGTTTCATCTTTCAGCTCACGTGCTATTTTTAATCCATTAGAATAATATCTGGCCGAACTTTTATAATCTTTTATATTATAAAATAAAATGCCAAGACTATTATATAATTTGCCTAAGCCTAAACGAAAATTAATTTTAATGAATTTTTCTTCGGCCATTAAAAAATAATTTATGGCTTTATCATTTAATCCTCTTTCAGAATAAGTAGTACCAAGATTTGTATATGAACGCCCTATGCCTTCATAATCATTAATATCCAACTGAATTTCGAGTGCTTTGGATTGGTACACTTCGGCAGAATCATTATCACCTAAAAAATAATAAGCTGAGCCAATTGTGTTGTAGGCTTTGCCAATAAATTTTTTGTTATCACTTCGTGTTGCAAGATCAAAGGCTTTAATAGCGAATTTCAGGCCTTCGCCCGGATTTTTAGAAAATTGTTCACGGGCAAGGTCAATGTTTTGAAGTACAGCAATTGTATCGGATTGTGAATAGAGTAGTAAATCCAAAAATAAAAAAGTGCTTAACAAAAGCACTTTTTTAAAAACAGATCTATATTTTTTAAAAATAAGCATTACATATTTCTTCTGTACTGTCCACCAACTTCAAACAAAGCATTGGTAATTTGTCCTAACGAACAATATTTTACTGCTTCCATTAAACCTTCAAATAAATTTTCGTTTTGAATGGCTTTGTGTTGTAAAGTTTTTAAGATCTCAGCACTTTTATCTTTATTGGTAGCCCATAAATTATTGCGTGTATTGATCTGATCTTCTTTTTCTTCAGTAGTTGAACGAATTACTTCGCGCGGTAAAACAGTTGGACTGCCTTTTGAACTCAAGAAAGTATTTACACCAATTAATGGATATTCACCATTATGTTTTAATGTTTCGTAGTATAAACTTTCTTCCTGGATCTTGCTGCGTTGGTACATGGTTTCCATAGCACCTAATACACCACCGCGTTCGGTAATACGATCAAATTCACTTAATACAGCTTCTTCAACAAGGTCAGTTAACTCTTCAATAATGAAAGCACCTTGTAAAGGGTTTTCATTTTTTGCTAAACCTAATTCGCGATTGATGATCAACTGGATGGCCATTGCTCTCCTTACAGATTCTTCTGTTGGCGTTGTGATGGCTTCATCATACGCATTTGTATGTAACGAATTACAGTTATCATAAATAGCGTAAAGTGCTTGTAATGTTGTACGGATATCGTTGAAATCAATTTCCTGTGCGTGTAACGAACGGCCCGAAGTTTGAATATGGTATTTCAACATCTGGCTTCTTTCATTCGCCCCGTATTTTTGTTTCATGGCTTTAGCCCAGATACGACGGCTAACACGACCGATCACCGAATATTCAGGATCGATACCATTGCTAAAGAAGAAAGATAAGTTTGGCGCAAAATCGTTAATGTTCATGCCGCGGCTTAAATAATATTCTACAAACGTAAAGCCGTTAGATAAGGTGAATGCTAATTGCGAAATAGGATTTGCGCCTGCTTCTGCAATGTGATAACCGCTGATAGAAACAGAGTAGAAGTTACGTACGTTCTTATCAATAAAATATTGCTGCACATCACCCATCACACGCAGACTGAATTCAGTACTAAAGATACAGGTGTTTTGTGCCTGATCTTCTTTTAAAATATCTGCCTGCACAGTACCACGCACTTGCGATAAAGTATGTGCTTTTATTTTTTCGTAAACATCTTTTGGTAATACCATATCGCCGGTAACACCTAATAACATTAAACCTAAACCGTTGTTTCCTTCCGGAAGATCTTTTGCATTGTAACGCGGACGTTTTGTGCCTTTTGCTTTATAAATTTCGTCGATCTTTTTATCGATCTCTTTCTCTAATTTATTTTCCTTGATGTATAATTCACATTGCTGATCAATGGCAGCATTCATAAAAAATGCAGCTATGGTAGCAGCGGGACCGTTGATGGTCATGGATACTGACGTCTTAGGATCTGCTAAATTAAAACCGGAGTATAATTTTTTTGCATCGTCCAAACAACAAACACTTACACCCGAGTTACCGATTTTACCGTAAATATCGGGACGGTGATCGGGATCGTTACCGTAAAGTGTAACACTGTCAAAAGCCGTACTTAAACGGTGCGCAGGCATACCTAAACTTACGTAATGGAAACGTTTGTTGGTTCTTTCTGGTCCGCCTTCGCCGGCAAACATACGCGTTGGATCTTCGCCTTCGCGTTTAAAAGGATAGATGCCTGATGTGTAAGGAAACTCTCCAGGGAAATTTTCGCGCAAGCTCCATTTTAAAATATCGCCCCAGCCGGTGTATTTTGGAACAGATACTTTTGGAATTTGTGAATGCGATAAACTTTCGTAATGCGTTTTAATTTTAATTTCTTTATCACGCACTTTAAAAATGTAATATTCGTTTTGATAATTTTTCTTTTTATCATCAAACGTTTCTAAGGTTTTTAAATTACGTGGATCAAGATCCAATTGAATGATGGATGCTTGTTCTTCTAAAGATTTTATGATACGATCTTTATCATCGATCTTAGAAGTTTTTAAAGTTTCAATAGTATTGCGAATGCTTTGTAATTTAATAGCGATCTCACTTTGATCAACCGCCCATTTATCGTAATTGCGTGATGCTTCAGAAATTTCGCTTAAGTAGCGCGTACGGTTTGGTGGAATAATATAAATCTTCTCACTCATTTCATCCGTCATTTTAAAGCCCGATTTTAAATTGGTTCCGGTTTTCTCAACCAGTTTATCCATTAAGGCTTTATACAAAGTATTTGTTCCCGGATCATTAAATTGAGAGGCAATGGTTCCATACACTGGTAACTCTTCATCTTTGGCTTCCCATAAATTATGATTGCGTTTGTATTGTTTTTTTACATCACGCAAGGCATCCAATGCACCGCGTTTATCAAATTTATTAATGGCAACAATGTCGGCAAATTCCAACATGTCAATTTTTTCTAATTGAGAAGCAGCACCAAATTCAGGAGTCATAATGTACAAACTCATGTTGCTGTGCTCAATAATTTCAGTATCACTTTGGCCAATACCTGCAGTTTCAATAATTACAAGATCAAAGCCAGAAACTTTTAAAATGTCAATAGCATCCTGTACATATTTGCTCAACGCTAAATTACTTTGGCGTGTGGCTAACGAACGCATGTACACGCGAGAATTTTTTATAGAGTTCATACGAATACGATCTCCTAATAAAGCACCGCCTGTTTTACGTTTACTTGGGTCAACAGAAACAATGCCAATTTTCTTTTCAGGAAAATCCAATAAAAATCTTCTTACCAATTCATCTACCAACGAAGATTTACCGGCACCACCTGTACCTGTAATACCAATAACGGGTACTTTAGAATCTTTTGCTTCTTTGCGAATAGGATCTAAGACCGCTTTGCTTTCTTCATTAAAATTTTCTGCTGCCGAAATTAATTTGGCAATAGATTTATGATCTTTTTCTTTTAAATGTTTTGCTTCCCCATTCAAATTGGCACCCGATGCAAAATCACTTTGCTTTAAAACATCGTTTATCATTCCCTGCAAACCAAGAGAACGCCCATCATCAGGATGGTAAATACGTGTTATGCCGTAATTGTGAAGGTCTTCAATTTCAGATGGTAAAATGGTTCCGCCACCACCGCCAAAAATTTTAATGTGCCCGCAACCACGCTCTTTTAAAAGATCGTACATGTATTTAAAATACTCGTTGTGGCCGCCCTGGTAGCTTGTAATCGCAATTGCATTTGCATCTTCCTGTATGGCACAATCTACAATTTCCTGTACGCTGCGGTCGTGTCCTAAATGGATAATTTCGGCACCTGTGCTTTGCATCACACGGCGCATAATATTAATGGCGGCATCGTGTCCGTCAAAAAGTGCAGCAGCGGTTACAATACGTATTTTATTTTTGGTTTGGTATGGAACTGTTTCGATCATGATAAAAAGTAAAATTGAGCCATAAAGCTAGCATTTTTAGGCTATTTTTTCAATTTTTTTAGGTAAAAAAGAGTATTTTAACCACTAAGGACACTAAGAATGCACTAAGTATACAAAGGCATCTTTCTTTGGACGCTTTGTGAAAAAAACTTTATGCGCTTTGTGGTTAAATTTTTGCTTAAGCTTGAAGATTTGATCTTCGTTTTTCCCTGTAAGTTTTATAATAGAAAACCCCTACAAAAATAAAGCCCAGGCTAAAGGGAATTGTAGCAAAATAGCGGTACTCGTTATCATTAAAAAATTCCATCATCATCCAAAAGCTATTGGCCATTATCCAAAATAAGATAGCTAAGTTGATATACAGATCTAAAGTACTTATGGTTTTGTAAATAATGTAAACAGCAATACCCAATGTAGGCACCATCATAATGGCACCCAGCCATTTTAGTTCCAGCATCCAGCAGCTGTCTTTTATAAGCCAAAAAACAATGTGCATACTTTCGTATTTGCGTATTTTTTCTAAAAGCTCCATAAAAATTTTGACCAAAATTAAACTTTTAGTTTATTTTTACATCTAATAATTAAAATTTGTGGCTCAAATAGACGATAAAACCATTTTAGACCTTTTCAGGGACGAAAAAACCCGAAATACGGCCTTAAGTCATTTGATAGCCAAATACCAGCAAAGGCTTTACTGGCACATTCGTAAGATAGTTATAGACCATGATGACAGTGATGATGTGCTTCAAAATACCTATATCAAGATCTGGAAAGGATTAGAGAATTTTAAGGAGGAAAGCCAGCTGTATACCTGGATGTACAGGATTGCCACCAACGAGGCTTTAACGCATTTAAAGCAAAAACAAAAGAAAAACACCGATTCTATTCATCCAATTGAATATCAGTTAAGTAAAAGCCTTGAAAGTGACGTGTATTTTGAGGGCGATGAGATCCAGTTAAAGCTGCAACAGGCCATTTTAACGCTTCCTGAGAAGCAAAGAGTGGTTTTTAACATGCGTTATTACGACGAAACGCCTTATGAAGAGATGTCGGAAATACTGGAAACCTCAGTAGGAGCCTTAAAAGCCAGCTATCACATAGCGGCCAAAAAAATAGAAGAATTTTTAACCGCCCGTTAAACTTTAGGTAGTAAAGAGAGTCTATAGATTGTATAATGTTTGAGAATAACGAAAATAACGAGTTGAATAAAGAGCCAAATAAATTTGGAACGCCGAAAGGTTATTTTAAAAAGTCGGCCAATTCTATCATGCAAAAAATAGAATGGATAGAAGAACATAAGGCTTACCCAAATTTAAGTACTTTAAAAAAAGAAAGCGGTTTTGTTGTTCCGGCAAATTATTTTAATGAGACTGAAAATAAATTAGAACTGATAGAATTCCCAACTTTAATTTCAATTGATAAAACAAATACATTTAAGACACCTGCTCATTATTTTGAAAAATCAGATTTTTCTTATTTGCTGAATGAAGAAAATGAATTAGGAAGCTTTGAAAAATTAAGATCTCTTGAAAAGAAAAATAATTTTAAAGTTGAAGAAAATTATTTTGCGAATACCGAAGAGAAAATTACTGCCGCATTATTGAATGAGAAAAAAGAAGTGAAGGTTATTAAATTATTCTCTTCAAAAATATGGTATGCGGCAGCCGCAGTGTTAACAATTACTTTGGGCTTGTGGATCTATAACCAATATTACAAAGTTGAACAGTTGCAGGATTGCGGCACTTTAGCCTGTGTAGATAAATTTGATCTTGTAAAAACAAAGAATTTAGAAGCTTTGGATAATGATGAGTTATATGAATTAGTAGATACAAAAAAACTAGAAGAGAAATTAGAAGCAAAGCCTGAAAAAAAATCTGAAACAACAACAGAAGAAAAAAGTGAAAAGAAAGACCTGGATACAAGTTTAAAAAATGTATCGGAAGAAGATCTTTTAGATGAAATATAATGAAACGCCTTTTTAAAATACTTATTTTAAGCTGTCTTATCTTTTGCTCGGGCTATTCTGTAGCGCAAGGCGATAAAGATAAGGTGGAGGCTATACGTTATAATTTTATTAATGAAAAACTTAAGCTCACAACAAATGAGTCTGAAAAATTTTGGCCGGTTTATAATGAGTATAACGATAAAGTAAAAGCATTGCGTAAAAATTTAAGACAAAGTCTTAAAAAAGCACCTGAAGAACCTTCTGAAACCGAAGCAGAGGAATTGTATCAATTGGATATTAAAACAAAACAGGCCGAGGCCGAACTTTATAAAGAATACAGAGGTAAAATAAAAACTATTATTGGTGCAAAAAAAACTATGAAGTTACGTTCGGCTGAAGAAGAATTCAAACGTAAGGTAATGGAAGCAATAAAAGATAAAGACGATTAAATTGAGCCTGCATAAATACATATTTAGGGTGCCGGTATTTATCTGCACCATTTTTTTATTTAGTACACAACTAAAAGCGCAGGCTACCTATGATAGTTTAAAGATCAAAACGCCTAAACATTATTTTAATACGGTTATAGCTTTAGATGGTTACAGAAAAGCTAACCAGGAATTTACAGACACCGCCGATTTTTTAGCAAAACGTTTAAAAAGTTATGGATTGAACCAGTTCTCTTTATCTTTTTACACTCCAATAATTACCGATGTGGAGGAAGATACAGTTAAGCACATTACAAAAAGCACACACATTTTATTAACCGGAACATACATACGTTTAAAGCCGGTTTTTGATAGTATTAAGCCACACGACCTTGTAAAATCAGGTTTGGGTTTACGTTTTATTTTTAACTCCGGTAAAAAAGGAGTTTGGTTCTTTGATGTTTCGCCGTTTGTAACAAAAGACAGAACGTATCTTTCAAAACCCTATTTCCGTTTGGCAAGCACTATTGTATATAGTCATAACGTTAGCGAGCGTTTTAACTGGCGTATTGGTGCTACCAAATCGTTTATGTGGGGTAACCGTTCGTACTGGCCTTTTATTGGCTTGCGTTTTGGCAGATTGGATAAAGTAAATTTAAGCATTCAGTTTCCACGAAGCATTAGTTTAAATATTCCGGCAAACGAAAAATTAATATTGAGTTTTTATACAAAGCCACAAGGTGGTATGTATAATTATTCTAATCACGATTCGCTTTATTATTTAAAGAACGATGCAACGTTTAGTTATACCCGTTACGAATTAAATTCGGGTTTAAGAGCAGATGTAAGATTTAGTAATAACGTAAGTTGTTATTTGGCAATGGGTATTAGCTCAAAAAACAATATTACTTTTTATTCTGAGACGGCAAATAAGAATAAAAAAGGCATGTATAAGAAATATTTCTTCGAACAGAATTTAGGGCCAACCATTTTCTTTAATGCCGGTATGGTAATTAAATTTGGCAAAACACGTACATTTATAAACGATCGTAATATGTACGATGTAATGGATCTAAATAATACTAATGGAGTAGGTGACAATAATAGTTCGATGGGTAATCCGCAAATACCTATAGCTCCTAAAAAGATCAAGAACGTTAATCTTAATTCCATACAGGATCTGATAGATTATAATGATTTCTAAGCTGTAAAATCTGCGCTTAAAAGGTTTATCTTTGTTTAAATGCGCAACAGATCAATTTGCATCTTTTTTCTTTTAATTATTTCGTCCAATTTTTTATTGGCGGGAGATGATAGTTTGTGCGTTGACAATTCTTCAAATTTTTATCGTGCAGACAACCCAAACTTTAAACAACGGAAAATAATTTTAGCTACATCCTCTGCGGTATTAACAACAGGTTCGTTAATTTATTTGAATCAGGCCTGGTATCAGCAATACAACACCGGTAAATTTCATTTTTTTAATGACAATGATGAGTGGATGCAAATGGATAAAGCAGGACATGTGTTTACCAATTATCAAATGGCACGTTTAATGATGGGTGGTTTTAAATGGGCAGGTTTTAAAAAGAAACAACAACTATTTATTGGAGGTACAATTGGCTTAGCTTATATGACAGCTATTGAGGTAATGGATGGCTTTAGTAAGGGCTGGGGCTTTTCGTACGGTGATGAAATTGCAAATATTTTAGGAACATCTTTAGCAATTAGTCAACACGCTTATTGGAATGAGCAGCGAATACAATTAAAATTCTCTTATTCGCAAAGTGGTTTGGCAAAATATAATCCTGAATTATTGGGTGAGAGTTTTACAACACAAATTTTAAAAGATTATAATTCGCAAACACATTGGCTAAGTGTTAACCCAAGTGCATTTATAAAAAAAGAAAATAAATTTCCTAAGTGGTTAAATGTAGCCTTTGGTTATAGCGCCTATGGCATGTTGGCAGGTACTTATAATAATTTTACCGTGCAGGATGCCGATGGAAACGTTTTTAAATTTGAAAGAGAGCGACGTTTTTATTTTAGTTTGGATGTTGATCTCACAAGAATTAAAACAAGATCGCAAGTATTAAAAAAAGTTTTTTCTGTTATTGGTATCCTTAAATTTCCTGCGCCTGCTATTCAATTCAGTAAAAAAGGCGCAAAATTCTATTATTTGTATTATTAACCGCTTTATTTTTACTGTTGAAAACTAATAATTTGATTTTGTAACAAATTAATGTACATTTAATGTATGCCAGTTAACGAAAAAGAAGAAACCGAAAAGCTGTATTATTCCATCAGCGAAGTTTCAGAGTTATTTGATCTAAATGCAAGTACTATACGTTTTTGGGAAAAGGAATTTGAGATGTTAAGTCCAACCAAAAATAAAAAGGGAAACCGTTTATTTACAAAAAAGGATATTGAATATCTTGCTCAGATAGTTGAATTAGTAAAACAAAAAGGCTTTACTATTCAGGGAGCAAAAGAACAACTTAAAAACAGGCCTGCCTCTAAAAAGAGCAATAATGAAGAGGTTATTGCCAAATTAAAAGAAATAAAGGCAAAACTAATAGAACTTGGTAAAAGCCAGGAATAAGTTAAAAACAACCGTTTAACCCTTAATAAAGCAAAGCGTCTTTCGTAACCGGAAAGGCGCTTTTTTTGACCGGTATTTCGTCCCTACGGGACTTTTATAAATTTGTGTAATTGATCGGGGTCTAAAATATTTGATCCCTAAAGGGATCTTTAAATTAACGCTGAGTAATTTTGGTCATTAAGGTTTAAGCCTAGCTTTAAATCAATTGACCTTGTTATTAATGTTCCGCTGGGGACAAAATATTATTTCGTTCCTACAAGACTTTTATAATTTTGCGTGATTCGGGTTTATAAATATTCGATCCCTACGGAATCTTAACAGTATGTATGCTCTGAATAGGAATATAATCAGTGTTGAAGCCAATTTTGATCGTGTTTTCGTATTAGAGGTTTAAGTTTTGCGTAAAAACAAGTGATTTTTTTATTGTTGTCCCTTTAGGGACAAAATATCTGTAGAAGAACAACATATTCAGAATTAAAGTCCCGTAGGGACGATACCATAAACAAATGCTAAAAGAGATGTATTCAATTCAATACAAATACTTACTTTTGAGGCCATTATGAAGAAGATCATTTTATTTTGTTTAAGCCTTATTTTTATTGCAGCTTGTAATTCTAACGAAACGGTAAAAAAAGATGTAGTAAAAAAAGATACTGTAAAAGTGGAGACGCCAAAAGATACAACACCCGAAGTTGTAGCTACGCCAACTTTTAATACCAATAACCAATTTAATAATATAACCGCAGTGCTTTCGGGTTACAAAGGGAAGGCTAACGATCTGAATTATTTGTTTGATACAGTGATCTGGAATAATCACTCAAAGTTTATTGATAGCAGTTGGAGCCGTTTAGAGCGCAAGCGTTTAAAAGCTATGAAAGATTGGGGTAGGGAAGAGTTTAAAGAGGCGAGTGCAAAAACAAATATTGTCTTTTATCCTTTTAGCGGACCAGATTATTTAACAGCCAATGCATTTTTTCCGGGTGCAGATAAATATATTATGTTGGGTTTAGAGCCGGTTGGTAAATTACCCGAATTGGATAAATTTAAAAAAGGAGAACCTTCTGAATACTCAAATGATTTTAAAAAGTCGTTAGGTGATATTTTTGATAAGAGTTATTTTATTACCCGCAAAATGCAAAGCGATTTCCAGGCGCAAAAAGTAAATGGTCTGTTGCCTATTTTAGCATTCTTTATTCAACGCAGCGGTAATGATATTTTAGATATTAAATATTTAGTGCGTGACGAGCAGGATAGTATTGCTGAGGTGACATATGATTTTAAAAGCGCAGATAAAAAGCCTTTTGGTGTACGGGTAGATTTTTTACAGGAAGGAAAACAAAAATCGGTTTACTATTTTAAATACGATGTAAGCAATAAAAACTTTAACGACACCACTGTATTCAGAAAATACATTGATGAGCATACAAAAGGCGCTATTACTTATATTAAAAGCGCATCGTACTTATTACATGCGGGTTTTATGAGCAACATGCGTACATTGATCTTAAATAATTCAAGCGCAGTGATACAGGATGATACCGGTATACCTTATAAATTCTTTGAAGAAGATAATAAGTTCACTACAAAATTATACGGACAATATACCCGTCCGGTTGAAGATTTTCCTTACTTAAGCTTACAAAAACCTTTACAGGATGCTTTTCATAAAGATAGTTTAAATGTAAAAAAATTACCTTTTCATTTGGGTTACCATTGGGGAAGTAAAAAGGATGTGATCATTTACGCGACAAAAAAATAAATATTTTATGTTTACAATAGATACCCATACACACATCATCCCAAAACACATTCCTGATTTTAATAAAAAGTTTGGTTATGGTGATTTTATAATGCTCGATCATCATGAAAAAGGCAAGGCGTGGATGATGCAGGGTAATAAACGTTTTAGAGAGATCTTAGAGAATTGTTGGGACGCCGAAACGCGTATTAAAGAGATGGCAGAGCACAAAGCCGATATGCAGGTTATTTGCACCATACCGGTAATGTTTAGCTATTGGGCAAAGCCAAACGATTGCTTAGAGGTAAGCAGATTTTTAAACGATGATATTGCAACAACTATAAACGTTCACCCTGATAAATTTATTGGCTTAGCTACTTTACCTATGCAGGATACAAAATTAGCCGTGCTGGAATTAGAACGTTGTATGAAGAATGGCTTTAGAGGTGTGCAAATAGGAAGTAACGTAAATAATTTAAATTTACACGAGCCGCAGTTTGACGAATTTTTTGCTGCCTGCGAAAATTTAAATGCTGCTATATTGGTTCACCCTTGGCAAATGATGGGGCAGGAGCACATGACCAAATATTGGCTACCATGGCTGGTTGGTATGCCGGCAGAAATTAGCCGCGCCATTTGCAGTATGATCTTTGGTGGTGTGTTTGAAAAATATAAAAAATTAAAAGTGTGTTTTGCGCATGGCGGCGGTTCTTTTTTGCCAACAATTAGCAGGATAGAGCATGGTTGGGATTGCCGTCCTGACCTTGTAGCAATAGATAACCCAATTAACCCTAAAGAATACTTAGGTAAATTTTGGGTAGATAGCCATGTGTGCGATCATAAAATGTTACAATATGTAATTGACCTTGTTGGCGCTGATAAAGTGATCCAGGGTAGTGATTATCCTTTTCCTTTAGGCGAAGCGGTGCCGGGCGAATTAGTACGTTCTGCGCCTTTATCTGATAAAGAAAAAGAAATTATTTTAGGAACAGGGGCTAAGGCTTGGTTGGGGATTTAAAAAAAATGTAAGATGTAGGATGTAAAATGTAGGACGATTTAGTTTTGTCTTATCACCTCTTGGAAAACTGTTAGAACAAAGTTAGTGTGCATTTCTTTTTCGAGTTTATCAGCTTCTTCTATTTCTTCTCTTGTCTCAAGTGTTTTAAATTCGTTCATAGGTATTACACCATCAGGATAATTAGAATTTAAAAATTCTTCTATTATTTCTTCAGCGTTACTAGTAAATTTTAATTTACAGTCAAATGGAAGGTTGTTGTGATTTGAATTAATAAAATTGAAATGTAGCTGTCCTGGTTCTTCAAACCACAAATAAAATATCAGATTAATATTTAATTTAGATTCATTAAGTTGCTTGGAGTATTCAGTCTTTACTTTTTCTATAAAACTTACTAGATCAGAAGTGGTGATTTCTAAAATAATTTCATTTGGTATTGTTATAATCCAGTGATTAGATTCAATTTCTGATCTTAATTGTTCTGTTGATTCTGTAAGATAAATGGGTTCTGAAATAGATTTAGAAAGGTCACTAAAAAAGGTGGCTTTATTTAAATTCATTTATTTTATTTAATTGGATATGCTACAACTTCGTTACCAAAGCAAAGTTGCCTTCAATTTTAAAGTGCCAGCCTTTTTCGAAAATTTTAGGAAGGAAACGGCGGTATAATACCATACGGCCATTCTCTACAGAATCATCCTCGTTATCGCGGCCTACAGCGTTAAATTCGTATACATTTACCTTTGGGTGTTCTTTCATGTAATTCTTCACTATTTCTACAATAGTATTCATTACCTGGTACACTTCGCCTTTATTGGTGGCAACGTATTCTTCGCCTTCAAATTCGTCGTTTACAACGCCAAAAACAATGTTAGAATGCAAGATGTTATCCTGCAGTCGTCCAAACCTTACCTCGTACCTAAGCGCGCTTTTAGTATTAAAATAATATACACCCGCACTAGGAATGTTCGGGTATTCTATTGGGAGAATATTTTTATAAGTGTTAGAGATAAAACTATGTTTTAAATTAAGCTAACTCAGCTACTTTTTTTTTAAACCTGTCAGCAAGTACTAATTCTTTAGTGCCACCACTGTAATCGTAAAAGCCTTTACCTGATTTTACACCTAAGTGACCAGCAGTAACCATATTTACTAATAATGGAGAAGGTGCATATTTTTGATTGCCAAATCCGTCCTGTAAAACACGTAATATATTTAAGCAAACATCTAATCCAATAAAATCTGCTAATTGCAATGGGCCCATTGGATGTGCCATACCTAATTTCATAACGGTATCAATTTCTTCAACACCGGCAACACCTTCCTGTAAAGTAATGATAGCTTCGTTGATCATTGGCATTAAAATTTTGTTGGCCACAAAGCCCGGAAAATCATTTACCTCTACCGGTACTTTATTTAAATTTTTAGACATCTTCATGATCGTCTCGGTTACTTCATCAGAAGTACTGTAACCACGAATAATTTCAACCAGCTTCATAATTGGCACCGGGTTCATAAAGTGCATACCAATTACTTTATCTGCACGTTTTGTAACTGCAGCAATTTGGGTGATAGAAATAGAAGAAGTATTACTTGCTAAAATGGTGTTTGGCGAACAAACTTCATCCAGCTGTTTAAAGATCTTTAATTTAATATCCACATTCTCGCTGGCAGCTTCAACTACAAGGTCGGCATTTTTAGCACCTGCAACAATATCCGTATAAGTAGTAATGTTTTTTAAGGTAGTGTTTTTAGCATCTTCGGTAATGGTTCCTTTTTGTACCTGGCGATCAAGGTTCTTTGTAATGGTAGCTAATGCCTTTTGCAAAGCAGCTTCGCTTATATCCACCAAATTCACTTTATAATCGCATTGCGCAAAAGCATGTGCAATACCATTTCCCATTGTGCCGCTTCCTATTACAGTTATATTTTTCATTTTAAAAATTTTAATTTTTGTCCTTATTATTTTTTTATCCTACTAAATGTATTTAGGGATTTTTACAATAAATACACGGTTTTCGGAATTTTAAATCTAGTTCAGAAATTTGGTTTAAGCAAAGAAAATTGTAAACATTTGTCTTTATAAATAAAAACCTCAAATTTTGGATTTGAGGTTTTTAATTTTTATAAAATTAGTTGCTAATGCTTATTTTCTTTTCAAGCTCTTCGATATAAGCTTTAAAACGTTTATCAGTATCCATTAGGTTATTTACGGTACGGCAAGCGTGTAATACAGTGGCGTGATCTTTACCACCACAATGCATGCCAATAGTAGCTAAAGACGATTTGGTCATGCTTTTTGCAAAATACATTGCAATTTGACGAGCCTGAACTACTTCACGTTTACGTGTTTTAGATTTCATAGTGTCAATAGCAAGATCAAAATAATCGCAAACCACTTTTTGTATATAATCAATAGAAACTTCGCGTGCAGTGCTCTTCACAAATTTATCGATCATAGTTTTGGCTAATTCCAAAGTGATCGTTTTTTTGTTTAAGCTCGATTGCGCTAATAATGAAATTAAAGCACCTTCTAATTCACGAACGTTTGAGGTAATGCTATATGCTAAATATTCAATTACTTCTTTTGGTAACTGAATACCTTCGTTATAAACCTTTTTCTCAAGAATGGCAATACGAGTCTCTAAGCCCGGAGCTTGTAAGTCTGCACTAAGTCCCCATTTGAAACGTGATAATAAACGTTGCTCAATACCTTGAATATCAACCGGAGGACGATCAGATGTTAACACGATCTGTTTTCCTAACTGGTGCAAGTGGTTAAAGATATGGAAGAACACATCCTGTGTTTTTTCTTTACCTGCAAAATATTGTACATCATCAATGATCAATACGTCTATCATTTGATAGAAGTGTACAAAATCATTTTGATTGTTGTTTTTTATCGACTCAATGAATTGAGTGATGAATTTTTCTGACTGAACGTATAATACCGTTTTGTTTGGAAAATTCTTTTTTACTTCAATACCAATAGCTTGTGCTAAGTGAGTTTTACCTAAACCAACACCACCATATAATAATAATGGGTTAAAAGCATTACCACCCGGTTTTTGTGCAACTGCAAAACCTGCGCTACGCGCTAAACGGTTACAATCTCCTTCTACCGAATTTTCAAAACTGTAGTTTGGATTTAATTGTGATTCTACCTGTACCTTTTTTAAACCCGGAATAACAAATGGGTTTTTAATTGGATTTGAACCGATATCAATTGGCATTGATACGGCAGGATTTTTTAAATTGGTATTAATGTTTGGTAATTTAAAAGTGATTGGTGTTTCAGTTTTACCTGAAGCATTATCCATAATAATGTTGTATTCTAATCTTCCTTCTGCACCTAATTCTTTTTTAATTACTTTTTTAATTAATGTAATATAATGCTCTTCTATCCATTCATAAAAAAACTGCGATGGAACTTGTATGGTTAAAACGTTGTTGTTTAATTTAATTGGTTTAATTGGGTCAAACCACGTTTTAAAATTTTGAGGGCTCACATTGTCCTTTATTATTTCCAGGCATCCATTCCAAACTTGATCTGCAGTTTTCTCCTTCATCATTATTAAAAAGTTTAAATATTATGTTGTGTAAAAAGTAATTAACTAATTCGTGTTTGTAAATATAATGGGATTATTTGTCTTTGCAACAAAAAAACTCAAAAAAAAGTTTAAGAAAATTTTCGCCTAAAACTTGCAGGATTAGTTTTTTTTTACATACCCTTCTAAATAGGGATATTTTTGTTGTTTTGTAAGGTTTTTTTGTTATATGAAGAGAAGAAGATCTCTATCTTTCCCAGCCATACACCTGCCCAGCCAACCTGCGTAATTTGAGTTGGTTGCTTATCGCTATTTAAAGCTATTTGCGGATTGTCTAAAAAAGTATGCGTATGACCGCCAATTATCAGATCTATGTTTTTGGTTTTTTCTGCTAAAACCACATCCGAAATTTTATTTGTATCGTATTTGTAACCTAAATGCGAAAGGCAAATTACATAATCGCATTTTTCATCCTGCTTTAAAATAGCGGCAATTTTATTTGCATTTTCAATTGGATCTTTATACAAAATTCCCTTTGTATATTTTATATCTACTAAATTTTCAAGATCAATTCCAACACCTAAAACACCAATTTTTAACGGACCTTTTTTATAGATCTTATAAGGCAAAATTCTCTTGTTTTTTGAAAGAACGGTATCACTAAAATCATAATTACAATTAATAAAATCAAAAGTTGAGTGTGGCATTTGTTTTAAGATATTTTCACAACCCATATCAAAATCATGGTTGCCAAAAGTAACGGCATCGTAACCCATTAAACTCATTAATTTGTACTCAATTTCACCATGAAAATAATTGAAATAAGGCGTGCCCTGAAAAATATCTCCGGCATCTAAAAGCAACACATTTTTATCTTCTGCTTTTATTTTTTCAATTAAAGATGCCCGTTTTGCAAAACCTCCTTCACCGGGGTATTTTGCGTCATTTGCAGGAAAAGGTTCAATTCGGCTATGTTGATCGTTAGTATATAAGATGGTTAATTTTGTAAAGCCTTTGTCATTCAATAAAATAGATTGAGCATTGCTGTTTAGTCCGTAAACCGCAGCAGCACTGCCAAGCGTAAACTTTAAAAAATCGCGCCTATTTTGAAATTTGTAATCGCCCATCGGTATACGGTACAATTTGTTTTTTATTTTCCGTTAAAAAAATACAATAATTTATAATAGCTTCTCTTATCTTTAATTTACTTTTTTCAACTCCAACAGGGTTCTTCAAAAAAAGAAAATTATCACCACCATTTGCTAAATAATCACTTGTAACAATGGTATAATTTTTTTCTTTATCTATAACACTACCGTTAATAGTAGCTTCCATCAAAATATCATTTTCCACCTTTATTTTTAATCCTGAAAAAGAGTGTTTTTTTTCAATAATGGTTTGTATTCCTTCCAATAATTTTTCTCCTTTTATCTTTACTAAAATAAGATCATTCTCAAAAGGCATCAGCTCAAAAATGTTCACTACTTTAATATCTCCTTTTGGTAAATTAACACGTAAACCACCACGGTTAATAAACACTGCATCAATTGAAAAATCTCTAAACTCCTTTTCACCACTGTGTTTCAAAGCATCGCAAACAAAATTACCAAGAGTTGATTCGGTACTTTCTTTTGTAAGAACATCGCTTGAAACAGCAATTACTTTTTCGGTTTGTTCATCTACCTTTACTTTGTATTCGGCAATGGTAACTTTCGCTATCTGGCTTTCGTTATTTTCTTTTAAAGAGTAATGAGAGAAATCTTCTTTTTGTTTTAGGTAGTGTTTTGAGCAGGAAGCTAAAAGTAAAACACCAAAAAAAAGATATAGAATTCTTCCTCTCATTTAAAAACTTATTTTTGTAAAAATAACATTTTATAGCAGCTGAGTTTTATTTATATTTAAGGCAAGTAAAAATTTAACATTGCTTTAAATTTGCACAAGAAAATATAATTATTAAATGATAAAAGCAGAAACAAAAATACGCGTGCGTTATGGCGAGACTGACCAAATGGGATATGTTTACTATGGCGTTTACGCACAATATTACGAAGTTGGAAGGGTAGAGGCAATGCGCATGTTAGGCTTTAGCTATAAGCAGGTAGAAGAAAGAGGCATCCTAATGCCGGTAATTGATTTTACCATCTCTTATAAGAAACCTGCTTTTTACGACGATGAGGTTACTGTTGTTACCTATATGCGCGAACGCCCTAATGGTTTGCGTTTGGTGTTTGATTACGAGTGTTTTAATGCCGCAGGTGATCTTTTAAACAACGGTAAAGTTACCCTCGTATTAATAGATAAAGCAACCAATAAAATGTGTAAAATTCCTGATTGGTTTCAAAAAGGTTTTGATCCATTTTTTTAAGCATTTTCTAGCTAAAATTCCTTAATTTCGCTCATCTATTAATTCAGCATGATCTCTACTAAAAAAATTCAAATGGTTGACCTTAAAGGTCAATACGAAAAAATAAAAGCCGAAGTCGATAAAGGTATACAGGATGTAATAAATTCAACTGCGTTTATTAATGGTCCGGCAGTAAAAGAATTTCAGGCAGATTTTGAAAAATATTTAAATGTAAAGCATGTTATTCCCTGCGCAAATGGTACAGATGCTTTGCAAATTGCTATGATGGCTTTAGGTTTAAAACCCGGCAATGAAGTTATTACCGCCAGTTTTACTTATGTTGCAACTGCGGAAGTGATAGGGCTTTTAGGCTTAACACCTGTTTTAGTAGATGTAAATGCCGATACGTTTGATATTGATATTACTGCTATTGAAAAAGCCATTACACCAAAAACAAAAGCCATTGTACCTGTTCATTTATTTGGCCAGTGTGCTGATATGGAAAAGATAATGGCGCTTGCAAAAAAACATAATTTATATGTGATTGAAGACGTAGCGCAAGCAATAGGCGCTGATTATACTTTTACTGATGGAAGAAAAGCTAAGGCCGGAACTATTGGTACCATTGGCTGCACATCATTCTTTCCTAGTAAGAATTTAGGATGTTATGGAGATGGTGGTGCCATGTATACCAACGATGATGACTTAGCAAAAAAAATGAGAATGGTTGCGCATCACGGACAAAGTGTACAATATGTGCACGATGTTTTAGGTGTTAATTCAAGATTAGATACGATACAAGCAGTTGTTTTAAAAGCAAAATTAAAACACCTGGATGAATATGCTGCAGCAAGAAATAAGGTAGCAGATTTTTATGACAAAGCATTTGCAAATCATTCTAAATTAAAAACGCCGGTGCGTGCAAAAAATTCAAATCACGTTTTTCATCAATACACTTTACAATTAAATGGTATCGACAGAACAAAATTGCGTGAACAGTTGGCAGATAAAGGCATTCCGGCAATGATCTATTATCCAATTCCTTTACACATGCAAAATGCGTTTAAAAGCGATAGATTTAAACAGGGCGATTTTCCGGTGACAGAAAAATTATGTGCTACTGTTTTGTCTCTACCTATACATACGGAACTTGATGAGGAAACATTAAAATACATTACTGAAACAGTTTTAGAACTGACAAAATAAAAAATTTATGAAAATTACAGTTATAGGAACAGGATACGTTGGTTTAGTTACAGGAACATGTTTTGCAGAAGTTGGTGTTGATGTTACCTGCATCGATATTGACCAAAAGAAAATAGAGAATTTAAATAAAGGCATACTTCCTATTTATGAACCGGGTTTAGAAGAAATGGTTTTACGCAACACGCAAAAACAACGTTTGCATTTTTCTACTTCTCTGGCAGAAAATATTAAACAGGCTGAGGTAGCTTTTATCGCAGTGGGTACGCCACCTGATGAAGACGGATCTGCAGATCTTAAATATGTTTTAGCAGTTGCTTCTTCTATTGGTCAGCATATGGAAAAGCCTTTGGTTGTTGTTACAAAATCAACTGTGCCTGTTAGCACTGCTGAAAAAGTTAGAAAAGCTGTGCAGGCAGAATTAGATAAGCGTGGTGCAAAAATTGATTTTTATGTAGCATCAAATCCTGAATTTTTAAAAGAAGGAGCCGCTATTGAAGATTTTATGAAACCCGACAGAATTGTTGTTGGAACGGACAGAGCGGAAGCAGAAGAAATTATGCGCAAGCTGTATAAGCCGTTTTTAATGAATGGACATCCAATTATTTTTATGGATATTCCTTCTGCAGAAATGACCAAATATGCCGCAAACGCAATGCTGGCAACTAAGATCAGCTTTATGAACGATGTGGCAAATCTTTGCGAGATTATGGGTGCTGATGTTAATATGGTACGTAAAGGTATTGGTAGCGATGCGCGCATTGGTACTAAATTTATTTATCCCGGCGTAGGTTATGGTGGCAGCTGTTTTCCTAAAGATGTAAAAGCATTGATAAAAACAGCGAAAGAAAAAAATTACAACATGCGTATCTTAAATGCTGTTGAAGAGGTGAACGATAAACAAAAAGAAGTTCTTTTCAATAAAGTAAAAGCACATTTTAAAGGAGATATTAAAGGTAAGAAATTTGCTTTATGGGGTTTATCGTTTAAACCAAAAACAGATGATATGCGAGAAGCACCTTCATTGGTCATCATCGAAAAATTATTGGCTGAAGGTGCAAGTGTTGTTGCCTACGATCCTGTAGCCATGCACGAAGCAGAGCGCATGATAGGTAAAACAATTTCGTACGCAACAGATATGTATGAGGCTTTAGATGGGGCGGATGCTTTATTGATAGTTACAGAATGGCCTGAATTCCGTGTGCCGGATTTTGATAATATTACAAAACGTTTAAAAAATAAAGTGTTGTTTGATGGTAGAAATATTTTCGATCCACAAGACATGAACAAAGCCGGATACGATTATTACTGTATCGGTATTAAAACTAATTAGTACTATGACAAAAAAAAGAATTTTAATAACAGGAGCTGCAGGTTTTTTAGGATCGCATTTATGTGATCGCTTCATTAAAGAAGGAATGAATGTGGTTGCCATGGATAACCTTATTACCGGCGACCTTAAGAACATTGAGCATCTTTTTAAATTAAAAGAATTTGAATTTTATCATCATGATGTTTCAAAATTCATTCATGTTCCGGGCCAGATAGATTATATATTGCATTTCGCATCGCCCGCAAGTCCTATTGATTATTTAAAAATTCCTATTCAAACTTTAAAAGTTTCTTCATTAGGTACGCATAATGTTTTAGGTTTGGCGCGTACAAAAAAAGCACGCGTATTAGTTGCTTCTACCAGTGAGGTTTATGGTGATCCGCATGTGCATCCGCAAAACGAAGAATACTGGGGCAATGTAAACCCTGTTGGTCCGCGTGGTTGTTATGATGAAGCCAAGCGTTTTATGGAAGCGCTTACAATGGCGTATCACGATACACACGGCTTGAAAACTCGTATCATAAGAATATTCAATACCTACGGCCCGCGTATGCGCCTGAATGATGGTCGTGTATTGCCTGCATTTATTGGCCAGGCATTAAGAGGTGAGGATCTTACAATGTTTGGTGATGGAAGCCAGACAAGAAGTTTTTGTTATGTGGATGATCTGGTGGATGGTATTTACCGTTTATTGATGAGTGATTATCATATGCCTGTAAATGTTGGTAATCCGAGTGAAATAACCATTAAAGAATTTGGCGAGGAAATTTTAAAATTAACGGGTGCCAAACAAAAATTAATTTCGTTGCCGTTGCCTAAGGATGACCCTAAACAACGCAGACCGGATATTACAAAAGCAAAAGAAATTTTAGGCTGGGAACCAAAAGTGAACAGGGCAGAAGGTTTAAAAATTACGTTTGAGTATTTTAAATCGTTAAGCAAAGAAGAGCTCAATAAGACAGAGCATCGGAATTTAGAGACCTTGAATAAGTAATTTCATTCACTATCTAATGTCATCCTGACGAAGGAAGCATCTAATTACACAGATTTCTCCTCCGTCGAAATGACAGAGCTGAATTAAGGATTACCCTGTTTCTTCCCCAAATAATACTTTATTATAACGCCTACAATTGATAATACAATTAAAATGGCACCCAATACCGGCTTGCCACCCAATATCTGTAAAACGCCGGCAAATAACACTAAAACCGAGCCTAAATAACCTAACCAAGCATTTTTCATATCAATTCTTTTAAATAAAAAAACCTCCGCTAACAGCGGAGGTTTTTTTTGGGATTTTAATTCTTATTTCTTTTTATCAAAATCTACAACTATTGGTGTAGAGATACATAATGATGAGTAAGTACCAATGATACGACCAATTAATAACGCGAAGATAAATCCGCGGATACTGTCGCCACCAAAGATAAAGATCACTAATAATACGAAGAATACAGTTAACGATGTTAAGATAGTACGGCTTAATGTACTGTTCAAAGCAAAGTTGATCAGTTTGTTTCTTTCTTCACCAAACATATCTGCTTTTCCGCTTTCTGCTAAACGCTCACGGATCCTGTCAAACACAACCACAGTCTCAGTCATCGTATAACCCATTACCGTTAAAATAGCGGCAATGAAATCCTGACCAATCTCTAAGTTCAATAATGAAGGGAATAAACCGTGGAAAATAGTGTAGCATGATAATACAATTAACACGTCATGGAATAAGGCCACAACCGAACCTAAACCATATTGCCATTTACGGAAACGTACAACAATGTACAAGAACATCATTAAGCAAGAGAATAATACTGCACCATATGCACCATAAACGATATCGGTTGCAATGGTAGGACCAACTTTTTGTTGCGACACAATGTTGTCTTCAGTTGCTTTGTATTCACTTAAACCTTGTAATAATTTAGCTTCAACTAAACTATCCGCTTTTGGATCAGTATCGCTTACGCGGTAAGTAGTAGTGATCTTTACTTTGTTGGCACTTCCACCAATTGTTTTAACCTCCGGAGATCCTTCAAATAAAGGCCCTAAAGCTTTTTTAATGTTTTCAGTGTTTACATCCTGGTCAAATTGTACCTGGTAAGTACGACCACCTTTAAAATCAACACCTAAATTTAAACCACCATTTTTTAAATAGAAAACAACACCCAGAATAATAATAACAGTTGAAATTCCATAGTACAATTTTCTTTTTCCAACAAAGTCAATTGAGATGTTTTTGAAAGCATTACGTGTAGCTGTAGTATCAAATGGAATTTCCATTTTACGCTCCAACATCCATTCAAAAATAACACGTGTAATTAATATGGCAGAGAATAATGAAGTACAGATACCAATAAATAATGTAGTAGCAAAACCTTGCACCGGACCAGAACCAAATACGTAAAGGATAACAGCAAGGATAGCTAAAGTAACGTTAGAGTCAATGATAGAAGACATGGCATGTTTAAAACCTTCTTTAATAGATTGTGAAGTTGATTTACCTAAGGCTAACTCTTCACGTACACGCTCAAATATTAAGATGTTGGCATCTACCGCTAAACCTATGGTTAATACGATACCAGCAATACCAGGTAAAGTTAAAACAGCACCAAGGGATGTTAAGATACCCATAATAAAGAACATGTTAGCGATCAAGGCAACGTTTGCAACTAAACCAGATTTGCTGTAATAAGCTGCCATGAATAATAAGATCACTAATAAAGCAATACCAAAACTCATTAAACCTGAATCAATAGCTTCTTGCCCTAAAGTTGGACCCACAACACTTTCTTCAACAATATGAGCTTTTGCTGGTAATTTACCGGCACTTAAAATAGCCGCTAAAGCGTCTGCTTCAGCATCTGTAAAGTTTCCTGTAATTTGAGATTGACCTCCTGTAATAGCACCATTAACACGTGGTGCAGAGAATACCATGTTATCCATTACAACAGCAACGCACTTACCTCTGTTAGCACCTGTAATGGTTGCCCATTTTTGTGCAGCTTCAGAATTCATGCTCATGCTGATCAAAGGAGTACCACCACTTTTTTGATCGTAATCTTTACGCGCGTCAGTAATAATGTCACCGCTTAATGCAGCTTTACCATTTCTATCTGTTTGTTTAATAACAAACAATTCAAAATAAGTAGCAACAACTTTTCCTTCTTCATTTTTTTGTTCAACTTCTTTTGAACCCCACATGAATTTTAATTTTGAAGGGAAAATGTTCTTTGATTTTGCAATGTTTAAATATTGATTTACCAAAGCAGTATCGGCTTTAGAATAAGAACGACCAACAACAGGGCCTTCACCGTAATTTTTTGGTTGGCCTTTTTCATCCATTACAACGTTTGGTTTTAATGGAGAATACATTGAGTATAAAGGGTAACGCTTAACGAAGTTCTTTAACGCTGTATCTTGTGGATTTACAGTTGGAGTAGCAGCAACTTTAGCTGAGTCTACTTTTTTGTTAGCGTTATTAGTTGAATCAATTTTTGCAGCTAGAGCTGGATTTGCAGCTCTTAAAGAATCTGAAACAGGAACAATTGTAGAATCTACTGCATTGATTGTTTCAGGGTTTAAAGTTGTTCTTACCAAATAGTTTACTTTGTCAAAAAGTTGAGCGATCTCAGCGTTCTCATAAGTTTCCCAGAACTCTAAGTTAGCAGTACCTTGTAATAATTCACGCACACGTGCTTTATCTTTTACACCCGGTAATTCAACTAAAATACGTCCGCTTTGCTCAAGTTTTTGAATGTTTGGTTGTGTTACACCAAAACGGTCAATACGGCTACGGAATGTTTTTTCTGCATTACCAATTGCTTCTTTAACACGCTCATCAATAAATTTAATTACTTCCTCGTTTGTTGAGTTGTATGGTAATTTGCTTTTGTTCTCAATAGTTTGGAACAACGGTGCTAAACGACCTTGTGGCGCAATTCTTCTGTAAGCCTGGTCAAATAATTTAATATAGCTATCGTTATTTTTTACACCCAACTCAGCTTGTGCTTGTTTTAAAGCTTCTTTAAACGCAGGGTCCTGGCTATCGTTAGATAAATTCTTGATGATATCCATTACCGAAACTTCTAAGGTAACGTTCATACCACCACGTAAATCCAAACCTAAGTTGATGGCATTTTTTTGGCACTCTTCGTAAGTATATTCAGCAATGAAAATGTCATAAACAGTTATCTTTTTCATTGAATCCAAATAGCGATCTGCTAAATAATCCTTTAATGAATCAACATAGTTTAATTCTTTTGACGGATTTCCATTTGCATATTCTTTTGCTGCCATTTTGGTTTTGGCCGAAGTAGCAATGTTTTCAGCATACTCTTTCGCGTCTTCTTCAACACCCTTGGTAACCCATGTAAACGATAAATAAAATATACACGCCAAGCCCAATAAAATGGCAAATAATTTAACAGCACCTTTGTTTTGCATAATTTGAATTCTAACTAAGTAATTTTTTTAATTTAAGGGTGCAAATATATCATTTTACACCATCTTTCCCAATTTTTGGATAAAATATTGTTTGTCAATACGTTAATTTTGAGCGAATTAAACCAAAAGACTTTAAGAACAAGGGTATTGCTTATAAATCAAGGCAAATAAATGGCGATTTAAGCGGCTTTCTTTTTATTTTATTGATGGCATATTAGGCTTTCTTTTATCGATTTTTGAAGATCAAAAATTCAAACAAAGAATTCTGTTAACAAATTAAAATTAGTAGCCATTAACTCTTAAATTTTGCTACCTTTATTGGCTTAAAAATTTATAATTACATGTTCGATTTTCTAAAAAAGCTGTTGGGTACCAAAAGCGAGAAGGATGTTAAAAACCTTGAATCAAAAGTTGAAGAAATAAATACCATCTATACTTCTTTAAATTCTATTTCACATGATGAGTTACGTGCAAAGTCTGCTGCGCTAAAAGCAAAAATACAAGCTGCTATTAAACCGCAAAATGATGAGATCGCAAAAATAAAATCAGATATCGAATCCAATCCGGATATTGATGTAAACACAAAAGAAGAAGCGTATAAACAAATTGATGAGATCGATAAAGAGATCACCAAAAAAATTGAAGAGGTTTTAAATGAAATCTTACCGGAGGCATTTGCAATTTTAAAAGAAACGGCGCGTCGTTTTAAAGACAATTCAAGCATTGAAGTAAACGCAACAGATCTTGATCGCGAATTAGCAAAACAACACACAAATGTTGAAATAAATGGTGCTAAAGCTTCATACAAAAACAAATGGTTAGCTGCAGGTAACGAAATTACCTGGGATATGGTACATTACAATGTGCAGTTAATTGGTGGTATGGTATTGCACTCAGGAAAAATTTCTGAGATGGCAACCGGTGAAGGTAAAACCTTGGTGTCTACTTTACCTGTTTTCTTAAATGCATTATCAGGTCGTGGTGTACATGTTGTAACGGTAAACAATTATTTGGCTAAACGTGATAGCGAATGGAACGCACCTTTATTTTATTTTCATGGCTTAACTGTTGATTGTATTGATAAGCATGATCCTAATACCGATGAGCGCCGTAAAGCCTACAACTCTGATATTACTTACGGAACAAATAACGAATTTGGTTTTGATTACCTGCGTGATAATATGGCGCGTAGTGTTGATGAATTAGTACAACGCAAACACAATTTTGCTATTGTGGATGAGGTGGATTCAGTTTTAATTGACGATGCGCGTACGCCATTGATCATTAGCGGACCAACACCACAAGGTGATAAACACGAATTTTTAGATTACAAACCACGTATCGAAAAATTAGTTAACGTACAAAAACAATATTTAAATACCTGCATTACCGAAGCAAAAAAATTATTTGCAGAAGGTAAAGAAAAAGAAGCTGGCATTCCATTATTACGAGCTTATCGTGGTTTGCCAAAAAATACGGCTTTAATTAAATTTTTAAGTGAGAATGGTGTAAGGGCTTTGTTACAAAAAACAGAAAATTATTACATGCAGGATCAAAATAAAGAAATGCATAAAATTGATGTAGAACTTTATTTTACCATTGATGAAAAGAACAATCACGTTGAGTTAGCAGAAAAAGGAATTGATTTTATTACCGGTAATACCGAAGATACTAAGTTCTTCGTAATTCCAAATGTTGGTGATGAAATTGCTGAGATCGAAAAAACAATCATCGATCCTAAAGAAAAATTATTGGCTAAAGAAGCTGTAATGCGTGAATTTAGTATTAAGAGCGAGCGTATTCATACAGTAAATCAACTATTAAAAGCATATACTGTTTTTGAAAAAGACCAAGAGTATGTGATCGATAACGGACAAGTAAAAATTGTTGATGAGCAAACAGGCCGTATCATGGAAGGCCGTCGTTACAGCGATGGATTACACCAGGCTATTGAGGCAAAAGAAAATGTGAAGATCGAAGCAGCTACACAAACTTATGCTACAATTACATTACAGAATTATTTCCGTATGTATAACAAGCTGGCAGGTATGACGGGTACTGCAACTACAGAAGCGCAAGAGTTTTGGAGTATTTACAAATTAGATGTGGTGGAGATTCCAACCAATCGTGCTATTACCCGTAAAGATGAGCAAGATCTTGTTTACAAAACAAAACGCGAAAAATACAATGCGGTAATTGAAGAGGTTGTAAAATTAGTAGCTGCCGGCAGACCGGTGCTTATTGGTACTACAACCGTTGAGATCTCTGAATTATTAAGCCGCATGTTAAAATTACGCGGCATTAAACATAACGTATTAAATGCGAAGTTACACGCAAAAGAGGCAGACATTGTAGCTGAAGCCGGCAAGGCGGGAACCGTTACCATTGCAACGAATATGGCTGGTCGTGGTACCGATATTAAATTAGGTGCCGGTGTTAAAGAAGCAGGTGGTTTGGCCATTATTGGTACCGAGCGTCACGAGTCTCGTCGTGTTGATAGACAGTTACGTGGTCGCGCCGGTCGTCAGGGTGATCCTGGTTCATCACAATTCTTTGTTTCGTTAGAAGATAACTTAATGCGTTTATTCGGTAGCGAGCGTATTGCTTCGTTAATGGATAGGATGGGATTAAAAGAAGGTGAAGTTATTCAACACAGCATGATCAGTAAAAGTATTGAGCGTGCGCAGAAAAAAGTGGAAGAGAATAACTTTGGTACCCGTAAGCGTTTGATCGAATACGATGATGTAATGAACGCGCAACGCGATGTTATTTATAAACGTCGTCGTAACGCTTTATATGGAGATAAATTAAGCATAGATATTGCCAATATGATCTACGAAGTGGCAGGAAGCTTAATTGACGAGTATCAACCAAATAAAGATATTGAAGGATTTAATTTAGAGTGCATAAAAAATTTCGGAATTGAAAGTCCGTTCACTGAGCAGGAATTTAATTCAGGTAAGGATGATGATCTGGCCAATAAATTATTTGATGCCGTTCAAAAATATTATACCGAAAAATCACATGTTATGGCCGAACAGGCTTTCCCTGTGGTGAAAGATGTTTATACAAATCCTAACAATACGTTCGAGAACATTGTAACCCCATTTAGCGATGGTATAAAAGGTATACAGGTAATTGCTAATCTTAAAAAAGCTTACGAAACAAGAGGTCGCGAATTGATCTTAGGTTTTGAAAAAGCAGTTGTGTTGGCAATGATCGACGATTCGTGGAAAGAACATTTGCGCGAATTGGATGACTTAAAACAAGCCGTACAAAATGCTTCATTAGAGCAAAAAGATCCTTTGGTTATTTATAAGTTAGAATCGTTTAACTTATTTAAAGACATGATCATTAAGAGCAATAAAGAGGTGATCTCTTTCTTAATGAAAGGTGGCTTGCCAACCGAGAATCAACAACAGCAGCGTTTTACACAAGAGCAGCCAAAACAAAAGAAAGAAAAACTGGTTGAGAGCCGCGATGAAAATATTGTTGAAGAACAGAACGCACAACAAAAACCAAAAATTCAGCCAATACGTGTAGAGCAAAAAATAGGACGTAACGATCCTTGCCCTTGCGGAAGCGGTAAAAAATACAAAAGCTGTCACGGACAGGGATTGTAATTTTTTTGTATATTTAATTTATGAAAAAGCCAAAAGAGATAAAAGTTATACTTCTTTTGGCTTTTATCTTTATATCAGGCTGCTTCTTCTCGCAGGATATTAAAAAAGATTCTATAAAACCAATTTTAAAAAAGGATCCCGGCGTTTTTAAATATGGAATAAGTTATTTAACAGACAGTAAAATTAGCCGTAGATCTTATGGAAGAACTTTGTATGGCGGCTTTCAAAACATGGCCATTAGAACTTATGAGCAATCACCTCTTGAAGCTATAGGACCATATTTAAGTTTTGGGAAAATAATAAAAGACATAAAATCTTTTTCTATATATTTTGGTGCATATTACACAAATTCAAGATGTGAATTTTTTTATTCAAGATCATTTGACACGCGTTTAGATCCGGTATTACCTCTATATAAGGTTAAATACGAGCAGGCTAAAGGCTATGTTATGATACACTCTGTAGGCCTTGAATTAAATTTTCATTTAGATATCAAGAGATCGCGTGTTATACTAAGCCCTGTAAATCCAACATTTGTTTTTATAGATCTTTTTACAACTGAAAAAACTGTTGTTGAAAATGAAGTAATAAGAAAATATAATAATGGCCAGTCCGATTCTACCATTTCGACTATCTATAAGGGTAAAGGTGAGTTTGATATGGATACAAAGAAATTTTCTTTAACGGGTATTGCTTTTCCGGTTTATTTAGGATATGAATACAGTATACCCTTAAAAAAACGCAGGCTTTTGATTGGTCTTAAAGGAACCATTTTATTGAGAAGAGGAATAGGTGGCCAGTTATACACAGGTTTTGAATTTTAGAATTATATGTTTAAGAATAAAAAAAAGCCACTTTATTTAAGTGGCTTTTTTATTTTAATACATTATGTCATGTCGAGCGGAGTCGAGACATCTGTACGTTTTTATAACGTCTTCAACAAACTTTGTAAACTTGTTTTTTCTGAAAGGATGGAATGTAATTTATCAATAGCAACGCGTTCCTGTTTCATCGTATCACGATCGCGAATAGTTACGGTTTTATCTTCTAAGCTTTGATGATCCACTGTAATGCAGAACGGAGTTCCAATTGCATCTTGTCTGCGGTAACGTTTTCCTACAGTATCTTTTTCATCGTAAGCCATCATAAAATCAAACTTCAATTCTTTCATAATGCTTTCTGCCAATTCAGGCAAACCGTCTTTTTTTACTAAAGGAAAAACAGCGGCTTTATAAGGTGCAAGGGCAGGAGGTAAGCTTAACACAGAACGTGTATCTCCGCCTTCTAACGCTTCTTCTTTTAAAGCAGAAGATAAAATTGATAAAAACAAACGATCTAATCCAACAGATGTTTCTACAACATAGGGTACATAACTTTGGTTTAATTCCGGATCAAAGTATTGTAATTTTTTTCCACTGAATTGTTCATGTTGTTTCAAGTCAAAATCGGTGCGGCTGTGAATTCCTTCCAGTTCTTTAAACCCAAATGGAAATTGATGTTCGATATCAGCCGCCGCATTAGCGTAATGCGCTAATTTTAAATGATCGTGAAAGCGGTATTTTTCTTTTCCTAAGCCCAAAGATAAATGCCAGTTTAAACGAGCCTGTTTCCAGTATTCGTACCATTCCATTTCTGTTCCGGGCTTCACAAAAAACTGCATTTCCATTTGTTCAAACTCACGCATCCTAAAAATAAATTGTCTCGCTACAATTTCATTTCTAAACGCTTTACCGGTTTGTGCAATACCAAACGGAATTTTCATCCTTCCGGTTTTTTGCACATTTAAATAATTTACAAAAATACCTTGCGCTGTTTCCGGACGTAAATAAATGGTATTTCCTTCTTCAGAAACAGAACCCATAGATGTGCTGAACATTAAATTGAACTGGCGAACATCTGTCCAATTCTTTGTTCCGCTTATAGGGCAAACAATTTCAAGGTCAACAATAATTTGTTTTACCTCTGCTAAATTATTATCGTTTAATGCTGTTTTAAAACGCGCATTAATATTGTCAATTTTTTCCTGGTATTCTTTTACACGCGCATTGGTGCTCTTAAACATGGCTGCGTCAAAATTTTCAAAACGTTTGGCCGCTTTTTCTACTTCCTTGTTTATCTTATCTTCAATTTTTGCAACGTGTTCTTCTATCAATACATCGGCACGGTAACGTTTCTTACTGTCTTTATTATCAATCAAAGGGTCGTTAAAGGCATCTACATGTCCGCTGGCTTTCCATGTTGTTGGGTGCATAAAAATAGCAGCGTCAATACCAACAATATTCTCGTTCATTTGCACCATGGCTTTCCACCAATAGTCGCGTATGTTTTTCTTTAACTCAGCACCTAATTGTCCGTAATCATAAACGGCGCCAAGGCCATCATAAATTTCGCTGCTAGGAAAAATAAATCCGTACTCTTTACTGTGAGAAATTACGTTCTTAAAAAAATCTTCTGGTTTTATATTGCTCATGGTACTAAATTAAAGGCTCAAAAATAGTGTTTTTTATGGTTCTGTAAAGTCAAATGTGCAGGTTTCATTAACAAAATAACTTTATCTTAGTGTGGCATAAAGCATGGTATTTAGCAGTATTATATTTTTATTATATTTTTTACCGGTATTTTTATTGGTATATTTTATTGCCGATAAGCGTTATAAAAATGCTGTAATTTTAATTGGCAGTATTTTCTTTTATGCCTGGGGTGCGCCTAAATTTATTTTTGTAATTCTGCTTACAACTTTACTCGATTTTTATCTTGTAGGTTTTATGGATAAAACCGTTAATGAGAAAAAACGTAAATTGCTCTTATGTATTTCCGTTTCGCTTAACCTGGGGTTATTATTTTATTTTAAGTATTCTAATTTTTTTATTGAAAATGTTAACGCTGTTCTTTCTGTTTTAGGAGGCGGGCAAATACATTGGACAAAATTAGTATTACCAATTGGTATTTCGTTTTATACATTTGAGACCATTACTTATGTGGTTGATGTTTACAGACGAGTGCATAAACCACTCACTAAATTTTGGGATTATCAATTGTATATTATTCTGTTTCCAAAACTAATTGCCGGCCCCATTATCCGTTATCATGAATTAGCAGATCAAATTACCGAGAGAAAAGAAATTATTGACGATAAGCTTACCGGTTTTTACCGCTTCGCATTAGGGCTTGCAAAAAAGGTGCTTATTGCAAATCAAATGGGGCTTGTGGCCGATGAGATCTTTAAAATGGATTATCATAACATGAGCACACTCACTGCCTGGGTAGGTAGCCTGGCCTATACTTTTCAGATCTATTTTGATTTTAGTGGTTATAGCGATATGGCTATTGGTTTGGCGAAAATGCTTGGCTTTAAATTTCCTGAAAATTTTGATAATCCTTATATCTCTCAAAGCATCACTGAATTTTGGCGCCGATGGCATATAACTCTTGGCGCATGGATGAAAAATTATTTATACATACCACTGGGTGGCAATAAAGTTAGTAAAAGCAGGTTGTATTTTAATTTATGGTTGGTGTTTTTGGCTTCGGGCTTATGGCATGGTGCGAGTTGGAGTTTTATTTTTTGGGGCGCTTTTCATGGTTTCTTTTTGGTGATAGAGCGTGCTTTTTTTGCAGATGTTTTAAAAAAGATGGGAAAACTACCTGCAATTTTAATTACATTTTTTATAATAAATATAGGTTGGGTATTTTTTAGGATCGAAAAAATAAAAGACGCATTTTTATATCTCAAAAAAATGTTTGTGTTTAATAGTGCCGCACAATATTATGTTGAAACCCAAACCGTATTTTATTTTACATTGGCTTTTATTTTTTCTTTTTTTGCTGCACCGGCTTTTGGAAAAAAAACGCAAGATGCAGTGTATGTTAATGCATACTCCAATGAACGCCATTTATTGATTTGTTTTATTTCGTTGCTGTTGTTTGGTCTTTCCGTAAGTTCAATTACTGCATCAGGATTTAACCCGTTTATTTATTTCAGATTTTGATGAAGAAAGATTCAACCATATTTAAAAGAATTTTGCTTGGAATGATCTTCCTTGTATTATTTATTCATATGGCAAATAACGATCTTAATTTAGTGCAGTTAGAAAAATTGCATGGCGATGTACGCTATCCTCAAAAGCCTGAATTTACAATTGATGCATGGCTATCCGGTAGTTTCCAGGAAAAGCAGGATGATTACATGAAGAGTATGTTTGGCTTCAGAAATTTTTATGTGCGCTTAAACAATCAGCTCGAATTTTCTTTATTTAAAAAAGCAAATGCTAATGATGTTATAGTAGGAAAAGAAAACTGCATTTTCGAAAAAAAATATATAAGTACTTACTATGGTGCTAATTTTATGGGTATAGATAGTATTGATCATATTTTAAACCAAATGAAATATGTTTCTACAGAGCTAAAGAAAAAAGGTAAAGAGTTGATAATTATTTTTGCGCCGGGAAAAGCATCATTTTATCCGGAGTTTATTCCCGATAGATATAAGCGCGTTAATGATAGCACTAATTACAAATTCCTTTCTGCGGGAGCAAAAAATGCCGGTTTAAATGTTATTGATTTTAACGACTGGTTTGTAAAGAATAAAAACATATCAAAATACTCACTCTTTCCATTACATGGTATTCACTGGAGTGAGTATGGCGCTGTATTAGCTGCAGATTCAATAATTAATTATATAGAAAAACTTAGGAATATAGATATGCCGAATTTGAGTTATGACACTATTGACATGAAGGAGCCTTTTAGCCATGATTATGATATTGGCGATGGAATAAATTTATTCATTAAATTAAAAGGCCCGCAAATGGCCTATCCGCGCATCTCTACCGAAGATGCAAAAAATAAAACAAAACCAAATGTATTAGTTATCTCCGATAGTTTTTTTTGGAACATGTATTATTTTGGAATCGGAAATTCTTTTAATATAAGTCATTTATGGTTTTACAATAAAGATGTTTATCCGGAAAGTCATACAACTAAAACATTAGTAAAACATCTTGACCTACAAGCTGAAATAAATAAGCATGACGTTTTTATAATAATGGCCACCGAATCTAATCTAGAAAGAATAGGTTGGGGATCTTTAAAAAACTTTGAAAATGTATTTAATGGTACATGGTCAAAAATAAAATTTAAAAAAGACGTCCGTCAAAAAAGATTGGATATAATGAAAGATAAAGAATGGATGAAGGACATTGAAAAAAAGGCTGCAGAACGAAAAATAAGCGTTGATTCTATGATAACCTTAGATGCAATTTGGGTATTGCAAAATTACTAGTTAAGGGATAGATTATCTATCAATCTTATTTTGCCGACAAATACAGCAATTAAAGCAACTGCTTTTACAGATGGGTCAATTTTTTCAATTTCATTTAGATCAGCCGTGCAGATCTCAAAATATTCCAATTTCATAACCGGTACTTTTAAAATTTCTGCCGCTACAAAATCTTTAGCGCGTTTTATTCCATTGATTAAAGCAATATGCTTTGCCTCTTGCATTATTTTGGGCACTAATGAGGCAATGCGCCTTTCTTCTTCACTCAACAATGCATTGCGTGAACTCATGGCCAAGCCGTCTGCTTCTCTTAAAATGGGACAGTTAACTATTTCTATCGAAGAGTGCATTTGTTTTACAAGCGCCTTAATGATCATTACCTGTTGGTAATCTTTACTACCAAAAAAGGCTTTATCAGGCTCAACAATTTCAAATAAACGTTTAACCACTTGCGCTACACCATTAAAGTGGCCGGGCCTGTATTTGCCTTCTAAAACAGTATTCAGGTAACCAAAATTGTAAGTTTCTGTAACGGGGCCATTAGGATATACTTCTTCTACTGAAGGCATAAAAAGCACATCGCAGCCGGCATTTTCTAAAAAAGCAGCGTCTTTTTCGGGCATTCGGGGGTATCTTTTAAGGTCGGCCTTATCATTAAACTGCGTTGGATTAACGAAAATGCTGCAAACCGTTAGGCTACAGACACTTTTTGAGATAGAAATAAGCGAGATATGACCGTTGTGCAGGGCGCCCATGGTTGGTACAAAGCCTACAGTGCGGCCTTCGGCTTTTATTTGCTTTAAAAAGCCCTTTAAATCTACTATTTTGGTGAAAATTAACATGCTTAAGAGGGGCAAATGTACATTTTACTTTGAAATATGGATTTTTTTTTATTACTTTTGTATAATTATTTGAGGAAACTAAAAATTTAGTATGAAGAAAGCCAGAGTTCTTTTTGTTTCGCAAGACATTACCCCTTATTTAGACGAAACCTATATTGGAAAAATTGCCAGAAAGCTACCGCAGGGTATTCAGGAGCGAGGCAAAGAAATTCGTACTTTTATGCCGAAATACGGCTGTATCAACGAAAGAAGACATCAGCTACACGAAGTTATTCGTCTTTCAGGGATGAATATGGTGATAAACGATGTTGATCATCCGTTAATTATTAAAGTTGCCAGTATACCAAGTGCGCGTATGCAGGTGTATTTTATTGATAATGAGGAGTATTTTAGCCGCAAAGCGGTTTTAACCGATAAAACAAGCGGTAAATATTTTGATGATAACGATGAACGCGCTATGTTCTTTGTGCGTGGTGTTGCCGAAACAGTTAAAAAATTAGGCTGGCAGCCGGATATCATCCACTGTCATGGTTGGTTTACTTCGTTAATGCCATTGTATATTAAAAAATATTATGCTGAAGATCCTTTATTTGCAGATACAAAAGTTGTTGTATCTCTTTATGAAGATGAATATCCAAAAACATTAAATAAAAAATTCATTGATAAATTAACGTTTGACGGTTTTAATAAAAAAGACCTTAAACATATTGCAGAAGAATCGTCTCACATTAACATGTTGAAACAATCTTTAGAGTATGCTGATGGTATTATTCAGGGAACTGAGAATTTAAATCCTGATCTTGAAAAATTCATCAAAAAAACAGGAAAACCATTTCTTGGATATAAAAATGAATTAGAATATATGGATTCTTTCAATGAGTTTTATGATGTTATGCTTGAAGAAGCTAACGTTTTAAGCTAAGCTTTTAAACTATTAAAAAATGCCCTGCAATTTGCAGGGCATTTTTTTTGATTTTTTAGTAAATAATCAAAATGCGTGTTTAAATAAATCCCTATTTTTAGCGTTTATAATAATAACTTGAAGATCTTTAAAAATACAACGCTATTACTCTGTTTTTTAATAGCTTTTACTGCCTGTAAAAAAGATAAAAGCATTTTAGGTGTTGATGGGCAACCTGAGATAGACGGCCTTAATGCAAGCGTTTGTGATACCGCCATTATTACAGCCTTCACAAAAAAATACGATTCAATTGCTACTTTTAACGATAAGCTTAAGTATTTAGGCAGTAACCAGGATCCAACGTTTGGGCGTATGGATGTTGGTTTGTATTTGAATGCAAATATTCCTAATGGTGTTACTTTTGTTTCGTTTGGTGATGATGCTAATTTAGTTTCATCAGAAATAATTTTAACGGTAAACACCATAAACTTTGTTGGCGATCAAAGCACACCTTTAACCTATTCGGTTTTTGCGCTTGATTCGGCGTTAGATAATTCAAGATTATATTTCACAAACAAAACTAACTTACATAATAAAAATGCTTTGTTGGGTGTTTATACCGGAACGTATAGTGTATTAGATAGTAAATTGGTATTACGAATTCCAATTGATAATAATTTTGCAAAATCTATTCTAAATAATCCGCAGTATCTTATAGATAACTCAACCTTTTTAAGCAAATACAAAGGTTTTTACATTACAAGCGCAGGAAGCTCAATTAATCCAGGCACTACACAGGGCGCACAAGGTGTAATTGCTCATTTTAATTTAGAAGATCCTTTAAGCGGATTTTATTTACGTTATCAAAAAGGTACACCATCTGCAACTAAAGAAGAGCTTACATTCCGGTTTCAGTTTTCAGGAAGCAATGCACTTAGATTTAATACTGTAAAATTTGATGCAAGTACTGGTAATTCGTTTTTAAATAATCAGCTTAATGGTGATAGTACACTTGGTTATTATAATTTATTTTTAAAAGGTTTAGGGGCAACAAGAGTAAAACTTAAAATACCTTTTTTGGATTATTTAAAAAATTATGCAGATACTGTTCCTTTAGCTATTAATCGTGCAGAATTTAGTTTTCATGTTGATCCTTCATTTTTAGGCGTTGTGGGTAGTGGTGTGTATTATACACCACCAAAGCTGGCACTTTTGCCTTTAGATTCTACAGGCAAAGAAACCTATGCCGTTGATCAGTTAAGTCAAACCGATTTTGATCTAAGATACGGCGGCGATTATGATGCAACCAATAACCGTTACGTATTTAACATTGCAAGACATGTGCAGGCAATTTTAAATAAAGAAAGAAAGAACTGGGGATTTCATTTGGTTGTAGCTGATCCTGAAAGATCGGAAGTTATTCGTCGTGATAATATGGCTGAAAGAGTTGTGCTGGCGGGTAATAACAATCCTACACTTCGCCCAAGATTTAAGGTAACTTATATTAAATATAAACACGATAAATAATTTTATCGTTTTATTTTTATTGCAAACCACATTTTAATTATTAGCATCACGCTGCCCGGTGGATAAAAAAAGTTTACATACATTACTTGATCTTGACGTAAATTCTGCTTCGCCCAATTTTGTAATTTATTCTGAAGAAGTTTCACCGCGCTTAAACTACGTTGCAGAATTTATATTTAAACATGTTTTAAAAGTAAAAGTTGTTATTTGTAATTCTATCTCTGAATTTGAAGCGTCGCCATTTTTTAAGATCAATTATTCAAAAAATGCAATTGTAGGTTCATTTCAAATTTTACCGGCAGGTTTTTTATTTGAAAAAAGTATTAACGAAAATAAACCTGTATACACTCTTAAGAACGATCTTATTTATTTTTTTGAAAATAAAGATAATGAAGCACCAAAAAATTTTCAGTATGATATTTTTTCGGCTGTGTTTTATTTTATATCAAGGTGTGAAGAGTGGCAAAGCTTTGAAGCCGATGTTCATCGTAGATTTGAAGCGAAGGCAAGTATTCTTTTTAAAAATAAACTACACTTAAAACCCGTTGTAGATATTTGGATAATGGAATTGAAAAATGAGCTGCAAAAATTTTATAGCAACATTCAATTTCCTCAAACTAAATTTAAAGCTATCAGCACTATTGACGTAGATAATCTGTACGCCTTCAAAGCAAAAGGATTTTTAAGAACAAGCGGCGCTGTTTTAAAAGATCTTTTAAAATTCGATCTGGCTAATTTAACACATCGCATAAGTGTTCTTCAAAATAAAAAGAAAGATCCTTTTGATGTTTATACTGAGGTTTCTGAATTTTGCGCCACTAAAAATATCCCGCTTTTTGTTTTTTTTCTTTTCAGAACCGGAAATAAATATGATAGAACGGTTGATCCAAGGTCAGATGCTTTTGCCGAAGTAACCGAACGTTTAAAAAAAAGGGGAGCTATCATTGGCTTGCATCCATCTTATTATTCCTCGCAAGAGAAAGGTCTTTTACAAGATGAGATACAGACCTTTTCCAAAACTTCATCATTACCCATAAAGCTATCGCGCCAGCATTATTTAAGATTTAACATAAAAACCACGCCCGGTTTGTTAATGCAAAATGGCATCATTGCCGATTTTACAATGGGTTTTGCTTCAGTGCCCGGTTTTCGTGCAGGCACTTCTTTTCCGTTTTATTATTTTAATTTTAATACGAATAAACAAGAAGAGCTTTTAATGGTTCCTTTTTGTACAATGGATGGCGCGTATTTTGTATATGATAATACAGATCCTGAAAAAATGTTAAGTTCTTTAAAAGATCTGGCGGCTGAGGTTAAAAAAGTAAACGGACTGTTTGTTTCTGTTTTTCACGAACGCACCTTTTCTAACCATTTATACCCCGGTTACGACCGTATTTATAATAATTTTTACCAAACAATAAATGATCATTAACCCCACAAAAAAATATCGTATCTTTAAACCATGAAACCTCTAAAATTCTCATACCTGTTAGCCGGCTTTAGTGCATTGTTTTTAACATCGTGTAAGAACGAGTTAAATATTAATGCTCCATATAAAGAAGTACCAACTGTTTATGCAGTGTTATGTCCGCAGGATAATATGCAAATGATAAGGGTTAACAAAGTTTTTTTAGGTGAGGGTGATGCAAATCAAATGGCGCAGGTGGCAGATTCTATTAATTACCCTGCAGGTGAGTTAAGCATTACTTTAGAGCGTTTTGTGAACGGTGTAGCTGCCTGGGCAACTCCATCTGGTTCAAACCATACAACTATTACTTTTCGCGATTCTGTTATCCAGGCTGAGCCCGGAGCTTTTAACACTAATCAAAGAGTTTATGTTACCAATGACAAATTGTATACAAACGGTCAATACGTGTTAAAAATAAAAAACACTAAATCAGGTAACGAATTTGTTGCAAAAGCAAATGCTATTGATAGTATTAAAAGTGGTGTTTCCGGTTTTGCACCTTTTTGTCCGCCATATTACCCTGTTACTCCGGGTTCGGTTTCTCCCTTAGATCCACCTGCATTTAATGCCGCATATATTGATTACAGCCAACAGGCACAGATTTATTCCCCTAAATTTTTTCCTAACGAAGGTGTTATTTATACCATGAAATTAAGATTCTTTTTTAACGATTACCCAAGTGGCTTTGGTATAGATTCTGTTTCAAGGTATGTAGATTATAATTTTGGAAATCAATATATAAAAGATCTTAGAACTATTCAAAATTTTAAAGTTTTTGCTTTTGATTTCAGGGGTCAGGATCTTTTTAATGCCTTAGGATACGGTTTGTCTAAAATGAATCTTAATACAACTGTTGCCCGTAAAATGTATAAATTACAAGCCTTTGCATATTCTTCAACCCAAGAGTATATTGACTATTTACAATTCACAGCCCCATCTTTAAGCATTGCACAGGAAAAACCTATTTATTCTAACTTTGAGAACAGGGCCGCTATGGGTATTTTTACTTTCAGAAGCCGCCATTCGGTTTATAAAGAGTTGCAAAGCCCTTTTGTATCACAATTTTCATATAACCAGTATACCTGTAAATATCACTTCCTTACTTCTACTAATTTCCCGCAAGGCTGCCCTTAGTATGACTTTTTTGTAAAAAATCACCCTTTTTTGTGCCATTTTGTAGCCTTTTTTTACAGATTTTGTGACAGGTTGTCGTTAATTTTTACATTATTCCATTTGGCATATTTATTGAGATATTATTTGAAAAAATAACATACTTAATTAAAAATAAATAAAATGGGAAAAATAATAGGAATAGATCTTGGAACCACAAACAGCTGCGTTTCGGTTATGGAAGGTAATGAAGCTGTGGTTATACCAAATAATGAAGGCAAGCGTACAACCCCCTCTGTTGTTGCCTTTGTAGAAGGTGGCGAACGTAAAGTTGGCGATCCGGCAAAACGTCAGGCTATCACAAACCCGCGTAAAACTGTTTATTCAATTAAACGTTTTATGGGTCATACTTTTGATGAAGTAAGTGGCGAAGCCGGCCGTGTACCTTACAAAGTAATTAAAGGCGACAATAACACACCGCGTGTGGAAATTGACGACCGTAAATATACTCCACAAGAAATTTCGGCTATCATTTTGCAAAAAATGAAAAAGACCGCTGAAGATTTTTTAGGAACAGAAGTGAGCGAAGCTGTTATTACGGTACCCGCTTATTTTAACGATGCGCAACGTCAGGCAACTAAAGAAGCCGGCGAAATTGCAGGTTTAAAAGTAAAACGTATCATTAACGAACCTACCGCTGCTGCATTAGCTTACGGTATGGATAAAAAAGGTAAGGATATTAAATTAGTGGTGTTTGATTGTGGTGGTGGTACTCATGACGTATCTGTATTAGAATTAGGTGATGGCGTGTTTGAAGTAAAATCTACCGATGGTGATACACACTTAGGTGGTGATGACTTTGACCAGGTAATTATTGATTGGTTAGCAGATGAGTTTAAAAAAGACGAAGGATTAGATCTGCGTCAGGATCCTATGGCTTTACAACGTTTAAAAGAAGCTGCAGAAAAAGCGAAGATCGAATTATCAAGCTCAACTTCTACCGAAGTTAACTTGCCATACATTATGCCGGTTAACGGTATTCCAAAACACCTGGTAAAAAGCTTAACACGTGCAAAATTTGAACAATTAGCAGATAGCTTAATTCAACGTACTATTGAACCTTGCAGATCAGCATTAAAAAATGCAGGTCTATCAACTTCAGAAGTAGATGAGATTATTTTAGTTGGTGGTTCAACACGTATTCCTGCTGTACAAGCAGCTGTAGAAAAATTCTTTGGCAAAGCGCCAAACAAAGGTGTTAATCCTGATGAGGTGGTTGCTTTAGGTGCAGCTATACAAGGTGGTGTGTTAACAGGAGAAGTAAAAGATGTGTTGTTGTTAGATGTTACGCCTTTATCTTTAGGTATCGAAACAATGGGTGGTGTATTCACAAAATTAATTGAGTCGAATACAACTATACCAACAAAAAAATCGCAGGATTTTAGTACCGCTGCAGATAATCAACCTTCTGTACAGATCGTTGTGTATCAAGGTGAACGTCCAATGGCCCGTGATAACCGTAAGTTAGGTGAATTTAATTTAGATGGTTTACCTCCTGCGCAACGTGGCGTACCGCAAATTGAAGTAACGTTTGATATTGATGCGAACGGTATTTTAAATGTAAGCGCAAAAGATAAAGCAACAGGTAAATCGCACAACATCCGTATCGAAGCTAAGAGTGGTTTAAGCCAGGAAGAGATCGATCGTATGAAACGCGAAGCAGAAGCAAATGCCGATTCAGATAAAAAAGCGAAAGAAGAAGTTGATAAAATGAATGAAGCAGATGCGATGATCTTCCAGACAGAAAAACAATTAAAAGAGTTTGGAGATAAAATTCCTGCTGAGAAAAAATCACCTATTGAAAGCGCATTAGCAGATCTTAAAGCTGCACACGCTTCAAAAGATATCGATAAAGTAAACAGCTCTTTAACAGCTATAAATGCTGCATGGGGCGCTGCAAGCGAAGATATGTACAAAGCGCAACAAAACGCCGGAGCAAATCAGCAAAATAATAATACCGATCCAAATAACAACGGTGCGCAAAACAATGCTAATAATAATAGCGGCGAAAATGTAACTGATGTTGATTTTGAAGAAGTAAAATAATTTAATTAAAAAATAAAAACATGTTATCACTAGCATTAATAGTTTTTTGTTCTTTGTTGATTGCAGCAGTTTTGATGCAAAATTCAAAGGGCGAATTTCAAAGCAAAACGGCTAAACAAGTTGTGAGCATAAAAAAGGCAAATACCTTTATTGAAAAAACAACATGGACCTTAGCTGCCTTGGTAATGATGTTCGCGATACTAATTAGATAGTTTTAAAGTTTAATAATAAAAAAAAGCCCTTCAGTTTTCTGAAGGGCTTTTTTGTTTTAAGTTGTGTCACGTCGAGCGGAGTCGAGACGTTGAAAATAGTTTAATTAATAATTAATTTCTTTGTCGACTTCGCGCCGTCAACCGAAATCGTTACCATATAAATTCCTTTCACTAAAGCATTGTTCTTATTGAAAGAGATCGTTTGATTTCCACTGTTATAATTTGTTTTTTCTAAAGCGATCACCTTTTTACCAAGTACATCTGTAACGTTTATGTCTACCGAAGCAGCATTGATCAGATTAAAGCTCATAAACGTTTCACCACTGCCCGGGTTAGGAAATAATTCAAAACCGTTTATTAATTTTTTATTTTCTTTAATACCCACAGTTGTTTTGTCTAAAATATTAATATCATCTAAATAAATGTTATTTCCAGGTGCTGTTGCATCTGCTGTAAACACCCAACGGAAAATATTATTGGCACTCATTACTCCAGGCACTTCGTACTCAACAAAATCTGCAACCGCAGGTACAAAAGCAGTAGATGATAGAACAGTTGTAGTTGCTAATGCAGCACCTTGTTTGCTCCATTTTGTCCACCAGGTGTTACCACAATCATTCGAGATCTGTAATTGTAATTTATCATTATTTGCAGTTGATTTTCTTTGATACGCTACTTTAAAATAGATAGCTGGATCGAATGTATTTGAAAAATCATAAGTATTTAAACCTTTTAAAATACTTACGTTACCGGCAGTGTTACTTAAATTATCCACCATCAACGATTTACTTCCACCCGAAAAAGATTGGCCGGTAAATGCCCAGTCAGAACCGTTTGTAGAAGGAATGATGCTCCAATGTGTATTTGTTACTGTTGTATTTTCAAAGCCTTCAACAATTGGTAAGTTATCCGAACTATAAACTGCAAAGTTGTAAGCCGATTGATCGTTGGCGGTATTTGCATCTGTACTGTTGTTTGGGTTTGAAACAAAACAAGTAAATGCATGCGCGCCGTTTGATAAATTATAATTCGCCAAATTAATAATAGCTGTTTGTCCGGTTACCAATGAGCCTGTCCATGGTAATGTTTGCAAAGTACCGTTATCTAATTTATAATTAATGGTGAATGATGTAAGATTGTTGATACCATAGTTTCTTACTTTAATTATTGGTGCGTATTGATTACTTGTACATCCATTTGTAGTTTGGCTGATAGAAACAATTCCCGCATCAACCAGATCAGTTGCAATTGGTAAAATACCAAACAAGCCTTGTTGCCATCCGCTAAAATCCATTCCGCTTGGGTTAAGCACATCCACATCAAAATAACCATTGCCGGAACCTCCCCAGCCCCAGTTCATATGTAAAAAATCATTTTGATCGTATCCATCGCAAACCCAGGTGTGTCCACCTGAACTTCCAAAACCAACATATTGAATTGGCCTGCCAAGATCAATATCGTTCTTTACCATACTCATCCAAACATTGTCTGAATAATCTGAACGGTTAACACCTAAAATGGTATTTTGATCATATTTAAAATACGCAATGTAAGCATGCTCTGCAGATACAGGTGAATCTGAATTTATCACCCATGCACCGCTGCCTGCAGGATCGTAATCCATCTCCACACTTACACCACAATGGTACATGATCTTTGCAACATCTCCATTTGGCCCTGATTGGTTTGGCATATTATTCCAGTTATAATTAGCAGCACCGTAATTGGCTTTTAATATTCCAAAGTTGTTTGAAAAGCCACCAGAAGTACAATCACAATAAGAACTTGAACCAGTTCCCTTTGCAGGGTAACTCCAGTATTTCATAATTTGGGCCATTGTAGTTGCAACGCAACCGGTAACCGAACCACCCGGACAAGAATCATTATAAAAAGGAGATTGATTCCATTTAGTAGAAAGTAAAGGCGCTACAGCCCCGCTTGATGACGTTTTGTTAGCAGTTTGCGCAGTGGCATATTCATTCCATTTAGCATTAATTGCATTTGTTGGAGCAATATGATTTTTACGCAAATAATTTATTTCTTCAGTTCGTTTTGCCAACCAAACAGCTGTGGTCGATCTTGGATCTGATTGTTTAAAACCTTCTTCGGTAGAATAGCCAATAATTGGTTTTCCTGCATCTTCTGCACTAACAATTACAAAGCCACTGTTATTATTTATATTAAAAGCATAATAAGCCGGCGAACCTTGAGCATCAAGGCCTGTATATTTTAACTCAGCAGTTATTGTTCCTGCATCAGAGTGCTGTCTGAAAAAATTCTCGGCTACTTTTTTAGCGTTCTTTTGAGGCACTTGTCCCGCAATTGCAACGTTTTGTGAAACTGTTATCAAACAAATTCCAAGTACTGCCGATCTGAAATTCAAATAATTGTTTTTCATTTATATTAATTTTAACTATTATAAATATAGTGTTTTAAATAATAGCAAAAAAGCACTTTTACTACCGGTTAAAAACGGTTTATAAATGGAAATTCTGTAACTAAACCGTTTAGTTCTTTTTAATTTATTTTCTATATTTATATGCTAAATGAAAAAGGTCCATCCAAGCACCACTTTAGGTGTTGTACTCAATATCGGTTCAATTGTTTGCCTTGGTTTAGGCTATGCTTTACCTGCATCTATATTATCATTGGTAGCTTATTTTGCTTCAATTAAAGAAGTTTCAAAATATACCAGTTGGTACCAATTCATTACTGTTTTTTGTTCTGCACTTTTAATTGGTTTTTCTCTTGATCTTCCTTTTCATCATTTTCCGTTTTTAACACTTGCTTTATTATTGGCAGGCTTTGGTTCTATTTTACGGATCGTATTTTTTACCACATTTTCTTATACAGCTTATTCATGGTTCGAACCTTTAATGTTTTGTTTGTCAACTATTGTTTATGTACTTGGTAATATTTTTGTTGCTTACGGTTGGCAGGGTTACGTATTTCCGGCTCCAATATTATTATTTGCCGCGCTTTTAGGTTGGGGGATTTTAAAAGATAAAAAACAATTAAAGATCCACTCAGGTGGTTACCGTGTACAAATAGGAAAGCCGGCCAATGAATTTGAATTACCTGATCAGGATGGTAATCTTGTAAAGCTTTCTGATTTTAAAGATAAACGTCATTTATTGTTGATCTTTGTTCGTGGCGATTGGTGTCCGGGCTGCCATATGATGTTGCGTACCTATGAAAAAAACAACGCAAAATTTCAGGAGAAGAATATTTTAGTTATGGCCATTGGCCCCGATCCTATTGGTGTAAACAGAGGAATGGTAGAGAAGTTAGGGTTAGATTTTAAAGTATTGGCCGATGAAGGTCAACGCACCGCTATGGTTTATGGTGTACAGTTAAAAGAATACGATAACGATTTTGCAGAGAAGTATGAAGAAGGGATTCCCTTACCCGCATCTTTTTTAATTGATAAAAGCGGTATTGTGCGCTATGTTTCGCGCCCCGATAAAGTAGGGGAGTTCTTAAATCCGTCCTTAATATTTCCAATAATTGAAGGATTGGATGGTTCTTATAAGGCTTCAAAAAATAGTGAAACGAACACAACAAAAGAAAAAGTTGTTTCGAAAGAAGAAGCAAAAGATCAGGAAGGTGTAATTGCTTCTCTGAAAAAAGAATTAAGCAATTACGAAAGCATTATCGATCAGGCCAATGATTCTATGATCGTAATTGATATTGTAGATGGCAGCATTCATCAAAGCAATCCAAGCATCGCAAAATTATTAGGCTATTCAAAAGAAGAGTTAAAAAAATTATCGCTCTTCGATCTTCATCCAAAAGAGTATTTAGAAAAAAGTTCAAGTATTGTTGCTGATGTTTGGGAAAAAGGAGGTCTTATTTATGATAACATTCCTTTTGTAACAAAATCGGGAGAATTGATTCCGGTTGAATGTTCTGCAAAAGTGGCGCCGTTTGATGGCCGCCCAGCCATTGTTATTTATGCCCGCGATATTACTGAACGTTTACGCATGGAACGTGAGATAAATGAGCAACGTAATGAGATAGATGAAAAAAGTAAAGATATTGCCGATAGCATCGAATATTCGAAACGTATCCAGCAATCTATTTTTATTGAGAAAGAAAAATTAAGAGAATACGCGCCAAACTCCTTTATCTTTTTTAAGCCAAGAGATGTTGTGAGCGGCGATTTTTACTGGTTCACCAATTATGATATTAAGGAAGATCTTCATTCAGAGAATGGTTATCATTATAAAGCAGGAACAAATATTTTAGTGATAGCAGCGGTGGATTGTACCGGGCATGGCGTTCCCGGCGCCTTTATGAGTATTATTGGTAACACCTTATTAAATCAAACTTTAAATAATCTTACTGTAGATTCTGCAGGACGTGCTTTGGATTATGTGAATTCTGAATTAAAGAAAAGCTTAAATAAAAATAGCAACGAAACACCGTTACGTGATGGAATGGATGTGGCCTTGTGTTGTATTGATATTAAAGGTATGCGTTTAGAGTACGCAGGAGCAAATAACCCTATTTATATTGTAAGAAATAAAGAGCTGATAGAATTTAAAGCAGACAAGCAACCGATCACAGCATCAATGGATACAGTTGCAAAACCTTTTACCAATAAATTATTCGATCTTCAAAAAGGTGATGTGGTTTATTTATTTACCGATGGTTATGCCGATCAGTTTGGAGGCGAGAATATTCCGGGTACAAAATCCGGCGGTAAAAAATTCCTGTACAAACGTTTTAAAGAAACACTTGTAGCAATGCAGGATCAAACCATGGAAGAACAGAAAGCCACTTTATATAACACCTTCGAAAAATGGCGTGGTTCTTTAGCACAAGTAGATGATGTGCTGGTAATTGGTATTAAAATTTAATTAACTTGAAAGAAAAGCTTCCTCTCTCAAAACAAATTGCATATGCTTTTGGCATGATGGGTTGGAGCATTATGATCAACCTGATCAGTGTTATTCTTGTTTATTTATACATTCCACCAACCAGCAGTGGCTTACCAAATTTAATTACACAGGTAGCAGTTTTTGGGATCTTTAATGTTATTGCCATTGTAACGGCAAGTGGTAGATTGATAGATGCGGTGTACGATCCTTTCATCGCACAATTCAGCGATCAAAGCAAAAACCCAAAAGGAAGAAGAATTCCTTTAATGAAATTAGCCATTATTCCTTCACTTATTTTTTGTTGTTTGGTTTTTTATCCTTTAAAGCAGGAAGAATGCACCTTAAATATTGTGTGGCTGATTTTTATGTTGATAGGATTTTATATCTCATCAACTACATATATTATTCCTTACAATGCGTTGTTGCCTGAACTGGCACCATCATCGCAAGATAAGGTGCGTTTGGCAACCTGGCAATCGATTGGTTATGTGTTTGGAATTGGGTTTGCATCCAACGCTTTTAATTTAACAGATGTTATTCAAAATTCCTTTGAAGGTGTATCAAGAATTTCCGCTTTACAGATTACTATTGCCTTGATGGCAGCATTGGGTGCTATTTGTATGTTGGTGACTGTTTTAGCGATTAATGAAAAAAAATATTGCGTAAGCCAGCCTAGCGCTATACCCATGAAAAAAGCGTTGAGGCAAACACTTACCAATAAAAATTTTTTGTTGTTCATCGTTGCAGACTTCTCTTATTTTATTGCTGTAACCATTATTACTTCGGGCTTAATGTATTTTGTAACGGTGCTTTTGCAATTGCCGGAAACTATTGGAAACAAGTTGATGATCATGATGGTATTGGTCTCTTTTATTTTTTATCCCATCATAAATTTTCTGGCAAAAAAAGTTGGCAAGAAAATAATTGTTGTTGTTTCTCTTGGCTTATTGGCAATTATATTTTTAGGAATTTACTTTTTAGGAAAAAGCGATTTTCATCCCCTGGTTCAGATCTACACATTGATTGCTTTTGCTGCTATTCCATTGGCATCCTTAAACATTTTGCCAAATGCTATTTTGGCCGAGATCATTGAAAAAGACAGCGAAGAAACAAAAGAGAATAAAGAAGCTATTTATTTTGCCGTGCGTTATTTTTTTGTAAAAATAGCACAGACCTTTGGTATTGCTTTGTTTGCCATGTTCCTCCTATATGGTAAAGATGTCGGTAACGACTTTGGAATTCGTTTAAACGGAATTTTGGGATTTGGTTTGTGCTTTTTAGCTGCGTTGATCTTTACCAAATTTAAAGAGAAAAAAACTTAGATCTATTGCCTTAATACAATAAACTTTTTTATCTGTTCCTGTTTTTTATCGTCTTGTATAATCAAAGTATAAGCTCCTTCCGGTAGGTCTTTAACATCAATAAATGTATTCTTTTTAGTGTTTAGCAACTCATTACTTTTTACAAGCGCGCCATAAGTGTTGTATATAAAGTAAGTAAAAGAAACAATAGTATTGTCGTTTAATTCAACGGTTAATTTATCGTTGCCGGGTATAGGATAAATACCGCTTAAATTATCTTCTTCTCCCGGTTTTGGTTTTTCGGTTGTTTTATATGGACAAGTAGTAGTATCTCTTATTGAGGTAGCATAACTTTGCAGACCGCTTAGCCCGGTAAAGTATTTTGTTGCATTGGCATTTGTAAAGCAATATAAATGTGTTGAGGTTTCATTTACAGCACTTAAACAAGAATTAAAAACACCAACAGATGAACCAATCCCTTCAATAACATATGCATAATTAGGCGAATAATTAATGTTGTTCATAGTTCTGCAATTGTACTTTTTATGATACTTATTATCAAATAAAACAGAATCTATCGAAGTAACTTTATACGATAAACCAGGGCCAATCTCAAAAATATCATTTACATTTTTATTATTAAAATCAAAAAGAATATGATGATTGGTTGGCGAAAAATTGGGTAAAAGACTATCGGGTTGAACGAAATAAACCTTTTTATTCAAAGTGTCATTATAATAATATCCAATAAAAGCGGTTGAGTCTTTCCCTTTCATCTCGCAATAGGTTTTGGGAGTTCCTTTATAGAAATTTAAAATGATATGGGCATAAAGTTTATGCCACAATAGATTATTATTTGTTACATAACCCTTTGTATGATAATTATAGGCATGATCTTTTGAGCAATATTCAATGCTAACAGTATAATTAGTTCTTATTGTATGCCATGTTAGGGTAGTATCAAAAGCTCTGTATTTTTGAGCATATGACACAAAATGAAAAGTAATTATAATAAATAGAAGAAGGCTTCGGAGCATCTTAGTATAAAGATACAAAAAAGATCAGAATTTACCTCCGAATATTATTCGGTCTTGCGTACACCATTTGCATTACATTAATGTTGCGCATGGCAAAAGCTGCTTCGCAGTAACATAAATAGTAGTTCCATTTGCGAATGAAGTAGTCATCAAAACCTAATGCTTTAACTTTATCAAGATTTTTGTTGAATTCTGTACACCAGGTATTTAATGTATGAGCGTAATCTAATCCAATATCTTTCAAATCAACCAAAGTCAGATCGCTTGTTTCGTTTACAGATTTATTTATAGCTGCTACAGATGGTAATAAAGAGCCCGGGAAAATATGTTTTTGTATCCAATCAACTCCGTTTTTTAGGCTTTCAAAACGTGAGTCAGGACAGGTAATAACCTGCACAGCAAAAATCCCGTCTTTCTTCAAAAGATCACTACACTTTTTAAAATAGGTATTATAAAATTCGGCACCCACAGCTTCAAGCATTTCAATAGAAACGATCTTATCAAACTTTCCTTCCAGTAAACGGTAATCTTTTAATACAACGTTAATTTTATCAGATAGGTTTTCTTTTGCAACACGTTCTTTTGCTAATTTATATTGTTCTTCAGAAATTGTAACCGTTGTTACTTTGCATTTGTAATTCTTAGCCATATGTATGGCATTACCGCCCCAGCCACTGCCAATCTCCAACACATGATCACTTTCTTTTAAATGTAATTGTTTGCACAAGCGATCATATTTTGCAAGTTGTGCATCTTTCAAACTCATGTTCTCTTCTTTAAAATAAGCAGAAGAGTAGGTCATGGTTTCATCTAAGAACAATGCGAAAAAATCGTTGTTAAGGTCGTAATGTTCTGAAATATTTTTCTTTGAACCATCAACGCTATTTGCTCTTTTAGTGTGATAGATCTTATTGAATATTTTAAGCACATTTAGAATAAAGGATTTGGCATTACTGCCCGAGGCTGTTGGTGCATTCTCAACATTCAATAAAAACCATTTTATCACGTTGGCAATGTTGTCAGTTTCCCATTCTCCTTCGGTATAAGCTTCACCAAAGCCAATATCGCCATACAGTACACAACGTTTAAAAAAGTACTGATCTTTTATTTCCACATTTGCTTCAATATTTCCATGGCCATTACCAATTTTAATTAACCGGCCATTTGGCAAAGTAAGATTAAGCATGCCCAATTGCATTTTAGAAAGCAGATCGATGATCACTTTTTCATAAAAACCGGGTTTTGATATGGCACTTGTTAATGTTGACATTATGTACTTCGAATTTAAGAATATTAACCAAACAATAGACGAACTTTAGAAACTATCCTTACATTATTTTGTGTTTTTTAGTCGTTCTTAAATTTACGATAAACGCCTTTTTGCAGATCTGCATGCTCGGCTTTTTTGTGATAAGGAATCTTTTTACGCCATAACAGCAGGGCATTCCAGTGAATAAGGGTAATTATTTTTAACGTAATAAAAGGAAAACGGATACTATACCATAATAAGTTAAGGTTTGTGATGGGTTTTTTGTTGCCTGTTAAAGTACATATAAACACCCTTTCGTTGTTCTTATATGTATCGATGCGGTTATTTAATTTCTCGCCGGGAATTGCCAGGTTAAAATCAAAATTCGCATCATGATCCATAAAAGGAGAAACATAAAAGTACTTTTCTGTATTTAAGTGAAAGATATTTTCTTTTAAGTTTTCTTTTGTCATTAAGTACGGTTTCATTTCACCAAATGTATTTCCAACTTCTGCTACGCAGCAAATAGGCTCATTCTTCTCATCAAAACAATAATAAAATGAAACCGGATTAAAATTATATCCTAATACATTCAGGTTGGTCATTAACATAATTTTAGTTGGAACAGTTTTTATGCCGTTTTGTTCAAGGTAATTTAAAATATGTTGTTTGGTGGTTTTTGTTTTATCGGGATTTTCAATGGGTAATTGTAAATGCTCCTTATCTCTGAAACTAAAAAAATTGAATTTATTATGACTAAATAAAAATAATTTCTTTTTTAATAGTTCAATTTCATCCAGGTCAATATAGAACATAAACACATTGTAATGAAACCGATGTGAAGTTGGCTTCATGCGGTTGTGCATTACAACACATCTATATAGACAAGAATTCATCATAATGTTTTACATAGATTTACCGCGCTCGCATAAGCATCTTCATGAAAACCATATTTAAAGTAGCTTCCGCAAAAATACAATGGGCCTTTTTCATTTAAAGTTTGTAATTCTTTTTGGGCATTGATCGCAGCAACATCAAATAACGGATGTTCGTACATTATTTCTTTCAGAATTTTATTTTTATCAATACTTCGCGGAATTGCATTAATAGAAACAAAATAGTTTTTCTTTTTTGAAACGCCTTGTAAGCTGTTCATCCAATAAATAGTGCTTGGTATTTGCTCACCGTTTCTTTGTTCAATCCTATAATTCCAACTGCTCCAGGTTAACTTTGTTTTTGGCATGATGGATTCATCGGTATGTACCGTTGCTGAATTTTCCTGGTATTTAAACGGAGATAATAAACGTTTTTCTTCTTGGGTTGGATTTTCCAATAGTTTTAAAGTCTGATCGGCATGACTGGCAAAAATAACTTTATCAAATTGTTGCGATGTTCCATCTTTTAAAAATACAGTGGCAGTTTCATCAGCGTTTCTTTTTACTTTAATAACCGCATTTTTAATGTGGATTTTATCTTTAAAAGGCTTGATCAAAATCTCGCGATACGATTGACTTCCATTCTCTAAAGTATACCATTGGTGTTGGGTATTCAATCCTAAAAAGCCATGGTTCTTAAAAAAGCGAATTAATGTTACTGCCGGAAAATCCAACATTTTATCCATTGGCGTACTCCACACAGCAGAACTCATTGGCACTAGGTATTTCCACAACATATCTTCGCTGAAATTAAATTCTTTAATATATTCTGCTAAAGAATAATTTTGATATTTTGGATCATCTAATATCTCCACACTTATTTTATTAAAGCGGGTAATATCCATTAACATTTTTATATACTTCCTGTTAAAGATATTCTTTCTCTGTGCAAATAAACCGTTCAAGCCTGAGCCACAATATTCCAAACCGCTTGGCGTATGTTGTACACTAAACGACATATCAGTTTTTTTGATAGGCGCTTTTATTTCTTCAAACAATTTGCAAAGGTTAGGGTAGGTCTCAAAATTAAACACCATAAAACCGGTATCCATATGCACTTGCTTTCCATCTTCATCTGTTGAGAACGTATTGGTATGCCCGCCAACATAATCGTTTTGTTCAAATAAAGTAATGTCGTACTTTTTTTGAAGTAAATGTCCGCAGCCCATACCCGCAATACCGGTTCCTATGATTGCCAATGTTTGCATGATATTATTTTTTAGTGAACAGGTAATGGCTCACGATCCATTCTTCGCCATTATTATAAGCCCATAATTCGGCACAGGCCATATAAAAGATGCGCCAGTAAACCCACCATTTTACAGCATTTTCTTTGCCGTAGGTTTGCTCAAACAAGCGCATGATCTCTGTTTTATGTTTGTCCATATTTTGCAGCCAGGCTTCTGATGTTTTGCTGTAATGCATACCGCTTACATGCCAGTGCTTTTGTATACTTAAATGCTCGTTAAAATACAATAACAGGTCATCGCTTGGCATAATACCGCCGGTGAAAAAATATTTACTCATCCAATCGGTATCATCTATCACTTCAAATTTGTAAGCGTATTCTTTATGTGTAAAAATATGAACGAATAGTTTTCCTTCCGGTTTTAAGAGTGTTGCAACTTTATGCATCAATTTTTGATAATTACGCATGTGTTCAAACATTTCTACCGAAACTACTCGGTCAAACGTTTTATCTAATACAAAATCATTAATATTAATTGTAATGACCGTTAAATTTTTTATGCCTCTTAATTTGGCCTGCTCATCAATATAAATTTTTTGTGTGCGAGAGTTGGATACAACTGTAAAATTACTTTTAGGATATTTTGCCGCCATGAATAATGAAAGCGATCCCCAGCCGCAGCCTAATTCCAATACATCCTGGCCATCTTTTAATTCAGCACGCTCGCAGGTTATTTCCAGCATGTCTTTTTCAGAAGTGTCAATATCTTTTACACCATCTTTCCAATAACCGCTGCTGTATTTTAAATGTTTTCCTAAACAGTATTGATAAAATTGTGTAGGCACTTCATAATGCTGTTCGTTGGCCTCCTGTGTGTTAATGGCAATTGGCGATGCTTTTAATTCATCTATCAATTTCATTAAATGCGCCTGCTGTGCTTCTGTATTTCCTTTATTCTCATCCTGCAAACGTTGTTTTAATAATTTACGAATGCCAATACGGATCAACGAATCGGGAACTTTATTTTTTTCTAGTAATTTATCGTAGAACATATTCTTTAATGTAAAATGGAAAATGTAAGATGGAACATGGTATTAAAATTTCCATTAATGTTTTTTAAACCATGGAACAAAAGCACTGGTTGTTCTTTGATACTCTTTATAGGCTTCGCCTTTGCTACGAACCGCTTGTTCTTCCGTCATTGGTATACCGGTAACTTTAAAAATTAAATAACCTATTGATAAAGGGCATATTGCTGCCAACCAGCCATAAGGACTAGGCAAAGCAAATATTAATACAGATACCCAGATAGAGAACTGGAAAAAATAATTAGGATGGCGAGAATAATTCCATAAACCATATTGACAAACTTTGCCTTTGTTCTCAGGTTGTTTTTTAAAATAAGCCAATTGCCAATCAGAAACGCCTTCGCCGATGATACATAGCAACCATAAACCGGCGCCGATGTATTCTATAATAGAAATTTCAGTGTTTTTATTTAATGCAATAATAAAAAATGGAATGGCCAGCATTACATTTGAAAATGCCTGCATCTGGAAAAAGAAAAAGAATTTAGTGTCATTCCATTCTGTACGCAATTGTTTGTAACGACCTTCTTCCTCTTTTAAGTGTGAGCCTACACGGATCAATAAATAAATTCCCAAACGTAAACTCCATAAGCCAGCCAATCCACAAACCAAATTTACTCTTTGAGGATCTCCATCTGCCAGGTACCAAATTATAGCAGCGATAACCGTAAAATTAAAAGCCCAAAAAATATCTACAATACCATTGTTCTTTATTTTTAATGCCCACAAATAAATAATGACCATTATAACAGCAACAGCTGCCCAAGAGATAAGTGGAATGAATAAATAATTGCTCATATATTTTATCAATAATTTAATATTAAATATACGAGTTATTTGAGATAACGGTTTTTAAAAGCAGAATATTATAAGAAATTATTTTTCGGCGTAATAGATGGCTGCAGAGCCAATACCAAGGCCTTTGTAAAAGGTTTTCTTATAATTAAGTTTATTGAGGATATTCACAAAATTTTGGTTGTGAGGAAAAGCTTTTACACTATTTGTAAGATACTCGTAAGCCTTTTTATCCTGAGAGAACATTTTTCCTATTAAAGGGGTTAGAATAGAGAAGCCCACATTGTAAATGCCTTTAAAAAATTTATTTTCAGGAAAAGATGTTTCAAGAATAACTATTTGTCCGCCGGGTTTTAAAATGCGTTGCAGGTTTAATAGGCCTTTTTCGAGATTCTCAAAATTTCTTACGCCAAAACCAACTACAATGGCATCAAAAGTATTATCAGCAAACTCAAGAGTTTCTGCGTTGCCGTATTCAAGCGTTATTAATTTATCAAGACCAAGACCTTTTATTTTCTCACGGCCTAATTGCATCATGCCTTCACTGATATCAATGCCAATAATTTTTTCGGGTTTCAAGTCAGCACAAGCAATTGCAAAATCGCCTGTGCCGGTAGCAACATCTAAAATTATTTTTGGTTGTTTGGTTTTTAAAAGATTGACACATTTTTTGCGCCAGTTTTTATGACCACCAAAGGAAAGAATAGTATTTATGCGGTCGTAACGTTTGGCAATAGTGTCAAACATTTTTGCAACCTGTTCTTTTTTAGGATCAGTGTTTTTGTAAGGAGTAACGTTATCGTGTTGCATTATTTTACGAAGTCGAGCTTTAATGCTTCTTCAAACAATTGAGATTTATCAATAGGCACAACACCTATCTGTTCGCAAACAATACCACCTGAAAGATTTGCCAGTGCGGCAGTAAAAACATCATTGCAATCTAAAGCACGGCATAATGATGCAACACTAATTACTGTATCACCGGCGCCACTAACATCTGCAATACTTCTAATATGCGCGGTAATATGCTCTTTAATTTTACGTGAATTGGTTATTACACCCTTTTCAGCAAGAGTTACCAAAATGGTCTCAGCTTTTTGTTTTACCCTAAAGCTGCTTACAGCACGTTGAAGCTCATTAATATTATCGCCACTCACATCCATTTTAATGCCTTCACGCAGTTCTTTTAAATTTGGCTTAAATAAACTAACGCCTTTATAGGTGTTAAAATTTTTCTTTTTAGGATCAACGCAGGTTGGAATATTTTTACTTTTAGCCAGCTCAACTACTTTACTTACTAATTTAGAAGTGATCAATCCTTTATTGTAATCTTCAAAAATAATCACATCAATTTTATCATGATTAATAATATGAGAGATCAGCGTTAATAACTGTTGTGTTGCTGCAACTTCGATCTCATCTTCAATTTCTTCATCTACCCTTAATAATTGCGAATTATTTCCAATCACACGCGTTTTAACAGTAGTTACCCTATCGCGTACTTTTAAAATACCTTTCTGACTTAATTTTTGAGTTTTTAAAAGATCTAAAAAAGCCTGGCCTTCATAATCAACACCAATTACTGAACAGAGAATAGGGTTTGCACCAAGCGCCTGAACATTAAGTGCCACATTAGCGGCACCACCCAATCTTCTTTCTTTTTTAGTTACTGCCACAATAGGTACAGGTGCTTCTGGGGAGATGCGACTAACCTTGCCCCACAAATAACTATCTATCATTACATCTCCAATGATAAGTACATTAAGATCATTGAAAGATTTAAATACTTCGCGGATATAATCTTTTTTAACTGAAAATTTCTTCATCTGTGAACTGAAAATTATTGAAGTTTTGCTAAAGCTTCCTTCATGCGTTTTAAAGCTTCTATTAAATTCTCTTCGCTGGTAGCATAAGAAAAACGAATGTAAATATCAGCGCCAAATGCTGCGCCCGGCACCAATGCCAAATGACCTTCATCCAGTAAATAAAATGAAAGATCGGTGGCATTATTAATAATATGATCTTTATATTTTTTGCCAAAATAATAAGTTACTTCAGGGTAAACATAAAAGGCACCCTGCGGAACGTTAGTTTTTAATCCCGGAATTTCCTTCATCAAACCTAGTACCAGATCTCTGCGTTTTAAAAATGCATCACGCATTGGTTTGATATATGTATTATAATCCAATTCCATTGCTTTGTGCATGGCTTTTTGCGTAATGCTACAGGTTGCTGAAGTAAACTGACCTTGCATTTTATCGCAGGCCTGCGCTATCCATTTTGGTGCGGCCATAATACCACCGCGCCAGCCGGTCATAGCAAAACCTTTTGATACGCCATTTATAGTAATTACTCTGTCTTTTATAAAATCAAATTGAGCAAAGCTTTCATGACCACCAACAAAATTTATGTGTTCATAGATCTCATCGCTGATAATATACAATTCAGGATGTTTGACAATCACTTCTGCCAAAGCTTTTAATTCTGCTTTTGTATATACGCTGCCTGTTGGATTACAAGGCGTGCTGATCATTATCAGACGTGTTTTTGGGGTAATGGCTTTTTCTAATTGCGCAGGTGTTATTTTAAAATCCGCATCAATAGTTGTATCAACAATAACAGGAGTTCCTTCTGCTAATTTTAAGATCTCTAAATAACTTACCCAAAACGGCGCAGGAATAATTACTTCATCACCCGGATCTATTAAACATAATACCGCATTTGCAATACTTTGTTTAGCGCCGGTAGAAACAACGATCTCATCATTTGTATAAGTTAAACCGTTATCACGTTTAAATTTTTCGCAAATAGCGTTACGCAATTCTACATATCCCGATACGTGCGTGTAATAACTAAAATCGTCGTCAATTGCTTTTTTAGCAACGTCTTTTATGATCTGCGGTGTGTGAAAATCCGGTTCACCAAGACTTAAACTTATAATATCAATGCCTGCCGCTTTTAATTCACGACTTTTTCTTGCCATCGCAATTGTTTGCGATTCTGATATTTTATTTACTCTTTTTGATAAATGTGTCATAGGTCATTCTTAGCAATAAATGTAATAACAATTTTAATTAGAAAGTTCATTTTAAAAAAATAAAAATGAATTATTTTTTCCTTCCAAAATGCTTTTTAAACGGGTATAAAAACTGGCCGATAAATGTGTTGGGAACCTCTTTGCCGCCTTCAACGCCTAAAATAGGTTGTTTGTCTTTTGGAAGGTAAAACTGGCCAAACATCAGGTCCCAGATATTTAAAATGGACGCATAATTTACACCGTATTTCCTGTCAACATTTTTAGCATGATGCCAAACATGGGTTTCGGGAGTATTTACAATGTAATTTAACCAACCCCAATTTACCTTTATGTTGCAGTGGGTAAAAAAGCCCCACACATTTTGAACTGTTATCTGGAATAAAAAATAATCTACCACAGAGTAACCGATCATGGCAAAGGGAATATAAATAAGCGGTTTAAAAACCAACAGTTCTACCCAATGAAAGTGGCGGGTTGAACCTGCACCTAATTCTTCCTGTGCATGATGTACCTTGTGAAATTCCCAAAAAAAGTTAGAGCGATGTAAGATCACATGTGCCAGCCATTCACAAAAATCCTGCAGAATGAACATGATTAAAATCTGTAACAAAGGATTAAGATGAGTTATATCTGCCACTTTTAAGCTGTGAATATTGAACAGGAGTAAAAATTTTAAGAAGACAAATTCCGTTACGGCACATAAGGCAAAAAAGCCTAACACATTTATCAAAAGATCATTAAAGAAAATGTAAAAGGTATCCTGCCAGAAATATTTTCGTGAAAAAACCCCATGCTTACGCTGTTTTGGAAGTACTATTTCTAAAAAAAAGCAAAATATGTATGCAAGTAACACCGCATAATATACATTCTTTAAAGCGGGATGTTTTAAACTGTCTTTGGTATAATTCCAAAACTGCGTGTGCTGAGACGAAAACTCGTGAGCTATTTCAGAAAAAAAAGACATGATTTTGTAAATGCAATTTACTTAATTGGCAATAATACGCCAAAAGATTTTAGTCTACCTTTTTTCCAAGAATGATAAGGTCTCGCATAATTCCATCCATATTGGCAATTTCGGGTAAATGCGCCCATTTTTCAAACTCAAATTGATAAAATAATTTGAGGCTTGGTTTATTGTGCCCAAAAATAAAACCTAAAAGCGTATGGATTTTTAACGAAGGTGAAATGTCAACTGCCTTTTGTAAACAAATTTTTCCTAAGCCTTTTCCTCTCGCGCTTTCTTCTAAATAAATGCTTACTTCAACGGTGCCGTCATATGCGGGGCGACCATAAAAAGAATTAAAGCTCATCCATCCTGCATATTTTCCCTCAAGCATCACTAACCATAATGGTCTTTTTTCGGGAGTATGAGCATTGAACCAGTCTAATTTACTTTCAACGCTTACAGGTTCAAGGTCAGCTGTAACCAGGCGCGAAGATACTGTTGAATTATATGTGGCAACGATCTTTGGCAGATCACTTGCAGAAGCATTTATGAATTCAACGAGCATTAGTATAGTAAATTATGATAAGGATAACGTTTAACATGCAATTCCTTCACAAGATCATAAACTGTTTTTTTAAACTCATCAATATTCTCTTTTTCCTGCGCGCTAATAAATAAAACCTTATTGTTAAGGCCTTTCATCCAGGTGTTTTTTATGTCCTGCAAAGATAAATTTTCGCGTGTTGTTGGTGTAAGATCGTCTTCGTCTTTTTTGGTATAGGTAAAGGCATCAATTTTATTGAATACCAGGATCACCGGTTTATCTCCCGCGCCAATATCCTGTAAAGTTTGTTTTACAACATTTAAATGCTCTTCAAAATTTTTGTGAGAAATGTCTACAACATGAATTAGTACATCGGCCTCGCGCACCTCGTCAAGCGTAGATTTAAAGCTTTCTACCAATTGTGTAGGTAATTTCCTGATAAATCCAACGGTATCACTTAACAGAAAAAATACATTATCAATGGTTACTTTTCTTACCGTTGTATCTAAGGTGGCAAATAATTTATTCTCGGCAAAAACATTGCTCTTGCTCAGCATGTTCATTATTGTACTTTTACCAACATTTGTATAACCAACTAATGCTACGCGAATTAATTCACCACGGTTCTTACGTTGTGTGGCCATTTGTTTATCAATCTCTTTTAAACGCTCTTTTAGTAAAGCAATTTTATCACGCACAATACGTCTATCGGTTTCAATTTCTTTTTCACCGGCGCCACCGCGGGTTCCTGTACCACCACGTTGTCTTTCTAAGTGGGTCCACATACCGGTTAAGCGGGGTAATAAATATTGATATTGCGCTAATTGCACTTGTGTTTTGGCGTGTGCGGTTTGTGCGCGCTGTTCAAAGATCTCAAGAATTAAAGTGGTACGGTCTAATATTTTTTTACCGAATTCTTTTTCTAAATTTCGCTGTTGCGATGGTGAAAGTTCGTCGTCAAAAATTACAACATCAATTTTATTCTCTACAACAAAATTCTTGATCTCGTTTACTTTTCCTTTACCAATAAAGGTTGCTTTATCAGGTTTTTCAAGCTTTTGTGTAAATGACTTTCTGGTTTCAAGTCCGTAGGTTTCTGCTAAAAAAGCAAGCTCCTCCAAATATTCTTTGGCAAGACCATCATCCTGTAACTTATTTATAACACCAATTAAAACGCAGGTATGAGTAGGTATTTCGGTAGATACTGTTTCTTTCATCTAATTTTAGTGCCCTTTGATCTGGCTATTTACATATTCTGCAATAGCCGTTGCCTGTTCATCATTTACAGGCGCAGCGGGCATTGCGCCTTTACCATGAACAATTATTTCTTTAATTCCTGCCTGGTCTAAAACTGTTGCTCCAAGATCTTTTGCTCCGGCCATTCCTAATTTTCCATCAGAGCCGTGGCACAATACGCAGTTTGCTTCGTATAACGATTTTCCATCCGTTGAAACAACTTCATGGTTATCTGTTTTTACTTCAACATCTTTAGCAATACCTTTCTTTTTATGATAAATTTCTCCTAAGCCAAAGCTGCCTGTTATCATTAATAAACTTAAAGCAGCAAGCATTTTTCTTTGTTTTCTAAAGCCAATAACAGCAATAGGAATGGAAGAAAAGATCATGGTAAGTTTTATCCATAATAAATAATCGTATTTACCACCGTAAGGTATTTGCGTCATTAAATAAATTCCGGTTAATAAGAAGATGAAACTGATTACAATTTCAAAGACCTTTGTCTTTTTTGAAAACACAGTTAACAGATCATTTTTATTACTTAACAGTAAAACTGTTTTTATAACATAAAGCAATAAAAATAAGGTTACAACTAAATAATGGGTGTGTAAAAAACCTTTATACATATTTTGATATTTTGTTGTAAAATTAAGGATAAAGACGGAATAAAAAAGCAAATAAGAGTTAGTAATTTTAGTAAATCTGTTTAAATTTGAGGGTTTGCCATATAAAGGCAAAATGTAACATTTAAATAAAAAGCCGATAGATGAAACGAATACGCTCAGTGCTTATAATTTTAGTTTTTTTTAGTTTAAAATTTACCGCACAATCTACTTTTCCTACAAATGGCGCACCATTTAATGTGCATAGCATATATGCATTTACAAATGCAACTATTTATGTTGATTTTGAAACCATAATTAAAAAAGGCACTCTATTGATCCAGGATGGCAAGGTTATTTCTGTGGCAGAAAAAGTAGATATTCCAAAAAATGCGATAGTTTATGATCTTAAAGGAAAATTTATTTATCCTTCGTTTATTGATCTTTATTCTGATTATGGCATTCCGGATGCAAAACCAGCAGGTGCCCGAAATCATAACGGCGCGCCACAAATGGAAAGCAATGTGAAAGGTGCTTATGGCTGGAACCAGGCAATACGCTCGGATTACGAAGCGTACAAAGTTTTTTTAGTGAATAAAGATAAAGCTGAAGAACTAAGGAAGATAGGTTTTGGTTCTGTATTATCTTTTAAAAGAGATGGAATTGTAAGAGGAAGTGGTGTGTTTGTAAACTTAAGCTCTAAGAACGAGAATGAAAACATTATTTTAGATAAGGCTGCAGGATTTTATTCTTTCTCTAAAGGCTCTTCTACGCAGGATTACCCAAGCTCTTTAACAGGTAGTATTGCTTTGTTGCGCCAAACTTATTACGATGCTTTGTGGTATTCGCAAAATCCAAATAAAACAGAATACAATATTTCTTTAGATGCATTAAATAAAATAAAAGATCTGCCTGCAATTTTTGAAGCAAATGATAAATACAATGCTTTGCGTGCTGCAAAAGTTGGTAAGGAGTTTAATACAAAATACATCATAAAGGCAGGTGGAAATGAATACCAACGGATTAATGATATTCAGTTCACACAATTAAAATATATTGTGCCGTTAAACTTTCCCATCGCTTACGATGTTGAAGATCCTTTTGATGCAGAAGCAGTTTCACTCGCAGAATTAAAACATTGGGAATTAGCACCAACTAACCCGGCCGAGTTTGAAAAAAATCAGATCACATTTTGTTTAACAGCTTCTGATCTAAAAGAAAGAAGCCAGTTTTTGCCTAACCTTCGCAAGGCCGTAAAATATGGACTTTCAGAGAAGATGGCCTTAAAAGCTTTAACAGTAAACCCGGCTACATTTATTAATGTTCAGGATAAAGTTGGAAGTTTAAAAAAAGACCTTTATGCCAATTTCTTTATTAGCAATAAATCAATTTTTGAAAACGATGCGGTGATCATGCAAAACTGGTGTGGCAGTGAGCCGGCCATTTTTTCAGATATAAATGCTGTTGATATTCGTGGTAATTACGTGTTAAGCACGCCGGATAAAAATTTTAAAGTAAAGATCTCAGGTGATATGCCAACACCTCAGGCAAAGATCACCATTGATACAACAAAAAAGAATTTAAGTTATCATTTTGCAAATAACCAAATTGCTTTTAGCTTTTCGTATGATTCAACAAAAGCTATTCGCGCTAATGGAAATTATGATGCGATCACAAAAAGCTTTGAAGGTAAAGCGCAGATGACAAACGGCGATTGGTTCGATTTTAGAATGATCTACGAATCTGCTGTTGATACTACAAGCAAAGCAAAACCTGCCGAGAAAAAAGCAGACCTTAATTTAGGAAAAGTGATTTATCCTTTTACCGCTTTTGGTGAACCTTTGCCCGATGAAAAAGGAATTTTTAAAGAACAATGGAACAAATTTAAGAATCGTTATTCTGCCATCTTAATAAAAAATGCAACCATCTGGACAAACAACGGAGACAGTGTTTTGGTAGATCATGATGTGTACGTGGTAGAGGGAAAAATTGTACGTATTGCAAAAAATATTGATACTCCAAAGCTTGCCTTTGCAAAAATTATTGATGCACAAGGGAAACATTTAACACCGGGCATTATTGATGAGCATAGCCATATTGCTTTAACTGCCGGTGTTAATGAAGGAACCCAATCAAGTAGTGCTGAAGTAAGAATGGGAGATGTTTTAAATCCTGAGGATATAAATATTTATCGCCAGCTTTCTGGCGGTGTTACTACGGCGCAATTGCTGCATGGTTCGGCAAATCCTATTGGCGGACAAAGTGTATTGATAAAATTACGCTGGGGACATACTGCCGAAGATCTTAAATATGAAAAAGCTGACGGCTTTATTAAATTTGCTTTGGGCGAGAATGTGAAACAAAGTAACTGGGGCGATCATAATTCTATCCGTTTTCCACAATCGCGTATGGGCGTTGAGCAGGTATATAAAGATTATTTTACCCGCGCTAAAGAATACGATCTGCAATGGCAATCATTCTCTAAATTATCTCCAAAAGATATTGAAAAGAGTAAAATTGCTATTCCCCGCAAAGACCTTGAATTGGAAGCTTTAGCGGAGATCTTAAATAAAAAACGTTTTATTACATGCCACAGTTATGTACAAAGTGAAATTAATATGTTGATGCATGTAGCAGATAGTTTTGGATTTAAAGTAAACACTTTTACGCACATTTTGGAAGGTTATAAAGTGGCTGATAAAATGAAAATGCATGGCGTTAGCGCTTCTACATTTTCAGATTGGTGGGCTTACAAAAATGAAGTGTTAGAAGCAATTCCTTATAACGCAGCTATTTTAACCAAAGTAGGCGTAAATACTTCGATCAATAGTGACGATGCAGAGATGGCGCGTCGTTTAAATCAGGAAGCTGCAAAATCAATTAAGTATGGTGGTTTAACAGAAGTAGAAGCATTAAAAATGGTAACGCTTAATCCTGCAAAAATGTTGCACATTGATGATAAAGTAGGAAGTATTAAAGTAGGAAAAGTAGCCGATCTTGTTTTGTGGACAGATAATCCAATGAGCGTTTATGCAAAAGCTGATAAAACGATCATTGATGGACAAATTTATTTTGATAAGGAAGAAGATGCTAAATTGCAAGCTTATGTAAAGGCAGAAAGAGCAAGAATAATTGCAAAATTATTGTTGGAGAAACAAAAAGGTAACAAGGTTGAAAAATTAAAATCAAAGCACGAGCGTTTGTATCATTGCAATACAATTGAAGGTGTAGATGAAGAATTAACCGGACATAGATAAACTGACCTATTCCCCCTTTGATAAAAGGGGGTTAGGGGGATTAAATGAAAACAAAAAGTCACTATAATAAAAATTTAAAAGATTTTGCTAGAGAAAAGCGAAATGATTCAACATTTGGTGAAGTTTTATTATGGAAAAAATTGTTAAGTAAATCTAAGTTAGGATTTCAATTTAACAGGCAGTTTGCATTTGAAAACTATATTGTAGATTTTATTTGTAGAAAATTGAAATTAATAATAGAAGTGGATGGGTATTCTCATAATTTTAAATATGAAGAAGATAAATTAAGAGACGAGAATTTAAAAAATTACGGATACGAAGTTGTACGAATTTCAGAACATGATGTAAAATATAATTTTGAAAATGTGACTAGAGTCATTGTTGCTAAAGTCGATGAATTAAAACTAAAATATGAAAAAGATTAAACATATCAATCCCCCTAACCCCCTTTTCAAAGGGGGAATTGCCGGATATTGTAACATTTTGATACCTCTGTTTATATTAGCGTTTAACAATATAAGCGCCCAAAAAACGTACACACACATTGCTTTAATAAACGCAACTGCGCATATTGGCAACGGCAAAATTATTGAGAATAGTATTGTTGTGATCAACAAAAATAAATTAGAAATGGTAAGCAGTGTAACAGGCATTCGTTTAAACCCAAGTGCTTATGATACTGTGATTGATTTGGCGGGAAAACACATTTACCCGGGATTGATCAATACAAATAACATTTTAGGATTGCATGATGCTGAAGCTGTAAGAGCAACCCGCGATTTTTCGGAAGTAGGTTATATCAATCCGCACATCAGAACTTTGATTGCTTATAACACTGATAACATCATTACACCAACAGTAAAAACAAACGGTATCCTATACACACAGGCAACACCGCGCGATGGTTTAATTAGCGGTTCTTCTTCTGTTATGGCTTTAGAAGGCTGGAACTGGGAAGATGCTGTTTTAAAAGTAGATGACGGCATCCATCTTAATTATCCAAAAGCAATTACTAAAAAATTTACCGAAGAAGAAGGAATGTCGGTTGCATCTAACAAAAACTATAATACTGAGATTAATTACTTAAATAAATTTTTTGACGATGCGCAGGCCTATTGTTTAACAACCAACGCAGCAGAAAAAAATATTCGTTTTGAAGCCATGCGTGGTGTTTTTAACGGTACTCAAAATCTTTACCTGCATGCTGAAAAAGCAAAAGACATAATGAGTGTTATTAATTTTATAAAAAAATTCAATATCAAAAAACCGGTAATTGTTGGTGGTAAAGAGTCTTACAAGATCACTGCCGCATTAAAGAAAAATAATATTCCTGTAATGTTAAACCGTGTAAACGATCTACCTGATAATACAGATGATGATGTGGATATGGTTTTTAAAACGCCATATCTCTTGCAAAAAGACAGTGTATTGTTTTGTCTTCAGTTAGAAGGAGATATGGAAGCTGCACAAAGCAGAAATTTGCCGTTTAATGCAGGTGTTGCAGTGGCTTATGGCCTAACAAAGGAGCAGGCATTGGCAAGTATAACTTCAAATGCTGCAAAAATTTTGGGAGTAGAAAAAGAAATCGGAACTTTGGAGGAAGGAAAATTAGCTTCGTTAGTTGTAAGTGATGGAGATATTTTAGACATGAAAACAAACAACATTATTTTGGCTTATGTTGCCGGAAAAAATGTTGGTCTAACAAATAAACAAACAGAACTATATTTAAAATACAAAGTTAAATACGGTATAAAATAATTTTTTATGATAGATAATAAAGTAATAGTTGGTATTTCACAAGGTGACATAAACGGAGTAGGTTTGGAGGTTGTTCTTAAAACACTTATGGAACCTGGTATTGCAGATATTTGTACACCTGTATTATTCAGCTCTCAAAAAACAGTTTCGTATTACAGAAAAGTTTTGGGTTTAGAAGAATTCAGTTTTAACCCAATGCGTGAGTTTTCTCAATTGAATTCAAAAAAAGTAAATGTTTTTGTTTGCTACGAAGAAGAGGTAAATATTGAAATGGGAAAAGCAACAGATGTTGGTGGAAAGTATGCTTTAATTTCTTTAGAAAAAGCAACCCAAGCATTAGTTGACAAAAGCATTGATGCCCTGGTTACAGCGCCAATCAATAAAAGCAACATTCAAAGCGATAACTTTAAGTTTGTTGGTCATACAGAATACCTTGGTTCAAAATTAGGAGGCGATCCTTTAATGTTCATGTGTTCTGACAACGGTTTACGCATTGCAGTTGTTACCGGTCACGTGCCTTTAAAAGAGGTGGCTTCAAAATTAACTGTTGATGGAATTTCAAATAAAATTGTTCAATTGCACGAATCCCTTATAAAAGATTTTGCTATTCGTAAACCTAAAATTGCCGTATTAGGATTAAATCCACACGCGGGCGACAATGGAGCTATTGGCAACGAGGATAAAGAAATTATAATTCCTGCCATTGAAAAAACAAAATTGAATGGACTAATATATGGGCCTTACTCAGCCGATGGCTTTTTTGGAAATGGTACATACAAACAATTTGATGCTGTTTTGGCAATGTATCACGATCAGGGACTTATTCCTTTTAAAACAATTGCATTTAACGAAGGTGTAAATTTTACGGCCGGCCTAAATGCAGTAAGAACAAGTCCTGACCATGGCACAGGTTATGATATTGCCGGAAAAAATAAAGCAAATGAGCAGTCATTTAAAAAAGCATTATACGCGGCCATTGATATTTTTAAGAATAGAAAATTGCACGGTGAAATAACAGAAAACCCATTACAAATTGGAAATATTAAAAAAGAACGCTAATTAAAAATAGTGTTCTTTTTCTAAGTTTTTCTTTTGCTTTTTTAAGAGACTAGTTAACATATTTTAACTACTGCAAAAACTCTGTAAACCCTTACCAATGTTATCTTTACCAGTTATTCTAATAAAATAGATTTATGGTAGATATTAAAGAAATTAACGAACGAATTCAACGCGAAAGTGCCTTTGTAGACATGCTTACTGTTGAAATGGATAAAGTTATTGTTGGTCAGAAAAGCATGGTGGAGCGCCTGCTGATAGGGCTTTTAAGCAATGGTCATATACTACTGGAAGGTGTTCCGGGACTTGCAAAAACCTTAGCCATTAATACATTGGCTACCTGCGTTGACGGACAATTTAGCCGTATTCAATTTACCCCTGATCTTTTACCTGCCGATGTTATTGGTACACAGATCTATAATCAAAAACAAGAAGCTTTTTCAATACGTAAAGGACCAATTTTTGCCAATTTCGTTTTGGCAGATGAGATCAACCGTGCTCCTGCAAAAGTGCAATCGGCTCTGTTAGAGGCCATGCAGGAAAAGCAGGTAACTATTGGTGATCAAACATTTAAATTACCAAACCCGTTTTTAGTTTTAGCAACACAAAATCCTGTTGAGCAGGAAGGAACATATCCTTTACCCGAAGCACAAATGGATCGTTTTATGTTGAAAGTTGTTATTGGTTATCCGACCAAAGAAGATGAGCGTAAAATTATCACTTCAAACATTCAGCCGGGTGGTATGCCAAAAGCAAATAAAGTTCTTTCTACAGATGCTATTGTTAATGCACGTTCTGTTGTAAAAGATGTTTACATGGATGAGAAGATAGAAAGATATATCGTTGATATTGTTTTTGCTTCCCGTTTTCCAAAAGAATACAGACTTCAAAAATTTGATGGTTTAATTTCTTATGGTGGTTCGCCACGTGCAAGTATTAATTTGGCATTGGCTGCAAAAGCATATGCTTTTATTAAACGCCGCGGTTATGTTATACCGGAAGATGTACGTGCTGTTTGTTTAGATGTGATGCGTCATCGTGTGGGTTTAACCTACGAAGCAGAAGCAGAGAATATTACTTCAGAAAATATCATTACTGAAATTTTAAATACCGTTGAAGTTCCTTAGCATTTAAGAATTAGGATTTTAGAAGTCAGAATTCTAAGTCTTAAATCATAAATCTTAAATCATAAATCAACATGGAAACCTCAGAACTTTTAAAAAAAGTACGCAAAATTGAAATTAAGACCCGTGGTTTGAGCAGTCAGATCTTTTCGGGAGAATATCATAGTGCGTTCAAAGGTCGTGGTATGGCCTTTTCTGAAGTGCGCGAATATACACCGGGTGATGATGTAAGAACCATTGACTGGAATGTTACCGCAAGATTTAGTACGCCTTATGTAAAAGTTTTTGAAGAAGAACGTGAGCTAAGTGTAGTGTTAGTTGTGGATGTTAGCGCCAGTGGATTATTCGGTACCAACAAACAATACAAACAAGAGTTAATTACAGAATTGTGCGCTGTTGTTGCATTTTCTGCATCACAAAACAATGATAAAATTGGCGTGATCTTTTTTAGCGATAAGATCGAAAAATTCATCCCGCCTAAAAAAGGAAAATCACACGTACTTCGTATCATTAGAGAATTATTGGAATTTAAACCTGAGAATAAAAAAACAAATTTAGAGCTGGCATTAAAATATCTTACCAATGTTATCAAGAAAAAAAGCATTGTGTTTTTGATCAGTGATTTTTATGCCGATTCAGATTATAAGGATGCTTTAAAGATCGCCAATAAAAAACACGATCTTGTTGCTTTACGTATTGTAGATAAAACAGAAACAGAATTACCGAATGTAGGTTTAATTAAATTACGTGATAATGAAAGCGGCAAGGTAATGTGGGTGGATACAAGTGATAAAAATTTCAGAAAACAATTCATCGCCAATCATTTAAAGTTTGAAGATGATCTTAAAGATATTTTTAACCGCAGTGGAACCGATGCTACAAAAATTTTCACGCACGAAAATTATGTAAAACCATTAATGAATTTATTTAAAAATAGATAAGCTGTCATCCTGAGCGGAGTCGAAGGATATATAATATGAAATTTTTAAAATACATATCTACAGTTATACTTTTCTTTTTTGCTACATTTTCGTTTGCACAAATTCGTGTAAACGCGGTTTTGGATTCTTCTAAAATTCGGATTGGTGAACAGGTTAAGTTAGATCTTTACGTAAATTATGATGCCTCTCAACAAGATCTTAAAATTCAATGGCCAACCATTGGCGATACTATTACCGGTAAAGTAGAAGTGATTTCTATTACTCCTATTGATACAACTATTCCTGATAAAAGCAACCCAAGTATCTTTCAACAGCACCAGCAAATTTTAGTGAGTGCATACGATAGTGGGTATTTTGCAATTCCCGGTTTTGAATTTGTTGTAAACGGAGATACATCCCGTCCGTTTATTACACCAACGCTTTTATTGGAAGTTCATACCGTGCCAACAGATACAAGTGCAACAAAGCTTAAAGACATCAAGCCACCATTTGATGAAAAATTTAACTGGAAATGGTATTTAAATTACATCTATTGGGGTGTAGGGATCTTGCTTTTTACTTTAGCAATTGTTTTGATCACAATGTATTTTTCTCGTAAACAAAAAAATATTGTTATTGAACCCGAAAAACCAAAGATCCCCGCACACATTACAGCTTTGGCTTCTTTAGAAAAAATAAAAGCAGAACAGGTTTGGAAAGAAGGTCATGTGAAAGAATATTACTCTTCAATTTCAGACACTATTCGTTTATATATTGAAGAGCGTTTTAATGTATTTGCTTTAGAAAGTACAACAGATGAGATCATGAAAGCTTTCCGTACACAGGTGGTAGATAAAGCAAGCAAAGAAAAGTTGGAGCAGATCTTAACTTTAAGTGATTTTGTAAAGTTCGCTAAAATGACTCCTGTTGAAGATGAACATAGATTTACTTTAGAGAACGCTTTTGATTTTGTGAACGGTACCAAACGTGAAGAAGAGATCATAATACCAGAACCTCAAACCAATAACCAACAAACACCGTGATAAGTTATTTTAACGACATACAGTTTGCTGAAAAGCATTGGTTTTGGTTAATGTGTTTATTGCCGTTAATGATAGTTTGGTATTTGATCCGGTTAAAAAAACACGAAGGAGAATTTAATTATTCATCCTTTGCCTTATTTGGTAAAATAAAATCATCGGGCAAAGCAAAATTCAGACATTCATTATTTGCTTTACGTTTAATTGCCTTTGCATTATTGATCGCAGCACTTGCCCGCCCACAATCACGAAGCAGTTGGAAGGACAGTAAAACGGAAGGGATAGATATTGTTATTAGTATGGACGTTTCTCCATCAATGCTTGCAAAAGATTTTAAACCCAATCGTTTGGAAGCTGCAAAAGATGTAATGATAGATTTTATTGATGCGCGTATTAATGATCGTATTGGTTTAGTTGTTTTTGGTGGCGAAGCGTTTACCCAATGCCCTTTAACTTCAGATCATAAAGTACTTAAGAATATGATCCCTGCCATTCGTCCGGGCATGGTAGCAGATGGTACTGCTATTGGTTTAGGTTTGGCAACCGCAGTTGGCCGTATTAAAGATAGTAAGGCAAAAAGCAAGGTTGTTATTTTAATTAGTGATGGTGTAAGTAATATGGGTGAAATTCCGCCGCTTACAGCTGCCGAGTTAGCCAAAACAATGGATGCGCGCGTTTATTGTATTGGTGTAGGAACACGTGGCAAGGCCTTAACACCTGTTGCAAGATATACAGAAACAGAATACGAATACGATTATGTAGATGTGGATATTGACGAAAAAACAATGACCGAGATCTCCGATATGACCGGTGGAAAATATTTTCGTGCAACAGATAAAGCAAGTTTAATTGATGTGTACAAAGAAATTGATAAGATGGAGAAAACAATTATCAGCGAAAAGAGTTTTACCAACAAGGCAGAGCATTTTTTGCCTCTAGCGTTGGCTGCAGCAGTTATTTTATTATTAGAGTTTTTATTACGTTTTACATTATTCAGATCAGTACCATAGATGTTTAAGTTTGAACATACAATTTATTTTTATGCTTTTGCGGCAATACCGGTAATGCTGGTGTTGGTTATACTGTATTTTGTTTCGCGTAAAAAGAAATTAAAACGTTTAGGTGATGCCAATTTAATTAGCGGATTAATCCCCTATTCAAGCAGAAGAAAACGTATTATTAAAGTTGTTTTATTTTTAACAGGATTCAGCAGTTTAATAATTGCTTTATGTAACCTTCAAACAGGTAGTAAATTAACTGAGGTAAAACGCGAAGGCGCAGATATAATTGTTTGCATAGATGTTAGTAATAGTATGTTGGCACAGGATCTTAGTCCTAACCGTTTAACCCGTGCAAAATACGCACTCGAAAAAATGATAGATGGTTTGCAGGGAGATCGTCTGGGATTAGTTGTTTTTGCAGGCGAAGCGTATGTGCAATTACCAATTACAACCGATTATAGTGCAGCCAAATTATTCTTAGAATCAATTGGTCCTGGAATTGTACCTGTACAGGGAACAAATATTGCAGATGCTATTGAGAAAGCATCAGAATCATTTAGTAATGACGAAGGAAAGAATCGTGCCATTATTTTGATCACTGATGGCGAGAACCATGATTCAGAAGCAATACAAGCTGCAGAAGATGCCGGTAAAAAAGGTATTATGATCAGCACTATTGGTATTGGTTCGGCAAACGGGGTTCCAATTCCAATTGTTGAGAATGGAGTGAACAAAGGATATAGAAAAGATAAGGAAGGACAAACCGTTATTACAAAATTAAACGCTAATCTTTTAAAAACTATTGCTTCAAAAGGTAATGGAGTATTTGTGCAGGCTAGCCAGGCAGATATTGGTTTAGGTGCGGTGTTGGATAAAATAAATGAATTAGATAAAGCACAGATAGAAAATAAAATGTATACCGATTATGAAGATCAGTTTCAATGGTTCTTAGGTTTAGCGTTAATATTATTTTTTATAGAATTTTTAATAAGTGAAAGAGTAAGTGAGTGGTTTAAAAAAATTAATTTGTACGGCAATGCAGTTAAGTAAGTTTAAATATCTTTTTGTGTTTGCATTGTTATTTGCAACAGGTTTTGTGCATGCGCAAAAAGATGCTATGAAGATTTACGATGGCAATAATTTGTATCACAGTGGTAAAACCATTGATGCAACAGATCGTTACAGAGAAGCGTTGAAAATAAATCCTAATAATCAAAAAGCTAATTTTAATCTAGGAAATTCGTTATATAAAAATGCATTGCAAATAAAAGCAAGTAAAGAAAATTTTGTACAGGGAGGGAAAAAAGTAACCCCCGATTCTTTAGCAGGTCTTGTATTTGAAGAAGCGGCACAAAGCTTTGCCCAGGTGGCCAACTCGGTTTCCAATAAAGACACTTTACACCAGGCATGGCACAATATGGGAAATTGTTATCTTCAAAAGAAAGAATATCAAAACGCAGTAGATGCTTATAAAAAAGCGTTAAAACTCGATCCCAAAGATGAAGAAACTCGTTATAACCTTGCATATGCGTTAAAGAATTTGCCTAAAGATAAAAAAGGCGGTGGTGGCGGAGGTCAAAAGGAAGAAGATAAAAAAGATCAGAAGAAAAATTCTGCTCCGCAACAAAATCAAATGAATAAGGATCAGGCAGAGCAATTATTAAAAGCATTAATGAACCAGGAAAAGAAATTACAGGATAAGCGCAAACAAAAACAGGAAGATCCCGGTAAATCATCGGTAGATAAAGATTGGTAATTTCAAATTAAATAAAGTAAAATGACAATTAATAAAATAAAAACTAAATGGATACTGCTTGTATTAGTATCTTGTTTTTTTGCTTTTTCAGCAAGATCACAAAGTTTTTATGCACAGGTAAGTTCAAACAGGGTACAAGTTGGTGTTCCGTTTGAATATGCGCTTGTACTTACGGTTAGTGCTTCCAATCTTGTTCAACCAACGTTTAAAGATTTTGATATTGTAAGCGGCCCAAACCAAAGTAACAGCGTACAATACACAAATGGTGTAATGACACAGCAAATTGTTATTTCTTATGGCCTGGTTGCAAAAAAGGAAGGTAAGTTAACTATTGGTCCGGCGAGTGTTATGGCAGGTGGGCAAAAGCTGGAGACAAAACCTATTGTAATGGAAGTTGGAAAAGGCGCGAGCTCAAATCAAACTTCCGGCAATGCAGACGATGATCCGAAGTATAATAGTAAAATTAGTGGGGCAGATGTTTTTATACGAACAGGTGTAAGCAAAACAAAATGTTATTATGGTGAGCAGATACTTATTACTCAAAAAGTATATTCACGTTTTTCTATTATTGGTTTTAAAAAAATAAATACTCCGGCATACGATGGTTTTTACGCCCAAACCTTAGAGCCAATTAGTAAAGGACAAGTGGCTAACGAAAATGTAGATGGGGTAGTGTACCAAACTTATGAGATATTCAGAACGCTTGCTACTGCTAACAAGTCAGGTAAGATCACATTAAATCCAATGACCGCAGAAGTGGTTGTTAGAAAACAAACCGCTAACGCAAAACCTAAAAACATCTTTGAGCAATTCTTTGGCGCTTCTAATTATGAAGATATTCCCGTAAATGCCAAAAGCAGTGCTCTAACCATTGATGTTGTGCCAATTCCGGAAGCAGGAAAACCCGCAGGTTATTATGGTGCGGTTGGTGAATATTCATATAAGGTACAACCTTCACGCAATGAAGTAAAAGCTAATGATGCGTTTAATTTAAAACTAACTATTACAGGAAAAGGAAATATAAAATTAGTAGACGCTCCAAAATTAAACTTGCCTGAAAGTTTTGAAGCATATGATCCAAAGATCACCGAAACAGGAAATTCTAAAACCTTTGATTATTTAATTATTCCAAGAAGCGAAGGAGATTTTAAAATAGAGAATTTGGATTTCTCTTATTTTAGTCTGGAGTCAAAAAAATTCAATACTATTCCGGCTCCTGAAATAAATATTAAGGTGCTTCCGCCGGATCCTAACAGCAAAGGTGCACAGGTTTATGTGCAACAAAGCCAGGTGAAAGAAACAGAGAATGATATTCGTTATATTAAAAAAGGAGATTTTCTTTTAATGAGATCAGAAACTGAATTTTTTAATTCATTTACGCATATTTTATTACTGATCTTACCTGTGCTTTTATTAGGAACAGGTTTGTTCTTAAGAAGAAATTACATTAAGAATAATAGTAATATGGTTTTGGTTAAAGAGCGTAAAGCCGCAAAAATGGCCAAAAAACAATTAGTGAATGCAGAGAAATTAATGCAGCAAAACAAAAAAGATGAGTTCTATACTGAGATTTTAACGGCCTTAAATAATTACATAGGTAACAAATTAAATATCCCTGTTGCTGATCTTTCAAGAGAAAAAATAACCAGCGTATTAACGAATAAGCAAGTTGATCAGCTAAGCATAACAAAATTGGTTTCAACGTTAGAAACAAGCGAATATGCCAAATATGCACCCGGAGCAGTAAGCGGTGATCTGCAACAGGTTTATAAGGATACGGTTGATCTTATTACAGGACTTGAAGAACAAATAAATAAAAAAGTATAAGCAGATGAAAAAAAGCAATTATATATTTATTTTATTGGTTTGTCTTTTATCTTTTTCAATAAAAGGGTATAGTAACGATCTGCTTGAAAAAGCAGAAAAAGCCTACGACTCAAAAAAATATAAAGAAGCTATTGAGAGTTATGAGAAATTGGTAAACGATGGGTATAAATCCTATCAGTTATATTTTAATTTAGGTAATTCTTATTACAGAAATAATGAATTAGGTAAAGCTATTTATTACTACGAGTTGGCGCGTAAAGTAGAGCCCGATGATGAAGATGTGAGAATTAATTTAGGAATTGCAGCTGCTAAAACAATTGACAAAATAGATTCGAAAGAGAATTTTTTTATTACTGCCGTTAAAACAAACCTGTTATCGTCGTTTACAACCAATGCATGGGCCTGGTTCTCGATAATTACCTTAGTGGTAGCTTGTATCCTGTTCTTTATTTTTGTGAATTCATCCACATTAATAATAAAAAGAATTTCTTTCTTACTAAGTTGTGTATTATTAATTGGCTTTTTAGTTACCTATTTTTTAGGTTATTCGGCTTTAAAATCCAAGGTAGAAAATAAGTTTGCTATCATCACTGCAAAGGAAGTAAAGATCATGAATGAGCCAACAGCAACTGCCAATTCTAAATTTACGTTACACGAAGGCACAAAAATTCGTGTTGTTGAAAATAACGGCAATTGGTTACTTATTAAACTGGATAATGGAAACGAAGGCTGGTTAAGGATAAGTGATGTTGGAATTATTTAATTCCTTAAAAAATGTGTTTCTCAGCGTGGTATGACGAACGTACCAATGGCCCGCTCTCAACAAATTTAAATCCTTTACTTAAAGCGTAGTCTTTATATTTTTTAAAATCATCAGGGTGCACAAAACGCGCTACGGGTAAGTGTTTGGGAGTGGGTTGTAAATATTGTCCTATAGTCACCACATCACAATTTACATTCGCAAGATCATCAATGGTCTCAAATATCTCTTCTTCAGTTTCACCAAGGCCAACCATAATTCCACTTTTTGTTTTAACGCCTGCTTCATCCAAACGTTTTAAAACTTCCATGCTGCGGTCGTATTTTGCTTGTATACGTACCTGTGCCGTTAAACGTCTTACCGTTTCAATATTGTGCGAAACAATATCGGGGTGAACATCAATAATGCGTTGTAAATTTTCCCACTTGCCTGCAAAATCAGGAATTAAACATTCAAATTTTGTTTCAGGACTAATAGAACGAATTTCTTTTATTGTTTCTGCCCAGATAATAGAGCCGCCATCTTTTAGATCATCCCTGTCAACACTGGTAATAACGCAGTGTTTAACGCCCATTAATTTCACAGAGTTAGCAATGCGTTTTGGTTCATCCCAATCTGCAGGTTTTGGTTTACCCGTTGCTACAGCGCAAAAACCGCAACTGCGTGTACAGATATTACCAAGTATCATAAATGTAGCAGTACCTGCTCCCCAGCATTCGCCCATGTTTGGGCAGTTTCCGCTTTCGCAGATGGTGTGTAATTTGTGTTTGCTTACAATACCGCGAACTTTAACGTATTCTTCACCTGTAGGTAATTTTACACGCAGCCAATCAGGCTTTTTTATCTTTTGAATTTCTTGTGTGGGTTCCATCGTCAATACCATTTAGACCCAAATACAAAACCAACGTGAAAGGTCACGATAAGGTTCTCTGCTGGATTCCTTGCCATTATAGGCAAAGCTTTTGGGAAAAAGTCTAAAGATACACCCGTTTCAATAGCACGGATGAGATTGGTATACGGTGCGTATTCAAAACTTAAATTAAATTTTGCGGTTCCACCGGGATAAATTTTTGTTTCAGCAAGTCCGTCAGAAAAAGAACCTCTTCCAACAACGCTATCTTGTGTAAAATTTTCAGAATCAAACTTAACTACATCAGTACTTACCTGTCCGCCATTAGCAGGCTGAGCTCTGTAAACCTGCACGTAATAAGGTTTTGCAAAACCAAGTGTGGGGCCAATAGAATAGCTGTATCTTACTTCAACAGCTTTATTATCTGCTTTTGCGAAAAGAACTTTTTGCATACCAACAGCACCTCTCAAAAGAAATACTTGATTGATCTTACCATACACAAACCTTTTTTTATCTTGTGAAGTACCGGTTACTTTTATTTCTTTAGGATGTTTTAAAGATTGAAGATCTATTTCCCAATAAGAGCGGGTCTTAGCTGTAATATGTTTACCGCGGCGGTATAAGATACCCAAACCTCTTGTGTTGGCATATATTTTACCTGAACCTTCATTACGGTACAATACATTTAAATTTGTTCCTTCATCAACACTTAAAGCAGGTTTATCCTGCGCAAAAGAAAAGTCGAAAAAAAGAGTGCAAAATACAAGTATACAAAAGGTTCTAAACATTATAACAAATTTAAAGAATTACGAGGTATTATCCTATTTTTGTATAAACAAATGTTATGGCAACAAGTTTAGTTAAATACGTGGGAGAATTAAGAACAGAAGCCACCCACCTTCAATCAGGTACCTTAATAAATACCGATGCCCCAAAAGATAACCATGGTAAAGGCGAGGCTTTTTCACCAACTGATCTTGTGGCAACCGCCCTGGCAAGTTGCATGATATCCATAATGGGAATTGTGGCTATGAAAGAGGGAATTACTACTGTTGACGGGGCCAGCGCCGAGGTTGTTAAAGTGATGTATCCCGATCCGAGGCGTATTGGCGAGATACATGTGAAGATCACTTTTCCAAAAAAGAACTTTACTGATAAGGAAAAGAAAATGTATGAACATGCTGCTCTTACTTGCCCGGTAGCTAAAAGTTTGCACCCGGATATTAAACAGATCATTGAATTTATCTGGTAATTTTTAACTTATTTTCACGTTAATAGCAGACAATTAGCCGCCTATGTTTAAGAATATTTTACACAGTTTGTTTACCAAGGGGCTGGTAGCTGTTATTAATTTTTTTATTCTTATTGTTTCTTCAAGATATCTAGGTGTTAGTTCACGTGGTGAAATAAGCATCTTTATTTTAAATATTGCCATCATTCAAATTATTAATGAAGTTTATACCGGCTACAGTTTGGTTTATTTCATGCCAAAATTTAATATCAAAAAGCTGTATGTTTTCGGATTGGTCTACACGCTTATTTTTTGTTCACTTAGTAATGTTGTAGTTGTTTTTTTAGATAAACAGGTACCTGGTTACAGTTGGTTGGGCTATATTGTTTCGTTATTAATAATTGTAAATACATTTAATTGTGTTTTAATTTTAGGTAAGGAAAAAGTAAAGGTGTATAATTTTTTAAACCTTATACAACCACTATTATTATTGATAGGTTTAGGCTTTTCGCTTATTGTATTAAAGGAGTTTACATTTAACGCCTATATTTTTCCTTTGCTGATCTCTTTTGTTGTTGCATTTCTTTTTTCAACGTTTATCGTTTTAAATTTTGATCTTAAAAGTTCATCTCAAAAGCCGTTTGATTTAAAACCTATTGTAATAAACGGTTTGTTATGCCAGGCTGCGGTTTTAATGCATATATTTTGCAACCGCTACAGTTATTATTTGTTGCCCGATTCTGCAAAGGTTGGTTTATATTCTTCAGCCTCTTCATTAATAGAATCTGTTTTAATTATTGCAAATGGTATTTCGCCTGTTTTGTTAGCAAGGGTTGCAAATACAGGTAATACACTTAAATCTTCAGAGATGACGTTAAGCTTAAGCAAAGCAAGTTTGTTGTTTAGTTTTTTTGCTGTGATCGTTATTTTTTTACTACCCGAAGATTTTTTTCTTTACCTGTTAGGTAACGGTTATATTGGTATTAAGCGCTTAATGATGTTGTATGCACCCGGAATTTTAATGGTTAGTTTTTTTGGCATCATTAGTAACTATTTTTCTGCCCTTGGAAAACTAAAACTCATTGTTTTTTGCAATAGCTTTGGATTTATTATTACTTTAATTTCAGCACCTTATTTAATTAAGAAGTATGATGTAGAAGGAGCTGCGTATACTGTAAACCTGGCTTATTTGGCGGTAGCAATAGCAATAAGTGTAGCGTTTTTTATTAGCAATAAATTAAACTTTATGCGTTTAATAAGCTTTAAAAATGATCTTAAAAATTTAAAAGGATTAGTAAAAGCCGATAAAGATCAATTATAAATCAGTTTTATCATCTGCTCATCTTTCTTATAAATATCAATGAACTGATTAAATTTCTTATCCTCATCTTGCGGATTTTTTTTGGTTCTGCCCTTCTTATCTTTCGCAATTTCAACGTTGGCAGTGTAATATCTTACATATATCGGCAAAGGCTTTCGTAAATTTATTTGCCGTTGTTCAGGTCTTGCAAAATAAGCATTTAATGTATCGTAAGGTAATTTTAAAGTATCATCACGAATTAAAAACCTTGCCATGTCAACATATTTTTCCAAGCGCATACAACCATGACTTTGGTAACGGTAAAAAGTTTTAAAATAACGTTTGCTGTTTGTATCGTGCAGGTAAACGCCATATTTGTTATTAAAATTAAATTTACATATACCTAAACTGTTATCATCACCAATGCGCTGCCTGAATTTAATAGGCAGGTATTCTTTGCTAAAACGTTTCCAGTTTAATTTTCCTGCAGGAATAACCTCGCCTTTAGAATTAATGCATTCAAAATTATGTTTGTGTAAATAATTGGTATCGCGTTTTACCATTGGCAAAATTTCTTTCCATGCAATAGTGTAGGGTACACTCCAGTAAGGATACACCAGTATGTAATTTATTTTACTTTTTAGGGTAGGTGTTTGTGTTTCAGGCTTACCGACAACAATTTTACTATAAAGTACTAATGTGTCTTCTTTGTGTTTTTTATCCCATTCATAAACGTTTATTTCTGCCGATGGAATATTTACAATAGCATATCTTTCAGGATATTTGGCCGGCTCCCAACGCCAGCGCTCCAGGGCCATTTCCATTTGGCGAATGGTTTGTTCTTTAGATAAGGATAATGTTTGTCGTGTTAATTTCCCCAACTTTCCATCCGGTTCAAGGTTGAATTTTTTTTGATAGGATTTAATGGCTTCTGCCAATTTTAAACTGTCATTTAGCTTTAAAGTATCATTATAATCTCCTGTTTTAATTAACTTTTGTTTCAGGTCTCCCTTAAATTTTATTGTATCTTTTATATTCTTACAATAAAGTGTATCCCAATTTAGTTTCTCGTTTTCTACAATATAATTTCTAATGGCCTCTTTTAAAAAATGATAACCTGCGTGTTTAGGTTCTAAAGAATCAAAGGCCTTTGTTATTTGTCCGGACTGTAATCCGGTTTTTAAGATCTCAACCCAATTTGTATCTAATTTTTTTGGGTTCCACTCCAGTAAAATAGTGTCGGTATTAAAACGCCCTTTATTTAAATGTGCCCCAAATTTTAAATAAGCATCGGTAAATAAAATTTCAGCGGCGGCAATTGCAGTTACATCATAGGCATCATCCTTTTTATTGTAAAATTCTGAATTTAATTTTTCAAGTTTTTTAAAATGATAATCGTTTGGGTATAAGCCATACATGCGGGCTTGTTTAATGGTAGCATAAAGCGAATCACCCAAAACGCTTAGTTTTCCTTTGTCAGAAAAAATAAGATGTTGTTTATCTCTTAAACGGTCAAAAAAGCGGTAGGTAACTAAAGTGTCCTTATCTATTACCAGCAAGGTATCTCCAATAGCATTACTAAAATATGCTGTGAGTAGTTTTTCAGTTTCTGCATTTACATTTTGCGGTTGTTTTACCTCTACTTTTTCTGTAGTAGTGTTAGAGTTGTTTTTACATGCAACAAAATATAAAGCCAGAAATATTAAAATGAGTTTTTTCAACGGTTTAAAGATATGAAAATACAGGCGTTCTGGATAAAAAAATAATAAAGATTAACCAACGTATTAATGAGCACATTAACGTTACTATAATGGGTATAAAATTAAAAAATGGTGTGCCAATAAATTTTTAGCATTAAGTTTTAAGTTCTATCTTTGATAAAATTTTTATAAAACTTTAATGTCTGTTAAGATCCTCAATTTTCCGAAAATTACTGATCCCAGGGGTAATCTAACATTCATTCAAAATCCTACGCACATTCCTTTTGAAATAAAGCGTATTTTTTGGTCTCTTGATCAATTCAAAAACAAAACGCAAGTGGGCTCTGCAAGCGAAAAAGGGCAGGAGGTAATTGTAGCCCTTAAAGGTAGTTTTGATGTTGTTGTTACAAATGCAAGTGGTTCTGTTCAAAAGTTTAGTTTAAACTCGCCTCATCAGGCCCTTTACCTGCCGGCCTTATCATGGCGCCATGTCGAAAATTTTTCTGTGGGTGCAATTGGTTTTCATTTGTGCAGTTTAAAAGACAATTCAGGCGATCAAATAGATAATTTTGAAACTTTTAAAAACATGATCGCCAAATGAGAGCAACAATAAACGATTGCGTTTGGGTTACTTTGCCTGAATTAAAAGGCACAGAAGGAGATATTATTTCTTTAAAGGAAAATACTGACCTTCCGTTTGAATTAAAACGGGTTTTTTATTTATATGATATTCCTGATGGCGAATCGCGTGGGGGCCACGCTCATAAGGCTTGTCATCAGTTTATGATAGCTGTTAGCGGCTCATTTGATATTTTACTGGATGACGGTATTAATAAAAGCAGGGTTCATCTTAACGATCCAAAAGTGGGTCTGCATGTACCACCGGGGGTTTGGGATTCGGAAGAGAATTTTTCAAATGGAGCTATTTGTCTTGTAATTGCTTCTCACACGTATATTGAAGAAGATTATATCAGAGATTACCAAGAGTATTTAAAGTACCAGGCACAACAATAATTTTGGCAGGGAGCCCTGAAATTTCATATCTTTATAAGAAAACAATGAAAAATCTTTTTTTATTTTTAATACTAAATTCATGCTTTGTATTCGGACAAAATCTTGTTCCAAATGCTGGTTTTGAGACCTATTCGGTATGCCCAACTTCAGGTCAGTTTCCTGAAAATGCCCTTGGTTGGCAAAAATCACTCAACAACAATATCTCTCCACATCACACGGATTATTTTAATGGCTGTGCTACCGGATATTATGATGTGCCCAGCAATACTTTTGGAAATCAGGCTGCATTCGACGGTAACGCTTATATGGGAATGACAATGAAAGCACCTAGCATTGGTGCAAATTTCAGGGAAAATATTTATATAATGTTATCCAGCCCTTTAGTTGCCGGGGCTCTTTATTCAGTGAGTGTACAAGTTTCTTTGGCAGATAATTTTAAATATGCAGCAAATAAAGTTGGTATTAAATTTTCGAAAGTTCCCAATTTTCCAATTAACAATTTTGCTCATGTTTTTGCTGCCGGTCAGCTTACCAACTCTGTTTCATGGACACCGGTTTCAGGGGTTTTTGAAGCAGACAGTAATTATACTTATATGGCCATTGGTAATTTTTTTGATGATGCTAATACAACTGAAACAACGGTTTGCGCAAGCTGCTCACAGGCTTTTAATTTGTATTATATTGATGGCGCATCGGTCACATTGCTTACCCCATCTCAAATAAAAGAAACCTCAAACATGGAAAATGTTACACTTTTTCCAAATCCGGCTTCAGGAAAAGTAGTTTTAAAAGGTTTAAATTCTGAGAATTATAAAATTAAAGTTGTTAATGCATTAGGCCAGGTGGTTTTATTGACAGATAACAGCTTGCTGCATAACAGTGAAATTGATATTTCAGCCTATTCTAAAGGCCTTTATTTTGTTGAAATTGAATGTAATAATTTCGCAAAAACAAAAAAGCTTGTAGTGGAGTAATAATGATAATTGCATTAGAAACCTTCTAAAGGGCAATAAACAAAGTTTATTGCCCTTTTTTGATTAAAATCGGAAAAAATTTGGCATATTTACTGGTTATTTTAAATGCCTTATGAATAAAGCCAAAACTACGGTTTCACCCGTTTCCAATCCCACAATAAGCTCCATCGATTTTTTTGAAAAAGCCGGAAATAAGGGCGTTTTTTTAGCTTTAGGTCTTCTTATACTGGTTGCATTTTTTGTTTTTAAAGATTTTATACTTCTAAAAAAACTCTATCTTTTTCAGGATATTGGCAGTGATACCGTAAATGGTGCATGGCCTTTCTTTTACAACTTTGCAAATTACTTTAGTAAAGATGGTTTGCCAACCTGGTCGTTTCAGGAAGGTATGGGACAAAATATTGTAGGTGGTTTTTTAAGGGATCCGTTTATGATAATAGGTTATTTAGCAGGCCCTTCATCAATGCCAAAGATCTATGTGTTTATTGAGTTGTTAAAGATCATTTCAAGCGGTGTAGTATTTTACCTGTTTTTAAAAACTTTAAAGATCTCCAACTTTACTGCAACTATTGGTTGTTTGTTATTTGCATTTAGTGGTTTTATGATCATTGGTTCTTGCTGGTATGTTTTTACTTACGAAGCATTTACACTTGCCATGGCATTATTGGGTTTTGAGTTATTCTTACAAAAAAACAAATGGGTGGTTTTTGTTATTGCTATTACCCTTATTGGTATTTCAATGCCGTTTAACTTATATGTGGTAGGAATAATATTAATATTTTATATCATGTTCCGTTTAGGACAAACAGGGCAATTTAAGCTTAACTCCTACATACAAATACTTTTAAAATTAGCAGTGTTTGGTGTTATTGGTTTATTGATAGCCGCGCCGTTCTTATTCGAATCTGCATTACAATTGGTCGAAAGTCCACGTGGTAGCGGTACCAGTTCGTATACGGATATTTTATCTTCAAAACCCATGTTTGCTATAATTGATAAACTTCAGTTCGGAACCTTTATTACGCGCTTGTTTAGCAGTGATTATATTGGCAGTGGTAGCGATTTTAGAGGTTGGCAAAATTTCTTAGAGGCCCCTGTTTCGTATTGTGGTATTTTAAGTCTTGTATTAATGCCACAGATATTCACATCTGTATCAAAAACAGTTAGAAAATGGTATATTATCTGGCTTGTAATTTGGCTGGTTCCATCGTTATTTCCTTATTTCCGCTATGCATTCTGGCTATTTTCAGGAGATTATTACAGGATCTTCTCGTTTTGTTTATCACTTGTTTTTATCATGTATTCAGTATTTGCTTTAGATGCAATTTTAAAAACAAAAAAAATAAACCTTATAACTTTAATTGCAACAGTAGTGCTTTGTATAGTTTTATTAAGTTACAATTATTTTAAAGGCACTACGGTTCAGGTAGATGGCACTATCTCTATTTTTGTAAAGGTTATGCTTGTTGTTTATGCCGGATTACTTTTCTTTATTACAAAAAATGCAAATAATTCAAATTTAAAATATCTGCTTATCGGATTGGTTTGTTTTGAACTGGCATTTTTATCAAGCTATTCGGTTAACCGCCGCGATGCCATTAAAACAAGCGAGCTGGCAGAAAAAATAGCGTATAATGATTACTCTGTAGAAGCAGTGAGCTATATAAAATCAAAAGAAACAGGTTTTTACAGGATAGATAAAAATTATTTTTCTTCCGGAGCCATTCACGGAAGTTTGAACGATAATAAAATTCATGATTATTACGGCACTTCATCTTACAGCTCTTTTGCCAATAATAACTTCATTAATTATTTACGAGAATATGGCGTTATTAGTAAAGCAAATGAGTATGAAAGCCGTTGGGCACCGGGTTTAATAAACAGACCAATCCTTCAATCGCTTAACAATGTAAAATATATCATGGCTAAAGGGTATAGCAATCCTGTTTGGCATGCTACACACGATTCTGTTGCAAAATTTGGCGATGTTTTAGTTTTAAAAAGCAAATACAGTTTGCCTTTTGGTTATACTTATGATAAATACATTAAACAAAGCGATTTTGATAAGCTAAGCGTGAATCAAAAAGATTTTGTGAGTTTACAGGCTATTGTATTGAAAGAGGAAGAAGCGGCTTCTGCTGCAGGATTAAAAGTGTATAATATTGCAGATACCGCGCTTAACAGCCAGTTCTCTTTTGAGAATTACAAAGCCGAAATAACAAAAAGAAGCGCTGAAACATTAAAGCTTTCTGCTTTTACTGATAAGAAATTTAATGGCGAAATAACAACTCAATCACCACAGTTAATGTACCTTTCTTTTCCATTTGATAAAGGCTGGCATTTAAAATTAGATGGGGTTGATGCAAAGCCATTATATGTCAACAATGGTATGACAGGTGTTTATCTTTCAAAAGGACAACATAAAATAGAAATGGCCTACAAGCTACGCTTGTTTAATAAAGGTTTAATATTAATACCAATAGGTATTTTGTTAATGTTTGTAATTATGCTACTAAACAAAAAAAATGTTAACCTTCTAAAATCTAACTATACTACAAATTAAAATAAATAATTTAACTATCTTTAAACCTGTAAAATCAGCGCAGTAAAAGGATCTGTAATTGTTTTGACTGACAACTTTAATTAAAATTTAATGAGCGATAAAAGCAAACCTTACTTAATTAATTTTCCAAAGATCGGGGGATCTTCTTTAGGTTATATTTCCTTAACCGAAAAAGAAAATCTTCCCTTTGTTCCTAAAAGAATATACTGGACCTATTTTACACCGGAAGATGTTGTGCGTGGAAACCACTCACATTACGAATTAGAACAAATATTGGTTGCTGTGGCAGGAAAAGTAATAGTGAACATTATTACCATTGATGGCAAACAACACGATTTTGTTTTAGATACTCCTGATAAAGGATTATTTATTCCAAAAATGTGCTGGCGAACAATGAAGTATTCGCACAATTCAGTACAAATGTGCATTGCAAGTTTAGAGTATACCGAATCGGATTACATAAGAAACTACGAAGATTTTAAAAAGCTAATAAAAACAAATGACTAAAGAAGAAATAACAAAGATCGTTCTAAATCAGGTTGAGCAATTAAACGATACATTACCGGCCGATCAAAAATTTACCGTTAACAAAGACACTATACTTTTTGGTAGTGGTTCAAGTATTGATTCGCTTTCACTTGTATCAATTATAGTTGACCTTGAAATGCTTTTTTCAAATGACCATGATCAGGATATTTCACTAACTGATGATAAAGCAATGGCAAGGCCACAAAGCCCATTTACAAATATAACAACCCTGGCGGATTATATTTTTGAATTGATCAATGACAAAAAATAAGAATTAAAGATTTCGTTTATTATGTATAAAAATAAAATTGTTTTGGTAACAGGTTCAAGCCGCGGAATTGGTTTGGAAATTACCAAACATTTTATTGAAAACGGTGCAAATGTAATTGGATTAAGCAGGGGAAATAGTGATTTATCTCACGAAAATTATACGCATTATTCAGTTGACCTTTCAAAATCAGAAGATATAATCAATTGTTTTAAAAAAGAGATCTCAAAAAAGTACAAGCATATTGATATTGTAATTAATAATGCCGCAGTTTTAACGCCACAATATTCGATGGTAATGCCTGCAACAAATGCAATTGAAATGGTAAATGTAAATTTACTGGGTGTGTTTTTTGTTTCGCGCGAGGCGGCCAAATTAATGCGTAACTTAAGTTACGGAAGAATAATTAACATTGGTTCTATGACAACTAGCCTTGAACCAATAGGCGAATCTATTTACGCAGCATGTAAAGCCGGAATTAATACCATGGCAAATGTTATGGCAAAAGAGTTCTCTAAAATGAATGTAACGTGCAATACACTTGCAATAACAGCTTTTGAAACAGATATGTTAAATCAGCATTCAGAAACAGCTAAAATTAAAATTAAAGAACTGATTAATAATTTAACCATACCGCGAATCGCTACAAAAGACGATATTTTAAACGTGATTGATTTTTTTGTTTCAGACCGTAGTTCATATATCACTGCACAAACAATATATTTAGGTGGAATTAATTAAAGAACATATATATTTAATTAGGAACAAAAAAATATTTTCTTCTAATACCTATATCTTAACTAACAAGATAAATGAATGTATTATAATCGATCCCGGTTTTGATTTTGAAATAATTGATGCAGAGATCGAAAAATTAAAACTCAAACCTGTTGCAATAATTTCAACGCATGGGCACTTTGATCATATTAGTGGTGTGTCATTCTTTAAAAATAAATTTAATATCTCTTTCTATTTGCATAAAGCAGATCTAAAACTAAGTCAATCAGCAAATTTTTATTTGCAGGTGGCCCGTTTAAACTATAAGATCGAAACACCAAAACCTGATTTTTTATTTAACAATAAGCACGAAAATCTATTGATCGATCAATTTAATTTAGATATATATAATTTTCCGGGACATTCGCCGGGCAGTTGCATTATTAAGAACAATAATTATCTTTTTAGTGGCGATATAATGTATAAAGATGGATTAGGGCCTGAAAGTATACCGAAAGAAGATAAAAAACTATTAAAAGAATCGATAATAGAAATTTTTGATACTTTCGATAATGAGGTGTTGGTTTTGCCCGGGCATGGAGCAAGTGAATCTTTAGGATTGATAAAACAAAATAATTTGGAACTTAAAAATTTTATAGCAAATACAACAAATGCAGGTGTGTGAATTTGGAATAGGAATTATTGGAACAGGGCACTACTTACCTTCAAAAGTTCAATCGAACGAAGAATTATGTGCCCTTATTCCTGATCTTACGCCCGAATGGATCATTAGTAAAACCGGCATTAAAAGAAGATATCATATTTCAGCTAGCGAAACTGCTTCTTCTATGGCCATTGCAGCGAGTAAAAATGCTATAGCTAATGCAAAGATCGATGCAAAAGAAATTGGATTAATTATTATTGCTTCTTTTAGCCAGGATTATTTATTTCCGCCAATGTCTGCAAAAATTCACCAGCATTTTGAGCTTGGAAAAGAGTGCCAGATAATTGACCTAAATACAAATTGTGTTGGTTTAGTTACAGCTTTAACTATTGCGGCCGAGAGAATGAAAAGTGATGCCACTATAAAAAATGCCCTTGTAATAGGTGTTGAAGTGTTATCGAAATTTACAAATCCAAAGGATAAAGAAACCGCTGTGTTTTTCAGTGATGGTAGTTCGGCAGTTGTTTTGGGTAATGTGAGTAAAATGGAAGGATTTAAGAGCGCTAAATTTATGACAGACTCTTCAACCTATGAATCTGTTCGTATGAGAGGGGGCGGCTCTGCTTATCCAATTGCAGAAAAACATGAAGATGCAAAAGCATTATATGCTGAGCAGAATGGATTAGCAACATGGAAACAAGCTGTTACAAATTTTCCGGTTGTTATTCAAAAAGTACTTGAAAATGAAAAGATGAAAATTGATGAGATAGATTATTTTATCTTTCATCAGGCTAACGGATTTTTAATTGATTACTTAATGAAAAAAATGAAGGTGCCATTAAATAAAACTTATACAAATGTTGAAGAAATTGGTAATACAGGTTCTGCAAGTATTGGTATTGCATTAAGTGAGGCTTTTGAAAAAGGGTTGATCAAAAAAGGAAGCAACTTGCTTATTGCCGGTGTTGGAGCAGGATTTAATTTTGGAGCTTGTATCTTTAAAGTTTAAAAAAGAAAAATAAAATTATGGAAAATAAAAAAAGCGCATTTACTTTTTTAGATGAACTTGTAGATGAGATCGCAAAAAAAGATAAGCTACATTCAAAAAAAATAAACGGTAATATTTCTTTTATTAAGGAAAAATTCCCTTCACAACTTGAAGAGCTGGTTGGCCTTGTACAGGATTATTTTAAAAATCTTGATTTAACTTCTGAACGCATTGCAAGTGATTATCTTAAGATGATAAGAGATATGAGGGTGGAAGGTTTGTATTTTTATAAACACGGTAAGTACAGATGCGATAATCAAACCATTGCCAATGAATACGTGTATTCAAAACCTGAAGTGATGACATATTATATGAACGCGTTATTGGTTTCACAAATCATGTGGAAGCATCACTTTAATATTTTCATGTACTTTCAACAACATCTTAAAACCTTATTTAAAGATCATTCACAATTAAATATTTTAGATATTGGTCCCGGCCATGGTTTCTTTTCATTCCTTATCAAAAAAGAGTTTCCTGATTATTTAAAAATAGATATTGTTGATATTAGCGATACTTCTTTAGAAATGACAAAGAAAATTATTGGTTTTGATGGTGATAAGATCAAATATTTTAAGAAAGATATTTTTGATTACGAAGACACGAATAAATATGATTTTATAGTTTTAGGTGAAGTTTTAGAGCATTTAGATGAGCCAAAAAAGATCCTGATGAAATTATCAAAACTGTTAAATCCTAATGGTTTGTTATGGATCACTACTCCTACCAATTCACCGGCGCTTGATCATGTATATCTTTTTAAAACTAAGGAAGAAGTATTAACTTTAATTAAAGATTCAGAACTTCAAACAGTTGCTGCATGCAATTACTTTGCTGAAGATATTGATGAAGAAACAGCTTTGAAAAAAAGGATAACTAATTTAGTTGGATTGTTTTGTAAAAACTAAATGTATGAAAAAATATACCGACATAAACATTGGTGATAAGGAAACATTATCGCATACCATCACAAAAAGTGATATACAGAAGTTTGTTGATCTTACCGGTGATGATAACAAATTGCATATTGATGAAAAATATGCAAGTACTACGCCGTTTAAAAAACCTGTTGTTCATGGCATGTTGGGCGCATCTTTTATATCAACTATTATTGGTACTAAATTACCTGGTGATGGCGCTTTATGGTTCTCTCAAAGCCTGGAATTTCTATTGCCGGTAAGAGTTGGCGATCAACTAACAATTGTTGCCGAAGTTGTAAAAAAGAATGATAAAGAAAATATCATTGAACTTAAAACAGAGATCTTTAATCAAAACCGTCAAATTGTAACAAAAGGTTTAGCTAAGGTTAAAGTTATTGAAACAGAAGCTGCAGAACAAAAAACCGAAAATAAAAGTGGTGGGGCAAAAACTGCATTGGTAATTGGCGGTACAGGTGGTATTGGTAAAGCTACCTGCATTCAATTGGCAAAAGACGGTTTTAATGTGATTGTTCATTACAATAAAAATAAATCGCTTGCAGACGAAATTAAAAACGAGATCGAAAAAGCAGGACAAAAAGCAATTGTGGTAAAAGCAGATATTTTAAACGATGCTGATATTAAAGAGATGATCGCAAAAGGTGTTCGTGCATTCGAAAAAATTGATGTGCTTGCCAATTGTGCGGCCACTGTTATACCAAACATTAAGTTTAACGATCTTGTTTGGAATGATTTTTTACAGCAGATAGAATTAAATATTAAATCGACTTTTAGCATCATTAAAGAAATTATGCCTTCTATGATCAGTAATGGTTATGGTAAGATCATTAATATTGGTAGTCTTTCTGCAGAGAAACCAAATGCCGAATGGTCACATTATATTACAGCTAAATCTGCTTTAATAGGTTTAACAAAATCGCTTGCTTTTGAATTGGCACCAAAAGGAGTTCGTGTAAACATGGTAACTCCAAGTTTGGTAAGTACAGAATTAACAGCAGATATTCCTGAAAAAATAAAATTATTAACGGCGGCTCAAACACCTTTAAGAAGGTTGGCTTTGGCAGCAGATGTTGCAGGAACAATTAGTTTTTTAGCATCAGAAAAATCCGATTTTTTATCTGGTGAAAATATCCGTGTAAACGGAGGACAAGTAATGATATAGTGAAATGGAAAACTTAAAGTATACAGAGATATTACAACTAAATAAAGCACTGATTGGTAAAATAGATAGTAAACCTTATCAAATTGGTATTTTATCTAATGTTACTATAAATTCATTTAAAGAGATCCTGGAATACAGTTGCCGCTTAAACCAGGTAGAGCCAAATATTGAAATTGGTAATTTTGATAACATTGTTCAGGACAGTTCTATATTCAATAAAAAAGACCTGGTAATTATTTTTTACGACATGTTAAATGTTGTAGATAATGTTTCTTCCTTTTTTGAAGACATGGATGAGGCTTTATATCAGGATTTGAAAAACAAATTGTTTATCGAGATCGATATGATCTTTGATAATTTAAAAAATGCGCCTTCAGTTATCTTTAATTCATTCTCTTCGGCTTATTTTGTTTCAGGCTATTCAACAAATTCAAAGTTAGAAAATTTTGTTTTTGAATTAAACGCTTATGTTGAAGCAAAAAAACCGGGAAACATTACTGTAATAAATATTGATAAGATCTACAATCAAATAGGAATTAAGCAAGCAATTGATTATCGTTTTTATAATTCATCAAAAGCGCCATATACATTTACGTTCTTTAAAAACTATTTACCGGGTGTAGAAAATGTTATCCTCAGAAATACAGGTAAATTAAAAAAAGCTATTATTTTTGATTGCGATAACACCTTATGGAAAGGTGTTATTGGTGAAGATGGAATGGAAGGTATTGATATGTCTGCAACATCTCATCACGGCAAATTTTATCATGCTGTGCAACAAATGGCCGTTTTCTTAAGTAAACGAGGTGTAATTGTTGGACTTTGCAGTAAAAATAATGAAGCAGATGTAATTGAAGTGTTGAAGAATCATAAAGATATGATCCTGAAAGAGGAGCATATTGTAATTCATAAGATTAACTGGCAGGATAAAGCATCTAATTTAAGAGCAATAGCTGCAGATCTTAACATTGGTATTGATAGTCTTGTTTTTGTGGATGATTCGAATTTTGAAATTAATTTAATTAAAGAACAAGTTCCTGAAGTGTTGGCAATACAAGTGCCAGTGAATATTGCTGATTATCCGAACCTTATTCTTGACAACATTTACAAGTATTTTAATTTAACACTCAATAGCGATGACGCAAAAAAAACTGAAATGTATAAGCAGCAATTTCAACGCGAAAATGCAAAAAATGCGTTTGGTTCTATTGACGACTATTTAGCTTCTCTTGACATTGAATTAAAGATACTTAAGGACGATACATCTTATATACCAAGGATCTCACAATTAACGCAAAAAACAAATCAGTTTAATTTAACAACGTATCGCTATACCGAAACGCAAATTGAACAGTTTATGGCTAGTGATAAACACTTTGTATTTGCTATGTTTGTAAAAGATAAATTTGGCGATAATGGTTTAACAGGTGTGTGCATTGTTAAAGAAGATGAAGCCAATTCAAAAAACGCGATCATTGATTCTTTATTAATGAGTTGTAGAATACTTGGCAGGAATATAGAATACGTTTACGTAAACACAATACTTGAGAATATTGCACAAAAAGGATTCCAAACCTTAAGTGCAAATTTTATTCCAACCAAAAAAAACGCACAGGTAGAAAGTTTTTATGAAGGAGTTGGTTTAAAAGTTGAAACTTTAAAAGATGGAGCTAAACATTATTCATTAGACCTTAAGAGTTTTGAAGGTAAAAAAGTAGAATATATTAAAGTAGTAAGTAACCTGGTTGAAGTAAAATAAATATAACGCTATGAGCAATACAAGTGAAAGAATAAAAAATGTAATGTCGGCAGTTTTCGAAATTCCGGCTAATTCTATTAAAGATGATTCCTCTTCTGATAATATTGAAACGTGGGATTCATTACGCCATCTTAATCTGATCCTGGGATTGGAAGAAGAATTTGGTGTAACCATTCCTGATGAAGAAGTAGGTAACCTTGTAAATTACAAGTTAATTGAACTAACAATAAATGACCTCTCAAAATAGTATAATATTATTTTTAGAAAATTTTAAAACGTATAAAGACGGCATTGCACTTATTTGGCGCGATAAGCCTTTTTCGTATTCGTTTTTAGCGGAACGAATTGCTGTTTGGCAAAAAAAGCTTAACAACATTCCTCAAGGAAGTATTGTTGCTTTGGAAAGTGATTTTTCTCCTGAAACAATTTCTATTTTATTTGCATTAATAGAACGCAATGTTATTGTTGTTCCTTTTGATATTCATCATACCGATAAAAATAAAAAGAAAGCAGACATTGCACAGATAGATTATTTAATAAAAGTAAATAGCGAAGAGGATATTTCTGTGACTTCGACAAATACTTCTTCTGAAAAAAATGCGCTTTACACAGCTATTCAACAAAAAAAAGCGCCGGGTCTTGTTCTCTTCACTTCAGGATCTTCAGGACAACCAAAAGGTGCGCTGCATGATTTTTCAAAACTGCTGGCAAAGTTTGCAGTAAAACGTAAAGCACTAAAGACAATTAACTTTTTATTGTTCGATCACTGGGGAGGTTTAAATACATTGTTTCATATTCTTTCAAATGGAGGAACTGTAGTTGTTTTAGAAAATCGCAATCCTGATTATGTTTGTGAGTTAATTCAAAAACACAATGTAGAATTATTGCCAACATCACCAACATTTTTAAATATGATGGTGTTGAGCCGTGCCTATGAAAGACATTCGCTTAAAAGTTTAAAGGTGATAAGCTATGGCGCAGAGCCAATGCCGGAGAGCCTTTTAAAACATTTAAATAGTTTGTTTCCGGATATTAAATTACAGCAAACATATGGCTTGATCGAACTGGGTGTTATGCGTTCGCAATCACAGGAGAATGGCTCTTTATGGGTGAAGATAGGTGGCGAAGGTTATCAGACAAGAGTAGTAGATGGTATCTTACAAATAAAATCCGATTCCGCCATGCTGGGATATTTAAATGCAACAAGTCCTTTTACAGAAGATGGCTGGTTCATTACCGGCGATTCTGTTGAGGTAAATGGCGAATATTTTAAAATATTAGGCAGAAAATCGGAATTAATAAATGTTGGGGGCGAAAAAGTTTTTCCGCAGGAGGTAGAAAATGTTATTCTTGAAATTCCGGGTATTGAAGATGTAATGGTATACGCAGAAAGCAACGCATTAACCGGAAAAATTGTTTGTGCTAAAATAAAATATAACGGTACTGAAACTAAAGCTGAGATAGTAAAAAAAGTAAAGACCTATTGCCGTACAAAATTAGAATCGTTTAAAGTACCGGTAAAAATTGACCTGGCAGATACTACCTTTGAATCGGACAGGTTTAAAAAAAGCAGGATAAATGGCAATTAAATTTGAAAATACAATTACAGGCGATCATATTATTTTGCGTAAAGTAGAAATAAAAGATGCACAGGATATTTTTAACTGGCGCTCAGGTCATTCGGGAAGGTTTTTAAGACATCCCGAAGGTTACTCAGTAGAAATGCAGGAGGGGTGGATAAAAAGCAGGAGTGATAAAGAAATAAATTATATCATTCAGGATAAAAAAACGTTAGAAAGTGTTGGCATGATCAGCATTTATAATGTTGAAGAGTTTGATAAAGTTGCTGAGGTTGGTAGATTATTATTGAGCGATTATTATTTAACACGCTCCAATCCTTATGGCCTGGAAGCTTTGTTGCTTGGCTACAATTATGTTTTTAATGTAATGAACTTTAGAAAAATAACCGGCATTATTGGTGCGCCTAATACTGCAATGGTTAAGTTACAGATCTTTTTAGGAATGACACAGGAAGGCTATCTTGAGAAGCATACACTAATAGGAGACAATTTTGAAGATCTTCATATTTTCAGTATTTTTAAAGACAAGTTCAATTCAGGTTACAGAAAAAAAATAGCATTTTTACTTAAGAGTTTTAAATAATATGAGCACAATTCCTTTTTTAAATTTTGATCCAATGCATAAGCTCATACGTTCTGAGATCATTCAGGCTTTTGCTGATGCTTACGATGCCAATTGGTTTATAATGGGCAAAAGATTAGAAGCATTTGAAAAAGAATATTCAGCTTTTAATCACACCAAATATGCAATTGGTGTAAGTAATGGTTTAGATGCTTTGCATCTTGCGCTTAAAGCCTTAAATATTACAAGGGGTGATGAGATAATTGTTCCGTCAAATACATACATAGCTACAGCACTGGCTGCATCTTATGTTGGAGCCACGCCGGTTTTTGTTGAGCCGGATACTAAAACATACAATATCGATCCTAAAAATATTGAAGCGGCAATTACACCACGCACAAAAGCTATTATGCCCGTGCACTTATATGGGCAGGCTTGCGAAATGGATGCTATTATGGCAATAGCAAAAAAGCACAACCTTTTTGTTATTGAAGATAATGCGCAAGCGCACGGCGCAACCTTTAATGGTAAAATTACCGGAAGTTTTGGAAACGTAAATGGCACAAGCTTTTACCCGGGTAAAAACCTTGGTGCTTTAGGCGATGCCGGTGCCGTTACTACAGATGATGAAACGCTTGCAAAAAAAGTTTTTATGTTGCGTAACTATGGTTCAGAAAAAAAATATCATAACGAAGCCATTGGATTTAATATGCGTTTGGATGAAGTTCAGGCGGCTTTTCTTTCAATAAAATTGAAATACTTAAATGAGTGGACAGAGCAACGACAAGTAATTGCGCAACAATACAACGATGCTTTAAAAAATGTTGGTGATCTTATATTACCTTCTGTTCATAATAACGCAACACACGTTTATCATTTGTATGTTATTAAAACTCAAAACAGAAATGAATTGCAAAAACATTTATCGGATAATGGAGTAGGAACTTTAATACACTATCCAATTCCTCCACACTTGCAAAAAGCATACGAAACATTTGGTTTTAAAAAAGGTAAATTCCCTATTGCAGAAGAATTGGCCGAAAAATGTTTAAGCCTTCCTATTTGGCCGGGCATGACAAAGGATCACGTAAATACTGTTGCCGAAACAATTAAAAAAGCATTTAAATAAGTTGTTATGAATAACAAGCTATCTGTCATCTTATTGTCGTATAAATCGGGCCAGCGTTTAGTAAATGTGAGAAGACAGTTACATGAAGTTTTGCATGCCGCTGCTGTTCCATATGAATTAATAATAATTGATGATGGCTCATTAGACGGTTCTTTTCAAATTGCAGAGCAGCTTGAAAAGGAATTTGATTATGTAAAAGCTTACGAATTAAGCCGTAACTACACTTCTCATTATGCTTTATTTGCAGGTTTTACAGTTTGTACAGGCGGTTGTGCTATTGTTATTGCAGATGATGATCAGCAGCCCTATCAATTACTTGTAGATATGTACAAGGAATGGATCGCTAAAGGCTCAAAAATAATTTTCTCTTACAGAACAGAGCGCGATGATCCATGGTTAACAAAACAAATGGCATTAATGTTCTATAGGGTTGTAAGTTCTATCTCTGACTTTAAATATCCTGCAAAAGGTATTGATACATATTTGGTAGATAGAGAAGTGATAAATATTTTGAATGAAAGAATTCACCCAATCAATACAACTACCTTTACAGAGCTTTTACGTTTAGGATTTAATCCAACTTATTTTCCATATGTAAGAGGAAAGAGTACTGCTACAAAATCACGCTGGACATTTAAGAAAAAAGTTAAGCTGGCTAAAGACTGGTTCTTTTCCACTTCTTCTTTTCCAATAAAACTTATAAGTTACACAGGCATCTTTGTTTCACTTTTTGCCTTAGCCCTTATTGTATTTTATAGTTACATAAAATTATTTGGTAATCCCGATTACTGGAAGTTTGAGGTAAAAGGCTGGGTAAGTATCATTATTTTAATCTCCTTCTTTTCAGGTATTATCCTTTTAAGCCTTGGTATTATTGCCGAATATATTTTCCGTATTTACGAAGAAGTAAAAGCCCGTCCGGGTTATATCATTAAGCAAAAAGAAACAAAAAAAGAAATTGAAAAATAATTTAACGAACCTCTTTAAAACGGAGGCTCGTTAAAATCTTCAATATCGTTACGTTTTACTATATCGCTGTTATTGTCTTCTACCTTGTCCCAGTTTTTAGATGCCACTGTTTTAGTACCGGTATTTAAGAAATCATTGTTTTGTTGCAATGGTCCGGGATTATTTTGATTGTAAATAATATCCTGCCCTTCTGTATAATCCAGATCAGCAAATTTAGCATATTGCCCAATAAAACGCAGTTTAACGGTCTCTAAAGCACCATGCCTGTTCTTGGCTATAATAACTTCCGCACGGCCGCGCGTAGGCTCATTATTTTCATCTACTTCCAAACCATAATATTCAGGACGGTAAATGAACATTACCATATCCGCATCCTGTTCAATAGCTCCCGATTCACGTAAATCACTTAACTGAGGGCGTTTGCTTCCGCCTGGTCTGTTCTCTACCTGGCGACTTAATTGCGATAGTGCAATGATCGGAATTTCTAATTCTTTTGCTAAACTTTTTAAACCACGCGATATTTGACTGATCTCCTGTTCACGGTTTCCTTTTCCGTCAGGCCCGCCACTCATTAATTGTAAGTAGTCAATAATTATTAATTCAATTTTTTGGTTTTCTTTTAAACGGCGCGCTTTGGCACGTAATTCAAAAATAGAAAGAGCAGGCGTATCATCAATAAACAAAGGTGCTACCGCTAATTTTTTAATACGCTCATTTAACTGAATAAATTCGTGGTTATCTAAATTTCCTTTTAAGATCTTATCCTGTGCAATTTCTGTTTCACTAGATATCAAACGTTTTACCAATTGTAAACTGCTCATCTCTAAAGAAAAAATAGCAACCGGTTTATTAAATTCAACAGCGGCATTTTTTGCCATCGACACAACGAAAGCCGTTTTACCCATACCGGGCCTTGCCGCTAAAATTAAAAGATCAGATTTTTGCCAGCCGCCTGTTATCCTGTCCATTGCACTAAAGCCGCTTGGAACGCCGGATAGGCCATCTGTTTGATTGGCCGCTGTTTCAATTTCGGTAATAGCTTTTGCAATAAGGGTACTCATTTTATCGTGCTGTTTACGCACGTTAGAATCGAGTATCTCAAAAATATTTTTTGTTGTTTCGTCAAGCAATTCAAAAACATCTGTGCTATCTTCGTAAGCCACTTTAATGGTTTCGGTGCTTAAACGAATTAATTCCCGCTGTAAATATTTTTGCGCAACTATACGGGCATGAAATTCGATGTTGGCAGAAGATGCGATGCGGTTAGTTAAAGCCGATACATAATAAGCACCACCAACAACTTCCAGTTCACCGGTACGTTTTAATTCCTGTGTTACGGTTAAAATATCTACCGGCTCTGAACGGTTAAATAAAGCTACCATAGCGGCAAAAACACGGCCATTCTGTTCTTTATAAAAAGCTTCAGGACTTAAAATATCAATTACAGTACTTAAAGCTTCACGCTCTAAAAGCATAGCGCCTAGCACGGCTTCTTCCAGCTCAACGGCTTGTGGCGGCAGTTTTCCTACTTCATTCGCACCTGTAGAAGGGTTATTAAAAATACGTTTGCGGGTCTTATTTTGATTGTCCTGATTCATAAAGTAAAATTGTGTTTTATTCCATCCTTTGTAATAATTCTCTCATCTCCTGCACGTTCTTCCTTTCAATTCTTATTAGTATAAGGGGGGAGGCAAATGTGCGAAAAATTGCTTCATCTTAAATTTACAAAACCTTCAACAATATTCATAACTTGTGCATAAATATTGTTACCATGTGTAAGCCCAATAAAATCAGTGGTTTTAAAGGATCACCCTTGTTCATAATTCCAAAGATCACTTCTCAACACAAACGGTGTTAGGGAATTGTTAATTGTTTATTACGGTTCATTTTCAATCAATTAAAGTTTTGTAAGAAAATTTATGTTTGAATTTTGATTAATTTTAGTATTTAAATATGAAGATATTACTCGCAGATTCTAATCATCCCATTCTTAATGAAACACTTACAGCTGCGGGCTTTGCGTGTGATCTGTTTTGGAATAAAAGTTCCGAAGAGTTGATCTCAATTTTACCAAATTACGATGCATTGGTTATACGAAGCAAGTTTAAGATTACACAACAAATATTAGATGCTTGTTCACAATTAAAATGTATTGGCAGAGTAGGAGCAGGTATGGAAAATATTGATGTAGCATATGCTACATCAAAAAAAATAATTTGTGTAAGTGCACCCGAAGGTAACAGAGACGCGCTTGGAGAACACGCCATAGCGATGTTGCTAATGTTAGCTACTAAGTTAAAAAAAGCCGATCTTGAAGTTAGAAAAGGAATTTGGTTGCGCGCCGAGAATCGCGGGTTTGAAATAAAAGATAAAACCATTGGTATTATAGGCTATGGACAAATGGGGAGTAGCTTTGCAAAAAAACTAATCGGCTTTGATTGTAAAATTTTAGTGTATGATAAATATCTTTCGGGTTTTGGTAATGAATTAATTACTGAATCAACATTGGAAGGGTTGTTTGATGAATGCGATATTGTAAGCCTTCATGTGCCATTAACAAAGGAAACTGAGTATATGGTAAATGCAGACTTTATAAATAAATTCAAAAAAGAAATTTATATTATCAATACCGCAAGAGGTAAATGTTTAAGAACAGAAGATCTTGTTAAAGCTATTGAAAACGGAAAAGTAAAAGGCGCTTGCCTGGATGTTTTAGAATACGAAAGTGTATCGTTTGAGCAAATTGAAAATAAAGAAATCCCCGCGCCTTTAAACTATCTTATCAATTCAGATAAAGTTATTCTAAGCCCGCATATTGGCGGCTGGACACATGAAAGCAATTTTAAAATGAGTAAAATAATTGCTGAAAAAATGATCGATGTATTAAAAGCTTAAAATGCTTTAGTAGTTTACGGTGAATTGAGGTGTAGTAACTACATTAGATTTATGCCCCGCATCATCAATAGCGAAAATTGCATATTTAAAGATCTTGATCGAATCTGCAGGCCTGAATTCAGTCATAGGAATATAGATCTCTCCTTTAATTGATTTTCCTTTAAAGCCATCACCGGGCTGCGTGATTATTTTTGCAATAGCAAAAGTATCGTTAACGTTAGTATCAAAAAAACCGGTAAATTGGTGAGTGCCTGAATTGTAATAATAAAATTTAATGATCACGTTTGGTACAACCGCTTTTTCTTCTCTAAAAATATCTCCATCTCCATCTTCATAGCTTAAAACCAACTGTCCGTTATCTACGCCATTTGTTTTTGATGAGGTAAAATCAAGATAATCCAATGTAGGTTCAGGTGATTTGCTTGGTCTTTTTACACAACCAAAACTAAAAAAACCAACCAAAAATATTATCGTAATTAAGCGCATGTTTTAAAATCTATCTATAAATTTACAAAATTATAACGTTACAGCCAAAGCTTTGTTCAATAACGAAAATACACTCTTTAATATTGCCTCCGAAAAGGAGTTTTTAGAGCTTTCTTTAAGTATTTTTAACTATCAGGCCGCTCAAAATGCGGTTTACAGCCAATGGATGAAGCTTTTAAAGGTTCAACCATCTTCAGTAAAAAAACTCGAACAAATACCTTTTTTACCTATTGAATTCTTTAAAAAACATGATGTTATAAGTTCACCAATAGATCAAAACTCTGTAAAATTTACAAGTAGCTCAACAACGTCACAAACACCTTCAACACATATTGTAAATGATATTTCGGTTTACGAAAAAAGTTTTTTAAAAGGTTTTGAGTTGTTTTATGGAAAACCTTCTGGTTATTGCATTTTAGCTTTACTGCCAAATTATTTGCAACGTAAAGGTTCTTCGTTGGTTTATATGTGTGATAGATTGATCAAAGATTCAAAGCATTCTTTAAGTGGATTTTTTTTAGATGAAACAGATAAACTAATTGGTATTATTGATGAACTAAAAAAAACAAAACAAAAAGTAATTTTAATTGGCGTGTCCTACGCATTAATGGATCTTTGCGATAAAGGAGTTCATTTAAATGAGAATTTTATTGTAATGGAAACCGGTGGCATGAAAGGCACGCGTAAAGAATTATTAAAATCTGAGTTACATGCTTATCTCAAAAACGGCTTTAAAATAAATAACATTCATAGCGAGTATGGCATGACAGAATTATTAAGCCAGGCTTATAGTTTGGGTAATGAAGAATTTGTTTCGCCGCCCTGGATGAGATTTTTAATTCGTGAAGTAGATGATCCTTTAAAAATAAGAACAGATCATAAAACTGGTGGTATAAATGTAATAGATCTTGCCAATGTAAACTCCTGTTCGTTCATTGCAACAAAAGATCTTGGTAAAATAAATACAAACGAAAAATTAGAACTAATGGGCCGCTATGATAACAGCGATGTTAGAGGCTGTAATTTAATGTTCGGGAACTTCTAATCAATAAGACTCAAAGAGCACTGAGATACACTAAGTTTTTTGTGTTGAACCAGGAAAATATTGTTTAGTGAGCCTTTGTGTTTTTAGTGTCTCAGTGGTAAAAAAATCAGGATTGTCTTCCTGCTAATAAGAACATCACAGCCATCCTTACAGCCACACCATTTTCAACTTGTTCGAGAATAATAGATTGTTTACTGTCGGCAACGTCGCTCGTGATTTCAACACCACGATTAATTGGGCCCGGGTGCATGATGATTATTTTTTTAGAAACACTGTCAAGCATTTCTTTATCTAAACCATAAAGCATAGAGTATTCTCTTAACGAAGGAAAGAATTTTATATCCTGGCGCTCTAATTGTATGCGCAACATATTTGCCACATCACACCATTCCAACGCTTTTTTAAGATCCAACTCTACTTCAACTCCTAATGAACGAATGTGTTTTGGTATCAAGGTTAATGGTCCGCAAACTTTTACAATGGCACCTAACTTTTGAAGACAAAATATATTAGAAAGCGCAACGCGTGAATGTAAAATATCACCAACTATTACAATTTTTTTGCCTTTAAGATCTCCTAATTTTTCCTGTATCGAAAACGCATCTAATAAAGCTTGTGTTGGATGCTCATGAGCACCATCACCTGCATTGATAATTTTTGCATTTACTTTTTTTGAAAGAAAAACCGCAGCTCCTGCACTTGCGTGGCGCATAACGATCATATCCACTTTCATGGCCAGGATGTTATTTACAGTGTCAATTAAAGTTTCTCCTTTTTTTACAGAAGAGTTGGATGCAGAAAAATTAATAGTATCTGCACTTAATCTTTTTTGAGCTAACTCGAAAGATAAACGCGTGCGGGTAGAATTCTCGAAAAATAAATTGGCTATTGTAATATCTCTTAAAGAAGGAACTTTTTTAATGGGACGATTAATAACTTCTTTAAAATTTTGAGCGGTACTTAAAATAAGGTCAATGTCGTTTTTTGTAAGATTTTTTATTCCGAGTAGGTGGTTGACGCTTAGGTGGCTCATTATTTTTGAAAACAGATTAAAATTGATTTTCAAAAGCTAAAGATAGCTTTTAATTTTTAACTAGAAAATTATTTTTTCACTGTTTGTAAATAGCGCTCGGCTATAATATTTAAATGATGCTGGGTATGCCCGCAAATAGTGAATCCTATGGAATTTACGGTTGCCGGGCCCGAAGGTGTTTGACCTGATTTTTTTAGATTTTGAGCATTAAAAGAGCGGAATAAACAGATGTTTGAATGTCTTACTGCTTCAAATTCTTCAATAATGTCATTCATTGTTCTTGAAGCTGCATCGCAATTTGCACCATAAAGGTTCTCATCATAAGAATTTGGTACTTGTTTATCACCACGGGCAAAGCTTAAAGCACGGGCACTAAAAATACGTTCGGTATCAATGCAGTGTATCAACACTTCTTTAACTGTCCATTTTCCTTCTGCATAAGCAAAATTCTCAAGAGCAGGTGAAATACTTTTAATAAAATCCAGTGTACTTTTTTTAGTTTCTGTCAATGCGCTTACTACATCGGCTTGTTTTATAAGCCCGATATAATACCAATAATAATCAGGGCATTCTTCTTTTACCGGTCTCATTTTATTTACTTAAAAGGGTAATACGGTCTTTTCCATCAGTTTCTGACCACTCCACTTTTACATTTTGTGAATCAATAGAATCTATTGTTATACCAATATATTTTGCCTGTATAGGAACGTGCCTTGCCAATCGTCTGTCAACCAAAACCAGCAGTTCAACATCTTTTGGTCTGCCAAATGCCTGCATGGCATCTAAGCCTGCGCGAATGGTACGGCCTGTAAATAACACATCGTCTACCAAAACAACGTTTTTATCTTCAATGGTAAAATCTATACTTGTAGGATTTGGGATCAGTTCTTTTTTTCTGAAATCATCCCGATGAAAAGTAATATCCAAAGCGCCGCAATTTATTTTTTTATTCTTTAAAATACTCTGCAGTTCTTTTTGAATGCGTTTTGCTAAAAAAATACCGCGTGGCTGTAAACCAATAATAACGGTTTCTTTAAAATCGTTATGCGCCTCAATTAACTGATGGCATAAGCGTTTTATTTTTACATCAAACTGACTTTTCTCTAATAATATCTTTGGTTGCACTGTAGGTATTTTAATAAAGTAAAAATATAACTAACAAAGTTTAAAAACAAATTCATTTAAGCATATTGTCTTTATTTCAAAATTACTCTTTATTCTTGCTGTCAAGAAGAATGGTTACCGGACCGTCATTTATCAATTCTACCTGCATATCTGCACCAAATTGTCCTGTTTTACAAGGTTTACCTAATTGCTTTTCGGTTTCTGAAATAAATTTTTCATACAAGGGTATTGCAATTTCCGGTTTTGCAGCCTTTATAAAAGATGGCCTGTTTCCTTTTTTGGTAGACGCATGTAAAGTAAACTGGCTAATAATAAGTATTTCGCCGTTGACTTGTTTTATGTCCAGATTTAATTTTCCTTCATCATCCGCAAAAACACGCATGTTACAAACTTTAGAACACAGCCATTCAATATCGTTAATAGTATCTTCATCTTCTATACCTACTAATATTAAAAAACCCTTGTCAATAGAGGCGTACAGGGCGTTTTCAATGCTAACCCCCGCTTTTTTAACTCTTTGTAAAACTAAACGCATATTTTTTTATCTTTAAACAAAAATAATTAAAATGAAGAACGTATTTATTGCCTCCTTATTTTTATTGATATTTATTTCGTGTAAGAAAAAAGAAAAAGCTGCAGAAGAACCAACACCTGAACCAACACCTACGGTTAGTTGTCCAACCTGTAATTTTCCCGATACGGTATGGACAAGTACGGCAACAGGACCAAAACTTATTTTTAAATTTAAGTTCGATAGCACACAAGCAAGGTTAAATAACCTTGCTATGCCTGCAACGGTGCCAAGTACAAATGCAGCCCAATCACCAACCTTTAATGGTATGAGCGCTCACTATATTGAAATGGCACAAGGCGATCTAACGCAGGTTGGTCAAGGTGAAGTTTTGTACAGAGCCGCCGAAACAGAATGTGGTGGCGCTAAAGCTATTGTTTTTTGCGAATCGGTTGTTGCTAAAGATGGTGAAGTGTTTTTTTCGGTGCCAATTGCAAGCGTAACACCGGGCACTTATAAATGGCTTAGAGTATCATTAGCATATCAAAATTATGATGTGAAAATAAAAACAACTTCAGCAGGAGTTATAAAAGGAACAATAGCATCATTTGTTGGATTTAATACTTATGTATCAAAATATAAAATGCATAATGCTGTTATGACACCAACTGCAAATGGTGCAGGAAATAAATTACAGGGCTACTGGGGCTTTTATACAAATTATATGAGTACTGATGTGAAAGCAGAAGGACAGGCACCTCAAACTACAGTTGTAAACCCAAATTCAAGCTCGCCAATTCCTCCGGGAAGTTGTTTGGTTACAGGCACCTTTGTAACAACAGCCGCACCAAATGTTTTGGCGCCTTTAACTATTACAGGTTCTGAAACGCAAGATATAATTATTACAGTTTCACTTTCAACCAACAAAAGTTTTGAATGGAAAGAATTGACCTACGATGGATTGTTTCAACCTGAAATAGGTGAAACTGTTGTAGATATGGGCTTAAGAGGCTTAAAGCCGATGTATTGATTTTATTTAAGTTGTTTATATAATTTATTGTTTTGTTTTATGTAATTGGAAAATTAAATTTTTTACAATGAAAAATTATTTTGCGCTATTTCTGCTTTGTGTATTCACTAAAAACTTCTCGCAAAACCCTTTAAACGCCTATGCTAAAGTTACAGCTGTGTCAGCTTCATCTTTGGTTTTAACTGTTGCAAATGTGAACGAAACCTTTCACACATTTGAAGACAATGATTATGTTATTGTGATGCAAATGCAGGATGATGTAATTGGAACAAACACTACTAATGTTTCAACTTTTGGAAATATAGGAAGTATGTTAAATGCAGGGCGATTTGAAGTAGCAAGAATAGCTTCGCATACCGAAGCTGCTTCATTACCAAATTCAATTACCTTAACTACACCATTAACAAATGCATATAATACTGGTGCTAATTCATCAGTTCAAATAATAACCTTCAGAGTATTAGGTGCAAGCTATACTTCTTCAGCAAATATTGGTACGCTGGCATGGAATGGCAATGTAGGCGGTGTAACAGCACTTTGGGTTACCAATGTATTTACGTTAAATCACAATATAACTGCCAGTGGTACGGGTTTTTTAGGTGGTGTAAAAAACACACCAAATGCTTATAGCGCCTGTAACACCACAACCTATGTAACATCACTCGGACAATATTTTGCAGGTAAAGGACAAGGAATTTATAAAGTTACAAATACAGCATTTGCCGCTGCAAGAGGCAGGATCATTAATGGTGGTGGTGGTGGTAATGATGTGAATGGTGGCGGTGGAGGCGGTGGAAATTATACTGCAGGTGGAGATGGCGGATCGGGATGGACTCCCTCGGGAGCAGGTTGCAGCCCAATTGCGGGCGGGTTGGGAGCTCTTTCACTAAGCGCTTCAATTAATCCTTCACGTGTCTTTATGGGCGGTGGCGGTGGTGGTGGACACGAAAATGATGGCGTAGGAACAGTTGGTGGCGCAGGTGGCGGCATTATACTTATTAAAACCGGAACACTTGTTACAGCCTCCTGTGCAGGCATATCTATTACTGCAAATGGTCTAAATGCAGCTAATGCTGTAAACGATGGTTGTGGCGGCGGCGGCGCAGCGGGTTCAATTGTAATGCAGGTAAATACATATAGCATTTCAGGAACTTGTCCTTTGGTGGTTTCGGCAAACGGAGGCAATGGCGGGTCGAGTATAACTACCGGAGCACATGGAGCAGGTGGCGGTGGTGGACAAGGTGCCGTTATTTATTCAGCAGCACAACCAACAGCCAATGTTACAACGAGTACAACAGCAGGTTCAGGCGGCACAAGTTGTACAGGTTGTCCGGCTGCGGTTAACGGCAGCGCAGGTGGTGGTCCAAATAATTCAGGTATCATTACAAATACAACAGGTGTATTACCAATAGAATTATTAAGTTTTGATGTAGTATGTAAGGATAAAAAATGTGAGATAACCTGGGCAACAGCGCGTGAAATAAATAACGATTATTTTGAAATTGAAAAGAGCATTGATGCTATTAATTTTACTGTATTAGAAAAAGTAAAGACCAAAGCAATAAATGGCAATAGCAATTATAAGATCAATTATTCAACTACAGATAATTCGCCTGTTAATGGAACAAGCTATTACCGTTTAAAACAAGTTGATATTAATAAAACATCCCAACTTTCAAAAATAGTTTCAGTTGCAAATACACTTGGCGATAATGTATCCTTTGTTGTTTATCCAAACCCAAATAAAGGAGAATTTTCGGTAGATATAACAGGAATAGAAAATAATCATGATGTTGATGTATCGATCTATTCAACGTCAGGAAAAATAATTTATAATTCAAAAACAGATGCTGATAGTTTAAAGAATAAACAATTCACTTTTAATCTTGGGCCTGACACGGCCAACGGACTTTACAAAGTGGTGTTTATGATGGAAGGCGTGAAGTACGTTTGCAATCTGGTTATTCAGTAAAGCAATTAAGCTTTTTGCTTGAATTTATTAATGGCATTAACAGTAAATTCAGATAATACTAATGTGCCACTCATGCCAGCGCGTTCAATTAAAAGCTCATCCCAATTCTCAGTGCCTTGCCACATTACTTTTTTAAGCATGGCCATTGCTTCAGGATTACTTGTTGCTAATTTATTGGCAAGTGTATCAATGCCTTTATCCATTTCTTCGGTTGAAGAAAACAATTCTGCATACAAGCCTTTTTCTTTTGCCCATTGCGCGGTTTGCCACTCAGTAGCATTAATGGTTAACTGACAAAATGCAGATGTGCCTACTTTACGTTCTACCGCAGGGCCAACAACAAACGGACCAATACCAACAGCCAACTCACTTAATTTTACTGCAGCGGCATCTGTTGCAAAAGTATAATCGGCACTTGAGGCAATACCAACACCACCACCAACTGCTTTACCTTGCACACGCGCAATAACAAATTTTGGTGCTTTGCGCATTGCGTTAATTACCGCTGCAAAACCTGAAAAGAATTTTAATCCTGTATCAATATCTTTAATGGCAATTAATTCATCAAAGCTGGCACCGGCACAAAATGCTTTATCACCTTCGCTTTTTAAAACAATAACTTTTGCGTTATTATCTTTTCCAAGTTTTTCAATTTCCGCTGCAAGGTTACGCAATTGCATACCGGGCATTGAATTGCTTTGCGGATGAAAAAAAGTAATCGTTCCTATTCCGTTCTTAACTTCTGATTTTACAAATGCTTCCATAAATATTAAACTAAAATAGTAACAGGATTTTCAATAAATGCTTTTAATGTTTGTAAGAACGCCGCGCCGGTAGCACCATCAACGGTTCTGTGATCGCAGGCGAGCGTTAACATCATTGTATTGCCCGGAACAACCATATTGTTTTTTACAACAGGTACTTGTCTTATTGCGCCAACAGAAAGTATACACGATTCAGGTGAATTGATAATAGAAGTAAATGATTCAATACCAAACATACCTAAGTTAGAAACCGTAAATGTATTTCCTTCCCAATCTGCGGGTTGTAATTTTTTATCTTTTGCACGTTTACCAAGATCTTTTACTTCGCCCGAAATTTGAGATAAAGATTTTTGATCAGCAAAACGAACCACAGGTACTAATAAACCATCATCTACCGCAACGGCTACACCAATGTGTATGTGTGAGTAGGTGCGGATCTTATCGCCCAACCAAGATGTATTTACTTTTGGATGTTTGCGTAAAGCCGCAGCACAAGCTTTTATTACAAGATCATTAAACGAAACTTTTGTATCAGGAATAGCATTGATGGCGTTACGCGCTGCAATGGCATTATCCATATCTACTTCAATATTTAAAACAAACGAAGGTGCACCGTTTGTACTTTCCAATAAACGACGTGCAATTGTTTTGCGCATTTGCGAAACAGGTTCGTCGGTAAAACTCTCTGTACCTAATTGAACAGAAGATGATTTTCCACCGCCTACAGTTGCCCCGCCGCCTTTGTAATTCTCTACATCTGCTTTTGTAATACGGCCATTATCTGCAGTACCTTTTACTTTGCTAAGATCAATTCCTTTTTCTTTTGCTAAGGCTTTTGCCAATGGAGAAGCTTTAATTCTTCCGCCGTTAGCAGTTGTATTATTTTCTTCTGCCTTTGCAGTTGTATTTGAATTTACAGAACCATTACTGTTAGTTGTTTTGGTTGCTGAGCTTGTAGAAGCAGTTTCTGATTTAGCAGGAGAAGAATTTACATTAGCAAGAACTGCTTTAATGTCTTCATCGCCTTTACCTAATATTGCAAGAACGCTATCAACAGGAACACTTTTTCCTGCATCAACTCCAATATGCATTAATACGCCATCCTGAAAAGATTCAAATTCCATGGTGGCTTTATCAGTTTCAATATCTGCTAAAAGATCTCCACTCTTAACTTTATCACCAACTTTTTTATGCCATTTAGCAACTACACCATCAGTCATTGTATCACTTAATTTTGGCATGCGTACAACTTGAATTGTTGAAGGTAGGCTTGCAGCAGGCTTCTCGACTGCGCTCGAAGTGCCATTAGCTTTTGTTGTGTCTTGTGTCTTGCTATCTTGTGTTTTGCTTTCAGCTTTTCCACCAGAATCACCATTCAATAAACTGCTAATATCTTCTCCCTGTTTTCCAAGAATGGCAATGATACTATCAACAGGTACTGCTTGTTTTTCCTGAACACCAATGTGCAATAATACACCATCCTGGAAAGATTCAAATTCCATGGTAGCTTTATCAGTTTCGATATCTGCCAATAGCTCACCACTTTTAACTTTATCGCCAACTTTTTTATGCCATTTAGCAATTACACCATCTGTCATGGTATCACTTAATTTGGGCATCCTAACAACTTCTGCCATAATTTTTTAAGATTTTTAATTTATGATCTAAGATTTTTAATCTTTAATTATTTTTATTCAATAATGTAAGGATAATTCGGTTCAGAGTAAACGTCTTTATAAAGTTCTTCAGGCTCAGGGTAAGGACTTTCTTCTGCAAACTGAACTGATTCATCAACCAAAGCTTTTACTTTTGCTTCTATAGCTTCAATGCCCGCATCATCAATCCATTTATTTTGTTGAAGTGTTGCCAGAACTTTTAAAATAGGATCCTGTTCCTGGTATTCTTTCACTTCTTCTTTTGTACGGTAGGTTTGCGCATCACTCATACTGTGGCCTTTGTAACGGTAAGTTTTCATTTCTAAAAACGTTGGGCCATCGCCTCTGCGGGCACGTGCTACAGCTTCTTCCATCGCTTCGTGTACAGCTTCAACCGTTAAACCATCAACCGGTTTACTAGGCATATCGTAAGCCAAACCTAATTTCCAAAGATCGTGTACGTTACTGGTACGCTCAACAGAAGTACCCATGGCGTATTGATTATTTTCAACGATAAACACTACCGGTAATTTCCAGGTCATAGCCATATTAAATGCTTCATGCAATGCCCCTTGTCTTACAGCGCCATCACCCATTGAACAAACGCAAACATTATCGGTACCTAAATATTTTTCTGCAAATGCAATACCCGCGCCTAGTGGCACCTGGCCTCCAACAATACCGTGGCCTCCAACAAAACCGTGCTCTTTGCTAAAAATGTGCATACTACCACCTTTGCCTTTGCTGCAGCCGGTAATTTTAGCATACATTTCTGCCATTACATATTTTGGGTGTAAGCCTAAACCAATAGGGTGCGCGTGATCGCGGTAGGCTGTAATGTGTTTATCTCCTTTTTTTGTAGCGCTAACGGTGCCCGCAACAATAGCTTCCTGGCCAATGTACAAATGGCAAAAGCCCTTAATTTTTTGTTGTACATAAACCTGCCCGGTCTTCTCTTCAAATTTACGCATCAATAACATGGATTCGTACCACGTTAAATAATTTTCTTTAGTGAACTTTAGTTTTTTTTCAGTCAACGTTTTAGCCATAATGCCGGAATTTATAATGACACAAAAATAACAGAAAAATGCACAAAAACCACCTAAAATTCAGTTTCAGACAAATAGATTGGGCAAAGTTTTTTTCTTTGTATATTTTTACATAAAATGCAGGTAAAAATCAATGATTTTAAGCTATAAAACCTTTGTTTTAGAATACAAACATCCTTTTGGTGTATCGTCAAACACCAGAAGGACAACTACTTCGGTTTTTATAAAGATACAACACGAAGGGAAAGTAGGCTATGGCGAAGCTTGTTTACCGGTTTATTTAGGTGAAACTGTTGAAGGAACCATTGCTTTTTTTGAAAAGGTAAAACCTTTTTTGGTACATCATGCAAATTCATCTTTTCGTGAAATTTTAAAAGCTATTGATGAATTTTCTTCAGAAAATAACGCTGCAAAAGCGGCTATTGATATTGCTTTAAATGACCTTGCCGGAAAAATTGATCGTAAACCTTTTTACGAATTAATAGGAATTGGTAAAAGCGATTCGCGCTTAACTTCTTACACCATTGGTATTGATGCCGAAGAAATGATCGGACAAAAAATAAAAGAGGCAGCTGATTTTTCTATTTTAAAAATTAAAGCAGGAACAAAAGACGATAAAGCACTCATAAATTTAATTAGAAGATACACCGATAAACCTTTGTATGTAGATGTGAACCAGGGCTGGAAAAACAAAGAGGAGGTATTAGAAATGTTACACTGGTTGCACGAAAAAAATGTGATCTTAATTGAACAACCAATGCCGGTAAATATGCTGGAAGATATGACATGGGTAACTGAAAGAAGTCCGATACCAACTATTGCAGATGAAAGTGTAAAGCGTTTAAAGGATCTTGATACTATAAAAAATTGTTTTAATGGAATAAATATTAAGCTCATGAAAAGCACCGGTTTAACCGAAGCTTATGAGATGATAAAGTATGCTAAGAAAAATAAGTTAGAAATATTACTAGGCTGCATGGCGGAGAGTTCTTGTGCTACTTCTGCCATGGCTCAGCTCATGAAATTTGCAGATTATATTGATCTGGATGCACCAAATTTATTATTGAACGATCCGTTTAAAGGAATTACATATAAAAACGGGAAAGTATATTTGAACGATCTGCCCGGAATAGGAGCAGAGCCTGTGGATGCGCTTTTTTAATTGATATCAGCAAGGGCATCCCCAACAACAAATGTGCTTCCTCCAATTAAGATAAGATCATTTTTCTTTACGGCTTTTTTTGCAGCTTCAATCGCACTTTTTACATTAGAAAAAGTTTTGCCTTTTAATTTTAGTTTTTGTGCTTTTTCAAATAATTCATTTTCATCTAAAGCGCGTGGAATGTTTGCTTTTGTAAAATAGTAAGTAGCTTCTTTTGGCAACAACTCTAAAATTTTTGAAACATCTTTATCATTCACAGTACCAAAAACAAAATGTAAATGCGAATATTCAATTGATTTTAAATTGGCAATTACATTTTTTATACCATCTTCATTATGCCCCGTATCGGCTATCATTAAAGGTTTTTGACTGATAGTTTGCCAGCGCCCTTCCAATCCTGTGTTTTTTACAACCTGCTTTAACCCTTTTTTAATATCATTCTCTTCAATAATAAAACCTGATTTTTCAATTACATCTAATGTATTTAAAACACCCAAAACATTTTTTAACTGGTAGGTTCCGGTAAGATCCAGATCTAAATTTATACTTGTATTTTTTACTTTATTTAAAATGGTTGTATTTAAGTAACCGTCTTTTAATGTATGATCAATTACTTTATAATTCTTATCTGCAAATTGCACCGCCGTTTTTAATTCTTTTGCAACGGTGTTAAATAAAGGTCCGCTCTCACTTTGGTACTGGCTTACAACAACTGGTACGCGTGCTTTGATAATGCCGGCTTTTTCCGCAGCAATTTTTTCCAGGGTATCGCCCAATAAATTCATGTGATCGTAACTTATATTGGTGATCAACGAAACTTTAGGTGTAATAACATTGGTAGAATCCAGTCTACCACCCAAACCAACTTCAATTACTGCCACGTCTACTTCTTCTTTTGCAAAATAATCAAAGGCCAGGCCAACGGTCCATTCAAAAAAACTGGGCTCTATCTTTTCAAATTCTTCTTTATATTTTTCTACAAAATCAACAATATAATTTTTTGAGATCATCTTTCCATTGATCTTGATACGCTCTCTAAAATCAATTAAATGGGGTGATGTGTATAAACCTGTTTTATAGCCCGCTTGTTGCAATACAGAAGCGATCATATGACTGCTGGAACCTTTACCATTGGTGCCTGCAACATGAACGCATTTTAATTTTTGATGAGGTTTGCCCAGCAGTTCAACGATCTTATTTGTATTATCAAGGTTTGCTTTATAAGCTGCAGCCCCAACTCTTTGAAACATTGGTAAACGCGCGAAGAGATAATCAAGCGTTTGCTGGTAGGTCATGTTTTAATTGAATGAAAAAATTATTGTAATGCTTCCTCTTTGTTCTTCTCTTTTTTGATCGGTGCTAAACTTTGTTGCCAATGCCATTTTTTTTGCTTTGGCTTTTAATAAGGTACTGCTTGTGTTTGTTCCTCTGCCATTGGGATTAGCTTCTGTTACGTTACCATCTTTATCAACTACAATTTCAACAATAACTTTTCCTTCTTCTTTTGTATCGTTTTCAAATGAAGGAGATGTTACCATGCTTCTTTGTTCAAGATCGTAACCTAATTTTGTATCTGCACCTGTTTTGGTTTCTGTACCATTTTCACCTTCAGATAAAGGCAATTTACTTTCGGTAATAGTTGTTTGAGACGAAGTGTTTATTTTAATTCTTTTATATTTATTTGCCAAGGCTATTGCGCTGCTTTTAACCGGTATTTCACTATTAGGGTCTGTTACAATTTTGTTTTCAGAATTTTCTTCTTTGGTGGTTGAAGCAATAAGATCACTTTTTTGCCCTTGTGTTGGATCGGTATTATTTTCGTGAGAGATGCCAATTGCCATTTCATTTGTTGAGGAACTCACAATAGAAGGTGAAGATGTAATAATGTTCTTAAAGATAAAAAAAGCTATCATTACTAAAAAAGCAAATGCAGTAACTCCTACTGAGATCTTTTTATTTCTGTATTCTTCTTTACGGCTTAGTTCCATGAGAGAGCGTTTTAATGTTAATCAAATGCAAATATGATAGTGATGGTTCCTCTTTGCTCTTCGAACTTTCCTTCCACATTAAATTTTGTAGCCAATGCAGCTTGTTTTGCTTTTGCTTTTAATAAAGCGCTGCTTGTGGTAGTGCCGCGACCGTTAGGATTAGCTTCAATTACATTTCCTTCGCTGTCTACTGTAATTTCTACAACAACTTTTCCTTCTTCTTTGGTATCTTTTGGTAATTGTGGTGGTTTTACAACAGCCCTCCCTTTAAGATCGATCCCGAATTTACTTCCAGGCCCATTACCTGCACCTTTTCCGGGTCCATGTCCGTCACCATCGCCACCGCCATCTCCGTTACCATGCCCGCCGTTTCCGTTTTTATTTGGGTCGCCATCAGGGGTTCCGTTTTGGCCGGCAATATCATTATCTCCTTTTCCGCCGCCGCCATCTTTACCGGTATTCTGCTTAAATTTTTCTGCTAATTTTTCTGCGGCTGTTTTTTCTTTTACAACTACTTTTTCTTTTACCGGCGTAATAACAACTTTATTGTCTTTAATTTCCGGTTGAGTCTCATTCATCTTTACGTCTTCACCATTCTCATCAGTAACAATATTTTCTTTTGGCGTTTCTTTTTCTACAACAACATCAGTAACCTTTCCCATATTGCCATAATCAATATCATCATTACCAACATTCATCATACCCAGGGCTATTTCCTGGCCGCCACCGCCTCCAATTTCAGGAAAGGGTGGGTTAGGAGTAATAAGATGAAATAAGATAAGAAATAATAAAAGCAAGCCAAAAATAGCCGCAGTGATTATTCCGGAAATAACCCTGTTCTTATTCTCTTCTTGTTTTGTTAGTTCCATTTTATTTGTTGGTTGCAGCAGTTGCTAAAACTGTTTTACATTTTAATTTGTAGCAAATGGTCATAATATCAATTTCATCTTGTATTGAAAGTTCTTTATCTAAATGCATAATAACAGTAGGTTCTAATTGGGCAGTAGATAAAACAGAGATCTCAGATTCAAGGGTTGCCAGGCTAACTTCTTTACTGTTTACAAAATATTTTTTGTCTTTTGTGATAGCTAAATGAATGGGCTTAACATCATTATTCACTGTTGTTTTTACTTCTGATTTTGGCAGTGCTACTTTAATAGCGTTAGGACTTACCATGGTTGATAAGATCAAAAAGAAAAGCATTAAAAAGAACATGATATCACTAAGTGAATCTGTGCTTACTTCTGCTTCCCTGTGTTTTTTTCGTAGAGCCATTTTGGTTTAATTGATAATTTAAAATTTTTAATTAAAAAGATACTTTTAAATTCTTCATTTTAAATTTTGATTTAAAACTTATTTAGTTGGTTCATTCAACATATCCAAAAACTTAATTTGAGTATCTTCCATACGGTGAGCGATCTTGTCAATACGCGCATTTAACCAGTAGTAAAAAATAAATGCAATTACACCTACCACTAATCCACCTGCAGATGAGACCATTTTTTGATACAAACCATCTGAGATCTGAACGATCTCAACTGTTCCTTTTTCACTGATCTTACGGAAAATTGTAATTACACCAATAATGGTACCCACAAATCCAAACATGGGTGCAATACGGCCAATAATGCTTAGTACATTCATATTCTTTTCTAACTTTCCAATTTCGTTAGAACCACTTTTGTTCATGGCTTCTCTTATTTCTTCAACCGGCTGACCAATGCGCGATACGCCTTGTTCTATCATTGTGCTTTCAGGCGTATTTAAATTTTTACACATGCTGCGTGCATTGGCAATATTGCCACTGTGTATCATTTCTTTTAAGCTTGAAATAAGATTTTCGTTCTTTTTACCGGCTTTACTGATCACCAATAAACGCTCTACTAACAAATAAATACTAACTAAAAGTAACAGGCCAATAGGGTACATGATAGGCCCGCCTTTCATTACCAGTTCTATTAACGACATTTTTGTTTCGGTTATTTCAGGAGTAGCTGCCGCTGCTTGAATACCTGTAACTACGGGTGATGTAGCTGAATCTGTTGCTGCTAATGTGGCAACGCTTGTGCCTGCTTGTAAAATAAAATTTAACATTGCTAAAATAGTTTAGTTGATACGAAATTAAGTTTAATAAAAACAGGTAAATACGCTCAAATAAATGATTTTAAACAGTGTTGTGTTTATTATAATGCAAATGCCGGAAAAGGATACAGGCAGTATTAAACCCTTTTGCTGATGGTAATGGAAACGTGTTTCTCTAATTCAGATTTAAGAGTGTTGGCTTGTGAATTTTTAATACCAAAAAGACTGATCTTAGCCACTTCATCATCATTATAGGATATAAAAAGATTGCCTTTTTTAATATTTCCTACTCTCTTAACATCGGTAAAAAAGAGCATTTTATTGCTAAAAAGCGTGCGTTTTATCTCTAATTTATCATCAAAAAGCATGGCATAAGGTGTTAAAAGCAGCCATACTGTTTGAAAAGAAAGGAAAGTGGCCGGTATCATGATCACAAATCCCCATGGATTAAGGTCTAAAATAAATGTGTACGATAAGTAATCTAATACTGTGCTTAAGGCTATAGAAGTCAATAATACCAATGGATTGCGGTCTATGTTAACCAACGCTACCTCGTCTTTTTCTTTGTTTCTCACAACGCAAAGTTAAAAATTAAAAAATCTTTAACAGTTATTATTTTCAAATAATATTTATTCTTGTAATACTGGCAACTTGTTAAAATCAAGGGGCTAACATTGCTTTTTTGAAATATTAATTTTAAATTGTAACGTTTTTAAATATTTACCGTTTAATAATTATAAATAAGCTTTTAATCAATACAAACATGGGTTCACTAAAAAAATATTGTGTTTTAGGTATTTTATTGACCGGCTTTTTTGCCAAAGCACAAACCTTTGGGGTAGATGATCCTATTGCAGCTATGCTGGATAGTTTATCAACCCAAAAAATGTTTGAAACAGCTTTTTCAAGACCTGTTTTTCCAAAAAATAACAAATATAAATTTGCTGCAGATAGTATTCCTAAATATGATGATTATACCTATCAATCACGTTTAGCAAAACTAGATGCCAACTCTCCGTTCGATCTGGTTTATAATGAGCATGTAAAAGGTTTTATTAATATGTATGCTTTTCGTAAGCGCGAGAGTGTAAGCCGTATGATGGGTGTTGCCCAATTGTACTATCCAATGTTTGAAGAAGTATTTGATCGTTATAATATTCCTTTAGAATTAAAACATCTGGCTGTTATTGAAAGCGCTTTGATACCTTATGCTAAATCACGCGCAGGTGCAATGGGTTTATGGCAATTCATGTATCCAACAGGTAAAATGTATGGCTTAAATGTTACTTCATACATTGATCAACGTTGCGACCCATATAAAGCAACAGTTGCTGCTGCAGAATATTTAAAATCACTTTATGATATGTTTGGCGATTGGCAAATGGTGCTTGCAGCATATAACGCGGGCCCGGGCACTATCAGTAAAGCTATTCGCAGAAGTGGAGGAAAGAAAACGTATTGGGAAATTCGTCCGTATTTACCAACCGAAACGCAAGGGTATGTGCCTGCATTTATTGCGGCCAATTATGTAATGAGTTATGCAGCTGAACATAATATCTATCCGGCTGTACCACGTAAAACTTATTTTGAGGTTGATACTGTTGTTGTAAAACAACAAATGAATTTTGATCAGATCTCGCAGGCTTTAGATGTTACTAAAGAAGAGATCATGTACTTTAACCCTCAATACCGCAAAAATATTATTCCGGCTGGTGGCAATGCTATGTGCTTACCAAAAAATAAGATCGGTATTTTCTTAACTAACGAACAGGATATATATGCAGCTTTAATGGCTCAGCAAAAAGAAGGTTTGATAGTAGATAATTTAGAAGAAGTAAAAAAAGTACACACTGTAAGATCCGGCGAAAAGTTAAGTACAATAGCAAGAAAGTACGGTGTAACAGTTGCCGATCTTAAAAACTGGAATTATGTTGGTAAAAAAGGCATTAAGCCCGGCAAAAAAATAATCGTTTATGTACGCGAGCAGCAAAAATCAAAAGAATTAGAAATTAAAACAGAATCTAACCAAAATATTGCTGCCAATAAAGAAAAGGATACCAAGCAATTAGCAGAAAATAAAGCAACTGCAAAAAGTGATTTTACCTGGCATAAAGTAAAAAAAGGAGAATCTTTATTTAGTATTGCTAAAAAACATGGTGTTGATGTTGATGACATAAAAAAACTAAACAAACTAAAATCAAATAATTTAACTTTTGGTCAGTTATTAAAAATAAAAACAAACTAAGAGTTATTATATAATCTATTGAAAGCCTGCTTATGCAGGCTTTTTTATTTAGTGAACAATTGTGTTTTGTAAAATTTGATTTCTTTTTGCGGTAAATGCAAAAAAAAAATATTTTATTTACATTTTATACTATAACTCTACAAAAAGTGAAGCATACATTTGATGAAAATTATTTACGTATGAAAATTAAATTACTTGTATTATGCTTTATTTTTTTATCAGCCTTTTCTTTTTCTCAGATCACTCAAACGGTAAAAGGTAAAGTGGTAGATAAAGTAACGGGCATTGGTTTGCCGGGAGCAATTGTACAACTTAAATCATCAACACTTAATTTGGCAGTAACAGCCAATAATGACGGCTATTATAAATTAACGGGTGTACCTGTTGGGCGCCAATCCTTTTTGTTTTTATATACGGGTTATAAGTCGGTACCGGTTAGCGATGTAATAGTTACTTCGGGTAAAGAAATGGTATTGAATATTGAGCTGGAAGAAAGTACAGTTGGTTTGGAGGAGGTAGAAGTAAAAGCAACAAACGATACGGATGTTGTAAACACCATGCAATCGGTAAATGTAAAATCTTTTAGTATTGAAGAGACAGAGCGGTATGCAGGTTCAAGACAAGATCCAGCGCGTATGGCGCAAAATTTTGCAGGTGTACAAGGCACAAACGATTCAAGAAATGATATTGTAATAAGGGGCAATAGTCCTTCGGGTTTATTATGGCGTTTAGAAGATATTGATATTCACAACCCAAATCATTTTGCTGTTGGAGGTTCTGCCGGCGGACCAACAGCCATTATCAACAATAAATATTTATCCAATAGCGAATTTTATACAGGTGCTTTTCCCGCCAATTATGGTAATGCATTAGGTGGTGTATTCGATCTTAAAATGCGAAATGGTAATAATGAAAAGCACGAGCGTACTTTTCAGTTTGGTGTTTTGGGAACTGAACTTTCGTTAGAAGGCCCTATAAGCAAAAAAACAGGCGCCAGTTATTTAGTAACGTATCGTTATTCAACATTAGCTTTATTCAGCACCATTAATTTTCACTTAGGCACAAGTGCAGTGCCGGGCTACCAGGATATGGGTGTGCGCTTAAATTTTCCTACAAAAAAAGCAGGTGTATTGAGTTTTAGCAGTATTGGTGGTTTAAGCGATATTAAAATTATTTTAAGTAAAACACACGAACGACCAAAAGAACTATATGGAGATCTTAACCGTGATCAGTATTTTGCTTCTAATATGGGTGTTGGTATTTTAAGTCACGTTTACGCACTTAACAGTCGCACCGTAATGAAAACAAGTTTGGCAACTTCTGCGCAAACTATTAAAGGAGATCAGTTCTTAATATTAAGGAATGATAATTTTGTACCGAACGATACCTTGCCGCAAATTTTAGGATATGATTTTAAAGAAGTAAAATCGGTATTGGCCTGGTATATAAAAAGTAAATTAGATCCTAAAAATAGTATTAAGGCAGGTGTTTTTGTCAATAGATTTGATGTAAGTTATTATGATAAGGTAAAAGTGAATTCTTTATACGATACAATTGCGCAAACGATCGAAAATAAAACCTACAAAATAAGGATGAATTCAAAAGCAGATTTTTATTTGATACAACCTTATGTTAGCTATGTACATAAATTTAATGAGAAGCTGAGTTTTAACGGAGGTGTGTTCTCGCAATATCTTACGCTTAATAATAAGTATAGTGTAGAGCCACGTGCCAGTTTGCGATATCAATTTAAAGCTAACCAGGTGTTGAGTTTAGCGTATGGTTTACATAGTCAAATGCAATCAACCTATTTATATTTTACGGTGCCGGATAGTATTGTAAATCCCGGTACAACACCAAATACGGGGGTGTTAGTTGCAAATAGCAATAAAACACTTGCCAATAAAGATCTTGATTTTACAAAAAGCCAGCATGTTGTTGCGGGTTATGATTACTTTGCTACACGTTATTTAAAATTCAAAACCGAAGTGTATTATCAGTATTTATGGAATGCGCCGGTGTATGTTGTTCCGTCAAGTGTTTCGGCGCTTAATGCAGGCTCTACCTTTAACCGTTTTTTACCAATTTATGAAATGACAAATAATGGTACAGGTTATAATTATGGTTTAGAATTTACAGTAGAAAAATTATTTCACAAACATTATTTTTTTATGTTTAGCAGCAGTTTATACGATAGTAAGTATACAGCAAGCAATGGAAGAACAGCCAACACTAATTTTAACGGTAACTATATGCTAAATGCTTTGGGTGGATACGAATTTAATGTAGGAAAAGAGAAAAAGAACATTCTAACGCTCGGCGGTAAAATTACTTATGGCGGTGGCAAGCGTTATTCGCCTGTTAATATTGCTGCCAGTAATGCGGTAATGGATGTTGTGGCGCAGGATGATAAAGTAAACACCTTACAATTTGCGCCATACAATCGTCTTGATCTGAAAATTTCTTATAAAATAAACGGTAAAAAAGTAGGTACTGAAATTGCACTGGATCTTGTAAATGTTTTAGGAGCTAAAAATATTTTAGCCTTAAGTTACGCACCCGATCCGGCAAACATTAATGCAGATCCACTGATAAAAAACTATCAGTTAGGTTTTTTGCCATTGTTTTATGTTAAGTTTGATTTTTAGTGTGTAATATTTTTCAAAAGTGTAATTTTGTTCTTGTATGGTTAAAATCTTAATAATAGGGGCGGGCCGCTCAACAGTTTCGTTAATAGATTATTTATTAAAAAATTCAGCAGCCAATGATTGGAAGATCACCGTTGCCGATATGGATATAAAATTAGCAGAAGAAAAAGTTGCAGGTAATGCAAATGGTAAAGCCATTAGCTTTGATATAAAGAATGAGGAGAAGCGAAGATTGGTTATTTTAGAGCACGATCTTATCATTTCAATGCTTCCTGCTTTTATGCATGGTGATGTTGCCAGAGATTGCGTAGAGTTTGGAAAGCACATGGCTACAGCAAGTTATGTAAGCGCCGATATGAAAGCACTGGATGCTGAAGCAAAAAAGAAAAACATTATTTTATTGAATGAGTGTGGCCTTGATCCGGGAATTGATCATGCCAGCGCCATGAAATTAATTGATGAGATAAAAAACCAGGGCGGAGAAATACTTTCATTTAAATCCTATTGCGGAGGCTTGGTAGCACCAGAGAGTAACGATAATCCATGGGGCTATAAATTCAGTTGGAACCCACGCAATGTTATTTTAGCAGGGCAGGGTACAGCGCAATATTTAGATGAAGGTGAATTAAAATTCATTCCGTACAATCGTTTGTATACACAAAACGATGTGATTGAAATGGATGGTTACGGAAAGTTTGATGCTTATGCCAATCGTGATAGTATAAGTTATATTGAGTCGTATGGTTTACAAAGTATTAAAACCATGGTTCGCGGCACACTGCGGCAATATGGCTATTGCAAGGCCTGGAATGTTTTTATAAAATTGGGATTGACAGATGATACATCACTTATTACCCATGCAGATAAATTAACATACACTTCTTTATTAGCTTCATTCTTACCACCTGTAAAAGGCAGTCTAAAAGAAAGATTAAAAGTATTTATGGGTTCGGGTTGGGATAATGAAATAGAAAAGCAAATGGATTACCTTGAATTATTTTCTGATAAAAAAATTACTTTAACACAAGGCACACCTGCACAATTACTACAAGCTTTACTTGAAGAAAAATGGAAATTAAAACCTAACGATAAAGATATGATCGTTATGCAACACCAATTTGAGTATAACTTGCCTGGTAAGAGCATTCAAAAATTAAATTCATCGCTTGTTGTTATTGGTAAAGACGAACATCATACCGGTATGGCATTAACTGTAGGTTTGCCGCTGGCTATTACAGTAAAGAATTTTTTAACCAAGAAGTTTAATTTGAATGGTGTACAAATTCCAACTAAAAAAGAAATTTATTTACCGCTTTTAAAAGAGCTGGAAGAAAATCAGGTCATCTTTTCTGAAAAGATCATTGCATAAAAAAAGCCCTTCATTTATGAAGGGCTTTTGATTTTATTTAAAAGAAGAATTATTTCTCTTCTTTCATAGCTTTCATTTTTTCCTGAACCTCTTTGTAAGTAGCCATTTTATAACCTTCTGTGCTTATATTAAAAACAGCATCATCAATTGGTGTAGTTAAAACTTCGCTGGTAGTTATTAATATTTTCATATCTAAACCTTGTTGGTTGGTTGCCATTTCCATTTCTAATGGATAACCTTTTAGATCTCCAAGATCCATTGCCATACTACCTCTTACACTTTTTTTACCTTTTGTTTGAGCTGATTTTATTTTTTCTGTAACCCAAACAGTCATTTTGTTGTCTTTTTTATCTTTGCCTGTAGTGGTTAAAATTGCTTTTGTACACTCATAACCTGCAATTGTTTTTTTCTCGGTTGTGTATTCAATTTTTGGTTTCGATTCCGGTTTTTCTGTTTTTTCAGCAGCTTCTAATTCTTCTTTAGTTGCTGTATACCCCGATTTGTTACCCATTTGTTCAGTAACCGAAGTTAATTTAGTACCATCAAATGCAGTAATAGAAGTAAGCATCATGCTGGTGATCTCATTCTTGTATTTTTCTCCTTTAATATAATTCACCATTTCCTGCTCGCCAAAACCTGCATATTCAGGTGGCAAACCTTCAATTTTCATATTCATTTTAACGGTGTAGTTATCTTGTGCAAAGCTAAAGGCCGAAACAAGTATTAATGCAGCCGAAGTGATTATTTTTTTCATTGTTTTTGTTTTAAAGTTTGTGTTAAGTACGTTCAAATATAGTACCAAGGTAAAAATTTTTCGGTGTTAAATTTGCTTAAATGTATAAGAGGAAATTATTATTGAAGGTTGGCAAAAAACTTGGCCATTTCCTCTTTTGATACGATCTTCATAGAAGCAGGGATCTCAAATGTATTATCAGGAACTTCTACTTTTTTTATTGACTTGGCAATAAAATGCATTTCTAATCCCATTTTTTTAATGCGATAATCTAAAAGAACACCTTTAACCTGTGAATAAGGCGTTAAAGCGTTGCAGTCTTCCATACCCAATTCTTTTGTATACCAGGCATCAAAAGTAATTGTAGGATTAGCAGCCATGGTAACCTTAATTTTATGCGCTTTTAAGCCCATAATTTTTTTAGTGTCTTTTGTTTCTTCAATTTTTAAAGCAAAATCAAGATTTTCTGTAATTATATCTTTTTCATTCTCAATACAGGCTTGCTTAATATCCATGAACTTAACTGTTTGTGCAACAGTTTTTGCTTTATTATCTCCAATAATAGCGGTATTGAACATGCCCATGGTACTCATTTCAATAGCAAATTTTTCTTTTTTAAATTTTAAAGTAGCAGAGCTTGGCGCCAAACCATAAAGCGGATGTTGCTCATCAATGGCTTTTGTATCAAACTCAATAATCCCTTCTTCGCTACCGCCCGATTTATCAGAAGAGCATGAAGAGCAAACTCCTAAAGCAAAGGCAATAACCAGGATAAAATACTTAGATATAAACTTAAATGTTGTCAAAATTATAGTCGGCTAATGTATAAAATAAATTCAATATTAAAAATAAAAGCTTTTCTTTTTATAGGTGGCAAAACAGGAAGGTTTAATTAGTGAAATTTTTTGCCATTGTCGCTTTATCAACAATTTTCATGTGAGAGGGAATCTCGAAGGTTTTTTCAGGCACTACTTCCTTTTTGCGTGAGGTAGCAACAAAACGCATTTCCATACCCATTTTTTTAACTCTGTAATCCAATAAAACCCCTTTTATCTGGGCGTATGGGTTTAGGCTGTTACAATCTTCCATTCCAAGGTCTTTGGTATACCAGGCATCAAATTTAACACTGGGGTCGTTAACCATTGTAACTTTTATCTTGTAGCTTTTAAGACCAATAATTTCCTTGGTCTCATTGGTTTCTTCAATTTTCAACGCAAAATCCTTATTTTCGGTGATGATGTCTTTTTCAGTTTCAATACAGGCCTGTTTTATATCTAAGAATTTAACTGTTTGAGTAATTGTTTTTGCTTCCACATCTCCTATAATGGCAGTGTGAAACATACCCATAGAGCTCATTTCGAGCGCAAATTTTTCTTTTTTATATTTTAGGGTAGCAGAGCTTGGGGCCAGGCCAAATAAAGGGTGTTTTTCGTCTATTGGATTTGTTGCAAACTCAATAATACCTTCCTCATCGCAGGCTTTTTCAGCAGGCCCGCACGACAAAAGAAAAACAACCGGTAAAAATACCGGGATCTTTTTTATAAACTTTAAAATGGTCACTTATACGGGAGTCAAGATACGCATAAAAACGTAGATAAAAAACAAAAGCTATCCTTTTATGAATAGCTTTAAGTTGAAAAGAAAAATTGGAATATGTTATTTTAATGTAACGGTCTTCTCAGAACCTTTACCTTCTTCTAATTTAATGATACCTGTGCCAACGATTGTTTTGGTTGTAGGTGCTGTAAGAACACAAGTAGCTCTGATATCATATATTGCAGGCAGTTTAAAGGTGAATTTAACCTGTCCTCCGGCATCTGTAGTGGCGTTGGCCTTAAGGTCAGCTGTAACTGTTCCGCCATTTGCTGTTTTAATAGTAGCATACAATAAAACAGCTGCATTATTAACAGGTACACCTACTGAATCTACACAATTGATAGTAGCCACACAATCTGTGTTTTTTTCACAAGATGTGGTTGTAAGTGCGAATGTAGAGATCAAAAATCCAGCAAGAATGATCGCAATTTGTTTCATAATAAATTATATTGATATTAGCTTAACAAATATACGCAAACTATTTTAAATGAAAAAGATAATTAGCCTAATTTTTGCCCTAAATGCGGTTTTACTTACTGTAAATGCTCAAACGTTGAGTAAAGAAACCATTATCATAGAAACAAATTATGGCCAAATGAAAATAAAGCTATTTGAAGAAACACCTTTGCACAAAGCCAATTTCTTAAAATTAGTAAAAGAAAGAACCTTTGATTCGCTTTTATTTCACCGTGTAATAAATGGTTTTATGATACAGGGCGGCGATCTGTTAAGCAAAAAGGCTAAACCCGGCGATTCGCTGGGCCATGGCGATATGGGTTATACCATACCGGCAGAATTTAACACTAAATTGATACATAAAAAAGGTATGCTGGCAGCAGCCCGCGAAAGCGATGATATTAACCCCAAGTTTGAATCGAGCGCCTCGCAATTTTATATAGTTATGGGTAAAAAAAGAACATTGGAAGACCTTAAAAAGTATGAAGACAGGATCAATAAAACCCATTACACTAATTGTGCCAGAGCTTTTATGAAAACAGACGAAGGCAAGTTGTTAAAGAAAAAGTACGATAGGTTTAAAACTGAGAATAATACCGATAGCGCAATTTTTGTGAACGCGCAAATAGAAGCCTTTATAAAAACCGAACACCAAAGAACGCCTGAATATAAATTTAACCAGCAGCAAATTGATGCTTATACCACTGTTGGCGGCACTCCTCATTTGGATGGTACTTATACTGTTTTTGGTGAGGTTATTGAGGGAATGGATGTAATAGATAAGATAGCCGCCGCAAAAACCGATGCACGCAACCGGCCTTTGGAAGATATTAGGATGAAAATTTCGTTAATTAAATGATAAAATTAGTTTTATCGATTAAACCTTTATAATTTAGATAAGTCAAAAACAAAAAACCAACAACATGAAAAAAATAATTTTATCGCTTGCATTAGTAACAGGATTAGCTACATTAAGCAATGCACAGGACGCAACAGGAACTACTGTCACCAAAAAAGAAACCAAAAAAGAGCAAACGCCGGAAGAACGGGCTAAAAAAGCAGCTAATTGGGCTGAAAAAAAATTAGGATTAAATGCCGATCAAAAATCGCAATGGGAAGTAGCAGCATTAAAGCGTGTAACGGCAAATCAACCGTATCATGAAAGATTAAAAGGAGCAACTACACCTGAAGACAGAAAAGAGATCCGTAGAAATATGAAATTAAATTACGATGCTTTCGAAACTTCGGTAGATGCTTTTTTAACGGCTGAACAAAAAACAAAATTTGACGCTATTAAAACGCAAAAACGTAATAATCATAAAGCAAAAGAAAAATCAGGCAAAGTTGGAGCAGTTGATCCGGTAGAAGAAGATATTGAAGTAGGTTAATTTTTTCAATACAACAAAAAAAGCCCGCAGCAATATCTGCGGGCTTTTTATTTTAATGCAGCTTTTGCTTCTGCAATTACATTTTTTGAGTTACCTACAAATAATTTATCTCCAATAAATATTACCGGGCGTTTTAAAAAGGTATATTCTTCCAATATAAATTTTTTCATTTCAGCTTCTGTCAGCTTCTTTTCATTCAACTTCAATTCTTTATACTTACGTGCAATTTTACTAAACAAGGCTTCGTAAGAGCCTGTTTTCTTTTTCATTTCATCTAATTGTGCAGCAGTTATCTTTTCTGTTTTAATATCCTGAAACTCAAAACCCTTTTTTTTGAGATCTAATTCATCAATAATTCGTTTACAGGTATCGCAGGTAGAGAGATAAAATATTTTTTTCATAAAAGTTTGGTTAAATTTGATATGTGAAATTACATTTTAAAATAATAAGCTTCATTTTCTTTTTTAATTTTTTAAATGCCCAAACCTATGAAAAAGATTGGGAAGTATTATTAAAAAAAATAGATTCGCCAAACGGAGCCTCATTGAACGAGCTTTTATCGTTCGAAAAAAAACATCAGAAAAGATTTTCCGAATTTCCTGATAATTCTACACAGATCTATAGCCTTATTGCCAGTGAATATTATAACGCTAACGAAATTCAAAAAGCCGGTGAAAGTTATGTGGCTTCTTATAACTATTCACAAAAAGCAAAGGATACGCTTTTGATTTATATTACAGAATTAAACCTGGCTTATTATTACCAGGGACAAGATTATTTGGTAGAAGCAGAAAAATTTTATGAAGCCTGTATGTATGGTATGTCAATTATTTATGGAGCAAATAGTAAAGAGTATACGCAGGTGTATTACAATTATACAAAGCTATTAGTAGATCTTGAAAAATATGAAAAGGCAAAGCCAAGTGTTGACGCTTTGTTATTTTATTATAAAACACTTGAAGGTGAAAACACACTCAGGTATCTGAGTCTGTTAAATTATAAGGCCATTGTACTTCAAAATTTAGGAGACTATAAAAGTGCTATTGATATTTATGCGAACATAGTAAATGAAAAAAGCGCGCTAAAGTTGGGCGATACATTGGGATATGTGATCGGCCTTTCTAACCTGGCAGATGTTTATAGAGAGGTTGGAGAATACGATAAAGGTATTAGCAATTTGAAGGCTGCAAAAATGTTTCATTATAAATACAAGATAAAAGACAGGGATATTTTAGCAACCATAGAAAATAATCTGGCTTTATGTTATAAAAACATAAGTGAATTAAAACTGGCAGAAGATGCGTATAATAATTCACTCGAAATTCGGAAAGCAGCAGGCCAGGATAAAACAGAAGCATACTGTAGCACGTTAAGTAACAAGGCTGATCTTTTAAGAATGCTGGGTCGTTTTGGCGAAGCTTCTGAATTATTATTAACCGCTATTCAGGTTCGAAAAGAGCGCTATGGTGAAAAAACAGAAAATTATGCTAATGCTGTTTCCAACTTGGCCAATGTGTATTTTGATGCCGGTTATTATAAAGAAGCATTAGAAAGACATTTACAGGCAAAAGATATTTATAAGGAAGTGGTTGGTGAAGAACATCAGGGCTATGGTAATTGCTTAAATAGTTTATCATTATGCTATTTATATTTTAAAGAGTATAAAAAAGCAGAAGAATGTAAATTAAAAGCCTTAAGTATTATTGAAAAAAGTGTTGGCAAGAATCATTACCGCTATTCTGCGTATTTAATTTCAACCTATGGTTTGTATCGTAAAACAAAACAATTACAAAAGGCAGAAATAAATTTAAAAGAAGCTTTAAATTTAATTGAACGTAATTTTGGCCGTAAACATCAGTTGTATGGCGAGGCACAATTGGCGCTGGCTGAGGTGTACGCTTTACAAAATCGTTTTGAAGAGGCCACGCCTTTATATTTTGAATGCCTTGATCTTTATTCTGCACAATTAAACGATTATTTTAATGCCATGAGCGAGGCCGATCAAATGGCTTATCTGCAATTTATAACCCCTGTTTTTGAAAGCTATAATATTTTTCTGATCAATTATAAATTAAATAAGCCTTCAAAAAATTTTAGCGAGCATTTAAAACGTGCGTTGAGGTATCAGCTGCAATTAAAATCTTTATTGGCCAACCGTTCGGCCCAGGTAAAAAAAGAAGTAGAAGCAAGCAACGATCCCGACCTTAAAAAGATCTATACAGATTGGTTACTTGTAAAAAATGAGTTATTAAATAATTTTAAATCTACCGAAGCAGTTTTTGATAATAACGAGTTATTTAAAAAAACATCTGATCTGGAAGTGAAATTAAAATCCAAATTAAAATCATTTTCAAAAAGTGGTTCTAAAAATTTTGATGAAATAAAACAAAACTTAAAAGATAACGAAGCCGCCATTGAAATATTTAAAGTAAACGAAGCTGTTAATGATACTGAAGGTGTTGTAAAATATGGTGCTTTGGTTATAAAAAATAAATTAAATGAGCCTGACTTTATTATTTATAAAGATGGTGATGACCTGGAAGGAAAAAAATTCGATTATTATTCAAAATGTATTGATGATCAGCTAAACGATAGTTTGAGTTATGCCGCGTTTATTAAACCTATAGAGAATTCAATTAAAGGAGCAAACCGTATTTATGTAAGCTCTGATGGAATATTTCACAAATTAAGCTTTCTGAGTTTATACAATCCTGCTACTAAAAAATATCTGGCAGATGATCATGAATTTTACCAGATCTCGAATTTAAGTTCTATTTCTAAAGAACCTAAAATTGATCCAACACCAAATCTTACTGCCAGTTTATTTGGTTACCCTGATTACGATTACGATTTTAAAACAAAAAAAGCAAAAGAAGCATTGGCTTCCAATCAATTGGTAGCAAAACGTTTTGGACTTACCAATCTTGCAAAGTTACCTGGTACAAAAACAGAAGTGGAAGAGATCTCGAAAAGTTTAAATGCTCAAAACTGGAAAACTTTAAGTTACACCGATGAGTATGCGAGTGAAGAGAATTTAAGAAAAGTAAACTCGCCAAAAGTATTACATATTGCAACACACGGTTTTTATTTAAAAAGTGTTGAGAGCGATGATAAATTGTTTTTGGGTTTTGAAAATTCGGCAATAAATGATAATTCCTTATTACGTTCAGGTATTATTCTCGCAGGTGCGGGCCCATCAACGGCAGATTCTTTAAATAAAGATTCTGAGAATGATGGCATTGTTACTGCTTACGAAGCATCTTTACTTAATTTATCAAATACAGATCTTGTTGTTCTTTCTGCATGCCAAACAGGTTTGGGCGATGAAATGGGGAGTGAGGGCGTAGCGGGTTTGCAGCGCTCATTTACCATTGCAGGAGCAAAAAATATCATTATGAGCTTGTGGCCGGTTGATGATGATGCTACACAACAATTAATGACAGAGTTCTATAAAAATTATGCTACAACGCAAAATGTAGAAAGCTCTTTTAAGATCGCGCAACTTGCAGTAAAGAAAAAGTATCCTAAGCCTTATTTTTGGGCTGCATTTGTGCTGTTAAAAACTTTTAATTAGTCTCATCATTCATGTTTCCTTGTCTGCACAAGAATTTGCTGATTTTTAACTACTTACTAAAGCTTTTTTAGTCTTAGATCCTGCAATTTAACAATTTGAGTACGATAATTTGCTATCTTCGTTGACGTTTTAAAATCAAGACCATAAATGAAAAAAATTACATTAAGTTTTTTCTTATTATTTAGTTTAGTAAATAATTTAATTATTGCTCAAACACCCGACAGGTGGGATACACTTTATAACACCACCACTATTTCTCCGCCAAATTATTTTGTGCAATGCAACAGTGTTGTGCGTAACTCAAAATTATTTGTTTGGGGCGATTCGGTTAACTATAATAACTCATACTCTTTAAAAGATTCATATATCGCTGTTTTTAATCCAACAACATCTGTGCTTACTCCTTTAGCATATTCACGTTCTTCTGAAGATCATGGTTTGAATGGAGAGGCTACTATTACTACACCAACAGCAAATTTATCTTACGCGTTTTTCGGCGGTAAATTAAGCGGCAGTGCCCAATCAAATAGTCTTACACTATATAAATTAAACACCTTAACAGAGGCTGTAACCTATGAGCAAATTGCTTATCCGGTAGCAGGATACCGTTATGGAATTCAAAGTTTATGTTTTTTTAGCCCAACCACCGGACACGATACACTATTGATCTTTGATGATTCATCAAGCGTAAAAACAAGTATTTACAAAAAACATTATAACCAGGCAGGTTTTTCAAATACAAACAATTTATCAATTCCGTTTACACAAGTTTATTCATCTTTTGTGTTTAACAATGTACTTTATGTTTCAGGTTATGATAACGCTTCTTTTCAACCAGAATTATTAACCAGTACAAATGGTATGAGCTTTACCTATAACACAAACTTCAGTACAAATGTTGGAAATTTTAAAGTGCTTTGCACCGAGATCTCTAACAACATACTTTACATGGGTATAGATGATGGTGATGGTGTTTACAGAATTTACAAAACACCTGATTGTATTAACTACACGCTGTTAGCACAAAGTGCCGGACGAATTACAAGTCTTAAAATGCATAATAATATTTTATGGTATTCTGTTACATCAACAGGCAGACCAACTGTAAGATATTTTGCAGGTCCTTCATTTACCAACGAAGTAACTTCTGTGCAGGATATTGGTAAACAGGAAAGTGATCCTTATACTTTTACATTAAACAAACTTAATAACGAATTGTATTTTGCGGGCAGTTATCTTAATGGGTTTCAGGCGCCTGCTGAGTTTGGAACATTCATTTACAAATTCATTCCACCGGTAGCAAATATTACCTTAAACAGTAATCAACTTTGCCTTAATAGTTCATACACTGCTACCAACAGTAGTTTAAACGCCGACTCGGTAAGATGGATTAAGGATAATAATTTTTTTGCAGGCACTTCTAACAATTTTGGTTTTTCATTTAATACCGTGGGTACGCACACTTTAGGTATCATTGCAATTTCAGGTACACAAAAAGATACTTTACTAATCAGTGTTAACGTTTACTCTGTGTCGCTTAACATTAATGCGCCGGCAACAGCTTGCCAGGTAACCCCATTTCAAATTCAATCTACAGCAAATAATGCACAAGGCACAATTACTTATACATGGACACAGATTCCTGCCTTTGCAACACCACCAACAGTTGGAAGTCCAACGGTATCTGTTTTAAATCCGGGTTCATATAGTTATTATGCAACTATGGCAGATGTGCATGGTTGCTTGGCCACGAGTAATACAGTTTCATTAAACGTTTTCTCTTCAAAAAATATTTCGGGTGTTGTTACCGAAACCAATAGCACTATTGTTGCAGGCGATGCGGTGTTATACCGTTACGAACCTATTCTTACAAAATTTGATTCTGTTACCACACAAGCGCTTAATGCTTTAGGAGAGTACACATTTAATACGATCGATTCTGGAACTTATATTGTAAAGTGTATTCCAACAGCAAGTAATAATTTACAAATTACTTATGGTAACAGTTCTATCAGTTGGTTAACGGCGCATGTTATTAATCACGGTTGTGTAAATACAAGCACGCAAAACATCAGCGTTATTCCTATTGTATCGTTTGGCGTTGGTACAGGTATTTTAACCGGACAAATAATACAAGGCCCTGGGTACGGACAAAAAATGATGAATGGTACAAGCATGGTTGGTCCTATTAAAGGTGTTATTGTAAAAGGTGGCAGAAATCCGGGCGGTGATATTGGCGCGCAATCAAGAACAAACGCCCAAGGTCAGTATACTTTATCTGGCTTACCTGTAAATGCTGCTAACGAAGATTACTTTGTGTTAGTTGATATTCCGGGGTTGGATACAAATACTACATATCACAGGATCATTACTGCAACTAATCAGCAATTCGATAATCTTGATTTTACGGTAGATTCTGCAAAGATCAATCCTATCGGAAATTTTGTTGGTGTTAAAGAAGTTAAGTTTGATGATAACAAGGTACGCTTGTACCCAAATCCAACTAACGGACAAATAAATGTTGATTTTGAATTGGCAACACCTTCACAAATTAAAGTGGAAGTAGTAGACATTTTAGGCAGAGTTGTAAAAACAATTTTGCCTGTAAGCTATCACAATCAAAACGAAGTAAAGATCTCTTCAAATATTGACGGCGTGCCGCAAGGAGTTTATTTTGTGAATATTAAAATAGATCATTCACAGGTATCCATTAAAGTAATTATAACCGATTAATAAATTACAGAGTCAAATAAAAAAGCCAACAATAACAACGTTGGCTTTTTTATTTAAATTTGACACGATCTTTTTAATGAGCCCCTTAAAAAAATATAAACTCCTTTTTATACTGTTTGTTTTGCAGTGTGTGGCGTTTGCTCAAACCTATAATTTTAAAAATTATACAACAGAGCAGGGCCTTGCGCAATCGCAGGTATTGGCTATTACTCAGGATAGTAAAGGCTACATGTGGTTTGGCACCAATGGCGGTGGTGTTTCAAAATTTGATGGTAAGCAATTTGTAAATTATACAAGCAACGAAGGTTTAATAGATAACGTTGTTTTTTCGATAGTTGAAAGTAATAATAACCAATTGCTTTTTGGAACCAGTAAAGGCTTAAGTAGTTTTAACGGTTCTAAAATGAAAAATTATGGTGAGAAGGAAGGTTTAAAAAATCCGTTGATCTATAAATTATTAAGTGATAAAGATAAAACATGGATAGGAACACAGGAAGGTGTTTATACTTTTGAGAACGAAAAGATCATTCCTTTTTTGTTAGATTCTACATTTAATCAAAGTTCTGTTTACTCCATCTTTATTGATAAAATGCACAATGTGTGGTTTGGCACCTTGCAACATGGTGTTATTTACTACAATGTAAAAAACAAGCAAACAAAAAATTTTACAACCGCCAATGGATTAAATGGAAATTTAATTTTCTCTATCTCTCAAAATAAAATGGGCGATATTTTAATTGGTACAGAGTATGGTTTAAATAAAATAAACAGCTCTTTTCAAATAAGTAAAGCAAACGAAATTCCGGGTAACGATAATTTTTCTATCAATTGCTTATTGCCAAATGGGGATAACGAATTTTATATTGGCACACACTCTGAAGGGATAAAGAATTTTAATTTCAGTTTAAATAAACTTATCTCGGGCTTTAATAAAACAAATGGTCTTACCAATAACCCAATACAATCTTTATTTAAAGACCGTGATAATAATTTATGGATAGGGACAAACGGCGCAGGTGTTTTTAAATACTTTAATGATAAGATCGTTTCTTACAGTAAATTAAACGGGTTGCCCGAAAATTATATTAATTCTGTTGCGGTTGACTCTTACAATAATATTTGGGTAGGTATTCAAAAAAATGGTTTGGTAAAGGTCAGCGGTTCACAATTAAAAAAATATGCTTTCGATCTTAAGCATCCCAAAGCTTTGCCTGATAATGATGTAAATGCCATGTTGCCATTAGAGAATGGGAAAATGTTGTTTGGTACTTCTGATGGTTTATGTTCTTTTGAAAACGAAGTTTTAAAAACAATTGAGGACGGTGATTTTAAACACAAGTATATTCTTTCGTTATATCGCGATAGTAAAAAACAAATTCTTATTGGTACAACCGAAGGTTTATACAAATTGGTAGATGGAGAAATAAGCAAAGAGACTGCTATTGAAAAATATAAAACCGATGCCGCGCAATTTGCTATCTTTTTTAGTTTAGAAGATAAGCAGAACCGCAAGTGGTTTGGAACGGAGAAAGGATTGATACTACAGGATAAAAATGAAATTACTGCTTTTAATAAGAACAATAAATTTATAAACAGTCTTATTATTTGTGGTGCGGTTGATGAAAGAAATAATATTTGGTTTGGTACAGAAGAGGGCTTATACCTATACAACAACAGTTCATTTAAAAAAATAGATAAAGAAGATGGTATCACTTCATCTTACATTAATTTATTGCAGATAGATAATAACAACCAATTAATAATTGGTACCAATAATGGTGTTGATATTATTAACCTCAGCGATTTTTATAATAAAAAACAAAGCGTAAAACATCTGGGTAAAGACGATGGCTTGTTAAGTTTGGAATCGTATTTTAATTCAAGCGCTAAAGATACAGCCGGCCGGATCCTGATAGGAACAGTAAATGGTTTAGAAATATACAATCCTAAACTGGATATCATTAACACCAACGAAGCAAAAATAAATATCAGCAGTATTAAATTATTTTTTGGGCAAGAAGATATTTTAAACTATTCAGATTCGCTTGACATTGAAACCTTATTACCAAAAAATTTAGTATTGCCTTTTACAAAAAATAATTTAACCTTTCAATTTGTTGGTATTAGTTTGGTAGCACCCGAAAAGGTGCGTTACCAGTACCAGTTAGAAGGTTTGGATGTTGACTGGACACCAGCAGTTAATCAAAGCGAGGTAACGTATCCCTCATTGCCTCCGGGTAAATATACCTTTAAAGTAAATGCCATGAATAACGATGGCATCTGGAATAAAACACCGGCAACATTTACATTTGAGATCTTGCCACCCTGGTATAACACCTGGTGGTTTTACCTATTGTGTGTGGTGACCGTTGTTACAGGTATTATTTGTTACAACTATATAAAAACAAAAAAACTGGTGGCCGATAAACAAAATCTGGAAAGAGTAGTGGACGACCGCACAAAAGAATTGCGCGAAGAAAAAGAAAAAGTAGAAGTGATCAACAAAGAAGTAAGCGAACAAAAATCAGAACTGGAGCATAAAAACCGCGAGATCACCGATAGTATTAAATACGCCAAAAATATACAAGAGGCTTTATTGCCATCCTTAGTAGAAACTGAAAAAGCATTTGACGGTTGTTTTATTTTGTATATGCCAAAAGATATTGTGAGTGGTGATTTTTTCTGGTTCTCACAAAACGAAACAACGCGTTACATTGCAGCAGCCGATTGTACAGGGCATGGTGTGCCCGGTGCTTTTATGAGTATTGTTGGTAACACTTTATTGAATGAAATTGTTGAGCAAAAAAAAATTACTTCGCCCGGAGATATATTATTAGAGTTGCATAAGGGCGTAAAGATCGCTTTAAGCCAAAGTAATCAGGATTCGCAGCGACGCGATGGTATGGATATTGCCTTGTGCGCTATTAAGCGTAATTCAAATACCATCGAATTCTCCGGCGCTAACAGGCCATTGTGGATCTACCGCAAAAAAGATAATTATGCTTTGGAAATAATTAAGCCAAACAAATTTCCAATTGGTGGTTTAGAGTTAGAAGAGAATAGAACTTACACTAATCACATTGTAGATTTTTACGAGGGTGATTATTTTTATTTTTTCAGCGATGGTTTTGCCGATCAGTTTGGCGGACCAAAAGGAAAGAAATTCATGCTCTCTAACATGCAAAAATTATTATTCGATAATTTGCATTTACCAATGCAGGAACAAAAGCAAAAGATCAAAGAAGCCTTTATGGCATGGAAAAAAGATCTTGAGCAGGTAGACGATGTTTTGGTTATTGGAATAAAAGTTTAAAAACCAAAACGAGTCAGTTTATGCTGAGCTTGTCGAAGCAATGTTTGCGTAATTGGAATAAAAGTGTAATTAAAGCTCCGAAGGATTTAAAGACCGTCGAAAATAATCAATGTGTTTGCTTATTTCTCATAACAATCACAAATGCTGTCAATAAAAGCGAAGAAAGCGTTATAAATAATAAAATTACAGTTCTTTTAGGTGAGTTTTTTTTATCAGGAAAGTTAGGTGGAGAAACAACTGTTACATAACTTATATTACTATTAAATTCAAGCGTATTTTTATCATATGCCTGTTTTAAGTTCTTGTAATTTTCAAGCTCTGCAGCAAAACGGCTTTGAAGAATAATAAATTCACCTCCAAATTCTTTTAAGTTATTGAGCAAAGCTTTATCATTTGCATTTAATTCTTTATTGCCTGAATTTTTTGTCACATTTTTTGTTTGCGATTTAATATCCAGTAAACCATAGGTTACACGCATAAATTTTAATTTGCTTTCAATAGAATCGATCTCTGCTTTTTTAGAAGCCAATTGGTTTTGATATAAGTCTACAAACTCACGGTATTTCTCTTTTTTACGTTTGCGGATGATCGTATTTATCTCTTCTATTATTCCAAAAGCAAGCTGTTGCGCAAATGCCGGTGAACGATCTATAACATACACTTCGGCTGACTGGTACCTTGTAAATTTTACCTGAACATTGGCACTGTAAATAGAATTAAATTCCGATAAGGCATTTTTTCTGGTACTGTCAATTTCATAATGCTTATACAGACCAAAGCGTTTTGCTAAATTATCTTTTATTTCCTCACTACTTAAAAACTGAAATAGCTGTTCGGTAGTAGATTCTCTGCTAAACGGGGCTAAATTAGTTGGGTAAAGTGTAAATTCTGAACGAAAATCGGGAGGCATAATAAATGGAGACGTAATAAGAACAGAAACGCCAATTGCAATAACAGCAACAAGGCCCATTTTTTTCCAATTCTTTAATAAAAGCTGTAAAACGTAATAAGTATTAAGTCTGTCCATTTAACTCTTAAGATCTAATAATTTATAAAATTAGAAATAAATCCTAAATGGAACCATAGTTTAGTTGCTTTCTTTCACTTTTTCCTTTAGCAGAGCCATTTTCAATACATCTTCCATGTGCGTTACATAATGAAATGTAACACCCTTTACGTAGTCTGCTTTAATATCATCTACATCTTTTTTGTTATCTGCACATAAAATAATTTCTTTAATACCGGCACGTTTTGCTGCCAGTATCTTTTCTTTTATGCCGCCAACGGGTAGCACTTTGCCGCGTAAGGTAATTTCACCCGTCATAGCCAAAGCTTTTTTTACTTTACGTTTTGTAAAGGCACTGGCAATAGAGGTTAACATGGCTATACCTGCGCTAGGGCCGTCTTTTGGCGTGGCGCCTTCAGGTACATGCACGTGTATGTTGTAATTTTCAAATGTTTCGTGATCTACATCAATAATATGAGGATGCGCTTTTAAATATTCTAAAGCCAGCGTTGCACTTTCTTTCATTACCTCACCCAAATTGCCGGTTAAAGTTAATTTGCCACCTTTGCCTTTGCTTAAGCTGGTTTCAATAAATAAAATATCGCCACCAACTTGTGTCCAAGCCAAACCGGTAACAACACCGGCAATATCGTTGCCCTGGTATTTATCTTTTATATGCGAAGGCCCCAGGATCTTAACCACACTTTCTTCCGTAATTTTAGGGATGTCTTCTTCGCGCGCAATATGTACGGCAGTATTACGGGCTATTTTTGAGATCTTTTTCTCTAAATTACGTACACCACTTTCGGCAGTATAAGTTTCAATTAAAAATTCCAATACTTTGTCACTTATTTTTAATTGTGGTTTTTTTAAACCGCTTTCTTCAATTTGTTTCGGAATTAAATGCCTTTTTGCGATCTCTAATTTTTCTTCAACCGTATAACCATTTACTTCAATTATTTCCATCCTGTCGCGTAAAGCAGGTTGTATACTTGATAAATTATTGCAGGTTGCAATGAACATTACTTTACTTAAATCATAGTCTAACTCTAAAAAATTATCGTAAAAAGTTAAATTTTGTTCAGGATCTAAAACTTCTAATAAAGCAGATGATGGATCACCATGATAATCTGCGCCCACTTTATCAATTTCATCTAAAATAAATACGGGGTTAGAAGATTGTACCTTTTTTAAATTCTGAAGGATCCTTCCCGGCATAGCGCCTATATAGGTTTTACGATGTCCGCGTATCTCGCTTTCATCTTTTAAACCGCCTAAACTCATGCGCACATATTTACGGTCTAATGCTTTTGCAATGCTTTTTCCTAAAGATGTTTTACCAACTCCCGGAGGGCCGTATAAACAAATAATAGGCGATTTTAAATTGCCTTTTAATTTTAATACCGCCAAATGTTCAATAATGCGATCTTTTACTTTCTCTAAACCAAAATGATCTTCATCTAATATTGTTTGCGCATGTTTAAGATCAAAATTATCTGTGGTATTTTCGTTCCAGGGTAATTCTAATAAAAGCTCAATGTAATTTGTTTGAATGCCATACTCCGCCGCATTTGGATTCATGCGTTGCAGCTTGGCAATTTGTTTTTCGAAAGTTTCTTTTACTTCAGCGCTCCATTTTTTTGTTTTTGCTTTTTCGAGATAACCGTTTATTTCCTGCTCAAAATTATTTCCGCCTAATTCTTCCTGTATGGTTTTAATTTGTGCATTTAAAAAATACTCACGTTGTTGTTTGTCAAGATCCATTTTTGTTTTATTCTGGATCTGATTTTTTAACTCGAGTATTTGAAATTCTTTATTTAAATTTTCAAGTACCAGTAAGCTGCGGTCTTTTAAATTGGCCTCTTCTAACATTTTTTGTTTGTCAGCAGTAGTAGCATTCATGTTGGAAGAAATAAAATTGACCAAAAAAGTAGGGCTGTCGATATTATTTATTGCAAAGCTGGCATCGCTTGGAATGTTTGGTGAGATCTTTACGATCTGTACTGAAGTTTCTTTTAAATTAGAAATAATGGCATTGAATTCCTTATCTGTTTTTGGCGGTTTTACTTCGTCAAATGCAGAAACTTTTGCTTTATGATAAGGTTCTGTTTGAATGAATTCATCTATTTTAAATCTTCGTTTACCTTGTATAATAATAGTTGTGTTGCCATCGGGCATACGCAGCATTTTTATTATTTGTGCTACTGTGCCTACAGTGTAAAGATCCAGTTCAGTTGGTTCTTCAACAACATCGCTTCTTTGCGCAACAACTCCAATGGTCTTATCACCTTTGTTATAATCTTTTATAAGTTGGATAGATTTATCGCGGCCAACTGTAATAGGAATAACTACCCCCGGAAACAAAACGGTGTTCCGAAGCGGTAATATTGGCAGAATTTCGGGAATTTTCTCATTCTGCATTGTATCTTCATCTTCACTACTCAATAAAGGAATAAAGTCCGAATCCTCGTCAAGCCCTTGTTTAAAGGTCAGTTCATCCATATCTCCAAAATTCATGCTTAATTTTCTTTAAATTACACTTAGTTTAAATCATATTTTGTGCCAGCAAATAAAAATAGACTATTTGGCAGGCATTTTTACATAAAAGCTAAAGCCATTTTTGCTATATAATTTTTTTACACCCGGCTTTTGTGGCAGATCTCCTTCAGCGTTCGTTTTTGCAACTATAAGGGCAGGTTTTTTTACAGGAGAATTTTCGAGCCATAATAAATTGGCAAGCGCAAAGCCTGTTATGCGCGATTGCCCTTGTTTTTCAATATTATCAAGATATTCGTTGGTTGCTTTTATCTGCTCAGTATCTGAATAATCATCAGGACCAAGTTCAGAATAAAAAATGTAAGCGTAACTTTTAAAGCCATGCGTTTCTACATAAAAATCGTGCTTGCTGCAGGCCCTGTAAAATTCAATGGCCGCATGTTGGGAATATAATTCTACTTTAGGAATGATAACAGCGATGGTGGTATAAATAAAAAGCAAATTAAATGCCAGTCCATAATATAAGGTCTTTACTTTATGTTTTTTAATAGCTACAAAAACAAAAACAGATGCCATTAAAAATAATAAAGCAATGAATGCTTCAAAGCCTGTCCATTTTACATCGGCTTGTAAATTCTCAAGCGCAAATTGGTCTTTGATAAGGCCGCTGTTAATTAACCAGGGTTTTAAAACGTTTATAAAACCAATAAGTGTAAGTGCAATTGTGAAAATACCCGCCACCAGCCAGTAAATTATTTTAAGAACAGTGTTAAATTTTAAGCGTTCAAAATTTTGAGTGATGCCAATTGCAGCCACAAAGGTTAAAGGAAAATAACAAAGGGAGGAGTAGTGAACGATTTTTGTTTGTACGAATGAAAAAATAAGAAGTACCGTCCAGAATAAACAAATAAAAATTTTACGAAATTGTTTTTGGTAAGGCGTAAGTGTTGTATAGTTTAAATACGATGCAATAAAAATAAGCGAAGCCGGAAAGCAACCGATCAACAAAACAACAAAATGATAAAAGAAAGGTCCGCCATGATCGCTGTCTTCTGTCTTAAAAAGTCGCACCTGATAGTCTATAAATTCAGTAATAATGGTTTGATTGCCTTTAAGCCACTCTGTTATGAACCAACTGGCAGATACAAAGAGTGTTGTGATTGCAAAAATTAAAAATGGTTTTGAAATAAAAAGCTTTAATTGTTTGGTCCAGATAAAATGCGCTGTTAATGTTACACCTACAATTAAAATTGCAGCCGGGCCTTTTGTTAATACAGCTACACCTAAAAATAGGCCGGCTAATAAAGCATTGCTGATCTCTTTTTTACCGTTTGGATTATTAATGAATTGAAGACAATTATAAATGGAAAGAAAAATAAACAGGTTAAACCAGGGATCAATAAGGCCCGATTTAAAGTAAAGATGTGGGAGTAAACAAGAGGCGTATAGTAAACTCCAAACAATACCAAATTTTTGTGAGTGAAATTTTTTACCAATATTAAATAAGATAATTAACGAAATTATACTGCACAATGCATTTGGAAAACGAGCTGCAAATTCATTCACGCCAAATATATTCATGCTTGCAGCTTGCAGCCAGATAAAGAAGGGAGGTTTTTCCCAAAAGGGACGAAAATTTAATTGAACGCGTGAATAATTTCCCGTCACTAGCATTTCGCGGGCGCATTCGGCAAAATTAACTTCATCCCAATCAAATAAAGGGCAATTACCAATAAAAGGAATAAAGACAATTGCAGCAATAAGCGCAATTAAAAAAATAATGACCGTATTATTTTTAAGATAAAGTGTCAAACGTTCTTAAAATTAAAAAGAGGTTTATTTAAATTTTGAAGTTTATTGCTTTGATAAAATCCAAAATAAAGGGTTAACGAAAAAAGAGTGCCAATTAAGCTGCCAATTGTAATATCTACAAGCCAATGCTGTGAAAGATAGGTGCGGCTGAAGGCTGAAAGAAAAGCGAGAAGAAAGAAAATGATCTTTAGGTATTTATTATTGCTTGCAAGAGCCATACAGGTAAAAACAGCGAAAGCAGAAGTGGCATGACCGCTCGGAAAACTATTTAAACCCATCATGTCAACTCCCTCAACATAATTAACTTTGGTATTAGGTAAAAAATAACCAAATACAAAATGCGGGCGGTTACTGTCATAACAATAGTTTTTTAGTATGGATGTTGTTATGCCTGATAGAACGTAGGTGCTAAGCACAAAAATACCTTTACGAATATTAAAAATTAAAATAATTACACAAAGTATAATGGCAAAAACACCATCGCCCACATGTGTAAAATATTTAAAAAAAGTGTCGATAGCCGGATTACCAACCAGTTTGTTTATTTTAAGATGAATATAAACTTTATCAAACTGAAGTAAATAATACGCGGAAATGGTTAGAATAACTATGTATAGAAAAAAGTAAAGCCAGTTATTTTTTATGAATGTTTTCAAAGAAGATCTTTTTATTATAGTTTTTTTGCTTCGTTCCAGTAAATGTCTAACTCTTCCAGCTTGCAATCGGCAATTTGTTTGCCTTGTTCTTTTACTTTGCTTTCCATATAGCCAAAGCGTTTTATGAATTTTTTATTGGTCTGTTCTAAAGCATCCTCAGGATTGATGTTTAAAAAACGCGCATAGTTTATCAATGAAAATAAAACATCACCAAATTCTTTTTCGGCGGCTTGCATGTTTTTATTTTTTATTTCAGCTTCAAATTCATTCAGTTCTTCTTTTACTTTTTTGTAAACGTCATTTGGGTCTTCCCAATCAAAACCAACAGCGCGTGCTTTCTCTTGTATACGATATGCTTTTAATAAGGCGGGCATACTATTTGGCACACCTGATAGTACTGAAGTGTTGCCACCTTTTTCTTTTTGTTTTAATTGTTCCCAATTCTGTTTTACCTGGTCTTCTGTTTCTGCTTTTACATCACCATATATATGCGGGTGCCTGAAAATAAGTTTTTCGCATAATACATCTATTACGTCTTTAATATCAAATTGATTTGTTTCACTTGCAATACGTGAGTAAAAAACAATGTGCAATAAAATATCTCCCAACTCTTTTTTAATTTCAGGCATACTATTTTTTAAAATAGCATCGCTGAGCTCATATGTTTCTTCAATGGTTAAATGTCTTATACTTTCAATGGTTTGTTTTTTATCCCAGGGGCATTGTTCCCTGAGTTCATCCATTATCTTTAAAAGCTTTAAAAAAGAGACTGCGCGTTGATCCATATTCCCACAAATTTAACAAATAAAAAAATGAAAAAGGGGGTTATGGAATAAGCTGTTTGTATTTAACTTTATTTTAGTAATTACAAGCTAAAAAGGGCTCATTTACAGGTTCTTAAAGATCTCTAATACCTTTTCTTTTTTTCTTCTGGAGATAGGGATCTCGGCACCATCTTTCATCAGAATAAAACCATTGTCTTTTTTGATATACGATTTAACATGACTGAGATTAACCAGATGCGATTGATGAACACGCTCAAAACCGTATTCTTTTAAAAGATCCTCATATTCTTTTAAAGTTTTAGATACCATTAATGGCTTATCTTTTGTAAAATAAAAGGTGGTGTAATTGTGTTCCGATTCGCAGCGCAAAATATCATTAACGGAGCAAACACGCATTTCTGTTTGAGTAGAAAGACAGATCTTTTTTTCAGCATCAGGAGTTGAAACATTATCCAATAAAACACGGTATTGATTTTGATTGCCTAATGCTGTTTTTAATATTTCGGCTTTTTTTACTGCTTCTTTTAATTCATCAGCGATAATAGGTTTTAAAAGATAATCAATAGCACTGAACCTGAATGCTTGTATTGCAAACTGATTAGAGGCAGTGGTAAAAATAATGCGCAGGTTATTAAAAGTGGTTTTATCCAGATCTGTTTCCAACAGGCGCAAGAGATCAAAAGCGTTGCCATCAGAAAGCTGAATATCTAAAAATACAATATCAGGGTTAATATCAGAGATAAGCTTACGCGCTTCTTTAATACTGCCACAATCACCAACCAGTTTAACCTGCGGGCAGGTAGTAGAAAGTATGGATCTAAAAGCCGAGAGAAATTTTTTCTCGTCTTCAATAATAACAGCGCTTAACACTTTAAAATTTAATTTATAGTTACTAAATTAAACAAAAAACGCTTTAAAATAACATTAAAATTATAAGTTTTAAATGCAGTCGGCCGGGAAAATTATTTTTACCAAAGTGCCTTTTACAGCATCATTTTTATCAAGAATATCGCTCATGGATATTTGAATTTTTTCTTTATTCATTGAGTTGATGATCTGTACACGTTCTTCTGTAATGGTCATGGCCAACGATTTATGATTGTTGTGATAAACTGTTTTTCTTTTTTTAGATTCTTCTCTGCCAATGCCATCATCCTGCACCTCGCAAATAACTTCATGCTCATTTTCCTGGTAAAATTTAATTAAGATATTTCCGGCTTCATTTTTTGGAATAATACCATGAATGATGGCATTTTCTACAAACGGTTGAATGAACATAGGAGGAATAGCAATTTCTACTTCCATAGTTTCTGAAACGTCAATATCAAAAGTAAAAGCATTATTATAACGCAGTTGTTGTAAGAACAGATACGACTTTAACATTTGCGCTTCCTGTGCTACTGAAATTAATTGTTCGCGCGATTGCTCAAGATTATGACGAATAAGACGAGAAAAGATACCAAGATATTCAATAGCTTTATCTTTATCGTTTTCAGATATAAAACCACTTATTGAACCTAATGAGTTAAAAATAAAATGCGGATTCATTTGTGCTGATAATGCATTTCGTTCCAGTTCAAAATTTTTCTTTTCAAGCAAACTCTTCTTTTTAATTTGCTGGCGGTTATAAAAAACAAAAACGGCAAAAACTATAACAATGGCTAAAATAAAAGAACCATAAATTAATTGTTTTTGTTTAGTGTTTTCTGCCGCTTGCAATTGTTGTTCGGTTTTTAGTAATTCAATTTGTTTTTCTTTGGTCTGCGTCTCATATTTAGCTTCCAGTTCACTGATGGCCTTAATGCTTGACTCATTTTTTATACTGTCTTCCATGCCTTTATACAGCTTGTAATAATCATAAGCTTCTTTATAATTGTGTTTTATTTGAAAGTGATTTGAAAAGTATAAATAGGCTTTACGCATATTAAATTTGTTGCCAATTTCTTTCGATATTTTTAGCTGTATACCATAATATTCCAACGCTTTTTCGGGTTGTTTGAGTGAATCATAAATAACACCCAATTCACCGCTTGATTCGGCAATTCCTTTTTTATCGTTGAGTTGTTTTAAAATAGAATGTCCGTTAGTAGTAACTTCCAATGCTTTTTTATAATCACCAATAATGTAATGTATGGTACCCATGTTAGTATAAACCAGGGCCACACCCTGTTTGTCGCCAATTTCCTCATCTATTTTTAAAGTATAATTTAAATAGGTAAGCGCCTTGTTATAATCTTTTAATTCAAGGTAAGCAAGTCCGGTGTTATACAAGGCTTCTGCATAAAAATAACTATCGTTATCTACATTCTTTACTTGAAGTACTTTTAAATAAAAATTAAGAGCGTTACTGAATTTATTTTGCAGATAATGAATATTACCAATTGCCATTAGCGAGCCGGCAGTGCCTCTTGCGTCTTTTATTTCTTCCCTTATTTTTAAAGCTTCTAAGTAATTTTCAAGCGCCTTTGCATACTCCCCTTTATCAGAATGTATAATGCCAATGTTGCTGGTTATATCGGCAATTCCTTTTTTGTTATTGGTTTTTTTTGCTATTACCAAGGCCTTCGAAAAATGATCAAGCGCATTTACATAATCGTTTTGGCTAAGATAAGATATTCCTGTTCTATTAAGAGCAACAAGTGAACCGGCTTCATAATTAATTTTTTGTGCAAGCTCATAAGCTTCCATTAAATGTTTTCGGCCTTCTGTATAGTTTCTGTCGCCTGCATAATAGGCACCAAGATCATTCAATAAAGCTACTTTAACAGTATCGTGAATTGTTTTTTTTAATTCCTGACGTATCGAATCGATCATTCTTTCATTTCTGCCAAAAGAATTAATGTGACATACAATAAGAATGAAAATAAAGATCTGTAATAAAGGTTTATAAGAAGTATGTTTCATTTAAAGCATTAAATTAATAAAAAAACCAATCAATAATAACAGTGTGATCTTTTGCCAAATTGTAAATCATGCTAACCGAATTGTAGATTGCTTAAAATGGTGTTTTACCTTGCATTAATTTAGCTAATAAGTTTTGGTGATACTATGCTAAATGTAAGTTTGAGTTCTGTTTTTTCTTTAATTGGCACCTCTATTAAGGGACGAAAAAAACACGTGAATAACGAAATTGATACCTTGTGGGAGAAGGGTGTAGCCTGCTTTTTAAAAGAGGATGACAGGGGTGCTATTGAGAATTTTGAAAACCTGTTGTTGATCATAAATAAAAAAAATGTAAAGTATTATTCTTCGTTCTTTTATGTTGCTCATTCTTACAGAACACTCTTAAAAACACAAGGACTGAATGAAATAGAGGCGAACAGGATGTTTGAATGTTATGAAACATGCCTCGAACAAGGTACAACTGTCAATAATTCAACCAGCCGTGAGATCAAAAAATTTATGGAACGTAAAATGAATACCAGGCCACAGGAGTATGTGGATATATGGATAGATAAAACAGATTAAAAAAAATGAAATTATTTAAACTAAGCATTATAGTAATAACAATAGTTGCCTTCGCCTTATTAGGCTTTGGCCTTGGAGGCATGTATACCAAATCGGATGTTAATACCTATTGTAAAACACAATCATTTTCGCAGCTCATTTCGTTCGATCTAGGTTTAGTATTATTTGGTTTTTCGCTGGTACTTCTTTCGGTTATTTTGTTTCTAAAAATGCAGGAAATGAAGCAGGTATGATCATTTACCGAATTGTAAGTGAACCTAACCGAATTGTAAATCCCCAAAAAATGCATTTTCGTTTGATCTATCTTTAATTATAAATACTCTTAAAATGAAAAAAACAATTACTTATAACATTTCTAAAAAAACAATATTCATGATTGTTTTTATTTTTGGAATTACTTTTTGCAATACCACTAAATTATTTGGACAAAACTGGAAATGGGCCATTTCAGGCTCCGGTTCTGCAAGCGAATACTCCGGCACATCGTGCACCGATGCTTCAGGAAATATTATTATAAGTGGTTCATTTTATAGTAGCCCATTGCAAATGGGAACCGTAACATTAAATAATGCTGGCGGTGGCGATGGTTATCTTGCTAAAGTTAATCCTAATGGTTCAGTAATATGGGCATTAAAGATCGGTGGATCGGGAAATGAAGCAATTACAGGTGTTTGTACCGATGCCAGTGGTAATATTTATGTACATGGAAATTTTAACAGCGCTTTTTTAACTGTGCCTCCATTAACAGTATCTAATTTTTCTAATACAGGAACCTATGATGTATTTGTTGCTTGTTTTAATTCATCAGGTATCATTCAATGGTTTAAATCGTATGGCGGACTAAAAGATGAATCATCAGGTGGTTGCGCTTTCTCTAACCAGCTTTCTTGTTTATACATTGGCGGAAGTTATAATTCTTCAACATTAGTAATGAATACAAATACTGTAACCAATACCGATGCAACAGGTACAACGAAAGATCTTTTTTTAGCAAGGCTTACCAGTACAGGAACTGCAACCTGGTTAAAAACCGGCGGCTCATCTACAAGTAATGATGTAATTGTAAAAGTAGAGATCGATTCAAATTCTGATCCGTATTATAACGGATTTTTTGCGCCAACATCAGGCTTAACAACCAGCATTGGTTCTACTTTACTAACAACCTATGGCGGGCAGGATATGATTGCAGGTAAATATACTTCGGCAGGCACGCCGGTGTGGGTAAAGAATTTTGGAGGCAGCATTAATTGCAGCTGCGATTTTATTGGCGGCCTTAGCATTGATGCTTCTAACAATGTTTTTGTAAGCGGTACTTATAGTGGTGCATCTTTGGTGGCCGGTTCGTTTACGTTAACCAATTCGGGTGGTTACGATGCCTTTGCTGCAAAGTTAAATTCTACAGGCGTGTTTCAATGGGCTAATAAGATTGGTGCCCTTGGCGATCAGTACAGTAACAGTATTACAACTGATAATGCAGGAAATGTTTTTGTTACAGGTTCTTTTTCAGGAACAAATGTTGTGGTTGGAACAACAACGCTTACAAATAATACGCCGGGCACATCCACCGATATTTATGTTTTAAAATATAATAATGCCGGTACAACACAATGGGGGCTTACTGCAGCCGGCCCCGGTGCTGATGAGCAAGGTAATGATGTTTCATGCGATGCTTCAGGAAATATTTATGTTTCAGGAAATATTTATACTTCGCCTACTGTATTTGGTACTTCAACAATTACAAGTACAGGTGTTAATGATGTTTTTCTTGCCCGTATTTCTTGCTTAACAGCTACTGTAAGTGGTGTGTCAACTGTATGCTCGGGCTCATCGGCAACATTAACAGCAACAGGTGCGACCAATTACACCTGGAGTACAGGCGCAACCACTTCTTCTGTTATAATTACACCAACCACAAGCGCAACTTATAGTGTAGTGGGTGCAATAGGTACCTGCACAGGTTCAAGCAATAATTTAAATGTAAGCTTGTTACCTGCAAGTATAAGTATGGGGCCAAATTTAAATTTACTATGCAGCAGCGTTCAAATACCAACAGTTACAACAAGTCCTGCAAGTCCTTCGTCTGTTACCTGGATACCAAACAACAATGGTATATCAAGCACAACTACTTTAACACCGGCGTTTGCGCCAATTGCGCCGTACACACAATATACTGTTACTGCAACATTAAATAATGGTTGTGTTGTAAGCGGTACTTTAGGAGTAACACAATATGCGCAAAAACCCGATATATGTTTGGTTACAGTTGATACGATGGGCATTAATAATGAAATTTTCTGGGAAAAAACCTTGTATGCCGATGTAGATAGTTTTATTGTTTATCGTGAAGTATCAACTAATGTGTTTAAACGCATAGCTGCTATAAGTGTTAATGCCTATAGTGGTTATACAGATACTGCAAGAGCTATTGGCCCTGCAAACGGCGACCCAAATACAACTGCTTATAAATATAAATTACAGATCAGAGATGTGTGTGGTAGCTATAGTCAATTAAGCTTATGGCATCAAACACTTTTTATACAAGATCAGCAAAATGGTAATTTTAACTGGAACGCTTATGCTATTGAAAGTAGTCCAACACCGGTTAGTGTTTACGATCTTTATAGGATCAACGTAGCAAACAATAGCTATACTTTAGTTACATCTACAACTGCTAATTTAGCAACCGATCCGCAATATACATCGTGGCAAACTACAGCTAAATGGCGTGTACAGGCAAATGGATTTAATTGTAATCCAACAAATAAAGTAAGTGGTACATTAGATCAGAAGATAAAAACAAAAAGCAATATTAAGAATGATAAATTAATGGCACCACAGGGCATACACAGTTATGCACTTTTAAATGAAGTAATAAAAGTTTATCCATCGCCTGCTAAAGATCTTTTATATATCGACGGAAAGGCCTTTGCAAATAATGAACTTGTTGTTGAGATACAAAATGCTTTAGGGCAAATTGTTTACAGTAGATCATATGTAGCAATAGCAAACGGCGATTATCAAATAAATGTAAATGAGTTTACAAATGGTGTTTATTTTGTAAATATTAAACACGATAATAAGGCAATTGCCATTAAAAAAATTGTTGTGAATAAATAAAGAAGGGCAGAAGGAAAGGATTCCGGCTATGATACTGGCCGGGATCTTTTTAATTACCGCCAAGTTTTCTCAAAAAATAAAATTGCTTACCTTGTTGTGGCAATTTTATGAGTATACAGCTAAATAAATTTTTCAGATCGGTCGTTATTTTTTGTTTAATAATGTCTTTCGGTCATTTGGTTGCGCAGGTAGAGTACATTGATTCTTTAAAATTAGAATTAAGAAAAGCAAGCCACGATACCGTAAAATGTAATGTTTTGTCGCGCCTGGCCGAGAACGCGCCCGATGAGGAATGGCCTGCATTTAACACGCAACTAAAATTATTGGCAGAAAAAAATCTGAAAGCCACTTCTAACGAAGTTTTAAAAAGAACCTATACAAGGCATCTTGCCAATGCAATAACAAACGAAGGATCTATAGCGCAAAATCATGGTGATAATGATCTTGCACTCGCCTGCTATAGAAAAAGCCTTGCATTGCATAAACAAATAAATTATAAGGCCGGCCAGGCAACATCGGTAAATAACATCGGTTCTATTTTTGAGAGGCTGGGCCAAATGGATAGTTCTATATATTATTATGTGTTAAGTCTGGATCTTAGCAGAGAAGCAAAGGATCTGCCTGGCGAAGCTAATTCATTAAGTAATATTGGTTCTGTATATACAAGCAAAGGTAATATATCAGAAGGCCTTGAATATTTACAAAAGAGTTTACAATTATGTGAAAAAATAAATGATGATTTTGGCGCGTCTTTGGCCTTAGGCAAAATAGGCATGATCTACTATAATCATGGAGAAAAAGCCAAGACCATAGAATATTGGCAGAAGGCACTGGCGCTACGTGAAAAGATAGGTTATAAACAAGGTGTAGCAGAGGTTTCAAATGCTATAGGAACCTTCTACCTTCATCAAAAAAAAATTCCGTTGGCTTTAGAGTATTTTGAAAAATGCCTGAAACTGTATACTGAGTTTGATAATAAGCATGGTATTTCGGTTTGTATTTTAAATATAGGCAGAGTTTACGAATACAAAAATGAGTTAGACAAAGCGCTCGGATATTATTTAAAAGGTTTAAAGCTTACCGAAGAGCTAAACAATAAAGACCTTATTTCAAATGCGCTAACTAAATTAAGTGATGTGTATGTTAAGCAAAATAAAATTAATGAGGCGCTTGTATGTAGCAAACGGGCCTTTTTGCTGGCGCAGGAAATAGGATTTCCGCAGGAAATAAGTGATGCCAGCAAATCATTAATGAATGTTTACAAAATACAAGGCAATTACAAAGATGCATTTATAATGCAAGAATTGTATTTAAAAATGAGAGATAGCATTAATAACGAAGCAACCAAGAAAAGTGCCATTCGCAGCCAGTTTAAATACGAATATGAAAAAAGAATAATTGCTGATAGTATAAAAACGGCTGATGAGAAAAAGCTATATGAAGTAAAACTTTCAAAAGAAAGAGCTAATAAATATTTACTATTACTTGGTTTTGTATTGATCAGTTTAATTGGATTTATTGTTTTTCAGCGCAATAGAAATATACAAAAACAAAAAGTTTTGCAATTACGTAATAAGATCGCCAGCGATCTGCATGATGATATTGGCTCTGCATTAAGCAGTATTAAAATGTTTGCCGGTCTTGCTAAGCTAAATCCTGCAAAGGCCGCAGAAGCTAAAGTAATTGAAAAGATAGAAGAGACCAGTGGCGAAACAATTGAGAATATGAGCGATATTGTGTGGAGCATCAATCCTAAAAATGACAATTTTAAGTTGGTTTTAAATAAGATGAAACATTTTGGAGAGAGTATTTGTAGTTCATCAGGAATTTCTTTTTCTTTTTTGAGTGAAACAGGTATTGATAAATTAATGTTGGATATTGAGCAACGCAAAAATTTATTTCTGATTTATAAGGAAGCTATGAATAATGCAGTAAAATATTCCGCAGCTAAAAACATCCATGTAGATCTGGAGCGAAAAGGTCGTTTGTTATGCATGACCATTATTGATAATGGTATTGGAATAGATAATGAAAGGATGTTTAAAGGCAATGGTATTGGTAACATGAAACAAAGGGCGGCAGATATAAATGGATCTCTGAAAATACAACCCGGACAAGAAAAAGGAACAATTATACAATTAGAGTTTAAAACTACCTGATTTAGTAGTTGTTTTTAACAGTTCAAAATCTAAATTTTGTAGCACAGTAAATAAAAAGAATGATAATAAAAGTTGCAATAGTAGAAGATAATAAAGCCTTAAGAGAAAGCATCATCGCGCTTTTTTCTATTAATGAAGGATTTAAGCTGGTTGGTTCTTTTTCTAACGCCAACTCTATTGTTAAAGATATAATAACATCTAAACCGGATGTTGTTTTAATGGATATTCAAATGCCCGGCACAAATGGTATTGAAGCGGTTAAATTACTGAGAGCTGAATTTCCTGAAATGAAAATTGTGATACAAACTGTTTTTGAAGATGACGATTCCATTTTCCAGGCCATTTGCAACGGCGCATCAGGATATATTCTCAAGAGGTCAACACCTAATGAATACATGCAGGCAATAATTGAAGCGTATAATGGCGGAGCGCCAATTACAGGAAGCATTGCAGCTAAAGTATTAAATATGTTCAAAGTTTCGCAGCAAGGCAATTCTACTGTTGATTTTAATTTGTCTGATCGTGAAAAAGAAGTTTTAAATCATTTGGTAAAAGGGCTTAGCTATAAAATGATCGCTGATAAGTGCGACATTAGTTACGATACAGTGCGCTTTCATATGAAGAATATTTACTCAAAATTGCATGTAGAATCAATGACAGAGGCAGTTTCTGTAGCAATAAAAAATAAGATCGTATAAAACCGTTAACTTTTTAACTACCGCATTTGGTAGTAATTAGCTTAAGCTAAAAACATTAATTTTAAATACTCTAAAATCACAAAAATGAAAAAAAATTTACTAAGTATCATTGCAATAATTTGTTCAGGTTTTGCATTCTCACAGTCTATTCCTAATGGCGGTTTTGAAGGATGGCAGGTATTAAATTATGAAAACCCACAATTTTTTTCTACCTCAAATTATGAAAATAAAAACAATGGCCAGGTAGGTGTAAATGCCACTAAAACAACCGATGCTTTTCAAGGTTCGTATGCTATTAAATTAACCACAACGCTTGCTGCGTCAAACGCTACCAATTTTGCATATGTGGCTAATGGAAATCCGGGTTCAACTGTTGCAGCAGGTGGTATACCTTATTCACAAAAACCAACCGGAATTAAATTCTTTTACAAAAGTAATATCATACCTAATGATACTGCGCTTTGCTTAACAATATTTAAAAAAGCAGGCGCAATAATAGGAAATTATGTATATAAAATAGCAACAACGCACACTGCTTATACATTATTCAATCAAACATTTAGCCCGGCCTTACCAATGTTTCCCGATACAGTTATTTTTGCTGCCGCATCCAGCAATGCGTTTGCAAATTTTGGGATTCCCGGTAATTCATTACAATTAGATAGTATTGCATTTACAGGTGTAGCTTTTCAACCAACTAACTTTAATGGCAACTTTGAACAGTGGCAAAATTTTTCAGACTATAAATTAAATGGCTGGAAAACTAATAGCGCTTCGCAAACTACTGATAAATTCTCCGGCAACTTTGCACTTGAATTGCAAACCGTTGGTCCTAATTTTGGAAGCAGCCAGGTAAAAACAGGTTTTGCATGTACAGGTACACCAACAGTAAATAATACATTAGGCGGACATCAATTTTCACAAACTACCGATACCTTATTCATTTACTATAAATATTTACCGGCAGATATTGTAGATAGTGCAAGAGTGAGTATAGCTTTAAAAAAGAATGGTGTAGGTATTGGTGGCAGTGATGTAAAATTGCCACTGGCCCCTGTTTATACGTTAAAAAAACTCCCAATATTTAGTGTTATAACGCCAGATACTATGATCCTTTTTCTTGAATCATCTAAGTGGCCGGTTCAAAACTCTTATGTTGGTGCCGATTTTAAGGTGGATAATATGTACCTAAAATCACAAATGATCCCTATCTCTAATTTTATATTACCATCAAGTGGTTGTACAGGACAACCGGTGCAATTAGGCGAGAGCTCATTTAACATGGCTAATTCATGGAACTGGATCATGCCCGGAGGATCGCCTGCAAGTTCTATTCTTCAAAATCCTACGGTAACTTTTAATACACCGGGCACAAAAACAATTACCATGAATGCAAGCAATCAGTTTGGAAGTGGGGCATCTGTATCTAAAACAATTACCATTAATGCAGTACCCAATGTAGCGGCAACATCAATACTTACTTGTGGCGGTGGCAGTGTAACACTTAACGGAAGCGGTGCAAATACTTATACATGGAGCAATGGTCAAACCAGCCAGAATATAAATGTTAGTGCTTCAACGTCTGTTACAACTAATTATACTGTTACTGGTGCATCTAACGGTTGCACCAATACAGCAATAGGCAGTGTGATCATTCCGTTTGTTGAGGTGCCAAGTATTTGCATGGTTACGGTTGATTCGCTTGGTGATAACAATGTTATTTATTGGGAAAAAACTTTGTATGATAACGTAGATAGTTTTATTGTTTATCGCGAGATCTACAATAATTTTTATAAACGTATTGCTGCAGTAAGTAAAAACGCTTATAGCGGTTACACAGATACAGTAAGAAGTATTGGTCCTGCAAACGGTGATCCTAATACAACAACCTATAGATATAAATTACAAATTCGCGATACCTGTGGCCATTATGGTGTGTTAAGCAAATGGCATCAAACTATTTTTATCCAGGATCAGCAAAATGGAAATTTTAACTGGAATTCTTACGCCGTTGAAAATAGCGTTTCACCGGTTACAGTGTATGATCTTTACCGGATCAATTTAAGTAACAATACGTATTCGTTGGTTACTTCAACAACTGCTAACCTTGCTACCGATCCTTTGTATGGTTTATGGCAAACTACTGCCAGATGGCGTGTACAAGCCAATGGCTTTAATTGTAACCCAACTTTAAAAGTAAGCGGAACATTGGATCAAAAAATTAAAACAAAAAGTAATATTAAGAATGACAGATTAATGGGGCCTATTGGAATTAAAGAAAACAATCTATTTAACGCTTTAATAAATGTTTATCCATCACCGGTAAGTGATATGGTTAATATTGACAGCAAAGCTTTAAGCAATCTTGATTTTACGATTGAATTACAAAATACTTTAGGTCAGGTTGTTTATAATAAAAAATATACTGCAAGTTTAAATGAAAAGTATCAAATTGAAATGAACTCATTTACCGGTGGTATTTATTTTATTAATATAAAACAAGAAAATAAAACAATTGCAGTTAAAAAAATTGTAGTGAACAAATAATTGTTATTTAGTTAAAATTAAGCGGCTAGCCTTGGTTAGCCGCTTTTTTTGTAAATAATTAGCCCGTTAACTGCCTAATTTACTGTTATTTTAAGTATTTTAGCGGCATGCGTTATAAATGCATATTCATCTTTTTATTAAGTGTATTAACCTGTTCAATAACAGCACAAAATGGTATTACAGGTAATCCTGATTGGCAGATAAAACCTGTTATTAACCAGGGTTTTGTTCTTATACACCGCACAAGTATAGGGCATCTTGTAAAAGGGTTTCCTACTATTTATGAATTAAACATTTCTAAACCAACTTTAGGAAATAAACTTTGGCATTTAGAAAACAATAAACCTGACATCGGCGTGTCTTTGCAGTGCCTTGATTTTAAAAATCCATCTCAATTAGGTTATGCATTAACAGCAGCGCCTTATGTTGAAATTCCATTAAACGTTAAAGAAAAACGATCGCGTGTAATTATGCGTTTGTGCTGGGGTGCAACATATATTACAAAATGTTTTGACCTTGTTGAGAACAGAAAAAATATTGCCATTGGTAGCCATGTAAACTCATTTGTGCAATTTAAGTGGTTTTGGCATTTGCAATTAAGTAAAAATATACGGTTTGAACCCGGTTTTACATTTACACATGCAAGCAACGGTAAATCAAGAAATCCGAATCTTGGCTTAAATGTAGTAAGCTTAAATGCGGGTTTAAATATGCTTATACCTTCTAAGAAGCCAAAACCTGAGATCACTAAAATTGATTCTTCAACAAGTGTAAGATCAAAGAATGAGATCTTTGCATTTGCAGCAATTGGTTTTAACCAGCAGGAAATTGCGACAGATGAATTAAATGTTTTTATTACTTCGCTTACTTACCAGCGTAATGTGCGCAATACACATAAATTCAGTGCAGGAATAGATATGTTTTATGATCAGATCTATCAGCACGATTACGAAACTGCATTTCATGAAAAACCTCAGGGCTTTGATCAGATGAGGGTTTCGGCCAGGTTAGGATATTCCTATAACATTGGTCGTATTAGTTTTCCTATAGAAATAGGATACTATGTTTTTCAAAAAACGGTACCTGATGGTAATATTGTTAGCAGGATAGGGGTGCGGTATTATAGCAAATGCGGTTTGGTTGGCCATTTTGGTTTACGCACGCATTTTGCTGTTGCTTATAATTTTGAATACGGCTTAGGCTATAGATTTTTTATAAAATAGATCATTAAAAAAAGTATAACATATTTATGTATTATTCTTTTTTTTACTGCCTGTAAAAAAGAAAACTCGCTGGATTGTTTTAAATCTAACGGTACTGAGATAACCGATTCGCGTAATCCCGGTCAATTCACAATTATTAAAACCTTTGATAAGATAGATCTCAATATCCATAAAGGAACTGAATTTAAAGTAGATGTTATAGCCGGAAAGAACATCATTAAAAATATTAAAACAAAAGTAGAAGATGGGGTTTTAAGTATTGATAATGCCAACAAATGTAATTTTGTAAGGGGTTATAAGAGAAATATAACTGTTAATGTAACATTACCTTATTTGGTAAGGGTAGAAAATCACGGTGTTGGAACAACTTTATTTAGTGAAGATTTTGCCCAGGATACCATTCATGTTCTTGCCGAAAATTCAGGCGATATTCATTTGAACGGAACATTTAACCAAATAAAAACAAGCTCGCACGGTAATGGCGATATTTATTTGAATGGAATTTGTAACACCTTATTTGTTTATACTTATGGCACAAACCTTTTAAAAGGAGAAGGTCTCACTGTAAATAACTATGTATTTGTTGAAAGTATTAGTATAGGTGATTGTTTTATTAATGCGCCTAACGGCGGAAAATTAGAATATAATATCTGGCGTAACGGCAATATTTATTACAAGGGCAACCCTGCGGAAATAAATAATTTTAAAGGCGACGGAAAAGGACAGCTGATAAAGCAGGATTAATTTTCAATGAACCTATCTTTAATTTGTTGTTCGGTATTAATAATGTGAACAATAAATTTTATCTGATTCAATAAAAATAATTGTTGATTCCTGTGCGAGATCAATTGATATTTTTCGGTATTGGTTAATTGCAACGAAGAAGCAATATTAAATACAGATAAGTTGGAAACTGTTTCGTAATCAACAAACTTACTTTGCACCGAGCCAAAATAATTAACTACCGCATCCTGTAAATTATTTAAAAGTATTTTTTGATTGATAGGTAAATATTCAACTAAACCTGCACCATATAATTTGGGTGTTAGTATTTCAGAAAATTCTATTAAATGAAAAAGATTAGTGCCTTCTATCAGGATCTCAATATCACCATTCGAAAAAGTTTTTAAGATGCGCTTTATCTTTACTTCGCAACCATAATCTTTTACTTTTCCTTTTTCGAAATAAGGAATGCCAAATGAAGCATCGTTGGCTAAACACTCAGTTACCAATTGCTTATAGCGTTCTTCGTATATATGTATTTTACATGTTTCGCCGGGTAATAAAACCATGTTTAAGGGAAACATCGGAATAGTTATTTGTCGGGTTTTCATATCTTATTGATTATATACAAAAACTGTGCTAGATTGACAGTTTGTTAATTATATATACGCAATAAGGCTACAGTTTAGTTGGGTCAATTAACATTCTTTTAATAATCAGCTATATTTAAATTGTATTTAATTAATTGATAATCAGTATTTTGATGAAGTTATAAGTTCTCATTATACATGTCAACAAGTTCTCGTTTGGTACGTTTTACCTTGCGTTGTGCTTTTACAAAAAAGTAAATGCTGGTACCAATTAAAGCAGTACCTGCAACTGCAACTGATATTCTTGTTACGCTTCGCCCTGCTGCTGCATATACATTTAAACCCAAATAACCAGTACCCAATCCTGCAAGAATGGAAAATAGCTGTATTTTTTCCTGGCGACCCAGATATTTGTATTTAAATAGCAACTGATCTTTTACAGGTGATACGGGATAATTATAAATTAGCTTTTGTAATCTTGCATCAGTTAAGGGGCCTTTTGAATTAAATATTCTTGAATCAACAATATGTAATTTTTGAGTTTCATTCCTAATTTCTTTAGGTGGAGTTTTTGTTAATGTATCAATTATGCCGTTAGGGTATTTAATGCAAAATATTTCATTTATATTTAAAACATATAACGGAGTTTCGGTTCCATAACGTTTATATTTTACATCAACAGGGCTTATCTCTAAAACATGCACTACTTTTTTTTGACCGGAATGAAGTATCAAAGTATCCTGTGCAAATAAATTTTGAATTTGCGTAACCAAGATTAAAATGTAAAATAGTTGTTTCATTTTAAGTGGTTGTAATCATCTACCAATATTTTTTGCTGCATTAGATGTTTCTTTTTATTTTTAATTGAAAAGATCATCGCCGGAACAAATATTACGGCTCCGCCTGCAACCATAATAATTGCAAGCTCAGGTACATTTAAAGCAAAAAATAATAAGCCATAAAATGCACTTCCGCCAAATACAATTGTTGCGCCAAGGTTATTTGTAAAATGTTTTTTTTGGTAGCGCTTCATCAGATTAAATTCATCTATTAGTTTGTTCTGGCTGGTGGTATCTTCAATATCTTCTAACAATTCCAATAATTGGGCATTATTTATTTTTTTATTCTTACAGTAAACATTACCATGTTTTATTTCGAGTTTTGGGTAGGGTTTATGCGCTGTTACAGTAATAACTGAAAACGAATCAATATAATTATCCGCATATTTAATATAGGCAATATTGTTTTTTGAAGAAATATATAAAGGCCCGGAACTGTTCTCATTCCTGTAGTATTTGATCTCTGTATTATTTACTTCAATTACTTTTGCAGAAACCGGAACAGAGCTACGAAAAAAAATGCTATCCTGAGATAGCATTTTAGTGATCGATAAAATTTGAAGACCAAACAATAAAAAGAATTTAATGATCTGTTTATTGATAGGCATATTTTTAAGTTGTGTTAGCTTATTGAACTATTCCTAGTTTTTTTGCAATAGCAGCAGGAATTGCTTTTTTATGCAACATAATGCTTGTTGTTTTATAAAGTACATAACTTTCGCTGGCATAAAAATAACCATCGCACTGGTTATTATCTTTTCCCCAGCTGTTTTTTACGTAATAGTAAGGTGTATTGTTTTGATCTTTTACCATACCTAAAATATGCATACCGTGATCATCCTGCGTTTCGTAGTTATCAAACGCTTTTTGGCGGATCTCTTGTGTAATGTTTAATTGTTTGGTAGGTTTTGTACCAAGATTTTTTTTCTCTTCATCATTCATCAATGCAAAAGATTTTTCAGGTACAATTGCCAAACCATCTCTGAATAAGAATCCTTTTTCGCTCACATCGGCAGCCCATGCAAATGAATAGCCTGAATTAATAGCGCTGCTCATAGTTTCCTGTAATTCGTTCAATGGAATATTGTACATTAATTCCCAGTTCCAGTTATCAGGCACTTCTAAAGCAAACTTACTGTAAAAAGGGTGGTGAGTAAATGAAGTTAAGAAAACATAATCGTTTGGATTTAGCCCCGTTGCTTCGCCGTAAGTTTTAGGTGTGTATTCTTTCCCTTTGTAATTAAACTTTTCAGGTACTTTGCCAAGATATTCATCACAAACTGCGTTTACCGAATTGTGTAAAAAGCTAAAATCAATTTCCTGCGTTTCTGGTTGAGCAGCAGGACGTAAAATGTTGATCAATGTTGTTTCTAACATTTTATGGTTGTGCTGATCTTTAATGTCTTTTTTTCCTGTGTACACTTCTTCAGGTACCATACCATATTCTTTTAAAACATGAATAGCATCCGGAAAACCTCCACCTTCACCAAAATTTGTTTTGCCGTGCATACGTACAAAATTATCTGCTTTTAACGAGTAAGCTTTTCTTGCAATGAACATTTCACTTAAATTAAAATCTTTGCCTTTGCCCATGCGAATCATTTCACTTTCAAAAAAAGACATAGATGAAAAAGACCAGCAAGTGCCGGTTATATTTTGATTTTGAACATCAGTACCATCTAAATTTTTAACGGTGGTAAATTTTATTTCGCTGCCGGCCTTATTTGTTTTTTCCTGGGCAACAATAACAGATGAAACGAATAGTAACGCAAAAAAGAAATTAGTTTTCATTTTGATTGGTTTTTGATTAGTTGCAGCAAATATCTTATTTCAAACACAGTAAACAAAACATAATGCCCTATAAAGTGAAGAAAGAAGGCAAAAAATCCCCCTTTTAGGGTGAAAGAATAGATAAAAACCACAACCATTGATAAAACCAGCTTTACAACGCCCGTAGCCAGCAATATGCCTGCAAAGGTCTTAACATCCGTTTTAATGAAATAAGCTATATTAAATGCAATAGAAATGAGGGTAAAGAACAATAAACTATGCCACCATTGCGGTGATGTTTTATGAAGCTGAGAATCTAAAATGTAGGAGTAAATAAAAGAAACGCCAATAGAAATTAAAATGGCCGATATGCTTTTTAATTTCATTTATTGGATCTTATAATATCTTTTAAAACAATGTATAATGCTATTGCAATACCCAAAAGCGAAAGAACAATAGTAAAAACAGGTGGGTCGTTCTTGTAATGAAGATCAAGTTTGTGACCTCCCCAGGCCGATAAACCAATAATTACAGCCATTTGAATACCTAAATTGCTGTATTTAAGAAGTTGGTTAGGCTGTTTTGGAAGCGGCATTATTAGATTCTATATTTTGGTGCATGTTTTTTACTTTGGCCCCCATATTACAGGTTCCTGTAAAAATTGCTCCCGGCTCAATTGCGAGTTTGCCGGTAATAATATCGCCACTAACTTTAGCACTAGCTTTTAAAGAAAGCATTTCCGTTACGTTTACTTTTCCTTTTATCTCGCCACTTATATCGGCATTACCGCTGGTTACATTGCCATCTACAACACCGTTTGGCCCAAGAACAAATTTGCCGGTAGTAACAATATTGCCACTTAATACTCCGTCAATCCTTACATCACCGGCCGAATTAATATCGCCGGTAATTTTAGTACCATTACCAATTAAATTTACTGAACTAGCGTCTAGGTTTTGATTTTTGTTTGAATTCATTCCTAACATAACATTCAATTTTAAGTTAATAGTTTATTTTATTTTGTTCTCACTTAAATTCTTGTAATTATCCTTAAAAAAGAGTTTGTAGCCCTCTACATTTTTCTTTTTATATAATACAGGTAAATTAGTTCCTAAGATAGGATAAATTTCTATTAATTCCTTTTTTACTTCATCTTTAAAAAGCTCAGGGTCTTTTATAAGGTTTTCATAATAATCTACCACTTCTTTTGCATTGGCAAATGATTTTAAAACTATTAATTGTTTGCCATTGCCAAATAAATTGCTGTTTGAGTTAAATACTTTTGATGAATAATACGTATTATTAAAGGTATTTAATCTTATTTTAAATGCGTCAGAGATTTTCGCATCATCAGGTACAATGGCAATTATAAAATGCTCAGCATCCTGGTTTACTGTAAAAGTGTCTAACTGTAATTTTCCGGGTTCAGCACTTTTAAAAAGCTCCGGATTTTTTTGTTTTTTTATGGATAGTAAAATATCGTTTGCCAACGGAGTTACTTCCGACTGAGGATGTTTTGCAACTAATAATTTTAAATAAAATTCAAGCGAATCAATTCCTTTTAATTTTCCGGCACTTAAGGCTTTAATAAATTCAAATTTAGGTACAAATACATTTTTGCCGAATTTAGACAAGCCTTCATTTGCCTGCGCATAGGCCTGCGGGTAATTATTTTCAAGATACGTTTGGTAAACGGTTGTATAAAATCCTTCTACTTCGCTTTTTTTAGAATTGGCCTCTGAAGCGTATTCCGGATTTTTTATGATCAACGCAAATTCACTGTCAGGAAATTCATTAAGGATCTTTTCTTTATAAAAATCTGCTTTAGGTTGATTTTTTTCAGATAAATAAGTACGGTATAAAATATAATAGGTATTTAATAAATATTTGTTTTGAGGAAAGCGGCTATTCAATTCTTCAAAAGTAGCAACTGCTTTTTTTGTATTATTTAATTCTTCCTTATAAATAGATCCCATCATGTAATATGAATGAATGATCTTTTTATTGCTTTTTTTAATAAGCGAATCATTTACAGGTAAATTTTTACGGTAAAAATCACGCGTTTTATTAGCACTAACAGATATAGTCTTTGCTTGAGTTGTATCTTCTTTTTCAACTTCAACAATAAGCGCTTTGTTAGAACGGCGCCAATTGTCTTCAAGTTTTCTGTTACCCCATTTTTTTGTAAAATCAGCTACCCCAAATGCAACGGTACTTTGATTGTAAAAATAAAAAGACGCTGCGGTACCGGGGCCGGCAATCTCGCTCATGCCGGGTTGTTGTGTCAGACCATTGCCGGGCAAAGTATTACTTTTTTCAAGCATTTCTTTTTCCTTTTCTTTCCTTGCTTCTTCTTTCTCAAGGTTTGCAATAATACGGTCAATGATCTTATTTTGTTCACCTTCACTTAAACTTACAAAGTGTTGTAAGCTATCTTCTTTGTTAATGGTGCGAATATGGCCAACTAATGTTTCTAATGTTTTTTTACGTGCAACAATAGAAGTGTAATCGGGATGATCTTTTGATATTGTAACCACCGCGCTGTCGTAATAAGCTTCTGCGGGCTGATAGTTGGTAAGGTCAAAATTAATTTCACCTAATTTTAAATACGATAAACCTTTTTGATTTGGATTATTAACGCTTGTTTGTACCGATTTTTTATAGTAAAACATTGCCTGGTTGGCATTTCTTTCTTTTTCTTCTATTTCGCCCAAGGTGTAATAAATAACATCGTAATACTCGCTGTTCTTAAACTCTTTGGCCATTTTTAAAAGGTCTTTTTTAGTTCCTTCAGAGTTATTACGTTTTACATCCAACAGTTTTGCTATTTTAATTTTACTGTAAAATACAAGGTCGTAATTTGGTTTTAGCTTAATTGTTTTTTTGTAGTATTCAACGGCACGTTTGCTGTTTTTTTGCTGTTCAAATAATTGCGCAACAATAAAAGTATATCTGGCTCTTTTTTTTCTGGTAGTTATGCCTCTTAATAATCCTGTGCTTCGCGAAGCTTCCATTAATTTAGTAGCCGCTTCGGTATTTAAACCTCTACGCATAAAATAATCAGCTTCGAGTACCGGTAATTCTTTTTTTACTTTACGCGGAAGATCTTTTTCATTTTTAAGTAAAGAAATGATCTGTTCTGAACTGCTTACAGAGCCAATTTCATTATTGGTCTTTATCATCCAGGCCATTGCAGTGTATTTATCTTTTGATTTGGTATATGTTCTTGCAACATATTCAAAAGCTTCGAGCCCGCTAAATAATTCGCGTTTGTATAGGTGAGAGATGCCAATATTTATCCAGTTATTATCTATCCACTTACCTGAAGTTGGTATCTCGTTGCCTTTTTTATCTTTTATGGCATGACGTTGAATACAGGTAGATGATTTTTTGATAGCCTTATCAAATTCAGGGAAGGTGTTTTTTGCCTTATCTCCGGGAGGGTAAATGTATACGGGAAGGATCTTATCAAAATTATCTTTATTGGCTTTTTCTATCTTATAAAAACCTTCATCAATATTCTCACAAGAATAATAATAGCCATTGTATCGCGCAGTAAGATTATGGTAAGCACGGCTTACAACAGTATTTTTTTTTGTACTGCAACTTGCTAAAACTACAGCAAGAATAAAAATGGATATGAAACGTTTAATTAGCACTAATTTTTTATAACGTTAAAACAGGCTGTTTTAGTATGTGTTTTTAGTTAAAAAAATTAAACTAAAACTATGTCAAACTGCACCAGGTCAATAAACTCCTGAACACGTTCATCCACATCATTTTGCGAAAGACCAATAAGGCGCTCAGTACCAAATTTTTCAACTGTAAAGCTGGCCATGGCACTGCCAAAAATAATGGCACGTTTCATGTTTTCAAAGCTAATATCCTTTGTTTTAGCCAAATAGCCAATAAAACCGCCCGCAAAGCTATCGCCGGCACCGGTTGGATCGTAAACTTCTTCTAAAGGCAGGGCAGGAGCAAAGAATACTTCTTCTTTGTTAAATAACAGGGCACCGTGCTCACCTTTCTTTATTACCAATACTTTCGGACCCATTGCCAATATCTTTTGTGCAGCTTTTACAAGTGAATATTCGCCGGATAACTGGCGTGCTTCCGAATCGTTAATGGTTAAAACGTCTATCATGGCAATGGTTTTCTTTAACTCATCCATTGCAATATCCATCCAAAAATTCATAGTATCCAATACTATTAATTTAGGACGTTTTTTCATTTGGCTAATAACGCTGCGTTGCACAGCAGGAACAAGATTGCCAAGCATTAAAAAATCGCTTTCTTTAGCAGATTCAGGAACGATAGGGTCAAATTTTTCAAGTACATTGAGTTGCGTATCTAAAGTATCGCGGGTGTTAAGATCGTTATGATATTTACCACTCCAGAAAAAAGATTTTTCACCTTTTTTTATCTGCAAACCTTCTAAATTAACGCCTTCTTTTTTTAGGATATTTAAAAAATCCTGCGGAAAATCATCACCTATAACCGATACAAGTGACATATCCTTAGTAAAATAAGAAGCTGCTAATGAAATATATGAAGCGGCTCCGCCAACAATTTTATCGGTTTTTCCGAAAGGTGTTTCAATAGCATCAAAAGCTACAGTACCAACAACTAATAAGCTCATTTAATTAATTTTATTTTTTTTTGTAAAGATATTGTTTATTTCATAAAACTAGTGTAAATTTGCCACCCTAATCAAGAAAAATTATCTGTTTTTACAGGCTGTTTTAAAAGATTAGAATAACCAGAAATTCCTCCTTAGCTCTCCCGATAGTTATCGGGAGGTTAGAGCAAAAGGAAAGAAATTGAAAGTTCTTTAAATACTGAAAAAAGTTTTGCTCCCTGCAATAACCAGATATTCCTCCTTAGCTCAGCTGGTTAGAGCACGTGACTGTTAATCACGGGGTCCCTGGTTCGAGCCCAGGAGGGGGAGCCAAAAGCAGAGAGCAAAACTTTTTACAGATTTAAAAACTCCAAGCCGCAAAGATTGCGGTTTTTTTATTTTCAAGATGCATTACATTTATATTATTAAAAGCCTGAAAACAGGAAGATATTATATTGGTGAGTCGCCTGAAGTATTGGTAAGATTAGATTTTCATAATGATCCCATCAAAAATACAAATTCAACAAAATCAGGCATCCCATGGGAGTTATTTTGGAGTTTGGAAGTATCAGATCGGTCATTAGCAAGGAAAATAGGATTACATATTAAAAAAATGAAAAGCGTAAAATATTACGAGAATTTAAAGCGATATCCGGAAATATCTGAAAAATTAATTCAAAAATATTCACATGACTGTTAATCACGGTGACGATAATTAGCGAGACTGGTTCGCCCCGATAGTTATCGGGGCAGAAGGGGGAGAACCAAAACCACGCAGAAATGTCGTGGTTTTTTTGTTATTTAGCCTTTGTAATGGCAAAGAAAGCATTTTTAAATAGTCCTGATGATTTTTTGAAAGGAAAATCAGAATATACGCTAGGATTGTACAATCATTTTATTTCTGAATTTAAAAAGATCGGAAATATACAGATCGAATCTACCAAAACCATGATCGGTATTTCTAACAGCAACAAGCGCATTGCCTGGGTAACACAATTAGGCAAAAATTTTATCCATGTTGTTTTTCCATTTAAACAAGCATACAACGATAATCTTTGTTTTCAAAAAGTAGGTGAAGTGCCGGGCCAAAATCAAGTCAATCATCATTTAAGAATTCTTTATAAAGAAGACATCAATAAAGAAGTACTAAAATTTATGAAGCTTGCTTTTAAAGAAGAAAAATAATTTTATTTTTTCGGAATAAAAAAATCATCAGCATCTGTATCCGGAACAATATAGATCCTGTGCCATTCCTTTCCATCCAGTATCTCCCAACTGTGACCCGCTCCTAAAGTATCTTTTGCAATTAAAATAATTCCGGGTTCAATTATGAACGAATCACCATTGGTGACCTTAAATTTTAATTTTCCTTTTAAAGTAATAACAAACTGGTAACGCGGCGCCGGATGTGCAGTTAGCTGGTAAGGATCAAAATCGGTTTTAATGATAAAATGATTTCCATCAATATTAACCGACTCGGCAATTGTGCCTTCTTCAAAAGAACAATCAGTACCGTTTACGTTTATTAATTTAAAAGCTTTCATACCATAATGATACAAAAAATGTAGTTAAAGAACTGAGGTATTTACAACCGTATTTGCGAACTGCTGAAATAATTCAACAAGTTGGGGAAGTGAACAAAATATAAAGCATATATAAACACTTAATACAAGGAATATGAACCATTTTACATCTGGCAATATAATTGCTCGATCTAAGATTATCCTGCAATGAAGACCTTTTGTTTTATCCTGCTTTTAGCTTTTGGCTCACAATTAAGATCGCAAAATCTTGAACCAAAAATAATTGCTTACAACACGCTTGCTGGTGCTATAACAGGGGGCTTGGGTTCTATGATCAATAAAAAGAAAGATCAAAAATGGCATAAGGCTTTTGCAAAAGGTTTTGTAATAGGAGCGGGTGGAGGAGTGATAGTATATTCAGGAAAAAAATTAAATAATCTTATTGCTACAAAACAAAACCTTTCTTATGGATGGGTATCACGCACTGTTTTTAGTGCGGGAAATTCAATTGTAGAAAATGCCGCTGCCAATCGCGATTTTTGGAGTCAGTGGCATTATGATGTTGGTTTTATAAGATTAGAATTTCACACAAAAGACCTTTCAATAACACCGCGTTTTATGCCATCTACTTTTGGAGGATTGGTATTTATGACATTGAACAGCACTTCGTTTGATTACAAGGCATCGTTACGCTCGGGTACATTAACCTTTTATACAGATAAGATCCGTTACGAGCCACGTTTGGTAGGCTCTACGGCTTCTAACGGTTTTCTGTTTACCGACACATTAATATCGGGCGAAATATTTTATAATACCTATGCACACGAAATGGTGCATACTTTTCAGTTTCAGGAATTTTCGGGTATCAATCATTTTTTTGATAAACCTTCTGCAAAGCTTCAACAAAAATATAACTGGTATAAAAAAATAAGTAAATACGTTTACATTGATGCCAGCTACGAAGCCATGCTCATAAATTATTTTATCATTAATCAAGGCCCAAAAGGAAAACTGTATTGCAGAAATTATTTAGAGAACGAAGCCGAATTTTTATCAGTAAAAAAATGTGCCTGCGATTATTTAAATAACCAATAAAAAAACCGACTCGTTTCTGAATCGGTTTTATTAATTTTTTAGTTCCTTCTCCTTTGGCGAAGGCAGGGATGAGGCCTAAACTTTTCTATCCAGGTCCCAATTCTCTAAATAATCGGCTACTCTTCTTAAGAAAGTGCCACCTAAAGATCCGTCCACCACACGGTGATCATAGCTTAATGATAAGAACATAAATTGACGGATACCGATCATATCTCCTTGCGGTGTTTCAATTACCGCCGGTTTCTTTTTAATAGTACCAACGGCTAAAATAGCCACTTGCGGTTGGTTAATAATTGGTGTACCCATTACGTTACCAAAACCACCAACGTTAGTTAATGTAAAGGTGCCGCCTTGTATCTCATCAGGTGTTAGTTTATTTGCACGTGCGCGGTTGGCAAGGTCATTTACGTTTTTAGTAATACCTAATAAATTTTTCTCGTCAGCATTTTTAATTACCGGTACGATCAAATTACCACTTGGTAAAGCAGCAGCCATACCAATATTAATATTTTTACGTTTAATTATTTTTGTTCCGGTTTGATCAACTGATACGTTGATCATTGGAAAATCTTTAATAGCTTTTGCAACAGCCTCAATAAATAAAGGAGTAAAAGTTAATTTTTCGCCATCGCGTTTTTCAAATTCTTTTTTCACTTTATCTCTCCATAAAACCAAATTAGTTACGTCTGCTTCAACAAAGGAAGTTACATGTGGCGATACATGTTTGCTCATTACCATGTGATCGGCAATGATCTTACGCATGCGATCCATTTCAATGATCTCGTCGCCCGCGCCAACTGCAACAGCCGGACGTTGAACAAGAACAGTATTATCACCAACATTAACCGGAGTTGATTTTGATGAAGTACTGGTTGAGGTTTCAGTTTTTGTTTCCGAAGATGAAGAACTGCTTTGTTTATTGCGGTTTGGTAAATATGCTAAAATATCTGCTTTTGTAACGCGGCCATCCTGCCCTGTACCTTTAATACCATCCAATTCTGAAAGAGAGATTCCTTCTTCTTTAGCAATGCTTTTTACAAGTGGAGAATAAAATTTATTTGAATCGCCGTAGTTATTATCGACAGCAGTTTTTGGTGAGCTTACGTTTGACGTTGAAGAAGAAGTTTCTTCTTTTTTAGTTTCTTTTACTTCCGGCGTTGTAGTTTTAGGCGTTTCAGAAACTGAAGCGTTTGCCTCACTGCTAATAACACCAATTACAGCACCCACCTGTACAACATCACCTTCTTTAAATAAGCGTTTTACAAGAGTACCTTCAAACGGCGACGGAATTTCGCTATCTACTTTATCGGTAGCAATTTCTAAAACTGTTTCATCAATTTTAATTTTATCACCTTCGTTTTTAGTCCACTTAATAATTGTAGCTTCTGCTACACTTTCGCCCATTTTAGGCATAATTAAATCAAAGCTTGCCATCTTTATTTTTATAAGAGTTACAAAAATAGGTTTCTAAACAAGAAAACCCAAAAATATTACACACAACTAGTTAAAATCGGGGTATAAAAGGTATTTTTTTCGGATAATTTTGAAATTGTCAAGGTCTTTTTGCCATGTTTTCCGTATTTCTTCTTCCGAAAGCCCTGCTTTTAATTGTTCCTGTAATTCTGAGTTGCCCGAATGAAAATTAAAATTTCTGTCAAAAAAATCAGGTTTATTTAGGTTGGCATACATTTTTTTTATCCAGCTTAAATTCATTTTGCGTGGATGTTCTTTTAAGTAAGTATCTTTTTTAAGATCTAAGCCATAGCAACGTTTATCCAAATACTTTGGCTCTTTTGATAATGCCGTTGCTTTTGGAATAAAGCTAAAATTGGTATCACTGTATTCAGGATGCCCAATTACCTGAAACGGAACATCTGTGCCGCGGCCAAGGCTAATAATAGTTCCTTCAAATAAGCCTAAGCCCGGATAAAGTAAAATAGCATCTAAATTAGGAATGTTTGGCGATGGCTTTACTGGCAAAGCATAAGTTGCTTTACGGTCATAATTTTTTAGAGGAATAACAACCAAATTACATTTTACTTTGTTCTTTAACCAGCCTTCTGCATTGGCCATTCGCGCATACTCACCACAGGTCATACCATAAACCAAAGGCACATTATGTATACCCAAAAAACTTTTAAATTCATTTTTCATGGTTGGCCCGTCAACATAAAAACCGTTAGGATTTGGACGATCTAATACAATAAATTCTTTTTTGCTTTCGGCACAGGCTTCCATAGCGTAACACATGGTAGAAATGTAGGTGTAAAAACGAACCCCAATATCCTGAATATCATATATCAAAACATCAATATCTTTTAATTGCTCTGCCGTAGGTTTTTTGTTGGAACCATAAAGCGAAACTATTGGTAAACCGGTTTTTGCATCTATATTACTTGTTACTTTTTCGCCGGCTTCAGTATTCCCTCTAAAACCATGTTCGGGCCCAAAGATCTTCTTTACATTTACTTTTAATTTCAATAATGTATCTACAATACTTGTTGTATTTATAACACCTGTAATATTGGTAACAACGCCCACGCGTTTCTTTTTTAATTGAGGTACATACTTATCAAACTGTTGTGCACCAAGAATTACCGAAGTATATTCTTTTACCGAAAGCGTATTTTGTGCAGTTAAAACAGCAGATAATAGAAGTAAACTGCTAATAAAGCCAAGCAATTTGTTATTTTTGTGACAAGAGTACATTTTTGAATATAGAAAAATTTATAGCCGATCGTATTTCCGACCCAAAGCAGGACAAAGGTAACATCTCTAAGCCTATTGTAAAAATAGGCATTATTGGTATTGCATTGGGAGTTTCTGTTATGTTTTTAACGGTAAGTATTGTTCTTGGCTTTAAAAAAGAGATCGTTAACCGCATTACAGGTTTAACAACCGACCTTGTAGTGAGCAATATTAATGTTAATGCAAGTAATGAACCCGAACCAATTTATTTGAGTACAGACACTATCGAAGCATTAATTAAAATGCCATTTATTAGTTATTTGCAAGGCACGGCTTTTAAAAATGGAATCTTAAAAACAGAAACTGAGAATGAAGGGGTTATTTTAAAAGGTGTTGATAAAGATTACAATTTCGATTTTATTAAAAAATACATGGTAGAAGGTCGTTTACCTGAATTTAAGAACGATGAGGCCAGCAAAGATGTTTTGATCAGTTCGAGCCTGGCCGAGAAATTAAACTTAAAGGTTAACGAAAAAATGCTCGTATATTTCATTTCTCAGCACGAAGTGTATGATAGCACTGTAAAAGATATGATCGTTAAATACGAGCCGCGCTCTCGTAATTTTACAATTTGCGGTGTGTTTAAAACCAGCTTTTCTGATTTTGATAATAGTTTGTCGTTTGTTGATCTTAAACAGATACAGCGTTTAAATTATTGGAATGAGAACCAGGTTGGTAACTACGAAATAAGGATAAAGGATTTTGAAAAACTGGATGCTAACCTGGAAACCGTTCAGGATCTTTTAGGTTACGATTATAATGTAAATAGTGTTAAACAGATTTATTCAAACATTTTTATCTGGCTCGAAAAGCTCGATATTAATGGTATTATCATCATTGTATTAATGGTAATTGTAGCTACCATTAATATGATCACTGCTTTATTGATACTTATTTTGGAAAGAACGAATATGGTGGGACTTGTAAAAGCTTTAGGAATGAGTAATGTAAATGTGCGAAAGGTGTTTTTAAGAATAAGCTTAAAATTAGTAGGTAAAGGTTTGTTATGGGGTAACGTATTTGGCATTGCCGCTTGCCTGATGCAACAGTATTTTAAAATAGTAAAATTAGACAGCAGTATTTATTATGTTGAGTACGTTGCAGTAGATATTAACTGGCTGTACTTTTTAGGATTGAATATTGGCACTTTTGTAGTTTGCTTTTTAATGTTGTTGTTGCCAACATTAATAATCACGAAATTAACACCTATTAAAACGCTGAAGTTTGACTAGTAACCGAAATTCTTTAAGCGCTTTTCATTATTGCGCCAGTCTTTATCCACCTTTACAAATAATTCTAAAAATATCTGCTTTTTAAAAAAAGCTTCCATCTCTTTTCGGGCTGCCATACCTACACGTTTCAAGGCGGCACCTTTATCGCCAATAATAATACCTTTTTGGCTATCGCGCTCTACTAAAATATCTACCTGTACTTTAATAATCTTTTCTTCTTCTTTAAAAGAATTTACAACCACTTCAACACTATAAGGAATTTCTTTTTTGTAGTTGAGTAATATTTTTTCGCGAACGATCTCGCTCACAAAAAAGCGCTCTGATTTATCGGTAAATTCATCTTTACTGTAATATGCATCTCCATCTGGCAACATTTCGATAATGCGATTCATGATCTTATCAATATTGAATTTTTCAAGGGCTGAGATGGCAATTATTTCGGCTTTTGGTAGTTTTTCGCGCCAGTATATTAATTTTTCCTCAAGTTTTTCCTGGGTGGTAATATCTATCTTATTAATGAGGAGTAGGATAGGGGTTTCTGTTCTTTGAAGCTTCTCAAGGTAAGATTCTTCTAATTTAATATCCTCAAATACATCTGTGATCAGCAAAAACAGGTCGGCATCTGTAAATGCAGTAATTACAAACTGCATCATTTTTTCCTGTAATTTATATAAAGGCTTAATAATGCCGGGGGTATCGCTAAATACTATCTGGTGGTCTTCGCCACTCACAATGCCCATAATACGGTGGCGCGTAGTTTGCGCTTTTGATGTAATTATGCTTAAACGCTCTCCTACCAGGGCATTCATAAGGGTACTCTTGCCAACATTGGGGCAGCCTATAATATTTACAAAACCTGATTTGTGAGCCATATTATATAAAATTAGCCATTTTTAAATTAAAAACCCCCAGCATTGCTGAGGGTTTCTGTGGTAGCGGGAGATGGATTCGAACCAACGACCTTTGGGTTATGAGCCCAACGAGCTACCCCTGCTCTATCCCGCACTATATCTTTATAAAATTAAATGCGCTGTAAATTCGGGTGCAAATATACGACTAGTTTGCTTGTTAAGCAAATTATTTATCAACATTGGGTTTGTTTATTAGGTAAAGGCCGCGCCAACGGTAAAATCGCCTAATAACAACAGTTGGTGAAGATTGGGGAAATTTAGTGTAATCCTTGCTAACAAAGCGTTTTGTTATGATTGTTTCCGTTTTCTAAAAATGCCTGTGTATTATAATTTTTTTATAACGTTTAAAAAATTATCCGAAAACTGCTTGCTCATCGGTATGCTCTTTGAGTTTATATAAACGTTATCAAGATCAAAACTATCTATGTTTTTAATATTAATTATAAATGAGCGATGTATTCTGATAAAATATTTATTATCTATTTGTTGATGAAAATGACTTAGATTAAACGAAACAACAAATTCATTTTTAAGAGTAATTAAACGAGAATAACTTCCTTCTGCCTGTATAAATAAAATTTCTTCTGTTTTAATTTTTAAGAATTTTTTTCCAGATTTAACAAACACACAATCATTAAGGATTGATTTTGATCCCAGCTCTTTTAATATTTGCTGATTGTGATTGTTAAAAGCTAATTCAATTGCAACGGGTAGTTCTTTTTCATTAAAAGGTTTTAATAAAAAAGCTGTTGGGTTTATTTTCATTGCCTCTTTTATTACTGTATCCTGCGAGTTGGAGGTTAAAAATATTATCGGAAGATTTTGTGAATTAAGAATGCGTTTTGCTAACTCAATTCCGTTTAATTTTCCTTTAATTGAAATATCCATTAATATTACATCCGGTTTATTGTTTGCAACCAGATCAAGGGCGGTATCTGCAGTAGAGGCAATGCCAATGGTTTCAAAACCGTTTTCTTCCATACATTCGGCAATCTCATTGGCTATTATAGCCTCGTCTTCAACAATTAATACTTTTATGCTCATTAGTGAATTGATTTATTTGTAAACGTTAAGTGAAAGTGCATGCCATTATCAAAATATGTTTTTAAACTGCCATTTATTTGCTCAACCAGTGTATTGATCATTTTAAGACCAAATGAATTAGTGTTTTGAGTTGTTAAGGGTGTTACATCTTTATTTCCATTATCAGAGATTATTAATTCAAGATGCGATTGTTTGTTAAGCAAACTTACATTTATAGATGGATTTTGAACGGATGAAAAAGCATGCTTAATGCAATTGGTCAATAACTCATTTGCAATAAGACCTATTGGCACGGTCAAATCAACATCCAAAGATACTTCAGGAATATCGGTTTCAATTTTAATATTATCCGAACCAAGATTTCTTACAAGAGAATTTGAAAGTTCTTTTAAATATTTTTGCATATTAACTTCGGTTGTTGTGCTGCTCTGATATAATAATTTATGAATAATAGCAATGGCATTAACCCTTTCGCGTGTTGACGACATCACTTCTTTTGCCGACTCAGCATCAATTTCTTTTTGTGGTAATTTTAAAAGCCCTGAAACTATTTGCAGGTTGTTTTTGGTGCGATGGTTTATTTCGGTCAATAATAATTCATTTTCTGAAATTTTGTTTTTTAATCTGTGATTTAACTGTTTTGTTTTTCTGTTATTTATTAAAAGATAAATAAGCATTATAACCACTGCACATAAACTAATTATTACAATAATAAGATAATCTCTTCTTTGTGTACTTATCAAGCTCTCTTCCTTTAGCATAAGATCTTTACTTAATAATTCTTTAGTAGCTTTTTCGGTATTATAAAGACCTTCTAATTCACTTATCTTTCCTAATTTTTCGATAGTAAATAAACTGTCTTTATACATTGTGTAAAGTTGATAATTGCTGAAACACTTTTCATAATCGCCTTTTAACCTATAAACTTCAGCAAGGCCTTTATAAGTATTCAATAAAAAAGGTTTATCGTTTATGCTTAAACTTAATTCTAAACTTTTCTTAAAATAAATTAAAGCCTTATCTGCTTTTTTTTGATCAATATATATTTTACTTATATTAAGATAACTCGTTATTGTACCAACCTTATCTCCAATTTGTTCTTTAATAGCAAGGCTTTTTATGTGATATTCAATTGCTTTATCGTTATTGCCAAGGTTGTTGTAAACAAGTGCAATGTTGTTGTAACAGGTTGCAATATTAAAAGGGTTGCGTAATAATAAAAACGCCTTTAAGGCCCGTTCATAATAAATTAATGCTTCTGAATATTTTTTCTGATCGTCATAGATCATTGCCATATTACCATAGGATTTTGCAATATCCAATTGGTTTTTTCTCAACACTGCAATGTCAAGGCTTTTGTTATAGTACTCTAATGCTTTTTCATTTTTACCGGCATAAAAGAAAGATGTGCCAATATTATTTAAACAACTTGAAATTCCGTCTGAATCATTTATAAGTTCGCGTATTTTTAAACTATTAAAATAATGCAACTGCGATTTATCATAGTCGCCCTGACGCTCATAAATTAAACCAATATTCATAATTGAACCGGCCATGCCTAGTGAATCTTTATTTTTTAGCCGGATATTTAAAGCTTTGTTGTGCATGTTTAGCGCTTGTTCAAACGCACTCATATCTTTATACGCAAGCGCTATATTATTATATGTTCTTGCTGTTTCTTTATATTCTTTTATAGTATCTCTGTTCAATAAACATTGTTCATAAGCAAGTATAGCATCTTTGTATTTTCCTAAACGGTAATAGGTAATACCTTTTAGCAAGTATGTATCAGCCAATCCTTTTTTATAATTTATTTTTTTTGCCTGTGTAATAATAGACGGTAATACAGTAATGATACTATCCTGCGATAGCCCTGCTGTACTAAGTGATCTCAACTTTTTACTTATAGCAAGTGTATCATCGCTATATGTTTGCGATTGCACGGTAATAGCAATAAGACAAATAAATAGAGTAAAACTAATTTTTATTTTCCTCATGATCTTATAGTTATTTTTATCGGTTGTTTATGTATGGCATATTAATATTACACATTAATAATAAATTACAAAATTCTTTCTTTAAACAAGGTCAGAATAAAAGTAAGCGTGAAACCCCGAATAAGGTCGATTTAAGTCGTTTGTATAAATATTCAATTAATTCGTGAACAAAAAGATTGGTTTTGCAAAGTAAAACTACCTGCTCACAAAAAAGCCAAAGTTTAATTTTAGATGTAGCAGTACTTTTGAGGCAGATCACAAACAAGTTATATTTTAAACTAAAACAACCAAAAACATGAAAAAATCAATTTATTTTTTAAGCGTTTCCTTGCTTTTATTTTTTGCCTGTAAAAAAAAGGATAACAAGAATGACCCCGAAATTGTATTACCTGAGTTAACTACAAATGCAATTTCAGGTATTGGCAGTAACAGTGCTACTAGTGGCGGAAATGTTACAAGTGATGGCAATGGTGAAGTTTTTGAAAAAGGGGTAGTGTGGGGATTATCTTCCAATCCTGAATATGGTACAGCTTTGATGACAAATGACGGAGCGGGATTAGGCAGCTTTACAAGCCATATAACTAATCTAAATCCGGGTACAACTTATTATGTGCGCGCTTATGCAAAAAACGGTGCCGGAGTGGCTTATGGTAACCAGGTAAACTTTACAGCGCTTGCTGTTAATATTCCTACTATTATTACCTATGGAACGTTTAGTGTTACCAGTAGTTCGGGAGTATGCAATGGAAACATAGTTTCAGATGGAAACTCTGCGATCACAGCAAAAGGCTTTTGCTATAGCTCAACAAATAGTGCACCAACTATAAATGACGGAGTTCTTAGTTGCGGAACAGGATCGACGGCCTATAGCGGAACGGTTACAGGCTTAAACTCTAATACAACGTATAATATAAGAGCATTTGCAACCAACGCTGCAGGCACTGCTTACGGTAACCCTTTAATATTTACCACAGATCCGGCTATTGGTGATAGCTATCAGGGGGGAATCATTGCTTATATTCTTCAATCGGGTGATGCCGGTTATGATGCAAATACAATACATGGTATTATTGCAGCAACAGCCGATCAAAGCGTTTCTGCTCCATGGGCTGTAACTTTAACTTCAACAGGTGCAACAAGTCAGGCATTGGGCAGCGGACAAAATAACACAAGTGCAATTGTACTTAATCAGGGCGCCGGTAACTACGCTGCTAAAATATGTGATGACCTTGTGGATGGAGGTTATAGTGATTGGTATTTGCCAAGCCTTAACGAACTTGGAAAATTATATGCCAACAAATCTTTAATAGGCGGATTTGCAGTAGCTTTTTATTGGAGTTCGAGTGAAGATAACATGAATGCCGCATGGGTACAATCATTTAACAGCAATTCGCAATCTTCCGGGACTAAAACAACTACCTATAATGTAAGGGCTGTTCGTTCATTCTAAATTTTAATAAAAGTTTGCCCCATTAAAGCCTTCAGTTTTTTCTGAAGGCTTTTTTAGTTTAGCCAGATCTTGGCAAACACCTCGTATTTTTGTTTTGATCCCATTTCTTTTCTTAAAATGGTAACGTTATCACACAAAAAGCTACCATTTAAAACATAATTCTTCAGATCTTTTATTTTTCTGAAATCTTTATTAGGTACAGAGCGGGCAATAGTTATATGTGGTCTGAAAGGATTTGGCTTAAGCAAAAGCTGATCGAGAATACGGTTATTGATATCGCAAATTGGATCGGGATTTTTAAAATCAAGCGCAATGGATTTTTTCTCGCCATGGTCAAACACCACAAGGTTGTTTATCTCAACAGCAAAACTTTTTACATTTACAAGTGCTTTTTCAACCAAGGGCAGAATCCTGTCTTCTGCACTAAAGTTTTGCAGTTTAAATAAAGAAATGTGCGGTACAGCGTAAAGATTCTCTCTGTTGAGTCCTATCTCGTTGTGAAGCTTTAACTTTTCATTTTTTACTTTGCCGCATATATTCATATCCGGCGATGCAAGAACAAAGTATTCATACGTTTTCTTTTCTTCCTGCACGAATAAATTCAATTGGCTCATGATTTCTGGTTTTAAAGTTTAAATCAAAATTACTACAAATTAAAGTTAAGTATTGCTACGATTTGTAGTATTTTAAAATCACCTTCAATGCCCCTGAAATGGGGAAATATTGCCATAAAACACTACCCTTAAGCAGGCATTAAATTAGATGTTATAATAATAAAACATAGATCATGAAAACGATATTTTTAATATTCAGCATAGTTTGTATTTGCACCATAAGCGAAGCGCAAAATCAAAATACAAGTCCTTACCCACCACCGGTTGTTACACCGGGCAATCAATTACCAACGCAAAGTGGTCCGCCCTACGATGCTACCAATTCAACAGGTATGCCTAACTCCAGCTATACCATTAATTCTAATCCTAAAACAATTCTTCCCGATCCTTTTATAATTAAGAATGAAGAGTATTCTACAAGCCCTGCAACTATTACACCGGCCACACCAACAACTAATGTAGCACCAAAACAGTTTCAAAGCTTATTGTACCAGGATCCGATGAAAACGCCAAAAAATCCAAAATTAAAAACAGCCGGAAATGTTGATGGATCTAACGGAAAATATGTATCTGAACATAAACAGCCCAAAAGTGATTTTACAAAAAAGAAGCATCACTTTAAAAAAGCAAAAAGCCATTCTGCCGAAAAACAAGGTAAAACATATACAACTACAAAATAATTATGAAAGCTTAAACAGGCTTTAATTCTTCACGCCTTACTTCTTTATATAATTTTTTTAAAGCGGCAAGGTCTTTTAAAGGATAATCAAAGCCAAGGTTAGAATAAAATAGCGAGCCGTCATCTACCAGCACCACTTCAAATTTATCTCTTACAAAAACAGTAAGGCGTTCTTTACTCTTCTTTCCATTTATTTTAAAACCATATGTTGCCAGCAGTTCTCTGCTTATTAAAGTATCTTTCATTGTATTATAGTATGCCGGCAAAATATTCGGGGCCAACCAATTCTAAATGCGTTATTGTTATAAATTGTTTTTTATTAAAAGGCTTGCAAACTAATGCCTGGTTATCTTCCATATATACGTGCACAAAATCAATATTTGCTTTTGTATGAATGTATTGTGTTAGCTTTTGCAATAGTATAGCTTTAAATTCAAGTTCTTTATAAGCTATTTTAAAACCGTTTTGTTCTGATGTTAATGATAAATTAATGCGTGTATTTATTATTTCCAGTTTAGCGTTAAATGTGTGCCCGCTACAAACTTTCATAATTGCCTCGTAATCTTTTAATGCCTGATAAGCGTAAGGGTGTTTTATACCCAGTCTGGGAGGCCTTTCGGCAACCACTTTAAATAATAACTCCATTTTCTTCCCTTCTTTCTTTATAAAACAAAGGTATTAAATACAAAATAAGAGTGTGGCTATGAATTGTAGTATGTGAGTTTAAATTTTTAACCTACATATGGATCGTCGGTGAAATAAACAGCTTGTTCATTAAAGGCTTCGATATATAAAACTTTTTGCGCCGGTATTTTTAGTTTAAAATCAGATGACTTGCGCCATTTTGCTTTTCCGGCTACTTTTATTTTTTCGCCTGCTTCAACTACTCCTTCATGGGCGGTAAGATCGAGAGAAAAGCCAAGCATACCTGTAGGTTTTTCGCCATGCTTTATTAAATATTCTTTTAACTCAGGTGTTGTTCCATTCCAAAATCCTGAATAAAATGTTTCGTCTTTTACAATGTACGCGGTTACATTTTGTGTGCTTATCACAGCATAATGTTCTCCATCAAATAAAATCACGTCACTTGCTCTTTCTTCATCAATATTAATATAGTTTCTAAACATTTCTTTACGTGAACTGTCGTCTTTTACTGTTATGTGATAGTAAACACATTTACGTTTGGAAAGGGGAGCCGTCATTACCCTGCCTAAAAGCACAACTTCTCCGCTTATACTTACCAGCTCGCCATCGTTTACTTCGCTTATTTTTTTTCTTACTGTCTTTGAAATTCTATTGCCCACAATTGCCTGCCTGCTAAAAAATAAATAATTAAGAATGAACCCTAGCAACACAATGCTTATTACAATAATTGGGAAGTTTTCCATTAAATAAGATCTTAATAAATGGCAAGATATAAATTTATCTACGAATTTTAATTAATTGCACTTATCTTTGAGCATGCCAGAGATCTCAGAACCGGAAATAAAAGAAGAAATTAAAACCCTTGAAAGCGAAGAGCGGCAAACCATTGTGCATTGTACTATTGGTAATAATGAAGATTATGCTTACCGCATTTGGCCAAGCACTTTTTTAATTGAACATGGTACCGGCAGGCGTGCTAAACTAATTACAGCTTACAATATTTCTTTTGCACCACAGTGGACGATTAACGATGGTAAAGGCTTTACGTTGATCTTTGAAGGTTTAAGCAAAGGCTGCAGCAAATTCGATCTCAAAGAGATCATTCCGCAAGACGGAGGTTTTGAAGTGTTGAATATACCCCGTAATAATACAGATGTATATACTGTAAACTTCTGATCTTTTTAAGATCGATCATTCAAGAGGCAATGCGAAAATTCTGCCACTTAATTCTTATTTCATTCCATTTATCAAAAAGCAAAGTCGTAACGCAACAGGCCGTACAATTCTGCGTTAAATAAATTAAACTAAAATTAATTTTTATGAAGATAAAATGCCTGTATATGGCCCTGGCTTTGCTATTGCTTGCCTGCCAATCAAAAAAAGAAAATGAAGAAAACAGTGATTATATCGTAACTGATAGTGTTGCACCTGCTGAATGTATATCAATGGAGCCTTTAGCACAAAGCGAGGAAATTGTAAGATTTACAGCTCCTGTTATTAAAGATGATGCAGTTGAAGAAGGAAAACCTTTTGCCAGATCAAAAAAAATAATTAAAGACGGCAGCGTTTCTATTAAAGTAACGGCTATCGAAATTGCTAAAAGAAGATTGGATTCTGTTCTTAAAAAATTTGATGCGTATTATGAAGAAGAAGAGTTTCAAAATAACGATCAGCGTACTTCCTATAATTTAAAAGTACGTGTGCCCAGTAAAAATTTCGAAAGCTTTTTAAGTGTTGCAGAAAAAGGAGAAGGACAGGTCACCTACAAATCTATTAATACTCGCGATGTTACTGAAGAGTATACCGATACAGAGGTGCGCATGAACAGTAAAAAAACATTTCGTACACGTTATAACGAATTACTTTCAAAGGCCGGAAAAGTTACCGATATATTAGAGATAGAAGAAAATTTACGTGTATTACAGGAAGAAATTGAAAGTAATGAAGGACATCTTAAATATCTAGACGATCAGGTATTGTACAGTACGCTGGATATATATTTATTTTTACCAAAAGAACAGGTAGAGCCTGAAAAGAAAGAAGAAACCTTTGGCCAGATGATAAAAAGCAGTCTTAATAACGGATGGAGCTCTGTTATAGGTTTAATGTTATGGATCGTTAAGCAATGGCCCTGGTTGATAGTACTGCTCATTTTAGCTTTTATTATCAGAAGATATTTAAAAAGAAGAAAGAAAACGGTTTAAAATTTAGTACCTTCAATAAAAAGTAGAAGGAAACCTGCAATGAAAAAATTTCTGATAAACACTTTAAAAGTTGTAGTTGTACTCTACCTTGCTACTTGTATTTTTCTTTTTTTCTTCCAGGAAAACCTGATCTTTCATCCGCAAAAATTATCAAAAGACTTTAAGTTTGAGTTTGAGCGTAAATTTGAAGAACTAAATATTAAAACAGAGGATAAAATTGCTTTGAATGGTTTGTTATTTAAAGCCGACAGCTCTAAAGGCCTTGTGTTTTATTTGCATGGTAACAGCGGTTCTTTAAAAGGCTGTGGCAATATTGCCAAACATTATAACAGACGGCATTACGATATTTTTATGATGGATTATCGCGGCTTTGGAAAAAGCGATGGTAATATTGATGGGGGCGAAGAGCAGGTTTTTAAAGACATTCAAACTGTTTATGATACATTAAAGTTACGTTATAATGAAAGTCAGATCGTTATTATTGGTTATTCAATTGGCACGGGGCCGGCAACAAAGCTGGCCTCTACCAATCATCCCAAACAATTAATTTTGCAAGCGCCGTATTTTAGTTTAATTGATATGATGGAGCATGAATATCCCGGTGTGCCTACTTTTATTTTAAACTATAAATTCCAAACAAACAAGTATATAGCCGAGTGCAAAATGCCTGTTACTATTTTTCATGGCGATAAGGATGAGGTTATTTATTACAATTCATCAGTACAACTAAAAACCTTGTGCAAAACAGGCGATAAGCTAATCACTTTATCAGGCTTAGGACATAATGGTATTAACGAAGAGCCTGTTTATTTAAAAGAGCTGGATGAGATGTTAGGGAAATAAATTTTAATGTTTTTGTAAGTTATTTTTAGCCCAGATAATCGGATGTATGAGTTGAAGTTTTGAACCCTTTGTAAAAAAAATAAGATGATATAAACACTAAAATTAATACTAATTTCTACTTTTTTTTGAGCGTCGCAAGAAATAAGATAGAAGCAGAATGCCAATGCAAAAAATAATTGCCTTGTTCCATGTAATACTTTTATTTTCTCTAAGATTATTTTGAACGTTAACAGCTTGTGCTAATAAGTCTTTATAAAGTAAAATATTTTCTTCGTCTTTAATTTCTGTTAAAATAACTATGGCTCGATTAAAATAATCAATACTTTTTTCAAGTAAACTTATTTTATAATCTTTAGCAAACTTATATTCGTCAAGTCTTGCTAAATCAAGATAGGCTTTTGCAGTATTGCCAAGATTAACACCTATTTCACCTTTATTATTTGTGCCTTCATAAAGCTTACCTGCTTTTAAAAGATGATAAAGTGCGATTTTGTAATTTTCTTCTTCTAAATAATTTGAGCCAATATTTGAATGGTGTCTTGCAATGCTTTGTATGTCGTTAATCTTTTCAGATAGTATTAATGCCTTGAAATAATAATTTTGAGATTTAACAAGATCTCCTTGTAAATAAAAAATAGAGCCAATTCTTCCAATAGAGATCGATAAATAAAAGGTGTCTTTGATTTCTGTGAAAAAAGACATAGCTCTAAAATAACATTCTTGAGCCTTGTCATAATCTTCAAGTGCTTTATATCCCATTCCTAAATTTAAAAGTATTAAAGAGGCACTTTTTTTATCATCCAAAGAATCAAGTATCTTTAGCGCCTTTCTTTGATATTCAACTGCTTTAGTATAATTATTAGTTTCTTCGAAATCTCCTGCTATATAATTAAAAGCGCTAGCCATGTTATAACTATTTGAATGTTGTTCTGCAATTGTTAAAGCCTGATTATGAAAATAAAATGCAGAATCAATATCGATTTCTCTATATAACTCCCCAAGTTCAAAAAGTACATTTATTTTTTCACTTAAACTTGCCGTCTTCAAAACGGTTTTTAATGAATCCGTCTTTTGGATTTGACCAGATAATATATTAAAATAAAGTAGAAAAAATATGATGTAAAAACAATTTTTTTTCATTAATGCTTCTTACTAATTTAGTGTATTCTCCTTCAACATTAACTCTCTGATCAATTTTACAGGCGCACTGCCATAGCTTAAAAATTTTTCGTGAAATGCTTTTAAATTAAAGGCATTACCTTGTTTTTTCTTAAGCTCTTCGCGCAGGTCATATATCTCACTATAACCTGTAAAATAAGAGCAAAGCTGTACCTGGCTTAACGAAGCTCGCTTCCATTTTCCTTCTGCTTCTGCTTTTTGCTGAAAGGCATCATTCATTAAAAAATTAAGAGCATCTTCTTTGCTTAAATTTTTAGTGTGAATACTGTAATCTAAAATTGTATTACAGGTACTGCGCAAATTCCATTTATAATACATTAACCACATTTCAGGTGTAGCAGTTGTGGCACCTTCTGCAGCGCCATAGCCGTTTTCCAACATCATTAATTCTGTATAAACCGCCCATCCTTCAACCATGGCACCGTTTCCAAAAATAGATTTAATAATACTTGGTGATTGGTTAGAATAAACCAATTGAGTATAATGCCCCGGAATGGCTTCGTGTATGTTTAAGATCTGTAAGATGTAATGATTGTATTCACGTAAATAGCTTTCAGTGCGCGCTTTATCCCATCCACCAAAGCTTCCTACATTATAATAGGTGTTACCATTTTTATCGTATGGCCCGGGAGAAGAGATAGACGCACCGGCAGTACCTGCCATATACGCAGGCTCTTTACGCACTACCAATGGTTTAGTAGGGTCTAGTGTTATAAGATCTTTTTTATTGATGAAAGCTACTAATTCAGGAATTTGTTTTTCTATTGCCGCCTGAAATGAATCGGGCTTAACATGTTTTGCAGATAGTACATCGATCATTTGGCGAATGGCCAATAAATTATCATCCGGTATTTTTTTATCCTTTAAATACTTTGGCCAAAGCTCTTTTGTAATGGCTATCATTTTATCATGCAATTCTTTTTTATGCTGTACTGCTTTTTCATATATCTGGTCGGCACTGTAGCCGGACATAATATCAAATTCAAATTTCTTTTTAAACAATTCACTACCAATTCTAAAACTGCGGGCTTGTTTATTATCCAATTGTTTTAACCAGCTGGCATAATCTGTAATTGCTTTTAAGGCTTCTGTAGCGCGTGCTTTTATTTCTACTTTTTTTTCATCGCTTAATTTCGATTTTTTTAAAGCTTCATCAAGATCTGTGCTAAAAACAGAAGCGCCGCCAATATTCTGGTCTATACCAAGCTGTGTATGTTCTATTGTTGGATCTTTTATATTTTTTTTTGCTGCTTCATAATAAGCAGGAATGTAAGCCATTTTTAAATAAAAATTACCTAAGCGAATATCCAGCGAATCGTAATTATTGGCCAGCATCTCTGCAAACTCTCCGCAAACATTATAGGCAGCCGGATTCCATGCGTATGATCTAAAAGTATTGAACGACCAATCTGTTTCTTTAAAAGAGTTTTCAAGCATAAAGTAATCTGTTTTGTTATTGTCAGAAAGTTTATCAAGATCAAAGGTTTTTAAAGAATCTAAATTAGCTTTTGCAAATGCCAATAATTTATCGCGGTTTTGTTGATTAGGAATAGTTAAAATGCTATCGTATTTGTGATAACCAATGCTCGAGGCCCAACCCGGATACAACTTCCAAAGTGTTTCTACAAAATTTTCTTTGTATCTGTCAAAATGCATATTTTGATCGGGAGCATTTATAGTTTCGGTTTCTTTATTTCCACATGAAACAAAATAAAAGCAACAAATGATCAGTAATAGTTTTTTCATAAAAATAGATAGATCATAAATATAGCAAAAAAGAGAAAGTAAGTTCGCCTAAACGTAATTAAATATGGTTTAGCCATGCTTTCTATTTTTTTGTTTAGCTTAGCATATAATATCCAAAATTTAAAATGTGCAGGCTCAATAAATATGTTTTATTGCTTTTTTTATTTTTCTCAGTTCTGCTAAATGCCCAGTTTGACAGATTACAAAACTATAATGTAAAAGACGGCTTGGCCAGTTCAGAGATCTATCGCCTCATGCAGGATTCTAAAGGCTATATTTGGTGCTGCGGCGATATGGGGGTTAGCCGGTTTAATGGGTATGATTTTAAAAATTTTACATCTGAAGACGGACTACCTGATAATACTGTTTTTGGAGTTTACGAAGATAAAAAAGGAAGAACATGGTTCCATCCTTACTCAAGTAGGTTAGCGTTTTTAAAAGACAGCAAAATAACAGCACTTTCTTGTAACGATACTTTAGAAAAATTACTAAAACATAATTTTATAACCACCATTTATGTTGATGCGAAAGATACTGTTTGGTTAGGCACAACTAATAATTTTATTATTAAGATAAACCCGGGTTGGAAAACTTCTGATGTAAAGGTGATCAATTTTCCTGATGGAAAATATTTTTTTTATGTTGAAACCGGATTAATATATGGCGGTAATAATCCTGAAACCTGTTCTATTACAGCATATACAAAAAATCTAAAAAAAATATTCAGCATCGACCCACAGATACATGATGAGAAAAAGAACCTGAGCCGGAAAAAGGGATATTTAAGATTTTATATGATTCGTTTAAGCGATCAAACATATCTTGCTTCAATTAACGAACACCTTATAAAATTTAATACACAAGGTATTATAAAACAAATAAAAGAAAGATCAATTATCATTAATCTTTTAGAAGATAACGATCGATCAATTATTGTTGGAACCTATGCAGGCATGGCTTTTTTTTCTAACGATCTCATAAAAAAAAGAACCATTCAGCAATTGGATAATAAGATCATCACATCTTCCTGTCTTGATAAAGAGAACGGGCTTTGGCTATCAACAGAAGGCCATGGAGTGTTTTACATTCCTAACCGTAATTTTTTGTATTACACCGCACAAAATGGTTTACCTGAAAGTAAAATAACGTGTATTGGCCTCCACAATAATAACATGGCTATTGGTCATTTGGATGGATCTGCGAGTATTTTATATGAAGATTCTGTTGGTAAAATATATAACGATACCAAAATAAATACCTATGCACAGGCAGGCAGACTTACAAGTATATTAGGGCTTAACGAAAAAACAATTGTTACTTCTATGCGCTCGGTTTATTATTTAAAAGATAAAGAGCTTGTTGTTGTTCCGGAATTTTCGAACATTGCTTATAAAAAATTTATTAAAAGTAATGATGGAAATATTTTGGGAATAAATTTCAGGGTACTTTCAAAATATGATCTGAAAAATCATTTTAAACAAACAGACTCAATAATTTTAACAATAAGAACTGATAATCTTTTTGAAGACAGTAAAAATAAAATATGGTTAAGCGGAGTAAAAGGTGTTTATACATATCAAAATAAAAAACTTAATTACCTGGGGGATACCGAACCATTATTTTCAATACGTGCCAGTGATATTAAAGAGACTATAGATGGGAGTATATGGGTAGCTACAAGGGGAGGAGGGGTGATCGTAAAAAAAGGAAACAAAATAAAACAATTTACCGAAAAGCAAGGCCTTGCCGGTAATATGTGCAGGAGCTTGTTTGTAGATTCGAATAGTATTTGGGTTGGAACTAATAAAGGACTTTCTCGCATAACAATTAACGGTACCGATAATTATAGTATTGAGAATTTTTATGCAAAGAACGGGTTATTAACCAATGAAGTTAACACAATACTAAAATTTAATAAAAAACTTTGGCTGGCACATAATGAAGGTATCTCTGTTTTTGATGTAAATAGCATAAAATCCAATAAAAACCCGCCGCCAATCTATATATTACAAACTTTTGTAAATGATAGTTTATGTAATGTAAAAGATCTTGAAGAGCTTGAGCATGACAGAAATCGTTTAACTATTAATTACATTGGCATATCGTATAAAGATGCCGGGCATGTTGAATACAGATACAAAATGCTTGGTATTGATTCTAACTGGGTATACACAAATTATACTACTGTTAGTTATCACACTATTCCTCCCGGCACTTACCGTTTTATTGTTTCTGCAAAAAATAATGATGGTTACTGGAGCACTTTACCTGCTACTATAGTTATAAAAATATTACAGCCCTGGTGGAAGAACTGGATATTTATTTCGTTTGTTGTAATAGTAATTGGTTTATTGGTTGGCTTTTTATTTAAGCACCGTTTAAGTACTATTAAACAAAAAGAACGCTTAAAAGCTATTCAACAAACAAAATTATCTAATGCCGAATTAAAAGCGCTTCGTGCGCAAATGAACCCGCATTTTGTTTTTAATGCCATTAACTCCGTTCAGTATTTTATAACCAATAACGATCCTGTTTCTTCACAAAAGTATCTGTCAAAATTTGCAAAGCTTATCCGTTATGTGGTTGATAATTCAAAGCCATTGGCCATTCCTTTAAGTAAAGAGTTGGAAGCGTTGAATCTTTATCTGGATCTTGAATGGCTAAGATTCGAAAATAAATTCGAATATTCGATTGATGTAAATAAAAATGTGGATGTAGAAGGTGTGCAAATACCTTCGATGTTGATACAGCCTTATGTTGAAAATGCCATATGGCATGGATTAATGCATAAAAATTCGAAAGGAAAAATTAAAATAGAGATAAGCCGGTATGAAAATGTACTTTTTTGCGTTATTGAAGATAATGGTATTGGCCGAAAAAGATCGCAGGAAATAATAAAAGAAAAAAATAATGAATTTCATAAATCGGTTGGTCTTTCTATTACCCATGAGCGTTTGGAAGTGATCAATCAACAACATAATACTAAATTAACCGTTAATGTGATCGATCTTGAAGATGAAGAAGGCAATGGCATTGGCACGCGGGTAGAATTAAATTTGCCGTTCTATTAATTTTTTATAGATTAGCGTATGATAAAAGCTATTATCGTTGATGATGAAGAAAAAAGCCGGGTAACCCTAAAAAACCTGGTAACACTTTATTGCCCGAATGTATTGATACTTGAATTATGTGATTCTGTTAACTCTGCCCTTATTGCTATTGATAAAGAAATGCCTGATCTTATTTTTTTGGATATTGAGATGCCGTTTCACAGCGGATTTACATTGTTGGAAAAAATAAAGGATCCAACATTTGAAGTGATCTTTACAACAGCATACGATCATTATGCTATAAAAGCCATAAAGTTTAGCGCTATGGATTATTTATTAAAACCAATTGATTCAGACGAATTAAAAAATGCTGTAAATAAGATCGAACTTGATAAAACCGATTCTAAAAAAGCTTTGCCTGATTTTGGGTTGTTGCTGTCTAATCTTAAAATAAAAGGCAATAATGCAAAAATAGCTTTGCCAACATTTGATGGTTTACAAATGGTGTCAATTAACGAAATTATAAAATGCACTGCCGATGAAAGTTATACCCACATAACTTTAACAAATAATACAAAAATTACCGTGTCACGCATACTTAAAGAGTATGAAGAATTATTATCTGACTTTAATTTTTTAAGGGTACACAATTCCTGTTTGATCAACCTTATACATGTATCAAAATACATAAAAGGCGATGGCGGTTATGTTGTAATGATCGATGGTTCGAGCGTTGAGGTTTCGCGCAGAAAAAAGAACGATCTGATAAATAAACTCTCAATGGTTCAGCTATAGCCAACTATTTCCAATTTTCGCCACCTATTCTTTAAAATCAACCATCTATTGGTTTATGATGTTGCCTTTCTTTTTGCAAAAGTAATTTAGGCGGGTAAACGAATCACCCATGAATACGTTTGCAGGGTTGGCTGAAAACCTTTAAGAGTAAGCAAAAATAAATTATCCCATCATGAAAAAACTAATTGCATTGTTTATTGGACTTATGCTTTTTTCAAGCACAGGTTTTTCACAAAAACAAACCGCCAAACGCGAAGACCCAAAACAAAAACAAGGGCATTGTGCAACCGACAATCTTCATATTTCTTTAACCGAGCAAAGCTCAAGCTATAAAAGAAAGCTGGAAGAGATGAATGCGAATTACCAAAAATGGGCCATGGAAAAAAGTACAGGCAATAAAGTAATTGGCGGTGGCAATAGTACACAAGCATACAGGCCAACGACTTTACCGGTTATTTTTCACATGATGGTTAATACTACTACCTCCTCACTTAACCCAACCGCAAATCCCACAGATGGCAACTTAACTAAAACACAGATTCAAAATGCATTAACTGTATTAAATGATCTGTTTGCAGGTACGGCAAATGGTTCTAAACCTGCAGGTATAAATACCGATATACAGTTTTGTTTGGCAGAAGTAGATAATTTTGGCAATGCAATTACAAGTTATACCTATACAGATCCATCATTTACTACACCATTGAATAATAATAATCAACCTCAAATAACTGCCTTAAGCAATTTTGTGCAAAGCACTAATAGATTTCCGCCAACAAAATACATTAATATTTATGTGGTAGAAGATATTGCCGGTACTGTTGCAGGTTTTGCATATATGCCACCGGCGCACGGTTCAAGCTTTGATGGAATTTATATTGAAGCGCAATATCTTTTAGATCCGGGTGTGCCAAACGATTTACCATTTAATATGACTGTATTAACTCATGAAATGGGTCATTATCTTGGTATGTTTCACACCTTTGGTATTTGTACCAATATTTTTTATGCCTGTTCGTGTAACAATAACAATTGCCTGTTTGACGGGGATATGGTTTGCGATACACCACCTGATTTTAGTCAGAGTGCTACAACAAATTGCACTACTACGGCAAATACCTGCACAACGGATATTGCAACAATTGGAGATAATCTGAATTTAACCTCAGATGTAAATGACCTTATTGATAATTATATGGATTATGGTGATTGGAATTGCCAATACTTATTTACTGCGGGTCAGATAAAACGTATGCATTTTATGATAGATGATACAATTGGTCCTCGCAATTCGTTACTAAATTCATCGGTATGTAATAGTGTGTGTGCTAATTCATCCTGCACTGTAAGTGTAAATTCTATTACAACTACCACTGTAAATTCAATTCAATTAATAAACTCTTTAATACTTTCCGGGCCTAGTGTAAATTATACTTTTACCGGAACAACCTGCAGCGGTTTTTATGATACATTTGTTTGGTCTGTAGTAGATCAAAGTAATAATACAGTAATTCAAACATTTACCGGCACTACTTTGCCTGCTACTTTTACAGCAGTGGGCAATTACCAGATATTACTCACGTCATCAATAGCTACTACAAGTCCACTTTGTTTTCAAACTGCGAGTTTAAATATTCAGGTATTACCTGTACCGAATTGTCCAAAAAATTTAGACATGTCATTAGGTTGGAATTCGGGTAATTGGGAACGTATACAATACGAAGGCGGTTGGTCTCATACAACAAACAACAGCCCAACATTTACACATCCTACAACAACGTTAACAACACTTGCAGGTACAGTGCCTAACGGAACAGCATTTACAGATCCGTTTAGTTTTACTAATACAATTACAGGTGATCCGAATTTTTCAACCGCAGGCTTGCCGTTTCCGGGAGCTAATATTATGCGTGTTGGCCGTTTAATAACAGCTACAACTGCATTGCCACAAGGCGATGCAAATTATGTAACATATACTTTTTCTCCTACAAGCGAGAATGCGAGAATAAGGGTATATTATCTTGGAATGAAAGAACAAGACTTTGTTTCACCGGCACCATATATGAACCAGTTTGCATCTAACGCCGGTGCAAAATCAGGTTTTGGATTTGTTTGTAATTATAATTTCACAAATGGATTCACTCCACCAATGACCATTGATAAAGGTTTAACACATACCGGTTCAAATACATGGGGTAATTTTTGTGCTAATGATATGGTAACAGATATCATTCATCAGCCAACCAGCTTTGCTCCTGTAACTATCGGAACTTCAACTTTTGATGTTATGAGCAATTGGGAATTCATGGATCTTGATTTTTCAGAATTTGTTTGCGCTGCACCAACAATTACAATTACTTTTTTTGCAAGGGCAGATGAAGCTACATTACCGGGCATTCTTCACTCTTATGCTTATTTTGCAGCACAGTGTTTGCCTGCAATAGAACCGCATATTGATGTACCTCTTACCAATAAGGATATTGCCTGCATGGCAGATGTCGGACAAAGTTGTGTTAAGCAAACATTGCCACCTCCAAATCCTTACACCTTTTTTGAGAATGGATGGGATAGTAATTACCAGGGTTTTATTGATGTTGATGTAGAAGAATCAAATGATAATATAAGCTATACGAATACAGCAATTCCCTTATTATTTCAATACAATGTTAGTTTAAACCAGTTTGAACCATATTTAAATTTATGTAAAACGCCTGATGTTTTTCCTTACAAATATTTCAAGATCACTTACAGAACTTTATGTCAAACCATTACTAATACGGTTAGCATTTTTCAGGGATTTGTGCATTCTATTAATGATTGCGCGCCAAACCCTATGTCTGGAGGGCATTACACGGCAGCGCCAATTCCAATCGGAAGTGTTACCATTTCTCCGGATCAATACCAGCAATTTTGCACAACTACAACTTTATCAATAGGAGATCCTTGTTGGTTACATCCAGGTGATCCAACCCCGCAATATCAATGGGAATTTATGTATGGTCCGTGGACGGCTATTCCTAATGCTACTATGGCCACTTTGCCTTTGCCGGATCCATTCCATTCTTATCCATGCACGCCTTATAGAAGATTGGCCAAATACAATGATCCTTATTGTAATGTTCCCACATGGATACCAAGTGATATTATATATGTAACAGATTATAGTTATAATTATTTTTCTTATGTCCCTTCCGGGCCTGATGTTTGCGGAAATAGTCTTGCAACTTTCAGTATAACCAATTTTTATGAACCTTTTGATTACTCTTGCGATTTGGAGGTAGCCGCGCAAACAGCAACAGCTCCTGTTACGAATACTATTTCTTTTCAATTTTTTAGTAATAGCAGCTGTAGTCCAACGTGCGTTATAACACCAACAGCCGGACCAAGTGTATTAACATACACATATCTTAATGCCTTAACGTTTACTAATAATATTGATCTGGATTTTACTTTTAATAACACAGGTATTTTCACTGCAAACGGAACAATTTATGGAGTTATTACAGTTACAAGATTTGGTTGCACATCAACATACACCATAAACAATATCCCTATAAAAATACGGCCTTCAGCTATTGCGGGTACAATTGCAGCCTCAAGTACAGTGTGTACAAATTCAACTTATACAATTACAGGAGATGATCCAAATGCAACCGGCTACTATTGGGAATTCTCATACAGCCCTACATTTGTGCCTACACTTACCGTTGCCGCAGCAACCAGTTCAAACTTGGTTGTTCCTCCGGGTACATTTACAACATATCCCGTTTATGTTAGGCGTGTAGCAAACGGAACCATTGTTTGTCCGGATCCGGCATTTAGCAATACACTTACAATTAACGGCGCTTTGGTTTCGGTTACAATAAGCCCAAGTTCAACTGTTATTTGTGCGGGTGCAAGTGTAACGTTAAGTGCGAGTGGCGCAACTTCTTATACATGGGCATCACCATCAGGTACTTCAACGCTTAATCCATTCGTAACTACGCCAACCGTTAGTACAATTTATACTGTAACGGGAATGACCAGTGGATGTACCGATACAAGAACAGTAAGTATAATTGTAAACCCAACACCTACTATTGGTGGCATTGCTTCATCAACTATTTGTTTAGGAAGCAGTGTAAACTATACTGCAACCGGTGCGGTGTCATATACATGGACATCTGCGTCATCGAGTTCAACCTTAAATCCTATTACTTTAAGCCCAACTGTAACAACAGTTTATACAGTTACAGGACAAAGCGCATCAGGATGTATAGGCACTAAAACAATTAATGTAACGGTTTTATCAGCTCCTGTATTAACTGTTTCTGCAAGTTCTTCTACAATATGCAGTGCAGGTAGTTCTACGCTTACAGCATCAGGAGCAACATCTTATACATGGACAACCCCTTCAGGTACTTCAACTTTAAATCCAATAACAGTTAATCCAACAGTTACAACTGTTTATACAGTTACCGGGCAAAATGCTTCAGGCTGTAAGGCAACAGCAACCATTCAGGTAATTGTTTCTCCTGCACCAACCTTAACACTTACACCAAGCGCAAGTACAATTTGCGCAGGTATGAGTGAAACTTTGACAGCTTCAGGGGCAATGTCATATACATGGTCGTCTCCATCAGCAACAACAATAGTTAACCCATGGGTAGTTACCCCAACAGTTACAACGGTTTACACGGTTACGGGTGCAAATTCGTTTAGTTGTTCGAGTACCCAAACGATGATGATCACCGTTAATCCAACACCAACCTTAACCGGGGCAATTTCGGGTACAAATATTTGTTCAGGAAGTTGTGTAACGGCTACACTTAATGGTGGCGTTACTTACACAATAACAGCTCCTTCATTTACAACAAATGCTAATCCTGCAACATTATGTCCATCGGTTACAACAACGTATACGGCAAGTACTACAAATAGTTTAGGTTGCACGCATACAAGAACAATTACAATTGTTGTTTCACCGTCACCAACGGTTAGTATTTCTCCAAGTTCAAGTACAATATGTGCAGGTATGAGCGAAACATTAACGGCATCAGGTGCTTCAAGTTATCAATGGTCGAGTTCTACCTCTACAACTACATCTTCTTCAAACCCATTAATAGTTACACCAACAGTTACTACTACTTATACCGTTGTTGGAACAAACGCTGAAAAATGCGCTGATACAGAAACCATCACTATAACTGTAAATCCAACACCAACACTTAGTGGTGTCTCTTCCGCAACTATTTGTAAAGGAGCAAGCGTTTCTTATACAGCAGGTGGCGCAAGTTCTTATACATGGACATCGGCGTCTTCGTCATCAACACTTAATCCGATCGTATTTACACCAACTATTACAACAGCATATACATTAACAGGAGTTAATGCATTTGGTTGCACAACAACACTGTTGTTTACAATAACAGTTCTTCCAACACCAACGGTTACAGCTTCTGCTTCTGTGTATACTATTTGTGCCGGACAAAGTTCTACGTTAACAGCGGGCGGAGCTGCCAATTATACATGGACCACACCTTCCGGGACAACTTCTGTCAATCCCATAACCGTTACACCAAGTGTTACAACAACGTATACTGTTACGGGTCTTTTACAAGGTTCTCCTTGTCCGGTAACACAAACAATTACAATTACAGTTAAACCAACACCAACCGTTTCAATATCAGGTAGCACTGTAATATGCATTGGTGATTGCAATATTCTCACAGCTTCGGGTGGAGGTACCTACAGTTGGAGCCCCGGTGGCCAAACCACATCAACCATATGCGCTGGCGCAGGTGTAAGTTCAGTTGTAGTTACAGGAACGAATGGTTGTACAGCTACAAAAACAATAAATGTAATAATGGGAACCACGCCAACAATTACAGCAACTGCATCTATCTATACAATTTGTGCAGGTGCAACTACTACGCTTACAGCAGGTGGCGCTTCTTCATATACATGGACAGCGCCCGGTTATACATCAACATCAAATCCTGTTGTGGTTAGTCCAACTGTTACTACAACTTACACGGCAACCGGTACAAGTGGTAATTATTCATGCCCTGGTACCAAAACAATTACAATAGTAGTAAAACCAAAACCTTCTGCGGCAATAAGTGGTGCAACTGTAATTTGTTCAGGTTGTACAACATTAACGGCATCGGGTGGAGGAACTTATACCTGGAGCACAGGGTCTACTTTAACGGCAATTACAAGCTGTACACCGGCAGGGCCGGTATCTGTAACTGTTACAGGTGTTAATGGTTGTACTGCAGTTGCAACAGTTACAACAGTAGTTGGTGCCGTACCTTCAATAACAATAAGTGCAACTTCATTATCAGTTTGTCCTGGTAGTACAACAGCATTAACCGCTTCGGGTGCTACTACTTATACATGGACGGGATCTGATGGATTTACATCTACTTCAAATCCTGCGGTAGTAAGCCCTACAACTGATGTTACATACACAGTAACCGGGCAGTTACAAGGTGGTTGCATAGGTACACAAACAATCAACATTTATCATAAAAAACCACCTCCTGCGGCAATTAGTGGCGCTACGGCAGCTTGCGGACCGTTTACTACTACATTAACAGCAAGCGGGGGAATTAGTTATCAATGGAGCACAGGCGCCGGATCTCCAACTACTGCGGTAAGCGTATCAAGTCCTTCAACTGCCATTACAGTTACAGTTTGGGGTGCAAATGGCTGCACAGCTACTGCAACATCAACGTTGTATTGCTGGCCAATTCCATCTCCTACTATCACGGGTGCTACCAGTATTTGTGCGGGAAGTACAACTACACTTACATCTTCAAGTCCGGGATCATTTGGTTCATACTTGTGGAGTACAGGTTCAACAGCTGCATCTATTACAACCAGTCTTGCAGGGGTTTATACAGTAACGCTTACTAATTTGTTTGGTTGTAAAGGAAGTAAATCGGTAACGGTTACCATATTGCCGCTTCCAACAGCCAATATTACGGGCAGCTTGCAAATATGTCCGGGCCAACCAACTACACTTACAGCAACGGGTGGCGGAACATACTTATGGCATACAGGTGCTACAACAGCAACCTTATTAGTAAACACTACAGGTGTTAAAACTGTAACGGTAACCGGTGTTAATGGTTGCAAAGCAGTTAAATCTGTAACAGTTACTATGCCGCACAATTGTCCTGATCAGCCAGATCTGCCAGGAAGCAAAATTATAGGATCGGTTTCTCCGGTTTATATTTATCCTAACCCAACTACGCAATCGTTTAATGTTGGCAATGCTTCGAATGTAATTATGGTAGAAATATTTGATTACACAGGAAAATTACTGAAACAGGTTCAAAAAGCGGAGAATGTTGAGTTTAATGAAATAGATATAAGACCGTATGTTCAGGGTACTTATTTTATAAGGGTGGTTAATACAGATAATAGTTTTAGTTTATTTAAATTGATCAAAGATTAAGCTGACATGCAAATTTTAAAAGCCCACCTACAAGGTGGGCTTTTTGTTTTTTGGTATTGATTATTTTAATATCTTGATTGAAATTTTAAACTATGCCAAGGATCGCTTTTTATTACTTGTTTTTTATAAGTATAACGCCATTAATATCTCAAAATATACAACTGAAAAAACCGTTTTCTGCTAAAGATGAATATTATTTGAAAAGACAAGTGTTGGATTGTTTTGGATTCGAATCTCATCTAAAGATTTCATATTCTACAACAGAACTTTTTAATAGTAAAATTAAAGGGGATAAGCCGGCAAGTTTAGAGGAAATTGAAAATATAAGATCCAGGCTTAAAGGTAACGAAGGTGATGCAGCTTTATATTTGGATATTTCGGGTAATTACTCAAGGCTTAAAATGAATAAAGAAGCTGATGAAAACAGGAATAAAGCCATAGAAATTGCACAAAAAATTATTGATAAGCATCCTGATAGCGCAGAGGTATATTGTTTTTTAGGAAGCGCATACATGGGTGCAACAAATATTAATGAAAGTATAGAGTTTTATCGTAAAGCGTGGACAATTAAACCAACCTTGGTAGAAGCGCCAACTTTTATGTGTAATTTGTTTTTGATGACAGGTCAGTTAGATTCAGCTTATGCAATCATCAACAAAGTAGTAAATCTCTTTCCTGATAATAAATCTCTTTATAGCATCTTGCCGATGTATTATTTATTTAAGATGATAGGCAAGCTTCAAAAAGAAGACGTTAATTTGGATTCTGATGATTTTTCGGTTGATAGTTTAACATATTTTCCGTTAATGGAGAATTATCTTTCTAGAAATAAGAATGATGCCGACGCTCAGTATATTCATCATGTTGCAAAACAAGTTCTCATTTCTACAATTATACCAATACGTAACTCGCTGGATACTGCTTTTAGCTCAACAAATGTAAAATTTAAATTGAAAGAAAAAGAAATCACTTTTTTAGCTCTTTCGAAATCATATTTTGAAACGTGTTTAAAAAATAAAAATGCAGACTATCATTTTTATGCAAATAAATTGCTTGGTAGCATTTATATTTTACAAAATGAACCCAAAAAGGCAATCCCATATTTTAAAAAAACAATTGATTTAAGACCAAAAGCTTATTGTTCTTTAAGCTGTAACACAGATGAGGATTATGATAATCTAATAAGTGCATATGCAATCCTTCGCGATACAACAATGGTTGAAAAGAATCTGATCGAAAAGATCGCTGTTCAACCTGCAATTGAACCAAAAGTAGATGATCATAATGATCTTGGAAGTTTATACCTCTCAAAAAATAAATTTAATCTTGCAAAAGCTGAATTTGCAAAATCGCTGGCCATAGAGCCGGAAAATGCATATGCACTTTTAGGCGTTGGGGTTTTAAATTTTGTTGAGAATGATAATACTAGTGCCTTAAAGTATATTGATAAAGTGTATAAAATTGATAATAAAAAATGGGAGTTATTTATGCTTTATGGTGCTATACTACTAAAGCAAAACGACATTTACAATTCCTATGAAGCTTTTAAGATCATGCAAAAAATTCACGATAGAACCTGGATAGAAAATGATATACTGAGCTATTTCTTCCAAGTTAATAATTAAATAGAAGTATACTACAATTCATAGCAATAAAAATCTACTCGATAGTGTACCTTTGAATTGTAAATGAATAAAGAAGAATTCATAGAATTAAATTTTGAAGATAAGACTGAATTTCTTTGGAAATATGCCGAGATCGTATCCGAAAAAACATATTATGAATGTAATATCACGCTTTTTTTATTGGATGGTTTTTACATAGAGGTTTTTTACAACAGAGTATTAAATGAAATTGTTGGCATTGAGATACAAGATAATGATCAGATCCTATATGAATATGTTAAAGATCTTAATTTAGATGAGATCGTAAAGCTTTTACATTAAAATCCACTACCACCAACGCCATTGTTATTTCTTGGTGGTCGTTCCGGCATGCCGGGAATGTTTTTCATAGGATCATCTTCCAGTTGCGATGTAGGTTGTACACCACTTTTAAACTTCTTGAAAGTATAAGTAAGTGTAAACATAAAATAACGTTTTAAAACTGTGGTGTTGTAATCTTCGGTATAATTACCCGTAACTGTTCTTCCAATACTTCTGTTTTGGTTTAAAATATCAAATACTGAAACTTTTGCTTCTAAAGATCTGTCCTTAAAAAATTTGTATCCCGCATAAGCGTTCCATAAAAAATACTCCTGATTATAACTTTGGCTTAAACCACTGTACATGGTGTAAACCACATCTGTATTAAGAACAAAGCCATCTAAAAATATCCAGTTTAACTTAAATGTTGTTGCTTGTGTTATATAGTTATTGTCAGATTGTTTTTGCTCAGAGTTCTTAACAATATTATATGTACCGTTATAGCTTATTGAAAAATCAAGATTTTTACTCACGTTGCTTCCTATGTAAGCCCCACCATTTATAGCGTAGTTGTCAGAAATATTCAGTTTATTATAAATAAGTGAAGGTGTGTGATTATAAGTAACACCGCCATTTACATTTAAATTACTTTTTATTGCAGCAACCGGAAAACCATATACAAAAAAAGCGCGGGCTGTATAGTAGCCATTTAAATTTACAGGTTTTGTAAGCTGGCTTCCCGCTTTAACAAGGTATCCTTGAATTACCGAATCTGAGGCTAGAATATAAGTGGCATTGCTAATATAATTATCGGTGTAAGTTCCATTTATAAATAACATGGCATTGCGCGAAGTTTTTGCATTAAAACCACCATAACGAATGTTTAAATTGTTTTCAAACGTTTGGTTAAGTTCAGGGTTACCTGTTTTTACCTGTAATGGATTAGATACATCGGCTACATTTTGTAATTGAGAAATAGAAGGAATATTTGTTGAACTGCGGTAATTAATTCTTAAATTTTTTGCTTTACTGAATTTATAATTAACTCTTGCATTTGGCAAAATGTTTTGAAAAGCCCTGTTTACATTAAACTCCAAAGGATAGGTTTGTTCACCGTTTAAAGTTGATTGCTGCATGTCTAAACCAAAACTTAAGTTGAGTTTTTCTTTTTGATACTTATAACTCAAGCCACCTTTTTGCGTTTGATAAATGTTATTGTATTTGTTAGATAAAGCAGTATTAAAATCAATATAATCGCTGGCCAATGAATCATAATCATTAGTTGCTTTATTAGACAAACCTTCTGTATAAGAAGGATTATAACTTATTTGTAATTGCGTGTTTTTATTCAAAGGCTCGGTGTAAGAAAGATTAGCAGATATTTTTTTGCTGTTGCTATAAGTTACAAAAGTTTGATCAAGGCCGGAGCTAAGTGTATCTTCATAAATATTTTGAGATACATACGTACCATTGTTATTTTTTTCTGTTAGCTGTGTGTTAAAGCTTAAAGAAATGCTTCTTCCTTTTTTTGAAAATTTATGTTGGTACATTAAGAAGTTAGAAAAATCGTAACCAATATTATCAATGCTAGAATGTGTATTGGTATTGCTTAAAAATTTATTATCATAAACACTATTGCTGGCAGTTAAATTGCTTTTTGCATTATTGTTTTGAAAGCTGATGCTGGGCACCAGTGTTATTTTATTAGATGAGTCAATATTATATTCCAACCTGAAATTAGCACGGTGATTTTGGTTTATAACTCTGTCATCATTGGTTTGTTTATAGATGAGGTTGTTATCCGTGAAATAACTTCTTGTAATATCCGAATGATTTTTATTATCTGTGTAATTGAAAAAATAACTTCCCGAAACAGTTACTTTTTTGCCCCATGCATCACTGTAATTTAATCCGGCAGCTTGCGTTGCAGTGTTACCATTTTGTGGTGAGATCATTAATGACGACTCACCCGAATTACCGCCACGGCCACCACCACCATAACCCCGACCACCTGAGCCACCTGAATTACTCATAGCGCCTGTTATATCGGCAGTACTAAAATTTTGCTGGTTAATATTATTTGAAAGTAATAATAATGATATCCTGCGTTGGCTGTTAAAGCTATTAATGGTAGCACCACCGTTATAACGTTCATCACTGCCATAGCCACCATATACTTTTCCAAAGGTACCAACGTTCTTTCCTTTTTTGGTAACAAGGTTGATGGTTTTTTGCTCGTTACCATCGCTAAAACCCGTAAAGGCCGATTGATCACTCATTTTGTCAAAGATCTCTACCTTATCTATTACATCGGCCGGTAAATTTTTTAAAGCAGCATTCGCATCATCTCCAAAAAAAGGTTTGCCATCTACCAATACTTTTTGTACAGCTTCTCCATTTACTTTTACACCATTATTATCAGAAGTTACGCCCGGCATTTTTTTGATCAGGTCTTCGGCGTTAGCATCGGGGTTAGTTTTAAAGCTATCTGCATTAAATTGCGTTGTGTCCCCTTTTTGTTCGCCGCGTATTTGGGTTGTTTTAACTTCCACTTCGGCAAGGGTTTTAGCGGTTTCTTTTAAGTTCAGTTTACCAAGGTCAATAGCTTCATTTAATGGTGTAACAGTTTTAAAAAGATCGCTATAACCAAGATAAGTAAACCTTAAAATATATTTTTTTTGAGGCTCTAATGATACAGTAAAATTTCCTTCTACATCTGTTGAAGCACCTGTTACGAATACCGAATCGGCTGTAGTTATTTTTATGATCACACCCGGAATTCCCTCACCGGCCTTGTCACTTACATTTCCTGAAACAGTTGTTTGAGCAATTGCACTTGCGGCAAAAAGAAAAATAAAAAATGATATATAATATTTTATTTTAAAAAGCATTTAAGTAATTGTAAAAACTTCTATGAAAAATTGCAATACGTGAAGTATATCAATTAAAAGATTTATTCTCTATAAATTCCTGGAATTTGGTTTTGTATTGTTCTGCAATAGTAATTCTTTCTTTATTAATTACTACCTGGCTTCTTTCAACAGATTCTATTTTATCCAAAGCAATGATAAATGAGCGGTGAACACGCATAAATCTTTCTTCAGGTAATTCCTGTTCAAGTGTTTTAAGGCTCATTAAAGTTAATACAGGCTTTGGTTGCGAGCTTATCCAGATCTTAATATAATCTTTTAAGCCTTCAAAGTAGTACACTTCATTTAAGTTGATCTTTACCTGTTTGTATTCTGATTTCACAAAAATAAAATTATCCTGAGCAATGGTTGATCTTTTTTCTTCGGGCTTACCAATTCGCTCTTGCGCTTTATTGGCTGCCTTTAAAAATTCCTGATAATTAAAGGGTTTTAAAAGATAATCAACCGCATCTACTTTAAAGCCTTCAAATGCATATTCTTTAAACGCGGTTGTAAATACAACTTTTGTATCGGACGAAAGTGTTTTACTAAAATCTATACCGTTAAGATCGGGCATTTGTATATCAGAAAAAACAAGATCTATTTTTTCGGTATTCATTATTTGTAATGCTTCAAGCGCACTAAGGCATTTACCTTTTAATTCCAAAAAAGGCGTTTTGTTTACATAACCTTCTACAAGATCAAGTGCCAGAGGCTCATCGTCAATAATTATACAGCTTATTTTTCGCATTATTTTTTTTATGATCTACATTAATCAGTATAAACTTCCAGCATCGCTTTAAACAAACCATCTTCAATATGTGTTTTAAAAGTGTGCTTGTTTGGATAAGAGATCTCCAATTGTTTCTTTAAATTATTTATTCCAATACCTGAACCGCTTTTATCGTTATCCTTTTTAGGGAAATTTTTATTTTCTGCCAAAAAACTTACTTTTTTTCCTTCTACAACAAGGTTAAAAATTATTTCGGAATTTTGTGTCGCGGAAATACCATGCTTAAAAGCATTTTCAATAAGAGAGATAAATAATAGCGGGGTAATAAAACAATGATCATTTACTATTGGAAAATTGGCCGTAACAGTCGTTTTATCTGAGGTTCTTAATTTCATTAAGTTAATGTATTGTTTCATAAACTCTATTTCGTCACTTAATTTTGCTTTACCAACTTCGGTATCGTATAACATGTAACGCATCAATTTTGAAAGATCATGCACTGTTTCCTGAGCTAATGAGGGAGAGCGCTCTATTAAAGCATAAATGGTATTTAGTGAATTGAAAAAAAAATGGGGTTGCAACTGGTATTTTAAATGTTGCAATTCTGATTTTAAAATTTCTTTTTCATTTTCTTTTTTTTCTGATTCTGCTTTTGCCCATTTTTCGGTTGTTCTTACAGCAAAAGAAGTTATAATGGGAATGAACATGGCAATGATATCTTTATAAACAAACAAACGCGTTGGTTGTGGAGTGAATTTTGGACCCACTACATTTTTCATATCATACTTTAGATTTAAAAAGTCTTTTAATTCTACATGTATCCAGGTAAATATCAGTATCAAAATTAAATTAGTACTAATAAAAAGAACATATTTTTGTTTAAATAATGCTTTGTCAATTAGAAATAAATAATTTAAATAAAAAAGAACTGCATAAAAACACATGGGTATCCATGTAAATTTTAATTGTCTTACCAGATCGATCGTATCATTACTTGAAAGGAAGTAGGGAAATAATAGCAAAACTAACCAGATAAGCACATGAATGCTTACCATAAAAGAAGTTTTGTTTTTGCTGTTTGCTAACATGCTTCAAAATTCGTAAAAAAGAACCGTATTTAAGCTATAGAATAGAAGATTATGCTCTTTTTATAGACAGTGGGTGGGCTTAAAACAGCCGGAAAAAGAGCGCTATGAAAATATACTACCCATAAGCATATAAAAGACCGCTCTTTTCCGGTGTATTATGAACAGACCTAAAATTGAATAAAATAGCAGATTTTAAAAACTAAAATAGAAGTTTGCTTATTTTTTATAGATGATGAAAGGCATTTTAACTGTATAAATTGCCGCCTTTTTATTAAAAAAACCACGTATTTTTAAAGTATAAATGAGAACAGTTAAACTTTTTAGCTTTTTATTTGGAATTATCCTTTTATCACATTTTGTAAAAGGCCAAAATGCAAAATATACGCATGAAGATACGTTGAAAGGTTCGATAACCGCTCAGCGTAGCTGGTGGGATGTTTTGCATTACGATGTGCATGTTGCCTTTAATTATAAAGATAGTAGTGTTGCCGGTTATAATAAGATTACCTATAAAGTACTTGATAAATATTGTAGCACTTGCAATTTAAAAGAACCGCTTAATATAATGCAAATTGATCTTATTGAGCCTATGCAAATAGATAGCGTTTGTTATGCTTCTAAAAGATGTTTTTGGAATGAGCAAAAGGGATTTTATTGGGTGCACGTTCCCGATCCGCAACCGCTAAATAGTAAACAAGAGATAATTATTTATTACCACGGTAAACCACACGTTGCAAAAAATGCACCATGGGATGGGGGAGTTATATGGGCAAAAGACAGTAATAAAAATCCATGGATCTCTATTGCCTGCCAGGGGATGGCAGGAAGCGTGTGGTATCCTTGTAAAGATCACCAGTCGGATGAACCCGATAGTTCTTCGTTACACATAACCGCACCGCAAGATCTTATAAGTGTATCTAACGGACATTTACGTTCAAAGAAAAATAATACTAATGGTACTACCACTTACAATTGGGCAGTTGTAAATCCCATCAATAATTATAACATCATTCCTTACATTGGAAAATATGTAAATTTTAAAGATACATTTAACGGTAAAGGCGGTATTCTTGATCTTGATTTTTGGGTACTGGATGGAAATTTGGAAAAAGCAAAAGTGCAATTTGCGCAGGTAAAACCAATGCTGCGTTGTTTTGAAAATTGGTTTGGCAAATATCCTTTTTATGAAGATGGTTACAAATTAGTGCAGTCGCCTTTTTTAGGAATGGAACATCAAAGTGGAATTGCTTACGGTAATAATTTTATTAATGGTTATATGGGGCGCGATCTCTCTGGAACAGGCTGGGGCATGAAATGGGATTTTATTATCATTCATGAGTCAGGGCACGAGTGGTTTGGAAATAATATTACCGTTAAAGATGTGGCTGATAATTGGGTGCATGAAGGTTTTACCGCTTATTCTGAAAATTTATTTACCGAATCGTTGTACGGAAAAAAGGCGGGGGCAGAATACGTAATTGGCACACGCAAAGAAGTGCAGAATGATGAACCTATTATTTCAGATTATAATGTAAACCGCGATGGCTCGGGAGATATGTATTATAAGGCGGCAAATATGTTGCATAGCATGCGTACCATTGTAAATAATGATAGTTTATGGAAAGCGCTTTTACAAAAATTGAATAAAGATCTCTGGCATCAAACCGTTACAACAAAACAGGTTGAAGATATGATGATCAGCTTTTTGAAAAAAGATCTTCAAAAAACATTCGATCAGTATTTACGTACTACGCAAATTCCTGTTTTTGCTTATCATATTAAAGGCGGAAAATTAAATTACCGTTGGAAAAACTGTGTGAAAGACTTTAATATGCCTTTAAAAATAGTAGATGGTAATAAAGAGATCTGGCTGCAGCCAACAGAAAAATGGCAACAAATAAATTATAAGAAAACGGATGTAGAAGTTGACCCGAACTTTTATATCGGAAAAGAGAAATTGAAAAGCTTAAAGCAATAAGGTTATCTTGCAATAACAAAACGCTTAGTTGCTATTGAATTGTTTTTGAAACTTAAAAAGTAAGATCCACTGGGTAAATTTCTTGTATCTATAACAGAAATGTTATTTTCAAAAACAAGATCGTATTCATTGATCAATTGACCAAGGTTATTGTAAACAAAAGCTTTTTCAGATCTGTTTTTACTGTCTTCAATTTGAATTTGCAGATTATCATTTGCAGGGTTTGGAAATAAATTTAGAGGATAAGAAATTAATCCTTCAGTTTTTATGCCAACATCAAGTCCCGGAAAATGGTTAGAAATTCCAACATTATTCATGGATAATTTAACATAAGAATACCAGTGTTTTGGACTTTCACCGGGAAAAATTGTATTTGTTACAGTTGCGTGGATGTTTATAGATACCGAACCTCCCATTATACATCCTGCTCCAATAGAATAACCTAACGATCCATTAGCGTCTGGCGATACGGGTGATATATTATAAAAGTGTGCACGACTTGATACGTTAGGATTTGATTGAATTGGAGTTTTTGTAATATTTATTTTGCCACTCGCTAAACCATTCGTTACAGCATCGTAGATCTTTACTTTTGCATTTGGGAGTGAATTCCATTTTTTTGAATAATTTGTAAAATTCGTATCACTTTCCGCATAACTATATATAACAAACCTGCCATTATCGCTTCTGCTTAATTGAATACGGGAATTACTTGGAAGCTTGATATTATTTACATCGGCCATCCAGGGATTATGATTAAATCCGCTATCAAGCTGTGTTGTGCCGGGAGCCTCAGTCATTAAAGAGTCAACAAGCATATAATTCCAGGTGTTTCCATCTGTTAAAAAATCATAGAGGTAAGGCTGTTTTCCCGGAGCATGAGGCCACTTGTAACCATCGGTACCAAATTGTTTTGGAGTGTCTAGCAAATTATGGTCACTGCTTTTAGTGCTGTTCAATAAAGCTGCTAAATGCAGATTGTTATTTTTATCAACCGTAATGCCTATGCCTTCGTTAATATTAAATTGAGGGATTACGGCAGTTGTATTATTTATTGTTGTTGAAAGTCTATTTAGTATAGGAGCAAAGAAAGGGTTACTAAAATCAATACCATTAACTAAATTCCATGTTGCGCCGTAATTGGTTGTTTTATAAACTATAGGTTGCCAACCTGTATTTTGGATAGTAAGAGAGGGCATTGACCCAATCATTACTATATATCCAACATTGCCGTTTTTATTAAATGCAACCATTGGTGCTGATGATAGCTGTTTACTGCCATCAGTTCTTGTAATTGTTGATGGAATTAATGAGTCGCCTTGCCATATAAAACTTCCGGCAAGAAAATTTCCTTGCGAAAGATAAGCACCACGCAAACCAAATCCTGCAGAGTTTTTTGAATTAATACTATCAGTCAGAACAGCCATTGTTCTTATTATCCCATCATCAGTACTAATGATTGTATTGCAGGCATTATCGTGCTTTACACCATTATACGGTGCTGTATTTGGAAAAAATTGTTGTGCATTGGGTTGAGAGGAAGCGTTAGGATTATAAACATTTAAGGCTTTTGATGCATAAAAAATTCCTGTTATAACATTACTGTTTGTGGTAATGCCCGATGTTACAATATATGAATTTGCAATAGATGTGTTGCCAGGTGGATTGTAAACAACACCCTGCGGGTACATAGCCAAATTTATACTATTGCTCCAAACACAGGTGGTATCCCAGTTTTGGCCGTTGTTGGATGAGCAAACCACAATAACATCTCCTTTTGAATTTGCCGGACTTGTAGTATAGCTTTGTTTTTTTAAATGAGTGAACGAAACAAGATTCAGATCTGCGTTATATTGAAGCGGCCTATTATAGCCATAATTTGAACCTTGTATCTCCTCAGAACTGCTTAATAACTGCCAGTTAACAGTTGCAGTATTTTGCCCCCAAGATATTGCACATGCAAATACATAAAAAAATAGTAATAATTTTTTCTTCATAGTATTATTAATAAAGTAATAGGGAGATTTAATGATGAAGGTACAAATAAATTTTACAATTACCAAAGCTCATAATCCAACACCGTATTCTCCATTCTGTAAGTAGGCGACTGCTTACCTTCTGAGAGTTTATACACTTCTTCAGAAACAAATTTTTGTAATTCGCTTAAAGTTATTTTTTTGTCTCCGTTAATATCTGCTTTGTAATTTTTCATGCCATTTAATAAACAGTGTGTAAATAATCCATTGTTCCATTTCTCTCCCTCAAAAGCAGCTTCAGTTCCACCGGCTGAAGAAATAATGGTTGCGCCTGAATTTTGTCTCAGATCAGAAAATACGGCTTTCGACATTTCCAGTGCTGTACTTTGCGCAAAAGTACTTCCTGCCAAACGCACAGCGCGCGAACTGTCTTTTTTTGTTTTGGTTTTATCTTCCTGTTCAAGTGGTAATTCTTCATCTACTTCTCCACTAAAGCATGCATCAATGAACATCAGTTTTTTTAATGGTTTCATTTCTCTAAAAATATTCTCAAAGCTTTTATATGCTACCGAATTTATTTTTGGGTCATTAAAATCGGTATAATAGGTTGGGAAGTAATAACTCATATCAGTATCCAAATAACCATGGCCGGCATAAAATACCATTACAACATCATTTACACCTGCTTTTGCAAAAAATGTATTCAGGCTTTTAATCGAATCGGCACTAAAAGATTGATTAAATAGTTTTTTTATTTTAATGCTGTTAAATGTTTTTGAGTTGGACATGTTGTTGGCCATATCTGTTGCGTCTTTTACAGCATATGCCAAATCGAATTTATCGTTCTTGAATTTTTCGCTGGCAATAACCACTAAATACAGATCGGCTTTTGTGTTGGATGTATTATTGTAATAGCGTGTTAAACGTGGGCTTTCAATACCCTGATCGTCTTTTAAAATAAATTCAAACCGATTAATGCCTGATGAAGTTTCGAAAGAGATACTTTTATCGTAACGCGAACTTTGTTCAGTAGTTATGTCTTCCGCAAATATTTTTGTTCCGTTATTATGTACTTCTAATTTTGATAATTTATTTTGCCCTTTATTGGCACTCAAAGAAAATTTGACTATCCCCGGTTTTTCTTCCTGCATTTTTATGGTTTGAAAAGTAGGCAGTGAGGCAAAATTAATTTTAGTGCCCGGCTTAAATCCTAAAACACGCATGCGTTTTAAATAAGCTGTTTCATAAGCCTGTATCATTGCGCTATCTGAACAACTAAAAGCTCTTAAAACTTTGTGAGGCTGATTTAAATAAGCATCAAACTGCTCAAAGCTAAAGATCTCGGATTGGTATTTAAAGCGGATACTTTTTATAAATTCTTTAGAGCCTAAATAATGAAGATCTGATGTGACAAGAAAAAAATTGTCGTCTTTTGCATTTGCTAATTGACCAATGACCTCTTTTTTACGAAGATCAACAAAGGTTGCTAATGAATTAATTGAGCTGGTAACAATAAGCCTATCCAGGTCTTCGATAAAAAAACAATTTGGCATTGAGATCTTCAGATCTTTTAGGTCAAGGATTGAATCTCCTTTGCTATCAAACACTTTAAAAAAATCACCAAAAGGCCCGTTCAATACAAAATATTTACCGTTTTCGCTGGTACTATGAAACGAAACAATTTCTTTGGTCCTTATTAATGTTTTAGAGAATAATTCTTTTCCGCTTTCGATTTCGTATTCGGTATACATTGTTTCATAACCTTTTGTGGCTTCTTCTCCACTTGGATATTTTAAATACCAAATGCCAATTAGTTTGCCATCATTTTTTATTTTAAAGTCATAAGGGTAATAAGTTTCAGCATAATCACGCACGATCTCTTTTTTCAGCATATCAATTTTAACGATGGCTGTTGTAGGTACATCTGCATAAGTACCGTTAAAATTTTTCTTTTTAGTTATCTGCCCTGAAGTGAATACCGATTTTTCATCCGGACTAATTTCTACTTTAGCTGTTACTGACCAGTTCTCACTTTCGTATTCTACTTTTTTTGTTTTGCGGTTAATGATCTTATATTTTCCACTCTCAGGCACAAATACAAGGTTCTTGGTAAAGTTAATGACCTTATAAATTGGCGAAGCGGCAAGCGAGTAGAGGCCTTCATATTTTTCTTCCTGCATGGTCTTTAAATTTAAAATATGCAGGCTGGTGTAATCTGCATAATAAAATTCGCCATTCATAAAACCGGAAGTAGTAGCATAAATATTTTTCTTAAGAGTTTTGCCGTATTTCTTTTTGTTGATGTTGTAAATGGTAAGGTTTAGTTTATCAAACGATTTACCAGAGTTTACAACAACTTCCGAATCGTTAAGAAAAAAAACATTGCTGATATAAGCAGAGTCGCTCCCTGAAATATCTTTTAACTCTGCATATTTTGTGAAATTTCTGAGGTCCCAAAAAAAGCCCGATGAAGTTCCGTTGGTATAAAGCCAGCGTTTATTGGGGCTAATATGAGCAGAGTAAATAGAGTTGCCCATACTTGGCCTTTCAGAGATCAATTTAAGATCAGCAGGATCATAAACACGAAGCGCCCTGTAAGGAGAAAAACTGTTAGCAACCATTCTATTTCCGGCCTGCGAGATTTTAATGCTAAAAGAAATGCCTTTGGTTTGGCGGATTATTTTTTTTGTTTTCAGATCCAAAAACTTAATGCCTTTTAAAGTGGCGTAAACAACAAGTCCCGGTTTGGTTAAATAATCTATATCATAAACGTATTCATCTTTTGAGAAATTAATCGTGTCGGGTTTTGTAATGGAAGGACGTTTATTAATATCATTCAATAATTTTTTATCATACAATCCATAGCTTTCATATTTTGGCATGCGTACCTCGTGTACTATTTTTTCTGACTCCAGATCAAAAACGAAATACTTATTGGAAGTGAAACAAAAAGCCAAAGAATCGCGCACTTTTATTTTTGTAAAAGTAGATCCGTCAGAAATTACTTCACTTATTTTTGAAAGATCATCCAATGATTGTTTTATTAAAGCTGAAACAGTGCCCGAGGTTTTTGCAAGTATCACTTCATTCTTTTTAGAAAACAGGTTAGAATGAATAACGTATTCAGCAAGCGGAAAGGCATGAGAACTAATAGTTACTTTTTTTACAAGGTCATATTTAAGGGTGAAAGAACCAATGCTGGCGTATATCTCATTTTCTTTTCCTGTAAAAAAACAACCACCTATAGGTAAAGAAGAATAGTATTCACTATTTGGCAGACCTTTAATTAATTCAGCTGTTGTTATTTTTTGTACAAGGTTTAATTTTTGGTTTATAAAAGAAAAAACAAAAAGATCATTGTTTATAGTCAATATAATTGAGGTACCATCTTTACTAATAGAAAGGTTTTTAGCGCCGTAAGAAAGATCATATTCATCTATAACTTCAGAAGTTTCGGTATTGATGATGGAAAGCGCATTGCCACAAACGGCAAAGAATTTTTCGTTGGGAAAGAATTGAACAAAATCGTAATAGCTAAAACCGGTCTCTTTAGGAATAATTATTTTGATATCTTTTAATTGCGAAAAGCTTAAAAGACCATAAAAGAAAAATAAAAATATTGCTTGGTATCTTCTCATAAAAAAAACTAATCAAAGATAATTTAATTATGGAATAATATCAGTTATTGAATGATCACTTTTTTATTTATTAAACCTTTGGCCGAATTTATATGAACAAAGTAAATGCCTTTATCAAGGTTGGAGGTGCTTAAAAAATTAGAATCTGAACTTAATATCTTTTGTCCTGAAAAACTGTAAACATCAATAGAAGTAATGTTCTCTGAAGAATTAAGGATTAATTTCTCTCCTTTATTTACAGGGTTTGGATAGATAGAAAAATTATTTTCAAGGCCATTCTCTGTTAAACCAACATTCGTGTTTTGATGGATAACACCAATGCCGTCGAGATCAAATCCGCCACTGGCAAAAGCAGTTGGCCAGGGATCGTTGATCATGTTGTTATAATGATCTCTTTTTGCATAAGCTTTGTTTACCGAACCAACAACATCAATTATTTTTACATGCGTAATGGCATTGATATTAATATTTGAAAACAATGCAAGGTCCTGAAGATCGAATGGGGTGCCATAACCACCCCGGTATTTACCGGCAAGGTTATTTATTTTTGTGGGATCTGTGCTACCAAAGCTTCCGGTTTGTGTTAAAGTATCGGTTAATGAGTGAGCAGGGAAGCGCACAAAATTAATGCCATCACTGCTTACTTCTACCAATGCTAATTCAAGAAACGAATCATCAAAACTATTTTCAAAAACAGCAAAATCAGGACCGGGACCATTTTTTATAAGGTATTGAAATGAACATATTGCAGTGCCGCCATCACCAAGGCTTACAACGCCGTTAGCCATTGCCTGACCTGTTGCCATTGAGCTATCACCGGCACTTGCAAAACCTAAAGAAGTATTTGAAATATCCTGATAGCCCCTTACTACTTTACAACCGGTTGCCCAGTTTACAAATGCAGAACTATCTTTATGCATTGCTGTAGTGCCAGTCTGGCCAACAGCAGGGGCGTAGGTTTGAGAAAAAGAAGCAAAAGACAAAGTAGAAAGAACGACAACTAGTTGTAAGATTTTAGATCTAAGCATTTTGATTAAGCACATTGTTTTTATATTCCTGGTAATATTCCAGTTTTAATTCTTTAAGACATTTATTGCATACGCATGTAGCAGCTTTTGAGCTTATGTAATCCTGTTCTTCAGGCGAAATACGAACTTTCATACAGTCACATTGGCTTATATCTAAAGGTTTACAAGTAAATTCAGTGCCACAACGAGTACAATTTTGAGGGGTATATTTTGCGCTAAAGTATTCCATAAATTATTCTTTTATCCAGCCCACTAATGTTAATACATCTTCGGAGTCAACATTTTCCCAGCCTTGTTTATTTGCATTCCAAACGGCCATGCCTTGCTGATAGCTTTCCGGGCCTACAACTAATTCTTTTACCAGTGACGCAATGTTATTTTCTGTTTTAAAATTCTTTGGTTGAAAATGATATTTACCTACATCTTTATCATTCAACTTAACTAAATGGCCATAACTATTTGTTTTGCATTCGTAGCTAAAACCATCTGTTGGTTTACTGAATTGAAGGTCGGTTGCTGTATTAGCGGCAACATCTACTAAAATTTGTTTGCTGCCAATAAAGAAAAGCGCTTGTGTATTGCTTACTTTTTGGATCTGTGCATTTTGAGGATCGGCTTTAATAGCTACTTTTCCAATTAATGAATTAGTTTTAGATTCAACGTTTACTTTAAAGAAAGAGATCTCGGTATTTTCTTTATTAAAATTAGTATAAACGAAATTCGAATTATCTAACCAATACATTGGCGGATCCGGCACACGGCCTTCTTTGGTGCCCGACTGTCCATAACCGGCATCAGCAACCAATAAAACTTTTGGTTTGTTTTGAGGATAAAAATTTATTTTAAAAGGTGCTGTTGTTTTATCAAACTCAACATCCTGCCCAACTTTTGGTTTAAAGGTTAAGCTTTTTACTTCGCCGTAAACATTTGTTTTAAAATTATACACCGAATAAAATTTTCCTTTAAAAATATCGTTGGTGTAAAAAATAGCACTATCGTTACTGCAACGCAATAAATTAGCGCGGCCATCAAACAAAACTTTTTTCTCTTTAAGGTCAATAATATTTCCAATGCCTGTAATTAAATAGCGGTTATTGTATAAAGTATTAATACCAAGATCGGTGCGAATATTATCCTTTCCGTCTTTTTTTCCCGAAACGGTAAGCAATTCAGTGCGGCCGGTATAATGCCCATTTAAAAAATGGTATACCATTATCTTTTGTTTGAACTCTGCTTTTCCGGTAGGATCAACATGTACAACAACAAGGCCTTGCTTAACTTCCTGTGCAACAAATACTGTGCTTGCCAGAAAAAATAAAATAAACGCAGCTAATTTTTTCATTTTATAAATTTTTAAAAAAATCAAACAACAATCTTACACCGTATCCGGTGCCACCTTTTCCGCGATAACTATCTTTGCCTGTAAGAAAAGCCGGGCCGGCAATATCCAAATGATAGTATGGATAATCAGTATACTTTACTAAAAATTTTCCGGCAGTAATAGCACCGCCATAAGGGCCACCCAGATTTTTTTGATCGGCAATATCACTTTTTATCAATTCGTCATATTCATCCCAAAAAGGAAATTCTGCAATACGCTCATGTACATTAAAACCACTATTATATAATCTTTCTTTTTGTTTTTGTTTTGCTGTACCCATACCCACAATACCAAAAGAACCAATTGCTGCTGCGGCGGCACCGGTTAAAGTTGCAAGGTCGATCGTTAATTCAGGTTTATAACGTTTTGCATAATGTAAAGCATCAGCCAATATCATACGTCCTTCGGCATCAGAGTTTAGCATTTCAACGGTGGTACCATCCATCATGGTAATAATATCTCCGGGTGCAAAGGCATTAAAGCCCGGGCGATTATCCGTTGCAGGAACTAGGCCAATTACGTGAACATTTAATTTTGCTTTTGCAATAGCATACATGGCACAACCAACAGCTGCAGCGCCGGCCATATCACACTTCATAAGATCCATACTATTTGGCGTAGGCTTTAAACTTAAACCACCGGTATCATAAACAACTCCTTTACCAACTAAAACGTAAGGATTTTTATTTTTTGCATTTTTAGGTTTGTATTCCATAATGCTAAAAGTAGGTTCATCTACACTTCCTGCATTCACAGCCAAAAGACCGCCCATTTTTAATTGCGTGATCTTTGTTTTATTTAAAACTTCAACACTAAAACCTGCTTTTTTGCCCATGTCTTTAAACGCATTGGCAAGATCAGTTGCATTTAAAATGTTTACAGGTTCATTTACAAGATCACGTGCTTTTGAAGTAGCATCAATAATCACATTTAAATTATCTACATCGGCTTGTTTAACAGCACCAACAAGTGTAACGATTTGTAAACTATTCACTGTTTTTTTTGCTCCTGTTAAATGACGGTTAAACTGGTAATTGGCTAAAGCAAGGCCTTCGGCAGCAGCAATAGAAAGTGCGGCCAATTTTGTTTGGTTGTAAACAATAACTTCTTTTTCTTTTAAAAAGTTAACCGCATCGGTAACGGTGGCGGCATGTTTACGGATCTTTTCTTTCAGTACGTTTAATTCTGTTTTAGAATTAACAACGATAACAGATATATATCTTCCTAAATGATTTAAAGAGATACTTTTTTTATCTTCTTTTTTAAGCTCGGTTAAAATATAGTCGCTTACTTCTTTTGGAAGTGAAAAGTCGTTTGAGCTAACGAATTTATCAGTAACAATTAATAAATTAGAACTAGTAACTAGCTTACTTTTTAAATTTACCTGGGTCATAATACGTTTTGGTTGTGTACGAATATACAAAATCAATGATTTAAATCAAATATAAGCGGGTCTAAACCGGGTTTAGGTATTTTTTTAGTTAAATTGCATAAATTTGAGAGATAATAACGCAGTGTAAAATGAATTTTTTATTGGTATTTATTGGAGGTGGAGTAGGCTGTGTGCTTAGGTACATAATAGGTTTAGGCTCCTTAAGGATGATAAGTTCATTACCAATTGGTACTTTTGTTTCGAATGTGTTTGCCTGCCTTATATTTGCAGTTACCATGTGGGCTATTAACAACAAAACTGTTTTAAATACTAATAATAGCGAGTCTGCAACTACTTTAAAACTGTTAATTTTAACAGGATTTTGTGGTGGTTTAAGTACCTTTTCAACTTTTGGGTATGAAACATTTTTAATGCTAAAACAAGGGTTGTATTTGTACGCTTTTTTAAATATTATTTTCAGTATAGTAATTTGTCTTTTTATTTTTTACATGTTTAACAGGCAAGCAGCATAAAAAATGGATTTTAATAAACGTAAAGATCTTGTCTTTATCATCCTTGCCGGATTTTTTATTACTAATGCTATTGTTGCCGAATTAATTGGTGGAAAGCTTATTCAATTCTTCGGTTTATTTACGCAAAGCATAGGTATTATCTTATGGCCGGTTGTTTTTATTTTAACCGATCTTATTAACGAGCATTATGGTAAACAAGGTGTAAAAAAATTAACCTATATAACAGTTGGTTTAATTGCTTATACCTTTATTTTAATTTCTATTGCCTTAAATATTAAAGCGGTTCCGTTTAGTCCGGTGAGTGATGAACAATTTAAGGTTGTTTTCGGGCAAAGTCAATGGATAATAGTGGGAAGTATTATTGCTTTTTTTGTATCGCAGCTGGTGGATGTGTATGTTTTTTGGTTGTTTAGAAATAAAACAGGTAAAAATATGATCTGGCTGCGGGCTACCGGTAGTACGGTTGTTAGTCAGTTGGTTGATACCTTTATTGTTCAATACATTGCATTTGTTTTGCCAGGTAAATGGACCATGGATGAATTTATTCATAATGCCAGTTGGGGTTATTCGTTTAAATTATTAATAGCTGTTTGTTTGATCCCTTTAATTTATGTAGGCCATTTTTTAATTAATAAGTACTTAAAGCGGGATGATGATTACACGGATAAATAAAAAACACTTTCTTTTTTTATTTGTAGGACTTTCTGCAATTTGTTTTTCGCAAAGTAAAGTTTATACCGATATTCAAAAAAATAAAAACATCTATCCGGGTAAGGATTACACATTTGATAAAGTAATTGACGCCCGTGCCAATAAAGATAATATTGGCATTGTTTATAAAAGCGATATGAACCAGGAATTTTTGGCAGATCTTAAAGAACCTGTAGATGCGGCATTCATGGAATTTTTGAATAATACATTTCCAAATGGCTTATCAACTGTAAAAATTACAATGGTGATAAACAGTTTAGAAATTGGTCATAAACTTTCAGGCAGAAGAAATGATAGTGGTTACGTAAAAGCCAATTTTGATTTTTATAAAGCGGCTGGAGAATCATCGGTGCTCATTCATCATTACGAAAGCATGCTGGTAGATGTGAACGATAATATTGCACTTACGCACTCCAACAGGTTAAAAAGAATTATTTTATTGTCTATAAGCAAGCTCGATTCAATTGTAGCAACAGGTGCATCGTATATCGAAACTATTCAACCCGATACAAAAGTGTTAATAAAAGATTCTGTAAAAAAGCTGCCACAGGGTTATTCAAAAGAGAGATTAGAAGAAGTGGAAAAAATTTATAATACAGGCAATTACCCAAGAAATATAATTGTGATGCTGGGAGGACATGCTATTTTTTGTACCGAAAATCAAATGTTTGGTGCAAATGGAAGCCTCTTGTTTAGATTTAAAAACAGGCCAAAATCTTTATTGGGCTTTAATGTAAATTATTCGATAATAAAATTTCCGGATAGAGTGGGTTTACCGGAGAATGTATCTTATACCCTTAAAACAGCAGACTTTGGTTTGCGTTTATTACGCCAGGTAAAGAATGTGGTTTTTTTTAGTTTCAATCCGCATTTAATGGCTGGAAAAGAAACCTTTATAACTTATAATAATCCTGTTGGGTATATTAATAACAATGGTACTGTAAGCATCTCAGGTATTTCTTCAACTACAAAAGTGCAGGCTTTTTATGGTAGCCAGTTTGATACAGGAATTTATTTAATGGCGCCAAAAAAGGCGGGTGCCTATATGGGTATTGATTTTGTATTAAGGTTCACAAATAGTTATGTTTTTGAAACCGATATGGGATTAAAGTTTAACTTTGGCATTGCCTTTTAAAGATGATCACTTACACATTTTTAGCAATTATAATCGGATTTTCTGTTTACTGTTTTAGCGACAGGAATGTGATGAATAAATATTTATTTCATCCATATTCGATCTACCACAATAAAGAGCATTACCGTTTTTTAACGCATGCTTTTATACACGGCGATTTTATGCATCTTGCTTTTAATTGCCTGGCTTTATACAGTTTTGGACTTAGTCTCGAAGAAGGATACTTTGGAAATCCGGATGTATTTGCCGACACCAGGCTGGGAAAGATATATTACATTATTTTATTTACCGGCGGCATTTATGCTGCGTCTTTCACTGAATACTTCAGAAATAAGAATAACCCGGATTATTCGTCACTTGGGGCAAGTGGTGCCATCTCATCCATTATGTTTTGCTATATCATGATCAGCCCGCTCAGTGATATTTCTCTTTTCTTTTTTCCTATGAAAGGTTGGATTGCAGGGATACTGTTATTAGGTGTAAGTTATTACCTGATCCGTCGTAAAAAAACATCTGATTACAGCGACAACATCAGCCACGAATCCCATTTCTGGGGTGCCATTTTTGGTATTGTTTTTATTTTTATTCTTAAACATAATATTTTTAGTCACTTTGTTGATCAAATAAAGGATTCTTTCACTAAAATTTAGTTGTAAAAAATTAACTCAACTGTTTTGTAATTACAAAATATTCATTAATTTAGTATAAATCATTTATGTTATGAGATCATTATTTGTGTTTGCATTTATTATGCTATCAACATTTGTATATAAAGCGCAATGTATACGTATTTACGTTGCCGAAAAAGTAAAAGAAGTAGAAATTCCTATTGAAAGAAGGGAATTTGAAGTTACCATTAACGATACCATGAAACTAAATTTAACCTCACAAAGCAATGGTTTGTTGGGAAGAATTTCTTTAGATAGGGGAACTTATAAAGTAAAATTAACAAGCGAAGATTATACAGATGCTATTCTGAAAAATGTGGTGGTTGAAGAATCCAAGTCAAACAATCTTACCATTCACGTAACGTCTTTAACTCCGGCGCAAATAGAGGAGAAGAAGAAAGCTAAGTAGGCGATAGAACGCCGATGACACAAATCTAGTGGATTTTCGCTGATCTTTTTTTAAATTTATTTAATAATTATCTGTGAGAATCTGTTAAATCAGCATCATCCGTGTTCAATCACGGAAAGTTATTTATCCAAAATCTTTTTGATCTCAGGCTTAAAATATAAATTTGATTTTAAGATCTTACCGTCTTCTCTAAAAATTGGTTCACCTTTTTCATCCAGCTTGCTCATGTTGCTACGGTGGATCTCGTCGTAAACTTCTTCGATCTTATGTTGCAGGCCGTGTTTTAAAATAGTGCCAAACAGGATGTATAACTGATCGCCCAAAGCATCTGCAATTTCGGTCATATCGCCATTTTTGCAGGCTTCAAGATATTCTTCGTTCTCTTCTTTAATTAAGTTATAACGTAAAGTATAATCTTTTTCATCTATCAGCTTCATTTCATCCGCGTTTCCAATTTTAAAAATATTGTGAAACTCTTCTACCGATTTTATTTTTTCGTATAACTTACTCATAACAAATTATTTTTTCTTGCCTTTACGTTGTTTGTATTCGTCGTTAAACTGTGTAACAATCTGGTCGGTAATATCTAAAGTAGCGTTTCCTAATAACATAGTTGGTACGGCATCACTGTATGATAAAATATAATCATACTTGCCATTATTCCATTTTATTAAAAAGTCTTTTACATTTTTTTGAAAAGATGCATTTTTTTCTCCAATATCAATAGACAAATTGTCCATTTGTATCTGCTTGTTTTGCGCTTCTTTTTCAATGGCCTGTATCTCTCTTGCTTTTGCTTCTAACTCACTTTGTGGTGCAATGCCGGCTTTTTGTGACATTTGAAATTCTTCTACCTTTTTTTGGTATTGCATGCTTAAGCTTTCTACACTGGCTTCAATGCTGTTCTTTTTCCTTTTAGATTCTGCAATAAGATCAATTACTTCTAAGCTCTTATCATTTAAAACATCAATATTTACAAAGGCTATCTTACCTGTAGGTGTATTTCCAACGGGCGTAACTACAGTTTTTGTATCTGTGGCTTTTACATCAGTTTTATTTTCTTCAGTAGTTTCGGTTTTTTCAGGCGTAGAGCTGCTCAAATCATTTACCTTGTAAAATAAAAATCCTACAGCGGCTATCAACACAACGTTAACTCCAATAATAATCTTGTTCATTTAAATTTAATTTTAATACAAATATAAAATTACCTTATGGTTTAAACAATAGTTTTTGCTTTGGTTTAAGCACCATTTGTAAATCATTAACACTTGCTTTGCTTTGGGTTTGAAGATAGTAATAAATGTTATTAAATGTTATATTTTCTCTATAGCAATTTGTATTTAATTCATCTCTGCACCAGCTATTGTAATCTAACACAAAGGCCGAATCGGCAGGGATGCAGAAATGCTGAACATAAGGTGGTAATACATCTAAAACGTTTTTTGTGAACTTTATCTCAACAGCATTGGTGTTGCCACTCTTAAAATTTGCAGAAAGATTGTCCGGCCACAGGTTTTTTGGATTAAAGAAAGGCATTACCCAAAACAATATTATTACCAAGTAAAATAAAGGAAATTGGAATAAAAGGGTTGGGCTATAATAGCGTTGTTTGGTCTTTCCTGAAAAAAGAAGGAACAATAAAGGAATGAAGGTAACATTGCAAAACCACATAGCATAGTTTTGATTTACACTTGTGGGAAATAAGAAGATAATAAGTAAGATATGGAAGATCACGGCAAAGGTTATGGCCAGGTATCTTACAACCCTTATCAATAAACCAACACCAATTAAAATAAGTGCGTAAGGTGTAAAAACGCCAATTTTTTTAACGAATAAGAACTGGCGCTCACTCATCATGTTTTGTAAAGGTGAGATCAGTTCAGGAAAATCGGTTTCAATAAAAGCAGAATTGAGCTGACTGATACCGTTAAAAATATAAACAGAGCAAAATATGAGTTGAAGAACAATGAAAAAAGAAGTGAATTTATTGGCATCGTCAATACGGCCATTATAAAACATCAATACAAATAAAAACGCGCAGTAAATATAAAACCATGGTTGCAGACGATTCATATCAAATATTACCATTGCTGCGCCTAACAATAAGGCTAAGAAAATAAGCAGACGATGCTTTTTTAAAAACAACGAACCAAATATGAATAATAAAAAAAATGCAACAAAAAAATAATCATACGGCGCCTTGATATAGCTTAGATCAAAAGCCGGAGCATATGGAAAAGAACGCTGGCCACCCCATAAATTAAAAGTAAGAAATATTGAAATAATAAGTGATACGCACACTGTAACCCTAATCAATAATAAACGTTGTGGAATGGGTATCGAAAGTCCTTCTATCATTTATGTTTTAGCTTACCTGCCGTGTAAAAATATTTTGAGTAATAGGTTTCGGTTAAGCTGTTAACCAATACACCACGAGTGGTGCTGGCATGCACAAATTTTTTATCGCGAAGGTAAACCCCCACATGTGTAATAGACTTACTGTTTATCTTAAAAAAAATAAGATCCCCTTCTTTTGCACTGTCAAGACTTAGTTTGTCGCATTCTTTGTAGATCTCGCCAGCCGTACGCGGCATCTTTTTACCATAAACATTATCAAATAAATTAATAGTGAAACAGCTACAATCTACACCTGATTTTTCACAGCCACCATACTTGTAAGGTGTTCCGTACCAATCACTAATAAAAGAATATAATTTGCTGTCTTTTATTTCTTTATTGGTAACACCCATTTTTTCTTTAAAGGCTGCAGAGCCTGTTTTTACTTCTACCTTGGCTTTGGTAACTGTTTTTACCGAATCTTTTTTATGACGGCAACCGTATCCAATTAAAAGGACACATAAAAGCGGGATAATTTTATGCCTGTAAAAATACATTTACTATAAAAATAACTGAATATGGCAAGCCTTTAACGACGAGCAATACTCAATTTTAGACATAGCACTGTTAATTACGCAATGTTAAAAAACCGTTGTTTTAACTATGATTTACTGTTAATTTTCGCTATTTTTAAAACTTCTAACCTTGTTAAAAATGGACGATCTTACGTTGAAAACAACTGTGAAAACCAAAATACCTGTAGATATACTTAAAAAAGCCTTTTCATTAATGTGCACGGCTAAAAGCCTGAGCGAATTGTATGAGGCCAATAAAGAAATTACCGCAAAGTACGTTCATGCCACCAGTCGCGGCCACGAAGCCGTTCAGCTGGCTTTGGGCTTGCAGTTATTGCCGCAGGATTTTGTAAGTCCGTATTACCGCGATGACAGTATTTTATTATCCATAGGCATGCAGCCATTTGAGCTCATGTTACAGCTTTTGGCTAAAAGAAATGATCCTTTTTCTGGGGGCAGAACTTATTATTCGCACCCAAGTTTAAGAAGGGATAATATGCCTAAGATCCCTCACCAATCAAGTGCTACGGGTATGCAGGCCATTCCTGCCACAGGTATTGCCATGGGCATGCAGTATATTGAAAAGAACAGCATGAACCCCGATTATAAAGGCAATAACCCGGTTTCGGTTTGTTCTTTAGGTGATGCCAGCTGTACTGAAGGCGAAGTTTCGGAAGCTTTTCAAATGGCAGTGTTAAAACAATTGCCAATTTTATACTTTGTTCAGGATAACGAGTGGGACATTAGTGCGCATGCAAAAGAATTTAGAGCGCAGGATATTACTGAATTTGCAAAAGGCTTTAAAGGATTAGAAACAAGAACCATCGATGGCTCTGATTTTATTTTAAGTTACAATACCATTAAAGAGTGTCTGGATATTATTCGTTCTGAAAGAAGACCGATGCTTATCCACGCAAAAGTACCTTTATTGAATCACCATACAAGTGGTGTTAGAAAAGAATGGTACCGTGATGACCTGGAAGAAGCTGCAAAGCGCGACCCGTTACCACGTTTAAGAAATCAATTGATCATTGCAGGCATTGATGCGCCTGAATTGAAGAAAATAGAAGACGATGCAAAAGCATTGGTAGAAGCAGATTATCAAAAAGCCCTATTGGAAGAAGATCCAAGACCGGAAGATCTTTTTCTACATGAATTTGCTGCAACCCCAATAACAGAAGAAAAAGGTGAGCGTGCGCCAAAAGGCAAACAGCCAACCGTTATGGTGGATAGCGCTTTGTTTGCCATAAGAGAATTAATGAGCAAACATCCTGAATGTTTATTGTACGGACAAGATGTGGGCGCAAGATTAGGCGGTGTATTTAGAGAAGCCGCAACTTTATCACAACAGTTTGGAGAACATCGCGTATTTAATACACCAATACAAGAAGCATTTATTGTTGGCTCTACTGTTGGTATGAGCGCTGTTGGTTTAAAACCAATTGTGGAGGTTCAGTTTGCCGATTATATTTGGCCGGGCTTAAATCAATTATTTACAGAAGTAAGCCGCAGTTGCTATTTAACAAACGGTAAATGGCCGGTGAGCATGATCCTGCGTGTGCCTATTGGTGCTTATGGCAGTGGAGGTCCATATCACTCAAGTTCGGTAGAAAGTGTACTCGCAAATATTAAAGGGATTAAAATTGCGTATCCAAGTACCGGTGCCGATTTGAAAGGTTTAATGAAATCTGCTTATTACGATCCGAATCCTGTTGTGATGTTAGAGCACAAAGGTTTATACTGGAGCAAAATAAAAGGCACAGAAGATGCAAAAACAATTGAACCGGATGAAGAATATGTAATCCCATTTGGTAAAGCGCGTAAAGTAATTGAAGCAAGCGAAGAAAATATTAAAGCCGGTAAAACCCTTTCCATCATCACGTATGGTATGGGAGTATATTGGGCAAAAGCTGCCGCTAAAAAATTTGAAGGACAAATAGAAATTATTGATCTTAGAACATTAGCGCCAATTGATGAGAATGGAATTTTTGAAAGCGCGCGTAAACATAGCAAAGTAATTGTGTTAACAGAAGAACCTGTACACAATGGTTTTGCGCAAAGTATTGCAGCACGCATCAGCGAAAATTGTTTTCAGACTTTAGATGCACCGGTTAAAGTTATTGGCGCTGAAAATTTACCTGCCATTCCTTTAAATTCAACTTTAGAAAAAACCATGTTGCCAAATGCTGATAAAGTAGAAGCGGCAATTGAGAAACTTCTTTCGTATTGAAATTTCCTAAAAAGATAGCTGAGCTATTGCTGGTTGTGGCATTGCTGTTGCCTCATCTTTTTTTAAACATCCGCCATACGCAGGATTGGGGCGATGATTTTGCAATGTATTTAATAGAGGCAAAAAATATTGCAGAGCATAAACCGGTTGGAGAAACTCGTCATGTGAGCAATCCTAATGTAATGCTTGGCCCAATAAATTATCCTATTGGTTATCCTTTACTAATTTCTCCACTTGTAAAAAACGGAATTGATTATTACAAACTCAATTTATTGCAGAGCTTTTTTTTGATCGTTACACTGTTTTTTGGTTTTCTTTTTTTAAGGAATTATTTTTCACGAACAGCCAGTATTTTAATGACACTCATATTGGCGTATAATCCATCTTTAATGGGTTTTAAGATAGAAGTGATCTCTGATATTGCTTTTTGGATGTTCTTAAATATTATTATTCTTTTAGTGTTAAAGAACAGATCAATTTTGGGAATAATTTTATTGGCAGTCTTAACGGGTTTCTCTATTCATATCCGTTCTATAGGTTATGTATTGGCACTGAGCACTATTTTATTTTGGTTAATAAACGATGTTAGAAAAAAAACACTTTCAACTGAAATAAAAAAATATACCATTTACGTTGTTACATTGCTTGTTGTTTTCTTTGGCTTAAAAATTTTATATCCTGTTAACAGCGATTATCCTTTTAGCGGGAACAGAATTACTTTAGATAATATTGCGTCACAATTATCATACAATGTTGCTACACTGGGTGAGTATTTTAAATATTACAGGGTAGAGGATTACTATTTTATCCCTTTAATTTTTGCAGCCTTCTTCATTAGCTTTTTGTTATTGGGTTTTGCTTTGGAGTTAAAACGTAACGCCTTTTCTTTTTTAAATATTCTCACCGTTATTTCTGTTGGTATTGTAATAGTTTATCCTTTTGGGGATGCAGGTTACAGGTTGATCTTGCCATTGATATTTGTATTCTCGTATTATTTCATCATTGGCTTCGCGCAAACACTTTCAAAACTGGAATTAAGAAGCAAGACAGTTGTTGTGATTGGCGCTTTTATTTATATGTCAACCTATATTAAACCAAATGCAGAGATCCATGAAAATGGTTTTAAGCCGGTGGATGGCCCGGTAACGATGGAATTTGCACAATTATTGAATTTTATGAATGAAAATAATATCAAGCATAAAATGATAGGCGTTGATAAATCCCGCGCGCTGGCTTTATATTCGGATAATAAATTTGCATCGTTAAGTGACAGCTGTTTCGTTAAGGATATAACTGATCTAAAGCTGGATTATGTGATCAATCATTATACGCAAACTTCCGAGCTTAAAAAACAGTTGGCAGATGCTGATACAGCAAGGTTAAAAAGCATTTATAACAATGCAGCTTTTAAGATGTATGAAGTGCGACCTACCCTTAACCACTAAGCGCGCTAAGAAGGCACAATGAACTCAAAGAGCTTTGTGAACTTTGAGTAAATCTTTGTGTTCTTTGTGGTTAAGTATCTAGGGTCTATCTCTCCCGATCCATCTCACTTTACCTAAAAGAAATTGAATAGCCAATTTTATATTCTTTTCAACCGATGCTTCCGTTTTAAGATTGGCAATGTATCTTATGATTTCTTTTTGGAGAGATGGAGCAAGGCTATCAAAAACAGTTTTTGCTTTTTTATTTTTATCAATAGCTACTTTTAGTTTTGGATGAAAAGCAATTTTTCGTTCCTCAGGGTCAAATTCTATTTCAATTTTAACGCTTTCACCAACATTTTTATTTGAAACTTTCAGCATTGGTCCGTTAATGTATAAACGCCATTCTCCTTTATATTTTACAAGTGTTTGTATAAAATTATGACCATCAATTTTTCCTTTAACTTGTATCGGCCCTTTATCTTTTTTAGCTTGTTTAAAAACAGCATTTAATACTTTTTCCGGTAAAAGAACAAATGGGTTAATGCCAATAATATCTATTTTTGTTTTGAAGGATTGCATTTTAAATTCACTTTTTACTTTTATTAATCGAATCACTCATTTTCACCCATTTCCAATGAAAGGCACTGTCTTCCAAAAGATGTTTAGTGGTTTCTTTTGGAGGTGGATGAGGTTCTTCGTTTCCTTTAACGATATACTTTATAACAAGTGCCATTGCTATTGAAACTAATAGTGCTAAAACATATTTAAGAGTTGTAAATTGCTTTTCATTTGCTACAGTCAGTAAAGAACCTGTATAAAGTGGATTTTTAAAAACTATAATGTCATCTTCGGTTTTTTCCATTAAAAACTCTTCAGATTTAATGATCCTTAAAGCAATTCTTTCTCTTTCTGATAGCGGAATTTTATAGAATACGATCTTTTCTGCCGCTTCACCAACAGAGCAGTGCCCAACTTCGCCAACACGATATTGGATCAGTTTAATTATTTTGATATTATCTTTTTCTTCCACTAATTAAAGATATTGAAAATAATTTAACCACAAAGCTCACTAAAAAAGCGCAATGCGCACTAAGAAAACTTTGCGCTCTTTGTGAAAAACCTTTGCGTCCATTGTGGTTAAAAGACTACAAAAATTACTTCTGCGCAGTTCTATAAAAATAAAACGCTACAAAAGAGAAGATGATATTGGGCGTCCAAACTGCTAATAATGGGGGAGCAAAACCTGTAGTGGCTATGGTCGTAAAAATGTACATAAACATAATGTAAACGCAGCTCAAAAGCAACCCAAGAGCAATCTGGAAGCCCACGCCGCCACGCACTTTACGGGATGATACGCAAACACCAATAATAGTTAATATGAACGTAGCAAATGGAAAAGAGGTTCTGCGGTACAATTCAACTTTAAAAAAATCTATTTTGTTGGAGCCTTTTAATTCTTCGCGAATAATATATTCTTTAAATTCAAAATAAGGCATGGTCTCAATTTTACTTTCATAGCGATTCATATCTGCCGGTGAAAAGGCCAAGGTTATTTTTTTTGTAGGATAAAAATTATTTATCTGTTTAAAAATTGGCTTACCTGTTTTTAAAGTATCTAATCTATCCTGAGCAATAATTTTTCGCTCATACACATTCACTAAATTCCATTGCCCGCTAACACTATCCCAGGTCATATTATCGGCACTTAAAAAATAGGTCTGTTTATTATGCACTACATCTTCTACACTTACTTTAAAACCGGTCTTTAATTTGTTATCATAACTTTCCATATACAACAAACGGTTAGCACCAATTTTTTTATGGATGTTGTGTTCATCGTTATTATAATTGTTGTTGATCCATTTATCTTCAAAACCAATTTTAATTTCTACGGCTCTTGGTAAAATAAAATGATTTAAGATCAATGAAAAGAAGGATAAGATAAATGCACCAATAATGTAAGGACGCATAATGCGTTTAAAACTGGTACCGCTGCTGAGTATGGCCACAAACTCGGTTTGATGTGCCATTTTTGAAGTAAAGAAGATGACGGCAATAAAGGTGAACATAGGACTGAATAAATTACCGTAATACGGAATGAACATGAGGTAATAATCAAAGATGATCTCGCTTAAAGGAATATCTTTTGTAGTGTAGGTTTGTATTTTTTCTTTGATGTCAAATACAATAAATATTAGTAAGATCAGTGTAATAGAAAAAAAGAAAGTGCTTAAGAACTTTCTTAAAATATATCTATCCAGAATCTTTAACATTTACAAACGCTGTGCTAATTGAACTACCATTTTATTTTTCCAATCGGTAAAAGAACCGTCAATAATGCGTGCGCGGGCTTCTTTTACCAGTCGCAAATAAAACCCTAAATTATGAATACTCGCAATTTGAGCTGCTAAAATTTCTTCGCAGTGCACTAAGTGTCTTAAATAAGCTTTTGTATAAACTTTATCTACAAAGGTTGTTCCGTTCTCATCCAATACTGAATAATCTGCTTTCCATTTTTCATTCTTGATATTGATGATGCCTTTTTCGGTGAACAATAAACCATGACGCGCGTTACGAGTTGGCAATACGCAATCAAACATATCAATACCCAAAGTAATGCATTCTAAAATATTTACAGGTGTGCCAACACCCATTAAATAGCGCGGTTTATCTTTTGGTAAAATGTTTGTTACTACTTCTGTCATAGCATACATTTCCTCTGCAGGTTCACCAACACTTAAACCGCCAATGGCATTACCAAAACAATTTTTAGAGGCAACAAATTCTGCCGATTCAATTCTTAGATCTTTGTAAACACTGCCTTGTACAATTGGAAACAATGCTTGCTTATAACCATATTTTGGCTCTGTTTCGTTAAAGCGCGCAACGCAACGATCTAACCAACGGTGTGTTAAGCCTAAAGAGTTTTTGGCATATTTAATATCACAAGGGTAGGGTGTACATTCATCAAAAGCCATAATAATATCGGCACCAATAGTGCGCTGAATATCCATTACAGATTCAGGAGAGAAAAAATGTTTACTGCCATCAATATGGCTTTTAAACGTAGCACCTTCTTCAGTTAATTTACGTTGATTGGCTAATGAAAAGATCTGGTAACCGCCGCTGTCCGTTAAAATAGGCTTATCCCAACCATTAAATTTGTGTAAGCCGCCTGCACCTTCAATTACATCTAAGCCTGGACGAAGGTAAAGGTGATAAGTATTTCCTAAAATAATTTCGGCTTTAATGTCTTCTTTTAATTCGCGCTGGTGAACGGCCTTAACGGTTCCGGCTGTACCTACAGGCATAAATATCGGCGTTTCAATAGGTCCATGATCGGTTTCTAAAACACCTGCGCGGGCCTTCGAATTTTTATCGGTATGAGAGAGTGTGAATTTCAATTTTTAAAGATAATTATTTAGTTAGAATTTAAAATACGATTTTAGTCGTTAGTCTTTAGTCATTAGTCCTGAGTCAATAATAGCAAGCGCTCCGGCTATTTTACGAGCTGCTTAAATAATGTTAATACCGCCGCCATATTTGGAAGTGTATGATCAGCAATAACAAATTTTTCAGGATCTTTTACCCCTTTATCGGGCACCACGGTTAATTGCATGCGTGCTGCTTTGGCTGCAATAGCGCCGTTTACAGAGTCTTCAATAACCATGCATTCTTCCGGTAAAATACCAATGTTTTGCGCGCATACCAAAAACACTTCAGGATGAGGTTTGCCATATTTTAAATGCCCGGCAGAAACGGTTGAATGAAAGTAACTTTTTAAATTAAGTTTACGCAACACCGTATTCATTAATCTTTCAGATGATGAGGTGGCCAGGCCAACTTTAAGATCTTTTTCTTTGCAAAATTCAAACAGGTCAATTACACCTTCAATAGCTTTGCCTTCGGTATCTATTAATTCAATTAAATTATCAATAATGGCCAGCTCAATTTCGGCAGAGGTAAATTTGGTTACCTGATGGTGTTTTACCCACATATCTACCACTTCATTTATACGGCGGCCCATGGTTAAACGGCAATCTTCCGCGCTTACCGGCATGTTAAATTGCTTAAAACCCTTTACCATGGCTCTTTCCCATAACGGTTCACTGTCTATTATCACGCCATCCATGTCAAATATCACTGCTTTTATTGCTGCCTGCATTGTTAATTATTTTGTTTAATAAATGCAAAGATATCTTATTTTGCCGCTTACAAGGCGAATAACTTTGTGGCTATGCTTTTTCCTGAATTTAAAGAACTGGGTTTGCCTGAGTTGTTGACTGTTTTTGCCGGTCTTGGATTTATCCTTATCATCATCAATTATATTTTAAACTGTTTGCCTGCCGGACTTTTAAAAACTACCCGTGTTAGCAGCAGCCAAAATCTGGAACCTATCTCTGTTGTTATTTGCGCAAAGAATGAAGATGAAAATTTAACTGAGTTTTTGCCCAGGGTATTAACGCAGGATTATCCCAACTTTGAAGTGATTGTTGTAAACGATTGCAGTTGGGATAATACAGAAAATGTGATCGATGAGTTTGCCAAGATCTTTCCTAATCTTAAAAAAGTTTCCATTAAAGAAGATGCTTATTACAAGCACGGCAAAAAATTTGCCATTTTAGTTGGCATTAAAGCTACTGCACATAACCGTATGGTATTTATTGACGCTGATTGTTATCCGGCATCCGACCAATGGTTAAAAGAAATGGCAATGGGTTTTGATGCGCCAAAAGAAATTGTTTTAGGTTATGGTGCTTACGATAAACAGAAAGGATTTTTAAATAAATTAATTCGCTTTGATACGTTCATGATCGCTACCAATTATTTATCGGGTGCTATTAAAGGTAAAGCGTACATGGGTGTAGGCAGAAATCTGGCTTATACAAGAGAATTATTTTACAAACAAAAAGGTTTCTCTAATCATTACCATATTAATTCGGGAGACGATGATCTTTTTGTAAACCATGCCGCAACAAAAGAAAATGTAAATGTGGTAATAGATAAAAATGCCATCACCTATTCTTTGGCCAAAAAAACATTCAGAGATTGGCGTTTGCAAAAGGTAAGGCATTTAAGTACGTCGCCATTATATAGCCCTTCGTCCAAAACTAGGCTGGCTTTCTCTTATTTTTCTCAATATTACTTTTACTTTTCGTTAATTGCATTAGCATTTACTTTAAAAACGCTGCTTTTAATACCAATAATTTTGTTGTTAAAAATGATTTTACAGTGGATATTTTTAAATAAGATCACCAAAAAGTTAAACGAAAAGGATCTTTTAGCCGGAAGTGTGATATATGAGTTGATTCTTTTATTTATTTATCCTATCTTTCATATAGCAAAACTCTTTAACAAGCCTAATAAGTGGACGAACTAGAAAATAACGAGCAACATTTAACCACCAAGGCAGTTTACGATTATAAACTGGTGAGGGCTGCGTTAGATAAAGGCGATCAAAAAGCCTATGCAGAGTTATTACAGCGTTACCGCGAAAGCGTTTATTTTATGATGCTAAAGATGTGCAGCAATAAAGATGATGCTGAAGATCTTACTATTGAAGCTTTTGGAAGAGCCTTTAAAAAATTAGAACATTATAGCCCTGATTTTGCATTTAGTACCTGGTTATTTAAAATTGCCAGTAACAATGCCATTGATTTTATAAGAAGAAAAAAGCAAAAATATTCTATCTCCATTGATAATAAATCAGGAAATGATGAAAGTGCCGATCATGCAGGCAATATAAAATCTGCAACACTGGATCCTGAAGAACATTTTATCCGCAAACAAAAAGTAGAATTAGTGCGTGTTTTGGTTGAAAATTTAAAACCAAAATATAAAGAGATGATTGAGTTGTTCTACTTCCAGGAAATGAGCCATGAAGAGATCTCGCAGCGTTTGAATTTACCAATAGGCACTATCAAAGCACAATTATTCCGCGCGCGTGATCTTTTATTTAATGCCTTAAAGAACAGGAACGAAAAGATCTGATCCATTGCTTTCTATTATCACCAAATATTTTCCCGATCTAACACCATTACAACTCTCACAATTTGAGAAGTTACAAAAGCTATATGCAAACTGGAATGAGCAGATAAATGTTATCTCTAGAAAGGATATTGATCTTTTGTATGAGCGTCACGTTTTACATTCCTTAGGCATTGCAAAAGTAATTCAATTTAAGCCCGGTACACAAATTATGGATGTTGGCACAGGTGGCGGTTTTCCTGGCATTCCATTAGCTATTCTGTTTCCTGAAAGTAATTTTTTACTGGTAGATAGTATTGGAAAAAAAATTAAAGTGGTGAATGAGGTTGCCAAAGGGCTTGGTATTACTAATGTTACAGGTGTACACAGCAGGGCAGAGGATATTGACAAGAAATTTCATTTTGTTGTGAGCCGTGCTGTAACTGAATTTCCGGCATTTTATAATTGGGTGAAGAATAAATTCTTAAAAGAGAATTTTAACGATCTGCCTCATGGTATCTTGTATTTAAAAGGCGGCGATCTGAAAAAAGAGTTCGGTAAATTTTATGATCACGCTAAATTCTATGATCTTAAAGATTTCTTTACAGAAGAGTTTTTTGAGACTAAAAAAGTGGTGTATTACAAAATGTAAAACCTAAAATATTTAGGTTACAGCCATCTGATTTTTCCAACATTTTTACATGCTATTGACTTTTGCGAGATTTTAGTTTATCTTTAATAAGCTAAAATATTACCCATGAAAAAACTTTTATCGGCACTTTTAATTGCAGCGTCATTTTCGATCAATGCAAAAGATGGATTTAAAGTAATTAAAACAGATGCCAACTCGGTTACTGTTGAGTATACTTTTTCAGGCCTTAATCAAATGCCTGTAACCATCAATGGTAAAACCTATCAAAAAGTGTATGCTAACGATTGTGTACCGGTTTTAAATGCAGGCTTTCCGCAATTGCTGCGTTCATCAGTATCTTTAGCAATTCCAAATAATGCTGTTCCAAAACTGGAGATCATTTCCACTGTTTTTTCAACGATTAATAATATTTCAATTCCTCCTTCAAAAGGAAGCTTAACACGTAATATTAACCCTGAAGAAATTCCATACACTTTTGGAAGTGTTTATCAGCAAAATGCTTTTTATCCAGCTTCTGCAGTAGCCATTAATTCAACGTATTTATTAAGAGATCAAAAAGGAGTTTCTTTAAGTGTATTTCCTGTTTTAACTAACCCTGTTACCAATGTTGCCAGAGTAATTAATAGTGTGGTTTTTAAGATCTCTTATACTTCTGCTAAAGGCAAAAAAATAAATTTTACACTTCCTGAATTTACATCTAACGAAGAAAAAGAAATAATGAATGAGCGCTTTTTAAATTTACCTGCCATACAGGCAAGCGCTAAAGTTCAATACACACCAATGAATGAGTATGGTGATATGTTGGTGATCTGCCATCCTTCTTTTTTAAGCAATGTACAACCATTGGTAGACTGGAAAAATCAAAAAGGAATTAAAACAGAATTAGTTTCTTCTGCAACAAGCGGTACAACAGGAGCTGCTGTTAAATCATATATTCAAACCTACTATGCAACGCATCCAAATTTATTGTATGTTTTATTGGTTGGCGATCATGAGCAAATAAATTCTTACAATGCAGGTAACGCCGGTTCTGAAGTAAAATGGAGCGATACGTATTATGGTTTTTTAAGTGGCAACGATCATTATCCTGAAATTATGATGGGCCGTTTTTCTGCAAGCACTGTCACTGATGTAAACACAATGGTTAACCGTACGTTAGAATATGAAAAAACACCATTGGCAGGCACGTGGTTCACAAAAGGTATTGGTATTGGCTCTAACCAGGGTTATGGCATTGGTGACGAAGGTGAAGCTGATTGGCAACACATGCGTAAGATAGGTAACAAATTAGTTGCAAATGGTTATTCATATTACCATGAGTTTTACGATAGCTCACATGCTTTTAATGATGCGCCGGGCGACCCTAATTCAAACATGGTGGCAAGTGCAGTTAACGCAGGCTCATCTATTTTTTTATATTGTGGCCATGGCGCACAAAATGTTTGTGTAACCAGTAATTACAGCAGTACAAATATTAATGCCGCAACTAATAATGGTATGTATCCATTCTCTATACAGGTTGCCTGCAATAATGGTACTTTTATTGGTGGCAGTTGTTTATCAGAAGCATTTATCCGCGCAAAGAATGCTAATGGGCCAACAGGCGCAATTGCTTCTGCTGGATCATCCATCTTAATGGCCTGGGCTGAGCCTATGGATACTGAAGACGAGATAGGCGATATTTTATCTGATCAATATCCAACAAATAAAAAATATACCTTAGGCGGTTTATTTTATAACGGGCAAATGCATATGCTGGATGCCTATCCAACTACCACAGGTGAAGAAGTTATGGAAACATGGGTAATGTTTGGTGACCCTTCTTGTATGTTCCGTTCGTTAAATCCAACAAACATTACAGCAACGCACGATCCTTGTTTATTACCGAATGCAACTTCGTTCACATTAGCATCTTCTTTTGGACCGGCAACATATGCATGTATTTCTCAAAATAATGTGATCATTGGAAAATCTGCAATTACCGGAGCTAATACAAGTATTGCTTTAACCCAAACATATAGTACCAGTCAAAATTTATTATTAACCGTTACAGGGTACAATAAATTACCATACACTGCTAATTTAACTAATTGCATGGCTACAGGCATTAAAACAAATGTAAATTCATTTGAGTTTTTTGTAGAATCTCCTGTAAAAAATGAATTGAGCTTTAATTATAAAAACGCAGGTGTTAACGCATTAACCTTACAGGTAATGGATCTTCAAGGAAAAATTGTTGCTAACTCTACATTTGATAATATTTCTGAAACAGAAGGAAATTTAAAAATGAATACCGAAGGTTTAGCTTCGGGTGTTTATCTTTTAAAAGTAAACAGTGCTGCTTCAGTATTAAAAACGATAAAAGTTATTAAAGAATAAATTCGCAAGACATTACTTTGAAGCCTTCTCTTAACAGGGAAGGCTTTTTTGTTTTTAAGATGAAGAGTCGGCTTTCATCACCATCTGGTATGTATTACGGCTACGCTGTTCAATTAAAATGATCTTATCAGCGCTTAATTTAGAGATAGTTTCCTGATCGTAATTACGAATGGTCATTAGTTGTACGCTTTTATTGTAAAGTACTTTAAAATGCTCTTGCAGGTCGTTTAAGAGCGGTTCTAATTTATGATTGTCGTCATCCATGCAAACACTAAAACTAATGGCAGAGTTCTGCATCATGTTTACATGTACATTATGTTTTGAGAATAAATTAAAGATGTTGCTTAAATTATCTTCGGCAATAAAACTAAAATCTTTTGGCTGAATGGATAAAAGAATTTGATTTGTTTTAAAGATGTAACTCGGCACATTATTTCTTTTATCACTCTCTTTTATGATCGTGCCTGTATCTTCAGGCTTAATGAATGATTTTACGAATAAAGGAATGTTCTTATTCTGTAGCGGCTTAATTGTTTTTGGATGAATAACAGATGCTCCGAAATAAGTTAATTCAATTGCATCATGATAGGTTAACTCATCAATTTTTTTTGTGTTCTTAAAATATTTTGGATCGGCATTTAAAACACCCGGCACATCTTTCCAAATGATTACTCTTTTCGCATCGGTAAAATAGGCAAGTAGGGCAGCCGTGTAATCGCTTCCTTCACGGCCAAGCGTAGTTGTAAAATTTTCAGAAGTGCCGCCAATAAAGCCTTGTGTAATTACAATGTTAAATGAATTAAGAATTGGTAACAGATCTGTTTGTACTAATTTCTGGCTTAATTCGTAATCTACTTTTCCTTCACGGTACGAATTATCTGTTTGAATAAATCCACGCGCGTCGACCCATTTATTTTTTATTCCGCTTTCATTTAAATATCCTGAAACAATTTTTGTTGCCAATACTTCGCCTTGCGACACCATTTGATCATAATGATGGTTATAGGTTGAAGACGGTTCTTCTTCCAAAGCCCACAATAATTCTACAAACACATTTTCAATATCATTATATACTGTATTGTTCTTATCAGGAATTAATTGGTTTAAAATGCCGAAGTGATAGGATCTTAATTCATCTAAAATAGTTTGTATATCACCTTCTTTATAAAAGTAAGCGTTCACTAATTCTTCCAGCTTATTGGTTGTTTTTCCCATTGCAGAAATAACAACAATAGTAGGTTCAGTAGCATGTTTTTTTAAAATGGAAGAAACATTTTTTACAGAATCTGCATCCTTAACCGATGCCCCACCAAATTTAAAAACCTGCATAATTAGAATAGAATTAATGAGCCACTAATTTAATAAGTATTAATTTAATTATACGGATGAACCGCACTTTTATAAAACAAAAAAGCCACCCTGTTTTGGATGGCTTTAAATATTATTATTTCAATTAAAAATTACGGTTGTTTAGCAGGTGTTTGTTGCACCGGAGCAGTTTGTTGCTGAGGTATTGCTACAGCGCTTTGCGCTTTCTTTTTAGCAATTGAACCACCCTCTTCGTCAGATGTTTGGGTCATACTGCTTTTTGGAGCCATTAAAACGCTTAATAAGATCAAAGCAATTGCTAAACCCCAGGTTGCTTTTTCAATAAATTCGGTACCACGTTTAACACCCATAATTTGAGTTGCAGCACCAAATTGACTTTGAATTCCGCCACCTTTTGAATTTTGAACCAACACCACAAGTATCAGTAAAGCGCACACTAAAATAATTAAAATCGACAAGATCATGTTTTATATTTTTATTGGTTATTCTTTAATTTTTGAATCAGGGATGCAAAGTAAGCACTTTTTTGTGGAAATTTCAAACTTAATATTTCGTAAGCTCTAACTGCCTTATTTACACTACCTTGCAAAGCGTAGATCTTGGCTAAAGTCTCTGTTACAAGGTGTTCATTCTCAATAAGGCTTTCTTTTGCCTTAATATCGGGATTGTAAAATTTAGGCTCTTCTTTGCTGCGAATAAGCCCCGGATTTGTTTCAATTATTTTATCAATTAAGGCCTTATTCTTTTCTTTTTTGGCAATTGTCTTTTTAATTTCTTCATTATTGGCCGCAAGATCTTTGCCTTTTTGTTCATTTACTTTTTCTTCAATATTCTCGTAAGATTGTCCGTTATTTTTCTTTAAGAATAATAACCAATCGCTAAAATTACCGGGTTGTTCAACTGTTTTTTCAGGGAAATGAAGTTCTTGCGCTTTTAAAATTTCTTTTTCTACAAACGATTCTACAACCTGTTTTTCTATTTCTTTCTCTAAGATCACTTCAGGTTCAAGCGTTTTTTTAGCAATTACTTCTTCTTTTTTTGTTTCAGTAATAACTTCGGTTGCTTTTAAAATATCAAGCTCGTGTTTTTGATCTTCTTTGGTGTTTTTTTCTTCAGTTACTTTCTCTTCAACAACGGTTTTCTTTTCTTCTTCAACAACAATTTTATTTTCTAATTGATGAATAAGATGAAATAAATGTGCGCGGTTAGTTGCTACAATTGCAGTTTTTTTAAGGCTTTGCTGATAAACAGAAGCATCCCATTTTTTTGACGACATGCTTAATAACAAATGCGCCGCTTGAAAATACGGAAAATCGCTCACGAGCTTTTGTAGCTCGGTAGTACTTTGTTTATCTAACAAAGCAGGATCTTTTATATATTTTAAAAGCTGCGCTGCCTGCATTTACCAGTTATTAAAAGCTTTATTAAAAATATCTTCTGTTAGTTGTCTGTAAATTTCTGTTACCAGTTCCGGCTCAACACTCGAAATGTTTTTGTCGCTGGCAACATCTACAAAACGCGTAAAGCTCTGTTCAAAATTTTTCGATTCCTCAAACTTATTAGTGTATTTTACACTTACAGTTATGGTCATCCTGTTTTGAGCAGCCTGATCGGCAGAGATGGCAATGGGCGAAACGTTATAATCGGCAATGTATCCTTCAAATTGCAGATCGCCGTTTTGTTTTATCAATGTTAATCCTGTTTGTTGCGAAACAACGTCACGTAATTTTTCGGTAAAACGTTGCGATAAGCTTGGCGCGCCTAAAGAAGTATTATTGGTAAAAAAGCCAACGCTTATTGTTTTTGCCTCAGGCGGAATGGTAGCTCCGCTTAACGACACTTTTGTTTTACAGGAGCTCAGCGCAATTGTCAAAAAGAAAATATATGTAATAAAGTAACGCAACTTATTCTTCTATTTTGTACTCGTTAATTTTTCGGTAAAGTGTTCTCTCGCTAATACCTAATTCTTTTGCAGCATATTTACGTTTGCCTTTATGCTTGCGTAACGCTTTTTTGATCATATCAATTTCTTTATCCTGTAACGATAAAGTTTCTTCTACTTCAATAACATGTGGGTTTGAATTGCCCGATTGAATAACAGGTGTAAAGCTAATGCCATTATTATCGTTGCTTAATTCGCTTCCTGTATTATAAATCCGGTTAATGATCTGTACATCGTCTTTGTTTATTTTTCCGCTTGCGGCTGTAACAAGATCGTATACTACTTTTTTAAGATCATTTAATTCGGCACGGGTATCGCGCATTACTTTAAAGATAATTTCTTTATCAGCGTTCTCAAACGAAGATCCTCCTGAAGAAAAATTATCATTTCTTAAAACAGTTGGTACATTATTAGAATTGTATTGCGGTAAATATTTTAAAATAGTATCCGCATTTATTTCTCTGTTCTTTTCAATAATAGAAACCTGCTCTGCAATGTTTTTTAATTGACGAACATTACCGGGCCAAAAATAATTTACTAATACCTGCTCCGCATCTGCATTTAATTTAATAACCGGCATGCGATACTTCGCCGCAAAATCATTCGTAAATTTTCTGAACAATAAATGAATGTCTTCTTTTCTTTCACGCAATGGTGGCAAATAAATAGGCACTGTATTTAAACGGTAATATAAGTCCGGACGGAATTTTTCTTTTTCTAAAGCCTGGTAAAAATTAATATTGGTTGCAGCAACAACACGTACATCTGTCTTCAAAACTTTGCTGCTTCCTACTTTAATGTATTCACCGCTTTCTAAAACGCGCAATAATCTCGCCTGCGATGCTAATGGTAATTCACCAACTTCATCTAAAAAAATAGTACCACCGTTAGCTACTTCAAAATACCCTTTGCGTGCTTCTGTTGCGCCCGTAAACGCTCCTTTTTCGTGACCAAATAATTCGCTGTCTATTGTACCTTCAGGTATAGCACCGCAGTTAACAGCAATGTACGGACCATGTTTTCTTGCACTATTTTGATGAATTATTTGAGGAAAAACTTCTTTACCTGTTCCGCTCTCGCCGTTAATAACAACGTTAAGATCGGTTGGTGCTACTTGTCTTGCAATATCCACTGCACGTTCAAGCAACGCATTGTTTCCTATAATCCCGAATTTCTGCTTTAGATCTTGCGTATTCATAGTTCTTGATAAATGATTTATGATAAATGATTTATGACTTTTTTATTCGCGATTTTTTCACGGAAATTAAAGATCATATTTTTCAATTCATTTATTTTTTCTGTTAATTCTATTCTTAATTCTTTTTTGCCAAAATCTCTTCTTTCGCAAATTACAATATGGGTTTCCAATTCAAAACAAGAGCCTAATGCAGTAGACAAATATTCAGAAAAATGGTTCGATGTTCTTTTTCCACAGCCTTCAGCAATATTGGTTGGAACTGAACAAGCACAACGTGTTATTTGAGAGATCAAATTATATTTTTCTTCTTTTGGAAGATCTTTCACAAAATCATAACATATATCAACAAGGTCAATTCCTTTTTGCCATATTTTTAATTCTCTGAAGTTATGACTCATAAACCTAATTTGTCTTTAATCATTAATCCTTTATCATTTATCTGTCACATGTCCAATTAATGTCGACGCAGTACAGCTAGTTACTAAAACGTTCACATAATCACCCTTCTCGTAATTCTCTTTCGGAAAAACAACAACAGTATTTTGTGTGTTACGTCCCATAAACATATCGTTTGATTTTTTTGAGAAGCCTTCAATTAAAACCTTATGTATTTTTCCGACACCTGCTTTTGTTTTAATAGCACTGTTCTCGCGTTGTATGGCAACGATCTCACTTTGCCTTCTGCTTTTTATTTCTTCAGGTACATCATCTTTGTATTTACGTTCTGCTAAAGTTTTTGGTCTTTCGCTATACATAAATAAAAAGCCGTAATCGTACTGTACTTGTTTTAATAAGCTTAATGTATCCTGGTGTTCTTCTTCTGTCTCGCTGCAAAAGCCTGTAATAATATCGGTACTAATACCGCAGCCCGGAAGTATTCTATTGATCGCTTCAATTCTATTTAAATACCATTCGCGGGTATAGCCACGGTTCATCATTTCTAAAATACGGCTGTTACCGCTTTGTACCGGTAAGTGAACGTATTTACAAATGTTCTCATACTTTGCCATTGTCTCTAACACTTCATCCGTCATATCTTTTGGATGGGAAGTAGAAAAACGAATACGTAACTCCGGACTAACCAAAGCAACTTTTTCTAAGAGTTGTGCAAAATTGGTGGCTGATTTTTTTTGTTCTTCGGTGAGTTGTTCTTTTTTTAATCCACCGCCACTGTATAAATAACTATCTACGTTTTGTCCTAATAAAGTAACTTCTCTATAACCTTTTTCAAAAAGATCTTTTGCTTCGGCAACAATACTTTCGGGGTCTCGACTTCTTTCTCTTCCTCTTGTAAAAGGTACAACACAAAAGCTACACATGTTATCGCAGCCACGCATAATACTAATTAAAGCCGTTACGCCATTTGTACCTAGTCGCACGGGCGTTAGGTCGGCATAAGTTTCTTCTTTACTTAATATAACATTTATGGCTTTGTGGCCATCTTCGGCTTCTTCAATTAAATTCGGAAGATCACGGTACGAATCCGGACCAACAACAATATCCACCAGTTTTTCCTGCTCTAAAAATTGTGCTTTTAAACGTTCGGCCATGCAGCCTAAAACACCCACTAAGGCTTTTGGATTTTTTTGTTTTACACGTTTAAAATCATTTAAGCGGTTACGTACTTTTTGCTCAGCATTATCTCTAATAGCGCAGGTATTCACAAAAATAATATCTGCTTCTTCGTAATTTTCGGTAGTGGTATAACCATCCTTTATTAATATAGAAGCAACTATTTCGCTATCGCTAAAATTCATAGCGCAGCCATAACTTTCTAAGAACAGCTTTTTGCCGTTTACATTTTTTGATTCAACCATCAGGGCTTTACCCTGAACCGTTTCATCTATTATTTTTTCTTGCAGATCCATTTTGAACCACCAAAAATAGGAAATTTATGCCAATTTGACATATTTTTAACATTTTTAAGCGTCATTTTCCAAAAAAAATGAAATTTTTCGAATTTGTGTTATTTATTTTTTTCCTTTGCAAACTTTTGAACCGATAAATCATTGGAACAAAAAAGATAAGAATGCTGCTTTTTTAGCGTTCATTGAATTGATCTTATACATTATTATATATACATGGCGAAAAATTTAGTTATAGTTGAGTCCCCGGCAAAAGCCAAAACAATAGAAGGATTTTTAGGAAAAGATTTTACAGTTAAATCGAGTTTTGGACACATTAGGGATCTTGTGAAGAAAGGCTTTGGAGTTGATATCGAAAATAATTTTACACCTACTTATGAAGTTCAACCCGATAAAGAAAGGGTAATTGAAGAATTAAAAAAACTATCTAAAGGAGCCGATATGGTTTGGCTCGCATCCGATGAGGACCGTGAAGGAGAGGCTATCAGCTGGCATTTATATGAAACTTTAGGCTTAACAAAAAAGAATACAAAACGCATTGTTTTTCACGAGATCACCAAGCCGGCTATTATGAAGGCTATTGAAAATCCACGTGAAATTGACATTAATTTAGTGAACGCTCAACAGGCACGTCGTGTATTAGACAGGTTGGTGGGCTTTGAATTATCACCAATTTTATGGCGTAAAGTTCGTCCGAGTTTATCAGCAGGTCGAGTGCAATCAGTAGCCGTTAGGTTAATTGTTGAGCGCGAAAGAGAGATACAACAATTTAAATCAACATCATCTTTTAAAGTATCAGCTTTATTTAAAGTAGGTACCGGAATTTTAAAAGCAGAATTAGATAAACGTTTTAATACAGAAGCAGAAGCACAGGCATTTTTAGAAAAATGTAAAGCAGCTATCTTTACCATTGAAAGTTTAGAGACCAAACCTGCAAAACGTTCGCCGGCTGCACCCTTTACTACATCTACCTTACAGCAGGAAGCTGCTCGTAAATTAGGTTTTTCGGTAGCACAAACCATGCAGGTAGCGCAACGTTTATATGAAGCCGGTAAAATTACTTACATGAGAACTGACTCCGTTAATTTATCGGAAACAGCCATGGATCAGGCTAATAAAGCTATCAACGCTAACTACGGCGCAAAATATTATAGTCCGCGTAAATACAAAAACAAAAGTAAAGGCGCGCAAGAGGCTCACGAAGCTATTCGCCCTACATATATAGATAGAACTGCTATTGAAGGTGAGCGTAACGAACAACGTTTATACGATCTTATCTGGAAGCGTACTATTGCTTCGCAAATGAGCGATGCGGAGTTGGAAAAAACAACTGCTAAAGTAAAAGTTAGCGGTGCAACAGAATTATTTGTAGCACAGGGTGAAGTATTAAAGTTTGATGGTTTCTTAAAAGTATATATGGAAGGAACCGATGACGAAGATTCTGACGAAGAAAATTCATCCATGTTACCTCCAATGAAAGTGGGCGAGAAATTAGAGAGCCAGGAGATCAGCGCTACACAACGTTTTACGCATCATCCTGCAAGATACACCGAGGCTAGCTTGGTTAAGAAGTTAGAAGAGTTAGGTATTGGTCGTCCGAGTACTTATGCGCCAACTATCAGCACGGTTCAAAAACGTAATTATGTTGAGAAAACGGATAGAGAAGGTACACCAAGAAATTATGTGCAGTTGATCTTGGCCAAAGGCAATTTAAAGAAAGAAACAAGAACAGAAAATACAGGCGCTGAAAAAGCAAAACTATTTCCTACAGATATTGGAATGGTGGTAAATGATTTCCTGTTACAATATTTTCCAAACATTTTAGATTTTAATTTTACAGCTAAAGTAGAAGAGGAGTTTGATGAGATTGCTGAAGGTCATTTAGATTGGCAAAAAATGCTGAAGAGCTTTTATACACCATTTCATAAAACAGTAGAAACAACTTCAGAGAATAGCGAGCGCGCAAGCGGCGAAAGAGTTTTAGGAAAAGATCCTGCAAGCGGCAAGCCTGTAAGCGTTAGGATAGGGCGTTTTGGTCCTTTAGCGCAAATTGGCGAGACTATCGAAGGTTCAGAAGAAAAGCCACGTTTTGCCAGCTTAAGAAAAACACAAAGTATTGAAACTATTACTTTGGAAGAAGCGTTGGATCTTTTTAAATTACCAATGACCTTGGGCGTTTATAATGGTAAAGAAGTTATTGTAAATGTTGGTCGTTTTGGTCCTTATATTAAATTAGACGAAGCCTTTATTTCAATTCCAAGAACGATAGATCCTTTAGGTATGGATCTTGAAGCCGCAATTGTTATTATTAAGGAAAAAGAGCAGGCAGATGCTCCTGTGGCGCATTACAAAGGTAAAGGTGTAACAAAAGGCAAAGGCCGTTTTGGCCCGTTCATTAAATACGAAGGCATGTTTATTAATGTGCCGCGCGCTTATGATTTTGATAATTTATCTCAAAGTGATATTAACGAACTGATCGAAAAAAAATTAGAAAAAGAAGCTAACCGTTATATTCAAAATTGGGAAGATGAAAAGATCTCAATAGAAAATGACCGTTGGGGACCAATCATTAAATTCGGTAAAGTAAAATATAAAATAATTAAAGAAGGTGGCGGTAAATATACACCTGCTGAATTAGGTAAATTATCTTTAGATGAAACCAAAGCAATTGTTTTATTGCAAAATCCAAAAGCGTTTGATAAAAAAGGTGCTAAGAAAGGCGCAGCTAAAACAGCGGTTGTAAAAACATTACCAACTAAAAAAGCAGTTACCAAAAAAGCCGTAGTTAAAAAGGCTGCAAGTAAAAAAGCAGCACCGGTTAAAAAAGTAGCAGCAAAAAAATCTGCTTCAACAAACAAAGCGGTAATAAAAAAAGTAATTAAAAAAGGCGCAGCAAAAAAGAAAGCGAAGAAAAAATAATCTTTAATTTAAAATTAATAATTTAAAAAGGCGAAAAGATTTAATTTTTCGCCTTTTTTGTTTTGATCTCTTAGTGAAACTTTGTGTTCTTAGTGTCTTAGTGGTTAAATATTCGGTTTAAGGCCTATACTTACTTTTACTCAAGATCTTTTGACCATCCGTTTCACTCATTAATTGTTCAAGCGTAACCTCTTTGTTATTTTTCATATAACTTCTTACAATTTGCCAGCCTACCCACATGGCAATACGTGGCGGACATTCTTTGCTAATGGTTCCTGTAAACGGACCATCACTTGTTAACTCTTGCACCGTTTTTAAATTGTTCTCATACAAACGGTTCTTCTCGGCAAAATAACCCCACAGGTTTTTTTCGTTCTCTTTACAATAATTCATTTGCTGTGAAGTGTAGCCAATGATCATGCTATCATTTGTGTTTGGCAACAACGCATTAATAGCATAAAATATTTTTCCGTAAAAAATTGTATGATATAGTAAGGTATTCACAGGTTTGTCGGTATCAAATTCAGTAAGTATCCAGCCTTTTGCAAGGTGTGGTAAAATATTTTCCTTATTCATTGTTCTTAACTGATACCTTGGTGTATTCAACATTTGATAAAATTTTGCGGTATCATTCAAATACATATCAATTCCTAAAATCAAAGCACTATCCATGTATGCAACCGCGTAATTGTAACCTGTTGTGCAGGTAATTAAACGGCTTGGCAATTTTCTTTTCGGGAAATGGTATTTAAAACGTTTTACACAATTTGTTAATTCGTTGTTTATTTCTTCAATAGTAGCATCGGGGTAAAGTTTCCGCACATAAGAGTAGGTCTCTTTCATATCTTTATCCTGAGTAAATCCCAAAATACTTGGTTTGTACAAGCTGTCGCGTGTGCCGCCCGCGTTAAGTGCACCTGCAATATAATGCTCGTAATACGGGCCGTACTTTGCGTTCAGGGCTTTATTCTTTTCTTCAAAATTTGCAGCGGTAAAGCTAAAGATATCGTTCTCTAATCTAAGTACCTCAAGGGGTTTCACATCCACGTTTGAGATATCTACATCAAGGGTATTGTTTTTGCATGAATAAAAAACCAGGATAATAAGTGGGATAAAAAGAATTCTTTTATACATGAAGTAAATTTTTATATTTGTAAAGTTAATTATAAAATAAAATAATGATGAAAAAAATACTATTCACGTTTATTTCTATTTGTTTGTTAAGCGTTTTAGTTAACGCGCAAACTGCAACGCCTGCAGAGGGCAATCCTAATTTCGATAAAAAATTCCGTTTTGGTATAAGAGCTACGCCTCAGCCAACATGGTATAAAAGCGATAATAACAATTCAACCGGCGCAGGGTCTACTTTTGGTTTTGGCTTTGGTTTGATCATGGAATTTAAATTATCAAAGATCATTCATTTCTCAACAGGTATTGGTGGTGATTTTGAAGGTGGTTATATCAATTACCGTAACGATGCTGATTTTAGCGTTAATGCTGTAATGGATAGCGAAGGTCAATATGTAGAAGCAAAAGACGGCGTTAAACAAGATGATTACATGTTGAAGAATGGTAACACGCAATATGTTTTACAGGAAAGAAAAGTAAAAACAACGTTTGTATCTGTTCCTTTAGCATTAAAAATGATGACTGAAGAATACAGTGGAGCAAAATATTTTGCTAATGCAGGTCTTGAATTAGGATTTAAAACTAAGGCGCAGGCAACCGATACTTACGTAAGTGGCAGAACAACTGTTATTGCAGGAACATCTACTACAACACCTGAAGCTGAGTTATCAAAATCAGGAATTAATATTACAAAAGATGTTATTCCGGTTAGAGCAGGTATGAACCTTGGTATTGGAATGGAATACCGTTTAGGTGGCAGTACTTCTTTATTATTTTCAGCAAATTACTTCCAATCTTTCACTAATTTAATGAGAAGTGAGTCAAAATATCTTGTAAAAGGACACGATACTTACTACAGTGCTGATAATACCGTAACATTTACACCGTTAAATCAGGGCTTATACATGCGCGCCGTTAGAATTAACATCGGTCTTTTATTCTAAGCTTATTAACGTAATATTTAAAGCCACCTTTGGTGGCTTTTTTTTGTCGAAATTATGTGGTTTTTTGACGAAAATGAGGTAAAAAACAACCTTTTTGTTAAAAAGCAAGCAAAAAATAGCTTTTTTTATATAAAAATACAGTTATTTTTGCCCCACTAACAAACTAAACTTTTAATCATGAAATTAAACGAAATTCAGGATTTAATAAAATTTGTATCAAAAAGCGGTGTAAGCGAAGTTGAACTTGAGACAAAGGAAATTAAGATTGTGATCAGAACTCCTAAAAGCGCCGTGCCGGTTGTTATGCAAGCTGCACCCGTTATTACCACTCCTGCAATTACTACTCCTGTAGCAAATGTTACAAACACCCCAGTAGTAACTGAAAATAAAACTACCACTCCGGTTAACAATAGCGGAGCCGATGAATCAAAATATGTAACTATTAAATCACCAATGATCGGTACTTTTTATCGCTCAGCTGGCCCTGATAAACCTGCATTTGTTCAGGTGGGTGACGAGATCGCTCCGGGTAAAGCAGTTTGTATTATCGAAGCAATGAAATTATTTAACGAAATTGAAAGCGATGTAAAAGGTAAGATCGTTAAAGTTTTAGTTAACGATTCTACGCCTGTTGAATACGATCAACCATTATTCCTTGTAGATCCTTCTTAAATAAGATTTTAGAATGTAGATTTTAGAGATTGAAAACCTGTAAAAAGAAAACACTTTTTTGATCTGTCTTAAATCTTAAATCCTAAATCATAAATCTAAAATAATAAGGTATGTTTAAAAAAATATTAATAGCCAATCGTGGTGAAATTGCCTTAAGGGTAATTCGCACGTGCCGCGAAATGGGAATTAAAACGGTTGCTGTTTATTCAACTGCCGATAAAGATTCTTTACACGTTAAGTTTGCCGATGAAGCGGTTTGTATTGGCCCCCCGCCAAGTAAAGACAGCTACCTTAACATGGCAAACATTATTGCTGCTGCCGAAATTACAAATGCAGATGCAATACACCCGGGTTATGGTTTCTTAAGTGAGAATGCAAAATTCTCTGAGATCTGCCGCCAGAATAAAATAAAATTTATTGGTGCAAGTCCTGAGATGATCAATAAAATGGGCGATAAGAGCAATGCCAAAGCTACAATGATTGCCGCAGGTGTACCTTGTGTTCCCGGTTCTGTTGGATTATTAGAAAGCGCAGAGCAGGGCATGAAGCTCGCAAAAGATATTAAGTATCCTGTAATTATTAAAGCTACTGCCGGTGGTGGTGGTAAGGGTATGCGTATCATCTGGAAAGAAGAAGATTTTCAGGCGGCATGGGATAGCGCTACACACGAAGCTACGGCTGCGTTTGGTAACGGTGCCATGTACATGGAAAAATATATTGAAGAACCTCGTCATATCGAAATTCAAATTGTTGGCGATCAACATGGCAAAGCGTGTCACTTAAGTGAGCGTGATTGTTCTATTCAACGTCGTCACCAAAAATTGGTTGAAGAAACACCTTCACCTTTTATGACACCTGAATTGCGCGAAGCTATGGGCGAAGCTGCTGTTAAAGCCGCTTTATCTATTGGTTACGAAGGTGTAGGTACTGTAGAATTCTTAGTGGATAAGCACCGTAATTTTTATTTCATGGAAATGAATACGCGTATCCAGGTTGAGCATCCTATTACCGAGGAAGTAATTAACTACGATCTGATACGTGAACAAATTTTAGTAGCTGCAGGTGTTCCTATCTCAGGAAAAAATTATTACCCGCAATTACACGCTATCGAGTGCCGTATCAATGCTGAGAATCCATTTATGAATTTCGTTCCTTCACCGGGCGTTATCACTACATTGCATACACCGGGCGGACACGGTATTCGTGTTGATTCACATGTTTACAGTGGTTACCGCATTCCACCAAACTACGATAGTATGGTTGGTAAATTAATTACTGTTGCACAAACCCGCGAAGAAGCCATTGCAAAAATGCACCGCGCTTTAAGTGAATATGTAATTGAAGGCGTTAAAACAACAATTCCTTTCCATTTAAAATTAATGCAGAACGATGATTTTAAAGCAGGAAATTATACTACCAAGTTTTTAGAAACATGGGATTTTAAAAACGCATAATTAAAAAAGCCTTTACGAAAGTAAAGGCTTTTTCTTTATATCTCTTTCTTGGGAATTTAATTTTATTTATAAAGATTAGGCGTCACTTTTTTGCTTGATAACGGCAATGCGAAGCATTGAGCGAGCTGGTGTGCTTGCTTAACCAAAAAAATCAAGGCTCACAAAGAAATGCCTTGATTTGTTGTTTCTAATTTTCTTTCGTCGCCTACGAACTCGCTCCTTCGTCGCTCAAACAGCGTAGGCTCATTGTAATTTTAAAATACAATTCGCTCAAATACATTGTTTAAATTAATTTTAAAATTACCGGTGGTTAGAAAATTGAAACACAAATCATACAGCATTTCTTTGAGGCCGGCTCACTGTGTGTGCTTACGCGGATTAGTTCTGTTAATGTGTGCGGTGGGTTGGCAAAACGCTGAGCGTGGGTAGGGTGAATTGATTTTTTTGTAGAAAGACAATAAAGGCGCTTGTCGTTTGAAAATTTGTTCTTTCCAAATAAAATCACAGAACAATTTTTTTACTTTATTAGTCTTTCAAAAAAAATCAAGAGCGGGTGGAAAGATCGTTTTGCCTTGTCTTTTGTTTACTTTTCGACTAAGGAAAAGTAAAAGAATATATTAAAGTGAAAAATAAATATTGATTTAATTATAAAGGTCTGTTTTTTTTATTTTCTTTATACCAGGCTATAAGTATAAAAATAACAATAATACTTCCAAGCCCAATTGCGCCTGGGCCCGTAATTTCAGGATGACCTGTGGATGGAATGCGATACTGCCCTATCTTGTGATAACCACCGGACTTTCCTGCGCCAACCTGATCGGTCAATGTCATAATTATTCCGCAAATAAGAATAATGCTTCCTAACATTAAAGGAATAACATAATGCTTTTTTATTATTGGAAGCTTTTTCTTTTTTCTTCTGGACAAATTTATAACAGATTTTTAAATGAAGGTACAAAGCTCTATTAATAGCGAACAAAAATTACGGTATTTTATTTCAAACATACTATTTACAATATTAAAGAAATAAAGAATACAATTTTTGCCATTAAATTTTGTTTTAATAAGGGTTTATTTTCTTCTTCCGGTTCTTGTGTCCAACCAATTGTATAGGCTGTATAATCACTTATGTAATAAGTTGTGCAATCATAATTTTTACCTATTCCTGTATTCATAACTTCTTGTCTTAGTTCTTTTTTTACAAGACGTCGCCTTTTACCAAACCAGTATTTATGTATGTACAGGTCGGGCGCTCCTAAATAATGAATACTTTCGTGAGCTATTGTTCGTGATTTATTAAGACCGATATAAGTTTCTCCTTGTGAATAAAATCCATTTATCTTACTTTTTTTTGCTTTTATAAGGTGGATAACAATAAGTTGATTGGGTGTAACCGATTTATTTAGATTGCGCATTTTAATAATATTACAAATAGAAGAATCTTTTATTTGTTTTGTAATGGAGTCAAAAAGGGCATTCTTCCAATTAATTTTTTCTATTTTCTCTTCCTGATTTTTAGTTTTTTTTCTTGTAACTACTTTAAAATAATTTTTCAGATAAAGCCTTTGAACACTGTTACTTGGCAATTTATGAATAAACGTATTTTTTAAGTTAGTGTCTTTATTAACCGGCCAATACTCATTAAAATTAAGCCTCTTTTTTTTTCTTGAAGCCTCTTCACTTATCCAATCATAAGCTTTTTTTGATTCTCTTATAAATGAATTCGCTAAAGCAGTATCTGCGATTTTGTTTTTATTGCCCGAAACAATAAAATGGTAAACATTAACAGAGTCTGTAATAGGGTGTTTTTTTAAGGGGACAGGAATTTTAATAAGAAAGCAAGAATTTAAGAATAGTAGAGGAAAGCTTAAATAAATACTTCTAAAAGGCATTCTCTTAATTTTGTTTCGTAATTTTAAATAAATATAACCAATTTAAAATTGTTATAACAAATGGGAATGATATCTAACAGAACAGGCAAACCTATGGGTTCATCAAATGATAAACCGGTAGATCAGGCAGAAATAGATAAAAAGAAAAAAGGCAGGAAAGCAACCTTCATGGCTATTTTGGTAATGGCCATTATGTTTGTGGTGATGTGGTTTGGACTGGAATTTTTAGCAACAGAACATCCCATAAGTCAAACACTAATTACCGTTGCCGGTAAAGAACGTGTGCTTAAATTCTCTGAAAAAACAAGAGGCTATACGAATAAAGATCAAACTACGGGCATAAAAGAATCGGGCACTTCGCACTATGGTTATTTTTTAGAGTTGGTAGATAGTGTGGCAAAAAAGTCCTTACATAAACTAAAATTTAAAGCCCCTGTTCATAATATTCAAAACACACCGCAACTATATATTGCTTCAAATGGTAACATTTGGCTGGTTTCTACCAGCAACGGTTTTAGAAGTGATGAAGAGGGTTTTATTTTAAAGTTTACTATCAACAACGATAGTGTAAAGCAGGTTGATTATACTTTAGATGAGTTATACGGCATTCGTGATATGGATGGTAATAAAGTAATGCTGGCAAAGGGTAATGAGTTTTACCAGGCTTATAATACTTTTTTTGGAGGAATTTATCTTGACCTGGAAACAGAAAAAATAATTGATGACCGAAAAGATAAAAAATGATCTTTCTAAAACATATAGGCAACGCCTAGTCCCAAAACATCCTGGTTGTTCTTTACACCTTTAAACAAATTACCGTTAGAGAGGTGTATGGCATTTGCACTTAGCTTAATATGTTTGGTGATGTTACAGCTTAACGAAAATTCGTGATGCAAGCAAAACCCCATATTATTAATGCCGTCGTTGGTATTGCGTTTTACCACCTCGCACCACACCACACCGCCCTGGTAACTTAAATAAGTTCTTTTCAGTACCAAAAAACTAAAGCGCGCAGCCATACCCAATGCATAGTTGCCGTATTTAGAATGGTGAACAATTAAATTGGCATTTATCCTTAATAATTTATCATGCGCTTTTAAATTCACATAATTCAAATCGAATTGAAAAGGTAAAGAAATATGATAGGTAAAATTAATGGGTTCAAAACCCTGCGTGGCGGTTTCCCTGTTTCTGAACACACCAGTGATAATTTCTACTTCGGGTTTTTTGATGTACAGTTTAAAAACACCACGTTCGTTCTCGCGCGCTTTGTTCAAACTATCCAGTAGTTGCTGTCTTTCGCTTTGCGAAAAGCAGTAACCGGTAATTAGTATAAAGCAAATAAATAGCTGCATTTTATTTTTCTATTGCTTAATAAAGATACAAAAGAAAAATGCCTTTTTAAAATTGTGAATTGGCTCAGCGTTTTTTTATCGGGATCCAGAATTCTTCTTCCGAATCCGGGTCTTCACCTTTATATTTTTCGCCCATTAATGCAAAATGTGGTCGCTTATCTAATATAAATCCTGAGCTGGGTAACCACTGATTTAAAATATATTGGTAAGTGCCTGCTGCCTCGCTGGGCTTGCCTTTATAATGAAACACTGCATAGTCTCCGGCAGGTATTATCAATGTTTCCATTGTTGCGGGTACATTATCAAAGTCTGTTACATTTACAGCGGCCCATTTTTCAAATTCTTTTGTGGGATCAAATGTTTTAAAAAAGTCAGTATCCTTATATATTTCTACCGAATAAAGCTCAGCACCCGTTGTGTTTAGTATTTCTTTTCGCTTTGCCATAAAACCTTGCCATAACTGCCCGGTTTTATTATTGGCAAAGCACATATTAATTTTATGGCCAATTAATTTTTTGGCATCAATTTTTTCTAACCTTGGTGTCATGGCTGTTAATTATCAAATTCTTTTCTTGTAATCGAAACAGAATTATTACTCGAACTTTCTTTCACTTTAAATTCAATCGTTACATTACTGTGTCCTCGTTTTTTATCAGAGATAAGCTGCATTGGTCTGTCTTTACTGTAAATAGTGTCATTTTTTGAAGGGTCTTTTTTATCGTAAAGTATGCCGCGCAATTTTGTAAAATATAAACCTGTTTCCAATACGTCTAACACCAATGTACCTTTGGGCGCAACGCTGTCTGTTTTATAAACAATGGCTTTGCGTTCTGGCCCCTGCATTAGTTTTACGTTTAAGTGGCGGTCTGATTTATTTTTAATGGTAATGGTTGCATTTTGAGAAAGTAAAGTTTTAGAAAGAAGGAAACACAGAACGGGAAGGATTAATTTAATACGTTTCATATTTATTATTTTAAAATATAAATATAATATTTATTGTTTTACTATTTTAAAATAACCCTGATCGTTTTCCGCTTTTATCAGGTACAAACCTGCCGGAAATTCTGAGAAAGAGATATCGCTTGTTTGCGTAACTTCTGCTTCTTTAATCAAAATGCCCTGTGTATTGTAAATGTATAATTTACTTTTCTTGCTATTATCATTTAGCGTAATAGTTAAAACATCGTTTACCGGGTTTGGAAAAATAGTCCAATTATCACCGATTTTATTTTCTTGTTTTATTCCCAAAGGCAAACAACCTGCATTTAAAAGATGATCGTACTTGCCAATATTCCATTGCATTAAATTATCATACACAATTTGTTTTACAGCCTGTCTTATGTTGGCTGCATCTGTTGCAGAGAGTGATGAATTATAAGTAACCAATGTAGGATCGCTTCTGAAAATGGTAGTGTAAAAACAACAGGCGGCTGCATAACTACCTTCTAAAGAGGGGTGACTTTCATCCGGTTGAAATAATTCTATTGTTGGATGGTTGGCTCTTAAATAACGCCACACAGCACCAACCGGACTAACACCTGCTTTTATGGAGTCTGCAAATATTTTGTAATGCGAACCAATGCTACTGTCCATTTGAAAATAAGTTCTTGTTATCCAAGTATTGATGGCGCATTCGGGCGGTGTACACAAATACATATCTCCGTTTTTTCTTCCCCATGTGCTGTAAAATAGTGTTTGCGCGCATTGGTTATTTGCTTTGATGATGCTATCCAGTTTAATGCTAAATTTGATCTGATTCATAAATCCAGAAGGGTAGGCCAATGCCATGCTTTGATCCTGCAACACCACATTGTCCCAATTACCAATGCCTATTTTTGCCAATGACATTTGATCGCTTACATGCTGCGCTAAATAATAACCACCCGGCGCATTCATATCAAAGATAATTGTTTTGCCTGTTGAAGCTGCAACGTCTGCTGTTAACTGCGGTAAATTGTTGACGTAAGTATAACTATTGCCCAAAAACAAAACTCTTTTTGTTTGTGCTTTACTATAAATAGATGTTAAAATAAAAATGCACGTTAGAATATAGCTTCTAAGGTGCATTAATAAATGTTTAAATTGTTTCATGTGCCTATAGTAACAAAAATCAGACCAAAACTTTAATTCCAGATGTCATTTTGTTCTGTCAAAACAATGGGTTTGTCATCTGTAACAACAATGGTATGTTCGTGTTGCGCCATGTAACCGCCTTTATTGCCTACCATGGTCCAGCCATCACTCAGTGTCTCTGCATACGTAGATGTTGTAGAGATAAATGTTTCAATGGCCACTACCGAATTTTTTTTAAAGCGTGTTAAATTGGTTCTGTCCCTGTAATTGGCTATTTCACTTGGTGCTTCGTGCAGGCTTCTGCCAATGCCGTGTCCCGTTAAATTTTTAACTACTTTGTAACCGCGCTTCTTAGCTTCTGTTTCAATTAAATGCCCGATGTCCGAAATACGTACGCCACCTTTTATATTGTAAATGGCTTTGTGAAGTATTTCTTTAGATGCATCCACCAACGATTGATAGTGATGAATGTCTTTGCCAATTACAAAGGAGTTGCCATTGTCTGACCAAAAACCGTTCAGCTCTGCCGACACATCAATATTAATAAGATCGCCTTCCTGCAATATTTTTTTGTGAGAAGGAATACCGTGACAAAATTCGTTATTAACGCTTATGCAGGTATAACCCGGAAATTTATAAGTTTTAAAAGGCGCTGAGTTGGCGCCATAACTTTTTAAAATGTTGGCACCAAAATCGTCCAGCTCTTTTGTACTCATGCCTGCTTTTGCAAAGCTGCTCATTTCTTTTAAGGTGTAGGCAACTACATCGCTTACTTTTTTCATTCCTTCCAGTTCTGATTCTTTTGAGATGGACATGTTCTTTAAATTAATGATTATTTATTCCGAAAGTTTATAAATATATTCTTCTGTTTCTGCCTGTCTTGCATTGGCAAAGCCTTTATCAGTACCTGTTTTAATAAAGCCGCATTTTTCTAAAACTTTTTGCGAACCTAAATTATCAAAAGCAACCCGTCCAAAAACAGGCCTTGCGGTTTCAATACTTAATAATTTTTTAAGGGCGAAGGTAGCAAGACCTTTGCCCCAAAATTGTTTATCTATCCAATAAGTGATCTCAATATCGCCATGCATTATAAATTTGGCAACGCTGCCTGCAATTACATTATTTACAAATATGGTTTGGTTATTAATAGTGGGATCACCTAGTAATTTAGTGTATTTGTCAATGTAGGCTTTTTTATCAGTAGCATCTTTTGAGGTAAATGCTGCCAGGTAATTTGCTTCTTTATCCAGCTGAAAGGTAAAAAGCGTTTCAAGGTCTGCAACGGTTGTTGAGCGCAAACTTATTTCATTGGCATTTATCATTCCGGTAGTATCAATTAATAATATCTCCTTTATTGTTGGCCAAACGCTCTTTCCATTTTTGAATTTCTTCAGCCGATTGTTTTTTCCAGTCGCGTACTTCGCCAATAATTTTTAAAGGCGTTGCTGCACGGTAAGAGCGGGTAGGGTTACCCGGAAATTTTTTATTGGTAACATTCGGATCATTTTCAATAGGGCCTGTTGGCTCAACTACATAAACATATCCGCTGCCCTCACCTTTTACAAGGTCTGCGGCAAGCCCGGCGCCGTTAACCAGTGCTGTAAAATAAATATGGTTCATGGTAAAAGCGTCTTTATAATTAGAATTTCTACCGGCCGTTAAAAGATCGCCCGCCTGTAGTTGCGCTTTTGTACCGTGATAAAAAGGACCTTTGTCTGTAACCTCTTCACTCAATGCCTTTGCCAGGTCATCATTCTTTTTGGCATTGGCAGAGTCATTCAATTCTTCATAACACTTTGCAATATTATGGTAGAGTAGAGAAAGGGCTGCTTTAGTTCTGTCATCATTTATTTTTAAAGCCAGTTGCAGATCTGTTTGCAGCCACTTTAATTTATCGGGCACATTTTTTTGAAGCCTTGCAACATGATGTGCCGCAATAAATTTTTCGAAATCGTTAGTAGCTGCTTCCCATGCTTTAGTAAAAAGCGCACTGGCTTCTTCGGTATTACCTTTTTCTTCCGCATCCATGCCCTGGATACAAAATTTAATAACAGGATTATTGGGGTTAAATTCCATTTTCTAAATCAAATTACACTAAGAGTAACATCAATTAATTTAAATTGTTGAGCAAATAAATTTTATTTATCAGCGGCTAATCTGAAGCGAATGGCTTCTTGTAATACATCAGTATCAATATCTTTCAGCGTTTTAAATTTAATGCAATAACCGGTTACGGTTGCCTTGCCAATTCGTTTGCCGTAAGCAGTTATTAAATGTTTTTTATCCTTTAAACCAATAATGTAAAAAGAGATACCTGTTGTATTGGCACTAAAGCCCACTTCGTAAAACTCCCTGCTGCTTCCGTCTGCATACTTCATAGTTTGAAGGCCATAACCAACATTAGGGTTGGTTACAGCTTTACCGGCTTCGTTCTTACCGTCCAAAAACCATAATTTAAATTTTGGATTTACTTCTAAAACCAATTTATGCAAGGCTTGCAGGTCTTTACTTTTTGCTTCATCAAAACCTGCAATATAATTTTTGATCTCTTCTTTTACACTCATCCTAAAGTAATTTAAGGTTAAGGTAATTATTTTTTGGCTAAGCCTGCCAATAGTTCATCTAAATTGGTTAACGACATAGTGTAACCTTGTTTAAAGCCTTCTAAGATACTTTCCATGCGTGTAAGCGATTCGTTATAAATACTAATGCTCACTTTTGTTTTACCATTGCTTTCGCTAAAGGTATAATCCCATTCTGAGCCCGGTAATTGCGGGTTCTCATCTTTATCGGCAAAGGCATTGTGCATTTTAAAATTTGTTTTCGGCTTAATAGCGGAAAAGGTTTGTATGGCCCAGCCTTCTTTACCATCCGGGCCTACCATGGCGTAAAAACGTTTACCGCCCTCTTCAAAGTTCATGTATTTTGTTTTAGCGGTAAAGGGTTTAGGCGCTACCCATTGGTCTAACAATTCTTTTTTTGTAAAGGCGTCCCAAACCAGGTCAAGGTCTGCGTCAAACTCACGGGTAATGTAAACCATTTTGGTTTCTTTGTTAACGGTAAAATCAAATTGCAAATTGTTGTTCATGTTTTTTAGTTTTAAAGATTAATAATTTATTTTTTCAGATCTAATAATAATTCGTCCAGGTTGCCAACGGCCATGCTAAAGCCTTCTTTAAAGCCCATGTTTACCATAGCTTCCACGTCTTCTAACTTATCGTGTGTCATTACAATGTTTACTAAGGTTTTGCCATTGCTTTGGCTAAAGCTGGTGTTCCATAACGAGCGGGGCTTAATGTTATTTTCTTTGCCATGCTCATCGCAAAAGGTATCTAACCAGCTTAATAATTTATGTGTTTCAATAGTTTTGTAATCGGCGCGGCACCACATTTTTTCGTTCTGCGGGCTCACCATCGCATACAGCCACATACCACCAACGTTCAGCTCTAATGTTTTTGTTTCAATGTGGTAAGGTTTGGGTGCCCACCATTGGTCTAAGAGTTTTGGGTCGGTCCAGGTTTGCCAAACCAATTCAATATCGCCGTTAAATTCGCGGTTAATGCGAATGCATTTGTTCTCTTTATCAAGAACAAAATCAAATAATAAATTACTGTTCATCGTTTTTTCTTTTTAAGTGTTGATAGGAGATCATCCAATTGGTTAAAGCGTGTTTCCCAGGTTTTGCGGAATTGCTCCAGCCATTTGTCTATTTCCTGCATTTTTTTAGGATTAAAGTGATAATAAATTTCTCTGCCCATAGGTTCAGGCTTTATGAGTTCGCATTCCTGCAATACTTTAATGTGTTTTGATACAGCTTGCCGGCTCATATCAAATTTTTCGGCCATGGCATTGGGTGTTAATGCCTGTATGGCAATTAAGGTTAAGATGGCCCGGCGGGTAGGATCGGCTATGGCCTGGAAGATATCTTGTTTCATGTTTTAAATATTTAGTTGCGCAACTTATAGGTTGCAAATATATACGCAACTTTTGAGTTGCACAAATTTATTTTGAATTTTTTTGTAAAAGGTTGGAAATGAAATTGAAGAATTAAAAGGCATATCAGTTTTTGATCTTTGAAACTCAAACACATACTCTAGGCTGGCGGTGCTTTTACCCACTTTGTTTTTTTGGTTTTTGCCCCGTATTTTCAGCTTTGTTACTTCGCTGTTACAGTTATGTTACAGTTATGTTACAGTTATGTTAGTGTTATATAGGTGTTATAAAGCGGTTTTTGGTTTCAAGGCCTAATTGTTAAAAAAGCCTCCCTTTTAACAAAAAAAACCTGCCGGGCATTGCCGGGCTACTCCCTATCTTAGACCTATCTAAAGCCTATCTAAAGCCTATCAAAGGCCACAAAAGGCCTGTTGTTGCTTTTCAGTCATTTTGGCCCTACATTTTTTTTAATTATCTTAAATTGCTTTTATGGAATCTTAAAAAGGTCAGCATCTAAATATAAAACAAACGCTATGAAGATCTCAATAAACGAACCCTGCCACGAAAACTGGGATAATATGACGCCCAACGATAAAGGTGCTTTTTGCTTAAGCTGCCAGAAGAATGTGGTTGAGTTTAGCAATAAAACCCTTACGCAAATAAAAGATTTTTTCCGCAAAAAAGCCGGTAACGAGTCCGTTTGCGGCCGTTTTGATGAGAGTCAACTGGATGCTTTGACCTTTGACGATTTTTTTAGCGAGTTCTTAAAAATGAAATTCGTAAGAAAAGTAGCGCTCATTGTGTTTTTTGTGTTTGGCTTGAGTTTATTCTCCGGTGCGCAAACAGGCACAAAAAACCCGCCCATGCGCCCTAAAATGGGAGCGGTAGCCTACATTCCGCAAGACACTACCAAAAAAGTATGCAAAAAAGATACCTTAGAAGAAATTCACATGATAAAAGGCAAGGTAAAATACGATCCTGATCGTAACAAACAACCAAAGCCTAAGAAGAAAAAAATGATGGACGAACCATTAACCGAAGATAAGAACGCTAAGCCCGCAAAATAAGTTTATGAAAATTGCTATTAACGACCCCTGCCACGAAGACTGGGATAAAATGACACCCAACGAACAAGGCGCTTTTTGCCTGGCCTGCCAAAAAACAGTGGTAGACTTTAGCAACAAAACTATTGCCGAGATAAAATCTTTTTTTACGTTGAAACCAAAAGAAGAAAGTGTGTGCGGTCGTTTTAGAGATAAACAATTGCACGAGCTAAGCTTTGATGATTTTATGACCGAGTTTATGAGCTGGAAATTTTTAAAGCGCGCGGCAGTTATTTGTTTTTTGGTATTGGGCACTACTTTTTTCAGCAGTTGTTCTTCTGCCGAAAAAGAATGCGATGCAGATGGAACTACCATTCAAAATAATAATAACAACAATTATGAGCATACTGCCGGTGTGGTGGCTATTGATACTAATTACAATAAGGTTATTAATGAAGTAACAGACAGCTTACCAAAAAGCACATCGCTGTTATTGAATGATAGCACCAAAACAAAAAAGCCAAAGAAGAAAAAAGTAAAAGAACAAGAAAAACCTATCATTCATATGAAAGGTGATGTAGCAGTAAATTAAAATTAAGCTTATGAAAATTTCCATTAACGAACCTTGCCACGAGAACTGGGATAAAATGTCTGCCAACGATCAGGGCGCATTTTGTTTAAGCTGCCAGAAGAATGTAGTAGACTTTAGCAAAAAAACACTCTCACAGATAAAAGAATTTTTTGAAAGTAAAAAAGACAGTTCTTCTGTCTGCGGTCGTTTTAAGGAAGATCAATTAACGCAAATGAGTTTTGATGATTTTTTTGAGCAGTTCCGCACCTGGAAATTCTTTCAGAAAATAGCCTTGGTTACTTTTTTTGTATTTGGTTTAAGTTTGTTCAGCAATTGCCAGACATCCACAAAACACCGCGAAAAAATGGGCAAAGTGGCCTATATACCAAGCGATACCATTAAAAAATGCGAGGCCGATACTACGCATAAACCAAAAAAGCAAAAAACCTCAAGTACTAAAGGTTCTAATAAAAAACAGCAACCAAAAAAAGATCAACCCCCGCACATCGTAGGCGAAATAATGATAGAGGATAAGAACCAATAATTTTTAATTTACTTAAATGAAAATTACGATCAACGAACCCTGCCACGAGAACTGGGATAACATGAAGCCGAATGACAAAGGCGCATTTTGCTTATCCTGTCAAAAAAATGTAATTGACTTTACTAGCAAAAGCATAGATCAGATAAAAGATTTTTTTAATGAGCTGCCGCAATCGAATAACGTATGCGGACGCTTTAAAGAAAAACAATTGAACGAAATAAGCTTCGAACATTTTATAAATGAGTTCATGAACTGGAAATTCGTAAAAAAGATGGCCGTTATTTTTTTTCTTTCATTAGGCGGCGCTTTATTTACCGGTTGTTCGTTAGTTGAAGATAAACATGTAGTTGGAGAGCTCGAAATGGTGCCCGATACCATGAAGGTAGCCAAACAAAATAACGATTCTATTGAAAAGAATGTAATGATGCTGGGCGAACCCGCCATTGTACAACACGAAACAAAAGACAAAACCAAATGTGAAGCAGATTCTTCAAAGAATAAAATTGGTAAACCTAAGAAGTTTCAGATAATGGGTGGTCCGATGGTAACAAGGGATACGGTTAATCATTCGAAATAATTTCTTTTATTAATTCTTCGAATAGTTTTTGGTGTTATTTTTTTTGGTCAAGCAAAAAAGTGACGCCAGAAATCATTTCATTAAATTTTTCTTTTACTTTTCCTTAGTCGAAAAGTAAACAAAAGACAAGGCAAAACGATCTTTCCTACCGCTCTTGATTTTTTTTGAAAGACTAATAAAGTAAAAAAATTTGTTCTGTGATTTTATTTGGAAAAAACAAATTTTCAAACGACAAGCGCCTTTATTGTCTTTCTACAAAAAACTCAATTCACCCTGCCCACGCCAAGCGTTTTGCCTGGCCAACGCACTAGCCTGTGTGTGCTTACACGAACAATTGCAGCACCCGTTCAACTAACCGCATAACTAAAATAATAGATGCTGTACGCGTAAGCACACTTAGTGAGCCGGCCTCAAAGAAATGCCGTAAGATTTGCGTTTCAATTTTCTAACCACCGGTAATTTTAAAATTAATTTAAACAATGTATTTGAGCGTTACGTATTTTAAAATTACACTTGAGCCTACGCTGTTTGAGCGACGAAGGAGCGAGTTCAGGGCGGAGCGTTAAGAAAATGTTTGGTAAACATTTTTAGCGACGAGCCAGGTAGCGCGTTAGCAAACAACAAATCACCTACCCGCATGCTGGCTCAAATCAGCACTGCTGATTTGCCCATTTGAAGCCTTGACTTTTGCTCAACTTTTTGTCAAGAAAAAGTTGAAGTAAAGAATTTATGAAATTTCGACTTTTTTGGTTAGTCCATCATACAGTTTCGCTCAACGCTTTGCAATGCCGTGTGTTAAGACAAAAAGTGATTCCAAAATTATCTAAAGGATTTTTTGTCACTTTTAGGGCGCAAAATCAATAATTAAAGCTGCCCTCAGCTATAATTTTTGATCATCTTTTCAAGAACATCAATAGCGCTTTTGCTAATTACTGTACCAGGACCAAAAATAAAAGAAACCCCTGCTTTGTATAAAAAGTCGTAATCCTGTTGAGGGATCACACCACCGGCAACGATCATAATATCATCGCGACCGTATTTTTTTAATTCGGCAATTACCTGTGGTACTAACGTTTTGTGGCCTGCCGCTAAACTGGAGATGCCTAAAATATGTACATCGTTCTCAACTGCTTGTTTTGCGGCTTCGGCAGGTGTTTGAAATAAAGGACCAATGTCCACGTCAAAACCCATATCGGCAAAGCTGGTAGCAATTACCTTGGCACCGCGGTCATGCCCGTCCTGTCCCATCTTAGCAACCATGATACGTGGACGACGACCATCCATTTTTGCAAACTGATCGGCAAGTTCTTTGGCTTTAGAAAAATCTTTATCCATTTTTATTTCTTTACTATAAACACCTGCAATTGATTTTATCTGCGCTTTGTAACGGCCAAATTCTTTTTCAAGGGCAGAAGAGATCTCGCCTAAAGTACAACGGCATTCGGCTGCTGCAACGGCTAATTCCAATAAATTACCTTTACCTGTTTTAGCTGCTTCTGTTAAAGCATTCAATGCTTTTTCAACTTTGCTGTTATCGCGTTCTGCTTTTAATTTTTTTAAACGTTCAATTTGCTGGCTGCGTACTTTGGTATTGTCCACATCTAAAATATCCATTTGCGTATCGTCTTCAATTTTAAAACGATTCACACCCACAATAATATCCTTACCACCGTCAATACGCGCCTGCTTGCGTGCTGCAGCTTCTTCAATACGCATTTTAGGAATACCGGTTTCAATGGCTTTTGCCATGCCACCTAATTTCTCTACCTCTTCAATTAAAGCCCAGGCTTTATGCGCAATTTCGTGTGTTAGCTTTTCAACGTGATAACTTCCGCCCCAGGGATCAACTACTTTGGTGATGTTAGTTTCGTTTTGTAAAACCAATTGCGTGTTACGGGCAATACGCGCGCTAAAATCAGTTGGTAAAGCAATCGCTTCATCCAAAGCATTGGTATGTAAACTTTGTGTATGCCCCATAGCGGCGGCTAATGCCTCAACGGCAGTACGCGTAACGTTATTGTATGGATCTTGTTCTGTTAAACTCCAGCCACTGGTTTGGCAGTGTGTTCTTAAGGCTAATGATTTATTATTTTTTGGATTGAATTGCTTTACAATTTTTGCCCACAACATGCGTGCCGCGCGCATCTTGGCAATTTCCATATAATGGTTCATGCCAATGGCCCAAAAGAAAGATAAACGCGGTGCAAACGAATCAATATCCAATCCTGAATTAATACCGGTACGTAAATATTCCATGCCATCTGCCAAGGTATACGCTAATTCTATATCGGCAGTAGCACCTGCTTCCTGCATGTGGTAACCGCTGATAGAAATAGAATTGAACTTAGGCATATTTTTAGAAGTGAATTCAAAAATATCGGCAATAATTTTCATGCTTGGCCCGGGTGGATAAATGTAAGTATTACGCACCATGAATTCTTTCAGAATATCATTTTGAATGGTGCCCGTTAATTTATCCATACTAACGCCTTGCTCTTTGGCAGCAACAATGTAAAATGCCAATATCGGTAACACCGCGCCGTTCATGGTCATCGATACGCTCATTTCATCTAACGGAATGCTGTCAAACAAAATTTTCATATCCAGAATGCTGTCAATGGCCACACCTGCTTTTCCCACATCGCCTTCTACACGCTCATTATCGCTATCGTAGCCACGGTGCGTGGCCAGATCGAATGCAACCGATAAACCTTTTTGCCCTGCCGCTAAATTACGTTTGTAAAATGCGTTACTGTCTTCTGCCGTACTAAACCCCGCATACTGACGGATGGTCCACGGGTTTTTTACATACATGCTCGAGTACGGGCCACGTAAGAATGGCGGTAAACCGGCTGCATAACTTAAATGCTCAAAATTTTTAATGTCGTTAAATTGATAATTGTTTTCAATATCAATTTGCTCTGCTGTTACAAAAGCTTCTTCTTTAGGAAAATTAGTTTCGCCTTTTGCTTTATAGTTAATATGATCGAGCGACTTACGCATTAATTAAAAAAATTATCAAGTTCAAAATTCAATACCACATTATTTATTGGTAAATGTTTAAGATCATCTACCTGTTGTTTTGTAACAGCTATCTTTTCTTTTTCATTTTTAAATTTATTTACACCAATAGCTAACTGCTTACCATTCTTAAACAGTTCATTTCTTTTTTCTGCCTGCAATTTTATCTCAGAAGAAAAAATACCTTTTTCAATACACTTAAAATAACCACCTTCTTTTTCAAAACGTTTAAAGGTTTCTAAAGCCTTAGTGGCAATAGCATCGGTAATACTTTCAATGTAGTATGAGCCACAAGAGATGTCGGCCATTTTATTTAAATAGCTTTCATCTTTTAAAATTAATTGTTGGTTAATGGCCATGCGTGACGATAATTTTTCGTTTTCACTAAACAGCACATCAAATTCGTTCACAATTAATTCGTTGCAGCCACCGGCAACAGCGGCCATGGCTTCAACTGTTGTTCTTAATAAATTATTGTATTTATCAGAAACCGATTTGTTGTTTAAGCTTGTTTCTACAATTACATGCAGCTCATTCTTTAAATTGTATTCTGTTTTTAAAATAGCCCAGAGTCTGCGCACAGCGCGCAACTTGGCTATTTGTATAAAGTAATCGGAGTTGGCACCTGCTTTAATTACAAAATTACTTTCAGGCAATTTGTTTGCTTGTAAATACTCATTCAATGCAGAAAGAATAATTGCGACTTCGTAATAAGCCAAACAATTTTGATTATGGAAGTCTAAAACATTTACGCTGATTGTTTTTATATTCTTGTAATTCTCAAAAAGAGAAATTACGTTCTTCCACTTCTCAAGCTCTGCCTGGTTTTTAAGAGATGCAGGAATCAAAGAACAATTAAGCTCGTTTAACTTATAATGTTTTTCTAAATAGGTTTTTAATGTTGTAGCTGTAGTTTCATCAACAATAAAAGCAGATTGGATGTAATTTAACTGAATGCCTTTTAATGCAATTTCAAGATCAACACCTTTGCAATTTAAAGAAACAGAGCTGGCACCACGATCAAGGTCTTTCAGTAATTCTGCATTTATTTCTTTAGAAGATAAATTTTCTTTGTGTACACAAATTTCCCAGTCTGCATGCGTAAAAGCAGGCTCGTAAGTTTGTTTAAGATCTTCCTGCGTATAAAATGGTTGAACAGTAAAGCCATTCTCATTCTCCCAAATTAAATTCTCAAAAGGTTCCCCTTTAAGGTCTTTTATCAATTGGTTCTTCCAATCATTGGCAGTGGTAGAAGGAAATTCTGAAAATAATTTTTGCATTTCCACGTCAATTAAAAGATCTGGCTTATTTCTTTTTTTACGTATTCCAAAGCTACCTCGTTAGGTAATCGCTTGTCTAGATTAGCGGTGATGTTTAGTATCATCATGGCCAGATCGGTACTGCCGTTTTCGTGTGGCACTTTTGTTGCAGAAATATTTATCAATTTAATGATCTCTTCTTTAGCTGTTTTTACCAATTCCCAGGCGTTATGGCTAATGTAGATCTGTTGCGATAAATTATGTTCATATTCACTTTTAATGGTTTTTACCAATTCCATATGAAGCTGCTGGGCATTCATGCCATGTTTATTTACCCTTACCACCAACGTATCGGGATGGATCCTTTCTAAAAAAATAACCACACGCTCATAAGCCCCCAGTTTGAGAGGTGTAATAGCAGATTGTACACTTTTTTTCAATTCATAATCACGTCTTTTTTGCTCATTATCCAAAAAACGGTGCACTGTAAAAAAGGCTGCGGCAAACACTGCGGCAGCAGGTAAAAATATTTTTAAGATTTCTATTAATCCGTCCATAATTTGTGTTTGTTTGCTGCTAATATCGGTTTTTTTGCTTAATTTTTTGGTTATTTTCCATCCCTTATTTAAAATTTAGGGTATTTTAGTGCTTGCTTATGGAATTTTAGGTTTATAAGCATCTAAAACTAAAAAGATACACTATGTTATTTAAAAGATCAATAAGTTTTGCCCTGGTTATGCTTGCTTCGGCAGCTTTGGGGTTGGGTTTGTTTTATAAATTTTCACCAAAAAAAGATATGATTTTATTCGATAAAGGGGATTCGTACCAAAAATTATGGAAAAAAGTAGATAGTTGCCAGAATAAAGGCTTAACCGAAAGCGCTTTAAAGGTGGTGGAGGCCATTTATGAAAAAGCAAAGGCAGATAATAACTCGGCCCAGTTTGTAAAAGCCGTTTTACACCGCATGAAATTTGAAAGTTACAAAGAAGAATTTTCTTTAGAAAAATCGATCTTTAAGTTACGCGATGAAGCCGCGGTTGCTAAATATCCTATTAAACCTGTTTTGCAGAGTATTTTGGCCGATGCTTTTTGGCAATATTTTCAAAATAATCGCTGGAAATTTTATAACAGAACCACCACCGTTGGTTTTAAGAATGATGATATTGAGACCTGGGACCTTAAAACTATTACCAACGCGGTAATAGTAAATTACAAAGCATCGTTAGAAAATACAGATAGTTTAAAAAGAACAAAAATTGATATTTACGATGATATTTTAAATAAGGGAACTAAAGAGTGCCGCCAATGGCGCCCCACCTTATATGATTTTTTAGCGCACCGTGCACTAAGTTTTTTTATGAATACCGAGCCGGATGTATCAAGACCTGCAGCCCAATTTAATGTGAACGGCGAAGAATTTATTAAGCCATATTCTGAATTTGTTGATGTAAAGATCAATAATCCTTCTGATTCGTTAGAGCTAAAATATTATGCTTTGCAATTAATGCAGGACCTTACGATTTTTCACGAAAAGGATGAGGATCCAAATGCCTTAATAGATGTAGAATTACAACGTTTAAATTATGTTCATGTAAATTCACAAAATCCTAAAAAGGATACCTTGTATTTTAATTCATTAAAAGCCATCCAGGAAAAATTCTCTAAAAGTGAACGTGTAACCGAAGTGGATTATTACATGGCTATGTGGCATAATAATAAAGCCACTCAATACAAACCGTTAGAAGGAGATGCCTGTAAATGGGAAAAGAAAACTGCTGTTGAAATTTGCGAAACAGCGCTTGCAAAATACCCTAAATCGTATGGTGCGGCAATGTGTAAAAATTTGATCTACACTATAAAATCAAAAAATTATAATTTAATTATTGAAGAAGCCAACGAGCCAAAAAAACCTTTCAGGGCTTTGGTAACTTCTCAAAATATAAATAAAGTACATTACAAGATCGTAAAAACCAGCAGCCAGGAGATAAGAACGGCCTTGCGTAAAAAATATGGCAAAGAATTGTATGAGAAATTTGCAAGCTTCCCAACTGTAAAAACATTTACACAACAATTTACGGATGATGGTGATTTTCAATCTCACAACACCGAGATCGTAATGCCTGAATTAGAAGCGGGCTATTACATTGTTTTAAGCTCGTTAAACGAAACGTTTAAATACGAGAACAATCTTTCTGCTTACGCAACCTGCATTGTTTCTGATATTGCTTCTAAAGAACGTCGCCGCAATGACGGCTCTTACGATTTTTATGCTATTCATCGTCAAACCGGTGAGCCTTTAAAAAATATCAGCGCGCAATTGTGGTACGAATATTATGATTATAAAGAAAGAGATTATGTAATTAAAAAAGGTGCTGCATATAAAACCGATGATAAAGGGTTTTTAAATGTAGCTGCCGGTACAAACAATAACGACAGACAATTTTATATTGAATTTATAAACGGTACTGATAGTTATTATAACAATAACAGTTATTATACTTACAAGCCTTATAAAGACACGCAAACACATGTAAGCTCTCATATTTTTACAGATCGGGCCATTTATCGTCCGGGCCAAACGGTTTATTTTAAAAGTATAGTTTTAGAAAGCACTGCCGGTAAAAATCAAAAATTAAAAGCCAATTATCCTGTAACGGTAACGTTTTATGATGTGAATTATCAAAACGTTGGTTCGTTGAATTTAACTACCAACGAATTTGGAACCGTGAACGGAACCTTTATTGCACCAAATGGTGGCTTGAACGGACAATTGAGTATTACCGATGGTTATAGCACATCTTATATTTCTGTTGAAGATTATAAACGCCCTAAATTTGAAACAGAATTTAATCCGGTAAAAGGAAGTTACCGTTTAAATGACGAGGTAACGGTTAGCGGCTTTGCTAAAGCTTATGCCGGAAATGTAATTGATGGCGCGCAGGTAAAATACCGTGTGGTGCGCAGAGTTAATTATCCATACTGGTACTGGTGGTACCGTCCTTATTACAATGCAGCTTCATCTCAGGTTGAAATTACCAATGGTGAAATGGTAACCAATGATACAGGCGCTTACATCATTAAATTTAAAGCATTGCCCGATGAATCGGTCTCTAAAAAAAGTTATGCAACTTATAGTTATGAGATCAGTGCAGATGTAACCGATATCAATGGTGAATCACACAGCACAAGCACTTATGTAACTGTTGGTTATCAGGCTTTACAATTAAGCGTTACAAGCGAAGAGGTGATAGAGCAAAACGATGCAAAACCAATCCGTATAAACACCAATAATTTAAACGGTGTTGCCGAAGCAACCAAAGGAACGTTTACCGTTTATAAATTAAAACAGCCTGCACGTCCGTTTAGAAGCAGATTGTGGACACAACCAGACAGGCATAGCATTGATAAAGAAGAATATTACAAAACTTTTCCGTATGATCTTTATGCCGATGAAACAAATAAATACAAATGGGATAAAGATACTAAGGTAATTGATAAGACCTTTGATACTGGGGCAAAAACAGAATACGATCTTGCTGCGGAAATAAAAACACTTAAGGCAGGAACCTATGTGATAGAAGCTTTATGCAAAGATAAATTTGGCGAAGAGATAAAAGCATTTTGTTATATAACGGTGTTCAACAAAAACGGCACTGAACTTCCAGAACAAGTACCGGAGTGGTACTACATTAATAAAACTACTGCCGAGCCGGGAGAAACGATCAGCTTTATTTATAACTCTGCTTATCCAAATACAAATTATTTGTATGAGATAGAACATCAGAATCAATTGGTATCAGCCAAGGTAACACCCATGAGCATGAAAGCGAATGATATTAAAGTGGAAGAGACTGACAGAGGAAATTTTTCTATCATCACTTCTTATATTCGCAACAACCGTTTTTATTCTAACACACAGGTAATTTATGTGCCTTATACCAATAAGCAAATGGATATTCAGTTTGAAACATTCAGAAATAAATTATTACCGGGCCAGGCAGAAGAATGGAAACTGATATTAAAAGATAAAAAAGGAGAGAAGGTAGCTGCTGAAATGATGGCAAGCATGTACGATGCATCGTTAGACGCTTTCAGGCCAAACAACTGGTACTTTAGTGTATTTAATAGTTATTATGCAACCTTACAATGGACAGCTAATACAGACAGGCAAACCAACTCAACCGAATTAAATAATTTAAACAGGCCTTATGAAAGTGTGCCTTACAGGTATTACGATAATTTAAATTATTACGGTTTAAGTTTTTATTCGAACCGTTACTATTATAAAGGAGGTTATGATTACGAAGGAGATGTAATGACAGAAACAGCGGCCATGCCATCTGAAGTAAAAGCCGATGAAAACAATAATGCGCCAAGAAAATCTGCTGAGAAATCGAAAGCGATGACCAAAAAATCAGCCAACAGATCGGAAGCAGAAGAAAAAGAATCAGGTGGGAAAGATATGGACGATGGTATTGTTGGCGGTAACACAATACCAACCACAGGTACAGGAAAAGATACTGATAAACGCGGCGGTGAAGTATTAGGCGATGTAAAAGCGCGCTCTAATTTTAATGAAACAGCTTTCTTTTATCCTGTATTGCAAACAAATGATAAAGGCGAGATCGTAATTAAATTTACAGTACCTGAAAGTCTCACCAAATGGAAGGTGATGGGCTTAGCACATACAAAAGATCTTAAATCGGGCCAGTTTCAAAAAGAAGTGGTAACGCAAAAAGATTTGATGGTGCAACCAAATGTACCGCGCTTTTTTAGAGAGGGAGATAAAATGACCTTCATATCTAAGATCGCTAACTTATCAGATAAAGAATTATCCGGTATGGCTGAATTAAAATTATTTGATGCCTTAACCGATCAGGAAATTTCTGCGAAAATAATTGAAGCAGTCTCAGGACCTTTTCCAACAATAGGTTCACGAACCTTCACCGTTAAAAAAGGGTTGAGCACTTCTATTGAATGGAATTTAAATATACCTGAAGGCTTTAGTGCTATCAAATATAAAATAGTTGCCAAAGCGGGTAATTTTGCTGATGGTGAAGAACAAGCGGTGCCTGTGTTAACTAATCGCATGCTGGTAACAGAAAGTATGCCTATGCCAATTCGCAGTAACCAGACCAAAGAATTTAATTTTACTAAATTTATTAATCAAAATAATAATTCTACCACGCTTAAAAATCATGCGTATACGTTAGAATTTACTGCTAACCCTGCGTGGTATGCTGTTCAGGCACTACCATATTTAATGGAATATCCTTACGAATGTGCAGAGCAAACATTTGCGCGTTATTATGCAAATAGTTTGGCAACCTATGTGGTGAATTCAAAACCTAAGATCAAATCAATTTTTGATGCATGGAAAACGTCGAGTCCGGATGCATTCTTATCTAACCTTGAAAAGAACCAGGAATTAAAAGCGGTAGTGTTGGAAGAAACACCGTGGATATTACAGGCTAAGAACGAAAGCGAAAATAAAAAACGTGTTGGTTTATTGTTTGATCTGAATAAAATGAGCAACGAAACTTCTTCGGCGCTTAAAAAGTTAATGAAGAAACAAACATCTAACGGTGGCTTTATGTGGTTTGATGGTATGCCGGATGATTGGTATATCACACAACACATTACCTGTGGTTTTGGTCACTTAAATAACTTAGGTGTGGTTAAAGTACGCGATAACTCTGAAGTATGGAACATGTTATACAAAGCTGTGAAGTATTGCGATAACCGTATGCGTGAAGAGTATGAGGATATGAAAAAGTATAATCCAAAATATAAAACAGAAAATCATTTGAGTTATACCGCCATTCAATATTTATATATGCGTAGTTTTTATAAAGATATTGATCGCGACAAACGTAATGTCGAGTATTTCGAATACTACAAAGCACAGGAACAAAAATACTGGCTGGATAATGGCAGGTATATGCAAGCCATGATCGCGTTGAACTTAAATAGATTTGGAGATGTAAAAACACCAAAAGATATTTTAAAATCATTAAAAGAGAATAGCATTAATAGCGAAGAAATGGGCATGTACTGGAAAGAGAATTACGGTTACTACTGGTACGAAGCACCAATTGAAATGCAGGCCTTAATGATCGAAGCTTTTGACGAGATCAATAATGATACAAAATCGGTGGATGATCTGAAGACCTGGTTAATAAAAAGCAAACAAACGCAGCATTGGGGCACTACGCGTGCAACAACCGAAGCGGTGTATGCTTTATTACTAAAAGGAACCGATTGGTTGGCTACAGAGCCCAACGTAGAGATAACGGTTGGCGATATTAAGCTGGATCCTAAAAATGATAAATCGTTAAATACAGAACCGGGAACAGGTTACTTTAAAAAGACCTGGAGTGGAAGTGATATTAAACCAACCAGCATGGGTAAAGTAAAAGTGGTGAAGAAAGATGTAGGAGTGAGTTATGGAGCTGTTTACTGGCAATATTTTGAACAGTTGGATAAAATTACACCGCACGAAACGCCGCTTAAATTAAAGAAACAATTATTCTTACAAAAAAATACGGCAAGTGGTATTGTTATTGAGCCAATTTCAAATACAACCAAACTAAAACCGGGTGATAAAATAAAAGTGAGAATTGAGTTGCGTGTAGACAGGGATATGAATTATGTACACATGAAAGATATGCGTGCTGCAGGTTTTGAACCAACTAATGTATTTAGCGGTTACAGGTACCAGGATGGTTTAGGCTATTACGAAAGCACACGCGATGCTGCTACTAATTTCTTTTTCTCTTACTTAAATAAAGGAACTTATGTATTTGAATATCCTTTAGTGGTAAATCATTATGGTGATTTCAGCAATGGTATTACTACTATTCAATGCATGTATGCGCCTGAATTTACAAGTCATAGTGAAGGGATAAGAGTAAAGGTAAGTAAGTAATGTGTAGATTAATACTAATAATCATAACTGCTTTATTAAGTTTTAAAAACTTTGGGCAAAATTTTGTTTACTTTGAAAAGAACAGTTTTACCTTAAATGAACATTTTAAGGTAAAACTTGATTCTATTATAACTTTGGTAAAACAAGGCAACCCGCTTGAGGAAATTGCCCTGAGAGGACATACAGATAAAGATGCGGGCGAACAGTATAATAAATCGCTTTCTTTCAAAAGGGCCTGCGTTGTTAGAGAATATTTTATTGAAAAAGGTCTAAAGAACAAGATACATATCGATTCAAAAGGAGAAACAGAATTAGTGAATTCAAATAATAATGAATCTGATAAAGCAAAGAATAGAAGAGTAGAAATAATACTTAATTATTCAACAGATAATTTAGTATTTGAAAGGTTTAATAAAGAATACCAGATCTTTACTATAAACTCAAAAAAAGATACTGTTTTAAAATGTTCATCCGGTACAGAGATCCGGATCAAGAAAAATTCAATAGAAACATATAATGACCCGGCGGATGTTACTATAAAGGTTCAGGAGTTTTATTCTAAAAAAGATTTCATACTCTCAAATTTAACCACACACGATGTAAATAATGCTTTACTCGAATCGGGAGGAATGATAAATATTGAAGCTTATCAGGGAGATAAACGATTGGAGCTTAAAAATACCGATAGCCTTGGTATATTATTTAAAAATAAAAAGGTAAATGATCGTATGGAAATGTTTAATGGAGTAAAACATAATGACCAGGTTATTTGGAGCAACAGTGTTCATTCAACTTCCACTATCGTTAGCATGAATTCTTATACATTAATAATGGGAGAGAGGGTTTCTGAGTCTAAATCTAAATACGAAACAATAAACGGGCAAAAGCTAAAGATCACAGAAACAAAAGAAAAAGGTAAAACTTATTATGATACAGTTTCAGTTGAAAGTGAAGCGTTAACAAATGATTTGTGGCTAAATACAAATAGATTTGGTTGGATCAATTGCGATAGATTCTATAAATACGAAACTCCAAAAATTGATATCGTTGTTCAATATTCAGGTTCGTTCGTTCCTAATGTTGTTGCAGTTTTTAAAGATATTAATTCAATATTACCATATTCCTATCGGGAAGATAATAAACTGGTTTTTAAAAATGTTCCATCGAATCAGGAAATTACTTTTATTGGGATTCAAGGTACAAAGAATAAAGAAAAAATATTTTTTGCTGAAAAGAAATCAATAACTAAAAGCGCGGTTATTGAAAATATAATATTTAAAGAACTTCTGCCAATTGAGGTGGAACAAAGAATGAAAACCTTATAATTTCCCACTCAAAAAGCGGGGCTTTTTTTATACATATTTTTTTTTGAGGTTCTATTTCTGCACTATTGTTTTTTTTAATACAGTTGGCACAACATTCCCATAACCAGACTGTAAATTTAAAATCAAGAACTCATGAAAAAAACAATTTTAATGGTTGCAGCTGTATTCAGTATTCAATTGGCTACTGCGCAAACAAACACTGCCACGCCCGATAATACAATGGCTAGCAGCATGCAAACCCCAACATTAATTACAAACCATTTTAATGTGGATTATCCAAATAATAATGTTACCTGGTACCAGGACGGATCAAACTACCGTGGAGAATTTATAGACAGTAAAACCAATATGGGAAGAGTTGCAATCTATGATAAAAATGGCGTGCGTATAGGTACTGAAGAGCAATTGACGACAGGCGCTTACCCTACAACAATTAGCGATTATTACACAAAAAAATACCCTAACGAATCGGGTTACGAAGTGTGGTCAACCAATGATGGTTTGGGCAATACAACGTATTACACTAACCGTAATTCTGAAACAATTTGGTTCGATAAATCAGGCAAATACAAAAGCAAATCAAAAAAGAAAACCTACAAAACACAGGAGAAAAAATAATTCCCTGTGTAAAGACCAAAAACCATTTCATTACCACGATGGTGACGAAATGGTTTTTGTGAATTGATACGCTGCGGATATTATTTCCCTTTTTAAATCCCAATTCCCCTTTTTAATTATAAACTAAATATGCAAAGCTGTTTGCTTTGATCAAAAAACAAAACTATGAAAAAAACTATTTTGCCAATTATTGCCATTGTAGCTATTATGGCTTCATGCGGGCCAAGTAAAGAGGATCTTGCAAAACGCCAGGAAGAAATGGCAGATTCGATCCAGACAATGAATAAAAAGATCCAGGATGAATTGGATGCAAGGATGAAAGCTATGCAGGACTCGATCAGTGAAGCCGCTAAGGTAACCAACGAGAATATGCAAAATCAGGTAGATCAGGTTAAGGATCAATTGGAGAAAAAATCGGAGCAGGCAGAAAAAAATGCTGATGCTACAAAAAAAGAACTGGATAAATTGAAAAAAGAAAACCAGAAAAAAGAAGATGCTAAAAAGCCTGAGAACGTAAAAGCGGGTCAAGGCAAAGGCTAATTAAAAATTAAAACTAAATAGAAAAATGAAAAGAACTCAAACAATTTTAACAGGCCTTGCAGTAGCAGGTGCTTTATTTTTTGCGTCATGTAAAAAAGATGATATTGATTCGCCAACCGTAAGTCCTAACGGGGGAGATGTAACAGTTGATCTGCATGGCACATATTCAGAACAAGGTGCTACAGCCTCTGATGGACGAGACGGAGATATTTCCGGTAATGTTACCATTTCAGGATCGGTGGATGTTAATAACGCCGGTGTATATGTGATCACTTATAGCGCTGCAGATAAAAAAGGAAATGTAGGAACAGCTACAAGAAATGTGTATGTGCGTCATACTGCAAATACCATTGCTGCCACTTATGCGGTAAAAGATACTTGCCCTAACATGTCACCAACATTTTATTCAGATGTGTTAACGGCTTCATCATCTACCAAAGTTTTTACAACCAAATTTGCAAATTATACAAATGCAAATGTGAATTTTGATATCTCCGGCAGCACCGGCTCAAGTATTACCGTTCCTTCGCAAACGGTAACCGCAGGTATTCCTGCAGTGCCAAGAGCTTTTTTTGGTTCGGGTTCTATTTCTTCTGACGGCAAAAAAATGACCATTACTTATACAGAAGTAAATCCTGCAAACAGTACTTCTATAACTTGTACAGGAATTTATACTAAATAATTAATTCTGCTTAAAAAAAAAAGCCTCAATAATTTATTGAGGCTTTTTGCTTTTATAGAACACACATATACACTATTGAATAACCAATTTTGCCGTTCTTACAGCTTTATTTTTTTCCTGTACTCTTACAATATATAATCCGGTAGAAAGTTCTTCAATACCAAATGTTCCTGTGCTTGTAGTTTCTTGTTTAACCAATTGTCCGCTCATATTAAAAATACTTACGTTTACTTCTTCTGAATTTATAAATAAAATGGAGTTAGTGTTGGCAGAAGGATTTGGAAATAAAATCAACTTATCTTTTTTATCTATAAAATTTAATTCACTGATCGCCATTGGTGCAGATGTAACACCTTGTACGTTCATATATAAACCTTTTGGATTAAAATTATCGCCGGTAGAAGCGAAATAAGAATTAGATGTAAAAAAATTCATTCTGTAAATCGTGTTACCGTAAGTTGCGTTATTAAATGGTGTCATTACAGTGCTCCACGTGGTGGCGCCGTCTACCGAAATATGGTAATAATTATTAAAGTTGGCTGTTATTATTAAAGTGTCAGGACCAAAGCAGTGCATTAAAGGAATGCCGGAAACAAATGCTGTATTGGCATATGCAGAAGAGCCCGCTACTACCTGGGCAATATCTGTTTTTGGAGTAAAGGTATTTCCGCCATCGGTTGTTTTGTAGATCTTATTAATTTTATTATTGTTATCTCTTGTCATTACATACCCCACCATATTATCTGCCATATAAAAAGCGTTCAGGCTTTCTGAGCCTGTACTTGTATAAGTATAAATAACATTTGTATTTCCCTGTGGATCAAATGTGCGCATTTCAAAACCATTTACATCGCGTGCGTCCATTAATTGTCCGTTTGGTTTAATAGCAGTTGAGTGGGCACCGCCACTTATTGCATAAGTAACCATACTAAAGGTTGCACCTGCATCTGTTGATACCATTGGCAAACCTGATCGTGTAAGTACTATTGTATTTTCGTTGGCCGACATTAAAAATCTAACGCTGTTAAGATTAGTGCCTGAAGTATTTTTATTTACCCATGTTTGCCCGTTATCTGAGCTTGTAAATATTTGTCCTTTACGGTCGCCTGCTAAAAATGTTCCATTGCTCATTACCTTGCAGGCCATAATATCCTGGTTACCTGCAATGGTGTTTGTAAAATGTTTGAACGAACGGCCTTTATCTACCGAATAAGAATATTTACCACTTGCCAAACCCAGAAGTCCTTTGTTACCATTAAAATCTACGCTGTAAGCATAACCTGCCATATTAGGTAAGAACTGCTCCCAGGTTGCCCCATAATCATTTGTTCTGCAAGAAGGGTATAGATAATAATAGTTATTCAGATAAATTAATTTGCCTGAAAGGTTTGTGGGCTGAGGTGTAATGTTTACCGACCAGGTAGCGCCACCATCTGTAGTATACGAAAATGTTGGAGGGCCATTTTGTGGTTGTATTGCAAATTCATTTTTATTTTTAAATGCAACCGATGTTATTGAGGTCCCCGGTAAAGGAGTACTTGTCCAGGTGGTGCCGGAATCAAAACTTTTTGTAACTGCGTTGGTTGTTATTACAATAAAAGTATCGGCACTTGCCATATAAAAATCTATAAATGTTCCGGTAAATGTAAATGTGTTAGGGGTATAGCTGTATGTGTGACCGCCATCCAGCGATGTCATACATGAAAAAGAAGAAGTACCTGAAATGGCATATACTTTATTACCAAAATTTCTTGCTGCCAAAATTGTAAAAAGGCCGGGCATGTTTGCTGCATTCCAGTTTAAACCATCAGGAGAATAATACATGGTTGTTGAAGAACCAACGTTTGAATGGCCGTAATAACCAACGTTACATTTATTCACATAAGCGGGGTTTGCGGTTGATTGTGTTACGGTTTGCCAGCCATCTGAAGTAACCTGCAACGTAGCGCCGTTTGAGGTTTTTAAAACACCATTATTTTTATCACGCATGATTGGTGTGCCGTAATTTGGTAGCGGATTTGTGTTTACGTATTTCCATTCTTTAGTATTGGAATTTATATAGATCATGTGCGAGTTATTTGTAGAACCTACCGACATGTATAAAGAATCCTTGTTTAGAGCAGACATGGTTGAGCCATTACCAATTGGTAATTGAATATGATAGCCCTGCTGAGCCTTAAGACTTATAAGAGTAAAGAATGCAATAAGGGTTAATAGATTTTTTTTTCATGGTTAATTTTTAAGTAAAATTATTGCAAGCATGAAAAAACTGAAATACCCAACGTAGGGTATTTATGTTAGTGTAAATAAAATTGTTTAATTGTTTTTTATTATTAGGCTACAAGATAGTGTGAAATAAAGATTATAGCATAGATCCAAAAGATATAGAGTGTTGAATAGCCAATTGCATAACCCATACTTTTTGTAATATTATCTTTACACTTCTTAGAGTTTTTAAATACCAATCTTAAAGCCCTGAAAAAGATCCAGTAAAGCATAGCAATAAAGAACAGGGTCATTGTCCATAACAGTGAACCAAAAAACCAGATAAGAATTAAAAGAATAACAGAAAAAAAAAGCCAGAACAATATAGCAAGTATAATTTCACCAAATCCATCTCCAAAGTCAGGAATACCACCTGATATATCAATACCTGACAAATCAGGAACTTTTATTTTTACTCTACCGGTTATCTTTCCAATATTGTCTTTAAGCTTAATGCCTTTATAAAGTCCAATTGTTAGGAAAAGAAAAAAAGATAAAGACAAAATACTTGTTGAAAGAATAGAGTTTATAAAAATAGTGCGATGCTTGCCAAGACCAAAAAGCCAGATGCTTAAAACAGTTAAGCAAATAACAATAATAGAAATAGTAAAAACAGAAGTTGTTGTTACAAGTCTTTCCTTAGCCGGCTTTATGTCAGTAATGTTGGTCAATTAAAAAATGGTGATTATTAAAAGTAATATTTTTTATTTCAATAAAATAAAAATCCCCGCCATTTGGCAGGGATCAATTTGGTTTTTTTTAAATGCTATTATATTTGTGCATCTAACTTTGCAGCTAAAGCATTTTTTGGAACTACACCAACTTGTTTATCTACCACTTCACCATTTTTAAAATATAATAAAGTAGGAATGTTACGGATACCGTATTTTGCACTGATACCTGAGTTAAGATCTACGTTCACTTTTCCTACAACAGCTTTGCCATCGTATTCTTTAGCTAACTCTTCAACTACCGGACCAACCATGCGGCAAGGACCACACCATTCTGCCCAAAAATCAATTAATACGGGTTTATCGCTTTTTAATACAAGTTCTTCAAAGTTTGCGTCGGTGATTTCTAATGCCATTTTTTTAAGTTTTAAATTATTAGTGTTTTTTTAATTTTCTGTAGCTTAAAGTTACAAGATGTTCTTTAATCCTTCATCATTAATCTTTGATCTTTTTCCAATTTAACTAACAATAACGTTGTTCTTTTTGTGTAAAAATAAGCCTGCACCAATGGTAATTAACAATAGTACGGAACCCACCATAGCAATGGTATTGCCGGTTGTATAGGTTTTTGGCTCAAATTTAAACTCAATTTTATGTTTACCTGCCGGTACCAGCATACCTCTTAAAACATAATCTACCCCGGCATGTGGTTTTAGCTGACCATCAATGTAAGCATTCCATCCTTTAGGATAATAGATCTCAGAAAAAACGGCAAATTCTTCGGCTTTTGTTTCAGTTTCATATACCAGCTCATTGGGTTCGTAAGAAACTAATTTTATAGAACCTTCAGCATCATAAGTGTTTTTCAAACCCAGTTCCTTTTTAAAATTTTCCTGGATAATGGTTTCTGTTTTTGTATTTATTTTTCCAAGTGCTACAATTTCATCATCTGCATTTGGAACTGTGTAAACTGTTTTTACAAACCAGGCGTTACCATTTGCTTCAGTGTTTTTTAAAGGGATCTCGCCACGGCCATCTCCTCCCGGTAAAATAAAATACTTTGTGTTAAGCATATTTATAACGTTTAAAGAGCTGAATAAAACTTTAGTGGTACTATCATTACTTAAAGCTTTACCTGCTTCTTTATAAAAGCGATTTAGTTCTTTGTCTATATGAAATTCGATCAGTTCTGCATATTTTTTTAGTTTGGCGCCATGATATCCACCAACTGATTTATGATAATAAGACGTAGCCGCGTCATTAAAGGTACTAACCGTTAAATTTAAAACACGGTAATCTAAAGCAGGATCTTTTAAGATCTCTTCATCGGCCGGTGTTTTGTTAACGATGCTTTGTAAATTTTGTTCTTTGGTAACAAAAGATTTACTGTTTAAATAACGCGATGCAACTGTCCAAAGATCTATTGAAATAAATAAACCCATGGCTACAAAGAATAACTCTTTTTTTAATTTGTTGGTAAAGTATAGGAACAATGCGCCAAATGCTAAAGCAATAAATATAAAAGAACGAATAGCATCGGCAGTAAATATTGCTCTGCGTGCCAATTCTATTTGCGGCATCAACTCTGCAATGTAAGGCCTAACCTGGTTTTCAGGATTACCTTGTCTAACAGCCTGCTGCACCATTTGTTCTTCTTCGCCTGCACCATGAAACGTATTTAAAGCATCAGGCATTAAATAACATAATAAGCAAAAGCCGCCAACTATTACGGCTGACATGATTATTAATTTTTTAAGCGCTACTTCTTTTTTAATTAAGCGCAATTTTATTTTTTCATCCCAATTTTTAATTTTTATAATTTCAGAAATTGTAAGTATTGCTAATAAAGGCAAAGTCAACTCTGCAATTACCATGATCATACTTACAGCCCTGAATTTATTATAGCCTGGGACATTGTGCATGAAAAAATCGGTAAGTCCCATAAAATTACTTCCCCATCCTAAAGCAACAGTTAAAAGTGTTGCTAAAAATATTGGCCACTTAATAGGGTTCTTAACTACAAACATGCCCAGTAGCGCAAGAAAAATAATAATAGCACCAATATAAACGGGGCCGCTTGTAAAAGGCTGATCACCAAAATAAGCATAACTGTTTGCAACCTGCTGGCGTAGTTCAGGATTAACTTTTTTAAGGGCACTTTCATCTACATTGGCAATAGGAGAAGAAACTCCACCTTTAAAATCGGGAATTAAAAATGTAAATGTTTCACCAATGCCATAACTCCACTGTGTTGCATAATCCTCATCTAAACCTGTTGTAGTATTTTTTTCATGTTTTTTTACAACAGCATCTTCTGCTTTAATTTTCTCGAGTTTTACATTGCCGCTATTATCAAGGCTAAGCGGTGTTTTATCATCTGTCACCATTTTAGGGCTGATGGTTAATTCTGACTTGCCGCGGGTACTGTATTTACCATATTCGTTGGTAGTTGAAAGGCTTGCAAAGTTTGGTAATACACCAATTAATGAAGCTATCAGAAATAAACCTAACCCTTTAAAAAACGCATTTAATTTTTTTTCTTTTAAGTGGGTAAAAAAGTATCCGATAATTACAAACCCAATTAAAATGTAACCGTAATAAGATATCTGAACGTGGTTAGCATTTAATTCCATTGCGGTAAATAAGCTCGTAAGAGTAAGGCCCAGCCATGGCTTGCCCTTAAACAATAAAATTACACCTCCTACCAAAGCCGGCAAATACCCAAGGGCATTGGCTTTAGAATTATGGCCTGCTTCTAAAATGATCAAAAAATAAGAGCTTAAACCATAGGCAACACCGCCAATTAAAGATAACCACGGGTCTACATCCAAACATAATAACAATATAAAAAAGCCCAAACAATACAGGAATAAATAGCCTGCAGGAAGAGGAATGTAAAGTTTAAAAACATTGTCCAATTTGCCTATCCAGTTCCCCGGATATTTTGTTGATATCTGGTAAGCAGGCATACCGCCAAACATTGAGTTGGTCCATAATGGTTCTGCTTCATTATGTGCCTTTCTGTAATCTACAATTTCTTTACTCATGCCTTTATGGCGGGCAATATCATCCTGCCTTAGCTCTTTGCCGCTTAATAATGGCTTAAAATAAATTATTGTAATAATTGCAAAAATTACAATGGCAATGCCATGTGGGAGATAGTTTTTATAGTTAAATTTCATATGTCTAAATTCATTGTATTTTATTTTCATATGGAATACGCCATTTAGTCATTCGTGTTTGTTTACAACAAACGATTTGATAGTGGCTATTTCATAATCGTAAAGCAACGACAAATATATCAAAATATTGCCCTTTTAAGCTTATTTGTAAAGTATAAATTAAACACAAATTATATTTTTCTATCTTGCTAATTTTATTATTTTTGTACTCCTTTAAACAAGATGGAAACTAAGAATTATTTTGCTCACCCTACGGCTGTTATTGATGATGGATGTGAGATAGGTGAAGGCACCAAGATCTGGCATTTTTCTCATATCATGTCTAATTGCAAATTAGGCAAGAACTGTAATTTAGGGCAAAATGTTGTTATATCACCTGATGTAATACTTGGCAGTAATGTAAAAGCTCAGAATAATATCTCTATTTATACAGGTGTAATTTGTGATGATGATGTTTTTTTAGGGCCAAGTATGGTATTTACAAATGTTATTAATCCGCGCAGTGCTGTTAACCGTAAAACACAATATGCAAAAACGCATGTTGGCAAAGGTGCTTCTATTGGTGCAAATGCAACTATTGTTTGCGGACATGATATAGGTAAGTATGCCTTTATTGGTGCAGGTGCGGTTGTTACCAAGCACGTTCCGGATTATGCGCTTGTTGTTGGAAATCCGTCAAGGCAAATTGGTTGGATGAGCGAATATGGGCATAGATTGGAATTTGATAAAGAAGGTTTAGCAACCTGCCAGGAAAGCGGGCAAAAATATAAATTAGAAAATAACGCTGTAAAGCGTATCAGTTAGTATTATGAATAAAATTAAATTTGCGGTCATAGGGCAGGGACATATTGGTAAACGCCATGCAGAAATGGTTAGAAGAAACCCCGATTGCGAATTGGTGGCTGTTTGTGATGTGCTGCCAAAAGATAAAATAGCTTTACAAGATCTTAAAGAAAAATTTTACACATCGGTTGATGAGATGTTGGCCGCTCATCCTGATATAGAAGTTGTAAATGTATGTACACCCAATGGTTTGCATGCAGAGCACGCGTTAAAAGCGCTAGATGCCAACAAGCACGTAGTGGTAGAAAAACCAATGGCATTAACAAAAGCCGATTGCGAAAAAATAATTTACGGTGCTTTACACCATCATAAAACCGTTTTTTGTGTGATGCAAAACCGCTATTCGCCGCCAAGTGTTTGGTTAAAAGATGTAGTTGAGAAAAAGATAATTGGCGATATATACATGGTGCAGTTAAATTGTTACTGGAACCGTGATGAACGTTATTACAAGCCCGGCAACTGGAAGGGGACACAAGATCTTGATGGCGGAACTTTATTTACACAATTCAGTCACTGGATAGATATTATGTATTGGATATTTGGTGATATCACAAACATTCAGGCAAAATTTGCAGATTTTAATCATCAAAACACTACTGCTTTTGAAGACAGTGGCTTTGTAAGTTTTGATTTTGTAAATGGTGGGATGGGCTGCGTAAATTATTCTACCGCAGTGTGGGAAAAAAACCTTGAATCGTCTTTAACCATTGTTGGTAGCAAAGGCAGTGTAAAAGTTGGAGGGCAGTATATGGACCAGATAGAAGTTTGCAATATTAAAGACTATAATATGCCTAAGCTGGAAGAGACAAATCCTGCAAATGATTACGGTGCATATAAAGGTTCGGCAAATAATCACCACAATGTTATTGAAAATGTTGTTGAGACTTTGAAAGGAAAAAATAAGATCTCTACAAATGCATTGGAAGGATTGAAGGTAGTAGATATAATTGAACGTATTTATGCGTTACGACCAACTAATGTTATTAAAAATCTAAATTCTTAAATTTAAAATTCAAAAAATATAAATGAGTATTTACAATAAAATATTAAAGAAAGACGCAACCGTTGCTGTAATAGGTTTAGGTTATGTAGGTTTGCCAATAGCTTTGGCCTTTGCTAAAAAAGTAAAAGTAATTGGATTTGATATTAACGAAAAACGCGTTAATATGATGAAGAAAGGAATTGATCCAAGCCAGGAACTTGTAAAAAAAGATTTTGCAAATTCTGATATTACATTCACTCATAAATTAGAGGACCTTAAGAAAGCCAATTTTTTTATCATAGCGGTTCCAACGCCAATTGATGAACATAATTTGCCAGATCTTAAACCTTTAATAGGTGCTTCTACAACAGTTGGTAAAGTGCTTAAAAAAGGAGATTATGTTGTATATGAATCTACCGTTTATCCGGGTTGTACCGAAGAGGATTGCATTCCTGTTTTAGAACAACATTCGGGTTTAAAATTTGTAAAAGATTTTAAAGTAGGTTATTCACCTGAGCGAATTAACCCGGGCGATAAAGAACATACTATCACTAAGATCCTAAAGATCGTTTCAGGTTGCGATAATGAAAGTTTAGAAAATATTGCAAAAGTGTATGAGATAATTGTTGAACCGGGAACACATCGCGCATCAAGCATTAAAGTGGCTGAGGCTGCAAAAATTATTGAGAATACGCAACGTGATGTAAACATTGCTTTAATGAACGAATTATCAATTATCTTTTCACGCATTGGTATAAATACTTATGATGTTTTAGAAGCTGCCGGTACAAAATGGAATTTCTTAAAGTTCTCTCCGGGTTTAGTTGGCGGACATTGCATTGGCGTTGATCCATATTACTTAACATATAAGGCAGAAGAAATGGGTTACCATGCGCGCGTTATTAATAGCGGTCGTTATGTAAACGATAGTATGGGGTTTTATGTTGCTAAAACCTGTGTGAAAAAAATTATTGCCGCCGGAAAAAATCTTTCAAAATCAAAGGTATTGGTGATGGGTGCTACGTTTAAAGAAGATGTAAGCGATATTCGTAACAGTAAAGTAGCTGATATTGTAAAAGAACTAAAATCGTTTGGCGTTAAGGTGGATATTATTGATCCGCATGCCGACACTGATGAGTTGAAACATGAATATGGTTTTGGTTTAAATAAGCTGGGTAAAGGTTATGATGGCGCTATTGTTGCGGTAAATCATAAAGAATACAAAGCCTTGGATGAAAAATATTTTAAAGGCATACTTTCAAACAAAGGTGTTTTGGTAGATGTGAAAGGAATGTACAAAGGAAAAATTAAAGGGCTAACTTATTGGAGCTTGTAATAGTTTAATAAAATAAATTAATTAAAGGTGGTTATTGTTTAACCACCTTTTTTATTTGTGTGCCTTTTTCAGTTTCAATTTTAATAAAATAAACTCCTCGGTTATTTAGTTTATCATTAAAAATAAGTGTGTTCTTATCAGGCGTGTCAATATACAATAATGCTCCCAGTGCATTATAGACCTCTATTTTTTTGATTATAAAGGTCGATTCAATAGCTAACTGATCGGTGAAGGGATTAGGATAGATGTTTAGTTTATTTTCCTTATTGTTTAGTTCATGAATTGAAGCTGTAGGATTTTGGAAAATAAAATTCTTACATAATTCATCATTAGCAATGAACTTATCATTTTCGCCATTTGGCATTGTAGAAAAGACACAGTATTGAACAGATACGGTTGGGCTGTTTGGTGTCATTGTAAAAAACTGTTTGTGAATAAACGTAGTTGTTACTATTGCCGAATCGCCGGGTGGTATTGTTTGAGTAAATTTTTGTTGATAATAAAGACCGCCGCATATTGCAGTAATATTACGGTCTGAATTTAAAGTAAATTCATTTATTACACTTGTACCTTTATTTTTTACTTTAACCTTAGCTCTCAAATAAGCATGAAAACCACTAGTTGCCCAGTAAATTGAATCAGCAGTAACTGAACTTACTTCAATATCATTTACAAAATTATTATTTCCCGCTTTAGTTATCACGTTTAAAGATGAAAAAGAACTATAGTTGCCTGTACCACCAGTAGAACATTGAGAAGTAATTCCAATAACATTGTTATTTTTAATTAATGCTACATGGCTTAATTTTTGAGTGGTGTTTGTACTCACCGAAAATAAATTAAACGAAGTATCTGCTCTGCAATAATTGTTTACCGAAATAGAATAAATGGTATCACTATCGCAAATAAAATCTTTTACCCCAGGCAATAAAGAGCTACTGTTACCAATAAAACTAAGATTAGGGCTTATTTTATGTAACTTTCCATTGTAACCAAGACCCATTATTTTTTGTCCACTATAAAACGATGTCTTTTTTAATAATGGTGAAAAGGGTTGAGATGTTAATATTGTTCCGTTTTGAGAAATAGTGACTAATGCACTAAGGCTATTTTGTCTTGCGCTTAATAAAATAGAATTATTTTGTAAGAGCAGGCAAGAGCTGATGCTATCCAATGCCAGATTTTTTCTAAATAAAAGCTGACCCGTTTTACTGAATTTATACATCACGCTATCTGTAAATGTACAGTAGGTAGAATCGGTATTTTGTAATACACTCTTAAAATTATCTCCTGTGTAAAGCGAAAATGGATTGGGAAAAGGACGTTTTATTTTGGTAATAAAAAGCACGTTACCATTTGTATCTAATTTGCTTATAAATGTTCTTATGAGTGAACTATCAGGTAAATCGCATTGTCCATATATTTGACCAATTAAAAGCAACTTATTATCATTTGTTTTAATGGTAGCATTTAGTATGGCAAAGTTTATAAAATTAACCTGAAAAGGCATGCGTACTTTTAAATTGCCCGTGTTGCCATATTTATAGATATAACAATTACCGAAATCGCTAAAATTATATGTGTTTGAAGAGTAATAATAATCGCCATGAATAGTAGTTAAAAGTGGGCCTGTTTCCTCTTTCTGATTATGATAAACCCTGTTAAAAGTACTTTGGGCATTTAAACCGGCTAAAGATAGAGTAACAAAGAGAAATAGTAAGACTTTTTTCATGAGAACAAGTAATTTATTGTTTAACTACCTTTTTAATTTGCATGCCTTTTTCAGATTCTACTTTTATAAAGTAAATACCATTAGCAAGGGTCGGATTATTATAAATATGGCTATTGTCATTTAAAGTTTGGCTTTCTAAAAGTGTACCTAAAGCATTATAGATCTCAAACTTTTTAATTGCTGTTTCTGAACTTATTGTAATTGTATTATCGAAGGGGTTAGGAAACAACTCTAAATTATTAGCTACGCCTTTTAATTTATTTAATGATGTTGTAACATCCACTACATAGGTTTTACACATATTATGATTCTCCAATGTCTTATCTGTTTCTCCATTTGGTACCGAGGTATAAAAACAATACTGAATAGTTTGTGTAGGAGATGGACTCGGAATAAGTCTTTTCGCAATAAAAGTGCCGGTTGTTACTTCAACCGAATCGTTTGGTGCCAAAGAAAGCTGTGAGAATTTTTCCTGATAATAATAAGCTCCGCAGTCAACCCGCGGATCCATATAACAGTTTAGTTTAAAGTTAGTGATAACAGATGTGCCAACATTTTTAACTTTTACTTTGGCTTTTAAATAAGAATACATGATCGAAAAAAAATCGGGTGCAGCGTAAATAGAGTCTTTTGTTACCGATAATATGGCCAGATCAGGAGTAAAATTATTGCTTGAAGTTTTACTTATTTGATTTAGTGAAACAAAATAATGATCACCGGGCCAACTGAAACTGGTTTTAGAAACACCATCAGATAAAATATCTACTTTGTTTCCATTTAAACAAATAGCGGTTTGAGTAACACTGTTAGTTGTAGTGCTGTTTAATGACATACTTACAAAGTTGGTATCACTCACCAAATAATTTGAAGAAGCAACCGTAGAAGATAAGATCGCATAAATACTGTCATTCTTCGTTTGAAAATCATTTATAAAAGAACTATTTGAAAAACTACTGGCACTTATAAGATCCAATGCAGGAGAAATTTTATAAAGTTTTCCATCGGTACCAAGTCCCATTATTTTTTGGTTATTGTAAAATTTTAGTTTAGTTAAAAGAATATGGAAGGGCTTTGAAGTAAGTGTAGACCCGGAAGAAGAGATAGTAACTAAAGACGTAGTTGTGCCTTGTTTTGCACTCAATAAAATAGTATTGTCTTGTAAAAGTAAAGCTGAGCTAATATTTTTTAAACCTAAATTGGTTTTAGAAGTAAACAAGCCGTTTTTGCTATTTTTAAATAATACACTATCAGTAAAAGAATAAAAAGAAGAGTCTGTACATTGAAGAGAGGTTACATAATTGTCCCACTGAGAAACAGTATATGTACTTGAAAAAACAAGATTACCCGCGGTATCAATTTTACTGATATAGTTTACCTGTTGGGGGCCAAATACATCACAACTAGGGTTTTTACCAATTAGTAATAACATGTTGTCCTTGGTCTTGTATCCATAAGAAGGAACATAAGGCAAGAATTTTCTGTAATGGAAAATACCATCTTTATTGTGCTTGTATAAATAAGTTTCTCCAACATGGTTGGCGTTATTTAATGTGGTTGTAAAGTAAGTGCAATTGGCAATTTCAACAACAAAAGGGTTACTTCTCTCGTTTATATCATGATAAGCCCTGTTAAATGAGGATTGAGCGCTTAAGTTAAGAAAGCTTAATAAAACCCCGGAAAAAAGTAAAAATTTCTTCATTTGAGTGATTTTTATGATAAATTTACGAAAAAATTAACGAGATGAAAATTCTAATTACAGGTGGTGCAGGCTTTATAGGTTCACATGTTGTACGTTTAATGGTAAATAAATATCCAAATTATACCATTCATAATTTAGATAAGTTAACTTATGCGGGTAACCTTGCCAATCTTACTGATATTGAAAAAAAATCAAATTATAAATTCATTAAAGGAGATATTGTTGATGCAAAATTCATTAACGATCTTTTTGCAAAAGAAGAATATAATGCGGTAATACATTTAGCGGCAGAAAGTCATGTAGACAGAAGTATTACCAATCCATTAGAGTTTGTTATGACAAACGTTATTGGTACCGTAAATCTTTTAAATGCTGCAAAAGAGCTTTATAAAAAGGATAATTCAAAATTCACAAAATTTTATCATGTTAGCACCGATGAGGTATATGGAGCGCTGGGTGAAACCGGTATGTTTACCGAAGAAACCTCTTACGATCCACATAGCCCTTATTCCGCTTCTAAAGCCAGTAGCGATCATTTTGTGCGTGCATATCATGATACTTATGGTTTACCGGTTGTTATTTCTAATTGCAGTAATAACTATGGCCCAAATCATTTTCCTGAAAAATTAATTCCGCTTTGTATCTATAATATTAAAAATAACCGTTCTTTACCAATTTACGGCAAAGGCGAGAACGTTAGAGATTGGTTATTTGTAGAAGATCATGCAACAGCTATTGATACTGTTTTTCATAAAGCAAAATTAGGAAGCACTTATAATATTGGCGGCCATAACGAGTGGACAAATATTGATGTGATTCGTTTGCTTTGCAAAGTGATGGATAAAAAGTTAAACCGCCCCGAAGGCACAAACGAAAAATTAATAACCTTTGTAAAAGACAGGGCAGGGCACGATCTGCGTTACGCTATTGATGCCACTAAATTAAAGAATGACCTTGGCTGGGTGCCATCTGTAACCTTTGAGCAAGGCCTTGATCGTACTGTTGATTGGTATTTAAATAACGAAGAATGGTTAAACAATGTTACTTCGGGTAATTACGCCAAGTATTACGAAGAGCAATATGAGAAGCGCTAAAAACTAAACATACTAAAAAAGCCCGAACAAATCGTTCGGGCTTTTTTGTTTACTCTAACTTCAAATCATTAAATTTTTCCGGTTTATAAATATCAGGGCTTAGTTCTTTAGGAAATTTAATATCAAAATAATTCTCAACGGTCTCCAACTTTCCATCGGTTTTAAAAGTAATGGTTTTTGCAACCCAATAATTATTTATCTTTTCATAATTTCCAAAAATACAATCGGTGACAGTGTTTTTTCTGGCGTAAATTATTTTATGAAGGTATAAGCGCTCTGCATCTATCCAAAATTGTTTGCTAGTGCTATCGTTCTTTTGTGCTCCAACTACAATTACTTTTCTTCCGTCAAAAATATCTTCGTGCACTAATTTTAAATTAAATCCTAACGAATCAAAAAGATGCGCCGTTTGTTGAGGTTTTAAAAAATAAACATCAAAGGCCCCCAATAAAAGTTCATGTATCTTTGGTTTAGAAAAAGGTTCTTTTCCTTCGGTAAAGCCATACACTTTTTGATCTGTAAACAAAATTCCATTCTTCGAATCTTTGGTGTTGAACTTGATCACTAAATTACCCGGAAATGTTCCGGCTTCATGCCAGGTCTCCATTTTTTCTTCTTTACCGTCTTTTATAAAATGTGTTTCCTGGCTAAACGTAAAATGTTTATACCATTTTTTGCCTCCCTCATAAGTTTTATACATGGCTTCTATTACCGCGTTACCATCTTTATAGCTTGTTTTCTTTTGCCCAAAAAGATCTTGTAGTCCAATTAAAAATAAAATTAAAAAAATTAAGTTCTTCATGATAAACTAAAATAAAAAAGCAGGTACTGTAAACAATACCTGCTTCTAAAATTAAAAATTCAAATTAATTAATAATAACTTTTTTGGTCATTTTAATACCATTCATTTCAAAGTTTAAGAAATAAATGCCCTGAGCCAATTTATTGCTTTCGTTAATTTTTATTTCATGTGTTCCTGTAGAGAAATCTTTTGCAGTAACATCTAAAATGCTAGCACCTGTTACCGAAGTTAATTTATACGAAATTGTTGCTTCGTTAGATAAATTAAATTTAAGATTGAATGAAGAATTTGTAGGGTTTGGATACACACTTAACCCAATAGCTTGTGTTATTTCGTTTATGCCATTTGGTGTATCAAAATTAATTTCATCAAGGTACATCCTGTTTCCATTACCTACTCCGCCAACATCTTCTTTAAAATAAAAACGAATTAAAACGTTATTATAATTTAAAAAGTTTACAAAATTTGGATGTGCCGTAAGATCGTATTGAATCCATTGCGTAGCTGAAGGTGTAAATAGTGAACTGCTGGTACCGCCCGATCCGGCTGCTAAAGCAGAAGTTGTAGGTACCCATATATCACTCCATGTACCACCGCAATCTTTACTTGCCTGTACTTTAAACTGATCTTTATTGTTAGCATCAAATCTTGCATAAGCATATTTAAAAGTATATAAAGCGCCCTGGTTATTTAAAAAGTCATATAACGGACTTTCTAAAATAGCTTCTGTATTTGCAGGGAAAGTTTCGGCATTAACATACATGCAATGCGAACCGTGTGATGAAGCAAATGTATTAATATCCCATTTATAGCTTGGGCTTGTTGGTGAAATAAGCGACCAAAAAGTTGGCAGGGCGCCGGTTTCAAAACTTTCTGCATTGGCAGAAGAAATTTCAGTAACGCCATTTAAAACCGTTACAACAATTGTTTTATTATCGCTTCCGCTTGCAGTTGAAACAAGGCAATTTACAGTTACAGTACCAACAGTGTTAAATGTTGCTGTGGTTGCCGGAGCTGCTGCATTACCAATAACAACGCCACTTCCGGCAGTCCATAAAAAACTGGATGGTATAGCGTTTGATGTAAATGAAACTAAAGATAATGAAGAGCCTGAACAAACTGTTGTAGATGGTAAAGCAGAAATATCCAGGTACGGAATACAATTTGATGTACCGGTTGTAATACCTGTAGCTGCCAAATTAGAAGGGCTTGATAAATTATTTCTTTGCGCGGTTGTGCTGTTTAAAGCTGTATTCATACGCACAGCCTGGCCAATTGTAAACATTCTTGAGCAATATGAGTAGTCCATATAATTTTGAACATTTTCGGTAATACCCGTATTGCAGATAATAGCGTTTGTTAATGCGCAGCTTGTAAAACCTTTTGTAATAGGGGTATCGCTAACACCATCATTTCCACAGGCAACGCCCGGTTGATTGGTGCCGCCCCATACATGTGGTAAATTTAACCAGTGACCAACTTCATGTGTTAAAGCTCTTGAGGTTCCTACGTTTCCTGTTCCTGTACTTCCAACATAAGTACTTAAAATTACTATGGCATCTGCTGCTGCAGGCACACCTGAGCCGGGCAGGTAAGTATAACCGGCAGCACCGCTACTAATGGTTTTTACAACATAAACATTTAAGTATTTATTGCGTGGCCATGAATAAGTATAATCACCAAAAGTGTTAGATGTCCAATTTGTTTTAGCATCCCAATGTCTGATAATGCCATTTGTGCAATTACCGTTTGGGTCAATAGTTGCCAGTTCAAATTGAATTTGAGCATTACCAATTGAATTGGTAAACTGTGGTACAACTACACTTGTATCTGCGTTTTGCTTATTATAATCGCGTGTTAAAATTTTTACCGCGTCAATAACCTGCGCATCAGATATACATTCCGTACCTCCCTGGTGTAAAATATGGAATACAATAGGTATGGTGTAAATTGGAGCGGCTGCAGAAGCGCTTTTTTGTAAAAGGTTGCTTTGTTTATAGCCGGTTTTATATTGCTCAGCATCAAGGTCGCTGGCTTCCTGTTGTAATTTATCAAATTGAACTTTTAGCTCAGGATGTTTTGCAAACCAATCGTTCTGAGCTTCTGTAGAGCCACAAAGATGGGACTGACCAAAAAAATTTGCAGCAAATAGCATTGCAGCAGAAAATAAAAATATACGCATGATCTTAGGTTGTTTATATTTAATGAAGGTAGTGAAAAAAAACGTTGGTTTTACATTTATTCCACTTCCAGTTGTAATTCGCAGGTTATTTCACTAGTGCCTTTTTTGTCCCACACTCTCGATTTCCAGGTGTATTTATCTCCTTTTTCAGAACCTTCGGTAGGCGCTGTAAACTCAATAGAAAGAGCCTCTTCCACTAATTTGGTTTCAACACCTGTTGAATCGTACGAGGAAAAAAGATCGGCTATGTCTAACACGGTTTTTCCTTTATTATCCACAACTAAAATAGATGCGCCCGGATAAGCCATTCCTTCAACAGCTTTAAAACCACTTACTCCTGTAAAAACAAGCGACATTTTTTCGCCACCTTTAATTTTAACATCTGTTGTTCTTTTATCGTTTTTTACCAGGTAAGATTCTGCTACTGTAAAACCATTATATTTTATACTTAAGCCCGAAAGAAGATCTTTTTTTACGCCAACCGAGCATGAAAATGCCAGCAATAATGCCATGATCAGCGCGCCGAATATAATTTTGTTCTTTTTCATTTTTGTGATTTTTTAGTTTATATAAATCAAATTTAATATAAATGTAATGCAAATAATAATTTTTATTATTTATGATAAATTATCGCATAAATTATTTTTGCCATTCCCGCCAATCCGTTATATTTGTATATTAAGGTATTATAATGGGAAAAGAAGATAGCGCCGTAAAAGCCGGTAATTTAAGTTTTGAGGATTTCAAAAAGATCGTCCTTGATGATTTTAAATTGGTTAACGAAAGCAGGCAGGCAAGTTTATTAGGAAGAAAAGAAGTTCTTACAGGAAAAGCAAAATTCGGGATCTTTGGTGATGGTAAAGAGTTGGCTCAAGTGGCCATGAGCAAAGTATTTAAGAACGGTGATTTTAGAAGCGGTTATTACCGTGATCAAACCTTTATGTTAAGCATTAATGCTATTACTTTACAACAATGGTTTGCAGGATTATACGGGCATACAGATCTTACTTTAGAGCCAATGAGCGGTGGACGCCAAATGGGAGGCCATTTTGCCACACATAGCTTAAATGAAGATGGTTCTTTTAAAGCACTGGTCGATCAAAAAAATTCAAGCAGCGATATTTCTCCAACGGGTGGGCAAATGCCACGTTTATTGGGTTTGGCATACGCATCACATTTTTATAAAATAAATAAAGACCTGCACAATGCACCATTCAATACCTACAGCAATAAAGGCAATGAAGTTGCATTTGGTACCATTGGTGATGCTTCTACAAGCGAAGGTTTATTTTGGGAAACCATTAACGCTGCAGGTGTATTGCAAGTGCCAATGTTGATAAGTGTTTGGGATGATGGGCATGGTATCTCTGTTCCAAAAAAATATCAAACTACAAAAGAAAGTATTAGTGAAGTATTAAAAGGTTTTCAGCGCGATGCCAATGGAAAAGGATACGAAATCTTTAAAACAAAAGGTTGGGATTATGCGCATTTATGCGAAACCTACGAAAAAGCAATAAAAGTTTGCCGTGAAGAACATGTACCTGTTTTAGTTCATGTAGAGGAAGTAACGCAGCCACAAGGCCATAGTACCAGCGGTTCGCACGAACGTTATAAAAGTAAAGAGCGTTTACAATGGGAGTTGGATTTTGATTGCGTAAAACAAATGCGCGAATGGATCATTCAAAACGCATTGGCAAATGAAGAAGAATTAAATAAAATAGAAGAAGATGCGAAAGAAGCTGTTAAGAATGCAAAAACAGCTGCTTGGACTGATTATTTAACACCAATTAAAAATGAAGTGGCAGAAGTGTGTGCTTTGTTTGAAGAGATGGGTGGTGATGAAATTCTTGCTATTAAAAAAGAATTACAGTCTGTTAAAGAGCCTATCAGAAAAGAAATTCACATGGCTGTTAAGAATGTATTGCGCTTAACAAAAAATAATTCTTCTTCTGCAAGAGAAAATTTAATTAAATGGTTAGAAGCTTCAAAAGAAATAAATAACGATCGCTTTAGCTCACATTTATATTCTCAATCTCCAAAAAAAGTGGGGAACATTTCTGCAAAAGCAGTTGAGTATACAGATGATAAGCAAATGGATGGCCGCGAGATTTTACGTGATAACTTTGATGCTATCTTATCAAAATATCCCGAGGTAATGATCTTCGGTGAAGATTCAGGGAAAATTGGTGGGGTAAATCAAGGCTTGGAAGGTTTGCAATTAAAATACGGAGAGCACCGTGTATTTGATACAGGTATTCGCGAAGCAACTATTATGGGTCAAGCTATAGGTCTTGCTATGAGAGGCTTGCGTCCAATTGCAGAGATACAATATCTGGATTATTTATTATATGCCTTGCAATTAATGAGTGATGATCTGGCAACAGTACAATGGCGTTCTAAAGGCAAACAAAAAGCACCGGTAATCATCCGTACGCGTGGTCACCGTTTAGAGGGTGTTTGGCACAGTGGCTCACCAATGGGTATGATCGTGCATGCCTGCCGCGGTATAAATATTTGCGTACCGCGTAATATGACCGTAGCATCTAGTTTTTATAATACTTTGTTAGAGTCTGATGAACCTGCTTTGATCATTGAACCATTAAACGCATACCGTTTAAAAGAAAAGTCACCTTCAAACTTTGGTGCTTACAAAACAGCGCTTGGTATCCCCGAGGTTTTAAATACTGGTTCTGATATTACATTGGTTTCTTATGGTAGCAGCATTCGTGTTGCACAAGATGCAATAAAGAATTTGGAGAAACATGGTATTTCGGTTGAATTGATAGATCTACAAACGTTAATTCCTTTCGATATTCATCATTCAATCGTTGAATCTGTTAAAAAAACAAATCGTTTATTGGTGTTGGATGAAGATGTTTCGGGTGGGGCAAGTTCGTATATCCTGCAAAAGATAGTGGAAGAGCAGGGAGCTTATCAATTCCTCGATTCTGCACCGTTAACTCTGGCATCTAAAGATCATAGACCTGCTTATGGCAGTGATGGTGACTACTTTAGCAAACCAAATTCAGACGATGTGTTTGATGCAGTTTATAATCTGATGTCGGAAGTTAACCCAAACCAATTTCCAAAAATTTATTAAAAAATTGTAATTTTATCATCTCGGCACGAAAATAGGAGAGAAGGATAATAAAATATAAAATATGAAAAAATATATACAAGCACTTTTACTTTGTTCGTTAGTTGTATTTGCAGCTGATTGTTTTTCGCAAACAACAACTGCAACCGGAGAAGACGCTCCTAAAAAGAAGAACGAAACAAAGATCTCAGAAGTTGTAAATATGGACTCTATACCGGCCAGCGAATTAATGCAACGCGCTATTAATTGGGTTAAAGTAGAAAGTACAAAATATGGTAAAAGCAGCGGTGTAACTACAGGTTCAAAAGCAGAATGTACAGCTACTTTTCCTGTAAAGCCAAAAGAGTTAAACCCTGAAGTGGATTATACAGGCAAGATAAGTATGCACATTGCTATTGAATGTAAGGATAACAAGTATAAATACACAATCTCTCAAATTAAACACATTAGCACAAGTGGTAAAACAACTGCGGGCAGTTATGATAATAAAGTGCCTGAGTGTGGCAGTATGGCTATGGGCGATATTGTATGGAGAAAATTAAAAGGCGAAGCTTTAAGAGGTGCAGGTAAAGTGGTAGAAGATCTTAAAGAAGGAATGCAAAAAGATTCTAAAGAAGTTGAAAAGGAAGAGTGGTAATTAATCCCATTTATATGAAAAAATATTTACTGGTTTTTATTGCGAACATTTTTTCAATTTATTTATTTTCACAAACAGATAATGATAACGGTAGTTGGAAGGAACGGTATGTTCTGAAGACTAATACCGGAGAAGCTGAGTTCATGATCAGGCTTGGTGATATCGACAATCTTGGCTTTGGCTGGGATGAAAATTTTAATCCATTTTCAGGAAAAAGCACAAATGCACACAATTATCCGTGGGACTGGGATTCTACAGATGTATTAGGTCTTGACATGATAATGGTGCCAACCAGTATGGGTAAAAAAGATGCACCATGCGGCGGCGAGGGATACAGCGGCCAACAAGGGTTTTTGCTGGAAAAATATGGTAAAACCACTTTTCCTTTAAATATTTCTTTAAAAGGAATTGATACATCCAAAATAAAAAGTGTAATGCTGCAAATGTTTGTAGATGATTTTCAGGCTAAGGCACTTTGTTCAAAATTTGAAGTTTTCGTTAATGCCAAACGCGCAGCTTATATTGAAAAAATAATTAATAGTATCGATCAAACGGGTCCTATAGGGAAGTTGATCACCATAACCGTACCAAAAGAAAGAATATCCGATTTTAAAAATGGCACCGTTGAATTGTTATTTGATGACAACACAAGCGGCGCGGCTGATGGCTTTGCTATTGATTTTGTTAAAATACTTTTTAATCCAAAGGTATTGAAATATGGAAGTGTAAGTGGAAGAGTAGTTAATGAAACAACAGGTAAGCCACTTGTAAATGCAACAGTAACTTGTGGTACGCAGGTTGTTAAAACAAATACGTTAGGTCAGTATAAACTGTTAAAAGTAAATTCCGGTCTTGCTATTATATCTGTTGAAGTGAACGGTAAACCGGAACAGAGTTTCACAGTAGATGTGGAAGAGAATATGTCAGTAAATCAGGATCTGATCTTCAAATAATTATTGGTCTATTGTAAAAAAATACTCTTTCTCCAGCTCTAATTCTTTATTTAAAAATACAATAACAGAATTTCCATTTTTTGTTTCTCCCAACACTTCAAAACATTTACCATTAAAGGTACAGTTTGAAATTTTTAATTGAAGATCAAAATTATTTTTTGTTGCTAATTTTATTTTATCAGGTCTCACAAAAAGCTTTGTTTTGTTTTTTGTTTTCTTCTCAAGGTCTTCTGTTCTTATAGCATTAAAAGGCCCTAAAAGTCCCGCCAGCTTGGTGTTTTTTGGTTTGTAATAGATCTGCCATTTTTTGCCCGATTGTATTATTCTGCCATTATCCATCACGGCCAATACATCAGCATATTTTAAAGCTTCTTCTGTTACATGCGTAATTAAAATAACAGAGGTTTTATTTTTTTTGATCTCGCTCATAATGAACGAAAATAATTTTTCGCTTAAAATAGAATCCAAATTACTAAAAGGCTCATCCAGTAATAATAACTTTGGAATAATAGCCAGGGCCCTTGCTATTGCCACACGCTGCTTTTGGCCGCTTGATAAAAAACGTGCTTTCGAGTTTTTTAAAGCAACAAGATCTAATAATTTTAAGAGCTTATTAGCTCTTTTTTGTTTTGCTTCGTTGGTATAGCCAATTAATTTATCAAAAATATTTTCTTCAACACTATGATTATCTAAAACATAAAAATCCTGACTTACCAAACGCATTTCATGATAACCGGGAATTAAATTATAAGAAGGCCCGGTTACTTTTTTATTCTCAAACAAAACCTCACCTTCATTCAGGTCTTCTAAACCATAAACGCATTTCATTAAGGTAGTTTTACCGCTTCCGCTTTTACCAACTAAAGCCAGTATCTCGCCTTTATTTAATTGGAGCGAAACATTCCTTATTCCTTTAAAATAACTTTGATTTGGGTAATTGAAAGATATGTTGTTAACCTTTAAGATATTTATCTGACTAAGGTTAAACTGTGTTTTATCTTATAGGTTTTGCCATCAAAACCTTTGCCTTCAACAACAACAAAATAAACGCCTTCATCGCACACATCGCCTGCTGTAGTGTGGCCATCCCAAAAGCCATTTACCCTATCCCATTTAATAATAGGTGTACCGTAACGGTTATAGATCATTACATGAAGCTCGGTAATGTTTTTAGCTATTGGTTTAAAAATTTCGTTAATGTCATCACCATTAGGAGAAAAAATAGTTGGCAAGGTAATGCCGGATGAATCTGCAATTCTTAAAGCGTAAGAAGATGTGTCGTTGCAGCCCATATTACCATACGCAATAAGGCTTAAAGAATAACTGCCGCTAACGCTGTAATCTTTAATGGCATTTAAAGATGTGGTATTAGCTGCGGCATCATCATTAAAAAGCCATTGGTTAGAGATACTGTTGGTAGAATAATTGGTTAAAATAAGCTGGTTAGGATAACCTGTTGTGTTTAAGCTGGCATTAAAGGCTGCTAAGGCAGATTTGGTAACTATAACAGTACTGGTTGCCACAGACGTACCGGTAGCATTAGAAACCAGCAGGCTAATAAAATAAGTGCCACCATTGCCAAAATTAAAAGTAATGGATGAACTGCTAAGATCAGGTAAAATAGTTACTGATTTGGATGGGCTTATATACCACTCATAAGTAGTTGGTGAATTAGATTCCTGTAATGTAAAAGTTTGCGAAACCCCTGTGCATAGGGTAGCCGACGGACTTACAATAGTAGCCGTTGGTACCTGGGCAAAGGCACCAATACATATAAACATTAAAAAAAATGTTTGTAAAGTCCGGTTCATAAACACCTATAAATTTACTAAAAATTCTAATGTATTTACATTATCAGCAAAATCAGTAATAACAGGTTGTTGTGAATAACCAAAAGGTATGTTGTTTTTACCTACAACACACTGCAGATCTTCGCTAATTGAGTTCAAATAATCGCTTAATTCTTTTTGGGAATTATAGTATTGGTAGTATAAAACACCTACGGGCGAGTGCAGATCGGGACTTTCTTTAACCATAATGAAATTATTATCTAAAAATTTCATCGATTCTAAAAGATAAATGGCACGGTGATAATCGTAATTATTGCCATATTTTTTGTTGTTCACCACAAAGCCAAAATCAATGATGGCTTCAAAAAAAGCATCAAATTTATAGCCTGCGGGTACCAATAATTTGTTTACACTTCTGCAACCTAAACCAAAATAAAGAAAAATATCTTTGCCAAGATTTTTTAGATCGGTTTCGCTTTCACTACCTGTTAATATAGCAACAGACGATCTGTTTTTGCGAATAATATGAGGATATTTGCCAAAATAATGCTTAAAGTGTTGTGCGGTATTGTTGCTTCCTGTGGCAATAACAGCATCAAAAGCACCTAATTTTCCTTCTGCAAATAAGATCTGTTCCTCAAATCCCGGTTCGTAATGCGTTAACAGTTTTAAGAAAAAAGGGATCAACACATTGTCGTCAGATGATAGCTTTATTAGCACTTTATTACCGCTTAACAACACACATAAAATATCATGAAAACAAACCATTGGTATATTGCCTGCGCAAATAACGGCTATGGTTTTTTGTGGTTTTTCTTTGATCGGGCCGGCAAATTTTATCAGATCTTCTTCTTTTAAAAGCCCGCCAATGCTCATTAAAGATTCTTTAACAAATTCAGGAATGAACCAGCCATTGTAAATGTGCGACATTTCAATAAGCTTGTCCAGCCCTTGGTGCAGCTGGGTTTCATCATCTTTTTGTTTGCCAAAGTGCCTGTTTATAAACAATCCTACCTGCACAAAACCATCTATTCTTTGTTTTAAAGTCATAATTTAGGTTGTATATTTGTACCCGATTTAAAAAACATCAAAAACATAGTTTTTTGTTGTTTTTTGCGAATACAAAACTACATAAAAAAATGGCAATTAAAATAACAGATGAATGCATTAATTGCGGTGCCTGCGAACCGGAGTGCCCTAATAATGCAATTTATGAAGGTGGGGCAGAGTGGCGCTATGCCGATGGTACAGGCGTTAAAGGTGAGTATACAGGCAAGAACAGTGGCGAAACAGTGGATGCTGATTCACCGCAGACACCAAAAAATATGGATGTTTATTTTATTGTATCTGATAAGTGTACCGAGTGTAAAGGCTTTCATGATGAACCACAATGTGCAGCCGTTTGTCCGGTTGATTGCTGTATAAAGGATGAAGACGTTGTTGAAACGGATGAACAGCTTTTAGATAAAAAAGCATCGTTGCATATTTGATACTGCTTAATAACAGCTTCATTAAACTGTTATTTTCATAATATCAATTAAAAAAAAGGCCAAAAGTTATAAGCTTTCGGCCTTTTTTATTTTGGATGTTAATTGCTTTATTTAAACTTAAGTGTTAACTGTAATTTTAATACAGGGTTAAAGTTGAAATGGTTTAATGCTCCTTTGTATATAACTGATGAAGATGCCGGTAATGAAGTAAAATTAATTCGATCGTACGAAACATTATACCCAAGTTCAGGCGATAAATAAAAACTCTTTGCTAGTTTTAGTTTAAATCCTAAGCCCAAAAATCCATCCAACCCGTTACTGCTTCTTGAGTAAGATGCTATATTAAAGCCTATATAATCACCTTTTGTTTGTACGTTTCTGTATAATACATCTGCGTAAGTGTATAACCAGTCTTTTTTCTTTAACAGATTATATTGAGCGCCTAGCCCAATTCTGAAATCTTTGTTTGAAATATAAAACCTTGAATTTTCCGAATACGATACCTGCGATCTGAAACCAAAACGTTTATAGCTGTAGCGAAAGAACAAACCATTAATAAATTCTTTTGAAGCTTTATTAGCGCCATAATTTCCTGTAGAGCCTAATGAATTTAGGGTAAAAAGAGTCGAGCCAAATTCGTAATGCCTTAGGCTGTCTTGTGCTGTTGCTATTTGTGAAAGCAGCAGCGAAGCTAAAATAATAGTAATTTTTTTCATGGGTTTATTTTTTGGTTTTAACTGTCCGAAAAATAAAGTTTAACTTTTACATAGTAAGTGAAGTTTTGTTAAAGATCAACACTTAGTATTAATTAACAAATTATCTGAAAAGCTTCTTTTTGAATTAAAAAGGCACAATTATTTTGACACGTTGTAACACGCTTCTTCAAAAAGCATCCCGGTTTCATAAGATAACCGGGATTTGTATAAAACCTTACCATAATTGTAATAGCAACCGGATGGTGTTATGGTAACAGTAAGTAGTTTTTTATTTTCGCTGTAAAATATAATTTTACCGGTAGGAATTTCGTATGGCAGTTCTTCTATTTTTCCGGTTACCATTTCTTTAAAAATAGCAATTGAATTAACATCATCAATAAGTGTATAACAACTATCGTTGTTTTTAAAACAATATAATTTAACACGCGTAACCGATTTTAATAATTCAGAAAAATAGCTTTCATTAAAGCTATTGCATCCGCACATTAAAAATAAAATAACAAATAAATATTTAACCATAATCTACGACTAAAAAAGGCTGCCGGTATATTGTGGCAGCCTGTTCTTAAAGATCATCCAAAGATGGTTTTTTTACACCATTATCTACAATTTCACTTATTTTTTCGTTTTCCCAAACAATAGTGTATTTCCTGGTAGTGGCCCCGGATTTAACTTCGATGCTGTATTTTGTAAGCGTTCCGGTTACTTCGCATGTAATTACTTTTGCATTAATAAGGCCATACATCTCCATATCTTTTGTATCAAGCTCTGCTTTTCCAAATTTAGCCAAAGCTTTAGCAACACTTTCTGATTTACCATCGAACATGTTGGTAAAAGCTTTCATACTTTCGGATGTTTTTTTTAATTGATTAGCTGTTGCGGTATCCGGCTTTTTAGGTTCCTGTGCAGGAGCCTGTAAACTTGTTACAAGCATAATAAGTGTCGCAATAGTTTTAAGAGTGTTTTTCATTTTGCTTATAGTTTAATTAGTTATTTTTTTTATTTAAATTTTATACTTTTAATAGCATCCACCATGGCCTTACACTCAGCTTCATTAAATTCTTTTGTGCCTCTGGTTGTAAACTGGTAATGTTTTGTGGCACTTCTTATCATTGCCTGAAATAGATAACTCATGCCTGTTTCATCGGGCTTTTTATATTCCAGTAAGTAAAGTGTTGGCTCATCAATTACAAAACGTTCAAATTTATAGGCTTTACTTTGCATTGCCGAGCGTTTTAGTCCTTTAATTCTTTCTTCTATTGGCGAAGCTTCGGCTTTTAATGGAAATTCATAAATTGACATGTAAAAAGCTTTATCTTTTCCGATGCTAATTGCGTAGTTTATATTTGTTTCATCATCTTCACTTTTTTCGCTTTGTACATTAAGTGTTTGGGTTTTTGAAACAGGTATCTCCCATGTAAACGGCAACCCATATTTGGTCATGTCAACCAAGGGTTTTGTTTGAGCGTTGATAGCAAATGCAGATAAAGCAAGGCTAAATAGTAAGCAAATAATTTTTTTCATTTTTTATAAGTTAAATAATACGCTCAAAATTAAAGAGCTTTTTTTTACAACTTAACTCAAATGAATAAATGCAAATGTATTTCTAATATTCGTAGATGAATATTGTATAAGCGTGTTATATTAACCGAAAATAAGGTTTAAGCGTTTTGATCTTTTATTACAATTTATTTAAAAATTGCATCAATTGCTCTTTTTTACGAGTTGAAACAGGAACTCTTTGCTTATCAAGTGTTATTACAAAACCACCTTCGCCTTTTTCATAACTGGCAATGTTTGCAAGATTTACCAAAAAAGATTGGTGTATACGCATAAACCCGGCATCAGAAAGAAGTTCTTCATATTCGCCAATAGGCTTGGATACTAAAATTTTATTGCCACCTGTTTGATAGAAGGTTGTGTAGTTCTTGTCAGCCTCACAATATATAATATCACTAATGTTTACAATATGAATATTCTCATTTGTTTTTAAGGTTATTTTTTTTAATTCGCCGGTTTTCATATTCTGAAGAAACGAATCAATTTTATCCGAAAAATTTTGGGTATTTGTTTTTTTATAGGCGCGCTCAATAGAAAGTGTAAATTCATCGGCGTCTATTGGTTTTAATAAATAGTCTAAGGCAGCAAAGCGAAATGCTTTAATAGCATATTCATTAAAAGCAGTAACAAAAATGACTGCAATATTTTCAGAATTTATATGGTTTAAAATATCAAAACCGTTTCCATCATTTAAACGAATGTCAAGTATAATTGCATCAGGTTTTTGTTTATTAATTAAGGCTATCGCACTTTTAACACTATCCGCTTCGTTAACTAAAGTAACTTGCGGGCAATATAATTTAATAATTTCCTTAATGGTTTCCCTGGCTTTTTGCTCATCGTCAACTATTAATACATTCATGTTTTAAATTTTTTGTAATGGTATTTCAAATAAAATATGTGTGCCTTTTAATTCCTCAGCTGCAATATTAAATATAATTTTATTGGATTTATCCTTGTTTAAAAATAGCAAGCGCTCTTTAGTTATACTAAGTGCTAGTGATACGTGTGCTTTATCCTTTTTTTGGGTTGGAGTGTAAAAGCCAATACCATTATCCTTTACTTCGATCATTAGATTTTTATTGTGAACTTTAAACACAACCAACAATTCACCTTTATAGCCTAAATTGTTAATGCCATGTTCAAGGGCATTTTCAATAAAGGGTTGAGTTAGCATTGGAGGAATGAGGGTGCTTAAAGCATCAATAGCATTATCGACCTCTATTTTATATGAAAATTTATTTTCAAAGCGTAAAAGTTGTAGTTGAAGATAATTTTCCAGCCAGTTGATCTCTTTTGAAAGAGGAATATACTCCTGGGTAGAGTTTTCAAGTATTAAACGTACAAGTTTTGCAAACGATGAAAGATATTTACCTGCTTCTTTAGGCTCACTTTTATAAATAAAGCTTTGTATGGCAACTAAAGAATTAAAGATAAAATGTGGATTCATTTGAATTCTTAAAAGACGTTGTTTTAATTCTGAGTTTTTTTGAGCCGCTAAAGATCTTTGTTGACGGATAATTAAAACTGAAGCAACAAAAACAAGAAAAGAAATAATTATTGCCAGGTAAATTAAATATCTCTTACGTGAAAGCTCAAGGTCTTTAATAGCGTTTTGCTGTTTAAGAAGTATGTTTTCCTTCTCTTTCTTTTCTGTTTGGTATTTTGTATTTAGTTCAGCTATTTGTTTAATATTATTTTCGTTTAAGATCGAATCCTTCAAAGGAATTAGCTTAGTAGCATAAAATAAAGCTTTTTCAGGCATTTTCTTTATTGTGTAATTTTTCATCAATAACTCTAAAGCATCTCTTTCAAGGGCTTTTGAATTTATTGCCCGAGCAGTATTTAACAGTAGTTCACAAAACTTCAAACTTCCGGTGTAATCTTTGTTTTCAAAGCAAGTATAAGAGAGGCCTTGCAGAGTATTGGCCTTTTTATAAAGATTACCGGTTTGCTCATATAAATCAATAGCCAAATTTAAATAAGCAACTGCCGAGTCTTTCTTTAGGTAACCTAACAAAACATAGTTATCTGCTATACCATCTTTATTATTTAATAACCGGTATAGATTTAGCGATATGCTTATGTATTTTTTAGCAGAATCGGACTGCATTTTTTTTTCAAAAACACTTGCAAGTGTATGGCAAATAAAAGCCTGACTTTGTTTGTCTTTTAATTCGATAAATAAAACATGTGCCCTATATCCGTTTTTTATTGCAGTAGTATAATCTTCTAATACAAAATTTACACCTAATATATTCGTCAAAGCGTCTGCTATACCACTTTTATCGCCTAATGTCTCACTTAGTTGTAATGTTTTGTAATAGTATTCCAAGGCTTTTTTATAGTCACTTCTTGTATAATAGGCGGCTCCCAGATTATTATAAGCCGAAATAAGGCCCTTTTTGTTATTTATAGTTTTAAATGATGCAGCGGCACTGTCAAAATAAAGCAAAGCCTCCGAATTGCTACCAAGAAAGGCGTTAATAGCGCCCATTGTGTTATAACAATTGCCACTCTCTTCAATATAATTATTGGCTTTTGAAAGTTTTATTCCCTGTATGGCATAAGTTTTAGCTTTTTCAAGATCTATTGAAACATAGGCCTTTGAAAGCAGATTTATGCTGCGAGCCTTGATTAATGATGTAGAAGCTTTAGTGATATTTTTTTCAAGACTGTCAATATATTTCTGTTGTTGGCCATAAAGCGCAAAGCCAAAGAATATAAATATATATAGCAGCACATTTTTCATACGACCCTTCTAAAATCAATCATAAAGAATTTATGCGAAAATATAAATAAAATCCCCCCAAAAGGGCAAAATACCTTTAAAAAACAACTTGCTCCCTGCCTAAAAAATCTTATTTTTGTAAGCCTTAATTAATATGGTTTTTAGCAGCATAACGTATTTAGTTTATTTCCTACCAATATTTTTATTGCTGTACCATTTAGCGCCGCATAAATTTAAAAATGCGGTTATTTTAATTGCAAGTATTTATTTTTATAGCTGGGGAGGGCCAAAATTTATTTTCGTTATTCTTGGCACTACTTTTTTAGATTATTTTTTGGTAAATGCCATGCACAACCAAAAAACTCAAAGTGCAAAAGCAAAATTCTTAATTATTTCGTTGTGTTTAAATGTTGGCCTTTTATTTTATTTTAAATACTGTAACTTTTTTATTGAGAACATCAACGCGCTTTTAGGAACTGAAATTTCATGGATAAAAGTTGTATTACCAATTGGTATCTCGTTTTACACCTTTGAGAGTTTAACTTATGTCGTAGATGTTTATAGGGGTATTCACAAGCCGCTCAAAAATTTCTGGCACTATCAAACTTACATCTTATTATTCCCAAAATTAATTGCCGGGCCAATCGTACGCTATCACGATATTGCCGATCAAATCACCAACCGCGAAAAAAATTATACACCTAACATAAAACTAAGTGGCTTTTTAATTTTTTGTTTGGGTCTTGCTAAAAAAACAATTATTGCTAATACCTTAGGCATGCAGGCCGATGCAGTTTTTAAATTGCCTGCTGAGCAATTAGATACTGCCGCCGCATGGGTTGGCGCGCTGGCGTATACGTTCCAGATCTATTTTGATTTTAGCGGTTATAGCGATATGGCCATTGGTTTAGGAAAAATGATGGGCTTTAAATTTCCTGAGAACTTTAATAACCCTTATATCTCTGGCAGTATTACAGAATTTTGGCGCAGATGGCACATAACGCTTGGTAGCTGGATGAAAAACTATTTATACATTCCATTAGGCGGCAATAAAGTTTCTAACTCTAAATTATATCGCAATCTAATTATTGTTTTTTTACTTTCAGGTTTATGGCATGGTGCCAGTTGGAATTTTGTATTGTGGGGTGCTTATCACGGTTTATTTTTAGTGCTTGAGCGTTTATTCTTAGGAAAAGTATTTGAAAAGCTTGGCAAATTCATTTCTATACCAATTACATTTATTATTGTTATTACCGGTTGGGTATTGTTTCGCAACGAAGATCTGCATTATGGTTTAAACGTTATTAAACAAATGTATGCCTTCAATTTCTTTGATGGTAAGTTTGCCATGAACAACGATTTTATTTGCATGGCCGTTATTGCACTACTGTTCTCTTTCTTTACCATCACTAAAAAAACAAAACAAATACAAGAAAATGTTTATGGCGAGAATTTTTCTGACGGTGGAAAATGGTTGGCAGTGCTTGTTGGTATAACCTTATTTTATGTTTCATTAAGTTATGTTGCAGCATTGGATTTTAACCCTTTTATATATTTTAGGTTTTAATGGCGGTTAAACAAAGAACATATTCAATTCACCACATTGTTATTTTAATAGCGCTGGCCTGGCCTATGATTTATGCCTTCATTAAATACCAGTCGCGTGATGGAAAAGAAGATATAACCTATAACAAACCTAATTTAGTTGGCCTTGTTATAAGCGATGAGAAACCAAAATTCACAATGGCTTCATGGCTGGATGGATCTTACCAGGCTGCCGAAGAAGATTATAATAATGATCACTGGGCCTTTAAAGAAAAAATGGTTCGCTTAAATAACCAATTCTATTATAAAGCCTTTAATCAAATTCGTGTAAATGGATTTGTTATTGGTAAGAACGATTACGTATTTAGCGAGAGCTATATCTTCTCTGCTTTTGGCGATGACCTCATGCCTGAGCAAAAAGTAAAAACGTTATTGCAAAAAGCAAAAGTAGTACAAGATACATTAAAGAAAAAAGGGATTGATCTTTTATTGGTTTACGCACCGGGCAAAGGTGCTTCGTGTAAAGAATTTATTGAGGATAAATATGTACATGCGGTAAAAAATACAAATCATAATTTATTTGCTTCTAATAGTCAAGCATTAGGAATAAATTATTTAGATCTTTATTCTTATTTCGAAAAACTAAAACCAACTTCTCCTTATGCCTTGTTTCCAAAATTTGGTCACCACTGGAGTTATTACGGCGAATGTTTAGCGGTTGATACGATCATTAAACACATCGAAAAATTACATCATTGCGATATGCCTTTTATTTTCTGGCAAAAGATAGACCAGGTTGATTCTGCGCGTAGTCGTGATGCCGACGTTTTAAAAAGCATGAATTTAAATTCAGATCCTCCACAAAACATGAAATTGGCTTACCCGCAAATTCAGTTTGAAAATGATAGCACAAAAAACACAACACGTGTGTTAACTATTTCTGATAGCTATTGGTATGGCCCGGTTTATATGGGAGTAGGGCAGGCTTGTTTTGCGGGCGGACAATTTTGGTATTACTCCAACCGTGTTGTGCCATCACCAAGACCGGGAGAAAAAGTGGAAGTTTGGGAACTCGATCTTAAAAAAGAAATTGAAAGCAACCAGGTTATTATGTTATTATATTCTGATGGTAACTTACCAAGCTTTGGAAACACATTTATTGATGATGCCTTTGAATTATATACATCACCAAAAACTTATTATCCACGAGCAGAAAAAAACAGACAGATACAGGTGTTTGCTAAACAAATAAGAGAAACACCGGCCTTATTAAAAAAATCAACTCAAAAAAGCAGTGACCTTCAAATACCTTTAGATAGTGCTATTAGGGTAGATGCTATGAAAATGGCAGGCTTATTGAAATGATAAATGTTGAACGATAAATTTTAAATAAAAAAGATGAAGAATAAAATTATAGTATTGTTTACACTGGTTTCCCTTTTTGCAAAAGCAGATGAAGGAATGTGGATGCCACAATTAATAGAGGCACTTAATATCCAGGACATGAAAAAGAATGGATTTAAGCTAACGGCTCAACAGATATACAGCATCAATAAAGCTAGTATGAAAGACGCTGTTGCTATATTTGGTGGGGGTTGTACAGCTGAGGTTATTTCTACAAAAGGTTTGATCCTAACCAATCATCATTGTGGCTTTTCATCTATTGCGGGTTTAAGCACGGTGCAAAACGATTATTTAAAAAATGGTTACTGGGCCATGAAGCCAAACGAAGAATTAATGTGTCCTGGTTTAACTGTAACTTTTATTAAACGTATTGAAGATGTTACGGCAAAAGTTATGGGGAGTATTAAATCAACTTTTTCTGAGATCCAAAAAGATTCTGCTATTCAATCCAACATAAAAGCATTAGAGTTTGCTGCAAAAAGTGGTTCTCAGTATGATTCTTTTATTCGCCCGTTTTATTACGGTAACGAATATTATTTGTTTGTTGTAGAAACTTTTAAAGATATACGTTTAGTTGGTACACCACCTGAAAGCATTGGTAAATTTGGTGGAGAGACAGATAATTGGGTTTGGCCGCGCCATAATGCAGATTTTAGTATGTTCAGAATTTATGCTAACAAAGAAAATAAACCTGCAGAGTTTAGCCAGGGAAATATTCCGTATACACCTGCACATTCATTTCCTATTTCGTTAAAAGGCGTTGAGAAAGGGGATTTTACCATGGTGTACGGTTTTCCGGGAAGAACACAAGAGTATTTAACTTCTTACGCTGTTGATCTTTTAATTAATCAACAAGATCCTTTACGTGTAAGTCTTCGTGAGAAACGTTTAAATATTTTGGATGCAGATATGAAAAAGAACGACACGTTGCGTTTAATGTACACGGCAAAATACGCAGGCGTAGCTAACTATTATAAAAAATGGAGTGGCGAAATGCTTGGCTTGCAAAAATCCGATGCCATTAATAAAAAGAAAAAGCAGGAAGCAGATTTCCTGGCTCTTGTTGCTAACGATCCAAAAAAATCTGAACTATATAAAAACCTGTTTTCAGAATTTAAAAGAACTTATGCCGATTATGCCCCATTAAGTAAGCAATATGATTATTTTACCGAATGTTTATGGGGCGTTGAGGCTTTCAGATTCTCTTCAAACTTTATAAGCGTATTCAATGAATTAAAGAAAAAAAATGCAGGTAAAGACAATAAGTTTGAAACAGTATTCAAAGATAACAAACCGGCTCTTCCGTTTAAGAATTTTAATAAAGAAACAGATCGTAAGCTTTGTAAAGCGATGTTAGAGGTTTACGTTGCTAACATTGACCGTGAATTTATGCCACGCTTTTTAGATTCGCTTTTAAATGTACATAACGGGAATGTTGCTTCACTTACTGATTTCTTATACAACAATTCAAGCTTTGTAGATAATGAAAAGGCAAAAGTAATGTTTGCTGATTTTGAAAAGAATGCTGCGCTTTATGAACGTGACCCAATGTATCTTTTAGGTTCAAGCATTTTAATTCATTATCAAAAAACAGTATTACCACAAATCGGATATTACGACCGCCAGATAAATGAATTGCAAAAAACATATATGAAAGGCCTGATCGAGAATGTAAAAGATAAAAAATTCTATCCGGATGCTAACAGTACTTTACGCGTAGCTTACGGTAAGGTTGCCGATTACCAACCTAAAGATGGTGTTCAGTATTTACATTACACCACAATTGATGGTATGGTTGATAAGAACAAAACAGGTCTTGAAGATTTTTATGTAAAACCGCGTTTGTTAGAGTTATACGAGAAAAAAGATTTTGGGCAATATGCAGATAAAAATGGAAAGCTTCACATTGCCTTTACCGGAAGTAATCACACAACTGGTGGTAATAGCGGTAGCCCTGTAATTAATGCTAACGGAGAATTGATTGGCACCAATTTTGACCGTAACTGGGAAGGTACAATGAGTGACGTAATGTACAATGGCAACTTTTGCCGAAACATTGTATTGGATGTAAGATTTACCTTGTGGATGATTGATAAATATGCCGGAGCTGGTTATTTATTAAATGAAATGAAATTGGTAAAATAAGAAACTAAAATCAAATCTGTAAACCACATAGTAAACTATGTGGTTTTTTTATTTCACTGTGCAAATTGGTTTATGCTTTACCTCAAAATTAACTGAGTTGGCAATAAAACATTTTTTATTTGCTTCATGGTGCAAAGCGTTGGCTTTTTCTATTTGTGAAGCATCTGTAATTATCACATGAGGGTTTAATGTAACTTCTTTGAAATTTCCACCACCATCTTCATTTTGGGTCATAATACCTTTTGCATTATCCACATATTCCATAACAGTAATGCCGTTATCGGCGCAAATATGCAGGTACCATAACATATGGCATTCAGATAAAGAAGAAAGTAAAAGATCCTCAGGATTATGCCTTGTTCCATCACCACGAAAAGGCGTATCTGATGAAGCAAGAATATCTACTTTATTTGCAATAGTAATTGTATGGTTGCGGCTGTAAGCAGCAGCATTTATGGTTCCCTGGCCGGGATTGCCTGTCCAGGTAACGGTTGTTTTATAGTGATGTTCTTTTTTCATTTCATTTGCTTATTGGCATTTGCATTTTTGCTTTATTAATAACGCCGCCATTAATTAGTTTAATTGGAGACTCTGTTATTTTTGCACCTTTCTTTTTTACAGGTGTTTCAACACCTTGCCAATCGCCGGTTTTGCACCAGCTTGTAATTTCGCCACCATCAACAATTAGTTTAGCACCATTCTCTAATTTTATTTTTCCGTTAATGGCCATGGCCGCTTTACATTTTATGGTAAGCGTTACACCTGCTTTTACAAGAATATCTTTATATACCTGTATATCAAAATCCCAGGTTTCATTTTCAGTAATAGTCCACATGTTCTTATGATCACTTTCCATATCTTTTACAAAATGCCGTATGTTGCGGCCAATATTTCCATTCAAATGTAAAGCTCTTAATCTTCTTCCCATTTGCAGTGGCGACATCCATAAATTGTAACGTTGACCTCCCATTAAATTATTACTTGTATCGGGGGTTGATTCGTAGCATGAAAAGCATGGCCCATTATTAGGCTTTGTAGTTGCTTCGCGTTCATGCTGACAGGCAGGGTTATTATTTGGATAAACATCGCTTAAATAATCGTCAGAACCACAGGCACCATTAAAATTTTGCCAGTCTGATCCACCGCCTGTACCATTTATATAAGTATGACCCAAACCAAAACCGTGACCAATTTCGTGAAGCAAATGTGATCTTCCAAAAACAGGATCAAAAGCGGAAATGGTGGTTACCAATGCAGAAGCGCCTTTATAACTCGAAAGATGACCGGGACCGGTGCTGTTATTAAATACTATGGGCATCCCTTCATCAATACGGTTCTTGTCTGTTTTTTCAATGTATTCAAATAAAGCCTGGTCACTATAAGTAGTATACAAATTTGGTTCTGAATAAAAATAAATATTTGTTATCTCGTATCTTATTTTTGAATCGGATATGTGCGGCGAATTAAAATTGTCAACCTTATAAGTTGCTCTGCGCTTTGCAGAGTATCTTTCCTGATGGCCATTTGTAATTGAATCAAGAAGGAATTTCATTGCCGGCATTCCGTTTATTTTGTTATCGTTCATTTGCCATTTACCCGAATCGTTAAGGGGCTTAAAAATATGAACCGTTATTTTTAATGTAATTACCTGATCGCTCTTTTGTGGCACGTAAAAGGATTGTTTACTGTATTTTTTCTTGTAAGCATCAGATGCGTTGGTACAAGAAGGAGAAGCAATCGCAGCAGTTTCTACCAATTTCACTTCTTCTGCAACTTGTATTCTTTGTGCATGCAGGCTATCAAAATAAAATACAAGCAGGATAAAATAAACTGAGTAATAAGTGATATTTGTTTTCATAAATTAATGTTGCTTGTATTTTTCTGCTAATTTTTTTGGAGCTACCGTACAGTATGAAACCGTAAGAGCATCCTTGAGCATATCTGTTCTTACTTTTTGTAATTCAACGTAGGTAAATCCTTTTTTGCCCCATGCTCCCGGAACGGGATAGATAACGCTCTTATCAAACGCACCAAAAACGGATTGATCTATTTCGGTAAACTTTAGACAAGCTCTTTTTTTGACAATATCAAGGGTAGCAAATATTTTTTTATTTATTCTAAAAGACGTTTTTTCGAAATGCGGAAGCTCTTGTGCTTCATCAAAAGAGAGTGCAAGCTGTTTGAAATTTTCAATGCTAACCATTTTGTATCCAGCTTTTGTAGCTCATTTCAAATTTTGTTTCGCCTTTATTAACGGTACCGGTTTTAACCCAGCCCAGTTTTTCATAAAATTTTTCTGCGCGGGTATCAGGTGCTGTGCCAAGCCAAACAGGTGTTTTTGTTTGGTCAAAATACCAATCCATCATGCGGGTATATAATTCTTTGCCTATACCTTTTTTTTCAAATTCAGGTTTTACAAATAATGCCCATATGTTATTTTCTTTAAGGTCAACGATCGAAAATCCTACAATAGTATTATCTACTTCGCATACCCATCCTTTACCTCTAACGGTAATAAATTCTTCACAGTCTTTATCGCTTACCAAAGCGGGATTAGACAAAGCGTTTTCTTTTACAGAATTACGAACTACCTGTATCTGTTTAATGTCTTCTATTTTTGCTTCTCTATACATGATCGGATATATAACATTAAATATACAAAATTTGTATATAAAAGGTTAACTCCTAATTCTTGTTTTTGCAAATAGTTTTAGCATAAAAAGAGATGGTGGCGTCGTTAGATTTAGCATTTTTTTCATACACCAGTTGGCATTTGTTGCTAAGCCATTCATAACTTTCTTTTTGATTGTTAGATTTCACGGGCTCTCCGTAATTCTCTTTAAGACTAGCAAGGAATTTTTTACCGGTAGAATTTTTTGTTTGAAGCGAAATAGCTGATAATTTGTCTTTACAAAATGTTACACGAATGTATTCAAACTCGGCACCATCATGATTGATATTAGATTGATCGAGTGAATATAATTTGGTATTGCCTTCATCAATTTCAAGTACAAGGTTACTAAACTCTTTGGGTGAAGAGCCAAATACATAAGTTTTAAAACCATTCTTTTCATCCAGCTTACTTGTTTGTGCCGAATAAATAAAAGGAATTAGTAAAAATAAAAGTACTTTTTTCATGAGTGCAGGATAATTGGTTACAGTTTAAAGCTTACACCGGCGGTTAAGTATGGATAAGAATAACCATAACCTATTTCGCCAAATAAAGCCACTTTAGGCACAAAATACCAACGCCCGCCAACAAAAAGCGAAGAACTTGGATAAATACTTCTGCCTCTTAATTCATAAAGATTTTTGTCGGGATCAAGACTGTTTGATTCGTACCTATATGTTTGAAATCTCATACCAATAGTTGCACCAAAATAAACCTCTCCTTTCTCAAAATTTAAAGCATCTGCATGATAAGCTCCTCTTGCAGAAATGAGCATATAATTCCAGCTATGGCGGTAATAGTATTTATTTCCTTTATAATAATAATCATCATATTGAAGGGAGGCATGTTGAAAACCAAAATAAGCTCCAAGGCCAATATAACCTGGCCCAGCTTTTTTCTTTAAAGCTTGTTCGTAGCTTAAATTAATTGCAGGCGTTATTCTATAAGAATAACCATAACCTCTGTTATACCTGTAGTAATGGCCTCCAAAAGCAACACCAAGATTTATGATCTTGCTGTTCTCGTCATAACATCTACCTCCGGAAGAGGTTTGTGCATTTATAGAGCTTATTGTAATTAAAAATGCTAAACACAATGCTAATTTACTTTTCATAATTTCGGGTTTTTAATTATATACGTTTAAATTGTTTTTTAGATCTTTTATTTTTGTAAATCTTTTATTTCTTCTTCGGCAGCAGAGATAATATCACGTGATTTTGCTTTTATATTTTGGTTTAAAAAGAGGTCGTTTTTTATCAAAAAAGCTTCGGTAGTTTTTATCAGGCTTTCGCAGTATACTATTCTTTCTTCAACTGTCATTTTTGCAAGGACATCGGCATATACTGTATCTAATTCAATCAGGCGTTTGGTCATTTTATCAGAAAATTTTATCATTAGTAGCAGGTATTCTGTATAAGATCATTAATATTTGTTTACAGAATTGGTTAAGATCTCTAATTCTGCTTGTGCAGCAGTAATTATATCGTGTGTTCGTTTTTTGTCAGTATTATGTAAAGCTCCGGATCGTTTTGTTGCAGACCCTTTCATTGTGTTGATCAGTATCTCGCAATAGCTGATCTTTTCTCTTAAGGTCATTTTTTGATACATGCTTCCGTATACATGGTCTATCTCACTTAAAGCTTTACTCATTGTTGTATGAATATTGTGCATTATTATCAATTTATTTTTTGTTTTAACTTTTTTATTATTTTTTTAATTCTGGCTTTTAGTGCGATCTTTTTCCACCAAACAAAACTCTTATCGCTATATTTTGTTTTTGAAAGCGAAGTTTTTTCTGCATCAAATGTTCCTCGTTCGTTTGCCGTTAAAGTTAATTGCTCATGCTCTTTGTTTGAAAGCTGCACAGTGCCCGTAACAACACTTACTGTTGTTTTTTTATCATTTTCATAACCTTTAATATTAAATGAAGTTCCTAAAACTGTTGTTTTGGTTTCTTTACATTCAACAGTAAAAGGTTTGCCGGTTTTTATTACTTCAAAAAAAGCTTCGCCCGAAAGTAAAGTAGCTCTTTCAGTATTATTGAACTTTGCCGGATAAGTGAAGCTGCTGTTTTTATTAAGATGTACACGGCTGCTATCTGGTAAATAAAAAACCGCTGTTGAATCGCTTGTGTTAATACAAACCATTTCTATCTCATTTTCCTTCTCTTTTAAAACAGGGATCTGTACTTTTTCTTCAGATGTATCCTGAACAGGTATAAAGTATTTTATCAGGAAGATCAAAGCAATAATTAAAGCAAAACCGGCTGCAATTTGTAAAGGACGAAGGCTAAACTTTTTTGAAATGTTTTCCGGTTCATTTTCTGCTAAGTATTTAAAATCTTCCCAGGCCTTTTCAGTAATGTCTTCACTTTCCTTTTTCAGGCCGGAAGATATTTTCCAAATACTTTTGCTTTGGTCGAAAAGCTCTTCATTTGCCTGATCTTCTTTTAACCAGTCAAATAATTCTTTCTCTTCTTGTGCCGAAGTATTGCCGGAAAGATATTTACTTATTAGTTTTTCTTTTCCTGTTTTCATTTTTTAGTTTTAATGAATAAACCGCCATGGTTTTAATAATAAGACCTTAAAAAATGGCTTTACCCCCAAAGTAAAAATAAAAAGAATGTAACTTATTGATTTTTAGAAGGAAAATTAAGAAATGTCCTACTTTTAAAAAGATAAAAAGCTTTTGGTAATATAGTGTTTCAGCTCTTCGCGCAAGCGTTTAAGTGCAATACCCATTTGATTTTCTACTGTTTTTTCTGACAGTTCTAAAAGGACAGCAATATCCTTATATTTCATATTCTCAAAACGGCTTAATACAAAAATAGCTTTGCATTTAGGTGGTAATTTATCTAAAGCCATTTGTATTTTTATTTCAAGCTCTTTTGTTAAGAGATTAGAATCTGCGTTTTCGAGTTCGGGTATATCTATACCTGTTAATTGTACTTTTTGTTTATTATTTTCAAGATAAGAAATAGAGGCGTTGATAGCCGATTTGAAAAGGTATGATTTTGGATTTAGGATCAAATCTAATTCATCGCGCTTACGCCAAAGTTTTAAAAATACTTCCTGCACAACATCATGCGACGCATCTTTATCACTAATTATATTTTCAACTACGCCTCTTAGAACTTTATAATAAGTCTTGTAAATTATTTCAAATTTTTCCTGCAATGTCAATCGTTCTAAAGTATAAAGATACAATTCTTACAAGTAGCAGTATTAAAGACTTATAAATTTAACTTTTCTTTTTTATGGGAAACAAATTCCTCACAGCAAGTTCTTATTAAACCCTCAAAAACCTTATGAATAAAGGAATTAAAGAGGGCACGGAATTTGTAATAAATTCTAGTTTTTAAATCGCCAGTATTTTTGCCTATCGTTTTTGGTAGTAATGATCATTGTATCACTCATAAATTCTATCTTCCCTTTTAAAGTATGATCATCAAAAAAAATATTGATGCAATCTTTTTTTAAACTGTATTTATAATTTACTAAATGCTCCACATAAAAAATATTTTTTTCAGAGATCTGAAAGGTAGCATTACCGGTAGCTTCGTATGTCCAAGCGCCAATTATCTTTTTGTTTAAAGGCTCGTTATTTTTTTTATTGGTTTGCGCGCTTATTTTGAAAAACATAAACAGTATGATAAATATGAATAAGGTGTGTCTCATAGCTCATTTTCTTCTAACAGCGTATACCAATTCATCTAAAAATTCTCCGTTTTTGTATAATACATTTTCAAAGCGTCCTTCCAATTTAAAGCCGGCTTTTTCCAATACTTTTTGCGATGCCGCATTGGTACCAAAAGGTCTTGCAAAAATACGTGTAATATCAAAGTTTATAAAACCGTAATCTACCATTTGTACAATGGCATTACTAATAACGCCATTACCCCAAAAACGCTCGGCAAGCCAATAGCCAAGTTCGGCATTTTTACAATGTATATCGTCCTGAGGATGAATACCTATGCCACCGCAGGCTTCGCCGTTAATTACAATGGCAAACAGGTGTATGGGTTGATGACTTGTTGCATATGCAATAAATTGTTTTCCTTTTTCGATAGTATATGGATGCGGAAATTTATCCATCATAAATTTTGCAATATTTTTATTGTTGCCATATTTTATTAAGCTATCAAGATCGCCAATTGTCCAGGGCCTGAGTGAAAAATCCATACAATAAAATTGAAAAATAAAAAGTATTAGAACTTACTTCTTAATCTTGCGCGTTTACGTTTTTGTTTAAAAATGTAACCCACGGTCAATTCAAGTGAAACGTAAGAATCTTTTTGTTTATCGCCACGTTGAGCAGCTACACCAAAACTATCGGGCGATGTTGCACCATAGATCAAACCTTTATTTGGATCAGACATGGCTGCGGATAATGGTCCGTAAGCCGCCTCTAAAGCAATCGGATCATAATATGTTGTTCCAACATCATCAATATAATCTGTAAATGTTTTTCTCCATGCAGCTTCAATACCCACGCTCCATTGTTTGTTAATGGTACATTTATAAAATGCGCCAATAGGAATACAAATACTATAATTGGTATATTTTTTTGGGCCGCCTGGTAAACCTTGTCCTTCGGTATGCAAAGAAATTAATTTTACATATTTGCCATTTGCCATGCGGCCCTTGGGATTATAATAAAAGCCGCCAACGCCAATAAACGCGAAGGCTGAATGCGAAAGACCTTTTGATCTGCGGCTTAATGTTCGCTTAATACCATAACGGTTTCCGGTTTTACTACTTTGATAACCTATCTCAACTCTACCTGCTAATTCAAAAATATTAGATTTGAAATTAAGGTTTCTGTTATTTCTAAAAGGCTCTTGTGTTAAAGCATCATCGCCTCTTACAATTAAATAATTAAATTTTCCTGTAAGATTAATCCAGGTATCTAGTTTATATCTGTAACCTAAACCAAATGCAGTTTTTGTTTGAGAAAGCTCAAGATCAACAGGACTGTAATCTTTCCCGATCTGATCCCTTCCGCCTAAATCACCTAAAAAATTAGAAGTACCACCTGTAATGAAGATCTCTTTCCTGTATTTTTTCCAATCACCCGGACGTGTAAAATTCTGAGCCTCAGTAAATAGGATAAAAAAAGATAAGGTGAGTAAAAAAAGTACTTTTCTCATTTAAGGTTTTAATCGAATAAAAATAGGAAAAAAAACGCGAAACCCCATAAAATTAGGGATATATTTTTAAAAAGGCATTGTTAAGCTTATTGTAACTAATTAAAAAACAGTGCGTTAAAATTGATCAAATACACTTTTTCAGTTGCTCGTGTAATAGCAGTATAAAGCCAGCGCAAAAAGCCTTCATCAATATTCTCTTCCTTTAAATAACCTTGATCTATGAAAACCACCGGCCACTGCCCCCCCTGCGATTTGTGACAGGTAATTGCGTAGCTGAATTTTACCTGTAAAGCATTGTAGTAAGGACTATTTTTTAAATAGGCCATGCGTACACCTTTGGCCGGCTCATGGCTTACATCGGCCATCACAGCTTCAAATAAATGTTTTTGTTCTTCTTGTGTTAATGCGGGATTGTCTGAAAAAAGTGAATTGGTAATTATTTTAACCTGTAATTCTGCAAGGTTTGGGTAATCAATAAATCTTACCTGACATTCACAAAAATCAAGGCCATATAAATTTTCTCGTTTTACAATCCGCGTAATTTCAACCATATCGCCATTGGCAATAAAGCCCGCTTCGCCATTGTTTTCGGGCAACCAGAAATAATTATTTTTTACGATCATAATTTTATCGCCCGCACAAAGATCTTCTTCGTACAATTTTATTCTGTTTCTGAAACTTTGATTGAAAAGGTTAGCACGTTTATTACTACGTGTAATGATCACCACATTTTCTTCACCATACTTCGAAATAGCTGAATTTATCTGATCTTCCAACTCATCGCCGGGTAAATTAATAAAATCTTTTCCGCAAATGAATTTAGGAAACTCAAAAATATTATTGCCAATATTATTTCTTATGTTGGTTGCATTAAACAATATACCACTCTCTAAACGTTGCCTTGCAACTTCTTTTAATTCAAAAAACTTAATATTTAAGTGAAAAGCCTGTTTTAAATAATTTTCGTTCAATGCCGGGCTTTCATTGCTGCCAACAGGGGGTAATTGTGCAGTATCTCCAATAAGTATCAATTTGCAGTTATCACCACTGTAAATGTATTCAAATAAATTTTCAAGCAAGCTGTTCAATAAACTCTCTCCGCCTGAATCTGCGCTGATCATGGAAGCTTCATCCACAATGAATAAAGTGTTTTTATGTAAATTTTCAGCCAGCGAAAAATAAAAAGAACCATCTGCGCCAACTTGTTTTCTGAATATTTTTTTATGAATGGTTTGCGCGGATTTTTGTGAGTACATACTTAAAACCTTTGCTGCGCGGCCTGTTGGAGCTAGCAGAACACTTCGCCATTTTATAGTGGGTAAAGCTTTTGTAAATGCCGAAATAAGATTTGTTTTACCTGTTCCAGCATAGCCTCTTAAAATAAATACACCCCGTTCATCGGGATTAAAAATAAATTCAGAGATCTTTTTAATGGCAGCATTTTGATCTTCGTTTGCAATAAACGGTAAATATCCCGAAACTATTTTTTCAAAATCTTGAAGCAGGATAAGTTTGGACATTTTAGGAATTTAAATTTACGAACCTTATAAATTTAAATAAAAAAGCCACCGTGTTATCGGTGGCTTTTAAAATGTTATGAGTTTATTAGAAATTAAAAGAGAAAGTTTGACTGTTGATGGTGATCGTACCTACAAGATCACAGGATCCGCTTCCAAAATCAATTAACCGTGTAGGACGTGTGCCGGGTGTATAAGCAATGGTACCACTTACAAAGGGGTGACGGTGCGGATGAGCCACATCAGGTGCACAGGTAAAATCTCTTACAAGATTTGATGCTGTTGCTGTAAAGGTCTCATTTTTGGCATTTGTACCCGCAGCCGAACCGTTTATTTTTATTTTAGCTTTTGTCCAGTTAATAGGATTTGTTTGCCCTGTATAACAAAGCGGATCGCTTGTATTGATAAGCTCTTTAGTGCGGTTGCAGTTCCATGCAACAGTGCCACCATTATTTGGTTTAACAATAGAAATATTTGCAGACACAGCCCAGGTTAGGTTTGTTCCAACCGGAGCACCGGCGGGAGTAGTGTTAGTAATTGTTTTGTTGTTAATAGTTACCTGATTGCCATCTACCACATAATTTTGTGCGGTTACGATCATTTTAAAGCCCGGGTTGCGGTAATAAATAGCGGTAGTTGGACTAGAAGCAGAAAAATCAAAGAATAGTTTACCTGTACGCACCCTACCATCAGTGCCCATGCAGCCTGTTGTGCCAAAATCTACAGTAACCGTTCCCGTACCAATACCACTAATAGTAGCACAAGGGGCTATTGAAAGGATCTCATTTCCCGATAAAGACCCATTAGCTCTGTAAGTAGATAATGTGCCGTTTTCACCAACCTGGCTGCCCATTGATTCAATGTCGCTTGAAGTAGTTTCTGCCAGGTTATTGTCCGTTGCTGTTGTTTGCTCTGTATCAGGCTCTTCATCTGTCTTTTTATCTCTTTTACGACAAGATGTAAATACCAGCGAAGCAGATATCATGGTTACAATCACGCCGAAATAAATTTTTGAAGTTTTCATGTTTTTAGTTTTAGTATTTTAATCTATGATGGTAAAAAAAGTAAAAGGTTTAATGGGTTTAAAAAAAAAGTTTTTTATTTTTAAGAATACCTTAGATTTGTTACCTGATGTTGGGCGAATATTATAAAGAAAAACAGGTATTAATAAATAAGGCTGTTGCAGGCAATGCAACATCTTTATCTCTTTTTATAAGTCAAAATTCTTTCATGTTTGCTGTTTCGTCAAATAATTTTAAAGATCTTATACAAGTTGGTCACGTTACAATAAACAATACGCCAGGCTCTGCTCAAGGGTTTGGTGAAAAGATCGTTTTTTTGTTAAATAATTATCAGTTAGCGCGAAAAAAATTTGAAAAAGTAATTGTTTCAATTTTAAATAAAGATTTTACAATTGTTCCTGAGGCTTATTCAAATTCCGCTGACCTTAAAGAATTTCTTTCTTTTTCTTCAGGCATTACTGATGTTAAGAACCCTGTAACACATTCAATAAAGAACGTAAAATTTTGTTATGCGTTTGAGCAGGAACTGACACAGGCTCTTGAAAAAATATTTTCACACGCTGTTATTAAACATGCCGGTGCCATTAATAACGAACTATTTTTTAGCAACCACTCACTTGTAAATGCTAATTTATTTTTAACTGTAAATGATGGTTTAATTGAAATTGCAGCGAAAGAAAAGAACGACCTGCTTTTTTACAACGTATTTAATTATGAGAATAATGAAGATATTTTGTATTACCTGTTGTTTATGATGGAGCAATTCAATTTAAATCCATTACAAACTAAACTTGTTATAAGTGGACAACTAGCAACCGATGATGGTTTAATTTTAAGCATTAAAAAGTATATTAAGCAGGTGAATTTTGTAGTACATAACCCGGACATAAAATTAGAAAGTGAATTACAAACACTGCCTAAACATTATTATTTTACTTTACTAAATCAACACCTGTGCGTATCATAAACGGAACACACAAAGGCAGGGTTATTAAGGTGCCCAATGGCTTGCCTGTAAGGCCTACAACCGATTTTGCAAAAGAAGGTTTGTTTAATATGTTGAATAATAAGATCAATTACGATGAAACAAAAGTATTGGATCTTTTTAGTGGTACTGGGCATATTTCTTTGGAGTTTGCATCCCGCGGCAGCAAAGATATTTTAGCAGTTGATAAAAATTTTAAATGCGTTGGTTTTTTAAAGGGTACTGCAAAAGAATTGAAATTAGAAATAGATACGATAAAAAGTGATGTATTTGAATTTTTAAAAAATTGCAATCAAAAATTTGACCTGATCTTTGCAGATCCTCCTTACGATCTGGAAAATATTCCAACTATTCATCAATTGATAATTGAAAAACAATTATTAAACAAAAATGGAATTTTAATTATAGAGCATGGTCCGCGTACTAATCTGGAAACGCTGCAAGGTTTTGTTCAAAAGAGAAGTTACGGTAATGTGAACTTTAGTTTTTTTGGTGCTTAGTTATTTCAGCACCCCAATATCTTTTCCAACCTGGTTAAAAATAGCTTTTACACTATCAGCAGTTTTTGTATCACCGGTGGCGCGCAAATAAGTATCTGTTAAGGTCATCACATTTTGATGATAAAATTTTTTCATTTCATCCACCATCATTTCTTTTGTCCAAAGATCAATGCGCAAAGTGTTGTTTTCTTTTTCGTCCCACAAGGCTATCATTACACTTTTACAAGTGCTTTTTTCGCCAGAATCCGGCGCATCCCAATCAATTTTAATTGGTAAATTATTTTCGTCAACTGTTACTTTAAATTTTATTTCTGAGGTCTTCATGCTATTTATTAATTTTCTAATATTTTAAATTCTATGCGTCGGTTTTGGGCATGTTCTATTTCACTGCAAGGTACATTGTCTTTACATTTATTTAATAATTTACCTTCACCATAGCCAATAGAAATGATTCTATCTGCATCAATACCGGCATCTGTCATATATAGCAGGGCTGTTTTTGCCCTTAATTGACTAAGTTTTAAATTATCTGCATCAGTACCTTTACTATCGGTATGTGCGCTTATTTCTAGTTTAATGGTCTTGTTTGTATTGAGTACTAAAATTACTTTACTTAAAACTTCTTTGGCTTGTGGTAAAAGTTCGGTCTTATTGGTCTCAAATAAAATATTCTCAATAATAGTGTTGCTGTTCTTTTTTGATTTGTTGTTGTTCATTAGGTCTAACCATGGGTCATCCAGCTCTATTTCTTTAATTTTATTTATTTCTGCATCTATAGGTTTATACAAAAAGCGTTTACCTTTTTCGTTCGTAATTACTTTTACCAGTTTATCATCCAATGTATAAACTAAAATATTTTTAAAAGCATCTAAAGCATTGTCCGAATTATTGGCACTTAAATAAAAGCGTTTTAAGAATGGTAGGTATTTAAATTTAAAAGCACCCAGATCGTCTGTTAATACACTATCTATCACTAAATAATTCTCATTTAATAAAATGATCTTTATTTTTTCAAGCGGTTTGTTATTTTGATCTCCATAGAGTTTAGCATTTACATTCATTTTCATTTCATCATCGCTAATGGATATGGAATTGTATAGTTCATTATAATTTGTATTTATTTTTAAAGACCTTCTCGTACCGGCAATGGTATCAAAGAACTTCACATAATTATCATCTTTATTTAAAAAATCAAGCTTTTCACCATTACCAACTTCTTTTGTATCAACGCCAATAAAATAGGTATCATCAGGTCTAACATCTTCAAAAACAAAAGCACCTAAAACATTTGAAGTTGTTTTTTTAATAATAGTGTTGTGTTTATTGCATAAATAGATGGTTCTGTTAGAGAAGAATTTTTTTTGTTGACCTGAAGTTAAAACCAGTTTACCACCAATGTTAGAGGTGTATTGATTATTGACCATGTTCTTTAATTCTTCGGGCTTTAAGAGCCATTCACAACCACCACTTGCAGGTTTCGCATCTGAAACCACTACTTTATTGGAATTGAATAAGGTAAATTTTGCCGGCGAAGATTCTGCATCTTTGGTGTTTAATTTGATCTTGTAAACTTCAGATGCTTTAACACCTGTAAATGCGAACGCACCAAAACGATTGGTGGCAGTGGTTTTTAAGATCTTACCATTTTTATCGAGTAAAGAAATAAATTGGTTTACAACAGGTAATTTTGTATTCTTATTCAAGCAAATGCGCCCGGCAAGCAAAACAGGAATTTCAACGTTTTGGTTGGTGATATTATTTTCGACAGGTTGTACTATAGGCTTTAAAGTGCTTTTATTGAATTTATTTGTATATGCTGTATCAGATATCATTTTAGATCTGCCATCAAAGAAGATCTTGCAAAAGGGTTTTTTAAATGCATTGGTATCGATATCCTCATCTGTTTTCAAAACAAATGGAACGTTAAGTTCATGCACCATGTTAATGTCTTGCTTTTCTTTTGGGATATCGTCTGCTTTTATTTCCAAAAACATCGTTTGATATTTTGGATTGCTAAAATATATCCGGTAATTTTTATCGAATGTCAACTTTAAAGTGAAATCAGATTTTGTTTTTGTATCGATCGTTTCTTTTATAATGTCGTCATGCTTTATTACAATAGTGGTATTTATTAAAGGTGTTGTGTTAAATTCTGAATGACCAATAATAGTTATTTGACCGTTTAAAAAAACAGAATAACACATGATGATCAAAAAAATGAGGGAATGCTTCATTTATAAATATTAACTAAATGTAATTTTTTTGAGCTTATTGGCCAAAATTTTCTTTTATAAAGTTATTAATTGTGTTTACAGAAGCCGCCTCAAGCCTTTGATGGTAAGCATTAACGGTTATATTAAGGGTCTTTACATCATTTATTTTTGCAAAGCCCTTATCGTACTGCTTGCTAATAGAATTTAAATATGTTTCAGAAATGTTTTGTTCATACTTTCTGCCACGCTTTTTTATATTTTGTTTTAAATTTTTAGTGCTTGTAGTTAAATAAATAATAAGATCGGGCTTGGGCAGCTGATCGGCTATTAACTTAAATTGTTTTTTAAAAAGTGTAAAATCTTTTTTAGATAAATTGATTTTTGCAAACCATAAACATTTATACAAGCTGTAATCACTTACAATTAATTTTTTTTCTTTGTTCAATGCGTGGTTCAATTGCTTGAATCTGCTAACTAAAAAACTGTATTCCAACGGAAATGCAAACAATTTTTTGTTTTCGTAAAATAAAGGCAATAATGGATTGTCTTCAAACTCTTCAGGCAAAAAAACAGCATTTGATCTTTTAGCCAAAACCTTTGCCAGTGTGGTTTTACCGGATCCAATATTACCTTCAATACAAATATATTTTAGCGTACTCGTATTGGTATATTTTTTAACGGGTAATTTATCTTTGCTGTTTTTTAACAAAATACTTACAGTTTTTTTTAATACCGGATGAATAAAGTCAGGAGCAATATCATTTAATGGTTTTAAAACAAAATTTCGTAAATGCAGGCGGGGATGAGGTATCTCAATATCTTTTGCCGAAATTACTTCTGAGTTAAAAAATAAAATATCAATATCAATGGTACGGTCTATATTTTTTGTTGAACCCCTTTTACGGCCAAGTTTTTTTTCAATGTTTAAACATGCGGTCAGTAATTTTTGAGCACTTAGTTTGGTTTCAATTTTAATTACCTGGTTCAGGTACTTATTCTCTGATGGGCTTCCCCATGCAGCGGTTTCGTAGATGTGCGATTGGGCTGTGATCTTACCTAAAATACTGCTAATTGTCTGTTTTGCCGCATTCATGTTCTCAATTCGGTTACCAATATTTCCGCCCAAACATAAAAAAGCTACATTCATAATATTCTTTACAGGTAAAATTAGTTTATCTCTATCTTTAAATAAAAATACAAATATAGGTATCGTTCAGGTATACCATTAAAAATTAAACAAATTAGGTCCTGAACGGTTATCAGAACAAACAAATTAAGAAATAGAACATGAAGCAGTTTTTTGGAGCATTTTTAGGGTCGGTTTTAGGAATTATTATAGCAACCGTTTTAGCAATTGTAATGATCATTGGCGCAGTAAAGGCCAGTTTTGGATCAAATATAAAAGATGAAGATGAGGTATCAACAGTAAAGACCAATTCTGTTTTAAAATTAGATCTTGAAGGGCAAATGTTGGATCGTGAGAAGGAAAATCCTTTAAAAGAATTTGGCGATCTTGGCCCCTTAACAGCAGAAGGAGCTTATGGTTTAAATGTATTGATCAATAAGATCGAAAAGGCTAAAACAGATGATAAAATAAAAGGTATTTATTTATACTCAAAGCATTTAGAAGCCGGTTTTGCAACAGCACAGGAATTAAGAAATGCTTTGGAAGATTTTAAAAAATCAGGAAAATTCATTTATAGTTACGCCGAATTTTATGGCCAAAAAGAATATTATTTAGCTTCAGTTGCCAATAAAGTCTTCTTAAACCCGCAAGGCGACCTTGATTGGAAAGGTTTAAGCATGAGCATCATGTTCTTTAAAAATGCTTTTGAAAAATTAGGTGTAGAAGTTCAGGTATTTCGCCACGGTAAATTTAAAAGCGCTGTGGAACCTTTTTTGCTGGATAAAATGAGTGCATCAAACCGACTTCAATCTGAAACGTTTTTAAATAGTATTTGGGCTACCATGCTTGAAAATATTTCTAAAGACAGAAAAACTTCTGTTGAAGATCTTAATAAAATGGCTAATAATTTAGAGATCAGATTTCCGGAAGACGCAGTTGGAAAATTAGTGGATGCAACGGTTTATGAAGATGAAGTTTTAACCGAAATAAAAAAGAAAGTTGGCGTTGCTGAAAAGGATAAATTAAATTTAGTAGATATTGATAAATATGATCCAAAAGATAAAAAAACAGAGGGCAAAGATGTAAAAAAGATAGCAGTGATCTACGCCAGCGGCAATATTAACAGTGGAAACGGTGGAGATGATGAAATTGGCAGCGATGCATTGGCAAAAACTATAAAAGATGCACGTTTGGATGATAAGATAAAAGCAATTGTATTACGTGTTAACTCACCCGGTGGTAGCGCTTTAGCCAGTGATGTGATTTGGAGAGAAGTGGTGTTGGCGAAAAAAGCAAAGCCGGTAATTGTAAGTATGGGTAATTTAGCGGCAAGTGGTGGTTATTATATCAGCTGTGCTGCTGATCGTATCTTTGCTCAACCTAATACCATCACAGGTTCTATTGGTGTATTTGGCATGATACCAAATGTTCAAAAAGCATTAGACCAAAAATTAGGAATTACTGTAGACACTGTAAATACTAACCTTCACAGCGATGTAGGTGGGCCATTACGCGGCGTTTCTGCTTCTGAATATGATTATATTCAAGGTGGTGTTGAGCGTGTTTATGATGTGTTTACAAAGCGTGTTGCCGAAGGACGTAAGATGAGCCAGGCAGATGTGGATAGTATTGGTCAGGGCCGTGTATGGACGGGTGCTGATGCATTAAAAATTAATCTGGTTGATGAAATGGGCGGTTTAAATGATGCCCTCGCTTATGCTGCAAAAAAAGCAAAAGTAACAGATTACAAAATAGTTGAATTACCAAAACAAAAAAGCCCTTTCGATTTTTTAACTAAAAAAGAAAATGAGCTGGAAGCACGTTTTGTAAAGAAGAACTTAGGCATTTCCTATACCTTCTTTAAACAGCTTCAAAAGCTGGTAAATATACAAGGTATCCAGGCACGTTTGCCTTTTGAAATGCTTATACAGTAAGGCTTTCAGCGCCTAAATTTAGGTCCCGGCTAAAAATTTTGATTTTAAGCTAATCTGCCTTATATTTATGTGTTTTAACACAAAAATTGAGCACAGAGACCTTAAATAATTCTACAGTCGAAATTGATGAATTAAATGCTTCGGCATGGAGTTTGAATCGTGAAAATGCCCCTAAAGCCATTGAAATGGCAACAAAGGCTTTAGAACGTTCGGTTTCCCTTAATTATACAAACGGCATTGCGCATGCTAAAAAAACACTGGGTGCCTGCCATGTTTGGGTTGCAAAGAATGAAGAAGCAGCCAACTTTTGTTTTGAAGCCATCTCTTTATTTCAGGTTTTAAAAGATAAAAAGAATGAATCGGAAACAAATTACATTTTAGGAAGTAATTTTTTCTATTTGTCAGATTACGATACCTCCATTAAATACTATAAAAAAAGCTACGACATAAGTACCGAAATTGATTTTGTTTTTGGTATGGCTGATGGGCTTAATGGTATGGGAACTGTGTATTACACCATCGAACAAAACGAAAGTGCTTTAGATGTATTAACACGCAGCGAAAAAATTTGCCGTGAAAACGACCTTAAATCTATTTTAATTAAAGTGTTGGATGGATTGGGCGAAACTTATTATAATTTAAAAGATTATAATAAAGCGCTCGATTATTATAACGAATGTTTAGCCATTATAGCTGTTCTTACAGGTAATTTTAGAGTGGCAGCTTTTGCATTGGATGGGTTGGGAAGAGCATATACAGGTTTAAAACAATTTGATACGGCGCTTGAAAAATACAACGAAAGTTTAAGGATCCGTAAAGAGATTGAATTTAAATTTGGTGTTGCAACTACTTTAAATAATATTGGTAAATTATATATTCAAAAAAATGATAGCGTAAATGCTATTAAAAATTTAACTGAAGCTTACGAATTAGCAAGACAAATTTTAAGTAAAGAAGCAGCTTACCAGGCTAGCGAAAAATTAGCTGAGCTTTATGAGAAACAAAACAACTCTGCCGAGGCTCTAAAATTCTATAAGATATTTCACGAAGCCAAAGAAGATGTACGTAATCATAAAAGCGCACAGCTTTCAAAAAGTTTAGAGCTTCAAAATAAAGTATTGCAATCGCAAGCTGAAAAAGCAATATTAGAAGAACGCGCAAAAGAACTTGAGAATTTTTCGGAGAGTTTAGTGTTGATGCGTGAGGTAGGGCAGAAGATCATTTCTAATTTATCGGTTGCAACCATTGTAACAACGGTTTACAAGAGTGTAAATGAATTAATGGATGCGCCGGGTTTTGGTATTGGTTTATACAATGCAGAAGATCATACCATTGTTTATCCTTTATACATTGAAGGCGAAGAAAAATTTGAGAATTTAAAATACGAACTAACCGATGATAATCGTTTAACTTCTTTATGTTTTAATCAGGCAAAAGATGTTATAATAAATGATTATGAGAACGAGATCGGTAATTTTTTAACCAACGTAAGTAAACCAAAAGCCGGAAGAAACGTAGCTTCTATTATTTATTTGCCTTTGCGTTATAAAGATGCTTTGTTAGGTGTGATGACTGTACAAAGCTTTAATAAAAATGCTTACAGCAATTACCATTATAATATTTTCAAGAACCTTGCTACTTATACTGCCATTGCATTAGAAAATGCAAAGATGTATGAAGAGCAGGAATTAAAAGTTGCCGAAAGAACTAAAGAATTAGTTCAAAGCAAAGAAGAAATTGAAACCGCTTATCAAACAAATAAAAAGATCAATGAGATAGGTCGCGAGATCACTTCTAATTTAAATTTAGGTAAGATATTTAAAGATCTGTATTATAACATTAACGAGATAATGTCGGTTGAATGTTTCGGTGTTCGTATTTATAAACCCGAGATCAATTCTGTTGAATACAGGTTTGAAATGGAAAAAGGTGAGGTTTATGAAGAAGTAATGACCATTCCTTTAACCGATGATGATAATTATACCGTTTGGTGTATCAAGAATAAAAAAGATATTTTTCTTAACGATAATAAAAAAGAATATTCTAAATATGTAAAACAAATTAAAGTGGTTACCGGCGATATGCCAAACTCTTTAATGTTTACGCCAATGATGATAGGCGAAAAATTAATTGGAGTTATTACAGTACAGAGTTTTAAATTTAATGCTTACCAACCGCATCACCTCGATATTTTAAAAACTCTTGCAACTTATACGGCCACCGCTCTTGAAAATGCTTACCTGTATGAGAATATGGAAGATAAAGTAAAAGAGCGTACCATAGAAGTTGTAAAGCAAAAAGAAGAAATTGAAAAAACATTTGAGAATACACGTTTGGTAAGTGAAATTGGTAAAGAGATCTCGCGTACATTCTCAATTGAAGAAATTATCAGTAAGGTTTACAACAGCATCAATAAATTGATGGATGCTACCATGTTTGGTATTGGTATTTATGATCCTTCTGCAAAACGAATTAATTTTAGAGGTGTAATTGAAGACGGTACTATTTTGGATGATTACCATTATGATCTTACCGATGTTGTGCGCCCCGCTGTGCAATGTTTTACAACGCAGCAGGATTATGTGATCCTTGATTTTACGGAAGAATTCTTAAAAACGAATAAGATCAAGAACCGTCATTCTATTCCCGGAAAAAATACGGAGTCTATTATTTATATTCCGCTTACTCAAAATAATAAAAAGATCGGTGTACTTACTGTACAAAGTTTTAAAGCACACGCTTATAACGATTATCATTTACAGTTAATAAAAAGTGTGGCCACTTATGCTGCCATTGCGTTGGATAATGCTTCGCTTTATACAAACCTTGAAACAAGGGTGGAAGAAAGGACAGAAGAGATAGCAAAAAACTATAACGACACAAAATTACTGGGCGAGATCGCGAAAGAATTGAGCTCTTCACTTTCTATTGAAACGATTGTAAATTCTGTTTACAAAAACATCAATAACTTGATGCGTACCGATAGTTTTGGTATTGCTTTGTTCGATCCACAAAATTACGTGTTAGAGTTTAACGGCTTTAGAGAGAATAATGAGATAGTTCCTAATTTTCAGATAGATGTTACCGATCTTAACCGTTTAGGCTCTTTATGTTTTCATAATAAACAAGAGATCATTATAAACGATTTTGTTAACGAACATTCTAAATATATTACCCTTGAAATAAAACCTATTTATGGTAAGGCTACGTCATCAATTATTTACTTACCACTTTATTCTAAAGAAGAAGTTATTGGTGTTATCACTGTTCAAAGTTTAGAAAAAGATTCTTATTCTGATTATCATGTAAGTATCCTTAAAAATCTTGCAGTATCAATTGGTATTGCATTGGATAATGCTAACCTATATCAGAATCTGGAAGATAAAGTGAACGAACGTACTCTTGAAGTTGTAAAACAAAAAGAGGAGATCGTTAAAACATATGAGAATACACGTTTAGTAAGCGAGATCGGTAAAGATATCTCCAGTACTTTTTCAATTGAAGATATTATCTCAAAAGTTTATCAAAGTGTAAATAAATTAATGGATGCTACCGTTTTTGGTATTGGTATTTACGATCCAAAAACTGAAGCAATTGTTTTTGAAGGGGTGATAGAACGTGGTGAAAAATTAGCAGTGTTCTCTTATTTGCTTAAAGAAACACATCGCCCGGCTATACAATGTTTTACCGAACAAAAAGATTATTTAATAAATAACTACGCGCGCGATTACGGTCAAAATAATGTTACAGCCAAGCAAGGTGAATTGCCTGATGGAATTATTTATGTGCCAATTACACAAGGTAATAAGCGTATTGGAGTTATTACAGTGCAAAGCTTTAAAGTAAATTCCTATACCGATTATCATTTACAATTATTAAAAAGCTTAGCGGTGTATACTGCTATTGCATTGGATAATGCATCACTTTATAATAATCTGGATGCACGTGTTAAAGAAAGAACTGAAGAGATTCGTGTAGCTTATGAAAATACGCGTTTACTAAGCCAGATAGCTGAAGATATTAGCTCATCATTATCGGTTGAAACGATTAATAGTAAGGTTTACGAAAACGTAAATAAATTAATGGATGCAACCATGTTTGGTATTGGTTTGCACAATCCTGTAACAAACGAATTAGAATTTAAAGGATTTGTTGAGAATAACCATTTAATGGATAATTTCTCTTATAGATCTGATGATCCTAACCGCTTGGCACCGCAATGCTTTGCACAACAAAAAGAAATTCATATAAACGATTATACGGTAGAGTATAAAAAATACATTTCCGGGATGCAGGCACCTGTTTCAGGACAGGATTCTGCTTCGATCATTTATCTTCCGGTTTTTTCTAAAGACGTTGCTATTGGTGTTTTAACCGTTCAAAGTTTTGAGAAAAATGCATATTCAGAATATCAATTCAATATCTTAAAAACATTAGCGGTTTCCGTGGGTATTGCATTAGATAATGCTAACCTGTATCAAAACTTGGAAGAGAAGGTAAAAGAGCGTACTACCGAAGTGATCAAGCAAAAAGCGATCATCGAAGAAAAAAATAAAGATATTACTGATAGTATCAAATACGCTAAAAAGATTCAACAGGCAATTGCACCAAACATTGATGAGTTCAATAAAAATTTTGTAGATAGTTTTATTTTATACAAACCAAAAGATATTGTTTCGGGAGATTTTTACTGGTTCGAACATTTTGGCAATACTACAGTTTTTGCTGCCGCAGATTGTACGGGTCATGGTGTACCGGGGGCATTCATGTCGCTTATTTGCAGCGATATTATGTACAAGGTAATTAACGATCAAAAAGTAACCAGTCCGGCAGAAGCTTTAAAACGTATTGATGAAAAATTAGTACAGCTGATCAAAAAAAGTTCAGAGGCTTCAGCAAATGATGGTATGGATATTGCGCTATGTGCTTATTCTAAAAATGATAAAGTATTAAATTATGCAGGCGCACACCGTCCTTTATTAATTATTCGTGGCGAAGAGATCCTGGAATTCAGACCAAGTAAATTTTCTATCGGCGGTCATTCTACCGAAGGTAAGAATTTTGAATTGAATCAAATTGAGATCATGCCAGGCGATCAAATCTATTTAGTGACTGATGGTTATGCCGATCAGTTTGGTGGTGAAAAAGGAAAAAAATTCAAATTCAAAAATTTGAAAGACCTTATATTAAGTGTTTCTAAAAGACCAATGCACGAGCAAAAGATCATTATTGATGAAGCTTTTGAATCGTGGAAAGGTGGATTAGAGCAGGTAGATGACGTTTGTTTGATCGGGGTGAAGATTTAAATAGAGAATAGATACACAGATTTACACTGATCTTATCATTCAAATCATATTAATCAGCGTCACCAGCGTTCCATAAAATATGAATTTCAAAAAAATAATATTACATCTAAGTTTTCTTTTAACTTCTTTATATGCTGTTTCGCAAAGCGCTTTTATTCCTGAGCCAACATTAAATGTAATAAGCGATTTTGAAAAATTGCTAACGGAAGAAGAGATAGGGATTTTAGCGCATGATATTAAAGGAGAATATAATTCCAATTCCAACCAATTAATGATCGTTACAATTCCCACCAATTATTTGGGGAATTTGCAAATTGAAGAATACGCACAACAATTATTTGAAAAATGGCAACCCGGACAAAAAGATCTGAATAATGGTGTATTGATGATAATTGTTGGATCTAAGATCGATAGCATTGGCCGAAAGCTTCGTATTCATACAGGTTACGGAATTGAAGGCGCTTTACCGGATCTGCTGTGTAGCAGGATAGAGAAAGAAATGATAGTACCTGAATTAAAAAAGGGAAATTATTTTAAAGCAATAAAGAATGGGGCTGCTTCTATTTTAAATTTTATAAGTAAAGAGAATGTAGGTAAGATACCAAAGTATAAAATAGATATTAAATCCAATGGAGACCAGGTGTTGGATTATGCGAGGATCTTTACAGATGAAGAAAAACAAAAACTGGAAGAAGAAATTAAAGGAATTGTTGGCGCAGGCAAACGATACATTACCACTGAGACCAATAATATATATGAAGCAAACTCGGTTTATATTGGTCAAAAATACAATTACGATACTTGTTTATTTGTAGTTTCTGTTAATCCCGGATATTATATTGATCAAAAAGATTCGATCTTAAAGTTTGATGAGACGAAGAAAAATTATCATTTAACCATGTCAAGCATTTCAGATAAGCTGGGTTTGAATGATTATAATCTTTTGTATAAAATACAGGATGATCTTGAAGCTAAAATAGGCACAGTGGGCATTTACGCAACCTGTATGCAATTGCTGGCAGAAGAAAAATTAGCTTATGCAGAAAGGGTACATAGCTTTTTAGTTTTATTGGTAATTATTTTTTCGATCACTTTTTCTGTTTTTATCATCCATCTTTTTACAAAAAAATATAAGAATAATTATAAGAAAAGGCCAATGGCTGTTAAAGTTCCGCTTGGTATTTTTCTAACATTGGTAAACCTTTATTCGATCGTTAGTTTAATTTCTTTTGAGATTCTTTTTTATTTATGGTTTTCCGAATTTTTTGAAATGAGTAGCTGGATGATGATCACTTTATTGATTGTAGTTGCTATATCGCAGATCACAAATATTGTTTTTGTATTTAAGATCAACGATAATTACTTCAAGTCAAAGTTATTTAGCTGGTTGCCAAAAGGTGGCAGCGGCGGCGGAAGTTCTTATTCTAATTCATCAGATTCTTCTTCGTCTTCAAATTCTTCATCAAGTTCATCCTCATCTTCAAGCAGCAGTTCAAGTTCATCGTCTAATGGCGGCTATTATGGCGGTGGCGGTAAATCCGGTGGTGGCGGTGCAAGTAGTGATTGGTAGTTTATTAATTTAAAATAACCAACTTTTCTGTCTTTTCTGCTTTTTGATTTTCGGTATTAATTATTGCCAGCTTGTAAATATAAACACCTCTTCCAAGTTTATCGCCGTATTCATCTTTTCCGTCCCAATCAACTCCTTCGGGTCGAAAACCTTCACAAGTAACATTTTTTTGAATGGTCTTTACAACTTTACCGCTAATAGTAAATATTTGGATAGTTATTTTTAAAGGATTACAGGCCTGATTGTGTTCTAAATAAAACTTGGTGTTTGTTGTAAACGGGTTAGGGTAATTTAAAACATGTTTTAGTGCCAGCTCTGCACTTTCGGCAACTACAAAATCGGTACTTACTGTATTCGAATTGTTTTGAATATCCCATACCTTAAAGGTTAGTCGATGATTCCCATTATCTAATTCATCAAATGGAAATCTTACTTTTCCTTTTTGATATGAGTTTAGATCGGCTTCATAATAATCATTTAAGATTATTGGTTTACTGCTGTTCTCATCCAGTATCACCGAAATATCATGGCCAATGCTAGAACCAAGTGTATTAATACCACTTGAATCGGAAAGTGCTGCATATAAAATTGGTTTTTCATTTGTAGTACCACCATTCACAAAATTTTTATCGTTCAAATAAATGTTAGCTTGCGGACCATCATTATCAACCAACGGATTATTTGAACCACCACCCACTTTTATATTTTTAGTATAACCTCCTGCATCAATAACACCGTTTGTGGCATAGTAAGAAATTTTTCCGGGCCCTACCAAAAAACTAATATCCTTTGGTACAACAAATGCGAAAGAAAAGTCTCCATTTGTAACAGTTGATTTGCCACGGTACAAAATATTCTTTTGAAGATTGAAACTAAATGGTCCTCCATTTATAACAGATTGTGGATCATTTATAAGGCAGATAATATTCTGTTCCTTATCAAACACTGTAGAATAAACAACACCATTAAAATTTGTTAGTTTGTTTCCTAAACTATCAGATACAAAACCGGTTATGTTTACTTTAGCCAAAGCCCCGAGCGTATCAATACTTGTTTGTGTAACAATATTGTTATTGATTTTTGAAGTGATCACATTTTGTTGCGGGTAAGCTAATGTTAATGCGGGATCTCCCAATAAATGAAAATTAATAAAATAGATATTTTGACCCAACACAGATTTCATTTCCTGCATCACATCTCCCAGCGCCGGCATTTTTCCATTTGGTAATTTTTTGAAGAGATATGTAAACAATGTTTGATTAAGTGTTTTATTTGTGTGTGAATAAGCCACACGGCATGTTGTAAGTAAAGCGATCGAGCCTCCTTTTGGATTTAATAAGCATAGTTCTCCTGCGGATGTTCTGTCAGGATCATCATACCTGCTAAATTCGCATGTTGCTGTTACGAATAAGGGAAGCTTATTAAAATTATCAAGACTATTAATGGCTGGTACATCTAAAATGCGTTCATCAGTAATACCAACTTCGCCACCGTGCCCGGTATAATTAAATACTAAAGCACCTTTTTTAAATCTTCTTAAAAGATCTTCCGCTGCATCAGGGTATCTTTGCCCGCCGGGTGTTGAAAATTGTTGGTAGGCATCCAAATAAATTTTGTCGATGTTGTAATTTGGATAGCCATTTTTTATGATAGATGATAACTCATCGGCATCTTTCATGTGTCCTGCTGCATCCCCATCATCCGCTAAAAAAACCATCCAGTTGCGCCAATCGCCCATAGGTAATTCAGTTTGAATGTTGCAATTTTCTATTACGCTTTGCGTTGGTTTAAAATTCGGATCTTTGCGGTAATAGTTTTCTATCTTATTTACAACAGCTGTAACTTCCTGTAAATTTTTGCAGGTTAATCTGCCAATGCCAATATCCATAGATCCTGTAGCTTCGGTATAAGCACCTTCATTTGGATCCATCAAGCCAAAAAAATCATCGCAGGCGGCACTATTTAGAAATGAAGTAGAATTATGTGTTTGATAAGTTGGAATTAAACAGGTGTTGGTAGAAATATTTCTGTTTAGGTTATTGTAAGAACCATCACCAACAAGCGCAACATATTTTACTTGTTTACCACTTACAATGTTGCGTGAATACAACATGCGTATAAAATCACGTATGGCTGTTGCATCCGGCCTGCCACTGCTAAACTCATTATAGATCTGGTCGGTGGTTGCAACGGCATATGTATATCCTTCCTGTTGTTGGTGTATGGTTGCCAAGCGTTGCGCCTGCGATGCAAATAACGGATGAGTAATAAGAACATAATCTGCCTGTTGTAAATTATGAAGGTTTTGATTTTGGATTTTCCCTGTAAATGTAGGGGAATAAAGATCGTTAGTTAGACAAACTGCATAAACATTTAAGGAGTCGCTGTTGGCAGTAAAATCAAGTGTTGACGCATTAGTGTTATAAGATTGAATAAAAGGATTTATTTGATCACTTACGTTCCAGATTGTTGCGTTAATATTTGAGGGATTGGAAAGAATGTAATTGCAAACATTTCCGGGTGCAGCAACACGCGTATCTCTGAATTCAAATTGTTTGCTATTGATAATTAATTTTCGGCGGGCATTAACAATTATTTTATCCAACCATCCAATGGTGGTCGCAGTTTGTTTTGTTACTGTAAGGTTAATGAGATTTGGATCTGTATTAATGGCTTTTGCAAATGCTGAGCCCGGGATAGCATAATCGGCAAGGTAATAGTTTACATCGGTTGATGTTGCTGTAATAATTGCATTTAAATTGTTACCGTTTAAATTAAATGTACTGGCAATACTTCCACGTGCAGCCACATATGTTTCAGCCATAATAGTATCTAATTCAAAATTACCTTCGTTAAAATTAAAACTGTAACTATTGGTAATGTCAAAATACTCGCCATAAAATTCGCGCCCGCTTTTTACAAAGTTGAGTTGATTCTTTTCATGAAAATTATAATAATCGTATGAAGTGCTTGTAACATTTGAGGGCAGAGGAGAGGAAGATATAGCTGCAACACGTTTACCCGGACCAAGATCAACATTGATAAAATAAAAGCTTGTGTCGGAATAAGTATTTTTTAAATGGCGAAACCTTAAACCGCTTTTTGATTTGGTATATGTCCAGCCTGTTGCATCGTTGGCATAAAATATAACATAGTCAGCATCGTTAAATACACCATCGTTTTCATTTCCTACAAATTGTATGGCATTTTCTTCGAGATCGTCATAACGAAAATCGCCATTTCGTTCGGCTAACATTTTACCACCGTTGCCATAGATGCGAATGTTTTTTGGATCTAATCCTGTTACATTAATGCCACAGCTGGTTAAGAATGCTTTATCAATTTTATGAAAACCGGTTTTGGTAATGCCTATTTTATACCAGTTGCCGCTTGCTAAAATGGAGTTGTTCTTAAATGCCGCAGCACTGGTTGGTTTGCGTAAATTATCAGTTGTAATTTGCCAGTTAACACCATATTCAATTAACTCTTCAATTTGCCCGTTAGCATTTAAACGAAATGGAAACAATTGATGATGATTTAAATTCTCGCCTTTGCTTAGGCTTTCTTTGGCCTTCAACTCAAAATTAGTAGTAAGGTATTTTGAAAAATATTTTTTAATCACACTTGCGTGCGGCTCGGCAACAACAGCAACTTTTTTAATAACTAAAGTGGGTTTTGCATTTTGATTGTAAAAAGTATTTTTAGAAATAAGATAATAAGGCATATTTTTTTGCGTTATATCATATTGCGCCCCCAGCATTTCTATTTTTAAAATAACGGTATCGGCACTACTCGAAGATATAATGTTTGAGCTGTTTTTTGTTGGCTGCTCTATGCTTTGGCCTGTTGTGCGCTGCGCTGAAAGCACTTGTATATTTACAAGCGCCGCTATAATAATTACATTCCGGAAGAGATTCATATTTCCAGTTTTTTGGGATATGAATTAGTAACGAAAGCATTTATAAATTATTGCGAATATTTCGCACAATAAAAAAAGAATTTTTTCGTTTCGTCACATTTTTAATTTTTATAAAAACAAAAACACCTACTGCTGGCAGTAGGTGTTTTTAAGGTTTTTTATACGTAAGATGTCATGTCGAGCGCAGTCGAGACAAGGCTTTGAGCTTCTCGACTTGGCCCGAAGTGACAACTGGCCTAACTCGAACAAAATTCGCAGCTGCCATCATCATTACCATTGGTAATTTCAAGCATTTTCTTTTGAGCTTCGGCTTCAATTTGTTCAATTGTCCAATCAGGATTATTGATCTTAATAAGCGACTTAATAAAGTTGCTGTTTGGCGGAGGTGTTTGTGTGTTTTGCATACAATGAAGTTATGCAAAACAATTTTTTATTAAAACGGCAATAACATATTTTGAATCATGTTTTATAAACATCAGAAAGTGAGAACGGTGTTAAAATATTGTACCTTCCTTTTTTCTTGATAAAAAAGGAAGCAAAAAATCAAGGCTTCTTAAAATTTAGCTAAAAATCTTTATTGTTCAAGCTGATGATTTAAGCGCTTCGCGAGCAGCCAAAATCATCTTCGCACTTGCCAGCGGCATTTGATCAATAAAGATTTTTTTAACGCCAAATTTTAAAATGCCGGTTAACTGTGTGTGCTTACGCGTATTAGATCAGTGGATTTTAAGGGGTTTGCGTACTCCGTCGCACTATCTGGCCTAAATATGCACTGTATATTTATCCTGCACCAAAAGTGAGAAAAGAAAACTTCATCAAGAAAAAAGTTAGGCGAAAAGTAAAAAGGACTATGAAAAAATCCCTCTTTTTTTGAAGAGGGATCTTAATTATTTTTGTTTCGCTTTTTGCATCGGATTATCTCCCGTACTTTGTCCGCGAGTTTTTGCAGCTTTTGATTTAAAGAGGTCAAATTTATTTGGTTCTGCTTTTATGTTCCAGGTATTATTGCGTTCATTAATATCGCAGGTTTCTTTCATTGGATCTAAAATAATAGAAGCTACTTTTTTATTCTTCATAAACGTTTTAGTTACTTCATATTCATTCTTACGCCAAACGTAAGCGCCTATTCGTTCAATATCACTGCTGCCATCAGCATAATTAAACTGGATAATTAATGGTGAAACCAAACCGCCTTTGTTTGAGAATTTAATTTCGTAAATAAATTTGTTAGCGTATTTTGAAATGGCTGTATCGCTTATTGGTTCTATTTCATCAAAACGATTTTTTACTTCTTTGGTAATTTCTTTTTGTTTGTAGTGATAATAAAAATCGCGAAGCGTTGTATCTACATCTACTAACGATTTTAATCCTGCTTCTTTATTTCTTATTTGTGTAATGAATTCAAATTCTTTTGCTTTTGGATAGGTATAAAGTGTATCGTTATAAACCGGCACACGGTTTCCTTTCACCACCGTAAATGCTTTTACTGTATCAACCGAAATATCAACCGGCTCAATATCATAAAACCAGCCTCTCCAAAACCAATCCAAATCTACAGCGCTTGCATCTTCCATTGTTCTGAAAAAATCTGCAGGCTCAGGATGTTTAAATGCCCAACGTGTACAGTATTGTTTAAATGCAAAATCAAATAATTCACGTCCCATAACTGTTTCGCGTAAAATATTTAAAGCAGTGGCAGGTTTACCATATGCATTAGGACCAAAGCCAATTATATTTTCGCTGTTGGTCATAATGGGTTCTAATTGATTTTTTGGTAAACGCATATAATCCGTCATTTTATGCGCAGGGCCACGTTGCGATGGATAATTAGAATCAAATTCCTGCTCGGTTAAAAATTGCACGAATGTATTTAAGCCTTCATCTAACCAGCTCCATTGGCGCTCATCTGAGTTAATGATCATTGGGAAAAAGTTATGTCCCACTTCATGAATAATAACCAAGATCATTCCGTTCTTAGAACCTTCTGTATACGTTCCGTCTTTTTCTGTTCTTCCAAAATTAAAACAGATCATTGGGTACTCCATACCATTAGCAGCTTCAATACTTTGTGCAACAGGGTAAGGATATGGAATTGTATATTTTGAATACGTTTTAATAGTATGCGCTACAACTTTTGTAGAATACTTTCTGTACAAGCCATAAGCTTCTTTACCATAAAAACTCATACACATAACTTTTTTTCCTTCTACTTGCGCAGGCATAGCATCCCAGCAATATTTACGCGAACTGCCCCAGGCAAAATCGCGAACGCTATCTGCTTTAAAAATAAATGTTCTTGTTTTTTGTGCGGCTGCACCATTGGCGCCACTTTTTTCTGCTTCAATAGCATCGGCTAAAAGACCAATTTCAACAGGCTCTGTAGCAATTTGTGCTTTTTGCCAGCGCGCAAATTGTGCAGGCGTTAAAACCTGTTGGTAGTTTTGGCATTCGCCGGTTGAACATACTAAATGATCAGAAGGTACCGTCATTTTTACTTTAAAATTTCCAAAAGCTAAAGCAAATTCACCGCGGCCGGTAAATTGTTTATTTTGCCAGCCGTGAAAATCGCTGTACACGCATAAACGGGGATACCACTGCGTCATAGTAAATAAATAATTTCCATCTTCAGGAAAATATTCATAACCACCACGGCCACCATATTGTGTACGGTTGATCATTTTATAATGCCACTTTACAATAAATTTTGTTTTTGATTTAGATGATAATGTTTTAGGAAGATCAATTCGCATCATGGTTCCGTTAATGGTATATTTTAATGCTTTTCCAAGTTCATCGGTCACGCCATCAATTTTATCGCCAAGGCCGGCTAAATTTTCTTTTGTTTGCAAACCTTTCAAAGCTTGTTCAGTAATAGGTTCAAACACTTTATTCTCGTCAAAATAATTTACTTCGTTGGTTGGGTCGTGTTGATTCTCATCCAATTGTAACCAGATGTAGTTTAAATTGTCGGGAGAGTTATTGTGATAGGTCACCGTTTCAGTTCCAATAATAGAAAGATTTTTTTCATCTAACTTCACATCAATATCATAATCTGCTTTTTGTTGCCAGTATTTATTTCCCGGTGCGCCGGAAGCGGTGCGGTATTCGTTAGGTGTAGGAAGAATGGTTCCTAATTGTTCGAATTTATTTCCATGATTGGAAGTTGGATTGTTATGAATGTTTTGTGAAAACGAAAGCGTGCTTAAAAAGATCAGAAAAATTGTAAAGACCGATTTAGAGAAATAGCAATTTAAATACATGTTAAAATGAGTTTGTAGTTTATATACAAGGCTAAAAGTATAGGAATAATTTATGCTAAACAACCCCCAAATGGGGGAATTCCTTAAAATTTAAAGATGGAAACCCATATTTAAATTTTAAGGGATGTAAGTTCCGTAATATTTATGATAAAAGTTTGGGACTAAAAAAGCTCCAGCAGGCGCTCTATTGTTATCTTTAAAGCAATAAGGCCAATACCGCAAACTACTATCAGCTTAAACAGTTTATAAGGAAATTTAAATACAAAAGCACAAACAATAGAAACAATAAGTACACCGGTAACTATAATTAATTGACCAACTTCCAAACCAAGATTGAACCAAAGCAGGGGTAAGGTAACCGATTCTTCGCGTCCCAGCATAGAACGTAAAAGATACGAAAAGCCAAGACCATGTATCAAGCCAAAAAAAGTAACTATAAAAATAATGAAGGTGGCATTTTTTTGCTCGGTCTTGTTATAATATACCAAATGGTAAATGGCAGTAATTAAAATACTTAAGGCGATGAAAAACTCGGTAAGTGGTTGCGGTAAATAAATTTTATTGGTAACGCTTAATGCTAATGAAATTGAATGCCCTACGGTAAAGGCAGAGATCAATAAAAGTAGTTTACCCCATTTGTTAAAGTAGTAGGTAAGCACTAATAAGGTTACAAATAAAATATGGTCGTAGCCGTTTATATCAAGTATATGCTCTACACCTGTAGAAAACCATATTTTGAATTCATTCATTTTGTAACTTTGCTTTAGTTATGTTCACACTTACAACAACTAAATTGCAAAAAGTTTTAGTGCTGGCAACACTATTTTTTTTGTGCAGCTTTAAACATCCTTTCTACTTAGGTGTTACCGATCTTAAATTCAACGTTAAAGAAAAAGCCCTGCAAGGCTCAGTTAAGCTATTTACCAACGATTTGGAGGCTGCTTTAAAAAAGATACATAATAAGACCATCGATCTTATTAATGTAAAGAACAAAGAAGAGATCACTAAAATTTTATCAGAGTATTTAAACACGCACCTTTCTTTAAAAGTAAATGGAAAAGCCTGCTCGTACAAATTAATTGGTTTTGAACGAGAAGAAGAAGCCATTTGGATGTATTTGGAGTTTGAAAAAAGCGAGATCCCTAAAAAAATACAAGTTGAGAATACCTTGTTATACGATCATTTAAAAGATCAAATGAATATTACGCACATTGAGGTAAATAATTCCAAAAAGAGTTTAAAAGCAAATAATCCGGAAAAAACTCTACAATTTGATTTTTAAAATAGTCTATTTTGGTGACAAACTGACACTTTTTTATCACAAAAATGTTGAAAACTGCCAATTGTTAATAACTTTTGCCCCCAAAGCGGAACGTTGGGTTTGCTTTTCTCGTTAAAAAATTAATCTTTGCAAAACTTCTTAAAACGTGAAAAAGCTATTCGTCATATTATCAATGCTTTGTGTTGGGTTTTCTAACCTAAATGCAATCAGTTCTTATGGTGATGACGATAAGAATAAGCGCGGCGATGATAAGAAGAACAAGGCTAAACGTGAGGATACCACTAAGTTTGCTGTTAATAACGAGAATTTAATTGAAGAAGAGGACGAAAGTCCTGATACCAGCCAGATCTTATTTCCAAGTCATGACCTTTATGCTATATGGGATACTGTGTGGGCGCATCCATATAACTTTAACGAGAGCTTTAAAATGGATAGTGTTTGTCTTCAACTTGTTGCGCCGGGAGATGGTCCTTTTGTTATGCCGTTTAAAGGCGGTAAAACAAGTGTTTTTGGTTGGAGAAGATACCGTCCGCATTACGGCACTGATATTGATCTGGAGACAGGTGACCAGGTAGTTTCTGCTTTTGATGGTATGGTACGTTTGGCTAAATATTGCCAGGGTTATGGTAACTGTGTTATTATAAGACATAAAAACGGTTTGGAAACTGTTTATGGACATTTATCAAAAATATTAGTTGAAGCCGGACAAAGTTTAAATTCAGGCGATCTTATTGGTTTAGGTGGAAATACAGGACGTTCACGCGGTAGCCATTTACATTTAGAGTTCCGTTATTTAGGTCAGGCTTTAGATACCGAAGATTTTATTGATTACGATAAAGGGGAATTAAAAGACTATTGCTTTACTTTAAGAAAAGCCGATGTTGAAAATAAATACGACTTAAGAGCTTTACATGCCCGTCATAAAAGAGATGTGGGTTATGCAAGAGCCTCTAAAGGTGGAAAATACACACCGGTTGGTAAAGGCGGTATTTACCGTGTAAGAAGCGGTGATAATTTAGGCAAGATTGCTGCACGTAATCATACAACTATTAAATCGTTGTGTAAAAAGAATCACATTAAAGAAACTACAGTTTTACAAATTGGACAAAAGCTTAAAATTTAATTTCACATCCCGGTAACAGGATCTTTAGCTTTTCAATTTCTTCTTTCTCCATCGGATTTCCTCTCAGATCTAACAAGGTTAAATTCTCAAGGTGACAAATAGAATCAGGCAATTTGGTTATTTTGTTTCCCCTTAAAGAAATAAGACGAAGGTTTTGAGCCTTGTAAATATCAAAAGGAATTGTTTCTATTGGATTATTCTCTACAATTAAAACTTCGAGATTTTGAAAACGCTCAAAGTGTTTGGTAAGATAATGTGTGTTTGTATTTGAAAGACTTAAAAAGTTAAGAGTCGTAACTCTGAATAATTGTTTCGGAAAACTATCCATTACACAATTTTCAATGCTGATGTCTTTTAAATTCTTTAAAAATTTAAGCGTGGTTGGTAAGGCCAATGTATCATCAGTATTACCAAATTTAAAAGATTGCAAACGGTTTAAATACGCGATCTGGCTTGGAATGCTATCAATTTTTGTGTGTTGTAATTCTAAATAGTACAATAAACCAAAGGGTTTTAAGTTGGGAGGGAAACTGGTTAGTTTATTATTGTAAGAAGCAAAATAAACCAGATTGGTAAGTGCATCAAAACCTTTAGGATAATCTGTTAGCTCATTGCTAAGGAGTTTTAAAGCCTGAAGATCTTTTAACTTATAAAGTTTTTCGTATTGTTTTGGTTCTACTTTTTTATAACTCAGATCAAGCTTGTAAACTTTTGTCTCAATTTTTAAAGCTTCTTTAAGATCGGTGTAAACCATACAGCCTGCCGGGCCATATTTTTCAAATTCTTTTTGCGCCAATAAATTAACAGAAACAAAACAGAGTAGAAGTATTTTGAATTTTAATTTGATCACAAACCGGGTTTTAAATAATGCTCAAATTAATGATAATTATTAAATATCTCCCAACTCATTTCATAACTTTTATTCAACTCTTCTTTATTTACTTTTAAAGCAATGTTGTTTACGTTGGCAAAAAGCTCAAGACTTTCGGTGGGTACATTACCGGTAAGATCATCGGCCGCCATTGGGCAACCGCCAAAGCCATGAATGGCCACATCAAAACTGCGGCAGCCGCTATCGTAAGCCGCTTTTATTTTTTCCTGGGCCTGTAATTGGGTTGAGTGTAAGTGAGCTGCAAATTCAACCGTTTTTAGTTCAGGAATTAAAGCAGAGAATAATTGTGTGATACTTTCAGGATTGGATGAACCGGTTGTATCTGCTAAAGCCAGATCATTTATGCCAAGCGCGTTTAATTTTTTGCACCAGTCAATAGCAATATCAGCATGCCAGGCATCACCGTATGGATTACCAAAAGCCATTGAAATATAAACCAGTAATTTTTTATTGGCTTTTACAGCTAATTCCTGTATTTCTTTTACACGTTCTAACGATTCTAAAATAGAAGAATTGGTATTACGCTGCTGAAAAGTTTCTGAAATGGAGAATGGAAAACCTAAATAGGTAATTTCTTTATGTTGCAAGGCATCTTCAGCACCGCGTTTATTGGCAATAATGGCCAGCAATTTTGATTTGGTAGTTGATAGATCTAACTTACTTAAAACCTCAGCCGTATCCTGCATTTGCGGAATAGCCTTTGGCGAAACAAAGCTTCCAAAATCAATGGTATCAAAACCAACTTTTAAAAGCTGGTTAATATATTTTGCCTTCAATTCCGCAGGTATCATTTGTTTGATACCTTGCATGGCATCGCGCGGGCATTCAGTGATTTTTATCATAATTGCAGGTCGCTAAAATTATTTATGAGACTATCTTTTGCAGTAATGTTACTGAGGGCTTTTGTTGCACTGTCAACGTTTACTACTAATTTAAGTTTAAAATTTAACACTTTATGATCCGGTTCTGAAACAATAAAATGTGCTAAATAATTTTTATCTTTTTTAGAATAATAAATAAGTTGATCTTTCAGTTTTTTTAATTTTTTAATATCGGGATCTTGACGAATAGTACTATCCATTTTGGTTAAAAAAGCAGTTTCAGTGTCCAGGCGATCATAAATTTCTTTTGCCATATCTTTGTGATATTGTTTTTGCATATCTGCAAAGGTGCGATCATTACATTTTGAGATACTATCTCCAATATGCTCATCTACAATACAACCCGCAGCGTATTTAAAATGGACATTATAAATTCTCTCAACAATATCCTGCGCGTTAGCATATTTTGGTGGGGGTATCATGCCTGATAATAAAATGGTATAGCTTTTTGCAACCGTAACTTTTGATGCAGTTGTATCTGTTGATCCGCTAAGCACTTCACAGGGTTCTTCAACTACAACCGTTTCAGATTCACAAGCGCTAAAAAAGCAAATGATCAAAAAGCAAAAAAAACTATTTTTTATTAAGGATAGCATGATTAATGTCCGCAATTAACTGTGGTCCTTCGTAAATAAAGCCTGTATATAACTGTATAAGATCGGCACCCGCTTCAATTTTCTCTAAAGCATCGGCAGCACTGTGAATACCGCCAACACCCATAATAGGAAAAGCATTGTTTGATTTTTGTTTTAGGTAACGTATCACTTCGGTGCTTCTTTTGGTCAAAGGTTTTCCGCTCAAACCTCCTGCACCATAATTTTTTAACTCTTCTTCGGTATAATTTAAGCCCTCGCGACTAATAGTTGTATTGGTAGCAATAACTCCTGCAATTTTGGTTTGCTTTACAATATCAATAATATCATCTAATTGCGTATTGGTAAGGTCCGGTGCAATTTTAAGAAAGATAGGTTTTGGCGTTTTCTTACTAAGATTAAGGGTTTGAAGGGTATTTAAGAGCTTCATCAAAGGTTCTTTTTCCTGCAAATCTCTTAAGTTTGGGGTATTTGGAGAAGAAACATTTACCACAAAATAATCAACCACATCAAACAATTCATTAAAGCAAATAATATAATCGTTAACGGCTTCCTCGTTGGGTGTTACTTTGTTTTTACCAATATTTCCGCCAATAATAAGGGTTTTATCGTTACGATTCCTTAACTTTTTAGCAGCCTCAACCACACCGTGGTTATTAAAGCCCATACGATTGATCAGGGCTTCATTTTTAACCAATCTAAAAAGACGAGGCTTATCGTTACCGGGTTGAGGTTTTGGGGTAACGGTGCCAATTTCAATAAAACCAAAGCCAAGGTCGCCCAATTGATTAAAAGCAATGGCATCTTTATCCAAACCGGCGGCTAAACCAACCGGATTTCTGAACTTTAAGCCTAAAATAGTTTTAGATAGGGCGGGGTTAAGGTTTATTGAGCTTTTTTTGAAAAAAAGAGAAAAACCCGGCACAAATTTGCCCAGCTTTAACATTGAAAACGTGAAGTGGTGGGCGCTTTCGGGGTTTACACTGAATAAAAACGGTTTTAAAAGTTTGTACATAAACACTGTAAATTTACGGTAAAATACCTCTTTAAAAGGGGGGTAAACAGCAAAAATGAGTAAAAGTTTAGGATTTTTTTGATTTTTTGTATTTGATATTAAAAAAATTGTAGTTTTGCACTGAATTTAAATTTAAACATAAAAACTAAAATGAAAAAAGTATTATCAATCGTTGCTGTAGCTGCTTTATCAGTTGCATTCGTTGCTTGCGGTCCTTCTAAAGAAGAAATCGAAAAAGCAGAAAAATTAAAACAAGATTCAATCGCTGCAGTTGAAAAAGCTAAGCAAGATTCAATCGCTGCTGCTGAAGCAGAAGCTGCTGTAGCTGCTGAAGCTGCTGCTGCTGCTGAAAAAGCAAAAGCTGATTCAGCTCGTGTTGCTGATTCATTAGCTAACGCTAAAGGTGGTAAAAAGAAATAATTAAAAGATTAATTTCTTTAAGAAAAGCCTTCCGGTATTCCGGGAGGCTTTTTTGTTTTACAGAACATGATGGAACACCGATGACGCTGATTTAGCAGATAATCACTGATAATAAACATCATTACAATCAGCGTTATCTGTGTTCTATTTGATGATGCCCTGCAAAAATTCAGTCAATTTAAATGTGGCCAAAGTATCGGTTTGGCAATAATCTATCAATTCTTGTTTTATAATTTCGCGTTCAACCGTTTTTTCTTCACTCCTGAAGTTATCATAATAAGCCATCGCTTCCAGGCCGGAAGTGATCTTGGTATAAGTAACATCTTTCAATAAAATACTTGAAATTGTTTTTAAAGAAAAATTGGTCTTGAAAGCAGGGTCGTAATAACTAAAATCCAAAAATATTTCAAACAGATCAACAAATTTATTTTTTAATTCTTCGAGCTGAGGTTTTAATTCTTCAAACAAGCGTATTAAATTATTGATCACCATTTTTTCCATTGTGCCATCATAAACTAAAATCGTTGCAAAAGGTTTTGATCTTTCTATCAATTGTTCGGCAAAGGTTCTGCGCTCATCTTTTGTATAATCAATAAATATATTTGAATGTGTTGTGCCATCAAAAAAGCAAACCAAATAAGGTAATTGCTCAAATGGTTTTGTACCGTTTATTTTTGGAATGGCCGGCCCCCACATTTCCATGTCCATGGCGGCCATTGGCTGTTTTATACCTGATAAAAGCGAAGCTATTTTTACTTTATCAACGATGGGTTTATTTTCAAAATAGGCTTGTTTTATTTTATAAATAATTTCTTTTGCATCGTGAGCTTCATTAATTTGATCGATCGTTCTAATGCCACTGTTATACCATTCAAACAATTTTTCTTTATCTAATCCCGGTAAGTGAAAAATGCTGTTATCGGCTACAGTCTCTTTCCAGCAATTGCCAAAATAATCACATTGGTAAGGTTTAAAACACTGTTTGCCTATTGCAATATTTGGAATTTTATTTTGTTCGAGTGTTAGTTGCGCATTAAATAATTGGTTTTCAAAATAAGGCAGATTTTTTTCGCTTTCAGTCTTAACGCTTCGTTTTTTAAAAAGTTGTTTTGGATTTAGTTCGTCTTGCAAAACATAATCCTGGTTAAGTGTTACCAAAAAAAGATCTTCTAAATTAGGTAAAGCATTTTTTAGAACATAGTATTGTAAACAAGCATCTTTTAAATAGATCTCAGAGATCTTAAAAGAGCTTTTTACTTCATAAGCCATATACTTTTCGTTTTCTAAACATAAAATATCTGCCATTATTAAGGCAGCATTAAACATAAAAGTAGCTTCATAAATTACGGGTGTTTTATTTTCAACTAAAATTTTAGTAAGTTCTAAAGCCTCTGCAGAATTTTTAGTTTTTTTAGATACATCAGTTCCTCCCGGAAATAAAGCCTGGGCTAATTCACCCACCTGGTGCCCGCGGTTAAAGGTCAATTGCTTGTCAATACTTACTTTGTCGCGTAAATAAGGGTGTTTTTTATAAAAGAAAAATGCTTTTTGGCACTGCTCAAATTTCAAATAAGCTGTTTTACTTATAGAGTAATTTGCATCGTTCATTGATTGTTAAGTTTATTTAAGGTAACTGACCTTTTTGCGTTAATTTTTTATTATCTTTATATATCTACCCATAATGCTTATGAGATTAATTTTAATTATTTTATTTTTTATTGGATATTCCCATGTCTTTTGCAAAGCAAAAACACAAATATACAATACTCTTCCCGGAGATACTATTGATGTGGTAGTTGGATTAAAAACTACCGATGGTCAAACTATACAGGATATCAGAACCAGGCTTTTAACACTTAGTAATGCTCAGTTGATCTGCTATTGTTCAAATTTAAATGTATTTGTTTTAAGGGCCTTAAAACCAAATTTTAATTCACAGGCAGAACTTTATGAAGCTTGTCAAAAAATAATTTCAAGCGAAATTAAATTGCTTCTAAAAAAAGGTAGCGCAAAAGAGATCGTTTCACAATGTTCCTATTCAACGCTGGATGACCCTTCAAATATTAAAGATTTTATAAATAATTAAATGGGTAGTATGAAAAATTTCAAATTAAGTTTTTGCGTACTTATCTTTTTATTGAGCTTCACTTTAAAGGCACAAATAAATTATGCTTTTACGGCACCAACAGCTGCTTACGCTGCAAACACAACACCAACAGTTCTTTTAGGCGGAAATGTTGATGATAACATTTCAGCTTCAACAGCAATTGGTTTTAACTTTTGCTTTGGCGGTGTTGTATATACTACATTCCAGGCAAGCTCAAACGGTGTTATGTTTTTAGGAACCACTTTTGCCGGTTCTAACGCATTCAATGATCTTAATACATGTTCAGACAGGCCGGCTATTGCCCCTTTATGGGATGATCTTGAAACCGATGCTGCGGGTGATGTTAATTACAAAGTAACCGGGGCGTCTCCTAACAGAATACTAACTGTTGAGTGGAGAAATATGCTTTGGAATTACTCTGCAACAAATCCGGCCATCTCTTTCCAGGCAAAATTATATGAAACAACTAACGTTATTGATTTTACTTATTTAAGAAATGGAAACGCTTCTGCAAATATTAATTCTGCTTCTGCTTCAATTGGTTTAGCAGGGCAAACAAGCGGCGATTATTATTCATTAGATGGAGTAGGTGGAAGTCCCAACGCTTCAAAAATATTTGAAACGTCAACCCTTGCCACTAAACCTGCAAGCACGCAGATCTATAGGTGGACCCCAACAAACTGTTCGGGTACTCCAACGGCAGGTACCGCGCTTGCATCGCCTTCATTTTCATGTGTCACTTATAGTACAAGTTTATCTTTAAGCGGTTCTACTTCTGCCTGCGGTATTGCGTACCAATGGCAATCTGCTCCCGCTGCTGCAGGGCCATGGACTAATATAACAGGCGCTACGTCTTCATCAACTGTGGTTAACGTATCGGCAACAACCTATTACCGTTGCGTATTAGCGTGTGGAGCTTCCACATCAACAAGTTCTGCAGTTGGGTGTACACTTACCGCATCGGGCTTATGCGGCTTATGCGCCATTATTCCAATTGCTTCTTTACCATTTACTCAAACAGGCCAAACAACATGTGGTAATGGTGATGATGTTACTTCTTCAAATGTTACAAATGTGTGCGGTTCTACATCTTATTATGGTGGCGAAGATGTTGTTTATTCATTTGTGCCATCATCTACCGGTGCGCTTACAATTGGTGTTAACTCATCAGGTTCGTATATGGGTATTACGTTATATAATGGTTGCCCGGTTTCAGGTGGTACCTGTATTGGGTATGCGCAAAGCTCTGCCGGTAATCAAACATTATGCGTGAGTGTAACTTCAGGCCAAACATATTACCTTGTAATTGATTCGTGGCCATCGCCAACCTGTAATCCTTACGACGTAACAATTAGTTCTCCAGGCCCATGCGTTGGTTCTATAAGTGGCGCAATTGCTGCGGGTTCGCCTACGTTCGCGTGCGGCACCCTTACAACCAATTTATCCTTGTCTGGCATAACAGCCTGTGGTAATACGGTTCAATGGCAATCAGCAAGTGCTCCGGCAGGTCCATACACAAATATTTCAGGGGCCACAACAGCAAATTATGTTGCTACAACAACCGTATCGACATATTACCGTGCCTTATTAACCTGCGGTGCTTCAACGGCGGCAAGCTCTGTGGTTCAAACAAGTGTAAATCCCGCCCCGGCTATCACCTGTGGTTTGGCTACCTATGTCCCTTCACTTATCACCTATAGTTTCGAAACATTTGTTGGCACTGTTCTTCCAACTACAGATGACGTTCTGTTTACTACAATTGTAAATTTTGGTTTTTCCTTTTGTTTTGGCGGAAGTCAATACTGGGGTGGATATGTAGCTTCCAACGGAGCTTTTGTTTTTGACGGTGTACCTTGCTATCCCAATATAAATTTTAGTACGTATGCTGCAGGCGGTGTTGGCACCGGATTTTCAATTCCGAGTCCTGCACCTGTAAATGGTACTTCTATTCCGCGAAATGCAATACTTGCGCCATGGCAGGATATTCATCCCGGCTTAGGGGGTACTATCCGTTATTACATTACAGGTACGGCGCCTAACAGAAAATTTGTTGTTTCTTATGAAAGCATTCCAATGTATTCTTGCGGTACATCAAGCCCTTCTATTTATTATACAGCGCAAATAAAATTATTTGAAACAACAAATAATATTGAGATACATGTAGGTAACAAAGGTGTTTGCCCTGGTTTTAACAATGGCGAAGCTGTTTTGGGTCTTCATAGTTATGATGGCATAGTTTACGTTCCGCCTGTAAATGCTACTATGCATAATGCTGTTGGGGGTAGTGGTCCGTATAATCAATGGACAATGTCAAATAAGGCCTATCGTTATATCTCACCATGCGCAAGCAGCGCCGGTGCCTGTTTAACATTGCCAATTAATTTTAAGAACTTTTCAGGAGAAAATATTAATGCTATCAATAAATTGAATTGGGAAACTTCTGAAGAGAGTAACATTAAACATTTTAGTATAGAAAGAAGTACGGATGGTATTAATTTTTCTGAAATAGGAACTCAGTTGCCTAAAAATATGGCCTCTAAATACAAATTTAATGATAACAGCTACCAACCAAATACAATAAATTATTATCGCATTACGGCAATTGAAAATAACGGCGAACAAAAAAGAACATTTATAATTCCTATCGGTGGAAACCATGATATGTTAAGTGTTTCGCCGCTTTATCCAAACCCTGCAACAAACGAATTCTTAATTTCATTTAATTCAAAAACTGAAATGAGCTTTACTATAAAAATTAATGATCTTTATGGAAGAACAGTTAAAAGGTCGGTGTATAGCGTTAATACCGGTGTTTCGGATATTTCTGTAAATACCACAGGCCTTTCTTCAGGAGCATATATGGTAGAAGTATCTGATAATTCGGGCAATATACTATCAAAACAAAAGCTCATCTTGTTACATTAAAAAGTAAATTTTTAATAAAAAAAGCTCCAATTTGTAAACAATTGGAGCTTTTTTATTTCCCAATCTTTACCTAAATTAACGGTCTAAATTTTTTATCATGTCAACAACTCCCGAAGGCCGTCAGATCATATTCAGTATGGTAAATGTATCAAAGATACATCCTCCTCAAAAACAAGTTTTAAAAGATATCTATATCTCATTTTATTATGGCGCTAAAATTGGCGTATTAGGTTTAAATGGTTCAGGTAAATCAACTTTGCTGCGCATTATGGCCGGCCTTGATAAAGATTATATTGGAGAGATCCATCAATCACCCGGCTACAGTGTTGGTATGTTGGAGCAGGAACCAAAGCTGGATGAATCAAAAACAGTTATTGAAGTAGTACGCGAAGGCGTTCAAAAATACGTTGATGTATTAAACGAGTTTGAAGAAGTGAACAACAAGTTTGGTGATGAGGAGATCCTTAACGATCCTGATAAGATGGATAAGTTGATCAATCGTCAGGCTGTTTTACAGGAGCAAATAGATCAGCACGATCTTTGGAATTTGGATAACCGTTTAGAGCGCTCAATGGATGCATTGCGTTGCCCTGAAAGTAATGCTTCTATAAAAGTTCTATCAGGTGGTGAGCGCCGTCGTGTTGCTTTATGCCGTTTGTTATTACAAGAACCGGATATTTTATTATTAGATGAGCCTACCAATCACTTGGATGCTGAAAGTGTTGATTGGTTAGAGCAACATTTACAACAATACAAAGGCACAATTATAGCTGTAACCCACGATCGTTATTTCTTAGATAACGTTGCTGGCTGGATATTGGAGCTTGACCGTGGAGAAGGTATTCCATGGAAAGGTAATTACAGCAGTTGGTTAGAGCAAAAAGGCCAGCGTTTAAAACAAGAAGAAAAAACTGAAAGCAAACGTCAGAAAGTTTTAGCGCGTGAGTTGGATTGGATTCGCCAGGGTGTTAAAGGCCGTGGTGTAAAACAAAAAGCGCGTTTAAATAATTACGAGAAGATGATGGGTGAGGATATTAAAAATAAAGAAGAGAATTTAGAGATCTTTATTCCCAACGGTCCGCGCCTTGGTAACGAAGTTATAGAAGCCAATGAAGTATCAAAAGCATTTGGCGATCGTTTATTGTACGAACATTTGAATTTTAAATTACCACCTGCCGGAATTGTTGGTATTATTGGGCCAAACGGTGCCGGTAAAACAACTTTGTTTCGCATGATAATGGGTGAAGAAAAACCAACAAGCGGTACATTTGCCGTTGGGCCAACGGTTAAGATATCTTATGTTGATCAAAACCATAAAGAACTTGACCCTAATAAAACCGTTTACGATGTAATTAGCGGTGGTTTGGATAATTTAATGCTTGGCGGCCGACCAATGAATTCAAGAGCCTATATTTCACGCTTTAATTTTGCAGGTAGCGATCAGGGTAAAAAAGTTTCAGTGCTATCCGGTGGTGAACGTAACCGTTTACATTTGGCTATGGCTTTAAAAGAAGAAGGTAACGTATTATTACTGGATGAGCCAACGAATGACCTGGATGTTAACACACTTCGTGCTTTGGAAGAGGGTTTAGAGAATTTTGCAGGCTGCGCTGTGATCATTAGCCACGACAGATGGTTCTTAGACCGCGTGTGTACCCACATTCTGGCGTTTGAAGGCGATAGCAGCGTGTATTGGTTTGAAGGTGGTTACAGCGAATATGAAGAGAATCGTAAAAAACGCTTAGGAAATGTTGAGCCAAAACGCCCGCGTTACAAAAAACTGGCAGTAAAATAATTAGTAATTAACTAAAAAAAAGATATATTTATACTTACTAAAAAAACACACTTATGAATAATTTTAATGCATCAAAAGTTTTAATTCCGGTAGATTTTAGCGACACATCTTTGTTAGCTATTAAACATGGCGCTTTTACAGCGCAATTAACTCAGGGTAATGTGTATTTATTACACGTTATTAATATTCAGTTCTTTTCGCAGGACGTGTTTTTACCTTCGGTAAGTGTACATAAACAAACAGATTTTGAAAAGATCGCCCAAGATAGATTAGTGGAATTGGGAAAACAGGTTACATCAGAGTATGGTGTAAAGGTAGAATGCATTACTAAAATTGGTTCGCCAAATAAAGAGATCACTGAAATTGCTAAAGAAGTTGGTGCTACTTTGATCGTGATGGGAACACATGGTTATTCTGCCATTGAAGAATTGGTTATTGGAAGCACAGCTTTAAAAGTTATTACAAAAGCACCTTGCCCTACAATGGCTATGAACAGCGAAGCTGATCATAAAGGATATAACAAGATATTAATTCCAATTGATACAAGTGCGCATTCTCGTCAAAAAGTAAACTATGCTGTTACCATGGCAAAGAACTTTAGCGCTTCGGTTCACGCTGTGGCTTTATTGGATAACAACGAAGAAACTGAAAAACCGGCAATGGAATTGATCCTTCATCAGATCGATAACGTTGCTAAAAAAGAAGGTGTTCCTTATCATCACGATGTAATTTCTAAAGTTAAAAATCGTGCTACTTCAACAGTAGAATATGCTAATAAAATTGGTGCAGATCTTATTGTGATCATGACCGATCAGGATGCTGAATTAAGCGGTTTCTTTTTAGGGCCATATTCGCAACAGGTAATTCATTTAAGCAAAGTGCCAGTAGTGTGTATTCGTCCGGTTGAATCTGATACCGCATTAAGTATTTTAGGTGGAACCAGTGGTATCTAATTCATTTAACCAGTAAATTATACTTCATGAAAAAATTATTTTTATCCCTTTGTCTTTTAGCATCAGGTGTTACTTTTTCTCAAAAGCTGGCTGAGGTGAGTCTTGACCTGTTGGACGGTAATATGATCAAAGGTACAACCAATCTATCAGATATTGAATTGGTAACAGCTTTTGGTAAATTACAAATTCCAATTACAAAAGTGAGCCATATCGAAATTGGTATGGGTAAAGATAATTCAGTTGCCGAAAAAGTAAAAAGCAGCTTAAAGATCCTTTCTACAAGCACTTCTGAAGATACACGAAAAGGCGCTTATACTGATCTTGTAAAAGTTGGTGCAAAAGCAATTCCATTCATCCAGGATTTTTATAACGATCCAAAAAATGTTTCTGCAGAAGAAACATATACAGGTGAATTTACAATTGATAATGCATTGTCTGAGATCCAGGCTGCAAGCGGCATTTCATCTGATCTTCCAAAAGAAGATATCTTAACTATTGATGGTGCATATATAATGGGTGGTAATTATAATTTTGCAAAACTGGATATTAAAACCGAATACGGTAGCTTAAGCGTTCCTAAAGAAAAAATTAAGACCATTGATATTTCAGTAGCAATGGAGCCGGGTTCAGGTGAATACACTTTTAAGTTAAATGCAACAAAACACATTAGTGGCAACACCAATGGCGGCTGGTTAAAAACAGGCGTTATGCTAAAAACCGGACAACGTTTTACTTTAAATGCAAATGGCGAGGTTACTTTAGCGAGCTTAAGCAATTCAAAATACAAACCGGATGGCAGCAGCAAAGCAGAAACTGCTACCGAATGGACAAAACCTTATGGTAGCACTGATGATTATGATGGTGGCTCAGGTGGTTATCCAACTTACGGACAAGTTGTATATCGCATTGGAGAGGGTAGTACCGAAAATTTAAAAGCTGGTGCAAAATTCAGCAGCACTGCTAAAAAAAGCGGCATGCTTTATATCTCTATTTACGAAACAGTTTACAATGCTGCTAACAAAGGCAGTTATAATGTTAAGTTAAGTTTAGGAAAATAAATTAATGACTGAAGATCATAATACAAATATTGTATTAAAGATCGATTGGAGTGATCTTGATCTTTTTGGCCACGTAAACAACGTGGCCTTTTTTAAATACATACAGGCTGCAAGGGTTAATTACTGCGAGTCTATAGGACTTACTTCTATTAACGAAAAAGATAAATTAGGTTTTATTGTTGCTTCTACCAATTGCACGTTTAAAATTCCACTACGTTATCCCGGTAATATAAAAGTATTTTCAAAAATAGATTGGATCAAAAACTCAAGCTTTCAGCTATCACATTTTATTGTAAACGATAAAAATGAAATAGCAGCTGAATCGTTTGATGTTGTTGTGGTTTTTGATTATGAAAAAAAGATCAAAACAAATATTACGCATGAACTAAAAACACAAATGGAGATCAGGGAGAATAAAAAGCTTACTCAAAACAGCTAACAATAACCTTGTTTTTCTCTTAAAAACTAATCATAAATTGTGTAAAAAACCCCCTTGTTTTACAACAATATTTCCCTCTAAGCGTTAACTTTACAATTCAATTTTTTTACAAAAACTATGTCATCTAAACCAGAACATATTACATGCCTGATCATTGGTTCAGGCCCCGCAGGATATACAGCAGCTATTTATGCAGCCCGTGCCGATTTAAAACCCGTTCTATATACAGGTTTAACGCCCGGAGGTCAATTAACCGAAACAACAGAAGTAGATAATTTTCCGGGTTATCCTAAAGGAATAACTGGTCCTATTTTGATGGAAGACCTTAAAGCACAAGCAGAGCGCTTTGGTACACAGGTAAGATTTGGGCTGATTACAAAGGCTGATTTGAAAGCCACGCCAAAAAAGGTGTGGGTAGATGATACGATTGAATTAACAGCCGACACAGTAATTATTTCAACAGGCGCAAGCGCCAAATGGATAGGTTTAGAGAATGAAACACGTTTGCGTATGAATGCCGGTGGTGTTAGTGCCTGTGCCGTTTGCGACGGTTTTTTCTTTAAAGGCCAGGACGTTGCAATTGTTGGGGCCGGTGATACTGCGGCAGAAGAAGCTACATACCTTTCAAAACTTTGTAGAAAAGTTTACATGATCGTAAGAAGAGGTGAAATGCGTGCCAGTAAGGCAATGCAGCACCGTGTAACAAATACACCTAATATCGAGATATTATGGGATTCAGAAACTGTAGATATTTTAGGGAAAGATACTGTTGAAGGTGCTATTGTAAAAAACAATAAAACCGGTGAAACAAAAACCTTAAATGTTACAGGATTTTTTGTTGCCATTGGTCATAAACCAAATACCGATATTTTTAAAGGCCAGTTAAACATGGATGATTTAGGTTATTTAACAATCATTCCGGGCAGCTCTAAAACAAACATTGATGGTGTTTATGCTGTTGGTGATTGTGCCGATAAAACCTATCGCCAGGCTGTTACAGCGGCGGGCAGTGGTTGCATGGGAGCCTTGGATGCCGAAAGATATCTGGCTTCAACCGGTGTGCATTAATTTTCGTAAATACCTTAAACAGTTAAGTAGTTACCAAAGGCAAAAAAGCTTAATGGGCTATTTTTTTGTAACCAATTAAATGTTTAAGTTTATATAGTAATATTCCTTTAGGATGAAGAGACTCTTGTACATACTTATTTTATTGCCTTTTTTAAATTTTTCGCAAACACAAAAAAAATACCCCACTTTACTTTGGAAGATCACAGGTAATGGTTTAAAAAAGCCATCTTACTTGTACGGTACTATGCATGTAAGTAGTAGGGTTGCTTATCATTTATCTGAACAATTTTTTGATGCCTTAAAAAGTGTAGATGTTGTTGGGCTCGAAACAAACCCTGGCGAATGGTTGCAGAATATGGAAAAAACAGGTGAGCTCGATCAGGCAAACCAGATCGTTCAAAGCAGCGGTTACCGTAAAGATTTTTATCGTTCAACGTTTATGGCAAATTTTCCTGATAAACGAATGCTACAAGGAATTTTAAGTTACGATCCGGATATCATTAACGGTTTATTGTACAGGCATAATCGCAGCAAAGAAAATTTTGAAGAGAATACTTACATCGATCTTTTTATTTTTCAATCTGCTTCTAAATTAAATAAACAATTAATTAGCCTTGAAGATTTTGCAAAATCAGAAATAAAAGCAAGGCTTTCTGCTTTACCTGACGATGAGTTGAATGAAGAAGATGAAAACACACAAAGCAGCAGCAATTATTATTTTAACGGACAAAAGATAGAAGACTCTTACCGTGATGGAAATTTAGATCTGTTAGATAGCTTGAGCAAAAAAACAAGTTCAAAGAATACACAAAAATTTTTGATCAACGATCGTAATGTGTTTTTTGTAAACACGATTGATTCTGTGTTGAAGACAAAATCTTTATTCAGTGGTGTAGGTGCTGCGCATTTACCGGGCGATGATGGTGTAATAGAACTTTTAAGAAAAAAAGGATATACAGTAGAGCCTGTTTTTCCAAAAAATACCAAAAAGAGTGATGCAACGCGTGATGAGTTGGATGCGCTGGTAAAACCGGTAACATTTCAAAAACAATTTGTGAACGATTCAACTATCTCTATGAATCTTCCCGGCAAGTTAACACAGATCGTAAATTTTGAAAATATTAAGTACTACATCTATGCAGATATGATCAACGGTAGTTTTTATACAGTTGCAAGATTAAAACATTTTGGTCCGCTTTTTAATGTTAGCACATCACAAATGATGCAAAAGGTAGACAGTTTATTATTTGAGAACATTCCCGGCAAGATCATTACTAAAAAAGATATTACTTCCAACACAGGGTTAAAAGGCTATGAGATCGTAAATAAAACCCGTAGAGGTGACGAGCAGCATTATCAGATCTTTTTCTCAGATCTTGAAATGATCATGTTTAAGTTAGGTGGTAAACAAAGCTATGCAACAGGTAGCGAATCAAAACAATTCTTTAATTCAATTCAATTTTCTCCAAAAACTCAAAATAGCGTTGAGTTCTCTCCAAAAACAAAAGGCTTTAGTGTAAAGGTTCCGGCAAATTACAGTTACACTAAAAATAGCGGCTCTTCACAAAGAGGCTTAACAGAAGATCTTTATGCTTACAATTCAAATCAAAAACAATTTTACGGTGTTAAACATGCTGTGTATAATGATTTTGAGTATTTAGAAGAGGATACATTTGAGCTTAACCTTTTTTCTAAAAACATTTTAAAGAATTATAATTTTTCTGAAAATATCTCACGTACACTTACTAAAGAGCAAAACCTGCCTTGTATAAAATTCTCGGCAAAAAATAAAACAGGCTCGGCCTTTTACGGTAAATTATTTATAAAAGGCGTTCATTATTATTTAGCTTATTTTATTTCAGAAAAAGAAAGTGAGTTAAATAACGATTTTTTTAACTCCTTTAAATTAACCGACTTTGAATTTATTAACCCTATTAAAGAAATAACAGATGATGATTATTACTTTAAAGTGAAGGATGAAGTTACTGTAAATGCAACCAGCAAATTTAACGAAGCCTACGCAAAAGAGTATGAGACTGCTAAAGTGAAAAAAGATAAGGTAGTGAGTGATTTTGATTACAGATCGGGTAGCAAATCTTATTATTCACCTTCAAGCAACGAGTATGTAAATATTACCTTCGAAAAATATAACGATTACGATTATCGTAATATTGACGAAATAGAGCAAAGCATAAGCACTTCAATTAAAAATACTACAGGTTTATTAATTACCAATAAAACAACAAGCAATAAAAACGGTATTTATACTTATACCTGTTCATTAAAAGATACTGCAACGTCGCGCATGATGGATGTAAAGATCTTTTTTAAGAATGGTGTTATGCACGAGATCATTGCGCCTTACGATTCTATAATAGGGTTAAGAGGATGGACAAAAGAGTTTATGAGCAGCTTTGTGCCAAAAGATACAGTTATTGGTAAAAATATTTTCGAAAATAAGTTCACTGTTTTATTGAAAGATCTTGCCAGTAATGACACCGTTGTTCGCCAAAGAGCAAATACATCTTTATTAAATTCAATAAGCATGAATAAAGCGTTTGTGGATGAGTTCATTAAATTTATTGGCAGTAAAGATCTTAGTCATGTAAATGAAGACAGCCGCGCGCAACTATTTGTTAATGGTGGTACCATGAACAGCAATAAAATAATTGAGCCATATAAAAACTTATACAAACAATATACTGATAGTTTTTATTTACAATTGTGTATGTTGAAAGGATTAGCTTATTTAAAAACACCTGCTTCTTTTCAAACATTCAATAGCCTTATTTTAAATGAAACGCCTTTAGTGGGCGATGTAAACATTGTTTCGGATGTGTTTGCAGTGTTACATGATTCTTTAGAGTTGTGTAAGAGTTTCTTTCCGGGAATAATGGTTTTAACTAAATACGACGAGTATAAAGATGCAGTGTATACACTTATGGCAGAAATGGTAAATAAAAAAATAATCACTTCTGCAGCTTACCTAACACAAAAAGATAATATTCTGGCTGATGCTAATCTTGCTTTAAAGCGTTATAATCCTTCTTCTGCAAAATCTTCAGGCGATTACAGTGAATTTGATTATCTGGATAAATCAATAAAAGATCTTGCAGAAAGTATACAACAAAGTTTGGATGGATTTACTAATAATAATTTATTTAAAGGTTCGGAGTATTTAAAAGGTTTAGAAACATTTAACCGAAATCCTTTAGTGAATTACGGAATTATTTTAGCCCCTTTTTATAAGACCGATGAAAAAACAAAACAGTTCTTCGTAAAATTATCAAAAATCAAAACTCAAAGCATTGCCATGCCGGTTGCTATTAATTTATTAAAAAACGGCATTATTATAAACGATACACTCATTGATTTTTATGCGAAGAATAAATTTACACGTGCCTATTTTTATACCGAACTTGAAAAAGAAAAGCTAACAGATAAATTCAGTAAAAAATACCTAACCCAGGAAAGTCTTATAGAATCAGTACTTACAGCTCAAACTCAATTATCTAACATGTATAGTTATGATAAAGATAAAGGCAAAAAAGACAGTCTGCTGTTTATTAAAGAATTGGATGCTAAAAATAAATATCAAAAAGGAAAAATGTATGTTTATCGCATTGTAAAAGCCAAGGCAGATGATGAGCGTTGGTCTGTTGCGTTTGTACCTGAATCAAAAAGCGGATTATCTTCTAACATACAGGTAATTAATTCGGGCTATTATATCGATAAAACAAAAACAGAGGCTGAGAATTATAACGAGATACTTGATTATTTTAATCTTACTTATCGTAAAAGAGCTATAACTTCTTCATCCGGATATTAACAGCTTGGGGAATTCTTTTCTCATAATTTCCCCATATTTTTTTAACCTTTTTTTGGAAACCTACGTGGTTACTGCATTCCTAAATTGGAACGGAGATTGCTTGAATTATATCTCAATTCATAAGCAATGCTTAAAAGATTATTTTTATCTGTTATATTTTTTAAGAGCGCTTTAATAATAAGTCAGATTCCTGTTTGGCATTGGGCAAAAGATGCTAATTCATCAAGTCCGGAAACATTGTGGGATGTTTCAACAGATCCAACTTCAACAAACGTGTATGTGGGGGGTACTTTTAAAGGAAATCTAAGTGCAAAATACGGTTCTGCATTTACAACTTCGAGCGGTAATTACGATGCCTTCTTAGCTAAATATGATGCATCAGGAAACGTGATTTGGGCATTTAAAATTGCGGGTTCAGGTGGAGATGAAGAGGTAAGGGGAGTTGCCGTTGATCCTTCAGGAGATGTTTATGTAACCGGGAACTTTAATAATACAGTAGATTTTGATCCGTCTTTATCGTCCTTTAATTTAACTACAGCAGGCGGTACAGATGGATTTCTTGCAAAGTATTCTTCTACTGGTAATTTTTTGTGGGCGGTAAAATTTGGCGGAAGTAGTAATGAAAATTCCTATAAAATGGCTGCAGATGCCAATGGTATATATATTACCGGTTCTTATGAATCCATACCAACAACTTTTTATTCTTATAGCAGCCCCGTAACAAAAACCACTTTTTTTACAGATAGCCAAATGAATATGTTTGGTGCTAAATACAATTCAAACGGTATAGTGCAATGGGTAATTTCGGGTGGAAGCAACCTGGATGATTATGGTATTAAGGTAATTGCTGATGCTGCGAGTGTTTATTTTTTTGGTATCTATTATCATGATATGAGTTTTAAAAATGCTACTGGCGTATCGGGAGCTGTATTACCCGATGAGCAACATAATAAAGCAAATACATTTATTTTACAAGTAACGCAGGCAGGAAATCTTGGATGGCAAACCAATATAACTTCCAGCCAAGGCGGTAAAGATGTTAATGGTTGGAGCATTGCGCAAGATGCAGGTAATTTGTATGTTACAGGTCAATCAGATGGTAACATCAATTTTAAATATCCTACGCCAACTTTAACGCAGGTAGTTTCTAATAATAATGATCTTTTTCTTGCAAAACTATCTAAAGCTTCAGGTACCTTTCTTTGGAATACGAGTGCAACGGGTAATGGCTCTGGCGACCAGGTCGGACGTACACTTGAGGTTAATTCTTTAGGCAATATTATTTTAGGAGGGAGTTTTAATACTTCGCTAAACTATAGCGTAGTTGGCGGACCTAATTTTACTGCAAGCGGACAAGATATTTTTGTTACCGGTTACACCAATGCAGGTGCATTTTTATGGAGTTATAAAGCCGGAGGCTCGGGTAACGAAAATGCAAACGGGTTATCTACAGATAATTATGGAAATATTTATTTGGCAGGTGATCATGGTGGCGCCGCTACATTTGGCACTGTTACATTGGGTAGCGGTGGTAACACCGATATTTATTTGGCAAAACTTGGCTGTCCTGTTGTAACAAATAATACTATTTCTGTTAACCAAACAATATGTTCTGGTAATACACCTTCTGCACTTGCAGGATCAATACCAACAAATGGAAATTTATATACCTGGGAAATGAGCATAAATAGCACAACATGGACAAGCGCAGCGGGTACCTATACAAATCAAAATTATGCTCCATCGCCATTAACGGCAACTACTTATTATAGAAGAACTGCAAGCGATGCTGGTTGTTTGGGAAGCCCAAGCAATACTTTACAAATTAATGTTGTGCAACCGCCAAGTATTTCAAATGCAGGTATTACACAAACCTTATGTACGAGTTCGGCAACATTAAATGCAACCCCTGCAACAAGTGGATCAGGCGTTTGGTCAGTGATAACCGGAACCGGAAATGTTACAAGTATAAATAACCCTTTATCACAAGTAACCGGCTTAAGTTATGGATCTAATTCATTTGCATGGACAGTCTCAAATTCTCCCTGTGCTTCTTCAACATCAACTGTAACAATCATAAGAGACATTCCTCCATCATCTTCAGCCGGCAATCAGCAAACCGTATGTTCAGCAACTGCTACTTTAGCCGCTGTTAACCCTGCTGTAGGAACTGGTATTTGGTCTGTAGGTTCTGGAACAAGTAATGTAGTTAATGTAGGTAATCCATCATCGCAGGTAGCTGGTTTAAGTATTGGCAGTAATAGTTTTTTATGGTCGGTTACAAATGGTGTGTGTCCAACAGCAACATCAGCAGTAATTATTATGCGTGATGATATGCCAACAGTTTCAAATGCGGGTAATAATCAAACTGTTTGTTCAACAACCTATACTTTAAATGGTAATGTGCCGATAGTAGGCACAGCGGCTTGGTCTGTAATAACTGGAAATTCAACAATAAATGCAATTACTAATCCGGTTTCGCAAATTAATAACTTATCTGTAGGACAAAATAAATTTGTATGGACCATTTCAAATGGTGTATGTCCATCTTCAACTTCAACACTTACACTAAACCGAGACGATTTTCCAACTACAGCTTTTGCAGGAAATTCGCAAAGTGTTTGTTCAGCATCATGTACATTATCAGCTAACTTGCCTGTAATTGGTGTAGGGCAATGGTCATTAATTAGTGGAACTTCAATTATTTCAGATATAGATAATTTTTCAACACTTGTATCTGATCTAAGTGTGGGCCAAAATAAATTTGCATGGACAATTACTAATGGTGTTTGTGTGCCGTCTTCATCAACAGTAATTATTACGCGTGATCAGGAACCGTCTCTTGCAAATGCAGGGCAGGATAAAACCATTTGTGGTAGTACAGCTACACTTGATGCAAATGTGCCTGCAGTTGGTTTAGGTAATTGGAATTTTATTTCCGGTGGAGGAACTGCTAACGATCCTTCAGATCCAAACTCTGTAGTTGTAAATTTAAATTCAGGTTCAAATACTATTGTTTGGACGGTTAGTAATGGCGTTTGTATTTCTAATTCTGATACAGTAATTATTCAATCAGACGCAATGCCTTCCATTGCAAATGCCGGCAATGATCAAACCGTTTGCTCTGATAATCTCAATTTTTCTGCCAATATTCCTTCTGTAGGAATTGGTTCATGGTCAATTATTTCAGGTTCGGCAAATATTTCAACTCTAACACAAAACAATTCTTTTGTGGGCAACCTGGCTGTGGGTCAAACTATTTTTAAATGGACTATCGCAAATGGTATTTGTCCGGTTTCAACAGATGATATTATTATAACACGCGATCTTCCTCCGGATAATGCCGTAGCAGGGCCTGATTTGAAAATTGATAGCCCTGTCGCCGATCTTTCTGCATTTACACCTTCTGTGGGCGTAGGCCAATGGTCTGTAGTTTCGGGCGACGCGCAAATTTCAGATCCCAATAATTCAAACACAACGGTTAGAAATTTGTCGTTTGGAGAAAATGTTATTCGATGGACAACACGTAATGGAGTATGTTCTGAAAGTAGTGATGATATTGTGATCTATGTTAATCCTTTACGTATACCAAATGGTTTTTCTCCAAATAATGATGGCTTTAATGACGCCTATGTAATTCCATCACTTGAATTTTATCCGAATGTAAAATTTACCGTTTTTAATCGTTGGGGTGGATTGGTTTATGAAAACAATAGTTACCAAAACAACTGGTTTGGGACAAATACCGCCGGTGAAAAATTAAGTGATGATACATATTACTATGTTTTAGAAATAAACGAAAAAACAAATTATACCGGTTTTATTATTTTAAAACAAAATAAATGAAAAAAGTATTTGGCATATTTTTTATGAGCTGTTTTTGTGCATTTAATATTAATGCACAACACAGTAGTGATTATATGCAGTATATGTTCAATGGCCTGCTTATAAATCCTGCTTATGCCGGAAGCAGAGAAGCATTGGATATAACGGGTCTGTATCGTAACCAATGGATGGGTGTTGTGGGCTCACCGGTTACTGCATCTTTCGGCGCTCACACACCATTAAAAAACAAAAAAGTAAATGTCGGAGCTGTTTTAACGAACGACAAATTTGGAATTTTTAATCATACCAAAGCCGATCTTATTTATGCTTATCGTTTAAAATTTTTAAATGGAAACTTATCATTTGGATTACAAGGTGGTGTAGATTATCAAACATCCAATTGGTCTAAGGTAAACACAACGCAAAGCGATGATCCAAATTTTTCTTCCGTTTCCAACGATCAAACAATAACACCGGAAGCAGGCTTTGGCACTTATTATTATTCTAAAAGTTTTTATTTAGGCTTAGCAACGCCAAACTTCTATTACGGTAACGTAAGTAAATTTCGAACAATTATTGCCAATACAGGCTATTTGCTCAATGTAACAGATGATATAAAAATTAAACCTGCCGTTTTAATAAAGTATATTTATAACTCTCCGCTTTCTGCAAATGTGTCTTCTACTTTTTATTATAAAGATGCTATAGGATTAGGTTTGGCTTATACTCTTAATACTTCCGGTATTGCGTTTATCGATCTGAAAGTAAATGATCAGCTACGCTTTGGCTATGGATACGATTATTCTTTAAACAAATTACAAACTTATACTAAAGGCAGTCACGAGATCATGCTAAGGTATTTATTTAAATATAAGATCGATCCTGTAAGTACCCGTTATTTTTGAGTGAAAAATTATATTTCATATTTATTATTTCTTTTTGTAGTGTTAAAAATATCTACAATTAAAGCGCTTGTAGTGCCAGACGATTCATCCCGTGTTAAGATAACACGTCTTTCGATCAATTCCGCACAATCTGATTTCAGTCCTTTTTTAGTAAAAGATCAACTGTACTTTGTTTCATCCCGCCCTTCACAAATAGGTATTGTTTATGCAGACGAAGCTAATAATAGTGAAATGTCGGATATCTACTATGTAAGAAAAAAAGATTCGATCAGTTTTAATGAGCCTCTTTCGCTACCGGTTTTAAATACGAAGTATAACGAAGGCCCGATAGCTATTAATAAACAAGGCGATATGATCTATTTTTCCGGTAATGAAATAAAAAAAGGAAAAAATGGTATTTCGAAATTGCTAAAGATATATTCTTCAAAAAAAGTAAATAATAAATGGACAAAACCTGAGTTGCTTTCTTTCTGCAAGGATAGTTTTTCATATTGTCATCCGGCGCTCAGCAACGATGGTAAAACGCTTGTTTTTTGTTCCGACAAACCCGGAGGGTATGGTGGAATGGATATTTATATAATAAATTCAATAGATGGTCATTGGTCGGCGCCTGTAAATGCTGGAAATAAAATAAATAGTATTAACAACGAGGTTTTTCCTTTCTTATCATCTGCAAATATTTTACTATTCTCAAGCAATAGGGCTGACGGTTTTGGGGGCCTGGATATTTATTCTTTCGATCTGAATGATCCAATCGATAATGATCTGAAAAAGTTACCCGTTCCCATAAATTCGCCGGCTGATGATTTTGGTATTTGTACTGATTCAACAAATGAAGCCGGTTATTTTTCTACGAATAGAATTTCAAAGTATAAAGACGATATCTATTATTTTGCGATCGTAGTTCCCGATTTTTCAGACGCAACAGTACCAACTATAAAAAATAAATTTTGCTACACATTTTTTGAAGAGACAACACTTGAGGATAAAGATACCGTAAATCTTACTTACGAATGGGATTTTGGTAATGGAAAAAAAGTGCGGGAGAAAAAAGTAAGATATTGTTTTGATAAACCAGGAGATTATCCTATACAATTAAATATTGTAGAAAAAAATTCTGACGAAGTATTTCAAAGTGAAGCAAGTTATGTTTTAAATATTGAACGCCCTGAGCAATTATATATTACCTGTTGCGATACAATTGGTATTGGTAAAGAATTAAAAGTGTGTTGTGAAGGCTCTGCAATAAAAGGTTATAATATCGAAAAGATCTATTGGAATTTTGGGGATGGTAAATATAATTATGGTACTACAGTAAATCACAATTTTAAAACAAAGGGTGTTTATACAATCGAGCTAGGTATTGTTGCAAGGAAAAATGAAAGCAACCAAATTGGAAAATTTAAGATCACTAAAAAAATAATTGTTACAGAAAGTATTTAAAAATCGTTTATGCAAAAATATATCTACATTTTTTTTATCGGATTAATTTATTTTAAAAGCTTTTCACAGCAGATACCTTCTGCAGAAGAAAAAATTCCGTTTGTATGCACATTTGGCAAGAGCTCGGATAAGCAATGGGGCGATGACGATTTTGTACAAACTTTGTTTTTTGTAATTCCTGAATCTTATAAAAAACCTGTTTATATACGTATTTATGATGCCGAAACAGGAGGAAACAATGATGAAAATCACGGCGCTTTTAATTCAAAAACAAAATTCTCTGTATACGGTGGCAATAAGGCACATTCAGATCCAGATGCAAAAAGTCCCGATCCAACTGGAAATTACAAAAGCGGTATTTTACTTGGTTCAAGGGTTTTTGCGGCAGAGAAAGAATATGATAATGTTTGGGTATCAATGGGCCCATTCAATCCTATCGAAGGCGAATTACAGCCTCAAGTAGGCGGGCGTGTATTTAAAGTCGTGATAGAAGGATTAGAGGGAGACGATGGTAATTTATATAAATTATTTTTATCATCCGAGCCAGAAGAAAATAAAGCAGTTGAGGGCGGTAATGGGTTTGCGTATGAGTACTCTTTCAGGCTGGCAGATGCTAAAGGTTCAGTATCTCACCTTTATCCTTTTGTAGAAAAAAATGTAACCGCAGTTAAGATCAAAGTTTTTGATTATGATAACGATGGTATAATTCGTGTAGTATCAGTTGCTAAAAAAGGAGATATCAATCAACCTTCACAGGAAGCAAAATGGATGGAGAGCACACACAAAATATCCAAGGCAGAGATCAGTACCTCACTCGATATTCAGTTCATAAAGCAAAAGGATATAAAAAATAACAACATTGTTGTTTTTATCTCTAATCAATATGGAGAATTAATGCCTTTTTTCACTTCGCCAATTGGCGGTATACCCAAGTATGCATATAAAATAGGTGTAAAAGTAGAAGATTGATTTTATGAAATTAAAAACCTGTTTTATTATTTTTTGCTTTGCAATTGTAGTTGGTCCTATAATTTCGCAAACGTACAACTTTAAAAACTATTCTGAAGACAATGGCTTAACTCAAAGCTATATCTATAATATCTCCCAATCAAAAAATGGCTTTTTGACATTATCTACCGGCGAGGGATACAGTTTTTTTGACGGTATAAAATTTACTACACTAACAAATAAAAAAATTGCCGATAATTTTGTAAACACACATTTAACCGACTCCCGCAATATTACATGGCTAGGACATTTTCAAAATGGAATAACTTATATAAAAGATGGAAATTTTAATGAATTAGTTAGTAATGAGATCAAAGATCATAAAGTGTCACAATTTTATGAAGATAACGAAAATACAGTTTGGTTATCTACGCTTGGAGGAGGTTTGTTTTTTATTGATAGTACCTTTAAATTAAAAAAAGTCAAAACCTGCGTCTTTGATGTGGTAAATTCATTTTTAATTGAAGACAAAGAGCTTATAGCAGCAACATCAAAAGGGTTAATGATCTTTAATATAAGAAGCAACAGATCTTTATTATTAACTGAAGAAGTTAAGTTTCTGGCCGGTAAAAATATTAAACAGGTCATTCACTCGGGTCGATTTAAAGAGTTGTTGTGGGTGGTTGTTGAGGGCGAAGGTGTTTATTGTGTTTCAACTAAAAATGGATACGAACAAGTAGCGCATATTTCTTCAGAGTTAAATTCTACAAAAAATAATATTACAACCATTTTTAGCGATAAGTTTGGTAATTTATGGTTAAGCTTGTTTGGTGAGGGTCTCAGAAAAATAAGCTTTAAAGGAGATCCGCGTAACGAAATCTTTTCTGTTTCAAAGATCGAAACGAAAAATGGTTTGAAAAATCTTTTTATTCAATCTATATATCAGGATGCTGAAGGAAATATGTGGTTTGGTACTTTTGGAGAGGGGTTAATAGAAAAACCTGCTGAGAAATTTTCATTTTATGGTAAAGGTGAAGGGATCATAAATACAGATATTCAAAGCATAACAGTTGATCAGAATAAAAATATTTGGCTGGGATCGACAGAAGGACTTGATTTTTTTAATAGTGAAACAAATAGTTATACTACTTACAATTCAAAGAATGGTTTTGTTTCCGATAAAGTAAACGCCCTAATGTTGGATAAAAATTATTTATGGATAGGTACCGACAGCAATGGCATTTACAGGCTTAATACGCAAACCATGAAATTTGAGAATTTTTCAAAGCAAAAAAATTTCCCGAAATTATCTGTTAATCACATTACACAAAATGCTTCAAATGTTTTTATCAGTACTAAGGAAGGGGTGTATATGTATGATAAAATTTCCGGAGCAACAACAATGACAACCATGGATGATGGCCTTTTTCATAATAATGTTTTACAGATGTATATTGATTCGAAAAAACGTCAATGGGTTTGTTCTAATGGCTCTCCACCATATTTTATAAAAGATAAGCGTATTACATCTTTTAAAGAAATACCGGAATTAAAATCTTTTAATATTCACGCTATTTGCGAAGATAACAGCGGTAATATTTGGATTGCTACCATAGGTGATGGTGTTTTTAAATACGATGGTAACAGATTTATAAATTATACTTCGGTAAACGGGCTGTTATCGGATTATTGTTACGGAATAGAAGTTGATAAAAATAACTCAGTTTGGGTTTGCCACAGAACTGGTTTAAGCGAAAAAAAGAGTTTTCAAAAATCATTTCATGGCTTTTCTGGTAGGGAAGGATTGATTTATTATGAGAATAATGCAAATGCAGTTTCTAAGGATGTAAATGGCGATCTGTGGTTCGGTACAACGCAAGGCATTGTAAAATACGATTCGGAAACAGGTAATGGAAATTTAAGCGAACCAAAATTATCTATCACTAAAATAACATTAAATGATAGTGTATACGATATCTCAAAGGGTATACGTAAAAAATACGGAAAGTATTCTACACGAATTGATTTTTTAGCGGTATCGCTAAGCGAGCCTGATAAAATTTCGTACAAATATCGCTTATTAGGTTTAGATTCTGTTTGGAAAACAACTAATATGCGTTATGTTGATTTTCCAAAGCTTGGCGATGGTGAATATATTTTTCAGGTGTTAGCCTGTAATGGCGAAGGACAATGCAATATGGCACCTGTAGAAATTAGTTTTGTTATAGATGAGCCACTCTGGAAAAAATGGTGGTTTTACGTTGGTGTTGGATCGCTTTTGATCATTATAGTAAATTATGTAATATACCTGCGAACCCGAAGATTAAAAAGAACTGAGATCTTATTACGAGGAATGGTTGATGAAAAAACACAGTTACTGCAAAATGAAAAAGAAGAAGTTGAAAAAGTAAAGACACAGCTTGAAGTCAAAAATAAAGATATAACTGATAGTATCAATTATGCAAAAAGAATTCAGGAAGCACTTCTACCTTCAAAAAATATGATCCTTGAAAAGTTGCCCGAAACAATAATTTATTATAAGCCACGTGATATTGTTAGTGGCGATTTTTATTGGTTCGCTGAAACGTCTGATGCTTACATTATTGCGGCTATCGATTGTACAGGTCATGGCATTCCCGGAGCATTTATGTCGCTCATTGGCTCTACTTTATTAAATGAGATCATTTACGATTATCAGATCACTGAGCCTGCAAAAATACTTTCTGAACTTAATGAAAAAGTAATTAAAACATTAAACCAGCAGGATAATGTTAATTCATCTTATGATGGAATGGATATGTCGGTATGCAGTATCGCTAAAGATAAGCGAACGTGCATATTTTCAGGTGCACACAGGCCTTTATATTTTATAAACGAATATGGTTTACGCGAGATAAAGGGCAGTCCGCTTTCTATAGGTGGAAATTTAAAGGACGGAAAAAAGATATTTGAAGAACATACATTGCATTTAAATAAAGGTGATATGCTATATGTTTTTTCAGACGGCTATTCAGATCAGTTCAATACCTCAGGCAAAAAACTTACCACAAAACGTTTTAAAGCTCTATTGCAAGAGATAAACGATCTTGATATTAAATCTAAATATATGGCTATTAAGCATAAGTTTGAAGACTGGCGTGGTGCCGAACACCAGATAGACGATGTGCTTGTAATTGGCATTAGAGTTTAATCCATTGATAATTAAGGCCTTTTTTAACCTATTTTAAAATCCCGGCTTTGTTTTCTTAAATCTTCTTTAGGTTTTTATTGCTATCTTTAAACCACAAATTTTCGTTAACAATAATATAATTATGCAATACAAATCAGATACCGAAGCTTTACAGGATTTTGTTTCAAAGTATAACCAGTTAACCAAAGAAATTTCAAAAGTAATTGTTGGGCAGGAAGACACTGTAAAAAATGTGTTGATCTCTGTGTTTAGTAAAGGCCATTGTTTATTGGTGGGTGTGCCCGGTTTGGCAAAAACTTTATTGGTAAATACCATTTCCGATGCTTTGGGTTTAAGTTTTAACCGTATTCAGTTTACGCCCGATCTTATGCCAAGTGATATTATTGGTTCTGAGATCTTGGATGAGGACCGTAATTTTAAATTCATTAAAGGCCCTTTATTTGCAAATATTATTTTGGCCGATGAGATAAACCGTACCCCGCCAAAAACGCAGGCAGCTTTATTAGAGGCTATGCAAGAACGCCAGGTAACAGCCGCGGGTAAAAAATATATTTTAGATAACCCTTTCTTTGTTTTAGCAACACAAAATCCGATTGAGCAGGAGGGAACCTATCCTTTACCGGAAGCGCAGTTAGATCGTTTTATGTTTAACGTGTGGTTGGATTATCCAAAATTTGCAGAAGAATTACAGGTAGTAAAATTAACTACTACTAATTTAAAAGCAGATATGAATAAGATCTTAAATGCGCAGGAAATTGTTTTCTTCCAGGATCTAATCCGTAAAATTCCGGTAGCAGATAACGTTATTGAGTATGCCGTAAAACTGGTAAGTAAAACACGCTTAAACAGCGAGCATACGGCTGAAGTGACCAAAAAATATTTACAATGGGGTGCAGGCCCACGTGCTTCGCAATATTTAATTATTGGCGCAAAAGCACATGCTGCCATCAATGGTAAATTTAGTCCGGATATTGAAGATGTAAAAGCAATAGCAACGCCTATTTTACGCCATCGTATTGTATTAAATTACAAGGCAGAGGCAGAAGGTGTTTCGGTAGAAGAGATCATAAAACAATTATTATAATGAGCGACGATATTTTAAAAGAACTTTTAGATGAGGATGCCTTCGATCCTAAAAAATTGTTTAATGAAGAAGAGTACAGCACACTCATCATTAAGCGTGAAGGCTTTAGTAAAAAAGAAAATGATTCTGCTGATCTTATAGAAGGTTTACTGGAGAAAGAAATTACAAGACAGGAAAGCGAAGCTATCTTTTTAAAATTAAAAGAGAACAATTCGGTTGAGCTATTAGTTGATTCAATTAAAAAAGCGCAACGCCTTGAACAGAAAACAATATTAACTGCCGCTTGCTGGGAAACCGGTTTAGATTTTACTGCTCATTTTTTATTTTTTACAGAACTGGCTTGTCATGATAATTTTTTATTGGCAATGGAAGGTCTTACCGTTGTTGAGAACATTGAAGGAAAGTTGGACGAAGCAACACTTACAAGCGCTTTACAAATAGCGCAAAATTCTAAAAGTAAAAACGTTGAATTGATCAACGATCTTATTTCAAACATTAAATCAAGAATAGCTTAAAAATTTTATGGCAAACACAAATTTAAAAACATGGATAGAAGTAGATGCAAAATCTGATTTTTCTATCCACAATATTCCTTTTGGTATTTATTCAGATAACAAAGTAAAACACCATGTATGCTCGGCTATTGGTGAGTATATTATCGATCTTTTTGAATTGGAAAGCCAGGATCTTTTAGACATTGATCGTTCTGTGTTTGATCAAAAATATTTAAATGCCTTTATTGAACTAGGTAAACCTGTTACCAATAAAATAAGAACAAAATTGATCGAAATTTTATGCGATGAGAATTCTATTCTTAAAACAGAAAAAAAATTATTTGCCGCCGTTTTCAAAAAACAATCTGCCGTAAAAATGCTAATGCCTGTTCAGGTGGGCGATTATACAGATTTTTATAGCAGTATTGATCATGCTACAAATATTGGTACGATGATCCGTGATCCCAAAAACGCGTTAATGCCAAACTGGAAACATTTGCCTGTAGGTTACCATGGCCGTGCTTCTTCTATCACTGTTTCAGGTACAAATTTTCACCGTCCTAAGGGACAACAAAAACCGGCCGACCAGGAGAATCCTGTTTTTGGCCCGACAAAATTATTAGATATTGAATTAGAAACTGCTTTTGTTATTGGTAAATCAACACAATTAGGCGATACAGTTTCAACCGAAAAAGCAGATGATCATATTTTTGGAATGGTGTTATTTAATGATTGGAGTGCGCGCGATATTCAAACTTGGGAGTATGTTCCACTAGGGCCATTCTTAGCAAAGAACTTTGCAAGTACAGTTTCTCCGTGGATAGTTACTTTAGAAGCATTAGAACCATTCCGCACAAAAGGATATACACAAGAACCAAAAGTATTGCCATATTTAGAATACAAAGGCGATAAGAATTTAGATATTAAATTAGATGTTTTCTTAAAACCGCAAAATGGTGAAGAGAATAAAATTTGTTCTTCTAATTACAAATACATGTATTGGACAATGGAGCAGCAATTAGCGCATCATACCATTAACGGTTGTAATATTAATGTGGGTGATATGATGGCCAGTGGTACTATCAGCGGGCCAGATCCAAGCGAATACGGAAGTATGATGGAATTGACGTGGCGTGGCACCAAGCCAATTACTTTAAAAGACGGTACCGAGCGTAAGTTTGTGAACGATAACGATACTATTATCATTCGCGGTTATTGCGAAAAGGAAGGTAAACGTATTGGCTTTGGTGAGTGTGTGGCTACTTTGTTACCGGCTAAATAATAGTCAACAATTTGAAAATGATAAAATATTTTTTATTTATTTCGGTTTTATTCTTTTCATGCTCGGATATTAAATTGACATCTTCAACAGGCTATAAACCTGCCTTTGATACTACTTCTAAAAAAGTTTACGCCCTTACTCAATTTGATAGTGTTCCTCGAATTTCTAAATTAATTGGGAATTTTGAAATGAGGGAGAACGAAGATGGTAATTGGTTTAATGTATATCAGAAATTAAAAGAATTCTCACTTCAAAATAATGCAAATACTCTTAAAATAGATCAGTATCATGTTGGAGGTTACGGAACCAAGGGCAATGCAGGGTTTATCACCGGGAGATTATATTATACAAATATAGATAGCTTAACAACAATTAATAAAAAAGATTCTATCTATTTATATGTTTTAAGATATGAAAAAGATAATTTTATTGCTACCAACAGCAATGTAGATTTGATAGTAAATAACAAACAACTTGGTAATCTGGACAATCTTGCGTTCTATAAAATAAACGTGCAAATGGGTGATACTCTTATTTTAAGTACGAGTAAACAAAAAAGTAAATTCACTTTTGTAATAAATAAAAAAACTGATCAATATATAAGAATAAGCAAACAGACTTTTAGCAACGTTGGCTTTGGCATCGGTTTATCAATTATGGTTGGCGTTGGCGATGTGAATTTTTATGAATTAACGCCTTTAAACGGTAGGTTGGAACTTGAAAATATCCAGCAAATAAAGAATTTGAAATAATTTTACATATCAAAAAAAGTAAGCGCTGCCTACATACGACTATTCTTGTTTTATGATTCTTGCTTACGAATATGGCGATAATAAAATAAAAGATTCTGAAAAGAAGATCAATGCAAAATTAAAGTACAATAAGTTTGGTGCTTATGATAAAGACAATGGCATTTCATTTTTTTATTGCCGTTAATTTTCTTTCACTTTACAAGGCAATAAATACCAACAAAATGCGTTAAAGCATAAATCTAAGGGCCTACCATGATAAAAAATATAAAATTAAGTATTGTTGTTCTAATTCTTCTAACTCTAAAATTTAAAGCGCAACCCGATACGCTTATAGTGTATGACCTTGCCACGCACAATATAGATACAGTAGTACCTGTTACGTTTAATGCATCTATTACATCTGATAAAACATCTTTCTCTTACGGTACTTTGGTTAATCCGGTTCCTTTAAGTTTAGTACCACCAACTTCAAATCTGTTTAACGGTTCAAGCTTTAGTGCTTTAGCAAAAGCAAGCTCGTTTTTTAATGTAACCGATTATCCAATTCGTACTGCTATTGCATTAAGAACGTATTCAAATGGTATCTCATCTCGCTGGTGTTCTGGCACGATGGTAGCGCCCGGTTTTGTTCTTAGCGCAGGGCATTGCGCTTTTTTTGCGGGTAATTTTAAAGCTTGTGATAGTATGCAGGCAATTCCGGCATATAATAACGGAATTGCACAAAGTAATATTCCCACATCTATGGTAAAAAGGGTGTATATTTTTAAAAGTTATTACGACAATAAACAATGGGATGATATAGCTTTATTCGAATTAAAAAAGCCTATCGGCGTACAATCAGGATGGGTTGGTATTGGCTTTGATTCCTCTCCAACTTTTATTACAACTAAAGTTTTCCATAAATTTAGTTATCCGGGTGCGGCACAACCAAGTAACCCAAATATTGTATATAACGGAGATACACTTTATTATAATTATGGATACATAGACGAAATGCAGGGAGGCTATGTTGTAAATTCATCAGCCGCAGAAGGGGTTCCGGGGCAGAGTGGAAGCTCGTTTTTATATACAGATAATAGTGATTATTATTCGGTTGCGGTTATGAATTTTAGCTCGCTTTACAAGCATTATAATATTACTAACTCAGTTTTTTATCAATTAAAAAATATAATTGTCAATAATCCACTTACTGTAAAAGAAAATAAAGGAATAATTAATAATGTAAATTTTTATCCTAATCCATTTCAGGGCAATGCTGTTTTAGAATTTGAATATGATCCAGCAGAAAAATATAGTGTTCAGATAAAAGATGGTTTAGGAAGAACCGTACAAACAATAAACGCCATTAATAGCGGACATATAATTGTTTCGCAAAATGAGCTTGGAAAAGGATTATACATTTTAGAATTAAGTACAGCAAAAGGGCATAACTACAAATCTAAAATTATTATTAACTAACCAAACATAGCTGTAACTAATCTATTCTCCAATTTACAGGCTTTACAATCAATAGTGTTTACTGGGTGTTCGGGTATTTCATTTTCAACGCCACAACCCATGCAATTGAATTTATTTTTTATGATATTTGTTTTGTGACATTCTTCACAATGAACTTTTAGCGAATTTTCAGGAACAAATAATTCTGCCTGGCAAAACTGGCAGGGTGTTTTATTTCCTTCCACTTTTACGGGATCAATATAATCTGCATCAAAGCCGGTTTGCTTTAAGAATGCTTTTCCGTCTTTTTCATTTAAATAAGGCAGCCAGATCTGAACAATGGTTGAGATCTTCATTTTAAAATTGGCATCGTATGGAAACACCTTATTCATTAAAGCATATTCAGGTTTATCGTAAAACAATTTAAAATCTTCTTTCAGGTTATCAATGTATGCGTTTATCATCCTGAAAAAACTTTCGCCTTTTACTTTTGTTTCGCCTTTTTCGGTGTAATATTCAACCTGACTTTGTAAGGCATAATTTTTTTGAACCTTCTTTTGATACTCTTTGTCAAAAGCCGCTACAGTGGCAGAATCGGCGCAGATAGCAAGGTATTGATCATAAAATTTATCTTCAAAGGTGATGGTTGGCGGCAAGTATTCGGGATAAAGCCTGTAATAGAGATCCCAATATTTTATTTGTAATTCGTAATATTCTTTTTTATTGTTTTTAATTACAAATTCATTTAGCTTGCTTTGAAAACTAAGATTTGCTTTTTGATATTTCTCTGCGCGCTTAGGATCGCTGTTCCATGCCTGTAAGCTCATGGTGTAATCAATATCGGTAAAGTTACCGCAGTAATCACAAATAATGTAAGGCGATTTGTAAGCGTTTACTTTTGGTGCGCCACAATTGTTGCAGGTAAATTTTTTTATTTTCATTACAGAACTGATTAGTAATGTAAAGCTAATAAAAAAACGTAAAGATGATAATTCAGTGTGTGAGCACTAAAAATATCAGAACGAGTGTCCCATTTTATCTTTTTTGGTTTGCAGATATTTTGCGTTGTGTGGATTTGATTTAATGCTTATTTCCACGTTCTCAACTATCTCTAAACCATAACCAATAAGGCCTGCGCGCTTTTTAGGATTGTTGGTCATTAATTTTATTTTGCGCACACCAAGGTCGCGTAAAATTTGTGCACCAATACCGTAGTCACGCTCATCGGCTTTAAAACCTAATTCTACATTAGCTTCAACGGTATCTAAACCTTCTTCCTGTAATTTATAAGCTTTTAATTTATTTAAAAGACCAATGCCACGGCCTTCCTGGTTAAGATATACGATAACACCTTTACCTTCTTTCTCTATCATCTCCATCGATTTGTGTAATTGCGCGCCACAATCGCAACGGCAACTTCCAAAAATATCTCCTGTAACACAAGATGAGTGCATTCTTACCAATACAGGCTCATCTTTATCCCATTCGCCTTTTATTAATGCCAAATGCTCCTGACCGTTAGTTTCTACTTTGTAATCTATTAATTTAAAATTGCCCCATTCGGTAGGCATGTTTACTTCTACCTGGCGTGTAACAATGCTCTCTTTTGCCAAACGGTAAGAGATGAGATCTTCAATGCTAATTATTTTAAGGTCGAATTTTTCTGCAATTTTTACCAATTGTGGCAAACGCGCCATTGTTCCATCTTCATTTAATATCTCTACTAAAACACCGCAGGGCTCAAAGCCTGCTAAAACCGAAATATCAACAGTGGCTTCGGTATGCCCAATACGGCGCAATACACCACCCGGTTTTGATTTTAATGGGAATATATGACCGGGCCTTCCAAAATCAGAAGGTTTAATGTTTGGATCAATTAATGCTTTAACGGTTTTTGATCTGTCGGACGCTGAAATACCTGTTGTACATCCAAATCCTAAAAGATCAACAGAAACTGTAAATGGTGTTTCGTGCAAAGAGGTATTTGCAGGCACCATCATATCTAATTTTAATTCATGAGCTCTTTCTTCTGTTAACGGTGCGCAGATCAATCCACGACCATGTGTAGCCATAAAATTTATTACCTCGGGTGTTGCATTACGCGCAGCGGTAATAAAATCACCTTCATTCTCACGATCTTCATCGTCAACCACAATAATAACTTTACCTTTGCGAATGTCCTCTAAGGCCTCTTCGATCGTATTTAATTTAAGCTTGCTCATAATAGTGTTGCAAATTTACTTAATTTAAGCCTTAATTTTTGATTTTTTATTTGGAACTAAATGTAAATAAACTTAAAGCCAAACTGCAAAAACCTTTGCCGGGCATTGCTGCGCAATACCAAATGGCGCCTGTTTCGAGGCCAAAATTTGATATTGAGAATATGACTGAAGATCAATACAGGCCAAGTGCAGTTATGATCTTATTTTGTAGAGATGAGCAGGATGATCTTTTTATTCCGTTAATTGAACGTCATGCTTATAAAGGCACACATAGCGCGCAAATTAGTTTTCCCGGTGGTAAATATGAAACGGCAGATGAGAATTTACAAAACACCGCTATTCGTGAATGTTTTGAAGAAATAGGTTTAAAAGAAGAGATAGAGATAATTGGAAAATTAACACGCTTATTTATTCCTGTAAGCGGTTTTCTGGTTGAGCCTTATGTTGCCGTTTGTAAAATAAAGAATCCTATGATCATTCCTCAGGAAAGAGAAGTGAAAAGTATTTTAAAATTAAAGATCTCTCAATTGTTGGATGATTTGATAATAGAGGAGGGAACAGTACAGGCAAGTGAATATAAAATAAAAACCCCCTACTTTTTGGTAGAGGGTAATAAAGTTTGGGGTGCTACTGCGATGATGCTCAACGAGCTTAAAACAGTATTAAAAGCTACTTAGTAAAATCTGTCATTGTGTTATCGTAACACAAATAGTATTTTCCTTTTTTAAGATTATCAATGTTTATCTGGTTACCAAAGCCTTTCTTCACAACATCACCATAAGCATCAAATACTTCATAGGCTGTTTCCATATTAAAATCAATGCTTTTGTTATTTTTTGGAATTGCAAACGATGGTTTTTCAGTTGTTGATTTTAAGCTAACTTCCTGAGAGTATTTTGAAAATGAGTTTAAACCTTTTTGCTTAACGCGATATTTATTTTCGCCACTATGCATAGTTACCTGGAAAGCGTAATCGTGCGATTCAGGACTGCCAATACCATCCACCTCACCAATTGGTATCCATTTGTTCCATTTAAACTGCTCAATAATGTAAGGTAAAGAGCCTGATTCGTTCTTAGCGGTCCATTTTAAAGTTCCGGTTGGTGATATATTCATTGTTAAAACCTCAAATGTTGGTTTTGATTTAAGGTCTTCTAAATTCAATACTTTTGGTACACAATTATCTTTATGGCTAATCTCAATGATGACTTTTTGACCATATTTTAGTTGTAAAGCTGCTAAGTCAATTTCAAAAGCACTTGAGTTGGTCTCATCTGTGGTTATCTTTCCGTTCACTTTTATCTCCTGAGCGCAAAAACCTACACCGTTAACACCATAAGCGTTTTGTACAAAAACATTCTTATTCTGGTACTTTCCTTCAATAACAAGTGTAGCAGCATTAGCTAGAGCGCTAAGACCTAAAAAACAAGCTATAATTAAGGATTTTTTCATTTCTGTATCTACTTTTTTGATAGACAAATATAATAAAACTATCGATGTATTTTCAAAGAAATTTCCTGATTTTAACAATTATAAAGAGAATTGTTAAAAAACTTAATATTCCGATAAGAATAAGGTAAGGTTTGTGAAATTGCCCTTTGGTTGCTTTCCTGTCTTTACGGTAGCTCCAGGCCAATCCAATGATAAAAACGATCAAAAAAATGAGGGTAAAAATTATCCTTCCGGTTGTAAACATATTTATCAACAAAGGTATGTAATAATTTGAAGTTTTTGGCTTTGTTGGTCTTAAAATTATAACAAACTTCAAACTCCAAAACGTGTATTTTAAATTTCACATATCTAAATCCTTTTTAGTTTTTTTGCTTACCATGTTCATGTTTACAGGTAAAGCTTCAAAAGTAGAAAGCGGTTTTAAAGCGCTTTTTGTTTACGATTATTTTAAGGCAAAGAAATTATTCAATTCTAATTTTAAATGTAAATGTGATCCTTATTCTTCTTATGGCCTGGCCTTGATCTATAGCAGAAATGATAATCCCTTTCATAACCTTGATTCTGCTTCAAAATACGCTGCATTGAGTTATAATTTATTCTTTAAAAAACGCGAAAAAAAAGAATTCTCAACCTTTAAAATTGATAGTATTTCCATCTTACAATTAGTGGATTCTATTGCTAATAAAGACTTTCAGCGTGTTAAAAAAGAAAATTCTGTTTTACGGTATACTGATTTTTTAAAACGAAATTACCTTGCCAACAAAAATTTAATTAACGAAGTAATTTATTTACGTGATGAGTTGGATTATAATGAAACGCTGGGATTTAATGATAGCAAGCAAACTAAAGAGTTTGTGATCATGCATCCCCAGAGCACTTTTGTACAGGAAGCTTTATTGCTAATTGACCGGCAAATTTTTGACGAATCAACCAAAGATAATTCTACTGCCTCTTATATTGATTTTATAAAGATCAATCCTAAAAATATTTTATTGAATTCTGCTTACGAAAAACTATTTTCTATTTATAAAGAAACATCTGATGTTGCCGGACTGCATACATTTGTAAACAATTACCCAAAAGCACCACAAAATTTAGAAGCCTGGAAATTATTATTCTCATTAACTGTAAAATCTTTTTCGAATGAAGAGCTTCAAAAGTTTTTGGAAGAAAATCCCGCTTTTCCTTTAAAGAATTCAATTTTAAAAGAACTTGAATTAAATAAACTGGTGCTTTATCCTTACGAAAAAGATGATCTTTTTGGATTTATTGACACAAATGCCAAAACTATTATTCCGCTTTCTTTTGATGCTGTAACTCCCTTTTACGAAGGACTTTCTGTAGCAAGTAAAAACGATTCAGTATTCTTTATCAATAAAGAAAATACAAATCCTTTCGATCAGTTTTTTGCTGACGCTTACGTTTTTAATAATGGTATTGCAGCCGTTAAGCATGGTAACAAATGGTGTTTCATTAATCGTCAGGGACAAATTATCTCACCAATTTATGATGAAATAAATGAGATATCGGATAATTTTTATACGGTAAAATTAAATGGCAAATACGGTGCTTTAAATAATTTTGGACAGGTTATTATTGAACCAAAGTTTGAACAGCTGGGTGATTTTAAAAATGGTTTTGCCTATTATCGTTCCGAAAATAAAAGTGGTTTTGTATCAAAGGATGGTTATGTACACAAAGCAGAGTTTGACTGGCTTTCAGACTTTGGTGCAGATAAAATTGCTGTTGTAAAAATTGGAAATTCTTATGGGTTGATCAATTCAACCGGCAAAATAATTTTAGATACAAAATACGACCAGGTATTAAAAGCAAGCAATGGTATTTTTATTGTAGTATTAAATAATTTGTATGGTTTTTATAATGGCAATGGCTGCTTTTTAAGTGCAATTGAATATGATTTTTTAAAGGAAAAGGCAGCAGATTTTTACACCAATGGAAACGTTTTTAAATTACTGAAAAAAGGTGAGCAGGCTTTGATGGATGCTAACGGTCGCACCAGTATTGACTTTGGTACTTATGATGAAATTAATTTTGCCAGCAATGGCTTAATTCGAGTAAAGAATAAAAATAAATATGGTTTTGTTGATCGTAAATTAAGCCTTGTAGTGCCTTACAAATACACAAAGGCAAACGATTTTAAAGATAGTTGCGCATTGGTGCAGTTAAAAGACAAATTTATTTTATTGAATAAGCAGGGCAAAGAAATATTTTTATCTACTGCCGAAATTCAGAAAATTAGTACACATTATTACCTTATTCACAGTGAAAGTGAGCAGATCGTAAATAACAAAGGTGAACTTGTTTTTGCTGATATCAGCGATGTTCAGACCCTAAAAGACAGTATTTTCATAATTACTTTAAGCAATGGCACAATAAAATTACTACATGATTAAAACATTTATTAATTTTAAAGTCTCAAACCGAATTTAAAAACTAAACTAAATTATATGTCAAAGCCACACAACTTTAGCGCAGGTCCCGGAATTTTACCGGAGGAAGTTTTAAAACAAGCTTCAGATGCTTGTATCAATTTTGATAATTTAAATTTATCACTGTTAGAAATTTCGCACCGCAGCAAGAACTATGAAAAAGTAATTGATGAGTCGCACGCCATAATAAAAGAATTATTTGAAGTAGGCGATGATTACGATGTAATGTATTTAGGTGGTGGTGCCAGCTTACAATTTGCCATGGTGCCTTATAATTTATTAAAAGATAGTGGCTATGCAGCCTATGTAAACACAGGCGTTTGGGCCAGCAAAGCTATTAAAGAAGCTAAGATAGTTGGTAATACAAAAGTGATCGCTTCATCTGAAGATAAAAAATTCTCATATATTCCTAAAGGATACGACATTCCAACAGATGCTGATTATTTACACATTACCAGCAACAATACTATTTATGGCACACAAATGAAATCGTTTCCAAAAACCAACATTCCTATGGTTTGTGACATGAGTTCAGATATTTTTAGCCGTAAGGTAAATGCAAAAGATTTTGCCTTGATCTATGCCGGCGCGCAAAAAAATATGGGCCCTGCAGGTAGCACTATGGTTATGGTACGTAAAGATGTTTTGGGTAAAACAGGCCGTAAAATGTTATCAATGCTCGATTACCAGGTACATATTAAAGGTGGCAGTATGTATAACACGCCTCCCGTATTTCCAATTTACGTTACGCTTTTAACCTTAAAATGGTTAAAGAAAAACGGTGGTGTAGCATGGATAGAAAAAATCAATCAGCAAAAAGCAGATCTTTTATATAATGAGATCGATCGTAATACTTTATTTACTGGTACAACAGCAGTTGAAGATCGTAGTAATATGAACGCTTGTTTCTTAACTACAAAACCTGAATTAGAACCTGAGTTTGATAAATTGTGGAAAGACGCGAACATTAGCGGCATACGAGGACACCGTGATGTGGGTGGTTACCGTGCCTCTATGTACAATGCATTACCATTAGCAAGTGTACAGGCTTTGGTAGATTGCATGAAAGAATTCGAAAAGAAATTTGCTTAGACGATGGAACGTGGATGACGCGGATTGAGCAGATTTACACAGATTTAAAAGGTGAGCTATTTAGTTCACCTTTTTATTTTGTTTTCACTCCGTTAACATAGGTTTCTACTGAAATTACTTTACCACTACTATCATAGCCGATCCACTTTCCTTCTTCTTTTCCATTTATAAATTCTCCTTCAACTCTATAATTCTTATAATATTCAATTGTTTTGCCTTCAGGTTTACCAAGTTTATAATTTACCTCTGAAATCAGCTTTCCATACTTGTTCCAGTGTTTTGAAAGATTTATTTCTTTGTCGTTTTCAAAATGGCGTTCCGACTCTTTTTGGCCATTTTCATAAAAGGAAATATAAGGCCCATGAAAAAGACCATTTTTAATTATAAATCTTTCATGAATTTTTCCATTTGGATAATAGCGTATAGTGATAGCATCGCAACAACAATAACCGTTTGGGCATTTACCAATTAAGCTGTCAAGTGATTTTAAATTGCCATTTTCGTAGTAATTATATTTTAGGCCTACAAAATGACTCATCTCCGCTGTGGCTTCAAATTTCTTTTTACCTTTTTCAGTGTACTCAATTATTTTCCCATTAAATTTACCATCATGGTAATCAACGCAGCTTTTTTGTAGACCACTTTCATAATAAATTATCCTTGTGTAATTTAAAGTGTCATCCCTGTCTTTATAAATATACTCTTCCTTTGTTTTTCCATTTTTGTGAACTTGGTAAATTACGCGTTTTTCTTTTGGGGAGCACGAGTGTAAAACGAAAGTAAGAATGATGAACAGAATTATTTTTGTTATGTTTTCTATCACGCATTAAAAATAAGAAAATTAAAAATGTTATAATAGCAACGCTTTTGTTTATATTTGAAAGTATATGAGCAACTTACCCGATATCCAACAAAAAATTAATTCAGATTTTGCTGCACAAGTTAATGAGGTGCTTGAATTATTTAAAACTTTAACGGCTGGTGGCCGTCATTTAAACGATCCAAGACTATTTCGCTGCATTTTATTTTTAGCAGATAAGAATTTTGAAAAATTAAAGATCCTTATTGATAATGCAAAAACCGACACACGCGATATTATTATGTGGGCAGAGTGCATGCCCAGCGGACCCGGAGATCAAACCATACGCGTGCGCGATTTTAGCAAAATTTTTGGAGAAGAAGAAAAAGATGTAAGAGAATAATGAAACTGAATAAATACATAGCAACACTTATTTTTTACCTTGTGTCGTTTGGCGTTATCTATGGCTTAAATATTTTATCGCCGGGTGCCCATGATGGAGGCTTAGGTTTAGGCGGACTTGCTCTTATTTTATTTGTGCTTGTTGTTATTGTACTTGTTGCAATAAGTATTTATAAGGGAATTAAAAAAAGTAAAGACTATTTTATTTTAACGGTCATTCATATTGCGATATTACTGGGCTTAATAAGCACTTTTTTTATTTAGTAGCTATATATTTATAAATGAAAAAAGCATTTTTTTTACTTCTCATAATTTTTCTTGTTTCTTCTTGTCGCGTTTCTAAAATAAAAGATATTGTTTATAGCACTCAGGGCAATTTATTATTGGATGTATACACACCAAAAAAAATAAAAAAACCAAAAAAGATCCTTGTATATGTTTATGGTGGTAACTGGCGAAGCGGAAGAAAAGGTCTTTACAAGTTTTTAGGAAAGGGTTTTGCAAGGAAAGGAATTATTTGTGTAGTGATGAATTACCGCTTAAACCCAACGCCCATCGACACTATGGCTTACGATGTAGCCAAAGCTGTAAGATGGACAAAACAAAATGCCGGTAAATTTAAAGGAGATACAAATAGTATTTACATCTCCGGCCATTCTGCCGGCGGTCATTTAGCTGCATTAGTTGCAACAGACAATAGTTATTTTAAAGAACTAAATATACCTAACCCAATAAATGGTGTTATTTTAATTGATGCATTTGGTTTGGATATGCATAAATATTTAACTGTTTCAAATAGCCCGGCAGATAGTATTTATACAAAAGTATTTTCTAAGGATCCGGAAAAATGGAAAAAATTATCACCCATTAATTATTTAAATAAAAATACACCACCATTTTTAACTTTACTGGGCGGCAAGACCTATCCTGCCATAACACAGCTCAACGATATTTTTTATGCTGAATTAAAAAAACACCAACCTAATGCTCTGCTTATTATTTATAAACGCAAAAAACACGTTCCTATGATAGGTCAGTTTTATAATGGAATGGGGAAGGGGTATAAGGATGTGTTGGGGTTTATAAAGAATAATTAATACGAACAAAAAAAGGCGAACCAATTTGGTTCGCCTTTTTATTAATTTATAAGTTTATTAAACTGTTGGAGGAATCAAGGTCTCAACTTTTGGAGCAACTTCATCGTGCTTATCAAAAGGGCGTTTACCAAAGATCTCTTCTAAGTCTTCTTTAAAGATCACTTCTTTCTCTAATAATTTTTGAGCTAAAAGTGTCAGTTTGTCTTTATTGCTTAATAGTATCTGCTTTGTTTTTGCATAAGCAATATCAATCATCTTTTTCACTTCTTCATCAATTGTTTTAGCTGTATTCTCGCTATAAGGTTTGCTAAACATATTGTCTTGTCCCGAACTATCGTAATAACTAATGTTACCAACTTTTTCGTTCAAGCCGTAATATACTATACTTGCGTATGCCTGTTTAGTTACTTTTTCAAGATCACTTAAAGCACCTGTGCTTATTTTACCAAATGTAATTTCTTCAGCAACACGTCCGCCCAAAGCAGCGCAGATCTCATCCATAATTTGTTCGGTGGTGGTTATCTGCCTTTCTTCCGGTAAATACCAGGCAGCGCCTAACGAGCGGCCACGCGGTACAATGGTAACTTTAATTAATGGTGAGGCATGCTCTAACATCCAACTTACAGTAGCGTGGCCTGCTTCGTGAAAAGCAATTACACGTTTTTCCTGCGGTGTGATGATCTTGTTTTTCTTTTCTAAACCTGCAATAATTCTATCAACTGCATCTAAGAAATCCTGTTTTTGAACTGTTTTCTTATTTGAACGGGCTGCAATTAAAGCGGCTTCGTTACAAATGTTGGCGATATCTGCACCGCTAAAGCCCGGTGTTTGTTTCGCCAGGAAATCAATCTGTACACTCTCATCAATTTTAATTTTCTTTAAATGCACCTGGAAAATTTCTTTACGTTCGTTCAAATCAGGCATGTCAACATAGATCTGACGATCGAAACGACCGGCACGCATCAAGGCTCTGTCTAAGATATCGGCACGATTTGTAGCAGCTAAAATAATTACACCACTATTTGTACCAAAACCATCCATCTCGGTTAATAATTGATTTAAGGTATTCTCACGCTCATCATTTCCACCTGCTGCAGCATTTTTACCACGGGCACGGCCAATAGCATCTATCTCATCAATAAATATGATACAAGGTGCTTTTTCTTTGGCTTGTTTAAATAAATCACGCACACGGCTGGCACCAACACCTACAAACATTTCCACAAAATCCGATCCGCTTAACGAGAAGAAAGGAACTTTTGCTTCGCCTGCAACCGCTTTTGCCAATAAGGTTTTACCGGTACCCGGAGGGCCAACCAATAATGCACCTTTAGGAATTTTTGCTCCTAAGTCGGTATATTTTTTTGGATTCTTTAAAAAGTCAACGATCTCCATTACTTCCATTTTTGCACCGTCTAAACCGGCCACATCGTTAAATGTAATGTTAACGTTAGAGTCTTTATCAAATAAAGTAGCTTTTGATTTGCCAATGTTAAAGATCTGACCCGGTCCGCCACTTCCGCCGCCGCCGCCCATACGGCGCATCATTACTATCCAAAGCACTACCATAATTAATATTGGCAATAACCAAGGCAATTGGTCGGTCATCCAATTCGTTTCTTCCACAGATTTGGCAAATACTTGTTTCTGTTTAGGAATGCCAGCTTCAGTTTGTACTTTTTCTATATCTTGAATAAGTACATCAATGGATGGCACTGTTAAAAAATAATGCGGCCCTTTATAATTTTTGTCAAACATGGCGCGGCCATCTTTTGAACTTTTATAACGGTTGGCATTGGCAATGGTATCCGGATTAATGGTAATTCTAGCAATGGTTTTATTTACAATTACTATATCTGTTACATCACCTTTAACAAGGGCATCATAAAATTTACCCTGGTCAATTGGTTGTAATTTGGGTGTAAATCCATTACCGTAAAAAACAATAAATAATAATACCGCAATTACTACACCGTATATCCAATAAAAATTATTGCCGCTATTACCGCCGCTTTTGTTGCCTCCAAAATTTGAATTTGGGCGACTGAATTTTTCTTTCATGCGCTCAAATTGCTTCTTTCTTTCCTCTTCAGACGAATTTGATTTATTATTCGTATCGTTCTGTGTAGGTTGTGTATTTTGTTCGTCGCTCATTTTAATTATCTGTCTGTAATATTTTAATTAATGGTTGTAATTTCTGCATCTCCCCAAAGGCCTTCAATATTATAAAACTCACGTGTTTCGCGTAAGAAAACATGCACTACAATATTGATATAATCTATTAGTATCCATTCGCTGTTCTGATGACCTTCAGAGTGAAATGCTCTTTCATTGGTTAATTTAATAACAGTGTCTTCAACGCTATCGGCAATTGAATTAACGTGGGTTTTACTGTCGGCATCGCAGATCACAAAATAATCTGTTACACGGTTATCTAATTTACTAATGTTTAAAATGGTAATATTTTTTGCTTTACGTTCTTCCATACCTTCAACAATCGAATCTAATAAAGACGTTGTTTCTTTAGGCGAAGATGTTTTTTTAGGGCGTTTTGTAGTGCTGCCGGTTTTCTTTTTATTTTCAGAATTAGCTATAAGATTGGCGGCACGAAACTCTCTTTCTTCATCACTAATTACCTTCTTTTTAGCTGTTTTTTTAACAGGTAAAGCTTTTGGTTTACTTGTTTTTTTTGAAACAGCGGCAAAGCCTAGTTTAGATTTTTTAGCAACAGCCTTTTTAGCAGGAGCAGCTTTTTTGGTTTCTTTTTTGGTTACGGCAGATTTACTTGTTTTTTTAGCTGCAGCTTTTTTAACCGGAATTTTGGCCATATTGTCGTTTTTGTGACTTATCTTTAAATTAAATTTACTAGGTTTACAGTAAACAACAAATTTAATCTTATTTGGTTTAATGGAAACATTATTTATTGGTAGAAACATTATTTTTTTACCACGAGTTAATAGTACCAATTCTTATGCCATAGAGATGTTAAAGAACGTTAACCTCTCTGAAGGCACTGTTGTGCATACTGCGGAACAAACCAGTGGTAAAGGGCAAAGAGGAAGCGTGTGGAAGACTGAAAAGACTAGTAACTTAACGGCTTCGCTTGTTATTAAACCAACTTTTTTAAACCTTAAAAACCAACATTATTTGTATCAGGTGTCAGCATTGGCCTGCTATGACGTGTTGGCGGAGTTGTTGGATAATAGCCAATTTGACATAAAAATTAAATGGCCAAATGACATATTAGTAAATAAGCAAAAAGTGGCAGGTATCTTAATTGAAAACCATGTTACAAATTCTAAATTAAGCTGGAGTGTAGTAGGAATAGGACTTAACGTAAATCAAACAATTTTTGATGAAGGGTTTAATGCCACTTCTTTAAAGCTTATTCTAGGAAAAGAAGTGGATATTGATATGGTTTTAGAACTGCTTTGTAAGCACTTTGAAAAATACTATCTGCACTTAAAGAACAACAAATTTGATCTTATAAAAAACGAATACTTAAAGCATTTTTTTCGCTTGAATAACTGGATGGATTTTGAAATAGAAGGTATTGTAAAAACCATGTATGTTGCCGGTGTTAGCGATGAAGGCATGCTTTGGCTGAAAGATAAGAACGACCGGGCTTATTATATGGATGTTAAGCAGGTGAAGTGGCTTTATTAGGATCAAAGACTAATGACTAACGATTAATGACTTTAGTGCATCTTCCGCCGTTTCAAATTCAAATTTAAACCCTGTTTCTTTTATTTTTTTATTGCTGATCTTAACGCCGCCCGTTACCATTATGGCTGCTTCACCCATTGCTAGTTTCATTAAAAAAGCAGGCACATTTGGCATAAAAAAAGGCTTATTAAAACTCTTTGCCAATTGTCTTGAAAAATCTTTATTGTCAATAATTTCAGAACCAACACCATTATAAACTCCGTTTATAGTTTGATGTTGTAAAGCATGAATGAACATATTGGCAATATCGTCAATATGTATCCATGGAAAACACTGTTTGCCACTTGCAACGGCAGCACCAAAGCCAAGTTTAAACGCAGGCGCCATTTTTGCATAAGCACCTTCATGTCTGCTTAAAACAACACCGGTTCTGATTATAACTGTTCTTATTCCACTTTTTATAAATGGCTCATAGCTTTTCTCCCACAAAGCACAGGTTTCGGCTAAAAAATCTGAACCCGGCTCATCTTCCTCTGTAAAAATTTTTTCACCTATGCCCGAACCGTAATAACCCATGGCGCTACCGCCAATAAATGTCTTTATTGGGAAATTGTTTTTAGAGATGTAATTAAATAATAATTCGCTGCTTTTTACGCGCGAATCAATAATTTCTTTTTTGTAAGAAGTTGTCCAACGCTTATCGGCAATAGGTGCGCCGGCTAAATGAATAATGCTTTCTACACCTTCAAAGGCTTTTTCATCAATATAATTTTTAGAAAGATCCCATTTAAATTTTTGTATGCCTTTATAATTTCCGGCTTCACGGCTTAGCCAAACAACGGTATGCCCGTTTTTTAATAAGATCTCAGAAATTGTTCTTCCAAGTAAACCTGTTCCGCCTGTAATTAATATCTTTGACATAATGTTATATCTTTATAACAGGTTAAATTAGTAATTTTTATGGTATTTGATGTTCATATTTTTGTTTGCACCAATCAACGCACAGGCAGCGAAAAGTTAAGCTGTGGCGAGGCGCATGGATTGGAATTAGTTGCAGAATTTAAAAAGCAATTAAAAGATCTTAATGTAAATTTAAAAACGCGCGCCAACAAAAGCGGCTGTTTAGGTATATGTGATTTTGGTCCTACTATTGCTATTTATCCTGAAGGCACATTTTATGTTGGTGTAAAAAAAGAGGATGTAAAAGAGATCATTCAATCGCACATCATCAATAAGCAACCGGTACAGCGTTTATTATTAAAACAATAAAACATGGAAGAATTAGATGTAAATAATTACCTGGTGCAGCAAAACCTGTTCGATCTTTTTAAAACACAGTTAAAAAAAGATTTTAGCAGCTGTAGTTTAAATGTTGATTTTATAAATGAGCTGCATGCCGATCTACCGCATCTAAAAGCATCAGTAATAAAAGAATTGGAGCCGTTATTAAAGAACACTAATCAATTATCTGCATTATTATACCGTATTGATATAAGTGAAACCCAAATAAAAAATTATACAGATAAAAACCAGGCAATGGGTTTTGAAGAGGTCTTATCTGAATTAATTATAAAGCGTATTCTTCAAAAAGTAATTCTAAAGAAAAAATTCTCGCAATAAATATGTCGGCAAAAATAAGAGTTGGTACACAAAACGATATTCCTCGTGTGCTTGAATTGGTAAAGGAGTTGGCTGTTTTTGAAAAAGCGCCCAACGAAGTAGAAGTAACGGTTGCCGAAATGACCGGCTGGGGTTTTGGTAAAGATAAGATATTTGATTTTTTTGTTTTAGAGAAAGAACATACTATTGTTGGCATTGCTGTTTATTATTATAAATATTCAACCTGGAAAGGCAAGTGTTTGTTTTTAGAAGATATTATTGTTACCGAAAAAGAGCGCAAAAATGGCTATGGCAAATTACTTTTTAATGAGGTTGTAAAAGTTGGCAAAGCTCAAAAGGTAAGGCGAATGGAATGGCAGGTGTTGGATTGGAATACACCGGCTATTGAATTTTATAAGAAGTATAAATCTAAGTTAGACGGCGAATGGATCAATTGTAAGCTGACCTACGATCAGTTACAATCAACTTGAATTTTTAACCACATAGACACATAGGTTAAAAGAGTAAAACTAAATTTCAAGAGTTTACATAGGGTTGATTCGTCTTTGACGAATCAACCCTATGATTTCCTTATTAATAAGCAGATAAATAAAAAAAACTATGTTTCTATGTGGTTAATTTTTTGTGTCCGAAGCCACCAAACATTTTGGTATAATCCATTTTCCTGAAAATTTTGCCGGATCTATTACTCCGTCATTACAATCCAAAAAACGACCTTCTTTATTGCGTTTAAGGATCAAAGCCTTACCGCTTAAAATTTCTTTTATTACTACGTGTCTAAGTTCATCCAGGCTTTTTTCTTTGTTCGTTTCTCCAATAGTAAAACCTAATTCATTATTGGCAAGGTCCATTACGTTACTTAAGCTGTCGGGTACCTCGCCATTTTCGGTTTTATGTTTTAAAAATTGCCTGTAATTTCCTTTTTCATGTGCTATTCCTAATTTGCGTAGCTTTTTAATTTTGATATGTTGCGCAAAAGCAGCCATAAAAAAAACATGCCTGAAAGCGTCCAGTTTTCCGCCGCTACTATAATTATCTAATAGTGTTTTTATGTCGGGTTGATTGTAAATAATTTCAGCTTTCTTCTTTATCTTTTTCATTTTTAAAGCTGCAAAAGGATGCCCAAAAGCCCATAATATCTCAGGTTTAGAAGCTTTCTGACCTTTTGATTGTAAAGAAATTGATGTAAGAACTATAAATAATATAAACCTGCAGATCATACCATAAAATTATTAAATCGTCTAATAATAACCGCAATTAACAGTCGAATGTTAGTATAATAGGCGAAAAAATTTATTTGAAGGTAGCCTATCACTTATATTTGCTTTGTGGACATTAAAAATGATTTCATAACTACACTTCTTAATAAAAAAACAACAGGCCTTGTTGTTAGTATTAATGATTTACGTGATAAAGAATTTAGCGGTATTAAATTAACTGCCGAAGAAAAATTTGCATTGTCCAATTTCGATAGATACAGGATCAACGTCCTTAATTCGCAAACCGACGAAGAAAAATTCCATTACCAATATCGTCAATTACAGGTAATAGCTAATCTTAGCGACTGGCGCGAGTTCTTAAAAAAAGATTTTTAAGTTTTTAACTCTCATTTTCTCGTAAATACCCGTATTTAGTTGCGCTTTATTCATTAATTTTTTTACTTTTGATTTTTAATTAAACCCATAAGAATGAGAGTAAAAACATTAGGTCAGTTCATTATTGAAAAACAAAACGATTTTCCATTTGCTAAGGGCGAACTTTCGCGTTTATTGCGCGATATTGGTATTGCAGCAAAGATCGTAAACCGTGAAGTTACAAAAGCAGGATTAGTTGAGATATTAGGTGAAACGGGGGATACGAACGTTCAGGGCGAACGTGTTAAAAAATTAGATGTATTTGCCAACGAGCAATTTATAGCAGCATTAAAGGCTGGTGGCGAAGTTTGCGCTATTGCCAGTGAAGAGAATGATGAGATCATCCCTATTGATACCGAGATCTCTAAAAATGCCAAATATGTTGTGGCAATGGATCCACTGGATGGTTCTTCAAATATCGATGTGAACGTTTCGATTGGGACTATATTTTCTATTTACCGCCGTGTTACATTGAGCGGCCCGGGTACTATTGAAGATTTTATGCAACGCGGTACCGAGCAAATTGCAGCAGGCTATATTATTTATGGTTCAAGCTGTATGTTGGTTTATACAACAGGCAAAGGTGTTTATGGCTTTACTTTAGATCCAAGTATTGGTGAGTTCTGTTTATCACATCCTTTATTGCAAACGCCAAAAGCGGGCAATGTATACTCAGTTAACGAAGGGAATTATTTGCACTTTCCTGAAGGTGTAAAAAAATATATTAAATATTGCCAGGAAGAAGACAAAGCAACTAACCGTCCGTATTCTTCGCGCTATATTGGTTCAGGAGTTGCAGATATTCACCGTAACCTAATTGTAGGTGGTGTTTATATTTATCCTACTACAACTAAATCACCAAAAGGAAAATTACGTTTATTGTACGAATGTAATCCTTTGGCATTTATCATAGAGCAAGCCGGTGGACAAGCCACTACAGGTTACAAGCGCATTATGGAAGTGCCAATTACCGAATTGCATCAACGTACGCCTTTATTCTTAGGCAGTTCAGACATGGTTGAAAAAGCCATGGAGTTTATGACCAAATATACCGAAGCAACTGTTTAATGAGTTCAAACTGCCAGATATCTGTAGTTATTCCTTTAAAAGATGAAGAGGAATCGTTACCGGAATTGCACGATTGGATCGTAAAAGTAATGCAGGAGAATAATTTCTCTTACGAAATTGTTTTTATTGATGATGGCAGCAAAGATAATTCGTGGCAGGTAATTGAAAGTTTAGCTCAAAAAAATTCAAATGTAAAGGCAATAAAATTCCGTCGTAATTACGGCAAGTCTCCCGCTTTACATTTAGGTTTTGAAGAAGCAAAAGGCGATGTGGTAATTACCATGGATGCCGACTTGCAGGATAGTCCGGATGAAATTCCGGAGCTTTATAAAATGATAACTGTAGATGGTTACGACCTGGTTAGCGGTTGGAAACAAAAACGTTACGATAACGCTTTCACAAAAAACCTTCCTTCAAAATTATATAATTCAACTAACAGAATAATTAGTGGCATTAAACTGCATGACATGAATTGTGGTTTAAAAGCTTATAAAAAGAAAGTAATTAAAAGTATTGAAGTGTATGGTGAGATGCACCGTTTTATACCGATAATGGCAAAGGCTGCGGGTTTTGGCAATATTGGCGAAAAAGTAGTTCAGCACCGCGCGCGTAAATATGGCACCAGTAAATTTGGCTGGGATAGATTTATAAATGGTTTTTTGGATCTTTTGACGATCACCTTCACTTCAAGATTTGGAAAAAAGCCTATGCATTTTTTTGGTCTTGTAGGTACTTTGTTATTTTTTGTAGGCTTTAGTTTTGCAATTTATTTGGGTGCAAGTAAATTGTACAGTGCTTACCATCATCATCCTGCGCGTTTAATTACACAACGCCCTTCTTTTTATATCTCTTTGGCTTGTATGATAATTGGCAGCATGATGTTTTTGGCAGGTTTTATTGGCGAATTGATCTTACGTAACAGTCCTGTTAGAAATAATTATCTTGTTGACGAGAAATTAAATTTGAAATGAAGGAAGAGGGAAAAAAACGAGCCCCGCGTATCCCTTTAACCCCGGAAGAAGTAGCCGAATTAGTGGAGATCAAAAAGATCCGCGAGTTTTACAAATTACAACAATTTAAAAAAACCAAAACCTTTCGCGCCTTAAATTGCTTTAATGTTATTTGCTTTTTTATTTTTTGCGAATTGGTTATTTCGTTTTACGGACCTTGTCATTACCAAACGCGTTATGCAAAAAATGTGATAGTTACGTTTGATGATAGGATAGATGAGAACATGCACCGTGTTATTGAAGATATAAATATGATTGATGTGGAGGGGAGAAATTATAAAATGATCATCAATGAGTTTATTGAAACGCCACAAAAATATTCTGAATTTAAAGTGGGCAAAGATTATCTATTACAACGCGAAATAAAAGCCTTTGTAGAAACATCTCAAAATTATTACAGAATACAAAGTGCCAGCCCTATTTTATTCTTATCTGTTTTTTTGATCATTTTTTCGGTAATCTTTTTCTCTTATAATCTTAATCAAAACCCCAATTCGTTGCTGGCTATTTCAATGATCAATGCGGCCGCTATCTTTGCTTTTTTAAATATTTCAGTTTCCTAATTGCCTTTTTCAAGTAATTCAGAATTGTACATATCACCGGGCGAGATCATTTTTTCATCTAAAGGAATATTTTTACCGTAGCGCTCTTCCATTTTTTGTTTCACAGCAGGGTGGGTAAGATCAAAATCTTTTAAAGGCTTAAGAGCGCCAATACTCAAATTCAAAGTTTTATTATACACCTTCCATACAAATTCAGAACAATATAATTGTTTATCATCCCAGCTAAAACCAAGATCGTAATGTGTACCTAATTTTGATTTGGCATCTGCCAGCATTTTGGCAACATTCTCTTTTGTAAGAACAGATTGATCTTTTAATCTTCTTATTTCATAAGATCCATCGGCACTCATGCTTTTAAAACCATCTACCGAGCTTCTCATAACGGGTTCTACAGCGTGGTACACATATTCTTTACCCTCTTCAAAAAAGATAACACCTACGTGCGTGTATTTTGATTTTGTAGCTAATTGTATTGCCTTTCCTTGCCCGGATGGGTTAACGATAAAAATAATATCGCCATCTTTATGAGTGGTTGTGCCTTTGTGAAATTTGATCTTTCCTAAAGAGATAAAACCAAAAGCTAAAAAAGAAATAATAATTGCAGAGACTAGAAATATTTTACGCATGGTTGGGGTTTTTGTATAGAACGTACAAGGCAGCGTAAAAGTTACACGGGTTAACAAACTTTAATAAAAATGGAAGATGGAAAATGGAAGATGGAAAATGAATTGGAAATTATTACATTTTCCATTTTACCTCTTACATTTTCCATTTAATCCTAGCTACTCAATATCTCGATCAACTCCTCAAGATCTTTATTTAATTTTTGATGATGTTTTACCGCTTTTGTAAAAGGCGTATAAGTAACTTGTTTATTAATGATGCCTATCATTTCGTTTGTATGTCCGCTCATTAAAGCTTTCACGGCATTATAGCCCACAATGCTGGCGTTTACACGTTCCATGCAACTCGGGTTGCCACCGCGTTGTATATGACCAAGAATACTTACACGCACATCAAATTCAGGAATATTTTTTTTGATCATTTCTGCTACTTTAAATCCGCCGCCGCTTTGATCCCCTTCGGCCACCACAATAATTTTACTGCTTTTTGTGCTACGCCAGTTCTTCATTTTAGCAACCAACGATTCGGTATCGTGTTTTATTTCAGGTACCAGCAATCCTTCTGCACCACTGGCAATGGCTGTGCGCAAAGCAATCAATCCGGCATCACGTCCCATTACTTCAACAACAAAAATACGATCGTGACTTTCGGCAGTATCTCTTATTTTATCAATAGCTTCAATTACTGTGTTAATGGCTGTATCGTAACCAATTGTAAAATCTGTTCCTACCAGGTCATTATCAATAGTACCTGCACAGCCAACAATTGGAATATTAATATGTTTTCCCAATTCAATTGCCCCTCTAAAGCTGCCATCACCGCCAATAACGATCATGGCATCCACATTATTCTTCTTTAAATTTTCAACTGCTTTTGCAATGCCTTCTGGTTTCATGAAACGTTCGCTTCGCGCCGTTTTTAAAATGGTACCACCTTTTTGAATAATACCGGAAACACTTTCACGCTTTAGCTCAATAAACTCATTATCAATTAACCCTTCATAGCCTTTTATAAAACCTATTACATTAATGTTATGATATAATGCTGTGCGAACAACCGCGCGAATGCAGGCGTTCATGCCGGGCGAGTCGCCTCCTGAAGTGAATATGCCAATTTTTTTGATCATAGAACTAAAGTACACTTAAGTTTGAAAGTTTCAAAGTTAAGAAAGTTCAAAGTTTGAGATTTGTCTTATGTCTTGCGTCATGAATCTTTAATCCCTTTTAATTTCGTAAATTAGCTCTGTATATGGGACGCATCTTAGCAATAGATTATGGTAGTAAACGTGTTGGCCTTGCGGTAACAGATAGTCTGCGTTTAATTGCCAGTGGTTTAACAACGGTGCACAGCAAAGATCTTATTAAATTTTTAAAAGATTATTTAAAAAAAGAAACCGTAGATATTATTGTTGTGGGCGAGCCCAAAACTTTAGCCAATAATAAAAGCGATAGCGCCCGTTTTATTGATCCTTTTGTTACACATTTACAACGCAAATTTCCTGACATGAAAATTGACCGCTTTGATGAACGCTTTACCAGTACATTGGCGCATCAAACCATGCTAATGGGTGGTTTAAAGAAGAAAGACAGGCAGGATAAGGAAACAGTAGATATGATCAGCGCAACAATTTTATTGCAGGATTATATGACCTTGCTGGATACTAAATAAACTTACATTTTCTACTTGCAAAAGCGCACATGCGTAATAAAATTACACCATGTTTAAAGCGTGAAATATTTGTTTCGCCATAAGTACGCTCTTTGTAGCGGATAGGTACTTCAACAATTTTTAAATTTAATTTATGCGCGCCAAACAAAAGGTCAAAATCACCAAATGGATCAAACTCTCCAAAATATTTTCTGTTCTTAATTAGCTTAATATAATCTTTACGGAACATTACTTTTGTGCCACACAAGGTATCTTTAAAACGCTGATCTAACAACCATGTAAATGCCCAGCTAAAGAAATGATTGCCTAAATAATTTAAAAAGCGCATGGCCTCTTTATCCATAGGATACACAAGACGAGTACCGTTTATAAAATCGCCTTTGCTGCTGGCAATGGCATTGTAAAATTTAGGAAGATCTTCAGGCGGCACAGTCAAATCGGCATCCAATATCATTAAAATATCACCGGTTGCCATGCTATAACCTTCGCGTACGGCATCGCCTTTGCCTTTGCCTTTTTGCTGACCAATTTTTATATCGTGTGTGCCGGCATATTTTTTCTGTATCTCCTGGATCTTTTGCCAGGTATCATCGGTACTGTTACCCTCAATAAAAATAATTTCAATATGCTTACCGAATTTTGGTAAACGTAAAATAGCATTCTCAATATTACCACTTTCGTTACGGGCAGGAATTACAACAGTGGTAGAATATTTCTCAGTATATTTTTCTTCGTTATTCTCCGGTAAAGGTTTTGCAAAGCTGTAAATGTTCAAGGTGAAAAAACGGAAGAAAGGAAATTTTGCTAAATATCTATTAAAAATAAAAGATAGAATAGGGAAGAAGAATGGAATGATCAAACGCTTGCTGTTACGGTAAACATCAAAGCCCGAGATGAATAATAAATTATTAATATCACGCGTGCTTAACCAATTTTGTGTTGGTGTTTTTTGTTTTAATCCTATTAATTCTGAAAATTTAATTACAGGCTCCCAAAACGAATTATAGAACTGAACAATCACTTTTGTATTTGGGTGACAGCATTTTTTTACCTGCTCAAATACTTTCTGAATATCATCTACAAAACCAATTAAATTACTAATAACGATCAGGTCAAATTTTTGATCTAATTGAATGTTGTTGGCATCCATTACCAAAAACTCAATGTTCTTATCCTTATATTTTTCTTTTGCCCAGGCAATGTACTCTTCACTAAAATCAATACCTACTTTTTTTGAGCCTGCAATGCCCGCTAAAAGATCGCCACTACCACAGCCCACTTCTAAAACCGAACTATCTTCATGTGAAAAATAATTGGCGTAATTGGTGATCTCGTTCCAATAATAAGCACCAAATGTACGCTTGCGGCGCTTCTTAGCTAAATTATTAAAATATGTATGTCTTGTTTCTTCCACTAAATTTTTTCTATCTCAATAGTACAAAATAAACCTAATTGTTTTGATAAAGGCGAAAATAACCATTCCATTGCTTTCACAAAATTATACATAAAAAACGGAAGCATAGCACTTCTTGAAACGCCGCCACTAATTACATAAGAAAAAGGTGAATGATATTTAATCGAATTGATCTTTAACTGCGGAAATTCTTTTTTAAACAGATCAAGATCGCGCTCAAAATAAATGTGCGGTAACGCTTGGTTACTATTGGATAAAGGATTTCCGGCTTTTATCTCTCGCGGGCCGGTTTCATCAAAAGGCTCGTGATGAAAACGCTTGTAAATAAATCTTCCTAAAGCAGAGTTGGCAGGTTCTGTCATAATTATTTTACCGCCTTTAACCAAAGTACGTTGTGCTTCTTTTAAAAATAAATAAGGTTTAGGGATGTGATGAAACACATTCAGCATAACAATACTTGCCAATTCATTTTCCTTAAACGGCATTTCTTCTGCACTAAAAACCATATCCACATTTGGTAAGGCTAAGATATCACTGGTAATAACTTCAGGAAATACATCCTTTAAAAAACCGCCACCAGAACCAATTTCAAGATGTTTACCTGTTTTTATTTCTCTTGCTTTTTTAATAAATACATCATACCAACCGTTATACAAACGTTTTAAAAAAGGCTTTTGTAAAATAATATCCCTGTGCGCTAAAGTAGCTTTGGGATCATCGAGTTCGTAGGGTATGGTATATTTTTTAAACATTAGTACGCGTAGCAAAAATATTAAAATAATGTTCTTCGCCTAAGGGCTCTAATGACTTCACTTTTTCTGCAGTTAGCTTTAATAAAGAAGCTTCCTCGAGTAAATAACAAGTAAAACCTTTTGAAACTAAAAAATTAAAATAGTCGTTTACAGAACTTCCTGCCTTTCTTAAGCCATAAGGCCAGAATTCTGAAATTAATTTTACATCTTTATTCTTTTCAAGGATGTTTTGCATGCCTTGTATGGCCTGCATTTCAAAACCCTGGATATCCATTTTTATGAAATCAACTTTTGTATCAGATGATAAATGATCATCAATACTTACTGCGTCAATTTCAATTTCCTGGTCGTATTCTTCGGGTTTATAAGTGCGATGATCTACATTTAAATTTTTTGAGGTGTAGATCTTTAATTTTTCTGTTTTTGGTCCAACCGCTTTATTATTTATTTTAATATTTTTTATTGCTGAAGTTGCTTTTTTGAGATGTTCAAAATTTTTAGCATCCGGTTCAAAACAATGAACGGTTCCATTCTCACCAACAATTTCAGAAAGAATAGTAGCGTAGAAGCCAATATTAGCGCCAATATCCAGCACTATATCATTTTTTTGAATGTATTTTTTCAACAACTCAATTTCAAAAGCATCCTGCTTGTTCTTAAACAGTTTATACATTGGCTTATATAGGCCAAATGCATTTTTGTAAAGAAAATTTCCAAGCTTGATACTGAACGACATTTGCTTAATATTTTATTTCGTAAATGTAAGCCTGTTCAAAAGCACCTTCTGTATGCACCAGGCGCAGCTTTTCGGGGTATTTTTGACTGATAGGGCCAAAGATATTATGCACTGTATTAATAAATCCTGCACCGGCGTTATTAGGATCCAAACGTAAACTGGCCAAAATAACATGCGTTACTTTTTTCTCTCTAAAGAAAGCTAAAGCACTATCCGGGTTGGATTGTTCGGTTAAACTATCTTTTTTAATAACACTGTAAATAGGAAAGAATTTTTTGCCTTTACCATACACAAAACTCATTGGCGCTTTTCTGCTGGCCACCAACGATTCTTTGCTTAAACTATCTGCACACCACTCACTTGCTTTTAAGAAATTTTGCCAATCGGGTGTGTATCCAAAATATTTATCGCCTTTTAAATTTTTTTGTACAATAGGTAAATTTTTAAATCCTCTTTTAAATGAAGAGATACAAACCGATCCTAACATAATTACAACTAATCCAATATAGATCATTTGACCCATGCTGCCCGGTTTATTTGTAAATGCATAAAACGCGTACAACATTAAAATTAAAAGTATTGGCATACAAATTAATGTGATACGTGCCTGATCCCAACGGGCTTGTAGAATAAAATATGAAAGAATTATTTGTGCCCCGGTAAATAAAGCAAATAGTATCATTACCTTATTTTTTTGTCTTGCAATTTGCCAAAAACCAACAGCAATAATAATGATAGTAAGTACAGTTAAAAAACCATATACTTCAATATTATTTTCATCGCGCCAGCCTAACAATTGATAAAAACGTTTACTCAAACCTAAATTGCAATTGTCAATAAAACGTTGTATAAAACCCGCTGCATCTTCATCGCCAAGTGCTTTGTTGTAAGGATCTTTTTGTAATAAGATCTTTCCTTGTCCTGAGAATTGATTTTGTGCTTTCCAAATACTTCTTACTAAAACTTCGTATAAAACCTTAAAAATCAAATAACTTCCTAAAGAAAAACCTGCGGCTTTCCAGTTCTTTTCAAAGGCAAAAAATAATAATACTGCCGGAACCACAACGATGGCCGAACTTTTACAAGTACTAATAAGAAACATGCTCAATCCAAAAAGTAGCCATAGTTTTAATTGTGGTTTTAGCTGAACGCCTTCTTTAGTTACAGCATCAATAACTTTTACAGCGTAAAAGAAGAACATACCCTGTAGAAAAAAATAAAATGCCTCTGTAAAGGTCATGCTGGCATAATAAATTATTAAGTGATTTGCTGCCTGAAATAAAGCAACAGGTATAAATACAATTGCGGGCACACGGCCTTTTAAGGCTTTATAAAAAAGCATAAAGCCTGCAACAGTAAACATTACCGAAAATAATTTAAAGAGGATTAATTTAAAACCTGCAATTTTGATAAGGAGGCCAAGCAGCATTGGATACAATGGCGCATTTTGTGTATAGAAATATTCGGGAAACTCATTTACATAGCGCCAGCCACCTTCTAAATAAAGTGCATCATCATGCGCCTCGCTAATGCGGGCATTAAATGTAATAAATGAAAGAAAAAGGCAAAGCAGTGTTAAACCGTAATAGATCTTCTTATCATTTTTAGCGGCCCAATTCTCGAATTTTTCGTAGGTGCTTTGTGGATTTTTTATTAAAGGTATTGCTACTTTTTTATCCTTGTTCATAGACCCCAAAAATAGCAAATATTTAAAACTATTTGCCTATTTAGGACCTCTTAAATCATCTAAAAGGATATTAAGATGTTCAATTTGAGAAGTACTTAAATTTTTGAAGATATCTTTTGTTGCGTCATCAATAAAATCAAGCTCTTTTAATACTTCCAGACCTTTTTCTGAAATAACCACATTAACGCTGCGCCTGTCGTTAGGGCATTCGTTACGGATAGCGTAGCCTTTTGTAACCAGTTTATCAAGAATGCGTGATGTATCGCTCATTTTATCGAGCATACGCTCTTTGATACACTTTAATGAGCAAGGGTTTGGAAATTGCCCGCGTAAAATGCGCAGTACATTGTATTGTTGGGTGGTAAGATCGAGGCCTTTAAAAAATTTATCGTAGTGATTGCTTAGCCAATTGGTAGTATACAAAAGGTTTACAGCCAGTTTTTGCTGAGGCGATTTAAATGCGCTTTGTTGTATCTCGTCTTCCAATAACATTTTAAAAAAAGCCTCCGGATGGAGAACCGGAGGCTAATTTATTTATTTTTCTTTATTTAACTCAATATTCAGGTCAACTTTTACTTCTTCGCTAACAGCAACACCACCTGATTCTAATGCTGCGTTCCAACCTAAACCAAAATCTTTACGGTTAACGCTACCAATAACTTTAAAGCCATTTTTTAAATTTCCGTATGGATCTTTAACCACTTTAGCAGCGCCAATAGCTGTAAAAGTTACTTTTTTAGTAACACCATGCATAGTTAAATCGCCGGTTAAAGTATAAGCTGTTTTGCCAAGTTTTGCATTTGGTTTCATGCTTGTACTTTTAAAAGTAATTTTTGGGAATTTTTCAGCGTCAAAAAAATCAGCGCTTTTTAAATGGCCGTCACGTTTTTCGTCTTCTGTATTAATTGAATTTACATCAGCAGAAAAGCTAATATCAGCATCTGTAAAATCCATTTCGGTTTTAGAAGTTGCAGTACCTTCATATACTTTAAATTTTCCTTCAGTTTCGCTCACCATCATGTGAACTACCGAAAAGCCAAGTTTAGAATGTGAGTTATCAACTTTCCATTTAACTTGTGCTACTGTTGCAGACATCATTAATAAAGATGCAGCTGCTGTTGTAATTAATTTTTTCATGTTTTGTTTAGGTTTTAAATTATAATGCAAATATATGTTGTAACATTTAATGTTGTAACATTAAATTGTTAAATTTTTGTAACTAAATAGCTACCAAGCTGTAAATCAGTCAATAAAAAACCAGCGATGCGTGTTCTTTTTAAAGTTAAGACTTCATACCCGAGCACTTTGCACATTTTCCGGATCTGACGGTTCTTTCCTTCTTTTAATACAACTTTAACTGTGTTTTTGTTTATTTTTTCGCAAACACAGTTTTTTGTGATGATCTTATCGATGGCGACACCGGTTTTAAAGCGCTCAATAAATTCATAAGTTACAGTTTTATCAAGAGTAACTATGTATTCTTTTTCTTTTTCAAATTTGGGATTACATAAATTCTCAACCCATTTGCCATCATTGCTTAACAGCAAAAGACCTTCAGAAGCCTTATCCAGCCTGCCGGCTATTGAAAGGCCTTCAAAATCCTTAAAAAAAGGATAAAGGCTTCCAACTATATTTCTTTTTAAAGTACTTTCAAATCCTGGAGGTTTATTAAAGAGCAAATACACAAATTCTTTTTTCTTTCGTACAATTTCATCATTTACTTTTATTTCAGAAGCATCGTTTAACTGGCAATTCTCAAATACGGTAATTCCGTCAATACTTACTTTTCCTTCCTCAATAAGCTTTTGCGCCTCTTTATTAGTAAGCTTTAAGGTATGAACCAAAAAATATTTTATACGGCGGTAAAAACTCATACGCAAAGCTAGTCATTAGAATTTAGTCATAAGTCTTTAGTCTTTTATCATTTATCAAATATTGGTACCAATGGTTTTTTATTCGTTTTTAAATGAGTTAATTTTACATAAGTGAAAGAGATCATTTCCATACACAACATTCGTAAGACCTATAAGATCGGCGATGAGACCATTCATGCCCTTAAAGATGTTTCTTTAACCATTTACAAAAATGAATATGTGGCGCTGATGGGCCCTTCCGGTAGCGGAAAATCAACTTTAATGAATATGTTGGGATGCCTTGATAGTCCTTCGTCAGGCGAATACATCCTCAATAATCTTTCTGTTGCTAAAATGAGCGATAATGAATTGGCTGAGGTGCGTAATAAAGAAATTGGTTTTGTATTTCAAACATTTAATTTACTGCCGCGCGCTACAACCCTTGATAATGTTGCTTTACCATTGGTATACGCAGGTTTTAGCAAAATTGACAGAGAGAACCGTGCCAAAGAAGTATTGGAAAGCGTGGGCCTTGGAAACCGCATGAGCCATAAACCAAATGAATTAAGTGGCGGACAACGACAACGTGTTGCCATTGCCAGGGCATTAGTTAATACCCCCGCTATTATACTGGCTGATGAGCCAACCGGAAATTTAGATAGTAAAACTTCCGTGGAGATCATGGGCCTTTTTGAAGAGATCCATAAAAAAGGAAATACCATTATTTTAGTTACGCACGAAGAAGATATTGCCCTGCACGCGCACCGCATTGTGCGTTTAAAGGATGGCTTGATAGAAAGTGACACTCAAAATACAAAGATCACTACGTATAAGAACCGTATTGATGCTTTTAGCTAAAATATTTTTATTAGCCATTAAACCTTTCTTAAATTTAAACATCTTAGTATTAAAATACAGCAAAAATGAAAAAGCTAAGTAATATTTTAATTTTAGGTTTATGCCTTTCGCTACTTTTTTCTTCTTGCAGAAAAAAAGAAAAGGAAGAAGATAAAGATACCGATTCTGCCGCCGAAAATGCTTTGGCAACAAGCATTGATAACGATATGAATAATATTGCCGATGAAGCCGGCCGAAATAAAAGCATTAGCAGTTACCGTACATATGAAAATTATGCTATGCTTGCACCATGTGCGTCTTTAACATTTGATACACTTGTTGGTACTAATCCCGATTCTATTACTGTTAATTTTGGTGCTACTAATTGTCTTTGCAACGATGGCCGTTACCGCAGAGGTACATTATTAGTGGTATATATTGGTAAATACAAAGACTCGTTAACTACAATTACCATTACGCCAAATAATTATTTTGTAAACGATAATAAAGTAAGTGGCAGTAAAACAATTAAAAATTTAGGTCACAATGCACAAGGGCATTTGGTGTATGATATCAATGCCAATATCTCTATTGTTAGAGCAAATAATGGCGGTACAATTCAGTGGCAGGCAACACGCAAACGTGAGTGGCTTACAGGTGAAAATACTTTAATATGGACAGATGATAAATATTCAATAACAGGAAGTGCTAACGGGTCAAATGCTAATGGCAGAAGCTTTACATCAGTTATACCAACAAGCAAGCCGTTAATAAGAGATATGAGTGTAGGTTGTAGAAAGCATTTTGTTAGCGGGCAGATAGAACATACGCCAAACGGAAAACCTACCCGTTATATTGATTTTGGTAATGGTGCCTGTGATGACCAGGCAACAGTAACTATAAACGATAAAACCTATAATATTACCTTGCCCTAAAAGAACTTTATAAGAAAAACTAACCCAAAATTGTAATGATTTTGGGTTTTTTAATTTAAATATATCAGCTAAATTTATGCGCAATAATAAGCCTTACAGCACGTTAATTATAAGATGAGATTTTTAGTGCCTATATTGTTTTGTTCGCTTTTAAGTTTTTCGCAAGCTGATTCAACAGCGGTGTTTGCACCGTTGGTAAGTATTCACCTTGGCGGACATTTACCCGGGGGCGATCTTGCTGATCGTTTTGGACCGGACTTAAACATGGGAGGATCGTTTATGATCAAAACAAAAAAGAACTGGTTGTTAGGAATTGAATCCAATTATTTTTTTGGAAGAAATGTAAAAGAGGATGTGCTTGCACAGTTAAAAAATGAAGATGGTGAAGTTACAGATAACAGGGGCTACCCGGCTGATATTCGTGTTACAGAACGCGGCTTTGGCCTTCACTTAACCGGTGGCAAGATCTTTAATTTTTTAAAAGCCAATCCAAATTCAGGTGTTATGTTTACTGCGGGCGCAGGTTATTTGCAACATAAAGTAAAATTGTATGATGGGCAGCAAGAAGTAGCTTCGGTTAAAGCACCATTATCTTATGGTTTAGACAGATTAAGCAGAGGAATATCATTAACACAATTTGTGGGGTATATGTATTTAAGTGATAATCGTTTTTTAAACGCTTATTTTGGGGTAGAATTTTATGAAGCTTTTACTACAAGCGTTCGTAAACTAAATTACGACACGGCTTTACCCGACACTAAAAATCGTATGGATAGGTTGTATGGTTTTAGGTTTGGATGGATCTTACCATTGTACAAGAAAAAGCCGAACGAATATTATTACGACTAATTTTTAAAAAATGTTCTTATACAATTTGGTAATTTATTTATATGGCCTTGTTATTAAACTAGCCTCAATAAATAAGATCAAAGCCAAACAATGGGTGGCAGGCAGAACCAACTGGCGCCAGCACTTAGAAAAAAAGATCTCATCATTAAATTCAGAAAATATTATTTGGGTGCATTGCGCCTCTTATGGCGAGTTTGAACAAGGGAGGCCTTTAATTGAAGCCATTAAAAAAAAGCATCCGCATTATAAAATTGTACTAAGTTTTTTCTCTCCAAGCGGTTATGAGGTTTTTAAAGATTGGAGCGGGGCAGAAGTAATATGCTACTTGCCATTAGATACAAAAACCAACGCAAGAGATTTTATAAACATCATTAAACCCAAATTTGCCATTTTTATTAAGTATGAATTCTGGCTTAATTTTTTATTTACTTTAAAAAAACAAAATATTCCTACTTATTTGGTATCAGCCGTTTTTAAACCACATCATCCTTTCTTTAAATGGTATGGAGGTATCTTTAAAAGATCATTAAAAACATTCAACAAACTATTTATACAAGATGAAGCCTCAGGAAATTTATTGAAAAAAATAAATATTGAGAATTTTGAAGTATGTGGGGATACCCGTTTTGATAGGGTTGTGGAGATAAAAGAAAATTTTAAAGAGTTGCCATACATAAAAGAATTTTGCGGCGATAGCAAGATCTTGGTAGCAGGGAGTACCTGGCCGGGAGATGATGAATTACTGGTAGAAGCTTTTAAAGCGTTGAATTTACAGGAGCTTAAGCTCATTATTGTACCACATAATGTGGATGAAAAAAACATTCAAAAAATAAGTGCATTGCTCGAAAAAAGCAACTTACGTTATAATTTATATTCTGCTCAAAAACCTGCGGGCAGTTCAAAAATACTGGTGGTTGATACTATTGGTCTGCTTTCAAAGATCTATCATTATGCAACAGTAGCTTATATTGGTGGTGGAATGAATGAAGGTATTCATAACTGTTTAGAGCCTGCCGTTTATTTAAAACCTGTTATTTTTTATGGTAACGATTATCATAAATATAACGAAGCCATTGAGTTAATAGAGTTAAAAGCGGCAAAAAACATACAATCTTCAAATACCCTGGCAGAGGCTATTTTAGGCTTTATTAATAACAGATCTGAAATGACAGAAATTGAAAATAAGTTGAAATTATATTTTCAAAAAAAATCAGGTACTACTAAAAAAGTATTAGAAATTATTGATTTGAATTAACCGTTTGTAATACCGATTGCCATAAAAGATCGGCACTTTTTTCCCAGGAGAATTTTTGTTTCTGTAAGTTCCCTTTTGCAATAAGATTTTCACGCAATTGAGGTTCTTTATAAATGCGCAGCATGGCATTTTTAATATCATTTACTTCTAAAGGATCTACATATACAGCCGCCTCACCCGCAATTTCGGGCATACTGGTAACCTTGCTGCTTATTATTGGCACCTTCGCCTGCATGGCTTCTACCAATGGTATACCAAAACCTTCATAATAAGGCACAAAGGTTAAAGCCAATGCGCTTCCTAAAACTAGATTGAGTTCTTCATCGGCTAACCTTCCTGTAAAAACAATCTCATCTTTTAAATTTGTTTCTGCAATTACTTTGTGTATCTCTGAAAGCCCCCAATAATTGGGCCCGGCAAGCACCAGTTGAGTGTCGGAATTACTTTCTTTTTTAAATAAAGAAAATGCACGAATAAGATTGGCAATATTTTTTCGTGGATGTAAAGAGCCAACATTTACAAAATAATTTTTTCCGGCAGTATATTTTTTCTTTGTTTCTTCTTTTGCTATAGCATCCAAAGGCTTAAAAAATGAATTTATGCCATTGTAAACCACATCTATTTTTGATGCGCTGATACCATAATTTTTTACAATATCTTGCTTGCTGTACTCTGAAACAGTTGCTATGCGTGTAGCTTCTTTAGCAAATTTTGGAAAGTAATGATTGTAATATTTGGAAGTTAGCCATTTACTATCTTCAGGATGGTGTAAAAAATTAATATCGTGAATTACCGGCAGTTGCTTGCATTTAGCTCCAAGTGATAAAAAACCATCGGGCGACAAAAAAAGGTCAGGTTTCATTTTATTAAGCAAACTTTTTACTGAATGTTGAAACCAGGCATAATACAAAAAAGGATGTCGTGCCTGTGGCGACAATACAAGAGGGGTAATGTTATCGGCAAAAATAAATTCTTCGCTAAAATTACGATCAAATACGAAAACAAAGTGTACATCGGGGTTTTTAAGGGTTATTTGCTTTAAAGTTTGATAAGCAAACCATCCCATGCCTTCCAGCCTGTCTTTCAATAAAATCCGTGTATTTACAACTATTTGCACGGCGCAAATCTATGAATTTAGATTAGTTTTAACCATAAAAAAGCCTATATTTGCTGCTTTTTGTGCAAAAAAAGAAGTTCATATTTGATCTGGCTATCCTACTGATTCTTAATTTATTAATTAAGCCTTTTTGGATCCTTGCTATCGAACCTAACGTTCAAATGAATGTTGGTAATGCAAGCTATGGAGAGTACTTTGTTTTATTTAATTTTTCTTTCTTGTTAAGTATTTTGCTCGATTTTGGATTGACTAATTTCAATAACAAGAATATTGCTCAACACACACACCTTTTAAGTAAACATTTTAGTAAAATGCTCGGTCTTAAATTGGCGCTGGGTGTGTTTTATGTTATTGTTACATTGTTGGTAGGCTTTTTTATTTTAGGTTTTGATGTAAGATATATTAAGCTATTAGTTATACTTTGTGTAAATAGCTTTTTTTTAAGCTTCATTCTTTTTTTAAGATCCAATTTACTGGCGCTTCATTTGTTTAGAGTAGATAGCATTATTTCGGTACTCGACAGGGTTATCATGATGATCATTGTTGGCGGAATGCTCTTAAAATTATTTGGCCTTGAGGTAGACATTATGAATTTTGTGTACGCTCAAACTATCGGTTACGGGCTTACCGCACTTATTGCTTTTTTAATTGTATTAAATAAAACACATACGTTTAAGCTTAATTGGGATTGGGCTTTTAACCGTATGATCCTTAAAAAAAGTTTTCCATTTGCTATTTTGGTTCTTTTAATGTCGTTTTATAACAGGTTAGATAGTGTAATGATAGAGCGTATGCTACCGGGTAATTTGGGTAAAGAGCAAAGCGGTATTTATGCCAAAGCATTCCGGTTTCTGGACGCGGCAAATATGATCGCCTATTTATTTTCTGTCCAATTATTGCCATTATTTAGCCGCATGCTAAAAAACAGAGAGAATGTTGAGAATATCGTAAAATTGTCGTTTACTTTATTACTAACACCAGCCCTGATAGTATCAATAAGCAGTTTATTTTATGCCGAAAAATTTTGTGAATTATTGTACAAAGGCAATGCAGAAGGTTCTCAAATTTTGGCGCTTTTAATGTGTTGCTTTTCTGCTGTATCTATTACTTATATTTTTGGTACCCTTCTTACAGCAAATGGCAATTTAAAACACTTAAACTTAATGGCTATTAGTGGTATTTTAATTAATCTGGTTTTAAATTTCATTCTTATCCCAAAAATGTATGCTTTGGGAAGCGCAATTGCAAGTGTGGTTACGCAGTTTTTAACCTGTTTGATACAAGTTTTTATCTCCTACAAAGTATTTAAGTTCAGAATTAATGTTCGCCTGCTTACCTCTCTCTTCTTATTCATTTTAGGCCTTGTTTTTACCAATTATTTTACAATGAATTTAACCACTTATTGGATATATAATTTCGTAATTATGCTTATATTTAGTGGCTTATTAGCGTTTATTACCGGAATGATAAATCCAAAATCCGTATTGCGTTTCATAAAATATAAATAATATGCTTGAAGAGATCACAGCTAAAGAACTAATATTAAAAGTCATAAAATGGCGAAAGACATTTTTGATTATTACCCTTGTTAGTGCACTTGTTACAGGAGTAATTGTTTTTTTAATGCCAAAACAATACAAATCAACAGTAGTATTGTTTGCAGCCCGCCAGTTTTCGGTCTCAAAACTTGTAATTGAGCCAAATACAGGTAACCAGGAAGATTATATGCAAATTGGTGATGAAGATGATGTTGAGAAACTTATTCAATTCTTAAGTTCTGATGCCTTAAAAATAAAAGTAGCAAATGCTTACGATCTTTGGGACAGATGGAAAATAAAAGATACCGTTTTTGGATACCACTATCTTAAATTAAAGTGGGACGATATGGTTACCATTAAGCGTACTGAATTTAACAGCGTAAAAGTGGAGGTGTATGATTATACCGCCAATGGCGCTGCACAGGTTGCTAATGGTATTTCTGATTATTGTGATACCATAAGACATGAAATGACGAGAACTGTTTCTGCTGAAGTTTTAAAGATCGTAAAAAGTGAGTATGAGAACACACTTTTAAGAATGAAAGAACTGGAAGACAGTTTATTTGTACTTAGAAAATTAGGAGTATTGCATTATAAAGAGCAGGTAAAAGCCTATTCTAAAAGTTATGCTAAGGCTATAGAAAAAAATGATGCCGGCGCTATAAAACGTTTAGAAGAAAAACTGGATACTTTAAAAAAGTATGGCAGTGCTTACCAAAACGTACATGATAATTTAGAAAAATACAGTTTTAAATATCCGGATATAAAAGCCAAATATGATGAGGCTTTGGTAAATTATAACACCAGTATACCTGGCAAATTTGTGGTTGAAAAAGCAAAGCCTAATGAGTATAAGGCAAAGCCAAATCGTTTGTTGTTCTTAAGTGTTACAGTAATTGCCAGTAATTTATTGGGCTTCCTGATCCTTCTGTTCCGTGAGAAGTTTAACAAAATAAAAATCCAAGATTGACTGACTATGGAAAATTTAAACTCTTTAAGTATAGCGCAGATTATTATCAAAAAATGGAAAACATTTTTTATGATCATGTTTTTTGCAGGTGCTTTAGCTTTTGCTGCTTCCTTTTTAATTAAAGAAAAATATAAATCAATTTCAGTTGTCTATCCAATTAACCTATTTCAAAACTCAGAAGAATCTTCAAGCGAGCAATTGCTACAGTATTTTTTAAGTGAAGATGTAAAATACAAATTAGCAAAAGAATTTGACCTTTTTAAAAGATATGGGATAGATACCATGAGTACAAAAGGTGGTAAATCGCTGTTTAATTTTATGTACCAGGAAAATGTAACGGTTTCTCCAACTATTTACGAATCTATTGAAATAACTATTAAAGATGAAGATCCGCGCTTTGCCCAAAAATTAAATGCGGCTTTGATCTTTAAAACAAATGATCTGATCAAAGATACCAAACGGGGAATTGTAAGGCAATATCTTAAAAATACAAGAAGGGTAATTGATATTCAGTCAAAAGAATTGGATTCAATAAGTGATGCTATTCAAAAAATAAAAACAGAGTATAATATTGTTGACGCAAAAGATCAATCCAAATATTTAAGCAAACAACTTGCAACAGGATCAAGCTTAAACGAAAATTCACAACAACAGGTAAAAGGCTTACGTGAAAAAGGAACAACCCTAAAAATACTTGAGGGAAGAATAAAATCGACATTAAAATCTTATACTGAGATAAAGATAAAGAATGATAGTTATTTATTAGACGCAAGTGGTGATATAGATTTTTATACCTACGTGAGTAAACCCGATCTGCAGGATAAAAAATGCTCACCCGTAAGATGGATCATTGTTGTGGTTTCTGCTATTTCTGCATTTTTCATGGCCTTGGTTTTCTTTTTATATAAAAGTCGCTCAAAAGACCTGTTATAATTGGCAAAGTATTTTAAAACATATTTATTTCCAATACTAATATTGGCATACATTTTTGGTAATGCCTATGTAATGGTTTATAAAAAGGATATGTTCTATCCTTATAATATGTTGCCTGTTATTTTAATTATTGTTTATACAGCCATTTTTCATTTACAAAAGCTGGTTTTTTTTCTTGCATTTTGCACACCGCTCGCTATCTCATTAAAAGAAATGGGTTTATCGGATGGTATGGATCTGAGTTTGCCTTCAGAGCCATTAATGGCGGGTATTATGTTACTTTATATCTTTAATGAACTTAGTTCGCGTATTACAGATAAAAAATTCATTAACCATCCGGTTACTATTTTAATAATTGTTCAATTGGGGTGGATGTTCATTACCAGTTTAACCAGTACTGAAATTGCTATCTCACTAAAATACCTTGTATCAAGGTTGTGGTTTATTTTTAGTTGCTACATTATCATGCCGCATCTTTTTCAAAGTAAAAAAAATATCATCAATTTTATTTATTGCTATGCAGCGGCATTGGCTTTGGTAGTTTTTTATACAGTGTTTCAACATGCTAAATTTAATTTTAACGATAAGGCTGCCGATTGGGTAGTATCACCATTTTATAATGATCATACTGCATATGGTGCCGCATTAGCTATGTTCATACCAATAATGCTTTGTTTTGTTTTTATGAAAAGCATTTCAAAATTCTTAAGGCTTTTCGCCTTAGCTTTATTTTGCCTGTTTATTTTTGCTATTATTTTATCATTTGCCAGGGCAGGGTGGTTAAGTTTGATCGTTGCCTGCTCAATTTTTGTAACCCTGCTTTTAAGGATAAAATTTCGCACTATTTTATTTACGCTAATAGTTTTTGGAAGCATTTTTTATGTTTTTCAAACCGAAATATTTATTGCGTTAGGTAGGAATAATACAGATGCTGAAGGAAGTTTTTCAAACAATATAGAATCTGTTTCCAATATTTCTACTGATGCGTCTAATCTTGAACGCCTTAATCGTTGGAGCTGCGCCATTCGTATGTGGAAGGACAAACCTTTGTTAGGCTGGGGTCCTGGTACATATATGTTTAAATATGCTCCTTATCAGTTAAGTAGCGAAAAAACAATTATCAGTACAAATTTTGGTACCAATGGTAACGCCCACAGCGAATACCTGGGACCTTTATCTGAACAGGGTATTTTAGGTTTATTGATCGTTGCTGCAATATTGTTATACTGCACCTCACTTGGCTATAGGTTAGTGTATACTGTTGCCGAACCTGAAGTGCGTATGTTGGTAATTGGTTTGTTTTTAGGATTGATGACGTATTTTGTGCATGGTTTTTTAAATAATTTTTTGGATACTGATAAACTCTCGCTACCATTCTGGTCTTTCCTGGCTGCATTAGTATCTATCGATCTTTATTATCAGAAAAAAGAAAAAGCAGCAAAGCTTAAAAAATAAACCTGCTGCCTTATTATCAAAAATTAATTTCTTAATTAATTCTAAGCCAAAACGAACCACCGTGTTTTTCAACGCCTTTGGTATTATCGCTTTGCCATAAAGGTTCTATAGAGTTAGCTAATGCTTTATCTTCACTTACAAAAATTCCCGGAAAAATAGGTTGGTATTTTTGTGGATTAGCAAGAATGAAAGCAGCCAGTGTATATTGTTCTGAATAAAAACGGTCGCACATAAATTGTGGATAATCGTAAGGAATATAAATATCATGTACGTGCACAATTACGCCTTTTTTTAAGTATGGAAATAATTCCAGGAAGCAAACTGTTGCATCTGAATTAGGAAGGCAGCGGTGAGAATTATCAATAAATAAAATGTCATTTTCTTCAAGACCTTCAGTAATAAATTTGAGATCATCAATGTTCTCTAAAGGTTTGCGTATAACTTTATCTGCCAAATGATCAATGTTTGCCCGTGGAAAAGGATCTACAGAAATTACTTCTGTTTTAAGTCCGTTATCTTTAATACTCTTTCTTGCTACTTTGGTTGAATTACCGGAGCCGATCTCAATATATTTTTTTGGTTTAAATTCATTTAAAAAAGTATATAAAGCAACAACGTCTAAACCCGGTAAATAACCATTGTTCCAGGCAGGTTCATTTTCGTTTGTTTCATTTTCTGTTTTTTTTATCGCATCAAAAACAGGTTTAAATTTTAAGATCTCAGCAATGTGTTTTTCGTAAATGCTTCTGTTTGCATCTACTATTTTATAAAGTAATTCATGTGGTTTTTTGCCGTAACCGTGACGGGGTTTGAATTCTGTTTTATATTCCAGTATCAGTTTTTGATATTTTGGAAGCAATAATTTTATTGTTCTTTTTAAGCTCATAGTATTAGCTGTTTTTAATTATAATGTTTAAAAATGCAGGTCGTTCACCCTTAGTGTGAGTAGGGCAATATCATCCGGAAATTCATTTTCACCTTTAAATTCTTCTGCATAAAACAAAATAGTTTTATTTAAGAATTCAGGGGTTGCTTTATTGTTCTTTTCTATAAGGTCTTTAACCGATTCAACGCTTACTGTTTCATTCTCTGTATTAATGGTATCGGTCAACCCATCAGTATAACACAATAATGTAAATTCCGATGTATAGTTAAATGTTTCTACATTAATTACTGGTAATGTTTCAGAGATACCTAAAAGGGGGCAACCATTCGTAAGCTCCATAAATTTATTCTCATAATAAAAGATAGGAGGGTTGTGGCCGGCATTTATATATGTTAACTGTTGACTTTTGGTATTTAATTTTGCAAGAAATAAGGACACAAATTTTTCATTCTTTGCATTGGTAATTACACGCTTGTTAAGCTCTATTACAATATCTTTTAAGTTGTGCGTGAAGGTAATTAAGCTTTGTAGTGTAGCCTGAATGTTACTCATTAAAAGAGCAGCGGCTATTCCTTTACCGCTTACATCAGCAACACAAAAAATAAATTCGTGATTGTTTAATTTAATAAAATCGTAATAATCGCCACCAACCTGTTGATGTGGTAAATATCTTGCGGCAACCAGTAAACCGTCAGAGTTTGGAAGATCTTTAGGAAAGAGCATTTGCTGCATACTTTGTGCCAGCTCCAGCTCCTTTTTTATTTGCGCCCTTTGAATGTTCTCTTTAAATAATTTTTTATTTTCAATAGCAACAATAATAATATTTGTAAGCGTTTGAACAAATGGTAAGTGTTTAATAGCAGCACTTAATTCCAGCTTTTCTTCATTCACGTCACTCAATAACACATAGGCCATTGGTGTTTTTTTATGATACACTGGTATTACAATTTCAAATTGTTTGCTAAGTTCGCCTTTGCTAAAGTTAATGGTCTCGATTTCGCTGATAGACAATAATTCGTTCTCAAATTGAATGGTGCCTACTTCTTTTTTAATGCCATATTTTAAAAGGCATTTCCATTCGCTATCAAAGCTAAAAAGCACCAATTTGCCTACACCCAAACGATTCTCTAAAATATCCTGAAAAAGATCGAGTAGTTGCCCGGTAGAAAAATTATTATTAATTGCCTTGGTAACTTCAAGCAATGCATTCAGTTTTAGATCCTGAATGTGTTTTTGTTGCGATATTTTTGATTGATCAGACAAACTTAAATTAAATAAACTGCTTCTTTACCTTTTTTAGAAAAATCTGCCTCAATATGTTCTTGTAAAGTAGTGCTTAATCTAAGTCCTACAAAATCTGCTTTTACCGGGAAGCGCGTGTGGCTTCTATCAACAAGTATTACAGTATTTATTTTTTTAACCGGCTTATCTAAAAACAATTTTACAGCATACATTAGTGTTTTGCCGCTGTTTAACACATCATCAACCAAAATAATGGTTTTATTGATGAATGCTTTTTCTTCAAAATCGGTTTTTGGTTCACCTTCCCAGGGTTTTTCTTTGCTTAAAGAGATCTTACCTAATGTAATTTTTAAAGGTGAGATCTTTTTTAATTTTTCAGCTAAGTGATTGGCAACCTTGTAACCGTTACCTTCAATACCAACAATTAATAATTCTTTTTCAGAGAAATTATTTTCATAAACTTCATAAGCCAAACGGCTTAATTTTTGTTCAATTTGAAGTGTATCTAAAATTTTTACCTTACTCATTTGTAATTTTTTACTAATTGTTTTAAGGTGTGTTTTACTTTATCATTTGGTTCAACCAATGGTAAACGGACATAAGGATCGCATTTTTTCATCAGGCTCAACGCATATTTAATACCGCCCGGATTACCATCAGCAAATAATTGATCAGTAATGTCTACTAAGCCATAATGCAATTTTTGTGCTTCGCTAAATTTATGTTTTAAACTTAATCGAACCATCTCGCTGTAATCTTTAGGAAAAGCATTGGCAACAACCGATATTACGCCATGCCCACCTGCCGCAATAATTGGCAGGGTTAAATTATCATCGCCGCTAATCACTAAAAAATCTTTCGGACAATTTTTAATGATCTTCATTATCTGTTCCATATTGCCACTTGCTTCTTTGGTGGCAACAATATTCTTAAAATCTTTTGCAATGCGCACCTGTGTTTCCCAGGTTACATTGCTGCCTGTACGGCCCGGCACATTGTATAAAATAATATCTTTATTAGTTGCTTTTGAAACTGCTTTGTAGTGCTGGTAATAACCTTCTTGCGTTGGTTTATTGTAATACGGCGCAACTGATAAAATTGCTTCAAAAGGTTTAAGGTCTGTTTTTTTAATGGTTTCAATTACTTCAGCAGTATTATTGCCGCCAATGCCTAACACCAATGGTAATTTTTTTGCATTTACTTTTACTACGGTGTCAATTACAATTTTCTTTTCTTCTTTGCTTAAAGTAACACTTTCGCCTGTTGTTCCTAAAACCACAATGTATTCAACTTTACCATTGTGTAAATGTTTTACAACCTGTGTTAAAGCAGCGGTATCAACTTCTCCTTTTTTTGTAAATGGTGTAACAATTGCTACCCCGGTGCCTTTTAAATTATTATTGCGCATAATTAAATATATAAAATTATTTTAAATTAAAGTATTCTGTTGCCATTAAAGCAATCTCATTACCATAAGCTAAACTCGCCGTAGCGGCAGGGCTTGGGCTATTAATAACATGCATGGCATTACCATGTTTTTCAATTTTAAAATCGTCCAGCATTTCACCTTCAGGCCCCAACGCCATTGCACGTATGCCACAACGTGCTGCAACTATCTCATCCATTTCCAGACTTGGAATTAATTTACGTAAACGATTTAAAAAATAAGTTTTGCTAAATGCACCACGGTATTCATCCATACCAAAACGCCAGTGTTTGCCAAAAAACTTCCAGGTGCCTTTAAAACCAAAAGCATCAATGGTATCTTTAAAACTGAAAGCTGTTTTGCTGTAACCTTCACGGTCAAATACAAATACTGCGTTTGGTCCGCACTCAGTGCCACCATGTATCATACGTGTAAAATGTACACCTAAGAAAGGAAATTTTGGATTTGGTACCGGGTAAATTAAATGTTTTACTTTATGTAAACCTTTCTCGGTAAGATCATAGTAATCGCCTCTAAAGCCAATGATCTCCGCATCACTTTTCTGACCTTCTTTCTTCGCCATTCTATCAGCCTGCAAACCGGAGGTAGTGATAATATGTTTACCAATAAATTTATTTGTTTTTGTAATAACGGTTGTGCTTTCTTGCCCTCTTTCAAAACCAACCACGTGTTGAGAGGTTATTACTTTACTGCCGTTATTTTTTGCATGAATTAACTCAACATATTTTTTTGCTACCTGATCGTAATCAATAATACCTGTGCAGCCCACGCGAATACCTGCAATGCCTTCACAAAAAGGTTCAATTTCTTTTATGCGTTTGGGGTCAATGATCTCCATATCTTCAACACCATTGGCAATACCGTTATTAAATACTTTATTCATGTGTGCCAATTCACTTTCGTGAGTAGCAACAATAATTTTACCGCAAATGTCGTGAGCAATTTTATAGTCTTTCGCAAATTGTACCAATTCTCTTCTGCCATCTACACAATTCTTTGCTTTATATGAGCCAGGTTTGTAATAGATACCGCTATGTATAACACCGCTGTTGTGAGATGTTTGATGTTGCGCCACTTCTTTTTCTTTCTCTAAAACCAAAATGGTTTTATTGGGGTGGTAATTACAAAGTTTGTATGCTGTAGCAAGGCCAACAATGCCTCCGCCAACAATAATAATGTCAAATTTTTGTTCCATAAAATCAAAGCATAAATGTACCAAATAAAGCGGAATTTTGCTTTATCTTTACACTTTAGTTTACAAAAAATAGTATATGAAAATAATTTGCATTGGGCGTAATTATGCCGAGCACGCTAAGGAAATGAAGGCCGATCTGCCTACAGAACCTGTATTCTTTATGAAACCGGATACCGCTTTATTAAAAGAAGGCGATTTTTATATTCCTGATTTTACTAAAGATCTTCATCACGAGATAGAGCTGGTTTTAAAGATCTGTAAGGCCGGCAAGCACATTGAAGAACAATTTGCACATAAATATTATGATGAGATTGGCCTTGGAATTGATTTTACTGCGCGCGATATACAGGCAAAATGCAAAGAAAAAGGTTTGCCCTGGGAAAAGGCCAAAGCCTTTGATAATAGCGCTCCGATAGGCTCTTTTGTGAAAAAAGAAAGCCTTGATCTTAGCAATATTAACTTTGAATTAAAAGTAAATGGCCAAAGCAGGCAGATCGGTAATTCAAAAGATCTTATTTTTTCGTTTGATAAGGTAATTGCTTATGTTTCGCAATTTGTAAGCCTTAAAGTGGGCGATCTTATTTATACCGGTACTCCCGAAGGTGTTGCAGCCGTTAAGATGGACGATAAATTGGAAGGTTTTTTAAATGGAAAACCTTTTTTAAAACTGAATATTAAATAAGGTGATATTTAAAAAGATAGCCATAGGATTTGTTAAATTTTATCAATATTGCATCAGGCCTTTATTGCCCAATTCCTGTAGGTATACACCATCCTGCAGTCAATATGCCATTGATGCCATCAATAAATATGGCGCTTTAAAGGGAAGTTGGTTAGGCATTAAACGCATTTTACGTTGTCATCCCTGGGGTGGCCATGGTTACGATCCTGTTCCTTAAACCACAATTTTTTTGTAAATTTGGTCATGATCAAATCAAAGCTGCTATTTAGTTTATTATTTATTGGATCATTATTGTTTGTTTCCTGCGAAAAAGACCAGGAAATAAAGCCTGAACCTAAAGTAGAAACTCCGACTGCTGAAGGCAAAACAAGCGCTGTATTTAATTTTAATGCTTTGGCAGATAATTTGCCTTTAATACCAACTACAAAATGGTATGTAAATGCCAACGGCGATAATTATACTATTACACGTTTTAATTACTATATCAGTAATATTAAATTAAAAAAAGACGACGGTTCTGTTTTTTATGAAACAGAAAGTTACCATGTTATAAAACATTTAGAGGGTGCAAAGTCGTTTACGGTTTCGGGTATGCCGGAAGGAGATTATAACCAAATAGAATTTACAATTGGTGTAGATAGTGCAAGAAATGTGAGCGGTGCACAGGTTGGTGATCTTTCGCCCGATTCGTTAATGTTTTGGACATGGAGCACAGGCTATATCTTTTTTAAATTAGAAGGTGAGTATCAAACTTTAAATTCGTTGCCGGGCGCTACTTATGCTATGCACGTTGGTGGATTTGCCGGAAAAGATAACAGTTTAAAGACATGTACGTTTAATCTTACAAATAAAATAAGCATTAAAAAAGATAAACAATCCAAAGTGTTTTATAATGTGAATGTTAATGAGATCTTTAATAATCCAAATGTAATTGACCTTGATACGTATTATGTGATCACCAGCGGGCAACATGGTAAAACACTGGCAGGAAATTACAGCGATATGTTCACTATTGATCACATTGAGAATTAGTATCTTTTTTTCAAAACAGCATTATAATAAAGATCAAACCCCTTTTTAAATATTTATTGTTTCTTTTTATGGTTACAAAAGGCGTTTCGCAAAATGTGATCATAAAAGGTAAAGCGCATGTTCAGTATGCCGGAAAAGTGATCCAGTTAAGCTCTTTAACGGATTATATTACCAATACCAAACAAAAAGAGGATGTTGATACCATTCAAAGCGATGGCTTTTTTGAACTACATTACCAAACCGATTTTACACGCCCTGTTTTTTTAAATATTAATAATGTAGTGGCAAAAATGTATGTGCAACCCGATTTTGTGTACGGCATTACTATTCCGGAACTGGAAAAAGATTTTGATTACAAGAACGATGCCGAATTGCCCATTGATATTGGCATGATAGGAAACGATTCAACGGAATTAAATGTTCTTACTTTTGATTTTCAGAGACAATTCAATAAACTATTTGATGGTGAGGATGGAAGATTTTTGTCGCGCCCAATGATCTTTCAACGCGCCGATACTCTTAAAAAGAGATCTGATAAACGGTATGCTAATATCAAGAATCCATATTTTTTAAGTTATGTTGAATATTCTATTGCCTCGGTAAATGCAAGCGTATCAAGAGGTGAGAATTTTCTGATCAACAATTATATCTTCAATAAACCAATTCAATACGATCATTACGAGTATATGCAATTTTTTAATGCCTGTTTTAAAGGTTATTTAAATACGTACGCTTCTATGCAAAAAGGCCAAACACTTTACAACATTATTAATGTAAAAGGCGATTATAATGTGCTTAGTGATTTTTTAAAGGAAGATAAATTTTTAAAGTCTGATACCTTACGTGAGTTGGTGATCTTAAAAAACTTATGGGATTTTTATTTTAACTCAGAGTTTGTGCCGGAGGCTGTAGCACAGGTTACATCGCAATTGCACCAGGCAACTAAAATAAAACAGCATAAAAAAATTGCCATTTCTATGTTGGCGTATTTTAATAAAATGCAAACAGGCTCTGCGGCGCCAGGTTTTACAGCCCGTACAAAAGATGGAACCATTGGTACTTTAAATTCTTTTAAAGGTCGTTGGGTATATTTAAACTTTTTCTCTACTTCAAATGTTGAGAGTTTGAGAGAGATGCCAAAGATAGATGCACTCAGAAAAAAATTTGGCGATAAGGTTGTTTTTGTAAGTATTTGTTTGGACGATAGTTTAAAAAGCTACACTAATTATTTAAAAGCAAATCCAAAATTTAACTGGACGATCTGGTACAATTACGATAAATCAATTACCAAAACAGCAAAAGATAATTATTTTGTTACGGGCACCGAAGCTTACTTTTTTATTAATAACCTGGGTTATCTGGCCCAATCACCGGCATTGGCGCCATCAAAAGGCATTGAGTATAAATTAAATTATATCTTTAAGCCCACGCGCCGCAATACAAAAACCGGCATCCGATAAATTTGTGAATACAAAAATAAATAGCACTTCCATTTGGCCTGAGCAAATTGTTTATGAAGACAATCACATTATTGTGATCAATAAATTGCCGTCAGAAATTGTGCAGGGCGATAAAACAGGCGATATGCCTTTAAGCGAGAAGATCAAAAATTTTATTAAGGTACGTGATAATAAACCCGGCAATGTGTTTTGCGGTGTTATTCATCGTTTAGACAGACCGGTGAGCGGTTTAATTATTTTTGCAAAAACAAGTAAAGCTTTATCGCGCTTTAATGAGTTGTTTCGCGAGAAAACAATTCAAAAAACTTATTTGGCGGTAGTAAAAAACCGTCCGCCAAAAGAGTCTGATAAACTAATTCATTTTATTACCAAGAACGAAAAGACAAATATGTCGAAGGCGCATAGTAAGCCTGTTCCGGATGCTTTAAAAGCAGAGTTGGATTATGAATTAATTGCTTCATCAGATAATTATCATTTATTAAAGATCGCCCTTCACACAGGTCGTCATCACCAGATCCGTGCGCAACTTTCTGCAATTGGTTGCCCGATAAAAGGCGATCTGAAATATGGTTTTGCAAGAACGAATGATGGAGGCTTTATTCATTTGCATAGTTACCAAATAGATTTTGTGCATCCCATAAAAGATGAGCCTGTAAGTATCAAAGCATTTCCTGTTACGAGCGATGCTGTTTGGAATTATTTTTCTAAAGTTTGCCACTAAGACACTAGGTCACTAAGTTTCACTAAGATTTTTTTTGTGATACTTTGTGTCTTTGTGACTTTGTGGCAAAAAAAATGCAATAATCTCGTTTCTCAAAAAAGTTACAGCTTGTTCAAAAAAATAAAGTCTGTAACCATTTATAGTTTTTTGGCTTTATACATCATAACCAAAAAAACACAAACACTATGAGTAATGCAAAAGAAACCCCACGCCAGAAAATGATAGGCATGATGTACCTCGTGCTCACCTGTCTTCTTGCTTTAAATGTTACAAAAGAAGTTTTACAAGGCTTTGTTACCATTAACGAAAGCATTGAAACAACCAACTCTAACTTTACAGCCAACACAAATAAAATGATGAAGGCTTTTGATGAGGCCATTAAAAAAGGCAAGAACGAAGTAAAGCCCTATTATATAAAAGCAAAAGAAGTTTCACAATTATCGCAAACAACATTTGATTACATAACTACATTAAAACAAAATATACAGCAATACACCGAAGATGTGAAAGGCGCCGATACCATGAAGTTGGCAAGAATTGAGAAGTTAGACGATTTTGATAAGCCAACTTATATTTTAGTTGGCCCCGATGAGACCAAGCCTGTTGATACAAAATATTCTGCAAAAGAGCTGCGTAAGAATATTACTACTTTAACATCAGAGCTCAACAAAATGATAGATGAAATGCATGAAAAGAAGGGCACAGTGATACCAAAAGCAGATTACGATATTTTAAAAGAGAAAATAAAATTATTTACACCGCACGATAATTTTAAAGATAAAGATGGGAAGGCCATTGGTTGGGAAATAAAGAATTTTTATAACATGCCTTTGGCAGGTGTTATAACCAATCTTTCAAAAATGCAGAGCGATATAAGAAGTATTGAATCGGAGATGGTAACAACATTTGCTTCTGCAGCCGGTAAATTAAATTTGATCTTAAACGATTTTCAGGCGCGCATTGTACCGGTAAGTAATTATGTGCAATCGGGCTCACCTTTTACTGCAGATGTTTTTTTAACAGCTTCATCAAGCGAATTTACCGATGAGAACATGCAATTTATTTTGGGCGATATGGATACTGCCACGGGTAAATTAGCAGAGGGCGCAATTGTGTTGCCTATTGATAGAGGTACAGGAAAAATAAATATCCCTACCAGTCTTGCGGGACATAAAGAAATTAAAGGCTGGATAAAATTAAAAGGCGCAGATGGTTTTTATAAATACTTTGATTATAAGAATGATTACGTGGTAGCTAATTCTGCGGTAGCTGTTAGTCCCGATAAAATGAATGTATTTTATATTGGGGTAGATAATCCGCTTACGGTTTCTGCTGCGGGTGTAGCGCCAACCGATCTGGTAGTGAATGTTAGTGGTTGCGGTGCTAATTTAAGCAACAGTGGCAATGGTAAATACATTGCTAAAGCGGTAACGCCGGGTACATGTATTGTAACGGTAATGCAAAGAACGCCTGACGGATTAAAACAACAAGGTCCGCCGCAGGTTTTCAGGGTAAAGAAATTTCCAAATCCGCCTATGAAGATATCAGGTAAAACAACTTATGGTAATTTAGAGATGAAAGTAGCGGAGGCAAAAAATATAAATGGTGTTGGGGTGGATAATGCAGGCTTTGATTTTAGTACAACTTTTAAAATGAATGATTTTGTGGTAAACATTGTAAGTGCCAATGGTGTAAGTCCTGATTATAAATGCACGGGTAATCAATTATCATCAGAGGCCAAACAAGCTCTTTCGAAAGTGAAAGCAGGCAACAAGATCTATTTTGAAAGCATTCATGTGCAGGCACCTGATGGGCTAAGAGAGTTTGGAACGGTAAAAATTGTAGTAAGGTAGGTTTTAAACACATACCTGTTCCCAAAAAGGCCTTATTAAGCAGATAAGGCCTTTTTATTTGAATTAATTTTATAGTAATGAAAACGGTAAAGGTTTATACTGCAGAAGACGTGATAAAAATGACACGTATGCGCAGCGGCGAATTAAAGATCGGTGAGATGGTAGAAGCCACTAAAGGCAGCTGGAAGGATGATCTTGAAGCAAGCTCTGCTAAATTTGTTATTGTGGGCATACCTGAGGATATTGGTGTGCGTGCCAATTACGGCAGGGCAGGAGCAAGCAGCGCATTTAAACCTGCAATTGAAAGTTTTTTGATACAACAAAGCAACAGTTTTTTAAACGCAAAAAATATTTTTGTGCTGGGTGAAGTGTTTGTAGATGACCTGATGGAAAAAGCCCTGATGTACGATCAAAAAGATAAGAATGACATGGTGCATTTGCGCCAATTGGTAGCTTTGGTAGATGAAAAGGTAACAGAGGTTATTAAAACAATTGTTGAATTAAAAAAAGTACCCATTGTTATTGGTGGTGGACATAACAATGCTTATGGTAACATTAGTGGTACCTTTCATGCACTCAATAAAAAAATAAATGTAATTAACTGTGATCCGCATCTGGATTTTCGTCAGCTGGAAGGAAGACACAGTGGTAATGGTTTTAGTTACGCCTTTAAGAACGGTTACATAAACAAATATGCTGTAGTGTGTATGCACGAACAATACAACAGTAAAATTGCTTTAGAGCAATTTAAAAATAACCCTGAGCAATTATTTTACAACACCTACGAAAGTGTTTTTGTGCGTGAAGAAATGGATTTTACAAAAGCGGTACAGCAATGTATTGGTTTTGTAAAGAACGAGGTGTGTGGTGTAGAAATTGACCTGGACTCTATTACCAATGTGCCATCCAGCGCTAAAACAAGCTCCGGCATCTCGCCCATACAAGCGCGGCAATATATTTTTAACTGCGCCAAACATTTAAATGCGGCTTATTTACACATTGCAGAAGGCGCCCCAGTGCTTTCACACATTAAAGCCGATAATAAAACCGGTAAATTAATTGCTTATTTAATTAGCGATTTTATTAAGGGGTTTGAAGGGAATTAGACTGACAATAACAATATTTTAATTGATTGATAAAAGGAGGAAATAAACAAATACTTCCCCCTTTCTTAAAAAAGTTATTCAAGAACGATCTTGTTTGTGTAAATTTCTTTACCTTTTTCTATGATCTTTACAAAATAAATTCCTCTGGTTAATGTAGAAGTATTTACTTCAATTTTATCATCACCTAAAGTATTTTCTTTTTTCCATACCAATTTACCACTAATATCAAATAAAGATACTTCTGCATTATCTAATTTTTTAGCAATATCAATTGTCATATTATTTTTTGCCGGGTTTGGAAATACATTTATTCCAATATCCATTAAATTCTCTTTATTAACATTCATTATTTTGCAGCAACTAGGCGTTGTTACTTTTAGTTTTATCACATCACAAGCAGTGCAACACGCAACGCAACTAGTACCTGTGCGTGCGGTAACGCAAACAGTATAAGTTATATTTGCAATAGTAGCAGTAGGATTAGCTATATTTGGATTGCTCAATCCGGTTGATGGTGTCCATGTATAAGTAATATTTGTACACGTACATGCCGCACTATTACTAAAAGCAACACTTAGTGTCGTAACCCCTCCACAACAAAAGTTTAGGTCAGGTCCGGCATTAGCAAAACATTGCGCTTTAAGTTCTGTATTGCCCACAAGCGCAAAAAAAGCAGTGGTAAAAAGAAAAATTAATTTTTTCATGGTAAATAGTTTTTAAGGTTAATAAATAATTTATGATTAAAATTAAATTTAAAAGCACAAAAAAACTTCAGTATTTATACGTATTATTTTACTCAGTAATAAAATGTTATGAACTTAAGTCAAATAAAATACTGTTCGGAAGAATTTAAATCTGTGCGACATTAAATCAGCGCAAACCCTTTCAATCAGCGTCATCTGCGTTCCGTCACGCACGCTGTCTCGACTCCGCTCGACATGACAATTGTATCACCAGATCCCAAACTGCTCGTTGATCATGTTCTTAAACCATTTTTCTTTGCCGTATTGTTTTTCCATTTGGGCTTTTAGTTCGGGGATGGTGTAGATCTTTTTCTTTTTTGGAAGGATGAATTGTTTTGCATCGGGGTTTAAGATCTCAACTTTTTTTGCAAAATAAACCACACCGCCATCTTCGGTTGCTAAACCTAAAATAGTGCCGGGTAAACCGTTAAAGCTTTCAGGCCCGGTTGATGGTGTAATATCATAACTAAACCAGGCATAGATTCGGGTGCTGTCGTTAGCTTGCCACACGGCCTTACGGCAGGCATAACCCGCAATCTTACGACTACTCTCTGTTATTTGCCACTGGCGTTTAAACAGACTATCGGTTAAATGTAATTCTTCACCCCAAATAGTTTTAATTAAATAACGTGTATTAAGGTTCAGATTTTGCAGTACGGTATTTTTAGAAGTAGCCCAGCTTAAATTTTCTTTCAGGTCACTTTCCTGCGGTTTAAATAACGAGAGTGTATCGGTTACATACATCTCAAAATAATCTATTTTTATTTTGTCTTCTTCTTTTATCCAGCGCTGATTTTCACCTTTAAATTTTTTGTAAAGATTGGTCTTGCGCTCAAATGTAATTTTGGCATTAGTAATTTGAGCCTTGCTTATAAATGCAAAACAAAAGAACAAGAATATTATGTAGTGTTTAATCCATTTCATCTTCTACTTTTGTTTTTTGACTGGTAAATTTGTAAAGGATCTTTAATAAGAAATAGCGTTTTATGATTTGTGTTTTTGTATCTACTATCTGGTTGCCTGAAATGTACCGGCTGTTGGCAATGTTCTGGTTTAAAATATCGTAAGCGTTAACGGAGATAACCAGATCATCTGTTTTAAAGAACGATTTTGAAAGAGTGGCATTTAAAATAAAGTAATTTAAATTATAGCCGCTTGTTCTGTTACCATTATTATTGTATTTACCATCTGTAGCAATTGAGAATTTTTTTGGCAGCTTTACAAATATATTTCCGTACACTTCATAACTGTAATATGGCTGATTAGATTGAATGCTGATGGTAGACTTTGGCAAATTATAACTGTAACTCGTACCAATATTCACATTAAATTTCTCGGCGTTTTTTTCAATATTAAATCCCGGAGAAAGATCGGTGCTTTGAGAAATTGTTTTTGCACCGTTTACCAACGAAACATTATTATAGTAATTCAAATTTAAATTATAATAAAACTTCATAAAGCGTTTAAACAGCGGAAACCCATTACCCATGTAGGCGCTGGCATAATAGTTACCATCAATATTAATTGGCTGACTGATAGTTTTACCTAACGAATCAAAAGTGCTGGAGTAACTAATTTGGTTATTGGTATTACCAAAATTTCCTCCTGCATATAAATTCCTGTCGCTAATGCCTTTATAGAAATAATAATTAATAGAAAGATTATTGGTAAAGGTTGGTTTTAAGTTTGGATTTCCAATTACAATTCTGTTAGGATCTGTATTATCGATCACCGGCTGCATTTGTGTAACATCGGGTTGTTGCGAAGAACTGATGTACAACATATTTAGGTTAGAGCCCTGATTTGGCCTATAATTAAAAGAAGCAGCCGGTAAAATATTATTTACCGAAAGCTGTAATTTTTGTCCTGTAGTAAGATTTATATTTTGCTGCATAACATTGCGGTAATGCGCCTGTAAACCAATTCTGATCTTTTTTGTTTCGTAAACCAGCTTGGTACCAATTTTATTTGTCTGACGTTTATTTTCAAAATTATTTGAGAGGGTAGAGTTAAAGAGGTCATAACCTGTACCACTAAGATCATAAGTATTTCGGTAATTGGCAGAGCGGCTGTCAATAAAATTATAAGTGAATTCGCTTCTTATTTTTTTTGTCCACGGTTCGGTATAGGTTGTATTTATAACATGTTCCAGCCTGGTGTTCTCTTGTTTTCGCTGCTGATTAATGCTGCTGTCAGGCAGCTGATCGTTAGTATAGATGAAATCAGTCTTTAATAAAGAATTTCCTGTACTGCTTACATAGCTTGGCTGGTAATTGATCACAAAATTCCTGTCTTTTTTTAAAAAGTTGCGGTTTATTTTTATAGAGGTTGTAGCATCAATGTTTTCGCGATCGTTGGTGTTCAGGATCTTTGTTTGTCGCGTTAATTCGTTCGTAGCACTTATAAAATCATCGTTCTGCAAATTTTCACCTGAGGATGTATTGTATTTTATCTTCGGTTTAAAGGTTAGTTCGGTCAATGAATCGAGTTTTATGTTTACACGCATATCAAAAGCGTGATTCTGATTTTTTTGTGAATTGACAATGGCTTGTTTGTTGGTATAATTAGTGTCTTCTAAAAAGTATTGTGTATTTGTTTCGGTACCTGATACCAATTGATTTTGATTAAAAGTATAGCTACTATTCAGCTTTGTTTTTTTGCCGAATTTATCATTTAAATAAAAACCGGTTTTTAAAGTTTGCGGTACACCGGTCTTATCATCTCGGTTCGACATCCACATGCCTGTTTCTTCATTGTATGAATTGTTTTGTTCATTGTCTAAACCGTATTTATATTGGTCTTCCCAACCAAAGGCCTGCTTGGGTGTATTGGCAAAAATACCAAATACCGAAATTTTTTGATTGCCTTTAAATTTATTGGCCAGTATTTCATTTTCATAAAACAGTGGATTTTTTTTGTCGAATTGTTGCAGATCACTTGCCGTAGATACTTTTCCAAAGTATCCTTTTTTAGCATTTTCTTTCAATTTAAGATTTACAACTTTAACCGTTTCGGTTGAGCTTTCAGGGTCGTCACTTTTTTTGTCGTATACCTGCACATTATCAACCGTTGTTGCATTTAAATTTCGGGTAGCAATTGTTGGATCACTGCCAAAAAATTCATCGCCATCCACTAAAACCTGATCAACTTCTTTGCCTTGTATGGTAATTTTTCCTGCAGCATCTACGCGTACACCGGGCAATTTTTTTAAAAGATCTTCTACGGTAGCATTGGGTTGAGTTTTAAAAGAGTCGGCAGTAAAAATAAGTGTGTCACCTTTATAGTAGCTTTTTTCTTTATAAGCAAAAACCTCTACTTCGTTTAGTACTACTGATTTTGGCGGAAGGATCACATTCTTAAAATTAAAGGCAGTATCTGTTTTTGAGGGAACCAGCAAATAGGTCTTATCACTAAAGTTGGGATGCGAAATAATAACGATATAAGTATCCAAAGGAATTTTAACGGGCTTAAAAATACCTTCTTTATTGGTTCGCGTAAAATTTACCAATGTAGAATCTTTAAACTTTACAGCCATTAAAAGCGCGTTGGGTAAAGATTGTTTTGAAGCAGTATCATTGGTGTTTCCCCTAAGCTGTATGTGTTGAGCTTTGGTAAGAGAAAAAATAAATAAGAAAAAAAGCAGGGGTAATCTTTTTTTCATGTTTTGCTTTTAGGGTAGAATACAAATATTAAAAAAGGTCACAAACAATTGAGTTAATGACTTGTTAATGATGGGGATTTAACCTTTTTTGGGATATTATTTTAAGAAATAAGATCTGTAGAATCTGCTCAATCAATGTTATCAGCGTCCCGCTCCGCAGGATTTCAAATCCTGCGGAACAACCCAGATACAAAATAAAATGTATTTAGGCTGAAAGTTTTGCAATTTTAATATTACCGCAGGATTTCAAATCCTGCGGAGCGAAAGAAAACCTGCTCAATCAGTTTCATCCGTTTTCCATCACGTAGACTGAATAACTCTAATTTTCGTAACTTTGTAGGATGTTATTACGCATTAACGATAAAAATATTCCTTCATCTGCCATTTCTCAAATTGTAAAATGTTTAAAAGATGGTGGCATTATTATTTATCCAACTGATACTGTTTATGCATTGGGCTGCGACATTACACAACAAAAAGCGGTAGAACGCATCTGTAAATTAAAAGGTATTAAACCCGAAAAATCTAATTTTTCATTTGTATGTTCTGATCTCAGCCATTTATCTGAATTTACAACGCCAATTCCAAATCATGTTTTCAGGATCATGAAAAAAGCAATGCCGGGCCCTTACACATTTATATTAGAAGCCAATAAAAATGTACCTAAGCTTTTAAAACAAAATAAAACCACAATTGGTATTCGTGTGCCGGATAATTTAATTTGTAAAGAAATTGTTGAGCAATTGGGCAACCCGATCATTTCAACAAGCTTGCATGATACCAGCGATGATATTTTAGAATATTTTTCAGACCCGGAAGTTATTCATGCCCAATACGAAGATAAAGTGGATATGGTTGTAGATGGTGGTTTTGGAAATATCTATACCTCTACTGTAATTGATTGCAGCGGCGATGAGATAACTGTTGTGAGAGAAGGACTGGGGAGTCTGGATGTTCTAAACTAAAAATTTAAACCACATAGGCACATAGTTTATTCTTTTTTAAGTGATTCAAATTTTATGAGAGTAAAACATAGATTTTCTTCACTAAGCGAAGAAATTTTTTGTGTGCCTATGAAATAAGCAGCTAGCTGATCCTTTTTCTATGTTTCTATGTGGTTAAAAAGTATTGTATGGCCAGCTCATATCCCTTCAACCCCAAACCACTGATACTGCCAACACATTTGGCGCCTGAATACGAAATATGCCTGAAATCTTCGCGCGCAAAAATGTTGCTGATATGCACTTCAACAACAGGTGTTTTAATAGCAGCTATAGCATCGGAAATAGCAACCGATGTATGTGTGTAAGCTCCGGCATTTAAAATAATACCATCAAAACCAAAACCAAATTCGTGTAATTTATTAATTAACTCACCTTCTACATTGCTTTGAAAATAACTTATCTCCACTTTTGGAAATTTACCTTTTAACTCTTTTAAATAATCTTCAAAGCTTGTTTTGCCGTATACATCCGGCTCGCGTTTGCCTAATAAATTTAAATTTGGTCCGTTAATAATTGCTATCTTCATGCTATGAAATTAGTAAACTTATTTCTTAAATCAATAAAAAAATATAGCAAGGTGTATTTGTCGCTAAGCCTTGTGTTTACTACTTTTTTTACCAATGCACAAAAACCAAAGATCAAAACCGCAACAGCCTATAATTTAGAAGCGATCTTTATTGGTGGACAAAAGAATACTCTGGCTAAAGATAAAGCCACACTTACATTTGATACTAAAAAGAAAACTGCAACCTGTTCAAATAACTGCACACACCTTGAACTAAGGTATTGCAGTAAACGTAATAAATTTAGGTTTACTTCTGTTATTCCCGTAGCGGCGGCTTGCCCTGATCATTTAGTAGGTATAGAATCTGATCTGAAAGAAAATTTGCCAAATGTAGATCGTTGTATTCAAAGTAATAAACGATTGATCTTCTTCAATAAAAAAGATACACTTCTCATATTTTATGAGCAATAATTGGAATGTTTATTACATACGCTTTAAGCAATATCTGCAATTAGAACGTTCTCTTTCAAAGAACTCAATGGAAGCTTATGCCGATGATGTTAAAAAATTAGAGAACTATTCTTCTTTATTCTTAAATAACCAAACTCCCGATAAATTCTCTTTTAAACAACTGCAAAACTTTGTAGAATGGATAGCTACCATGGGTTTTTCTGCTACCACGCAGGCCCGCGTTATTTCGGGCATCAAAACCTTTTATAAATTTTTGTTATTAGAGAATGACATTCAACAAAATCCGGCAGAACTTTTAGAGACGCCAAAAATTGCCCGCAAATTACCGGTATACTTAAGTGTAGAAGAAATTGACAGTATGTTAAGTTATATTGACAGAAGCATTCCTGAAGGAGAACGTAATTTTAGCCTGCTTGAAACCCTTTACAGTTGTGGCTTGCGTGTTAGTGAACTAACAGGTTTAAAAATAACCGATCTGCACCTTAACGACTATTACGTAAAAGTTGTTGGTAAAGGTAATAAAGAAAGGTTGGTACCTATTGGAAAAAACGCGGTTAAGCTTATTAAAAATTATATTTCATCCATACGTTCGCAACTTCGCCCAAAAAAAGGAGCGGAGGATATTTTGTATCTGAACAGAAGGGGCGGAGCTTTATCACGCGTAATGGTATTTTATATTATTAAAGATCTTGCAAAGAAAGCCGGCATTAAAAAGGTGCTAAGTCCACACAGTTTCAGGCATTCGTTTGCAACCCATTTGGTAGAAGGTGGTGCAGATCTTAGAGCTGTGCAGGAAATGTTAGGTCATGAAAGTATAACTACTACCGAAATTTATACGCATCTTGACAGGCAATTTTTACGTGATAATATTTTAAGTTTTCATCCAAGAAATAAAAAATAATAATTTAAATATGAAGAAAATAATTTTCCTTTTCTGTTCTTCTGCTATTTTGTTTAGCTCATGTTCAGATCCAAAAACAGAAGAGCCAATTTCATTAATTGATTCTTTAGCGGTTTCTGAAGATTTTACTGCTATTGAGAACGTTGAAAAAGGCGTGAGCATGATGAAGGGTTTTTGGTATGATCCTGCCTTTTTCGGGAAAGTAAAAACAAGTCAAAAAGTAAAAGATAATTTAAAAGGTAATTATCAGTATTTTTATTTGAATGATGAAGGTTTGATACAGCGCAATGAAGGTTTTAGCAGTCAGGATTATATACCGGTTACATTTTCGGTTAATAATAACAGGTTTATGATACATAACGATTCGAAGATATTATGTAGTATAGTATTTAAGAACGATAGCACTGCGTTTTTAAAAACTGTAGGATTGGATAAGGATACTTTAAATATTACTTTAAAAAAATTAAAAGGTTCTGTGTCTTCAAAAACAGAATTAGATCAATATGAATATCTTTTAGCACTTAATACCGTTGCAGGAAAATATGTAGGTGAAAAGGGTGAAAGTATAGAATTTTTACCTGATGGCACCTTTATTGGTTTTGACCTTACTACCGAATATTTTGTGGAAGGCCTTGGCTATGAAGGTATGGACGGAGATTATGAATTTGATGCAATAAGTATTAAAAATGAAGAAACACTGATGTCTTACAAGTGGACATTAGCCAATAATACCTTAACTTTGACAGAAATAGAAACGGCTGAGAACGGAATGGATTTTAAGTTAAGTTCAAAACCGCTTGTTTTTAAGAAAAAATAATTTTTAATGAAGACCTTTAACGTTCCTGAATTTTACAGGAGTCCGATCATATCAAAAGTAAAGCAATACCGTAAGGTACAGGATCCGCGTAAGAAGGATACAAGCCCAAGCGTTTTAGATTTTGGTACTGTTAAGTATTATATTGCACGCCATTTTGGTTTTTGTTATGGTGTAGAGAATGCCATTGAAATTGCTTTTAAAGCTTTGGAAGAAAATCCGGGAAAGAACATTTACCTGTTAAGTGAAATGATCCATAACCCGGCCGTGAATAAAGATCTGACCGAACGTGGTGTAAGATTTTTACAAGATACATTGGGCGAACAATTAATACCCTTTGATGTTTTAACACCCAATGATATTGTAATGATACCGGCATTTGGTGCGCCATTGCCTTTGTTAAAGTTGTTGGAAGAAAAAGGAATTAAAACGGAAGCATACGATACTACTTGTCCGTTTGTGGAAAGGGTTTGGAAAAAATCAGAACAAATAGGCAAAACAGAACATACCATTATTATTCATGGAAAATATAATCACGAAGAAACGCGTTCTACTTTTTCGCGAAGTGCAATAGATAGCAAAGCTGTTGTGGTGGTGCGTGATATGGAAGAATCGAAAAGGTTGGCAGAATATATTACCGGTAATAAAACGCAGCAGCAATTTGAAGAAGAATTTAAAGGAAAGTTTACACAAGGATTTAAAATTGATAAACACTTTAATAAAATAGGTGTTATTAATCAAACCACCATGCTGGCAACCGAAACGGAAGAGATAGCCAATTATTTTAAAGATGTTTTGATCAAAAAATTTAGTGAAGAAAAAATAAAAGAACATTTTTCAGATACACATGACACATTGTGTTACGCTACTAACGAGAACCAGGATGCAACCTATGGATTGCTTGATACGGATGCCGATCTGGCCATTGTAGTGGGTGGTTATAATAGCAGCAACACGTCACATCTTGTTGAATTATGCGAGCGTAAATTTCCAACCTATTTTATTTCATCCGAAAAAGAAATTGAAAGTGCCACACTTATCCATCATTACGATTATCCAAATAAAAAGAAGGTGACAACTGAAAATTTTTTGCCAACAGGCTCAGCACCTTTAAAGATCGTGATCACAAGCGGTGCTTCTTGCCCTGATTCACTTTTAGACGCTGTGATGAACAGATTAAATTCTTTTATTGGCGGAACAAAAAATACTGAAGTTGTTATTGAAAACCTTAAAACATATAATAATTAAATAGGATTAGATCTTTAATCCTAAATCTTTAATCTCTAATCCCGAACGAATGAACATCAAACTTAACAAACCACTTATTTTTTTAGATCTTGAAGCAACCGGTTTGAGTATTGGTTCAGACAGGATAGTAGAGATCTGCCTTTTAAAATTAAATATTGATAACAGTACCGAGATAAAAACGCAGCGCATCAACCCTCAAATACCAATACCGGATGTTGTTTCAAAGATCCATGGTATTTATGATAAAGATGTGGAAGGCTGCCAAACCTTTAAAGAAGCAGCACCTGACCTTTTGCGTTTTATTGGTAATGCAGATTTTGCCGGCTACAATTCCAATAAATATGATATTCCTTTATTGGCAGAAGAATTTTTACGTGCAGAAGCGGATTTTGAATTAGAAGGAAGAAAATTGGTAGATGTTCAAAATATCTTTCATTTTATGGAACCGCGAAATTTAAGCGCTGCCTATAAATTTTATTGCAATAAACCTTTAGAGAATGCGCATAGTGCAGAAGCAGATGTAAAAGCAACCTTTGAGATCTTTAAAGCGCAAATTGAAAGATATGAGGGTAAAGAGGTAGAAGATAGCAAAGGCAACAAAACTATTCCTGTAACAAACGATATTCCTAAGTTAAGCGAGTTAACAACTGCTAAATCAAAAAATGCAGATCTTGCAGGTCGCATAGTATTTAATGATAAAGGCGTAGAAGTATTTGCCTTTGGAAAGCACAAAGACAAATCGGTTGTAGAAGTATTTACAAAAGAGCCATCTTACTACAACTGGATGATGCAGGGCGATTTTCCATTGTATACCAAGAAGGTGATCACCAAGATAAGACTAAAAATGAAATAGCGTTCTGAAATTTTAACACAGTTCTAATAAGTAGAATTTCAGCATGATACGGAACATTCGTTCTGTAAATTTGGAATATTTGTTCCGAATAATTAATTTTACTCTCAAATCCAAATTTTATGCCGAAATACAAACAATTTGACAGAGACAAAGTGCTCGAAGCAGCATCTGTTGTCTTTCATGAAAAAGGTTATAACGGAACGTCTATTGACGAGATCTTAACCGCTACTGGCCTTAGCAGAAGCAGTCTTTATGATTCATTTAAAGATAAGCACAATTTATACTTACAGTCGCTTGAGTTTTATAAGGAGGTTAACGATAAGAAGATCCAGAACCTGGATGAGAAGAATTTAAACGGTTTACAAAAGTTGGAAACCATGTTTAAAAGTGTGGTTAATCATCTTTCAGAGAATCCGGATGATAACGGTTGTCTGCTTGTTAATGCAGCTGCTGAGATGAGCAAACAATGTTTTAAAACATCGCAGGTGGTGTGTAACAATAAAGAAGAGGTGCAGAACCTTTTTTCTACCTGGATAAGTGATGCAGAAGAAAAGAAAGTTGTTAAGCTTCAAAAGCCTGCAAAGGTTTACGGTCAGTTTTTTTATAACACACTTTGCGGTTTACGCGTAATGAGTCAGAGTGGGGCAGGGAAGACCGAATTAAGTAATGTTGTTAAAGTAGCTTTAGATTCGTTGAATTAATTATTCAACTACCAGTTTCTTTACACTTTGGTATTCGCCCGATTTAATTTGCAGGTAATATACCCCATTTGCAAGGCCTTTCATGTTAAAGCTTATAGTGTTTTCTCCTAAAGAAAGATCACTATAAGCTTTTTCTTTTATGGTTTGCCCTAGTGTATTTATAAGGCTAAGATCCAGTGAATTATTTTTTGCAGTAAAAGTAAGTGTAATATTTTCGGTATTTACAGGGTTTGGAAAAACCGAAAAACCGGGTTCAAGATCGTGTTCTTCTATGCCAACACCAAGCGCAAAATCTTTATTTATCCACCCATCAAAAAAAGTATTAACATTTGGGCTTTGACTGTTTGATGAAGTGCTTGTACTTATTGTGAGAAGCGGAAACTTACTTACAGAGGCATAAAATATGTGCTGTACGCCACTAACACTTGTGCTATAAGTAGATGTGGTTTCGGTTTGTGTATAATTCATAGTTATCTTTAAAACATTATTTATTGTTACAGATCCGGGCAACATCAATGTACCTGTGCCATTTCCTAATAAAGATACAGCACCGCTAAGAACATCACCGTTATTATTAAATCCAAAATTGTCAAAATAACCATTTCCATATCCAAACGGTAGGGTTAAAAAAGTAATGGGGTCAGATAATACAAGGCAGTTGGATGTGCTGGACTCTGCAGAACCAAGAAGATCACGCGTTGAATTATTTATTTTATAAACATCAAAGTATCCGAAATCATAACTAATGCCAATGTTGCCGCCGGGAAAAAGTGTATTATTTGGTACTGAGGAAAAAGGAACATACGTACCGGTTGAAATAGAATTAGGTTTTAAGCTAATGCCACTGTAATTCCATAATTTATTTGTGCCTGAAACAGGTATAGCTAAGCCAACTGTACTTGTGCCTATTGAAGCATCTATATCACCAACTACCGGATTAGCTGTTGCCGTGATAGCATATTGCGCTTTTACAAAAAAAGTGAAAATAAATCCTAAAAAAAATAATATCTTTTTCATGTTTGTGATTTTAATCAAAGATAAGAAAATGTGTGGAATTGCTTACCTTTGGCACACTTATATTGAAACGTGATAATAGACACACATACACACCTATATGCCGAAGAATTTAATGCTGACAGAACTGCTTTAATTCAAAAAGCAATAAAGAATGGAATTACTAAATTTTATTTGCCCAACATAGATTCCACATCTATTGAAGGGATGCATCAACTGGAAAAGGAGTTTCCTGAAAATTGCTTTGCCATGATGGGACTACATCCTTGCAGTGTAAATGCAACAGTAGAAGCGGAACTGGCCATTGCAAAAGAATGGCTTGGAAAAAGAAAATACAAAGCAATTGGTGAAATTGGCATTGATCTGTATTGGGAAAAAGCTTTTTTAAAAGAACAGCAACACGCATTTAAAATTCAAATAGGCTGGGCTTTGGAATATAATTACCCCATTATTATTCATTGCCGTGAGGCTTTTGACGAGATTTATGAAATTCTTATTTCCTATAAAAAATTGCCAAAGGCTATTTTTCATTGCTTTTCGGGTAATGCTGAGCAGGCCAATAAAATTATAGCACTCGGCAATTTTAAATTAGGCATTGGCGGTGTTGTTACTTTTAAAAATTCTGGTTTAGATAAAGTAGTTGAACAAATTGAGCTTGAACATTTGGTATTGGAAACAGACGCCCCTTACCTTGCTCCGGTTCCTTTTAGAGGTAAACGGAATGAGCCCTCTTATATTTTAGAAGTTGCCAAAAAAGTAGCAGAGATAAAAAACGTATCAATAGCTGAAGTATCTGAAAGAACAACAAAAAACTCTAATTTTATTTTCGAATCTTAATTCTGATCTATTTGATCAAGAGCACGTGCTATATATCTTTCAGTGGGTAACAAGCTTTGCTGAATACGTTTTGCATAATGGATGCTATCCATCACTTCTTTTTGTTTTGATTCTACTATTGCTTTTTGTTGTTCGATAATGTTTTTTTGTTTTTTTGTAAGACGAAAGCGGTTAAACATTATACCCCCAAACAATAAAGTAATGCCCAATCCTCCGTATAACCAGTAACGCTGATTTTCTTCCTGTTTTAATTGTAAACTTGTAATTTTTTTTTCTTCAGCAACTTTTATACTATCGGCAATATTCTTTTTTTCATAAACATACTGCATTTCTTTTTGCATCAGTTCTTTTTTTACATCATCATTCACTATCACTTCTCCCATTTCTTTTGAGATCTTCAACATTTCAAAAGCTTTTTCAAAATTTCTCTGTTTTTCATAAATATTTTGTAAGGCATCTGCAGAAAAGCGGATGATATTTGGAAAGTTTAGTTCGCGTGAGATCAGCATTGCTTTTTCGGCATACATTTTTGATTCAGGTAGTTTATTTTGCACAAACAGAGTACGTGAAATGTTTATGTAAGAATAAGCTGCTCCGTTTCTATCGTTGATCTCTTCACGTAATGCAAGACTTTTTTTGAAATAAATAACAGCAGAATCCAATTGCAACATTTTTTTATATACAACACCAATGTTGTTAAAAGAGTAAGACATACCAAACTTATCGTTCACGCTTTTTTTGATCTGGTAACTTTCCTGATAGGTTTTTAACGCCTTTACGTATTCTTTTTTCTTCATTAAAATATCGCCAATGCCATTTAAAGCATAAGCGGACATCTTATTATTTCCTGATCGTTTGCACACATCATAACTTTTTTCATAAAATGTAAGCGCTTTATCAGCCTCATCCAACGCGTCGTATACCAAACCAATATTATTAAGTGAAGAACCAACAGCTTTTTGATCATTAAAATTTTCACGGATCTTCAAGCTTTTAAAATGATAATCAATAGCTTTGCCGAGGTTTCCTTTATTCTGTTCAACCAGGCCCATGTTTTCAAAATAAGCCGCTTTAAATAATGATACCTGAGCATATTCCTTAGTGTTTTTTTGTAAAACAAGGAGTTGCTTTTCAATTAATGTAATTTGAGCATCGGCATATTTTTCAAGGTTTTCTTCATTATCAATTTCGGCCAGATATTGATAGATCCTGATCTTTGTAGTATCGTGTTGCACACTTTTAAGCAGATGAATTAATGAATCTACTTCTTTATTTTGAGCGTAGCAGGAAAAGGAAAAGATCAGGCATAGGTATAAAAAAGATCTCATGTAATATTTTTTATGTATTTATTAATGTATTTTTCATTTGGTAGTAAACTTGTTTGAATGCGCTTTGCATAACGAATACTATCCAGTATCTCTTTTTGTTTTTCTTCAACCAAATGTTTTTGATTTTCAACAATATGTTTTTGTTCTTCAATGATGGCTTTTTGTTTTTTTGTAACACGAAACCGGTTAAACATTATCCCACCAAATACCAAAGCAAGGCCCAGGCCGGCATACAAAAAATAGCGCTGGTTCTCTTCTTGTTTTAGCTGAAAAGTACTCAATTTTTTTTCTTCGGCTACTTTAATACTGTCAGCAGCGGCTTTTTTTTCGTAGTCGTATTTCAGTTGACTTTTTATGGAGGCTTTTCTGTTTTCAATATTATTCAAACTATCTCGCATTTGTATATATAAAACTTTCATTTCATAAGCTTCTTTTGCCTCACCTGTTTTCTTGTATAAATTGAATAAAGTGTTACTTGCATTTTTAATGCTTTCAGGAAAACCAAGTTCCTGAGAAAGCTTTAAATTTTGCAAACCGATTTTTTTAGCATCTTTGATGTTGTTGAGTTTAAATAATACCGTTGCAATATTGTTTAAGGAATAGGCGGTTCCTGTTCTGTCTTTAAGCTTTTCCCTTATCTCTAAACTTTGCTTAAAAAATGCCAAAGAGGTGTTAAGGTAATCGTTATTTTCTTTTGAGGTTGAGGTTTTTCTGGCTCTTTCAGAATAATAGGTGCCCAGGTTGTGCAAAGCCGTTGCTATGCCCGGCTTATCGTTTATATCTTCTCTTATTTTTAAACTTCTTTGCAAATGATTTAACGCTTTTTGAAAGAGGCCGTCGCTTTCAGGAATATTATCTGTTAGTTTAGCCTTTTTTAAATATATAAGACCAAGATTATTAAGTGAATTGGCAATGCCATAGTTATCTTTAATTTCCTCACGAATCTTTAAGCTTTTGGTATAATAATTCAAGGCATTTTCAAAATCTTCCTGATCGCTATAAATAACACCTATATTAACCAATGATACCGCTATCATTTCCTTGTTATTCATTCTTTCAAATATTTTTAAACTTGTATGATAATGATCCAATGCGCCGGCAATATTGCCTTGATGATCGCATAAAAAACCTAAATTAATATAAGCTATTGCCATCTGGGTTGAATAAAAACGATATAAAGGATCTTTATCGGTAAGAGTTTTCAAATTTGTTTTGCATAGCTCTATTGCAGGAAGAGTAAAATCTGCTATTTCGCTCACATCACAGGTTTCACTTAAAGCAACATAAGCTTTAACTCTGACGGTATCGTTATTGGTATTTTTTAGACAATCCTTTAGTGAATCGGTTAGTTGATCTTGTGCAAAAAAAGCGTTGCTTATTGATTGCAATAATATAATAAAAAGTATGTAGAATGACCTCTTCAATATTTATTTTTTAAAATGCGTTCTATGTATTTATCAGAAGGCAATAAGCTTGTTTGGATGCGTTTTGCATAATGAATACTGTCCAGTATCTCTTTTTGTTTTTCTTCAACCAGTTCTTTCTGTTTTTCAACAGTGTGTTTTTGTTCTTCGATAATAACCTTTTGTTTTTTAGTAATACGAAAACGGTTAAACATTACACCGCCAAATATTAAAGCCAGGCCTAGTCCGCCATATAAGAAGTAACGTTGGTTCTCTTCCTGTTTTAACTGAAAAGAAGTTAGTTTCTTTTCTTCCACTACTTTAATACTATCGGCAGCAGCTTTTTTTTCATATTCATATTTTAAATGATTTTTAACACTTGCTTTACGTGTTTCCTGATTGTTAATACTATCGCTCATGGTTATAAATAGCTCATAATTTTCTAAGGCAGCAGCATAATTTCCGTTGGTCTTATAAAATTCAGTTAAGAGTTTTGCTGTTTTTTTAATATTTTCCGGATACCCCAATTCTTTATTTATTTCCATACTTCTTAAGTAGGCAGCAAGTGCTTCTTTATATTTTTTTTCCTTAAAATAGATCCTCCCGATACTATTAAGTGTTTGAGCAATGCCATGTTTATCACCAATCTCTTCACGAAGCTTTAAACTTTGATTAAAATATTCAAGTGCTTTTTTTGTATCGCCGTTATCTCTGTAAACACTTCCCATATTTAAATAAGATAAAGCAATTCCTTTTTTTTCACCGCTTGCGAGATAAAGATCAAGACTTTTATTAAGGTATTCAATCGATCTTTCAAGGTCTCCTTTTTTATGATATATAAAAGCAATGTTGTTGTAAGAGTTAGACATGCCACTGTTTGAATTAGATTCTTTATGAATATTAAATGCCTTTGTGTAATATTCAAGAGCCATTATATAATCTTCCTGCATGGCATATACAGCGCCAATATTATTAAGCGTATTGGCAGCGGTTTTTTTATCACCTGCTTGTTCAAATACTTTAAGACTTTTACTGTAATTGGATAAAGCGTTTTGTATATCGCCGGTATTACGGTATACGTTTCCGATATAAAAAATGCTGTATGCTACCCCTAATTTATCATTAATACGTTCGTAAATTTTTAGCGCCTTGTTATAACAATCTAATGCTTGTTTTGGATTACCCTGTTCGGCAAACAAAACACCAAGGTTATTAGATGTCAAAGCCAATATGTCTTCATTATGAATATCTTCACAAAGTTTTAAAGCAGCATTGTAAAGGCTTATTGCTTTTTCCTGTTCACCCAAACTTTGTGCTAATAAGGCCAGATTGTTTTTTGCAACAGCCATGTACTTTATATATGTGTTCTGTAATTTTCCCGGAATAGTAGATTTTTTTTCGGTTAATGTAAGAAGCTGTTTATTGAAAAGTTCGGTATCTTTTGGGTCAAGTCTATCGGTTATTTTCGCTAATAAATAACATTTTGTGGTGTCATCTTTAGCGGTTTTAAGCGCCAACTTTAAAGAATCTGTTGTTTTATCCTGTGCGTAAAAATTGAAAGAGAAAAAAAGTAAGGGTAAAATAAAATATTTTTTAAGGCTTAGGTTCATGAATTTTTAATATTTAAATTTTTCGACATATATTTTTCAGTTGGTAATAAGCTTTGTTGAATACGTTTGGCATAGTGAATGCTATCCATCAACTCTTTTTGTTTTACTTCTACTATGTACTTTTGTTTTTCAACAATTGTTTTTTGCTCGTTAATAATATTTTTTTGTTTCCTGGTAACGCGAAAGCGGTTAAGCATAAATATTCCAAAAATAATTGTCAACGTTAATCCACCATACAAAAAATAGCGTTGATTTTGTTTTTGTAGTAGTTTTGCAGAGGATATTTTTTTGTCCTGTAAAACCTTTACGCTGTCTGCCGCAGCTTTTTTTTCATATTCATACTTAAGCTGTGAGGTAATGGTGGCTTTGCGTGTTTGTTGATTAGAAATGCTATCGTTTAACTTAACGTATGTTTCATACATTGTTAATGCCTTTTTAGGATCTGTTTTTTTATAAATACGGTATAAAGCATGGCTGGAGTTTCTGAGATTTTCAAGTAGATTATTTTCTTCTCCGATCCTGTGACTTTCTTTTATTAAACGTTTGCCCTCCGCTTTTTTATTTGTTTCAAGATATAATTTGCCGAGATTAAAATATGAATTTGAAAGCCCTTGATACGATTCCGTTAGTTTTGAAAGCTCGGCACTTTCAATAAAACAGTCTTCTGCTTTTTTTAATTCGTTTAAGTTAATATAAACCTGTCCTATATTATTTAAAGAACTTATCAAGCCACGTTTATCATTTATCTTTCTTCTAATGCCAATACTTGTTTTCATAAATAGAAGTGCTTTAGGCATATCATTTTTATTTCGGTAAATAACGCCAATGTTACTAAGTGCATAACCGATACCCACATCGTATTTTAACTCTGTAAAGATCTTAGCACTTTCTTTAAATACTCTTAAGGCCTCATCGTACTGTTGCTGGCTTTGGTATAGCGCGCCAAGATTATTTAAAGATTGTGCTTTGCCACGGGGATTATTTAATTTCTCTTCAATAGTTACACTTTCTATGTAATGGTTAATTGCCTGATTAAAATCACCTTTCAACTGATAAACAATGCCTAAGCCATTAAGACAAATAGAAATTCCGGGCAAATAATTTTGTAAACGGTAAAGCTTTAATCCATTCTCATACATAAAAATGGAACGATCCATCTGGTTTCTTTTTTGAAAATTAAGCCCAAGATTATAATAGTCATTTGCTAGTTCCTCATTATTTTTGGTTTTTTGATGTATCTTCAGGCTTTTTACATGATAATTATAAGAACGTTCCAGGTCTTCATCCAGATCATAAAAGTAACCGTAGTTTGAATAGTAGGTTGCAAGAAAGTTTTGATACAGCTTTGTTTCTTTATTTGGGCTTTTATCGATCAACTTTTTTATTTGATCTGTATAAAGCTTGGCCAATGAGTCGTTTTCAAGATTGGCGAGCACAAAAAGTGTTTTAATTGTTGTAGTATCGTGCTTTGCGTTTTTTAGCACGGTATTTAAAGAATCTATTTTAGCGTGCTGAGCAAAAAGATCTTGGCTCGTTGTAAAAACAACAAAAAGGAGAAAAAAATATCTTATTAAATTATTCAAGGGTTTCTGGATCTAAAAATACGATCAATATATTTTTCGGTTGGCAATAAACTTTGTTGAATGCGTTTTGCATAATGTATGCTATCCATTATTTCTTTTTGTTTTTCTTCTACAAAACGTTTTTGTTCCTCAACCAGTGTTTTTTGTTGCGAGATAATGTTCTTTTGCTTGCTGGTTACTAAAAATCGATTCAGCATAGAAACCCCAAAAATAAGAGTTAAGAATAGGCCTGAGTATAAAAAATAGCGTTGGCTTTCTTCTTGCTTTAATTGAATTTGTGTAAGCTTTTTTTCTTCAGCTGTTTTAATACTGTCAGCTGCGGCTTTTTTTTCGTAATCATATTTTAGTTGTGAACGAATACTTGCTTTACGTGTTTCGCGGTTGTTTATACTATCACGCATTTGTATATAAAGTTCGTACATTTCAAGCGCTTTAGGGGCATTGTTCTCTTTTTTATATACATTAAATAAAAGCTTTGATGCAAACATTATACTTTCAGGCAGATCTAATTCTTTAGACAAAGAAAGGCTGAGCTCAGCATTTTTTTTGCTTAATTTAAAATTGTCTTTTTTGTTATATATGATGCCAATATTATTGTATTCAAGCGCCATGCCTTTTTTGTCACCAATTTCGGTAGAAATGTTTAGCGCTTGTACATAATAGTTAAGTGCAATATCATATTTACCTTCATCTGTATAAATCGTAGCAATGTTATTTAAAGAGTTAGCAATGCCTTTTTTGTCATCTGTTTCTTGTCGTAGTTTAAGGCATTTAGTAAAATATTTAAGGGCATTAGAGTATTCTTTTTTTGAACTGAAAATTAAACCAAGGTTATTTAATGAATTTGCTATGCCGTTCTTATCTTTTAATTGTTGTTGAATTGTAAATGCTTTATTGTAATATTCACTTGCCTTTTCAACATCGTTTTGGTTTTGATAGATATAAGCAATATTGTTAAGCGCTAAGGCCACGCCTTTTTTATTATTATCTGTTTCGTATATTTTTAATGCCTTTTGATAATTATCAAGCGCCCTATTCACATTACCGTGCTTATTGTAAATAACACCAATATTAATTAAAGAGCCGGCAAGTCCGTCACGATCATTTAATTCATTACGTATAGCAATGCTTTGTTCAAAATAACTAATTGCTGCTAAAGTATTGTTTTGTTGATCGAATATAAGACCCAGATTATTAAAAGTAGTGGCAATACCAATACTATCATGAATAATTTTTTGAATATCGAGGGCTTTCAAATAGTAAATAGAAGCAGTATCATATTTATTTTTTTCTGAATAAAAAAAGCCAATATTGTTATATGCACTTGAAATATACTGTTGGTATATACTGACGTTATTTTTAGTTTTCGAATTGGCAATTTTTTTGTCTGAGATTGAAATGATCTCGTTGCAGTATTTTTTTATCTGGTCAATTTCGCACACCTCACTTAGTTCACTTAATAAACGTAAACGAAGCGTATCGTTTGTTGCCTTGCTTAACTCTGATAGTAAAGTTTCGGGCGTTTTATCCTGTGCTTTTAATTGAAATGATAACAGGCTTGTTAACAGTATGATGTAAATATTTAACCTGTTGATCAACTATATTTTTGTTTTAAAGATCCTGTCAATGTACCTCTCGGTAGGTAATAAACTTTGTTGAATACGCCTGGCATAATATATACTATCCATCAACTCTTTTTGTTTTTCTTCTACAACACGTTTTTGTTCTTCAACAATTTTCTTTTGCTCATCAATGATGTTCTTTTGTTTTTGAGTTACCCTAAACCGGTTAAACATGAAAATGCCAAACACAAATGTGAGACTTAAACCGCCATACAAAAAAAATCTTTGGTTTTCTTCTTGTTTTAATTTAATGGTTGTTATCTTTTTTTCTTTTGCAACATTTACGCTATCAGCAAACGATCTTTTTTCGTACTCGTATTTAAGCTGCGATCTGATGCTTGCTTTTCGGGTTTCCTTATTATTAATACTATCTCGCATTTGTATGAACAATTCGTAATTTGTGAGGGCATTTGAAGGATCGTTCAAGGCAATATAAATTTGAGAAAGCAGTAATGCAGATCCTTTGGTTGTTTCTGCATAACCAACTCTTTGGCTAAGTTCCATGCTTTTTTTTACATATTTTAGTGCTTTTAAGTGTTCTCCCTTACGAAAATAAATATCACCAATGTTATTTAAGCTTGATACAATGGATTCTTTATCATCTGTTTCTTCTCCGTTCTTTAAACTTTCAAGATTTAGCTCCAGAGCTTTTTCCAGGTCGCCTCTGAGCATATATATTTCGGCAATATTGTTTAAAATGGTAGAGATACCGTTTTTATTTTTTAATTGTGTTTGAATATTTAACCCTTTTTGAAAATATAAAAGAGCCTTGTTATCATCTTTCTTTAAATGATAAATATGACCGATATTGTTGAGCGTTGTGGCAGTGCCGGGTTTATCTGCAATAGCCATCTTAAGTTTTAAGCTTTGATCATAATAATCAAGCGCCTTGTCAATATCATTTTGATGTTCGTAAATGCTTGCAATGTTGTTGTATGATTGCGCAATGCCTTTTTTGTTACCTATCTTTTCCTGGATCTTAAGGCTTTTAGAATAATATTCCAGCGCTTGTGCAATATTGCCCTGATTATCATAAATAAAACCAATGTTGTTAAGGCAAACAGCTATACCTTCCATATTTCCTATCTCGGTCATAATGGCTAAACTTTTGTTATAATAAGCAATGGCTTCAGGAATATTTCCCTGGGTATCTTTTAAATATCCGGTATTGTTTAAGGCAGCAGAAAGATATTTTAAAAAAGTTTTTTTTGTTAAGGAATCAGCTGGATCTATGTTTTTTAAATTTTGTTCGGCAAGATCTTTCATTTGATAATTATATTTTACCCAAATAGTTTCTTCTTCAAAATTCTCAACAATAGTATTTAAAATATTGCAACGCGTGGTATCATGTTTGGCTACCTTCATGGCCTGTAACAATGAATCTAGCGATCTATTCTGCGCAAATAAAATCCATTCATTTTGAAAGAACAAAAGCACGAGCAAAGTATATTTTACAATTTTATTCAACGAGTATTAATGCTTTATATTTCTTTCTATGTATTTTTCTGTTGGTAATAAACTTGTTTGAATACGCTTTGCGTAGTGAATGCTATCCATTATCTCTTTTTGTTTCTCATCAACAAATTGTTTTTGTTTTTCTACAGTGTTTTTTTGTTCTGCAATAATATTCTTTTGATTTTTAGCTACTCTAAAGCGGTTAAACATTATAATACCAAAAATGATCGTTAAGGCAAGGCCACCATATAAAAAATAACGCTGTGTTTCATCCTGCTTTAATTGTATTTGCGTTATCTTTTTTTCTTCGGCTACTTTTACACTATCTGCTGCAGCTTTTTTCTCATACTCATATTTAAGCTGAGATTTGAGAACTGTTTTTCTTGCTTGTAAATTATTGAGGCTATCGCTCATTTCAACTTGTTTTGTAAACATTTCAAGCGCCAAAGTTGGTTGGTTTTGTTTTTTATAGATCAAATACAATAAATGTGCTGTATTACTTATTTGTCCGGGATAACCCAGTTCGTTCGAATATTGATGTGCTTTTTTCGCGTACATAAGCGCTTTAGGAATATCGTTCATCAGTAAATAAATGTTACCAAGATTTATTAATGCAGTAGTTGTATGATCTTTTAGTTTTAGCTCTTCGTTTAAACTTATGCACTTGTTAAAACTTTCCAGTGATTCTTCCATTCTGTTCAATCCTTTATAAACCCTGCCAAACGTATTATAACATTCGGCCATGCCGGGCTTGTCGTTTTGCTCTAAACGAATGGCATAACTTTTTTCGATATAGTACAATGCTTTTGAGTAGGCGCCGGATTGTTCAAAAACACTTGCAATATTTTGCATTACTAGTGCCTGGCCCAATAAATTTTTTGCTTTTTGGTGGATATTAAGGCTTTTTAAATAGTATTCGAGTGCTTTTGTATTATCATTTTGATCGGAATAAATAAGTGCAATATTATTGTAACAGGTAGCAATGTTATTAAGATCATTAATTGATTCGGCTATTTTTTGACTTTGCGAAAAATAATATAAGGCCTGGTTGTAATCGCCAATTTGACTATAGATCAAAGCAATATTGTTGTAGGGGGAAGATATGTTTATTTTGTTTGCGCTTGAATTGAAAAGACCAATACTTTTTTTATAGGCTATAATTGCCTCTTTTGTATTACCAAGATTATATTGTATAATGCCAAGATTATTGTAAGCACTTGCAAGGTAATTGGTGTATAGTTTTTCTTCACTTTCGGTTAAATTACTTTTCAGTATTTTTTCGGCAGTTACTAAAAGTTCGTTATTATATTTTTCCCATTCACCTTCATCTGCCAGCTCAGATAATTTTGAAAGCGCTTCGCATTTTACGCTATCAATTTGTGTTGTTTTAAGAACCTGCTTAATTGAATCGAGCTTTGGTGTTTGTGAAAAAGCACTTTTACACGTTGCTAAAAGCAACATACATGATAAAAAGTATTTTAAAGATCTATTCAATCTGGTTTTTTAAAAACACGCTCCAAATATCTTTCGGTTGGCATTAAGCTTTGTTGTATTCTTTTGGCATAACGTATACTTGAAAGGACTTCTTCCTGTTTTTCCTGGATGATGTGTTTTTGTTGTTCAACATTTATTTTTTGATTTTCAATAATGTTTTTTTGATTATTGATCACCCGAAATCTGTTAAACATAAAAGCACTAAAAATTAAAGTTAAACATAAGCTGCCATATAAAAAGTACCTTTGATTTTGCTCCTGTTCAATTTTTGCTCCTGTTATTTTTTTCTCGGCAATAACTTTAACACTGTCTGCGGCAGCTTTCTTCTCGTAATCGTATTTAAGCTGAGCGCGAAGGCTTGCTTTTCGCGTTTCCTGGTTATTAATACTGTCTTTCATTAAAATATAGAGGTCGTAATTTTCGAGTGCTTTTTCGTAATTATTTTGTTTCTCATAAGTTTCGTATAAAACATTTGCCGATTGACAGATGTTTTCAGGGTAACCTAACTCTTTACTAATATCTAAAGAGCGCTGTGCAAATTTTTGTGCCTCGTTGTTTAACCCTTTTTTTAAGTATACTGAGCTAATTCCATATAAAGCGTAGGAGAGGCCATCTTTGTCACCACTTTCCTCATAAATTTTAATAGCCTGTTTATAGTAAATAATGGATGTGTCTAAATTACTAAGCGAATACATCCCTCCAATATTATTAAGCGTGTTTGCCTCTCCTGTTTTATCTTTTATTGCTTGTCTTATTACGAGACTCTTTTTTAAATAAAGCATAGCATTTTTTTCATCTTTAAGATCTTTGTAAAACATACCAATGTTATTTAAGAGTAAGCCAATGCCTTCTTTGGATTTACTTTTTTCAAAATTGGCCAAACTTTTTTTGTAATACTCTAATGCTTTATTTTTAAGACCTTGTTTTTTATATATCACCGCAATGTTATTAAGCGAGTAGGCAATACCGTTTATATCACCTAATTCTTCTTTTATTTTTAAGCTGGCCAGCTCCCATTCTAAAGATTTTGCAATATTACCCTGGCTTTTATGTATAAAAGAAATATTTGTCATCGTCCAGGCCTGACCCTGTTTGTCTCCAATGCTTTTTTGTATTTCAAGACTTTTTAAAAAATTTTGCAGTGCTAACAATGGTTCGCCGGTATTAACATATATATAACCAATATTACTTATTGCAGCTGCCAGTTTAGCTTTAAAATAAACACATTCAGGTGTGTTTGATTTGCAATGAATGGTATTTTTTTCTGCAATTATTTTTATTTTTTCGTTATAAGATTCCCATTCACCATCCGGAGAATTTTCAAGAATAACACCAAGCACTGCAATCCGTACTGAATCGTTTGGCGCATTTTTAAGAATTACAAGAAGCGAATCAACCGACTTATCCTGAGCAAATGAAAGGGATAGACAACATACTATGTTGAAGCAAATAAAAATGTATTTTATTTTTTTTATCAACTAATTAAATGTTTAAAGATGCGTTCTAAATATTTTTCGGTTGGCAATAAGCTTTGTTGTATTCGTTTTGCATAATGTATGCTATCCAATATCTCTTTTTGTTTGTGTTCCAGAATTTGTTTTTGTTTTTCAGCAATGTTTTTTTGTTCGTTAATTACATTTTTTTGTTTTTGCGTTATTATTAAACGGTTTACAATAAAACCACCAAAAACAAGCGTAAGCAGTATACCGCCATAAAGCAGGTAGCGCTGGTTCTCATCTTTTTGCAATTGAATGTTGCTTAGTTTTTTTTCTTCGGCAACCCGTGTACTGTCTGCAGTTGCTTTCTTTTCGTACTCATATTTCAGTTGTGATCTTAGTGCTGCTTTTCGTATGTCTTCGTTGTTTGTACTATCACGCATTTGTACAAAGCGTTTTGTTACCTCGAAAGCTTTTTTGGATTCGTTCGTTATCCTATATATATCCGACAAGCCTTTATATGGCTTTATCAATCCTTTAGGGTAATTAGCAACCTTGCATATTTCTATACTTTTATTAAAGTACTCGCTGGCTTTTGCATAATTTTTAATTGAAAAATAATATTGCCCAAGCGTATTCGAAATGCCTACCATGGCCCTTTTGTCTTTTGTTTTTTCAAGAGTAGCTTGTGACCTTTCAATATAATAAAGTCCTTTTTGTGATTCTTTCTTTAAAAAATAACATTCGGCAATGTTCGCACACGCGTTGGAAATACCATTAAGATCATTTATTACCTGTGCAGTTTTTAGGGCCAGGCAATTATAATTAAATCCTTTTTCCCTTTGTCCCATTCTAAGATAAATAACAGCAATATTAGCATACACGGCGCATTCTCCTTCTTTTACATTCACTTTTTTAAAATAATATGCGCTACCGTTAAAATAATTAAGCGCTTTTTCAAGATCCCCGGTCTCAAGGTAAATACGGCCTATGTTATTATAAATAACGGCTATTCCCCTGTAGTCATCTGTTTGCTCAAATGTTTTAAGACTGGCATTATAACTTTCCAGCGCCTGTAGCATCATTCCCTGGTTTTTTTGAACCAGGCCAATATTTGAGTAACAGTGTCCAATAAGAGGTTTATCATTTATTTGTTTACAAATTACCAACGCCCTTTGAAAGCAATTCATGGCGCTATCCATTAAGCTTATACGGTTAAACACGAGGCCCATATTTATAATAGCACTGGCCTCGTCTTTCCTTGCAGATATCCGGTGTAGTATTGCAATGGCCCTTATATAATAATCTATTGCACTTTTTTTATCACCGATCTTATTAAAATAACTACCATAGTTTGTTAAGGCAGCTCCTTTATATCTTAAAAAGGTATCGCGATAGGCCAGGTTCTTATTGTTTAAATTGCGTTTTACAATAGAAAAGAGAGAATCGTTGTAAAATTTAAGGCTTGCCGGAACCTCCATTTCATTCATAAGGGCAACCATTAAACGGCAGCTTGTTGAATCGCTTTTGGATGTTTTTAGTTGATTTTTAAGCGAATCTACCGAAGTATTTTGCCCCAAAGCCCATAAGGGCAGTAAAAAAGCAAGTATTTTAAGGTAATTTGGCACAAGCTAAAAGTATTAATTAATTTTAGATACAAAGCGGCCTTTAAAATAGGGTTTATTTTGGGTATTTTTGTCTCGTAAAAGGTATATTTTAACGGCAGTTTAAAAATAAAGCGACAAAGGCCCCAAAATATTCGCTATTTTTTTGAAAAAAGTTTGTTGTATCAAAAAAACTTCATACATTTGCACCCCTTATTTAAGGAAAAGACTAAAAAATTTACAAAGTGGACGCATTAAGTTATAAAACAAAATTTGCCAATAAAGCTTCAGCAGAGAAGGAATGGTTATTGGTTGACGCTGAAAATGAAGTAGTTGGAAGATTAGCTTCAAAAGTAGCCATGTTATTACGTGGTAAACATTTAACCAGCTATACCCCGCATGCAGATGCAGGAAGCAACGTAATTATCATTAATGCTGAAAAAGTTCGCTTTACAGGCAAAAAAACAACTGATAAAGTATATATTCGTTATACCGGCTTTCAAGGTGGGCAGCGTTTTGCTACTCCAAAAGAGCTTTTAGCTAAAAAACCTGAAGAGATCCTGGCGCATGCCATTCACGGTATGTTACCAAAAGGTCCGTTAGGCCGTAAGTTAAATACCAATATCCGTATTTTTGCGGGTACTGAGCACGGTCATGATGCACAACAACCAAAAAAAGTAGATCTAAGTAAAATTAAGTAATTATAAATTAAATGGAAGTAATTAACACATCTGGTCGCAGAAAAACTTCAGTAGCTCGCGCTTACGTAACAAAAGGAAGCGGTAGCATTGAAGTAAACGGAAGAGATTATAAAGAATATTTTAAAACTCCTACATTACATTATTATGTAACTCAATCTTTAAACGTAGCAAAAGTTGCGGGTGAGTACGATGTTAAGGTAAATGTTGCAGGTGGTGGAATTACAGGCCAGGCACAAGCTATTCGTTTAGCAATTGCCAAAGCTTTAGTTGAAATGAATGCAGAGCTTAAGAAAGACTTACGCGCTGCAGGTTTAGTTACCCGCGATCCACGTATGGTTGAACGTAAAAAATTCGGTCAAAAGAAAGCACGTGCTCGTTTCCAATTCAGCAAACGTTAATATTAGATTTAAAACAGAAGAGATACAAATGCCTACAAGAACAACATTTAACGAATTACTTGAAACAGGTGCACACTTTGGCCACCTTAAAAGCAAATGGAATCCAGCAATGGCTCCTTATATTTATGCCGAGAAAAACGGTATTCATATTATAGATCTTAACAAAACTGTAGTAAAGATCGATGAGGCTGCTGAAGCTTTAAAACAGATCGTACGTTCAGGTCGTAAAGTATTATTTGTTGCTACTAAAAAGCAAGCAAAAGATATCGTTGCAGAAAGAATTAAAGCTATCAACATGCCATACGTTACTGAACGTTGGCCGGGTGGTATGTTAACCAACTTTGCTACTATCCGTAAATCGGTACGTCGCATGAGCCAGATCGATAAAATGACATCTGACGGTACTTTTACAAACATCTCAAAACGTGAGCGTTTACAATTCTCTCGCGAGCGTGCAAAATTAGAGATCAACTTTGGTTCAATTGCAGATCTTTCTCGTTTACCGGCTGCATTATTTATTGTTGACATTACTAAAGAACATATCGCTGTAGCAGAAGCTAAGCGTTTAAATATCCCAACATTTGCAATTGTAGATACTAACTCAAATCCAAATTTAGTGGATTATGTTATTCCTGCAAACGATGATGCTTCTACTTCAATTGCTTATATCATTGATTTGATGGCAGCTGCAATTAAAGAAGGTTTATCTGATCGTAAGATGGATAAAGAAGCTGGTAATGCTGAAGAAACAGATACTAAAGAATTCAGCAAAGAAGAAGCTGAAGAACTAGCAGACGGTGCTGTTATCAAAGGTGGTAAAGATTCTTCAGAAGATGAAGAAAAAGGTGGCGCTAAAAAACGTCGTAGAGTAACGACTGCAAAAAAATAATTAATACTATAATATTTAAAAGCGGTCATTCTGTAAATCAGGCTGACCGTTTTTTTTGTAAAGAATATAAATAAACAACTAAAAAAGGAAACAAAATGGCTATTACAGCAGCAGAAGTTAATAAATTACGCCAGCAAACAGGTGCCGGTATGATGGATTGTAAAAAAGCATTAGAAGAAAGCAATGGCGATTTTGAAGCCGCTGTGGATTTTCTTCGTAAAAAAGGTGCAAAGGTAGCAGCTAACCGTGCTGACCGTGATGCAAAAGAAGGTGTTGTTCTTGCAAAAACTTCTTCAGATAATAAAACAGCAATTGTTGTTAGTGTTAACTGCGAAACAGATTTCGTTGCTAAGAACGCTGATTTTATTGCTTTTGCTGAAAATGTAGCACAAATTGCAATTGATAAAAAACCTGCAGATGTTGATGCTTTAAAAGCATTACCATTTAATGGTGATATTACAGTTGGTGATAAATTTATGGAGCAAGTAGGTAAAATTGGTGAGAAGATCGATATTGGTTACTACAGCATTATTACAGGCGAGCAAGTTGTTGGATACATTCACCCGGGTAACCGTTTAGCAGTTGCTTTAGGTTTTAATAAAACAATAACTGCAGAAGTTGCTAAAAATATTGCAATGCAGGCAGCTGCAATGGCTCCGGTAGCTATTGATAAAGATGATGTAGATAAAACTGTAATTGAACGCGAATTAGAGATCGCTCGCGAAACTACACGTGCAGAAGGTAAACCGGAAGATATGGTTGAAAAAATTGCACAAGGTAAATTAAATAAATTCTACAAAGAATCTACTTTATTGAACCAGGAATATTTTATTGATAATAAAATGACGGTTCGCCAGTATTTACAAAGTGTTGAAAAAGACCTTACGGTATCGGCCTTTAAACGCTATTCATTATCTTAATAATTTTAATCCCGGCTTTTTAGTCGGGATTTTTTTTAACCAGTACAAAATAAAAGCTCTCAAAAAAATATGAAATACAAACGCATACTTTTAAAACTTAGTGGCGAGGCCTTAATGGGCAATAAAGGTTTTGGAATTGACCAGGAAAGATTGGGTGATTATGCCCGCGAAATTAAATCATTATACGATAACGGTTGTCAGGTTGCCATTGTTATTGGCGGAGGAAATATATTCCGCGGTATACAAGCAGAAAAAGGTGGTATGGACCGTGTACACGGTGATTATATGGGTATGTTGGCCACTGTTATTAATAGTATGGCTATTCAAAGCGCATTAGAAGTTTTAGGTGTGCAAACGCGTTTGCAAAGCGCCATTAAAATGGAACAGATATGTGAACCTTACATTCGTCGTAAAGCAGTACGCCATTTAGAAAAAGGCCGTGTTGTTATTTTTGGTGCAGGCACAGGTAATCCTTATTTTACTACTGATACGGCAGCTACTTTACGCGCTATTGAAATTGAAGCAAATGTTATTTTAAAAGGAACCCGCGTGGATGGTATTTACACGGCAGATCCTGAAAAAGATAAAACAGCTACCAAATACGAAACTATTTCTTTTGATGAAGTATACAGCAAAGGCCTTGAAGTAATGGATATGACTGCCTTTACATTGTGTAAAGAAAACAATTTACCAATAATTGTTTTTGATATGAATAAAAAAGGCAATCTTAAAAATTTAGTAGAAGGGCAGAAAATAGGAACTCTTGTAGAAATGTAATAGGGGTTTATATTTAAAAGTATATAAAAGAGTCTTCAGCAATGAAGACTCTTTTGTTTTAAACACGTCCCATAATTTTTGCATTTTTTGGGTAATTTATTACGCTTTTTGTAGAACCGGGGCGAAACATAGACACATGTTTTTTGTTTTAAAATTATATGATTCCTGCTAAACCAAATAGATAACAAATTTGGCATAGAATTTAAATTAGAAAAAACAGTATATTTAAAAATTTAAGATATGACAACAACCATTCATTATCTTGACGATGATAAAGACGATTTAGAGTATTTTAAATATGCTCTTGGTGAAATTGATCAGAAGATAAAGTTACATACACATTCAAACCCGTACTCGTTCATTAACGATCTTGGCGAAGTTTGTAAAGAACACCCGCTTATATTTCTCGACATTAATATGCCCGGTAAAAGCGGCTTTGAGCTTTTAAAGCAAATAAGAGAAACCCTACAGTGCAACAATGTGCCTGTTATAATGATCTCTACAAGCGATAATCCAAAATCAATTTTGATTAGTAAAGAATTAGGCGCGAATTTATATGTTGTTAAGCCAAACGATGTGGATGCATTAAAAACAATGATAGAGAAACTCGTAACCATGGAATGGAAAAAGATCTCGGTAGACGATTCAAATTTTGTTTTTAGTTAAGTATACAGTATGACTGAAATGATTTTTTTGAATGAATTGAGAGAAAAGACTGCGCCTATGCACAAAGCATTAGAGCAGACAGAAATATCACAACAAATAATCTCTCCTTCGTTAACTAAAGAACAATATCAGAGTTATTTGCAAAAGATGCTCAGCATTCATAGATCTGTAGAGGCAAATGCTTTTCCTCTATTAGTTGAACTCATTCCTGATATCGCCGATCGTTCTAAAACAAATGCTATTGCCTCCGATCTTAAGAATTTAGCTTCAGCTGAAAAAGCAAATAATGTTGCTTTTATTGATGAACAATTTGTAGCATCAGCTTCATTTTGTTTTGGTATGATGTACGTTACCGAAGGTTCTACGCTTGGTGGTATGTACATATTAAAAAATGTTGCAGCTGTTATGGGAGAAGAGACAAAAGATGTTACTCATTTTTTTAATTGCTACGGACAAGCTACCGGCAGCAAGTGGAAGGCATTTCTGTCAGCCTTTGATAAATACAGTGCCTCTGCCAGTGATAAACAAAAAGATGAAATAATTGCAGGCGCCATTTATGGTTTTAAGCGCACGTTCGAAGTTTTTAAAGCCTGATAGTTTATGAATATTAAAGATATTGTTAACAGAGATAACGTTAACCTGCAAAATTGCGACCAGGAACCTATTCATATTCCCGGTACAATACAGCCACATGGCTTTTTATTGGCTATTGATCTGCATACAAAAAAAATAACATTTTGTAGCGGCAACATTCATTCTTACCTTGGCATTCCTCACGAAAAAATACTTGATAAAACAGTTTCCGATATATTTAATAGCGAGGCTACACAGTCTTTAAATGAATTGTTTGATCTGCCGCTTGGAAAAGTTTCTTTATTAAAAACCTCTATATCGGGCAATAGTTTTGATTTTATTACACATCGCACAAGCGAGTATTTGATCATTGAAGCAGAGCAGCAACACGAGATAAGCAATAGTTCTGATCTTGTTGACCTGTCTCGCGATTTTGTAACGGCCATGGAAGAAACACAGAGCTTAAAAGAGCTTTGCGATCTGGTTGCGGTGAGCATAAAAAAAATTACCGGCTACGACCGCGTAATGGTTTATCGTTTTGATGAGCAATATAATGGCGAGGTGCTTTCTGAAAGCAAGAATGATGAGCTGGAAGGCTTTTTAGGATTGCACTACCCGCATACCGATATACCTGCGCAGGCAAGGCAGCTATATATTAAAAATCAATTGCGCATAATTGTTGATGTTAACTATACACCAACAGCCATATATACAACCCAAAACCTAAAAAACGATGCGCTGGATCTTAGCTTGTCGGTTTTAAGAAGCGTTTCGCCCATTCACATACAATACCTTCAAAATATGGGGGTAGGAGCAACCTTAACTATTTCGTTATTATTGCGTGGTAAGCTATGGGGATTAATTGCCTGCCATCATTATTCGGCTAAGTATCTAACGTATGATGTGCGTATGTCGGCAAAACTATTAGGACATTTTATTACTTCGCAAATAGATAGCAGAAATCTTAACGAAGAGTATGAGATCAGAAATAAGGCCAATAATGCAGTTGCGCACTTTGTGTCAAAAACCTATGATCTTAATCGTGAATCAATTTCTGAAATGATCTCAGATACTTCTATACTTGCTGTTTGCAATGCAGATGGTGTAGCAGCAGTTATCAATAACGTTGTTTATAAATTTGGAAACACACCATCAGATCAGGATATAAAAAATCTTTCAGAAAAATTTGAGAACGGCGAGCATTTTAAAACAGAATCAATTAATACCGATGCCACAGGCTTTGATCTTAAATTAAATGAACTTCCCGGTATCAATCTTTTCTCTTTAAAAAAAGGAACTAATGATTGTTTGATCTGGTTTAGGCAGGAAAGTCTGCGCGATGTTAACTGGGCGGGCGATCCAAACAAATCTATCGAAAAAGACAAGAACGGACTATCACCCAGAAAGTCGTTTGCCCTTTACCAGGAAACCGTAAAAGATCACAGTAAAATCTGGCTCGAATCTGAGCTAAGGGCCTCTGAAGCTTTTGTGAATTTTTTCGGAAAACATTTAAGTTCAATTGTGTTAAGTGAAGAAGAGGAAAAACTAAGGCAATTGGCAAATACATTGATTCAAACCAATGCCGAGCTTGAAAATATAAATTACATAAGCACACACGATCTGCAGGAGCCGCTTCGTAAAATTCAAATGACAGCTTCTGTGCTTCTTGGCGATAAAAATCATAACCTTACACCCGATGCTTTGGAAAAGGTGACCAAAATGAACCAGTTTGCCAATCGCATGCAGTTTTTAATAAAAGATATTTTAAAATACACACAATTAAATTATAGCACCGATGCCTTTGCAAATGTAGATCTTAAAGAACTGTTGCTGGGTATAAGATCAGAGATGATAGAAGCGCTAGTAGAAAAACAGGCAAAGCTTGAAATAAGCGATCTTCCTAAGATCAACGGTGTAGCTTTTTTATTGAAACAATTATTTACAAACCTTATTAATAATTCTTTAAAATTCTCTGATCCTTCCAGGCCTTGCAAAATCAGCATCAGAGCAGAAGAAACTATTTTCGAAAGTCCGGTAGAAACAAAATTCTCAACAGCAGATTACCACATTATAACTTATAGCGATAATGGTGTGGGCTTTGATCCTGCGGACAATGAAAAGATCTTTAAAATATTTACAAGGCTTTACACTTCGCAAACGATCGTAGGTTCCGGTATTGGCCTGGCCATTTGCCGTAAGATCATGCAAACACATAATGGATTTATTTATGCACATGGTAAACCCGGTGCAGGAGCTACTTTTACGATCTTGTTCCCCAAAAAAGTAATAACAGATAAAAAATAAACTCAGTTTAAAAGATGAATTACACAAACATTTTTCTTGTTGATGATGATGCTGATGACCAGGAGTTTTTTAAGAATGCTCTTAAAATAGTTTCTCAAACGGCCATTTACAAAAGTGCTGTAAATGGTATGGAAGCGCTAAAAATACTGGAGGCTGAGCATGTTATTCCTGAGGTTATATTTTTAGACTGGAATATGCCCGTAATGAACGGACAGGAATTTTTGGAAGAGATAAAAAAGCGCGAATCGCTTAAGCATATTCCTGTTATTATTCTTTCTACAAGCTCGCATTATCAAACCATAACGCTAAGCAGAGAACTGGGAGCAAAAGACTTTATCACCAAACCAAATAATTTTGGCGATCTGGTAGAGATCCTTTCAGGCTTTGTTAAGAAATAATTGTTTTTATAAAACCAATTCTTCAAACAAACGTGTAACAGTTTGATCAAGATCGTTGCATAAGCCAGGGTGAGGCCTTGATGTTTGTATCACAGAGCTTCTTACCGCGGTAAGCCATCTAAAGCGCGAAGGAAGATCCATTTCGGCAATAGGGCCACCGTTTTTATCGCCATTGGCTATCTTTTCAAATGAAACTAGGTTATTAGTGATCTGTTCAAGATCAGTTTCTTTACAAAATACACGCAGCTTTTTTTCGTCGAGCTTAAAAAGCATTTTAATGAATTTTTCTTTTTTACAAAAAACAATAACGCCTACATTAATAAATTCTTCACGTTCTACCAAAGGCACAACGCGTATAACAGAATATTCATATAGGTATTTATTTTGCATCAATTGCTTCTTTTGTAAATGTATCGGCGTAGCTCAATCTTTTTAATAAAAAATTTAAGTATACTTCTTTTATTTGTTCAGGTGTTTCATCAGTACCTTCCCATTGTAACCATTCGTTTGGAATGAGTTCAATTATAGCACGTAATTTATCTTCTGTTAACAATTTTTTAAATTCAGTATTTACTTCGTTTAATTGCGTTGCTTTTGGTAGCAGTACGTGATCTTTAATAAATGCAAAAGGGCCGGTTGCTTTTGTTTCCCAATTGGTCCAGGTATATTGAAAATACAAGCAAGAGCCGTGATCAATTAACCACAGTTCTTTATTCCACATTAACATATTTGTATTTCTGAATGTGCGATCCATGTTGGTGATAAAAGCGTCGAGCCAAACTATTTTAGAGGCAAGCTCTGCATTTATCGGGCTAACAACCGGATCGTAATTAATAGCACCCGATAAAAAGTGCAAGGCTAAATTCATTCCCTGGCTGGCTTTCAAAAGATCCTGTATCTCTTCATCGCCTTCGGTACGGCCAAAAGCTTCATCGAGATTCGCAAACACCAGCTCTGGTACTTTTAATCCTAAAGTACGTGCAATTTCTCCGCCAATTAATTCGGCTATTAATGTTTTTACACCGTGGCCGCCACCTTTAAATTTTAAAACGTATTTAAAATTATCATCCGCTTCCGCCAATGCAGGTAACGAACCGCCTTCGCGAAGTGGCTGAATATAACGTGTTACGTTTACTGTACGAAGAGATACTTGCGACATAATAAAGTGCTCTAACAAAAATAACGATTTTAAAATAATATCTATACAACCGCCACAAGGTCATCCACATTTATTTCCATATGTGTTTGTGAGAAAATGCACTTGCCATTTGAGATGATCAATGCCTGAGGCGATTCGTGCATTATATTATAACGCTCTGCAATAGCATTCGAGATATCGCGGTGAGCAAGAAGATCCAGGTAATAAGGTTTTACTATTTCGTTGTTCTCATCCTTCCATTTTCTTTCTACACGTCCTAAAGCAGCGCTGCTAATACTGCAACGCGTACTGTGTTTTAAGATCAATATTTTTTGTGAAGTAGATTCACGGTCAATTATTGCTAATTGATTGATATCGTTTAGTTCATTCCATTTCATGTTACAAAGATAGAGCTTTTTGAGGTGGAATGCTGTTAAGGATTGTTTAAGAGACATTCTTTTATAGATTTTGGTTTCATTTTTTCCTTGATGAAATAGCAGACCTCTTTATATTCTTTTTGTCACTTTTGGCGCGCAAAAGTAACCAAAACGCTTTCGATCTTTTGAAGGAAATTTTCACTTTCGCGATGTAGAGGCAGCGAAAGCGAAACCGCCGATTCGCTAAGCACTTTTCTGCATGCTTAATCAACTAAACGCCTAGCTTAGCTCACAGCTATTTCTGCAAAAGATCGAAATTGGATACCCCGTTCAACTAAACGCATGGATCTTTTACGTGAATCTGTCCGCGTAACCACACAAAGTGCGAAGGCATTTTAAAATTTTGCGTAGAAAATCTTTGTCATTCAAAAGCGTTGTTTTGTGTGAAGATGATTTTGGCTGTTCGCGAAGCGCTTAAATCATCAGCTTGAATGATAGTGATTTTTAGCAAAATTTTAAGAAGCCTTGATTTTTTGCTTAAGCAACACACCAGCTCGCTCAATGCTTTGCATTGCCGTTATCAAGAAAAAAGTGAGGACAATTATTAGTTCAGAATGAATAGTACATTGGTACTATATCATTTCTCCAACACCCGTTTATACATAAACTCTGTAAACTCTTTAGTATTAAAGAGGGGAGAGCTGCAATAAGAAGAAGTGCACAATACCATAAAATTATCATCGAATGAATCGAAGAGATCTTTTTTATCTTCTATCACATTGCCTTTGTCATAAATAACACTGCTAAAATAAAAGCGCGGAAAAGAAATGGTCTCTCTTAAATAATCGGGTGTTAAAGTATTATCTTTTTTAAGCATTAAAGCGGCATTAATGGGTTCATAGCTGAGCTCTTCGGCAGCGCTTAGTATGCCCGGCTCGGTAGATAAAGTATTTAATACAGCTTCGGTAGTTAAAAAATTAATAATTTCCTGCGCCGGTTTTTTATAAGCTGCTTCATGAAAATAATGTGAAGCATAATTCAATAAACGCGCTACATCAATATTTTCAGAAACATTGTAAGTAGATTTGATAGCACTGTTACCAATGTAAGTATAAAAATAACCTTTGCCGGAATTAAAATTGGTAGAGATCTCTTTCACCAATTGTGTCGCCTCTGTTTTATAAACTTCATTTTGTGTAGCGCGATAAATAAGCATTAATGTTTTTAGCATAGCGCTGTTATCTTTTAACGAAGTAGTGGCTGCATATTTTTCGCCATGCATGTACGTGTTGTTTTGCTTACGTTTTGTTTTTAAAAAGTCAACCGTTGCAATGGCATCTTTTAAATAAGCTTCTTTACCACTGGTGGCCCATAAAATGGTGAGTGCTTCGGCGTATTGCGCATTATCGCTGGTGTAAACGCTTTTGTCTATAGCGGGAATTCCCTTTTTTATTCTCTCAGCATCGCTGAGGTCAAAATAATCCTGAGCTTTTTCTCCGGGAATAAGATCGGCATCCTGCGCATTGTAATAACCGCCAGTGGGCGACTTTAAAAAGCGATCCACATATTTTACAATACCTTCCGCTTTTTTCAAAGCTTCTGCATCGTTAAATAATTTATAATACCAGCAATACATTTTTATGTAACGGGCTTGTATGAATAATAATTTTTCGAAGTGTACATGGTTCCAGTCGTTATTGGTTGAGTACTGGTAAACACCGCCCCAGGCCTTATCGTAAATGCCGGTTGAATTATCTATGGTGATCTTTAACCATCTTTTTAAAGCGGTGTCTGTTTTAAAATGTGTAAAGGCATATTCAAAAGTATCAAACTCAATATATTTTTGCCCGAAATGAAAACCACCGGTTTCCATGTCTAAAGAATTAGAAAATTTTCTTTTTAACTCCGTCAACGAAGTTTTCATCGAGCTTTCTGTTGTGCTTTTAGGATCAGCTTCTACACGGTCTTTGCTTAAAGGCACAGGTTTCTTTTTTAGTTGCGCCAGTTTTTCTAGAAGCTCCTCTGCAGGAATGTAGCCCGGTTCTTTTAATAATTCGTTACCATTGCCATCAAATACAATGGTAGCTGGCCATCCGTAATCGCTGTATAAGCTGGTAAGATCCTGGCGCTCATCATGATCTTCCATACAGGCAATGTAATTTTTATCGAGGTAAGCAATAACTTTTGGCAGGGCGTATGTTTTTTCTTCCATTACGTGGCACCAGTGACACCAGTTGGCGCGAAGATGGAGCAATACTAATTTATTCTCTTTTTTTGCTTTAGCAAAGATCTCCGCATCAAAGCGCGACCATTTTGGATGATCAAGAGCCTCAGATGAAATAGAAATGAAAGTGAAGATAAAAAGCGATAGGGTAATAATTACTTTTTTCATAGAGAGCGAATTTAAAGTATATACGAAAAAGTAAGGGAAAAGGTTTTGCTTAGAAAGGTTCATCCTGTTTGTCATTTCGAGCGCAGTCGAGAAACGTACCTACGTCTCAACTGCGCTCGACGTGACAGTTGAGGGTCATTTTGAATTTGATTTAAAAAATGTGAACTAAACCTCGCTGGCTTTCCAAATATAAAATGCATTTAAAATAAGATACAGCGCTAATAAAACAATTGAAGCAAATTTATCAAAACGGTTAGCGCGCTTTATCTCCTGCGTTTTTAAAAGCTTTAATGAATAAATGGTACAGGCTATTACTGCAAATATGAAAATAAGCGTAATGCCGTGTAAAGTATCTACTAGTGTAAACGAACTTGATTCGGGCAGGGCAGAGTCTATCACATATTTATTACCTATTACCGCAAACAAGGCGCCTACACTTAAGCCAAAGCGCGATTCAATACTATCTACATGAATAAAAAAGCAGGCATAGGCTATTAAAAACGCAACATACATACCAATAAACATTTTCCAAAACAAGCCCATGGCTTCGCGTACCAAGCCTATTTTTACTCTAAACTGGCTGTATTCTGCATGTGGCTTTACTAATTCATCATCGCCAAAACCGGTTTCGTATGCTTTTATTTTTGTAGATACATTAAACGAATCAATGGTCCAGCCATTAACGGTAAATCGCGGGTCGTAGTGTTTGCCTAAAGTATCGGGTGCAAATACCAAAGAAGTAGCGTCGTATTGCGAATTCTCAATAGATAAACGTAACTTTTGCCTGTCAAAAGGAAAACTATTTATCTTCCACGAGTCTTTCATCACACATTGCAGTTTCATTAAAAGATAAATGCGGTTGCCTGTTGTATCTAATGTAGAAAATGATTTGGATACCGTTTTTGCCTGAGGTACTTCGAGGTTTTGCACAAAATCAAAATCCTTGTTCTTATATTTAAGCCATAACCAAAGGTTAACGGTATATTCTTTTTGTTTGAAGTCAATATCGTGTATGCTGGTAATATAAATGCCGGTGTAAACTGTATCGGGTAATTCTTTCTGTTCTTGTGCGCCGGAGGTCAGGTAAACTGAGCTAAAAATAAAAAGAAATAAAACGCGTTTTAAAATGTTCATTTTTGTTTTTAATAATGTCGGGCAAATATGTATTTTTAATTAAACAAATGTAGCGAAAAATAGTTTTGAATATTTTATTTATATTCAGCCGCAACCAATGGCGAAGCCCCACAGCCGAGGCTATTTATAAAGACTATCAGGTACAGAGATAATTTAATTTCACTATCTTAGTTAGATAAATGAAAAAACTTCTTTTTATATTTTTTTTACTACCCGTATTTTGTTTGGCACAAAATACACTTACTTTGCAATATCCTGAACAGCAGAATGAAGACACTGTAAAAAGTAAAACGGCACGTATTGATAATATCTTTTTGCGGGACCGCATTGTTTTATTGATAGGTTCGAATGGTTGTTTTCACAGTGTTTCGGTAGAGTATATTTTTAATAAGAAAAGTACTTATTTTGAAGTAAGCTACACAAAAAAATATAATCCAAAACATAAGGCACCACAATGCAGTGGTAAAATAAAATTAAGCAACGAAAAAGTAGAAGCCATTCATCAACTTTGTATTTATGGCTTAACTATAAAACAGCGGGGTTGCACAACCAGGGTTGATTTTGAATTAAGTACAAAAGATAAAAAAGTTGCCTTTGAAGATAATCGTTGTGCCGGAGACGATGACATCATGAACAAGATAGGAGAGATAGTCGGTGTTTGTAAGGATTTTTAATTGATCATTAAGCTGCGTTGAGCACTTTTATCTTTATTAAATAAGTTGCACGAGAAAAATAATTCATGCATATCTGCATACCCATCTACAGACATGTATGTATAACCAAACTTAACTTTTTTGTAAGTTATACCTGCGCCAAATAATAAATTAACCGTTTTACTTTGAAGAGTTGTAATATCCTTATAATTATAATTTATTTCATTTCTAAAGCCGGTGTGCAATGAAAAAACTTTGTAAGATGTATATGCGCCAACTTCATAATATCTGTAACCAATACGTTGTAGTCTTAAAACAGAGTATGGCTGAAGTTGCACTTTTTTCTCTGCAAATAAAACCCCCGAAATATGATATACTTGCGAAAGCGCCAGCTTTTGTGTACCCAATAGGCCTCTGTCGGGCTGATTAATGTCAAATACTGCAACACCAAACGTTATTTTTTTATTCATATCCAGCAACAGACCTGAAGAAGCAGTAAAATTCCGTTTTTTTCTTTGAATAGAATAATCTTGTGGTACAAACGCTAAATAACCTCCGGGAATCGATTGATCAATTCGCATAAGGTCGTAAAATGAAATTTTGCTTCCGTCTACGTTTCTTTCAAAATAGGATGCCTGTAACGAAGGAATTAAAGTAAGCTTTGAATTTAATTTGATCTTGTAAGCTGTTGTAAGATCTAGCTGATCGGAGGAATAAATGCCATTATAAGGACCATAGGTGGTGTTAGCTATTGCGTAACTGAAAGCCTTGCCACTGTAATCTATTCCGGTGTAATTAGTAAATGATGAGCCTATATGGCTAATAGCAGTTGCTGTTTGTATGTTAAGTTTACTTGAACTACCCGCAAAAGAAGGATTGATCAATAATTTTTGCTGACCTATTGAAGCAAACGAATATTCTTTTTGCGCAAAAGCAAATACGCTTAAAAATGTAAAGGTGAAAAATAATTTTGTCTTCATATCATTTTTTGAAACTTATATAAATTTACAAAATAAAATGTTGTAATAAAATAATTACACCATTTAATGAAAGAACAGTTTTAGTCTTTTATTATTTTCTTCGAAATAATTACAGCATCGTTTTTTGTAATATTTACAATATAAATACCTTTGCTTAAGCCATCGGTATTTAATAGTAAATGCTTTGAGGTTAGCGGTTCTTTTAATATTAACTGTCCGAGTGCATTGTACAATTCAACTTTAGAATTGTATTTTATTTTTTCAAAAAGTTTTTCAGTCAGGCTAATGTTAAGATCGTTTGCTGTAGGATTAGGATAAATATTAAGATCTGAAGAAGCGTAGTTTTCTTTTAATCCAACACCCTGTTCTATCATTTTATGAATAAAACTATCTGAACTTCCGTTTGAAGTGCAGGTAAATGTGCCAAGACCAAAATCAAAATCTACTAAACTTCCGGAAAAATAACCTGTAGTATAAATATTTCCTTGTGGTGTTGTGATAATTGAATAAGAAAAATCGTTTTCATCTGCGCCACCTAATTGGTTTGCCCATACAAGATTTCCATTGTTATCCAATTTTGAAATAAAAATATCGGGATATGTAGTTGTTGTACCTGCGGCAGTTAAATTATAAGCTGTAGCTGCAGGATCAAAATCGCACATGCCATAAAATAGTCCGGTGGTAAGAATACTGCCGGTATGATCAAGAGTACAAGCCCATGCAGCATTTTTTCCACTCATATTTTTTGCCCAAACAAAATTTCCGGCAGCATCTAATTTCGTGACATAAGTATTACCCATTGCAGGATTTGTGCCGCTGCTGCAGGCAAGCGTATAGGAAGCAGTTCCCGGATCAAAATCCACGGTGCCATTAAAATTACCAACAGAATATATATTTCCGGCAGCATCAACCGCTACATCCTGACCTTTATTAGCTGTTCCGGAAAATAAGCTTGTAAAATTTTTGGCCCAGGTAAAATTTCCACTTGCATCTAATTTTAAAATAAAAGCATTAAAGCCCTGATTGGCAGTTAATGAAAATGTACCCGCGCCCGGATCAAAATCAGGCGTGCCTAAAAAACTTCCTGTAAGAATAACATCTCCGGAAGCGCTAGTGGTTATTGCCTCAGCACTTTCGTAGTTTGTATCTCCAATTCGTTTAGCCCATACAAAATTTCCGTTCATATCTAATTTAGAAATGTAAATATCTGTAGCTACAGATCCGGTAGAGGTTAAATTATAAGTTGATGAGCCCGGGTCAAAATCTGCGGTGCCTGAAAAAGTACCGGTTGAATAAATATTATTAGAAGCATCTATACTCATATCTATTAAGCCATCACCGTTAGGGCCACCCATACTTTTAACCCAAACAAAATTTCCGTTAACGTCTAATTTTAAAATAAATGCGTCGGTATTTCCTCCGGCGCTTAATGTATACGTTCCGGGCCCCGGATCAAAATCTATAACACTTCCAAAGAAACCTCCTGCATATAACCCGCCGGCATTATCCAATTCTAATTTATAGGCAGCGCCATTTATTGTAGGGAATTTAATTTGTTTTACCCATAAAAAATTACCTTGTGCATCGAGTTTTAAAATATAAATATCTGAATTAAAAGTTGCTGCCAATGTAGCTGTGCCCGGCCCAGGATCAAAATCAACTATATCTCTAAAAAGACCAGTGCTGTATACGTTACCGGACGCATCTACGACAACAGATCTTGATTCATCATTAGAGATGCCGCCAATTTGTTTATTCCATTGAAAGCCTAAGATCTGTGCATTAGTAATTAAAGTTATAATAATAAAACTCAGAGTAAATAAAGTTTTTTTCATGATATGTGGGTTTTAGATATAGTACGTTGATCTTTAATATAAAGTTGGGTAGTAAAAAATAATAAAAAAAAGGCCGATCAATAGGTGGTAGCTTTTTTAGAATAGATGGTTACAAGTATTGTACCAAAAAAACACAAAAACGAACTTATTTCTTAAATGCCTGATGTAGCACCAATGCCAGACGAATACCGGCGCGTACCAATTGTTTTTCAATAACAGGTTTGTTCTTATCAACGTAATCCTGCTTTATTTTTTTATCAAAATTGTAAACTTCGGGTAATAACGTTCGTGATTCGTTCATCCATGCTTCAACACTTGTTGTTTGAATTTTCTTTTTTTCTTCGTTAGAAAGTGCGTTGCACAATTTTAAACAATCGCCCAAAGTAATTTTGGTATCTTCAATAATTTCACTGTCCCACACTTTGTGTAAGTTGGTACCTTTACCTAAATAATCTACATCAATTTCATTTCCTCCTTTATCAGCCTTATAGCCGCAATGTAGCGGCTGGTGCAAATCGCCAATGAGATGAAAAATAATTTTTAGTGCAAATTTAATTTGTTCTTTATCACGCGCGCCTTTTTGTTTTAAGAGATCGATATAAATTTCAATTTGATTGACTACTTCAGGATCTTTTGTTTTTACGTAAGTTTTATCTCTCTCTACATTTACATAATGCCAGGGTTTTAAATAATCGTAAGAATTATCGCCACGCACTTCATCCATCCATACAGAAGCTTCTTCAAAACTCATAATGCCTAAAAATTGTTGTACAGAATCTGCCACCTGCTTTGTTAAGCATTGTTTTGCAATGGCGGCAACAATTTTATGTCCTTTGCTGCCCCAGGCGTAAGTGGAGGCGGGGAGGAGGAAGGAAAGGAGGAATATGATAAGAGTTTTTTTCATTTTATTAAAGTTAAACATTTTCAAATGCAAATACAATTCAAATGAATTCATTTACAATTTAATGATTTACAATTGACGATTGCTTCAATTGTAAATACTTCAAGCGTAAATTATCTGAAATAAAAAACCCGGTCTACATTGTAGCCGGGTTTTTAAATTATAAATTTTGAATTATTGTTTTAGTTGCTTACGCTTCTTCTTCAACTTCTTCTTTAGTTGCCATTAAACGCTCGTACTCTTCTTTGCTTCCAACAACTAATTTTTCGTACTGACGTAAACCTGTACCTGCAGGAATTAAATGTCCAACAATTACGTTTTCTTTTAATCCTAATAAAGTATCTACTTTACCATTTACTGCAGCTTCGTTCAATACTTTAGTAGTTTCCTGGAATGAAGCAGCCGAGATCCAGCTGTTAGTTTGTAATGAAGCACGTGTAATACCCTGTAGAATTGGATTTGCAGTTGCAGGAACAGCATCTCTTGATTCTACAGTTTTCTTATCTCTGCGTTTCAATAACGAATTTTCATCGCGTAATTTACGTGCAGTGATAATTTGACCACGTTTTAATTCAGTACTATCGCCCGGATCAAGAATAACTTTTTTACCAAAGATCTCATCGTTTTGAGTCATGAAATCGCCTTTGTTGATTAATTGTTGTTCCAGGAACATTGTATCGCCCGGATCAACGATCTCCACTTTACGCATCATCTGACGAACAATTGTTTCGAAATGTTTGTCATTTAATTTCTGACCTTGTAAACGGTAAACCTCTTGAATTTCGTTTACTAAATATTCTTGTACAGCAGTTGGTCCTTTGATTGATAAGATATCACCAGGGCTAATAGCACCGTCAGATAACGGGTTACCGGCTTTAATGAAATCGTTCTCTTGTACAAGGATGTGCTTGCTTAAGTTAACTAAGTATCTGCGTTGCTCGCCTGTTTTAGCTTCTACTAAAACTTCACGATTACCACGTTTAATTTTACCGAAGGTAACAATACCATCAATTTCAGAAACTACAGCAGGGTTACTTGGGTTACGTGCTTCGAATAATTCGGTAACACGCGGTAAACCACCGGTAATATCACCTGTTTTACCTGTAACACGAGGGATCTTAACTAAGATCTGACCCGGCTCAATTTTAGTTCCTTCGTTAACGATGATGTGTGCGCCAACCGGAATGTTATATGTTTTAAGCGCTTCACCTTTTTTATCGGCAATACGCATTAACGGACTCATTGTTTTATCTTTACTTTCAATGATCACCTTCTCACGGAAACCTGTTTGCTCATCAGATTCTTCACGGTAAGTAATGTTTTCTTTAATTTGTTCGTACTCTACAGTACCACCAAATTCAGAAACGATCACCGCGTTATATGGATCCCAATCACAAATCAATTCTCCTTTTTTCACTTTCGTGCTAGGTTTGATGTAAAGCTGCGAACCGTAAGGAATGTTACCTGTTGTTAAAGTAATACCTGTGTTCACATCAATGATACGCATCTCTGTAGAACGACCGATAACTACATTGGCTTTTTTGCCATCAGGGTTAACACGCTCAACAGTACGTAACTCATCAATTTCAATAATACCATCGTATTTAGCAATTAAACTGCTTGATGCTGCAGTGTTAGATGCAGTACCACCCACGTGGAATGTACGTAATGTTAACTGAGTACCCGGCTCACCAATTGATTGAGCAGCAATAACACCTACAGCTTCACCTAACTGAACCATACGGCCATTAGCTAAGTTACGTCCGTAACATTTTGCACAAACACCTACGCGGCTTTCGCAAGTTAATACCGAACGGATATCTACAGTTTCAATCGGAGACTGATCAATTACAGCGCCAATATCTTCAGTAATAATTTCTCCACCTTCGATAATTAATTCACCTGTTGTTGGATGATAAACATCACTAACAGTTGTACGGCCTAATAAACGATCGTATAAAGTTTCAACAATATCATCATTGTTTTTCAATGCAGTCATGCTTAAACCACGAAGAGTTCCGCAATCGTTTTGAGTAATGATAACATCTTGTGCAACGTCAACCAAACGACGTGTTAAGTAACCTGCATCGGCAGTTTTTAACGCCGTATCAGCAAGACCTTTACGAGCACCGTGAGTTGAAATAAAGTATTCTAAGATCGATAAACCTTCGCGGAAGTTAGAAAGTACAGGATTCTCGATAATTGAAGCGGTAGTATCGCCGGCTTTTTGAGGCTTAGCCATCAAACCGCGCATACCACTTAACTGTTTGATCTGCTCTTTCGAACCACGGGCACCAGAATCAAGCATCATAAATACAGGGTTAAAACCTTGTCTGTCTGCGCTTAATTTATCCAACACTTTTTTAGTTACTTTAGAGTTGGTGTGTGTCCAGATATCGATAATTTGATTGTAACGCTCGTTGTTGGTAATGAAACCCATGTTATAGTTTCCAATTACTTCGTCAACTTGTGTTTGAGATTCAGCAATGATCTTTAATTTTTCTTCAGGGATCTGAATATCTCCTAAGTTAAATGATAAACCACCACGGAATGCCGTTTTAAATCCTAATTCTTTAATATCATCTAAGAACTTGGCTGTTTTAGCCATACCGGTTTTCTTAACGATCATACCAATGATATCACGTAATGATTTCTTAGTTAATAATTCGTTAATGTAACCTACTTCGTGCGGTACAACGGTATTAAAAATAACGCGACCAACAGATGTATCAATAATTTTAGTTACTAATTTATCTCCTTCTAATGCATTGGTAATTTTAATTTTGATCTGAGCGTGCATATCTACACTTTTCTCGTTCAAAGCAATAATTACTTCTTCTGCACTATAAAAAACTTTTCCTTCGCCTTTAACAGCATCGTTAGGTAAGTTCTTTTTAGATTTAGTTAAGTAATATAAACCAAGCACCATATCCTGCGATGGAACCGAAACCGGCGCACCGTTAGATGGATTTAAAATGTTGTGCGACGCTAACATTAAGATTTGAGCTTCCAAAATAGCTGCATGACCTAACGGTACGTGCACTGCCATTTGATCACCATCAAAATCGGCGTTAAACGCTGTACAAACCAATGGATGTAACTGAATAGCTTTTCCTTCAATTAATTTTGGTTGGAAAGCCTGGATACCTAGTCTGTGCAATGTTGGGGCACGGTTTAACATAACCGGATGACCTTTTAATGCATTCTCTAAAATATCCCAAACAATTGGTTCTTTTTTATCTACAATTTTTTTAGCAGATTTTACCGTCTTAACAATACCACGCTCAATCATTTTACGAATGATAAATGGTTTGAATAATTCAGCTGCCATATCTTTTGGCAATCCGCACTCGTGTAATTTTAATTCAGGCCCAACGACAATTACCGAACGTGCAGAGTAGTCAACACGTTTACCTAATAAATTTTGACGGAAACGACCTTGTTTACCTTTTAATGAATCAGATAATGATTTTAAAGGACGGTTGCTATCAGTTTTAACTGCGTTAGATTTACGTGAGTTATCAAATAACGAATCTACCGACTCTTGTAACATACGTTTTTCGTTACGTAAAATTACATCGGGAGCTTTAATTTCAATTAAACGTTTTAAACGGTTGTTACGGATAATAACACGACGGTATAAGTCATTTAAATCTGAAGTCGCGAAACGACCACCATCTAGTGGCACCAACGGACGTAACTCAGGTGGAATTACCGGAACAACTTTAACGATCATCCACTCAGGACGGTTAACCACATTTTGGTTTGCCTGGCGGAATGCTTCAATAACCTGTAAACGTTTTAAAGCTTCGTTCTTACGTTGTTGAGATGTTTCTGTATTTGCTTTATGACGTAAATCATAAGACATATCATCTAAATTTAAGCGGGATAATAGATCCTGAACTGCTTCAGCACCCATTTTAGCAATAAATTTATTTGGATCAGCTTCATCTAACAATGCATTTTCTTTTGGTAAAGTATCAACAACGTTTAAGTATTCTTCTTCCGTTAAGAAATCCAAATAGCTTACACCGTTCTCAGCTGCAATACCTGCATTAATTACTACGTAACGTTCGTAGTAAATGATCATGTCTAATTTTTTTGTTGGTAAGCCCAATAAGTAACCAATTTTATTTGGTAACGAACGGAAATACCAGATGTGAGCAACAGGCACAACTAAGTTAATGTGGCCCATGCGCTCGCGACGTACTTTCTTCTCAGTAACTTCAACACCACAACGGTCGCAAACAATGCCTTTGTAACGAATACGTTTGTATTTACCGCAATGACATTCGTAATCTTTTATCGGTCCAAAAATACGCTCGCAAAACAAACCATCTCTTTCAGGTTTGTAAGTACGGTAGTTAATGGTTTCCGGTTTTAAAACCTCACCACTTGAACGACGAAGGATTGTTTCCGGCGAAGCAAGGCTGATGGTTATTTTTGAGAAATTTGATTTTTGTTTATTATCTCTTCTTAATGCCATGTTTGTTTTTTTTCTTTTACATTATGAAATTCTTTGATCTTACTTTTGGAAAATTTCCGGCCCAATAAAGGGCCGGAATTTTTTTAATCCATCGTAATATCTAAAGCTAAACCTCTTAATTCGTGCAACAATACGTTAAACGATTCCGGAATACCAGGCGAAGGAATGTTATCTCCTTTTACAATTGCTTCGTAAGCTTTTGCACGGCCCATTACGTCATCAGACTTAACAGTTAATAATTCTTGTAACACGTTTGCAGCACCGTATGCTTCAAGCGCCCAAACTTCCATCTCACCAAAACGCTGACCACCAAATTGTGCTTTACCACCTAAAGGTTGTTGTGTAATTAATGAGTAAGGTCCGATTGAACGAGCGTGCATTTTATCATCTACCATGTGTCCTAATTTTAACATGTAAATGATACCTACGGTTGCAGGTTGGTCAAAGCGCTCACCGGTTCCGCCATCATACAAGTATGTACGGCCAAACTGTGGTACGCCTGCTTTTGCAGTATATTCATCTATTTGTTCAAGTGTTGCACCATCAAAGATAGGAGTAGAGAATTTTAATCCTAATTTTTGACCAGCCCATGCAAGAACTGTTTCATAAATTTGTCCAAGGTTCATACGAGAAGGTACACCTAATGGATTTAAAACTATATCCACTGTTGTTCCATCTTCTAAGAATGGCATATCTTCTTCTTTAACGATACGTGCAACGATACCTTTGTTCCCGTGACGGCCCGCCATTTTATCACCCACTTTTAACTTACGTTTTTGAGCAATATAAACTTTAGCTAACTGAACAATTCCGGTTGGTAATTCATCACCAACAGTGATTTGGAATTTCTCACGTTTGTATTTTCCTAAATAATCGTTGTATTGAATTAAGAAGTTATGTAACAAACGCTCAATTTGTTCGTTCTTGTCTTTATCAGTTGTCCAGTTACCCGGATTAACTTCAGAATAATCAACACGCTCTAATAATTTTTGAGTGAATTTAGTTCCGCGAGGAATAACTTCTTCTCCTAAAATATTAGTAACACCTTGAGAAGTACGACCGTTTACAAGAACAAATAATTTATCAACTAATTTTAATTTTAAGTTGTAAACGTTTTTCTCGTGATCTGTATCTAATTTCTCAATTAATGGTTTTTCTTCTGCTTTTGCTTTTTTATCTTTAATAGCGCGAGAGAATAATTTTTTCTCAACAATAACACCTTTAATTGAAGGTGATACACGTAAAGAAGCATCTTTCACATCGCCGGCTTTATCACCAAAGATTGCGCGCAATAATTTTTCTTCCGGAGATGGATCAGTTTCACCTTTTGGAGTGATTTTTCCAATTAAAATGTCTCCTTCTTTTACATCTGCACCAATACGGATAATACCTTTTTCATCCAGATCTTTAGTTGCATCTTCACTAACGTTTGGAATATCAGGAGTTAACTCCTCCATACCACGTTTTGTATCACGCACCTCTAACGAATACTCATCAATGTGAATAGAAGTAAAGATATCTTCGCGAACAATTTTTTCGTTAATTACGATAGCATCCTCAAAGTTGTAACCTTTCCAAGGCATGAACGCAACTTTTAAGTTACGGCCTAATGCCAACTCACCATCTTGTGTAGCGTAACCTTCACATAATACTTGTCCTTTTACAACTTTATCACCTTTCTTAACAATAGGTTTTAAGTTGATACAAGTACTTTGGTTGGTTTTTTGGAATTTGGTTAATTTATATGTTTTTACATCGCCTTCAAAGGAGATCAATTTCTCATCTTCGCTGCGGTTGTAACGGATAGTGATAGATTGAGCATCAACATACTCAACAATACCTTCTCCTTCAGCATTAATTAATACACGAGAATCTTCAGCAACACGCGCTTCAATACCTGTACCAACAATTGGCGCTTGTGGACGCAATAGTGGAACAGCCTGACGCTGCATGTTCGATCCCATTAAGGCACGGTTGGCATCATCATGCTCTAAGAACGGAATTAACGATGCCGCAATAGAAGCAATTTGATTTGGAGCAATATCCATTAAATGAACTTTGTCCGGCTCAAGAATAGGGAAATCACCTTCGTAACGAGAAGTTACTTTTTTGGTTTTGATATTTCCTTTTTCGTCAAGATCAACGTTTGCCTGTGCAATATTTTTTTGGTCTTCTTCTTCTGCAGTTAAATAAATAACCGGTTTGTTAACATCTAACTTACCGTTAGTAACTGTACGGTATGGTGTTTCGATGAAACCTAATTTATTTACTTTAGCATAAACACAAAGAGATGAGATCAAACCAATGTTTGGACCCTCTGGTGTTTCGATAGTACAAAGACGACCGTAGTGTGTGTAGTGAACGTCACGCACCTCAAAACCTGCACGCTCACGACTTAAACCTCCTGGCCCGAGTGCCGAAAGACGACGCTTATGCGTGATCTCCGATAACGGGTTGGTTTGATCCATGAACTGTGATAACTGGTTGGTTCCGAAGAATGAGTTAATTACAGATGATAATGTTTTAGCATTGATCAAATCAGTTGGAGTGAACACCTCGTTATCACGTACGTTCATACGCTCACGAATTGTACGCGCCATACGCGCTAAACCTACACCAAACTGCGAGAACAATTGCTCACCAACTGTACGTACACGACGGTTAGATAAGTGATCGATATCATCCACATCTGTTTTTGAGTTAATTAACTCAATAAGATATTTAATGATCAAGATCATATCTTCTTTGGTCAATACACGAATCTCCATTGGGATGTTTAATCCTAATTTTTTGTTGATACGGTAACGGCCAACTTCACCTAAGTCGTAACGTTTGTCAGAGAAGAATAATTTGTCAATTACGCCACGTGCAGTTTCCTCATCTGGTGGTTCTGCGTTACGTAATAAACGGTAAATAAATTCAATCGCTTCTTTTTCAGAGTTGGTTGAATCTTTTTGTAATGTATTGTAAATGATCGCAAAGTCGGCAGTGTTTACATCTTGTTTGTGTAAGATGATAGATTTAACGCCTGCATCAGCAATAAAGTCGATGTGTTCGTCTTCTAAAACTGTTTCACGATCTAAAATTACTTCATTACGCTCAATTGATACAACTTCACCGGTATCCTCATCTACGAAATCTTCAACCCATGTTTTAAGAACACGTGCTGCTAATCTACGACCAACTTCGCGTTTTAAGCCTGCTTTTGAAACTTTTACTTCATCAGCTAAACCAAATATTTCTAAAATTTGTTTATCGCTTTCAAAACCAATAGCACGTAATAACGTGGTTACAGGTAACTTTTTCTTACGATCAATGTAAGCGTACATTACATTGTTAATGTCTGTAGCAAATTCAATCCAAGAACCTTTAAAAGGAATAACACGGGCACTGTATAATTTAGTGCCGTTAGCGTGACGGCTTTGTCCGAAGAACACGCCCGGAGAGCGGTGTAATTGCGAAACAATAACACGTTCAGCGCCATTTATAATGAATGAACCTTTTGGGGTCATGTATGGGATGGTTCCCAAATACACGTCCTGCATGATGGGCTCAAAATCTTCATGTTCAGGGTCTGTACAATAAAGGTACAATTTAGCCTTTAAAGGAACAGAGTAGGTAAGTCCTCGCTCAATACACTCTTCAAGAGCATAGCGAGGTGGGTCAATATAATAATCCTTAAATTCTAATACGAAGTTGTTACGCGCATCAGAAATTGGAAAATTTTCGGCAAACACTCTGAATAAACCTTCTTTTTTACGGTTTTCAGGAGTGGTTTCTAATTGAAAGAAATCCTGGAAGGATTTCACCTGGATATCTAAGAAATCAGGGTATTCGATTGGAAATTTGTTGGACGAGAAATTAACTCGTTTTTGATTTTTTGTACTTGCAGCCAAGGTATGTGTGAGGTTTAATTAATACAATTTTGTCTTTCCAAAGTTCACTGTTCTTTTATACTTAAAAAAACAGGTAAACAGCCCTTTTGTTTTAGCTAAAGGGCTGTTTACTAGTAAAATATACAGAATTACTTAATTTCTGCTTTAGCACCAGCTTCTTCTAAAGCTTTTTTAATTGCTTCAGCTTCTTCTTTGCCAACACCTTCTTTAACCGGTTTTGGAGCACCGTCAACTAGATCTTTAGCTTCTTTTAAGCCTAAACCTGTTAAGTCTTTTACAACTTTAACAACACCTAATTTTGCAGCACCAGCTTCAACCAACATTACGTCGAATGAAGTTTTTGCAGCTGCAGCGTCTCCGCCACCGCCACCAGCAGCTACTACAACTGCTGCTGCAGCTGGTTCGATACCGTATTGGTCTTTTAATACTGTTGCTAATTCTTGAACTTCTTTTACTGTTAAGCCTACTAATTGTTCAGCTATTGCTTTTATATCTGCCATTTTATTGGATTTTTACTTGTTAATTAATTTGTTTATTTACTTTTACTTATTTGATTGTTTTTCAACGTTTTAAGCGGCTTTGTCTTCGCCTTTGTTCTCTAAAGCACCAACAACGCGTTGGATTGGAGATTGTAATAATGCAATTACATCTGCAATTAACTCGTTTTTAGATTTCAGACCAACTAAAGCATCTAACTGGTTGTCGCCCATAAATACCATTTGTTCAACATAAGCTGCTTTTAAAGCCGGCTTTTTGTCTCCCTTACGAAATTCTTTAATGATCTTAGCCGGTGCATTTGCTGTATCGGTAAAAATTAAAGCTGTTTCGCCTTTTAATGCTGGTATTAATTCGGCCAACTTACTGTCGTTAGCGCGCTCAATTGCTTTTTTAAGTAATGTATTCTTTACAACAGTTACCGAGATCTTTTTCTCGAAACACTGTCTGCGGAATTGGTTTACTTTTTCAACCGTTAATGTTGAACAATCTGCTAAATAGATCTTATCGTTGGCGTTTAATTTTTCAACCAACTGATCTATTACTTCTGTTTTTTCAGTTTTATTCATTTTTAGCAGTTTTTTTAGTTAAGTACTTTAGTATCGATGATAATTCCCGCGCTCATAGTGCTGCTTAAGGTAACTGATTTTACATAAGTTCCTTTTGCAGAAGAAGGCTTTAATTTGATAACTGTTTGCAATAACTCATTCGCGTTCTCAGCAATTTTTTCAGCGCTAAAAGACGCTTTACCAATTCCTGCGTGAATAATTCCTGCTTTATCAACTTTAAAGTCAATTTTTCCACCTTTTGAGTCTGTTACCGCTTTGCCGATATCCATGGTTACAGTTCCGGTTTTAGGGTTTGGCATTAAACCACGAGGGCCTAATACGCGTCCTAAAGCACCAACTTTACCCATTACCGAAGGCATAGTAATAATTACATCTACATCAGTCCATCCACCTTTGATCTTCTCGATGTACTCATCTAATCCTACGAAATCCGCGCCTGCAGCTTTAGCTTCTGCTTCCTTATCAGGAGTTACAATAGCCAAAACACGCAAAGTTTTACCAGTACCGTGAGGTAAGGTAACAGTACCGCGTACCATTTGATTAGCTTTACGAGGATCAACTCCTAAACGGATCGCAAGATCCACCGAGGCATCAAATTTAGTAGTCGTAATGTCTTTTACGATCTTTGATGCTTCAGCAACTGAATAAGACTTGCTAGCGTCGAATTTCGCGTTAGCTGCTTTTCTTTTTTTAGTCAATGTTGCCATTTTGTTAAGCTTTTTTGTTTGTTAATAATTGATTTTTTTAGAAAGGTTTTTGGCCTGATACTGTTACACCCATACTGCGTGCTGTACCTGCTACCATGCTCATTGCCGATTCAATTGTAAAACAGTTCATGTCAACAATTTTATCTTCTGCAATCGTTTTAATTTGATCCCATGAAATAGAACCAACTTTTTTACGGTTGCTGGTTGCAGAGCCTGCTTTAATTTTGGTGATCTCCAGAATCTGGATAGCAACCGGTGGACGTTTGATAACGAAATCAAACGACTTATCAGAATAAACATTAATAATAACCGGTAATACTTTACCTGGTTGTTGTTGGGTTCTAGCGTTGAATTGCTTACAGAACTCCATAATGTTTACCCCTTTTGCACCTAATGCAGGTCCGATTGGAGGAGAAGGGTTAGCAGCGCCACCTTTAATTTGCAATTTTACAATTGCCGATAACTCTTTTGCCATTTTATTTTATTTATTTGTTTTTATTGTTGGTTTTTCGTTTTTAGTTCCGGTAACTACCGGGTTACTTTGAGTTGGAAGCAGCAAAGCACCTCTTAAAAACTAATCAACCTTCAATGCGTTAATATTTAATTCAAAATTTCAAATTTAAAAGTCAAAAGATAAGTTCAGCATTCTTTTGAATTTTGACTTATTACTTTTGCCTTAACCTTTATTCTCTTTCAACCTCACCGTAGTTCAATTCAACCGGTGTTTTACGGCCAAAGATCTTAACGGTAACTTTAATTTTCTTTTTGTCTTCCATAACCTCTTCAATTACGCCGTTAAAGCCATTGAAAGGGCCATTGATAACTTTTACCGATTCGCCAACAACGTAGTTTGATGCTACAGTGCCTTCGCTTTCGGTTAATTCGTCTACTTTTCCTAAAATACGGTTAACCTCGCTAATACGCATAGGCACCGGATCTCCGCCTTTTGTTTCACCTAAAAAGCCAATTACACCTGTAATGTTCTTAATAATGTGAGGGATCTCTCCCGAAAGGTTTGCTTCAATTAATACATATCCCGGGTAAAAAGAACGCTCTTTGGTTGTTTTTTTACCGTTACGGATCTGAATTACCTTTTCCGTTGGAATAAGAACCTGAGATACAAAATCGTTTAATTTTAAACGCGTGATCTCAACTTCAATATATTGTTTTATTTTCTTCTCTTGCCCGCTAATAGCACGTACTACGTACCATTTTTTGGTTGAGCTGTCAGTTTTTACTATATCGGCCATTTTAAATCTTTAAAAATTACTTAATAATGTCGTAAGCTTGTTTCATTAACAGATCAAACACCTTATCCATTCCAAAAACCACCATGGCTATGATAACTGAAGAAATCAAAACAACAATAGCGCTGCTTTGTAACTCAGGCCATGTTGGCCAGCTAACTTTGTTAACCAGTTCATTCTTGGTCTCTGAAATATATGTTCCTATTTTGCTCATTTTCTTTTCGTTTTTTAGTTACCCAATTCGTTGCACGGGTGGAGAGATTCGAACTCCCATCAACGGTTTTGGAGACCGGTATGCTACCATTGCACCACACCCGTATGCTGTTTTTCCAAGTCCTTTTATAAATGGCAAAATGGCTTCCCGTTTAAGGGAGCCATTTCGCCTATATATTTATGACTATGGCTTAGTCTAAAATTTCAGTTACCTGACCAGCACCTACGGTACGTCCACCTTCACGGATAGCAAAGCGTAAACCTTTGTCCATCGCGATTGGGTTGATCAAATTAACAGTAATAGTAACGTTATCTCCAGGTAATACCATTTCACGACCTGCTTCTAACTCGATCTCTCCAGTTACGTCAGTTGTACGGAAATAGAATTGTGGACGATATTTATTTTGGAATGGAGTGTGACGTCCACCTTCTTCTTTTTTCAAGATATACACCTCAGCTTTGAATTTAGCGTGTGGTTTTACAGTACCCGGTTTAATGATAACCATACCACGTTTGATGTCTTTTTTCTCAACACCACGTAATAATAAACCTACGTTATCACCAGCCTCACCGTAATCAAGGATCTTACGGAACATCTCAACACCTGTTACAGTAGAAGCTAATTTCTCAGCACCCATACCAATGATCTCAACTGCATCAGCAGAGTTGATCACACCTGTTTCAATACGACCTGTAGCAACAGTACCACGACCAGTAATTGTAAACACGTCTTCAACCGGCATTAAGAATGGTTTTTCTTTATCGCGTGGAGGTAATGGAATGTAGCTATCTACAGCATCCATTAATTCCATAATTTTATCAACCCATTTTGCATCGTTATTCAATCCACCTAAAGCAGATCCACGGATGATAGGAGTGTTGTCACCATCAAATTTGTAGAATGATAATAACTCACGTACTTCCATTTCAACTAAGTCTAATAACTCAGCATCTTCAACCATATCCACTTTGTTCATGAAAACAACGATACGAGGTACACCTACCTGGCGAGCTAAAAGGATATGCTCACGAGTTTGAGGCATTGGACCATCAGTAGCAGCTACAACAAGGATAGCACCGTCCATTTGGGCAGCACCTGTAACCATGTTTTTTACGTAGTCAGCGTGACCCGGGCAATCTACGTGTGCGTAGTGACGGTTAGCTGTTGCGTACTCAACGTGTGAAGTGTTAATAGTAATACCACGTTCTTTTTCTTCAGGAGCGTTATCAATTGAAGAGAAATCACGAACTTCTGCAAGTCCTTTAGAAGCTAATACAGTTGTAATAGCAGCTGTTAAAGTAGTTTTACCGTGATCTACGTGACCAATAGTTCCAATGTTTACGTGTGGTTTGGAACGGTCGAATTTTTCTTTTGCCATAGTTGTTATTTTTTACTTGTTGTTTGTATATATTTTATTTTAATCTTTCAATTTCTATGTTGAGCTGTTGAGCGGTCCCGATAGCTATCGGGAGAACTGCGACCTCTTTTCGAGTATTTCAACAGCTCAACTTCTCTTTAGAGCTGTTGAGCAGGATTGAACTGCCGACCTCTTCCTTACCAAGGAAGTGCTCTACCACTGAGCTACAACAGCTTATTTGATCGTTTTTGCCAAATTAAGCTTAAAAACCTGCTCAAAACCCGGTTTTTTTAAAGAACGGTTGGCTTTACATGCCAAAAGTCCCTCTTTTTGGGACTTTCAAAAAAATAAAAAACCGGTAAACAAGTTCTTTATCCTTTTGTCGCCTCTCGTACCAGGCGTATTTATCAACTTCACTCTCAATCTTTAACCCTTTCTAACACAATTTTAAGAGCGAAAGACGGGTCTCGAACCCGCAACCTCCAGCTTGGAAGGCTGGAGCTCTACCAATTGAGCTACTTTCGCTTATTATTTAAGATTTTTGATCTTAGACCTGAGATTTTTAAATCTAAAATCAGCAATCTGAAACCTTAAATTTCAATAGCCTGTGGGGACAGGAGGATTCGAACCTCCGAAGTCGAAACAACAGATTTACAGTCTGTCCCATTTGGCCACTCTGGTATATCCCCTTACAAAAAAAGAGCCGAAGAAGGGACTCGAACCCCCGACCTACTGATTACAAATCAGTGGCTCTACCAGCTGAGCTACTTCGGCTTTTTTGTTTTTTTAAAGAACTGCCCTCAAAAAGGGATGGCAAAGGTAGTAATACTTTTTACTTTAACAAAATATTTATTGATTTTTTTGATGTTTTTTTTTAATTTTTTTTCTCGCTTTTTCATACAAAAAAAATCCGGCGCAAATATACAGCCTATTTTAGAATTCGCAACTCGTTTGGGAAGTAATTGTTTATGCGGTTTGGCAGCACTTTAGCCCATCCAAGGCATTTACTCTTATAAGTTATTAACACCAATCCTTTTAGCGGGGAATTATGTTCGAAGTTTTCTTTTTTAAGAAATTTTATCGCTTGTTCTTTTTCTAATTCTAAAACAGGTACCGCTTTATTTAAGCTGTTAATTAAAGCCAGTTCATGATCCGGAACCATATCTTTTCCTTTAATTTCGCCTATTACCGCCCCGGCCTTCTTAAAATAGAATTGCTTTTCAAAAGCAATTAAAAAATTTAAGGCCGCCGTATTTAAGATATGGAAATGCTCATTCTTTTTTATGATATGGTCATCACTCATCTCTAAAAATGGCGCCAGTATTGCCAATTCAGCTTTTGTGCTTTCTAAGGATGATCTTTTTTTTGAGATAAACGCAGCTTGCTCTGCACCCGTTTTTCTTAAAACTGCACAGAAAAAACCTTCGCTTTTGGTTAAATGCGGGTAAAACCTATATCCATGGCCGGTTTCAACAATGCCCCATTCTTTATTAATGGTAAGCGGAACATATTGCAAACCAAATTCATTTATTAACCATTCTACGATCTCCTCATCTTCCTCAACAGAGTAAGAGCAGGTGCTGTAAACCAAAACGCCATTCTCTTTTAACGAAGGCAATAGATCGGCCAGGATCTTTTTCTGGCGCACGCTACAGGCAATCACACTTTCCTCACTCCAGTGATCTACCGCATCGGCCTGTTTCCTGAAAAGCCCACTACCACTGCAAGGCGCGTCAATAACAATAGCATCAAAAAAAGCACCCAATTCTGTAAATCTTTCTGTATCATTATTGGTAACTATAGTATTGGTAGTGCCCCATTTGCCAAGGTTCTCAACCAAAATGCCGGCGCGCGATTTTATAAATTCATTAGCAATTAATAAACTCTCCTTATTAATTAACGAATTTATTAATGTGCTTTTGCCACCCGGTGCAGCGCAGGCATCAAGCACTTTTAAAGCTTGCGTAAGATCTACCGTTTGTTTTAAAGCCAGCTCTATGAACATACTGCCGGGCTCCTGCACATAATAACAACCAGCATGAAACAATGGGTCGTGTGTAAACGAAGGACGTTCATTTATATAGTATCCTTCATCACTCCAGCCAATTTTATCATTTGTTTCAAAATCAAGATCAACTTTTTTGAAAGGATTTAAACGGATAGAGGTTATTTTATTTTCTTCTTTATGCGCCTCCACAAAGGCTTCCGCATTAAAATGTGATAACTTAGATAAGCTGTTTAAAAGTTGTTGCGGGAGCTTTACCATATTTAGTTTTTAAACAGTTTCTTTGTTTCGTGGATTTTTCGGAACACAAAGTAAAGAAATTATTGCTAAGCCCCGAAATGGCCGAGCACAAAATTAAGCAATGGTGCGCCTACCAGGAACGTTCGCAAAACGAAACCCGCTACAAGCTTTACGAATACGGTTTAAAAGAAGTTGAAGTAGAGGAGATCATCTCTAAATTAATAAGCGAGAATTTTTTAAATGAAGAACGCTTTGCCATGGCCCTTGCCGGTGGTAAATTCCGAATAAAGCACTGGGGCAAAATAAAGATCAAAATAGAATTAAAAAAACATAAGATCTCCGATTACTCTATTAATAAAGCCTTAAAAGCAATTGATGGCGATGATTATATAAATATGCTTACTTTAGTTCTCGAAAAAAAAATAAGGCAAACAACAATAAAAGAGAAACAAAAACTATTTTATGCTGTTTTAAATTATGCCGTATCGCGGGGTTATGAGCGAGACTTAGCCAGCGACCAATTAAATAAATTATTGAAATAATATAACATGAATTTAGATCTTAAAAATAAACGTGCCATTGTTTGCGGAAGCACACAAGGTATTGGTAAGGCTGTAGCCCTTGAACTGGCTGCAATGGGAGCCAACGTAACATTAATTGCAAGAAACGAAGCGGCTTTAAAAACTACCAAAGCAGAATTAAGCGATAACGGTTCGCAGCTACACTCTTATATATGTGCAGATTTTAGCGAGCCTCAAAAATTAAAAGAATTGGTTGAACAATTTATCCAACGCAGTGGTTTTGTGAACATATTGGTAAATAATACAGGCGGTCCGCCGGCCGGACCAATAACCAACGCTAAAACAGATGAATTTCTTTCTGCTTTCAACAACCATTTAATATGTAACCATGTATTAACGCAGGCCTGTATGGAAGGGATGAAACAAAGCGGTTATGGCAGGGTGATAAACGTTATATCAACTTCCGTTAAACAAGCATTACCAAATTTAGGTGTGAGCAATACTATACGTGCGGCTGTTGGCAATTGGGCAAAAACCATGGCCAACGAGCTAGGTAAATTTGGTATTACGGTAAATAATGTGCTGCCCGGTGCAACTGCCACACAACGTTTATCAAACATTATTGAAAATAAAGCATTAAAAACAAATGTAAATAATGATGAAGTGAAGAAAGAAATGCTTCACGAAATTCCGTTAGGAAGGTTTGCGGAAGCAAGCGAAGTTGCCAGTGCAGTAGCCTTCTTAGCCTCGCCGGCAGCGGCTTACATCAATGGTATCAACTTACCGGTTGATGGCGGAAGGACCTCTTCATTGTAGAAATTAACAATCGGGTGTTTATTTCAGTTAACGCACATGTGTTACTAAAACATTAAGTAGCAGGCAAAAGGCGGCGGTTACTTAAGGTATTTTAGTGGCATGATAAAATACTTATTTATTCTGGTTAACGCATTCACCGTATTCTTATTTAGTTTATTTGGTGGAGATAATGGAATTACCGTATCCGGCAACATTCCTAAAACGATAACAGCAGGGCAAGAAGTGCCTATCGAGCTTAAGGTTACCAAAGGTAGCATGAGCGGCTTTGCTAAGCTTCAGTTAGAATTGCCTGAAGGCTTATCATTAAAAGAAGGTGATAACCGCGGTGCCAATTTCAGCTTTGCTGATGGTGTTGCCAAATGGGTATGGGCAAGCCTCCCAACAGAATCAGACATTATCGTTAAAGCTACTTTAGTTGCTTCATCAGCAGCTTCAGGTGCTAAAACAATTGGTGCAAAATATTCGTATGTTGAAAATAATGCCAAACAGGTTGTTGAAATGACACCGATCGAGATCACTATTGAAGCGGGTTCTGGCAATACTACCGCGGCCAATACAAATAATGTAACTACTACACCTACCGAAACAACTGCAACTACTAATAATAACAATACAAGTACAACTTCAACACCCACTAATACTGAATCTACCACATCATCTAATAAAGAGCCTGCCGGTAAAGTAACTGTTATAAGAACAATTACAAAAGGGGCAAGCGATGCTGAATATATTGTGAATTTAAAAGTACAAAAAGGTGCTACAAGAGGTTTTGCAAGATACAGCGACGATCTGCCTGCGGGCCTTACTGCTAAAGCAATCAGCACCGACGGAAGTTCTTTTTCAGTAGCTGATGGTAAAGTGAAATTTGTTTGGGTTAGCGTGCTTTTAAAAGATGAATTAGAATTATCTTATTCATTAACTGCTAAAACTTCAGTATACGCTACTTTAAAAGGTGAATATTCTTATTTGGAAGATAATCAAAGTAAAAAATATGTTCTGCCTTCTGAACAGCTGGCTATCACTATATCTGAAGGTGTAGCAAACACAACACCTACTACAACTACCGAACCAACAAATACAAATACTGTAGCAACAACACCAACAGTAGCTGTTACAACACCAACAGTGGCAGTTACTACGCCAACCGAGGCCGTAACTACAACAACTACTGCTGCTGTTACACCAACCGAAAATGTAGCGGTTACCACACCAACCGAAACGCCTTCAAACACTAATAATAATACAACTACAAATAACAATACCAACACTGTAATTGAGAACACCACAAAACAAGAAGGTAATGTAAATTACATGGTACAAATTGGTGCTTTCACAAACGGTAACGTTACCGCTTCTGTTCTAAAACGCCAGTTCCACATCTCAGAAAATATTAAAAGTGAATTACAAGGTGGTTTCTCTAAATTCATGGTAGGTTCTCACAGCGAATACAAAGGCGCACGCGATCAAAGAGAGCGCATAAGAGACAATAACGGTATTAAAGGTGCTTTTGTTGTTGCTTATAACCAAAGCAAGCGTATCACAGTTCAGGAAGCTTTAATGATTAGCAACCAAAAGTGGTATAAATAGATTTTTTTTTCTATTTTTACAGAACATTCAATCTTATGAGGAAACTAATACTTCTTATCACTATTTTAGTTTCTGTAACTGTTCGTTCCCAAACAGATACATCACTTATTTTTTTGGATAGACTGACCCCCGAAGAATTATTACAACACTACATTAACGAAAAAGAACCTGTTTCTATTTACAAAGGATTAAACGAAAAAGCAGGCGATTCTTTATTCAATATTCTTAATCCACTTACCATTCCAACCACTACCACCAGTGGTGAGGCGCTTTACAGGCCGGGCATAGATCCTCCTGAGAACAGTGAGGGTGGAGCGGGAGATACTGCCAATTACGCTGAACAAAAATTAAAACCAAAAATTTCTTTAGGCATGGGGCGCCTTGGCTATCACGGCGATCTGTATACAAAACATTTTCAATCACCGCTTACAGCCCGCACTGCTTACGATCTTAACATCTCACAACGCTTAACGCCTTACCTGCAGGTTAATTTTAATATCATGTTTGGTAAGTTGGGTGCCAATGAGTATTTACTTAACAGGAACGAGAATTTTCAGTCAGAGATAAGGGCCGGAGGCGTTAATTTAATGTACGATTTTGGAAATTTTATTCCGGATATGTATAAGGTACGTCCTTTTGTAAGTCTTGGTGTTACAGGTTTTGAGTTCTTAAGCAAGACCGATCGTTACGATAAGGATGGCAACCAATATTTTTACTGGGCCGATGGCAGCATTAAAGATAAGGCTGAAGGCTCGGCAAATGCTCAAAACGCTAAAGACCTCGTGCGCGATTATTATTACGAAACAGATATCCGCGAAAGTAATTTAGATGGTTTTGGAAAATATCCTGAACGCGCATTTTCTTTTCCTGTAGGTGCCGGGGCTATTTTAAAAGTAACCGATAGGGTTGATCTTAAATTAAATTTTCAATATAATTTTTCTACCACCGATTATTTAGATGGTGTTTCGAATAAGAGTTTAGGAGATAGGGTAGGTACCAAACAAAAAGATAATTTCACTTACACTTCATTTGCTTTACAATACGATCTGATCACAAAACCTCGTCAAAAGAAAAAGCTGGCGCAGGATACACTTAACGATGCCTTCTGGCTGGCGTTTGACAAAGAAGACAGAGATAAAGATGGCGTGCCTGATCTTTCTGACGATTGCCAGGGAACAGAACCTAGCGTGCCTGTAGATGCTAAAGGTTGTCCGTTAGATGATGATAAAGACGGAATTCCTAATTACCGTGATGACGAATTGGCAACGGCTTTGGGCGTGCCGGTGAACGAAAAAGGTGTTGGACAAACCGATGACTATTGGGCTGCATGGTACGAGCAATATATGAACGACTCAACAGGCGTTGGTGCAACCACCGAGTATGTTGGCAATTATTTTGCGCTAAACAAGAAAAAAACAAAATTAGGAGGCAATAACAAAGAAGCCTTTACTGTAGAATTGGTAAGATATAACGGATCAATACCAACTGATGAATTAGCATTTTTATTAAGTATTGGCGATATTAATTCAACTACTTTAGAAGATGGTACAACGGTTGTATACACTTCAGGAAGCTACGACAAAGTAAGCTCTGCAATAAAACGCAGGGATGAATTCCGTAAAGAAGGAAATAAGAATGCAGGCGTATCGCGTATAAAAGGTAAGAATATTACACAGGTAAGTGATGAAGAATTAGCCGCTTTAATTAAAAAAGAAGATGAAGAATTTGCTAAGATGACCGCACTTAACAATGCAACAAACACAGCAACATCAGGTACTAATACTGCAAACACCAATACATCTTCAGCAACTACAAATACAACTGAATTGGTGATTGACGATGCTTTTAGCAGAACAGATGTTGTGTACCGTGTGCAATTAGGCGCCTTTAAAAATAAGATCTCTACCAGCGTATTTAATACCAGCGCCGGTGTGTTAGAATTAAAAACAGGCGAAAGTATTTTCCGTTACGTTACAAAGGGTTATAAAACTATTGAAGAGGCCGCAGCAGTACGCGCAGATTTAGTGGTGCAAGGCTATTCAGACGCCTTTGTAACAGCTTATAAAGAAGGTAAACGTATACCATTGAACACAACAAAAGCAACGGTAGAAAAATCATACAAAGAAGACCTGAACGAAGATAAGATCTTTAGCTCGGTAGATAAAAAATTGGTGACCTTTAAAATTCAGTTAGGTGCATTGAAAAAACCTATCCTCGAAAAAATGACGGATGAGAAATTTAAGGATATTAAAGATGTTGAAAAACAAACTACAGTTTCAGGAAGCATCCGTTACTCATCAGGAAGTTTTAGTGGATTGAATGCCGCTGAAAAATACCAGAAAGAGCTCGAAGCAAAAGGCTTCTCAGATGCCTTTATCATTGCCACCTTCAGAGGCGAGATCATCTCTATACAAGAGGCGATGGAGTTATTGAAGTAGAAATATGATCTGCTAATGAAATTTTATCGCCTTTGTTTTACCGGGAATAATTAATTGGTTATAAATAGTCATAACAGTTAATTGGGAATTTTACCAATAATTAGGATAGTGCTTATAGATTTTTGTGTAATAAAAAATGACAATAGTAAAAGCTCTAAAGATGGTTCCTAAACAAAAAAAATATTTTTTTCTCATTATATTTTTGCTTGCATTTCTTTCATTATGGAAAATCGGGCAATACGATTTACAAGAATGGGACGAATCACGAAATGGTGTTAATGCGTACGAAATGTTGCAGAATAAAGATCTTGTAAATTATTATTATAACAACCAGCTTGATACATGGAATGCGAAACCTCCACTTATGATTTGGCTTATTGCAATTTCCTATAAGATATTTGGCTTTAACGAATTTGCTCTACGATTTCCAACATTTATAAGTGCAATTATTTTCTTCATTTTTTGTTTCAAAATTATTGAGTTATTGAGCAGTAGTTTTAAAGCATTTTTATGTTGTCTTATTTTGCTCTCAAGCAAAGCTATTTTAGGGAACCATGTAGGTTTAACGGGAGATTTTGACATGTTATTAGTGTGCCTTTTAACAATGACGGTTTATTATTTTATCCTTTATATCGAATATCAAAAAAAACACGCTGTCTTTCTCGTAGCAATTATCACGGGCTTTGCCTTTTATACTAAAGGAACCGCCTGTTTGATCTTTATTCCGGGCTTTATTATTTATGCAATAATTAGAAGGAAGGGTGTTGAATTACTAAAAGATACGAAAATTTGGCTTTCATTAGCGATTTTTATATTGATAGCAATGTCATGGGTACTACTAATATATTGCTTTGGTAAAACAACAGATCATTCATTTTATGGGAGCAAAAACTCAATTGAAACAATGATAATTCACGATACATTTAATAGACTTGCCAGTACCGATTTTAGGAGTATAAATAACCATGATTATTTATTTTTTTTAGCAGTAATTGATGCGCGATTAAATCTATGGAATTATTTCTTTTATTTGGGCATAGTACTCGGTTTGTATGGTATTATTAGTAACAGGCAAAAACTTAAAAGTTACCTGCTTGATAATTCGAAACGATTAATTCTTCTTTCTGTTTGTTTAATTTTGCCATTATCAATTGTATTAACTCTTGCTATCGATCAAAACAATTGGTATTTAGCCCCAACCTTTATGTTCATAGTTGTGCTTATAGTGGAAGCAATTTATTTTCTTTATCATAAATGGAGGCCAGTATACATCATAATTGTAATACTGTTTATGTTTACATTTGGTCGTCATTTATATTATTTGTATTGTTTGCCAAGCGAGACACACATCGCATTATCATCAAATCAAAATTTTAAAAGCAAAAAAATAATTGTTACTGAGAATTTAAGACAAAATATTTTACTTTATTTTAAATGGTTGAATATGAATGTCGTACTAACAAATAAAATGGATAACCTTACCGATTTTAAAGATCAATTATTGTTGGTCAATAAAAATTCAATAAATAACAATCTCGCGAATAGTATTGAGCCTTTATATTATTTTGAGGAATATTGTCTGGCGAAAATTAAGTAATTTCAAACGTTATGAATTCTGTAGTTGAAATAAGTGTTGTTATACCCGTTTATAATGAAGAGGGAAACATTTTTCTTCTTTTTGAGCGGCTTAATAATGTGCTTGATAAATTAAACGTTTCAAAAGAATATATTTTTATTAATGATGGTAGTAAAGATAAATCTATTGAAAAAATAAAAAGCCTGGCGAAAGAATATGGCTACGTGAAATTTGTAAACTTTAGCAGAAATTTTGGTCATCAGATTGCGGTTTCTGCCGGACTTGATTACGCGAAAGGAGAAAAAATTGTAATTATAGACTCCGATCTTCAAGATCCGCCTGAACTGATTCATGACATGTATTTAAAAATGAAAGAAGGGTATGAGGTGGTATATGCTAAAAGAAAATCACGTGAAGGCGATCCGTTAACAAAAAAAATTACGGCAAAAGTATTTTATAGGATCTTATCTAAAATTACTGAAATAAATATCCCCGTTGATACAGGTGATTACCGAATAATGGAAAAAAAGATCGTTGAAATTTTAAAAAACATGCCTGAACAGGAAAAATATTTACGAGGCCAAATTGCATGGACTGGTTTTAGGCAAACTTTTATTGAATTTGACAGGCAGGAAAGACATTCAGGAAACACAGGATATCCATATAGTAAAATGTTCCGTTTTGCATTTAATGGTATTACGTCTTTTTCTAATTTCCCTTTAAAATTTGCAACGTATTCGGGTTTTATTGCGGCCTTTGTTGCATTTCTGTTAATGATCTATGCTTTGTATTCACGTTTTGTTGCCAAAGACTATGTGCCGGGTTGGGCATCACTTATGATATGCATTCTTTTCCTGGGAGGAGTACAATTAATTAGTTTAGGTATAATTGGTGAGTACATTGCAAGACTTTCTGCAAATATTAAAAAAAGACCTCTTTATATAATTGACGAAACTAATATTGCAAAATAAAATGATAAAACAATTTTTAATAGTAACATTTTTTGGTTTATTATTTTTTTGTTGTAATAATGATGATTTTAACGATAGGAGTAAGCGAAATGAAAATTGGGCTTATTGGGTTGACTCTGCTACAGGACAAGCTTCTTGGATCCCAGTAGTTGATAACGAAACAAACTTAAAAGATGGCAGATACACTCTTTTTTATTCAAATGGTATGATTTATGAAAAAGGGAAATTAAAGAATGGCAAAAACAAAGATACCATCTATTGCTACGATCTGAATGAAAATCCAATTAAGTATAAGTTGTTGCTTTCTGATACAGTAATTCAATACTATATAAACGAAGGCTCTTACATTGCATATTTTCAAAACGGAAGTATTAAAGAAAAAGGAAGTGTAAAAAATCATGATCGTGGAAATAGTTGGACCAGATATTTCGAAAATGGTCAGATTGATTGGATTGAAACACTTGAAAATAATACTGGCTGGACAGTATGGTATTATGAAAATGGGCAAGTTATGGATAGTACGTTTTTTATTTCGTCCAAAGTCAATGGAAAAGTAAAGCATTGGTATAAAAACGGAAAGTTAAAAGAAATTTCGAATTGGATTATGGGTGTTCAAGATAGTACATATGAGTTATATTATTTAAATGGGCAGATGGCCAACAAAGCAACATGGGTGAATGGTAAATTAGACGGTAGATCTGAAGGGTGGTATGAAAATGGCCAAAGAAAATTTATTCACCAATATACGAACGGTAAACTTGATGGTTTAATTACAGAATGGTATCTCAATGGTCAGATTGAAAAAAGCAGAACTTATTTATTAGGAAATGAAAACGGCCAACATAAAGAGTTTTATGAAAGTGGAAAGATCAGATGTGAAGGCATTTATCAAAATGGTAATCAAATTGGAGAATGGTTTTGGTATGATGATAAAGGTAAACTTATTCAAAAAGATAGTTATATAGACGGGAAGCTTATAAAAGTAGAAAAATAATATTATCAAAAAGAAACTTATTATTAAACTCTAAAATTTAAACCCAATCACCAAAATATCATCTACCTGCTCGTGCGGGCCTTTCCAGGCAAGGTGTTCGGCTTTTATATTATCGTGCTGTGTTTTAAAATCCAGTGATGAGTTTTTTATGATGAGGTCTTTAAATTTACCGGTGCTGTATTTCTTTTCTTTTTGTCCGCCAAACTGATCGGCATAACCATCGGTAAAAATATAAAAGCTATCGCCTTTGTTTAAATTAAATGTATGTGTTGTGTAAGCGATCTTCTCTTCGCGGTCGGCCTGTTTGGTGCCAATAGGTATTTTATCGGCTTTAATTTCGTTTAATTCGTTATTGGCTACCACCCAAAGCGGACGCATAGCTCCTGCATAGTCCAAAGTGTTGGTCTTGTGGTTTATTTTACAAATAGCACAATCCATACCATCTTTTGATTGCGATTCGTTTTTATAAAGTGTTTCTAAAACGCCATTGTTCAGTTCAAATAAAATATCTTTCGGGTCAATGATCTTTTGCTCGTTCACAATTTTGTTCAATAAATTATAGCCTATTAAACTCATAAACGCTCCCGGAACCCCATGGCCGGTACAATCTATGGCAGCAATAATGCTAATGTCATTCATATGCGCAAACCAATAAAAATCGCCACTCACAATATCTTTTGTCATGTACAGTACAAAAGAATTGGGAATGTATTTTTGGATCAGTTTATCTTCCGGCAAAATAGCATGCTGTATTTTTTTAGCGTAAGAGATACTATCTGTAATATCTTTATTTTTTTGCTCGATGATTTTTTGCTGGCGTTTGGATTCTGTAATGTCACTGTCAATAATGATGATCTTTTTTATTTGATCGTTCTCATCAAAAATGGGCGTAAGCGTAGAAGCCTCCCATACCTTGTTCTCAGGGTCTTTGGTGTTGTACGATTCATACTTTACCGAACGTTTTGTAGTTACAGCTTCTTCAACAAAATCTCTTATTGCAGAATTATTACTGGAAGTAAAGATGTTTAATTTTTTCTCTAAGATCTCGTCTAAAGTAATTTTGTTCAGTTTGGCAAAACTTTCATTCACATACTCAATATCGCCGTTCGGTTTTAAGATCAATACTACATTGTCTGTACGGCTTGCTACTATTGAAAGTTGCTCTAATTCTTTATTAGCTTCTGCAATTATTTCCGATTGTTTTTCAATTTCTTTGGTACGGGCAGCTACTTTTTCTTCCAAAATTAAATTCTCTTTTTGAAGTGCTTTTAAACGGTAGCGTACAAACGAATAGATAATTACAAAAGCAAGCACAACTACAATTACCCAAAACCACCATTTTTTCCAAATTGGAGAGAGAATAACGAACGAGAAGGTAGTTGGCTCGCTCCAAACGTCTTCTTCGTTCTTGGCTTGCACAACAAACGTATACGAGCCTGCCGCAAGGTTATTGTAATTAATTAATTTGCCTTCATTAGCGTATAACCAATCAGCATCAAGGCCCATAAGTTTATAGCGATAAGATAACTTCTCCGGGTTCTTTAACCAAATAGCGTCAAAAGTAAAAGCAAGGTTGTTTTGTTTGTAATTAAATTCAAATAACGAATCAATGGGAAAAGGTTTGTAATTTACCTGTAGCCCTTTAATAAAGGTTAAAGGTTTGATAGAATCCAAAGCTTCAATATTTGTACGGTAAATTAAAACCCCGTTATTGGTACCGCTGTAAAATTTATCTTCACCAAGGAAAACCGCGTTGAGGTTGGGTTCCAGGTCGCCATCAAACAGATCGTAATAGCTAATTGAATTATCTATACAATTAATTTTATCAATGCCTTTTGAGTTGATAGAAAAAACAAGATCACCTGCAGAGATCAGTTGTTGCGGCTGTTCATCACGCAAACCATTTTGTTGTGTGAAAGAGGTAATGCCTTTGCCATCGTATTTAATAACACCATTGGCGTTTGATGAGGCCCAAATATTGTTGTATTTATCTTTACAAATAGAAACAATGGTGTTGGAGTTCAATTTAAATTTTTGTGTAAGGCTTATGAATTTATCATTCTCTAACACCTGCAAACCGCCGCCATCGGTTGCTATGTAAAGCTTGCCGTTATTGTCTGTTAATGCTTCATAAACATAATTACTACCTAGACCTTCACTTTCTGTATATGTTTTTTCTACTTTAAATTCTTTTGTATCCAGATCAACTTTGGCTTTTATTAAACCACCGCCAAGTGTAGAAATGTAAACAGTTGTATTATCTGCAAAATAAATGTTAGATACATTATCGTTAGAAAGCCCTTTATTTTGCGAATTAATAATAGCACTGCTTTTGTTTTGAGAACTTAATTCAATAATACCGTTACCATAAGTGCCAAACCAAATACTGCCATCTGGTGCTTTCGTTGCGCAGGAAATGGTAAATTTTGTGGCTTCCTGTACTTTGGTAACAATTATCCTTCCCTCATCATCGGTCATTATTTTTGAAATGCCGTTAACCGTTCCTATCCAAATGGCATGATCGTTATCGGTAGCAATGGCAAGGATCTTATCATCGCTAAGCCCTTTTAAATTATTGATGAAATCATATCGGCGATCATAAAATTGACTTATACCTTTTTTAGAAGCAACCCAGATCTGTTTGGCGTTATCAATAAATAATTGATTAATACCTGTTGTTTGCAGATACTTTTCATAATTGTAAATTGAGATGATACCATTTTGTATTTGCAGAAAACCATTTTTCTCAGTCGCAATAATGGTTTTGTTGGGAACCTGCATGTTGGCATTAATAACAGTTCCCAGGCTCCAATTGGCAAAGAAGGGGATGCGTTCTATTTTAGAATTGGCAAGGTTATAAGAACAAACGCCTGAATCCTGCATTGAGATCATGATGCGTTTTTCTTCATAAGAAATATCACGTACAATGTTATCGGGCAATCCAATTTTGTTGGAAATGATCTTAAAAGAAGGCTGTGCAGTGATGTTGCTAATCTCAGTAATACCGCCATCAGTAGCACACCACAAAATGTTTTTTGAATCTGTGATCAGTTTGTAAACTACATTATCGCTTAAACCTTTATCTGAAGTAAAATTTTTAAGCTCGTTATTGGCAAGCGTGTAAATACCGTTACCATAAGTGGCAAAACATAAGGTTGAATTGATCTCACAAAACGAAGTGATCTTTTCTTCATTTGGTTTTACTTTAAGATCGAGTGAATCTATCTTATTATTTTTAAACGAATATACTTTTCCGTTATTGGTACCTATCCAGGCAGTTCCTTTGCTGTCAATAAACAGCGCGGTAATGTTCTTTTTAAGAATGGCATTATCTTTGGCAATTTGTACAGATGTTTTACCATCAAATTTATAAATGCCCTCTACAGTACCTATCCACAAAAAACCCTGCTTATCTTGTGTAATGGTATTTACGGCAACATCTTTTTTGCCGGTGAAAGAGAAATAATTTTTTACCTGGAGTTGTGGGAATAGAAGAGAAGAACAAAAAACAAGAACTAACAGTATTTTATTCTTCGTTAGCACAAATTAAAATTAAGCTTTTGGTTTTAAAGTAGCCTTTACGTCAACAACAATAATAGAAGCAATTTTTTGATTCACTACTTTAGGTATTTTGATGTTATGATCTTCTAAAGGCACTTCAAAATTAGATTCAATAAGCATTTCCTTATCTTTAATAGTGATCTTTGTTTTAATGATCTTTTCTTTTTCGGTACCGTGAATATTAAAAGTACCTTTAGCTCTTACGGTATAAGTACCATTTTTTGTAAAATCAATATCTTCAATGATCTTGCCTTTAAAAGTAGCATTGGCATATTTCATGGTCTCCATATAATTCTCCTGAAAATGCTCTTTTTGTAAGCCACTGTTAAAACCATCAAACGAATCAACATTTACCGAAAAGGCCACATTTTTATTGCCGCAATCTAAAGCGCCAACAGTTTTGTTAGATTGTGCTTTAATAAGCTCAAGAGGCGCTTCTGATGTAAATTTGGTGTTACCGTCTTTACACATATAAACCTGCGAAAAGCAAACGCTTGCAGTAATAAAGAAGAGTGTAAAAATAATGCCTTTCATTTTATAGGTTTAAATTATAGTAAATATAAGAAATTGCTTTGTTTTTCAAAATGCCTTGCGCTTAATTAACAGCAAAAACTGTTTTTTGTTTAGGCTAAAGCTTGTTTAAGATCATCAATAAGATCTTCAACATCTTCAACACCAACACTTAAACGCAATAAATTATCCACCACACCGGCTTTTTCTCTTTCTGCTTTTGGTATAGAAGCATGCGTCATAGTTGCAGGATGGTTGATCAACGATTCAACACCACCCAAACTTTCGGCCAATGAAAATACTTTAAAAGAGGAAGCCAGTTTAAAGGTATTCTCAATGCTCTTGTCTTTTAAAACAATAGAGATCATACCGCCAAAATCGCGCATTTGTTTTTTAGCGATAGCATGGTTGGGATGTTCGGGAAAGCCCGGCCAGTAAACCTTTTCAATTTTTGGATGTGTTTTTAAGAACTCAGCAATTTTTTTTCCGTTAAAGCAATGGCGCTCCATACGTAAATGCAGGGTTTTAATACCGCGCATTACTAAAAAGCAATCCATTGGGCCGGGATTGGCACCGCAGCTGTTCAAAATAAAATATAATTGTTCCTGTAGCTTATCATCATTTGTAATTAAAGCACCCATTACCACATCACTATGCCCGCCTAAATATTTTGTTACCGAGTGCATCACAATATCAGCGCCTAAAGCTAAAGGGTTTTGCAAGTATGGAGAAGCAAATGTATTATCAACCGCCAGTAATATTTTATTTTCTTTTGCAATTTTAGAGCAGGCTTCAATATCAATGATCTGCATGGTAGGATTGGTAGGCGTTTCGGCCCAGATCAGTTTTGTATTGGCGTTTACATATTTTTTAATGTTGTTGGCGTCCGTTAAATTAATGAAGTGAAATTTAATGCCGTAGTTCTCAAATATTTTTGTAAACATTCGGTAAGAGCCACCATAAAGGTCATCGCCCGTGATCACTTCATCACCGGGACGTAATAATTTCATCACCGCATCAGTTGCACCCATACCACTGCTAAAGCAAATGCAATGTTTGCCGTTTTCTAAAGCTGCAATATTTTTTTGAAGCGCTTCGCGTGTAGGATTTTTACCACGTGCATAGCCATAGCCTTTATTAGTGCCCGGCGATTGTTGCACATAGGTAGAGGTTTGAAAAATAGGTGTCATAATAGCACCGGTAGATGGATCAGCATCTGCACCTGCGTGAATGGCTTTTGTGCCAAATTTATGTTTTGAAAAATCAGTCATATTTTAGTTTTTAAGAAGCAATAAATACGGGTATAAAATTGGCAAAAAAAATCTACATATTAGCAGGTTTTTTATGTTTCCAACGGCGATGGCTCCAAAGCCAGGCAAAGGGCTGCTCATGGATATTGTTTTCTAAGGCCTTTACGTATAGTTCGGTAATTTGCCCATCAGCCAGATCTTTAGGGTTTTCTGTTAATACTAATGCGTCTAGCTCGTATTTACCTCGTTTTAATTTATGAATTGGTATATACACTACGGGGTAATTAAATTTTTTTGCAATCTTTTCGCTACCCCAAAAAAAAGCAGTATCCTGGTTTAAAAAAGTTGTCCAATAGGCGCTTTCGGGTGGAGGGGTTTGATCGGATATTAACCCAACGCTTGTAGATATATTTTCCTTTCTAAGCCTTAAAAGATCTTTAAACGTATCGCGCATGGGAATAAAGTTGCCTCCAAAACGCTGTCTTAAGTTTAAAATAAATTTGTCAAAACTTTTGTTTGAAAGAGGGTGATAAACCCCGGTTAGTAATTGGTCGAATGAAAGAATATGTATAATGGCACTCCATTCCCAGTTGCCCACATGTCCCAATACCATAATAATGCTTTGTTTTTTGTTTGAGTATTCGCCCAAAATATTAATGGCATTTTGGCTAAAAGCGCAGTGCTTTTTAAACGTGCTTTTTGATACCGTATATACTTTTAATGTTTCAAAAATAACATCGCAAAAATGCTTGTAAAATTGTTTGGTTATTTTTTTAATTTCTGCGTCGCTTTTTTCAGGGAAAGAATTTTTTAAATTTTGAATGACTACTTTTTTACGATAACCTACAACATGAAAAATAATAATGTAAAAAAAGCTGCTGAAAGCGTACAACAACCAAAACGGCCAAATAGAAATAAAATAAAGGAGCGGAAAAACAAATATGTTAAACATCCACTTACCCAATTTTAGAAATTTGGTTTTAGTAAATATTTAGAGTAGAAATCTACAATGTGTTTTACCGCTTCATCAGCAGTATCTACCAGTTTAAATAGATCAAGATCAATAGCATTAATATTTTTCTCTTCTTCTAACATGGTTGTTTTTAACCACTCTATCATGCCCTTCCAGTATTCAGTACCAACTAATACTACAGGAAATTGCGCTATTTTATTTGTTTGTACCAATGTAAGCGATTCAAACAATTCATCCATGGTACCAAAGCCACCAGGCATACCAATAAAACCTTGCGAGTATTTTAAGAAAATAGTTTTACGTACAAAAAAGTAATCAAAGTTAATGCATTTATCATAATCAATGTACTCATTATGTTTTTGCTCAAAAGGCAGATCGATATTTAAACCTACCGATTTTCCTTTACCTTTCATGGCACCTTTGTTTGCAGCTTCCATAATTCCGGGACCGCCACCTGTAATAACACCATAACCTTCTTTTACTAATTTAAAGGCTATTTCTTCCGCTATCTGATAATATTTATTTTCAGGTTTTGTACGCGCACTTCCAAATATAGAAACACAGGGCCCGATACGACTCATTTTTTCAAAACCTTCAACAAACTCACTCATTATTTTAAAGATCTGCCAGCTGTTTTGCGCTTTAATATCATTCCAGTCTTTTTGCGCAAAGGCATTACGTATCTTATCTTCTCCTTCTGGTGTCATTTTATTTTAAGTCGTTAGTTATTAGTTGTTAGTTTTTAGTCCAAATTTTGAACTTTTAATTTTGAATCTTTAATCCTGCTATAAGCCGCCTTCTTTCAATCGCTCAGCATTTTCGGCAAATTGTAATTTATCAATCATTTCCTGTATCTCACCATTCATGAAGCCTGTAAGATCATACAATGTTTCGTTTATGCGATGATCAGTGATCCTGTTTTGCGGATAGTTGTAAGTTCTGATCTTGGCGCTTCTATCGCCGGTACTTACCATCGTTTTACGTTTTTTAGTTGTTTCCTCTAAACGTTTTTGATATTCGATATCATAAATTTTAGAACGTAACATTTGCATGGCCTTTTCGCGGTTACCTAACTGGTTACGTTCTGTTTGGCAAGTAACCACAAGCCCTGTAGGCTTATGCGTTAAAATAACCTTACTTTCTACCTTGTTCACATTCTGTCCGCCGGCACCACCACTTCGCGCGGTTTGCATTTCAATATCCGAATCTTTAATGTCAACATCCAATTCTTCTGCTTCAGGTAAAACGGCTAAACTGGCAGCAGAGGTATGCACACGGCCCGATGCTTCGGTTGCAGGCACACGCTGCACACGGTGTACACCACTTTCAAATTTTAAAATGCCATAAGCGCCGGGGCCTTTTACGTTAAAGATGATCTCTTTAAAACCGCCCATAGTGCCCGGGCTTGAGTCTACCACCTCTAACTGAAAACCTTTTTTCTCGCAATAGCGGCTGTACATTTCAAATAAATTACCGGCAAAAATAGCGGCTTCATCACCACCGGTTCCACCTCTTAGTTCCATCACACAATTTTTATTATCCTCCGGATCTTTTGGTATCAGTAACAAGCGGATCTCTTCGGTTAATTTGGCTTCTTTCTCGCGGCTTTCATCCAGTTCGGCCTTGGCCATATCTAAAAAATCTTTGTCTTTTTCGTTAGCCAAAACTTCTTTGGCCTGTTCCATATCTTTTAGTACTTTTTTGTAAACGTTTATCACAGCTACAACTTCGCCAAGTTCTTTGTATTCTATATTTAATTTTTTAAATAATTTCATATCGGAGATCACTTTCGGATCTGCCAATTTTGCTTCTACATCTTCGTAACGGCGTTTAATTTCTTCTAATTTATCTAACATAGTAATTTGGGAACGTAAAGGTAATAAATTGCTCACTTCTATTTCAAATAATTATACAATAGTTTGGGCTTGTTTTGATAATTGAGCGAATTGCAGTATAATTGAGGTATCAATGCCATAGATCAAAATGCTGAACCTGCTTAATAAGATCAAACCCTGGAACTTTTTTGTTTTTGCAGCTATTGTTCTCGAATTTGTATTTATGGCCGTTACCCCGCCGTTACAGGCCCCGGACGAATTTAACCATTTCTACAGGGCTTATCAGATATCTGACGGGCATTTTTTACCTGAAAGAACCCCCAACAGGTTAGGGGGCGAAATACCGGTTTGTTTTAATGATTTTATGACACCTTATTTTTATGCGGCCACCAATATTAAATACGTGTTGTATGGCCTTGAGGTGCAGGAATCTGGAAACGTTCCATTCAACGATAGTATTAAAGAATTTAAAGATTTTCCAAATACAGCCTATTATTCTCCTGTGTCTTATGCTCCTCAGGCCTTTGCCATGTTTATTGCCAGGCAATTTAATTGTAGTGTAAGCGCTGTTTATTATGCAGGCAGAATAGGTGGTTTTATATTTTGGTTAGCGATCATGTTTTTGGTAATTAGAATAGTGCCGGTTTACAAATGGCTTTTTACAACGCTTATTTTACTGCCAATGAATTTGTATGTAACCAACTCGCTAAGTGCCGATACAGTTACTAATTGCCTGGGTTTTTTATTTATTGCGCTCGTTTTAAAATATACTTTTAGCGAGAATAAAATTGGTATAAAACAACTGATCTTGCTTCTAATATTGCTTGTATTGATCGCTATGGCAAAAGTAGTTTATGTTGGCGCTATTGTATTATTATTTATTATTCCGCTAAATAAATTCTCAAATAAATTATGGCGCTTTGCCAGTATTGCCCTAATGTTTGTTGTGGCATTTATTGTGGTGTATTGCTGGTCAGAGACCATTATGAAATTTTATATTACTTATGCAGAATATGATCCTGAACATAATTTTTACATAGGCCTTAACTCCTGTGCTAATTACAATGCTCAAAAAACTTATATCTTACAGCATGGCTTTTATTTTTTTACGGTAATTTATAATTCTATTTTCAGGCATCCCGAGCAGTTTTTAATAGGTTACATTGGCGCGTTTGGGCAAAGTGATATTGCTATGAAAAACATAACCTATGTTGTTGCCTATATTTTTATTTTATTTTTAGCTGTTATCGAAAGTAACAAGTTTATATTTAGCTGGCGTCAAAAATGCATTATTTTTATTGCTGCTTTTGGCTCTTTTGTTTTGTTACTGTTATCGCAGCATTTAATATGGGATTGTGTTGGTGAAGGTATTGTAGATATGGTGCAGGGCCGTTATCTTATTCCTTTATTTCCTTTGTTATTCATATTATTCAGTAATAATAAAGTGAAAATTAATTGCACGCCGCTTTTATTTATACTGCCCTTTGTAGTTGTAATTAATGGTTATGCGGCACGCAAGATCTATTACCGTTTTTATGTAGAATCCTATACATCCAAAACCGAATTCTTTTGCGATTTTGAGAAAAAGGATAGCCTTGAAAATTATATTACTTCCGATCCTGCAATTAAATTAGCTAGTATGAAAATGCAGGTAAAGGATACCAGTTTTACAGGCAATTATTGCACTTATTTGCCAACACCTTCGCAATATAATTTACAATTCGGGCTTAATTATAAAATTAAAAGCCTTAAACAGGGCGATATGGTAGAGATAGAGGCACGGCAAAGAGGCGAGGGTGGCCAATTGGTTATTGCAGGAAAAGGAAAAAATGGTAAAGAATTTTTCCTTGCCTCAAAAGCACATTCATTAAATTATGTAAATGGCTGGAATAAAGTGTATAGCATATTTACAATGCCTGAAGATGCAGATAGTTCCGGCGCAAACTTTTTTATCTGGAATCCTACCGACAAAAAATTGTATTTCGATCACCTTAATTTTAAAATTAAAAAATACGAAAAAGGTTACTGATCTAAACTAAAAAGCCGCTTAGCTGTTTAGCCTTTTTAATTGCGCTCTTTACCTATTTATTAAAATTTTTTGAAAGAAATTAATTATATTTGGTTATTATAAATCTCTCCCTATGAAGAAATTTTTACCACTTTTTATCTTATTGCTTACTTCACAAATAAAGGCCCAGGATTTTATGGGTTTACAAAGCAGTAACTATGCAGGTGTTGTTGGTGTTTTTAGTAACCCCGCAAACGTTGTAGATAGTCGTTTAAAATTTGATATGGTTTTAGTGGGCCTTAATTTAAACGTTGATAATAATTATATTGGAGTAAAACGTTCATCAATAAAAGGTACACGATTAAAAAATGTTACCAATGCCGATGGTACTACCAGCAAACAGTTTGTAGGTTATTCACCAACATGGGATAGTACAAACAGAAACTCACCTTATTACTGGAAAAATAATATTGCCAGCCAAACCAATAAATACGACAAGTCAATTTACTCTGCAACCCGTATCGTTCTTCCTTCTTTTGCTGTACAGTTAAACAGGAAAAATGCATTAGCATTTAACTGGGGCATTCGCAATTATGTGAACCTGGATGGTATCTCAAAAGATCTTGCAAAACTCGGTTACGAAGAATTTATTTATCCCACATTATGGTTTACTAATCTTACTAATAAAAATTTAAGTGTTCAGCAAATGGCTTGGGCAGAGTATGGTCTTTCTTATGGCCACGTTTTTAAAGAAGACGGTAAACACTTTTTTAAAGCAGGCGCCACAGTTAAGCTATTACAAGGCTTAGAGGCTGCTTATATTTATATAAGAGATCTTGAGTATAAATTAGATACAAAAGATACCGTAAGCTTTTTTAATACTTCTGTTGCTTATGGTCACTCTGATAATCTGGATTTTACAAATACGTCTAACCCAAGCGATATTTATAAATTCACATCTAACCCCGGTTTTGGTTTTGATATTGGCGGTGTTTATGAATTCCGTCCTGATTTTGAAAGTCACAAATTTGATATGGATGGAGAAACAGGTTTATGGAGAAGAGATCAAAATAAATACAAATTAAAAGCAAGCTTAGCTGTAAATGATATTGGTGGTATACGTTTTAAAAAAGGTGGTCTCTCAAACGACTTTACTGCAAACGTTAACCGTTACAATGTAGATAAATTTGAAAAAGTGCACGACATTAACAGTTTTGACTCAATTATTAAAGCCGATTTTAATTCGAATACCGGTGCAGATAAAACTTTTAAAATGGCTTTACCAACTTCTATTAATGCCCAGTTGGATTATCATCTTTGGAAACCATTTTATCTTAACCTTACCGGTAACATTACTAATTTTTACAAGAACCGCGAAGCTAAAGTACACGACTTTACAACTATTAGCTTAGCGCCAAGATTTGATCACAAATGGTTTGGCTTAACAGTTCCATTTACTTATAACACTTTAGCTGCTAAACGTGGTCAAAATGTGCAGGTAGGTACAATGGCCCGCATTGGGCCATTAGTTGTGGGTTCTAATGATCTGGCTGGTCTTTTTACTTCTGATGTATACGGTGCTAATTTATATTTCCTGCTTAAAATTCCTGTTCCTTATGGTCGTCCAAAAGATAGAGATAAGGATAAAGTAAGCGATAAAAAAGATGTGTGTATTGATGTGCCGGGTGTTTGGGAATTTATGGGTTGTCCTGATAAAGATGGTGACCATATCCCTGATAAAGATGATAAATGCCCTGATGTACCGGGTACTAAAGAATTACAAGGCTGTCCTGATAAAGATGGTGATGGTATAACAGATGCAGAAGACGCGTGTCCTGAAGATAAAGGTCCGCTTGAGTTTAAAGGCTGCCCTGATAAAGATGGTGATAAGATCATTGATAAAGATGATGAGTGTCCGGATGATGCAGGTATTGCTGAGTTTATGGGCTGTCCTGATAAAGACGGCGATGGTACACCTGATAAGTATGATGCTTGTGTGGATGTGTTTGGGCCAAAAGAATACAAAGGTTGTCCTGATAGAGATGGTGACGGTGTGTTGGATAAAGAAGATGAGTGTGTGGATGTTGCGGGACCTAAAGAGAACAAAGGTTGTCCATGGCCTGATACTGATAAGGATGGTATTTTAGATAAAGATGATGCCTGCCCAACGGTTCCGGGTGTTGTTGAGTACAAAGGTTGTCCTCCGCCTCCGCCAATGAAAGCAGCAGAGCAAAAAATTCTTGAGCGCGCATTTGCAAGCTTAGAATTTGCTACTGCAAAAGATATCATCAAGCCTAAATCATTCCCTTCATTAAATGATCTGGCTAAGATCTTAAAAGCGCATGAGGCTGACTGGACATTAAAATTATCTGGTCATACCGATAACGAAGGTAACGCTGATAAGAACATGGTATTATCTGAAAAACGTGCAAAAGCAGTTAAAGCATACCTGGTTAAAAAAGGTGCAAAAGAGGATAAGATCATTACCGAATGGTTTGGACAAACGCAGCCAATTGCAGATAACGCAACACCTGCAGGCCGTCAGAAAAACCGTAGGGTAGAAATGAAAATTATTTACAAAGAAACAGTTCAACCAAAATAATGAACTGAGTTTAAAATTCAGCGATCCTTAAAAACACCTACTGCCAGCAGTAGGTGTTTTTTTGTTTTTTATTATTTAGTTTTATACCAGGGTCTTTTTTAAATAAAGAGACTTTGTTACTGAAATAAAAACTACTAATCATTAGAAATTATGAGCAGAGAAAAAATTATCGAGATCGCAGCATCACAGGTAGGTACAAAAGAAAGCCCTGCCAATTCAAACAAAACAAAATATGGTAAATGGTATGGCTTTGATGGCTTTGCCTGGTGCGCAATGTTTGTAAGCTGGGTCTATGATCAGGCTGGCCATCCATTAGGGCATATTGATGATGCAAAAGGCTATCGCGATTGCCGCTCAGGTTATAATCATTGGAAGGCAACGGGTGAAATAACCAATAATCCTGAAAAAGGAGATATTGTTTTATTTGACTGGACAAATGATGGTAGGGCAGACCACACCGGAATTTTTAATGAATGGTTAGATGCAGGTAAAACAAAATTCAGTGCTTACGAAGGTAACACTGCTGTGGGTAATGATAGCGATGGCGGCCAGGTAATGTTTAGAAAGGATAGAAAAGCAGCATCGGTAAAAGCATTTGTAAAAGTAAAGGTGCTGGGTGGCTCACAACCTGCAATAGTACCGGATGACAGTATCTTTAAAAAAGGAGATAATAATGCCAACGTTGCCAATTTTCAAAAACAGTTATACGATCTTGGATATAAAATTACAGTGGATGGTATTTTTGGAACCGAAACAGAAAAGATCGTAAAACAATTTCAAAAAGAAAATAAGTTAATGGTAACCGGAAAAGTAACGCCCGCTTTATTAGGATTGATAGATTGTAAATTACGTCCTGTAAAAATTAAGCCGGATAAATTAACCACCGGTTCTTTTTTAAAGAAAGGCGATTCCGGAAATAGTGTAGTTACTTTGCAGATAGCATTAAATAAAGCAGGAGCAAAGCCTAAAATTGATGAGGATGGGGTTTATGGAGATCAAACTGTAAAAGCAGTAAAAGCTTTTCAAACAAAAAATAAATTAAAGGTTGATGGTGAAGCAGGGCCTGAAACGTTTAAGGTTTTAGGAATAAAATAATTTGTTTTATTCCCCCTTTGAAAAAGAGGGCTAGGGGGATTTTATAAAATCAATTTAATTGAACGAAATTATTTCTTCTCTAAAAACTCTTTAACGGTACTTCCTTTTTTTGCAATTATTTTATCATCTTTTAATTCCATTTTACCGTACTCGTCGTACTTTTCAATAAAGATCTTGTTATCTTTTATAGACCAGTAACGAATATACTTTACAGGCTCCGCTTTGCTATTATATCCTTCTTCCCGCTCTTTTGGTGTACACTTAGCTTTTATAAGCTTATAAATGGTTACTTTTTTAGTAGTAAACTCCATCACCTGGTAATATTCAATATTACACCCACCATCTGCCATTTCTTTACAAACCGAATTTGTAAGCAATTGGTAGGTTTTTCCTTCAGGTGAATTTTGTGCAAATGTTGAATTAGTGAGCAGGATTAAAACTAAAACAAACAGAAACAAATATTTTTTGTTTTTTAATTTCATTCTATAATTACATTACAGGTATATAAATATGAAAAGCGGCACCTTTATCCGGCTCGCTTTGCACGGTTATAAAACCATTGTGATTATCTACTATTTTTTTAACGATAGCCAGTCCAATACCGGTACCGGCGTATTCGGTCTTTCTGTGAAGCTTTTGAAATACTTCAAATATGCGTTCACTGTACTGCTGTTCAAATCCAATACCATTATCCGAAACACTGAGGTGACAATAGTTTGCATAACCTTCCGGCTTTTCGAGATTAAGATCCTTAGTTGGTAATATCTCGCTTTTTATAATTATATGTGGGGCCCTGTTTACACTTGCAAATTTTATAGAGTTGCTTGCAAGGTTGTAAATAAGCTGACGCATTTGAAACGGAATTAATTTTATCGTATCCATTTTACCTATCTCAATTGTACCTTGCTTTTTTAGTAATTCATCTTTCAGATCTTCATTTACATCCTCAGCAATAGTTTTAAGATCAGTGGTTTCAAATTTTCTATCGGCCACATTGGTGCGCGAATAGGTAAGCAGATCCTGTATCAGCGTTTGCATTTTATAGGCAGAATTCTGTATCCTGTTAAAAAGGTCTTTTCCTTTATCAGAAAGATTCTTTTGGTCTTTATCTGCTATCTGCGATGTAAATACCTGTATCTTTCTTAAAGGTTCCTGAAGATCATGACTCGAGATGTAATTAAACGATTCAAGTTCCTTATTCATTTTAATAAGATCTTCATTTTGTTTTTCTATCTTCTTTTCAATGTTCTTACGCTCGGTAATATCCTGATAAGAGGTAAGGGCATATTTTTTATCCCCAATGGCAATTATTTCATAAAATACTAAAGCAAAAAAAGTTTCTTTATTTTTTCTTGTATAAAGCACTTCAACGCCATTAGCAAACATTTTTTCTCTTAATTTAATCAGTAACTCTTCTGTTTTTTCTATTGGTAATGCCTTAAGTTCTTCTACACTGCGGTTTTCTTCGAGGTGACTTAAAATTAATGGCAGTAATCTTGCATTTTCTTCTGCCGAGATCAAATTCAGGTCGTCAGAATTGTGGCCAATAACTTCTTCTTTAGTATAGCCAAAATAGGTGTAAAATAGTTTGTTTGCATAGATAACTTTATTACTGCCAATTTCTCCAAAGGCCATGGCTACAGGGTTATTATCAAAGATCTTAAAAAAACGTTCTTCGCTTTGTTTTATCTGTTCGTTCTTTATTTGCAACAGCTTATTTGATTCTTGAATTTCGAGTCGTAACAGGTTAGAATTTCTAAGATCATTCATAATCTTGTAATAGGCTGTTACAAGCATAATAATGGCCGATAGTATTAGCAGGAAAGTAACAACAGGCGTTAAAAAAGTTTCTTTGTCAAGCAATTCTGTGCGGGTATTAAGCAGGTTGTCCTCTTCGCTTTCCATTTTATTAATTTGGCTGCGCACATTATCCATTAGTGCTTTACCGCCCTGCATACGTTTTAAGCTAATGGTTTGCGTTGCCGCATCAGCTAATATATCGTGCATGTATTTTTTTCTTTTTTCTATCAATACTCTTAGTTCATTAGAGTTGCGTTGCTGAGAAATATTATCTGTGGTAAGCGAATCTATTTTAGCGATGCAGCTGTCAAGCGAAACATTGTTGCTATAATAAGGTTTTAAGAATAATGAATCGTGCGTAATAATATAGCCACGCTGGTTGGCCTCCATCTCTAATAAAAACGAGTACGAATTTCTTAAATTAAGTTTTACAACATTTGTATGGTTAACTAATTGCGAGGTATCAATAAGATTTTTTATCCTTACATAAGAAAGAACAGAAAGTGTGATCAAAAAAACAGTTGCGAAAAAAAATACAAGTTTTGTTCGCTTATTATTGTATCTGTTCATGGTTAAAACACAGCTTTTTAGCTTGCTAAAACAAATTCGTGTCTCGGAGGACGTTCATTGAGTTGTTCTATCGGTAAAGACAAAACCTTTTTTATCATTTTTGTAAGAAGCGGGTATGATGTGGGTTTGCAGATATAATAGTTAGCGCCAAGATCAAATGTTCTGTCTATTATTTCTGTACTGGATGAGGTGGAGAGTATTACAACCGGTATTTCACTTAATTTTTTTATTTGTCTTATTTCTTTTAAAGATTCAAAGCCGTTTTTGCGTGGCATATTCAGGTCAAGAAAAATAACATAGGGCGGTGGAGGTACAGTTGCATTTAAGGTGTCTAATAATTCTACACCATCGTTTGTAACGGTTAATTGAGTTTCGCTGTTCAATTCATTTAAAGCGTCCTCAAAAATTGTACAATCATCATCGTCATCATCAGCCAGGAAAATACTTTTAGACGTTGCATTGAGATCTTTCATAGCTTAAGTTTTCTTTAAATTTAAGGCCAAATAAGTTATTTACAAAATAAAACTATAATGTTGTAATTGAATAACAGCTAAGCGCATAAAAAGTTTAACTCAATCTGTTTTCTTTGTATTTAACTTATACCGTCTTTTTGGTTTTTTGTAGATCTTACGAAAATTTACTTCGGTGCCAACAGTAATTAAACCGTCATAACCAATATCTGCAAAAGGTGCTATCAAGCCAAGATCGAGCTGGCATATGAGCCCTTCGTTTATGTACCAGCCTGTTTTGCTGGCAACCAAAGCTACCTTAGGGTTAGGTATAAGATCATTAGGTCCTGCAAAAATAAATTTTATTCCTCCATATGCTTCTAAAGTGAGCCGTTTTAATTTTAAAATGCGGTATTGTAAATTAACGCTGCTGCAAAATACTTTTACCGGTGGTTTGTAAGTTAACTCAAACATAAAACGCGCTTTCTTGTATCGTTCAGGATGTTTTTCCATCTCATCCGTCCAATCGTCATTAGTGTATTTAAAACGCGGTGATATCAATCTCACATTTAAAAACGAACGCTGTTTAAAAGCTGTGTTTGAGCTTGCTCCAAATTCCATATGCCACGGGCCCTCCAGCGTTTCTTGCCCAAAATGCAATAAAGGCAAATGGCATATTAGTAATATGAAAAAAGGTTTCAAAAAAAGAAATAAGGTTTTGAGAAGCTAAAGAATAACGAAAAGAAATAAAGTTTATTGCTTAAAGAAATTTTTAACCAATAACGATGGCCAAAACAATCAACGAAAAAGTTAAGCCAACAAATACAAGGCCTGCCATGGCATGGATCTTATCTTTTGATGAATAATTATTTTGTTTATTAATTAGCACCACCGCGCCAATATAAATTGCTGCAATTAACATGGCAAGTTGACCTAAAGCTAAAAGCATATTTACAGTTCCTCCAAGATCTATTTTAGCCAATATGAGTAAAGCATTTAAAACCCAGCAGAGTAATGGAAAGACCCAGGCATTAGAGGCGATTAGTTTTTTTGTCATTTTTAATGATTTATGGATTTGTTTTCTATTATAACTTTGCAGGCCAATGTGTTCATTCTATCGCTCTTTTGAAGTAGAATGTTCCTTCATCATTTTTAATAGACATTGTGTCACGGCTTATAAAAAATTTACTACTATCAAGAAATGAAGAATCTCTTTTACCCAGAGAATCAATTTGAATAATTGTACGGTATATAGAATCTCCATGAATTTTGTAAGAGTATAATCCTACTCCGCTTCTATTCCCATTGGTTAGATGTAACATTTCATAATTATCTAAAAATTTAATTTGCACAGTGTCGTAATTCTCCCTTTTGAGCTCTACGCCATCTTTCTTTTTTAGTATAAATGTCCATGTACCAATTATTTTGTCGTTGTACCTTTCCTGACAAGCGAAGAACAAAAAAGAAATTAATACTGACAGTATGAAATGTTTTGTCATGAATTTTTTGCTAAGTCCAATTTACGTATTTAGGCGCTAACCCGCAAAAAAAATGGTCTCAGACCGCTGTTAGGTGCCTGGTGGCGGCACACAGGTACATTTTGTTTATATGTCCGCCGAGTTCTCGAACAAATATTTATATTGCTAATTCAAATTTATTCTAATTATTGCTCACGTGCTTTGTCCCGCTTTGCCTTTGTATAAAATAGTTTGCCCATATTTGTCGAGTCTGTATTAATAATAAATAGTTTATCGTCCTTATGAACTAAGGTCGAATAAATATGATAATAAAGTAAGCAGTCGTCTTTACCTAAAGTAATTGTTGGTTGTTGGAGTTGAATAGTGTCAAACGAGGCAACCCATTTACCCTTTTGTTTACAACGGGATAAACAAGAATTTGCCGTCAATGTATACATTTGATTATTATTAAACTCTATTGTCGAACTATTATTGCCAGAAGAAAAAATGAATTTCCCTTCGAGATTTTTGTCGACGAGTTGTCCGAATGAAATTATACTCAGAATTAAAAAGTTAATTAAAAGTGCGATTCTCTTATTAGTCATTTATTATTACTGTTTTTTAAGTAATGCTAGTGCGCCACTTGGCCCTAACGTTTTGCCAACTGGCGTGAGTTTTTTGCTTTCTCAAGTTATACATTTGAACGTTAACACGCAGATACGCCATGTTGACGTGTCTGCCGATAAAAAATTAACTGTCGTAAACTGTTTCTTTTAAAGAGTTGAAGTCTGACCAGTTTTTCTTTAAAGCGTCTATAAGTTTTTTACCCGAAACTGTAACAGTATTTTCGTGTGAAAAGTAAATTAACCAGTCTGCATTGTCGTTGCAGTAAACGACTTCAATTCCGTCGTAAGACCAAATGTCGTCAGTTTTGATTATTTCGTCTTCGTGAACTTCGTTTATTTTACGGAGTTCATTGTTTCCCATTTCCTTTATTGTCTGTACAAGTTTGGAGTGTCCGAATTTTGTGTTAAAAGCTTCGTCGGAGAAACACTCGGTGTCTACTGGCTTTGTCGAGCCATTTAAAGGCCACCAACAAAAGTCTTGAAAGTCAAATTTGTCGGCAAGGAGTTGTCGTGTTGAAGAGTCAGTATTTTTTTTGTCAATAAGTCCCATGTTTTAGTCTACCGGAATGTAGTCCGGCTGGTTACCTATAACGTTTGGCAGCTACTGGCCGTTGGGCTTTCGGAGCATCAACTTTCTTTTACCTACCAAAGGTTATTTAAAGATACCAATGTTTATTAGCCGCCGCAAATTAAATTTCCCGAAGGGACCTTGTTAATAGCGCGCGGCGATGACCCTCGTCCGCCCAATGGCCAGTAGGTGCTGTTATGGGCTGGTTTAAATTCTGACTATGATAGATTCAAAGTCATTAAAGTCATAGTCAATTTCTTTATTAAGCTGCATGAACTCATAAATTACTTTTGACTTATAAGGTTCTGGTTTATATGACTCGAATTTTATATTATAGCCATCGCTCGCTTCTTGAGGAATGATGTCGTCAAGTCGATATTTTGTATTTGTATCGTCAAAGTAAAAGTCCGAACCAATTAACTTATCATATTTTGCTTTGACCTGTTTAACGCCTTTTTCAGTAAAGAATCTTTGAGTTGTCATTTAAGTAATTTTGATAGGTTTTTGAATATATCTGGGGGACATGGATGTTTTGGTTTGTTGCTAATTCTGTTGTAAGCTTGACGAACTTTGTATCCATTTTTCCTTTTAGCGTCTGCAATCCAACACGTTTTTATTGTCTTACCGTATTGCTTCTTGTATTTTTCTTGAATCTCTTTATATGTCATAAGTTTTACTTTATCCTTCGTCCGTTTCAGCGTAATCATAATCGCTTTTGAATAATTCAACTTCCTCGCTAGCAATTACAACATCAATGTCAGTAATAGTAGTTTCATTTACAATTTTTGAGCTTTCAATTAGTGTTTTTAAATTAGGCTCAATCCAGTTCGAGTTCCATATTTCAACTGTTGCGTCGTTTACTTTTTCGCAAAGTGTTTCGTCATATTCCTTATGACGTTCGAGTTTAATGGTCAATCGTTGTAACCAGATCTTTATATGTCCTGTATTTGGAATTTTTTCGAATCTTTTACAAATTAAATTTAATATGTCGTTCTTCGTTGCGATTTCTTGCACTAAGGAAAGAAGTTTACTAAGAATTGCTGAAGCAATTGGATAAGCTCTTGGGTTTTTATACATTATGTCAACCAGTATGCTTACCAGAACCCTGATATTTTGACTCGTTTCTGTGATACCACTTATTCTGTTGTAAAACTTACTTAATGCTTTTGTAAGGCTACCTGAGTTTGGATGTTCTTCTGAGAGCTTATGTATCAAAAGTAGGTGTTCTTGAATTTTTGTGGTTCCTCTTTTTGCTGCTATCCAATAGAGTTTGTCGGCCTTGATCGAATTTTTTACAACATTATTTGAAACGATTGTTTTTTGGGCGTTAAGTCGCATGCCAAGATCTATTAGTATTTCGGTCAAAAGTTTCGTTATATGTTCTGTTGTTTGAGGATTATTTGAGAATATTCTATAGTCGTCGCGGTACCTAATGATTTCATAGTCGTGAATATTATCTTGTTGAATTCGAGCTGAAAGTTCTAAATCGGCATATCCAAGTACAATTTCAGCGATAAAATCCATTATAACGCTTCCTTGTGGGATTCCATTTGTTTGACCATAGGACATGTTTTGTAAAAGCTTATCGATATTATTTCCAACTAAAGCAGGATCATTGCGTTTGGTTTTTGCGATAGCTTTTGTATGCAAAGCCCAAGGAACAGAATGAGTGTAAATTGAACCATAGCAGTCGGCAATATCTGTATGCAACACGTATTCATATTTTAAAGCCAATTCGAGAGATTGTTGTTCTATCGTTTGCCACCATTGACTCACTGCAGTAGCTTTATGAGATTGCGAATCTTCAGAGCGTAAAGGAATACTATAACATCTAACTTTCGGATCCGTCTGGAATTGTTGAAACCTCGCAACAATCGAATTCCAATTGGTTTGTTCTGTGATACTATTAACGAGAGCAACGTATAGAGCAGGGTGAATTAACTGGAATGGTCGCCAAGCAAATTTGCCGTCCTTATTACTTAAAAATTTGTAATTCACGTCTTCAAATTCGGCAGGAAAGTGTTTTTTCGGTTGACCCTGTGGATTATTATAAGTTGAATAAAAAGTTGAAATGTCTTGTGTCCCAATATGTGTAGATACTGCCTGTAACAGACTTTCAAACACAAAGTAACTTGGTAAGTCGAAATTGAAATAACTTTCCTCTTTTAGAAAAAAAATTCGAGCGTCAGTATGGTTAAGGTCTGTAACTTTTGTCATTATTGAGTTTTTGTTGTTTAGTTGATCGTCAACTTGCCCATAACGTTCGGCAGACTTGCGTAGTTGGGCTTTTGAAACATCAACTTACTTTAACCTACCAAAGGTCTTTTAAAGATACAAAACTTTCTTTTACCTATTCCGCCCAATTACGCGAGACTGCCTGTTATTGGCAGTGCACCCACACTTAGTTTTCACACAGCTCAAGTGTCTGCTGTATTTTAGCTACCGTAATTTGTCTGCATACTGCCCAACGGGCCCTGTTTTTAGTTTTTTCTTTTCCTCCTTTCTGCGCTGACGGCGCATAGTAACAGCCATCGCACTGGCCCTCCTCTTGCCGAAGGCAATTTTGGCTATCGCTGCTGCGGTCATTTGCAAGTTGGTGTCGTGTGCGTGAGGAAGGAAATTGTTATAATAAGGTCGCAGCGCACACTCCACCAACCGAGCCTTCGGTTGTAAATCACCTCGCGCCCACCCACACAATATGGTGTGGCGAAGCCACCTTTGTGCGCGTGCCTTACAGTCCATAATGCGCGGCCTCCGGCAGGTAGGCATTTTAAAAGCTTGTAGTGATTTTGACTACAAAAGCATAGGTATTTCTACCTGTGCAATTACCGTAGCATCCCTATAGGTAGTCTCGCTTATTTTGCTTTATTTTATAGTTTAGATGGCAGCCCAACATCCAAATTTCACTCCAAATGAAAATATAATTCTATTCAATGAAGTAGATGGTGTCTGTCCGATGCCAAGTTGCAGCGAAGAATTAATGTATGAGAAAAAAGTAACAAAACAGAAGAGTTACGACATTGCCCACATTTATCCGCTGAATCCTTCGGCGGAGGAAATTGAGCTACTAAAAAATGAGGAGCGGTTAAATTCAGATCCTAATGATCTTGATAACCTAATATGTTTGTGTGATACATGCCATACAAAGTTTGACAAACCAAGGACCTTGCAAGAATATAGGGACATGGTCTCTCTGAAAAAGAAACTAATTTTAAAAAATAAGGAAAGAGCTAACTGGAACGCGAAACTGAATGCTGATATAATTGATATACTAGATTACATTTCAAGTAATGAAGAAGCATTAGATGACTCTGTGGAATCAGAATATGATCCAAAAACTATTGACACTAAAACAAACGATACAATTACAAAGCTTACCAAAAGAAAAATTAAAAACAATGTAGAAGAATATTACCAAGATATAAAATCAAAATTCAAGGAACTTGACGCTGTTAAACCTTTGACAACAGAGGTTATTTCAAGCCAAATAAAAACCTATTTCCTACAGACAAGCCAACTTTATCAAAATCAAAACGATATTTTTAATGCTATGGTCGATTGGCTCTTTAATAAAACAAACAAAACTTCTAGAGAAGGTTGTGAAGTAATTATCTCCTATTTTATTCAAAGCTGCGAAATTTTCTAATGATCTACCCAAATAAAAATATACAATTCGAAGAATCTATAATTTTCAAAATGCTCCATATTTTGGAATTTAACTTCCAAGGTCCCATTTCAGTAGTTGATCTTTATACACATTTAAAAAGTAAATTCGACAATATAGATGAATTCATTTACTCTTTAGACATATTGTATGTTATGGATATAATTGAATTAGACTTTGAAAAAAATACCATTGACTATGCTAAAACAAATTAATTGCAATATCTTCTTCGAAAAAACGATTTCCTTTCATGAGGGATTAAACGTTGTTTTAGGCGACTCCACATCAACCAACTCCATTGGTAAGTCTACCCTTTTGATGATCATTGATTTTGCATTTGGAGGCGATAGCTATATAACAAAAAATTCAGGCTCTATTAAAGAACTTGGACATCATGATATTAATTTTTCTTTTTTATTCAATGCAGAAGAACTTTTTTTCTCTCGCAGTACTGACACACCAGAAGACGTTTTCACTTGTGATTCTAACTTCGTTAGGGATAAAAAACTTTCCGATGGTGAGTATACATCCTTGTTAAAAACTAAATACGCACTTCAAATGCCTTACCTTAGTTTTAGGAGTGCTGTAAGCCTCTATTCAAGAATTTGGGGTAAAGAAAATAACAACGTAGATAAACCACTTCAGGCATACCTGAAAGAAATCGACTCCGACTCTGTCTATAACTTAGTAAAGCTATTCAACAAGTACGCATCTATTGCGGAAACACGATTGAAGGTTAAAGAAACTTCTGAGTCCAAAAAAGTACTCGATGGAGTTTTCAAAAAGAATTACATAAGGAAATTATCCAAAACCGACTTTAAGGTCAACCAAGTAAAGATTGAGGAATTCAGTACTGAGCTTAAAACTATTAAAGATAATTTACTTCAATTCACATTGAGCACCGAAGCACTCAGCAATAAAGATATCCTGAGCCTACAGGTAGAAAAAAACAAACTTTTAGATGCTCAAAGCATTTTAAAAAACAAGATTAAGCGCATAGAACTTAACCTCGAAAAAAGCTCCACCATTAAATCAAAACATCTTTCCATTCTTTCAAAATATTTCAAAGAGCCTAACATTGAGAAAATTGAGAAAATCGAAGATTTCCACAATAAAATCAAAACGATATTGCGGGAAGAACTTCACAAGTCAAAGAAAGTTCTAGAGAAAAAGGCAGCCGTAATCGACGAAGAGCTCTCTAAACTTGAATTGAAAATTTCACAACTTTTAAAAGGTGTTGAGAGTCCATCTTATATTGTAGAAAAAATATATGATCTTACTGTCGACACAAATAAACTAAAGCAGGAAAATAAATTTCATGAGGAAAAAGAAACTGTTGTTACAACGCTCGTCGAGACAAAAACTAAACTTGAAGATCTAATAAAGAGCATTCTTGATGAAATTGAACTCGCGATTAATAATTGCCTTACGAGTATAAACGTTGAAATACATGGAGAAAATAAAAAGTCTCCTAAAATTTCCTTAAAAGAAGGCAAGTACACTTACAATCATTTTTATAATACGGGAACCGGTAAATCATTTGTTGATTTAATAATTTTTGATTTGTCAATATTTCAATTAACTCTCCTGCCTATAATAATCCATGACTCCTTTCTTTTTAAAAATATTGAGGATTTTTCCGTTGACAAGATAATAAAGAAATATTCCGAGTATAAAAAACAAATTTTCATTTCTATTGATGGTATTACAAAGTATCATCAAGACTCTCAAAAACTCTTACAAGATCTTCGCTGTATTGAATTAAGCAATACCAAATTGCTATTTACAAAAGACTGGAGGTAAATATAAATTTATGAAAAAACCGTACTGGTATAAATTGATTAAGGGACTTATAGCAAAGGGAGATATTACCGACGGTCTAACAATTCCTTATTTGTTCGGAGCTTACGCAGTTATTGAACAACCGTTTAAGAGTATTGATCAATTAATAAATCACATCTTAAATTCACCAACGGATATTTATCCTGTAATTCAGAAATGCGATCGAATAGAACACCAAGTTATAATCTTGGAAGACAAAAAAGTTTGCAATAAGACTTATAAAACTGACGTTAAGTTTGAAAGTGCCAAAAAAGACAATATCCTTTACATAAGCTCCAATACCAGTTTAGGAAAAACCATCGAACAGGTTTGCCAAAGTTTAAAAGTCGAATATGATAATCCAATTCAGCGAGAAGAATTTTCGTGGAGCAAAACAAAGAAGAAGTGGAGAAAATTTGAACCAGAAGAAATACAATTTATTAAGAGCATCTAGTACTACTTTGGCCGTTGCCTTCGGCCCGGGCTTTTCGTTCCAATCTTTGCAAGAGGCAGGCAAAGGATTTCCACTGCAATCCCTAACGGAAAAACCGCTATTTCAAAGTTCCAATAATTGGCATTGAATGATAATATTTAGCGCTGCTAATTTGCTCCACCATAAACCAAGCAACATCCTCTCTCGAAATTTTAGAACCCATTTTATCGCCACTAAACATTACACCCACTTGTTTTGTAAGCGGCCCTTCAGTTAACTTAATAATGCGTGGCATGGTCCAGTTAAGCGTTGATTCTTTAACTGCCTTTGCAATTCCTAATATCTGCTCTCTGCCCTCTTTGTAAATAATTCCCAATATTCCCCTAGCAATTGCTCCCACAATAGGGATCATTCCTTTATCTCCCTTAAATGGAACTTGTGGAGTAGACCAAGTGATATATCTTGTTACTCCTAAGGATTGCATGGCTTTGATCATGTTTTTTGTTCCTGCAAGAGATTGAATATTTTTAGCTTTAATATCCCGTGGAACGCCTATCGCATTTATTACAGCATCGCTTCCTTTGATGGCGTTCTCTACAAAGTTGTAATCTGTAATTACCCCCTTTAAAATTTCTACATTATTATCATTAAAAGATAGGTTATGGTGCGCGCTAATTATTGCTCTAACCTGATATCCCTTTTGCAAAGCCTGTTTCACTACTTGCCTTCCTATGGCTCCCGCCGCTCCAAAAACTGTTATTTTCATTTTATTATACTTTTTATCTCTAATTGGTTATACAAAAGTACTTATATTTGCTAACCAAAAGTTAGCACTATACAAAAGGTTAGTGCTAAAAAATGTAAACCGATCTATACATGAAACATGCAAAAACTAAACCAAGAGGATTAATGGAGGGAGCTTGTGAGCTTCGTCTTGAAGCCGTAGGAGATGCGCTTTATGCTATTGGTGGAAAATGGAAACTTAGAATAATCATAGTTTTAGGTGAAGGGCCCCAACGCTTTAATGAATTACAAAGAAAAGTGAAGGGGATTTCCGCCCGCGTACTGTCTAATGAATTGAAAGAATTGGAGGCCAATGGATTTATTAAAAGGGAAGTTCTGGAAGGTCCGCCAACCGTTGTAGAATATAAAAGACTTGATTACAGTAAAACGCTGCACGATGTGTTGAGTGCGATGGTACAGTGGGGAGCACAACACAAAGAAAAAATAAAAGCGGAAATAAAAAGCTCCGCTAAAAGAAAATAAAAAGCCACCTTGGTTTCCCAAGATGGCTTCTATTACAGACGCACTCTAACTAACCCGCATCTGCTTTTGTAAGTTTGGCACTACTGGCAATTGCATCAATTAATTGCGCTTTGGTCATGCCTGAGATTAATCCAATTCCTCCTAGCTCTGCTATTGAAATTGGCGACAGTAATCTTCCAGCGTCTGCTTTGGTAAGCTTTGCACTATCTCTTATCGCATCAATTGTTTTTGCCTGGTCTTTGGCATTCAACTGTGCAAACAGGAAAATTATAGTCCGTTTAAACACTTCACTTTTTTTCATTGCACTTTCATTTAAAAGGGGAACGGGCTTTACTCCGCCCCCCGATTCTACTTTGCTTTTCTGAACTGTAATTTACTTACTTGTTTGTATTGGCTGCTTGTAGCTCCAAAAATGGATTTTACATAGCTTTTACATTCAAGGGCAATATCAACAAGCCCGACTATTTTTTTATACAACAGATCATTTCTCGTAATTCGTGAGTTACTCCATGTTGTATAAGCGTTAATTACAGCCGTGTTACTTGTTTTCATTGCGTTTAGCAAAGCATTTAAGGTTACAACTTTCAGTTCGTTCTCATTGGGCGTATAGGCAGTGATCGAACTTAAGAGATTGATCAACTTCTCCATGTGTTCTATCATACTGTCGTAACTTTGTTGAGACACGCTTATTTGCTTCGGGTCAACCGGAAGTTCAGTTGGCGGATCATTTGGATTCGGGATTGCATTTGTGGTATTATCTTCCGAACTTTCTTTGATCGCTTTTACACGCTTACCTTGTATTTTGTAATTTATACTTAACGCATCCTTTACGGTTTGCTCTGTTGCGCCACAGGCTTTCACAGCAGCCATAATTTTTGTCGTTAACTTTTTTACAGGTTCAAACACAATCTCCCTGCTGTTGGTCGCATTTTTAAAAGCCGTATAGGCTGTTAATGCACTCGTCAGCGAAGTTGTCGCACTTGTTTTCAAGGTATTCATGTTCGCTACTTTTATAGCGTTTAATGTAGGATTGTAGGTCGCGCCATATCCCAGGCAGAAGCTAATCAGATCCTCGAAATTAGCTACGTTCTTTGCATGACCTATTTCAGATGTTGAGGCCATTTTATTGTTTTTTGAAATAATGAATCAGTACCATTTACCCGATTCTGTTCAGAGATCATCTGAATTTTGCATGAGGAAGAGTACCGGAAAAGATAAACCCCAGTGAGAGCGAATTCCTTGAATTGCTCCTTTTAGAACTGATATTTTAATTGAGGCTCCATCATTACCTTCCTTTCGTGAGTTTTGTTACTACTATAACGCATAAAGCGCACCAAATATTACAAGGGTTTCGTAAACAAAAGTTAAACACAGATACTTTCTATACAATTGGAGTACTAAATCAGTTCAGACGGCCAGTTCTGAAAGCCCCGCCCATAGCGGTTTTTAAGGGTTTTTTAGGATACTGGCAACTGCAAAAAGAATTCCCGCAACTACAAGTAGAAAACTCGTGTCCGTAAAAAGAATTCTTGCATCCGCAAAAAGAATTCTCGCGACTTCACCGAGAAAACTCGGCCCTGCAAAAAGAAAACTGGCACCCGCAAAAAGAATTCTCACGACTGCGCCGAGGAAACTGCGAACCGCAAAAAGAAAACTGGCACCGCCAAAAAGAATTCCCGCACCCGCAAAAAGAAATCTCGTGACTGCACTGTGTATTTTTCTAACGCACCTCTAACGATTGCCTCCGGCGGACTTTTTTTATATAACGGACGCCTGCATAAATGCAAGCGCCATTTCTTTTTTATCTACTAAACGTATCGACCTTTGTGTATCGACCTGTATGCATAGACCTGTATGCCTAAATCTATACCCGTAGACCTGTGTGTAAGCCTTCGCACAAAAGCCAAGCACATGTGCCACTTTAGAATAAGGAATAAATGATTTGATTGGTGGCACATAAGCTTGTCTTTTCCTCCGCCCCATGCTAGACGTGCTAAAGAGAGACAGCCATCGCACAGAAAAAAACTAAAAACAGGGCTTCCAGCGATTGAGTATTAGTCTTGAGAAATTAAATGAAACTGCTGCCTTTGTCACACCGAAATTTGTCTACGGACTGCGGGTGCATTGCCTATAACGTTTTGCGGCCTTGGCTCGTTGGGCTTTCGAAGCATCAACTGTCTTAACCAATAAAAGGTATTTAAAGATACTCAACTTTATTAGTGAGGGCAAATAAAAAACGCGAAGCGACAACTATTTCTGCCCAAACGATAACCCGTCTCCGCCCAATGAGCCAAGACCGCTGTTACCACCAGTTGTTAGAACTTTGTCTTGTCACGTTTACAATACCAGTTGGGGTCACAATCAGTCACAACACACCCACCAGAATAATTATTTTCAAACCACTCATTTGTTCCTGTAGTATCAGTGAAAACCAACTCACCGTAAACTATAGGAATGACCTTGTCCTTTTTGTTGCATTTAGGGCAGGTTTTATTGTTTTCACTTTTGTCATAACGACATGGCTTAGGAAGTTTGAGATAAATATTTGTCGTTTGATTGGCTAAAACATTTACGAAAAAACTGGTGTCACTGTAACCCACATAAATTACAGTTAACAAATGTCTGCCAGGAGGAACACTGTCGATTTTAAAATAACCATTAATGTCGGTCGAAGAACCCTTTTTGAATTTTATACCAACTGAAGCAAATGCCAAGCCTGCTTTTTCTTTACGGTCATAAATTTGTCCCGATATAACGCCATATTGCCCGTAACAAGTTTTAATTAGAAGAGTAAGTATTATTATAATTAATGTCCGCATGAATTTGTCTTAAGCTCGTCACTATCTTGTCACAATTGGTGGTAACGTTTTGCAGCTACTTGCAGTTTTTTGCTATGTCAAGTTACACATTTGAGCGCTAACCCGCAAAAAATTGCAAGTAGGTGCTGTTACAGGTTGTGTGCCGCACACAGTTTGTTTAGCTGTCAATGCCAGATGCAACGATATATTTTGCTCTTTCATATAATTCGTCAAACGTAATAATTTCAGGATTAAAAAGATTTTGTCTGTACAATTCAAAGGAACTGAATTTGTCCTCGTTGATACCGTGTTCGTTTTTAAATTCAGCCAGACTGCCAACGACAACAAATGATTTGGGTTGATATAAGAACACCTGTTCCCCTGTTAAATTGCCTTTGTCATCTTTTACTTCAATTTTAGTTGCTAAGTCTTTGATTGCTTTTTGAACAGTCTTTTGTGTCTGAGCTATTGCTCCAGCAAGCTCGTCGGAAACCGCCCAGCATTCGCCGCGATATGGATCTTTAACCTGTTTTAGTAAAGGAGTGTCGTGTACTTTTATTTCGCCGAAGCAAAACGAATTAATTAAACCTCGTGTTTTCATCAGGGCATCAATTCTTTTTCCTGAACTATTGAAATTGTAACCTGAAACAACTTGCTCAAGTTTGGCGTCTTGAAGCGGGGAGTTAAAAACATAATTTAAACCATAACCAAATATCCATGTGTTTTCTTCAAAGAAGTTTTGCCAAACGGATTCTTTTCCTTTGTTCGAGCCAAGCTCGCTGCGAACGCTTTCAAAATATGTTGTGTCGGTTAGGAGTTTTTCAAATTTCTCAAGCTGTTTCTTGCGATGATTGAGATTGCTAATGTCTTGAGGAGTTACTTCGCTATTAATAATCTCAGTTATTAATTCGTGATTCTCGTTTATTAATTTAATCGCTTGCTCTTTAGTCAATACGATTTCTTCGACAAATTTGTCGTCCAATTTAGCACTCTCCTTGCTTTGGATAGGGATAAGAGAAATATTGCGAATGAAATTATGTAGTTTGAGAATTTCGTCGCCTATAAAAGTAAAATGCGTATTGTGTGGCGAAACTGTCGCCATTGTGTATTTTTGGATTTGAAGAGTATATATTCCTCTTGAGTCTTCGTAGAACTTAGCCGTAATTTCGTGTCGTTCGCCGTCGGTAATCCTTAATGAAACTTGTTTGCCTTCTTTGATAAATACGTGGGCTTCACTTCCGTCTATTACCTTTGAAATAATTCTAAATGGCTTAATTAATTCCTTGATTTCACCGTTCTCGTCTTTGTATGGGATTTTAGCGTCCAACGACTTGCTGAGATAAAGTCTGTCGGTCCGTTTGTTTTTGAAATATTCAAAGTCTTTGTTTTCTGTCATTTTGCTTTTTTGTCAGCCGGTATGTCTTTTCATGTCCGATGTCCCGGCACATTACCTGTAACGGTTGGCGGCCTTGCGCCGTTTTTTGCTAAGTCCAAGTTATGCATTTGAGCGTTAACGCGCAAAAAATGGTCGCAAGGGTGCTGTTAGTGGTATGGTGGCGGCACACAGATACGTCACGCTGACCTGTATGCTGTTAAGTTTTATTGTCCACCGACCCAAACATGTCCGCGTTTGAAGTTATACATTTCTCCACCGCCTGGCAGTTTGTGAGTCGTGTGAGGCTTTTTAAGAAGTCTACTAAACCACTTTTTGTCATCCTCATAGTCCTTTGTAGAAGCATAGTCGTTGCGCTCGAGAATTTCTGTACTGTCATGGTGATCTTCATCGAGGTAAAGGTCCCACTTGAATTTAGCCATACGATCTGCAAGTCTGCTGTAGTTTTTTAATGGAAGTTCTTTTAGATGATCTGCTTTATTGAATGTGTTATTATAAAATTCAGTCATGTCGCCGATTGCACACACAACTTGCGAGGTGGAAAAGCGGGGTTCAAACAGCCATATTTTAAGATAGTAAGGTTGTTTAAGTGTATCTAACTCAATTTTCCACGAGGCATAAATGTCCAGAAGTCCTTTTAAAATGTCGTGTTTTGTTTTGCCGTACGGCTGAGGAGTTATACTATTTGTAAGAGAAATTCCGCTATAAGGATGAACATAAATTTTCACATAAGTCTTTTGTCTCTGGGAAAGATAATCTTTGTCGAGCGTTAAAAAACTTTGTCGCCAAAGTTCAATTTTCTTTTGTCGTCTTCTATGTCCTCGAATTTTTTTAAGTCTCACTGTTTTTTGTCTTTCGGAATGTTCGCCACTTACCACTAACGGTTTGCGAATTTGCCCAGTGCGGCTTTCGAAGCATCACCTGTCTAAACCCCCAAATGTTTATAACGAAGATAACTGTTTTTTAGCGAGCCGCAAAAACTGTCTGCGAAGCAGGCCACTGCCGCGTGCGAGCGATGACCCGCGTCCCCCGCATTGGGCGAATTTGCTGTTATAGCCAGTGCTTTTGTCCTACTTTGTTTGCTCAAACTCTACAAATTTGTCGGAGCAGGAATTCATTAAAGTGATTGTTGAGTTTATTGCGGTCAATATGTCGAAGTCAAGCATTTTGTCAATAACGTCAAAGTATCGTGCAAAATCGTCTTCAGCGTTTGTCTTTAGGTGTATAATATTCTTACGGTTTTCATACAGTCCTAAGATGGATTCTTTTTCAGAAGATAAGTTGTCCCAAAACGTTTTGGTGTTTAGCCACTGAGGAATTACGTCGAGAAGTTTGTCTCGGAATGAAACCTTTGTACTTTCAATGGCTGTCTTGTCAAATTGCACTGGTTTATTCTTTCTTGTAGTATTGTAAACAAAGTCATTAGGAATGACGTGATTTAAGAACGCTTCAAGAGAAGAAACCAACATTATTATACTTCCTGCCCGATATTTTATATAGTGATTATAACAATCGTGTGTCCCGTTTTCTTCTATATCTAGGATGTAAAGATCGTCGGCGCATTGTTTACCACACTTTGGAAAGTTTGTTGCTTTAATGTCTTCGGAAAGATTATAGTGTTCAACTCCCATGCTAAGTAAGAGATGAACTGGATTTGGGAATGCGGTTACATAAATGTTTTTATTATACCTAACTGCCCGTGCTCTCAATACTCTTTTTTGTCCTGATTTAAACTCAACAGGGACGACTAATTTAAGCGAGGTAAGGTCTGAAGCGTTATTTTTAGTCACAGAGTTAGCCAAGACGTCTTTATTGAAAGCTTGATCTGTTATGCCGTAATTTGGATAAGGAGGAATTTTTATTTTCATTTTATTTTTCTCGTTTAAATTTCCTTCTTTTATTGTCAAGGTAGAATTTCCATTTTTTTTCATCAACCCTGTAATTAACCTGAAAAGTGTCATTGGTTTTAGCAATACCAATTTCAATGTCGTGAACATCGTTGTTGTTAGTTGAGAAAAAGCCATCGGAGACTAATAATGTGTCTTTATAGAAAACTGTAAACTTTTCTTTACCGTAATCATAATTAATATTTTCTTTTATTAAACCGTCTTTAACTAATGTGTCAGATGAACCATATTCGGAATACCAAACAATGTCTATGTCTGCCTTGTCCACATTGTAGTATGTAACATTGAAATTATTTGTACTGTTTAGAAGGCGTCCGCAGAAGCCAATAAATCCTCTGTCCTCTTTGTTGTAATATCCAAGAAATTTTAATGAGAAAATGAGAAGAGGAAATGCGACTACAAATAGTATTAAAAGTGTTTTCTTCGCCCTCGATGTCATATGAATTTCTGTCTAAGCATTGGCTATAACTACCTTATAGGCGTGATTTTATCACGCCTGTACAACAAAATACGGTGTATAGGCGCAAGTTTTTGCATAAATATTTTTTAATACTACTAATTATTCTTTTACCAATTTAGTTCTGTAAACTGCTTTAGCATTTTGCTGTAGCTCAATAAAATAAATGCCTTTTGCCAATTGGCTGATGTTTATTTTTTCTTCGGCAGATGAAATTTCTTTTACCAAAATTATTTTTCCTAAGGCATCGCTTAAAACCAAATTGTTGCTTATTGATGCATTTGCTATAAAATAATCACTGGCAGGGTTAGGATAAATTATAATTGAATTATAAGAACCACTATTTTTTTTAATTCCGACCGAGCAGATCTGTGTCCAGAAAGCATCGGTATCTTTAGTATAATGTGTGTTAGCATAATTAATACTGTTAACGCAGATAAAAGGAAGGTTGGGATTGTTTTCGCAATGAAGACTGGTAATGCCTGTAAAGGGCCTTGTAAAATCAAGACTGGTTAAAAGGTTGTTTGTACACCATAAGCTGCTTAACATGCTGTTAGAAGCAACATCAATATGTGTGAGTTGGTTTGCATCACACCGTAGCACTTGTAATGAAGTATTAAGTGCGAAGGAAATATTTGTAAGCTGGCAATTCTGGCAATTTACATCTGATAAAGACGGGTTATTTGTAAATGTAAGCGTTGTGATTGGATTATAATCGCACCTTAGTTGTGTTAAAGCAGTATTGTTGTCTAAATTTAACGATGTTATTTGATTTCCCTGGCATTCAAGCTGGCTGAGGTTGGTATTATTAGAGGTGTTAAGGCTGTTAAGCTGGTTATAATAACACTGTAGCTTTTGCAGAGAAGTGGCAGGTGTTAAATTTAGTGTGGTAAGTGAGTTACTGGCACAAACCAATTCTTTTAGATTTGAGTTGCCGGAAAGATTTATAGATGACAACTTGTTGTTCGAACAAAATAAATACTCTAGCAATGTATTTGAGCTAACATTTAGGCTAGTGAGACTATTTGATGTAACTGCGACTAGACTTAAAACAGGGCAGGATGCAAGGTTTAAAGTATTAAGGGAATTGCCTCCGCAATCAAGATAGTTAAGTGAAGTAAGGGTTCCGGTAACAATAGAATTGAGCCCGTTAGAAGTACATATTAATTTTGTAAGATTAACATTTGAAGAAACGTTGAGGGTGGAAAGTGAATAATTGTTACTGCAATTTAGATATTTTAACCCCGTATTATTTGTAAGTGCAAGGGATGTAATTAAATTATTCTGACAATCTAAGCCGGTAATATTCGTAAATGCTTCAATGCCTGTAAGTGAGTTTATGGAATAGCCGGTAACACTTAAAGTGCCTGTAAATGCTGATGCTTCTGCTACCGATATCTGTCCATCATTAACAGTATTTACAACCGTATTTGATAGTAGTGCTGATTTAAAATTAGCATCAGGTATTACAACGTTTTGTGCTTTTGCAAAAGTAATAGTTAGAATAAGTAGTAGTGTGAACGCTTTTTTTATCATTTTTTTTTAGTTAAAATAAAACTAATATACTTTTTTATGAATTCTATATCAATTATGTAAAAATGCAGTTCTACTTTATAAATGGTCAAATAAGTAATATGTAAACACTTAATTATTTCTATTCCTTAGCAACTTTAGTCTTGTAAATAACATTCGCAGCATCTTTTATTTCAATAAAATAAATGCCTTTAGCTAATTGGCTAATGTTTATTTTTTCTTCGGCAGATGAAATTTCTTTTACCAAAATTATTTTTCCTAAGGCATCGCTTAAAACCAAATTACTGTTTGCAGCTCCAACAACCGTAAAATGATCGTTAGCAGGGTTAGGATAAATGTTTAATGAAACATTATTTGCAATTGTTTTAATACCCGTACAAACTGATACGCTCATGTTAATGATATCTGTATTAGAGCAACCATTGGCATTGGTATAAGAATATACTGCTGCATAATTACCGGCACCAATGTTTGGGTTAAAGCTATTACCTGTAATACCCGGACCACTAAACACACCGCCCGCAGGTGAACCGCTTAATGTTACCGGCGCATCGCTGTTGCATAATAAGGTTTGCGTAGCCGATAAAGAAACATTTGGCAACATATTAACCACCACATTGGCAATAGACGATGCTGAACAATTATTACTTGTACCATAAACAGTATAAGTTGTACTGTTTAAAGGTGTAACCGTAATGCCTGATGTATTTTGTCCTGAACTCCATGAGTAAGATGTAGCACCGTTTGCTGTTAAGTTGGCTGATTGCCCTTCGCAAACAGTAGCTGAATTAACACTCACATTCGGATTTGAATTTACAGTTACCGTTGCTGATGTACTCGCGCTACAACCCGGACCATTGCTTGCCGTAACATTGTAAACCGTTGTGCTTGCCGGACTAACATTTATAGATGCCGCGTTAGATCCTGTACTCCATGTATAGTTGCTGGCCGCGCTTGCATTTAAATTCACATTTTGGCCTGCGCAAATGGTAGCAGAGTTAACCGTTAAAGCAGGTGCAGAGTTAACTGTTGCTGTTACTGCAATTGGTGCACTGGTGCAATTGTTTTTTTGTACCTGCCAGTTATAAAAGAAATAATAATAACCACCACCGGCACTTGAGCCTGTCATGCTTACTAAACCACCAATGTTATATGGGTAAGCGCCGCCCGCACTGTTACGGTATAAGTTAATGGTTGTACCACCAAGCGCCAAACGGTAACCTGTACCCGGTGTTAAAGCAAAATTAAGGTTAACGGTATTACTGCCAATAGCGCAGTTTACAACAGTACTTGTAATTAAAGTGTTGGCAGAGTTACGTAATTCAACCGTTCTGTTACCTGCAGTACTTGCATACATCACAACGGTTTTTAAAGTAGATGCCTGTATCACATCAAAGATCTGGTATTGACCCGCTGTATTGTAATTGCCGCCCGTACCAATAGATGTATTGGTTGCCGCGCCAAACACCGGCGCATTGGTAGATGTATTTACTACATAATAAGTAGTATTGGCGCCAATGCTTGGTGTAACATAATTAGTGCCAATATTTAAAGGTGTACCTGTAGCAGTCGAACTAGCATACCAATAGAGTTGTGAAGTGCCGCTTGCATTCAATGAAACCGTACCCGTACCGCAACGCGAACCGCCAGTTGTTACCGGATTATTCGGAATACTGATAACAATGTAAGATGGTTTAGTGATTGAATCTACGGCAGTAAGACAACCGTTAGCTTTTAATTTTACAGTGTAAGTTCCTGCAGCGGTATAGGTATGCGCAGGATTGGTAGAAGTTGAAACCGGGCTGCCATCACCAAAACTCCAGGTATAGGTATTACCGTTAACACTGGTATTATTAAAGATAACGCTTGCAGGTATTGAGCAATAAGATGTTGCATTAGCAGTAAAGTTAGAGGTTACCGTGCTTACATAAGCAGGACCAACACCCACGGCATACCAGGCATTGGTAGTTTGTACCACCTCGTTACTGCAATTACCAAAAATATCTTTTGCGGCTTGTATGCAATATCCACGTGCTGCCATATAATTGGTAGATGGTGTAAAGTACACCGTTAAAGCTCTGAATGCAATTTGCGCAGCTGATGCTTTGGTAATACCTGTAACATTGTACGCATTGTTAATGTCGTTTGTTCCTGTTCCGCCCTGGCTCAATAAATAGAACCAGTAATTGCTTACACCGCTATTAGTATGAACACCACCGTTATCAGCTGTGCCTGTGTACCAGTAAGTTCCTAAATAGGTATCCGGGTCCTGGAACTGGTTAGGATTACTCATGTTCCTGATCCCTTGTCCGCCTGGCGTCATATCTTGTCCTATCTTCCAATCCCATTGCGTCGGACGACCATAGTTCTCTATCATCGTTCCAAAAATATCAGAAAAACTTTCGTTCAATGCGCCTGATTCATTGCTATAAGTAAGGTTAGAAGTGTTTGATGTTAGGCCGTGTGTGATCTCATGTCCACAAACATCTAAAGCTGTTAAAATTGTAAAGGTGGTTCCGTTACCATCACCATAGGTCATGCGCAAGCCATCCCAAAACGCGTTATTATAATTGGTTTGATAGTGTACATAACTTAATAATTTATAGCCTGCATTATCAATACTGTTGCGGCTATGATTCAACATGTAATAATCGTATGTTTTTTCTGCGCCCCAATGTGCATCGCGCGCTGCCTGATCAACATTCACAGCTGTCCAGTTAGTAGTTGCATTTGTAAAATCTGTAGCAGAGTAGGTAGATGTGTTTTGCATGTTATAGGTCTCTAAACCTAAGCCACGTGCGGTTTCACGTAAACGGTAAGTACCGGCATTATTATCTGCGGTAAGGGTTTGCGTGCCGCTGTATTTTGTAACAACCGTATTGGTAACGTCTGCATGGCAGATCAAATTTTCTTCTTCTAAAATAGCACCACTTTTTGCATCAACAATTACATTGGCTCTATATAAAGGCTCTTCGGCATAGATATTAAATTTATAAGCGTAAAGCACGCTGGGTTGTTTTGCAACGGTGTATTGTGTAAATAAAACTAACTCTCCTTTTGGGTAATACGTAAAATCGGGTTTATTTAGTACTTGTCTTGTATGTTCTTCCTCGGCTTTATTTTCCCACTTGTACTTTTTTGCGTTTACCTTTTTAAGGGCAGCCTGCAAAGCCGCTTTTTCACTAAAACTCACTGTATTTGCTGGTTTCTGAATAACATTAAGGTCTCCGTTAATTGAAATAACCTTACCGTTTTTTGAATGTACAATAATAACGGCGTTATTAATTACAGCATTTTTATAATGTAATTGGTATTTTGAGTTAAGATAGCCTAAATGATCGGGCTCGCTTTTAATTTTTACAGCTTTCACATCGCTGTTATTTAAAACAACCGAGTTTAAAAACTCTTCAACGGCAGCTTCATTTATAACGTAATCTTCCTTTAATTTAATGAAGTTTACCTGGTTATTACTGTTATAAGTGTACTCGTTAGCTATTTCTTTTAGCTTATTGTTGTTTTGCGCGATTAAACTATTGCATGTAATTAATGCTAAAGCAACTGCACTTTTAAAATAAAAAACTTTCATCTTTTACTAGGGTTTTAAATTAGTTGTAATGAAAGTAGAAAAATGCTTTTTTAAAAGCAAGGATTTAACTGAAAATGGAAGGCTAAAATGGTAAAAACCAGCAAATTGTTAATAAAAATCAGGGTTTTTCCTCTAAAAAGGTAGAGCGGTAGATGTCGCCAATGGCGATCATCTTTTCATCAAAGATCTTTGCTCCAAAAGCATCTACTAAAAATTCTTTGGCGTTAGGGTCTTCGATCTTATATTCTTTTAATTCTTTTGGCTCTGATAAAGGCAAGCCAAGGCAGGATTTGTAGACCTTCCAAACAAATTCGGCATTATACAATTCGTCGTTATTGAGGTTGATCTTATTATCATAATGCAGGCCCAGCTTGGCCGTTGCCCAATTGTGCATTTTAGTGATAACATCTGTGGTAAGTACCTCCTGTTCAATAAGGCGTTTGATCATAAATTCACCACCAATCGACATTTTTTTAAACTCCTCAAGATTACATTTTTTTAAAGGTTCAGTAGCGTAATATACCATTGGCACATCACTTTCAATAAAAATAACACCGGCATAATTAAATTTGCTGTTACCGTTTGGTAAAAAACTATTGGCTTTATTGGTCTTTATAAAAACAATATCACCGTCTTTTATCTGCGTTTCAAGCGGTGCATCGGTTGTTTGAGCAAACGAGATAGCAACAACCGCCAAAATAAAAAAGAGAGATATTAATAATTTTGTTTTCATAGGGATAATAACACACAGGGATGAAAACGTTTTTTATTGTTCTGATTCCTGTTTGTTTTTACGTTTAAGCCTTGTAAAGGTTGTGTTTTTTGTGATTTTTTTGTTAAAATTAATGATCTGCAATTAACGTTTGCGCATTAACATCAAACCATCTCTTACCGGTAAAAGCAAGGTTTCAATACGGGTATCTTCACTTACTTTGCGGTTAAAGTTATGAATAGCCTCTGTATCTTTATCCATTTCAGCTTCCACCACTTTTCCGCTCCAAAGCACATTATCGGCAATAATTAAGCCACCTTTTTTTACTTTATCAATAACAAGATCAAAATAAACAGCATAATTCTTTTTATCCGCATCAATAAAAACAAGGTCAATTTGCTGGTTAATGGTTGGAATGACAGAGCCTGCCTGGCCTGTAATGAGTTGTATCTTATCTTTTAAAGGCGAACGGTTAAAATACTTTTGTGCAAATACATTGGTCTCCTCATTCGGATCTATCGTTATCAATTTTCCATTCTCCTTTAAGCCTTCTGCTAAACATAAGGCCGAATAACCGGTATAAGTTCCAATTTCCAATATTAATTCGGGCTGCTGCATTTTTGATAAAAAGCTCAGCAAACGCCCCTGTATATGGCCGCTAAGCATACGCGGACTGTTTACTTTTAAATTTGTTTCGCGGTTAAGTTGTTTTAAAAGATCACTTTCTTTTTCAGAAAAGCTTTCGCTGTACGCGCTTAATTTTTCATCAATAAATTCCATATAATTAAATTCAAAATTAAATTTTAAGATTCAAGATTCGGAAGAACTGCGTCTTTTGTCATATGTCTTCAGTCTTGCATCCTGCCTCTATGTTAGCCTCTTCGAAATGATCTTGCTTACATTGCCAAACACTTGCCCGGGCGAAAATTTGCGCCAGTTAAAATCATCCAGCTCGCCGCCATAAATAAAATAATAATCAATGTGCGCTTTTTTAAATTCCTGCAATACATGTTCTCTAAAGTTGATCAAAGCTATCCAGCCATCATCACCATTATCTTCAAACCATTCTTCATAATAACTATCATCGCTATAATGAAAATTAAGAATGTTCTCTCCAATTAAAATATATTTATTAATGCCCATGTAATTAAGGTCATCAATAAAATCGCGCTTCAAGAGCATAATATCGTTATTGATCGCGTCATTCCACTCTCCAATAAATTCAATAATGGCATATTTTTCATTATAATCCACAAACAATATTTTAATGTACATGGTATCACTTCCAATATCATCCCACTGCGGATGGATATAAAAATTATAGATGGTATTTGAATATTCAAACTCGCTGTAATCGCGCTGGTAGAAAGGCGATTGAGGGTCGTCGGCAGAGATATACAAATGCCTCCAGTTAAAATATGGTTCTATTGTATGCAAAGTGCAAATTTAGTATAAATGACTTTAAATTTTTATAATTTATTAGTTATAAAAACCATATAATTTAGTTATTTTTACGAGGTATGAGCGTTGCTATTAAGGTTGAAAATATTTCGAAAAAATATATCATAAAGCATAAAGAATCAACACACGATACTTTACGCGAAAAAATTCCGGCAGCATTTAAAAAAGTAGTATCAGGTGATTTTAAACGCCCTTCAAAAGAAGAATTTTGGGCATTACAAAATATTAATTTCGAGATCAATAAAGGCGATAGAATTGGTATCATTGGGCGCAACGGCGCCGGTAAATCAACTCTATTAAAAGTATTATCCCGCATTGTTTCTCCTACAAAAGGCCGTGTTGAAATTGAGGGACGTGTAGCCAGCTTGTTGGAAGTAGGCACAGGTTTTCACGGCGATCTTTCGGGGCGCGAAAATATTTTTTTAAACGGTGCCATTTTAGGCATGACTAAAAAAGAGATTACTTCAAAATTTGATGAGATAGTAGCCTTTAGCGAAGTAGAACAATTTTTAGATACACCTGTAAAACGCTACAGCTCCGGTATGTACGTTCGCCTTGCCTTTGCGGTGGCAGCGCATCTCGATCCTGAAATTTTAATAATGGATGAGGTGTTGGCGGTTGGTGATTCGGCTTTCCAAAAAAAATGTTTGGGTAAAATGAAAGATGTGGCCTCTACAGGTCGCACTATTTTGTTTGTAAGTCATAATATGGCCTCCATTCAAAATTTATGTGATAAGTGTTTGTATCTAAAAGATGGGCAAATGGTTACTTACGGCAAAACGGAAGACGTTATTCCGGTTTATTTACGCGCATCGCAGGAAGTGCAGTTGTTAAAACTTTCAGACAGAACAGACAGAAGTGGTACCGGTAAATTAAAATTCACTTCATTCAATTTAAAAAATAAACAAGGTGAGAATGTTGTTGCCGCGCATTGTGGTGATTATTTAAATTTTGAAATTGAAATAGATGCGACAACAGATCTTTCAAATGTTATTTTTTCGCTAGGCATTGATGATAACATGGGGCAACGCGTGGCACACTATAATAACGAATTAACCAATCAGGTTTTTGAAAAGATAACCAAAGGAAAACATAACATTGATATTGCTACACCAAAACTGCCTTTAAAAAGTGGTGAATATACTTTTACACTTTACAGCACGGTTAATGGTGATATTGCTGACTGGATACAGGATGCAGGCTCGTTTATGGTGGAGTCGGGCGATTTTTACAATTCAGGAAAATTACCGCCCGAAGGCCAGGCAAGTATTTTTATTGAACACTCTTTTGCTTTAAAGTAACATGTTCGGATTATTTAATTTATATCGCGCTGAAGCAAAAAAACACGGGCTTCAAACTTCACTCAACTATTTTTTTCGTTGGAAAAAAAGTTTAGAGCCGGGTGCCTCATCTGTAAAAGACCAGCAGCCATGGATAACGTTTAAAGCCATTGATTTTTTAAATGAGAATTTAAAAAGTACAGATAAGGTTTTTGAATATGGTGGCGGCGGTTCTACTTTATTTTTTGCAAAACGTGTAGCAGAAATTATAACAGTAGAACATAACGAAGAATGGTTTAAAATATTAAGCGATACCGTTCAACAAAAAAATATTAAAAGCTGGAAAGGTAATTTTGTATTACCTGAAAAAGGTGATCTGTTTACACCACCTGATTTTGGAAACCCCGATCATTACTCGGCTGATGATGTGCCGTCGTATGGGTTTAATTATAAAACCTATGTTTCGGTAATTGATCAATACCCTGATAATTATTTTGATTGTGTGCTGGTTGATGGAAGGTCGCGCCCGGCTTGTATAAAACACTCCATCTCAAAAATTAAAAAAGGTGGTTTTTTGGTTTTGGATAATTCAGACAGGGCTTATTATTTAAGTAAAACTTCTCAATTGTTAGCAGGCGCATTCGAACCAATGGTTGATACTTTTGGACCATGTCCGTATCTGCAACATTTTACAAAAACTTCGATTTGGAAAAAGATAAAATAAATTATGCGCCAATTGTTTTGTTTGCTTACAATAGACCAAAACATACCTTGCAGGTTCTTCAAAGCCTGCAAAGAAATAAAGAGGCTGCATTTTCTGATCTTATAATTTTTATTGACGGGTTAAAGGCAAATTTTACAAAGGAAGATGAAAGTAAGCGGGCAGAATTAATAAACTATTGTGAAAGAGAGCAGTGGTGTAAAAATGTACAAATACATGTATCACCTGTTAACAAAGGCCTTTCAAGATCAGTAACCGAAGGCATAACAAAAGTTTTAGATCAGTACGAAAAAGTTATTGCCCTAGAAGATGATCTTATTTGCGATGAGTATTTTTTGAGTTTTATGAACCAGGCATTAGATCTTTATAAAGAAGATGATAAGGTGGCCTGTATTTCAGGATACATTTACCCGGTTAAAGATAAATTACCTGCAACATTTTTTATTAAAGGAGCAGATTGCTGGGGCTGGGGAACATGGCGCCGTGCCTGGAAAATTTATGAACCGGATGGGAAATTATTACTTTCTCAAATTCAAAAAAAGCAATTGCAAAACGAATTTGATTTTAAGGGTTCGTATCCTTACACACAGATGTTAAGCGACCAGATAGAAGGAAAAAATAACAGCTGGGCCATTAGATGGTATGCTTCAGCCTTTTTACAAAATAAATATTGTCTTTACCCGGGTCAATCACTTATACACAACACAGGTAACGATGGTAGCGGAACGCATGCTGCCGAAAATGAAAAATTCGATATACATTTAAAGAACCAACCTGTTGAGGTAAAAAGGATTGAGATCAAAATAAATCAACAGGCACATGATGCTATAACCAATTATTTTTTAGACGCATTCAGTAAAAATGCTGTTCAGCAAAAAGAAAATATCTTAAGAAAAATATACCGGAAATTGGTTCCTGAAGGTTTAAGAAAAGATCTGTATGAGCTCAGGAACCCTATAAAAGAAGAGAACGCGGGATGGTTTGGTAATTATAAGAATTGGGAAGAAGTAAAAAAAGAATGTATTGGTTACGATAGCGAAGCGATTTTTGAAAAAGTAAAACAAGCTACACTAAAAGTAAAAAATGGTGAAGCCGCTTTTGAGCGCGATTCAGTTACATTTAATAAAATTGAGTTTGATGAAAAGCTTCTGAATTTATTTAAGGGCATTCTTAAAGAGAATAATAAATTATCTGTACTTGATTTTGGTGGTGCGCTTGGAAGCGTTTATTTTCAATACAGGCAACTGTTAGATAAAAATGCGGTTATAAATTGGAATGTAGTTGAGCAGGGGCATTTTGTAGATTTTGGACAAAAAGAACTTCAAAATACAGAGTTACATTTTTATTACACGCCGCAGGAGGTAGTGAACAAAACAAAAATTGATGTGTTAATCTTATCAAGCGTATTATCTTATTTAGAAGAACCTTATAAAATGCTGAATTCGTTAATGGAGCTTTCTATAAAATACATTGTAATTGATCGTAATTTGTTTTTACAGAATGAAGAACGTTTAACCAAACAAATAGTTCCAAGATCTATTTACGAAGCTTCTTATCCTTGCCGCATATTAAATGAAAAAAAGATAATTGAAACGCTTTCGTTACGTTACAATGTGGTAGATACGCTTGATCCCTATAACGGACTGGAAATTGACCTTGGCGATAAAAAAGCGTATTTTAAAGGACATATTTTAAAATTAAAATAATGGAATTGAATAAACTGATAGAAAAAGTACTTACCACAAAACCATTACAGGAAAACCCTCCTGTACTACTTGATATTGGTGCATCAGGCGAGATCCATCCCGAATGGCGTATGATAGCAAAACATTCGGTTTGTGTTGCTTTTGATGCTGATGACCGCGATTTTAATAATTCTGAAACAGATTCAGGCTACAAAAAAGTACATTTAATAAATGCTATTGTTTCCAATAAAGAAGATAAAACAACTGTTTTTTATTTAACCGCTTCGCCACATTGCTCTAGTTCATTGTATCCCTTAAACGATAAATTAGAAAGCTGGAGTTTTTCTGATCTTTTTAAAGTAGAAAAGACCATTGAGTTAAATAATGTTTCATTAGCATCTGTATTAAAAGAGAAGAACATTAATTACATTGATTGGTTTAAGACAGACTCGCAGGGAACCGATCTCCGTTTGTTCACTTCTCTTTCAGAAGAGCTGCAAAAAAATGCCATTATTGCACAATTTGAGCCCGGTATTATTGATGCTTATAAAGGCGAAGATAAATTTCATGGTGTATTGACCTACATGGATAAGATGCCTTATTGGGCCTCTGAAATAAATATCATGGGCTCAAAACGAATTGCTAAGTCTACATTAACAAAATATAAATTAGACCCCGCTACTGATTTTAATTTCCCTAATAGCTCGTGCTGGGGAGAGATCACCTATTTTAATACTTTCGAAAATAAAATAAACGATCGTGATATATTGCTGGGCTGGGTGTTTAGTACCATCAAACACCAACATGGCTTTGCACTTGATCTGTTGAATTTAAAAAACACGATCGATAAAAATTTATTTGCCGAACTTGAAAAATACTCGCTCGAACAAATAAAACCCGTTGAGGTTACTTTTACAACAAAACAAAAAATTAAAAATAAACTAACCCGTTACATCAATAAACTGTGAAACTGAATTTTTGCACATTATTTAACTCCTCTTACCTTTCGCGCGGATTGTTGATGTATCAATCCCTGGAGAGACAATGCAAAAATTTTCATTTGTACGTTTTTGCTTTTGATGACGTGTGTTATGAATTCTTCAAAAAAGAGAACTATCCAAATCTAACGGTTGTTTCTTTAAAAGAATTTGAAGATAAGGATCTGCTAAGTGTTAAACCCGGGCGCAGTGCAGGCGAATATTGCTGGACTTGTGCATCATCTACTATTTTATATTCTATAGAAACATTTAAACTGGATAACTGCACCTATATTGATGCAGACATGTATTTTTATTCTGACCCTACTGTTTTAATACAAGAAATGGGCAATAGTTCTGTTTTAATAACCGAGCATCGCTTTACACCAGAGTATAAAGGATCTGAGATCTATGGAAAATACTGCGTACAGTTTGTTACGTTTAAAAACGATACTAAGGGTATGGAAGTGTTACGCTGGTGGCGAAATGCCTGCATTGATTGGTGTTATGGCAGAATTGAAGATGGTAAATTTGGCGACCAGAAATATCTGGATGATTGGACAACACGCTTTAAGGGCGTACACGAATTGCAGCATTTGGGCGGCGGTATCGCTCCATGGAACCTTCAGCAATATATTTTCGTAAACAATAATACAAAAATAACAGGTGTGGAAAAAACTTCTGGCAAAAGATTTGATGCTGTTTTCTTTCATTATCATGGATTAAGATTTTACAACAATGGTGTTGTATCACTTACCGGTAATGATTATGAAATGACAGACGATGCACGCGCCATTTTTTATTTCCCCTACGTTAAGGAGTTGTTACAAGTTAAACAACAATTGAAGCGTAAACTTCCCAATGTAAATGTGGATGGGGCAAATGCGCCCTCACCTGAATTACCGTTTACTTTAAAAAGCAGTATTACAAAATATTTAAAAGATACCCGTCAATCATTAAGTAATGTTTTTGGTAAAAGCCTGAACTCAAAATTAAAACACTTTCATTACTTTTTTTACGATAAAATATAATGTCAGCACCTTTGATCTCCATAATCATTCCAACATTTAATTCTTCAAAAACCCTGAAGGCCTGTCTGGATAGTGTATTTGAACAAAGCGCTTCATTTGAAGTGGTGGTGGTAGATTCCGTTTCAACCGACAATACTTTAAAATTATTGGAAGAGTATACCACAAAATATGCAAACATTAAAGTTTATAGCGAGAAGGATAAAGGTATTTATGACGCTATGAACAAGGGCATGGATCTTGCAAAAGGCGAATGGTTATTTTTTTTAGGCAGCGATGATGTTTTTTATAATAAAGATGTTCTTTCAACAATAAGTAAAAAGTTAACCAATACTGATAGAGAAGTTGTGTATGGAAATGTAGTGATAGTAGGTGATACAGCCTGGGCAAAAGATGGTGAGATCTATGCAGGTAAATTTACAACCGAAAAATTATTGAACCAGAATATTTGCCATCAGGCTATTTTTTATAAAAAAGACTATTTGCTTAAACATGTAGGCTATTACAATCTGGATTATGTAAAATCGGCCGACTGGGACCTTAATTTAAGATTTTGGGCCAAAACCAAATTTGCGCATACTGAGTTAACCATTGTTAAATATTCTGTAGCCGGTTTTTCTGGAAATAGTGGCGATAGTAATTTGTCGAAAGATTTTGTAAATAATGTGATGCGTTATTTTAATTTTTCGCCATTCAATCATCATATAAACACCAGTAAATTTGTTTATTATAACGATGTATTGCGCTTGCAGAGGGAAAATCATCCGTTTCGTTATAAGCTGGGCTCAGTAAAAAGGGGTATAAGGAAAGTATTGAATAAAATTTCTTAAATTCACTTCTGTATTTTATGGATCCCGGACAAAAATATTTTGCATTTACACTTTGCTCCAATAATTATTTGGCGCAAGCCAACGTGTTAAAAGAATCTTTTTTAAAATTCAATCCAAATTTTCAATTCTATATTGGTTTGGTAGACGAACTTTCTTCGCAAATTAATTATGATGTATTTAAACCTGCAACTATTGTACCTGTAGCTAATGTAAAAGGTGTAAATGTAAAAGAGCTTATTGCAAAGTACGATATCATTGAATTTAATACCTGCGTAAAACCTTCTTTCTTTAAATACATTATTGAACAAAATAAAGATGCTGAGATCATTTATTACATTGATCCTGATATTTGTTTTTACGATAGCATTAAAGAGATAGATCAAACCTTACAAACCCACTCAATGGCTTTAACGCCTCATATTACTTCACCAATTAAACTGGATGAGTTTGGGGCGTATGAACCACTTTTTTTAAATTACGGTCTTTATAATCTTGGGTTTTTGGGCATTAACGCAAAAAATAAAAATGCCATTGCTATGTTGGATTGGTGGGAAGAAAGAACCTTAAGCATTGGCTACAACCGCACTTCCGAAGGTTTATTTGTTGATCAGTTATGGATGAATTTGGCGCCGCTTTATTATAATGACGTGGCTGTATTAAAAAGTTATAAATTTAATATGGCACCATGGAACCTTCACGAGCGTTCTGTCGTAGAAATTAATAATAACGAAGTTGTACTGAATGATAATTCTAAATTGGTATTTTACCATTTTAGTAATTTAAGCACTAATAAAGAAGAGATCTCAAGGTTTTATACACGTTACGATTTCAATAAATTTCCTTTATTGAAAAAGTTGTATGAACCGTACTTTGAAAAGATCGAAGCCCAGGGCTATTCGAAGCTAAAAGGCATTCCGATCTCATACGCCCTGCATAAAAAAGAGCAGCAAAAACCATCTGCTGCAAAAAGCATTGTACTTAAAATGATAGGTTTTCTTGAAAAGGTTAGCCGCAAAGTATAAACTAAAGAAGAAGAATGTTATTCTCCATCATAACAATAAACTTAAATAACAGCGAAGGTTTAAAAAAGACCATTGAAAGTGTTATTTCACAGGATCATAAAGATCTTGAATATATTGTTATTGATGGTAACAGCTCTGATGATAGTGTTAGCGTAATTGAAAATTATAAAGACAAAATAGATTATACCATATCAGAACCTGATAGCGGTATTTACGATGCGCAAAATAAAGGCGTTTTAGAAGCTACGGGTAAGTATTTGTTATTTCTAAATAGCGGTGATGTTTTGTATGAAACAAATACCTTGAGCTCTGTTGCCGCATTATTAACAGATGCTTCTTTTTATTATGGCAACTTAATTATGCTTAAAGATGGTAAAAAGGAAAGCCACATTGCGCCAACAAAGATAGATCTTGATTTTATGTTGAATAGTACGTTTTGGCATCCCTGCGTTTTTATTAAAGCCGATCTTTTTAAGAATTTTGGCCTTTATCGCACTGATTTTAAGATCGCAGGTGATTACGAATTCTTTATCCGTTGCCTTTTAAAACCAAATGTATCCTGCGATCACATCAACCGTTTCATTTCTGTATTTGATGGCAGCGGTATTAGCAATAACCCAAAGCTATCTGCACTTTTAACCGAAGAAAGAGAAAGAGCCTGGCATTTAAATTTATCTGAGCCAATATTTGAAAGCTTAAAAAAGCATAACGTTTTTTCGCGCAGCAAATATTCAAAGATCATAAGCACTATTCAAAAGTTCAGGGGGAAATAAAATGTCGAATGATAGTGCAATAAAAGAAACTTTATTTTCAATTAAAAAGAAAAGCCGTTCCGGCACCTCTAAATTTTTCAGGAAGATCAACCGTTTGTTCTTATCTGGTAAATTAACTGAAGCTGAATCGTATGCTATTCCCATTATTATTAATAACCGCAACCGCTATACTTATATGTTGCAATTAATTAACTGGCTCGAAAAAAATAATTATTCCAATATTATTATATTGGATAATGATTCAACTTATGCTCCCTTATTGGAATATTATAAAACTACAAAGCATAAGGTTATTTTTTTAAAACAAAATGTAGGATATATGGCACTTTGGCAAACGCCACTTTTTGAAGAGATCAAAAAAGGATTTTATGTTTATACCGATCCCGATGTGATCCCAAATCCTTCTTGTCCTGCAAATGTTGTTTACAAATTGTATACTGTTTTATCAAAGTATAATTCTATTGAAAAAGCGGGCGCTGCTTTAAAAATAAGCGATCTGCCTGATCATTACGATAAAAAGAAAGATGTTTTAGAATGGGAAAGTACTCACTGGCAAAAGCAGGTAGAAAATAACGTTTTTGATGCGCTTGTGGATACAACTTTTGCTTTATATAAGCCATTGGCTTTTGGCAACGCCGAAATGTGCAAGGCTTACAGGGTAGGTGGTGAATATGAATTTTTACATTTGCCATGGTATATTGATTCGAATAATTTAACCGAAGAAGAAAAATTTTATAGAGATAATGTTTCAAAAACATCCTCTTATTGGTCTAGTAAATAAAAATGAGTGTTGTAGCAAAAATATACCGTACACTGGTACCTGAAGCTTTACGTTGGAAGGTGATCCATTATAAGCGAAAAAAACAAGAGGATAAAATAAAAAATACGGTCCTTGAATATTATAAAAATGGCCCGGTAAAGGATTTTGAGATCAATGAAGCGCTTACATTTTTAAAAACGAACGATCTTTCAGTTTTTCCTTATCCTTTCTTTTTAGAGTATAAAAATAAAACGATCGAAGTAAAGATCAACGAAGAAAATCAAATGCCTTATGTAATACATTTTGGTAAAAAATTACACTTTAAAAAGAATTGGACAAAAGAACATATTATTGATGCTTATCGTTTTTTATTGGCAGAGCAGGATGAGCGCTCTGGCCATTGTTATTTAAACAAAGAATATACTATTGAACCAAATTCGGTTATAGTTGATGTGGGTGCGGCAGAAGGTATTTTTGCTTTACAAGAAATTGAAAAAATAAAGCATATTTATTTAATTGAGACCGATCCTGAATGGATAGAGGCTTTAAAAGAAACCTATAGGCCCTGGAAAGATAAAATTACAATAGTTAATAAGTTTGTTTCGGATAAGGATGACGAAAAGCATGTGCGTTTGGATACTTATTTTAATTCGATAGAAAAAATTGACTTTTTAAAGATAGATGTGGATGGAGCAGAACAGGAATTGTTGAATGGTGCAGATAAGATCGTATCTTCAAAAGTAAAAAAACTGGCTATCTGTACCTATCACAAAACAAATGATAATAAAGATTTTACTGCTTATTTATTAAGTAAAAATTATAGTTTAAGTAATTCGCACGGGTACATGTTATTTTATTTTGACCCGAATTTTGAAGGACCGTATTTTAGAAGAGGATTAATTAAAGCGGAAAAAAAATAATGAAAACAGTAGTTTCAGTTTGTATGCCTGCTTATAAACAACCTTTATTGCTCAAAAAAGCAATTGAATCTGTTTTAATGCAATCGTACACAAATTATGAAATTATTGTGAGTGATGATACTCCTGATGAGTCTGTAAAAAAAGTGATCGAAGAATTTAATGAACCTAAGATCTGCTATTTTAAAAATGAAAAACCTTTAGGTAGCCCTGAAAACTGGAATAATGCTATTACGAAAGCAAAGGGTAATTATATTAAGGTTCTGCATCACGATGATCATTTTACATCAAAAGAAAGTCTTCAAAAATTTGTTTCTGCTTTAGAGAATGAGCCAAAAGCCGATCTTGCTTTCTGTTATTCTGATATTTACTTTAAAAAAATTAACGAACATTATTTGCATAAGCAAAGCAACGCACAATTAAAAAGATTAAGAAAAGAACCTGAGTTTTTATTCTTTAGAAATTGTATTGGCGCACCAAGTGTTATAATATTTAAAAAAGACAATAGTATGGTTTTTAATAAAAATTATAAATGGCTGGTAGATGTTGAATTTTATATTAATTATTTAAAAAAGCATAATAATTTTGTTTGCATTCCCGAAGCGCTTGTAACCATTGTTGATGGCGCGGAGGAACAAATAACGCAGGAAATATCAAATGATAAAAAAATTGTACTAAAAGAAAATTTAAGTCTTTTTTCAGTGATCTATTCTGATAAATTAAATACAAAAAAATCACTTTTATTTTTTCAGGAATTATTTAGCCAATTTGGGATTGATAACTATGAGAGCTTAAGATCAGTTGTGGAAATCCCCGCTAATATCAATAATTTTGTGAAGGACGTTTTTACGGATCTTCCAAAGAATAATTTTTTAAAAAAGTTTAAAAAAAGATTATTGACAAGTCGTTATAATAAACAAATATTTAAGATAGAACGTTTTTAATGATCGTAGTTAAACTCATAGGAGGGTTAGGTAATCAGCTGTTTCAATATGCTGCAGGTAGGGCTTTGGCAACGTATCATAAAACGGAATTGGAGTTGGATACCTCGCACTTAAAATTAGTTTCTAACGGTTCGTATACACAGCGAAAATTTGAATTGGAAAAGTTCAACATCCATGCTGAAATTGCAACTGAAAATACATTAAAGACTTTTAATTTTGATCAGGGCAGGGTAATTACCCGTTTAAAAAAAATAAGTCCCGGTTTGTTTAATAAAATGATCTTTAACGAACATCATTTTAATTTTCATACACAGTTCTTAAAGCTTCCAAAAGATACTTACCTGAATGGGTATTGGCAAAGTGAAAAATATTTTAACTCTTTCAGAGAAAAATTATTGACAGAAATTTCATTGAAAGAGCCTTTGTCATCGGCTGCTTTAGCGATCGACAAAAAGATCAACGAAGTAAATTCGGTATCTTTACATGTAAGACGTGGCGATTTTGTAAGCTTAAAATCTGCCAATCATTTTCACGGGTATCTTGAAATAGAGTATTACAAGGCTGCTTTAGAACAAATTAATAATAAAGTTACTGACCCTGTTTTTTTTATCTTCAGCGATGATTTGGATTGGTGTAAAGAAAATTTCACGTTTATTGATAAAAAGGAATTTGTTGAAGGAAAAGCAAATGGTATAAGTACTCAGGAAGAGCTAGTGTTGATGAGCCACTGCAAACATAATATTATTGCAAATAGCAGCTTTAGCTGGTGGGGTGCATGGTTAAACCAAAATAAAAATAAAACCATTATTGCGCCAAAAAACTGGTTTGCCGATAAAAAAATAAATACGAACGACCTGATCCCAAACAATTGGATAAAAATTTAAATATTAAGCCGCCCCTAGTTTCTGTACTTATGCCTGTGTATAACGGTGCTAAATATTTGCAGGAAGCTATTCAAAGCATTTTGGATCAAAGTTTTGTAGATTTTGAATTTTTAATTATTAACGATGGTTCTACTGATGATTCTGAAAAAATAATTTTATCAGTTAAAGATCCGCGTATTGTTGTTATTAAGAACGAAAACAATATGGGTTTAATAAACTCATTAAATAAAGGCTTAAAAGCAGCAAAAGGAAAATACATTGCCCGTATGGACGCTGACGATGTGGCAATGCCGCAACGATTGCAACTACAGGTAAAAGAATTTGAGGCAAGCCCTAATGCTGTGGCCATTGGCAGCGATTACTTTTTATTGACTGCCAAAAAAACAACACGTAAAAAAAATAAGAATAATAGTGATTTTCAAAAAGCCATGTTGCTTTTTTCTCCCTGTTTTTGTCACCCAACTGTGATGATGAAAAACATTTTTGCTGAAAAGAATTTAGTTTATAAAAGCGATTATGTGCATGCTGAAGATTATAAATTGTGGACAGATCTGGCATTTTTTGGAGAGTTTGGAAATGTAGCTGAGCCTTTGTTAAAGTACCGCTCACATGCCTCACAAATAAGCAGTCAAAATCACGCTACTCAACTTACAATAAGTGAAAGAATACGAAAAGAATATTGTGAGCGGCTTAAGTTTGAATTAACGAATGAGCAATTCGCTGTTTTAAATTTGATCGGTAATAATGTTTTTATTACTTCTATTGAAACACTTAAAGAAATAGAAACCTTTTTATTGAATTTAAAAGAGCAGAATAAAAATAATAAAGCATTCAATGAAAGATCTTTCAATCTTTTTTTACATAAATTCTGGTTTGATAGCTGTGGTTATTCAAATCTTGGGCTTGCAGCCTATAGCCTGTATTCAAGATCTATCCTTTCAAAAGTAACAAAGGTAACGTTGGATAAAAAAAGCAAGTTGCTTACAAAATGCCTTATCAGAAAATTCAGGAAAGCTTAAGTAATTTTTTTAATTGCTCAGTCCAGTTATTCCAGTTAAGTAAGTCGTCGTATAATTTTCGTGTTTCTTTTCTTAACTCAATGTATTCTTGCGGATGATCAATTAAACGAGAGATCTTTTCTGCATAAGCTTCCCCTTTATCATTGTAATCAACTAAAAAGCCATTCTTCTCTTGCTTTAAATGCCCTGCAACGCCACCGGTATTGGCAACAATACAAGGCATACCATAAGCACTTGCTTCATTTATCACAATTGGCGTGCAATCAAAGCGGGTAGGTAATATTAAAAAATGATGTTGTTTGTAGATATTGTTCAATTCTTCTTGCCCTTTTGGATCATTCTTATCAATAAAAGAAATAACGGTCATTTTAGGGTGACTAAACTGTGCGGGAGGAATACAGCCTAAAACAGTTAAAGAAACACTGTAACCCTTCTCTAATAGCAATTTAAAGGCATTGTAAGCAATTTCTCCGCCTTTGTTCTCCCAATACACACCAACGAATAAGATCTTCCATTCGGTAGGTGCTAAAAATTCAAGTTCGCTCTTTTGCGGTAAACGGTCAAAGTTGGCACCAAAAGGTATGATATGTACTTTTTCAGGTTCAGCTTTATAATCTTCAATGGCAGATGTTTTGGCCCATTCTGAAGATACTATGGTAAAAGTACTTTTTTGAATTGCCTGCTGCTCAATAAAATTTCCTTCTTTAATTGAATTTTGTGTCAGATTTTTCAAACTATCGTGATAATTTAAACAGCTTGCAAAGGTGCCATCTGAAATGTAAATTATGGGAACGTTCGTCTCAAGCATTGCTAATTCGCAGGATGCGGCCGGAGCAACAATATAATCGTATTTTTTTTCTTTTAACTTTTCGTTGAAATATGAAGCGTAGCCTTTGCTTATAAATAAGCTGTGCCTGTAACTGTAACGCTTTCCGAGCACTTTTAAATAGAACTGGTTCACAAATTTAGCCAGTAAAAGCCTTAATTTTGGTTCGTAGGGACCTAAAATTGTTACCTCGCCAAACGTTGAAAGCTGCTTATAGATAGAGTAGTGCGTGCCACTCCAAACCTTTTTATTTGTGGGGTTTTCAGAAGATAAATAAGCAATTTTTAAAGAAGTTCTAAGCACATTATAAAATTAAGATTATTTTTGTTAAAAATCTAACTATCGGCCCTACACTCAGCATAATTATTGTTAGTTACAACTGTATGGATTTCTTAATCGAAGCCATACATTCCATTCAAAAATACGTTGAATGCAGTTACGAAATTATTATTGTAGATAATGCCTCAAAGGATAAAACCAAAGAGGTTATCCCCGCTTTAGACACTAACATTAAATTTATTGCCAATGCAAACAATGCAGGTTTTTCTGCTGCCAATAATCAGGGTTTTGCTGTTTCTAAAGGTGAGTATGTTTTATTGTTGAACCCGGATGCCAAGCTTATTAATGCAGATATTAAAAAGGCAATGGATGTTTTGGAGAAACAGCCTGATCAGATCATAGGGCCAAAGATCCTTAATCCCGACCTTACTTTTCAGGATTCAATTATAAGACAACCAAACGTTGCGGGCATTTTTTTGGAAACATTTTTCCTGCTTTATTTTTACACGCCAAAACCGGGAAACAATTTTGCTTTATCAGGCGCTTGTTTATTAATGAAAAGCGAGGTCTATAAAAAATTAGGTGGATTGGATGAGAATTTGTTCTGGATGGATGATGTTGACCTATGTTACAGGGCCAATCAACTAAATATAAAATGTACCTATTTTACTGAGTGGACAGTTGTGCATGATTATGGTCAATCCACAAAAAAGAATTACAATGTTGCCATCTCTAATCAATTAATAAGCAAACTTAAGTTCTTTAAAAAACATGAGCAAGGTTTTAATTTCATTGTATCGGTTTTTTTAACGCAAATTCAAATAGTGTTAAGGATCTTTTTATTCGCACTTTTAGCGCCATTTAAAGAAGTTTACCGCTTAAAATTTTTCGCCTATTGTTATTCGCAAAAAAAGTTATTTAGCTATATCTTTACAAAACAAAATAATCTGCTGTGAAAGTCCTTTTATTATCCGATACTTATAGCGAGCATACTGAAAAGTGGGCGCTTGGATTGGCTAACAGCGGCATAAAAGTTGGATTATTCAGCTTTAATAAAGCATCTTATAACTGGTACGTTCACGAAAATATCACTGTTTTTTTTGAACCGGACAGTAAGATAAATGCAGAAAGTACTTTAACAAAAATAGCTTACATAAAATACGTAGCTATTTTAAAAAAGATCATCAAACATTTTGAACCGGATATTTTACACGCACATTACGCTACCAGTTATGGCTTTGTGGGCGCGTTAACAGGCTTTCACCCATTTGTTATTTCAAGCTGGGGTTCGGATGTAATGAAATTTCCAAATAAAAATTTTGTAGCAAAATCAATTTTAAAATTCAATTTTAAAAAGGCAGATCTTTTGTGTGCCACTTCGTTTACTATTGAGGAATATATTCACCAGGTAATTAATAAACCTGTTTCCGTAATTCCTTTTGGTATAAATATTGATGAGTTTAAACCTAAAAAAGTAGCATCGTTGTTTAACGAGAATGACTTTGTGCTCGGTAGCATAAAACCTCTTGAAAGCCTTTATAATATTGATGTTCTAATAAAAGCTTATGCAAAAGTATTACCAAAATTTGATAATTTAAAACTACTGATAATAGGAGAAGGAACTGAAGATAAAAACCTGAAAGAACTTTGCAAAGAATTAGGTATTTTTGAAAAGGTAATGTTTACAGGCCGCGTTCCTTTTAAAGAAATAAGCAATTATTACAATATGCTGGATGTGTTGGTAAATATTAGTGAGTATGAAAGTTTTGGCGTATCGGTAGTTGAGGCAATGGCCTGCGAAGTGCCGGTTATTGTAAGCAATGTTGGAGGCCTAAAAGAAGTAGTGAAAGATGATAACGTTGGACTTAAAGTAAAGATTGGCGATGTGGAAGATACTGCTAAAGCCATTGAACGTTTATTAACAGATAAGAATTTATACGGGCAGATCGCAGTAAACGGAAGGAAACATGTAATTGAAAAATACAATTGGGAAAATAATTTGCAGCAAATGATAAGCGAATATTCAAAATTGCTAACACAAGAAAAAAAATAAAATTGATCTTAAAACCTATAAAAGATATTGCTCTGTTCTCAGAAAAAGCTGAATCCGCTATTGGCGTATTTGGCTCCAAAAAATGGCTATCTGTTTATGGAGAGCAATTAGAGTTGATTGGAATATATAAAGACGAACACCAGCTTATTGGCGGCTTTTACTTTTTAAAGACCCGTAAGTATGGTTTCAATTTTGTAAAGCTGCCACCTTATACACCACATTGTGGTTTGTTCTTTGTTTCTGAAAGTAAAAATAAATCATCTATCAATAATTTTTCTAAAGAAGTGATGAATGATATTTGCAGCTATTTTACAGAACAAAAAAGTTCGCTCACCATTTTGGCTTTTCCCTCTGATATTATCGATCTGCAACCGTTTATTTGGGATAAATACAAAGTAATTCCAAATTATACTTATCGTATAGATCTTAATAAAACATTGGAGGAGATCAAAAGTAATTTTGATACCAAGAACAGGAATGTTATTAATAAAGCTGTTAAAGAGGAGATAATTGTTTCACAGGATTCAATGAGCCGCGAAGAGCTTTATAAATTCTTTAAAGGATCGTTAAAATCGGCCGGGGCAAACGTTTACGAAGAAGAATTAAAGAATATCTTTTTACAATTTTCAGATACTTCTAATTCTTTTGCATTGATAGCAAAAAAAGAAGATAAATTTTACGGTGCTGTTTTTTGTGTGTACGATAAAAATAACTGTTATTACTTATTAGGTGGCGTTGATAAGAATGTGGGTATACAGGGCATTAACAATCTATTGATCCAAAAAAGCATTGAAAAAGCAAAAGAATTAGGTTGTACTACTTTTGATTTTGAAGGTTCGATGTTAAAAGGTGTCGAGAAATTCTTTCGCGGTTTTGGCCCTGAATTAATTCCGTATTATACTGTTAACAAGGCTTCGCTACCACTAGAAATCCTTTTAAAATATAAGAAACGCGAAATATTTTAATGGATAAGGTGCAGTTTATAAAGCATAAAGATATTGATCTTAAAAAATGGGATAAAGCAATTTTATCGTCAAAAAATCCTTTAGTATTTGCGCAATCATTTTATTTAAATGCAACATCACCAAATTGGGATGCCTTAATAATTGGCGATTACGAAAGTGTTTTTCCGTTAACGGTAAAAAGTAAATTAGGTTTTAAATATTTACCGCAGCCATCATTCACCTCGCAGCTAGGTACCTTTGGGAAGGTAAACGATACTGTTGAGTTAGCATTTTATAATTATATAACAACACATTTTAAGCTTATTGAAATAGAGTTAAATGCTTCAAACAAATTAAAAGTAAAAGGCTTAAGCCAAAAAAGAACATTTATTATTGATTATAAAAAAGAATACACTTACAACCAAAATACAAAGCGCAATATTAAAAAGGCCCTGGAAAATGGCTTAAGGGTTGAAGAAGCTGATGAAAAAGAAAGCATGTCTCTCTCAAAAAAGATCATCGATCCTTTTTTGGAAAAAGAGGTTGGTCTTTCTAAACCGGTTGTGAAAACTTTTAATACTTTACTTGTAAACGGTTTAAAACATAAACAGATCGTTACGTTTAAAACCGTTGATACTAATGGGAAAGTAAAGGCTATTGGTCATTTTGCCTTTAACAACACACATGCTTTATATTTAAAAGGTACAAACATAGATAAGAAAGAAAATAGTGGAAGTATGCATTTATTAATTGATTTTGCCATTAAGTATTTTGAAACTAAAGCTAAGATATTTGATTTTGGAGGAGGGGGCAACGAGGGATTAGCAGGCTTTTACAGGGGTTTAGGTGGCAGTCAGTTAGATTATTATTTTTTAAAAATTAATCGATTACCTAAAGTGATAACCGTTTTAAAAGGAAAAAAATTTAAAGATCTATGAAAGCCATAATATCCCACGATATAGATCACATCAGCGTTTTAGAACACACTTTTAAAGATGCCATTATACCAAAATTTATGGTACGCATGCATATTGAATTATTGGCAGGAAAGATCTCTCTCAGAGAATATATGTTACGCTGGACAGATTTTTTTAAGAACAAATGGCAAAATATTGACGAATTAATAACCTACAATAACATCAATAATATTCCTTCTTCCTTTTTTATTGCGGTTAACAGAGGTGTTGGTCTTAATTATTCAAACCGGGCGGCATTGCTTTGGATAGAGCAAATGAAAAGAAGGAATTGCGAGATCAATATTCACGGTATTGAATTTGAGGATCAGGAATTTATTAATAAAGAATTTGATCTATTTGGTAAATTAGCAGGACAGAATAATTTTGGTGTCAGAATGCATTATGTTAGAAACTCTGCACAAACGTTTACTATGCTTGATAAAGCGGGATACAAATTTGATAGTACCGAACATGCTTTTAAAGATCCCTATAAAATTGGTAATATGTGGGAGTTTCCTTTCCAGATAATGGATGGATGGGTAATTGAAGATGGAAAAAAATGGCAATCACTCAATTTAGAAAAAGCAAAAGCAAAAACCATCAAGCTAATTGATAAAGCGCATGAACAAAATTTAAAATACCTTGGTATTGATTTTCACGATCGTTATTTTTCACATTCGTTTAAAACCTGGTTAAACTGGTACATGTGGCTGGTTGAATATTTGAAAAGCAATAAGATCGAATTCATCAATTATGGTGAGGCGATAAAAGAGCTTGAAAAATAAATTTACCGCATAAAACTCTGCAATTACCTCATTTATTGTCTCTAAAAAAAATAATGCCTTAAATTTGAAATAATTAAAGGATCATACAACATATTTATTCATATTGTTGCTTCAGTTGCTTTTTTGCTGATTCCGTTTTTAGCATCAAGTAGCAATGGATTATTTCATAATCCCGGAGGTGTTATTGATATTGTATTTCAGGCTGAACTGCTTCTTTTTTTTTATCTCAATTATTACTTTTTTGTCGACAGGTTCTATTTCACTAAAAAGTATATTACCTACGCAGTGGTAATCATTGTTGCAATTATTGTTTTTGTACCTGTTACAGATTCTCTTATTTTTGGCATGCTGCCACGCCCCGAACCTCATGAACATGGCTTTGGGCCGGGGCAAGAGAGGCCACATCCTCATCCAAGTTTTTTACGGGTAATTATTGATAAGAAGCTATACCTTTTTTTATTTGTGTTTGTTGCATCCTTGTTATTAAAGATCAGGCAGCATTTAAAAGTTATACAGCAGGAAAAAACAAGCAGCGAGCTTTCTTTTTTAAAGGCGCAGATCAATCCACACTTTTTATTCAATACATTAAATAGTATTTACTCTTTATCACTACAAAAATCAGATGACGCACCACAAGCAATAGTAAAGCTTTCGAGCATGATGCGTTATGTTTTAAAAGAAACAAAGGATGATTACGTAGCGCTAACCAGCGAATTAAATTATGTGCGTGATTATGTAGAACTTCAAAAATTGCGAATAGATAAAAAAGTAAAATTTGAGTTTGAAATACAATGCAATGGGCAAGATCAAAAAATAGCACCATTAATATTGATCCCTTTTATTGAAAATGCCTTTAAATATGGTGTTAATTCAGAAGAAAATTCATCTATCAGCATTAAAGTAAGTGTTGATAAAAAACAGTTGATACTTTATATTCACAATAACAAGGTAAAAAATATGTTTGCCGAAAATTTAAGCACCAATTTGGGTATTGAGAATACAAGAAAAAGATTAGAACTGCTTTATCCGGGTAAATATAAACTGGATATAAAAGATCTTGAAAAAGAATTTATTGTAAATTTATCTCTCGAATTAAATGATTAAAGCGATTGCAATAGATGATGAGCCTTTGGCTTTAGATATTATTGATAATTTCTGCACGCGCTCTTCTAAAATAACTCTCGAAAAAACATTTACATCGCCTCATGAAGGTTTAAAGTACCTTAACAAATACCCTGTAAGCCTGGTTTTTTTGGATATTCAAATGCCCGGTATTACAGGTGTTGAGCTTGTTAAGAATATAAAGCAGGATGTGATGATCATATTTACAACTGCATTTGATAATTATGCTGTTGAAGGTTTTAATTTAAATGCGATAGATTATTTATTAAAACCTTTTTCGTACGAGCGTTTTGTACAGGCCATTGATAAAGTAGCACATTACCAGGCACAGATGTCAAATCCTGCTAATTCTGACCAATCTATTTTTATTCGCGCTGATTATTCGTTGGTGAAGATCGAATTTGAAAAGATCAAATATATTGAAGGCCTGGATGATTATATTAAAATTCACCTTGACGATGCAAAGCCAGTGGTGGCAAGGTATACAATGAAATTTTTTTTAGAGAATCTCCCCGAAAATTTATTTATGCGTGTGCATCGTTCGTTCATTGTTCCTGTTAAAAAGATCAATGCCTATAAAAATAAAACTCTAAAGATTTTAGATGTGGATATTCCGGTTGGCCCAAGTTATGAGGCGGCAGTTATGGAGATTTTTAACAATAAATAGTTCACCTTTTTTTTTAAACTTTTTACCTCTTTTATTTTTTACACTGTAACTTTTAAAGTACATTTACTTAACAATAAATTTACTCCATTATGAAATCATTTACATTTAAATGCGCAATATTTGCGCTATCATTAATTTGTTCTTTTTCTTTAAAGGCCCAACAATGGAATGGCTTAACATTATACAGTAATAGTGGATCACAAATAGCTTATTTGATCGATACAAATAGCACTGTAGTTAAAACCTGGAATTTTACAGGTGGTGGTACAGGTTACTCAACGCATCTTGCGCCGGGCGGAGATCTTTATCGCACAGTAACTACAACCAATGTTTTAAGCGGTGGTGGTATGACAGGTAAGATCCAAAAATGGAGCTACTCAGGAACCTTACTTTGGGATTATACTTATTCATCATCTACATATTGTATGCATCATGATCATTGCGTAATGCCAAATGGTAACGTTTTAATTATTAGTTATGATGTTAAAAGCGCAGCTACAGTAACAGCCGCGGGTGGTACAAACAACATTACAATTTGGGCAGAAAAAATTCTTGAACTACAACCAACAGGCCTTAACACTGCAAATATTGTTTGGCAATGGAATGTGTGGGATCACCTTGTGCAAAATGTAAATTCAAGTCTTGCCAATTACCAAACATCCATAGTAAATAACCCACAATTATTAAATATTAATTATGCGCTTCAAAAAGACTGGATGCACATGAATGGAATTGATTATAATCCTATTTTAGATCAGATAGTGGTGAGTTCTCACAATTTAAATGAGTGGTATGTTATTGATCATAGCACTACTACAGCACAGGCAGCAGGTCATACAGGCGGTAACGGTGGTAAAGGAGGGGATTTTTTATACCGTTGGGGTAACCCGTTTGCTTATCAGGGAGGAAGTTCAAGTGTTTTAAATGTAACACACGATGCGCATTGGATACCTGAAGGTTCTCCAAATGCAGGCTATCTTGCAGGTATAAACAATAAAGGAATTATAGCACCAACATCACAAACAACAGTAGATAGAATTTCACCACCAAGAAGCGATTACAACTATACAATTACAATTGGTTCACCTTTTACGCCTGCTTCTTATACTTCAAGACATGTTAGCCCGTCTTATACAAGCAACATGGGTAGTTCAGATCAGTTTCCTAATGGTAATCAAATGGTATGTTTGGCAACTTCAGGATATATTTATGAAGTAGATCCTTCTAACACGGTTATTTGGAGCAAAAGTACCGGTGGTACAACGCCACAGGCGCACCGTTATACAACCTGTTACATAAACAATCCTGCGCCTTCGCAACCTGTTATTACTTATAACAATCCCGATCTTGTATCAAGTGCCGCTACAACCTACCAATGGTATTTTAATGGTAATTTAATTGCAGGTGCAACCAGCCAAACCTATACGCCAACACAATATGGTATTTATGTGGTAAGAACTACAGATGCTAATGGTTGTGTAAATGTTTATTCTCAAGGCCTGGATTATACTCCGGTTACAGCTATCAGATCAGAAAGTAATAAATTAAATTCATTAATGGTATTTCCAAATCCAACAACAGGCGCTATTGAAATAGATCTTAACGGTTATACTTCAGACGAGTTTACTGTTTCAATTTTTGACAACATGGGTAAATTAGTATTAACAAGCAGTAACGAAACAAAATTAGATCTTTCAAATCTTAGTAATGGTTTATATATTTTAACCGTTTCTTCTCCAAATAAAGTATCAGTAAATAAAAAAATAACTTTAGTAAAATAACAGCATGAAAAAATTATTAAGCCTTCTCATTGTCCTTTGCATCTCATCGGGCGTATATGCAAAAAAAGTAAAATTCGCGGTCGACATGGGCACGCATACTATCAGTCCTAACGGTATCCACGTTATTGGCGATTTCCAGGTAATTGCCGGTTTTGGTACTACCGATTGGGATCCGGGAACAACAGTGTTAACACAGGTAGGATCTTCAACAATTTACAGTATCATAGTTAATATTCCTGCTTTTCATAAGTACGAGTATAAATTTGTAAATGGCGATCAAACTTACGAAGCTGAATTTGTACCGGAAGAATCGCGTGTCGGATATAATTTTAATGATAACCGTTGGCTGTATGTAGATTCGTTGGCAAATGATACAACCTATGTTGGCGCCATTTTATTTGATGGTAATGCTCCTGCAGGTAAATCATTGATACGTTATAAAGTGGATATGAGCGGTGTTTTACCGGTTCCGTCAATTGGTGCGCATGTTGGCACAAGTTACCAAAGTTTTAATCCTGCCACAATTTATATGTACAGTTTTGGTAACGATGTTTACGAGATCATTAATTATGTTACTAATGGCACTTACCAATTTAAATTTTATAATGGTAATACAAGTGGTAGTACAGAAACTGTTCCGGGTAGCTGTGCAACTTCAGGTAACAGATCAATTATTGTAACAAAAGATACTGTAATGCCTGAAATTTGTTTTTCAAGCTGTGCTGTTTGTGCAGTTGGTGTTGGTGTAAAAGAGAACTCAAGTTCAGCTTTATCTTTAAAAATGTATCCAAATCCGGCAAAAGATGTAATTACAATAAATTCTAAAATAAATGGCGCTTATGCAATTGTAGTATTTGATGCAAAAGGAAAACAGGTAATATTGGTTAAGAATGTTGAAGTAGAAACAGCATCATTGAATATCAGTGACCTTAATTCAGGCATTTATTTTGTGCGCATAGTTGGAAAAAATAACCAATGCGCAATACAAAAATTAGTGATAGAGTAAAATAAAAAATGTTCAGGTACTTTAAATTATTAGGATTGCTCATACTTTTAAATTTTAAAAGTTATGGGCAATCTTTTTATAATACAAACGCTATTCAAAAAATAGAAGTTCACTTTAATGATCCCAAATGGGATTATATGCTGGATACATCCAAACTTGGTAAAGAAGGCTATGTGATGGCTCAATGGGTTAAGATCAACGGTATTCAATACGATAGTGTAGGGGTAAGGTACAAAGGCAATAGCTCTTATGATTCAACCCGCTTAAAAAACCCAATTCATATTGAGTTAGATGCCTACAAGAACCAGAACCATCAAGGGTATCAGGATATTAAATTAAGTAACTGTTACCAGGATCCATCTATGGTGCGTGAGGTGTTGGCTTATAATATTTTAAAAGATTACATGCATTGCCCTGAGGCTAATTTTGCGCAGGTGTATATCAATAACACCTACATGGGTGTGTATTCAAATACCGAATCTATTAATAAAACTTTTTGTGGTAATCACTTTTTTTCGCAGGATGGTACTTTTATAAAAGGAAATCCAAACATTACACCATCGGCAAATACAAAATGTAATTTAAAACAACTAGCAGGCGATAGTAGTGCGTATTTTAATTTCTACGAGATAAAATCCGATTATGGATGGAAACAATTGGAAGTATTATGCGATTCAGTCACCAATCATCCAAATACTATTGAAAATGTAATAGATGTTGACCGCGCCATTTGGATGCTGGCCTTTAATAATATTTTAATAAACCTGGATAGTTATAGCGGGGCTTTTTGCCAGAATTATTATTTGTATAAAGATCGTACCAAACATTATAACCCAATTGTGTGGGATCTTAACATGAGCTTTGGCGGTTTTCCTTTTTTAGGAAACTCAAATTCAAGTCTTGCAAGTCTTAGCATTGCCAACATGCAAAACCTGCCGGTTAATATTCATGCAACGGATGCTTACTGGCCTTTAATAAAAGCTGTTTATAATAATCCTTTGTATAAACGTATGTTGGTTGCCCATACACGCACAATGTTAAACGAAGTGTTTGTAAGCAATAACTATATTACAAACTATAACCAGTTAAAAGCATTGGTAGATACGGCTGTTTTAAGTGATACACGTAAATTTTTTACTTACACACAATTTCAAAATGCACTAAACACAAATTATTCTGTGGGTAGTTATTCCGTGCCTGGTATACAAACTTTAATGAATGGTAGAATTTCTTATCTACAATCTACCTCAGATTTTACGGTTACAACGCCAACAATTACTGCCGTAAATAATATTGCAACACCGGTTTTAAATGCTTCATTAACATTTACTACCAATGTTGCAAATGCAACTACTGTTTATTTTGGTTATCGTTTTTCATTGGCAGATAAATTTACACGCATTTTAATGTACGATGATGGTGCGCATAACGATGGCGCTGCAGGAGATAATAATTATGGCACAAGCGTTAACATGACCGGTAATCAAATGCAGTATTATGTTTATGCAGAAAATGCTAACGCTAGCGTTTTTTCTCCTGAAAGGGCAGAACATGAGTTTCATGAATTAAAGATCCTTCAAAATCCTTTACCCGGACAAGTAGTGATAAATGAATTTTTGGCAAAGAATAACGATGATGTAAAAAATGAATTTAATTTATTGGAAGATTGGATAGAACTTTACAATACAACCAACACACCTTTAAGTCTTAGTAATTATTATTTAAGTGATGAGAATAAAGACAAGGCAAAATTTGCATTCCCAAATAATACAGTAATACAACCAAATGGTTTTTTAATTGTGTGGGCAGATAATGTTAGTTTAACCGGTACTCAATTGCACGCGCCTTTTAAGCTGGATGAAGACGGTGATAAGATCATTTTAAGCAATGGTTTAAGATCAATTTTAGACAGTGTTTCGTTTGGCAATCAAACATCCGATGTTTCGGTTGGCCGTTGTCCGGATGGTATTGGTAATTTTACCTTTCTTCAATACCCTTCTTATTCATTATCTAATTGTTCAGTTGGTATTAATGAATACAGTTTTAATGGAGATGATCTTATAGTGTTTCCAAACCCTGCTAACAGTTATTTTAATTTAAGAGTACTAACACATACAAAACAAAGCGTTGAGATAACAAATACATTAGGGCAGGTTGTTTATACAAATACTTTTGAAAGCACTTTAACAGTACCCGTAAACGGCTGGCAAAGCGGTTTGTATCTTGTAAAGTGTAATAATTCAACAAAAAAAATAATAATAACTAACTAAAATATAAAAGAATGCTGTACATTAAGGGTTTAATGAAATTAGGATTTGTTCTTCTGTTTGTTGTAACTTTATTCTCGTGTAGAAAAGAAGCGGGAGAAGGAGGGACATCCACAATAAAAGGTAAGATCTGGGTAGAGGATTGGAATAATGCTTTTACTATTAAAAATGGTGAGTACGCAGGATACGACGAGGATGTTTATATTTTATATGGAGATGCTGTAAGTTATAGCGAGAAAACAAAAGCTAATCCTGATGGCGAATTTGAATTTAAATATTTGCGCAAAGGAAAATACAAAATCTATGTATACTCAAAAGATAAAACACTGCAATCAAAATCAGGCGATGTTTCAATTATTAAAGAAGTTGAGATAACAGGCAAAAAACAAACTAAAGAAATTGAACAAATAACTATTTATAATTAAGCACATGCAAAAAGCACTCATAGTTTTTATTTTATCACTTCTAAGCACTCTTTCTTTGGCGCAAAAAAAGAAAGAGATAAAAAAGCTTGGCGTAAAAACCATTACTTCGGTTGAGACACATGGTACCAAAACATTTACCGATTCAAAAGCTACCTACAACTCAAGCGGCCTAATGATAGAAGAGATAAACTATGATAAGGAAGGCCTTTTAAAATCAACCACCAAATACAAATACAATGGTGATGATGATGTGATAGAAGAGCTGGAATATGATGAGAAAAGTGTGTTAAAAGAAAAACGCACTTATAAATACAACGCTTTAAAAGAAAAAACGGAAGAACTGGTATCTGATGCAAATAATAAACAATTAAAAAAGAATGTTTATACTTATGATGCTAAAGGCTTAAAATCTGAGCGTAAAACTTACGACGCTAATAATAATTTAGTAGTTACAAAAAAATATACTTACGGTTATAAATAATTGAACACTGTTAACGACATATTAAACTCATTTACTGCCATTACTTTAAAAGAAATGGATGGGGTTAAGTTAATGGATAGAACTGATACCAAGTTTACATTTAAAATGGAACTATTGCCCGAAGTATTAAAAGCAATTGAACCTTTTTACAAATGTTTGCAAATTGAATCTAAGGTTATGAGTAGCTACCAGACCTTATATTATGATACAAGCAACCTAATGCTTTATAACAAACATCATAACGGTGAACTAAACAGGTATAAGATCAGGCACAGAACTTATGTTGATTCTAACCTTGGCTACCTGGAGGTAAAATTTAAAAACAATAAAGGCCGCACGATTAAAGAGAGAATAAAGGAGAAAGAAGCTGCAACTGTTTTTAATGAAAAATCTCATACTTTTTTAGCAGGCGAGCTTCCATTCGATCCCAATAAACTTGTGCCTGTTGTTTGGGTAAATTATAGTCGTATTACCTTGGTGAATAAACAAAGCGCTGAGCGCCTCACAATAGATGTAAATTTGGAGTTTAAAAAAGACGATCAAAGTATCCTTCTGGATAATCTTGTAATTGCAGAGGTAAAACAAGAAAAAAAGAAACCATCGCCCTTCATTAAAACCATGAAAAAATTAAGAGTGCGTGAAGGATCAATCAGCAAATATTGTTTCGCTATTGCTTTTATGCACGATGGCGCAAAGAAAAATAATTTTAAAGAAAAACTACTGGCATTAAAACACATCATTGATCATGACACTATTACAAATATCTACAGACGTTGCGGTTGATAGCAGCACGGCAGAACTGGTTAAAATCTTGAGTAAATTCTCATTCAGGTTTTTAATAGATATCGTTTCGGTATTTATTTTGATCCGTTTGGTGTATTACCGTGTTTATAAACGCAGCGATCTTTTCTTCACATTTTTTATTTTTAACGTAGTTATCTTTTTAATATGTTTCTTGTTAAATAAGGTAGAGTTAAGTATGGGCGCGGCTTTTGGTCTCTTTGCCGTATTTAGTATGTTACGTTACCGTACCGAAGACATTAGCATTAAAGACATGAGCTATTTGTTTTTGGTAATAGCCATTGGCTTAATTGCTGCGGTTACCAAGATCAAAGATACAAGCGATGGCTACGAATATCTGTTTTTAGGATTAATTAATCTTGTAATAATTGGGGTTGCTTTTATTTTTGAGACGAACTTGTTCTTTAAAAAGGAAGCAGTACAAATTGTAAATTATGAGAATATTGAGTTGATCAAAAAAGAGCGTCATGCCGAATTAATTGAAGATATAAAACTGCGCACAGGTCTTAATGTACACCGTATTTCTATTGGCAAGATCGATTTCTTAAAAGATGCAGCGCAAATAAAGATCTATTATTACGAAGAAAAAATTTAATGCGTCAATTCCGGTTTTATATTCTCTTTTTAGTTATTGGCATCTTTCCTGTTGCTGTAAATGCACAGTATTATGATGATGATGCAGGGTTTTGGTTGTATCTGAAGGTGGATAAAGATATCACTAAAAAACTCAACGCGCAGTTTACTATGCAAAACCGTTTTGAGAATAATTTATCTGAATACAGCCAGATAAATGGTAATATTGAATTAACCTATAAATTAAATAAACATTTTAGATTGGTTGGCGGATATGTATATGGTTTTAAAAAAAATATCGAAGGATTTTATGGAGACAGACAACAAGCTTATGCAGGTTTTGTACTCAGAAAGCGTTTTAAAAGTTTTTTATTTTCTTACAGAAACATTTTTCAGGGGCAGGTTAAAAATGTAAATTCAAGTGAAAAAGGCGCCGTGCCTGTTTTTTTTGACAGGAATAAATTTTCGGTGAAATACGAGATCAATAAGCGTGTTGAAGTAATGTTGGCAGATGAGATAAACCTGTCGTATAATCAGTCAAATTTTGATAATATTGCTCGTAACAGGGCATTTGCAGAAGTGTACTATAATCTTAGTTCTAAATCATATATAGCAACCTATTTTATGTTTCAGCAGCACTATCGTTTTAAAGGCCAGCCAAAGCGCGATTTTATTTTTGGCCTGACTTACTCGCACAGTTTTTAATATTTACCTTTAATAGAAGTTCATCATTCCATTTTTTACCCCAGTTCGGATAATAACCATCTGGCTTTTGCTCAGCATAATATTTACAGGCTTCTTTTAATAATTCTATAGCTTTTGGTTTTTTACTTTTATCGGTAGGATAAAGAATTAAATAATAATACCCATAAACAGACAATAAGCGCGGGTTTTTAGGCGCAGCTTTTCTTAACTCAATAATATCTGCTTCGAGTAATTTTATTTTATCGGCTCTTGTTTTTTCTTTGTTAAAGCGTAATTCAATTATTTTAAGATACAATCCTAATATTTTATTTTCAGGTTGTTTAACATCTAATGTATCAGTTCTTTTAAGAGATTCTTTAGCCAAAAAATAATTCGACTTGGCAAAGGCAGTGTCTTTTTTTAAAAGAAGGTCTGCCATTTTAGTGTAACATAATGTATGATGAAAAGCAACAGGCCAGTCATTTGGTGAGCCTATCAAAAGCCTGTCAAATGCGCTTGCGCTTTGTCTTAAAATTTCGGGATCATTAGCTGTATCTGCAATAGCAATATTTATTTCCATTATCTTTTCATAAAAAGATTGTGAACGAAGTTCAAAAACTAAAGTAAGTAGTATAAACAAAAAAACTATTCTCATAATTTACAATAAAGTATTCGTTAGTGATAAATGTAACACGTTTGTTTTTACAAAGGTTGGGTTAATTTGTTTAAGTTTTTCACCATTAGTATTAATTATGAACCGCAAGGCCTAATTTTTGCTTTAACCAGTAATTTTCTTTAAATTCACAAATCAATTTTGCACCCTTAACTATTTAATAACGATTAAATTACAAATAAAATTAACCGGCATGAAAAAAAATTACATTTTTAGCAAAGCTTTGCTTTTTGTTTTAGTACTTGCCTCTTTAACTACCGCCAAAGCCCAGGTATTAATAAACGAATATTCCTGCGCTAATTTAAGTAGCATACAAGATAATAATCAAAAATACGAAGACTGGATAGAGCTTTACAATACAACAGGAAGTACCATCAATCTTACCGGTTATTTTTTAAGTGACGATGTTTTTAATCTTGCAAAATTTCCTATTCCTTCAGGTACAACCATTGGCCCAAATGGCGTTATAATTATATGGGCTAGTGGGCGTGGAGCTGCGGTGGGAGGAACTGTACATACTAACTTTAAATTAACACAAACAAAAAATAATGCCGAACCAATTATCTTATCAAATCCAAGTAATGTGGTTTTAGATAGCGTTAGGGTTAACAAAACTAAGTTGGGCCAATCAAGAGGTCGTGCTACCAATGGAGCAACTACTTGGGGTATCTTTACAACACCAACACCAAATGGCAATAATTCGGGTACACTTTATTCAGGTTTTGCCGATCGCCCATCTATGAGTTATACTGCGGGGTTGTATCCCGGTACAATTTCGGTTGCTTTAATAAATAACGAGCCTACTTCAGTAGCAATGTATTATACAACTAATGGTACAGAGCCAACAACTGCATCAACGCAATATACAGGTGCCATCACGGTGTCTACCACACAAATTATTAAAGCAATTGCAACAAGTACTAATCCGCTTTTATTATCAAGTTTTATTGAGTTTAACACTTATCTTATTAATGAGATACATACTGTACCTATCGTTTCCATTTCAGGTACAAGTTTAACAACGCTTGCTAACGGTTCGCAATCACTAAAGCCTGTGGGTTCAATTGAATATTTTACACCGGGGGGTATTCGCACATCTAAATCGTACGGTGGCTTTAACAGTCACGGGCAAGATTCATGGGCTAATAGTCACAGAAGTCTTGATTTTGTGGCCCGTGATGAGATGGGATATTCAGCTGCTTTAAAAGAAAAAGTATTTGCTCAAACAACACGCGATAAATTTCAGCATTTGATATTACGTGCCGCAGGTGATGATAATTATCCGGCTGATTTTCATACAGCCAATCAGGGAAGTGCGCACATGCGTGATGCTTATTTTCAAACACTTTGTAAAGATGGTGGTATGAAACTGGATATTCGTACAGGTACCAAATGTGTTGTGTATTTAAATGGTGCTTATTGGGGCGTTTATGATCTTCGCGAAATTCCGGATGATCATGATTATACCGAATACAATTATAACCAGGGAAAATACGATCTTCAATACAATTTAACCTGGGGTAGTACATGGGCTGAGTACGGTGGTGCACAATCACTGGCAGACTGGAACAATTTAAAGAGCTATATTTTTAATAATAACATGGCCATTCAATCAAATTTTGATTATGTAGCTTCATTATTAGATGTTGAAAGTTTAGCAGATTATGTTATTGGGCACTCTATGTCTGTTTCATCTGACTGGTTAAATTATAATACAGGATGGTGGAGAGGTTTGAATCCTGCCGGTGGCCACAAAAAATGGGGTTATATCTTGTGGGATAATGATGCATCTTTTGATTTTTATATCAATTACACAAACGTACCAAGCACATCTTACACGGCTGCTGTTTGTAATGTAGATAATTTGTATAACCAAAGTTCATCCGATCCTCAAAAACACACCAAAATATTAAAAACATTAAGAAACAATCCGGGATTCAATCAATGGTATATTTCGCGTTACATTGATCTTATGAATACAACTTTTAGTTGCCAGAATATGCTTGACTTTTTAGATAGCACAAAAGCTGTAATTGACCCTGAAATGACCCGTCAGACACAACGTTGGGGCGGTACTTATGCCGGCTGGCAAACCAACTTTGATACACTTAGATCGTTTATCTCAAAACGCTGCGGCACTAATCCTTACAATGGCATGAACGGTTGTTACAATACAACAGGTCCTTACCCAATTACTTTTTCGGTTAATCCAACCGGTGTTGCAAACATTACAGTAAACTCTTTAACCATAACACAATTGCCATGGGCTGCGAGTTATTATGGTAATATTGATATTAATTTAAGCTCGGCTTCTTATTCAGCCGCTCCGCAATTTATGACATGGACCTCAATTCATAATCCGCTTTTAATTACACCAACTACAGTAGTAAATAAAATTAAGCTAACGCAAGGTGATACTGTAATTGCCAATTATGCGTTGGATGTGGGTGTTAAAGAACTTGAAAATCCTTATTCAGTTGCCGCAACTATTTTTCCAAATCCAACAAATGGTGGTTTTACAATTGCATATGATGTAAATGAATCATCGCCGGTGAGTATTAAAATGTTCTCAACTGCCGGTCAGCAGGTAGCAGAGTTGGTTCCAAGCAAATCGCAATTTGAGGTAGGGTCTTATAAAGTTGATGTTAACGAAGCAATGGCATCTACTTTAAGCAATGGTATTTATTTTGTTACAATAAGTGTAAAAAATTATAACAAAACATTTAAACTGGTAATTCAAAAATAATGTTGTTTTATTAGTTCAGGTTAATTTTAAAAACTGGTATCAAAGCCTTTGAGCAAATCTCATAACCTTGATACCGGTTTTTTGTTTAAAATAAAAAATATAAATAAAAATTATGTTTAAAAGAAGGTACTTAAAAATTGTTTTTTGTTTATTAACTCTGTTTACAATTCATTCCTGCAAGAAACAGGCAGGAGAAGGTGGTTTTGCTTCAATTGAAGGCAAAGTGTATGTAAAGAATTATGATGGCACTTTTACGGTTTTAACATCAGAATATTATTTGCCTGGCGAAACTGTTTATATTATTTATGGCGATGGGCAGGAGATAGGTAATACCGTAAAAACATCTTATGATGGCTCTTTTAAATTCAACTACCTGCAAAAAGGAAAATATAAAGTGTATGCCATTGGTAAAGATCCAACAAAACCTTCTTTATCTGTACCCAAAGAAGTTTTAATGGAAGTTACGATCACTGAAAAAAAAGAAAAAAAGGTTTTAGAAGATATCGTTATTATCAAATAAGTTGATCAGTCCTAAAAAAATATTTTTTCTTTGCGCCTTTTTTTTATTCGCAATAGTTGCATCTGCTCAAGATACTAAAGATGCAGGTTTGTGGGCTACCTTTACGGTACAAAAAAAAATATTTAAAAGAGTAAATCTTGTAATTGACCAGGAATTACGCTTACGCGAAAATTTTCAACGCATTAATTTATTTTACACTAATATTGGCATTGATTATAAAGCAACAAAATGGCTAAAGGTAAGTCCAACCTATCGTGCCATACAAAAAAAACGATTTGATGGTACCTTTAGTTACAGGCACAGGTTAATGCTGGATCTTACATTTAAAAAGAAACTTCAAAAATTTACATTAAGCGAACGCGCACGTTATCAAATAGAAGTACAGGATCTTTATACAAGCAAAAAAGGAAAGCTGGCAGAACAATTCCTTCGCTTAAAAACAGATCTTAAATATGCTGCTAATGATAAAATAACGCCTTATGTATCTTGCGAAGTAAGGTATCAGATACATTCGCCACGTGGAGATGGACCCTTATATGACAATGGTTTTCACAGGATCAGGAATGTGGCAGGTTTGGAGTATAATTTTAATAAGGATAACGCAATAAATCTTTATTATCTTATACAATCTGAATTTAATATTTCAGATCGCGAAAGCATTTATATTATTGGCATTGCCTATACACTTACTTTATAAATTTAAATTATTTAAAATGAAACAACTGTTTTTTTCTTTTTTAGTGTTAGCTCATTTTTCTTTTTTTGCACAATGGAATACAAGTTCAACCATTAATACCTCTGTGGCAATTGCTGCAAAATCTCAAAACAATGTACATGCCGTTACTGATGATAAAGGTGGGGCGATCATCTCCTGGGATGATAACAGAAACTCGCCTGCCAACTCAACTGATATTTATGCGCAGCGTATGAGTAATATTGGTTTACCTAAATGGGCTGTAAACGGTATTGCTGTTTGTAATAATGCATCTACACAGCAGTCATCATCTATAACAGATGCAGGAAACGGTAGCGCTATTATTACCTGGGAAGATTTTCGTAATGGTAATTACGATATCTATGCACAAAAAATAGATTCGTTAGGTAATGTTTTGTGGACTGCAAATGGTGTTGCTGTTTGTTCGAAATCCAACCATCAAAAAAATCCAAAAATTACTAGCGATAATGCAGGTGGTGCTATTATAGTTTGGGAAGATTCGGTAAATAATTTTTGGGATATTTACGCGCAGCGCATCAATGCTTCCGGTGTAATTACCTGGACATCTACCGGTGTTGTTATTTGTAATATACCTAATGCACAAATAAATCCAAAAATAGATGTTGATGGATTTGGCGGTGCAATATTAACCTGGCAGGATAAACGTAACAATGTAGATTATGATATATATGCGCAGCGTATTGATGCAGCAGGTGCGGTATTATGGACAGCAAATGGCGTTGCTGTTTGTACTTCTGTTAATACCCAAAGTAATCCTCGCATAGAACCTGACGGAGGCAATGGTGCTATAATAGGTTGGATAGATAAAAGAAATGCCGTTGATTATAATATTTATGCACAGCAGATCAATGCTTCGGGTGTGCCGCAATGGACAAATAACGGTATATTAATATGTGCTGCCGTAAATAACCAAAGTGCTTTAGATATTAAATATTTAGGAGCAAGTGGTGCTGCATTTACATGGAAAGATAGCAGAACAAGTACGCTTTCAATTTATGCCCAGTTGATATCGGCTACAGGTGCTATTCAGTTGGCAACAGATGGTATCTTATTATCAAACGGATTAAAGTCAAATAACCCAAATATTATTCGTGATGATAACGGTGGGGCAATTATAGCCTGGCAGGATTCTACAGCCTTGGGTTGGGATATCAAAACACAAAATGTTAATTCTGGCGGTATTCAATGGCAGAGCGGGGGTGTAACGGTTTCTAATGCTGCTAACGATCAGGTAAATGTTTGCCAGGTAAAAGATGGGAATGGCGGTGCTATTTATATTTGGGAAGATTTAAGGAATTCTAATTCAGATCTGTACGCACATCATTTGTTTTATAATGGTAATGCGGTAGTTGGCGTAAAAGAAATCTCTCAAGCAAATTCATTGCTGGTTGAGTGTTTTCCAAATCCGGTAAATGCCAATTCAGTTATCCAATTAAAGAATATGCAGCCCGGCAAGCAATGGCAACTCACTATTTTTGATGTGCTTGGGAGACCGATTGAAGAAAGAAAATTGAATAGCGACGAAGCGTTTAAAATAAATTCAACTAAAGCAGGTGTATATTTTTATATAGTGAAAGTTGAGAATGAATTTGCAAGAGGCAGCTTTATTGTAGAAAATTAATTTTATTTTTTATTCAGCCATTTCATTATTTCTTTGCAATCAGGCTTTTTCCAGGGCGAAACAACGCTTACCAAAAAACCATTTTCATCAAGTAAATATTTTTGAAAATTCCATTTTACAGTTGAACTCATTACACCATTTTGAGATTTTTGTGTGAGCCATTTATAAATAGGATGCGTATCATCACCTTTAACAGATATCTTTTGCATCATTAAAAAAGTAACGCCGTAATTGCGTTCGCAAAAAGAGTGGATCTCATCATTTGTACCCGGATCCTGATGTGCAAAATCATTGGTTGGAAAACCAATAATGATCAAGCCTGAATCTTTATAGGTAGTGTAAAGCGCCTGTAATTCTTTAAACTGGGGTGTTAAGCCGCACTCGCTGGCTGTATTCACCACAATAAGTTTTTTGCCTTTAAAATCTTTAAGATCTATTTGTTTCCCTTCAATGCTTGTAGCCGTAAACTGGTGTATGCTGCTGGTAGGTTGTCCTTTTAACAAAGAAGAAATAAAGAAAAAAGGTGTCATAAATAATTTAATAATAAGGTTTTTCATTTAATGTTTAAATTTAAAGCAATTAATCGGATTATAGTTTATTATGAGCATTTGGAACGGAGAAATTACTACAGACTTATTAAACAAGTTAAATAAAAACACCTTAGGCGAATTTTTTGAAATTGAATTTACTGAAGTAGGAGCAGAGCATTTAAAAGCTATTATGCCGGTAAATAATAAAACCAAACAGCCTTTTGGGTTGCTGCACGGTGGTGCTTCAGTAGCTTTAGCTGAAACTATTGGTAGTGTTGCCAGCTGGTGTTGTGTGAACCGCGAGTTGTTTATTGGTGTGGGTATTGAAATAAATGCCAATCATTTAATTTCTGTTACTGAAGGAAAAGTAACAGCTGTTTGTTCGCCAATTAAAGTAGGCGGTAAATTACATGTTTGGGATATTAAGATCTATAATAATAAAAATGAAATGTGCTGTACCAGTAGGTTTACCTGTATGATCGTACCTAAAAAGAAATAAAATAACGTTAAAATCTATCGTTTTCCTGAAAAATAAAGCCTTTTACTGCGAAAAATGACCTTGCGTAAGGTCTTTTTTGGTTTTTAAGGCGCAAATTAAATGATGGAATATTTATTGATTCCAACCTTTCGTATCTTTATTTCATCTTATAGATATGAAAATGTTTAAAGCTTTTATAAATCTTCTTTTAATAGCAAGCATAACAATCTTGCCTTCTTGTAAGAAAAAGAAAGAAGATCAATGGAAAATTCCTACATCTGTTAAATTTAAAATGGATATTGAAAGAAGTCCGGCTGTTGATGGAAACCTGATCTTTATCGGTGGCAATATTGTTTTAGAGTATTTTACTTTTGATGGTAAAAGAGAGCAGGGCGGCGATGTTTATTTTAGTAAGGACTATACTGCGCTAAACGTTGCTTTTGATGAAAATAATACTGTACCCGAATGGAATTTTGATATTCCGCAAGGTACATATTCCCAAATAAAAGTTTCTTACCGAACATATGGTAATCCCGGCGATAAACAGATAGTTCTTACCGGAACATACAAAAATACTGTAACAAATAGTGTTTACCCTGTAAGATTTGAAATAGATGCGAACGGTGTATATAATGTTTTTGCCAAAAAATCAGGAGGTAGCAATCAAATAGTGTTGGAAAAAAACACAGAGTCGGTTGCAACCATGAAAATGGATCCTGTTTACTGGTTTGAAGAAGTTACAACCGGTATGATGGATAACGCAGATCTTGTTCTAATTGACGGCAAGCAAACAATATTAATTAATAAGTCAACAAATAAACCTATTAACAACGAAGTTAAGTCAAGGGTTACGCACGATGTAACTCAACTTATTTTCAATTAAGATTTTGAATAGTTCGAACAAGCATATAATTTCTGAACAGGAATTAATTGAAAGATGTATTTCGGGTGAACGAAAATACCAGGAAATGCTTTATAGAAAATTTGCCGATAAAATGTATAATGTAAGTCTTACCTATACACACGATGAGGATGAAGCTTGTGATATTTTACAGGAAGGATTTATAAAGGTGTTTAGAAATTTACAAACCTTTCAATATCAAGGTTCGCTTGAAGGATGGATAAGAAAGATAATCGTTAACACTGCCTTAGAATTTTATCGTAAGAAAAAAAGAGAACAGGAAAATCTTGATAACTACGAGATTTTTGCCGAAACAAATATTGACGGTATACTCGATAAAATAAATTCTGAAGATATAATAAAACTTGTAAACCAATTGCCTGCAAAAGCAGCAATGGTATTAAAGTTATTTGCGATAGAGGGTTATAATCACAAAGAAATTGCGGAGATAATGGAAATATCTGAAGGTACTTCCAAATCACAATTAAACAGGGCCAGGTTCCTTTTTAAAGAAGCCATTAGTAAGTATAATGGATAAAAAAAAGAACATAGATAATAAGATAAAGGAAACTTTTGAGGGGCAAAATAAAACTGCTCCTTCTGATCTATGGAATAAATTGTCGGATAGCTTACCTGATTCAAAAAGCGATAAGCATATCGAAGAAAAAATAAAAAATGTATTTGAAAAAGCAGATCAATCTGCTCCTCCTTTTGTTTGGGATAATGTAAACAAACAATTAAATATTGATAAAGTATGGAATAAGATCAATAAAGAGCTTGATCGCAAACCTGTTATTTACTGGAGAAATATTGCAAGTGTAATTTTGTTTTTACTTTTAATATGTGCAGGTGTTTATAGATATAATAAGGGTATAGAAGATAAGGCACTTGCCGAAAGTTTAATGGATCAAACATATACTGATAATAAAACAGAGCTTGCAAAAACTAGTCCTCTAAAAGATGCAAAAGAAAAAAATGAAGGTAACGCAATTGTAAATGAAAAAATTGTTATTTCTGCTAATAAAAGCAACAACAAAGAAATACCGGTTAAAAAAAATAACAGAAGTAAAAGTACAGTAAATACTGTTGCGCAAAAAAACATTATAAAAAATAGTACTGATCAGAACAATGTAACAGAGCTAAATTATCAATTTGTGGCAGAGCCTGATTTAGCAGCTAACGATTCTGATATTATGGAGCCTGTTTTACCGCTAAATTTAAATTCGATAGTTAGCTACCCAATATTAATTGATAACCGGGAGCCTGATATTGCAGTAGTTTTAAACGATATTGCTCCAATAGAAAACAATAACTCACTAAAGCAAAAAAGAGTTGAAATAGGGGTAACCTGCTCTTATAACAATACATGGATATTGAATTCTGAAACCCAACAAGCTTTTGAGGCAAATAGCCTTACAAGAACATCTCTTGCTTTTGCAGCCAGTTATGGAATTGTAGCAGCGTATACTATTTCAAAAAATAGCGCATTAAGTACCGAACTTTATATTAATTCAAGATCTCAGCAAAAATACGGTGAGTTTATTGAAGGAAAATACTATGATCACACTTTGCAGTTCAATTATACAAAGCTTACTTTATTGTACCAGTTAAATCTAAATCAATCTGCACAGCGTCGAATACCTTCTAAATTCACGTTTAAAACAGGTATTTATGGTTCATATCTTAGGAATTTTACTCACGTGTACAATCAATCAATTGATGTTCAGCAAAATAAGTATACTAAAAATGATTACGGGCTTAAGTTTGCTATTGGGCAGGAGAAAAAGATCAATGATCTTATAATTGGCTACGGAATAAATAGCGAATATGGTTTAAATAATAATTTTGCCGGTAATGGCTTTATGCCTGCTACTTTTGATGTTACTAAAAATGCTTTAGTAGGCCCTTATTTATGCTTGAAATATAGTTTTTAATTTTTTTTCCATCTTCCAACCTTTAGCTTTTTTATATCATCTTATATATAAAAGGGTGCTAAAGCTAAAGTAAAATTACCGAAACTTTATACTCTAAAATATTTGACTAAAATAATATTATGGAAAATTATTATGTTTTTATTAATGGCAAAGAAAAAGGCCCTTTAGATGCTTCGGAATTAAAAAAATACAAGATTGAAGCATTACTATTTGGTGTTAAAAAAGATGTTACACGTCAATCAAAAATGAAGACAAAAATTAGCAGTCTTTCAGTTAATAATTAATAAAAAAACTACGCATAAATGCTTAATGCTTATAAAAATCTATTATCTGAAGCTTTTGAAAGAGCTAATAAAATGGATGCTGATACTAAGAGTGTAAGTATTATGGCTGATAATAAACGGAGAATAACATATACAAATGAAGAGAACAAAACGGGAGTTTTAAAACATCTGTTTCGTTGTTTAGGAGATATTAAAGCTGATTATGTTAGACATAATGGTACAGAGATGCATTTAAAATTTAAATCATATTTAGAAGATTATTTAAACTGCAAGGTTGTTTTAACTATTGGCGGCGTTTATTTTAAAGGTAAAGAAGTATTTAGGTTTAATGAATACAATATTAACCAATTTTCAGGTACTGAAATTAATCCACATGTGTGGTATACTTTACCTAGTATGGAAATTATAGATCTTACTTTTCTTGAATATTACAATTATAAACGTGGTTTGCCTTTCAGATATCAGAAAGAATATGAATATGTTTTTGATTCAATTGATAATATTTATAAAAACGAAAACATAACCTATATGCCTACACTTGTTGGCAGTGAGAGTTTGAATAGAATTAATCTTAAAAAAAATATTAAATGTGAAAAAATAACTGTTTAAGAATGCTATACTGTCATATATAGAAGTCCTTAATAATTTATTATGTTTTTAGGTTACTTATGAAAAAAAACGAAATAATCATTCAAATAAGTATAGTTATCTTGGTTTTAACAACAGGTACAGGCATTTATTTTTTCAGCAGTATATTTTACAAAGATATACCAGCTTCTTTTGAAAATAAGGATGAGCGATTAATTGCAGAGCAAATACATCCTCAACAATTTCTATTAGACAAGTCGTCAATTAAGCACACCGTTAAAGATAAAAAAGTTGTTCTTGAAGGTTGTGTTTTTAGTCAGGCAAAAAATGTTTCGTACAAAAACATTGTTTTGAATATTGATTTTTATAATGAAAGGTCTATAAGGCTAAAAAAGCAAAAACTTGTAATAACAAAAAGCATTTTTCCCAACCAAACAATTGATTATAAAACAGTGCTTGATGGTTTTGAAGACGTAAAATATGCGATTGTAACAATTCTTAAAGCAGAAATAAAAGAGAAAATATCATATTAAAAACATAAATAAAGTAATTTTTATAAGGAGAAATTGTCTTCATAAAATGCTATTGATATAACATAGAAACTAAATATAGTTGGCATGAAATTATAGAGTAATAAAGTATAATAACAAATAAAATCAATTAAAATGAAAATACTTAAAAAAATACTATTATTAATCACGATAGGATTATCAATAGTTTCTTGTAAGAAAGAAAAGAATGAAGTACAGCCACAAAGAGAACCAACTCCTTACTACGTGCGAATGACAGATGCTCCTGCTTTATATAATGCGGTGTATGTAGATATTCAGGGAGTAGAAATAACCGGGAACGGAAGTACAGTAATGCTTAATGTAAATCCGGGAATTTATAATCTGCTTGATTTTGCAAATGGTGTTGATACATTGATTGCAACAGGATCTTTAACGGTTGATAAAGTTCAACAAATAAGATTGATACTTGGACCAAACAATTCTGTTGTAGTAAACAATGTTTCACATCCGTTAAAAACACCCAGTGCGCAACAATCAGGTTTAAAGCTTCAGGTACATCAAGAACTGCAGGCAGGTGTTGCATATTATGTATTGCTTGATTTTGATGCTAACTTATCAATTGTAGCAGAAGGTAATGGTGATTATTCTTTAAAACCTGTAATAAGAACAATTGAAACTGCTTTAAGTGGTTCTATTAAAGGAAAAATAATTCCTTCGGGTGTATTTGCAACCGTTGTTGCTACATCAGGACCAAATTCTTATTCAACCGTAGTTAATGTAAATGCAAACGGTGAATTTATAATTGCAGGTTTACCTCCGGGAACTTATAATCTTACAATAACTCCCGTTGCACCTTATAACACAATTACAATTAATAATGTTGTTGTTACCGTAGGTGTTACAACAAATGTTGGAAATTTGAATGTGTAGCAACGCTTTAAAAAAAAATAAAGGTAAACCTTTTAATAAATGCAAAGTATAAATAACAAACTATGTTTGAAGAGATTAATTTCTTCAAACATAGTTTTTAAAATAAATAATTCATTTGAAATTAATCTATAATTATTTATGCTTAAAAAATATTTAATTTATATTATAGGTTTGTTTTTTTATGCAGAAATTTCTTTTGCACAATGTGATCCCAGTACTCCAAGTTTTACTGCAAACTTAACAGCAACACCCAATGGCACATGGGTTAGCCCTTCGGTACCAAGAAACGATACCTGCTGTGGTTGGAGTGGAAGTGATCAGTGTATTAAATTCACAATACTTCTACATCCAAGTTCTATTGGCATAAACTTTAGCATAGCTTCAGGTGCAGTGCCTCCTGGCGCTTTATTTTATAGCATTAATTGCGGCCCGCCAATAGCGGTTGGTACGCCAATTTGTTTAAGTGGTGCAGGTCCGCATATACTCACATTTTGCAAACCGGGTAACAATAATAATTCATACCAGATCACTGCTATTCCTGCTCCCGTTATTCCCGATTCTATTTTAGTAAGAGATGGCTGTACACAAACATTATCTGTTTCAGGTTTTTCTGTTCCTACAATCACATGGAATTCTATTAATCCCGGTCCGTCAGGCACTTATAATTCTTATTTAAATTGTACTACGGGTTGTGCAACTGTTACAGTTACACCTTCGGGTACTCCGCCTCCGTTTGTTGATTATCTGGTTGGTGGCTTTGCGCAATCACCATGCCAGGCAAGTTATTATCAGGATACTGTACGGGTGTATTTTTATAGTGATCTGCTTGCAACAATCAACCCAACGTTATCTACTATTTGTTTTGGAAGCACTAATGCTGTATTAACTGTTACAGCTTCCGGAGGTTTACCTCCTTATACCTATTCCTGGGTACCAATCGGCAATACCACAACCGTTGTCACTGTGGGGCCCGGCACTTATACAGTTCTCGTTGGTGATAATACTGGCTGTCCGCCAACAACAGCAACTGCAATAGTTAATCAATACACTTTGCCAATTGTTGCAAATGCAGGGCCAAATTTTTCTATTTGTAAAAATAGTCCTACAGTTGCTCTTAACGGTACTGTTACTAATGCTAGCGGAGGAACATGGAGTGGAGGAACAGGAACTTTTAGCCCTGTTTCAAATTCAGTTAGCACAAATTATATTCCAACTGCCGCAGAACTTGCTGCGGGTTTTGTGCAATTGTACTTAACAACTACAGGTAATTCAGGTTGTCCGCCTGATCAGGATACAGTAATTGTTTCATTTCAAAATGTTCCTCTTGCTAATGCTGGTTCAAATGCCACGGTGTGTGCTAACAATAATTTAGTTACTCTTTCAGGAACTGTTAGTGGTTTTTCATCTACCGGGCAATGGAGTACCAGTGGCAGCGGTGTATTTACCTCTACTGCAAATTTAAATACTACTTATACACCCAGCGCCAGCGATATTTCCTCGGGTACAATAAATATTATTTTAACCTCATTGGCAAATGGTGTTTGTCCTGCGGCAACAAGCACAGTTGTGATCACAATCACACCGTCGCCAAATGTTAATGCCGGAACCGGAGGTTCAATTTGCAATACCAATCCATTTGTATTAAACGGTACAATTGGCGGAGCAACAACTACGGGTAGCTGGTCTACAAGTGGCAATGGTAGTTTTTCTCCTTCTATAAACCTTTTAAACGCGTCATATAATCCGGGCTCTGCCGATATTGCGGCAGGCTCGGTTACGTTAACACTTACATCTACAGGTAACGGAAATTGTTTTTCGGTTTCTGATACAGTAATTGTTTCAATAAAACAATTAGCAATAGTAAATACAGGACCTAATGCTTTGGTGTGTTCTAACACGCCAACCGTTGCGTTAACAGGTACAGTTAGTGGTGGCACTAATACAGGTATTTGGAGCACAAATGGAACAGGCGCATTTACGCCTTTTAATACATCTCTAAATAATGTTTACTTTTTAAGTGCTGCTGATATTGCAGCGGGCATCGTCAATTTTACATTAAGCTCAACAAATAATGGTCCTTGCGCTGCAGTTACAAGTACCATGTTGGTTTCTGTTACACAGCTTCCTGTTGTTAATGCAGGTGCAAACCAACTTCTCTGTTCCAGCACAACAATAACACCTTTAAATGGAAGTGTAACAAGTAATTCAAATACCGGTGTTTGGTCAACTTCAGGAAATGGAAGTTTTCTTCCATCGGCAAATGTTATAAATTCTGCTTATACTCCTGGCACAGCAGATATTGCTTCAGGCCTGGTTACGTTATCATTAACATCAACAAATAATGGTGCTTGTAATGCGGTTACTGATACTGTAACTTTTAAAATAGTTAAACTGGCAGTGGTTAATGCAGGTGCCAATCAGCACATATGCTCTAATACCACTACCGTTGCATTGTCGGGTACAGTTACCGGTGGAACAGCTTCAGGCACCTGGGGTACCAATGGTAGCGGGGCATTTGTGCCCGGCAGTGCATTTTTAAGCAATACCTATTTTGTAACTGTTTCAGATCTGGCTTTAGGAACAATAAATTATACCTTAAGTTCAACCAATAACGGTCCCTGTCCTGTAGTAACTGATACTATGCTTATTTTTATTACACCATTGGCTCAGGTTAATGCCGGGCCTAATCAATTTGTGTGTTCTAACACAGGATCTATTTCTTTAAACGGCAGTGTAATTAGCAATTCAAATACAGGCACATGGTCATCAGGTGGCGGCGGCACTTATTCTCCTTCAAATGCAGTTTTAAATACAAATTATTTATTTACTGCAAGCGATGCCAGTAATGGTTCGATTACATTTACACTTACATCAAGTAATAATGCGCCTTGCCCATTGGTTAAAGATACAGTACTTATAAAGATCAGAAAACCATCTATAGTAAATGCTGGCCCTGATCAAACAATTTGTTCAACTTCTATTGTTTCAAATTTAAACGGTTCTGTTTCTGTTGGTGGCGGTATTTGGTCAACCAATGGTAGTGGAAACGTTTTGCCAAATGCTTCGGCATTAAATGGGGTATATAATATTACTTCAGCAGATATTAATAATGGAAGCGTTCTGTTTATTTTAACTTCAACAAATAATCAGGTTTGCCCAGCAGTAACAGATACTTCAAAACTTACCATTATGAAAGAAATATCAATAAATCTGGCCAACGATACTATAATTTGCGCATACCAAAATCCGGTTCAAATTACTGCTGCTTTAAGTGGTGGTAGCGGGCAATACGCATGGTCTTCAAATGGAACGGGTACTTTTGTGTCTGTAAACGGATTTAATACAATTAACTATACTATGAGCGCAGCTGATATTGCTACAGGTTTTGTGAACTTAACTGTTTCATCAATTAATAACGGACCATGTGGAAGTAAAAGCGCAAGCATTACAGTAAACATAAACCCGGCCCCAACTGCAAATTTTTCTGCTTCAACGTATACTGCAAATATTCCAAACGATCCAATTCAATTTACAAACTTAAGTACCGGCGCAAATGCTTATTACTGGAGTTTTGGAGATGGAGGTTTTACGAGTCAGACCAACCCTTTATATAATTATCAAACTGTTGGGTTTTATACTGTAAGCCTTGTTGCTATTAATGAGTACAATTGCAGAGATACAACAGACCAGGTTATTAAAGTAATAACGGATATACAATTTCCAAATGTATTTACACCAAATGCAAACGGATCTGGCGGTGGAAGTTATAATCCGGCCGATCTTAGTAATGACGTGTTTTTTCCTTATACTTCGGGTGTTGTAGAATATAAATTGATCATCTTTAATAGATGGGGAGAATTGATCTTTGAATCCCACGATCTGAATATTGGCTGGGATGGTTATTTTAATGGAAAACTTTGCCAGCAGGATGCATATGTATGGAAAGCGAACGTTACTTTTTTTGACGGAAGGGTTTATAATAAAACAGGTAACGTTACTTTATTAAGATAATATTTTGAAATTTTTATATACTATATCTTTTCTAATGTTTTTTACATTTGTGCATTCGCAAAAAAATGCCAATGTAAAAAAAGAGCTTAAGCAGGCAGATCTTGCTTATGAAAAGGCAGATTTTTTAACAGCATTTACAATTTATTCAGGTTTATTAAAGCATGAGCCTCTCAATGCCGACATGAATTTTAAGGCAGGTGTATCGTTATTTAGCATGGATAAAACAGATACTGCCAGCTTAAAATATTTTGATGCATGTAAATCAAAAGTTGCCGAATCACATTATTATTTAGGAAAAATTTATCAGCTTACAGGACAAAGCAGAAGAGCCATTGAAGAATTTTATTATTTCAAATCGATAAATACCGAAGAAACGATCGATAATGCAGATGTAAATAATTGGATAAAAATTTGCGAATCGGCAATAAAAGAAGAAGGAAGAAAAAGCAATTTTATCATTAAAAATCTTGGGGAAAATATAAATTCTAAATTTGCTGATTATGTTCCGTTAATGTGGGAGGCCAATGAAAGCCTCATCTTTACTTCCAGGCGGGCTGATAGTAAGGGCGGTTTAAAAGATCCATATGGCAGGTTTTATGAAGATATTTATATAGCTAAAAAACAAGGAACTATTTGGTCAAAACCGGTTTCAATAGGCGATAATCTTAATACATCTAATCATGACGCTTGCGTAGCTCTTTCTTCTTCAGGAAATGAGCTTATTATTTACAGAACGGATGTAAAGCAAACCGGTGGTGATTTTTATTTATGTACTTATGATGGAACAAAATGGAGTGATCCGGTTATAATGGGTACTGAAATTAATTCAGAATTTTTAGAAGCCAGCGCTTGCTTTTCTTCTAGTGGTGATGAAATAATATTTTCAAGTAACCGCCCTGGAGGTTTTGGAGGTAAAGATCTTTACAAGGTTCGCAAATTCATGAATGGTCAATATAGCTTGCCTGCTAATCTTGGTCCAAATATTAATACTTCCGAAGATGAAGATTCACCTTTTCTTGATGAAGAAAAGATCTTGTATTTTAGTTCAAAGGGGCATAATTCTATGGGCGAATACGATATTTTTAAAGCCAGCTATGACCCCGAAACGCTTAGATGGAAAGACCCGGAAAATTTAGGTATGCCTATTAATTCAACTAATGATGATATTTATTTTGTAAAACTGAAAGATCAGCAATCTGCATTATTTACTTCAAGAAGGGAAGGTGGTTATGGCGATGCTGATATTTATTCGATGAACTTTAATGAAACAACACAATTGGTAACATACTGCAAATTTTTTTCTACCATGAATAAGTCAGAATTAAATGATCTTCAACTAACAATTTATGATGTAGAAACAGGTAGGATGGAAGGAAAATACAGGCCAAATAAAAACTATATGTCAATGGTGCTTGTAACAACAAAAGATAAAATGTATAAAGTGATCATTGAAGGCGGAAGTATTGAGCCTTTAGTTAAGAATATGATATTTACCGAGAATGATAAAGAACTAAGTTTTGAATTAAATAAACGAATAAAATAATGCGGTTTTCGAAAATATATTTATTGATCTTTTTCTCTTTCGTTTATATAAATGTATCGGCGCAGCATTACCAGTTCTCGCAATTTTATGCCGCCCAAACTTATTTAAACCCTGCATTTACAGGCGCTAACGCTTGTTCAAGACTTAGTGCTAATTATCGAAATCAATGGTCTGCTATCCCAGGTACTTTTACAACTTACCAGGTAACGTATGATCATTTTGTAAAAAGTATAAACAGCGGACTTGGATTGCAATTTGTAAGTGATAAAGCGGGTTCGGGGAATTTAAAAACTACAGAGTTTAGTGCACTTTACGCGTATCAGTTACAGATAAATAAAAAGTTTGCCGCACGCGCGGGTTTTGCTGCAGGTGGAGTGCAACGAAGCATTGATTACAGCGCGCTTGTTTTTGGCGATCAGATCGCAAGAGGAGGAGCTGCTAATTCGGTAGAAAGCACTTCAGGCATTCGTACTACTTATTTTGATGCAAGCATTGGTATGTTATTTTATTCATCATCATCATGGGGTGGCTTTTCTATCAATCATATTAATCAACCAAATCAATCTTTATTGGAAGAAAGTAGCAAACTTCCAGGAGAACTTAAATTGCATGGCGGGCATAAATTTTTGTTGGAAGGTGATGAAACAGAAACATCAAATAAAAAAGGAGTAGAAAAAAATTCAATAAGTGTGGTTGCGAATTTTAAAAAACAACAAAAATTCAATCAACTGGACGTAGGATTTTATTATTCGAAAAACTATTTTGTAATTGGAACATGGTACCGCGGCATTCCTTTAAGAAAGCCATACTCATGGTATAGAAATAATGATGCTGTAATAATTTTAGTTGGTCTTTCTACAGATAAACTTAATGTAGGATACTCTTATGATATTACAGTTTCAAAATTAACCAATGTAAGCTCTAACGGTACGCATGAAATTAGTATGTCCTATCAATTTTGTAACACTAAAAAGAAAAAGAAAAAAAGACAGATTCTGATCTCTTGCCCGAAGTTTTAGCTAAAAAAATATTAAAGCTGGTTACACCTCGCCAATAACAAAAAGTCTACCAGCACCAAAGCAGCCATGCTTTCTACAATTGGCACTGCGCGCGGTAATACACAAGGGTCGTGGCGGCCTTTACCTTCTAAAATAATTTCTTCACCTTTATTATTTACCGAGTTTTGCTTTTGTAATATGGTTGCAACCGGTTTAAAAGCCACATTAAAATAAATTGGCATACCGTTACTAATACCACCTTGTATGCCACCGCTATTATTTGTTTTGGTTTTTATTTTTTTGTCTTCAGAATAAAAAATATCATTTAACTCGGAGCCTTTAAAATGTACGCTATCAAAACCGCTTCCTATCTCAAAACCTTTAACGGCATTAATGCTCAACATGGCATGTCCAAGTACGGCATGTAGCTTATCAAATACAGGTTCACCCAAACCAATAGGTGTGTTTTGTATCACACATTGTATTACACCACCAACAGTATCTCCCTGTTTTTTGATCTCTTCAATGTAAGCGATCATCTTTTCAGAAGTTGTATTATCAGGACATCTTACAATACTGTTTTCCGTTTTTGAAAGATCTAACTGATCAAATGTTTTATCTAACTTGATTTCTCCAACCTGTTTTACAAAGGCATTAATAGAAATGTTTTTTTCTTTTAAAATTAATTTTGCAATGGCCCCTGCAACAATTCTGCAGGCTGTTTCGCGCGCGCTGCTACGGCCACCGCCACGGTAATCGCGAACGCCAAATTTTTCTTCATAAGTAAGATCGGCATGCGATGGTCTGTAAGCATCTTTTAAATGCGAATAATCTTTTGGTTTTTGATCTTCGTTCTTTATTATAAAGCCAATAGGTGTACCCGTTGCTACTCCTTCAAAGATACCGGATAAAAATTCAACGGTATCGTGTTCTTTACGTTGGCTTGTAATGTGCGACTGGCCGGGTTTACGGCGATTCAATTCCTGTTGTATAAAATCAAGATCTATCTTTAAACCTGCCGGACAACCATCAATAGTGCCGCCAATAGCAATGCCATGGCTTTCACCAAATGTGTTTAATTTAAAAAGTGTTCCAAAAGAATTTCCTGCCATATTTCAAAATTAGCAAATAATTAAGAAATAAAAATAGTTGATTACTGATTTAAGCGGTATTTAGAAGGATACGAGGCTGCAAAAACACCCAGTCCGCCTTTTATATTGGTATAAATAAGAGAAGGTTCTGCAAACGGGTTTCCTTCCTGGTAATTTCTTAATGATTGGTGTAATAAAAAATAGTCTTTATTGGTGTTTAAAAGATAGATCATATACCCCTGGTGTGAAGTTGTTGGGAAAGTATAGCTTTCAAAACTCGCTTCCATCAATGCGCCGTTACTAGCCGCATCTGAGTAAGTATTCCTTATACCTGTTTCAGAAAGGGTAGTGTCACCCGGAACAAAAGAAATAATATCGGCCATTGCCACCCTATAATAGTTAGTTTGCGCTGCATCATCCTGGAAATTGAGTTTAAACCGTAAATACTGGTTGTTGTTTGTTGTTATAGTTTGTACCGATGCTGCAAGTATTGGAACGCTGCCGGTGGGCACCGTTGTTTCTGCTTCTGCAATGTTACCATTATTCAACACAACAACAAGCTTATACGTTTGGCCGGCAATAATAGGATAGGAGCTTGTTGAAGCACTGTAAATATTTTTGTTTTGATCGTAAGTCAAAGAAATATTTCCCTGTGCAGAGGATAATGTAACGTTTGCATCTGTAACCGGTGCATACATGTTTTGGTTCTGCTCTGCAAATAAAGGCTCCGACATACTTAACTTTAAAGAAATGACTGTATCTGAAGGACTGAGATAGCAAAAGACAACCGGCATTGGCTTTACATCGGGGAGCTTGACATTTGCCTCCCTTTCGCAAGAAATTAATGTGATAAACAAAAATAATATGGCAAAATATCTATTCATGTATTAAAATTTATAGGTCCACGAAACGCTTGGTAATATTGGAAATAATGAGATCTGCATTAACACTGTTCTTTGTTTTACCTGGTTGTATTCAGCGAAATAAAAAAATGGATTTTTACGGTTGTATAAATTATAAAAGCTTAATTCAAAGATCCTTTCGCAACGTTTTAGTTTTTTATGGAATTGTATAGCAATATCTGCACGATGATAGGCGGCCATGCGGAATGAATTTTTTTCTCCATAATAGCTTACAGGTTGCTGCGAATATTGAAATAAATTACTTGCCATAAAATCAGGTGACGCCGCGTAAGATGCCAATGGAAGTGTGATGGCATTGCCTGAACCATATACCCATGTGGCAGAAATGTTGATGTGATCGTTTATTTTATACATTCCTACAACAGATATATCATGCCTTCTGTCATACCTTGCAGGAAAAGCTTTTCCAAAATTTAAGGAATCAAATTTTAAGGTTGTCCATGATAAGGTATAACCTATCCAGCCTGTAAATTTTCCAACTTTTTTTTGAATAAAAAATTCAGCGCCATAACTAACACCTGATCCTGAAGTAACGTTATTCGCCCAGCTAGTTCCTTCTGCCTCATCGTTGCTGCCTATTTGTAAAAAGCTGGCCCCTTCTTTATAGCTTAATACATTTTTCATTTCCTTATAATAACCTTCAATGGTAACGGTCAATTTTTGTTTAGGCAGATCTTTCGCAAAACCTAATGCTACCTGCTGCGATTGCTGTGGCTTTACTTTGTTGGTAGCTGGCACCCAAAGATCGGTTGGCAGGCCAATGCCCGTGTTGGATAAAAGATGAAGGTATTGATTCATCATAGCGTAAGAAGCTTTTATAGAAAGATCGTTCTTAAATAAATATCTTAATGAAGCGCGGGGCTCAGGATTAAAAAAGTTGTTGCCGTTGCTGTTAAAAGCACTCAATCTCATACCAATATTGCCTCTCAGGTTATTAGTGATTTTCCAGTCATCTTCAATATAAATTCCGCTTTCAATGGTGTTTATGCCATTGGATTTATTACTTGAATTTTGTGAAGGAGAAGAAGATTTGATAACAACCGCCTGTGGTAAAAAATAATGCCAGGTACTGTTCGCGCCAAAGCGTATATAATGATTTGGTGTGGGCATAAAATCAAAACTGTATTTAAATCCAAGATCGCGAATGGTAGATCTGTAATCCAGTGTAAAAAAATCTGAACCATATTTATCGCTCGAACCAATGCCCAATTTATAATTTGTAAAAATGAGCGAAGCGTTAGAAAATAATCTGCTGCTAAATAAGTGGTTCCACCTTAATGTGCCTGTTGCATTGCCCCAGTTTAAATTAGATTTGTTTTCGTAGCCACTTTGTTTTGAAGTAAAATAAAACTTATCTCTTCCAAAATAACCACTCAGGTATAATTTATCTTTATCATTAAATACATAATTTAATTTTGCATTAAAATCATAAAAGTAATAACCACCACGGTTCTTTTCAGGTAAAAAAGGATAGATCAGCGCATCGATATAAGTTCTACGGCCCGAAACCAAAAATGAGCATTTATCTTTTTTGATCGGTCCTTCTAAAGTTAAACGCGACGATATAATACCAATGCCCGCTTCGCCATGTATCTTTTCTTTGTTCCCGTCTTTCATTTGCAGATCTATAACAGACGAAAGCCTTCCTCCGTATCTTGCAGGAAAGCCGCCTTTAATAAGCTCAACGCTTTTTAAGGCATCACCGTTAAAAACTGAAAAGAAACCAAACAAATGCGTGGCATTATAAACAGGGGCCTCATCTAAAATAATCAAATTTTGGTCTGGCCCACCACCGCGTACGTAAATACCAGAGCTACCTTCACTGCCTTTTTGTACACCAGGCATAAGTTGTATCACTTTTAAAACATCTTTTTCGCCCAATAAAGCAGGAATTTGTTTGATCTGCTCAATAGGGATATCTATTGTGCTCATTTGCACGTCGTCACTTACTTTATAATTTTGCTCAGCTGTAACTTCTACTTCTTCTAATTGATCGGCTGCCAATTCAAAGTTTAAAGAGATATTTTTATTAAGATAAAGATTTACTTTTTTTGATCTGTAACCAACATAACTAACTATCATTTCAACAGAATCCTGTGAAAGAGTTATTGAATAAAACCCATAACTATTGGTGCTTGTACCTGTTTTTAGTTTTGGAATTACAACATATACTCCGGGCAAATTTTCTTTGCTGCCTTGTTCACTAACATAGCCGCTTATTGTATATTTTATTTGTGAAAACGAGAGTATTTGCAGTAAAACAAAAAGTATTAGCAGCTTTTCTTTTTTCATGTTGTTGAAATTACCTTAATAACGCTAATAATTAAATTTATTGTGCTGGCTTTTAGGATATTTTATATTTTAGGTAAAACAATTTGTTTTTAATAATTTTAGATCATCAAAATTAGTATGTCTAAACTTCTTATTAAAAATATAAAAACCCTTGTACAAGTGCGTGACGAAGCGCCTGAAAAGGTATGTGGGAAAGATATGGCTGTATTGCCATGTATTGAAAATGCCTGGTTAGCTATTGATAATGGCTTAATTGCGGATTACGGTTCAATGGATGATTTTCCGGGTATTGTAGATTGGAAAGGCTTGGAAGTGATCGACGCTTCAGACAAGATCGTTTTACCTTGTTATGCCGATAGCCACACGCATATTGTTTATGCAGGAAATCGCGAAGGTGAGTTTGTTGATCGCATTAACGGATTGTCGTACGAAGAAGTTGCTAAAAGGGGAGGAGGGATCATTAACTCGGTTCAGCTTTTAAGAAATACGAGTGAAGAGGAATTGTTTCAGCAATCATTACTTCGCTTTAATGAAATAATAAAATTAGGAACCGGTGCCGTTGAAATTAAAAGCGGTTATGGTTTAAGTTTAGAAGCAGAATTAAAAATACTGCGTGTTATTAAACGCATAAAAGATCTGAATATAATTCCTGTAAAGGCTACATTTCTTGGTGCGCATGCTATTCCGCCTGAGTTTAAAGGCAATAAAGAAGGCTATATTGATCTTTTGATAAATGAAATGATCCCTGCTATTGCTAAAGAAAAGCTGGCAGATTACATTGATGTATTTTGTGAAAAAGATTATTTTACAGCTGCTGAAACTGAAGAAATTTTATTGGCAGGAAAAAAACATGGCCTTGTTGGAAAAGTGCATGCTGAGCAATTAAGCCACAGTAACGGAATACAAACTGCTGTTAAATGCGATGCAATAAGCGTAGATCATTTAGAATATTGCAATGATGATGATATTAAAGCGCTTTTAAAAAGTAATACTATGCCAACTGTATTGCCGGGCGCAGCTTTCTTTTTAAGCTTACCTTTACCACCGGCGCGCAAAATGATAGCAGCAGGTTTACCTGTGGCATTTGCCAGTGATTATAATCCGGGTAGCAGCCCGAGTGGTAATATGAATTTTATGATGAGCCTTGGTTGCATTCAATATAAATTAACACCCGAGGAAGTTATTAATGCCACAACCGTTAACTCAGCTTATGCTATGAATATGGGGCATAAAGTTGGAAGCATTACCCGTGGAAAATTGGCAAACTTTATTCTCACCAAAAAAATAAATTCTTACGGTTTTATTCCGTATTCTTTTTCTAACAATCACATTGAAAGTGTTTTTATAAACGGAGAAATTTTTAAATAGACCGCATTTGAAAAAGCTGGCATATTTAGAGGGTTTACGGGGCGTTGCGGCGTTGATAGTTGTTCTTCATCATTTTGTATTATTATTTTATCCGGCTTTAAATTACGGTAATGGAACTAATACAACCCTTAACGCTATTGCTATAAGCCCCTTAAATGTTTTTTATAATGGTGATTTTGCAGTGTGTTTGTTTTTTGTTTTAAGTGGTTATGTTTTAAGTTATAAATATATTCTTACTAATGACCCACAAATTGTTTTAGGTTACGCTGTTAAACGTTACTTCAGGCTTATGCCTTTAATTGCATCTTCGGTGCTTCTTATATTTTTATTAAGCAGATTTAATTTTTTTAACACGCAAAAACTAAATGATGTTCTTCATTTGGGCGATTGGCTCACAAGTATGTTCAATGGTGATCCTTCATTTACAGCCGTACTTAAAAATATTTTTTACGGTATTTTCTTTTTTAATGATAATAGTTACAATCCTGTTGTGTGGAGCATGGGTATTGAATTTATAGGTTCTATGTTGTTATTTGCTTTTTTATTATTGAATCATAAAATAAAACCAAAATGGATCTTGTTTGTAATAACGCTTTTATTGGCCTTATATATTAAGCGCTATTATTACATCGCTTTTTTATTGGGTTATGGTTTATGTTATCTCGATCAAAAAGAATTATTTAAGATCAAGTCAATTATTTTGAAAATTGTACTCCTTATTGTGGGTATTATGTGCGCTTCTTATCCGGCAGACTGGCAACACTGGAATACATCTATCTATGCTTTTATGACCTTTAATGGAGTTGATCTTTATTCGTTTTACCACGTTTTAGGTTCAGGAATTTTATTGATGTTGATAACGCAAAATACTACTTCAAAAAATTTCTTTTCTCTAAAACCAATTCTTTTTTTAGGAAAGATCTCTTTTGCTATGTATTTGTTTCATCTCATTATTATAATTCTTGTTGCACTTCAGGGATTTAATTTGCTTTTAATGGGTTATAAACTATACGTTGTAATGATTATTATGATCTCTTTACCACTAATTATGCTCGTAAGTTATTTTGCTACAGTTTTGATTGATAAGCCAGCACTTAAATTGGCAAATAGAATAGAGGAGAAGTTCTTGAAATTGATCAGGAAAGAGAATACTAGCATTTAAGCCCTGTACCGAGTCTTATTTCAAACTTGGTATTATAAAGTTCTTGTGGGAATTTTAGATCGATGAACCACTTCATAAAACGTTCTTCCAGTTTTTTAGAGAAGGTTGTAGCGCATTTTCGACTCTTAACTACTTTGTATTCTTTTAATTTTCCTGCGCTGTCAATTACCATAACAGTGTTCATATAAATACTTTCGCAGCCGCTGCAATTCATTTTTAATTTATTTTCTTTTAAGATAACATGATATTCTTTGGTAAACCATTCCTGTTCTATCTTGCGCATGGCCCTATATTGAGGTTCTTTGAGCTCATATGATTTTGGAATAGAATCTTTTGTTTCCTGCGCCTTATAAGACAAAGAAAAAATTAAAAGCGATATAAAAAACAAACCCTTCATTACAGTTTACATATAACCACCCATTTGAGTTTTAATTTTCTTTTTTCTTCTGCCACCACAATCTTTACGTGTTTTGCACGATTCGGCAATGAGGCTGAAGAGGATCAGGATGATAATGAAGTATTTGCTTAGGATTCTCATTAACGAAATTGTAAAGTAAATATAACAAAAAGCCTCACATATAGATAATTAAATTAATGATAGTTTCAAAACGAAAATATCAGCAATATAAATCATATAAATATAATAAATATAACGTTTAATTGCATTATCTTTAGTAATAAAGTAAGAGATTGAATAATAAAAAAATATTAGGTGACCATAAACTAAGTGATAAAAAGCTTATTACTCCATTTAATGCTTTTGCTTCAAATGGTAAATTTATTGAGACATCACATATTAAATTGATTGTTCCAGAAATAATATGGCAAGCTATATTAAATGATAAGTTAGGTGTAAATAAAACATGTGAACTAAGTTTATTATTAATAAAAGCATTAGAAGAAAATAAATCATCTAAGCCACTTTGCTTTATAAGCAATTTTTCAAATTTAGATTCTCAATATGTAAAAAATTCAATAGTTAAATTATCTTCTCAAAATATTGAAATAATTATAGATGCATTAAATATATTATTTAGATTATTTCCGAATTGCCCTTTAAAAATTTTGCAGCCAAATTATAATGAAAAATATACTTTAGATGATGTTAAATATTTAAAACGAATTCTAAAACCACTTCTTAGTAAAAATAATAAAGAATACATATTGACACTAGCTAATACAATGCTTTATATTTTTGAAACCGACCGTCTCAAAGTTCCTTCTGGAAATTCCTTATTACAGTTAAACGAGATAACATATTACCCAGATACTGATTTGTCAAGGAAAATTGCGAGTACTATTAGAAGTTCAATGAATTTTTTTATTGGCCAAAAAGAATTCATTTTAGAATGTGATTGGGAAAAGGATTTTTGGCGCAAAGCATTTGAGTTTGAACCTTATAAAATTGATGACTTATATTTTGAATAATGCAACAAGAAATAAAATTAAAAATACAATACGAATTAGAATTATTAATTGAGAAGTATATTTCTAATATAGAACAAGATTTAAAAGACAGGTGGAACGAATGGGAAAAGGATGTTTCTGTACTAGAACAGTATGAGGTGATCGGAGCTATGATGTCCAGGCAGATAACAATAGCCATAAATTTTGTAAATAATAGTTCTATTTGGAATGGTCATATCGCTCCTTTGATAATGAGAAGCTTAATTGATAATTATATTAATTTCGCTTGGATATTAATTAACCCAATAGAAAGGTCAAAGCAGTTTATTTATTATGGACTTGGCCAAGAAAAATTAAATTTAGAGCATTTTAAAGCACAATTTAATGAGTCAAATTCGACTGAACAAGTAAAAAAGTCAATTGAAGCGCGAGAAGGTTGGATAAATAGTCAGCGCTATGATTTTTTAACTGATGTTAGTTTTAAAAGTTGGTCAGAAAAAAACACCAGACAAATGGCAGAAGAGTCAAATTGTTTGGATTTGTATAATTTTGCATACACTCCATTTAGCGGAGCTGTTCACAATAGCTGGAATCATATTGGAAAGTATAACACGCAAGAATCAGACAATCCATTGCATAAATTTATGCGAAAGCCTGCAATATATAAGTTTAACACTGAAACATATTATTTAGAATTGACTGTGAAATATGTCTCTAAAATGTTCAGGAGATTTGATGAAAAATATCAGTATACATCAAAAAGAGATTCTTTTAATGAATTTCATAAAGCCTTAGATGATATATTTTTAAAATATGAAGGTGAAGAAACTGATGATAAAAATAATAAATCCTAATTCAACAAATTATAAAGTTTAGCTATTTCCTCCCAAAGATGGTAGCATGTATCTGTTAAATCTTCGTAGTCCATTAAATTTCTATCGAATTCATCTATAATTTGAGCAACCAATACAACCGAAGGTGCTGGATAGCCATCTGCAACTGTAAATCCTCCTTCTTGTGCAGCCATTACCACAATCGGTTGACCATTATTATTGTTTCTTGCCCCTACACTTATGTTGGCAATTTTTGGATTTAAACCTGACCGACTTTTTTTTACTGGATACCCATGTTTTTCTGCATTGTATAGATCCATAAGTATCTTCAAATGCGGCGAACCATCAATACACTTTTCTACAATATTTTTATCATGACCTGCTTTTGCAATAGCTTTCTTCAAATGGTCTTTTACAGTTCCTAAAAGAAGAATAATGCCCATTGCTTGATTCATAAGTTCAATTTCATCACCAACGAAAGGAAATGTCGTTGTTATACTCTCACCATTTTTCTCAATTTTAAAATAGTTCTTATAATCTTCATCTTCTGCAGCATCTAAAGCCTTTAAAACCCTTTTTAATCTTAATCGTAAATCATTTATATCCATTTTATATTTTTTATAATAGGTTTATTTATGTTACAAAAAAAGCCCCTCATTTCTGAGAGGCTTTCTTTTAAAGAATTATAATTAAGCTTTTACATTAGCTCTAATGATATTTAAAGCGCCACCTGCTTTAAACCATTCAATTTGTTGAGCATTATAAGTGTGGTTAGCTTTAATTTCTTCTGAACTTCCATCTGCATGATTTAATACAAGTGTTAAAGGTTGGCCCGGAGCAAATTCTGTCAAACCTAAAATATCAATTGTATCATTTTCCTGGATCTTATCGTAATCTGCTTTATTAGCAAATGTTAAGCCCAGCATACCTTGTTTTTTTAAGTTTGTTTCATGAATACGTGCAAATGATTTTACCAATACAGCGCGTACACCTAAATGACGAGGCTCCATTGCCGCGTGTTCACGAGATGAACCTTCACCATAATTTTCATCACCAACAACAATAGATCCAATACCTTTTGCTTTATAATCGCGTTGTACTTTTGGCACTGAATCGTAGGCGCCCGTTAATTGATTTTTAACAGTGTCTGTTTTTTCGTTAAAGAAATTTACCGCACCAATTAACATGTTGTTTGAAATGTTATCTAAGTGTCCACGGAATTTTAACCATGGGCCGGCCATACTAATATGATCGGTTGTACATTTTCCTTTTGCTTTAATCAACAGTTTTAATCCTTTTAAGTTAACACCTTCCCATGCTGCAAATGGATCTAATAACTGTAAACGATCGCTTGTAGGCGAAACATTTACTGCTACTTTACTTCCATCAACTGCCGGTGCCTGGTAACCCGGATCATCCACCGCAAAGCCTTTTGTTGGTAATTCGTCACCTGTAGGCGGATCTAATTTTACTTTCTCACCTTTTTCGTTGGTCAAATAATCTGTTAACGGGTTAAATGTTAAGTCACCGCCAATTGCCATTGCTGTTACAATTTCAGGTGAGGCAACAAATGCATAGGTGTTTGGATTTCCATCGGCACGTTTTGCAAAGTTCCTGTTAAACGAGTGAATGATCGTATTCTTCTCTTGTTTTTCAGCACCCATCCTGTCCCACATACCAATACACGGGCCGCAGGCGTTAGTAAATACTTTTGCACCGATCTGATCGAACACATCTAAAAATCCGTCACGTTTAATGGTAAAACGAATTTGTTCCGATCCCGGATTGATCAAATATTCTGCTTTTGATTTTAGATTTTTTGAAGAAACTTGTTTTGCTAAACTCACAGCACGAGAAATATCTTCGTAAGAAGAGTTAGTGCAAGAGCCTAATAAACCAACTGAAATTTTTGTTGGCCAACCGTTTGCTAGAGCAGCTTCTTTTAATTTAGAAATAGGAGTAGCTAAATCCGGAGTAAACGGACCGTTTACATGCGGCTCTAATTCTGATAAATTAATTTCAATTACCTGATCAAAATATTTTTCAGGATTAGCGTAAACTTCTTTATCTGCTGTTAAATGTTCTTTTACTGTATCTGCCAAAGCAGCAACATCGGCGCGGCCTGTAGCTTTTAAATAACGGCTCATGCTATCATCGTAACCAAATGTAGAAGTAGTAGCACCAATTTCTGCACCCATATTACAAATAGTACCTTTACCTGTACAGCTCATAGCAATTGCGCCTTCGCCAAAATATTCAACTACGGCATCAGTACCACCTTTTACAGTTAAGATACCTGCTACTTTTAAGATCACATCTTTTGGGGCAGTCCAACCGCTTAATTTACCGGTTAACTTAACACCAATTAATTTTGGCATTTTTAATTCCCATGCCAAACCTGCCATTACATCGCAGGCATCAGCTCCACCAACACCAATTGCTATCATACCTAAACCACCTGCGTTAACAGTATGAGAATCGGTACCTATCATCATTCCACCCGGAAAAGCATAATTTTCTAATACCACCTGGTGAATGATACCTGCACCGGGTTTCCAGAAACCAATGCCGTATTTATTGGCTACAGAGCCTAAAAAATCAAATACTTCTTTACTTTCTTTATTGGCAAATGCAAGATCTTCATTAGCGCCATTTTTAGCGGTAATTAAGTGATCGCAATGCACTGTTGAAGGCACAGCCACTTTTGGGCGACCCGATTGCATAAACTGTAATAAGGCCATTTGCGCGGTTGCATCCTGCATGGCTACTCTGTCCGGAGCAAAATCTACATATGATTTTCCTCTCTCAAAATTTCCTGATTTTTGATCCACATGCAAATGCGAATACAATATTTTTTCAGTTAATGTAAGTGGACGGCCAATTAATTTGCGGGCTGCTTCTACTTTTGATGGAAGGTTCTTATAAACTTCCCTGATCATGTCAATGTCAAATGCCATAGTATAGGTTGTTGATGTTTGTAAATTAAAATAGACTTCTAAGTTATAGATTTATTGTGAACTTTAAAAGAAATAGCACTCTAATTTTTTGCAGAATAATTTAAAATTTGTCTAAATAAGCGCTCAAAAGTTTAGATAGTGTGCATTTGGAATTAAAAATTAACTTTACAGAATTCTAAGATTTTTATGCTCAGGAAAATAGGCTTTTTGCTTCTTTTGACTCATTTGTTTTGTAATGTATACAAAGCGCAAACAATCGTTTCTGCTGCCCGTGAGGCAAATTTCGTAAACTATACCACCGAGCACGGCCTTGATTATGTAAATGGTTTCAGGGTTTTTGAAGATAAAAAAGGCTATTTATGGTTTTGTACCAAAGAAGGCATAAGCCGTTTTGATGGTATTACTTTTAAGAATTTTACCGAAGCAGATGGTCTGCCATCGCCCATTGTTACAGGTGCCTGCGAAGATAATGCAGGCAATGTATGGATAAGCACTATAAAAGGTTTGGCCGTTTTTAAAAATAACCGTTTTGATACAGCTGTTAATTTACCAAAGTTTCAAGCTATTAATTTAATTAAAGCAAACGATGGTACCATTTGGGTGGCCGGCAATGGCGGACTTGTTAGAATAGATCCATTAAACAAAGAAAAACGCCTCATAAAAAAATATTTGCTCGGCGAAAAGGTAGCCAATGCATCATTTAGAAATGTTTGGCAAACAAAAAAAGGCGATATAATGGGTGGAGGCGAATCTGGCTGCTTTATTATTAAGAATGATTCATTAGTGCGCTATAACGATCTTCCCGGGCCTGTTTATACTATGCTGGAGTTTGAAGATGGTACTGAGTGGTTTACCGGTTGGGACAGGCCTTTAAGCGTTTACAAGAATGGGAAATTAGAAAAAGAAATTAAGCTTGGCTCGTTTGCATTGGATATGTTGCGTGATGCAAAAGGTACAATTTGGCTCATTACATGGGATAAAGGACTTTTTAAATACGATGCCCACCTGAATGACAAAGTCGGGCAGGACGAAAAATTCATTAACTATTCGGCTAAGGAAGGTTTGGGATTTAATTCGTTTTGGGGTATTGATGAAGACTCGGGAGGCAACCTGTGGCTGAGCTCCTGGGGCAGAGGGCTTTTTAAATATTCGGGAGAGAGTTTTACGCGTGTTTCAGAAAAATCGGGTTTACCAAGTAATAATATTACCGGCATTGTTGAAGGCGAACAAAATAAAATATGGGTCTCATCTGAACAAAGTGTTTCTTCTTATAATACAGTAACGGGAGAAATAAATAATATTACTAAGTGCGATGGAAAAGACCTGTCGCTTATAATTTCTTTATACGCATACAAACCAAACGAGATCTGGGCTTTAGGATATATTGGCCAAGGCTATAAAGTTATTGATGATAAGATAAGTGTAGATAAAGATATGGTTGGTTTTTCGGCCGGTAAAGACAGTCAGGGCAATATGTGGATAGGTACAGATAAGAACGGCGCTATGAAAATAACCGGCAACGATAGCCGCTTTATAAATGTAACCAGCGTGCAGCCAGATAACAGAATTATTTCTATAGCAGAAGATACAAAACATAATTACTGGTTTATTAACGAACACAAGGGTATACACTTTTATAAGAATGATAAGCTTAAAACATTTAACCGCAGCAACGGTTTTGTGAACGAAATGGTAACTGCCATAACCGAAGATAGTACAGGCTTTTACTGGTTTTCAGTACCAACAAAAGGAGTTTACAAATGTGCATTAGATAAAAGTGATAATATAAAAATTGTTGATTCGTTGGTTGCTGCCTGCGGTTTAATTTCAAACAATGTGCGTTCGGTTGCAGTGGTAGGCGATAAATTATACATGGGTACAAAATTTGGTTTGTGTATCATGGATCTGAAGTTGTATGAAAAAGGAGAAAAGAAATTAAATTATTATAATAAAGAAGATGGTTTGCTGAATCCTGATTGCAATCTTGCATCTATTGATAGCAAAGGAAATTTGTGGTTGGCTACCAGCGGCGGTATTTTTGCTTTTAATGCCGCGCAAACAAAATTAAATACAAAAGAAACCAAAACTTACATTACACAAATAGATCTTTTTTTTAAGGAAACAGATTGGTCGCAGTACGCAAATGAAAATGATGATAACGGTTTGCCAAAAGATCTTAGTTTAAATTACCAACAAAATCACTTAACGTTTAAATTCATTGGCATTAATTTAGTAGCGCCTACAAAAGTATTGTATCAGTATAAATTAGAAGGACTGGATAAAGATTGGTCGCCTGCAGTAAACAAACGTGAGGCCGATTATTCAAGCATACCACCCGGCACTTATACCTTTATGGTAAAGAGTTGTAATAATGATGGGCTATGGAATAAAGAGCCACAAAGCTTTGTATTTACTATAACGCCGCCGTTTTGGAAAACAATTTGGTTTTATACCATTTGTGGAATTTTGTTACTTGTAGGATTTTATTTTTTTGTAAGAGTAAGAGAGAAGAAATTACAACGAGAAAAAGCAATACTCGAACAAAAGGTAGATCAGCGTACACACCAGTTAAAACAGGCCTTTGATGAGATCGGTGCAAAAAATAAAGAGATCACAGACAGTATCAATTATGCAAGTAAGATCCAGGTTGCACTATTGCCTTCACAAGAAGATATAAAACATTTAGCCAAGGATTACTTTATTTTATTTAAACCAAAAGATATTGTAAGCGGCGATTTTTATTGGGCCGAACAAAAAGGTGATAAATTTTACCTGGCTATTTGCGATAGCACAGGGCATGGCGTGCCCGGCGCATTTATGAGTTTATTGAATTTAAATTTTATTAATGAAGCTGTTAACGAAAAAAATATTTTAAAGCCTAACGAGATCTTTAATTATGTGAGGAATGAGTTGGTGACAGGTATTAGCAAAGAAGGGCAGAACGATGGCTTTGATGGAACCATGGTGTGTTTTGATAAAGCCAATAATAAATTTGCATATACAGGTGCCAATACAAAACCAATTTTAATAAGTAATCATACCATTAAAATTTTACCGGCAGATAAAATGCCTGTTGGTAAAGGCGAGAAAGATGAATCGTTTACCTTGCACGAAATAGATTATAAAGCGGGCGATACTTTGTATTTGTTTACTGATGGTTATGCCGATCAGTTTGGGGGCAGTAATGGCAAGAAGATGAAATTTAAAAAGCTGGAAGAAATTGTTTCATCTATTTACGATAAACCGATGGCAGAACAATCACAAATACTTGAGAAGGAATTTATGGAGTGGAAAGGAGTTTTAGAGCAGGTAGACGATGTATGTTTGATTGGAATAAGATTGTAACAAATGTCATGGTGGGTGACCACAATAACTTAATATTATCAACGTTATAACAAAATGAAATCCTTATGGATTATTAATAGAGCCCTTTGCTACATTCCAGCTATTCCAATTGTTTGTTGGATATTAATTCTTTTGGTAGGTATGGTTAATTTTGGGACAATTCCCATTTATGGCCGAGACCCAGATCCTGCGAGTTTATCTATAAATTGGTTAAATGTCATTGCCATTTTACCTTTTGTCGCAAGTTTTTTAACCATTCCTATTACAATTATTCTGACATTGATATTGTTTGTGACTAAGAAAAATGAATTTACAGATAAAGATGTAATTGCAATTTGTATTTTCGTAATCAGTATTTTGGCTTTCTTTATTTCTCGACTTTTTTTTCATGAGACTTTTGAATGGATCATGGACTAACATAAATCATAAATCCTTATTCACCCCAATACCAAATAAAGAAAAATCATATTTTATAGGATCGTTTGGATCTAATTGCCTTAATACTTCTGTAATTTCTTCAACGGCCTGCCAATCATTTTGCGTACGTTTTAATAAACCTAAAGTGCGGCTCACATTGCCTGTATGTACATCCAGCGGCAGACAAAGATCTTTTGGCGAGATGCTTTTCCAAATACCAAAGTCAACTCCTTTTTTATCATCTCGCACCATCCATCTTAAGAACATACATAAACGTTTGGCGCTTGATTTTTTGGAAGGATCTGAAATGTGCTTTTCTGAACGTGAAAGATGTTTTGTTTCTAAAAATAAATTACGAAAGCTAACAATGTTGTGTTTTAAATTAAGATCATCTTTTTCAATCACATTTTTAAAAGCGGCTTCAAGGTCTTTATTGTTTGTATAAATATGTTTTAATGAATTTAAAAAGAAGATACAATCTGTTCCGTTAAAAGTACGGTGAACAAATTTTTCAAAAGGCTTTAATTCTTTTTTTGAATGATTTAAAATAAAATCATGCGGCGCATGATCCATCCACTGCATTAATTTATTTGCGTTGGTGATAATTGATTTACGATTACCCCAGGCTATTGTTGCAGCAAGAAAAGCGGCAATCTCAATATCTTCTTTTTTAGTAAATAAATGTGGAATGGAGATTGGATCGTTCTCAATAAATGATCTGTTGTTGTACTTTAAATGTTTTTCATCTAAAAAATCCTTCAGATCTAATTTTTTTTTATTTCTTACATCCCTCATTACTCTATTTTACCGACTAACCTCTAAAGACTATTTTCTAACGACTATTGAAGCTTATTAATATCCAGTTTTTTTAATTTTGGATTTATCCTGTCAATACCAAAAACAGTTAATATGGTCATGGCGCCACCAAAAGCAATAGAAGGTACAAGACCTAACAACTTAGCGGCAAAGCCACTTTCAAAAGCACCTATCTCATTGCTGCTGCCTACAAAAATATTATTAATGGCGCTTACTCTTCCACGCATATTATCAGGCGTCATTAATTGTAAAATACTGTGGCGCACAACTACGCTTACATTATCAAAAGCACCGGTAAAAAATAACATGGCGCAGGCCAGCCAGTAATTGGTGCTTACTGCAAACAAAATGGTAAATATGCCAAAGGCAATAACCGACCACATTAAAGCTACACCGGCTTTTTTTGCAGGTGGATAAGCAACCATAATAAAGGCAGACATAATAGCGCCAATGGCCGGGGCTGTTCTTAATAAGCCGTAAGCTTCCGGACCAAGATGTAATACCTTATCGGTAAAAGCAGGAATTAAAGCAACCGCACCGCCAAATAAAACAGCAAAAAGATCTAATGTAATAGCACTTAAAACCATTTTTTGTTTGAATACAAAATTCAAACCTATTTTCATACTTTCAAAAACAGTTTCTTTTTTCTCACGCATTTCAGGTGCACCGGTATTTTTTATTTGCCAGATAAAAAATAATGCGATCACAAAAAATATAACTTCCATTAAATGGCAATAATTTGCATTTAAAGTATTATTACTACCATATACCAGGCCGGCTAAAACAGGGCCAAGAATAGCGCCGGTATGCCAGGCTGTACTATTCCAGGTAGCAGAATGGGTATAATATTTTCTTGGCACCAGTTGACTCATGAATGGATTAGTAACCGCGCCTAAAAAAGCGCGTATAATGCCAAAGGCAAAAACAATAGCAAACAAAGCTACCATACCTAACTCTTTAAAAAGATGAATGAGTGGCTCAGAATTTAAATACAAAAACAAAGCACCCAATAAAAGTAAAATTGTACCTGCAAGTAGTATTTTCTTTTTATGAAGAATATCGGCAACATGTCCGCTAAAAAAGCAGGTAATAATAAAAGGGATAGCTTCTGTTAAGCCTATTAAACCTAAAACAAGCTCTTCTTTTGAATGTTCATAATAGATCTGCAGGTAGATAGTACTAAACTGCATTTGTATAGCAAGTGTTAAGAAGAGTCTCACCATAATAAACAAGCGAAACTCCTTAATTTTAAAGATCTCTAAGGATTCAGATTTTACGAGTGCCATAAACTTGTTCAAAATTAGTGAACAAAATCAAGAGTTTCTAATAAATACACTTTGTAAAGCCAGTCAATTTTGTATTTTTAACCTCCCGTGGAAAACAACCTGAAACATATAAATATTAAAGCTTTATCGGAAGATGATCGTCCGAGAGAAAAATTAGCAACACTCGGTCGCCAGAATTTGAGCGATGCAGAGTTAATTGCTATTATTTTAGGTTCGGGTAACAGAAAAGAAACAGCGGTGCAATTAGCACAGCGTATACTTTCTGAAAACGGCAATAATATTAATGTATTAGCAAAATTAAGCCTGGCCGAACTTAAAAAATACAAAGGAGTGGGTGAGGCAAAAGCCGTAAATATTGCTGCTGCATTTGAATTAGGGAGAAGAAGAACAGATCTTGAAACTACACAAAAAGTAAAAATAACATCAAGTAACGTTGCTTATCAAATTCTTCAAAAAAGATTAAGTGATCTGCCGCATGAAGAATTTTGGGTACTGATCATGAACAGGGCCAACCAGGTAATTAAAGAAGAGAATTTAAGCAAAGGCGGCATATCGGGAACCGTTGTGGATATTAGATTGATATGCAAATCGGCTATTGAAAACAATGCCAGTGGAATTATCATTGCCCATAATCACCCCAGTGGGCAAATAACGCCTAGCATGGAAGATAAAACAATTACAAATAAATTAAGAGAAGCGTTAAAAACGTTTGAGATTCCTTTGCACGACCATTTAATAATTGGAGATCAAACCTATTTTAGTTTTGCAGACGAAGGCCTTTTGTAAATGATAAATGACGCAGGATTTAAGACAAATACTGTTTAATAAATTTAGAATTAAAAAATGATTAAGATAGTTACTATAATTGGCGCCAGGCCGCAGATCATTAAAGCTGCGGCTTTGAGCAGGGCAATAAAAAACAAATACAGCAAGCAGTTAAAAGAAATTATTGTTCATACCGGGCAACATTATGATGCCAATATGAGTCAGGTTTTTTTTGATGAATTAGGCATACCTGCACCTGATTATAATTTAAATGTTGGTAGTGGAGGGCATGGCGTGCAGACAGCAGCCATGATAACCGGTATAGAGGAAATATTATTAAAAGAAAAGCCAAATGCCATTGTGTTATATGGTGATACAAACTCTACGCTGGCGGGAGCATTGGCAGCAATTAAAATTCATATACCGGTTGTTCATATTGAAGCAGGTTTACGTTCACTCAATAAAGCTATGCCCGAAGAAGTTAATCGTATTATGTGCGATCATGTAAGCTCCTTTTTATTTTCGCCAACAAAAACAGGTTTAAATAATCTAATAAAAGAAGGATTTAAGAATGATTCGTTGCCCCCGTACAATGCCAATAACCCAAAGATCTATCATTGTGGTGATGTAATGTATGATAACAGTTTATTTTTTAGTGGAGTTGCTGAAGCAAAAACAAGTATTCTTGATAAATTAAAACTGCAAAAAAATAAATTTATTTTAGCAACAATTCATCGTAATAATAATACCGATGAGCCAAAACGTTTAAATGCTTTGTTTACTGCTTTAAATGATATTTGTAAAGAAAGTAAACTCGACGTTGTGTTACCGTTACATCCACGAACAGCAAAGCTTTTAGAAACTAATCTGGATAAAGGATTATATGCTGATATTAAAAGCAATGCACAATTTAAAATATGTGACCCTGCATCTTTTTTAGAAATGGTTTCGCTTGAAAAAAATTGTAAGCTGGTTATGACCGATAGTGGCGGTGTGCAAAAAGAGGCTTTTTATTTTGAAAAGCCCTGCGTTATTCTTCGCCCCGAAACAGAATGGATAGAGTTGGTAGAATGCGGTACAGCTATTGTTGCCGATGCAAATGAAGAAAAAATTAAAAGTGCTTTTCAAACATTAAATAGTAAAAGCGACCTTAAATTTCCTAAGCTATATGGTGATGGGCATGCTGCCGAATTTATTTGCTCCGAAATAATTAAATACATTTTGTAGCAAGTGAAAATTAAAACCGGGATAATTTCGTATTTGGTAGCTGTTGCATTCAGTTTATTTTTTGTGTGTAATGCATCGGCGCAAAAAACAAAAACAAAATCTGCTACTATAAGCAATAAAGAAAAAGACAGCAGAAGCAGAACTGCACCAATGAAACAAGGTGGCAGTAAAAAACGTGGCGCTAAGCCTTATTGGATGATAGGCATTGGCGGTAATGTGGTGGATGATGACGGTAGCCCTTTTAAATACTTATTTAACGCGCTGCCAAGATGGAATGTAAGGCCTTATCCAACACGAATAACAGTAGAAAAATCATTAAATAACAGTTTTAGTGTAGAAGGCGCTTTTAATTTTAATACCTATAAAGGATTTAAGATCATTAATAATGAAGTTGGAAAAGCAGGAATTTTTCTATCATTAGACATGAATTTTAAGAATAGTATTAATAAAATGCTTGGAAAGGATGGGCGCTTTGATCCTTATTTTGTGTATGGTGCAGGAGCAACTTTCAGAAGTGTGCGTTCATTACCAATTGGTGGAAATATAAATGTTGGTTTAGGTTCAAATTTCTGGATTACACGTGCTTTTGGTATCAATATACAAAGCGTAGCCAAGTTTGGAATGAGCCCGACACGATTTTATAAAACATCTCAAAATTATTTGCAACATTCGCTAAGCTTTGTAATAAAGCTTGAAAAAGGTGGCAAAAATCCATTTATCAGGCCACGTTATAAATGGGTGCATAGAAAAAATCTAAGCCAGGAAAGAAACTGGTAATTTATTTTTGAACGGTTGTTTTGTGCGCAAGCGTTTTTGAAGGAGATAAAGAATACACCTTATCCAACACAACCAAAAGAGCGCATAAAGCAATAAATGCAATTGCCTTTTTAATATTGTTGATCTTAAGCCTTTTTAATGCAATATCTGTCATCTTATAAACAATACGAATTTGGTGCCACTTTAGTTGGGTAGAGGGTTTTTAACAGCTTCTAAACAGCTTTTTAACAAAAAACTCCGATTTCATTGCTGAAACCGGAGTTTTATTTAAGAATTTAGAATATTTATTAAGCTTCTTTCTTTTCTACCATTCCTTCAGGTTTTGGTAAAAGAACTTTACGGCTTAATTTAATTTTTTTGGTTTTTGGATCATCACCAACATATTTTACTTCAACCACATCACCTTCTTTTAAAACACCTTCTAATGTGTCAATACGTTTCCAATCGTACTCGCTAATGTGTAATAAACCATCTTTACCCGGCATAATTTCAACAAAAGCACCATAAGGCATAATTGTTTTTACTTTAGCCTGGTAAATATCTCCAACTTCAGGCACAGTAACAATACCTTTAATTCTTGCTTTAGCAGCAGTGACATCAGTAAGGTTAGTTCCAAAAATTTCAACAACACCTGTTTTATCAACTTCAGTAATAACAATAGTAGTGTTGGTTGCTTTTTGCATTTCCTGGATCACTTTTCCACCAGGGCCGATAATTGCGCCAATAAATTCACCTGCAATAACGATTCTTTCAAAACGTGGAGCATGCTCTTTGTAATCTGCACGTGGTGTATCAATTGCTTTCAACATTTCGTTCATAATGTGTAAACGGCCCTGTTTAGCTTGTTCAATAGCTTTTGCCATTACTTCGTATGGTAAGCCATTTACTTTAAGATCCATTTGTACGGCAGTAATACCATCTTTAGTACCACACACTTTAAAATCCATATCTCCTAAATGATCTTCATCACCTAAAATATCAGATAAAATAGCGTAATCTCCTTTTTCATCAGTAATTAAACCCATTGCAATACCTGCAACCGGTTTCTTGATTTTTACACCTGCATCCATTAACGCTAATGTACCTGCGCAAACAGTTGCCATTGATGATGAACCATTACTTTCTAAAATATCACTTACTACACGAATGGTATAACCTGTATCCATTGGTACCACTTTTTTAAGAGCGCGCAATGCTAAGTTACCATGTCCAACCTCACGGCGGCCAACGCCACGGTTAGGTTTTGCCTCACCGGTACTAAAGCCCGGGAAGTTATAATGTAAAATAAAAGTTTCTTCGCCGCTGTTAAAAGCGCCGTCAATTTTTAATTTATCTAATGGTGTACCTAAAGTTACAGTAGTTAACGATTGTGTTTCGCCACGTGTAAATACAGCGCTACCGTGTGGAGTAGGCAGGTAACCCGCTTCAGCCCATATAGGACGGATATCGGTTGTTTTACGGCCATCTAAACGTACTTTTTCATCAATTGCCATACGACGAACGGCAACGTACTCAACCTCGTGATAATATTTATTAATTAAAGCTTCTTTTTCTTTTAATTCTTCAGCTGAATATTGTTTTTTAAATTCTTCTAAAGGCGCTTTAAAATTAGCTTTACGGTTATGTTTGTTTGGATCTAATTTTTTAGCAGCAGCATAAACAGCATCGTAAGTTTCTTTCATTACTTTTGCTTTAAGCTCTGCATCATTAGTTTCGTGATTGTATTCACGTTTGGTTTTTAAACCTGCTTTTACAGCAAAATTGTGGATCTCTTTAATTTGAATTTTAATAGCTTCGTGTGCAAACTTAATAGCTTCCAGCATTTCTGCTTCGCTTACTTCGCTCATTTCACCTTCAACCATACAAATATCTGTTGCAGAACCGGCAACGATCATTTCAAGCGTACAACCAACTAATTGTGATTTTGTTGGATTGATAACTAATTTGCCGTCGATTTTTGCAACGCGTACTTCGCTGATACCACCATTAAAAGGAATATCGCTTACTGCAATTGCGGCAGAAGCTGCTAATCCTACTAAAGCATCAGGTATATTTTCTTTATCAGATGAAATTAATGATAACATTAATTGAGTATCTGCATGGTAATCATCAGGGAATTGCGGACGCAAAGCACGATCCACAATACGTGAAATTAAAACTTCGTAATCTGATAATTTTGCTTCACGTTTAAAAAATCCGCCGGGAAAGCGCCCTGTTGAGGCATATTTTTCCTGGTAATCAACTGTTAATGGTAAAAAATCTACTCCGTCTTTCGCTTCTTTGTTACTTACAATAGTTGCTAAGATCATGGTATCGCCCATTCTTACTACTACTGCGCCATCGGCTTGTTTAGCCAGTTTTCCTGTTTCAAGTGATATCATGCGCCCATCGCCAATATCAAATGTGTGTGTTGTTCCTATTTGTGACATATTTGTTTGTTTTTGTGTTCCGACGTTTTCGGAACGGATTTATATTTTGTTTTTTATCTTAATGTAATTTATAGATATGGCGGAATAAAAAAGGCATTTCGAATGTGTCCGAAATGCCCCCTTTTAATAATTCAAGCCCGCAAAATTATTTACGGATATCTAATGTTTTAATGATAGCACGGTAACGCATTAGATCTGTTTTCTTTAAATAATCCAATAACGCACGACGTTTACCTACTAAGTTCAATAATGAACGTTGAGTACCAAAATCTTTTTTATTATTTTTTAAATGATTAGTTAAATGATCAATACGAAGAGTAAATAACGCAATTTGCGATTCTGAGCTCCCTGTGTTTTTTTCAGCTCCTCCGTGTTTTTTGAAAATGTCTTTCTTTACTTGTGATGTTAAATACATTGTATTATTTTTTTAAGGATACAAAGATAGTATTATTTGATTAATCCCAAAAATTATTTCCTTATTGTTTCACTATTTTAGCCGTTTTTGGCTTTTTTGCGCCTTTAGATGCTTAAAACACCGGCATTTGACTTCATTTTTAATATTTATAGTGTTTTTTGCGGCCATAACCACCTGTTTTTTAACCAATACGGCTTACCTATTTAAATTTCTATCATGGTTTTTTCCGCTACTTTGATCTTATATTTAGCAAAAAAAAGCCCCCGTTTTGCGGAGGCCTCATTAAAATGTACTTAAGATTATTTTTTAGCATCAGCTAAAAATTGTGCCAAGCCGCTATCCGTTAAAGGATGTTTTAATAAAGCAGCAATTGCACTTAAAGGCGCTGTAATAACATCTGCTCCAATTTTTGCACACTCTATAATATGCATTGGGTGACGAACACTTGCAGCTAAAATTTCAGTTTCGTAACCGTAATTATCATAAATAATGCGAATGTCTTCTATCAGCGTTAATCCATCTGTACTTACATCATCTAACCTTCCAATAAATGGCGAAACATAGGATGCACCGGCTTTGGCAGCTAATAATGCCTGACCTGCTGAAAATACAAGTGTACAGTTGGTTTTAATGCCCTGTTCTGTAAAATATTTTATTGCTTTTACGCCTTCTTTTATCATTGGTATTTTTACAACAATACGTGGGTGCAGTTTTGCTAATGCTTCACCTTCTTTTACCATGCCTTCAAAGTCGGTAGCAATAACTTCGGCGCTTACATCACCTGTAACTATATTACAGATATCAACATAATGTTTTAAAATATTCTCTTGTCCTTTAATGCCTTCTTTAGCCATTAATGATGGATTAGTTGTAACACCATCTAAAACACCCATATCTTGTGCTTCCTTGATTTGAGCCAGATTGGCTGTATCGATAAAAAATTTCATATTCTGTTTTTGTTTTTTGCAGGCATAAAGATAGGGGATGAATAGAATGTCTTTTTAAAATTGTATCAACAAATCAGATACTTTGCGAACAAAGCCAGGCTGTACTCCAGGCGTTTTGAAAATTAAAGCCTCCCGTAATACCATCAATATTTAAAACTTCTCCGCAAAAGAACAAATTGGGAATGAGTTTACTTTGCATGGTCTTAAAATCTATTTCTTTTAAATTAACACCGCCACAAGTAACAAACTCTTCTTTAAAAGTAGTTTTGCCTTCCATTTTGTAAGCGCTGTTGCAAAGATTTTCTGTTAGCTTATTTAATTGTTTATTGCTCACTTCTGCCCAGGGCTTAGAATTATCAATACCTGAAGAAAAACATAAAAATTCCCATAAGCGTTTTGGAAGATCAAATTGCGCATTGGTATAAGGAAAAGCTTTATGTTTTTCTTTTTGAATGCGTTTTAATTCTGCTTCTACCTCGTTGGGTTTTAATGGAAACACCCAATTCACAAAAATGGTAGAATTGTAATTTAGTGTATAAAATTCTTTTGCTGCAAATGCCGAAAGTTTTAGAACTGCCGGACCGCTTAAGCCCCAATGTGTAATTAAAACCGGCCCGTTATAATTTAATTTGCTATTGGCAATTTTTACCATTGCATTTTGTACACTAATCCCCTGTAAGTCTTTTTTAATAACCTCATTAGGGAAATTTAAAGTAAATAAGCTTGGAATGGGCTCATCAATAGTATGTCCCAGATCTTTTATTACCTGGTATGCTGAGGTTTTATTATGCCCGCCTAATGCGCAAATAATAGCATCCGAATGAATGTCGTTATTATTGGTTTTAATTAAAAAACCGCTTTCCTTTTTTTGAATAGATAGAACTTCGCACTGTGTTTTTATTTCTATTTTTAATTCACGCGCTAATTTTAAAAAGCAATCAATAATGGTTTGGCTATCGTTAGAGTAAGGGAACATTCTTCCGTCCTCTTCTGTTTTTAAAATAATACCTTCTTGTTTAAACCAATTGATCGTATCCTGCACACTAAATTTTGGAAATACCTGTTGCAATTCTTTATTGCCACGCGGATAATTTTTTACCAGTTCAGAATTTTCAAAACAATGATGCGTAACGTTGCAACGCCCGCCACCGGATACTTTTACCTTTGATAAAAGCTTATTTGTTTTTTCTAAAATAGAGATCTTACAGGCAGAGTCTTTCTTTGCAAGATTTATGGCTGCAAAAAAGCCTGCTGCACCACCGCCAATAATGAGAATATGTTTTTGTGTACGAATGATCTAGTTTTTTATAGCGCGCGTTATTTCTCTTTTTCCCGGGGGGCCTTGTAAAGATTCAACAGTAAAGCCACAACGTTTTAAAATTCTTTTTAATTCTCCTTGCGCGCAAAATGTAATGATGCAACCACCGGTATTTAAGATCGAATATAACTTTTCAAAAATAGGGCTTTGCCACATTTCTGGCGCTGCTCCGGGACCAAAAGCATCGTAATAGATCACATCTGCTTTTTGCGTGTAGCTAAATTCATTCGCATCACTTTTAAATTTTGTGATGCTGAAATGTGAATTTATTTTATTTTCTTTTTCCCATTCGCAATTTAATACAGAATCAAGTTGTTCTTTTGTTACATCAATCAACTCAAAATAATTCAGCTTTTCAAAAACTTCTTTTTCTAAAGGATATTTTTCAATGGCAGAATAGTTTATGCTTAAATTTCCTTTAATCGCTTCCTGCAAGGTTAGCATAGCGTTTAAACCTGTACCAAAGCCTATTTCAAGTACATTGATATTTTTTTTTGTAATAAATTTTAAACCGTTATTTATAAAAATATGCGTACTCTCTTGTATGGCGCCAAATTTTGAATGATAGGTAGCATTCAATTCTGTATTTAAAATTGTTGTTGATCCGTCGGCCGTATGTATCAACTCCAGCATTATTTTTTCTTTTTTCTTCCGTAAATTAAAAATAAAAGTACAGGCAATACAAAAATGTCGGCTAAAACAGCAATGATAACAGTGATACAAATTAAAAAACCAAAATAAAAAGTGCTCTGAAAGTTACTGATCATAAGTGTCATAAAACCACCTAATAAAATAAATGTGGTTAAGATGATAGGTTTACCGGTTTCAAAATAGGTACGTTTAAATGCATACATTAAACTTTTGCCATAGCCCAATTCAATTTTTAAACGTGAGATAAAATGGATGGTATCGTCGGTAGCAATTCCAAATGCGATGCTAAATACGAGTGATGTTGCAGCTTTTAACTCAATGCCGGCAAAGCCCATAATGCCACCTATTATTACCAATGGAATTACATTAGGTAAAATAAACACCAACACCATACGCCAGCTGCGGTGCAGAAAAAAGGTAAGTAAGCCAATAACAACCAGTGAAAAAATAAACCCTTGTGTCATGTTATTTACCATGTACTCATTATTGCGATCAATTAAATGCGCTGCGCCTGTAATTTCAAATTGTAATAAATTTTGATCAATATTCTTATCAATAAAAGCAATTAAATTTAAGTTATGTTGGGTAGCTTTTAAGCTTCCCATATCTCTTATTTTGGCACTTGTACGCGTTTGCAGACCATCGGTTGTTATTAATCGTTTTACTTCTTTATTTTTTTTGTTGCTTTTTAATTGTTTTGAAATAGGTTCATAATCTTCTTTAAGCGGAAAATTCCCGCTATGGTCATCATTCGAATTCTGGTAAATAGATTTTACAAGGCTGGCCGGCGATAACAAAAAGCCTGCATCGTACTCTTTTTTAATAAACTCATCTACCTTATTTAATTCGGTAATTACATCATAATCCCAAACGCTTTTCTTTTTATCTTTAAGCGTGATAAGCATACTAAAAGGCCTCACACCACTGTAGTTTTCATCAAAAAAATTAAAGTCTTGTTTTATTTTTACCTTATCACTAAGATCTTCGAGCAAAATATTATTTACTTTAATATTAAAAATCCCAATAACCGATAACACTAAAATAATGCTTGTTGTAACTAAAATTGTTTTTTGGTGCCTGAAGATCCAGAATAAACCATTACGCATTAAATTATAAGTACGGTTATTGGTACCATGAACAGTTACTAATTTTTTTGGCGTGAAAAAATAAAGCAGCGCGGGTAATAAAGTGTAGGTTAAAATAAAAGCAATGGTAACACCTACAGATGTGTAAATACCAAATTCTTTAATTGGCCTTATGCTTGAAAACAGAAGCGATAAAAAGCCTACAACAGTGGTTAATAAAGTTAAAAATGTAGGAAAGCCAACTTCTTTTAGTATTAAAGGATAGATCTTTTCGCGTGAAGTTCCTTTTGCCATTTCTTCAAAATACTTTGAGAAAAAATGCACCACATCACTCATACCGGCAATAAATATCATGGTTGGCAGCATGGCGGTCATTATATCTATTGATTTGCCGCAAAGCTTCATAATGCCCAATGTCCATAAAATAGAAATGAGCACAATAATAACCGGCACTACAATGCCATAAATACTTCTAAAGCTAAACCATAAAAAGATAACGATCACTACAAACGAAAGACAAATAAAAATAATGAACTCTTTTTGAAGGTTATTTAAGTAAACGTTTTGTGCAAAGATCCTGCCTACAAAATGAATATTATCAAACTTAAATTTTTTAAAAGCAGTTTCGATGTTCTTTGCAAGCGAGTCGCTCTTATTTTTACTTAAAACATCATCTGTTTTTATATAAATACTTAAGGATTTTGCATTGATCGGAAAAAAAGAACCAACCAGGTGCGGGGATTGATAAATTGCAATACTATCGTCTTTATACAAACTCTCATCAGTAAAATGCATAACGCTCGTTTGCACAGGCACAATACCTCCCAGCGAAAGTGTCTTTAAATTTGTTGGTGAAGTTACACCTTGCACATAACGAAGCCTGGCTAATTCATTCGTTAAGCTGTCAACTTTTATTAAAAAATCTTTTTTAAAAATGCCTGCTTTATTTTCAACGGCTACCAGCGCAAATTCGTTATCGTACTCAAAGGTTTTGCGATAGTTATTATAAACCTCTAATTCGTGATCCTCGTTTGGGAAGAAGGCCTCAAAATCATAATCAAACTTAATATACTGTAGCTTGTAAACGCAAAAAACTGAGAATACAAGAACAAAGGCAATTATTATTAAATTATATGTTTTTTGGGTTCTGATAGGTTGTAAATTTACGCACTTTCAACAAATAAAAACTTATATTTGAATCCTCTTAAATTAAAGTTTAACATTCAATAATAAAACTTAATACTATGCCAAAAGGAATTTATAAGATCCCGACACCGGTAAACGAACCGATAAAAAGCTATGCATCAGGAAGCGCTGAGCGCAAAGAGTTACAAGCTATGTTAAAAGAATTGCGCAGCAAAGAGCTTGACATTCCTATGTATATTGGAAGTGAAGAAGTGCGTGGTATGGCAAAGGTGCGCCTTGCACCGCCACATGATCATAAACATACTTTAGGTTATTTTTATAAAAGCGAAAAACAGCATGTAGAGCAAGCAATAAAAGCAGCATTGGCTGCTAAAGAAAAATGGCAAAACCTAAGTTGGGAACACCGCGCAAGCATTTTTTTAAAAGCTGCCGAATTAATTGCAGGACCTTTTCGCGCTAAATTAAATGCTGCTACAATGTTAGGGCAAAGTAAAAATGCTTTCCAGGCTGAGATTGACAGCGCTTGTGAGATCATTGATTTTTTAAGATTTAACGTACATTATATGCAGGAGATCTATGCCGATCAACCTATTTCAGGTCCTGGTGTATGGAACAGATTAGAGTGGAGACCATTAGAAGGATTTATTTATGCATTAACACCATTTAATTTTACAGCAATTGCAGGAAATTTACCTACAAGCTGTGCTATGATGGGCAATGTGGTTGTTTGGAAACCAAGCAATACACAGGTTTATAGCGCTAATGTATTAATGGAAGTGTTTAAAGCAGCAGGCGTGCCGGATGGCGTAATTAATTTAATTTACCCAAGTGGTCCTGATGCTGCTGATGTTGTTTTTAACCATAAAGATTTTGCAGGTATTCACTTTACTGGAAGCACAGAAGTTTTTCAAAACATCTGGCAAACTATTGGTAACAATATTCACAAGTATCGTTCGTATCCACGCATTGTTGGTGAAACAGGCGGTAAAGATTTTATCATGGCACACAAATCGGCCGATGCTAAAGTTCTTTCAGTGGCTATTTCGCGTGGTGCTTTTGAGTATCAGGGTCAAAAATGTTCTGCTGCCTCACGTGCTTACATTCCTTCTAATTTATGGAATGAGGTAAAATCCTATTTGGTATCAGATCTTAAGTCTATGAAAATGGGCCCAACCGAAGATTTTACTAATTTCATAAACGCGGTTATTGATGAAAAGAGTTTTGATAAGCTGGCTAAATATATTGATGCTGCCAAAAAAGACAGCAGCGTTGAAATAATTGCCGGTGGAAATTACGATAAGAGCAAAGGTTATTTTATTGAGCCAACAATTATTGTTACAAAAGATCCTAAATATGTAACAATGTGCGAAGAGTTGTTTGGCCCTGTATTAACACTTTATGTTTACGACGAAAATAAATTTGAAGAAACCTTAGAGATAGTTGACAGTACATCTATTTACGCTTTAACAGGCGCAATACTTTCGCAAGATCGTTATGCTATTGAATTGGCAACAAAAAAATTAAGCAATGCAGCGGGTAACTTTTATATTAATGATAAATGTACGGGTGCGGTTGTTGGTCAGCAGCCTTTTGGAGGCGCCCGCGGTAGCGGAACAAATGATAAGGCAGGTGCAAAGATCAATTTATTGCGTTGGGTTTCTCCACGTACTATTAAAGAAACATTTACACCACCAACGGATTACAAATATCCTTTCTTACAGGCAGATTAATGAGCAAAAAAGGCAGAAGTTATTCTGCCTTTTTTCTTTACTAATTCTTAAGAATGATAATGCTTTATCGTTAAACGTTAATGATAGAAATTATATTTTAAGAGAATTTAGATGATTATTGATTAATTAATCCGTATTTTTCTAAAACAAAAAGTAGGGTCATTAAAAAAATCATTGTAATAGTATTTGCTTTTTTTGCTAATTATTTTTTTAGCCAGAATTATATTGATACACTGGCTTCAAAAATTAAAACTGCGAAAAACGACAGTGTAAAAATAAGCCTGTATTATAAATACACTATATCTGAATTTGAGTTGTCTCAAAAGCAAGCAGACTCATTATACACTTTAATGCTCGAAACGGGCAAAAGCTCATCAAATAAAAATATGTATGCGTTTGCATTGGTTCAGCAAGGCAGGTGGCACCATGCAAGAAAAGAATACAGCAAGGCACTTGAAAAACACTTTGCGGCATTAAAAGAATCTGAACGCATCAATTACATGTATGGCCGCATTATTACGCATAACAGAATAGGAGCCATATACCTGGATGATAAAAGCAACGATCTTGCAATTAAACAATACCATTATTCAATTCCTTTAGCTATTGCTATACATGATAGCGATGATCTTTCTGAAAATTACTCGGCATTAGGCACTGCTTATACCAATAAAAAAAATTACGATTCATCTCTGTTCTATCATTTAAAATCATTAGATATTAGGCTAAAAAGGCCAAGTAAAAAAAACCTGGCTAATACGTATAATAATATTGGTTTGGTTTATAAAGGGCTTAAAGATTATGATAAGGCTACAGATTTTCTAATTAAATCGCTTGAGTTACGCATTCAGGTAAAAGATAAGAGAGGTATTGCAGGTTCGAAAATAAACATTGGTAATTTATTGAATCTGAAAAAAGATTTTGAAAAGGCCCTGGTTTATTTGAACGAAGGAACAGATCTGGCTTATGATGTTAAACAGGCAGAATTTTATTGTAATGGTTTATTGGGTATAAAAAACTCGTATGCAGGCATGCAAAGATGGAAAGAATGCTCATTTGCCTGGGATGCCTACAAGCAGGCTTCTGATTCGGTGAAAACTGAAAAAATAAAAAAAGATATTATGGAGTTGGAAACAAAATACGATAGCGACAGAAAAGATGCTGATCTTAAACTCCAGGAAGAACAGATAATATCAAAAACAGCACAAAATTCAAAGCAACGAATTTTAATAATCGCTTCGGTAATTGCATTATTAATGGCGCTTATTGCTGTGTTTTTTATTTATAGAAGTTTTAGGCTGAATAAAAAGAATGCTATTCAACTGGCATTTAAAAATCATTTGATAGAAGAAAAAAATAAAGAGATCACTGATAGTATAAATTACGCGCGCCTGATCCAGCAAAGTTTATTGGCATCTGAAACTATGCTTAATAAAAATTTAAAAGAGTATTTTATTTTATACAAACCAAAAGATATTGTAAGTGGAGATTTTTATTGGGCTGCTGAAACAACTAAAGGTTTTTTATTAGCTTGTGTTGATTGCACTGGCCATGGCGTTCCGGGGGCATTTATGAGTTTGATAGGAAAAGAGAATTTAGACAAGGCTATTGTTTCAACCAACAGCCCAAAACAAATTTTGAGTGAATTAAATAAAGGCGTAAAACGCTCTCTTAATCAAAATAGTGGCAATGGTAACCGTGATGGAATGGACGCGGCGCTTATTAGAATTGAAGAGCAGGGTGGTGGAAAAGCAAAAGTAATTTATGCCGGAGCTAATCGTCCGTTACTGGTGCTTAAAAACGGAGATACACAAATTGAAGAAATAAAAGCTACCAAGCAGGCAATTGGTGGATTTACAAGTGATGACCAGGAATTTGAAGAACATGAGATTATATTAAATAAAGGCGACTCTGTTTTTATTTCAACAGATGGTTATGCCGATCAGTTTGGAAGTGAAAAAAATAAAAAGATGACCACTAAGAGATTTAAAGAGCTTTTAATTTCTTTGCAGGCATTAAACTCTGCCGATCAAAAAAATAAGTTGGATGAATTTTTTAATACCTGGAAAGGTAAGAATGAACAATTAGATGACCTATTGGTAATAGGCATCCGCATCTAAATTGTTAAAATTGATCGCAAATAGGGGAAACTTCACCTCAAAAAGTTGTATCTAAACTTCTAAATCTTTATGTTAGCTAAATAATTAGCAAAAACACACAAAATATGAAATTAAAATTACCCTTAATTGCTGCTGCGTTTAGCCTTGCATATGGCACAAATGCGCAAACGGGCAAAATAGCGTTAAAAAGTAACGCTGTTTTGCAGGAACAAACTAAAGTAAATACCATTACCAAAAGAACTTGTGGTACCGAACAGCCAACTGCTGAGTGGGAAGCATGGTTTAGCAAAGAAGTTGAAAAATTTAAAGCTGCACAAGCCAGCGGTAAAACACAAGCCCTTAACTATACAATTCCGGTAATTGTGCACGTTATTCATGGTGGACAAGCTGTGGGTACGTTTCCAAACCTGGCACAAGGACAGATCAATTCACAAATAACTGTATTAAATCAGGATTTTAGTGGTACAGGTTTAAATGTTGGTAACTGTCCTTCGGTTTTTACCTCATTAATTTCTAATACAGGTGTTTCGTTTTGCATGGCGCAAAAAGACCCTAACGGTGTAACTTTGGTTGAGCCGGGTATTGAAAGGATCAATTATGTTTCAAAAGGTTGGAACAATCCGGCTGGCGCTGCTTACAACACACCTGCTACTTTTCAGGCTTATGTAAATGGTACAATTAAACCGGGTAGTATCTGGGATCCTACAAAATATATGAATATTTGGGTTACTGATGAGAATTCAAATACAGGTTTATTAGGATATGCAACTTTTCCTGCAGGTACAACCTTAACAGGTTTATCAAGCTTAGGAACTGCAACTACTGATGGCTTATGGTGCTACGCTGCATCATTTGGTTCAAATTCAATTTTCCCGGGTGGAACTTATGCTGCTCCATACAATAAAGGTAGAACCGCAACTCACGAAATTGGTCACTGGGTAGGTTTACGCCACATTTGGGGTGATGATGGTACTGCATGTACAGGTACTGATTATTGTAATGATACACCTAACCAGGCTGATGAGAATTATGGTTGCCCTAATTTTGCAACTAACATTTCTTGCAGTAACTCAGGTGATATGGCAATGAACTTTATGGATTATACTGATGATGCTTGTATGTACATGTTCACTAACGATCAAAATACACGTATTCAAACTGCAATGAGCCAAGGTACTTACCGTAGCCAATTAAGCGCAAGTGCTGCCACATTATGTACAATTGCTGCTGCTACACCAACTGCAAACTTTACAATGGCTGGCACGGGTTGTGTTGGTACAGGTGTAACTGTTAATAATACAACTAACGGAACACCAGCTCCAACTTATGTATGGAGTTCAAATCCTGCAACAGGTGTATCATTTAGCCCAAATAACACATCAGCTTCTCCAACAATTAACTTTACAACCCCTGGTACTTATAGTATTTCGGTAGTTGCAACTAATTCGCTTGGATCTAGCTCAAAAGGTCAGAATATTACAATTGCAAACTGCGCGGCATTATGTGCAGATACAATTACCAACGTTTCTCCAACCGGTACTCTTTTAGTTGGTGCAGCAGGTTCAGATACTTCAACTCCCGGTTGCAGTCCTAAAGCAGGATACATCATGGGTTCTAACTGTTATGATGATAAAGAAAAAGCAGAATTCTTCCCTGTTAGCTTATATAACACTATGACATCTCCTCAAATTAAGAGTGTGTTAGTTATTTTCTACAAAGAAGGAACTAAAGGAACAACTGGTTCAGCTTCAGCTGCAGTTAATTTAAAATTGTATAACGGAACAATGGCTAGCGGTCCAACTGGTACAGCTTCTCCGTTCGGGCAAGTAAATGCTACAATGGCAAACATTACCGCTGTTACAGCTACTAACCAGGTTACTTACGTTGGTTCGCAACCAATTGTTTACACTAACCCTATTTTAAGACCATACAGATATATATTAGCTTCGCCGGTAAATGCACCAGCAACTAATGGTTTCTTTGCTTCTATTACTGTGCCAACAGCTGCAGGTGATACCGCAGTTATTATGGATGATGCAAGTGTTGCAGCAGGTTCTAACTGGGAGTTATGGAGTGATAACACATGGCACAGTATTTCTGTAGCATGGGGTGGTTACGATGCAAGTATGGCTATTTTACCTGAAATGCAATGTGCTGTAACAGGTATTAACAAAAACTCTGTATTAGATGCTAACGTTAGCTTACATCCAAACCCATCAAGCGGTATGGTAAACATTATTGCAACGCTACCAAACTCTCAAAATTTAGAAATAGTTGTTCATAACTCATTAGGCCAGGTTATTTCAAACACTAAGCATTCAGGTGTTACAAGCAATGTGTTTAATATGGATCTATCAAACTACTCAAATGGTATTTACTTTGTAACCATTAACAATGGTGAAGAGAAGATCGTTAAGCGATTAATTTTAAGTAAATAATATTTTTAACGTGTTTTTTAAAAAGGCCCCGGTTTCGGGGCCTTTTTTATTAATACCCGATTGTTGAATTCAATAAACACAGCTATTGTTAAAAATTACCGTTAATAAAACAAAAAGCCCCTGATTATAGCGCTATTTTTGAGATGTACAATGGCAGCAGCAAAACGACAAACGGAAATGAGCTTAAAGGAAGTAATTGCCTTAATTACCTTATTGGATGATCCGGATGAAGTAATTTATGATCAGGTAAAAGATCGCTTTGTTGTGCTTGGGCCGCCAGCCATTCCTCATTTAGAAACAGCCTGGGAAAATAGCTTTGATGCCATCATGCAAAAAAGAATTGAAAATATCATTCATACCATTCAATTCGAAACGCTTCAAAAAGCACTTAAAGCTTGGGCTAAGAACGACCAGGATGATCTTTTAAAAGGAATTTTAATACTGGCCCGTTACCAGTATCCTGATTTAGATGAAAATAAAATAAGAAAACAACTTGCTACTATTAAGCAGGATGTTTGGTTAGAATTGCATGAGGACCTTACTGCACTAGAAAAAGTAAAGATCATTAATCATATTTTATTTGAGGTGCACCAGTTTAGCGGAAACATTACCAATTATCATGCACCACAAAATTCGTTCTTAAATAATGTTTTAGAAAGTAAAAAAGGTAACCCGCTTATGTTAAGCGTTGTTTACCTTTTAATTTGCAACGAATTAAAAATACCGGTGTATGGTATTAACCTGCCTCAGCACTTTGTATTGGCTTATTTGAACGATGATGCCAATTTAATGGACGTTAACAATAAAACACTTTCAAACAATATTCTGTTTTACATCAATCCTTTCAGTAAAGGTTTATTATTCAATCAAAAAGATATTGATCAGTTCTTAAAACAGCTTAATCTTGACCTTGAGCCAAAATATTATTTGCCATGCAGTAATATTGATATTATTAAACGCTGCATAAATAACCTTATTTTTTCTTACGAAAAATTGGGTTATGTTGAGAAAGTTGAGGAATTAAAAGGCCTTGACTCACAATTATAGGGCTTTGGCTCAGTTATTCAAAAAAAATGTTATTATTGTTTTATTTATTTAAAAATTGATTTACCTTTAATTAAAATTTAAAAACCATGAAAAAAATATTATTAACTCTTTCGTTCGTTGCATTATTTACAGTTGTAACTAAAGCACAAGAACCGGTAAAAAATAAATCTACTAAAAAAGAAGTAGTTAATGCAGATGGCACAACTTCTGTAGTTGAAGAAAGTACAACTCAACCAACTAAAAAAGAAGAGCCAAAAAAATCAGGAACAAGAATGGCTATTAACCAAAAAGGTACTGCCGGAACAAACGATACTAAAAAAACGGCTGTTAAAGAAGAAAAAAATGAGTCTACTACAAGCCCAACCGGCCCAACAACAAAGCCTCACTAATCTTTAAGATATATTATAAAAAAAGCCCTGCATTTGCGGGGCTTTTTTGTTTTTAATAGGATTTTTACTAAGATTTTTTTCGTTGATTTAATTCATCCCGGATCTTTGAAGCCAATTCATATTGCTCTTCATCTAAAGCTGTTTGTAAAAGGTTCTTTAACTCCTCGGTACTTTTGCCTTTATAATCATCCATACCTGTAGAAACAGGAGTTTCTGATAGCTCTGCCACTTGTTCACTCTCCTCAGACGTGGTTGTAGGTTCATCATCCAATACAATACCTGCGCTTTTTAATATAAATTCATAAGTTGAAATAGGACATTTGAACCTTACTGCAATTGCAATAGCATCACTTGTGCGGGCATCAATTTCAACTTCTTTAGTGCCGTCATTACAGAGTAGTTTAGCATAAAAAATACCTTCTACAAGGTTATAGATCAGCACTTCACTAACGGTAATATCAAAGGTTTGAGAAAAGGTCTTAAAAAGATCATGGGTCAATGGCCTGCTTGGGCTCATTTTTTCAAGTTCAATAGCTATTGCCTGGGCTTCAAAACCCCCAATAATTATGGGTAATCTGCGGCTACCTGTTGTTTCGCCCAACACCAGTGCATAGGCACCACTTTGTGTTTGGCTGTACGACAATCCCACTATTTCTAAACGGACTTTCTTCATCAAGAACTTGTTGATTCTAATTTAAGAATAAAATTTTATTTAATTCTGATTTGCCTTAAATTTTTTAACGGCCTCAGTTAATTTAGGAATAATGCTAAAAGCATCGCCAATTACACCATAATCAGCCGATTTAAAGAAAGGAGCCTCTTTGTCGTTATTGATCACCACAATAGTTTTGCTTCCGTTAACACCCGCTAAATGCTGAATAGCTCCCGAAATACCAATGGCAATATATAAATTAGGGCGAATGGCAACACCGGTTTGGCCAACATGCTCGTGATGTGGTCTCCAATGCATATCAGCAACCGGACGAGAACAGGCTGTAGTAGCACCTAAAGCATTGGCAAGGTCTTCAACTATTTTCCAGTTTTCAGGTCCTTTTAAGCCACGACCAGCACTTACTACTAATTCAGCTTCCGGTAATGGAATAGCACCGCCAACATCGTTTGATTTGGTTTCTTTTATAACAATTTTAGAGGCAATTGCAGAAAGATCTGCATTAAAATCTGCCACTGTAGCCTTGTTATCTCCTAATTTAACAGGAAAGCTGTTTGGCAATAAAGAAATAACTTTCATATCGCTTGTAATACTGTAAACGGCTGAAGCTTTTCCTGAAAATACATTTTTCTTAACCTCAAAACTTCCGCCAGCAACCGATGGATAATCAACAGCGCCTGCAACTAAACCTGCTTTTAATTTAGCGGCTAATCTTGGTGCTACTGCTTTTCCAACAATATCAAAAGCAAAAATAATTATTTTGGCATTTTCTGCTTTGGCAGCTTGTTCAACAGCAGCGCTAATGAACATGGCATCTGCATTTATTTTATCGTTTTTAACCGATAAGATCTTTGTTGCACCTGCTTTTCCAATCTCTTCTAACTGCTCGGCCGATGCATTGTTTACAATTGCTGTAACAGTTGAGCCTGTAAGTTCTGCCACTTTTGCTGCGTAATTAACGCACTCTAACGATGCTTTTTTTACGCGGCCTTTATTAATTTCTGTATAAACCAGTACTGACATTTTATATAAGTTTTAGTTTGTAAAATTCTTAATTAAATTACTTTAGCTTCTGTATGTAATAACTGTACCAATTCATCCAGGTTATCTTCGCTGATCATTTTAACAGTAGTACGACCCGGATTTAAAGTGTAAGATTTAATAGATGTTAAAGCTGTTGAAGCGCCTGCAGCTACCACCGTTAAAGGTTTTGTTCTTGCAGCCATAATACCACGCATATTTGGTATGCGTTGCTCAGCCATACCTTTTGCACAACTAATTACCAATGGTAATTCGCATTCTACAACCTGTGTGCCGCCATCTACATCCTGTTCAATAGTTGCTTTATTTCCTGCTAATTCCAACTTAGTAGCTAACGATACAAAAGGCAGATCTAATACACCTGCTATCATGCCGCCAACCGAAGCGCCGTTATAATTAATAGTTTCTTTACCAACTAAAATAAGATCGTAACCGTTTGCTTTCGCGTAATTAGCAATTTGTTCAGCAACAAAAAACGCATCAGGGCCTTCGCCGTCAATTCTTACTGCATCATCTGCACCAAGCGCTAAACCTTTACGGATAGTAGCTTCGCTATCTGCTAAACCAACATGTATAAGTGTAACTTTTTCTGCAAGATTGGCTTCTTTTAATTCTAAAGCTCTTACTAAAGCATACCATTCATCGTAAGGATTGATCACAAAAGTAATTCCTGCACTGTTAAATTTTGTATCGCCGTCTGTAAACTGAATTTTTGATGTTGTATCAGGTACATTGCTTATTGCTACTAAAATCTTCATATGTAAAAACAATTAATTTTAAAGAGTTGCAAAAATATAAAATAAAATCCCTAATTACAATCCATTTTTACGGAATAAAGCGCCATTTTGTCTAAATATTTTAAACATTTTAAACAAAATGAAATATTAGTCTAAAGTGCGACTGTAAATTTTCACTATCTTTACAAGTACAATCACAATGTATGGACGTAAAATCGCAATTAATAGAGATACTAAAAAAAGAAGATTATACTTTTAACCAGTTGGCCGAATATCTTGGCATGAGTGAGGGAGAATTAACCGATGCATTAAACAACAAGACCTTAGAATTAAGAAACCTGGAGCTGATATCAAAAGCACTTAGGGTACCTTTATACAGTTTTTTCAGATCAGAGAATTTTAAGATCGACTATAAAGAAAAACCTTACTACATAAACAAACTTTTAACTGAAGAAGATGCTAATAAAGATGCCGGTTCGCTTCAGGGAGAAATTGATCTTTTAAAACAAATTATTTATTTAAAAGAAGAGCAGCTCAAACGACTTAACGTATCTAAATGATCATTTAGGTGTTAATGAGTATATTTGTATTATAATTAATATGGCATTCGATCTTTTTATTACCTTTTTACTTATTTTATTAAACGGTTTTTTTGTTGCTGCTGAGTTTGCTTTGGTAAAAGTACGTGCTTCACAATTAGATGTTAAAGCACAAAAAGGCAGTTCGCGCGCCAAGCTTGCAAAAAACCTTTTAGAAAAACTCGATGCTTATCTTTCAGCTACACAATTAGGCATTACCCTCGCCTCATTAGCATTGGGTGCCGTTGGTGAAGAGGTTATTTCACATATTGTACAAAAAATATTTGCAGATACAGGTATAGTTACAAATCCGGTAACAGTGCATAGTATTTCATTACCAATTGCTTTAACATTGCTTACTTTTTTTCACGTTACTTTGGGTGAGCAAATTCCAAAAATGATAGGTATCAAATATAGTATGGATACCATTTTACTATTTGCATGGCCTTTACGTATCTTTTATTTTATTTTCTCGCCCTTCATTTGGTTGTTAAACAAAACATCCAGCGTAGTGCTTCGTATTATTGGTGTTAAAAAAGTTGGCGAAGACGAGGTGCATACCGAAGAAGAATTACGTTTAATATTAACCGAGAGTGAAGAGGGCGGCGCCATTAAGCCAAGTGAAAATGAACTCATTCAAAACGTTTTTGATTTTGATGACCGTATTGTAAAACAAATTATGGTGCCTCAAAACAGAGTAGTGGCGCTGGATGTGGAGTTAGGCAGAAGTGAAATTACCAAACGTGTTATTGAAGAAGGTTTTTCGCGGATCCCGATCTATTTGGGAGATATTGATAATGTAATTGGCATTGTTCACAGTAAAGATCTTTTAAAAGCTTTGATAGAGAACCGTTTCAGAACCTTAAAAGATATTATGCGTCCGGTGCATTTTATACCTGAAAGTATGAAGATCAATGAACTGTTGCGCGATTTTCAAAAACATCACATTCAAATGGCCATTGTTACCAACGAGTTTGGGTCTACAGCAGGTTTAATTACCATGGAAGATATTATTGAAGAATTGGTTGGTGAGATACAGGATGAACACGATGAGGAAAAACCAAATGTTGAGAAAAAAAGCGATACTGAATTTATAGTAAATGCGCAGGCAACTATTGCCGATGTTAATGAAGCATTGCCAATTGCTTTACCCGAAAACGCCCATTACGAAACGGTTTCAGGCTATATTAATTATATTTTTGGAAGAATTCCCGCAGTAAATGATAAGCGTAAAAAAGATGGTTATGAGCTAACTATTTTAAAACGCACCCGACAAAGTGTTGATACTGTTAGGTTAAAAATGCTGGAAGAGCACGAAGAATGAAGCAAAGCTTAAATGCCAAATACTGGGATGACCGTTATATGGATAATGACAATCCGTGGGATATGGGCCAGGTTTCTCCACCACTTAAAGCGTATTTTGATCAGCTCAGTAATAAAGAAATTTCTATTTTAATTCCCGGTGCCGGTAATGCTTATGAGGCAGAATATCTTGTAAACGCAGGTTTTATAAATGTTTTTGTTTGCGATTACGCAGCAATTCCTTTACAAAATTTAGCAGAACGTTGCGCGAAAATTAAAAAAGAAAATTTATTGCAGGAAGATTTTTTTAAGATGGAAAACAAAAAATTCGATCTTATTATTGAGCAAACTTTTTTCTGCGCCATTGATCCTTCTCTTCGCAAACACTATTTTAAAAAGATGAATGAACTTTTGAATACAAATGGTAAACTGGTAGGACTTTTATTTAACGACATGACATTAAACGATGATAAACCTCCGTTTAACGGAAACAAGGAAGAATACATTGAATACTTTAAAGATCTTTTTAAAATAAAAGTTTACGAAACCGCTTACAATTCTTTAAAGCCAAGAGCAGGAAGAGAATTATTTATTAATTTAGTGAAGAAGACTAACGACTAATTTCTTATTTCTAACGACTGTAATGAATCAACGCGAATTATTTTTAAGGCATGTAGCGCAGACATCAGACCTGCCTTTGCTGGGCGTTGATGTAAATATTAAAGAAGCAAAAGGCGTTAAATTAATTGATGCAAACGGAAAAGAATACATTGATCTTATCTCAGGAATCTCTGTAAGCAATGTTGGCCACTGCCATCCAAAAGTTATAAAAGCCATTAACGAGCAGTCGCAAAAATTCATGCACTTAATGGTGTACGGTGAGTTTAATCAAAGTCCGCAGGTACAATACGCCAAACAATTAACCGATCTTTTACCCCCTCAATTAAACTCGGTTTATTTTACAACCAGTGGCAGTGAGGCTACAGAGGGCACATTAAAACTGGCAAAGCGTGTAACCGGTAGAACCGAAATAATTTGTTTTAAAAACGCCTATCATGGTAGCACTCATGGTGCGCTAAGTGTAATGGGCGATGAATTCTTTAAGAATAGTTTTCGTCCGTTATTACCGGATATTAAAATTCTAGAATACAATAATTTAAAAGAGCTCGAACAAATTACGTCAAAAACAGCTGCGGTTATTATTGAACCAATACAAGGTGAAGCAGGCGTGAGAAAAGCAGACAAAGATTTTTTAAAAGCACTGCGCAAAAAATGTGATACTCATTGTGCATTATTGATTTTTGATGAGATCCAATCAGGTTTTGGCCGCACCGGTACTTTATTTGCTTTTGAGCAAGTTGAGGTTATACCAGACGTTTTATTGATAGCCAAAGGCATGGGAGGTGGTTTGCCTATTGGCGCTTTTGTTTCTTCAACTAAACTAATGGGCTGTTTAACCAACGATCCTGTGCTTGGGCATATTAATACTTTTGGTGGAAATGCTGTTTGTGTAGCTGCCGCAAAAGCAACCTTAGAGGTTATTATCGAAGAAAAGCTTTCTGCACGTGCCAAAGAAATTGAGAAAATAATTAAAGAGAACCTTCAACATAAATTAATAAAAGAATTACGTGTATTTGGCGCTTTAGGTGCTGTAGATTATGGTAGCGAAGAATTAAATATGCGCATTATTAAAAGTTGTATTGAAGCCGGTGTTATAACCGATTGGTTCTTATTCTGTTCTACAGCCATGCGTATTGCCCCACCTTTAACAATAAAAGATAAGGAGTTAATTTCGGCTTTACAAAAAATTAAGACAGTTTTAGCTGGGATATAATCCTAAAATTGTTATTTTTATATTCTAAAATTAAAAAGTCATGGGATTATTTGATAAACTGAAAAATGAATTCATTGATATTATCGATTGGGTTGATAATACAAATGATACGATCGTATGGAAATTTCCACGTTTCCAAAACGAAATAAAAATGGGCGCTAAGCTTACTGTACGTGAAAGCCAGATAGCGGTGTTTATGAACGAAGGTAAAATTGCCGATGTGTTTCAACCCGGCATGTATACATTAAGTACAGAGAATACGCCTTTGCTTGCAACATTAAAAGGTTGGAAATATGGATTTAACAGCCCGTTTAAAGCAGATATCTTTTTTATTAGTACACGCCAATTCATTGATCAAAAATGGGGCACTAAAAATCCTATTACGTTAAGCGATCCGCGTTTTGGTTTTATTGAATTAAGAAGCTTTGGTTCATTCGCCTTCAGAGTAACTGATGGTGCAAAATTCATAAAAGAAATTGCAGGTACAGATGAAAATTTTACAACCGAAGAAGTAACCGAGCAATTACGCAGTATGATCGTAACAAAGTTTACCGATGCTGTTGGCGAAGGAAATATACCGGTTGAAAAATTTGCTGCTAATATGGATGAGCTTTCAAAGCTTGGCCATGATAAATTAAATACAGATTTTGCTGAATACGGTTTAACCATTACTAAATTTTTGGTTGAGAATGTTTCAATGCCAGAAGAATTGAAAAAAGAAATTTTCAATTACTCACGTTTAAATGCTATTGATATGAATAAGTTAGCGCAATTCAATACTGCCAATGCTATTGGCGATGCTGCTAAAAATCAAGGCTTAGGTGGCGCAGGAGTAGGTATGGGTGTTGGTATGGGCATGGGTAATATGATGACCAACATGTTCAACAACAATAACATGAACAATCAAAACAACAATCAGGGCAATAATACGGTGCCTCCACCGCTTACCCAGTTTCATGTGGTTGTAAATGGCGCGCAGGCAGGGCCTTTCAATTTGGAACAATTAAAAGTAATGATCGGTAATGGTCAGCTTGTTAAAACAAGTATGGTTTGGAAAGCAGGTATGGCAAATTGGGCTGCTGCAGAAGCACAACCTGAATTGACAGCATTATTTAATAATGTCCCTCCTCCAATTATATAATACTATTAATAAACAAAAAGAAAAGCCTCCGTAAATGCGGGGGCTTTTTTTATATAATAAAAAGATAGTAATTTTAGCGCATGAAATTTTTACAGCGACTTAAGTTTTACGGGTTTGGATTTGGATTGGGTTTATTAATTGTATTTGCCATGTTTGGCACCCGCAGTTGCGTAACGCCAAACGAGCAAAAAATGCAGGAGCTCGTTTTTCAGGATTTTAAATTATCGGAAAAAGCCGCCTGTAAATTAAAATGTATCATGAAGAACGAAATGCTTCTTAAAATAGAATTGAGGCATTTTGAAGTGAATTACGATGTGAGTGATATCCATAAAAAACCTTGCGGTGAATATTATATTCAACCAAAAAAAGAATACGAAGGGCAGTATAACTACAAACTGATCATAAATGATTGCGATACCATCTCAAAAGTAGATGATATTAGTATACCTGCTACATTTACCTGCAATTGTCAATAGCACCTTTATATAGCGACGAAGGCTTTATGCGCGAAGCTTTAAAAGAAGCCCAAAAGGCTTTTGATAAAGATGAGATACCTATTGGCGCTGTAATTGTAGCTGATAATAAAATAATAGCCCGGGCTCATAATTTAACTGAAACCTTGAACGATGTTACAGCCCATGCTGAAATGCAGGCCATTACTGCTGCGGCTAACTTTATTGGCGGTAAATATTTAACAGATTGCACGCTTTATGTAACTATTGAACCTTGTGTAATGTGTGCAGGGGCTTTGGCCTGGAGCCATATCAGTAAAATTGTTTATGGTGCCGCCGAAACTAAAAAAGGCTTTTCTGTTTTAGATAAAAGCCTGCTTCACCCAAAAACAACCGTGTTAAAAGGGGTTTTGGCTGAAGATTGCGAAAAAATAATGAAGGATTTCTTTGTTAAGAAGCGTAAATAATTGTTTTTGGCATTATTTTTGGATAACTTTGGATATAAATCTTGCAATCATTAAAACTACATAATATGAAAATTTTAAAGACTTTATCTGTTTCATTTTTACTGGGAATGACAACGCTTAACACAACTGCAGTTGCTAATAATACAGCAGTGTTGGTTAATTTTTCAGATATTCCTGTAAAAACCGTTTGTATCAAACATGCTGCAGCTTCAAATGCCGATAATTTCTTCGCGCAAGCTACCTTTCTTTCTTTTGAGGTATATAAACCGGGTTCAAAAGAAGAATTGGCTAATATTATTAATTCTTTAAAGAAAGCAAATGGCGTTGAAAGCGTTACCGAAGGTAAATTAAACGGCGATTATCAAGCCATTACAATAACTTTAAAATCGGCTAAAAACAAAGCATGGTTTGCAACAGAATTCAAAAAAGCAGGCTTAAATACTGTCCGAATCAATAACAACCCCATTGTTGAGGTTGATAAGATGTAATTTTTAAATAAATTAATTTTAAGAGCCAAACAAATTTGTTTGGCTTTTTTATTTTATACGTAATTTTAAAACATGATAAATGCACAAACTATTTTATTAGAAACCGTTAAACAGGCACTAACACAACTTTATAATATAAACAACACTACCATTGCTTTTCAAAAAACAAGAAAAGAATTTGAAGGCGATTTTACTTTGGTTACTTTTCCATTTATTAAAGAAGCAAAAAAATCACCCGAACAGGCAGGGCAGGAGATTGGCGAATTTTTAGTGAAGAACAACACAAATGTTTCCGCCTATAATGTTGTAAAAGGGTTTTTAAATATCTCTTTAACTAATGCTTTTTGGTTAGGTTATTTTAACGCTGTTAAAGATTCAAAAACCATTGGCTATAAAAAAGAAAACAGCTCAGGCAAAACTATTATGCTGGAGTATTCTTCACCAAACACCAACAAACCCTTGCATTTAGGGCATGTACGTAATAATTTGTTAGGCTTTTCGGTAGCAGAGGTTTTAAAAGCAAACGGACATAAAGTTATTAAAGCAAATATTATTAACGATCGTGGTATACATATTTGTAAAAGTATGTTAGCCTGGCAAAAATTTGGAAATGGCGAAACGCCTGCCAGCAGTGGGTTAAAAGGTGATCATTTAGTTGGAAAATATTATGTTGCTTTTGATAAAGAGAATAAAAAGCAGATAGAAGAATTAATGGCTGTTGGAAAGACGAAGGAAGAAGCAGAAAAAAAATCGCTAATGATGCTTGAAGCTCAAGATATGCTTCGTAAGTGGGAAGCCGGAGATAAAGAAATTGTGGAGCTTTGGAAGACCATGAACAATTGGGTGTACGAAGGTTTTGCGGTAAGCTACAAAACGTTGGGCGTTGATTTTGATAAAATGTATTACGAAAGCAATACGTATTTATTAGGTAAAGAAATTATTGAAGAAGGTTTAAAAAAAGGCGTTTTTTATAAAAAAGAAAATGGCAGTGTAGCGATTGATCTGAGTAAAGAAGGCCTGGATGAAAAAATAGTTTTGCGTAGCGATGGTACCAGCGTTTACATTACGCAGGATATTGGTACGGCAATCGAACGTTTTAAAGAATTTCCACAGCTTAATCAATTAATTTATACAGTGGGTAACGAGCAGGACTACCATTTTAAAGTTTTATTCAAGATCCTTGAAAAGCTTGGTTACGACTGGGCTAAAGAGTGTTATCATTTAAGTTATGGCATGGTAGAATTGCCTGAAGGTAAAATGAAAAGCCGTGAAGGTACTGTTGTTGATGCCGATGAATTATTGGACGAAATGTTTGCCACCGCAACGGCAACCACTAAAGAATTAGGAAAAGTAGATGATTTTAATGAGGAAGAATTGAAAGAGCTTAGTAAAATAATTGGTCTGGGCGCTTTAAAATATTTTATCCTAAAAGTTGATCCTAAAAAGAAAATGCTGTTCGATCCTAAAGAAAGTATTGATTTTAATGGTAACACAGGTCCGTTTATTCAATGGACACACGCTCGTATAAAATCGGTAATACGTAAAGCTGATTTTGACTTTAGTAAAAGTGATGAAAAAATTGAAATGAATGCTCTTGAAAAAGAAATTGTAAAAAGTATTTATGATTTTGAAGGTGTAATTGAAGAAGCAGGCTTGACATTTAATCCGGCCTTAATTGCAAATTATATTTACGAAGTAACTAAATTGTATAATCGCTTTTACCACGATTATCCAATGCTTAAAGAAGAGAATGAAAGCGTAAAAAAGTTCAGGTTGCAACTTTCTAAATTATGTGCGCAAACTATTACCAAGGCTATGAATTTATTAGGAATAACTGTACCTGAAAAAATGTAAATGATACAACCCCTGCCAGGGGTAAAACTAAATAAAATAAATACCCCTTGCAGGGGTTGTAAAAAACTAAAATGAAATTCTTCAGCGATTTTTTTAAAGCCATAGGCAATTGTTTTAAAGCCTTTGCTTTGATCTTTGAAAAAGGATTATGGCCGTATATGTTTATATTTTTAGGCTTTTGGTTAGCGCTTTGGATACTGAGTATTTATGGCTTATTTATTTTGGCCGACGGACTTTCTGATTACTTAAGCAATTATGTTGAGTTTAGCGCCATTCCTGATAGCGGACATTGGTTGTCGTTTGCAAAACCTTACTTAATTGGTACTTTTTCGTTTTTAGTAAAAATATTATTTAAGCTGGTGTTATGGTTTACTACAAGTACGCTTATAAAATATGTTCTGTTAATGATATTGTCTCCTGTATTTGCTTTGCTTTCAGAAAAAGCAGAAGAGAAATTAACAGGTAAAACATTTCCATTCAGCTTTAAACAATTATTAAAAGATATTTTACGCGGCGTTGCCATTAGCTTACGTAATATGTTATTGGAATACTTTTTTATTGTTACCTGCTTTTTCCTTTCATTGTTCTTTCCACCTTTATTTATTATTACCACTCCGTTCTTATTATTCCTAGGCTGGTATTATGTTGGCTTTGCTTTGCTCGATTACAACAGCGAACGCCATAAATATGGCGTTTCAAAGAGCATTAAATTTATAAAAGAGAATAGGGGAACTGCCTGTGGTATTGGTTTTGTTTATAGCTTTTTTATGGCTTTACCTTTCTTTCCGGGAGCAATTGTAGGTATTATGTTTGGTCCATCAGTAGGTGTTGTTGGAAGCACGATCAGTTTTTTACAAATAAATAAAATTGATACGATTGATGTGAAGAAAGAGTAATTATACTCTTATACCGATTATCGTTACATCATCAATTTGCTCCAAATCGCCTACCCAATCTTTAAACGTTTTTTGCAGAATATCTTTTTGTTCCTGCACAGGTAATTGTGAATTTAAACGAAGCAGTTCTTTTAAATTCTTGCTCATGAATTTTTTGCCTTTGTCACCGCCAAACTGATCAGGGAAACCATCAGTAATAGCATAGATCATATCGCCTTTTTGCAATTGTACGGTTTCCTGAATAAAGCTTTCATTCTCTCTTTCATGTTTACCAACCGGCATTTTTTGCGGTTTTAATTCTTGTAAGGTTGTTTCTGTTGCTTCTTTTCTTACAATATAAACCGGGTTATTGGCAGCCGTCCAGGTTAAAACATTTGTTGTAAAATCAAACACTAAACAGCTGCAATCCATACCGTCTTTACCACCGGTCTCACTTCCGTCGTTAGCAAGTGTATCAATAATTTGCCTACGTGTATAATTTAAAATATCTGCCGGCCCGCTTAAATTTTTAATAACAGCTTCTTTTAAGCTGTTCATGTTAAGCATGCTCATAATAGCTCCGGGAACGCCATGACCCGTACTATCAGCGGTTACAAGGCAAAATCTGTTGTCCGGCAATTTACTGGCCCAATAAAAATCACCACTAACAATATCTTTGGGTTTAAAAAAGATAAAATAATTATCAGTACCCGCACGCTTATTTAAATTTTCGCTTAATAGTTTTTTGCTTGCTAACATGGAGCGTTGTATACGTTCGGCGTAATTGATGCTATCGGTTATTTCTTTATGTTTTAATTCAACCAATATTTTTTGTTCTTCGATAGTGGCTGTACGTTGCGTAATAATACCTTCCAGTTTTATATTTTTTTCTTTAAGGCGTTTAATGTTGAGTTTAACGATAATGTAAACCAAAGCAATAAAAATAATTGCATAGGCAATATATGCCCAAATAGAGCGATACCAGGGTGATAAGATCTTAAACGGGAAATTTAATTCAAGAACTTCATCTGTTAGCTCATTATATGCTTTTACATGAAAAACATAATCGCCTTCAAATAAGTTGCTGTAATTGATCTCGAATTTCTTTTCATTAATACCAAAGTCTTTATCTTTTCCTTCTAAATAATAACTAACACTAATGTTATTTAAATTCTCATAACAGTTAACAGCCAACGAAAATTTAATATCATTATCAGAGTAAGCCAACTCCGGTTTGTTTTGGCTGAAAGGATAGGTAGAGGGTCGGTTGAGTGTAATGGTATCATCTTTAGAAAGTACACTTCTTAAAAATAAACTAAACTGTTTTTTTACGGTGTCTTCCTGCTTTTTTAATATGAACAAGCCTTCGTCGCTGGCAATAAAGGCAATGTTGTTTTGTTTATCAAAGGTAATGTTGTTTGGCTTAACGTCTTTTAAATGGGTAATACCTTTGTTGTTAATACGATATTTTTCATCTTTCTTTTCAAGATAAATAAGCCCTTTTTCAATAATATTTTTTTGCCTGTTCTCGAAATTTTTATTGCAAAGAATATCGCCATCTAATTCTGATGCCCTGAAGATCTCGATCTTCTTGGTTAAGTTATAAAGTTCATTATTGTTCGTAAAAACAAATTTATTCTCACCTTTTTTTAGCAATGAATAAATACCATCATTAGTGGCAACAAATAATTTGTTATTGATGGTAAATAAAAAATTCTCTCTGTCGTCACTCGGTAAACCGTCTTTAACTCTTATAGAATCTAATAAATAAGAGCGACTGTAATTTAAGAAGTAGATACCTGTGTTTTCTGTTCCAAAATAAATGTTCTTGTTCTCATCTGCTGCTAAACAAATTACCTTACTGTTTAAGTTGTATGATTTCACATACATTAAAACGTTGCCGCTTAAATTGTAAACGTCAACTCCATCTTCGGTTGCAGCATAAATAACATTGTTTTGATAGGGATCGTTTAACAGGTATTGTGTATTCTTTTCAGATACCTGGGTTATTGTTTTACCATTGTAAATAAAAATACCTTTATCGGTACTGATAAATAAATTGTTATTGTAATTTAATAAGTACCATGTTTGTTTATTAAAGCCCAGCAACTCTTCGAAGTGATTTTGTACTTTATTAAAATACTGTAAACCTTTATCGGTAGCAATGTACAACACGCCGTTAAAGTAAGTAGCCGATTGCACGGGGCCATTAATACCCTGATCGCGTGTGTATTTATTTAATCCTGAATTGGCTTCAATATAACTAATGCCATAAAAAAGCGAGAACCAAAGGTTGCCATTAAGATCTTCAAAAACAGATTTTACATTTTCATCGTTCAAACCATTTTTAGTGTTGTATCGTGTAACAACTTCTAAATTTTTATTTAAAACAAAAGCACCTTTTTTATTTGTGGTGGCAATAAAATTTCCATTCTTTAAGAGTGTTCCGTTATTTATTTCAACATCGCTTAACTCTTCATCGCACGGTGCTGGATATTTTTTAAAAACAGATTTGGATGGCTCCTTGGTATTGTAGTCCATCTTATAAATACCTTCTACACGTATGCCAAAAGCAAACTCCGTTGAAGAGATAGGATAATTAAAGAATGGTTTTTTGGATGAAAGTTCTTCTGTGTTTGAAACCGGATTTAAAACGCCATTCTCCAACACTAAAAAACTATTGTCAATATCACAAACAAACAAATGGTTGCCGCAAACAAAAGCACGTATATGAAACGCGTTTGTTGGATTAAAAGCTTTAAACAAACCGTTCTTGTATTCTATTAATTTATCAGCAGATAAAAAATAAACAGCATCGTTTAAACTTACAATATGCTTTATTGATTCTTGTGGTTTTTCGGCTTCTTTTAAATTATTTGCCAGAGAATAATAAATAAATTTACCATTTTGCGCCTGTTGTACCATTCCAAAATCTCCGTCCTTTGAACCAAAATAGATCTCGCCGGTTTTACTGCTAAAAATGCTTGTAATGGTTACTTCATCGTTTCTGCTGCATAAGATCCAATGCAAGCCGTTATAAATTAAAATACCATTATCATTAGCCACATATACAAGGCCTTTTTTATCCTGCACAACACCAAAGTTGTTAGCACCGGCACTGTAATCTTTTGGCACGTAATTTCTCGAAAAATAATTTTCATTTTGCGAAATAAGAGTATTGCAAAATAAAATAACAAGAGATAAGTATTTAAGGCCTTTTTTCAAGACCTCTAATATAAAAAAAGCAGAATTAACTTCTGCTTTTTAATGATAAATATGTATAACTGTTTATTCTACGATCACCTTTTTAATAGCCAATGTTTTGTTATTATGCGTAAAGTTTATAAAATATACTCCGGTGCTTAATGAGCCAAGATCAAGGGTTTCTAAGGTGTTTCCTGTTTTCACTGTTTTAATTAACAGTGTTTGTCCAAGTAAATTCTTCACTTCCATGCTATAACTCATACCGGTTAATTCAGTTGAATTAATGCTAATATTGCCATTTGCAGGATTTGGATAAACACTTATGTTTTGACTGTTTATAATAGTTTCGTGTAATCCACTAGTGTTTGGAAATTGCTTATCGTTAGAGTTATTACTTTTTGTACGTGTTTTTTGAACTAAAGCAGCTTTAGCAGTAGGGTTACAGTTAAAGCCTTGTGCGTGTACGTGCCATTTAACGTTACCCGCAGTTGCAAGAGTAGTGTATTGCGGATCACTTAAAAGATTAGCGGTTGTGGCACCAATAGTAGTTGTAACACCAGTTAAAACACTTTGACGTGATAAAATATAATTGGATACCGGTGTAGCACTTGATTCGATTGCATATGGGTTCCAGTTAAAATTACCATTTTGTTGATCCTGGATAAAAATAGTTTGATGGTATAAACTTTTGTTGCTATAGTTACCGCAATTATCTCTTATCTGTAATTTGTATTTGTAAGCCGTTAAATTTGGGTTACCATTAGCTGGTCCTATTGTTTGAGCTGTATCCAAAAACATGCTGAAGTTGTTATAATCCACAGCACCAATGCGCTTGTATATATTTGTTGAAACTTCACGGTAAACTACAAAACTGTCAACGTTTGTATATAAGGTCTTGTCCCAGTATATCTCGTTGTGAATACTTAAGCTGTCTACCGTGATCATACAAATATCCGGTACTTGTGCATATTGCGTTACCAATAAAGTAGAGCTTGCAGTACAACCGTTATTTAAACTTGCAGTAACAGTGTATTGAGTAGAAGCAGAAGGTGGTGTTACTGTAGGTGTAAGAACTGATGTGCTGCTTAACCCTGTTGCGGGTGCCCATGTTACGCTTGTTGCAGCAGGATTGGCTGTAGCATTTATTTGTTGAGATTGATTACATAATAAGTTTAGGTTTGAGCCGGGATTAACACTGGCAGGTAAAACTGTAACACTAAAATTACTGCTGTTACCCGAGCAAGAACCCGTAACACCAACAACACTATAAGTTGCATTGGCTGTTGGTGTAATTGCAATGGTGGATGTTGTTGCCCCTGTACTCCAGGTATAACTGGTTGCACCACCTGCAGTTAAAACTGCGGTAGCTCCCGTACACACGTTAGAAAGTCCGCCAATGGTAGCTGTTAAACAACCAATTTTTGCAAGAAATGAATCGTTATTACCATTACTGCTTATTGTTGTAGTTCCAAAAGCCATAGCACCGCTTACATTGTAAGCTCCCGTAACATAAACATTTCCAATAGCATCGGCTGCTATGCCGTAACCGCTTTCATAACCAACACAAGGTGCAGAAGTAGCCCATTGTGCCGTACCGGTTGGATTATATTTTACCACAAATATATCCTGTGTTGAACCAGCTGTTGTGTTCGTTAATGTATGTGTACCCACAGTTACAACAGTTCCTGAAAAATATCCAGTTAAATAAATATTGTTATTTCCATCTACTGCAACACCATTTGCACATTCAGCAAAAGGACTTCCTAAGCTGTTAGCCCATTGAAAAGTACCACTGCTGTTATATTTAGCAATAAATGCATCGCCTTGTCCGCTATTTGGCAAGGTCGCAGAACCGATTGTCATTGGTAAGCTAAAATAACTTCCACAAAAATAAATATTGCTGGATGCATCAATATCCATGCTCAAAAAATAATCGGCGCTTGTTGAAGCAGAGCCACCAGTTCTTACCCATTGAAATACCTGGCTATTATTATATTTAGCAATAAAAACATCCTGCGAACCAAGACTTGTTACAGCAGATCCAATAGTACTTGTGCTGCCTGTAACCGGAGAAAATGTGCCTCCGATATAAATATTTGAAGCATCAGTTACAACTGAAAGACCATAATCATTTGAGTTTACACCACCTGTAGCAAATGCGCCTGTTGCTGTTCCAAACGTAGTGTTGAACCTGGCAACGAACGCATCGTAATTTCCTCCGCCTGTACTAGAGTTGGATACATTAAAAGTTCCAAAAGCAAAAGTAGGAGTATTAAAATAACCTGTAACAATTACATTGTTTAATGCACTTGAATAAGCAATGCCTTTAGCTTGTTCGGATGAAGCTCCTCCGTATTTAGAAGACCATAAGCATGAACCGCCGGTGCTGTATTGTGCCACAAACATATCCATATTACCAGTAGTACTTGCCTGACCAAGAGTACCTGTACCTATTGTTAATACAGGGCTATCATAACTTCCACAAATAAAAATATTACCGTTAGTGCCGGTACAAACACTTCCAACTACTTCCAGGCCAGTACCACCAATAGTTTGTATCCAGATCATATTTCCTTGCGGATCAAATTTTGCAAGATAGATATCACCACCACCCAAACTATTAACTGTAACTGTACCAATTTGCATTGAAGGCGCAAAAAAGCCACCGGCAACAATAATATTTCCTGAAGGATCAGTACAAACAGCCCTTCCGGCATCGTTATTTAAACCACCAGATCCTTTGGCCCAAAGCCAGGCTTGCGAATACATATTACCCGAATTGATGAATGCTGTACCAATTAAAAAGGTTAAAATAAATACCGATTTTTTAATAAGGTTTTTAGGAGATGTTATTTTCATGTTTTTATTTTAAGATTATTTTCCTGTTATTTTTAATCAACATTAAATGTACAAAATCATTTCTAAGATCTAAACTATATTTAGTAACAAAATTCATTGTTTTTTGCCTTAAAAAAGCAGTTACAGCCGCTTATTTTAACAATAAAAGCAGAACTAAATTCTGCTTTTATTGTTAAGTGATATTTTAAGTTTGTTTATTCTACAATTACTTTTTTAGTTGCAACTATTTTGTTGTTATTTATAAAATTTACAAAATAAACACCTTTATCCAACGAGCTCATGTCAATTGTTTCTGATTGAGCTGAAGCATTTTTTATGGTTTTGGCAATTAATGTTTGCCCAAGAATGTTTTTTACTTCAATAGTATAATTTAAACCATTAAGCATGACAGCATCTATTGTTACATTGCCGTTTGTAGGGTTTGGATAGATGTTGATGTTTTGTGCGTTGATCATCATTTCATGAATACCACTGGTATTTGGAAACTGTTTATCGTTTGAGTTGTTACTTTTTGTACGTGTTTTTTGTACCAAAGCCATAGTTTTAAATGTTGGATTGCAATTAAAGCCTTGCGCATCAACATACCATTTAACGTTACCGCTGGTTGCTAAAACAGAATATTGAGGATCGCTTAACAGGTTAGCTGTTGTTGCGCCTACCGTTGTAGTAACACCTGATATTACATTTTGACGTGAGAGCACATAATTGCTAACAGGCGAAGCACTTGCTTCAATAGCATAGCTGTTCCAATTAAAATTACCGTTTTGCTGATCCTGGATAAAAATAGTTTGATGATATAAACTTAACGAACCATAATTACCACAGGTATCTCTTATCTGCAATTTATATTTATAAGAAGTTAAATTTGGGTTACCATTTGCTGGTCCGATCATTCTATTCGTATCAATATACATACTAAAACCATTTTTACTAACAGCGCCAATACGTTTGTAAATATTCGTTGAAACTTCGCGGTGTACAATAAAGCTATCCACATTTGTATATGAAGTTTTATCCCAGAAGATCTCATTGTTGATACTTAAACTATCAACCGTTACCATGCAAATAGCAGGGGTTTGAGGCACTACCAGTGTAATAGCAAATGTTGCAAAATTAGTACAACCGTTAGCGCCGGTTCCGGTTACTGTGTATGTAGTATTTACCGCGGGTTGTGCAATAATGCTATTAGATGTTTGTGATGAAGGGTTCCATAAATAACTGCTTGCACCGCTTGCAGTAAGCACATTTGCTTTGTTTAAACAAATTAAGTTTTTACCTGTAACTGTAAGCGTTGGGTTACTTAAGATACTTACGTTAATTGTTTTTGTGCCAACACAACCATTTGAATTTGTTCCGCTAAGCGTATATACTTGCGAAGAGGGTGGAGTAAAGGCTACGTTATTGGTTACACCATTTGTCCATGTGTAGGTTAATGCACCTGTACCGCTTAATGTTAACAAACTGCCTGAGCAAACTGCTGTTGGCGATGCTGTAGCAGATAAAGTTGGCAAGCTGTTAACCGTTACCTTACTTACTTGTGTTGTAGTTGTTCCGCAGGCGTTGGTTGCAGTTACTATTACACTAAAGCTTGAAGTGGCCGTAAAACTCATGCTTGTTGTGGTACCGGTAGAAGGGGTAAATACAATGCCACTGGCACCTAAAGCGCTCCATGTATAACCTGTTCCAAGATCATTAGATGTAATGCTAATAGGAATTGTTGTAGCTGTATTAGCACATAAGGTATAATTTGCAGCGTTGGTTGTAACCGTTGTTGGTAAAGTGCAACTTAATTTATGTAAAAAGGCATCTGTTTGTCCGTTGGTAGTAATATTAAATACACCTGCACCCGGATCAAAATCACAAGTTGTCCAATAAGAACCTGTTGTGTAAATATTGTCAGATGCATCTAAAGCCAGGTCAGAAGAGTAATCTCCAATATTGCTGCTTCCCCATGTTTTTACATAAATAAAATTTCCGTTTGGATCTAATTTTAAAACGTAAGCATCGCTGTTTGTACCGCCAACACAAGAAACAGTGTAGCTTGCAGCCGACGGATCAAAGTCTACAATATCATTAAAACTTCCTGTTACGTAAATATTTCCTGTAGGATCAAGTGCAATGTCGCTTCCGCTTTCTGAACTTGAACCACTGAATTGTTTTGCAAAAACATAAGCAAGTGTTGAATTTAATTTACTGATGAAACCATCGTTTGAGCCTACAGCGCCAAGATTCATAGTTAATGGTCCCGGATCAAAATCGCAGGCACCATCAAAGCTTCCGGTAGTATACACATTATCTAGAGCATCTAAAGTAATACCTCCGGGCGAATCATAACTTGTTCCGCCAAACACCGCGCTATTTTGAAAACCTCCTGTAGAGGCAGCCTGTTTAACTATAAAAATATCACTTTGCCCTAATGAGTTTACTGTACCACAGCTGCATTGCGGTGATATATCAACACCTGTACCTTTAAATGTACCGGTTGTAAACACACTTGTTCCTGCAGCATTTACGGCAACGTCGTAACCGTAATCATCCTGCGTACCACCCATCGAAAAAGCCCATTGGTAATTTCCATTCACATCCCATTTACAAATAAAAGCATCTTGTGCACCATACACTGTGGCTGTATTTGTTGTAGCAGAAGGATTAAAATCGCAGCTACCGCTAAATGTTCCGGTTGAATAAATGTTAGCGGATGCGTCAAGGTCAAGTGCGCTGCCCCAATCATCTTGTGTTCCACCCATTTGTTTTGCCCAAACATAATTTCCGGCAGAGCTAAGCTTTAAAATAAAAACGTCTCGTTTACCCGCTGATGTTACGTTTGCGGTTGTTGCATTTGGATCAAAATCTACCGTGCCTGTAAAACTACCAATAGTATAAATGTTTCCGCTTGCATCTGTTATAACATCGCTGCCAACTTCATCGCCTGTGCCGCCAATACGTTTTGCCCAAACAAACGCTCCTGCAGATGTTAATTTTACAATATAAATATCATCAGTGCCTGGTGTTGATGTTAAATTAGCAATACCCGGTCCCGGGTCAAAATCAACTGTTCCGTTAAACGAGCCAACGTTTATTACATTACCGCTTGGATCTGTGCACACAGCCGATCCATCATCGTAAGTTGTGCTTCCAAACGATTTTGCCCACACAAAATTTTGCGCAGTTGCTATATTGTAAAAAAGGATAAATAATGAAGAAAGTAATACGTAGTTTATTTTTTTCATGTTGATTTTGTTTTGTTGTAAAATATTGATTGTCAAATTATTTTTAAAAATACAAAATCACTAAGGGCGCCAGAATCTTCTTAACGAACGCTTTTGTGAACGGAACAAACGCTTATTTTAGAGAAGATAAGGTTTAAAAATGGGGATTTTAATAAGTAAAGAAATGTTAAATCAGCTATTGCTCCTAATAAATCCGAGTGCAGTTTGACCGGTTTTTTTCTTAAAGAATCGTGCAAAATAAGAAGCATCCATAAAGCCTAATTCGTTAGCAATAGCATTTACAGGAAATTTTGAATGTGTTAAAAGTCGCTTTGCTTCCAATATTACCCTGTCTGAAATAAGATCGGTAGTGGTTTTGTTTAAACAGGTATTACTTATCCTATTTAAATGTTTTTCGGTTATTGCCATCATTTGCGCATAATCATGTGGCGATTTTATATTTTTATAATTTTCGTCAATTAGCTCTTCTAATTGTCGCAATTTTAAAAGATAGTTACTGCTTTTGATTTGTTTTTTGGGTTGATAAGCACGTGTTAATTCAATGTAATTTAAAGTAACAAGCGCATGTATCTTTTGAAATTTTAATAGATGGTTCTCTTCGTATTCTTTTTTTATTTCAAAAAAAATACTTTCGATCTTTTCTTTTGTTTTATTTTTTAATAAAAGGTGCGGCGAATTGTGAATGGAGTTGAAGAAAGGAAAATCCTGCACTTTTTCTGTTGCAGATCTGCTGTCGTAAAAATCTTTAGTATGAAAGAATATAAAACCATCACTTTCTTTAGATAATTTCCAATTATGGGTTTGGCCGGGCCTAAGCATAAATACTGAACCGGGTTCAACTTTATAATTTGTAAAATCTATTTCATGTGTGCCGCCGCCTTTTGTAAATAAAACCGTCATAAAAAAATCGTGTTTATGAGGTGTTGAAATAATGTGGTGATCCTGTAAATGTCTTTTCATGCTATTAGCATAAAAATCATTCTCTCGCTCATAGTCGCTAAAATCTTTAATATTATATACAGGTAAGTTCTTTTTAGGCATATACAAAAATAATAAAAATGTCTTTATTGTGCTATTTTTAGCACCTTTTGTCATATAGAGACATTCAATAACTTTGTACCTTTATATCAAAATTAAAGGCCATGAAAACAGAAGGGAACAAACTAGTAAATATGGTAAAAGGTAAATGTCCGAATTGTGGTAAAGGCGATGTGTTCGTAAAAGACAAACCATTTTATACTTTACCTGTAATGAAAGAAGATTGTGATGTGTGCAATTATCATTTTGACAGAGAACCCGGTTATTTTTTAGGCGCCATGTATCTTAGTTATGGTTTGGCAGTTCTTGAAGGTATTATAACATTTTTAGTTTGTTATTTTTTCTTTCCCGGCCTGGAAACCTTTTATTTGGCATTGATTCCGTGTATTACCATTTTAATTTTTTCTATGCGAAATTATAAATGGTCGCGTGTATTTTATATGTATATTTTTCCTAATTAAATTTTTATTTTAATTACGAGCAAGTTGTTTTGACTTTAACCTTTTAAATGGCTACCCTTTTTGGTTTAAAAACTGAAGAGCGCTTTAAATATAATGCGAAGTAAGGGAAGGCTTACGCCTGCCGTTGTACAGATTATTGCATACTTAAATAACAGATATTTTGCTGATGCTATTCTTGAATTAAGGATGGTTTGATCTATCAGGTTGTCTTCTAATGGCGTAAAAACATGATCGGGATGTGTTTTTAAAAGTTCAGTCTTAAATTCATCTCTTGTTAAACAAGCAATACTGCCATTAAAATATAAATTGGGAGTTTTATTTTTTACAGCAGGAAAGGTTTTTTTATACGTTCTGGGAAAAAGAGAAACAAGTGTAAAAAAAATAGATGCACCAAGAAAGAGTAAGGATAAAATTATAAACGACCAGTGTAAGTGTTTTGTAAAATTGCTGTAAACAGAAAGGATACCAAAAACCAAACCGCTGTTTAAAACAATAAGGCCGGCATGCTTTGCTTCGCCAAACTTTAGCCATTCGTTCACATTTTCAAAAATATCTTTAAGATCTTCCTTCATGATTTTTAGTGAACCAAATCTACAAAAAAAAAGAGAGAACCATTTCTGATCCTCTCTTTTAAATTTTATTTAAAAAATTAAAGCTAGAAAATTGAGCCAATAACGTGCATTAATTTTTCAACCTGGCTGCCCCATAATAATTTCGAAGATTCTCTTTCAGAATTTGTATCGGCAAAATCGGTAATAATTAATGAGATATCATTTGTAAGATCATCGCGTTGAATGCGGAATTCAAAATAACTTCCGTCGTTCTTATCCACCCATTGAAAACGTACTAACATTACATCAACGGTTTTTAATAAACGCGCTTGTTGCATTTGTCCGTCCCAGATAAAAGTGTAGATACCGTTACGAATATTTACATCATCGCAAAACCATTCAGATAAACCGCTTGGGGTTGATAAGAATTCGTAAAGCATATCGGCCGAAGCATGAATGATAAACTCTAATTCAAATTTTCCATTGGGTTCTTTTTCAGGTTTAATGGCGTACGAATCTGTTTTTTTAATTGGGTTGGTTATAGAGCTTGAGATAGACGCAATTTTTGAAAGCGAGATCTCTACTTTTTCTTTTTTAGGAATTGTATTTGTAATCGCTAAAACCTCTGTACTCGCAGATTGTTCTTTTAAAGCTTTTTTAGTTGGCTCAATAGTTTTTTCTTCTTTTACTAAAGGCATTTCTTTTTTAAGAGATACCGGAAGCGTTTTAACTATTTCTTTTTTAACTTCTACCTTTTTTACTTCAGTTTTTTTAGGAATTACTTTTACATCTGCTTTTTTTACTTCAACCTTTTTTAATGACTTTTTAGCGGCAGGCATGGTTTTGGCAGATTTTATGGCTTTTTTAGAAACGATCTTTTTTGGAGCAACTTTTTTCTTAACAACAGCTTTTTTAGCAGGTTTGGTAATTTTTTTCGCAACAACTTTCACTTTCTTTACTGGTTTCGCCGGTTTCTTTTTAGGTGCAGGTTTTGAAGCCGCTTTTTTAGCAACAACTTTTTTCGCCGCCGATTTGGCAGGTTTGGTAGTTTTTTTCGGCTTGGTTTTTTTTACAGACGAAACCTTCTTTTTATTCGACATATCTCCAAAATTTTCGGAAATATATAAATTTTTAACATGAAAGCAAATAAAAATTAAATAAATATTTTGTTTTGGCCATTATAAACGAATGTTTATATTTGCACCCCTATAAAAATGGCGGGATAGCTCAGATGGTTAGAGCGCAGGATTCATAACCCTGAGGTCTCGGGTTCAACTCCCGATTCCGCTACAAAATACTGAAAACCAGTAGTATAATAAAAAAGCCTCTAATTAGAGGCTTTTTTTTATAAGTGTTAAAATGTAAGTTTGATAAAACAACTACTTTTTAAGCAGTTTTATAGTTTCAACCGGATCTTTTGATGAAAAAACTGTATTGCCGGCAACTAAAACATCTGCGCCGCACTCAACTAATTTTTTATAATTATTCAGATCAACACCGCCATCAATTTCTATTAATGCTTTTGATTTTTTTTGTTGAATGAGCGCTTTTAATTTTTTTACTTTTTCGTAAGTGTTCTCAATAAATTTTTGTCCGCCAAAACCGGGGTTAACACTCATTAAACAAATCAGATCAATATCGGCAATTGTATCTTCCAATAAATTTATGGATGTATGAGGATTGATGGCCACGCCGGCTTTCATACCTGAATTTTTTATATTTTGAATGCTGCGGTGCAAATGTGTGCAAGCTTCAAGATGAACTGTTAAAACTTCGGCGCCAACATCTTTAAAAGCCTGTACATATTGATCTGGATTAACGATCATCAAATGCACATCTAAAGGTTTTTTTGCAATTTTTTGTATGGCTTTTATTACGGGAAATCCAAAAGAAATATTCGGAACAAAAACACCATCCATTACATCCACATGAAACCAATCTGCTTCACTGTTATTTATCATTTCAATATCGGCCTGCAGGTTAGCAAAATTTGCAGATAGAACAGAAGGAGCAACTAAATGTGACATTTTTTAGAATTATAAATTAAGAGCTAAAAGTAAATATTCTTTTAAATATTCAATTAACAACTTATTCAATAAAAGAAATTTAAAATTAATGCAGGTATAAGCGTCTTGTAAGAATAATATAAGCCATGTAATTATATTGCTCTTGCGAGAAACGGCAACGGCAGGCCCAATTTGACATCATATTATCTACCGGTGGAACATAGAAATCTCCATTACCATCCTGCACACCCGGAAAACGATAATAGCCACAAGGAGATGTAAGTGGTGATGGTGGCGGTGTTAAAGGCCAGCAATCTGCTTCAGTGTCGCAAAAACCATCACCTTGAGAATAACAATTGGTGCGGTTAAAAAATTCATAATTCAAAACTCCCGGAGGAGGGGCAGGGGTAATTGGTGAGCCGATCTCATCAAAAGTATTTGGCAGCCCAAAAAAATGACCAAACTGATGAAGGATGTTGTGATTTAACGTTCCTGCAATATTTGTTGAATTTAATGATCCTTTTGTTAAAACTATAACATCTTTTGCATTGGTTGTAAGATTAGGTGGCGGCGGGTAAGCATAACCTCCAACTTCATTGGCTGGTTGGCCGCTTACCTGGTCAACAAAATAAACATTGATCGTTTTATCTGTATACCAGTTGGATGTAACAATTGGATCAACAATATTCTTGTCCCAATTATTAAAAGGATGATGAGGAATATAAACAGTGCTACAATTTAAAAACTGCACGCAAATTCTTTTAAACGTACTATTTAATGTGGCTATCATGGTATTTAATGCTGCGGGAGCCGCATTGCCGGGACCAGGTTGTACAGCAGGAAGCTGACCACTATCGAGTACCACATAAAACACAATAGAAAATGTTTTGTTAAGGCAGGTATCGTGCTTTAACGTGGTTATCATATTTTGAAGAGCGAGATCGCTATTGTTGCTTATATTCTTTTGTGCAGAAAAAAATAAAACGTTAAAAATTAAAATTATGAAAAGAAGTTTTTTCAAGAGCCAGAGATATTTTAAGTTTAATTAACTATATTTGAATACCAAATTTATAAAATTTCGGCCAATAATGCGCACTCAAAAAATAAAACATTTCTTTTTTCTTTTTTTGGTTTGTGTAATTTCCAATTCCTTCTCTCAAATAGCCACCAGTCAGACTGTTGCCTGTGCTCCGGCAACAATAAGTTTTACCGCTCCAACAGGAGCCACATCTTATACCTGGAATTTTGGTAATGGATCTTCGGTACTACAAAATCCTTCTAATATATATACTGTTCCCGGTACTACGGTTGTAACGGTAGCTACAAATATTGGTACCTTTTCACAAACAATTATTATACATCCACCGCCAACTGCAAATTTTACGTTTAATGTACCTACAATAAAATGCGCGCCGCAAACGGTTAGTTTTACCAATACAAGTACAGGCCCGGCTTCTTTTACAAATTGCTCATGGTCGTTTGGTGATGGGGGACAAAATAATACGAGTTGTAACCCTACCTATGCTTATACATTGCCAGGCAGTTACAGTATCACCTTACAGGTAACAGATGCAAACGGCTGCGGTGCTAATGTTGTAAAAGGTACAGTAAACGTTTCTGCACCACCAACAGTTATTATCAGTTCTAATCCCCTTGCTTTAACTTCATGTACAGCGCCGTTTACAGCAGCTTTCAGTGGCAGTAATTGTGTAACAGGTTCTCCTACAGGTGGTGGTTTAACTTATAACTGGACTTTTCAGGGTGGTTCACCTGCCTCATCAACTCAACAAACACCGGGTAATGTTACCTTTAATACACCCGGATCATATAATGTTACACTTACAGTAACAGATAATAATAATTGCAGTGCAACAACTATAAAGCCCGTTACTGTTTCTCAACCTACATTGCAAACCACCATTCCCGGTACGGTTTGTTTAAATTCACCATTTAGTTTTTCATTTCAAACTAATCAACCAACAACCTTCTGGAATTTTGGCGCAGCACCTTCACCAACAATCCTTAATACGGGAGGCCCTACCACAAGCAGTATATTTCCGGGTTACAGCACCCCAGGTATTTATACCATTAATATAACTGCAGGATCTTTTCCTTGTACCGCATCGCAGACTAAAACTGTTTATGTAGAGCAAGTAATAGCAAATTTTACGCTTACACCACCATCATTTACATGTAGTCCAACATTTACTGCTTCATATATTAATATGTCTTCATCCAATGCGGTTTCTTATACATGGACAACTTTTAACGGAAATGTTACGCAAACGAGCACTGCAACCAACCCAACTTTTACTTTTGTGCAAGGAAGCAATAATCCTTATACAATATTTAATACATTTGGTGCACAGGTAAGTTTAATTGCACAATCTGCTAACGGCTGTATTTCTACCGCAACGGTATATACGTACGATTCTATCAGAAGGCCAACTGCCTGGTTCAATAAAGATAAAAAAGAAGGCTGTGCCCCTTTGGTTGTTAAATTCAGAGATTCATCCTTTACCGCTTCTGCTTTTCCTGTTACAAGTTATACCTGGAATAACGGTGCCAATCCTGCAACCATAATTACCGGTAATATACCACCGCCAATGGTAAATCCAACATTTACTTATAATTCACCGGGTACATATACGCCTTATTTAATTATAAAAACCGCAACCGGTTGTATTGATACTTCATTTATTGATACGGTCAATGTCGTAAACCCACCAACCGTTAGTTTCTCGGTTTCGCCAAGTTCAGTCTGTTGGAATAATCCCGTCATTATTACAAATACTTCGCCTACTACAACACCTGCCATTCAACATTGGCATGTAGAAAGCGATAATGGTTTTTTCTCAGGCTGTGTCAATAATCCTAATCCTCAGTGGACTTTTACGCATCCCGGAGTACATACGTTTACTATGAGTGGTTACCTGCATTCCTGTAAAGGCGTTGGCACAACAACACAAAATGTCACGGTCAAAGGACCAATTTCTCAAGCCCGGTACGAGACCAATTGTAATGCCGGTACAAGAAAAGTCGTCAAATTTTATTCTTACTTGCAAGATGCTGTAAGCGCCACCCTAAATTATGGCGATGGTTCTCCATTAGCAAATATTACCGGCAATCCGGGTGGTAACGCCTCAAGCACTTTAAGTCATACTTATGCTGCATCAGGTAATTATACAGCCACATTAATAAGTACTAATGGACCAAATGGCTGTTCGCCACACACATATACCATGCTGGTAACCGTTAGAGATATTCAGGCTAATTTTAATTTACCTGCTGTTGGTTGCGCAAGTGTTAGCCAATCATTTGATGCTTCACCATCTGTTGATGTACAGATAGGTTGCAGGCGCGGTTATGTTTGGTATTTTGATAATTTGCCACCAAATGATACAACGGCTGCTGTTGTGACGCATACATTTACCACACCGGGTACTCATACAGTATTTTTAATGGTAAAAGATGAAAATAGTTGTATTGATACCACTATGCACACCATGCGCATTAGTAGCGCGGCTCCTGACTTTACATTTAGCGCTAATCCAATTTGTTTATCTAGTGGTACCGTGCAAATGGTTAATCTTACATCACAGCTTCCGGATCCAATAACAAGTTATTCATGGAATTTTGGAGATGCATCGCCGGTTTCCACGGCTACAAATCCTACACATACTTATTTAAGTGCTACAGTGCCCAGCCAGAGCTATACTGTTAGTTTAACTGCAACCAACTCACAGGGTTGTACTGATACAAAACAACTTGTTATACAAGTTAATAATCCAAGTGCGGCATTAACACCTGATGATTATTTCTTGTGTGCGCCACAAACGGTTACTTTTACCGCACCTACGGGTTATGCAAGTTATACATTTAGTTATGGTACTGCACCAAGTGCTTCACTGGCCACAACTTCCAGCACTGCCGCTTATACTTACACTACAGGAGGATCATTTACTGCAACATTAAACATTGTTGACGCAGGTGGATGTAAGAGTAGTGGAATGGTTACTATTCAGGCAGAGACCACGCCAACTGCTAATTTTACTTTCACCAATTCTAATTCAACAGGCGGAAACAATGTTTGCTCGGGCTCACCGGTTACATTTGTTAATACATCTTCATCTCCTTATACTTTAACACCAAGCTGGAATTTAAATACCGGTAGTCCGGTAATTCCTTCAAATACTGTTGTGGCAACGTATACAAACACAGGCATTATTCCAATTACCTTAACCGTTACAACGCCTAATGGTTGTCCGGCCGTTATTACAAAAACCATTTCTATTTTTGGTGTTAAAGCAGACCTTAATCTGGACAAATACACAGTTTGTTTAGGTGGTGCTATTACATTTAATGTAAAAGATACTTCAACATTATACTCATGGGTATGGGGCTTTGGCGATGGTGATACCATGAAATTGTATGCAGGTTCTGCTCCTTCAACTATTACACACAGTTATACAAATTATCCTCAGCCAAACGGGCAAACGTTTGTATCGCTGGTTTATTATTCATCACAACATGCTTGCCGTTTTGCAACAACGCATACTGTGCAGGTAGTAAAAATTGATGGGAATTTTAATCGTAATAATGAAGTCGCCAAAAAAGATTCTGTGCATTGTATAGGTTCAATAGATCAGTTCAGTAATCAAACACCTAATTCGGGCGGTTACGTCTTTAGCTGGAACTTTGGCGACGGAGGAACCGCCAATACACAAAATCCAAGTTATACCTATACCAATTCAGGTATTTATACCGTTACGCTGAATATTACCGATCCTATAAATAATTGCAAAGGGCTTGCTATAAAAAACATGACCATTAATGCATTACCTAATGCGTTGGCTTATGCAAGAGATACATGTGCAGGCAGACCTTTTGTATTAAGTTCTACAGTTACAGCTAACGGTCCGTATACTTACACATGGTCGCCAACAACAGGTGTTAATAGTATAAATAGTGCTTCTACTATTGCAACAGCATCAGCAAATACAACTTATACTTTAGATGTGACCGACGTAAACGGTTGTAAAAATTCTACAAGTCATTCGGTTAACATTGTTCAGGCTCCGATAAGTTTTCAATGGGATACAGCAATTGTAATAGGGCAGATAGCGTTTTTAAATAATTATGCTGGAAGTAATTTTTCTTATACCTGGAGTCCGCCAACAGATCTTAGTTGTACAAATTGTCCTAACCCAACTTCAAGTTCAACCGTTAATATAACTTATACAGTAACCGTTGCAGATAACATGGGTTGTTTTATGATACAAAACACTCACACAGTTGAGATCTTACCAAAAAGTAGTGTAGATGTACCAACAGCTTTCACTCCAAATGGCGATGGCGTTAATGATGTTATTTACGTGGATGGTTGGGGTATACGCAAATTAAATTATTTCAGGGTGTTTAACCGCTGGGGACAATTATTATTTGAATCTACAGATATTAAAGTAGGTTGGGATGGTATGTTTAATGGTGTGCCACAAAATATGGAAACTTATGTTTACCAGGTTTCGGCAGAAACATATATTGATAAAGACGCATTGCTCACAACAGGAACCTTTAAATTGATACGATAGAACCTTGAAAAAAACAGTACTATATTTATTTTGTTTTTTGCTGTTCAAAAATGTAACCGCACAGGATATTCATTTTAGTCAATTCTATTTTTCTCCCTTATCATTAAACCCGGCAAACACAGGTAATTATAAAGGAGATTATCGCTTTTTTGGAAATTACAGAAGCCAGTGGCGCGATATTTCAAAAGCATATAATACCTTTAGCGCCGGTGGCGATTTTAATATCTATCCAAGCAATCAAAATGTAAGTGGTGGTTTAATTTTTATTAATGATAAATCGGGTGGTAATTTAAAGATCACCAAGATCATGCCTTCTGCAGCATTTCATAAAAAAATTGCGGGTTACAATTTACATGTTGGTATACAACCGGGCATTGTAATTAAATCTATTGATTTTTATTCGCACTCATTTCCAAATCAATTAAATTGGAATACCGGAAAATTTGACAATACATTGATCAATACAGAAACAGGTGTTAACCAACGTTTCACGTATTTTGATCTGAACACAGGTTTTGCAGCTTCAAGAAAGTTTGGAAAAATTGAACCCGAAATAGGTTATACTTTATTTCATATCAATAAACCAAAAGAAAGTTTTTTAAGTAATGTAAATAAATTACCAATCCGCCAGGCTTATAATATTGGATTGAATTATTATTTAAACCCAACTATTATTTTGCGTGGTTATACTATGTATGGTTACACTACAAAAGTAAGCGATTGGGTAAGCGGTTTAAATGTTGAATATGTATTATCTAAAAATGTTTTCTTTACCAACTCTGTATTTGCAGGTTTTATGTGGCGCGATGGTTTTAAAAGAAATCCCGATGCGGGCATCGTAACAGCCGGTATGAATTATCAAAATTATACTATTGGATTTAGTTATGACATTACCTTCTCGCAATTAAAAACAGCCGTTGATAGTAAAGGCGCTTTTGAAATTGCAATTATTTATAAAGGAAAGAACACACGATTAAGCAAAAAAGCAATTCCTTGTGAAAGATATTAAGTACATAGTTATTCTTGTTCTGTTGAGTTTTGTTGCCAGGTCACAATCTGATTCTTCATTGGCCGCTAAAGCATCATTAAAAACATTAAAACGTTTGGGTAAAAGTGCAATGGCCCAAAACGACCCTACCAGCGCAATTACTTTTTATGAGGCGTATTTAAAAAAGAATAGTCGCGATGCAAAAGTGATGGATAACCTGGCGATGGCGTATTTGCAAATAAGGGATTACGATCGTGCACAACGCATGTTTTTAAATGCATATGAGCAGGACGTTGAAAAAGCACCAACCTCGTTGTATTATCATGCGCAAATGCAAAAATCAAATGGTTTGTATGATAGTGCTAAAATAAATTTTCAAAAATTTAAGAAAGAATACAAGGGTGATGAAAAAGGTTTAAAGAAACAAGCCACTAAAGAAATTGTGTTTTGCGATTCGGTTCAAAAAATAGTGAATACTGAAAAAAAAGTGATCATTTCTCATTTAGATTCTACCATTAATAAAGTAAATACTGAAGGAGCGCCGGTAAATATTGATGACAATACACTTGTATTTACATCCTTAAGAACAGATAAAAAAGAATATGTTATTGAAGATGATACATCAAAAACTATTAAACGCAAATTGTATGTTGCAAAACGTGAAAACAATGAGTGGAAATTTGGTGGTGAGTATGGCAGTAATTTAAATGATGTGGATTTTAATAACGGTAACGCCTGTTTTAGTCCTGATAGAAAACGACTTTATTTTACACGCTGTAAATTAAATTTTAAGGAAGAAATGATCTGCGCTATTTATGTATCAGAAAAGACCGGAGATAATTGGAGTGAGCCCGTTAAATTGCCTAAAAATGTGAATAACCCAAAATTCACATCTACTATGCCTGCAGTTACAACCGATCCGGCAAAGGGCAACGATGTAATTTATTTTGTGAGCAATAATAAAGAAGGTAGGGGAGGATTGGATGTTTGGTACACGGTTTATGATGCAAAAAATAAGATCTATAAGAATCCAAAAAATGCAGGTAATAAAATTAATACAGCACAAAACGAGATAACACCTTTTTTTGATAATGAAACACGCACACTATATTACAGTTCTGATGGATTAGGCGGATTAGGCGGTTACGATGTTTTTAAAGCAATTGGCGACGGAAAGAAATGGATGAGTACTGAAAATATAGGCCAGCCGGTAAATACAGGTGCTGATGATATTTTTTATACTATTTCAACTAATCGTGAAGAAGGTTTTTTTGTAAGTAACCGTAAAGGAGGTAATTCATTAAAGAACAGCACCTGCTGTGATGATATTTATACGTATAAACATACTGAATATATTAAGATCAACTTATTGGGCAATGTATCCGAAATGATCGATCCTAACTTAGCCATTGCAAATGCTACAGTAGAAATTTATCTTACGGATAAAAAAACAAAAGAAAAATTTCTTGTAAAAATTGTTCAAAGCGATAAGGAAGGAAATTTTAAAACTACTGTTGAAGCAGGTCAGGATTATTCAATTGTTGTTAAGAAAAACGATTTTTTAGGAACCAGTGCCGATGTAACTACTAAAGGCATTACTACTTCACAAGATATTACAAAGAATGTGTTACTTGCAAAAAAACCAAAAGATCCCATTCGGATTCCTAACATTCAATACGAATTTGATAAATCAAATATTTTAGAAGGAAGTAAAATTGCTATTGATACAACTGTACTGGCATTAATGGAAGCAAACCCTGAAGTAATTGTAGAGATACAATCACATACTGATAGCAAAGGCAGCGATAAATACAATGAAAAACTTTCGCAGCAACGCGCAGAGAGCGTTGTTGCTTATTTGATAAGCAAAGGCATTAGCGCTGAACGTTTAAAGGCAAAAGGGTATGGCGAGAGCAAACCCGTAGCCCAAAATGAAAATGCAGATGGAAGTGATAATCCTGAAGGTCGTGCCATTAACCGACGAACTGATTTTAAAATTATTGGCGTAATAGATACCGAGGTTATTAATGCCGCAGAAGTGGATTAAGTTTTATTTTAAAATGTGTGTCAAATGAAAAAAAGTGTGTTCGTCCTCTTTATTTTTCTTTTCGGATCTAATTTATCAAAAGCAAACGAAGTTTATTTGGATAACGTACTTAAAACCTCAAAATTTACAGGTGAGGTGATCATTAAAGAATACATTTTAAATGCGGATAGTACAATAAAATCTATACAAGTTGTTTTGTATAATAAGCCGGATAGTGTTTTTTCTATAACTAAAATGGTGCCTGATGAATTCGGTTCATTTCCACGCAAGTATGTGAAGAAACAAAAAAATGAAAATTCACATTTGTCATGTTATTGGCCTGATGTTAATGAGAAAATATTGATAGTACTTGATTCATCACGCACTCTGGTTTTTTTTGGAGAAATTGTGGGCAATAAATACAGATTATTTACACACCTTTTCAATGGAAACTCCACTGGTATTTATTCAAAATATAAATTTGAAACCCCTTCTCCAAAACCAGTACATAAAATTAAAGAACATTATTTACATCTAAATTTTCTTTACGTTACCCGCGAAGACCTTAAAACAAAATGGATTTAACTAAAGGCGTCTCGACTCCGCTCGACGTGACACTTTTTAATGACTTTTAGTTCTTAATTAAGTTCCGTCATCTACAAAAGGTTTGTAAACGCCTTCTTCGTCATAGTAATCAATTATAATTCCATCTAAAGGATTTACTTCTATCTCGCGTTTTTCATCATTAAAATCAAGCAAAATAGCATTGGCTTTATACTTACCTTCTTCTTTTTCGATCTTTACCAATTTTAAAGTTTTACCAATAATATCTTTCCATATAGTTGTACCTGATGCATCAATAGCGTAAACCCTTATTTTACCACCAAACTCTTTTTCAAGTGCAATAGCCGCTTCTTTATAATTGTATTCTAGTGCATCCAGGCCATCTCCATCTGCATTGCAGCCAATGGTTAGTTTTTGTTTATCAGTAAAATGCAGTTCAACATTATCTATTACTTCTACCACTTCGGTTGGTTGCGATTTGTTTTGCCATAAATGACAAACTACTTTTTCTACCGTTTTACCTTGCGCGGATGCAAAGCGTGCTAAAGCCTGATCGGTAAAATATGTTTTTATTTCTTCGTTTTCCATCCACTATTGTTTCTTTACATTAGAATTTAAAATTACCTTTTTTTATGCTGGCAACAAAACCGTTGTTTGGCTTTAGATTTGCTTTTATATCTAAAAATTATTAACTTTAATTAAAACTAATTCTCATGAAAAAATATTTTATCACAATAGCTTTTTTTCTTTGCCTGAGTTTTGCTGAAGCAGCAGAAGCTCGTATTATCAGAGGTTCAAATGAGTGTGGATTCGTATCAATGGTTTACACCAACAACGAGGCGAAAGACCTTGGCTTGCTTTGTGCCGGCGATGGCGTTTTTGATACTGAAGCCAATGAGGTAGCATATATTGTTGTTAATGGTAAAGCTTGTTACCCTAATGAGGTAACAGAAGTTACTCTTGATGGCGGTAGCACTGCTTATGTAACCTGCGAGGTAACTGCTAACGGACCCATTTATAAAATAGAGTAATTATCTTTATTTTTTTCTTGGATTAAAATTACACCAACGAGAAGTTTTTTTTCGATCAATTTTTATTGGGCAAGGTCTGTTCTGTTTCCTAATTCAATAACTGCTAAATTCTTTATTTCACTTTTATCTATCTCAAATCTTACCACCGTTTTTACCTTATGAAAACCATGCGTGCCGCAGGCGCCCGGGTTAATGTGTAATAATTGAAGGTCTTTATCATACATTACTTTTAAAATGTGTGAATGCCCGCAAATAAATAATTTAGGTTTATGTTCTAACAACAATTCTTTTATGCGTGCAGGATACTTTCCCGGATAACCGCCAATGTGTGTAATAAGAACCGGAACATCTTCGCAGTTAAAAATTAAATTTTCCGGATAAGTAATGCGAATACCCGCATCATCAATATTTCCAAAAACTGCTTTAAAGGGTTTTAATTTTTCTATCTCAAGGCAAATTTTAATATCACCAATATCTCCGGCGTGCCATACTTCATCGGCCTCGTTGATATGTTTAATTAATTTTGGTTCTAAATAACTGTGCGTATCAGATATGAGAAGAATCTTTTTCAATATGTTATTATGGAACGCTGATGACACAGATAATTAAGATATTCGCTGATAATATCATAAAAGATCATATCAATGAGCGTCATCTGCGTTCTAATTATTCAATTCCAAAAAAAGAAAGAATGTGTTGTAATTCCTGATCGTTACTAAAGCTAAGATTTAAATTACCACCACCTTTTGCATTGCGTTTAAAATTATAAGATTTATTAAAGATCTTCTCTAATTTTTTTGCAATGGTTTTATCTTCTATGGTCAACGGTTTTTCAACGCGTGTAACTTTTGGTGTTACTTTAATTTTTTCGCCACGGGCAAGGTCTTCGATCTGTCTAACAGAAAGGTCTTGCTCTAATGCTAAAGCAAAAATAGCTAACTGACGATCTTCGTTATCAATATTGATCAAGGCTTTGGCATGACCCATTGTAATTTCACGATCGCGTAATGCTTTTTGAATTGGCGCAGGTAATTTTAATAAACGTAAAAAGTTAGTTACCGTGCTACGTTGTTTACCAACTTTCTCACTTAACTGTTCTTGTGTAAGATCACATTCATCAATTAAACGTTTGTAAGATAAGGATACTTCAATAGGATCAAGATCTTCACGTTGAATGTTCTCAACCAAAGCCATTTCCAGCATAGCCTGGTCATCAGCTACACGAATATAAGCGGGTACTTCTTTTAAGCCTGCTAATTGCGAAGCACGAAAACGACGCTCGCCCGAAATTAACTGGTAACGGTCGTAACCTAGTTTTCTTACTGTTAAAGGCTGTATGATACCGTGTTGTTTAATGCTATCGCTTAGTTCCTGTAAAGCAGTTTCTTCAAAATTTGTACGTGGCTGAAAAGGGTTTACCTCAATACTGTTTATTTTGATGTTGGAAACAGAATTAACTGTAGGTGCACCATCGCCAACATGCTTTGATGTAATATCTGTTTTGGCATTTTCTAATAATGCGCTTAATCCTCTTCCTAATGCCGGTTTTTTAGTGTTGCTCATTTTCTTTCAATTCAAAATTTAAAATTCAAAAGTTCAAAGTTCGAGATTCAATTTTTTAATTTTAAATCTTGAATTTTGAATTTTTATTACATGTCTTCGCTTAATTCTTCTTCTGATTCTTGAATATTTATCATTCTATCGCTATCGCTTATTTTGGTTAAGCCATTGCGTTGTAAAATCTCACGTGCTAAATTCAAATAGCTTGTAGATCCTTTTCCAATAGCATCGTGCATAATTACCGTTTTACCAAAACTTGGGGCTTCTGCTAATTTTGTGTTGCGATGTATCAAGGTATCAAATACCATATCCTGGAAATGCGTTTTCACTTCTTCCACAACTTGATTTGCCAAACGTAAACGCCCGTCAAACATGGTTAACAATACACCTTCAATATCTAAATTAGTATTTAAGTGTGCCTGAATGATCTTTATGGTTTGTAATAATTTGCCCATGCCTTCTAAAGCAAAATACTCGCATTGTACAGGAATAATAACGCTGTCAGATGCTGAAAGCGCATTGATAACCGTTAATCCTAACGAAGGGCAACAATCTAAAATAATAAAATCGTATTTATCTTTTATTTTATCAATGGCCTTCTTCATCATGTATTCACGATTGGTAAGGTTCACTAACTCTAATTCAACACCAACAAGATCGGCATTGGTTGGTAATAAAGATAAGTTGGGTGTTTCTGTTTTTAAGATCACATCTTTTGGATGAACGCTATCAATGATACATTCATACAAACCCGCTTTTACATTTGCAGGATCAATGCCAACACCCGATGTTGCATTTGATTGCGGATCGGCATCTACCAGTAATGTTTTGTACTCTAATACAGCAAGGCTGGCTGCTAAGTTAATTGCGGTTGTAGTTTTACCAACGCCGCCTTTTTGATTTGCTATTGCTATTACTTTTCCCATGGTGCTCTGTATTTATGTTCCGTTATTATTTTTTTAAAGTACTTCCAATTTCCATCAGGGTTAACTCTTTTCCTGATCTGTCAAATTTTGATATCGCTTCCTGCTGATCAATTAATATATATCCAAATGTATCATAATGCATTCCTATGATATCGTTACATTTTATAAAATCGCTTGCAATGATCGCATTATCAACCCCCATTGTATAGTTATCGCCAATTGGTAAAAAAGCAAAATCAATGCTTCTGTAATCACCAATTAATTTCATGTCATAGGTAAGCGCTGTATCGCCGGCATAATAAAAATTTCCCTCGCTACTCTCTATCACAAAGCCCATTGGGTTGCCGCCATAGCTGCCATCGGGCATGCTACTGCTATGTTGTGCAACAACACATTTTACGCTTCCAAAATCAAATTTCATTTTGCCGCCAATATTCATTCCACGGGTATTCTCGATTCCTTTTTTCTCTAACCACGAAACTATTTCAGCATTACTCACAACCTTTGCGCCGGTTCTTTTTGCAATGCTTTCCGCATCTGCAACATGATCACCATGGCCATGTGTTATTAAAATATAATCTGCAGGTATGGCATTCACATCAATTCCCTTCGCCAGTTCGTTCGGACTAATAAAAGGATCAAACAATAAATGCTTCCCGTTTATTTCAACGCCAAAGCAGGAATGTCCGTAATACGTAATGTTCATAAAATGCAAATAATTGAGTAAACTTGTTGTTTGTAAAATTAAGATAATTAGCCACTTTTAGCAGTGTTAGTTTTTAACAATGCGTTGAAAGAAAAGTGCAATGTGTTAATAAATTTTTATGGAAGAAATAGTTGTTGTAAGCTGTACCAATCGCCCAAACAGTAACACCTTAAAGGTGAGTAAAATATATGAAAGAATACTTAGGTCTAAAAACGTAGATGTTAAAATTTTAGATTTTTGTGCATTACCCGAAAACATTGCTTTTAGCGAAGTTTTTGGCAAAAGAAGCCCGGCTTATGATAAATTTTTAGCTGAATATGTGATCAATAACCGCAAATTTATTTTTGTTGTACCGGAATATAATGGCAGTTTTCCGGGGATTTTAAAAACTTTTTTAGATAGCATACATCCTAAAGACTGGAATTTTAAAGATGCATGTTTAGTTGGCGTATCTACCGGAAGAGCTGGGAATTTAAGAGGCCTGGAGCATTTAACAGGCGTTTTAAGTTATTTAAAAATGCATGTTTTTTATAATCGTTTACCAATTTCGATAGTAGATAAAATTACAAACGCAGAAGGTAATTTTACAGATGAAGCTCAGCAGGCGGCCTGTGAAGCTCAAATACAGGGCTTTTTGGAATACTGATTTTTAGAGGCAGGACACAAGATACAGGACTAAAGATTTAAGACGATCTTGCTTATTAAAAACTTAGCACTAAAAATTAAAAACTATTTATAAGGTATTTACTTAACCAGGTTTCTTTCAAAGGTTGCTCCCAGTTTTTTAATTCTTCCTGTGTAAGAATAGAAGTATTATAAACACCGGTGTTTTCAGAGATCTTATTTTCCGCAAGCAGGTCTTTTATTTTTGATGAATGAACAACTTCAACCGCATCTTCATTTTTATACGCTACTATTAAACGGTTGAGTAATTCAATATTAAATTGTTTTTCAGCATCTTTAATAAAACGCGTTAGCTTGTCAATACTGCAACCGCTGGCACCGGTAACTTCTTCATTTACTTTTACAACAATAATTCTGTCTTTAAAAATTTCGAAGCTGGCTGTTAACTGTTGTTCGTGTGCTGTCCAACCCAAAACAAAATTATTTCCCGCTTCTTTTAAAGCATTTAATTCTTGTGCCGAAAGTTTTTTGCTGATGATATATGCCCAGGCTCTGCTCATGATCTAAAATACAGGATGAATACCTGTGTAGTTATGTGGTGTAATATTCTTTAATTCTTTTTTAATTTCTTCCGACACATTTAAGCCATCAATAAATGCAATTAAAGATGCTTGTGTAATGTGTGTATTTGTTCTTGTAAGATCTTTTAACGCTTCGTAAGGTTTTGGGTAACCTTCGCGCCTTAATACAGTTTGTATGGCTTCTGCAACAACGGCCCAATTGCTTTCGAGATCGTGTTGCAATGCTTTTTCATTTAAGATCAGTTTATTCAAACCTTTTAAAATGCTTGAATAAGCAATTAAAGAGTGGGCAAGAGGGTTTCCTAAATTTCTAAGAACTGTGCTATCTGTCAGATCTCGCTGCAATCTTGAAATAGGTAACTTAGATGATAAATGCTCTAACAAAGCATTGGCAATTCCTAAATTTCCTTCTGCATTTTCAAAATCAATAGGGTTTACTTTATGCGGCATAGCTGATGAACCGATCTCTCCCGCTTTTAATTTTTGTTTAAAATATTCCATGCTCACATAGGTCCACACATCGCGACTAAAATCTATTAAAATTGTATTAATGCGTTTTAAGGCATCGCAATAAGCACCAATATTATCGTAATGCTCTATTTGCGTAGTGAATTGTGAACGATTTAATTCAAGAATAGTATTCACAAAATTATTTCCAAACTCAACCCAGTTTTTTCCTGGATACGAAATTTGATGCGCATTAAAATTACCGGTAGCACCACCAAATTTTGCTGAGAAAGGTACTTTTTTTAATTGGTTTAACTGAACGCTCATACGCTCAACAAACACATACATCTCTTTTCCTAATTTTGTTGGCGAAGCAGGCTGGCCGTGGGTTTTAGCTAGTAACGAAACATCTTTCCATTCTTTGCTTAGCTCTGTTATTTTCGAAATGATGTTATCAATTGCAGGAACTAATTGTTGATTGGTTGCATCTTTTAACGATAATGGAATGCTTGTGTTATTAATATCCTGTGATGTTAATCCAAAATGAACAAACTCGGTATATTGGTTCAAACCAATTTCGTTTAATTTATCTTTAATAAAATACTCAACTGCTTTTACATCGTGATTGGTTGTTTTTTCTGTCTCTTTGATCTTTAAAGCATCTTCAATTGAAAACTCCTGGTATATTTTTTTTAAAGCAGTTTTTTTTGAAACATCAATTGCCGGTAATTGAGGCAAACCAAATTCTGATAAAGCAATAAAATATTCGATCTCTACCAACACACGGTATTTAATTAAACCGAATTCAGAAAAATAAATAGCTAATGGTTCGGTCGTTTTTCTGTACCTTCCATCAATTGGTGATATTGCAGTTAAAGCTGTTAATTCCATAATTAAGATAAAGAACAAATTTACTATAAAAACACGAGTTTTTGTTTATATAACGGCATCTTTTTTGATGGATAATGGCTTTATAACAAAGATGTTGGAAATATCTAGCGATAAATTTTGTATCTTTGCGCCCATGTCTTTTGAAAATAAAACGGTAGCTTTTCATACTTTAGGATGTAAACTGAATTTTTCAGAATCATCTACTATTGCCCGTTTATTTTATGAAAAAGGCTTCGCTAAAAAAGATTTTTCAGAATCTGCTGATGTTTATGTGATAAATACGTGTTCTGTTACCGAAAATGCCGATAAAGAATGCCGATCAATTGTTAAGAACGCGCTCTCTAAAAACCCCGAAGCTTTTATAGCTGTTGTTGGTTGTTATGCACAATTAAAGCCCGAAGAGATATCGAAGATAGAAGGTGTGGATGTTGTATTAGGTGCAACCGAAAAATTTAAATTATTGAACTATATAAATTTTTCGGGTAAAAGCACACATACACAAATTCATAATTGCGAAATATCTGAAGCTGATTTTTTTGTGGATGCTTACAGTGTTGGCGACAGAACCCGTTCTTTTTTAAAAGTACAGGATGGTTGTGACTATAGTTGTACTTTTTGCACAATACCTTTAGCAAGAGGAAAGAGTAGGAGTGACACTGTTGAAAATGTAATTGCCAATGCTAATAAAATAGCAGCAAGTGGTGTAAAAGAAATTGTGTTGACAGGTGTAAATATTGGTGATTTTGGTTACGGACAAAATATTGATGGTGATGTTAAGAAGAGAAAAGAATATACTTTTTTAGATCTTGTTAAAGAGTTAGATAGAGTAAATAGTATTGAGCGCTTTCGTATTTCTTCTATTGAACCTAATTTATTGAAAGACGAAATAATTGAATTTGTTTCTACTTCAAATTTATTTGTACCGCATTTTCATATCCCTTTACAAAGTGGCAGCAATCCCGTTTTAAAGCGCATGAAGCGCCGTTACCAACGTGAATTATATTCAGACAGAGTGGCGAAAATTAAAAGTTTAATGCCGGAATGTTGTATTGGTGTAGATGTAATTGTTGGCTTTCCAGGTGAAACAGAAGAAGAATTTTTAGAGACCTATAACTTTATTAACGCACTTGATATTTCTTATTTGCATGTATTTACCTACAGCGAACGTGATAATACCGAAGCTGTTTTGATGGAAAATCCTGTGCCAATGGCAGAGCGTAAGCGTCGTAATAAAATGTTGCGCATTTTATCTGCAAAAAAACTGAGGGCTTTTTATGAAAAACAAAGAGGTAAAATAGCTACCGTAATTTTTGAGCACGAAAATAAAAACGGTTTTATGTATGGCTTCACACAAAATTATGTGAAAGTAAAACTTCCTTTTGATCTTAATTTATGCAACACGCCTGTAACTATTACTGTTGGCGATTTTGATGAAGAAGGAAATATGAGTTGCACGATCAGCGAAACGGTTCTCGCTTAAAATTTAAACACATAGAAACATAGTATTCTTTTTTTACTAAACTTAATTAGGGCACATAGAAAGTTGAAGCGTCGCTTCAACCTATGTTAACTTAATTAAAAGATGCTGATAACCTTTAGAATATGTTTCTATGTGGTAAAAAAAGTAATGGGTTTATTGGGGTTTGTAATATTTCTTTGCCTCAGGCATAAAAGCTTTAAGATCTTTTATACGCGTTTCATCACTTGGGTGTGTGCTTAAAAATTCAGGTGGTTTTTGTCCGCCGCCTTGCGACATTCTTGTCCAAAAGTCTACTGCTACCTCCGGGTTATAGCCTGCCATGGCAGCAAATATCAGTCCCATTTTATCAGCTTCCGTTTCGTGTCCGCGACTGTATTTTAAACTGCCTAAAGTTGTACCAACACCATATGCCTGTAAAAATAATTGTTGTGTTAAAGCCGGTTTTTGTGAAAGAGCAACCGATAATACAGCGCCGCCGGTTTGTACCAATAAGCCTTCGCTCATACGTTGGTTACCATGGCGAGCAATAGCGTGTGCAATTTCGTGTCCCATTACAATGGCCAGGGCTTCTTCAGTTTGTGTTACAGGTAAGATACCGGTATAAACAACTACTTTGCCGCCAGGCATACACCAAGCATTAACTTCGGGACTTTCTACCACATTAAATTCCCAATTAAAACCCTCAAGATCTTTACTTAAACCTTTATCCGCGTAAAATTTTTCTACCGCTTTTTGTATTCTTAAACCGCTGCGTTTTACTAATTGAACACGTTCATCAGATGCAGGCAATGGCGGATGTTCACTTAAAAATTTATTGTATTCAGTAAGGCTCATGGCCATCATCTCGCTTTCAGGCAAAAGTGTAAGCGCTCGTTTACCTGTAACGGCGTTTTTTGTACATGAGCTAAAAATGGAACAAATAAAAAATGTAGAAATGATTATTTTCTTCATATAAATAAATTTAAGGTTTACATGAGTGAACATGCAATTTTAATACCAGTAAAATTTTAATTTTCAATTTTTGCAGATAAGCCTCTCTCTAATAAAGCTTCACAAAGGGGTTTTAATTTTTTAAACGTTCCGTTTTTTACAACACATTTGCCGGTATAATGTACAAGGTAAGTACACTGTTCGGCCTGTAAAGAATCATGTTCGCAAACTTTAATTAATGACTCGGTCACAAATTCAAAAGTATTCACATCATCGTTGTAAAGTATAAGGGCTTTTACAGCTTCTTCTTTTAAAACAACCTCAATTATTTCCTGTTCAAGAAGATCTGGTGATTCGAATGGATTCATGAATAAAAAATTTAGACAGCAAAGGTACAAAAAATTAATGTAAAAAAGTAAATAAACAGGTTATTAACAATACGTTGAGCTTAGTTTTATCAGCTAAAAATTTAGGGCGTTTCTATTGAGTGAAAGCTGCCTTCTGCTTATTGAAAATTATGGCTTTTTGTTGTGGTTAAATTAAATTTATATACCCATAACGCATACATGAAAAATCTTTTATCTACCCTTGCAGTAATACTGCTTATTTTCAATTCAAATAATACAAAGGCACAATGTTTAACCATGACATGTCCGCCTAGTGTTACTGTTAATGCGGCAGCTAATGCCTGTAATGCCGTTGTTGCATATACAACGCCAACGGTAAATTGCTCAAACTGCACATCAAGTACACAAACATTTAATTACACGGGTACTATGCAAACTTTTGTGGTGCCTGCCGGAATAACTTCTATTAATATTTTATGTAAGGGTGCAGAAGGCGGATGGCACCCAAGCTCTACTTATACACCGGGTCTAGGCGCAGGTTTACGTGGTACATTTGCTGTTACACCCGGACAAAATTTAAAAGTTTTGGTAGGTGAGCGTCCTTCTTTAAACACTGGTGGTGGTAATGGCGGTGGCGGTGGTTCATTTGTTACCACAACTGCTAATGTTCCGCTTATCATTGCCGGCGGTGGCGGTGGTAGCTGTGCTACAACATCAACAACAGCAAGACATGGAAATATTACCACTACAGGTGGTGCCGGTGGTGCCGGTGGTGGCGCCGGTGGTACAGGGGGTAACGGTGGTGGCATTGGCGGACCTCCTTTTCAATCGGGTGCAGGTGGTGGTTTGTTAACCAACGGTACTGATGGATGGGCAGTAGGCTCTGGTGGTATGAGCTTTATTGGTGGCGGCGCAGGAGGGTTTGTGGCTGCATGGAGTTTTGCACGTGGCGGTTATGGTGGCGGTGGGCAAGGTTCTGCCTATGTAGTTGGCGGCGGCGGCGGCGGTTACTCTGGTGGTGGTAGTGGTGGACACGTTGGGCCGGGTGGTGGTAATGGTGGTGGTGGTGCTTCTTTTAATGGTGGCACTTGTCAAACCGGTACCACAGGTATAAATCCCGGTCACGGCCAAGTTGTTTTTTCCTGGGGTACAAGCACTGTAACGCCTGTTCTTACAGCGGGTTTACCAAGCGGGTCAAATTTTCCGGTAGGCACAACGGTACAAACCTATACAGCAGGGGATTCTTTTGGTAATACAACTTCCTGTTCATTTTCAGTAACTGTTAAAGATGTTACTACTCCAACAATAACCTGCCCTGCAAACGTAAGCCAGTGTAACGCGGTGGTAACAGGCATCGGACCGGTTTCAGTTTTAGATAATTGTCCAACACCTGCAGTAACTTATTCATTTTCGGGTGCTACAACAGGATCCGGATCCAATAATGCCAGTGGTTCAACATTCAATGTGGGTAACACCACTGTAACCTATATTGCAACCGATGTTTCAGGAAATATAAGCTCTTGTAGTTTTATTGTAACAACAGGTGTATCACCAACCATTTCTGCAACTGCAACCAATTCTTCTGTCTGCCCGGGAGGATCAACAATATTAAATGGCGTGGGCGCCTCAACCTATACATGGTCGGGTGGTATAACCAACGGTGTTCCATTTTTCCCTACCGTTACAACAACTTATACTTTAACCGGCACAAGTGCCAGTGGTTGTACCAACACAACGGTTGCCATTATTACGGTTAATCCGTTACCGGTAATAGTTACCAATAGTCCAACGGCCTGTTTAGGCGCGAATATTAATTTAACAGCTACAGGCGGCACAGGTTATTCATGGAGTGGCCCTTCGGGCTTTACTTCGGCAGCTCAAAACCCTGTTATTGCCGGAGCAACAGCAGCAATGAATGGTGTTTATACAGTTACAGTTACAAGTGCTGCTGGTTGCACTGCTACTGCCAATGCAAGTGTAACAGTTGTAAATACACCAACTGCCAATCTTGTAAGTAATTCACCTGTTTGCGTAGGCTCTACTTTAAGTTTCACTGCAAGCGGAGGTGTTATTAATTTAACAGGACCTAACGGTTTTGCCTCTGCCGCAACTAATCCAACTATACCAAATGTAACGGCTTCGGCTAACGGTGTTTATACATTGATCGTTAGTGCAGGCACATGTACTGCTTCAACAACATTACCTGTAACTATAAATGCTTTACCCGTTCCTTTAGCAAATAGCAATAGCCCTGTTTGTGTTGGACAGCCCATTAACTTTACCGGTGCGGGTGGTACAACCTATACATGGACAGGACCGGGATCATATTCTTCAACTGCGCAAAATCCGGTAATTGCAACTGCACAGGCAAGTAACGCAGGTGTATACACGCTTAGTGTTACGAGTACTGCGGGTTGTAAAAATTCAACTACTACCAATGTAGTTATTAATGCTTTACCCGTAATTGTTACAAACAGTCCTGTTGCTTGCGTAAATACAAATATTAATTTAACATCAACCGGTGGTACCGGTTATAGCTGGAGCGGGCCATTAGGATTTACTTCAGCTGTTCAAAACCCGGTTATAGCCAATGCAACTATTCCGATGACCGGAGTTTATACAGTAACAGTAACATCGGCGGCGGGTTGCACGGCAACTGCAAACGCGAGTGTAACAGTGGTAACTTTGCCAACAGCAGTTTTAAATAGTAACTCACCAGTTTGTATAGGAGGTGCATTAACATTTACTGCAAGTGGAGGTACAATTGCTTTAACAGGACCTAACGGTTTTAATTCTGCCGCAACTAATCCTACTATTACAAATGTAACAGCCGCAGCAAACGGTATTTATACATTAATGGTAACAGCAGGATCATGTTCTGCATCTACTACAAGTTCTGTAACAATAAATCCGTTACCAGTGCCTTTAGCAAACAGCAATAGCCCTGTTTGTGTTGGCCAACCAATTAATTTTACCGGGAATGGTGGTACAGGTTATGTATGGAGTGGTCCGGGAGGATATACATCAGGAACTCAAAATCCAACTATTGCAGTTGCTCAAACAACCAATGCGGGGGGGTATACTTTAACAGTTACAAATGCAAACGGTTGCAGCAATACTATTACCACTAATGTTACCATAAATCCATTACCTGTAATTGCCGCATTAAATAACCCTACAGTTTGTTTAGGAACAAATATAAATTTAGCTGCTAATGGCGGCAACAGTTATTCATGGACTGGCCCTAACGGATTTATCTCACTTATACAAAATCCTACAATTGCAAATGCAACACCTGTTATGGCAGGCCCATATACAGTTGTTGTAACGAGCGCCTTGGGCTGCACAAACTCCGCAATATCAACGGTGGCAGTATTGCCATTGCCAACACCTGTAATTGTAAGTAACACACCTTGTGTTGGAGGAGTGTTAAATTTACAGGGTAGCGGTGCTTCAGGTTATGCGTGGGTCGGACCAAACGGATTTACAAGCGCGGTTCAAAACCCAAACATTAATAACGTTACACTTGCAGCTGGAGGAACTTATACACTTATAGCATCTGTTGGAACCTGTACGGCCAGCACAACACAGGCAGTTACAATTAATGCTTTACCAACTCCTGCCGCTGCAAACAATGCGCCTATTTGTGAGACCAATAATTTAATATTATCAGGTAACGGTGGCGGTACCTATTCATGGACAGGTCCTTTAGGTTTTACAAGTTCGGTGCAAAACCCAACCATTACAAATGCTTTAAACACACATTCAGGAAATTATATTGTTACGGTAACGGGTGCTAACGGTTGCCAGGCTACCGCAACTACTATTGTGAACGTTCTGGCAAATCCTGCGGCCTTAGCAAATGGCGCTACAGTTTGTTTTGGCCAGCCTGCTAACTTAACAGCCAACGGTGGCACAGGTTATTCATGGAGCGGACCAATCGGTTTCTCATCTACATTACAAAATCCAACCATACCAGTGGTTAATAATAACACAATTGGAAGTTATACAGTTATTGTTACCGCCGCAAATACCTGTACAAGTGTTACTTTTGCCAACGTAATTGCCAATCCGCAACCGGTGCCAACAATTACCGTTACAGCTAAAACCTGTTTAAACGGCCCTGTTAGTTTACAAAGCGCTGCGGGCTTTCAATTATATCAATGGACAGGACCAAATGGTTTTGTATCAAATCAGGCAAATACAAATTTTACAACAAGTACAATGAACCAGGCAGGCGTTTATGTTTTAAGTGTTAGCAATGTAGGAGGCTGCACAGGCTCCGTGAGTGCGGTATTAGCTATTGATCCTTTACCAACCGGTGTATTGACCAGTGACGGCAAAGCGTCCTGCGTTCCTTTTTGCGCAAATTTTGAAGTAAAAACAACAGGTGCGCCAATAGTAAGTACTAACTGGCAATTAAATAATCAAACATTTGTAGCGCCGGTATTAAATTATTGCTTTATGCAGGCAGGTAATTACCCTGTAAAAGCAAGCTTTACCGATGCCAATGGTTGTGCCAACACTGCAACATTTGCAATTGGTGCTTATGCTTCGCCAAGGGCTGATTTTGAATTCTCGCCGTTAAAACCTGTTGAGAGTATTGATAATGTTATTTTTACAAACACCTCGGGTGGAAACAACCAAGTAAGCTGGAGCTGGCATTTTATCAGTAATAATGGCTTCATAAGTTTTAACGAGAATACGTTTTATATGTTCGAGAATGCAGGTGATTATCCTATTGCATTGATCGTGAAAAATCAATGGGGTTGTTCTGATACAGTAATTAAAGTAGTGAATGTTGTTGAAGATCAATCTTTATTTGTGCCAAATTCATTTACCCCAAATGGTGATGGTATTAATGAGATCTTTCAAGCAAAAGGAAAAGGCTTTTCACAATTTAATATGCAGATCTTTGATCGTTGGGGACAAAAATTATACGTTAGCAGCGAGTTCACAGGCGGCTGGGATGGTACCTTCCAGGGTAAAGAATGCCAACAGGATGCTTACGTTTGGAAAATTGTAGTTGCTTATCCAAATAGCAAAGTAAAAACATATACAGGACATGTTACACTGAATAGGTAATTTAAATTATAAATTACAGATTGAAAATTAAAAAGAGAGCTGCGAGGCTCTCTTTTTTTATTGACTTTTTTACCAGATCTATTCCGCTATTAATTTTCCTGAAGCGATAACATTTCCTTCCTGCACTGCTTTATAAAAATAAACACCTGTTGAAAGGCCTTTTCTTTCTATGATAATTTTAGAATCTGTACTTTTTCCTGATCTTACAATCTGGCCAATTGCATTAAAGATCATAACGCTTGTCTCATTGCCGTTATTTTCCAATTCAAAAATTACATTATCTCTAAACGGATTAGGATATGCGGATACACTGTTCAGGCCTTTGTTTTTGGTGATGCCTGTTGGCAGGGCGTTACCAAGCTTTACAACAAAAGCGTTTACAGTTGGCGCAACCAAATTGGTTACTCCTACACCCGGATCAAAATCAACAGTATTAACAAAAGATCCTGTAATAAAAACATCGCCCGCGGCATTATTGGCAACGCCGTTAGTATAATCATAACTGTTAGAACCAAATTTTGCAGCAGACACAAAGTTTCCTGAAGCATCCAGTTTTAAAAGAAAACCATCATTTGTGTTATAAGGTGTTGTAACTAAGGTATAGGTGCCTGCCCCCGGATCAAAATCTACATTAGTAGAAAAGAAGCCTGTTATAAAAACATTCCCAGCGGCATCTACGCTAAGATCGCTGGTGTTTTCCTGGTTTACGCCACCCCAGCCTTTAGCCCAGATAAAATTACCGGCGTTATCTAATTTTAATGCAAAAGCGTCTTCGGCGCCAACTGTTGTCATTGTATAAGTACCTGCACCCGGGTCAAAATCTACCTGACCTGCGTATCTTCCTGCTACAATTACATTGCCCGTTGCATCAACAGAAATATCGTTTCCATAATCCGCTAAAACCGGGGCACCCATAGTTTTTGCCCATGCAAAATTACCTGCAGCATCCAGCTTTGAAATAAAAATATCAGCGCTTCCGCCAATTGCGGTAGAAGTAAATGTTCCCGCGCCCGGATCAAAATCAACAGTGCCAGAATAATTGCCGGTCATATAAATTCCTGCCGCATCTACAGCAACGGCATAAGTACCGGCCTGGAATGTTTTTGCCCAGATAAAATTACCTGTATTATCTAGTTTTAAAATATATGAGCTGCCGCCGGCCGGTGATGTTAAGTTAAATACGCCTGCACCTGGATCAAAATCTACAGTACCACTGTAGGTACCAACAGCATAAACATTAGATGCTGCATCAAATGCAAGATCATAACCATAATCATGCGCAGCACTGCCCATTGATGTGCCCCATAAAAAATTACCGGATTGGTCGAGCTTTACAATAAAAATATCCTGTCCGCCGGTTGATGTTACATTAAATGTTCCTGCACCCGGATCAAGATCAACTGTACCTTGCAAAGCGCCGGTAAGAAATACATTACCTGCCGCATCTGTTTTTATTGAGTTTGCGCCACCGCCTGTTGCAATTTGTTTTGCCCATAAAAAATTTCCGTTAGCATCTAATTTTGAAATATAATTATCCTGAAAGCTTGATGTTAAAGTATACGTGCCTGAACCCGGATCCATATCTGTTACATTCAAAATATTTCCCGTAGAGTAAACGTTGCCGGATGCATCGACAGTAATTGCTTCGCCACCGGAGCCTTGCCCGTAAAATGATTTTGCCCATTGCAATGATTGTGCATGGAGCATTGGAATTGATAAGAACGAGCCTAATAAAAGAGAGGCTAAAGTAATAGTTTTTGTTTTCATATTTTTTTATAAGTAGTTTAAATTTACAATGTAAAGTTCCGTTGATCTGATGTTTTTTACAATCCGTAGGGCTGGGTATATTATATCCGTAGTACTAGGTATATTTAATACAAGCTTTAAAATAAAAGGGCGAAGTTTTTACTTCGCCCTTTCAATTTGTTTTTTCATTTCTTTTTAATCCATAACAACTTTTCCAAACCAAAAAACTTTGCCGGGTTTATCAACTCCTAAGTAAACCTGCGAGCCATCGGCAGGATTTGTAATAACAGGGTAGCTGTTTTGAAGATAGTATTTAGGTTTATCTTTTACAGTGCCAAACCTTACAAAATCGCTTATCTCGCCTGAACCTAAATTAATTTTTGCCACACTTGGATAATACAAGCCTTTTAATTTACCATTATCGCCGACTTCTTCTTTATAACCACATAATTCCCAAACTGTCCAATAAACAGAGCCATTTGATTCCTGAACAAATTGATTGGTAGCCCTTGCTTTAGAAGCAGTATTTACTTCTTCTAAGCGAATCCCATACTGCGCTTTCAATTTACCTGTATTATCAAAATAAAACATTAACACATCTTTAAATTCGGCTTCTTTAAAATTTTGGCCACAAAGAAATAAAGAACCATCATTAGTAACATTTGCTCTTACCAAACGAAATCTTTTTCCACTATACGCAGGGTTCTTGCTTTGAGAAGCAGGCTTTTTTAATTTAGATTCAAATTCATCCATATCGGTTGATGTTACATAATCTACTTTATCTTTTGTTATTTTAGCTAACTGGTAAAATTTCCATTTTGTTTCATCTGGTGCTTTAGAGGATGTTTCCTCGTTTGCAGGCCCAACAAAATACAAGCTTCCGTTTTTTGCAATTACCGATTCAATATTCCACCCGGCCTTATTTACTTTAATATCAACCGTATTTAATATTTTACCTTCTTTAGATACGCGCCACATTTGATAACTATTAGCAGCGTCTTTATTTTTTTTATCGGGGTTACCTGCAAACATAAAACACATGTCGGAGGCAGAGATATCTTCCTCACTCGCTTCTTCTTCGTTATCACTTTCCTCAATTTCGGAAGGGATAACAAAAGATTTGGTTAAATATTTTGGTGAAGTAAATGTGCGTTTATCTATAATTTCTGTTTTCAAATCCTTATCAATTTTCATTAATATAAATTCGTTAGGATTTGCGCCTTTTCCAAACGCAACAATTACCAGCGCTATTACTGAACCTGTTTCGTCATTTTCAAATTTTTTAAGCAACATATAACTGTTACCTTCTTCATCTTTTGGCTTTACTTTATCAAGAAGCGTTACTTTTTTATTATAGCGGCCATTGAACCAGCTCCAGTTATACTCAACCAGTTTTTTTCTAAGTACCATTTTGCCAAGCATACCGGGTTCAACAGTAATTCCTTCTACAGAATAATTTTCTCCTTTGTATCTTTTATTTTTATATAATTGTTCCTGGCCTTCTTCCTGCTTAATAAAATTGTAGTCTTTATCAAATACATAATTTTGGTATTTGATCTTGCCGTTGTTACCATTGTTTGTTATAAATGAAAGTGTTGTTGTTTTATCGTTTGGATCAGTAGTTACAAGATCCAGGTAACCTCTTTTTGCTTTTTTGTCAACTTCATACGTTTTTTCGAGTACCAGTTTTTGGGCCATACCTGTAATAGGTAAAGCTAACAACAGGGCATAGGATACTAATTTTTTCATTTTGTTTGGTTTAAATGTTAGAGTTATTGGATTAACTATTTTATTTTACAAAGTTGAAAGATTTATAGGGATTCAACAATCCGTAGTAGTGGGTATATTACATCCGTAGCGTTAGGTATTATTTTTATCTGTTTTTAATGGCCTGTAATAATAATCAGCCATTAAACCAGACTGTATAGCAAATTTGAACAAGGATATAATTGACTTTGCGCCTGTTTTTTTTATAATGTGCTTGCGGTGAGTTTCTACTGTTCGTATGCTCAGGCTAAGAAGGCCGGCAATAGCCTGGGAGCTGTGGTCCTGCAATATAAGAATTAGTACTTCCTTTTCTCTTTTAGTTAAACGGTTTTTCAAGGCTTTGTTTTTTTTTCAAAACTAAAGCACTACCCATTTAAAAGACTCAGTAGTGTTAGGTATTTTTAATTGCGGTGCTTAGGTATTTACCGTACAATATTATTTTCGAAAGCATATTTAATAAGCCCAATAATGGTTTTTACTTTTGTTTTTTCGATAATATTTTTTCGGTGAGTTTCAACTGTGCGTGGGCTGATAAATAATTTTTCGGCAATGACTGCTGTAGTATGCTCTTCGCAAACCAATTTTAAAATTTCTGATTCGCGTGCGGTCAACTCTTCTTTGGTTTGTGCAAGAATGTTTTTTTTCTTATTGTGTTTCAGCATCAGGTTCATAACTTCGTTGCTGTAAAACGTACCATCATCCATAATTTTATTAATAGCGCTAAGTAATTCCTGCTTGCCGGTATTTTTTAAAATATAGCCTTCCGCTTCTGATTGAAGAATATCATTAATAATTGCCGGATCGTTGAACATAGTAAGTACCAGCACTTTTATATTTGGAAATTCGGCTTTTACTTTTTTTGTCAACTCGGTGCCTGTCATCCCCGGCATGCTAATATCAGTAATAAGCAGGTCGACCTCATTTTTACGGATATATGAGAAAGCATCTTCTCCGTTTAAAGCCTCATGTACAAAATTTAATTGCGTTTCTTTTTTTAAAAGCGATCTTATACCGTCAATGAACATTTGATGGTCATCTGCAATTACTATTTTTAGTTCCTTATCCATTTTTTAATTTTAATTTGATATAGACCACTGTTCCTTTTTGAGGCTCTGATTCAAGTTTTATATTACCATCAAGCATAGAGATACGTGAGAAGATGTTCTTCCAGCCCATACCTTTGCTGTCTTTTATTTTATTTTTATCAAAGCCAATACCGTTATCTTTCATGTTTATTTCAAGATGGGTTGCAGTTGTTGTTACAGACATCGTAATAAGATCGGCCTTTGCATGGTTGATCATATTATTTAAAATTTCCTGTATAACCCTATACACATTTATATCCAGCGATTTACCCAAAGATCCATCAAGGTTTGTAGAAAAATCAATTTTTAAACCTTTGGTTGAATTAATATTAACAACTACCTCGTTTATAGCAGGAATTAATCCTAAACGTATTAATGCACTTGGCATCATATTGTGCGAAATGCTTCTTATTTCAATACAAGCCTCGTCAATTATTTTTAAGGCCCGGTCAAGGTCCGGTTTATCTTCTTTAATTACCGAATCTTCAAGAGCGGCTACATTTAAGCGGGCGGTAGAAAGTAGTTGGCCTAACCCGTCATGCAATTCCCTTGCAATACGAGAACGTTCTTTCTCTTCCGCTTCAATTACATCTTTAAAGCGCAGTTTTTCTGCTTCGGCCAACTCAGCTTTTTGCTGAAGTTTTTTGCGGTTATAAATAAATAAAAATACTGCAGCAATTAAAACTAAAATAACAAGGGTAATTGCCAATTGATTTTTTCTTTTCTGGTCTTCGTTTTCAAGCTGAAGTTTCTGAACTTCTGTTTTTTGTTTTAGCTCAAGGTTTTCTTTTTCTTTTTTTTCCGTTTCGTATTTAGTCTGCATTTCGGCTATTTGCCCTGAGCTGGTAGCATTGTACAAACTGTCTTTAAGGTTAACATATGTTTCAAAGGTTTTTTTTGCTTCGCTTATATTATTTGTATTTAAGTAGCAATTGTGAAGATTATAATAAGCACTTACCCTGTATTCCAAGGCACCGGTTTCAACAGCCATTTTTTCAGATTCGAGATAATAATCAATGGCTTTTTTAAACTCTTTTTTATTGTAATAGATGGTTCCAATATTTCCGAAAGTGCTTGCCAGTCCACTTTTATCGCCAATTTGTTTTTTTATATCAACTGATTGCGTGTAATATTTAAAAGCATTTTCCTGGTCGCCTGAATCAAAATAACAAAGCCCAAGGTTATTAAGTGTCATTGCATAGTTATATGGGTCTTTGTTTTTATGGATTAATCTTAATGCTTCATAAAATTGTTCAATTGCTTTTTCAAATTCTTTTTTTTCGTTGTAAAGCCTGCCAAGATTAACCCTTGTTGTAGCTAATAATGTTGAATCACGATTAAGCCGTATTTGCAAAGCACGTTTTAAATAGCCTTCGGCAGATGCATAATCTTTTTTTACTGTAAACATAGAGCCGAGGTTATTATAATCAATTCCCATTCCAACTATGTCTTTTTTTGCTTCGTCAAACCTGGCGCATTTTAAAAAGTAAAAAATGGCACCATCTATATCGCCCGTTCTTGAAGCAATTGAACCGACATTATTAAGCGCTTTGATGATCTCGATACTATCTTTTATGTTTTCATATACTGATAAAGATCGCTTGAAATAAATTAAAGCGCTATCGGTAATACCACTGTAATAAAACACAACACCTTTTCGTTTTAAGATATTGGCGTTAATGCTTTTGTATCTTGTATTATCTGTAATAGCAAGGCCTTTATTAAAAAAGAGCAGTGCAGAATCGTTGTGCTGGCTATTTAAATGATACATGCCAAGATTGCAATACGAATTTGCCATACCGGGAACGTAGCTGATCTTTAAGGCCAGTTTGTTTGCCTTCGTTGCGTATGAATATGTTTGCGAAGGATCGTTTTTATCGTAATCTTTAGAGAGCAGATTTAGGATAATTATTTTTTGAGTATACTGTTTAGCTGTATTTAATGCATTTAAAAGGCTGTCTTTTTGCTGAGCTTGTATGGATATAAAAGCAAAGCAGAACAACGGGAAACAAAAATTATAAAGTGTGTGCATTGTATGATAAATGTAACAATTTAAATAAAAGAAAAAATTTCAATATTTCCATATTCATTATAGTCACAAAAAAATCAATGTGTCATATAATAGTTTTAATTAAATCTGTATTTGAGATCGCTTCGTTATCGCTCGGAATGACGTAAATCAAACAAAAAACCCCAACATTTTTTGTCGGGGTTTCTTTTTGAATTTTAAATCTTCAACTTTGAATTGATTAAGCTTTATCTTCTTTCTTTCCTTTTTTAGCTTTAGGCTTGTGAGTAGATACTACAACTTCATCTTTTTCTTTGTTATAATCTACTTCAATTTCATCACCTTCGGCTAAATTGCTTTTAATGATCTCTTCTGCCATAGGATCTTCAAGATATTTTTGAATGGCACGTTTTAAAGGTCTTGCACCGTAATTAGCATCGTAACCTTTTTCAACAATATAATCTTTAGCAGCATCGGTAATTTTAATATTGTAACCTAAACCGGTAACTCTTCCAAATAAATGCGCCAATTCAATATCAATGATCTTATGAATATCTGCTTTTTCTAAAGAGTTAAACATTACCACATCATCAATACGGTTTAAGAATTCAGGAGCAAATGCTTTTTTCAATGCATTTTCAATCACACCTTTCGAGGCATCGTCTTCTCCTTCTTTTCTGGCAGCTGTTCCAAAACCTACACCGGTACCAAAATCTTTTAACTGACGGGCACCAATGTTTGATGTCATAATAATGATCGTATTCTTGAAATCAATTTTACGGCCTAAACTATCTGTTAACATACCATCATCCAACACTTGTAATAACATGTTAAATACATCAGGATGCGCTTTTTCGATCTCATCTAATAACACAACAGAGTAGGGACGACGACGTACTTTTTCAGTTAACTGTCCGCCTTCTTCATAACCAACGTAGCCCGGAGGCGCGCCAATTAAACGTGTTACAGCAAATTTTTCCATGTACTCGCTCATGTCAATGCGAATTAAGGCATCGTCATTATCAAATAAATGTCTTGCTAATATTTTTGCCAATTGTGTTTTACCAACACCTGTAGGGCCTAAGAATATAAATGAACCAATTGGTTTGTTAGGATCTTTTAAACCTGCACGGTTACGTTGAATTGCTTTTACAACTTTTGCAACGGCTTTATCCTGCCCAATAACTTTACCTGCAATAAGCTCATTCATTTTAACAAGCTTATCACCTTCGTTTTGGTTAACACGTTGAACAGGTACACCGCTCATCATACTTACCACTTCGGCAACATTATCTTCAGTAACCTGTATACGGTTTTGCTTGGTTTCTTCTTCCCAGGCTTTTTTAGCAGTTTCTAATTCTGTTTGTAATTGTTTTTCAGTATCACGCAATCTTGCAGCTTCCTCATATTTTTGAGAACGTACTACCTGATTTTTTAGTTCTTTAATATCTTCTATCTTTTTCTCGATCTCTAAAATATTTTCAGGAACATTAATGTTTGTGATGTGAACACGGCTACCGGCCTCATCTAAAGCATCAATAGCTTTATCCGGCAAGTGGCGATCCGTTATATATCTCGCAGTTAACTGTACACAAGCTTTTAAAGCTTCTTCGGTATAAGTAACATTGTGATGGTCTTCGTATTTAGCTTTAATGTTATTTAAGATCTGTAAAGTTTCATCCTGAGTAGCAGGTTCAATCAATACTTTTTGAAAACGACGCTCTAAAGCTCCGTCTTTCTCAATATATTGTCTGTACTCATCTAATGTTGTTGCACCAATACATTGTATCTCACCACGCGCTAAAGCAGGTTTAAACATGTTACTTGCATCTAAACTTCCGCTTGCACCACCTGCACCAATAATAGTATGGATCTCATCAATGAATAAAATAACATCAGGCGATTTTTCCAACTCGTTCATAACGGCTTTCATGCGCTCTTCAAACTGGCCGCGGTATTTTGTACCTGCCACCAAAGAGGCAAGATCTAAAGTAACAACACGCTTACCAAATAGTACACGTGAAACTTTACGTTGAACAATGCGTAATGCCAAACCTTCAGCAATACTTGATTTACCCACACCGGGCTCACCAATTAAAATTGGATTGTTCTTTTTACGACGAGATAATATTTGTGACACACGCTCAATTTCTTTTTCGCGGCCAACAACTGGATCTAATTTTCCATCTTCAGCCATTTTGGTAAGATCTCTGCCAAAATTGTCAAGCACAGGAGTTTTTGACTTACTTTCACCTTGTTTCTTTTGGTTACCGGCATTACTTGCACCGCCAAAGTTTGACTCTTCACTTTCGTCTTCATCACCACCGGCAGCAGAATTCTCTATCTTACCGGGATTATCCAAAAAGCCTTCTAATTCTGCACGTACAGCATCGTAATCAACACCAGACTTTAATAAAGTCTTAGTTACCACATTGTCGTTATCTTTTAAAATACACAACAATAAATGCTCTGTGCCAATTTGTATCGACTTAAAGGTCTTTGCCTCTAAATATGTCAGTTTTAATGTCTTTTCGGCTTGTTTAACCAATGGGATGTTTGCCAGGTTATTAGATTTGCGTAAACCCGGAGTAAGGTTTTGCTCAATGTTTCTGCGAAGTTCAGTTACATCAACTCCTAAGTTCTTTAGCAAACGCATTCCTACACCGTCTCCTTCTCTTATCATACCAAGCATCAGGTGCTCTAATCCAATATAATCGTGCCCTAATCTCAAAGCCTCTTCACGGCTATAGGTAATAACATCTTTTACCCTGGGCGAAAATTTTGCTTCCATAAATTGTTCCTTTTTATTAAGTGAATTTACATATATAATGCCAAACTCAAAAATAGGCTATAATAATCGGTTTGATAAATTTTATAAGTGGTTTTTTTAACAAAATTTTTGTTGATAAGTTTTAGCTGTAATTGTTGATTTTTCGGTACTTTCATGGGTTCAAAGTACTTTTTTTATACGTAATTTTTTAACGATAGTTTCGTTTAAAGCTTACTGACAAAAGAGCACTTAAAGGCATAAAAATTAAAATTTAAACAAGACAGAATATGGCAGACGGAGAAAAAATTATTCCGATTAATATTGAAGATGAAATGAAAACGGCTTACATCGATTACTCGATGTCGGTTATTGTATCGCGTGCTTTACCCGATGTGCGCGATGGTTTAAAGCCTGTACACCGCCGTGTGCTTTACGGAATGCTTGACCTGGGTGTATTGCACAATCGCCCGTATAAAAAATCTGCCCGTATTGTTGGTGAGGTTTTAGGAAAATACCATCCCCATGGCGATGCCAGTGTTTACGATACAATGGTGCGTATGGCCCAGGACTGGAGCTTACGTTATATGTTGGTTGACGGGCAGGGAAATTTTGGTTCGGTAGATGGTGATCCACCGGCTGCTATGCGTTATACAGAGGTGCGTTTCCGTAAAATTACCGAGGAAATGTTGGCAGATATTGAAAAAGATACTGTGGATTTTCGTCCCAATTTTGATGATTCATTAACAGAACCAACAGTTCTTCCAACGCGTGTACCGCAATTGTTAATGAATGGAGCTTCTGGAATTGCTGTAGGGATGGCCACTAACATGGCACCACATAATTTAACTGAAAGTATCAATGCCATTTTAGCATACATAGATAACCGTGAAATTGACATTGACGGTTTAATGAAACATATTAAAGCACCTGATTTTCCAACCGGTGGAACTATTTATGGTTTTGAAGGTGTAAAAGAAGCTTTCCATACAGGTCGTGGCCGTGTTATTATGCGTGCCAAAGCAAATATTGAACCTGTAGGTAACCGCGAAAGAATTGTTGTTACAGAAATTCCTTATCAGATCAATAAGGCGGAAATGATCAAACGCCAATGGGAATTATGTAACGAGAAAAAAATTGAAGGTATTTCAGAAATTCGTGATGAAAGCAGTCGCGAAGGTATGCGTATTGTTTACGAATTGCGTACCGATGCTATTTCGAATGTTGTATTAAATAATTTATACAAGTATTCGGCTTTACAAACTTCATTCTCAATTAATAACGTTGTATTGGTAAAAGGCCGTCCTGAGATGTTGAATCTAAAGGACATGATCCATCATTTTGTGGATCACAGGCATGAAGTGGTTGTTCGTCGTACTAAATATGAATTGGCACAGGCAGAAAAACGTGCGCATATTTTGCAAGGTTTATTAATTGCTATTGATCATTTAGATGAGGTAATTAAAATTATCCGCGAAAGCGAAAGCCCTGATATTGCCCGCGATGAATTAATGGGTAAATACAGTTTATCTGAAATTCAGGCAAGAGCAATTTTAGATATGCGTTTAAGAACTTTAACCGGACTTGAGCGTGATAAAATTAAAGCAGAGTATGAAGAGCTAATGAAAACCATTGCTCATTTAAATGATATTTTAAATAACGAGCCTTTACGTTACTCTATTATTAAAGACGAATTAATTGAGGTAAGAGATAAATACGGTGATGAGCGTCGTACTGATATTGTTTACGCGGGAGATGATCTTAAGGTAGAAGACATGATAGCCGATGAAAATGTAGTAATTACAATTTCGCACATGGGTTACATGAAACGTACCAATTTAGATGAGTACCGTGCACAAGGCCGTGGTGGTAAAGGAAGCAAAGGTTCTAATACCCGCGATGAAGACTTTATTGAGCACATGTTCATTGCAAGTACACACAATTATTTATTATTGTTTACCGAAAAAGGACAATGTTACTGGTTACGTGCCTATGAAGTACCTGAAGGAACAAAAACAAGTAAAGGAAGAGCAATACAAAATTTAATAAGCATTGCACCTGATGATAAAGTAAAAGCGTTTATTAACGTTACCAGCTTAAGTGATGAAGAGTATATCAATAACAACTTCATTGTATTGGCAACTAAAAATGGTATCATCAAAAAAACAACTTTAGAGGCTTATACTCGTCCGCGTGCCAACGGTATTAACGCTGTAACAATTCGTGAAGGAGATATTTTATTAGAAGCAGCTTTAACCAATGGTAAGAACGAAATTATGTTGGCTACCAAATTAGGTAAAGTATGTCGTTTTAACGAAGAGAAAGTAAGGCCAATGGGTAGAAATGCCAGTGGTGTAATTGGAATTGATCTTAACGACGAAGAAGGCGGAAACAACGAAGTAATTGGTATGATCTGTATTGATGATATGAATGCCAACGTTTTAGTAGTGTCAGAAAAAGGTTATGGCAAACGTTCGGATATTGAAGAGTATCGTGTTACCAACCGTGGCGGTAAAGGTGTAAAAACAATTAATATTACTGATAAAACAGGAAATTTAGTTGGAATTAAATCTGTTACCGATGCTAATGACTTAATGATCATTACAAAAAATGGTATCACCATTCGTTTAAATGTAAGCACGCTTCGTGTAATGGGAAGAGCAACACAGGGTGTTCGTTTAATTAATATTTCTGAAACAGATGAGATAGCTGCAGTAACAAAAGTTGATCATGAAGATGAAGAAGGAAGTGAAAGCGCATTGAATGTCACAGATGTAAATCTTAACGGACAAAGTAATACAACTGAGAGTGATAACGAAACGCCAACAGGGGACACAGATGCGCCAACAGATATAAAAGAGTAAAAAATGTTAAATACCAAAATTTGGTATGTAAATTGAAAAATTAAACGTCTAAATAAAAAGACTATCTATGAAAAAAATATCAATATTAGCAGTAGCTGTCATTCCATTTTTTGGCCTTGCGCAAAAATCTAAAGTGCAAACAGCATGGAGATCGTTGAACGATTACGAAACAACTGTAAAAGATGGAAAACCCGATCTTGTTTATCTAAATAAAGCAAAAGAAGCAATTGATCTTGCTTTGGCAAATGAAGAAACAAAGAATCAGGCAAAGACACACGCTTATAAAGCTCGTATCAGTTACGCGCAATACCAATATAATTTAGCACAGGAGTTAAAAAAACTGGAAGCTACTACGCCTGATAAAAATGAAAGAGCAATGTTAGCTTATGGAAATACATCTTTAACCGATTTTGAGGCAGCTGCTGAAGAATTAAACAAGATCCAGGAGTTAGATCCAAAATATATGGAAACCATAAAAGATGGTATAACAAAAGGAACCTCTATGCTTGGCGAAGATGATATAAAACTGGTTTCTGTTGCTATGCAATTAAAAATGGAATCGGGTAATATTGCCAGTGGAAAATATAAAGCAAAAAAGTATGATGAAGCTGCAGATTATTTTTACAAAACAGGTTTTATGAATACCTTATTGTACAAAGTAAAAGATACTGCTAACTTTTATAACGCCGCTGTATCAGCCGGAAAAGCAAAAAACACTACCAAGATCCTTGATTACAATAAAAAAATGATCGATAGCAAAATTGCTTCTCCTTACAATTACGAATCTATGTTCAATGCATACATTTCTAAAGGGGATTCAGCTGCTGCAATGGATATTTTGAAAAAAGGAAGAACTGCTTTTCCAAATGACATGGGTTTATTGAACAACGAAACAAACCAGTTTCTTGCTAAAGGTAAACAACAAGAAGCTTTGGCAAATTTAAAAGCAGCAAGCGAAAAAGATCCGAATAACGCTTTATTCTTTTTAGTAGCCGGAACTATTTATGATAACATGGCAAACCCAAAAGATAAAACAACAGGTAAAGATCTTGAAAAACCTGCAGATTTTGATGAGCTATTTAAAAATGCGGAAACTAATTATGCAAAAGCGGCAGAATTAAAACCTTCAACCGAATTATTATATAATTCGCTATTTAATTTAGGCGCTATGTATAATAACTATGGTGGTTTTTTACAAAACAAAGCTTCTAACTTAACTATTGCTGAGGCTGCTAAAAAAGGGAAAGAATTAGAAGCAAAAAGCCAGGAATATTATAAAAAAGCTATTCCTTTATTAGAACAGGCTTTAACCGTTAAACCTGATGATAAAGCAACTATGGGCGCATTACGTAAATTATATTTAATGACAGGTAACGAAGCAAAAGGTAAAGAAATGAACGATAAATTAAAAGCCGGAAAATAATCTCCAGGCGATTTTTAAAGATCCCCTTAGGCAATGCTTAAGGGGATTTTTTATTTTTTGCCACAAGGCACCAAGACGCAAGGTTCCACTAAGTTTTTTCTTTATGAAGCTTAGAGTCTTTGTGTCTTAGTGGCAATTAATCATTTATTCTATTGTCAATTTGTCATTTTTACAGCATTGGTATTATCTTTGCAATTATGATTCACAAATAAAAAATAGAAGAAAAATGAGTACAACAACAGGAAAAATTAACGTACAAACAGAGAACATTTTCCCGATCATAAAAAAATTCCTTTACAGCGATAACGAAATATTTTTACGCGAGTTAGTAAGTAATGCGGTGGATGCTACAAAAAAACTGAAAGCTCTTGCCAGCATGGGCGAGGTAAAAGGCGATCTGGGTGATACCAAAATAGAAGTTGTAGTTGATAAAGCAGCAAAAACCATTACCATAAAAGATAAAGGTATTGGGATGACGGCTGACGAAATTGAAAAATACATTGCACAAATTGCATTTAGCGGGGCAGAAGAATTTGTAAATAAATACAAAGATAAAGTAGATAAGAACGTTGTAATTGGCCATTTTGGTTTAGGGTTTTATTCTGCTTTTATGGTGGCAAAAAAAGTAGAGATCTTTTCATTGTCTCACAAAGAAGGTGCGAAAGCCGTGCGCTGGGAATGTGATGGCAGTCCTGAATACACAATAGAAGAAACTACAAAACCTCAAAGAGGAACAGATATCGTTTTACACGTTGCTAATGATTGTGAAGAGTTTTTAGATGACCATAAAATTGAAGGTCTTTTAACCAAGTATTGTAAATTTTTACCGGTTGAAATAAAATTTGGTGAGAAAACAGAAAGAATAAAACCCGAATTAAAAGAAGGTGAGAAAGAAGAAGATGTAAAAGATATTGAGATAAAAGTTGATAATATCATTAACAATCCCGCACCGGCATGGACTAAAAAACCTTCTGATCTGAAAGAAGAAGATTACAAAGCTTTTTATCATGAATTGTATCCAATGCAATTTGAAGAGCCTTTGTTCAACATTCATTTAAATGTTGATTATCCTTTTAACTTAACCGGTATCTTATATTTTCCAAAGCTTTCTAATAAATTAGAAATGCCAAAAGATCGTATACAATTATACAGTAACCAGGTTTTTGTTACAGATAATGTAGAGAATATAGTTCCGGATTTTTTAACCTTGTTACGCGGTGTTATTGATAGTCCGGATATTCCTTTAAACGTTAGCCGTAGCTATTTACAAGCAGATGGCAATGTGAAAAAGATCTCAAGTCACATTACTAAAAAGGTAGCTGATAAGTTAGAAGAGATCTTTAAAAAAGACCGTGCAGAGTTTGAAAAGAAATGGGATGATATCAAGATTTTTGTGCAGTATGGCATGATAAGCGATGAAAAATTTTATGAGAAAGCTATCAAGTTTGCCTTGCTAAAAACAACTGATAGTAAATATCACACCTTTGAAGAATTTGAGAATTTGGTTAAACCAATTCAAACTGATAAGAACAATAAACTGGTTTATTTATACGCAACAAATGTACAGGAACAACACGCTTATATTGATGCTGCGAAGAGCAGGGGATATGAAGTGTTGTTAATGGAAACCATGTTAGATCCTCATTACATTAATCAACTGGAAAGTAAATTAAAAGACATTTCTTTTGTACGTGTAGATGCTGATACGGTAGATAAATTAATTAAGAAAGATGAGAACACGGTAAGTAAAATTACCGAAGAGCAACAAAAGCAATTACAACCAATTATTGAAGGCACAGTAAGCAAAGAGCAATTTAATGTAACGTTTGAAAATTTAAGCGAGAAAGATGCGCCAATGATCATTACACGTCCTGAGTTTATGCGCCGTATGAAAGATATGAATCAATTAGGCGGTGGTTCAATGGGCTTTTATGGTAACATGCCCGATATGTATAATTTGATCGTTAATTCAAACCATCCTTTAATTACAAAAATACTGGATGAAAAAGATGCGACTAAACAAACAAATTTAGCAAAACAAGCTACAGATCTTGCATTGCTATCTCAAGGTTTATTAAAAGGCGAAAGCTTGACCAATTTTATTAAGAGAAGCGTTGAATTAATTTAGGCGATGGAACGCAGATGACGCGGATCAAACTGATTTAACACATATTAAAAAAGGCAAACTCAATGGGTTTGCCTTTTTTTTTCTGTAAAAACCCTTATTATCTGTTTGAGCTGTGTTCCATCCCGCAAATTTGATTTTAGATTGAGAATACTTAATTTTAATTAAAATTTAAAATCTCTATCATGAAAAAACTTTTTTTCAATTCAATAGCTTTATTAATAAGCGCTGTTTCTTTTGCGCAAAGTGGCGCTTCAATGGAATTTAAAATGACCTCTACCAAAAGGGCTAACGGCACATTTATAATGAAACACTCAGAGTATGGATCGAAAGTAAGTATGAATATGTCAGTACCGCAAATGCCAAATGGTGGTATTCAAATGACCACGCTCATGAAAAAAGATAATCCTGATATTATTTACTCATTGAATGAAGCAAATAAAACATATACCGAGCGCAAAAAAACAGAAGCAAAAGAAACAACAGATAATACTACTTATACGGTAAAAAAAATTGGTGAAGAAAAAGTGAATGGCTACAAATGTATTCACGCGCTTGTTACACAAGGTAAAGAAACGCACGATGTCTGGAACACAAAAGATTTTGCCGATTATGAAAAGTATGCTGAAGCCATGAGTTCTAACGAAAAAATGGGATCGAACAAGCGCTACAAAGCATTAAAAGATGCGGGTTGTGAAGGGTTTCCTGTTAAAACGGTTTATAAAAATGAAAGAGAAGGGGAAATGACAATGGAATTGGTAAAAATGGAAAAAAAGAATTTTTCTAAATCTGATTTCGAGATCCCGGCTGATTATAAAAAATCAGAAAACAACAGTTCTTCTACCATGCCTGCCGGTATGAAATCACAGCAGGAAATTATGGCCATGAGCCCTGAAGAAAGAGCAAAATATATTGAAGAAATGAAAAAGAAATACGGTAAGTAATAGAACGCTGATAACGCAGATAGTTATGATTAATATGATTTAAATTTTCTGCGCTAATCATAAAAGATCAACGTCATCTGCGTTCCATAAAAGTATTAAAGGTTAATTGAGTGATCGGTTAACCTTTTCTATTTCCGTGATGGAACGCCGATTATACGGATTATACTGGTTTTCACTGATTTTTGATCTGTGGCAAATCTGTTAGATCTGCAAGATCTGTATTCAATCTCTTACACTAAGATTGTTATCGAACATTTTTGCTTTGTAGCGTAGATCTCTTCCGGCGTTAAAAGTTTTGTAGAAACATTCTCGTCAAGATCAATATTAATTGCATTATAGCAATGCTGCACAAAAGCAGAACAAAAGAAGGAGTTTTCGCGGGCCAAAGCATTTTCTTCACTTCTTTTTTTATTGGCTAAAGAAATTAAAACACCAAATATTTCACGGATACTGTATTCGGTTTTAGCGGCTAACAAATTAAGCCCTTCAGCAATTATTTTAGTTTGGTCTTCTGCACTTAAATTAAAGTTCAATATCGCAATATTAGGATAGGCGCCTTTGTCAAAATATTTATCCGCGCGGTTTTCCTGCACACCAACGCGCGTTTGTTTTTTATAAAATTCAAGATCTGATTCTAAGATCCACCACTTTTTATCTTCTCGTATTGTGTTAAAAACAAACGCGTGCGACCACATACTATCATTGCCATGAGAGGTGATCTTCTTTTGAAATTTTTTGATGGATCTATCAATAATGTGTGTGCCGCCAACAAGCCCAATACTTCCCGGCACGGCATATTTTTCAATAAATTCCTGGTTGGATATCCCTTTAATTTCAGTAATTGAATTCATTTTACCTGTTTAATAAAGATGTAGCTTCGGCACCATATACTTTTTTACCGTCTTTATAAACCGTAATAAACGCATCGGTTATGCCTGCAGCAATGGCTTGCTCTTTTAATGATTTTGCGAATTTAGCTTCTGTAAAATTACCAACGTTGTAAATAAATAATCCGTTCACTTGTTTATTCTCAATTGGCCAGTTTTTAATAGAAGAGAATCTTGCGGCCACATCGTTTGGTATTTGTTTGCTATAGGCGCCAATTTGTACTTTAAAGCTTACACCTTCTTCATTCGCTTTAATACCATTCTCAGCAGTAGCTGCAGGGTAACTTGTAACACCATTTGTAAACGGTTGTACTGTTGTAGTTGCCGGCGTATTGTTTACAGGTGCATTTACCACAGGAGTGGTTACAACAGGTGTATTTACAACCGGTGTATTATTTACAGGTGTATTAATTACAGGAGTACCTGCAGGGAAAATAATAGGGTTTTGCGGTTCTAATTTAACGGTAGAATCGGTCGCTTTAGTTTTACCATCCGCAAACGTTATGCGTTTACCATTTAAGTAAGCACTTACAAAGGCATCGCGCACATATCCTTCTGCAACCCTACGCTTATCTGTTAATAATCTTTCAGGGTCGCTGTAAATACCTGCTGTGTAACGGTACAAGCCGTTAGGTAATTTCTCACTAAATATTGGGCCTAAACCTTTTAACTGGCCTTTGGTTACCTGTCTGTTGTAAACACCAATTTGTACAGTAAATAATAAATTATTTGTTTGTTCTAATTCTTTAGTAACGGTTGCCGGTTCTTGTGAATTGAATACACTATTGTTATTTAGTGTAGTAACCGTTGTATTCTTAGGTATGTTAGAGTTAGCTGTAATGCCCGCCGTTGTTGAAGCGTTATTATCAATTGTTTTTCCTTCTTTATTTAATAAGGCAATAGCTTCGGCAACGGTTATGCGTTTGCCGTTAAAATAAGCAACCACAAAAGCATCTTCATAACCTAGATTTTTAAGATCGTTCTTAACAGCGCTGGCATTCTCAAATTTAACAAAGTTACCGGCTGTGTAACGAATGTAACCATTACCAACTGTTTCGCCGTTAAGTGGACTTAAACCTTTAAACGCATCGTTTGCCAATTGATTTTTAAAGGCACCTATTTGTACGCGGAACACAAGACCATCCTGCATTTTAGCATCCACAGGTATTGGTTTAGCTGCGTTGTATGCATTGCCGGCAACAACTTCAAGACCTTCAATTTTAACTGTGCCTTTTGTATTATTTACAGCAGGATTGGTAGTGTTATTGGCTGCGTTATTGTTGTTTCTTGGGTTGGTATTATTAGTATTGTTGGCCGTTGAATTATTATTGGCAGTGTTGTTGTTATTTCTTGGATTTGTATTATTGGCAGTTGTGTTATTGTTGCTCGTGTTATTAGTATTATTTGCAGTATTGTTATTATTTCTTGGATTGGTAGAGTTGTTATTAGCCGTATTATTTGTTGTGTTATTGTTTGCGGTATTATTTGTAACCACTTTATCACCGGTAATTTTATTTAATTGGTCAACCGCAGCATCACCGGTTTTAGCGGCTAAAGTAAGTAGTTTTGCTTTCTCGGTTGGGTTTTGTTCTGTAGTAGATTTTATTAATAAACGTTTTGATTCTGCATTAAGATCATCCGCATTTTGTTTTACAATTTTTTGATCTGCAGTAAGATTTTTTGGAACGTAAGTTTTGGCAGTTTCGTATTCTAAGCTTAAAGCATTGGTTAAGTTAGTTAATTCCGATGCCTGTTTATCCTGTACCTGTTTTTGTTTTTGAGCAAGATTGGCCGGAAGAGTAGTTGAATTATTATTTTCAGGCGTTACGGTTTTAACTACATAATCAGGATATTGTTTCTTAAGCTCGGTAATTAATTGATTTTGTTTGATCAATAATTCTGCTTCTTTTTCTTCGGCATTGCTTAAGGCGCCAATTTTAGCAGCAGGATTGGTTTGCGCATTGGCTTCTTCTTTTAATTTTTTAGCCTGCTCTTTTAAAACAGCTATTTCATTATTTTTTTGTTGCAATTCTGTATTTAAAGTAGGGTTATCTGTTTTAAGCTTCGATAACATTTCTGTAATAGCAGTATTATTGGTAGTGTAATCAATTTCGTTGCTTTGTTGTGTTAAATTAGATGCTTCTATCTTTTTATTTTGCGATTTATTCTCTTCTTCATTTGCCTGTGCTATCAGATTGTTCTTTTCATCGCCAGTAGCATTGTTGGCTTTATTCTTTAATTCAGCTGCGTTATTACTTAATACTTCTGCTTCAACCAACAAGGCATCTGCTTTGGTTTTAAGTTCGGTTGGTGTAACTGTATTTGTGCTTGAAGGATTTTGTTCTTTAAATATTTTTATTTCGTTCTCAACAGCTTTATTCTCTTCTTCAGTGTTTTTTAATTCGGTAAGTGCGTTATTTTTTAAGCGGTTGGCATTAGGGTTTTTAAGTGCAGCGGGTTCTTTGTTTTCAAAATAACTCACAACCTGTGTAGCGGTAGTATCTTTTGTTTTCAACTCACTTACAGCAATAGTTTTAGTGTCTATCGCTTTTGCTGTTGAATTTATATTGGCAGAATTTGAATTTGCAGCAGTAGTTGTATTATTATTTGCGGTAGTGTTTTCTGTAAGTGTATTGGTTGTATTGGCTATTGCAGTTGTATTAGTGTTATTTGCCGTTGTATTTTCGTTAATAGTATTGTTGGTTGTTGTGGTATTTGTTTTGGTAGAATTATCGTTACCGGAAGTAGTGTTGTTACTTGCAGTTGAATTATTGTTTGATGCGTTATTTGAGTTTGCAGTATTATTTGTATTGTTGGCAATTTGGTTGGTAACCTTTTTGTTTAAGCTGTTTAATTGGTTAATGGCCTCTAATTGCTTTTTTGTAGCTGCAATAAGATCATACAATTTATCATTGTTGTTGGTTGCCGCATCTGATTTTTGTTTTAAGCCATTAGCAGAGGTTATTTTATTTGTTGCAGCGATTGATTCGCTTTTTAAACTTGGTGTATTAGATATAAGTGTTTCGTTTGTTTTTAAATTGGTATTAATTTGATCCAGCTCTAAATTATTTGCTTCAAATAATTTTTGATAAGCGGCTACTTTTGTTGCAGTTAGATCATCCAAACCTTTGTTAACGGCTTCCAGTTTGGTGCTAATAGTGTTATCTTCTTTTACAACTTTAATAGATGAAGTAGAGGTAATAGCTATTTTTAAATTAGCGTTAGGATCTGATTTTTTTAGCAGATCAAGCGCCTGTTGTTGTTTGTTCAATGCCCAGGCTTCTTTTTCCTCTGCATTGCTCATGCTGCCTAATTTAGCACCAATGTTGGTTAATGAATTAGCTTCTTCGCGGATGGAAGCTGCTTGTTTAAAGGCAAGCGCTGCTTCTTCATTCATTTTTTTTGCTTCAGTTATATCAGCTGCCGAAGATTTGCCCGATGCAATTAGCGTGTTAATATTATCCATGTTGGTATTGTACATGGCACTATTATCATTCTTAGCTACCTCTGCTGCTTGTAAATTTTTTTCATTACCCTTATCGTCAAAAGTTTTGGCTTCATTTAAAAGTTTTTCTTTTTCATCACCGGTCTTTGTTTGCGCTTCGGTTTTTAGTTTTTGGGCTTTACCAAATAATTCTTCAGCTTCAAGAATTAGTTGAGTAGGGGTAACATTGTTGCTTGTATTGTTTATTGCGTTTGATTTTTGGATCTCTTCTTTTGCACTTGCAATAAAATCTTTTAATTTCTTTTGTTGCGCACTGGCATCGTTGATCTTAGAATCAGCTTCTACTTTTGTTTTTTGAGCATCAATATTCTGGTAAGAATTGTATTCAAAATTAGCATTGTCGTTTGTGTTCAATTGTATATTGAGCGCATCTAAATTCTTAATGGCATCTGAACTGTTTTTGGAAGTTATCGGGTTCAGATCAATTGATTTTTCAACTGTAGTATTTGTATTATTATTCTTAGCTATATCTGCATTAATGGTTTGTATCTTTTTATTATTAGAAGCAATTAATTGGTTGTTCTCTTTTTTAGATGTTTCCAGCTGTTTTATCTCTGCACTGTATTGTTGTTTGGCAGCCGGTGTTTTTGCGGTTAATAAGCTCTTTTTATTGTTGGCCAAAGCAAGATCAATTTCTTTATTGTAATTAGCTAACTGATTATTTACTTCTTTAATATTTTCGGCACTGTTAACGTCTGTAACAGTGATCTTATCCTTATACTTTTCTTCTAAAGTTTTATCGGTGATCTTTTGAGATGTATTAGCAACGTTTGATGTATTGCTTTTTATTGCATTTGTATTTTCAATGTTGTTATTTGCCGTATTATTAATTGAAGTTGTTTTAGCAGCAGCAATTGTTTCGGTTTTTATTTTGGTAGCAATGTCTAATTCATTTTTTAATGCGGTTAACTCATCATTCAATTTTTTAAGCTCGATATTGTTTTGAGCAATTTCTTTTTCTTTTTGAGTTTCATCAGATTTTAATTCTGTTATAGTAGTTGCAAGTGCTTCTTTATCTTTTTTCTTTTTTGTTTTAGCAAGTTCAGCCTCAGTATTGGTAACCTCAGTTTTAATTTCGTTTAAGTTGTTGGTAGTAGCGTTATTGGTTTTCTCAATAATGGCAATTTCTTTTTCTTTTTGTTCAATGTCGTTTTTAATTGATTTATAAATATTATCCGAAGTATTTTCTTTTGATGATAATTGATTTATTTGATTTTTAAGATCATCCAGTTTTGCTAACGATTCTTTATTGTCTTTTGTTTTGTTATTGTTTATTTTTTCAAGTTCATTAGCGTATTGCTCATTTAAAATAGCTTCTTTCTTTTTATTTTCTGCATCTTCTTTTAAGTTATTGGCAAAATTCAATATCTTATTGGCAACAACCAATTCATTTTCTCCTTCTGCTTTAATGGCATTACCTTTTTCTATCTCTTTATTTTTTTCATCTTCATTGGTAATTGATTGAGCATTCTTTACAATATCATCGCCCTCTTTTATTTTTTTATCTGCTTCAATTTTTTTCTGTTCTCCTAATTGTTCAGCATCCCATTCATCCTGCTGTAATTGGGCCGCTTCTTTTTTAGAATCATTGGCATCTTGTTTTGCAATTTCAACCAGCTCTTTATTAGTTACATTTTTGTTTGTATTAGTACTAACTGTTTTTGTTGCAGCCACTTTTGTTGTGGTATCTATACCGCCATCAATAATGGTTGGCCCAATATTATCTGTTGAAGTGTTAGTGGCATTTGTATTGTTAGCAGTTGAGTTATCGCCAACTTGTGCACCAAGTTTATTTAAGCCTTCATTAACATCGAGTTTTGATTTTTTCTCGATAAGTTTTAAATATTGTAAATAACTGTCATCTGTTGGTGTTTCTTCAAAGTAATTAATGATCTTTAAAATGCCACGATCGTAAGAAATAGTTTGTTTTAACGGCCTTGAGTTTGTAGAAAGTGGCAAGCCCACACGTTCTGATTGCGTTTTTAGGCCAGGTGTTTCAACAGTATATAATAGTTTGGCACCATTTGGCAGATCCATCAAATAATCTCCATTTTCTCCTGCTTCAAACACACCAACTATCTCGCCGTTGCCCATATTTTTAACGGTAATTTTACTTCTTAAGCTTTGATCGGCATTTTCTTTTACAACAGTTCCTTTTAAAGCTAAAATATCTATGATCTTTCGCTCGGTATTTATTTTTAATACATCTATTTTACCCGGAGGGCTTTGGCGGCCGGTGCTAAAGTAAGCTACTTTTTCAAGCGAATCGGTTACAAATAAATAATCATCATCGGGCGAGTTAATAGGGAATTCAAGATTTACAGGTTGCGACCATGAATCGGTAGCATCAATATAATCTGATTTAAAAATATCGTAACCACCCATGCTGTTAAAACCTTTACTGGCAAAATATAATGTTTTACCATTTGGGTGCAGGAAAGGATAATCCTCATCATAATCTGTATTAACACCATTTAATTTTACAGGTTTTGCAAATTCACCATTAGCCAATTTTACGGCGTAATAAAGATCTTTATTGCCTGTGTTATCACCATAGCTGCTAAAAAAAACCTTATCAGCCGTGCGCGGCAAAAAAACTACCGATTTTTCTTTTTTTCTTTTATCAGATGCTGTACGAAATGTTTCGGGCTTTATTAATAATTTTCCGCCAATATCTTTAAGATCGTAGCTTCTAAAGTAATCGGCTTCGTTCAGTTGTTTTTTGCTTTTTACTTCAAGATCAGATAAATTGCTTAACAAACGTTTACCATAACCGCATGAAATAATTTCACGATCGACCTGCAATTTTTTCTGTTTAGCAGAAGAACCTACCTGTTTGTATTCGTTATAATATTTTATGGCCTCATCAAATAAATAATTAACGTGATAAGCTTTTCCTAAATAGAATTTTACTTCTTTTGGTGCTTCATCCGGCTTACTGTTGGCAAAGTTAAGATAGGGAAGGCATTTCTTTTTATCGGGCTCGCTGTAGATCATACAAACACCGAGTTTAAAATTATATTCAGGATCTTTAGGGTAGTTGGAAACTAATTGTGAATACAGTTTGTAAGCCTTTGTAAATTCATCTTCTTCAAATAATTTTTCGGCTTCTTTTTTTATGTCGTCAATAGAAACGTTTTGAGAAAAAACAGGGCACGAAAAGATAAGTGTCAATAAAACGATCGTTTTTTTAACAATTTTCGGTTCGGATAATAAAACGTTTAATAAGGTATAAAACCTTAATTTCATAAATTCAATTGCTGTAAATTTAATAATATTATTATAATTATTATACAGGTGCGCAAGGATATAAAAATCCATAACCGCAGTGTTAAAAATAAGATAAATTAACGTAATTTAAAATTAATGATTTATATTTGCTCATTAACCTTTAAAAACATAAAAAATGATTAAAAAATTACTTACCGTTGCTTCAGTAGCCCTTACCGTTGCTGCTAGCGCTCAAGTTGGTGGAAGAACACAAAATGTAATAAAAATTGACCAGGCTTCTGAGATCAGCAAATCAATTACTTACAAAGCTACTAGTTCTATGCCTGTTGGCTGCGATACAATCACTACAGCTCAAAACAACTCATTAACATTAAATACAGCAGGTTCTGATACTTCAACTCCGGGCTGTTCACCAAAAGCCGGTTTCGTTTATGGAACAAACTGCTATGGAGATAAAGAAAAAGCTAACTTTTTTCCAACTGCTACTTATAGCGCAATTGCTCAACCTTCGGTTTCAGGTGTAATTGTTAGTTTCTTTAAAAACTTAACAAGAGGTACAGGTGGTGCTGGAACTACAACTGTTGGAATGTCACTTTATAATGGTACACAAGCTGGTGGCCCAACAACTTCGATCAGCCAAACTACTGCTACAATGGCTCAGATCTTAGCTGCGCAAGTTGGTACAAACACAGTAATTAACTATAATTTTACATTTGCATCTCCGGTTTCAATTCCTGCTAACGGATTTTTAGCTTCAGTTGTAATCCCTTCTGTAGGTGCTACAGGTGATACTGCCGTTATTTACAATTCACCTTCATCTACAGCTAACTTTAGCTGGGAGAGATGGAATGACAATTCATGGCATTCAATCAGCAGTGCATGGTCAACTAATGGTAACATTGCTGTTTACCCAATCATTTGCGGTAACTTAGTTATTACAGGTATCTCTAAAAACTTAGGTTTAAGCAAAGACGTTAAAATTATGCCAAACCCTTCTGCCGGTTTAGTTAATGTTGCAATTACTTTACCTAATTCTCAAGATCTATCTCTTACTGTAACTAATGCTTTAGGTCAGGTTATTGTAAACAACAAATACAATTCAGTAATGACTGAAATGGTTAATTTAGATCTTACCAACCAAGCTAATGGTGTTTACTTTGTAACTGTTAGCAATGGTTCAGATAAAATGGTTCAACGTTTGATCATCAATAAATAATAGTTTAACTGTTAATATTTTAAAGAGGCTGCTCCGCAAGGGCAGCCTCTTTTGCTTTTAAGGGGTCTTGTTAAAGCCACAAAATTTTATCATCATTATTGTAATACAATTTATTTTTTTTATATATTTGGTACCTAAACATCTTAAAAACTAAAAAAATGATTAAAAAATTACTAACTATTGCAACCGTTGTACTTACCGTTGCAGTTAATGCTCAAAACGGAAAAGTATCTAAAAATACTTTTTCAGAAGTTATGCCGGTAACTATTTCTAACGAAAAAGCTACTGCAGCTCCGGGTTGCCAAACATTATCACCAATTAACCCAACTGCTAACGTAACATTATACACATTAAATACAACTTCATCTTGTGCTACAGGTGGGTATTTAATTGGTAACAACTGTTATGGTTACAAAGAAGAAGCTCAGTACTTAGATGGTACTACTTATGCCGCTGTTACAGCGCCTTCAATTACTGCAGTATCTGTAGGTTTTTACAGAAACGCAACTCAATTAAAAGGAACTAAAGGAACTACTGGTACTGTAGGTATGCAAATTTACGCAGGTACAAGTGCAGCTACTGCTCCGGGTTCAGCAATTACTTCTACAACAGCAACTCTTGCAAACATCGTTGCTGCTCAAACAGGTACAAGCACTTTATTTGTTTATACTTTTACAATGACTCCAACTGCAGTTCCTGCATCTGGTTTTTATGCTTCATTAGTATTACCAACAAATACAGGCGATACAGCAGTAGCTTATACTCAAACAAGTACTGTTAATGGTGCTTGGAATAAAGATAACACTAATGCTTGGTTTGATATTTTTGGTGATTGGGGTGTTAAAGTTAACAACGTGTTTTTACCTATCGTTTGTGGTTCAAACATCACAACTGGTATCTCAAACAACTTAGGTTTAAGCAAAGAAGTAACTATTATGCCAAACCCATCTTCAGGTTTAGTTAACTTAGCAATTACTTTAGCTCAAACTGAAAACGTAACTGTTAGTGTTACTAACGCTTTAGGTCAACAAATTATCTCAAACAAATACGATGGTATTTCTAACGAGTTAATTACTTTAGACCTTAACAACCAATCTAACGGTGTTTATTTTGTTACTGTTAGCAATGGAAAAGATAAAATGGTACAACGTTTGATCTTAAACAGATAATTTTTTAATTTTTAAATTAAAGGCTGTCCTGAAAAGGGCAGCCTTTTTTATTTAAACGGATTTAGAAATCAGCTTGCTTAATCATCTTTAAAACAAACTGTTAAAAAAAGATCGGCGTAAATTTTATTTAAAAAAACAGGTTTAAATTTTCATACATTTGATATATAAAAATTTAAAAAAACTATAAACATGAAAAAAATTACTTTAGTTATTTTTGCTATTGTAGCATCTGTTTCTGCCGGATTAAGCCAGGTTAACAATATCTACGTAGCGCCAACACCAAATACTGCACCGGGTACTTCTGGTAACAGGGGGCCAAACGGAGGAGCCGGTCACACTGTTATGAGAGCAATGTATAATGTACCTGCCTCTAACTTAACACCTATTTCAACTTCACCAATAATTAACTCTTTTGGTTTTGCTTTAACTAACACATTGCAAACAGGTCCTGCAAGCGGAACTTTAACTGTTTATTTACAAAATACAAGTTCGTCAACTTACACTAATGGTACTACATGGACCACTGCGGGCATGACTCAGGTTTATACAGGAACTTATACTATTCCTACAGGTACTGTTGCAACAAATGTTGACTTTCCTTTTCCATCAAATTTTGCTTATACGGGCGGTGCATTAAATGTTGCGTATGAGTATACTGCAGCTGTTACAGCGGGTGGTGTTGCTATTTACCAATGTTTTGTTGATGCTGCTGCATCGGGTGCTACAGGTGCTGCTGCAACAGTTGTTGCACCAACATTAGCAACTACAGCTTTCCGTCCGTTATTCCGTTTTGGTACACCAAATACATATACAAACGAGATCAGTGTTGAGCATTTAGCTTCACCGGGTAAATTTCCTCAAACATTTGCTTCTCCTGTAGTTGTAATGGCTGATATTAGAAATAACAGTAACATTACAAAAACAAATTTTCCTGTTACTATGACTGTTAGTGGTGTTACTAATTATACCAACACTCAATTCATAGGTTCATTAGCTCCGGGTGCTGTTACTACAGTAACTTTCGGTTCTTACCCTTCAGGTACACAAGGCACAAACACAGTTTCAGTTGGCTTAGGTGCAGACGAAAACAACGCAAATAATTTAATTGTAAAAACACAAAGTATTACTTGTGATGTTTGGTCATATAACGTTCCGGGTGCTACAGGATCTTATACTTCAGGTGTTGGTTTTGGCGCAGGTACAGGTATTATTTCAAGCCAGTTCCAAACTCCGGTTGCTTCTACATTGATCAGTGTTCGTATTGCTATCTCTACTGACGCAAATAACACCAGCAAACCTGCTTATGGTGTTTTATTAAACTCAACAGGTGCAGTTATTGCACAAACCAATACACTTACAATTTCTCCGGGTATGTTAGGTACATTCCAAAACTTTGTGTTTACAGCACCACAAGCTTTAACATCAGGTACAACTTACTACACAGGTTACGCTCAACAAGCAGTTACCGGTGCAACTTATTATCCGATCGGTACACAAACTCCGGCAATCAATCCAAACAATTATTTTACACATCCATTAGCAGGAGGCGCAGTTAATGCATTAACTACTAATTTTGGTTATTTTGGTATTGAACCAATGTTTACAAGTACTTGCTCATCTGTTGGTGTAAAATTAAACGAGTTAGTTGCTAATACAATTTCAGTGTATCCAAATCCTGTTGTTAATGGTAAAGCTACTGTTTCTGGTTTAGAAGGAACAAATACAATTACAGTTTACAACATGTTAGGTCAGGTAGTATTAACTTTAACATCAGACAGAGAAGAAGTTTCTATTGATCTTGTTGCTCAACCAATAGGTAACTATTTGGTTAAAATAACAGATTCAAATAAAGCCACTAAAACAGTTAAGATCATTAATCAATAATTTTAATTAACATAATTTCTAAAAGCCCGGTTTTGCCGGGCTTTTTTTATGCTAAAATTATAGTACTTTTGCAGTTCTGAGAATATTTAAAATAATTATTTGCCTGTTTATTATTGCTTGCCTTCCAAGTTGCGATGGGTTTAACAAGCTTCTTAAAAGCACCGATTACGAGCTTAAAATGACCAAAGCAAAAGAGTATTACGATAAAGAACATTACATAAAATCATCACAACTTTACGAAGAGTTAATACCTATAGTAAAAGGAACAGAAAGGGCTGAAGAGGTTTATTATTATTACGCCTGGAGCGAATATAATATGGGTGATTATATCATTAGCCAATATCACTTTAAAAACTTTACCAAGCAATTTCCATTAAGTAAACATGCCGAAGAGTGTTATTTTATGAATGCTTACTGCTATTTTTTAACTTCTGCTAATTATAAACTCGATCAAACCAGCACAAAAGCTGCCATTAAAGAGTTTCAGTCTTTTGTGGATATTTACCCCGAAAGTACCAAAATTGATAGTTGTAATACCTTGATCGATCAATTACATTACAAACTAGAGAAAAAAGATTACGAAATCGTAAAACAGTATTTTAAGGTGGACGACTGGAAAGCCGCCATCGTATCTACAAAGAATTTTATTAAGGAATACCCCGCCAGTCAATACAACGATGAGATGTTTTACCTTATGATCGATTCATATTATTTATTGGCAATCAACAGTATAAGAAGCAAAAAAGAGGAGCGATTAGACCTTGCCATTGAAAATTATGTAAAATTTGTAGATTTGTACCCAAAAAGTCCGTATCTTAGCGGCGCAGAATCTATTTATAGCAGCTGTAAAAAAATTAAAGAAAACTTAAATTAAACATGGATTTTAAAAAAACAAACGCAGAACAAAGCATTGTAACCCGCGATATTCGTAGGTTTGACGCGCCAACAGGTAATATTTACGAAGCAGTATCTATTATGAGCAAACGCGCTAACCAGATCAGCTCAGAGTTAAAAGAAGAGCTATCAGGTAAATTGCAGGAGTTTAGCAGCCATACTGATAATTTAGAAGAAGTGTTTGAGAACCGCGAGCAGATCGAGATCTCAAAGCATTATGAAAAATTACCTAAGCCAACATTGATCTCTATTCAGGAGTTTTTAGAGGAAAAAGTTTATTTCCGTAATCCTGTAAAAGTTGACTAATATTTAAAACACTCTCTAAAAGGCAGTAGGCGAAGGCTTTACTGCCTTTTTACTTTATAGGCTTTATGCTTTACAACAAAAAAATAATTCTTGGTATTACCGGTGGCATTGCAGCATATAAGTGCGCGCATTTGGTGAGATTATTGGTAAAGCAAGGGGCAGAGGTAAAGGTAATTTTAACACCAGCCGCTAAAGAATTTATTACTCCGCAAACTCTTTCTGTACTTAGTAAAAACGAGGTGATCATTGATTTTTTTGACGCCAATTTTAACTGGAACAACCATGTGCATTTGGCCGAATGGGCCGATGTATTGCTTATAGCACCTTTAACGGCTAATACACTGGCAAAAATGGCCTCAGGGCTTTGCGATAATGTTTTAATGGCAACTTATCTTTCTGCAAGAAGCAAATGCATTGTAGCCCCTGCCATGGATCTGGATATGTATCAACATCCAACGGTAAAACAAAATCTGGAAACCTTAAAAACAAACGGTAATTTGATCATTCCTGCCGAAACCGGAGAGCTTGCCAGTGGCTTGAGTGGCGAAGGGCGCATGGCAGAGCCGGAGAATATTGTAGCGTTTTTAACTGATTTTTTTAAACAAGACTTGCCCTTAACCGGTAAAACAGCGCTAGTAAATGCAGGTCCAACTTACGAAGCCATAGATCCGGTAAGATTTATTGGTAACCGCAGCAGCGGTAAAATGGGTATTGCTATTGCCGAAAGCCTTGCCGCTAAAGGCGCAGATGTTACCTTAGTACTTGGGCCAAGTAACGAAAAAGTAAAGAACGCTTCCATAAAAATAATTACTGTAGAAAGTGCCGATCAAATGTACGAGGCAATGCTTTCTAATTTTAATAATAAGAATATTGTTGTGTGTTCGGCTGCGGTGGCCGATTACAAGCCTGCCAAAGTAAGCGACAAAAAAATAAAGAAAAAAGATGAAGAGCTTCATCTTGATCTTGTTAAAACAAAAGATATTTTAAGCGAGCTTGGTAAACAAAAAAAGAAACAATGTTTAGTTGGTTTTGCATTAGAGACCAACAATGTTTTGGAGTATGCGCAAGAAAAGTTAAAAAATAAAAATTTAGATGTAATTATTGCTAATTCGGCTGCTGAAAAAGGTGCCGGTTTTGGCGTAGATACTAATAAAATCACTATTATTGATAAACACAATAAAATCTCTAATTTTGAGTTAAAATCAAAACAAGAAGTAGCTGTGGATATTGTAAATTACATTATCGACCTTATAAAATAAAAATGAAACGACTTTTAATATTTTTAACCTTAAATTTTTTAACCTTAAATTTTATTGGGCAGGAATTGAATTGCCAGGTAAAAATTAATTACTCGCAAATTCAGGGTACAACCAATAAGCAGATCTTTGATCAGTTAGAGAAAGCCATTTTTGAATTTATGAATAATAAAAAATGGACAAAAGAAATTTACACCACCAATGAGCGTATCGACTGTTCTGTTTTTATAAATATTAAAGAAGCAATAAGTACGGAGGATTTTTCTGCATCAATACAGGTACAAAGTCGCCGTCCGGTTTTTAAAAGTTCTTATTACACACAGGTATTTAATTTTGAAGACGATGATTTTGTTTTTAAATTCCAACAATTCTCTCAATTAGAATTTAACGAAACTACTTTTCAAAATAACTTAACGTCTGTTTTGGCATTTTATGCTTATGTTATTTTAGCAGAAGATGCTGATTCATTCTCATTACTTGGTGGAACTGAGCACTGGCAAAAAGCTCAGTTAATTGTAAACAACGCACAAACAGCTGCTGAAAAAGGTTGGAGAAACAGCGAAGGTACACGTAACCGTTACTGGATAGTTGAAAATCAGTTACAGCCGGTGTTTAAAGGTATCCGCGAATGCCATTACCAATATTGCCGCAACGGTTTAGATATTATGTACGAAAAAACAGATGAGGGTAGGGCAAACATTTTAAAATCGTTAGATCTTTTAAAACCTGTTTACCAGGCAAGGCCTGCTTCATTTAACATGCAATTATTTTTTAATGCAAAAAAAGATGAGCTTATAAATATATTTAAAGGTGGCTTGCCTGAAGAAAAAAACTCTGTTGTAGAAACATTGATGTTGATTGATCCTGCCAATACAACCAAATATTTAAAGATTCAGGAAGCAAAATAGATCTTACTTGTACAAAAAAAAAGGCCGGAATGTTCCGGCCTTTTTAATTTAAGTAAAAACTATTCTTAAAATGTTTCAGCGGTTTGTGTTGTTTCTACAGCTTTAATAGATCTTTGCTTTGGCAAATTTACTGTTATATAAAGCACAATTATTGCCGTTATTATTACTGCAAAAATGCTTAATGGGTTTTTGTAAATGCTCTTTTTAATTTCTTTTGCTCTTACTGCTTTTACTCTTTTTAATTCGTACTGGTGCTTCATTTTTCTTGTTGTTGTGATTTTGATCTTTTTACACTACAAAGTTGATTAAAATCATAACAAACTTAAATACCCAATACTGGGTAAAATAACCCATGTAAGATTTTTGTTTAAATTGTTTTTAATAGTGTGTTCTACAATAAAATTATCAACAGTACTATAATAAGAATCAAAGCACCGGTTGAAATGTAAACCACACCGCCCGGGCCTGTATGTTTATCTCTTATTGCTTTTACCTCATTTCTCAGCGCATGTTTTTCTGATCTGCTTAGATCGGTCTTTGCCAATGCACGAATGGCTTTTAACCTTGCCATCGTTTCTTTTTCGCTGCTGTATTTAATTATTTCGGTGTTAACGGTATTTGAAGAATTTACTTCGGCTGCTTTTAGCTGCACCGGCACAAATGGAAGTAAGAACATTGCTGCCAGTATATAGTGCTTTAACGTTTTCATAATTTATATTTTTAATTATTTATAATTTTGTTACATAAATACCTGTGAATTTCATGCCAGTCCCTATTTATTTATTTATTTTTTTAGAAGTTGATAGGGCAATTTTGACTTTTTTATGTTGAAAAATAAATAACTATGTTAAAAACGGCCTAAAATGTACTTATAGGTTGAATTTAATCGAATTTTAAAGGGGATTTGGATAGATTTAAATTAATTTAGATTTTATTTGGTGTTAAGAAATTATTACCTTTAATACTAAATTAACCCATCAATGAAATTAAATAACTTTACTTTCAATAAAATAAGTTTACAAAGTAAATTTATAGCCATTACGCTAACCTTAACTTTACTTTGCTTTAAATACTCAGCACAAGTTGTTATTAACGAATACTCGGCTTCCAACTTAACTTCTTTTACCGATAATTTTGGTAGCACAGAAGATTGGATCGAATTATATAACACATCGGCTACACCAGTAAATCTTACTGGGTATCATGTGAGCGATAAATTAACTAACCTGGGTAAATGGACCTTTGGCAATATTACAATTAATGGTAATGGTTATTTGAGAATCTGGGCTTCCGGCAGAGGCATTAATACCGGCGCTAATTTGCACACTAATTTTAATTTAAAACAATGTAACAACGATAAAATAATTTTTTCTAATCCATCTCTTACCGTTATTGATTCTCTTACCATGCTAAGAACACAGGTTGGGCATTCAAGAGGAAGAACTACTAATGGCGCAAGCACTTTTAGTTTGTTTATTGCTCCAACACCTAATGCTTCAAACAACACAGCTACTCCTTATCTTGGTTACGCGCCAACACCAACACTAAGTGTAGGCCCGGGCTTTTACGGTTCAGCGCAAAATGTTAGTCTTCAAAATTTTGGTCCTACAGTTTCAGTGCGTTATACTATCAACGGAAGCACGCCTACAGCCGCATCCACACTTTATGGATCACCTATTGCAGTGCCAACTACCCAGGTGATCAGAGCGCGCTCCTTTAGCACAAACCCGCTTATCCTGCCAAGTTTTATTGAGAGTAATAGTTATTTTATAAACGTAAATCACTCAGTAAATGTGATCTCTGTTTTTGCCGATAACATTTCTAATTTAATGTCAGGATCAATTGTTGTACCACAAACCGGTTTAGAATATTTTGATGAGCAAGGCGTATTTAAAACCGAAGGATTTGGGCAAACAAATAAACACGGTAACGATTCGTGGAATTATTCTCAGCGTGGTATTGATTTTGTTGCGAGAGATGAATTTGGTTACAGCGATGCTTTAAAACATCAGATTTTTAATAGTAAATCAAGAAATAAATTTCAACGTTTAATTATTAAAGCAGCTGCTAACGATAATTATCCTGCCACTGCGGCTTCGAGTGCTGCAAGCTTAGGTGGTGCGCATATTCGTGATGCTTATGTACACACTGTTTCGCAAAAGGCAAAATTGCATTTAGATGAACGTACCTGGGCGCCGGGCATATTATACGTGAATGGCCAATATTGGGGTGTTTACGATTTTAGAGAAAAAGTAGATGATCAGGATTTTACTGATTATTATCATAACACAAAAAGAGATTCTATGCAATTTTTGCAAACCTGGGGCAGTACATGGTCTGCATACGGCGGCCCACAGGCTCAAACAGATTGGAATACTTTAAAAAATTACATTCTCAATAATAGTATGGTTAACATGGCCAACTATAATTATGTTGAAACGCAATTTGATACTAAAAGTTTAGCAGATTATGTTATTCTGAATTCTTATGTAGTGTCAATGGATTGGCTTAACTGGAATACGGCCTGGTGGCGCGGACTAAATTACAATTCCAGTAAAAAGAAATGGCGCTATACTTTGTGGGATTGTGATGCAACTTTTCATCATTACATTAACTATACAAGCATTCCAAATACAAATGCTAATGCTGATCCTTGCGATCCTCAATCACTAAATAATCCGGGTGGTCAGGGCCATGTACCTATCTTAAACGCTTTAATGACAAACCCTACGTTTAAACAATACTATGTAATGCGTTATTTTGATCTATTAAACTCCGGTTTAAGTTGTACGCGCATGGTGCAAATTTTAGATAGTATGACATTAAAAATAGCACCTGAAATGCCAAGACAAATTACCAAGTGGGGGGGCAATATGCCGCAATGGCAACAAAATGTTTTAGATCTAAAGAATTTTATTTTGCAAAGATGCGATAGTGTACTTAATGGATTTAATAATTGTTACAATGTTAGCGGCCCACATAAAATTGTAATTAAAGTTATGCCAGCTAATAGCGGTCTTGTTACATTTAATTCGTTAACCTTAACTTCTTTCCCTTGGACAGGTAATTACCCGGGCACTTTACCTAATTTGGCTAAAGCCATTCCAAACCCAAATTATTGTTTCACACATTGGAGTTCAAACAGCAGCTCTATATCAACTAATACTGCAGCACCTAGTGTGTCCATTACTTTAAATGCTCCGGATACAATTATAGCGCACTTTGCAATAAATCAAACATTAACACCTGTGCCCGAAACTGCAACTATTTGTTCAGGCAAAGGAGTTCAATTAGATGTATTGGATGGTTTTGAATATAACTGGACACCAACAGTTGGTTTAAGTTGCACTACCTGCTCAAATCCTATTGCATCTCCGGCAGTAACTACTATTTACACAGTTGGGCCAAGCAGTTGCACAAGCTTTAAACAAATTACGGTTACAGTTATACCATCGCCAACCATACAAGTAGCAACATCAACACCAACGTTGTGTATGGGCCAAACATTTACAACGCAACTAACTGCAACCGGCGCGCAAACTTACAGCTGGAGTCCACCAAATTCTATTAATTCTGTTAACTCCGCTGTAGTTATTGCTAACCCTTTAGTTAGCACTATTTATACTGTATCAGGTGCAAACAACTCAGGTACTACAACTTGTATTGAACAGGCAAGCATAAGCATTGTTGTAGCACCTCAAATAGTTCCTGTCATATCACAAAGCGTTAGTATTTGCGTTGGAGAAAAAGTGGAGTTAAATGTATCCGGCGGTACTAAATACAGTTGGTCACCATTTGACGGACTTAATCTTACTAACGGAGCCACTGTTATAGCAAGCCCAACAAGTAACATTGTATATACAGTAAGCATTGATAAAGAAGGGTATTGCAGCAATACAGCAACAACAGCTATTATTGTTCATCAATATCCTATTGTAAATGCCGGTCGCGATTCTATTTATAACATAGATGAACAAATTTTTATTACCGCAAAAGGAACAGGTACCATCACATGGATAGCAGGCGAATATATTGCCTGTAAAGATTGTCCTCAAACTCAAATTCAGCCTAGGCGCGATGGTTGTTACATTGCAGAGGCAGTAAACGAATTTGGTTGCAAGGTAAAAGATGAGGTTTGTATTGCAGTTACAAGTAATTGGGGACTTTTTATTCCAAACAGTTTTACGCCTAATGGGGATGGTTTAAATGATAAATTTTTAGTGTACGCCAACTCATTGCTTAATTATAAAATTGAAATCTTTGACCGTTGGGGTAAATTAGTATTTACTGCCGACAACATTGAAAACGGTTGGGATGGTACTTACAAAGGCCAATTGTGCGCGCTTGGAGTTTATACCTGTAAAGTAAACTTTAAAGGTGTTGATGGCAAGGACCGCGAAAAAATGGGCAGCATTAGTTTAATACGATAATTTTTTAAACGCTACTGGATCGTATGATGGGAACAAAAAAATTAGTGCTGTTTTTTAGTGTTGTTACTTTATTTAATAAAGGTTTTTCGCAATGGAGTTCTAACACAACAGTTAATACTCCGCTTTCAACAGCATCAAACGTTCAGAAAGATATTTCAATGTCATCTGATAATAAAAAGGGTGCCATTCTTATTTGGGAAGATCTTAGAAATGGAACCACTGAAGATGTTTATGCCCAAAGAATTAATTCCGCCGGTTTTGTAAAGTGGGCGGTAAATGGCATTCCGGTTTGCACTGCGGTAAATAAGCAAAACTCAGTTACATCTATTGAAGATGGTAATGGTGGTGTAATTGTAGCCTGGGATGATTTTAGAAGCGGTAATGCTGATATATATGCGCAAAAAATAGATTCTAATGGCGTTGTACAATGGGCGCTAAATGGTATTGCAGTATCCAGTAAAACTTTATCAGAAACAAGTTCAAAAATAATTAGTGATGGCTTGGGCGGTGCAATAATTGTTTGGGAAGATTCAATTAATGGCGCAATAGATGTTTACGCGCAACGCATTAGCAGTACAGGTAATATCTTGTGGGCAAATGGCGGCGTGTCAATTTGCTCTTCACCATTAAAACAAATAAGACCAAGAATACAACCCGATAATTCCGGAGGTGCATTTATTGTTTGGCAGGATAAAAGAAATGGAATTGATTATGATATTTATGCGCAACGCATTAATGCAAGTGGCAATGTTCTATGGGCTACAAATGGTATTTTAATTTGTAACGCGGTAAATACGCAAAGTCACCCAAAACTCAGAGGTGATGGTGCTAACGGAGTAATTATTGCCTGGCAGGATAAAAGAAATGCATTGGATTTTGATTTGTATGCACAGCGTGTTGGGGCAGGAGGAAACATAAAATGGCAAGCTAATGGTGTGGTTGTATGTGCTGAAGCAGATAATCAGGAAGAATTGGATATGACCAATGAAAATAATTTAAATGGTGTGATATTGTGCTGGACAGATCATCGCTCACTTATAAGTAACAACAGCGATATTTATATTCAAAGAATAGATACATCAGGCAACCAGGTTTGGACAGCGAATGGCATTGCATTAACAAGTTCATTTTTAGATCAAAAGAATTCAAACCTTGTGGGCGATGGCGCCGGCGGGGCAATTGTGGTTTGGCAGGATTCTGTGGCCGGTAATCAATGGGATGTTAAAGCGCAACGTGTAACTATAAACGGACAACAACAGTGGGGCTTAAACGGTATGTCAATTTGTAATCATACAAGCTCACAAACACAACCTGTAAATATTTCTTCCGGTGCAGGCGCAAGTATTTTTGCATGGGAAGATAAACGAAGTGGAGTTGATGATATTTATGTTCAACGTATTCCAACAACAATAACAGGTATTGAAACACAATTAGCGGATCATTCAGGCTTTGCAGTTTACCCTAATCCATTTAACTCAACAGCACATTTGTATTTTAAGGACAGAGAATCATTTAATTATAAAAAAGCTGAAATAAAATTCACCAGTGTAACGGGGCAGGAAGTTGATCTTTTAACTGAAGTAAATGAAGATGGAATAACCTTGCATAAAAATAATCTACCCGCAGGCATTTACTTTTATACAGTAATTTTTGAAGGTAATAATTACACCGGCAAAATTGTTATTGGCAAGGATTAAGTAGTTTAAAATTCTATAATCGTTTTTGTAGCCTCAAAATTTTTTCAAAAAACGTATCTCACACATTCTTTTTCCAATGAAATATTTGGTTAAAAGTTGCATCTTTGCAATAGCTTAAGTGTTTGTTACGGCTTTTGCCGGAAAGTATACATGCCCAGGTGTTGGTCCCGATAGCTATCGGGAGGTATACAAGTGCTTGAGGTGTTTAAGATCTCACAAATGGCAGCAGTATACATATTATTTTCACCCAAACTTGATAAATTTTATACTGGCAGCTGCCTGAATTTAGAAGAACGCTTGCTTGATCACAAGAATAAAAAATATTCGAATGCGTATACAACTGTAGCAGACGATTGGGAATTATATTTTGAAATCAATGGGTTAGAATATGAACTTTCTAGAAAAATAGAATTGAATATTAAATCGATGAAATCAAAGAAATATATTGAAAATTTAAAAAAATATCCTGAAATCACTGCTAAGTTGATTATTAAGCTATCTCAAAAGTAATGTAGTTTCTGTTTTTTTATTGAAAAAGTTGCATCTTTGCAGCAGCTTAAGTGTTTGTTCCGGCTTTTGCCGGAAAGTATACATGCCCAGGTGTTGGAATGGTATACAAGTACGCTTGAGGTGCGTATGCCGTAAGGTGTGGGAGTTCGAGTCTCCTCCTGGGTACAAAAAAGGACTTCTCATTAATGTTTTGAGAAGTCCTTTTATTTTGATTGCAATCCCTTTCTAAACCTAAGATTCAAAAGAACGCAAAATTTATTTTCTGTTGTTCGACAATGGACAATTTTCACATCGCTACCTCGCAATTATTGATAAAAACTAACAGTTATTTGATTATTGCTAAGCTTTTCATTTAAATTCAATCTTTATGTATTTACTCCAAATAAATAGCCAACTAAAGCAGATAGCAACATAGCTATTGTTCCCCAGATCGTAATTCTTATTATGGCTTTGGCAATACCGGAGCCACCGGTTTTTGCGGAAATTGTACCTAATACAATTAAAAATATGATTGTAAAGCCATAGAGCCAATACTCCATTTGATGTACAGGTACAAATAATGTTACAGAGAGTGGAAGAATGCCACCTGCTGTAAAAGATGCACCAGAAGTAAGGGCCGCCTGTAAAGGATTAGCTGTACTAATTTCGTTTATACCTAATTCTTCTCTAACATGTGTGCCCAGGGCATCTACTTCAGTTAATTCTTTTGCAACCTGCAAAGCTGTTTCTTTTTTCAACCCTCGCTTTTCAAAAATCTGGGCTAAGATCATCAACTCTTCTTCCGGCATTTCTTCAAGCTCTCTGGCTTCACGTTCTATATCTGACTTTTCTATATCAGTTTGAGAACTCACTGATACATATTCACCAGCCGCCATGGATAACGCTCCTGCAACAAGCCCTGCAACCGTTGCTATTATAATTGGCTGACGTGTTGAACTTGCCGCTGCAACACCAATAGCAAGGCTAGAAATTGAAATAATACCATCGTTTGCACCCAATACTGCTGCTCTAAGCCAGCCGCTCCGGTGTATATAATGGCTGTCTAAATAGTTATCTATCGTTAAGGCCTTCTGTTTTTTTACCATACTTAAAAAAGCGCATAATTTTTAAAATTTCCAAAAAAAACTTACAAAAGGCTTGTTGGGCAAACATAATCTGTTATTTTAAATTTAGAGCTTTATTTTAAAGCATTAAATCCTCCTTTTACATTTATCAAATTTCTATAGCCCCTTGCCTGTAAAATTGATATAAAAACTACAGATCAGTACCCACCGGCACAATTTATATAATTGGAACAAAATTCTTTAATAGAAACATTAATAATTGTAACTTTTGTTCCATAAGGCTGTGATTGTTATATTTTCTAATAGCTTTTTGTATATATATTTGTGATGCTGAGTTATTAATTATATTGAGATGATAAAAAATAATACCATATTCAGTGATTCGGATTTGAATTCGGAAATTGAAAAGAATGGAAAGCACAAGTTAATTGAAAAAGGTGCCATTTTGATTAAGCCGGGTGATGATATTATCTTTATTCCGATTGTTTTAAAAGGGAGTATCAGAATTATAAGGCAGGATGTGGATGGGCAAGAAGTTTTTTTATATCATCTTTATCCGGGCCAAACCTGTGCTATGTCTTTAACCTGCTGTCAGTCCGGAAAAAAAAGTATGATTAAAGCAATAGCAGAGATTGATTCGGAGATCCTTCAAATTCCGGTTAGGTTAAGCGAAGATTGGTTCAAATATCCTGAGTGGAAAGCATACATCAGTAGTAATTATAATAATCGTTTTGCGGAATTGCTTCAGGTTATTGACCTCATAGCCTTTAGTAACATGGATAAGCAATTATTGCATTATCTTGAAGAGCGCTCGAAAGCACTTAATACACGTGTGCTTGAACTTACGCACCAGGAAATTGCTGATGAACTTCATGCGCACAGAGAAGCAATAAGCAGGTTACTTCGTGTTATGGAACAAAAAAAACTGGTTAAATTAGGAAGAAATAATATCGAAGTGTTAACTGCTTAATAAATTCGAATGACGAATATCATGTTGCTATCCAACATATGTTACACTTTTTTCTTTATAACATCTTTACTATTGCAGTAAAAAAGATGTTATGAAAAAAAATATGGGAACTATAGACAAGATCATCAGGATACTGATGGCAGTGGTAGTAATAGTATTGTACTTTACAAATCAAATTAGCGGCACCATGGCTATTATCGGATTAATTTTATCGGCCGTTTTTATTTTAACAAGTTTTATAAGCTTTTGCCCGCTTTACCTGCCCTTTGGTATTTCTACAAGAAAAAAAGAATAACATACTATTATTATATATTAAAAAGCAGGTAAATAGGTTACCTGCTTTTTTTATTTGCAACAATTTGAGGGCAATCCAACAAATGTTCCAAACTATGCTTAATTGATTTTAGACATTTGTAGTGTAAATGAAAACTATAATTATAAAATATAAAGCTGAGGTAGTTGGAATAGCTTTAGGTGCAATTGCAGGCTGGGCTTACTGGTATTTTGTTGGGTGTTCAACAGGAAGCTGTGCTATCACCTCAAGCCCTTTTAACAGCACCTTATACGGTGCATTTATGGGCGCATTATTTGGAAGCATGTTTAAAAAATCAGAAAAACAAGATAAAAAAAACGAAGTAAAATGAAAATGATAGAAGAATTGATCAAATCGGGCAAGGCCACAATTGTGGATGTAAGAAGTGCGGCTGAATTTATGGGTGGACATGTAAACGGAAGCCTTAATATTCCGTTGCACGAAATACCAACACGTTTAGCGGAATTCAAAAAAATGAAAAATATTATTTTGTGTTGTGCTTCGGGTAACAGGAGCGGTCAGGCCGCTGCTTACTTACAACAAAATGGTATTGGTTGCGAAAACGCAGGTTCGTGGCTGGAAGTAAATTGTTATTGTTAAACATTTAAATAAAAAAAATGATACAGCTAATAAAAAACATTTTAGGTATTGGGCCTAAAGTTAATATTGGAGAGTTGATAGCCAATGGAGCTATTATACTTGATGTGAGAACAAGAAGTGAATATTCATCAGGGCACGCTAAAGGATCCATAAATGTGCCGCTCGATCAATTATCGGGACATTTAAAAAAATTAAAAGATAAAGAGCATCCAATTATTACCTGCTGTGCTTCAGGTATGAGAAGTGCTTCAGCAAAAAGTTTTCTTAAAGGCCAGGGATTTAAAAATGTACATAATGCGGGGCCTTGGTTAATGCTAAATAAGTATTGCAAATGAAAAACCAGATAAATAATTTGAAACAAAGGTTATTAAAGGGTTGGACCCTTTTACGATTAGTAAGACTGGCTTTAGCCTTGATAATAACAGTAGAGGCATGGATTAATTCAGAAACGCTGTTTGCCATCCTGGGAAGTTTCCTGGCGTTTCAGGCTATGTTCAATTACGGTTGTTGTGGGGCCATGGGATGTAATATTGATCATACAAAAACGAAACCAGGATCTTTAAAGGAAATTGAGACAACAACTTTTAGTGAGGTGAAATAAAATTAAAATGATCATTCCCGAAATAATATATTCAACTGCCGCCAACAAATGTGCCCGTTGCCATAAAGGAAATGTTTTTAAAAAAAATAATCCATACAGTTTTAAAGGGCCATTTGAAATGAATGAATGTTGTTCTGAATGCGAATTAAAATATGAACGGGAACCGGGATTCTTTTACGGCGCAATGTATGTGTCATATGCATTGATGTCGGGAATTTTTATTATTTGGTTTTTTACGGATCTTATTTGGATACATATGGAAGCTGTTAATTTGGCAATACTGGTTGTATTAACCATGCTTGTTTTGTTTCCGGTAGTTTTCAGATCTGCAAGAATTATATGGCTTAATTTTTTTATACGCTATAATAAAAAATATACTGAAAAGAATAATGTAGTGCTTCACTCAAAATTGATAGATAGTAAAGGCCTTAACAATTAAAATATAAGAAATGAGAACGAAAATAACAGTTGATAATATTAAATGTGGTGGATGTGCAGGATCAATAAAAAAAGGCCTAAAGGCATATCCCGAAGTATCTGATGTTATAGTAGATGTTGAAAAAGAATCGGTGGAGATAGAGCATAGCGACAATTTGCCGATCGAAAAATTGAAAGATAAACTCAGTTCAATGGGGTATCCTGCCAAAGGAACGTTGGGAGGCTTTGAAAAGTTTGCTGCAAACGCTAAATCTTATGTGAGTTGTGCCATTGGAAAAATTTCAAACCAGGATTAATATGTCAAATTTTACTGAAATAATTAATTCGGATAAACCGGTGTTAATAGACTTTTATGCCGAATGGTGTGGGCCCTGTAAAATGATGGCTCCAATTTTAGATCAATTAAAAAAAATAGTTGGCGACAAGGCTACGATAATAAAAGTAGATGTTGATAAGAATCCTGAAGCGGCCAGCAAATACCAGGTTAGAGGTGTTCCAACATTAATGGTATTTAAGAAGGGAGATGTAAAGTGGCGACAATCAGGTATTGTACCCGCAGATCATTTAAAACAAATTATTGAAATTAATATTTAGATAATGGAAACAGAACATTTTTATGAAGTAGCGGTAAATTGGAATACCGATAGAAAAGGGACATTAAGTTCTCCCGTACTTGAAAAAACAATAGAAGTAGCAACCCCTCCACAATTTCCTAAAGGAATGGAAGGAATTTGGTCACCAGAACATTTGTTTGTAGCAGCTGTAAATAGTTGTTTAATGACGACTTTTCTTTCTTTTGCGGAGAACTCAAATTTGCATTTTCTGAATTTTTCTTCCAAAGCCATCGGTAAGCTGAAAATGGTTGAGGGTAAATATATGATAAGCGAAATTACCCTAACACCAATTGTAATAATAACTGAAGGCGCTGGCGAGGACAAAGCAAAACGGATACTCAAAAAATTGGAAAGTAACTGCCTTATATCTAATTCAATTAAAACAAAAATATTTTTTGAATCAGAAGTAAGAACAAATAATTTAAATAAATGAGAAATATATTTTATATCACGCTTTTGTGTTTATCCGCAAGTTTATTTTCTTGTCAAAATCAAAGTGACGGAGTTCATGATCCTAATATCGTAAATACCACTATTTCGGTAGATGAGTTCGAGAAAAAATTATCTGAAAAAGATATTCAGCTAATAGATGTAAGAACACCTGAAGAGTTTAGCCAGGGACATCTAAAAGGTGCCCTGAATTACGATATTAATTCAAACGGGTTTCAGGATCAAATATCCAAACTATCCAAAAACAAAATTGTTTTGGTGTATTGTCTTTCCGGTGGGCGCAGTGCCACAGCTTCAGAATTACTGGCAACACAAGGGTTTCAGAAAATTTACAATATGCAGGGTGGTGTAATAAAGTGGAATGCCAGTAACAAGCCTTTGGATAAGGAAGTGGGCAACAAAGCTTCAGATGGCTTGTCTGTTGAGGATTTTAATAAGCTGCTTGAATCCGGTAAAATGGTGTTAATAGATTACAATGCCAAATGGTGCAAGCCATGCGTAAAGATGGCGCCCATATTAGAGATGTTTGTTGACAAAAGAAAAGAGAAAATGATACTCATTAAAATTGATGCTGATGAAAATAAAGATCTTCTTAAACAAAAGGGAGTAACATCAATACCTTTATTAGAGCTCTATAAAGACGGTAAAAGAATCTGGAAACACGAGGGAGAAATTGATGAAGCAACATTGATCAGCGAAACTAAATTATAGAAACGATGAAAGATCAAATAATTGGTAAACGAACCGCATTAAGTAATTGGGTAAGGCAATTTGCAACTATAATAGATATAGAAAAAAGGATGTATAAAATACAGGAGGGATTATTAGGTATTTTTAAATGGGGCACATTTAAACCTTTGCCAAAAATTGATTATGTATTGATATTTAGGAGCCTTTTTGCTAAGTGTGAAACATGCTCGCTTGAAGGGTATGAGAATAACCCAAATGCCTATTTTCAGGTGAGCATTGTACACAATAAAAACAGGAAGATCGTTGTTGAGGAAACAAAAAATAAAGAAAAAGCGTTTGCACTGGCCAAGGCAGTTGCAGTGGGTTTAAACACCAAGCTAAAAGATTCGGCAAGCGTTAGAGGAAAAAGTACCTGGTTAATCAATTAAAAGTACGATAAAATGAGCATGACTTCTGTTTTTTTACTTATAATAATTGGTCTGGTTGCAGGGGTATTGGGAGGCATGGTAGGACTTGGCGGAGGAATTATATTAATACCCGCGCTTATACTGATCATGAAACTCGACCAACAAACCGCACAAGGAACAAGCATTGCCGTTATGTTACCGCCAATAGGATTATTTGCTGTTTACAACTATTACAAAGCAGGTTATGTAAACACAAAATACGCACTTATAATAGCTGCTGCATTTATGGTTGGTGGTTATTTTGGTTCGTTGTTTGCATTAAAGCTATCGCCTTACACGATGAGAAAAGTATTTAGTGTGATACTTTTAGTAATTGCTGTAAAGATGTTTTTCACCGAAAAAACAGCCTCATAGCGCCGAGGTGAGCTTGGTAATTGTTCATGTGAATTCATCACCCCCCCCAAGTTGCTTAACCATCCAAAATTTAGATAAGCCTGGCCGACAGGATACAATAGACAAAAAAGCGGCTTTTGCGAATTCGAGAGCCGCTTTTAACCTTAATTTTGGCCGCAATAGTTAAAAAATAAGGTCTCTTTGCGGTTTTTAAACAATTTATTTATATATTTGCGTCCCTATTTCAAAGCCGCTGTTTGCACAAAGTAAAGTATGCTGGAATATTAAACTTAAAAATTTTACAAAATGAGCCTATTATTAGACTACGTAAAAAAGCAAATTACCAACGAAGTTAAACATCCAAACTTCAAAGCAGGAGATACTATTACTGTATCTTATAAAATTAAAGAGGGTGAAAAAGAGCGTATCCAGCAATTTAATGGTGTTGTAATTCAACGCAAAAACGAAGCTGCAACTGCATCTTTTACAGTTCGTAAAATCAGTAACGGTGTTGGTGTAGAGCGTATCTTCCCAATCACTTCTCCATTTATTGAGAAAATTGAAGTAAACAAAATTGGTATCGTTCGTCGTGCTAAATTATTTTACTTACGTGATCTTACTGGTAAAGCGGCACGTATCCGCGAAAAAATTCAAAATAAAGAAAACGCTAAGTAATTTTAGCTTATTATATTATCAAAAGCCGCTTTCTGCAAAAGAAGCGGCTTTTTTGTTTTCAAAACACAAATAAATTTAAATACATAGAAACATTCAACTGAATACATTGATTTAGCTATAGAAGAACTATGTGCCTATGTGGTTAAATTAAGCCTCTGTCCCCCCAAAAGGGGGTTGTTTAAGTTAAATTATTGTTCTATTTTTAGCCCCTAACTAACAAAAAAATATGGAACAATCAACAGCTAAAACCGGTCATCCAAAAGGTCTATGGGTATTATTTGGAACCGAAATGTGGGAACGCTTTAACTTTTATGGCATGCGTGCCATTCTTACATTATTTCTTGTAAACTCTTTATTAATGAAGGAAAACGATGCTTCATTAATTTATGGTGGCTTTTTAGGTTTATGCTACTTAACACCAATGTTGGGTGGTTTTATTGCCGATCGTTTTTTTGGAAACAGAAATTGTATCATGCTTGGCGGCTTAATGATGGCCATAGGGCAGTTCTTTTTATTTTTTAGTGCAAGTATCTTCGGCTCAAATATTGGTCTTGCCACTACTTTAATGTGGATAGCATTAGGTATCATCATTTTTGGAAACGGTTTCTTTAAACCAAATATCTCAAGCATGGTGGGAAGCTTATATCCTAAACAGGAAAAAAGCAAATTAGATTCTGCCTTCACTATTTTTTACATGGGTATTAACCTTGGTGCTTTTTTAGGACAATTAATTTGCCCAATTATTGGCGACGTAAAAGATTCTGCTGGCATTCGCGATATTCATGCATTTAAATGGGGCTTTTTAGCAGCAGGTATTGCTATGTTAATTGGTACAGCTATTTTCTACGCGTTAAAAAATAAATATGTTGTAACGCCGGAAGGTCGTCCTTTAGGTGGTTTACCATCTAAAAATGAAGCAGCCGATTTTGAAGAAGGTGAATCGCAAAAAGCTGTATTCTCTACCAAAGCATTAATTGGTGCGGTAATTGGCTTTTTAGCATTAGGTGCATTGATACATTTTGTGTTTGGTCAAAACTGGATCTATACAGTTATTTATTCAAGCGGTCTCTCATTAGCAGGTTTAATTATTTCAGATAGTTCATTAACCAAAGTAGAGCGCGAAAGGATCTATGTAATTTACATCATTGCCTTTTTCGTTATCTTTTTCTGGGCAGCGTTTGAACAGGCGGGTTCATCATTAACCTTTATTGCAGATAATCAAACAGATCGTAATTTCTTTGGCTGGAACATGCCACCATCAATGGTGCAGATATTTAACGGTTTATTCGTTGTAGCATTTGCTGTGCCGTTTAGTATGTTATGGGATAAATTACGCGCTAAGAACCGCGAACCTATCTCTCCAATGAAACAAGCTATTGGTTTATTATTAATTGCAGTAAGTTATTTTATAATTGCGCATAATGTAAAAGATCTTGGCAACAATGGCTTGTTAGCTATAAAATGGTTGATCTTATTATATTTAATTCAAACATGTGCTGAATTATGTTTATCTCCAATTGGTTTATCGTTGGTAGGTAAATTAGCACCAAAACGTTTCTCATCTTTATTATACGGTGTTTTCTTTTTATCTAACGCTTCGGGTTATGCCTTAGCGGGAACTCTTGGTTCCATTATGCCGGCTACAGGTGATAAATTTAATAAAGCAAAAGAATTAGGAATTGACCTGCAAGCCATTTTAGATAAAACAATAACTCCAACGGCAGAGCAGGCAAAGTTATTAGCAGATAACCAGATCAGCATCACCAATCCTGTATTTGCAGGATTTGAGATCCACAACTTGTTTCAGTTCTTTATGGTGTTTGTGGTACTAACAGGTTTAGCATCTGTAATTTTATTTTTATTAACGCCATTGCTTAAAAAATTAATGCACGGCGTGAAGTAATGGAATGCAATAGAACGCTGATAACGCAGATTATTATGATTGGTTATGATTTTAATGTGGAGCTTATTAAAAACTAAATATGATTGGCTCAGATAATTATAAGCATTCAGAAATTACTGAGCAGATCATAAATGCATTTTATAAAGTTTATAACACTTTAGGTTACGGTTTTCTTGAAAAGGTATATGAAAACGCTATGTTTATTGAACTTCAAACCTCTGGAATGAAGGTTGAGAAACAAAAACACATTAAAGTATTTTACGAGAATAAAGAAGTTGGAGAATATTTTGCCGATCTTGCTGTAAACGATTTTGTGATAGTAGAATTAAAAGCTTGTGAAACTTTATGTGAAGAACATGAATTTCAATTGATCAATTATTTAAAAGCTACGGATATTGAAGTTGGTTTACTTTTAAATTTTGGAAAAAAGCCGGAATTAAAACGTAAAGTTTTTTCAAATCAAAAATCTGTTCATTCACAATAATTAAAAATCATATTTAATCATAACTATCAGCGTCATCTGCGTTCACTCAAAATGGAAAGCTTAGAACAAATACAAAATTTTAAAGGTAAGTACCCCAGGCAACTGTGGTACTTATTTTTTAGTGAGATGTGGGAGCGGTTCAGTTTCTATGGGATGCGTGGTATGCTGGCCTTTTTTATGGTGCATGAACTTATGCTCAACGAAAAAGTGGCCAATCTTCAATACGGCGCTACGCAAGCTTTTGTATATGCTTTTACTTTTGTTGGCGGTTTATTTGCCGATAAAATTTTAGGTTATCGTAAATCGCTTTTCTGGGGTGGTTTGCTAATGATAGTTGGCAGTATCATTCTTGCCATAGATCCAAAACAGTTTTTCTTTTTAGGAATAGGTTTTAATATTATTGGTACGGGTTTTTTTAAACCCAATATTTCTACCATGGTTGGCCGTTTGTATAAAGATGGCGATTCGCGCACAGATGCAGGCTTTTCTTTATTTTACGCAGGTGTAAATTTAGGCGCTTTATTAGGTGGTTACTTATGCATTGCCATTGGCAAAGGCGAATTGTTTGGCGCATCCATTCCTGTTGCGCTTAGGTGGAATATTGCTTTCGGCCTGGCATCAATAGTTATGATCGTAAGCTTATTAACTTTTATAAGAACACAAAAAAGTCTTGGGCCAATTGGTATTTCACCGTTGCTGAATTTACAACCCTCTAAAAGAAAAATATTTGAGATCATTACTTATATTGGTTCTCTTGCAATCATTCCTTTCATTATTCTTTTGGTATCCAATCCAAAATACACCGATCTGTTCATGTACATTATTGGGCCCTTGGCATTAATTTATTTTGCTTTTGAAATGATCGCTAATTATACATGGGAAGAAAATAAAAAATTAATTGCCGCATTTATTTTTATGATTTTCTCTATTTTCTTTTGGGCATTTTTTGAGCAGAGTGGAGGATCGCTTAGTTTTTTTGCAGCCGATAATCTTGACAAAAATTTATTGGGAATAGAGCTTGATCCTAATGGCGTTAACAACGCAGCTAATTCTTTATTCGTTATTTCCTTTGCCGCATTGCTTGGTATGCTTTGGATATGGATGAACAAAAAAAGAATTGAACCTAACACCACTGTAAAATTCGGATTAGGTTTTTTATTTCTTGCAGGAGGTTTTTATCTTTTTTATTACACTAAATTCTTTGCAAATGCAGCAGGTATTACTTCTTTAAATATTTTTACTTTAGGTTGGCTGGTAACTACTTTTGGTGAATTATGTTTATCGCCAATAGGTATGTCGGCCATGACAAAATTATCACCGCAAAAATTACAGGCCGGTATGATGGGTATGTGGTTTTTGGCAAGTGCTTACGGGCAATACGCCGCAGGTATTTTAGGGGCCAATATTGCAGAGGCTTCTGAAAATTCAACCAATCTTGAAAAATTAAATGTATATGCCGATGGTTATAAAGATCTGGCCCTTTACGCGCTTATTTGTGGTGTAGTTTTAATTGCATTATATCCACTCATCAAAAAATTAATGGGAGGCGTGAAATAAATTATAAATGCAAAATTAAAAATTAAAAAGATCAGTTTTTATTTTTTCCAATTTGCATATGATTTCTCTAATGTTTGTGTAAATATCTCAACAGGCTGTGCGCCCGATACAGCATACTCTCTGTTAAATACAAAAAACGGAACACCTCTTACACCAATATTCATTGCTTCTTCAATATCTGCTCTTACTGAGTCACCAAATTCATCTGAATTTAAAACTGCTTTAATTTCTTTTTCTTCTAATCCAATTTCTTTTCCAAGTTCAAGAAGTGTTTGCTGACTTGCAATATCTTTTCCTTCGGTAAAATAAGCTTTAAATATTCTTTCTTCAGCTTCATTACCTTTAGCATATTTTTTAGCCAAATGAATTAAACGATGCGCGTGATAGGAGTTAGCAAGCACTGCCTTTTCAAAATGATAATCCAAACCATTTTCTTTTGCCATTGCAGTTACATTTTTATGCATCTCAATGGCCCATTCGCGTGTTTGCCCTTTTCGTTCTGCTAAATAATCATAAAGGTCAACTCCAGGCTGCGATCTTGCTTCCGGATCTAATTGGTAACTTTTCCATTCTATTTCTACATTTTCTTTTCCATCAAAAGTTTCTAAAGCTTTTTCAATTTTGCGTTTGCCTATATAACAAAACGGACATTGAATATCTGACCAGATCTCTATTTTAAAAGGTTTGATAGTTTCCATAATAAATTAATTCAGGTAAAGGTACATCATTCATTAAGTTGAATAAACGGAATAGGCTTAATTAATGTAAATATTTAATTAACTGTTAATTATATTATGTTAATTCTTCCCCAAACGTCGATTATGTTTTGGATAATTGTTCAATTTTTTTATTTTTGGTTAATAACCAAAACCTATTTCAATGAAAAAAAATTACACCCACTTTGTTTTAGCAGTATTCATGCTTGCTTTCTTTCAAAAAATAAATGCTCAAATGGTAACACTTTATTCGTTTTCTCAATCTGCTGCTACGTACAGTGCTATCACAGGCGGTACAGTTCTTGGCACAAACCAAAATGATGAAGAGATCTTTGATAATATTCCAATTGGCTTTACATTTAATTATGGCGGCGTAAATTTTACTCAATTATCAGTTGCTGCCAATGGTTATATAAAACCCGGCACCTTATTAAATTTCAGTTCTTTTTATCCGATCAGTGATTTTTTTTCAGATGATACAATTGTATCAGCTTTAGGTTCTGATCTTGGATCAAATCCCGGGGGAGTGTTGGAGTATAAGACTATTGGTACATCACCAAACCGGATTTTTGTAGTACAATGGAGTGATTACACTTACTATTTTAACAGTGATGTTTTAAATTTTCAAATACGATTATACGAAACAAGTAACGTGGTGGAAGTGTCATATGGAAACTGTGTTGTAGATAATTATAACACTTATGAAGTAGGTTTACGTGGTATTCTTGCAAACTTTGATTATAATAACAGGTCGGTAACTGTTAGTTCAAATAACTGGGCAACTTCTACAGCCGGCACATCTGAATATGATTATTGCGAATTGGATATCTTACCTCAATTTGCACCTGTTAATGGACAACTTTATTCGTGGACTCCTCCGGTACCTTGTTCAGGTACTCCAAACGCAGGTACTACCACAGCTACAGGTACCATGGCTTGTGTTGGACAAATAATTAATATGGGCTTAAACGGCTCAACGGTAGCTACAGGTTTAACCTATCAATGGGAAACATCGCCTAATGCGGTGAGCTGGTCAAGCATACCAAGTGCTAACTCATCTACTTATTCTGCAACTTATTCTTCGCCTGTTTATTACAGGTGCATAGTAGCATGTGGTACAAATACCGCAGCTTCGCTACCGGTACAGATCATTACACAAACAGGTCTTGTTTATGCAACAGTTCCTTTAATTGAAAATTTTGATAATACATGGCAAAACCGATGCGATCTTAGAAACGTTCCGGTAAGCGCTAACTGGAGTAGTTTTCCAACAACAGGCGATGATTCGTGGAGAAGGCAGGATGATGGAATTTCTGCAAATTGGTCTAGTTCTGCAGGTGCAGTAATACCTTTTGATGGAATTGGCAGTGCAGATTTTAATACATTTGAAGCCCCGAACGGAGCTACCGGTCAATTAGATCTATATGTGAATTTGGGTAACACTTCAAACTATCAATTATCTTTTTACCATACTAATTTTTCAGGTGACGATTCTTTGGAAGTATTTTTATCTACTGATGGAGGAAATACATTTACCAAAAAAGCGGGTTTTATTTCAGGCGATTATTCTGTTATTGATCAAAACTGGAATAAAAAAATAGTTAATCTTGGCCCGGTAAATTCACCTACCTGCGTGGTTCGTTTTCTTGCAACTTCAGATTACGGTTGGGATGATGTAGGAATGGACAGCTTACAGATCAAAACATTTACCTGTACTGTTCCAACAATGTCCGTTGCCGCTTCACAAGCAACATCATGTGCTAATACAGCAGTTACTTTAACTGTTACAGGAGCTACAACTTATACATGGAATACAAATGCGACAACCAATACTATTACTGTTACACCATCGGCTACTACAGTTTACACTGTAACGGGCGAAAGCACACCGGGTTGTCAATCCATTAAAACTACTACCATTACTGTAATGCCGGGGCCTGCAATTACATTCTCTGCATCTCCGGGCTTTACTATTTGTCCGGGAGGTTCTACAAATATTACTGCAATGGGCGCAACAAATTATACCTGGGCTGCGGGTAATCAAACCACAGCTGCTATAACTGTTTCTCCATCACTTTCGCAGGCATACAATATTACAGGCACAAACGCATCAGGTTGTTCAACTACAACTAATGTTACTGTTTTTGTTGTTTCTTGTACAGGTTTAACTAACCAGGCAGTAACTACAGGCAATATTAATGTTTATCCAAATCCAACAAAAGGAGATCTGGTGATAGAGCTTACTAATAAAACAAACAGCACTATACAGGTATTAGATGTTACAGGAAGAATGATAGTGGAGAAAAATACCAGCAATGAAAGAACTGAGCTTAATATCTCAGGTTTATCAAACGGTATTTATTATGTAAGGATCTTATCTAACAACACAGTTGAAGTAAGAAAAATAATAAAAGAATAAAAAATAAATAATTTTAAAGCCCCTTATCTGTAAAGGATAAGGGGCTTTTTTTATTTCTTTTTAAAGAGACCTTTTATTTTTTCCATTATTCTGCCGGAGGGCTTTTCTTCTTTTTGATCGCCAATTAAATAACCATAGGCTTGCAGTTCGGGAACAGAATCAAAAATAATTTTAGCAACACCCAACATTGGTAAAAACAAGATCATGCCTGCCACGCCCCAAACAAGGCCACCAATAAGCAAGATAAGGATGGTAAAAAAACCACTTATGCTAACTTCGCCACCAATAATATAAGGTTCAATAAAATAATTATCAATGCCCTGTATTATAACAATAACCGCAAGTGCGCCAATGGCTACATTTGTATCATCTTCTGTTATTAATGCTACGGCAAATGGAAATAAACCTCCAACTATAGAGCCAACATATGGAACAATGGTTAACAAAGCGGCTATAAAAGCCAGTAAGAATGCGTTCTTTAAACCAATGATCATAAAACCAGTTGTGAAAAGGGCGGTAAAAATCAAGATCGATAAGGCCCTGCCGGTAAGATAACTTTGAGATACTGTGCTTATTTTTTGAATGAGTTTTTTTGCTTCTTCAGGTTGTGTTTTATCGCAAAGACGAATAAAAAAGCTTTCATATTTTTCTCGCTGATACAAAAAAAGAAAGGTAAAGATCAATACCATAACAGCAGAACCTATCATACCAATAAAACCGGCAAAGAATTTTTTTAAGCCGTCTCCCGATGATTCCATAAATGTTTTTATTTTTTTACTTATCAGCTCTTCTTGTTTTTCTTTTGGAATGTCTAATTTTACACTGATATAATTTTCAGCATTTGCTTTAAACTTTTTTGCCTTCTCTTCAATTTGCGGAAGATCTTTTGCCAGTTTTTTTGACTGCATAAATACCAATGCGCCAATACCAAATGTTACAGCTATAATTATTAAAAGAGAGAGTAATGCGGTAATGATTCGCTTAACACCTTTACTTTCCATTTTGTTGGAGAGTCTTGTAAACAGCATAGCAAAAAATATTGCAAATGTAACAGGTATCAATACCTGTTTGGCAAAATATAAAATTGCTGTTACTAAAACGCCGAGCAATAAAAAACGGTTGACCTGCTTTAAAGATATTTTTTCTATCATAATGTGTAATTACGGTTCAAATGCAATACCATTAAAATATAAGTTGTTTAGAATAGAGTAGTGGAGAAATATCCTCAAAACGGGATGTGTGAATCATTAGCCAAAGGCAATATCACTAAACTCGGCAGAAACCTGATAACCTATCTCTTTATAAATTTTATTGGATGTTGGGTTAGAACTTTCGGTAAATAAACCACAGTGTTTATGCCCTGTAGCTAAAATGTGTTCGCTTAATTTTTGAACGCAACTTTTTGCATAGCCTTTGCCTCTAAAGTGTTTTGGTGTGTATACCAAACCTACAATGCCAATGTTGCTTGTGCTGCGGATCATACCAGCCATACTTACCAATTCATTACGTTCGTTAAACCAGTTAAACAAATTATTTTTTGAAATTAAATGCTTGATGTTGGAACGGATCTCTGCTTTTGTTTTTTTAGGAAAAGCATGTGCATCATGCTGAAACTGGTTGGCCCATTCAGCTAGATAATCCAAAGCTTCCATTCGCGCCGGCTTAAATTCGCCATTGGCTAAAGTATCTGTATTTACTTTGGTTAATTTATGTACCAATAATTGTCTATCGCTTACTTTATCTTTTTTTAAATAACCTGCAAACACATCAGCATAAAAAGTTTCGCCTACAACGCCTGCAATCTTTAGCTTGTTATCTGTAAAGTAATTAGCTAATGGTTTAAGGTCTTCGGCATTTTTGGAAGTACTGCTTAAAAATGCTTTTGGTAATGTTTTAATAGCTGTTGCTTTAAATTCATCTTTATCAAAAACACTTAAAAAATGGCAATGGGGCATTTGTACGTTTTTATCCGGAAAACTATTGCAGATACCCAATATAAGATTGTTCTCCAACTCTCTCTGTTCAAGTATAGACTGATTTTCGGCAAGGTAATCGTTTACGCTTGCGTATGTTCTTAATTGCAGCATACTATTTATTTTTTGCAGTAATGATCCGATTCTTCAACTGGGTATTTTTTATCCAGATCAATATTGTTCATGCTTTCAATAATGCCCCATTTAAATAGCTTTTCAAAGTAAGGCAAAAGCTTATTGGTTTTTATTTGTTGTAAAAAATAAACCTCGTGTTCTTTTTCTTTAATACCCATTTCGTAAAGTATATGATCATGTTCTTTAATACCTAGCGAATTAAAAAATTGTTTCATCCTAAAGTATTCACAAACGTTACCACTTTCTAAACGGCCGGCAAAATAAAAAGGCATAAACCAGCCAATCACAAAGCAGCTTCCTGAAATGATCTTACCAATTAAGTGAAACCTGAATTCATAATATTTTGAAACAGGAATGTTATATTGTTTCATGATCTTTAGTACTTCTTCACGGTGGCCCCATTCATCCATTTCTATTTGGCGAATGGCTTTTTTTTCTTCGGGATTTTTTACCGATGCAGCATGACCCTGATAAGCAAATGCAGCCGCTTTTTCAGCTGAATAAGCCTGTTTTAAAAGGTCAATTAATTCGGGATGGTTGATCTGCATTTATACACATCAAAAGTACGTATTAACTTTTTAATAAAGAAAGTATCTCTGTATCAATGAATTTACCGTTAAAAAAATAATTCTCTTTAAAATAGGCTTCTTTTTTAAAACCAAATTTCTCCAGTATCTTTCTTGACAAGGCATTGTTCGGATTGATATTCGCTTCAATACTGTGCAATTTCATTTTGCTGAAGCCATGATCAATAACTTTTGGTATGGCCTCGCTAATAAGTCCTTTATTCCAATGATCGGGCATTAACATATAACCTAATTCGGCTCTGTAATGCTCCAATTCTATCCGATGAAAAGAAATGGTGCCAATTAATTCTTCGGGCTTATCTTTTAAAGTTATGGCCCAGCAAATGGTTTCGTTATCTTTTGTTTTTTTATTAATGAGCTTTATAAAGCCTTTTATTTCGTCAGTGTTTGATGCCAAAGGCCTGTCAATAAATTTCATGGCCTCCTTATTACTTCTTAAAAGAAATAAAGCTGTAAGATCTTTTTTGTTTACTTCGCGAAGTAATAAACGATTTGTTTCAAGTACAGGAAAGGGCTTAAAGTTTAATTTCAGCATAATATTAGAGTGCAAATTTACTATTTTCTTTAACAGATCTATTTTTCGTATAGCTCAATTGGTAAATTATCCGGATCTGTAATAAATGTAAATTTTTTATTGGTAAACTCATCTGTTCTTATCTCTTCAAAGGCAATGTTATTTGTTTTTAAATATTCAATGGTCAGCATAATATCTTCCACTTCAAAGGCAATGTGCCTTAAGCCTGTTGCTTCAGGCCGGCTTACACGTTTTGGTGGGTTTGGAAAAGAGAAGAGTTCAATAACGTATTCTCCATTCAATAGCAGATCGAGCTTAAAAGAGTTTCTTTCTTTTCTGTAAACTTCATTTTTTATTTCGAGCCCTAATATTTGCGTATAGAATTCTTTTGAGGCTTCATAATTTGAACAGATTATGGCTATGTGATGGATCTTTTTTAGAAGGTTCATTTGCTAAAATTAGATAATTGTTTATATTTATAATAGCATTTTAATGGTACAATATGCTAAAATGAGTTACACAATAGAAGCATATAAGGATATTGCTCTTTCTGAGATCTATGAATTTAGTGGGTATTATATCTTTATGAGAAAAGATAGTATCATGCAATTGCTATTTAAGCCCGGCTTTAGCGGCGATGTAAGCGATGCCAAAAATATGATCGCCACTTTCAAAAAAATAAGCCCCGATAAAAAAGTACTGGCGCTTGTAATTTACCAGGATGACAATACATTTACCAAAGAAACCCGCGAATTTATTGCCGGCGAAGAAGCATCCAAAGTAGTTGCTGTTGACGCTTTGATAATTAAAGGATTGGCATTAAAGATCATCGGTAATGGTTATTTAAGAATAAATAAACCCAAACGACCTACCCGTATTTTTAATAGTGTAGAAAGTGGACTGAAATGGCTGGAACAGTTTTTGCATGTTAAATGATAGCATTTAGCATTTGACATGTTTTATATAAAATTTAAAAACCCGATATTAATTTTATTTATTATTGTTTTATTTTCTTCTTGCCTTGTAAAAGCGCCAAGATATACAAGTGTTGAAAAAACATTTGAATTAAAATTAGGAATGTCGAAAGAAGAAGTATCGAGGGCGCTGGATTTAAAACCCTATTATTTAAAGTCATTAACCGATACGGAAAGCGTTTATTTATATAAATACCGCGTTACTGATAGGGCAGTGCTGCCTTTTCTTTTAAAAGAGAACAACGGTAAAAATGTTAAAGGGAAATATGTGAATTTATTAGTAAGCTATAATATTTATGATAAAGCAACCAAAATAGAAAGTTGCAGTAAATGTGATGAAAGTACAATAGAAGAAAAACGATTTGACTTCAATAAGTTGACAACATTTTTAACGGTTACTTTGCCTGTTGTGCTTGTATTTTTAGGAATTACATATGGCCCGGGGGCTCAATGATCATTTTACAATATCTACCACACCATCAAAAACCTGGTCGCTAAAATTTGAGCTTACTTTTACGTTATAAGATCTTAAATTAACTTTTGTGATCTCAACAATAACAACTACAGTAGAAAGATCGTCGGTTCCATCACCACCTTCTAAAACTACCCTGTTGCTTAATTCGTATTTACATTCGGTAACCCATTTAATATCGTACCTGGCCTTAATACCTAATTTTGGCGATTCCTCTACCTGGTATTTTTTTGTTCGTGTAATATAAGTGGTGCCTGTTCGTTCATCACTCATTGTAAAATTACCTTTTTGTAAAGGTAAACAGCCCGATGTTTGCGCTTTTGTAAAATGTGTTATAAGAACAACTACTAAAAGAACTATTTTTTTCATTGTATTAACTTTCTTTTTTAAATAAAAAATATTTGGTTTTGCCTGCCGTTAATAAATAAACAGAAGCAATTGCACCGGGTAATAATATTAAAGCACCGTAAGATAATGGTAATTTAAAAAGAAATAATAAACCAAAAGCAATTAAGGGAGATGCCACGGTAACAATGCTTAGTAAATTAGGTGTAAAAGAAAATTTAGTTGTTTTATTTTCTTCGATGGTTATTTGTTGTTCTCCACTTTTTATGTTTTGCTGCACTTTTACCTGATAGGTGCCGGGTTCCAGATCAATTTCTTTTTCTTCACCATTGCTTATTTTACCATAAGAACTATTATTGATCAAAATTTCAATAGGAACAGCCATTCCATTAAAGTTCTTTTTACGATGTAAGATCAGTTTTCCTTTCATAAAGATGTTTGATATAAAATTGTAAACAACATAGCTAAACCAGCAGGTATGGTTTGAACAAACAAGATAGAACGTTGAACGGTTATTGCACCGTAAATGCCGGCCACCATTACACAGCCTTGAAAAAAGCAAGCTACATAACAACTCCATGCAGGGTCGCAAATCAATAACGACCATATTAAACCTGCTGCTAAAAAACCATTGTACAAGCCTTGATTTGCTGCCATGCCTTTTGTTTCTTCAAATAAATGTTTTGGAAAAGATTTAAAGGTTTCTTTGCCTTTTGTGGTCCAGGCAAACATTTCTAAATACACAATGTATAAGTGAATGGCGGCTACAAGCCCTGTAAGTATTTGCGCTATTAAATGCATATCTATTTTAATGTAAAAATAGCATTTAATAGACAAATGAAAAAAAGATAGTTATTGCATTACTCTTCTGATCTTAGACATATCATAACCTTTTTTGGCAAAGCGTTCTAATATCTCGGTATATTGAATGTTCTCCATTTTACCTGTTCGGTTCATAATGTAAAGGAATTTCTTTTTTGGATGACCAACAACAACGTAAAAGTAATTAGGGTCTATTTCTTCAATTAAATAATCGGCTTTAAAAGGCCAGATGAACTGTACTTTCCATTTTACATTGTTAGAGTCTTTTAGAGGAAAGCCTTTTGATCTTACCGATCTTGGTTTTACATCCGATTCTTTTAAATAGGTTGTATAAATATCAATATTCCCTTTTTTATTTATAGTATAGGTTTCCGTTACATAATTCCAACTCTTATCAAACCCTGTTGGGATAGTTGCTATTACAAACCATTTCCCTGAGTATTTTTCAAGATCAATACTTTTAACAGTTTGAGCTGATACTGAATTTACAAAGAGTGTTGCCATGATAAGGAGTTTAATAAGTTTCATACGATTTGCTGCCATGTGAACACATGCAAAAACAATTCCACTGCAAGATCTGCTAATGATATAAAGGTATTATGAAAAACTGAGGCAAGGTTTCCTCAAAAAACAAACAGTTATTTTACGCGTTCAACGTATTCGCTGGTCTCAATGTTTATTCTGAGTTTGTCGCCGGTAACAACAAACAAAGGCACCTGTATTTTAATACCGCCTTCTACTTCGGCGGGTTTTAATAATTTACCTTTTACACCTTCTTCTGTATAAGTAACTACCAGTTCGGCATATTTTGGCAGGTTGCCACTTAAAGGTTTATCATTATCATCAAAACGAATGGAAAGGATCATACCTTCTTGTAAAAATTTAATAGATTCTCCGAATATTAGTTTTGGTATATGCACCTGGTCAAACGTTTCCTGGTTCATACATACAAGATCATCACCTTCGGTAAACAGGTATTGCATATCGTGCTCATCTACACGAATAAAATCTATTTTTTCACCAGATCTGAAACGGATCTCACTTTGTTTACCAGTTTCAACATTGCGGCATTTAACTGAATAAATGGCGTTACCTTTACCGGGTGTAATATGATCATAATCTATTACCTGTACCAATTCATTATTATATCTGAAAAATGCGCCTCTCGAAATATCTGATGTTGTAGCCATGTTTTATTTTTAAAAAGGGAAAATAGTTTCATCACCCTTTTTCATTAGGCTTGCAAGATAGTACCAAGTATTGAGATGGCAAAATATTAATTAAATTTCCAGCCTTTTGACTCAAGATGAGCTTTACATTTCGTGCAAAATTCTTTTTCTTCATTTGTGTGATTTTTTCCTTCGGCATCTCTCATAAAACATGTTTTTTCAGGGCAATGGGGTAAACCTTGTGTATGGCCAAGCTCATGAATAGTTAATTTAAAAAATTGTTCTAAACGGTTTTCTTTTGAAAGCCTGAAATACGAAACCACGCCCGATTTACCGGGCTGATAGGCTAAACCCATAAGTCCATAATCTTCAATGTTACCTTTTTTGTGACTTATATCTTTACTTGTAAGTCCCATGGTTATATGACCATCAGATGTTTGTTTTCTTAAATAGCTAATTATAGTGTCAGCTTTATAGCGGTTTCTTTTTTCATAATAAGCTGTTTGTGGTAATGGAATTGCTTTTTTAATAGTTACGTTTGAGTATATTTTTTTTAACTCAGCATAAACGTTATCTACATTTTCTTTTGGGATATCGGAAAAAGGTTGAAGATCAATGATGATCACAGGAATTTTTTCGTCACTATTTTTTGAAGATGCTGTTTCGGCAGCATCATTTTTACAAGCAGCAAAACTAAGTACAAATAATAGTTGAAAGAGAAAACCTTTTTTAATTTTCATGTAAAGAAAAATATTTAAAAAAATACTTATTGCAAATACAGAACTAAATATCATTAACTATTCAATGGTTATTTTACCGGTTCGTTTTTTTTCACCGTTCTCAAAATATAAATAGGTATAAAATCCTTTTGCCAGCTCGCTAACATTCACCTCGTTTATTCCTTCGTTTAAATTTTGTTGAAATACATTTCTCCCCAAAGCATCTATCAAAATAATTTCAGATCGGTTGGTTTCTTTATCTAATTGAAATTTAAAATTTCCCTGACTTGGGTTAGGATATATGAGTAAGCCACCCGCACCATAATCGTTAGCGGCAAGCCCCGTAACAATTGAAACACAGTTACCCGGGCAAATTACCCTAACACGTTGACCCCAGATCTCGCTAACATAAATGTAACCATTCGTTCCCTGTGCTACCGCAGCAGGATAATACATTGAGGCGTTTATTGCAGGGCCTCCGTCGCCAAAAGAAGTGGGAGATCCGTTTCCGCTAATAGTGCTTATCATACCTGAAGGATTGATCAATCTTAAGCGGTTATTATAAGTGTCTGGCACATAAATGTTTTTAGAGGCATCTACAAAAATACCATAAGGGTAATTTAATTGAGCTGATGTTGCCGGTCCTCCATCACCACTAAAGCCAACAGTACCGGTTCCTGCAATTGTAGTTATAATTCCACTGGCATCTATTTTACGGATAGCCTGGCCAAGAAGATCGGAAATATACATGTTATTTGAATTGTCAAAACAAATACCGTATGGGCAGCTTATTTGCGCACTTGTTGCCGGCCCGCCATCTCCCGAATAACCGTTTACACCTGTGCCCACAACTGTAGTAATGCTGCCACTTGTACTGATCTTTCTTATGCGGGCGTTAAGGCAATCAGAGAAATAAATATTTCCCGCTGCATCTATTCCAATTCCGCGAGGGGTATCAAACGATGCGGCAAGTGCAGGACCGTTATCGCCACTGGACACGGCATTTCCATTACCTGCAATGGTGCTGATTATACCTGAGGTATTTATTTTTCTTATTCTATTATTATTACAATCGCTGAAATACATATTTCCAGCGGCATCAAATACCATTCCGTATGGCTTATAAAGATCGGCCGCTGTAGCAGGGCCATTATCTCCCGAAAAGCCCTGATTACCTGTACCGGCAAATGTTGTTATGATGCCTGCTGGTGTTACTTTTCTGATGCGATGGTTAAGCACATCTGCAAAATATACATTACCTGATTGGTCAACTGCTATGCCAAAAGGATTTTGTATTTGGGCAAGCTGTCCTTGACCTCCATCGCCACTGTAACCCGATGTTCCGTTTCCTGCAATTGTAAAAATGTTTTGAGCTTTAACAGGTTCTTGTAATAATAAAAGGATACCGGTGAGTAGGGTAAGCGTAAATTTATTATTCATAACGCGTAAATTTTAATTGTTTAATTAAAGTTAGCCTTTTTTTAATTTACTTTTTGTACAAGTATGAAGAAAAAACAACCAGTTGTCAAATTTAGTGTCGTTTTTTAAGCTTTAAAGACAGCATGTAGGCTTTTTATTATACCTAATGTTGAATTGTTATTACCACGTTTCCGGTTTTCTCTTTGGTTTCAACATATTTAGTGGCCTCAACTATTTGATCCAGCGTATAGGTTCTATCAATAATTGCTTTGTACTTGCCTTCTTCAAACAGTTTTTTAAAAAATAAAATATCTTCTTTAGTATCTTTTGGAATAGGAAACAAAACTTTTTTTCCAAAAAGCAAAGGTGTAAATAAGGCTAAATAAATATTTTGCGATAAATAACCTAACTCAGATGAAATGTAAATGCCTTTTGGTTTTAATATTTTTTTGCATTTAAAGAAAGAACTTTTGCTAACTACATCTAAAATAAAATCAAATTTTTTATCAATGAGTGTAAAATCTTCCTTGGTATAATCTATCACTGTATCTGCTCCCAACGATCTTACCAATGCAATATTTTTTGTATTGCAGACCGCAGTAATTTTTGCGCCAAAGTATTTAGCCAACTGAACGCTGGCTGTACCTATTGATCCTGAAGCGCCATTTACAAGGATCTCCTGATCTTTTTTAAAATCAATTTTTTTAAGATTTGCGTATGCTAAAAATGCACCATCACAAATTGCAGCCGCTTCATTAAAGGATGCGTTTGTTGGTTTTAAAGTGATAGATTTTTTTTCATCCATGCAAATGTATTGTGCATGGGTGCCAAAATTAAATGTGCTTAAACCAAAAACCTGGTCACCGGGTTTAAATGATGTTACGTTTTTTCCTATTGCTTCTATTTCGCCGGCTAATTCAGAGCCTAATACTTTTTTCCTGGGTTTAAAAAAGCCTGCAAATAAGTACACAATTAAATATTCGGGTTTTCTGAAACCGCAATCTGTTCTATTAACAGTGCTTGCATGGATTTTGATTAATACCTCATTTTCTTTAGGAACCGGTTTTTCAATTTCTTTTATCTGCAAAACCTCGGGTTCGCCAAAAACTGTATTTACACTTGCTTTCATAATAGTTTTTAAAGTTAATTACTTTAAAAGAAAGCCTAAGAAAATTAAAATTCAGTATTACCGTTTAAATAAAACAAAACCCCGCTCCTGTAAATTAATGTCCTTATTTAGTTGGATAAAGTATTCTAAAAGCATTAAAAATGGCCTGATGCGAAATTGTTGCATGATCTTCCTGGGGCAAATAATCAAAATTAGTAGTTACATTTTTGCTTTTGGTATTTTTTATTTTTTCAGCTAATAAATTAGCATCTACTTCCATTACATGTGGATTTTTGCTAAGGCCAAGGCCTTCTTTACCAACACCAATATAGATGTCAGTTTTTTGCGAAAAACTATTTTGCAGGATTTCCGGTTCTTGTTTTAATAAAGAACCATCATCCCACCATAAACTCGGACTAATAATAATGTATTTATTGAATAGTTTTGGTTTTTTAAATAACACCTCGGTTGCGAATAAACCGCCTAACGATTGGCCAATGATTGTTTTTGATGCATTTGTTTTGTACTTTTTTTCGATATAAGGCTGTAATTCTTTTTCAATAAAGGCAATAAATTTATCAGAATGCCCGGTTGTTGGAAATGCTTTTTTGTCTTCTTCAATAGTGGTGGGATAGGTGAGATCTCTTTTCCTGTCAACCGTTGCAATGCCTACCACAATTGATTTTGGGATGCGGTTGATCCATTCAAAGGTATTGAATTGAACCAGCCCTACAACATGAATAAAATCTTCATCTGCCGAACCATCCAACAAATAAATAACGGCATATTTTGTTGTATCATCCGGTTCATAGCCTTCGGGTAAATAAATGTTCAATATTCTTTTTTCGCCTAATTCGGCAGATTGAATTTCTTCAATTGTGCCCAATACAAAAGGTTTTACCTCGACATGCTCTGCAACCTTGTTTTCTTTTTGTTTTGTTTGTGCAAATGCAAATGTGGCAAAGAGTGCACAAAATAAAAATGCAATTGTTGTTCTCATTTCTAAAATATTTTTTATTTCTGAATTATTAACTTCACAGTTTTTTGTTTTTCGGAAAATTGAAAAGCAAAGAACTAATAATTGGAATAACAAAGATGGCAATGGTTGCAAATGAAAATGCGTAAGCTTTAAATCCTGAGTGAGCATTGGCAGATGTATGATCTTCGGGATAAAAATATTCAACTACTAATTTTATTCCCAGCATAGCAATCACAATAAATGCAGCAATATCTAAAAAAGGAAAACGCGCCATCAACTTTACAAAATAACTGGCTACAATACGCATGGTAATAATACCAATAAAAACACCGGTACAAACAATGTACATGTTTTGCGAAAAAGCACCGGCCGCCAGCACATTATCTAAAGAAAAAACAAGGTCCATGGCCTCAACCAAAACCACAGTTGACCAAAATTGATTTAGTCCGAAAAGACGTTTTTTTGGTTTATGTTCTTTTACTTCCTCCGCTGCTTCATCCAATACATTTTTATGATGAAAGATCTTTTCATAAAAGAATTTTAATGAAAGAAATAATAGATAACCACCGCCAACTATTTTTACCCATGATATCTGCAATAAATACACAGCCAGTAAAAGCGCCGCGCCTCTGAAAATGTAGGCAAAGATCAAACCAATGCGCAATGCTTTTGAGCGTTGGTTTTCGGGAAGGTCCATTACTAATGTAGCAAGCACGGCCGCGTTGTCAACCGACAATAAACCTTCAACAAAAATAATGTTAAGGATGGTAAAAAAGGCCTTATTAAGATCGGGGCCAAGTATGCTATGTAAAAAATCCATGTTTAATGTTAAGTAATAAAGTAGGATTAAAATGCATTTATGTAAAGCGAAAATTTATTTTATTTTAGTATAAGAAAACTTCCTTCCGTCAGTATAATAAATAGTTAGGCCGGTAGTATTTCCTTCTTTATCAAAAGCAAATTCCATATAACGGTTCATATCATCATTATCGTAAACAAAACGTGTATTGCTTATAGGGGCCAATTTCCAGTCGGGTGGAAAAGGAATGTTTCTATACAAATTATTTCCTTTTAAAATAATATTGATACTGTTAGGTGATGCTCCGGGCCCGGGTATGGGTTTATATTCAGCACAATATTTTTGAAGCTGCTCGTTACTAAAATTCATTGGGCCGTTTTGCGCCAGTGCTATTTTATTTTCAAGAGCTGTTATCAAACTTTGTACCTGTTGCTTTTCTTCTTCGTTGCTAGCTTTAAGTAAACGGTCTTTAAAGATCAGTAATTGCGCTTTTTCAAGTGCTTGTTCACCTTTTACGTATACATCAGGATACACACCTGTGCCTTCCCAATTAGTACCAGTAATTTCATGGTACGATCGTGCATTCGGAATGTTTAACACAAATCCTTGCCCAATTGGGGCAGGGCCGGTTGGATGCGCACCGCCACCGGTTGTATCGCCTACAACAGTTGCGCGTTTTGCATATTTCATAGCATACGTAAAATCTTCTGCACCCGAAAATGTGCGCTTACCCGTTAGCACATACACAGGCATTGATAATTTAAACGAAGTTACTGATGGATCGGTGTAATGCTTAATTGTATCATGTCTGTGATCTATAATGTGGTTCATTGGCAACTTCTTATCAAAAAAATAATTTAGCATAGCATTTACCGTTTCGGGTGAACCACCGCCGTTATAACGCATATCAATGATCAGGGCCTTGGTATTGCTTACAAATTTAAAGGCTGCATCGTAAATTGGTTCTGCTTCTTTTGTAAACCCTACAAACCCGTCCCAACGCACGTAACCAATATTACCCTGCATTACTTCCGTTTTTGTAAAATAAAAATTATGCGATCGCTCATCATTCAATTCCATTTCGGTTTGTTGTTTTTGAACGGAGTCAGGTATTACAGCTAAAAGTCTTTGTTCAAATTCAGGAAAATACATCACACGCATATGCCCATCATGGTGGGCCTTTTGAACATCCGTATGTATTTTATCAGCCAACTCTCTGCGGTTTTGTAGTTTATTGTAAACACCGGCTTTATAATTTTCTTTAATGGATTTGCTTATCAGTTCTGCTTTGTCAGGGTAGATGTACCAACGCTTCAAGGCATAGCTCAAACTATCTATTAATAATTTTATTTCTTTAGGCGCCATTTTAGCACCGGCGTCCTGTGCTTTGACAGAAATCGCAATCGTAAAAGTAAAGATCAGAAGTAGTGTTCTCATAATTAAATTATCTTGATAAGAGTGTATTTAAATAACAATGAATGTAAGTACAATATTTCTTAATTTTCTTTTTTACTCATTGCCGTTCTACATCAATTAGTTCCCCTTTATCATACATTGCTTTTATATCTTTTTTTGAGATAGAATATACGGTTTCATCATATTTCTGATACCGCATATCAGTAAGTCCGGATTCCATATCTGTTTGATATTGATTTTTTAATACAAAAACACTATCAGTAGATACATCCTTTACAAAATAAAGTGTATAATTATAATCCTCGGTTCTGATCTCATAAATATCTCTTTTTTGAGGAGCGTTTACATATTTTTCGGTGTATATTGACTTTACTTCGCTTTCTATTATAATAAGACCAATAAGTAATAAAAATAACATAGGACCAAGAAATGCCCAAAAAGGTGTTCTTGCTTTTGCCTGTACTTCGAGAAAAAGGGTTTTAAAATGCGGAATTAATCTATCTGACGCTACAGCTGTTTTGCAATTAGTACATTGAATATAACCTGATTTTTCTACCGGAAAGCATGGAGCCCAAAATACGTGAAAAAATGTTTGACGCACTGTAGCCTGCAAACTATCCTTAGTATTACAGGTAGGGCAAGTCTCTTCAATTTTATCTTTATAAATTTCACCAGATCTTATCCCAAAAAAAATTATCATAACTTTATATTTTGTTACAATGGAATATTTCCGTGTTTTTTTCTTGGTAATTTATCTACTTTGTTTTCCAGCATTTTAAATGCTTTTATCAATTTTAAACGCGTTTCTTTTGGTTCAATTACTTCGTCAATAAAGCCACGTTCTGCGGCACGGTAAGGGTTGGCAAACATATTTTTGTATTCTGTTTCTTTCTCTAACCATTTAGCATCTTTATCTTTTGCAGCAGAGATATCGTTCTTAAAAATAATTTCAGCTGCGCCTTTTGCACCCATTACTGCAATTTCTGCGCTTGGCCATGCAAAATTCATATCTGCACCAATGTGCTTGCTGTTCATTACATCATAAGCGCCACCGTAAGCTTTACGTGTAATTACCGTAATTCTCGGAACCGTTGCCTCGCTAAACGCGTATAATAATTTAGCGCCGTTGGTAATAATGGCATTCCACTCCTGATCGGTACCCGGTAAAAAGCCCGGCACATCTTCAAATACCAATAACGGAATATTAAAGCTATCGCAAAAACGCACAAAGCGCGCTGCTTTTGTAGATGAGTGAATATCTAATACACCGGCTAAAACTGCAGGTTGGTTGGCCACAATGCCAATGCTGCGACCTGCCAGTCTTGCAAAACCAACAACAATATTTTCTGCAAATGCCTTGTGTACTTCAAAAAAACTATTATCGTCAATTACCTTTTCAATTACCTCACGTATGTCGTAAGGCTGATTAGCGTTTGATGGAATGATGTCGTTTAACTCCTCTCTTAGTTCATTACCCATTTCGTAGGGTAGAGAAGGAGCGTCTTCTTCACAATTTTGTGGTACGTAACTTAATAATTGTTTTAAGTAATTAATAGCTTCTACCTCGTTAGCGCAGGCAAAATGTGTAACACCACTTTTTGTTGCATGCGTCATAGCACCGCCTAATTCTTCGCTTGTTACTTCTTCGTGTGTTACTGTTTTTACAACGTTAGGGCCGGTAACAAACATGTAACTTGTATTCTCAACCATTAAAATAAAATCGGTAATTGCAGGACTATAAACCGCACCACCAGCGCAAGGCCCCATAATAGCGCTTAGTTGGGGAATAACACCACTGCTGCGCACATTACGGTAAAAAATATCTGCATAACCTCCTAAAGAAACTACACCTTCCTGGATACGTGCACCGCCACTGTCATTTAGGCCAATAATAGGTGCGCCATTCTTCATGGCAAGATCCATTACTTTCACAATTTTTTCGGCGTGCGTTTCACTTAAGCTGCCACCAAATACAGTAAAATCCTGTGAAAAAACGTAAGTTAAACGACCGTTAATGTTGCCGTAACCGGTAACAACACCATCGCCTAAGTATTTTTCTTTATCCAAACCAAAGTCGTTGCTACGGTGCTGCACCAACATACCTATCTCTTCAAAAGTGCCTTCGTCCATTAAAAAATGAATACGTTCACGGGCAGTTAATTTTCCTTTTTTGTGTTGCGCGTCAATACGTTTTTGTCCGCCACCTAAAAGAGCTTCGGCTTTTTTTTGTTCTAATATTTTTATTTTATCGTTCATTTTTAAAAGAATAAATGTCGTGTTGAAAGAGGGTTAAATTAAAGAAATAATTTAAAATCTACTTCATTTTCATACGATATTTAACTAACAAAATAGCTTGCGGGGATGCTTAATTTTGCTATTTTTGTAATGATGAATATCAAATACTTACGCTTTTTTTTATTTATTTTCTCGTTGTCGAATTTAACTGTCAGCGGCCAGGATAAAACTTCTACCGCTAAAACTATCACAAATGAGCAGGGTCTGGATGCAATAGAAGCAGCATCTTATTATAATTTTAGGAAAAATTTAACCATACAAAGCAATGAGAGTGTTTTTAATAGAAACAGTTTAGCTAATTGTATGGGTGCCAATAATCAAAACATTGGTTTTGAATCCGGAAATTTTTCAGGTTGGGATATAAAAAAAGGGGTAATCTTAAATTCGCTTAACGACAGTATTGTTAATGTTTCACAGGCAACTACAACTAAAACACTTGTTACAACTGGTTTTGATCCTATATCAAATCTCTCATACAATTCGCCTTTTGCCGGTAATCAGGTAATAAAATTAAATGACGCAATAATTAATTCAGAGGCTACGTTTATGAGCACAAAATTTGTAGTTACACCATCTAATAATGTTCTTAAAACTGCTTTTTCACTCGTTTTGCAAAAAGCTAACCATCAATGTTCGGGCAATCCTTATTTTAGAATACAATTATTTACCTGCTCAAGAACAAATCTTATTAAAGAATATCTATTTCTTCCTGAAGATGGGCTTTGTGGAGGATATAATCCAGCGTTTTTTAACCAGGCGGTGCCTAGCAGTTCAATAGGCTATTATTATGCCACTGATTGGAAAAAAGTATGTTTTGATCTTAGAAATTATATTGGAGAAGAAGTAGAGTTGAATGTAATTGTTGCTGACTGCATATTTAACGGACATTTTGGTTATGCTTATTTTGATGCAGAATTTGGTTCGGTTCCTGCAAATTTTTCTTTTGCAAATACATTTACTGTAAATAGTACGGCGTTTACATTTAGCACCGGTGTTGCTAATCAGTGTTTTAATCAGGGTAGTGTTTTACAATGTCAAAACACACCTACAATTTCATATCCTACAGCAAATGGCTTTTTTGTAACAACCCCTACAAATTCTTTATCGCTTACTCAGCAAGGTAGTTACAATGTTTTTGAAAATAATGTTTTTGGTTGTATTGACATTAACGAAATTAAGATCAACGTTAAACCAATTATCACGATAGCTACACCCTCATTAACTGTTTGTCCAAATACCATTAATAGTTATACGCTAGGCGGTTCAAAATCATATACTGTAAAAGTTAATGGTGTTGTTACCAATTATTATACCAATAATACAGTTTTACCAATACCGGTAAATATTTCCGTTACTCAAAATCCTTCTACAATAACCGTTGTAGGTTCAGGCGGGTCAAATATTTGTACAGATTCAGCATCTGTGGTATTGCAGGTATTGCCAGTTACTTCTTTAACACCAATATATAACCCCACTGTTTGCGCAGGCAATACTACATTGTCGGCAACAGGGGCAGTAACCTATACATGGAATTACGGGGCAGCTTACACTCAAACATTTAATGCGAGTGTTGGTGGTACTACTAATATAAACGTTGTAGGAACTGACATGCAGGGATGTAAAACAGCTAGTTCTAATTTTAGTTTGGTTGGAATATATTCTACTCCAATGAGTATTTCGGCACCATCAAATAACTCTATTTGTCTGGGAGATTCGGTATATGTTTCGGTGGTGGGTGCAAACAGTTTTACATGGAGTAACGGTTTTACCGGATGTTGCCAATTTTTAAAACCAACGTTAAGCAACCCTAACTTCACTGTTCATGCTTCAGGGTTATGTACACCTACAACAAATTTTTCTATTCCATTTAATGTTTTTACCGGCCCTCCTGTAAATAGTTTTACAGTAAATTATAATAATGTACCGGTATGCCCAAATACCAGCTTTACGGTACAAGGCGTAGGATCTAATTTTTATATGAAATGGGGAGCCACTGGACAATACAATAATCTTGTAAATGCTTTTGTAACTTCTGCCAATCCTACATTTACAGCTATTGCATTAAGTGCTACAAACAGCTGCGGTACTCCATCTGTAATAACAATGTCTGTATTACCAATGCCAACCCTGGCAGTTAGCGGCAGCACAAATATTTGTGAAAACCAGTCGGCAACTTTAGGTGCGCTTGGGGCAAACACCTATACGTGGGATTATTTTCAACCCGGACCTTCTTACACAACCGGAACCACAACAACTAATTTTAATGTAATACTTGCAGGCACAAATGCTGCTGGATGTACAAGTTATAGTACTTTTCCGGTTGTAGTTGAAAATTCAGGAATAATTTCTTCGCCTAACGCAACAAATGTTTGCATTGGTGCCAATGTATTTACATTAAGCGCACAACCATTTGCTACATCGGGAACTTATTCATGGAGTACCGGTGCTACAACACAAAGCATTGTTGTTACACCAACTGTTACAACAACATACACTTTAATTGTAAACTCTAATTTATGCGGTGTTAAAATTCATACGCTCACAATAGTTGTAAATCCTAATTTTGTAAACCCTATTACCTATACTAATACGCCTGTTTGTATGGGTAAAACATATACTGTTACCTTAAATGGCGCGGCATCTTACCAGGTAAATTATGGACCGGTTTTTACGTCTAATACCTATACTTATATGCAAAACTATACGTGGCCTGGATTTGTGATTGTTACTGGTACTTTGTCAAATGGTTGTATAACTTCTACAAACATTGTCTTAACTGCGGCTCCAAATCCAATTATTTCAGCATTTGGCCCACCCGGCAATCAGGGTTGCATTACATCAACTGTAAACTTAACAGCTTATGGAGCCTCAACCTATACCTGGAGTAGTGGTGGTACGGGTAGCGTCACTGCCGTTACGCCAAGTGTAAATACTTCATATTCGGTTATTGGTACATCAACAAGTGGTTGTACAGGTACAGCAACAACGCCTGTTGTTTTTGGTGTAAACCCACCTACAATTACAATCACACCTGCATCACCATCTGTATGCCCTGGATCTTTATTTTCTTTAACGGCCTCTGCAACATCCGGAAACAGTTTTTTATGGAGCGATAATACAAACGCTGCTGTAACCACAAATACTATTAATATGCCAACTGTATATACAGTAACTTGCTCAAATGCTTATTGTTCAAGTACAAAAACAGTACAGGTAAATATACATAATCCCGTTTCTTTATCATTAACACCAGGTACTTTATGTACCGGTGTTTCTAATGTTTTAAGCTACACCGCTGCTCCGGCAGGCGGTACGCTTTTTGTTAATGGAATGCCAACAAATACTATTTTAACGCTCTCACCAAATACTTACAGTCTTTCTTATAAATACCAGGACACAGGTTCATGTGTATTAAAAACAAGTACGATCATTACCGTTTATCAAACGCCTTGTTTAAAGATTTCAGCAAGCAGTTATAGTTCGTGTGTTGGTGGGCAGGTTACATTCACAGGCTCACCCGCTGGTGGATTTTTTTCTGGTTCTAATATTTCAGGTAATACACTTTCGTTACCCGCGGTAGGTAATTATACCGCGTCTTACACTTACCTTGATCTTAATAACTGCGCAAATACTATTTGCACAGAAATTAATGCGAGTATTTGTACAAGCTTAAATATGGAAGATAATGATTTGAAAATGATAACTATTTTTCCTAATCCGTCGCATAATGCTGTAACTATATCTGATCCTAACGGAGGTTCTCTACGGCTTAAGATATATGACATTAGTGGGCGATTAATTGATGACAGAAAGCTTGAAATTAATTCAAATGAAATTGATATAAGCGGTTATACAAACGGCCTTTACATTTTCTATTTAGAAAATAACACAAACCGAAGATTCATAAAGATAATTAAGGAATAAAGTTATTTATTTCCTTCGTCAATTGTATTCTTGCGCAACTCAACAGGGTTGCGTTTTTTGCGTAGTTTTAAGTTTAATAGTTCTACACCAAAGCTAAAAGCCATTGCAAAGTAAATATAGCCTTTAGGAATATGAATCTTTTCAATATGGATGCCTTCTACTACCAACAACACAGCTATTAATACTAAAAAAGATAGTGCAAGTATTTTAAAAGTTGGATGTTTTTCAATAAAGGCAGAGATCTTTGGCGCGTAAAAGAACATTACACTCATGCTAATAATAACTGCAATTGACATGATAAAAATATCTTTGGCCATACCAATTGCAGTAATAATACCATCAACACTAAAAACAATATCAATTATTAAGATCTGGGCCATAATAGCCCTGAAACCTTTTTTTAAATTCTGTTTTGCCACATCGCCTTCCTCATTGGCTCCTTCTAATTTATTATGTATCTCAAGTGTACTGTTCACCAATAAAAACAAACCACCCGCCAGCATAATTATGTCCTTTAATGCAACGCCATGCTCAAATAATGTAAACAATACCTTTTCTCCACTTATTAAATAGAACATGGTAAATAAAAGTGAGATACGCATTATAATACCCACAGTCATCCAGATAAGGCTGGCTCGTTTGGTTTGCTCCTTAGGCAAACGCCCCATTACTATAGACACGAAAATAACGTTATCTATTCCAAGCAATATTTCCATTACCGTTAAGCTTAACAAGCTTAATAGTCCTTCAAAAGAAAAAAGGTGATCTAACATACTAAAGGTTATTTATAATTATGAAAACAGTTAAAGTCAAAAATATACAGCAAAATTAATCTTTTATTAATTTTAATGTTTTAAAATTATTATCGATTTTTAACTGAATAAAGTAAATTCCTTTTGCATGTTGATTAAGATTTAATTGATTTGTACCTGGCGGAAGTATACATTCATAAACAACTTGTCCAACAGAATTTAAAATACTAACAGGCGTTTCATTTGATATCTCAACAAAAAAAACATTGCTTGTTGGATTTGGATAAATTACAACGTTTTGGGCTAATACATTTTTTTGTGATTGAATACCTGTACATATTGTAACAAATTGTGTAAATGTAATTGAATTAGAGCAGCCCGGGATAGAAGAACCACTTACAAAATAAATAGTTGTAGTTGTTGGATTAAAACTAATGTTAGGAGTATTTGCGCCTGTGCTCCATGTGTATGAATTTGCGCCACTTGCTGATAAAGTAACGGATTGTCCGGTGCAGATCAAAGAAGATGAGCTGGTAATTGAAAGTGATGGAATTGAAACCACAGTAATAGTTGACACTGCAAGATTAGAAATACAACCGTTAGTATTTGAGCCGGAAACAGTATAACTTGTTGTAACAGTAGGAGAAACGATTGAAGAGCCATTGGAGTAGGTGTAAGAGCTTGCTCCCGAAGGTACCATTGTAAAACTATTACCTGTGCAAATAGCGCCACTGTTTACCGAAACTGATGGAGTAGGCATAACGGTTATTGTTGATATTGCTGGATTAAGAGATATACAGCCATTTGTTGAAGTTCCAGTAACGGAGTAACTCGTGGTAATTGTAGGCGAAACTATTGATAAGCCACTTGAAAAAGTATATGAGCTTGCACCGGCAGGCAGCAGTGTAAAAGAACCACCACTACAAACAGACCCGTTATTTACTGTTATAGTTGGTGTTTGATTTACCGTTATAGTGGCTGTTGCCAAATTAGACGATAGGCAGCCATTGGTACCGGTTCCTATAACAAAAATATTTGATGTACTTAAAGGTGATACAATGTTACTGCCTGAAGAAAAAGTATATGTATTGGCACCAGTGGCAACTAAGGTAAAAGAATCTCCTGCACAAATACTACCCGAATTAACTGAAACAACCGGCAAAGCATTAACCGTTATATTGGCAACTGCGGTATTAGATGATAAACACCCTGCAGCGCTTGTACCGGTTATTGAATAACTGGTATTTACCGTAGGTGAAACAATTGCCGATCCTCCTGAGTAGGTATATGTACTTGCACCTGTAGGATTTAAAGTATAGGAACTCCCAATGCAAACACTACTATCATTAACTGTTATTACAGGCAGTGAATTTACCGTTACACTTGATAAAACAGTTGCTGTACATCCGTTTACAGCAGTAGAATAAACAGTATAAGTTGAATTTACAGTTGGACTAACGATCGCTGATGGACTTGAAAAAGTATAGGTAAAAGCCCCTCCCGGCACCATTGTAAATGATGAGCCGGTACAAATAGAACCACTATTAACAGTAGTGTTTGGTGATGGGTTAACGCTTACATTTGAAACGGCAACGTTGGATGATATGCAACCATTCACATCGGTTCCGGTTACAGAATAATTTGTGCTGATGGAGGGCGAAACAACAGCGGTACCACCTGAATAAGTATAAGTTAAAGCGCCGTTGGGAACTATAGTAAATGATTCGCCACTGCAAATGGTGCCATTGTTTACGCTAATGGTTGGTAACGTTAGGGATGTAACAGTTACATTAGCAACTGCGATATTAGAAGAAATGCAACCGGCAGTACTTGTACCTGTTACTGAATAGCTTGTGTTTACTGATGGTGAAACCACTGCATTACCACTGGAAAAAGTATAACTGCTCGCACCTGTTGGCATCATGGTAAAAGAGTTGCCGGAACAAATACTTCCACTGTTAACGGTAATTAACGGCAAGGCATTAACCGTTATGGATGAAATGGTTGAATTTGTGCATCCGTTCACAGCTGCTCCTATCACCAAATAATTGGTATTGGTAACAGGCGCAACAATTGCCGATCCGCCCGAATAGGTGTAGCTAATGGCTCCTGTTGGGTTTATTGTAAATGAATCTCCGCTGCAAATGGAGCCATTATTAACTGTTAAAGTAGGTAAAGGGTTTACTGTTACAGGAATTCCAACGCGATAAGCACTTGGTGCACAGGCATCGTTGTTTTCAATATAAAAAGTATAATTGCCGGTAGTTAAAACCGGGGTAGTGTAAGATGTGCCAGAATATAAAGTAAGAGTTGATGTGGGCGTTAGATACCATGAAACAGTACCGGTGGCACTTGCGGTTAAGTATGCACTTGTTCCACTACAAATAGTTTGATTGGACGCCGCAGTAATGTTTATTGCGGAAGGAGGTGCTATGCAGGTATTATAATCAGCAATATAAACTGCATCAAACAAATTACTGTTTAAAAGTACTACACTTGCATTCGGATCAAAATCTGAAACACCATTAAAGTATCCAGCGATGGTTACCTTGCTTCCAGCCCCGTCTACAATTATCGAATTTCCCTTATCAATGCCTGCTCCACCGGCTCTTTTAGCAAAAACATAATTGCCATTTGCATCGTATTTTGCAATAAAAATATCGCTCGATCCAAATGAAGTAATGTTTGATATTGAAGCTGACGGATCAAAATCAGCAGTGTTGTCAAAAACACCTGTTATATAAATTTCATTGTTATTATCAATAGCAATACAGTAACCTCCTTCATTACCTGGACCTCCGCTTGATTTGGCAAAAATATAATTGCCATTTGCATCGTATTTAGCAATAAAAAAATCTGAACTGCTTGAAACTGGTGACAGGTTAGCAACTGCAGGAGAAGGATCAAAGTCAGACGCAGAAAGTACGATTGCACCTGTAATGTAAATAGAATTACTTGCATCTACCGCTATTGAACGGCCATAATCTATACCAAACCCGGTAACGGTTTTTGCAAACACATAATTTCCATTGGCATCGTATTTTGCAAAATACATATGCTGACTGCTAGTGCAAGTAAGGTTGGCAACAGCTGTAGAAGGATCAAAATCACAAATACCCTGGTAGGGCCCTGTTATATAAACGGCATTTGAGGCGTCAATAGCAATTGCAAAAGCGTCGTCGGGACCACTACTACCAATACTTCCTGCATACACATAATTACCAAAAGGATCGTACTTGGCAATAAAAATATCTGTATTGCCTGCCGAAGTTAAAAACGCCGTGGCTGCTGAAGGATCAAAATCTGCAGTGCCGCTAAAGTTTCCGGTAATATATGCCGATCCTGAAACATCAACGGCTATGGCATTACCATATTCGTGATTGGTTCCACCCATGCTTTTAGCGTAAATGTAATTGCCGTTTGCATCATATTTTGCAATAAATATTTCATTGTTAACACCTACTAGAGTAGCTGTAGCAGGCGAGGGGTCAAAATCAACGGTAAAGCAAAAGTAACCTGTTATGTAAATATTTCCTGATGCATCCAGGGCAAGAGAAGTTCCAACATCATCAGCGTTTCCTCCAATACTTTTAGCGAAAATATAATTTCCGTTAACATCATATTTTGCAAAGAAAAGGTCATTATATAGAGTAGGTGTTAAAAAAGCAGAAGCGGCAGACGGATCAAAATCTACCGATCCATTATAATAACCTGTTACATAAGTGTTACCCGCTGCATCTTTTTTAATACATGTTGCAATAGCGCCCGCGGAATTAAAATAGTTTCCTAATTGTTTTGCCCATACATAACTTCCGTTTTGATCATATCTTCCAACAAAGGCATCTCTGTAAGGCGCTACCAAATTTGAAACAGGTAAATTAGGATCAAAATCTGCTGTGCCATAAAACTGTCCGGTGATGCAAACGTCACCATTTAAGTTTATTGCAATAGCGTTTGAGTAATCAGAGCTTGTGCTTCCTAAAATTTTCGCATATACGTAATTGCCATTTTGATCATATTTTGCAAAAAAAGCATCCTGAGCACCAATGCCAATTAAATTAGCAACAGCGGCAGAAGGATCAAAATCAATTGTTCCAGCCATTGTTCCTGTTATGTAAATGGCGCCATTAGCATCTACAACAATTGAGTTACCTTGCTCAGATGAAGTGCCGCCTATTCTTTTTGCGAAAATGTAATTACCATTTGAATCGTATTTTGCAAAAAAGATGTCAAACGAACTTGAGAATGAACTTAAATTAATTACAGCTGCTGATGGATCAAAATCTACTGTGCCTGAAAAAAAACCGGTAAGGTATAGATCACCAACAGCATCTGTTGCAATTGAATAAGCGGCTTTTGAATTTGCGCCGCCTATTTTTTTTGCCATTAAATAATTACCAGTCGCATCATATTTCGCAAAAAAAATATCACTTGCTCCGGTAGAGGATAACGTTGCTGTAGCAACAGAGGGATCAAAATCTACAATTCCTGAAAAAATTCCGGTAATATACACAACACCACTGGTATTTGTGGAAATCGAATAACCATAATCAAGACCGGAACCGCCAATGCTTTTTGCATAAATGTAATTACCGTTAAAGTCATATTTGGCAATAAAAATATCGCGACTGGCCGAAATGGATGTTAATATATTATTTGTTGCGGAAGGATCAAAATCAACAGTGCCTGCATAATAGCCTGTAATATAAGCTGCGCCTGTACCATCGGTTGCGATCGAAAACCCTTCATCAATATTTGTTCCTCCAATACTTTTTGCATAAATATAATTGCCCATGGCGTCGTATTTTGCAAAAAAAATGTCGCTTCCACCTAAAGAAACCAAATTGTTTGTTATTGCTGAAGGATCAAAATCAGCAGTAGAAGAGTAGCTGCCGGTAACATAAACAATACCAGATGCGTCTACAGCAATAGAATTTCCACTGTCATCGAATGGCCCCCCCATTTTTTTTGCATAGACATAATTTCCATTAATGTCATATTTTGCAAAAAAAATATCAGTGCCTCCAAAAGCCACTAAATTGGCTTCAGCAGCAGAAGGGTCAAAATCAGCAACTCCCTCAAAAGTGCCTGTAACATATGTGTTTCCATTAATATCGGTGACAATACTTTTTCCGAGGCTATTTCCTCCAATATTAGTGCTGCTGGCTGCGGCTAAAGCCCAATTGTAAGTAATATTGCCTGTTGCCTGTGCCTTTAATTGTTTTTGGCAAATAATTGCTATAAAAAATAAAATACCTGTAAATAGCTTGTTGTTAGTTATTGGTATTTTCATTACAGTATTTTAATAAAAGGTATTTAAATCAAATTTAATTAAATAATTTAAATTAGTGATTCAAACAATAAAAATATCTCGCAATCCTAATATGTTTTTATGAGCATTACTTTTTTTTAAAGGGCTTTTTTCGACTTTTTATACCAGTTTTTTTACCGGCCTCAATAATGATCTTATCCGGTTTTACTTTATCAATTTTTTTAGAACCTATTTTTTCTCTTTTCAGATATTTTTTTGAAGCAACAAATTTTCGCTCGTGTAATAAAAAATAATTTCCTTTTGTGATCATGTGCACTCGTAAATTCTCTGCCCATAATGGCGTTCCGGGTTCTGCATAAGCAATATTGGTCTCACTTATATCACGCCCATCTAAAATTACCACCATGCCCGAGCCTTTGCATTCGGCTTCATTGCCTTTTCGTATTATTAATGCCGTATCTTCACCAAGACCAATACCAATGCAGGATGGATTCATTAATAAAGCTTCTACTAAACGGCCAAAGCGTCCACGTTTTACAAAATGGGTATCAATTAAGCAATGATCAATAAAGCCTAGACCAGAGCTTACCTTAACGGTGTCTTTTAGCATGGCCTCGTTGCGTTGCCCTTCATAGATCATTAACGAAGCGGCTGCCATTGCGCCGGCACTGGTTCCGGCAACAATAAAATCAGCATCACTATAATAACGCTCCATAATTACATCTACAATATCTGTATTACCAAGTATGGTGGAAAGCCTGAATTGATCGCCACCGGCAAACATTACGGCATGTGCATTTTTAATGCGTTTTATCCATATTGGATTGCGCGCTTCGGGATTGTTTTCCATGCTTATAAAACCAACCTGGTTAAAACCTATCTCTTTAAATGCAGAATGATAAGTTCGCATTACTTCTTTTGGTTGTTGCGAAGCGGTAGTAATAATTTCAAGAATACGTTTGCCTCTTTTTTTTGGCAATAGCGTTTTTAAGATCTCAAACTCTTCAAATTGTTTGTTCTTTCCTTCAATATCTAAAACAGTTGATTTTCCTTTGTCTTCGGCACCACCAATTAAAATGAGCTTGCCTTTGGGTATTTGATTTCGCATAAAATAACTCCTGTAAGTACAACAGTTAAAGTGCGAATTTGTTTTAAAAAATGGTTAGATGAACAATGTAAATGTTTTAGATCCTTAATCTGTATAAGAAACCTTTACATTAAAATCGGGTCCGCCACCGCGTATTTGTGTCCATTTACTAAAGGGAGCAGCTTTTACAAATGATGGTGAATCATAAGATCCTGCATAACAAAATTTGGTAATTTCCATTTCATCCATAAGGCATTCAAGGCTTACATAAAAATCTTTAGAAGTATAAATGCCATAGTCTTTTATATTTAAAACAAATTCACCGTTCTTTTGCCCGATCTTAAAAATGATCGGTTTTTTCATGAATGGCCGTGTTGAAGGATATTGCCATTTTGTATCTGCAGCCTCATAAAACATTAGTCTGAAAGTTAAAGAATCTGCATATTTATTTTGAATAATGTAAAAGCTAAATGTTTCCATCAATACCTGACGGCCATCTTTATTATTGATCTTTAAAGCAGATTCTGATCCTTTCCAGTTATTGGTGTTCTTTACAAAACCGCTGCAGTTATTTTTAGAATATTTGGTGGTACCCAATGTTTTATATTTTATTTTTTTTGATCTTACTTCTACCTCGGCTAATTGAGTAGGCAAGGCCTCTAAGCTCATTTTTTTATTAAGGTCTTTTATAAGATCGGGGGCATAAAAAACCTGGGGTTTATAGCCAATGGCATATACTTTAAGGGTATCTTTTTTTTGATATTCGGCCAGTGTTAATTCAAAAACACCATTCTCATCACTCAGGGTACCAACCTGCTTACCAACAATACCAATACTTGCAAAGGCAATGGGCTTATTGCTTGCTTTATCAAGAATTACACCACTTATCTTTTGTTGAGAGAATAAGTTACCGGTAATCGTTAAAAAAAGAAGTATGTATTTCACGCTGCTAAACTACTAAACGGAAGCTAATAATTTAGTATTTTTGCAACCTTATTATTAGAGAGTTCCTTAAAAAATGATTTCAGCAAGTAATGTGAGTTTGCAATATGGCAAACGGGTTTTATTCGACGAAGTAAATGTAAATTTTACACCGGGTAATTGTTATGGTATTATTGGCGCCAACGGTGCCGGTAAATCTACCTTTATGAAAATATTGAGTGGTGAGATAGAGCCTACAAAGGGCCGTGTAAATATTTTGCCGGGCATGCGCATGAGTGTGCTAAAACAAAATCACTTTGAGTACAACGAATTTACCGTGTTGGATACAGTAATGCAGGGAAACAAGCGTTTGTACCAGATCATAAAAGAAAAAGATGCTATTTATGCAAAGGCTGATTTTAGTGATGCTGACGGCATAAAGGCAAGTGAACTGGAAGCCGAGTTTGCAGAAATGAACGGTTGGAACGCAGATAGTGAAGCCGCCGAAATGCTTACCAATATGGGTATTCCACCGGCATTACATGCTAAGCAGGTAAAAGAACTAACAGGTAAAGAAAAAGTAAAAACATTACTGGCACAGGCTTTATTTGGTAACCCGGATATTTTATTGTTGGATGAGCCCACCAATGATCTTGATGTAGAAACAATTAGCTGGCTGGAGAATTTTTTGGCCGATTTTATGAATACGGTTATTGTGATCAGTCACGATCGTCACTTTTTAGATGCAGTGTGTACTAATATTTGTGATATTGATTATAATAAATTAAGCACATATACAGGTAACTATAGCTTCTGGTATCACATGAGCCAATTGCAGTTAAAACAGCGTAGTGATCAAAATAAAAAAATTGAAGATAAGCGTGCCGAATTACAGGAATTCGTTCGTCGTTTTAGCGCTAATGCCAGTAAAAGTAGCCAGGCAACCAGCCGTAAAAAATTATTAGAAAAATTAACGGTAGATGAAATTCCTGCAAGTACGCGTAAATACCCCGGCATTATTTTTAAGCAGGAACGCGAAGCCGGAGATCAGTTGCTATTGACGGAAGGTTTAAATAAATCTAATGCAGATGGTGTAATTTATAAAGATGTAAACATCAATGTTAGAAAAGGAGATAAGATCGCTTTTATTAGCAAGAATCAATTAGCGGTGTCAAGCTTGTTTGCTGCTTTGGCAGATGAGGATACAGATTTTAAAGGTAAATTTACTTTTGGCACTACTATTTATAAAGCATATTTGCCGAATGATAATCATAAATATTTTCAGGATGGCAGTCTGAATTTAATTGATTGGTTGCGCCAGTTTAGTAAAGATAAAGACGAGACTTACATTCGTGGTTTTTTAGGCAAGATGTTGTTTAGTGGTGAAGAAGTTTTAAAAAAATGTAATGTATTAAGCGGAGGAGAGAAAGTGCGTTGTATGACAAGCAGGATGATGTTGTTAAATCCTAATTTTTTAATTTTGGATGAACCTACTAATCACTTAGACCTTGAGAGTATTATTGCTTATAACGATGCCTTAAAAGATTATGCAGGAACTATTTTGTTTACCAGCCATGATCACCAGTTAATGCAAACGGTTGCCAACCGCATTATTGAATTAACCCCAAAAGGTATTATTGATAAGTCTTGCACTTATGATGAGTATTTAGAGAATCCTTCTATAAAAGAGCAACGCGCAAAAATGTACGCTTGATAAAGTCCTTCTCTTTAGAGAAGGATTTAGGATGAGGCCGAATGAAACAGAATACCAACATACTTCATTTACGAAAGGATAAAGCCTTAAAAAAAGTAATTGATAAAGTTGGTATTATTAAAACCGGTAAAAACCAGGATCTTTTTATTGCTTTATTAAGTGCTATTGTTAGTCAGCAGTTATCTGTTAAGGCTGCAGATACCATTTGGGGCAGGTTTGAAGCTTTGTTTAAAGATGGTATTCCAACGGCTAAAGCTGTTCTTAAGTTAAGTGACGACAAGCTGCGAAGCGTTGGTTTATCTTACCAAAAAGCAGGTTATTTAAAAAATATTGCTACTTTTTCAATAGAACAAACTTTGGATTACAAATTGCTTAAAAAGAAAACCGATGACGAGTTGGTGGAATATTTGGTTCAGATAAAAGGCGTAGGCCGTTGGACTGTAGAAATGCTTTTAATGTTTAGTCTTAACCGTGAAGATGTTTTTCCAAAAGATGATCTGGGAATACAAAACGGCATGAAAAAATTATACAATCTTACTTCCGAAAAAAAAGCATTATTAAAAGAAATGGAAGAGATCGCAGAAGCCTGGAGACCACACAGGACTTTGGCTTGCCGTTACATTTGGCGCTATAAGGATGCAGGTATCTAGTATTCGCGTCATGCTGAACTCGATTCAACATCTCAGTTCTCTTGAAGTGCTGAGACCCGGAATCAAGTTCAGGGTGACCAATAAATAGTTTACATTAAAAAAGCCTTCATCAAAGATGAAGGCTTTTTTAATGTTTTACTAAAGTGTTTATTACGATTTCATCTTTGTAAACTTCTCGGCCATTTTAACGGCTTCGTATAAATTTACAATACCACCGTTTTTACCAAGTGTACTAAACTTTACTAATTCATCTTTAGTTCCCGGCTTAATTACTTTTTCACTTTTGTAAGTTTTAAGACTACTCTTGATCAATATTTTTTTAATTTGTTCAGGTGTAAGAGTAGGATAGTATGATTTTAAAACTGCTGCAACACCACAAGCTACAGGTGTTGCCATACTTGTACCGCTGAGATCTTTATATTGATTTTCGGGTAATGTTGAATAAATATCTACACCCGGTGCAAATGCATCAACGGTTTTTTTACCGTAATTAGAAAAAGGTGCAACCACTTTATCTCCGGGCTTCCAGCTTAAAGCACCAATATCTATAAAATTAGTGGCTTCTTTACCATTTTCAAATTTTTTGCAAGGGTAATGTGTTACTTCATCAATATCGGTATTATCGTTTCCTGCTGCATGCATTAATAAAACGCCTTTGCTTTCCGCATATTTTACAGCATCATCCACTACTTTTTTATCCCAGCTGTATTTTTTACCAAAGCTCATGTTAATGATCTTGCAGCCATTATCAACCGCGTAACGAATAGCGTTAGCAACATCTTTATCACGCTCATCACCATTAGGTACACAACGTATAGCCATTATCTTAACATCTGCCGCAACACCATCCATACCAACACCATTGTTTCTTTGTGCGCCAATAATACCTGCTACATGGGTTCCGTGTAAGCTGGCAGGACCTTTACAATCAGGGTTACCATAATATCTTTCGTTTGAATTGTTATAATCATCACCAACAATACTACGCGGATCATAATCTAAATTTAAACCTACTTCAACATAAGGTTTAAAGTGATCGTAACTATCTTTCAAACTTTCAATAGCTTCATCCAGATTCTCACCTTGTCCACCCTTAAGCATTAAACCGCCAATCATTTTCATTTGCTTGTTGGTTTTATCTGTAGTCTCATATTTTTGCAAAGCGGTTACATCAATTACGTCCAGCTTTAATTGTTCTTTAGCTTCTTTATTAATTGCTGTTAAACCTTCATATAAAAATTTAAGCTGGTTATATTGCCCCTCAAACTTATCTTTTGCTTTAGCATAATCTTCTTTTACGCGTTGGTACAATTCAAATTCAGCTTTTTCTTCTTTGCTCGAAAAATCTGCAGCTGTTTTACCTTCGTATTTAGGTTTTAGCTTACGCATTAACCTTGTTACTTCAAGGTTATCGGCATCAATGTTTTTTCCGTCCTTTCCGCCAATAAAACTCCAGCCATGTATATCATCAATATAACCATTCTTATCATCGTCAATACCATTTCCTGCTATTTCGCCGGGGTTGGTCCACATTACATTTTTTAGATCTTCGTGTTCGTAATCAACACCGCTATCAATTACACCAACAATAACCGTTGTAGACTTTTTATCTTTTAATAATTCTTTGTAGGTTCTTTCGGTGCTAACACCGTTAATTTTATCGGTTGTTGGATCGAGGTTAAACCAGTTGTCAGGGCGTTTTTCCTGTGCGTTAAAGAATAATGCAGAAAGCAGGGCCGCCGATAAAAAAAACTTTTTCATTTAAATTTGATTAAGGTTAAACAAAGATATAATAATGTGTGAGGATAAATTAACCGTTTAACAACATTTTAATAAAATACCCCTTTTAGGGTGAGCTAAAAGGCTTTAAGCGGTAGCTTTTCATTGTTGATGGATTTGGCAGGAAATGACATAAACAAAAAACCCTTTCTGATAAAGAAAGGGTTTTTGATAATTATTGTGAATTGAAAATTATTTTGTTTCGGCAGTTTTTGTTGCAGAAGCTTCTGTCTTCTTTTTGCAGCAAGATTTTTCATCTTTTGCGCAGCCTTCTTTTTTCTCACCGGCGCAAGATTTACCTTCGCCTTTTTTGCAGCATTCTTTTTTTGCTTTTTTATCTTTGTCGTCACCTAATGTATTGGCAACAGCAGCGCTTCCTAACAAACCTGCGAAAGCAGCCATTAAAAATATTTTTTTCATGCGTTTAATTTTTTCAAGTTTATAATGTAAATATAATTCAATTTAGCGTGTTAAAGTGTTAAAAATCTTGAATTTTAAGCAAGGTTAATAACATCCAGTATTACCAATAAGGCAAAAAGCCAATACAGGAATAAGAAATGAAGTATTAGATCGACCCAGAAGTTTAAAGTAATGCTTTTTCCATCGTGCAAATAAATGGCTATTAATGCCAAAATAGGGAAAATACATAAAATGATAAGGAGAATTAGTTCGGTATCTGCATCTCCTTTTTTGCCTTTTGTATCAAATGGTTGTTTTTCTGCAACAGGTTTAATAATAGGTTTTGACGCAATTTCTTTTTTTGGCTCAGCCGAAGCGGTAACAGGCTGTTGTGTCGGCGTATGTTTAACGGCGTTTTTTGATTTGGTTGCTTCAGGTATGTTAAATATAGCTACGTCACTTTCTTTAATTTCTTCATTTCCGGTTTCAGGTGTAGATAAAACTGCTTTTTTTGCCGGTAAATTTTTTACTACAACATGTTTATGATCATTTTCTTTTACACTCGAATTTTTGTTTCCTGATGAAGCAAAATAATAACCTTTAGTGTACTTACGTTTTGTAAGACTGAATTTATCGGCACATGAACTTAAAAAAATAATAGCAATTAAGGATAAAATAATTTTGTTTTTCATAGTAGTGTTTTTTAGTTGGTTAAATTTAAACCCTTAATCTATATTTTCAAATTTTATTTTTGAAGATAAGCAGTTATGGCAAAGTGATCGGTAAATGTTTCATCACTTCTTTTGTAATTCAGACATTTAAAGTCTTTATCGTGTAAAATATAATCTATCCTAAACTGAGGCCATTTACCTGCATAGGTTCTGCCAAAGCCTGTACCTTTTTCAACAAAGGCATCGTTTAATTGTTTAGAGAGACGATGATACGCGTAGGATGCAGGCGTATCGTTAAAATCACCACACAGTATAATTTTATGGCGACAAGTTTTCATGTGTGTAACTACCATATCAACTTGTTTGGTACGTTTTACAAAAGCGCGTTTTAATCTTCTTAAAATACTTTTGCTGTTTTCCATTTCATCTTCTGCATCTTTTTCAGATATAACATCATCTAAAAATTTATTATCGTCTTTGCTAAAACTTATAGATTGTAAATGAATATTATAAACCCTTACAGTGTCTTTTTCAATTATAAGATCAGAAAATATGCAAATATTGTTGGAGCGTGTTTTAAAAACGATCTTACCTTTATTTACAATGGGATATTTGCTAAAGGTCGCAACACCCCAATGATCGGTTTCGCGAAGCGTTGTAGTATATTCTGCGTGATAATATGGCGCATTTAGCAGAACAGTTAAAGTATCTATATTATTATAGCCATTAAAGCCATCTTTACTTTCGGAAGTATAAAACTCTTGTACACATAAAATATCGGGCCCGATCTCCGAAAGATTATTTAAGATCTTGTTACGGTTCTCTTTTTGTTTTTTCCAGTTATAAAGATCAAATAACATGCTGTTGTAAGATGTTATTTTTATTTGTTTTGCCTCTGATTTTGTTGGAAAACTCAGCTGAACATAATTAAAAGCAGTAGGAATGCTGAAACATAGCGCAATAAGACCAAAAGTAATAGAAGGTTTAAATTGTATTAGCCAATAAATAATGAAAAGCAGGTTCAATAAAAACAAGAAAGGATATGCAAGGCCAAAAAAAGCAGGCAGCCAAAAGAGTAAAGGAGAAATATGTTTTGCGGCAACGGCTATTAATAGACTTACAATAATGAAATAATGCAGCCACAGCATGATCTTGTTGAACAAGGAAAGTTTTCGTTCTTCGCGCTGAAGTATACGCTCACGCAATTCTTTAATAGATATTTTTCCGAAAACTGATATGGTATTATTATTTTACCGAAGCCAATGCTTCTTCAATAAATGCATAAGAGCTTAAGATCTCAGGCTTACCGTCAATAATGGCAACATCATGCTCAAAATGGGCACTTGGCTTACCATCGGCAGTAATTATTGTCCAGCCGTCTTTTAATTGTTTAATGTTTTTGGTGCCTAAATTTATCATTGGCTCAATGGCCAGCACCATACCTTCTTTTAATTTCGGACCATCGCCACGTTTACCATAATTAGGTACTTCGGGTTCTTCATGTAAATTTTTCCCTAAGCCATGGCCAACTAATTCACGCACTACACCAAAACCATTCTTTTCTGCATGCTGTTGTATGGCGTAGCTAATATCGCCAATACGATTACCGCTTACCATTTGCTCAATACCCTTGTATAAGCTTTCTTTAGTTACATCAATTAGTTTTTGTAACTCAGGTTTTATTTGTCCAACAGCAAATGTGTAGGCATGATCGCCATAATATCCATTTTTTTTAACACCGCAATCAACCGAAATAATATCGCCTTCTATTAAAGGTTTATTTGTTGGAATACCATGTACAACGGCTTCATTAATAGAAATGCAAAGTGTAGCCGGAAATGGATTGCTTTTATGGCCATAACCTTTAAAAGCAGGCACGCCGCCATTATCGCGAATAAATTCTTCGGCTAATTTATCTAAAGCAGCGGGTTGAACGCCCGGTTTTACTTCTTTTGCTATGATAGCTAAAGTACGCGAAACCATTAAGGCCGATTCGCGCATCAATTCAATTTCTTCACGTGTTTTTAAAAAGATCATTTTGTGCCGAATATTTTTTTAAAGATTGAACCTTCACTTTTTTTGTAATTATGATGCGCTTCTGCATTTTTTAATTGATGCGAAAAGCTTCCGCCTTCAGGATGCAACATTTGCCATACTTCACTCCAGCCAATAAAACCACCAATAGCACGATCGTCAATAAAAACATCAGCATTAACTTTTCTTGCTGTTCTGTCGCTTAATTCTTCTTCAGGATAATTTTTATTTACTGCATAGAACTCTACACCATTCTTTTTACAATACTCTACAGCCTCATCCAGTAATGGACCTGTGCGTATGGTCCATAAAATTAATTTATGGCCTTTTTGCTGCAATGCTTTTAAAGTAGCAAAAGCAAAAAGCATTTCTTTACCAATTGCAGGGTGTTTATGTTCTACAATTGTTCCGTCAAAATCAACTGCAATTACTTTGCTATCTGCACTTAAAAATTGTTGCGCCATTTTACAGGTTTTTTGCTGATATTAATTTCAGATCATTATCCAAATCGTACAAACGTGGTTGTGCGGTACCAATTTCAAATTCAAGAATTTGCTCAGGTGTCATTTTTTCCAAATACATAATTAATGCACGCAAGCTATTACCATGCGCTGCAATAACAACATTTTTTCCTGCTTTTAGTTTAGGAACGATCTCCGATTCAAAATAAGGTATTACACGTGCGGCTGTATCTTTTAAGCTTTCGCCGTTTGGTGGTGGAATATCATAACTTCTACGCCAAACTTTTACCTGGTCTTCACCATATTTTTTTGCTGTTTCGGTTTTATCTAAACCCTGCAGATCGCCATACATGCGCTCATTTAAAGCTTTATTAAAAATAGGTATAAGCGGTGGATGACCCGCTGTTTCAAGCGCATAAGCCAATGTATTCTGTGCACGCTTTAATGCCGAAGCATAAGCGTAGTCAAAACGAAAGCCTTTTATTTTTAAGCCTGCATTTTTTGCTTCTTCAATACCTTTTGGGGTTAATTCAACATCTACCCAGCCGGTAAATTTATTTTCTAAGTTCCAGGTGCTTTGTCCGTGACGGAATATTACTAATTGTGCCATAATTTAAAGGCATAAATATACTATAAAAAAGGGTTTTAAGAATAAGGTTTTTTTACATTTTACCAGCCCGTTGTAAGCAGGTAACGCGCGGCTTTTTGGCTGCATTTTAGGTAAGAAGAATAGGTGAGGGCAGCCCGCGATCTTACCTCCTCGTTAGTTTCACCAATTACATAACCGCTTAATGCATTGTGCAATGTATAAGCCTCAGGGCACATTAAACCGGTGGTCCATACTACAGGGTTTACATTGGCTGTTTTTAAATGTTCAGAAAAATAACTTTTGCTGTAACAGGCCAAAATAATGCAGTCGCGCTTTTTTGCATCTGCATTATCAAATGTTTCATTTAATTTAAAATCCATTAAACCGTCGTGGCCTGAATACGAGATCATTTTTGAATTGCCATAAATGCCAAGCGTTACATTATCAAGTTGAAGAGAATCTTTTAATTTTCCTGCACAGCTGTTTAAAAAATCCTGTGTACATTTTTTTATATAGCGCCCATCGTAAGCGTCGGCCACTAAATAAAAATTTTTAGAAACATGTTTAAACACAAGGCGTTCTAATCTTACAGTATCCAGCTTAAATGTTTTTACCAATTTCCATTCTTTGCTCTTTTTAAAGAAGGTGCGAACCCCATAGCCACAGCCCCAGTAAAGGTTATTATTAAGATCTTGTCCGTTACCAATTTTTGGAGGAACAGGCACAATGCCCTGGTATTTATTGTCGCACAAAGCAACAAAAGCATGAATGGTTTTAAAAGAGTTTGAAAGCTTGGTTTTTTGTTTACCGGAGATGATAAAAGCAGAAATAAAAATTATAACTACTATGTGCTTTATCATATCTCTAATGCCTTTTTAAAGTCGCTTAAATTATCTGAGCTTTCAGGTAATTCATTCACGGTAAATTTATCGCTGTTTTTATCTGCTGTTGCTTTAAACATGGTTTTTGTGCAGATATATAATTTATTTTGCCTGAATACACAAAGTGTATAATCGTTTTGCGGATCATAATCTAATTTAAAGCCATTGTTAAATGCAATATTGTAAACGGCTTTTGTTTTGTGATCGATCATGTAAATAATATCTGCATTGATCAAGGTTCCCTTTTCGCCGTTCACAAACATTGGTGTAACTGTTTTGCCGGAAGGCTGGCTGCGAGGACAATCGGAGTTATAGATGCCAAAAGACGACACATTAAAAATACGCGTTGCTTTTGTTGCCATGCTCATATTATTAAAGTTGGATTCTAATTGCTTTTGTTCATTTTGTTTAAAGGCAACCAATAATTTTACACGTTCTTTTTCGTAATCTTCCTGTTTCTTTTTAAGATCGGCCATGTAAACTTTTTGTTTGGCTTCCATTTCGGCCATTAAACGTTGTTCATCGGCTTTGCGTTTTTCAACAAGGCCTTCGTATTCTTTAAATTTTTGCTGGTATTTTTTTTCTGCTTTTTCAAGATCGGCACCTTTAAGAGTAGGGTACACAACCAGTTTTTCAATTTGCTTACGATAGGTTAATGTAAGCAGGTAGTTTTTTCCTTTTGTAGGACCTTCGCTTACTTTAACATCGCTCCATGTTATTTCATGCATTTGTGGATAGTAGTTCTTATTTTCGGGGCCAACTTCAAAAATTACATTACTAAAAGCTGCAAGCTCAGGAAACTCATTGTAACTTCCTTCAAGAACAAAAGTAGGACGGCCCGGAGTTGGTTTATTTATTTTTGCAGGTGCATTTACTTTTGGTACTGCATCAATTTTTTTAGTGTAAACAATTTTCACGCTGTCAATTCTTTTTGGAATAACCACTTCAATTTCATTTTTTAAGATCTGAAGCTTGGGTGATTTTTTTACGAAGTTATCAGGACCATCTTTTTGGTTATTATCAAATTCTTTTTTTGCATGATCATTACCCAAAACAGTATTAGCATTGTCTTTTTGAATATACTGCCAGTTTTTAGCAACGGTATCAAGGTAGTATTGATTAAAGCGATCGTCAGGATTTGCAGAGGCCAGTTGAACTTCTACTGTTTTATCTTTTTTAATATAAACGGGCTCACCGTTCTGCGATCCTTTAATATCAAACATACCGGCGCTTTCTAAAGTATATTTTGTGCCGGCGCTATCATAATTCATAGGAATTCCCGAAGCAATAATATCAGCGGCATCATGAAACTCTCGGTATTCAATAGTTACATCACCTATAATATCTTTACCATTCTTATCTACGAACGAATTTTTAGGAACTTTTATTTTTGATGAAGTAGGATGCTTTATCTCTCCGCCTTTGGCATTATTAATAGTATAGGCAGTATAATTTACTTTTAATTTTTGCGATGGTTCGCTAATAAAATTCTTTTTTGTATTGGTATTTTCTTTTTTAGTATCCTGAGTAATTAATGTTTCATGCGTTTTGTTTTGAGTGTTTTCGTTTTTAAATAAAGCTAAATAACTAATGGTACAAATAACGGTGATGCCTGCTATAACGGCCGAGTATCGGACCTTTTTGCTTTTCCACCAACTTTTATCGTGCCGCGCTTTGTTTAAGCTTTGTTGTTTGAATTGTTTTACGAGTTGCTCAAAATTCTGATGCTTTTTAATTTCTTCGTCGCTTATCTTTGGCCTGTCTATATTAAATTTTGGTTCCATACTACACTTTTAATTTACTCATCGATTTTTTTAACTTCTCTATTATCCTGTACATTCTAACTTTGGCGTTAACTTCAGTAATATCTAATATTTCTGCAATTTCTTTAAACGGTCGTTTTTCAAAAAAACGAAATTCAACCATTTGCATATCTTCTTCATCTAACTCTAATAATAATTTTTTTATGGCAGGAATGTATTCTTCAAAAAATGGCTCTTCGTGTTCTTCACAAATATATTTAAGATCGCCAATGTCTGCATTAATGGCGCGCCTGTCTTTTTGCAATCTGAACATTTGCATTAACTCGTTATGAGCAATACGGTACAGCCAGCTGGCAAAGGGCACGCCTTTAAATTGATAATTTGGCAAATGGGTAAGAGCTTTTAAAAATACCTGGCCGGTAAGGTCAAAGGCTGTGTCTTTATCTTCCATACGTTGGTACAGGTAATTAAAGATCTGCTTGTAGTATTTGTTATAAAGAGGACCAAAGCGCTCAGGATTTTGCTTCGCAGCTTCGATGATGATCAACTCCTCATTAATTTGCTCGTTAGTGTGATGAAAATGTGGGTTAATTGACATAAAAGCTGTTTGTTTTTATATACTTACAACTTATAAGTAAAATAACCAGAAAGGGTTACGCCAAAATTTCAAATAACTTTATATTTATAATTAAGTAATTGATTATCAGTTACAAAATTTTTAGTTAAAATGAGTGAAAACTATTAATTTTTGGGTGAAACGTGCTTTTGAATGAGTGAATGAGTGAAATTTTGGGTAAACTAAACCTTAGATCAAAGAGTCTTTGGGTGATTTTTAAGTATATTTTGATGTAAAAACAAAAAGTCCGCTGCGAGCACAGCGGACTTTTTTTAATGAGAACCTAACCCAAATTCTCATTCGCTTTTTAGTATAGAAACATGTCCTTGTAGGTCATGTGTTTTGTTGAACACATCCACCACATTTATTTTCCATACATAAGTATCTTGTTTTATTGGTTCGTCACTGCCTTTTGTATGACCATCCCATTTGTTATTAATATCATTCGATTCAAATAATAAATGCCCCCAACGATCATAGATCTGTATGCTGAATTTATTAATGTTATAACCTTGTGCTGTAAAGCCATCATTTAAACCATTACCATCCGGTGTAAAAGTATTAGGTACATATACCTGCCATGATGGTTTAACTTTAATAAGTACCGAAGCTGTATCTTTACAACCAAACTGATTGGTTACAACCTGGAAGATAACAGGAAGCGCTTTTTCAACATTTTTAAATGTATAGTTAAAATTCTCAACACCAAAGCTAGAGCCATCATTGATATAATAGCTGGTTGCGGTAGCCCCAGAAGCGTTAGTGCTAATGTGGCCCGATGGATCTAATTCGTCTAACTCTTCCGGCTCAATTTTAAAGCCTGCAATTGGAGCAGGGTGAACGATCACATAATTTGGTTCTTTTAAGGTATTAATACAACCACTATCGCTCACTAATTTTAAAGTGATATCGTAGTTTCCCGGAGAATAGCAATGTTTAGGATTTAAGTTATAATCAGGTAAAGTGCCATCACCAAATTGCCATTGTGTTGTTTTAATACTACCATTAGAGATGGTAGAATTATTGGTAAATTGTATACACATGCCCGGACAGCCTTCATGATTTGGAGCTGTAAAAGCCGGCATAGGTTTTGGATTTACATAAGCCGATTTTGATTGTACGTTTACGCAACCATGAACGGTTTGAACTTCTAATTTTACAAGGTAGCTTCCGTTTGCAGTATAGGTATGTTGCGGACTATGTAATAAATTATCAGTTACATTATCACCGTTAAAGTCCCATTGGTTACTAATGATCGGGCCATCAGAAGAAGTAGAGAAGTTATTAAATGTAGTAACATCACCTAAACAGGTTGATTTGGTAGAGAAGTTAGCAACCGGATTAGCATGAACTATGGTTTGGTTTAATTTTTGTGAAGCGCATTGGTAATTACTAACTGCTTGCAGTTTGGTATTGTAGTTGCCTGAGTTAGGAAAAACAATATTTGGATTAGCATTAACTGTATCATCCCAAACACCATCGTTTTGAAAATCCCAACGCCATTTTACAATGCTGCCACCACTAATAATGGTTGAATTATTAAATTGCGTAGTTTGATTTAAACATGCATTATTGGAGGTGAAATTAACACTTGGTAAATTATAAATGCTTACCAAAGCTGTATGTGTAGTACTGCAACCGAAATTAGAAGTTGTGGTTAACTGTACAACATAATTATAAGGTAAGGTGTAATTTATTGAAGGGTTTAATTGAGCAGAGCTTTGTTGGTTACCAAAATTCCAGCTATAGGAAGTAATGCTATTGCCTGAAGCTATAGTACTTAAATTGGTAAAAGTAGACGGTGCACCAAAGCATTGATTTTTGGCAGTAAAAGATGTTGTTGGGATAGCATTAACTACTACAGCATGTGTAACAGTATTTATACAGTTAAAATTACTTATAGCCTGTAAGCTGCTTACATAATTACCAACCGATTGGTAGATATAATTTGGATTGGCTTGTGTTGAAGTAATGTTATTGTTCACATCAAATGTCCAGATGTAATTGGTAATGTTACCCGAAGCAATGCTGCTGTTGTTTGTAAAAAAGGTTGGTGCTCCCAAACAAGCGCTGTTATTGCTGTAGGCAACTACTGGTTGTGGATGAATGGTAACATTGCCTGTAAAAGTTGAGATACAGTTTTGATTGCTGGTAGCAACTAAAGTAACCGGAAAGCTACCGCTGTTGGTAAAATTAAATACAGGATTTGTTTGCGTAGAATTGTTGCCGTTACCAAAACTCCATAAATAAGAGGTGATAGCACCTGTAGCTATGGTAGAAGTATTATTAAAATTTACATTTGAGTTTTGACAGGTAGCAGGCGCAGTAAAGTTAGCATTAGGAAAAGGATAGATCGCCAAATTTTGCGTCGCTGTATCGCTGCAGCCTTGATTAGAAATTGCGATCAGGCTTACAGAATAATTTCCCGGGCCGGCAAAGCTATGCATAGGGTTTTGAGTAGCAACGGTTGGTGTTGCGCCAAAATTCCAGATGTAATTTGAAATATTACCATTGCTAATACTTGATGTACTTGTAAAAGAATATTGTGTAGCACAAGCATTTGGTGATAAGCTATTAAAAGATACAATTGGTTTTGGGTAATTAGATAAGGTGTAAGTAAACTCCGGGCCCTGGCAACCAGTAACTAAAGTAGTTTGGCAGGTATATACACCTGCTGCAGATACGTTAACACATTGTGTTGCATTATTTAATAAGCCCGGGCCATTCCAGGTATAAGTACCAAAACCTTGTGGAGCACAAAAGTTTGTAGATGTGCCTGCGCAAATGGTATCAGCCGATCCTTTTATAAAAGACATACAGCTTCCATCTATATAGGCATATCCATAATGTCCACCTAAAGCACAATCAAATGTGCTAAAACGAATGGTTACATTTTGGCCAATAAAATTGGTAAGGTCAACAATTACATTTGTCCAGGGTTTAAAAACAACTCCTGCTAAGTTGGGTGAATTAAAAAAGCCGGGAATGTTTCCTCCGGCAGCTACATTATAAAAGGTACAAGGTATTTGTGCACCTAAACTATCTAACATTTCAATTTGAAAAGCCGGCTGTTCTGCAACAGCATGACCGGGATCCTGGAAAACAACTGCATAACGGTAAGTAAAATTGGCATTTGCAGCGCTAACCATAAAGGTTTGCTCAATTCTGTCTGCCTCACCGTTTACCTGGTTGTTACCAATACGTAACGAAAAATTACCACCATTTGCCACAACCGGAAAGCCGCCTGCTGGATCAACGCCTGCACCTTGCATAATAGTTTGTTGGCCACCCGGGTTTGGGCAGCAACCCAATGGATTAAAAATTGGGTGAAAACCGCAAGTTGGGTTCCAACCGTTTATGTTTCCACTTTCAAAATCAATGTTTACGCAGGGGCCTGCAAATACATTGTTTGGGTCTTGTGGTGTTATTGGTTTTTGTTGTGTTGGATTGCTTTGACTATTATGCAATCTTTGGTGAGAGGAGATGAATTCTTTTCTCTCTGTTGCAGTTAAATTTAATTTATCTGCGTAGGCGTTCCAGAACGAATAATTAAAAGGTACAGTAGTAGATGATGCTTCATTCGCATGCGCAGTTTTGTTTGTTTGGCCGTATATTGTCTGAACAATAACGCCAAGCAGGGCGATAAGATAGAGTTTTGTTTTCATGACAATGAGATTTAATGTGGGTTAGTGTTTTCGTTGTAGTAGTTTTCATTTTTTTATTCTGTTTTAGTTTGTTTTTAGGTTTTAAGGTTAATACTAGGACCGTAGCATTCCCTCTAAGAGTGTTGCTCTTATTACGATGTAGAGAGAAGTGCTTTATTGTTTATATTTTACGGCAGAAAAAAATAAAGGTTGTGTTTGGTTACAAACAAATTTTGGTAAACATTAAAATATTAGATGAATGTTTAAAAATCCTGCCCCAATTTTAAAAAAGAATCTTCCAAAAAAGGGTGAAATTATTTGCCTAAATTTTTAGACGAAAATAAAAGTGGTAATAAATTAGAAACCGAAGGGCTGATAAAAACTTCTCCGCTTTCACCCGCCATAATTAAACGAATGGGCGTTTCAAATTTTATTTCATATTCTGCCAATGCTTGTCGGCAAGCACCGCATGGCGGTACAGGAATAGTTACTGCCTGCGCTTTTGATGTAGCAGATATGGCAATTGCAATTACTTTTTTTGTTGGATGTAGTGATGAAGCATAAAAAATGGCTACACGTTCTGCACAAAGTCCGGATGGATAAGCCGCATTCTCCTGGTTATTGCCGGTAATAACAGTACCGTCTTCTAATAATAAAGCAGCGCCAACATTAAAACCCGAGTAGGGCGCATAAGCGTTTAATACAGAACTTTTGGCTGCGGTTAAAAGATCAAGATCTGCTTTATTTAAAGCACCGGCTGTTTCAAAAACTTCGTACGTGTAATTACCTGTTATTTGTTTTGACATGTTTAGTAAAGATAATTATTGGTATGTATAATTTAACTTATTTCTTTGGCAGCTTTTTCACCAACCAAACTTCCAATGGCAATGCCCATGCCGCCCATTCTAACCGCGGCTAAAACATTTGGCATTACTTCTTTAATAATAGGTTTTTTCTCACTGCCAACACCCATTATACCGCTCCAACGCTGGTCAATTTCAAAAGTTGTATCTGGTAAGATCATTTCTTTAAGTAATCTATCCAACTGCTTCTGTATCTTAGTATTAAGTTCTAATTCTGTAGTTGTTTCACCTTTAATATCCAAATTCCTTCCGCCTCCAAATAAAATACGGTCATCAATGTTCCTGAAATAATAATAACCTTGCTGGTAATGAAAAGTACCTTTTATTTTTAAATTTTTTATGGGCTTGGTAATTAAAACCTGTGCTCTTGCCGGTGCTACATCTTTTAACTTTAATAATTGTTTTGCAAAACCGTTTGTGGCAACCACTACTTTTAAAGCTTTAAATGTCCCATAATTACTTTCCAGTTCTGCACCATCTTTTAAGCTTGTTATTTTTGAGATCTGTATAGAGTTTAAAATAGTTATATCCAGTTCATGCGCCAGTTTTAAAAGATTGCTCATCATTAAAGCCGTATCTATTTGCCCCTCGTGTTTATTAAAAATTATGCCGTTAATATTTTTAAAATTAAGCGCTTTTGGCGCAACAATAGAGTAACAATTTTTTAAGCCAATGCTCTTTTTTATTTTTCGGTTAAGTATATCTATATTTTCCGAGCAACTACCAAAGATCTTTTCATCATCAAATAGTTCATAACCTCCGTAAGACTGAAAGCCGATATGTTTATCACCCAATCTTTTTCGTAATAAGTTAAGGCCCTGCCAACGCATTTCAACCGTTTGCCAAACGGTTTCCTCGCTCATTTTACTAAGGTCGTCTAATAATTCACTAACACTGCCAAAGCAAGCAAAGCCTGCATTTTTGGTACTTGCACCACTTGGTAAGATACCTCTTTCCAAAATAAGGACAGATGCTTTTTTATTTTTTTGTTTGAAGGAGATAGCTGTAGAAAGCCCTACAATTCCACTTCCTATTACAATTAGATCAAATTTTTTAAAAAGGATTTTTTTTTCCCAATAGCTATGGTTAACAATTTTAGGCATTTCCGGTCGAAATATTTAATCTATTATTGGCAATTTTTCGTAAATTTAGTTTCTGATTGTGTTACTACAAACTAAGGTATGACTTTAAAGCGTATAATTTTAATTTTTTTATTATCTGCTCTTTCTATTCCATACTTTGCCCAAACTGTTCCTATTCGTTTTGAAGGAAATATTTCTGACGAAAGTACTAATTTAGGAGGGGCAACCATACAAATTACTTCTGGAGGCAAGGTAGTAAGCAGCACTATGACTGATGGTGGTGGAAATTATTTTTTTACAATTCCTTTAGGCGGCGATTACCTGGTTACAGTTTCAAAAGACGGCTATGTTTCTAAAAAGTTCTCGGTAAGTACACAAGGTGTTCCACCCGAAAAAGCCGCTTTAAAGTTTGCGGATATTGAAGCCAGTCTTTCACTTTTTAAACGTTATGATGGTGTTGATTATTCGTTATTAAATCAACCTCTGAATAAATACAGTTACAATCCAAACAAAGATAATTTTGAATACGACAAAGCTTACCTCGAGCAAATGATCTCGGGTATGCAGTCTATCAAAGAAGCAGAGAAAGCGATTAAAAATAAAGAAAAAGAAAAAGAAGCAAATTATCAGGCTTCTGTAAAGGCCGGAGACAAAGCATTTAAATCAAAAGAATGGCAGGCTGCTATTGGTAATTATCAATCTGCACTGGGATATAAACCAAACGAATCTTACCCAAAAGATCAGATAGCCAACATCAACAAATTAATTGCAGATGCAGATGCGCAGGCTAAAGCAGATGCTGCCGCCAAGGCCAAAGCAGAAGCAGAAGCTGCTGCTAAAAAGGCCGCGGAAGAAGCCGCTAAAAAAGCTGCTGAAGAAGCCGCAGCAAAAGCTAAAGCTGAAGCAGAAGCCGCGCGTTTAGCTAAAGAAAAAGCAGATGCGGAAGCAAAAGCAAAAGCTGGAGCAGAGGCGAAAGCCAAAGCCGAAAAAGAAGCTGCAGATAAATTAGCTGCTGAGAAAGCTGCTGCAGATGCTGTCGCCAAAGCTAAGGCAGAAAAAGAGTTAGCGGAAAAATTAGCGAAAGAAAAAGCAGATGCTGAGGCAGCTGCAAAAGCGAAGGCTGAAGCCGAAGCTGCAGCTAAGAAAGCCGCTGAAGAAGCTGCTGCAAAAGCCAAAGCAGATAAAGAATTGGCGGATAAGTTAGCAAAAGAAAAAGCAGATGCTGAAGCAAAAGCTAAGGCCGAAGCAGAAGCACTGGCAAAGGCTAAAGCAGAAAAGGAACTTGCAGAAAAATTAGCGAAAGAAAAAGCAGATGCAGAAGCTGCTGCCAAAGCGAAAGCCGAAGCCGAAGCTGCTGCTAAGAAAGCTGCTGAAGAAGCTGCCGCAAAAGCTAAAGCAGATAAAGAACTAGCAGATAAGTTAGCAAAAGAAAAAGCAGAAGCAGAGGCAAAAGCCAAAGCTGAGAAAGCTGCTGCTGATGCTGCGGCTAAAAAAGCTGCGGATGAAGCCGCTGCTGCAAAGGCGAAAGCCGATAAAGAAGCTGCAGATGCTGCTGCCAAAGCTAAAGCCGAAGAGGCTGCTAAACTGGCAAAGGAAAAAGCGGATGCAGAAGCTGCTGCAAAAGCAAAAGCGTTAGAAGATGCAAAACTGGCTAAAGAAAAAGCTGATGCAGAAGCCAAGGCAAAAGCGGAAGCGGATGCCGCTGCTAAAAAGGCTGCAGAAGAAGCTGCTGCAAAAGCCAAAGCAGAAAAAGAAGCTGCAGATAAATTAGCGAAAGAAAAGGCTGCGGCTGATGCTAAAGCTAAGGCTGAAGCTGATGCAGCTGCAAAGAAAGTTGCTGAAGAACTCGCCGCCGCAAAAGCAAAAGGTGATAAAGAGTTAGCTGAAAAACTGGCTAAAGAAAAAGCAGAAGCAGATGCAAAAGCCAAAGCAGAAAAAGAGGCTGCTGATAAATTAGCAAAAGAAAAAGCATTAGCAGATGCCGCTGCAAAAAAAGCTGCTGATGAAGCCGCCGCAAAAGCAAAAGCGGAAAAAGATCTTGCTGATAAATTAGCGAAAGAAAAGACAGATGCAGAAGCTGCTGCAAAAGCAAAAGGTGATAAAGAATTAGCTGCTAAGCTGGCTGCCGAAAAAGCTGCCGCAGATAAATTAGCTAAAGAAAAAGAATTAGCGGATAAACTTGCCGCTGAAAAAGCTGCTAAAGAGAAAGCTGCTGCCGATGCAGCCGCAAAAGCCAAAGCAGATAAGGAATTGGCGGATAAATTAGCCAAAGAAAAATTAGCTGCAACTAATACCGTAGCACCGGTTGATACGAAATATAAAGATGCTATTAAGAGCGCCGACGGATTTTTTACTACAAAAGATTTTGTGAATGCTAAAAAATATTATGAAGAAGCATTAACGCACAAAGGTGGTGACGTGTATGCAAAAGTAAGACTAGTAGAATGTGAAAAGTTAATTAACTCCGATCAAAATCAGGGTGCCGACAGGATAAAACAATTACTTGCAAAATATAGTCCGGGGGTTACTGAAGAAACTATTACTGGAACAGGCGTAGTGATTGTGCAACGTGTTGTGGTAAAAGAGCAGATGGCTTTTGTGTACCAAAAAAAGATATTCAGCTGGGGCGGAGTTTCTTATTTCAGAGATAGTAACCCGATAACAGAAAGTACTTTTGAATTAGAAACAAAACCTTAATTTTTTTATGACAGTCCTGCCTGGCTTTATGGCCGAAGATATAGTTTGTACAGTTTGCGGAAATAAAGATCACAATAAATTTCATGTAAAATACCAAAAAGAAAAATTTGCAGTAGTAACCTGCGATACCTGTAATTTACATTTTATACCGCCATATTACCGCAAACAAATTGTTTATACGCAATATAAAAATGCTGATGTTACTGCTGCTGTGCGTGCCGGCAATAATTGGATAAAAGTACAACGCCATAAACTGCGTTTTAAATTCATACAAAAGTTTGCAAAAACCGGTAAACTATTTGATCTTGGCGCAGGCTGGGGTCACTTTATGCTTGCCGGTAAAGAACTGGGTTACGATGTTTACGGTGTTGAGATAGCTGAACAACCTTATTTGTATTGCGTTAATGATCTTAAATTGCCGGTAGATCATATTGATTTTTTTGAGATGGATGAATCAAAGCAATTTGATATTATTACCATGTGGGATGTACTAGAGCATATTGATAAGGCAGATGAGTTTCTTGCAAAATGCAACAAGCTTACCAAACCCGGTGGATACCTGGTATTACAAGTACCGCAAATTGATAGTTATTTTGCAAAACGCCATAAAGATAACTGGAAGATGATGGGATTGGATCATGTGAATTATTTTGGACACGATACCATCACAAAAATTTTAGCAAGTAACGGTTACGAAGTTGTTAAGATAAAATCATCTTTCGAAATAAAGCTGTTTATTATGTACACTTTATTGCCCATCCTTAAAAAATTTAAAAGTAAAAAAAAGCAAACTACTGCGCAGGCCAATGCAAGCATTAATGCAGCCGAGCGCCAACAATACTTTAATAAATTTACAAGCAAACCTATGTGGCAGTTAAAATTGTTTGTATTCATTCACAACATCATTTACAATACACTTTCTGCTTTAAATATTGGTGAAGAAATGATGGTTGCTGCAAGAAAAGTAAAGTGATCTTTTCCCCATTAAACTTATTCGCCTTCAAACGGAACAGTAGCATCAATGCCTTTTTTTGCAAGCTCGTAATCCGGTCTTTCTAATAAAGTTTTATCACAATCGGCCCGGTTAATTTTAAATAATCTGTTTTTATAAGCAGCAAAGGTCATGCTATCATACTGAATAATGTTGTAATGGTACTGAATGGTTTGAAATAAATTCAATAAAATAAAAGTGATGATAACCAAACTTACTGCAATTTTTAAAGTTTTTGATCTTTGCAGAATTACATTTATACTTGCTGCCATTCCAAAAACTAATAAGGGATAAAGATCTATAATGGATCTGAATCCGAAAGACCCTCCATACCACCAGCACCACCAGCACGAAAGCAGGTAAAGAATAATCGGTAAAATAATGATAGTTGATAAAAAATAAGGGCTTTTGTTCTTATAAAGAAAATAGATACCATAAAGGGATAATAACATTAAGGGGCTATACACCAGCCAACCGTTTCTGAAACTAAATAGGATATTAAGTAGGTGTGGGTTGTTGAAATAAAAGCCTTCTCCAACATAAGAAAAATAAAGATAATGACCTGTAATAAATTTCCAATACAACATTTGTGGTAAAAAAAACAAAAATGCGATCAGTATCATCAATATAACCTGTGAAAATTTTGATATCAGTAATTGAATTCTTTCTTTAAACAATGTGAAAGTGTTTACATTGTAAAGCAATAAAAACAAAGACAGTATTATGTTGGTAGGCCTTACGACCACTAATAATCCAATAAATGATCCTATAATTAAAGCATGTTTTATTTTTTTTGTTTCTAGCCATTTAATTGTAAAATAGATGAGGCCTGTAAACAGAAAAAAATTGTATTGATGACTTAATGCAGATTGAAGTGTGCTGTAACATAAAAGATTGGTTCCAAAATAAATAATTATAATACTCAAAGAGGTGATCTTTTCAGAGTGTAATTTTAAAAGAAGCTTTCTTAACCATAATAATGCAATAAGCAGGTATAACCACCCTGAAAACTGTATGGCATAATGGTAGGGTGGCGAAAATCCGTCTGCTTCAAAACCTAACGTTTCAGCCAACGCATGAGCAATAAAAAAGAAAGGCGCATACAGGTACGAAAGCCCCATACTCATTTTAATTATGCGTTTACCATCATTTGTTTTAACGGGCCAGTATTTATACTCGGCAAAATACCGGGCCTCGTTGGTATCATTCATAAAAGATAGCTTCAGATCTTTTTCTATAAAGAATGCAGGCAGGTAAGCATAATAACTAATTACATCGTGGCGAATAACAGATCGACCTTGCCATTTAGATTGATTATAGTGAGCACAAACAATAAAAACAGCAATTATAAATATTACAATAAGCGAAGGTTTTTTTAAAAATGATCTGATCTTTAAAAGCATGTTACTTAGTTAGCTCTAAACAATCCATACTTTAAAATACAGTATATGGCCCTGAAACCATCTTTCCAACCAATTTTTTTTCCGTCCTCAAAGGTTCTGCCGTAATAAGAAATCCCAACTTCGTAAATGCGAACCTTCCGCAAACGCGCCAGTTTAAGCGTTACTTCAGGCTCAAAGCCAAAGCGTTTTTCTTTAAGTGCAAAACCTTTTAAAATATCTGCTTTAAATAATTTATAGCAGGTTTCCATGTCGGTTAAATTTAAATTTGCAAATACATTGCAAAATGCCGTTAAAAATTTGTTACCAAATGAGTGAGAGAAGAATAAAATGCGATGAGGTTTTCCACCAATAAATCTCGACCCGTAAACAACATCTGCATAACCATCAATTATGGGTTGAAGCAATAAATTAAATTCTTTTGGATTGTATTCAAGATCTGCATCCTGTATTATAATAAAATCACCGGTAGCTAATTCAATTCCTTTATGCAATGCAGCGCCTTTGCCTTGATTTTTCTTCTGGTTGAAAAGTTTTATTTCGCATTTAGAAGTGTTTATATAATCCTGAGTAAGAAGCGCTGTGTTATCTGTTGAACAATCATTTACTACAATGATTTCTTTAGAAATATTGTTTATCAACTCAACACCCTCCAGGGCGCGCAAAATACTTATGATCGTTTCACTTTCATTATAGGCCGGAACTAAAATTGATAATTTCATTGCTTTGAAGATACGAATTCTTATTAAATGCAGTGTATTTGTATTAAGCAAACAAAAAAGCCGTATAAGTTTCCTTACACGGCTTTTTAATTTTAGTGTTTTAAATTATTCAATAACAATAACGCAGTATTTTGAAGCGCTCCAAAATTCTTTTGCATTAGTAATTTCAATTTTTTCTACCGGTTTTTCGCCTACAATTTTATAAGATCCGCTAGGGTGGGTAGTAATAATTTTAGCTTTTTTAGCGCCAATATTAATGCTGGTAGTTTGATCGATATTTACTTTAGTAAAATATTCTTTATTAAAATCTTCTTTTACTTTAGTTGTTTTACCAATACCAATAAAACCGCCTTCTTTAGAGATCACATTTTTTTCTTTTAATTCTTTTGAAGTACCAATTGCATAATATGCAGTAGCTAATTCTTCATTCTTAACCGCTACTTCAGCTTCAACTTCCTGGTAATTAGTTGTTAAGTTAGAAAGCTCAATGTTCAAACCTTCCATTTTAGTTTTAAGCTCAGCAATTTCACTATCTTTTAAATTGATACTGTTTTGAAGGTTCTCGATCATTTTTTCTAAACCTTCTAATTTTAAATTACTGTTCTTTAATTTTTTGCTTAAAGAGTTAATGCGGTTCTTATTTTTTGACATTAAGTCGTAAATAGCCTGAATATCTTCTTTTATCTGATCTTCTTTGCTTTTTACATCGCCTTGTGAACTGGCGCTTGAAACGATCTTTTCTTTTTCTTTAATGGCATTTAAGTTTTCCTGGATCTCGTTAAATGAAGAGATAAACTCCTGCATAGCAGCTTCTTTCTCACTTAATTTACCGTTTAACTCACCGTTTACACCGGCTAAGCTATCCGCTAAAGGATTTACTTCTTTTTCTTTATCACCTCCGCAAGAGGTAAAGCTTACACTTCCTATTGTAAGGACTAAAGCAGCAACTAAAACTTTAAATAATTTCATTTTTATAGGGTTTTTTTATTAATTCATTTTCGCAACAAAAGTAACCTAAATAAATAAAAAAAGGCGCAAAAAAATGCGCCTTTTAAAGATTTGTTTTTGTTTAATTAACAAAACTCGTCGTAAACAGCCTTTAAATGCTCAGAAATGGCTAAAGCATTGTGGCCCTCAATATTATGACGCTCTACAAAGTGTACCAATTCACCATTTTTAAATAGTGCAATGGCCGGACTGCTTGCCGGGTAGGGAGAAAAGTGTTTTCTTGCCTGCATTACCGCTTCAATATCAAAACCTGCAAAAACCGTGGTTAAATTGCTTGGTTTTTTAGTGTTCTCAAGGCTTTTTTTAACGCCCGGACGGCATGCACCGGCAGCGCAACCACAAACTGAATTTACTACCAATAAAGTAGTGCCTTCTTCCTTAATGGCTTTATCTACATCTTCAGGACTCGTTAATTCTTTAAAACCTGCCGTAGTTAATTCGGCTTTCATAGGGTTTACTATTGCTTCAGGATACATGGGTATAAATTTTATATACTACAAAGGTACACACAAAAATTTGTTTTATTGCAGACGCGTGTTAAATGTTTATAAAACAGGCAGTTGAATTATGCTAAATTATACCAATTTTAATGTCTTTTAAAATTACAATTCTGCTATATTTGTTGCTACTTATTTCAGTAAACAAGCCTTACAGCATGAAAAAAATATTTCTTACAGTTATTTTTATAAGCAGCAGTTTTGCAGTTGCATTGGCGCAAAAAAGTGTTGCTGGTCTCGGATCAAATAACACCATTTATCCAATCCCAAATTTAGTGGAGGAGGTTAAAAAAGTTGGCAGCGAGATCGTTATTCCTTATAAGAGATATGAGCTTAGCAATGGCCTAACTGTTTTAATTCACGAAGATCACAGCGATCCTATTTGTTATGTGGATGTTACTTACCATGTAGGCAGTGCCCGTGAGCAACAAGGCCGTAGCGGTTTTGCGCATTTCTTTGAGCATATGATGTTTCAGGGGTCTAAAAACGTGGCCGATGAACAACATTTTAAAATTATTACCGAAGCAGGCGGTACGCTTAATGGTAGTACGAATACCGATCGTACCAATTATTTTGAAACAGTACCAAGCAACCAATTAGAAAAAATGTTGTGGCTGGAAGCAGACAGAATGGGCTTTTTGCTGGATTCTGTAACACAAAAAAAGTTTGAGATACAACGCGCTACTGTAAAGAATGAACGTGGACAACGCTACGATAACGCGCCTTACGGTTTGGTACGTGAAAAAGGGGGAGAAGCTTTTTATCCAAAAGGCCATCCATACAGCTGGTCTACCATTGGTTATTTGGTTGATCTTGATCGTGTGGATGTAAATGATCTTAAACGTTTTTACATGCGCTGGTATGGTCCAAATAATGCAGTGTTAACAGTTGCGGGAGATGTAAAAACAGATGAAGTTTTGCAAATGGTGCAAAAATATTTTGGCTCTATTGAAAGAGGGCCGGAAGTAAAAAAACAAATTGTTCCTGCTTTTAAATTAGAGGCTAATCGTTACATGTCTTACGAAGACAATGTGAAATTTCCTTTAATGAGTATTGCCTATCAAACAGTGCCATTTAATCATAAAGATGAAGCTGCATTAGAAGCATTATCGCAAATATTGAGCGGCTCGCAAGGCTCTCCATTTTATAAAGCATTTATTGAAACGCAAAAAGCAGTAAATGCCAATTCGTTTCATTTTGCAAGAGAATTGGGTGGACAATTTGCTATTACAATTGTTTCAAGTGCCGGCGTATCGTTAAACGATATGGAAAAAGAATTGAAAAAAGTGTTGGCCGATTGGGAAAAGAAAGGCGTTACTGATGACGATCTTATAAAATTTAAAGCAGGCTATGAAAACAAACTTTATGATAGATTAAGCACTGTGCAGGGCAAAGGGGCAACATTGGCTTCTAACTTTACTTTTACTAAAGATGCTAATCTTATTAAGAAAGAGATAGCAGCACGTAAAGTATTAACCAAGGCAGATGTAATGCGGGTTTACAATACCTACATTAAAAATAAACCATACGCTGTTATAAGTTGCTTACCAAAAGAAAAAGGTGACTTGCGAGCACAACCTGATAATTGGAAAATGTACGAACGTACTGTAGAGGCAGAGAGTGCAGAATACAAAAACCTGAGCTTTAAAGAACCGAAAGATAATTTTGACAGGTCTGTGGTTCCTTCTGCTAAAGCGGCTTCACCTGTTCCGGTACCAAATTTTTATACTACAAAAATAAATAATACCGTACCTTTAATTGGTATATCTGATAACGAATTTCCTATTGTAAATATTTTATTAAGCTTTAAGGCCGGCCATTTGTTTGAGCCAAAAGAAAAATCAGGCGTATCTGAATTAATGGCCAGTTTATTAGATCAAAGTACTTTAAAAACAAGTGCAGAAGAAATAGAAAATAAATTAGACCGCCTGGGCTCAAGCCTTCGCATTTATTCAGGGCAGGAAGATATTACCGTAAGTATTGAAAGCAGCAAAAAGAATTTAAAAGCTACTTTAAAAATTGTTGAAGAATGTTTACTGGAACCAAAATTTGATCAGGAAGAATTTGAGATCGAGAAAAAAGGTCAATTGGATGGCATCAACTTTCGCCAAACCAACGCGCCTGCCATGGCAGAAATGGCATTAAAGAAAATATTGTACGGGCCCACACATATTTTAGGATATCCGGGTACCGGCACTATGGAAACGGTAAATAATATTACGTTAGATGATGTAAAGAATTATTACAAAACCTTAAATTCATCTATGTTAACCATTGCGGTGAATGGTGCTGCAACTAAAGAAGAAGTAGAAGCAGAGCTGGCTTTTCTTTCAAAGATAAAAGCGGGAGCGCCTGCAACAGCTGATAATTCTACTTTACCAAAGATCGAAAAAACAAAGATCTATTTTGTAGACAAGAAAAAAGCAGCGCAAAGCGAAATAAAAGTGGGCTACATTGCTTTGCCTTACGAAGCTACCGGCGAGTTTTACAAAGCAAGTATTATGAATTACAGTTTTGCAGATGCGTTTAACAGCCGCTTAAATTATTTATTGCGCGAAATAAAAGGCTGGACCTACGGCTCGCACTCAGGTTTTTCGGGTACAAAATATGCAGGGCCTTATGTAATTGAAGGTGGCTTTAAGGCCAATACCACTGATAGTGCTTTGGTGGAGATCTTTAAAGAACTAAAAAATTATACTGCAAACGGTATTACCAATGCCGAACTGGCTTTTACAAAAAATGCCATTGCGCAAAGTGATGCGTTAAAATACGAATCGCCTGATAAAAAATTATTATTCATTAAACGTGTGTTGGATTATGGCTTGTCTAAAGATTATGTGGCAAAGCAAGGTGAGATCTTAAATGCGATTTCTAAAAGTGAAATAAATGAATTGGCTAAAAAATATTTACCATACAATAACATGGTAATTGTTGTTGTGGGTGATAAAGCCACCAATCTCGAAAAAGTGAAAAAGCTTGGTTTTGAAGTAGTAGAGATAGACAGCGAAGGAAAAACGGTAAATTAAAAATAAATTATTTAAATTAGAAGTCTTTAAAAATAACAAGTATGAACTACGATATAATAGTAATAGGAAGCGGCCCGGGTGGGTATGTAGCAGCTATTCGCGCATCGCAATTAGGATTTAAAACAGCTATCATTGAGAAAGAAAGCCTGGGTGGTATTTGTTTAAACTGGGGTTGTATTCCAACCAAAGCTTTATTAAAAAGCGCGCAGGTATTTGAGTATTTAAACCATTCAAAAGATTACGGTATTAGTGCCGATAACATTAAAGCCGATTTTAACGGTGTTGTAAAACGCAGCCGCGATGTGGCCGATGGCATGAGCAAAGGCATCCAGTTCTTGATGAAAAAGAACAAGATTGATGTTATTATTGGTACTGCTAAAGTAAAAGCAGGAAAAAAAGTAGATGTTACCGCAGATGGCAAAACAACTACTTACGAAGGAAAACATATTATCATTGCAACAGGTGCACGTTCTCGTCAGTTACCGAATTTACCGCAAGATGGTAAAAAAATAATCGGTTACCGTGAGGCGATGAGTTTACCAAAACAACCAAAATCAATGGTGGTGGTTGGTAGTGGTGCTATAGGCGTTGAGTTTGCTTATTTTTATGCCACTATGGGTACTAAAGTTACCGTGGTTGAATTTTTACCAAACATTGTTCCGGTAGAAGATGAAGAAGTTTCAAAACAATTAGAGAAATCATTCAAGAAAGTAGGAGTAGAGGTAATGACCGAAGCTTCGGTGGAGAGTGTAGATACAAAGGGCGATGGCTGCAAAGTAAATATTAAAACAAAAACAGGTAATGTTACCTTAGATGCGGAGATCGTATTATCAGCGGTTGGTATTGAAGCAAACATTACAGGTATTGGTTTGGAAGAAACAGGCATTAAAACAGATAAAGGTAAAATTGTTACTGATAAATTTTACGCTACTAACGTTTCGGGCTATTACGCAATTGGTGATTGCGTTGGCGGACAAGCATTAGCGCACGTTGCCAGCGCAGAAGGTATTACCTGTGTTGAAAAAATAAAAGGTATGCACGTAGAAGCAATTGATTACAATAACATACCGGGTTGTACCTATTGTGTGCCGGAGATCGCGAGCGTTGGTTTTACCGAGAAAAAAGCAAAAGAAGCGGGTTATACCGTTAAGGTGGGTAAATTCCCATTCTCTGCCAGTGGTAAAGCAAGTGCGTCTGGTGCAAAAGACGGCTTTATTAAACTGATCTTTGACGCGAAGTACGGCGAAATTTTAGGCGCGCACATGATCGGTGCAAACGTTACCGAAATGATAGCGGAAATTGTTGCTTTAAGAAAATTAGAATCAACCGGACACGAATTAATTAAAACCATCCATCCACATCCAACCATGAGCGAAGCTATTATGGAAGCTGCTGCAGCAGCTTACGGAGAAGTGATACATTTGTAATTTTTTTAAGTAAAGCCCTTTCAAAAATGAGAGGGCTTTTTTGTTTTTTTATACTTAAATTTCAAAATGATTAAAACAAGATTGTATTCATATCTAATTTTATTGATTTGCCTTCCATTTTTATTTTTTTCATGTGGAGCTGAAAAAAGTAAGGATATTGAAACAATGGATCCACAGGAAATTCGGCAAGGACCTATTGTATCAGACACTTTATCTTCCCTGCAATTAACTAGAATAGATTATTTGTATAATACTTTTAAAGAAGTGGATCCTACTTCGAAAGAAAAATGGATAGATGATTTTAAGCGAGATAGAAATCCTGATAAAGAGATCGAGATCTGGGAAATGATGGCAAATGCTTACAATAGTTATTGCAACGGCAAAGCTATTGATCTTAATGTGAAAAAAGAGGTTTTTGAAATAGTGCTTGTAAGATCAACATTATCTGAAATGGAAACATTAAAAAAGATACAACTTAAGTTTTTAAATGAAGAACAAGCAAAGCAAATAATGAAAGCATATACTTTAGATGGTAAACCCATAGAAGTAATGCGAAAATAATTAGGTTAAACTACGGAAGTTTCTGTCAAAGAAATAATCCCCTTATCCGCATCCATTGTAGCATTAATTCCCAGAGGCACCGTTAATTTATTTTCAATGTGCCCAATCATAGCACCATAAAAGGCAGGAATTTTTAAAGGTTGTATGTGCTGTAAAATAACTTCATGAAAGGTAAATGCTTTTTGTGGTTCTTCGGCCAAACATTTAGCGCATTTGCCAAACACAAAACCATTAATGTTATCCAGTACACCGCTTAATTTTAATTGTGTCAGCATACGGTCAATACTATAAGGTTCTTCTTTGGCTTCTTCTAAAAATAAAATTTTATTTTTCCAGTCCGGCAAATAGTTACTGCCAATTAAAGCAGAGAGCACCGTTAAATTGCCGCCAACCAATTCACCACTGGCTTTACCACTATTAATAACAAAGGGTTTGTCTTCACTCGCAGGATTCTCAGGAAAGTTAAATGGTTTTGTAAGCATCGTTACATTCGTAAATACATTCTTCGTAAAATCATTCCAGCCCGAGTTGCCAACCGGGCCGTGAAAAGTAATGAGCCCTGTTTTATGAGTAATCGCCAAAAGCAAAGCGGTGATGTCTGAAAAGCCAATGAGTACTTTTGGATTTTTTTTGATCACATCGTAATCTATTTTATCAAGTATTCTCGCGCAGCCCCAGCCACCCTTCATGCAAAAAATGCCTTTTATTTTTTTATCTGCAAAAAAGTTATTGAGCTCGTTCGCCCGCAGATCATCCGTACCCGCAAAATAACCGAATTTTTCTTTCAGTGTTTTTCCATTCACTACATTAAAACCAAAATTTTTTAAAATATTGGTAAATGTTTCTACCTGGTTCTCATCCCACACGGCACCCGCCGGTGACGTAACGGCAACGGTATCTCCGGCTTTTAAAGCAGGCGGTTTTATTTTGCTTACTTCAATCGCTTCTATTTTTTCAATGGCATTTAAAGGTGTAACCAATGCCGAAGCGGTAATTAAGCCTGTTGCTTTTATAAAATTTCTGCGTGAACTCATACAAATTGAAATTACAAAAAATATTTCACTGTTTAGTACTCACAATGTAGAACTATGTCTACATGAAATTTATTTCATATCCTGTTACAGGCTCATCCTCTTTACAAATTCACAATAAATGGAATGGTACAATAATTGAATCTTATTAAGCATCAAAAAACTAAATTATGGCAAAGTACTCAAAAAAAGCTGGCGAAAAAGTGGAAAAAGCCATGCACGAAATGAAAGAAGGCAAATTAATAGCAGGAAGATCCGGTAAAAAAGTAAAAAGCCGCAAACAGGCAATAGCAATCGGTCTTTCAGAAGCCCGCGAAAAGGGAGCAAAGGTTCCAAAAAAATCTTCAAAGAAAGCCGCTAAAAAAGCTTCGGCAAAAAAAACAACTAAGAAAACTTCAGCAAAGAAATCAGCAAAAAAATTAACCTCTAAAAATAAATAATCATGGAAACAGAAAAAACAGCTACGGCTATAAACGATCTGATCATTATAAATAACGATCGTTACGAAGGATATAAAAAAGCAGCAGAAGAAACAAAAGATGCTGATCTAAAATCATTATTCACCGATTTTAGTAATCAAAGCAAAGGCTTTTCATTGGAGCTTAGAAAATTTGTTCCGGCAAACGAAGAAAAAGCTGATAAGGATGAAACAAAGAACAGCGGAAAATTATTTCGTGTTTGGATGGATCTTAAGGCGGCCGTTACAGGTAACGATCGTAAAGCCATTTTATCATCTTGTGAATTTGGCGAAGATCGCGCAAAAGCAACATACGATGATGTGTTAGAACATACCGAAGATATTCCAACAGAAGCTTTAGCGGCTATTACCAAACAAAGAGCAGCTTTACAAAAAGGTCACGATACTGTAAAAACCTTACGTGACAACATTGCTTAATAATTAAAAAATAGAAATCATGGAAAACGAAAATAATAATCAGGATCCAAAGGAGACAAGCATAAAGACTCCTGAGACGAACAAAAAAAATGAAGGTAATAATCCTAAATTACCGAATAATGATCCTGATCAAACTCCTGAAAAGGAAACGCAGGATCCGCCTGTAGCCAATCCAAACAAAGATGGCGACCTGAACGATCCGAAGCGTAAAAAGATAGGATTTGATACGAACTAAATTGTCTTTATTACTGTCAGTCTGAGCGGAGTCGAAGACTATTACAATTGTTCTCGACTTCACTCGAACTGACATACACATTTACAATATCCGCAAGAACCCGAATTTTGAGTTTTTGCGGATATTTTTTTGGCATAAAATTAACAGCATAATTATCAAATTATAAAACACTTATTATGAAAAAAATTATCAGCACAGCTTTATCTATCGCGTTTGTAATTGTATTTACCGCATGTAATAGCGATCCAAGAGAAACAGGACACCCCGGTTTGCACCAGGAATTAATGCCAACAGGAAAAGCAACAGATATGAACCCCAATGATACATTAAGTCTTGGCCAGCACGATTCAATAGCACATAATCCTAAGTAGATGATAAATAAATGCAAATAAAAAAAGGCCGGTATACGGTACCGGCCTTTTTATTGAATGAATTATTAAAACTATTTTACCGAAATAAGTTTCATTAACTCATCTAATTTTGGTGAAAGAACAATTTCTGTTCTTCTATTCTTCGCTTTTCCTTCAACGGTACCATTATCGGCTACCGGAAAATATTCTCCCTTGCCTGAAGCTGTTAAGCGGTGCGCATCCATTTTATACTCGTCTGTTAATAGCCTTACAACGTTTGTAGCACGGGCTGCGCTTAGGTCCCAGTTATCTTTATAAATAGCTGTTTTAATAGGCACATTATCCGTATGACCTTCAATGGCAATACTTACATCGGGGTTTTTATTTAAAACTTCAGCCAGTTTTTTTAATGCGTCTTTACCTTTTGCTTCCACGGTTGCATCGCCCGATTTAAATAATAATTTGTCAGACATAGAAACGTAAACTTTTCCGTTCTTCATTTCTACACTTAATTCATCAGGATTAAAGCCTAACAAAGCGTTTTTTACAGAGGTATTTAAAACGTTTAATACAGAATCCTGTTTACGTAAAATAGATTCCAATTCGCGTAAGCGCAATTGCTTTTTATCCAGATCTTCGTTCAATTTATTTAGTTCCGAACCTGAAGTTTGCCTTAAATTATTGTATTTTATATTTAATACATTATAATCTTCTTTTAAGGCGGCCATATCTTTGTCTAACGATGCGATCTTGCTTTGTTGTTGTTTGGTTTGGTCACACAAAGCATCACGTTCCTGTAAAGCCTGGTTATAACGTTTGCCGCTGTATTTTTTCTTGGCGGTAGTATCGCCACATTTTTTATGAGCAGCGCAGGAAGTCATAAATAAAAAAATGGCACCTGCAATAAACGCCATTTTTAAAACTGTAATGCATATATTTTTCATAGTAGTTTTTTATAATGTTTACTGCAAAAATGATGCAAACGAAGTATTGGCTTCTACAACTGTATCTACAACTGTAATAGTATGTTGTTGTAACATTGATTTCCCTATTATGTAGAAACAAGTCTACATTTAATTTTTCATAATTTTTTTATTGGATGTTTGAAAGTATTGTAAACAAAGGGTTTTGCTGAATTGGTACGTTATTGTTATAGTTCATTACAAGAAATTAAAATAAAGGTCATGAAAAAATTATCAATACTATTAGCTTTTGTTTCGGCATCGGTAATCGCTTATTCTCAAAATAATAATTCAATCGTTCCACCCGAACCAATTAAACAATCAAAATTTACTGTAGGTTTTAAAGGGGCTTATGGCCACTCTTTTTTAATGCCTTATAGCAAACCGGCCTTTATGCCATCGTGGGATGCAGGTGTATCTGCTATTTTTTCTCCTTTCGAGCATTTAGGTTTTGGTTTTGATGCAACTTATTCAACCGAAGGTGTAAAATTTGAAACACCTGAGTATACTTCTGAAACAAATTTAAATTATGTAAGGTTAGAACCTATGAAAGTAATTTACTTTTTTAGAGATTATGAAAAAGATTTTCGCCCTAAGATCTCCATTGCTCCCGATCTTGGATTTTTAGTAAATGGTAGCGATAATTCTGCTTACAATACATTTGATATTGGTGCAAAAGGCACTATTGGTTTTAATTACCGTTTATTACGTGCCGTTTGGCTAAACGTTGATGGTTCTTACTATCAGGGTTTAAGAGATGTTTACACAGCTAATAATGAGAAAGACCTTAATGGAAACGTTCGATTGAATTTAGGATTAAGCTTCGGGTTTTAATTGCTTAACTTAGGTTTAAAAGAATAATTTCATTATTACAAGGGTGTCACTTCGGTGGCACCTTTTTGTTTTTGGTATATTTGCACTATGAAAATTGATAAATACATTGGTCAGTCGGGGTTTACCTCACGCAGAAAAGCAAATGTGCTCATAGATGAAAAGCGTGTGATGGTAAATGGTAAAATTGCAAGTATTAGCACAACGGTAAAAGAAGGCGATCTTATTTTAATAGATGGAAAAGAGTTAAAGGTAAAAGAATATGTACCCACTTATATTGTGTATAATAAACCCAAAGGCATAGAGTGTACATCTGAAAAAATTGCCAATAATATTATAGATGCAATAGGGCACGAACAGAATATTTACCCTGTTGGCCGATTGGATAAGGATTCTGAAGGTTTGATATTATTGACCAATCACAGCGAGATCATTGATAAGATAGCCAATTCGGAGCATGGTCACGAAAAAGAATACATTGTTACTTTAAATTTACCGGTACGCAAACAATTTTTAAAAGAAATATCTGAAGGCATTTTATTAAAGGGAGAAAAAGTAAAAACAAAACCCTGCGTTGTAAGTTTGGAACCAAATGCAAAACGCATTTTCAGGATAACACTTACACAGGGCTTAAACCGACAGATCCGCCGTATGTGCAATGCTTACGATTACCAGGTATTAAAATTACAGCGCGTGCGTGTAATGAATATTAAGCTTGAAAAATTGAAGATAGGAGAGTGGCGCGACCTTACAAAAACCGAACTGGATGAATTGTTTGCGGGCTTAAATTAAAAAAAGCATTCTCTGAATCAATCACTTAAAAAATAATTTCATTTTTTATTTGACCCTTACCTTACGTGATAGACTAGTTTTGTATAAAAATTTATTTCATGGATAAAATTTCTGTCAATAAGTTAGCAAAAATAGCAGGTGTAAGTGTGCGCACGCTTCACCATTATGATGAAATAGGTTTGTTGAAGCCATCTTTAAGGTCGGATACAAATTACCGTTATTACAGTGAAGCGGAATTGTTGCGGTTGCAACAAATTCTTTTTTATAAAGAATTAGATCTTTCGCTTTCACAAATAAAAGATATTTTGGATGATCCCGATTTTGATATCTTACAAGCCTTACATTCACATAAAGCGGAATTGAAAAAAAGAAGAGACCGTTTTGCAGAATTGCTGTTAACTATTGACAAAACAATTATTAACCTTAAAAGCAAAACTAAAAAAATGGATCACGAAGAAATGTATAAAGGCTTTGGCAAAGAACAAGGCAAGGCCTATAGAAAAGAAGCCGCCGAAAAATGGGGCGAAGAAATAGTTGCAGGGTCTGAAAAAAAGATCCTGGCAATGGATAAAAAAGAATGGAACGAATTGTTGCAACAGGCCGAAGATATTAATAAAGCTATGGTAAAATTAATTGATCTTAAGCCAGATGATAAAAAAGTGCAGGCATTGATTAAAGAACATTTTGAAATGACTGGTAAACACTTTGATGTTACTTATGAGATCTACCGTAACCTTGGAGTCATGTATGTTGCCGATGAACGCTTTAAAGCCAACTATGATAAGCATCACCCAAAACTGGCAGAATTCTTAAGAGATAGTATTCATGTTTTTTGTAAAGACAAATAAAAAGAGAAGAGCGGGAGATGATCCCGCTTTTTAGTCTTTAAAAAACTTTTGCTGCAAATTAACTTCTCCTTTAGTTTGTAAAATATAAATGCCTTTTGACAATTCCGGAACATTTATTTTGTTTTGAATGTCGCTTATCTCTTTTTGTAAAATAAGTTTGCCATCTAATGAATAAACAGAAGCTGAGAATTTTTTTGATTCTGTATTTGTAATGATCAATTCATTATTTGCATAATAAACAGCAACAGAATTGTCTTTTTTTGATTCTTTGATACCAACCGGCTGCGTTAAACTTAAATTATCAAGATATAAGAACCTGCAGGTATTATCCGCACAAGGCAATTGGGTACCTTTTAAATAATCGTAGCTCATAAAATAAACTACGATAGAATCGGGTTGTACACCCACCGAATAATCGGTTAAAGCAACTGTAAAATTGGTGTATGAATTTGCGGGTGCTAATTTAGAAACCCCAAATGCAATGGTATCAGGTTTATGCGTTATAATATTCCATTTTTTTAAGATCACTTTAGCTATGGCAGAATCACCCGCTACAACATTAGTATATTTATAAAAACCTTTTAATGCTGTGGGCTTACCCGTAACCGGTGTTCCGGCCTTTATCCAATCAGATAAAAAATCAGCTGGTGCTAAATTGCCATTTACCATCATAGCTGCAGCATAGCTGTACCATGTGTTTATTACAAAAGCAGAAGTACCATTTTGTGCATCGTTTGTTTTTCCGGGTATAGAACTATATGGTGAATTTACTTTCCAGCCAATTGGCAAGGTATCATTTGTAGTTACGGTATAAGTTTCCATATCTCCATTAGTAATTTGCGACCAGGTAGTTAAAGCAAAACAAATGCTGATAATAAAAATGATCGTTCTCATAAAGGTTAATTTTCTTATAACAAAGTTAGCAAGAGCAGGTAAACATATATTATCAAAAACAACTTAGCTCTTGTACTTTTCAATTTTAACGTTTATGAAATTTTAGCTTGTTTTAACGTTATTACCCTCTTTAATTTTTAATATTTCTTACCTTCAGAACCTGTTTTTATAGACTCAATATGACCAATTTTCGTTTATTGCTGGCCTTGCCGGTATTTATTATCTCTAATTTATTTTCGCAGGTAAATACGCAGCTTAATTCTGCCGAAATAATCCAACACTTAAAAAAATTAAATACGGTTGGCTCTGTATTATATGTGGCAGCACATCCTGACGATGAGAATACCCGTTTATTAGGTTACCTGGCCAACGAAAAAAAATTAAGGACCGGTTATCTTTCCTTAACACGTGGCGACGGTGGCCAAAATTTAATTGGTAAAGAGCAGGGTGAGTTATTAGGATTGATCCGTACGCAGGAGTTGCTGGCAGCGCGCCGAACAGATGGGGCTGAACAATTTTTCACACGTGCCAATGATTTTGGTTATTCAAAAAATCCGGAAGAAACATTTACCTTCTGGAACAAGGATAGCATTTTAGCAGATGTAGTTTTAACCATTCGTAAATTTAAGCCCGATGTTATTATTTGCCGTTTTCCTACAACAGGCGAAGGCGGGCACGGACATCACACAGCTTCAGCTATGCTGGCTGTTGAAGCTTTTGATGCAGCGGCAGATCCTAAAAAGTTTCCTGAGCAATTAAAAACATTAGAAGTTTGGCAGGCAAAACGCATTTATTGGAACACTTTTAATTTTGGAGGGACAAATACAACAGCCCCTAATCAGGTAAAAATAGACGTGGGTGTTTACAACCCATTATTAGGAAAAGCCTATGGTGAGATAGCCGCCGAAAGTCGTTCTATGCATAAGAGCCAGGGTTTTGGCTCCGCAAAACAACGCGGCTCAAATTTAGAATACTTTAAATTATTAAAAGGCGATAGTGTTAAGAATGATATTTTTGAAGGAATAAATACTTCGTGGAACCGTTTAAAAGGAACTGAGAAAATTCAGAAAGCCATTGAAGACTGTATTAAAAAATTCAATGCTTCATCACCTGAAAATTCAGTTCCGGAATTGGTTTCTATCTATAAACAATTATTAGCGTTGGATGAAAAAGATGCAAATACTAAGTATTGGAAAAAACAAAAACTAAAAGAAACGGAGACTTTGTTATTAGGTTGTTCAGGTTTATGGTTGGAGGCTTTTGCTTCTGATTATATTGGTATTCCGGGCCAGGAAGCAGCTATTACAGTTCAAATTGTTAATCGTAATAAGAAAGAGGTAAAATTAAATAAGGTAAATTATTTACATAGTGATACAACAACAGCTTTGACTTTAAAAGCTAATGAAATGTATACGTTTAAACGCAAAGAAAAGATCAGTGCAACAGCCTATTCAAACCCTTATTGGTTAAATGATAAACATGACGTTGGAATTTACACGGTAAAAGATGCTTCGTTAATTGGTAAACCAGAGAATGATGCTGCACAAAAAATAATCTTTGATATTAATATACTGGATCTGAATTTAAAGATCAGTCGCGACCTTGTTTATAAATATACAGATCCTGTTAAAGGCGAGATCTACAGGCCCTTTGAAGTATTGCCACCGGTAACAGTAAATATTTCTGAAAAAGTATTTGTGTTCAGCGATTCAAACCCTAAAACCGTTTTACTAACTGTTAAGGCCAATCAAACTAATTTTGAAGGAACCTTGCAATTAAAAGCAAGCACGGGTTGGAATATTGTTATTAAGGACCCAAACATTAAACTCAAAAATAAAAATGATGAAGTAGTGATCGAAGCTTCAATAATGGCTAATAGCAATGCTGTAAGCGGTAAACTGGAAGCATCGGTAATTTCTAATGGCAATTCATATAATAAAAGTATAAAACGTATTGAGTACGATCATATTCCTTATCAATTTATTTTAAGTGATGCAGAAGCCGGAATTGTAAATGTTGATCTTAAAAAAACAGGAACCAATATTGGTTACATTACCGGAGCAGGAGACGATGTACCGGCCGCCTTAAAACAAATTGGATATACTGTTACTATGTTGACCGATGAATTATTATTGAACCAGGATCTTTCTAAATATAATGCCATTGTTACCGGTGTGCGCGCTTATAATACAAACGATCGTTTACAAATTCATTACAATAAATTAATGGATTATGTAAAAAACGGCGGAAATTTAATTGTGCAATACAATACCAATAACCGTATTGGCCCTGTTAAGGCAAATATTGGCCCTTATCCATTTACTATTTCACGTGATAGGGTAACGGATGAAAAAGCGGAAATGAAGTTTATTAATGAAAAACATCCTGTTTTAAATTTTCCAAACCAAATTACTCAAAAAGATTTTGATGGATGGATCCAGGAACGAGGCATTTACTTTGCAACAGAAATTGATAAACAATACGAAACTATTTTTTCTATTGCAGATCCTGCTGAAAAAGCAAGCGATGGCAGTTTGATCATTGGTAAATCGGGTAAAGGTAATTTTGTATATACAGGCTTGGTTTTCTTTAGAGAGTTGCCGGCGGGTATTCCCGGTGCTTACAGGTTATTTGTAAACTTGTTGAGCTTGCCGCAGAATAAATGATATTAGATGATGGAACACGGATTTTACTGATTTAACAGATCAACCACGGATAGAAATTGATTTGATGGAAAAACTTTTACATAAAGAGATTACGGATATAATAATTAAAACTTATTATGAAGTGTATAATGAGTTAGGTTATGGTTTTCTTGAAAGAGTTTATCAAAATGCAATGCTTCACGAATTACAGGAAAATGGATTAAAAGTAGAAGCTCAAAAAAAGATAAATGTTCATTATAAAGGTCTTTTAGTCGGAGATTATTTTGCAGATATAATAGTAGAAAATGTTGTTATTCTTGAACTTAAAGCAAGTGAAGTTTTAGTGTATGAAAACGAATTGCAGCTTTTGAATTACCTTAGAGCTACAGATATTGAAGTTGGATTATTGCTTAACTTTGGGAAGAAGGCTGAATTTAGAAGGAAAATTTTCACAAACAATCGTAAAAATCTTAATATTGATTTAACTAATCTTAATTTCGAAAATTAAATCCGTGCAAACCAGTCTAATCTGTAAAATCCGTGTTCCATCATGAGAAACGAAAATTCAATATTCAAACGCTGGTCTACCGTTTATGCAGTTGTTATAGGTGTATTGGTGCTTACAATAATTTTTCTTTACTTTTTTACTGTTTACTTTAAATGAGCGTAATAGATTGGATAGTATTAAGCATTACGCTCTTGTTCATTATCTTTTATGGGATCTGGAAAAGCCGTGGTACAAAAAACATTGATGGTTATTTATTGGCTGATCGTAAATTGCCCTGGTATCATGTAGGTCTTTCGGTGATGGCTACGCAGGCAAGTGCCATTACCTTTCTTTCTGCCCCCGGTCAGGGCTTTAGTGATGGTTTGCGTTTTGTGCAATTCTATTTTGGTTTGCCATTAGCAATGGTTGTGTTGTGCATAACATTCATTCCCATGTTCAGTCAATTAAAAGTATTTACAGCTTATGAATTCTTAGAAAAACGTTTTGATAATAAAACAAGAACATTAACAGCCTCTTTATTTTTGTTGCAACGCGGATTATCAACTGGAATTACAATTTATGCTCCTGCAATAATATTATCTACCATTTTAAATGTAGATGTTTTTTACACTATTATTTTTAATGGCTTGCTGGTTATTGTTTATACTGTTTATGGCGGCACTAAGGCTGTGTCGTATACACAGGTATTACAAATGAGTATTATTTTCGGAGGTCTGTTTTTAGCGGCCTATATGGTCATTCATTTATTACCGCAAAATGTTGGTGTAATGGATGCTTTAAATATTGCAGGAAAGATGAATAAGTTGAATGCTATTGATACTACTTTTGACCTTAATAACCGTTATAATATCTGGTCGGGCATTATTGGCGGTTTCTTTTTACAGCTTTCTTATTTTGGAACCGACCAATCGCAGGTGGGACGCTATTTGACAGGTAGCTCAGTAACACAAAGTCGTTTAGGTTTGGTAATGAATGGCCTTGTAAAGATCCCAATGCAGTTCTTTATTTTATTGATAGGTGTTTTTGTGTTTACGTTCTATCAATTTCATCAGGCGCCGGTATTTTTTAATAAGGTAGAGGTAGATAAGATCAGGAAAAGCGAGTATAAAGAGCAATTTACTTTATTGGAAAATAAGTACTATGCGGCAAATAATGAAAAGCAAAAAGATGTTGAAGAGCTTGTAAACGCTATTCATAACAAGAATGAAAATGAGATAAATGAAGCGCGAAAAAAGGTACAGGCAGCTGATAAAAAAAATACAGAGATAAAAAAAGAAGTAACTGCATTAATGAAAAAGAATGATGCAAAAGCTGATACGAATGATACCAATTATGTTTTCTTAAGTTTTATAACACAACAATTACCAATAGGTGTAGTGGGTATTTTAATAGCCGTTATTTTTTTAGCGGCCATGGGTTCTACTGCCAGTGGTTTAAATTCATTGGCATCAACTACTGTAGTTGATTTTTATAAACGCATTTTTAAGAAAAATGAAAGCGATGCAAAGTACCTGTCAGCATCTCGTTGGATAACGCTGGCCTGGGGCTTGTTTTGTATTGTGGTGGCTTTTTATGCAAGTCGCCTGGGTAATTTAATTGAAGCCGTGAATATTTTAGGATCGTTATTTTACGGCACTATTTTAGGAATTTTTTTGGTAGCATTTTATATGAAGAAAGTAGGAGGGGCAGCTGTTTTTTATGCCGCTATTCTTGCCGAAATTTTTATTGTATATGCCTGGATGACTGATTTGACGGCTTTCTTATGGCTAAATGTAATTGGCTGTTTGCTGGTAATGGCTTTTGCGTTTGTGATACAAAAGATCATTGATAGCAGAAAATTAAGTACATAAAAAAGTCCCGGCTATAAACCGAGACTTTTAAATTCTAAATTATAATTTCTAAATTACTTCTTATTTTCAGCAATTAATTTTTTTGCCTGTGCAACGTAATCATCGTTTTTAGCTTCTGTAGCTAAAGTAATAACTTGTTCTGCACTTGCAACAGCACCTTTACTGTCTTTTTGTTTTGCCTGGATCTTTGCTTTTAACATTACCATCCAAAATGCTTTTGGGTTATTATCAATTCCTTTATTAACCCACTCTAAAGCTTTTGCAAGATCTTTATTGTTCTCGTAATAATAATTTGCCGATTGAAAATACGGACGTGTATCTGCTGCTAAAGCATTATCAATACTTTTCATCATTTTAGCATCAATATCAGCAACTACGCTAAACGAAACGCGGGTTTTTTCCCAGTTTAATTCAATATTCGTAGTTGTAGCAGTAACATCAGCCACATCAATGGTAAAGGTTTCTACTTTATCATTTAATGCTTTTGGTTTTACTTTAAAATGTGCTACCTCGTTTTCTGCTTTATAATCAGCAACGTTACCACCTAAAGTAAGATCTTTATATAACATAATATCCCAGCTGTCTTTATTAGGCATAGTATATAAAGCATATGTTCCTGCTTTTACATCTGTACCTTCTACTTTAACATCTTCACCAAAAGTAATTTTTGTTGCGCCGTTAGCACCGGTACGCCATACTTTTCCAAATGGAACAAGGTCTCCATAAATAACACGGCCTTTTGCGCTTGGGCGCGAATACTCTATACTGATATCAGATAACGCAAAAGCTTGTTTAATTGTTTGCGATGGGCTTGGTGCAGGTGCTTTAAACTGTGCGTTAACACCTGTTGCAGTTAATGCTGTTATGGCAACTGCGGCAGAAAAAGATTTTAATTTTTGTAACATGTTAGTTGTTTTTAGGTTTATGTTTTAAAGAATTCAAATATAAATATTAAAGGCAGAATGAATGTTCTTTAAACATTATTTATCATAATTATATTTTAGAATAATGTTAAATCTTTAATTAAATTTGATATAATACTCTTTAAAATGAAAAATACAAAGCCTTTAAACCTTATTTCTTTTTTGATCTTTGTTATAATATTGATCTCTTGCGGAAACCATAATAATAACGGCCTAAGCAATCGCTCGTTTAAAGAATATGAAGATTTTGATTTAAAAGTAACCTCTGTTAATAGTGAATGGAAAGGTAATGAAATGATAAAACCTACTGCTATCATCCAAAGCATGAAGGTGATCTTTCAATTGAACCTTGATAATATTAAACCGGAAGCTTATCCTTTTGATTCAAAAAAGTATACAACTACAGATCTGCAGTATAGTTTACTTTTTAATGATGAAAATATGCTGCCGGAATTTTTAAACTACAAAAACAATTCAAAATCAGGTACATTGTATAGTAGTATGAATGACTCTTCGGGTGTTTTTTTTGAAACAAGATCATTAAGTTATAACTCTGCTATAAAATTAATTGTCCCGGTTTATTTTATGAAAAAGTTCAAAGCAGGTACTGATGTTAAAGTAAAAATAAGGGTTTGGCAGGATTATTTTATTAGCGAAAAAAACTATAATCAAACTCCCGGTAAATCAGTATCAATGAGTGATACGCGCGATACTCTTAGAAAGAAATTAATTGACAATGTTTACACCTTCTCTTTTAAAATGCCAACTGTTTTTAAAACCGAAATTATTTGCGACTCTTTTGCTTTGCAAAATAATGAAAAGTGGAGCCCGGGTGGTAGCGACAATACTTTATTTAAAAGCTCTTATCCTGACCTTTTTTATTTATTAGAAGATTACGCTTATTTTGATCAGGCAAGCTCACACATAGAAAAATCTACCGCTAAGTTTGAAATGGGTGATACGGTTGCTTTATACCGTTATAAATTACACGAGCCATTTAAACTTAAGGTGTATGATTACGATTACTTAAGCAAGAATGATGTTTTGGGCGATACGCTTTTAGATCCGGAATCGATCTCTGATAATAATACAACTGTTTTAACGTTTAGGCATGTGGAACGTTTTTATTTAAGAAAGAAAAATTACGGTAAAATAAATTAACTATGATCATTGGAGTAGCAGGGCCTTATTCGGCGGCAACGGAAGAACAGCGCAAAGCAAATTTAGATGTGATGAATAATGCTGCTGCTAAATTATTAGAGATGGGACATATACCAATTATTGGTATGAACGCTGCTTTACCTGTTCTTGAAAAAGCAAATATTAAAGATGTTTACAAAGCTACTATGGAAATTTCTTTAGCGGTAATAAATGCCTGCGAAGGTTTATTGTTGTTAAAAGAAAGTCCGGGTGCAAATAAAGAAAGAGATCTTATTCTGGCAAAAGGTTTACCTGTTTATTATTCTATTGAAGAAATTGCTGATAACAGATAAGAAAAATTCTTACCACTTTCCAAAACCTTTATAAAGGTGATTGGCATTTTTTATTTTCACAAAAATTTCAAGGCCGCCTTTGCTTTTTGATGTTTTTTGTAATGTAGAAGTATTGATATCATAAGAAATACCAAACATGACCCTTTTTACTTCTGCAAAAGCATTTAAAGCCAGTGCATCTTTAAACCTGTAATAGGCACCAAAACCAATAGCACTTGTTTTTTTTAAGCCTGTAAGATACGACTCGCTACCAGATCTGTATTGGAACATTGTACCTAAAATAAACTCACTGGCGCCGCCCTGGTATTGTACCATCAACGAAGGAGAAAGAGAATAGGGTGAACCATTAAAACAATAATTAAACGATTCGTATAAATTAAAACGCATTAACATACGCTCATTACTGTTTTTATAAAAAGAATATTTTGGCTTATTAACGTGTGCAACCGAAAAGCCAAGTGTGTTTGAAGGCTCAGTACTCACTGTAAATCTTTTACCGTTTTTTTTACTTATTAGAGCTATTCCGGCGCCTACATCTAATTTGGCAACGGTTTGGCGTGTTGTGTTTTCTCCCAATAAGCCCGGGTTATAATTAAAGCCATCGTACTGTGAACCCCAGGTTTGATTAGGATCTGATAATGTTTTTTGAGCAAATCCAACCGAGACTCCGGAAGTTAAAAATTGACCTTTATTTATTTTTAAAGAATAATTTAAAGGCAAGGCGCCGGTCATGTTTGTTAATCTGCTGTCTCCTGATTTATCGTAACCAAAATTTAATCCCGCTGAAAAAAAGCCTTTACCATCCTGTCTTCTGTTTGGTATTTGCTTATTAACAAAAGCAGAGTAGGTAGTAAAACCTTTTGTAAATGCATTCCATTGCGATTTGTATTGAAAGCCCGCCTCAAAAGAATTAATAACGCCAAATGCCGAAGGATTGATCATTTGTGGTGCAATAAAATACTGCGTAAGATGGATATCCTGGCAGAAAATATTTTTCGCCAATAATATCAAAAATATGCAGTAACTTTTTTTCATTTCAGTTTTTTATCTTTTCAATGTTATATTTCCCTTTTTTACTATTTTTTCACCATTAACCAATTTGGTTGATAGCTGGTAAATAAAAACAGCATCATTTTGCAATACACCATTGTAGGTTCCATCCCAACACGTAGTTTTATCTGAGGTTTCAAAAACTTTTTCTCCCCAGCGGTTATAGATCTGAAAGTTCATAGTTTCAATACAATTACTGTAAACACATAAAAGGTCGTTAAAGCCATCACCGTTAGGGCTAAAAGCAGATGGAACAAACAGATCTCCGCAAATTATATCTACTTCTACCAAAACTGTATTAGTAACAATACAACCGTTATTATCTGTGATCATTATGGTGTAGATGGTAGTTGCTGTTGGTGACACCGTATTTGTTTCGCAGGTATAACAACTAAGATCGGGAGAATAAGACCAATTTATAACATTACCAACCTGGCTATTTGCATAGATAATACTTGATGAGCCATATATGATCGTAGCAGGATTTGCAATTGCCGCCGCAGCTTGCGGAGTAAAAACATTTACTGCAAAAAGTGTGGAAGAATTACATGGCGCTATGCCCGAACTTACAGTATAAACACCACTTACTTGTGGGTTTATCGTAATAATATTTGTACTGTCTCCTGTACTCCAGCTGTAATCAAGGCCTCCGCTTGCGGTAAGGGTTAATGGATCTCCTAAACATACTGTTGATGCTCCTGTAACAATTAATGTTGGCTGAACATTTACAGTTAAAAATACTGTTCCTGTATTTATACAACCATTTACATCTTTGCCTGTTACAGTATAGGTTGTTGATACAATTGGATTCACATTTTCAGAAGGTGTAAAAGCGCCTGTACTCCAGGTGTAGCTTGTGGCACCACTTGCAGTCATTAAAGCAGTTTGGCCTTTACAAATTACACTTGGTGATGAGATACCGATAGTTGGAAGTGGTTTCACTACAACTGTTGAAACGGTTGATTGCTTACAACCGTTAAGATCCTGGCCCGTAATAGTGTAAACAGTTGTTAGTGTGGGATTAGCCACAACATTTGCAGAATTAGTAGAACTAAGAGCTGTTGCCGGAGACCAGGTATAATTATTAGCACCCGAAACGCTAACGTTTGTTGAATTGCCGTAGCAAATGGTATGATCGCTGGTTGATAATACCGGTAATGGATTTACCAGGATACTTGCTGTGGCCGTATTTAAACAACCTTTATTACTTGAGCCAGTAACTGTATAAATTGTATTTGCCACAGGACTTGCAGTAACTGTTGCTCCGTTAGGGCTGCTGAGTGATCCTGATGGTGTCCAGGTATAACCTACAGCGCCGCTGGCCGTTAATAAAGCACTTGTTCCAAAACACATGGTATTACTCGTAGCTGTTACGAGTGGTAAAGGATTAACTACTATTGCTATGGTATTTGATTTATAACATCCGCTGGCATCCTGCCCCGTAATACTGTAAACCGTTGTACCTACAGGCGGCGTAGAGATAACTGTTGGGCCGTTACCAGTATTTAAAGTTGCTGCGGGTGTCCAGGTATAATTTAAAGATCCGTTTGCATTAATAGTTGTACTTTCTAAAGCACAGATAACAGTGCTGGTAGCTGTAACAGTTAGTGGCGGGATAGCAACTACAGACCCATTTACTACAGCAGAAGTAGTACAGGTTAAGCTACCATTAGTAAAGAAAGCTGTTGCGGTATATCCTCCCCCGGGAGGAAGGATACCGGTTACTGTTGGATTTTGATTTGGTGATGTGTAAGATCCAGGCCCATTCCACGAATAGGAAATAGCACCGGCGGCATTTGAAGTTAAAGGTACATTTGCTCCCGCGCAAACGGTAAAATCTGCTGAAACAGCAACTGTGCTGGTAGGAACTACACTTACTGTGTTTACAGCATTGGTTGTACAACTCACGGTGCCAATTGAGAACATAGTGGTGGTTGTGTAATTTCCGGAACCGTTAGTTTGAATACTTGGTATAGAAGCTGTTGCACCGGTAGAAGAAAAACTGTTTGGGCCTGCCCAGGTATAAGAAACTGCACCGGGAGCAGATGCAGTAAAATTAGCAATTGCATTCTGACAAATATGCGGAGAATAAGTAATACTAGTGGTAGGTGTGGCAACCACAGAAACGTTAGATACTGCACCTGTTGTACAGGTTAAAACGCCATTTGTAAATGAAGCTACAGCTGAGTAATTACCTGCAGCTGATGGAAGAATTGAAGTGAGTAATGGATTTTGAACACCGGATGTGTAAGTACCCGGCCCGGTCCAAGAAAACGAAGCAGCGCCAGTAGCATTAGAAATTAAATTTAAATTGGATCCCTCGCAGACAGTAAAATTTGGGATAACAAACACTGTGCTTGTAGGCACAACATTCATGGATGATGTACTGGAAGTTGAGCAGGTAACAGCACCAATAGAGAATGTGGCAGTTGCCGTATAAATACCCGAAGCCACAGGCTGCACATTTACAATGTTTGTTGAAGCGTTTGTGGAAGTAAAACCGTTTGGCCCAGCCCAGTTAAAACCTGTAGCGCCTGTTGCAGTCATGCTTAGATTAATATTAGCATTCTGACAAGTATGTTGAGGCACCGAAATATTAACAGTAGAAGTGGCAACCACCGAAACGTTAGATACAGCACCTGTAGTGCATGTTAAAACACCATCGGTAAAATAAGCTGTAGATGTGTAATTACCGGCTCCTGAAGGCAGCATACCCGGCACTAATGTATTTTGTGCTGCAGAAGTAAAACCTCCAGGTCCATTCCACGAATATGTGGGAGAACCAGCTGCATTGGAAACTAAATTTAAACTAGCACCCTGGCATAAGGTAAAATTTGGAGTAACAGCAACTGTATTTGTTGGTACAACACTTAGAGAGGATGTATTGGAAGTTGAGCAGGTAACAGCGCCAATAGAGAATGTGGCCGTTGCCGTATAAATACCCGAAGCTACAGGCTGCACATTTACAATGTTTGTTGAAGCGTTTGTTGAAGTAAAACCGTTTGGCCCTGCCCAGTTAAAACCTGTGGCGCCTGTTGCAGTCATGCTCAGATTAATATTAGCATTCTGACAAGTATGTTGAGGCACGGAAATATTAACAGTAGAAGTGGCAACCACAGAAACGTTAGATACAGCACCTGTAGTGCATGTTAAAACACCATTGGTAAATGAAGCTACAGCTGAATAATTACCTGCAGCTGATGGAAGAATTGAAGTGAGTAATGGATTTTGAACACCGGATGTGTAAGTACCCGGTCCGGTCCACGAAAACGAAGCAGCGCCAGTAGCATTAGAAATTAAGTTTAAATTGGATCCCTCGCAGACAGTAAAATTTGGGATAACAAACACTGTGCTTGTAGGCACAACATTCATGGATGATGTACTGGAAGTTGAGCAGGTAACAGCACCAATAGAGAATGTGGCCGTTGCCGTATAAATACCCGAAGCCACAGGCTGCACATTTACAATGTTTGTTGAAGCGTTTGTTGAAGTAAAACCATTTGGCCCAGCCCAGTTAAAACCTGTAGCGCCTGTTGCAGTCATGCTTAGATTAATATTAGCATTCTGACAAGTATGTTGAGGCACCGAAATATTAACAGTAGAAGTGGCAACCACCGAAACGTTAGATACAGCGCCTGTAGTACATGTTAAAACCCCATCGGTGAACATGGCTGTTACATTGTAATTACCGGCATCAACAGGAAGAACTGAAGGCAGAGTGGGATTTTGTGCAGAGGACGTATACGTTCCGGGTCCGCTCCATGAATAAGTTGGTGAGCCACCGGCATTTGAAATTAAGTTCACGTTAGATCCCTGGCAAACTGTAAAATTTGGAGTAACCGCTACCGTATTCGTTCCTACAACGCTCATAGATGCAGTATTTACGATCGGGCAACTAACGGTACCAATAGAGAAAACAGTAGTTGTTGTATAAATACCGGAGGCTACCGGCTGAACACTTATAATACTTGGATTTGAAAGCGATGAATTGAAAGCGTTTGGCCCTGCCCATGAATAGCCGGTTGCACCGGTAGCGTTAACGCTTAAGTTTGCGGTTGCGTTCTGACAGATATGCGGAGGAACCGTCATTGTAACCGCTGGTGTGGCAACCACCGAAACGTTAGATACTGCGCTTGTTGTACAGGTTAAAGCGGCATTGGTAAAAGAAGCGATAGCAGTGTAGTTACCGGCTCCGGAAGGAAGCATGCCAAAAATTGATGGGTTTTGGGATGACGATGTATATGCTCCCGGCCCATTCCACGAATAGGATACTGCACCCGTTGCACTTGAAGTAAGATTTAAAATTGATCCCTGGCATAAAGTAAAGTTTGGTGTAACCGCCACCGCGCTTGTGGTAACCACGCTAACCTGAACTGTATTTGATCTTGGGCAGGTAATGCCATTGAAATTAATATTAGAAGTAACCGTATAAACGCCCGATTCAACAGGTTGCATATTATTAAGAACAGGATTTTGTAAAGAAGAAGTAAAACTGTTAGGGCCTGTCCAGGCATATGCAGTGGCGGTTGGCATAGATGAAGTTAAATTCACTGTACCATTCATGCACGTATTTGTGTTTGAAGTAACAGTAATGGAGTGATTGGGCGCAACGTTTACCTGTGTAGTTTGCGTTCCTGTGCAGCCATTAGTGTAACTTGCGGCTACGGTAAACGTGCCAATGTTTGGTGTGGTAACGTTTGGATAGGAAATATTTGTTGTAGCAAAAGAAGTTGTAGCTGCACTTGGCCCTGTAACATTAAAAGTGCCGGTTCCGGCGGGACTCACTGTAAATGTTGCGTTACTGCCATAACAATAATTTGTTGGAGTAGTAATAGATATTGGAATAATTGGATTGATTGTTAAAGTAAAGGTTGTTTGATCGGCAATAGCTACTGACGATAAGTTGGTACCTTGCGCCGACACTGTATAAACTTGTGTTGTTAAAGAACTTACAGTAAAGTTTGGATTAGACTGTACCACATTGCCTGGCTGCAACGTATAACTGCCGCTGCTTGAATTAACCCAGGTACCTGTAAATACGGCTTGTTGTCCTGGACAAGCAGTTTGATTGTCATATAAAATGGGATTACACGAAACACCGGCACTACCGGTATTTGCAAAAGAAACCGGTGTATTTACGCCACTGGGATTAGTGATAAGAATAATGAATTGTTGTCCTTGGGTTACAGGAATTGAAGGTTGAAAATTACAAGGGTTACCTCCCGGAGGAACTGTTCCCATGCCGGTACCTCCACCGCCGGTGCAGTTCCAGTTACAGGCAACTGGTGGCAAAATATTATTAAAAATGTCGTTGCAGGCTGTTGGTGAATAAGGCCACATGATCCAATCATAATTACCTGCTTGTGGAAATGCAGAGAAAAATGCACCGAAAGAAAAACCTAAATTGCCCGATGAAGTAATATTCAATAACAGCCATTGTGGGTTGGCTACATTTGTAAACATACAACCTACATTAACGGCTTGCGGATTTGAAAAAGGGTTGCTGATATTTAATCCGGGTGTTAATCCTGTTCCTGAATTGGCACTAAAACTAAAAGCAGAATTAGTACAAAGATTAACCAGATTATTACATGCGGCGGGATTTTGCGAATAGAATTTTTTTCCTGTGCAGATGATCAAAGAAAAAATAAACAATATTTTATAAAAATTTCTATTCATTAATTAAAAAAAGTACTCTCTTCAGACATGACTATCTGAATATTTGCAATAAAAATCTATTAAAATAATTCTTTAAAAAAAACAAGTAACAAAGTTATAAATTATTACGAGCTAGCATAATTTTTCGCTAGACGAAATGGACTTTTTACTCAATAAAATCGACTAAATTTAAAAAATACCCTGTTGATGGTATAAAAAAATCCCTCAAATCGGGGAGGGATCTTTTGAGATAGTATATTAGAAAGCTTTATTGATGCCTATCATCCACCTAAACTGAATGTAATCTTTTTCAGCATAAGGCAAACGGTTAATAAAAAATGGCATGTCAAAACGGATAGTCAGTGGTTTAATGTTTACTAATTGTCCCCAGCGAACAATGCTTAATGTTGTACCAACGCCGGCATCTACCAATATATCACTCATAACATTTGGTTTATTGGAAGGTTGTGTATTAATGATACCTGCATCTCCAAAAATGTAAGGTTGTAGTTTAATACTGTTCTTTAAAAATTTAGGGTTAATGAATTTAAATAATTCACCAAATTCTATTTCTGTATTAAAAGCTGCGCCTGTTGCGCCTTTGTAATTGTAGTTAAAAGATCCGTCAGCATTTTTTTGTGCTAACAAATACCCGCTATAACCTCTTAAGTTTAAACCACCACCTGCGGTAAAATGATTGGTAACATTGCCATAATTACCCCATTCAGGCGGAATAAAGCCCATTGAACGGGTATATTTATTATCCATTAATTCTTCGTTATTGGCACCTGCAACAAACAACATAGATTCGGATGGAAGATTATTTCCAAATCCTATCTGACCAAATAAACGGGTATTGATATTAATTCTTCCAAGATCATTTCTGTTTACAGTACTTATAGTTGCTGCAGAAAAATCATAATCGTTTGTAAAGGCCGCTGTGCGTAAATTCATGTTAATGATCCCAAAACCTTTTTTGTATTTGTATGTATGTTCCAAACCCACATGAATAGCGCTGTTTAATTTTTGATAACCCCATTCTTTATCATTTATAAGGTAAACCATATCCTGCGGTATATCACGCAACATGGCTTTTAAATGGGTGTACATTCTTGTTTTATTATTGTTGCTTCTTTTTTCAAAACCAAGGGTGCCACCGTCTAATCCATCCAACGATTTTAATTGCAAGTACATGTTTGATTTTTTAATATACCGGTTCAGTGAAGTTTTATAATCAAACAAGAAAGAGATCTTATTAAATGCATTTATTCTCACTGTGCTGTCTAAATACGCTTGTCCCAGGCCACTGCTCAACCAAACACCTAATTCAAATACATTTTTTGTAAAAAGATAATCTCCCGACAGAACGGCTCCTACTTTTACACCGTCATAACCATTGTACCAAACACCCGGACGAATGCGCATATCATACTTTTTCCAGTTAGGCGGATTGTAAACGTGTGAATCGAAACGTAAATTAATTTTACCACGCTTTACGTTGTTGGTCATATCTACATCAGCAAGGCGGTAAGAAGGATCGATAATTACATTTTTAATTTTTGTACCAATGTTTAATGTTGCAGTATAAGTTGGTTTTAGTTTTGGGCCCCAACCGATCCAGCGGGGTAGAGTGTTAGCACCTGTTGGTTTTTCGAACCAGGTATTTGGAATATAGTAATGGCGGGCTGAATCATTTTTATCTATCACCACAAAATCAATTGGCATTTGCATGGTACCTTTGCGTTTAAAGGTTATTTCATACACATCGTTCTTTTTGCGTTTTATCTTTCCAATTTTATAATCAACTGTTTTTGTTGTTTCGAGCCATTGATCAAAGAACCAGTTAAGGTCAACACCAGTAAAACCAATAATTGAGTTTCTGAAATCTTCAGGGTAGGGATGACAGAATTTCCATTGTTTAAAATAATGTTGCATAGCTTTATCAAAAAAAGAACGCCCTAAAACATATTCTAAATTTTTAAGCATAGCCGCTGTTTTGGTATATACTTGCCCATAACCGCCACCATGGCGAATGCCACCATTAAAATCATCGCTGTGTGTATTTAAAGGTAATTCTTCATTGCGAATAACTGCTCCGGCATAAAAAGAGTTATAGATCTCATCATCCAACACCCGAACAGGCTCTGTGAATTTTTCAACATAATTACTTTTTGGTTTTGGCTCTATCATTATTGGGCCATCAATGTATTGATAGGTGTCTGCCGTGTAAAATTGTGTAAACCCTTCATCCATAAAGGCCCGGTAATTTTCATTGGTACCGATCATTCCCTGAAACCAGTTATGTGTCATTTCATGTACTAACAAGCTGCGATACGTTGGGTCAAAACCACCACAAAGTGTTAGCATAGGATATTCCATGCCATCCTGGGCATCGGCTACGATCATTTTTGGATGATGATAAGGCCCGATATTATATGAATTTACTTCTAAAACTTTGGCAATATACTTTGAGCAATTATACCACCCTGCGGCGTGAGGTTCCTGTACCAGGGCAATGCAGCGCACGCCATCCCAGTTGCTTTCACCAATACGGTAAGTAGGGTCGGCGGTTAATGCAAAGTCGTGCACATTCATGGCAGAGAATTTCCATGTTTTTTTAGTACCGTCTTTTTTAGTGATGATGGATGGAGGAGAGTTAAACTCTTTTTTCAAAAAATTGCTGATGTCTAATTTTGCACGCAAAGTATCGGGCAATACTTCTTTTTCATTTAATAAAGTACCTGTACCATCCATAACGTAATTGTTTGGAAGGGTCATTTCAACATTGTAAGAACCAAAATCACCATAAAATTCATGATCCATATGCTGATCGGTATTCCAGGCAAACTTTGCATCAAGCACTGTTACCCGTGGATACCAGTGTACAATATCATAATGTTTATTTCCGAAGGCATTAAATAGTTTCATACGGTTACGAATGGCCTCGGCATCAAAATAAGTTTTAAAATCAAGCACCATAGTAAGTGATTCGCCCGATTTTAAAGGCTTGGGGAAATATACTTTTAAGATGGTGTTATCTAATTCTGTTTTTAATTCCTGTCCGTTAATGGCGATCTTTTCAACATTGGTTCCAAGACCTTGCGAACGGTATTTACCAAATTTTAATTTGTAATCGTTGTTCTTATAAAGATCGGCAGCATAAGAACCTTTAGTTTGCGCGTTACTATATAAATGAAAGTAAACAAAAGAAATATCGTAAGGCGAATTATTCCAATAGGTTAATTCTTCATTTCCTGAAAGAATATCGGTACTGTCGTTGATCTCCGCTTTAATAGTATAATGAACATCTTGCTGCCAGTAACCTTCAAAAGGCTTACGATTCTTCCAGTACAAAGGGTTTGTAGCCGAACGATAATCTACATACTCATTCTGTGAAAACAGTGTGGAAGATAATAAGAGGAGCCTTATACTTAAAAAGAGGAATTTTTTGGAGTGCAATTGCATAAAGATTGAGTTGTAATAACAGTGATAAATGTAGGCATTAACCCGCAATATTAATAAACGTTAAAGAAAGCTTGAAAAAAGGCTAAAAACTAAGATTTTTGTTAAAACTGTCGCGCATATGTTAATTATAATTTTCGCTGGCATAGCCTTTGCCATTTAGTATTTATTAACAGGCCGACGTTAATAGAAAGGTCGATAAAAGATGTAACTTCGCCGACCAATTTAAAGTATAAGCCGTTAAATTGAAACTTATGAAAAGATTTAAACAAATAATTTTATTAGTGTTAATAGCCGCTATTGGCCGCGCTAATGAGGGTTTTGTGCAGTTTAAAGGCACCGTTTACAACGAAGCCAATGCAGTTTTAAATGGGGCTTTGGTTCAGATAACTCAAAATGCCTTCTTGTTTAATGCCTTTACAGCTAACCAACAAGGTGAGTATAAAATAAACCTGCCTGTAGATGGCGAGTATGATGTTACTATCTCAAAACCGGGATATGTGCAAAAACGATACTTTGTAAGTACAAAAGGCATTCCGAGTGATAAGATCGCTAATTTACCGGTTTATACAGCCGATGTGGTGTTAATGAACTTTTACGAAGGGGTTGATTATTCGTTATTTGAGCAACCAATAAATAAATACGCTTATAATCCTGGCAATAATAATATGGATTATGATGAGAAATATTTAAAAGAAATGCGTGAAGCCATGCGCGAAGTAAAAAAAGCTGAGCGTGAAGCCATTAAACTGGTCCGTGAAAAGGAATTGGCCGACAGAAAGCTAAATCAACAATCAAAGGTAGGGTATATTGCACAACGTAAAGCTACTGCAACTGCAATTAAAACAGAGGTTAGCCAACCAACAGAACAAAAAACCGAGACAGCACAACCTGTGCTTATTACCAAAAGCTCGCCAAGTGCTAAAGTAGCAGCTCTTTTAGCAAAATACCCACAAGGTATAACTGAAGAGTTTATTGAAGGGCAAAACGTTCAGATAGTTCAAAGAATCGTAGTTAAAGATCAGGATGCATGGATCTACCAGAAAAAGACCTTTAGTTGGGGTGGAGTGGCTTGTTTTAGAGATAATACACCTATTACTTTAGGTACTTTTGAGCAGGAAACTTCCGCAGATTATAACGCCCATATTACAATAAAATAGGTTAATTTTACGGTACACAATTTATTTGTCAGATTTTTTGGGAAAACAGCCCGAAAAATCTGATTTTTTTTGTGGTTTTTAGATTATTCTTCTATCTTTGCAGCCCAATTAAAAACAAAAAAATAAATAAACAATGGAAAAACGTTACGAGACGGTCTTCATTTTAACTCCCGTTTTGTCTGATGATCAGGCAAAGGAGGCCGCGAAGAAAATTAAAAAAACCATTACCGACTTAGGTGGTAAAGTGGTTAACGAAGAAAACTGGGGCCTAAAAAAATTGGCATACCCGATCCAAAAGAAAACTACAGGTTTCTATCACCTAATTGAATTTGCAGGTGAAGGCGAAGCAATAGTAAATAATTTGGAAGTTACTTACAAACGTGATGAGCGCATTTTACGCTTTTTAACGGTAGCTTTAGATAAACATGCAGTTGCTTACGCAGACAAGCGTAAAGGAAAAGTAGCAGAAGCTAAAACTAAAAAGAAAGAAAGTGCTAACGCATAATTGTTTAACAAATTAAGTCAAAGAAAAAATGGCAGCGCCAAAAGACATAAGATATCTTAACCCTCCAACAGCTGAGGCAAAAAAGAAAAAATATTGCCGCTTTAAGAAAAGTGGTATTAAATATATTGATTACAAAGACCCTGATTTTTTATTGAAATTCGTTAACGAACAAGGTAAATTGTTACCTCGTCGTTTAACCGGAACTTCATTGAAATTCCAACGTAAAGTAGCGCAAGCTGTTAAACGTGCCCGTCATTTATCATTAATGCCATACGTGGCCGATTTATTAAAATAAGGAGGAAAGTAAAATGGAAGTTATTTTAAAACAAGATATCAAGGGATTAGGTTACAAAGATGACAAAGTAACTGTGCGTAACGGTTATGGTCGTAACTTTTTATTACCAAAAGGAATGGCGATTTTAGCTACTGACAGCGTTAAAAAAATGCACGCTGAAATTCTAAAACAACGTGCTTTTAAAGAAGACAAATTACGTAAAGAAGCTGCAGTTAATGCTGAGAAATTAGCTGGTGTAAGCATTAAAGTTGGCGCAAAAGCCGGCGAAAGCGGAAAAATATTTGGTTCAGTTACCAATATTCAAATTGCTGATGCATTACAAAAAGCAGGTTACAATGTAGAACGTAAGAATATCGAAATTGCTGAAGATAATATCAAAGCATTAGGTACTTACACTGCAAAAGTACGTTTATATAAAGACGTTGCTGCTACAGTAAACTTTGAAGTTGTAGCTGAGTAATTTTAGCTTTATTTTTTATATTTTTAAAACCCGTAACTTTTGTTGCGGGTTTTTTATTTTAATAAATGTCAGATAGCAATATAGCCCTCATATTTACAGCCTTTGCCGCTTTAGTATCTGCCACCATGTGGATAGATTATTTCAGGCGCATTGATGTTTTTGAAAGAGAGAAGATATTTCCCTTAACTATTGCCTTATTGATAGGTTGTTTTACACCGTCTATTTGCTTGTTCTTTTACAGCCTTATTCATAAAATGGGTTTTGAAGAGAATGGAGAGTTTATAAATGACCTGTTATATGCTGTATTTGCAGTTGGTTTAAACGAAGAGTTCTCAAAAATAATTGGTGTAATAATTGTGCTTACCATCTTTAGAAAAAAAATTGATGAGCCAATTGATGTGCTTATTTACGCAGGTATTACTGCCATTGGCTTTGCCATGATAGAGAATTTTAAATACTTTAGTTTATACGGTATTAAGATCATAACGCCCCGTACATTTTACTCTGCTTTAGAGCACATTATTAATACCACTATTATTGTTTATGGCTTTTACAGGCAACGTTTATTTAATAAAGGCAATCATCTTGTAAATATTTTTGTTGCTTCGTCAATAGCCATAGCTTCCCACGGTCTTTTCGACTTCTTTTTAATGGAAGGTTCTTTAGGTAATCTCACCGTTTTTCTTTCAATTATTATTTATTTGATAGGTATTAATTTTTGGGTGCAAATGCTTAATAACGCCAATAATTATTCAAAATTCTTTGATTACCACAAAATACACTATACAACTAATATTTTTAAGCGCCTGGTGTTTTGGTATGCCTTAACTGTTGTTATTACATTTGTAAATAACCTTATAGTTTCTGATGTAAGAATTGCAGTTAATAATTTTTGCTTTGGATTATTATCTGACAGCTTTTTGTTTTTGGTGGTTATGCTAAGGGTTAGCCGTTTTAAAATATATAAGCTTAAATATTTTAATGTTAAGATCCAGTTTCCGTTTTACATCACTAAAAATGATGATGAAGATTTTAGAATTCCGTATTTAAACTTGCCTATAAAAGTAAGGGGCGAGAATTATAGAGAACATATTCCCACAAAATATATTGATAAGTCTATTTTAGTTTGCCCTGTTAATCCAAAAAAAAGCTATTTAAAAGTGCCGGTAGATGCTATCATCTCTAATAAATATTTATTGTTTGATGATGTTGTGGTTTACACTGTGCAATTAAATGAGCATGATAATAAGGGCAACACCTACATATTAAAACCAAAAACCAGGGGCAAAACAGAGGTGAATGATATTTTTCCTATTGAAGCTTTATATAAGGTAAATGCCGAAAGTATTGATCTTTCTAAAGTAGATATAACAAGCCTTAAACCACTGGAGTGGGTTTATTTAAAGTTTAATTAATTGATTTTCAGTTTATTGAATTGATAAATAAGATTTTTTCGATTTTTTTTTTATCTTTATTAAACCAACCCAACATTTTACAGTCTATAAATAAAAACAAGTATGAAAAAAATCATTTACTCATTAACTATTATTGCTTTGGCTTCAGGCCTTGCATTTACAAGTTGCAAAAAGAGAAAAGCTTTTAAAGATGAAGATGGACAATCTTCGGCCGATAACAGAAGCGTTCAAACAGAAAACGACGCTGCTGTTAATGATATTAATACAGAAGTAGGAAATAACGCTTTTTTACATGGAAGAAGTGTTTACGGTTCGCAAAGCGCTGCTATTCAAAAAGCATTAGGTATTAATGCAACCGGTTATACAATTGATACAACCGGCGCTTACCAGGGAACTATCAAAATAAATTACAATGGTACTACAGTAAGTAACCGTACAAGAACGGGCTCTATTCGTTTAACCATCCAAAACTATCCAACAAAAAAATGGAAAGATGTTGGTTGTGTTTTAAAAGTAGATTATTTAGCTTATAAAATTACACGCGCATCTGATGGTAAAAGTGTTGAGTTAAACGGAACTCAATTCTTAACTAACGAAACCGGCGGATCGTGGTGGGAATTATTGATCGTTCACACACAAACAAGTTTAGCTACTTCAGTTACAGGTTCAAACCTTAATGTAACTTTTGATGGTGATAAAACAGCTGTGTATAACATCAACCGTCGTTTCACTTATACTTTACCGGGTGGTATTTTAACCTGCACAGGCGAAGGTATTGGTAGCGATGGTACTTTAGGAAGTTTAGAAAATTACGGTACAACCCGCGATGGTGATGCATTTACAAGCCAGGTTACAACCCCAATTGTTTGGAATTGGACTTGTGGCTGGTGGGCACCTGTTGCCGGTGAAGTAGATATTAAAGTTGAAGATAAAGATTTTGATCTTAAAGTTACTTTTAGTGTTGACAATAGCGGTAATGTAATGACTGCGGGTCCAAATGCTTGTCCTTATGGATGGAAAGTAGAATGGAAACACAAAAATAAAACAAAGAAAAAAGTATTTGGTTATGTATAACTAAAAAGATACTTCAAAGAAAAGCCTCACAATTTTTGTGGGGCTTTTTCGTTTATGAGCTATGACCTGTTTAAATCATCTCTTAAAAGCAAACTGTTTTTTAAATACCTTTATTTCATGATAAAAAATAACGTTATTTATTCTGTTGGCGCGCTTGCAATTACCTGCTGCTTGCTTTTTTCTGCCTGCAAAAAAAAGGATGATGATAAGCCTGAAGAACCTGCCGTTGTTGCCGAAGATGGTCAAACAGCTATAGATAACCGCTGGGCGCAAACCGAGAATGATTATGCAATGAACGATATTAATATAGAAGTTGGAAATAATGTTGCCTTGCATGGCAAAAACTCTGCTTCTCAAACAAACGCTTTGCAAACCGCATTGGGTATAACTGCTACTGATTATACCGTTGATACAACCGGTGCTTATACCGGTACCATTAAAATAAATTATAATGGTACAACAGTAAATAACCGTAAACGCACGGGTTCAATAAAATTAAGCATTACAAATTATCCTGCTAAAAAATGGAAAGATGCAGGATGTGTTTTAAAAGTAGAATATATTAACTACAAGATCACCCGCACCTCTGATCTTAAAAGCATTGAATTAAATGGGATACAAAATATCACCAACGAATCTGGCGGAACCTGGTGGGAATTGTTGGTTGTACATACTCAATCAAATCTTATTACATCTGTAGCAGGTTCTTATTTATATGCAAAGTTCGATAGCACTAAAACAGCTATATATAATATTAATCGCCGCTTTACCTATACAATACCAAATAATATTTTAACCTGCCAGTGCGAAGGCATGGGATCTTACAATGGCATTAATCATTTAGAGAATTATGGTGCTAACAGAGATGGAATTACTTTTACAAGCCAGGTAATATCACCTGTTATATGGAACTGGACCTGCGGCTCAAAAGGCCCGGTGCAAGGGGAGATGAGCATTAAAGCAAACGACAGGATTTTTACCTTAAAGATATTGTATAGTGTTGATGCCAATGGTAACCATGTAAACACATTGGCTAATAATTGTCCGTATGGCTGGAAGGTAGAGTGGATAAATAATAGCCTGCCGGGCAAAAGAGTTTTTGCTTATAACTGATAAATAAATGTTCAATAAAAAAGCCCTGCAATTATTTTGCAGGGTTTTTTTGTTTTTCAAAAATTATAATTATCCAAAGGCATTAAAGCCCGTCACATCCATACCCGTTATTAATAAATGAATATCGTGTGTACCTTCGTAAGTAATAACACTTTCTAAATTCATCATGTGGCGCATAATTGGGTATTCGCCTGTAATGCCCATACCACCATGTATCTGGCGTGCTTCGCGTGCAATTTGTAGGGCCATGTTTACGTTGTTGCGTTTAGCCATACTTATTTGCGCAGGTGTTGCACGGTGTTCGTTCTTTAAAACACCCAATCTCCATGTTAATAATTGTGCTTTGGTGATCTCAGTGATCATCTCAGCTAATTTTTTTTGTGTTAATTGAAATGCGCCAATTGGTTTACCAAATTGAATACGCTCTTTGCTGTAACGTAAAGCGCTGTCGTAGCAATCCATTGCAGCACCAATAACGCCCCAGGCAATTCCAAAACGGGCGCTGTTCAAACAACCTAATGGCCCTTTTAATCCTTTAATGTTAGGGAAAATATTTTCTTTAGGTACTTTTACATTATCAAAAACCAATTCACCGGTAGCACTGGCGCGTAAACTCCATTTACCGTGGGTTTCAGGAGTTGTAAAACCGGCCATACCTCTTTCAACAACTAAACCGCGAATGTCTCCGGCTTCATCTTTAGCCCAAACAACTGCAATATCAGCAAATGGTGAATTACTGATCCACATTTTTGCGCCATTCAATATTACGTGTTTTCCATCACCGGCATCTTTAAAATTGGTGATCATGCCTGCAGGGTTACTGCCGTGATCAGGCTCTGTTAAACCAAAGCAACCCATCAGATCGCCGGTAGCTAATTTTGGTAAATATTTTTTCTTTTGCTCTTCGCTTCCATAAGTATAAATAGGAAACATTACTAATGAGCTTTGTACTGATGCAGTTGAACGCAAGCCACTATCGCCACGCTCCAACTCTTGCATAATTAAGCCATAAGAGATCTGGTCTAAACCCGGACCGCCATATTCAGTAGGAATATAAGGGCCAAAGGCACCAATCTCTGCCAATCCTTTTATCCATTGTTTAGGAAATTTGGTTGTTTGGCATGCTTCTTCAACAATAGGGGTAACTTCTTTTTTTACCCACGCACGTGCAGTTTCACGAATTAATTTATGTTCATCAGTTAATAACTCATCCATTAAATAATAATCATGAGCCTGGAAATTATCGGTAGCCATAGTTTTAAAATTGAGGTACAAATTTAATAATTAAAAGGGCTTAACAAAGCTTTGTTTTTGATTTGAAATTTTTGTATTTTTAAGGGAAAGATTTTCTATAAAAAAGCGTACTTCATATTTGTTCTGGGCAATATTATTGTTTAAGCTAACTTTTAGCCAGGATATTCACTTTTCGCAGTTTGATGGCTCTTTATTGAACCTTACACCCGGCTTTACGGGTTTTTTTAACGGAGATTATAGAATTGGCGCTATTTATCGCAGTCAATGGCAGGCGGTGCCGGTTCCATACTCAACTTTTAGCATGAATGGTGAGGCCCGCATTAAACCAAAGCAGTTTGTAAAAGATATGGTGGGCGTTGGCCTTCTGTTTAATAGCGACAAAGCCGGTGATGCACGTTATGGTATAACCCAGTTATATGCCAAAGGCAGTTATATTTTTTTAGGTAAAGCCGATAGCAGCCTGCTTTTAAGCGTAGGCATGAATTTGGGCTGGTGCCAGGTAGGCTTTGATTACGATAAAATGACCTTTGATAGCCAATATGATGGGGTAAACTATAATAAAACAACCGCAACGGGTGAGAATTTTGAATGGTCGAAATTTAATTATGCCGATATTAATATGGGTGCAGGTGTACAGTACATATTAAACCAGAAGCATCGGTTTACTTTAGGTTTGGGTTTTCATCATTTAACTAATCCTGTAATTACTTACCAGGGCAACAGGTTAAGCCGTCTTGATTTTAAGATGAGTAATTACTTAAGTTATTCTACTCCTATTAATCAAAAAGTAGATATTATTGCCGAAGCACTTATTTCAAAACAAGCAAAAAATTATGAGGTAATACCTCATAGTTCTCTTAAATATTATTTGAATCGTGATGATAACAGAGCTGTTTTAGCAGGTTTGTGTTTTAGAACAAGAGATGCTGTAGTATTTAGAGTCGGGTATACACACAAAACCTTAAACAGTGGGATAGCATATGATATCAATACCAGTAAATTTACTGCGGCCACCAATCGCCGCGGCGCTTTTGAAATATTTGTAAATTATATTATCAGGCGTGCACCATCAAAAATAATCAAAAAAAGAGTGTGCCCTGTTTTTATGTAACGTGAAAAATAAAAGTCTCTTCATATTCATCGTTTTTTGTTTTTGCTTTTATTTTTCCCAAGGCCAGTCTGATCGTATGCTTTATACCCAGGCTGATGCTGCCATGCTTAATAAAGATTGGTTTACCGCTGCGCAAAATTATAACAAGCTTTGGTTTCGTGATAGCAGTGATATTAAACTACAATACAATTATGCAGAGGCCAGTCGTTTGAATTTTGATGTAGATCTTGCTTTACGTTTGTACAATAAAGTAGCCTTGATTGATAACGGAAAAAAATACCCACTTACATTTTATTGGATGGGGCAATTATTAAAAAATAAAGGCCAGTATAAAGACGCTAAGAAGTGGTTCACTAAGTTTTCAAAAATTAAAAAGAAATACCCTAAACTTAATTTTGATTATTATTTAAAAAAATCGTTGGTAGAGATAGAGGCTTGCGATCTGGCTCAACTACTTATTAAAAATCCAGTGAGTCCTAAGTTGGAGCATTTAGATACCAATATAAACAGCAAGGTAAGTGAGTATGCTGCATTTGAAAAAGATAGTACACTTTATTTTTCTTCATTAAAAAATCCGGCAAAAAAAGATGCGAATGATGTAAGTTTTAATAAGATCTATAAGTCGGACATGAAAAATATGAAGTGGCAAAAAATAAAAGCATTAGATACAAATATCAATGCTACTTATTTGCATAATGCCAATACCTGTTTTAGCGCCGATTATAAACAAATGATCGTATCGCGTTGCCAGGCAAAAAATGCGAGTGAATATAGTTGCGAGTTGTACTTAAGTAATTACGTAAATAACAAATGGCAGCCATTAGAGCGTATGCCCGAACCTATAAATCAAAAAAACGTTAACACTTCACAGCCTAGTTTTGGTGAAATAAATGGTAAAACGGCTCTGTTTTTTGCCAGTAATAGAGCAGGTGGAGAAGGCGCTTTGGATATATGGTATAGCTTTAAAAATGACGATGGAACATATAATAACCCAGTTAATGCCGGAAAAAAAATAAACACACCTGATGATGAAATTACACCATGGTATGTGAACGAAAGAAACACTTTATATTTTAGCAGCACTTATCATAAAGGTTTAGGTGGTTTTGATATTTTTAAAAGCGAGTTTAAAGATTCTGTTTTCACTGAGCCGCAAAACGCAGGTTATCCAATTAACAGCAGTTACAATGATATTTATTATTCGGTAAATAAAAGCCGCGACAGGGCTTATATATCAAGTAACCGTGTAGGCTCTTATTTTGAACATAAATTAAATTGCTGTAATGATATTTACAGGTTTAGCATTGAGCCATTAAGCTTACCGCCAACACCAATTGATACAATGGCTATGCTTACCGGGCAAATGAAATTACTTGTGCCTTTAACTTTGTATTTTCATAACGATGAACCTGACCCTAAAACAAAGAACATTACAACACCAAAAAATTATGAGAACACTTATAATGAATATAAAATGTTATTGCCACAATACGTAAGCGAATACCCAAAAGGTTTAGAAGGTGACGTAAAAGAAAAAGCGTTAAACCGGGTTGAGAATTTTTTTGCAGATAGTGTAGATGCAGGCATGGAAGACCTTCGTAAATTTTCGGATCTGTTAGAAAAAGTTTTATTAAAAGGCGAAACGGTAAAAATTACAATGAAAGGTTATTGTAGTCCGCTGGCCAGTACCGATTACAATGTTAATTTGGCAAAACGCCGTATTAGTAGTTTGCGTAATTATTTTACCGAAACAAAAAATGGCTGGTTTGTAAAATATTTTGATAATAAGACCGAAGGAGAAGGAAAAATTATTTTTGAAGATGTGGATATTGGTGAATTACCTGCCAGTAAAGTAAGTGATGATCTTAAAGATAAACGAAATTCGGTTTATAATCCTTCTGCAGCCTCTGAGCGCAAGATCCAGATTATTGCTGTAAGTTTTGGTGGTTAATCAATCTTTTTTCTTTAAACGCTCCATATTCTTATGAATATAATTCTCTGTGGGCAATGAGGCATTCTGAATGCGTTGCGCATACGTTATAGAATCGGTTATTTCTTTATTTTTTTCATCCACAATATTTTTTTGATGCTGAATGATAAGGTTATCTTTCTTTTTTCTTCTAAAATTTTTATACAATACAACCGATAATACAAGAAGCAGTAATAAACCTGCGGCCATTCCATATTGTCGCGATCGCTGTTGATCTATTTTAGCATCTTTAAGCTGTGCTTCTTTGTTAAGATTACTAATATTTAATTCTTTCTTATCTGATTCATACTTCTCTTTCATTTCATTCATCTGAAAAGCAAAATCCTTTGTAAATAAGGTATCTCGTATTTTTATGGCGTTGAACGCGTTTTCATAAGCTAACTCAAAATCTTTGGCGTTAGCATAAGTTCCGGCTAAATGAACCATTAAATTAAAATTATTTTCACTATAAAATAACCCAAGCGCTTTAAATCCTTTTTTACTTTCTTCATACAATCTTATGCTTTCGGCAGTCTTGCCAATGTCTCTGTAAAGATTTGCCAGACCATATTTCCAAAAATAAAAATTAGATGAAGAATCGCCGGAATTAATAAAATCTTTATGACAAGTCTCTATATATTTACGTGCTTTAACAAGATCTTTTTTCATCAGGTAACAATTTCCAATATTACCCATTATGGTGGGATCACTCATGTTAGCGGCTTTCAATATATCTGCAGACTTAAAGAAAAATACAAGCGCACTATCAAAATTTTTAAGATTAAAATAAGCTATGCCCATGTTTTGGTTGGCAAGATTAATGCCCATAATAAAATTGGCTCTTTCAAAAACAGGTGTACATTTTTTAAAGAAACGAATGGCTTCTCGGTTTTGGCCCATTTTTCGATATAACATACCAATGTTGCATTCAACACGCGATATGCTTATAGTATCTTTTAGTTGATTAAAATAAGAAATAGCGCTTAAATAATAATCAATGCTTTCTTTGTAATGAAATGTTTCATCGTTAATAATACCAAGTATTTTTAATCCTGTTGCAACATCTTTTATACGGTTTGTCTTTTTTGAAAGTTCAATACCTTCTTTAACTATTTGTTGGGCTTCGTTAACATTATCGTATTTAATTTCCCAGGCAAGGGCAACCAGTGTTTTTGCTTTTGTAGAGTCTGCTAATTTTGTATTTTTTAAAATTAGCTTCAGCGAATCAATCGTTCTTGTTTGACAATATAGTGTTGATGAAAAGACCAGGGATAAAAAAAGAAACAAGAAAGGGATATAATTTTTTTTCACTGTTCTTTTAATTTATTTAAAACGAATGCCTATTACACAAACATCATCTACCTGTTCTAATCTCCCTTTCCAGTTCTCAAAAGTAGAATCGAATATTTGTTTTTGTTCGGCGGTTGTTTTTTTATGATGGGTAAGTAAAAGTTCATTTAATGCTTTGTACTTGAATTTTTTGCCTTTTGGTCCGCCAAACTGATCAGCAAAACCATCTGTATATAAATAAATTGAATCACCGGATTGTACATCAATCGTATGAAGCTTAAACGCTTCTTCTCTAATGCCTTTGCCTACGGGCATTTTATCGGTAGCTAATGATACTACCTGGTTATCCCGAATCAATATTGGTGCATTATTAGCGCCGGCATATTCGATCTGTAATTTTGAATTTTGAACTTCTAATTTAAATAATATACCATCCATGCCATCCTGCTGACCTTCTTTAGAAATATCGGCTATCAATCTTTTTCTCACATGATCAAAAATAGCTGCTGGAGAAGAAATGTTCTTTTCTTTTATAGCTTCATTTAAAAAACCAATGTTCAATAAACACATAAAAGCTCCGGGAACCCCATGACCTGTGCTATCACAAACAGCCAGGTAAAATTTGCCATTGTGCTCTGTAGCCCAGTAAAAATCGCCACTCACAATATCTTTTGGTTTAAAGAATACAAAATGATCGGGTAAATGTTTCTCTAAAAAATCGTTATGCGCCAACAAGGTAGACTGTATTTTTTTTGCATAGTTAATACTGTCTAATATCTCTTTGTTTTTTGTAGAGATCTCTTCATTCTTGGCCTCTATTTCTTTTTCATAATCTTCTGAACCTTGCTTAAAATAGCGTACAACAAAATACAGAATTGAGAAAATTGCAAAAAGGCTGGCGCACCAGTACTGTACTGCAAGATTAGGTGGCACTTCTACATAAGGATCGTAATTATTCTGATACCAGGACATTGCAAAAAATGCAATAATGTTTAAATAAAAGATAATGAAGATCGTGATCTTACATCTGAATACAATAACAGGAATGGTTGCAGTGGCAAAGAAAAAGAACCTGTCGCCAAGCGTTATACTATTATACCAGCACAGAATGCAAATGAGAGGAATAGGTATAAGTGTAAAATAGTATTTATTAAAACGGATCCATCCTCTATGATTAAAATAAGGAGCCAAAATAAATGCAATTGAAAAAGGAAAGGTAAAGTAGAGCATATCGTACAAATGCATTATAGGACTAAGGGCACTAAATACGAACATCATTATGGTCATGATAAAGGCCAAACGATTCATCAATAAAATAACCTTTGTTTCTTGGGGATCTTTTGCAAAATTAACACCCGCATTAAGTATCTTATAAAAGAGTTTTTTCATTTATTTAGTATCAGTATCTAAAACCAATTATACATACATCATCTACCTGGTCAAGCGTCCCTTTCCAGGCCTCAAATTCCTTGTACAAAATTTCTTCCTGTTGCAATACCGGTAAGTTATGGTTTTTAATTAATATATCGTTTAAAGGCTTATACTTAAATTTTTTTCCTTTTGGCCCGCCAAACTGATCGGCATAACCGTCTGTGTAAAGAAACACAAGGTCTCCTTTTTTAATGTCAACGTGATATAACTTAAATGATTCAGGTTTTTCACCTTTACCAACCGGCATTTTATCTGTATCTAAAACCTTTAAATTGTTATTTTGAATGATAACAGGAGCATTATTTGCAGCGGCATAAGTAAGCTTTCCTTTTTCAATACACATTAAAATACCGTCCATGCCATCTTGTCTTCCTTCCTGCGAAATATTATCTATCAAACGTTTTCTTACATGATCAAATATGTCATTTGGCTTTTGAATATTCTTTTCGTTAATAGCCTCGTTTAAAAAATTAATGTTCAGTAAGCTCATAAAAGCGCCGGGCACACCATGGCCCGTGCTATCACAAACGGCAATGTAAAAACGATCTTCTTTTTTTGTTGCCCAATAAAAATCGCCGCTAACAATATCTTTTGGTTTAAAAACAACAAAACTATCGGGCAGGGTTTCGTTAACCAGTTTATGATTTGCTAATAAGGTTTTTTGAATTTGTTTGGCATATTGCAAAGAGTCAAATATCTCTTTTTGTTTTTCGTCTACTAAATGTTTTTGTTCCTGGATAATGAGTTTTTGTTTATTGGTAATACGTAAACGGTTAATGATAAAAAGAATAACTAATAATAATAACACCAGTCCGGCAACAGTAAAATAGGTTATTACTTTTTGTTTTTGTTCTTTTTCTTTGGCCAGGGCCAATTTGTTTTCACTTTCTTTTTCATCAATGGCTTTTTGTTTTTCGTATTCAAAATTTAATTGCTGACGTGTAATTTCATTTGAGGTGTTTTGGTTTTGTAACGAATCTTTCCATTTTGTGTAACGGATATGATTAACAAGAGCACTGTCGGGCATTTTTAAATTACGGTAAGCTTCATACAAACCTAAATAGGCATCTTTTTTTGGTTCGGCAAAGTTTAATTGCTCAGCGTAGGCAAGTGATTTCCTGTAATTAACAACAGCTTCTTTTGGTTCGGAAGTTTTTAAGAAATACGAAGCCTTATAAAGGTGAAAGAACATTAGACCATAAGCATCATTATACCTGTTTAAAATAGTGTAGGTACTGTTTAAAAGCGGCTCGGCAGCAGCTGTATTATTTTGATTTAAATAAAAAGTAATTAATTGTGTTTGTGTGTTAGCCATTCCCAAACTATCGTTCATTAATTTTCGTTGTTCGATAGCAAGGGTAAAATAGTTCAACGCCTGTTTTGGCTGACCATTATCGGAGTAAGAGGCGCCTAAATTCAAATAAATGGCCGCAACTTTATTTGAGTTTTTCTTTTTATCCAAAATGCTCAAGGCTTTTAAATAATATTCAATTGCTTTTTTATAATCTTTATTTGCGTAAAATACATTGGCAATATTGGTCATTGCGCCGCTCAAACCTTCGGGCCTGTTTAGATCGGTAAATATTTTTTCGGCTGAATAAAAATAATCAAGCGCCTTTGAGTAATTGCCACGATAAAAATTAGCGCCACCAATGGTCAATAAGAAATTAGCATGTAATGACGGTTTATTTAATTTAAAAGAAAGTTCAGCACCTGTTTTTGCCAGCTTTTCTGCTGAATCGAGATTTATTTGAAGGTAATCAAACGAAAGATAATATAAAGTCACAACCCTTAATGAATCAGGTCTTGATCTATCTAACCATGACTTGTATAAACTATCCAATCGTTCGCTTTTTAAAACTATAAATAGCGATAAGAATAGATATAGGATAAGGTATTTCCTTTTCATTTAAGCTACTAAATATAGGAAATTCCCTCCGAAATTTATTCGAAACGTAAACTTTCGATCGGGTCTAGTTGTGAGGCACGTTTGGCAGGCATGTAGCCACTTAATAAGCCTACAACTATGCAAATTATTACACCGGTAATTATCCAGAACCAGGGAATAAAGAATCCGGTATCTAAGGCAAAACTAATAACGTTACCAATTATTATCCCGAATAAGATGCCTATTAAACCACCCATTACACAAATAACAACACTTTCAATTAAGAATTGATATTTTATTGCCTGTTGCGTTGCACCTAAAGCTTTTCTAACACCAATTTCGCGGGTACGCTCGGTAACACTTACCAGCATAATATTCATTAATCCAATAGCAGCACCAAGCAAGGTTATAAGGCCAATAATGGTTGCGCCCAATGTAACCGTTTTAAGATCTTTAATTAAAATAGAAGCAAGGTTATCTGATTTTACAATGTCAAAATTATCTACGCTGGTTGTTGGAATTTTTCTGATTCTGCGAAAAGTTGCTTTGGCTTCATTTAAAATATTATCCAACATTGAGCTGCTTTTGGTTAAAACATTTATGGTAAAGCTCATGTCTTGCCCACCAAAATATTGCCTGGCATTTGTGAGTGGAATAATGCACAGTTTATCACCACCAAAGCCCGCGCTGTTACCTTTACTTTTTAAAATACCAACTACTTTGTAACGCGATGCGCCTATTTTAATTATTTTATCTAATGCACTTTGATTCTCACCAAACAGGGCTTTTTCAATATCCTTGCCAATTATTACAATGGCGGCGCCGCTGTTTACTTCGTAAGCGTTAAAATTTCTTCCCTGTTCAAGATCATAACCTGCGGTAAGAATATAATTTTCATCACTTCCAAAAACCTGTATGTTAGGATTTGTTTTTTTATTCTCATAACGCACACGCGAAGCCATGCTTGCCATTGTTGATACAGATGTTATAACCGGAAAATTAAATTCGTTTTTAAAACGCAATGCCTCTTTATATTTAATATTATCAAATGTTTTTGCTTTACGGCCTTTGCGCCCAACACGGATATTGATATCGGCATTACGAATAGTAAAGGTATTGGCACCCATGCTTGTAAAGTTGTTGTTGATACCATTTTTAATGGCATCAATAGCAGAAAGAATACCAACTAAAGCAGTGATACCAATGGCAATAATAAGCATGGTAATTAAAGCGCGTAAACGATTGGCTTTAATAGAATCGAGCGCAATGGCAATATTTTCTTTAACATAGATCAATACATTAAAGTTAAGGAATAACTAAATGGAAATGAGAATTAAATTATGAGCGGTAATACTAAACGTAAAATGGAAGAGGTAAAATGGCAAATGGCGCTTAATTTTTAGTTTTTATTATTTTGCTATTATAAATTTTCCATTTTTTAGTCGATTCCCATTAGAGAAGATACTGTAAAAATAAACTGAAGGATCAAATTTAGTGAGATCAATACTTTCTTCATTTTCTTCAAACTTAATTTCTTGTATCAATAAAGTTTTTCCTGTTACATCGTATAATTTAAATGTAACAGATTTTCCTTTTAAAGCTTCGGATTGTATTGTAAGTTTTCCTTCAGTTGGGTTGGGGTATATATAAGTTGAAGCATATTCATTTTCCTCAATGCCAACAGGCATTATCAGACAACCAATACTGTCAGTTAAGTTAATAATACTAATTGTTGGTTGAATAGAGGATAAGGTTCCTGCATTAGTTAATGTTGAAGTAAGCGTTCCGGTACCCATAACTGGTAAAGTTGCACTAATATTATAAGGTTGATAACAGCTGGTATTTCCTGTGCCTAACGAATCTGTTACAATTACACCTAATTGCCCGTAAGCAACGTACAATGGGGACGACGTTTTAAAAATAATATTTGAAGGATTTCCTACCATTATAAAATTCTTGTTTTTTAACTGTGCCATATCAATGCCTGTGATAAATGTTTCACACCCCCATTGAAATGCACCAAGCGAATCGCAGACAAAACTCCAGCCCTCTGAATCTTCATCTTTAAATGTTACCAGTCGTTTATTTCCTGCAATTTTCTTCAAGCTGGCAGGCCTTTGGTAAATTGAACTGAAATTGAATGGTGTGTTATATCTTTTTGTCCATAATATATTACCGGAAAGATCTGTCTTCATTAATGAAGAATTATAATAAAGAGTATTGAGACATAAATAACCATCGGCTTCAACAATAACATCAAGCCCGGTATAGTCTTCTCCATTACCCAATGTTGGAGGGTGATTGTACATTTTTTGCCAGCTAAAATTGCCATTTTTGTCAAGCTTTGTAATACTAGAGTAGGCATCTAATCCTGATCCGGTCCGCCCGTTAAAAATATATCCCGAGTCTGCCGTTTGTTTAATTGTATATGCAATGCTAAAAAAATTCGAAGGGCTAATGTTTTTGAACCATGTTAAAGTTCCGGTTTTTGTTAATTTTGCCACAAAGGCTTTAACAGATGTTGAAGTAGTTCGCCCACAGATCACAAAACCTGAATCAAGAGTTTGATTTATAGAATATGGTATTATGGATACTAAATTATTATTGGTGAGCTTACGGCACCATAATGTATCGCCGTTTGCTTTTAACTTCATGCAATAAGCATCAGTATAGGGAGAATTTTTTGCTGCTATTCCCACGGTTGCATAAGATGAATCATAAGAATTAGTGGCATCAATAAAAATGGATTTAAAATTAGGGTTAGAATCGAAGAGATATGACCTTGTCCATTTTATACTACCAGTAGAATCTATTTTAGAAATGATCCCTTTAGAAGAAAGAACACCAAAATCAAGAATGCTGTTATCCGGTTGTGGAAGAACAAAATGAGAATGCATCATATTGTCAGACACAGGAGGATTTATTTTTTTTAAATATAACGGCTGGGCTATAAAAAAAGTCGGGGATATTAAAATTAATAACAGTAAGAAAAATGTAAAAATATGTTTCATGATTTCACGTTTTAAATGTGATGGAACATATTAAAGGTACAAAAAAATGATTTACGATAAAGGATGAGTGATGTATGACGGAACTGTCTTTAGTCCTGCGTCATTAATCCTTAATCTACTTATAGATCTCTTTCTTCGCTGCAAGTAACGTATTCTTTATTAAAGAAGCAATGGTCATTGGGCCAACACCGCCGGGCACAGGAGTTATATAACTGCATTTAGGTGCTACTTCATCAAACAGCACATCGCCTTTTAATTTAAAACCGCTTTTTGTTTCGGTGCTTGCTACGCGTGTTGTACCAACGTCAATAACAATGGCTCCTTCTTTTACCATATTGGCGCGTAAAAATTCAGGGCTTCCCAAAGCGCAAATAATAATATCGGCTTTTAAGGTATGTGAGATAAGGTCTTTTGTTTTGCTATGGCAAAGTGTAACGGTGCAATTTCCTAAGGCCGTATTTTTTGCAAGAAGAATACTCATTGGTGAGCCAACAATATGACTCCGGCCAATAACCACACAGTTTTTACCGCTTGTTTCAATATTATATGCTGATAATAAATGCACAATACCATAAGGCGTTGCGCTTACATAACACGGTAAATTTAAAACCATTCGCCCTACGTTGATGGGGTGAAAGCCATCTACATCTTTACTTGGTTTAATGGCTTCTATTATTTTATGCTCGTTAATATGACGGGGTAGTGGAAGCTGAACAATAAAACCATCTACATCGTTATTGTTATTAAGATCGTAAACAGCCTGTAACAATTTTTCTTCGGTTACATAGTCAGGAAAACGCAATAAGGTTGATTTAAAACCAACACGCTCGCAGGCTTTTATTTTACTAGCCACGTAAGTTTCGCTGCCACCATCGTTACCAACAAGTATAGCTGCCAGATGTGGTTGTTTTAAGCCCGAAGCCATCATTTGCGATACTTCTAAAGCAATGTCTTCCTGTAACTCGAGTGATATTTTTTTTCCGTCTATTAATTTCATTACAACTCTGTTATTTTACTATATGTTATGATTTCTCCAGTATATAATTTTGAATTTTGCAGAGTCATTGTGGCCAGTAATTTGCTTTTTCTATTAAGTTCGTGATAATAGGTTCCAGAAAAAACAGAATCACCAGAATTTACAATTTCCGGCTTTGCAATAAACTTAAATTTTACAAGGCCAATATATAAATGAGATCCTGTAAACTTTACTTTTCCTTTAACAGGCGATGATCCGCAGCCTTTGTCAGGAGAGTTACTTTTATAAATACCATAGCCACCTTTTGTAATCTCGATCGACATTTGGCATCTTGAGCCGGAAATCCAAACTCCAGCCATATTTACCGGATATTTAGTAATTTTTTTGCAGGTTGAATTTGCAAAGCAGCAAACTAATAATAGAAGTATAAGTAATATTTTTTTTCCGTCTATTAACTGCATAAATTAGGTTTGAAAGTTTAAAAGTTTGAAGGTTTTGAAAGTTGAACTTTTGACTTTCCAAACTTTCTAACCTTCAATTACATCTTAGGCATTCCCTTTGGCATATTGCGCATTAATTTGCTCATGGCATTTTTATCGTTCATCATGCGCATCATTTTGCGGGTGTCTTCAAACTGTTTTAATAATTTGTTTACTTCCTGTATGCCTTGTCCGCTGCCTTTTGCAACTCGTTGTCTACGCGAACCATTTAGTAACTCAGGTTTGCTGCGCTCTTCAGGTGTCATACTAAAAATAATGGCTTCAATGCCTTTAAACGCATTATCATCAATATCCATATCCTTCACCGCTTTACCAACACCGGGTATCATACCAACAAGATCTTTAATGTTACCCATTTTTTTGATCTGGTGCAGCTGACCTAAAAAGTCATTAAAATCAAATTTATTGGTAGCAATTTTCTTGCTTAATTTTCTTGCTTCTTCTTCATCAAATTGTTCTTGCGCACGTTCAACTAAAGTTACAACGTCGCCCATGCCTAAGATCCTATCGGCCATACGTTCAGGATAGAACACATCCAGTGCATCCATCTTTTCGCCGGTACCAATAAATTTAATAGGTTTATTTACAACGCTCTTAATTGATAAAGCTGCACCGCCACGGGTATCACCATCTAATTTGGTTAAGATAACACCGTCAAAATCTAATCTATCGTTAAATGCTTTTGCAGTATTAACGGCATCCTGGCCGGTCATACTATCTACTACAAATAAAATTTCGTTTGGCTTAATGGATTTTTTAAGATCAGAGATCTCGTTCATCATTTGCTCATCAACCGCTAAACGACCCGCTGTATCTATTAATACCACGCTGTTACCATTTTCTTTAGCTTGTTTTAAAGCAGCCTCTGCAATCTTAATTGGATTTTTTTCTTCGCGATTGCTGAACACTTCAACATCCAATTGCTCTCCTAATACATGCAATTGATCAATAGCGGCCGGACGGTAAACGTCGCAAGCTACCATTAAAGGTTTTTTACCTTTTTTTGTTTTTAAATAGTTGGCAAGCTTACCGGTAAAGGTTGTTTTACCAGAACCTTGTAGACCGCTCATTAAAATAATAGTAGGATTGCCTCCTAAATAAATATCTTCTTTAGTGCCACCCATTAAGGTAGCCAATTCATCATGCGTGATTTTTACAAGTAGTTGTCCGGGAGAAACTGCTGTTAAAACATTTTGTCCTAAGGCTTTTTCTTTAACGTTATCGGTAAACGATTTTGCAACTTTATAGTTAACATCGGCATCCAATAGTGCTTTACGCACTTCTTTCATGGTTTCTGCAACGTTAATTTCGGTGATCTTCCCCTGGCCCTTTAAATTTTTTAAAGCGCGGTCTAGCTTGTCCTGTAAATTATCAAACATGGTACTTTATTTTTAAGGATACAAATTTAAGAAAATGAACGTAATTTTACAGTATCAATTATGAATCACGAACATTATATGCAAATTGCCCTTGATCTTGCCAAAAAAGGCAAATATAAGGTAGAGCCAAACCCAATGGTAGGCTGTGTTATTGTACATAATGGTAAGGTAGTGGCCGAAGGTTATCACCAAAAATATGGTGAGGCGCATGCAGAGGTAAACGCCATCAATAATTTAGATAAGAATATTAATGTAGCAGACTGCACTATTTATGTAACACTGGAACCCTGCTCACATCATGGTAAAACACCACCTTGCGTGGATCTTGTTTTAGCAAAAGGTTTTAAAAAGATAGTATTGGCCGATTTTGATCCTAACCCTTTGGTGGCTGGCAAAAGCATTGCAAAACTAAGTGAAGCAGGAGTGGAAGTAATAATGAATGTATTGCGCAAAGAACAAAGGGAATTAAATAAACGCTTTTTTACTTTTTACAGAAAAAAACGCCCTTTTTACATTTTAAAATGGGCACAAACAGCCGATGGCTTTATTAGCCGCATGCCTTTGCCTGCCAACAAAGCAGATAATAAAATTACAGGAGAAGAAGCTCAGAAATTGGTGCACCAAATGAGGGCAGATGAAATGGGTATTATGGTGGGTAAGAATACAGTGTTGGCTGACGATCCAAGCCTTACCACCCGCCTGGTAGAAGGTAAAAACCCTGTTCGTATTTTTATAGATAAAAGCCTGGAAGTACTGCAAACATTCAATATCTATAATAAAGATGCCAAAACCCTTGTGTTTAATGCACTTAAGAACGAAATAAAGGATAATATTGAATTTATAAAGATAGATTTTAGTAAGAATGTATTGGAGCAGATCTCAGCAAAACTTTATGAATCAAAGATCCAGAGCGTTTTGGTGGAAGGTGGTTCGGCCTTATTAAATGATTTTATAAAGCAGGAAATGTATGATGAGATCTTTATTTTTGAGAACCCTGAGCTATACTTTAAGAATGGTTTAATGGCCCCAAAAGTGACTTTTCATGAAAACAATTTTGAACGAATTGGTAAGGATAAACTGTATAAAATTCGACCTAACAATTAAAAATTGGACATTTTGTCTAAAAAATCGTCCAAAAAAGCCTTATTTTTAAATAATTAGGTTTTTAGTTTGGTGAATTAATATTCTTGTTGTATATTTGCGTCCCTTTTTAAGGGGAAATTAATTAGAATTTAAAGAATATATCATGTCACGTATTTGTCAATTAACCGGAAAAAAAGCGATGGGTGGAAACCATGTATCGTTTTCGAATGTTAAATCTAAACGCCAGTTTAAAGTAAATTTAAAACGCAAACGTTTTTTTGTTCCTGAAACAGGAGAGTGGATTACATTACGTGTTTCTACTTCAGCATTAAAAAATATTAATAAAAAAGGTATTAGCGCTTGTTTAAAAGAGGCCAAAGCAAATGGCATTTTAGCAGCATAATTTTAAAAAAGTAAAGCAATGGCTAAGAAAGGTAATAGAATACAAGTAATATTAGAGTGTACTGAGCACAAAGAAAGCGGTAAACCCGGAACTTCTCGTTACATTACTACAAAGAACAAAAAAAACACTACAGAGCGTATTGAATTAAAAAAATACAATCCGGTACTGAAAAAAATGACTGTTCATAAAGAGATTAAATAATTTTTAAGTATAAGAAAACATGGCAAAGAAAGTAGTTGCAACGTTAAAAACAGGAAAAGGTAAAGATTTTACCAAAGTAATTAAAATGGTTAAATCACCTAAAACCGGTGCTTATAGCTTTAAAGAAGAAATCGTTCACAACGATCACGTTGCTGATTTCTTAAAAAAATAAAAGTTAACACACATTATATTTAGTCCTTAAAAGAAATTCTTTCCTTTAACCCGGAAAGAATTTTTTGTTTAAGGATATTCCAAATAAAAAATCTAAATTCATAACTCCTAAATTTTAAATTGAAATGGGTTTTTTCTCGAAACTATTTACCAAAGAAAATAAAGAAAGCTTAGACGCCGGTTTAACAAAAACCAAAGAAAGTTTTTTTGGTAAAATTACCAAAGCCCTTGCCGGTAAAAGCACTGTTGACGCAGATGTGTTGGATAACCTGGAAGAAGTATTGATAACAGGCGATGTAGGTGTAAGCACTACTGTAAAAATAATTAAGCGTATTGAGGAGCGTGTAAAAAAAGATAAGTACGTTGGCGCCGATGCTTTAAATACTTTATTAAAAGAAGAGATCTCGGGTTTATTGGCGGAGAACAGCAAGAACCACGATTCGTCTAATTTTTCTGAACCATTAAAAAACAAACCACATGTAATAATGGTGGTGGGTGTAAATGGTGTTGGTAAAACAACATCAATAGGTAAAATTGCTTATCAATACAAACAAGCAGGTAAGTCGGTTATACTTGGTGCAGCCGATACGTTTCGTGCAGCGGCAGTTGATCAATTAACTATCTGGAGTGAACGTGTTGGTGTGCCAATTGTGAGCCAGGGTATGGGTGCCGATCCTGCAAGTGTAGCTTTTGATACTTTAAGCAGTGCTAAAGCAAAAGATGCGGATGTTGTTATTATTGATACAGCGGGACGTTTACATAATAAAGTGAACTTAATGAATGAGCTCACTAAAATAAAAAACGTAATGAAAAAAGTATTGCCTGATGCACCTCACGAAGTACTTTTAGTTTTAGATGGCAGCACCGGACAAAATGCTGTAGAGCAATGCAAACAATTTACAGCAGCAACAGATGTTACAGCTTTGGCGGTTACAAAATTAGATGGCACAGCTAAAGGCGGTGTGGTTATTGGTATATCCGACGAATTTAAAATTCCTGTAAAATATATTGGGGTAGGAGAAAAGATGACGGACCTGCAGGTATTTAATGCGCCAGAGTTTGTAGATAGTTTGTTTAGTAAATAATTTCTGATTTTTGTTATCTTTAGTGATAACAAATGCGCTTCATTAAATTCATATCATTTATTTTTTTATTTTTTGCTTTATCATGCAGCAACAATTCTAAAGTTGCAGATGAAAGTGTAAAGCAAAAAGACACTTTGGTCACGCAAGAAAGTGTGGCTTCTGTTATTAAAAAAAAAGATTCTACCATTCCTTTTTCAATCACGCAAAGTGAAGTTCCTGCAAACATTTTTTTTAAAGGCAATAGCTTTTACGCTGCTTATAAATGGTATGATAAAACCGGTAATAATATTCTGGTGCTTTCAACAAGCTCTTTAAGCACAAATAATAAAGAAATTGGTGAAACAGAAAATACCATGGAGCTATTTGCGCGATTGATCAATTTAAAAGATCCGGGTAAACCCACAATAGTTTGGGATATGTATGACTCTGAAAAGAAATGCATTTTTGATATTACTTGTGAGTTTATTAATTACAATGTTACAGATCTTGATAACGATAGCCTTAAGGAAGTGCTTATTATGTATAAGCTTTCCTGTAGAAGTGATGTGAGCCCTGCTACCATGAAACTTATTATGCGCGAAGGCAAAACAAAATATGCCTTACGTGGAAAAATGGTATTTATAATTCCCGATATTCCCGATTCTTTATTTGCCGACACAAGAGAAATTGATCTGACTAAGATCTCAAAAGAAGAAATGGAAAAAACAATGTTCAGAGATTGGGGTTGTTATGAGAATGCCAATGATTTTAAAAATGCGCCTGTTTTTTTAGATTATGCAAAACAGTTTTGGAGAGATCATTCGTTTGAGAATGCGAACGATTAATTTATTTTATTCTCCTCTAAAAATTTTTTCAACTTCTCTTCTGCTTTTTCTTTTGCTTTTTGTGTTGTAAAAACTTCTGCATTCCAATGCTCCGGTTTTTTACTTTGCTTTTCTTTATCGTTTTGTATGCGATCTAATTTTACTTCTGCTTCAATTACATCGTTCACTAAATTAAAAGCATTCTCATCTTTTGAATTCAATAATTCTAATAATACATTTCGCTTTTTAAAAGAAACCAATTCGGCATTTGGTATTTGATAATGCGCTGCAATTTTATGAACGTATTGCATAAGTTGTTTTTTAGTTTCTTCGGTCATGTTGTTTTTTATTAGAGGGCGTAAAAGTAGTTAAAATACCTGCAAGACCTGCCGGGTTTAAAACTATGTTTACTATAAACCTGGCAGGTCTGGCAAAAAAGCAAGAATTTACAATTTGTTAAAGCCAAAATTGGCTACTAACAGCATTTTAAAGCCAATTTACACATAATGAAATCATTACGGTTTTGGCTTTGGGTTATTAACCGTTCCTTCAACAAAATTATGAACAATTTTGTTTCTGTTAAATATTTCAAACTATTGATATTCAGTTAATTAAAATGTGTTAATTATACCATATCCGGGCTTTGTTTTCATTATATTTGTAGTCCGTTTTATAAGGCAAACGTTTAAATAAATTTATGTATAACCCCTCAAACCACGCCTTTTTGGTTTGATACAAGTAAAATAAAAATGGCAGAAAAAACCATGACAGGAAATGCGGATTTCGATTGGAGTTCGATTGGTAAAAAACAAGACAATTATACAGCTGATGAAAAAACAAAGCTGGATGATTTGTATGGTAAAGCGTTAAGCACAATTACAGATGCACAAATTATTGAAGGTACTGTAGTAGCAAAAAACAACCGCGAAGTAGTTGTAAATATTGGTTATAAATCAGATGGTGTTGTTGCTCTTTCAGAGTTCCGTTACAATCCTGATTTAAAATTAGGCGACAAAATTGAAGTATTTATTGAGTCAACTGAAGATACTAATGGTCAGTTAGTATTATCACATAAAAAAGCTCGTGCTAACAAAAGCTGGGATCGTGTTAACGAAGCTCTTACTAGTGATGAGATCATTAAAGGCTTTGTTAAATGCCGTACTAAAGGAGGTTTAATTGTTGATGTATTTGGCATTGAAGCATTTTTACCGGGTTCACAAATTGATGTTAAACCAATTCGTGATTACGATGTGTACGTTGGTAAAACAATGGAATTTAAAGTTGTAAAAATCAACAACGAATTTAAAAATGTAGTAGTGTCTCACAAAGCTTTAATTGAAGCTGAAATTGAAACACAAAAACGTGATATCATCTCTAAATTAGAAAAAGGACAAGTATTAGAAGGAACTGTAAAAAACATTACTTCTTATGGTGTGTTCATTGATCTTGGTGGTGTTGATGGTTTAATTCACATTACAGATCTATCTTGGGGCCGTATTAACCACCCTGAAGAGATTGTTAAATTAGATGAGAAAATTCAGGTTGTAATTCTTGAATTTGATGATGATAAAAAACGTATTGCTTTAGGCTTAAAACAATTAACGCCTCATCCTTGGGAAGCGCTTAACGCTGACCTTAAAGTTGGTGATAAAGTAAAAGGTAAAGTAGTTGTTATTAACGATTACGGTGCATTTATCGAGATCGCTCAAGGTGTTGAAGGTTTAGTTCACGTAAGTGAAATGAGCTGGAGCCAACACTTACGCTCTGCACAAGAGTTCGTAAAAATCGGTCAAGAGATCGAAGCAGTTGTTTTAACCTTAGATCGCGAAGAGCGCAAAATGAGCTTAGGTATGAAACAATTAACGCCTGATCCTTGGAACGTTATTGTTGATAAGTATTCTAAAGGTTCTAAACATACCGGTACAGTGCGTAACTTCACTAACTTCGGTATCTTTGTTGAGTTAGAAGAAGGTGTTGATGGTTTAGTTCACATCTCAGATCTTTCTTGGAGCAAAAAAATTAAACACCCTAGCGAATTCTGCAAAGTAGGTGATAAAATGGATGTAGCAGTATTGGAAATTGATGGTGAGAACCGTCGTTTATCTTTAGGCCACAAACAATTAGAAGAAAATCCATGGGATGTATTTGAAACTGTATTTACTATTGATTCAGTTCACAGTGGAACTGTATTAAACGTAAATGATAAAGGCGCTACTATTGGCTTAACTTATGGTGTTGAAGGATTCTGTCCTGCTCGTCACTTAAATAAAGTTGATGGTACTTCTTTAAAAGCTGAAGAAGTTGCAGATTTCAAAGTAATTGAATTCAGCAAAGATGCTAAGCGTATTGTTGTTTCTCATGCACGTTTACACGAAGAAGTGAAAGACGAAGCAAGAAAAGCAGACAAAGCTGCTAAAAAAGCTGACTTTGACGAAAGCAAAAAAGCTGTGAAAAAAGTAAAAGATAGCCAGGAGAAAACCACTTTAGGTGATATCTCTGCACTATCTGACTTAAAAGATAAATTAGACGCTAAAAAATAAGCTGTTTTAATAAAACTCCCCAAACGACGAGTTCGTTTTAGGGCAACTAAGAATCACGCCATGGTTTTTAGTTTTTTGAGAGCCGAAACCCACACAAGTTGTGGGTTTTTGGTTTTTACACCCCCTGCATATATTGTTTTTATTGGGTTTATTTTTATATAACCTCTAAAAGCCTTGTCCTTAAAGGCCTTTAAATTTTGGTTGGGTGCACACAATAAAATAAATACTTGTACGTTATTACTATAACACAAGCTCTTTTAACTAAAAAACACAAAACACTAATTGTTGCCTATGACAAGAACATTTACTTCCAACCTTAATGAAACTGCCATTAAAACCGCAAGCGATCATGAGGATCAATTGCCTGAATTTGCAGAACCTTCAAAAAATGTTATTGATAACATTTTAAACTTCAGCAAAAACCTTGAAGTGAAGAGATCAAAATTTGTTGAAACGATCGAAACGATAAAGAGTTAAAACTTATTTATTTTTTCCTGTCATGTCGAGCAGAGTCCAGACACGTATGTGCTTCTCGACTCCGCTCGAAGTGACACCTTGTTTTAAATTACTTATCCCCTTCACATTTTTTATGGAATGTGATCACTTTCTTCATCTGTATACTAAATTATTTAAACTAATTTAGATATATAAATTATCCCACATGAAGAAGATATTATTTTGCATTATCGCATTTCCTTTTTTAGGAACTGCACAAACCCAAAATCCCGAGCAACGTATTGAAACCCCTGTTAAAGCCGTAACGCTTTATTTGGATGGAGCAGAAGTTAACCAGCAAAAAACGGTTAATTTAAATGCCGGTATCACACAGGTTGTATTTACTAATCTTTCATCCAAATTAATTCCAAAAAGTATACAGGTTAATGTTGGCGAAGGTGTTAATGTATTAAGCATTTCTGAAAAATTAAATTTCTTAAGCCTTAATGCCGAAAGCGTAAAAATAAAGCAGTTAAAAGATTCGCTGAAAACAAATCAATACAAAACACAGCAGGTTATTTATGATAAAGAGGCTTATGATAAAGAAAAAGAATTATTGGCAAAGAATAATAGCATTGGCGGCCAAGAGAAAGGTGTTTCTATAGCTGAATTAAAATTGGCAGCAGATTTTTATCGCTCACGCATAAAAGAAATTAATACCGAGATCTTAAAACTGGATACAAAAATAAATGAAATGTATGCGGTAACTAACCGTTTACAAAATGAGTTAAATGAATTGAACATCAGCGAAAATAAACCTACGGGAGAAATAATTATTTTATTGCAATCTGATAATAAAGTGGCTGCCAACGTTGATCTTAAATATGTTGTTTCTGATGCAGGCTGGGCGCCATACTATGAGCTAAAAGCAGAAGATATTGGCAAGCCAATTACTTTGGTGTACCGCGCTCGCGCTTTTAATAATACCGGTATTAGCTGGGCCGATGTAAAATTAAAGTTATCTACTTCCGATCCTACACGTAACGCTTCAAAGCCAACAGTTATGCCATGGTTCTTAAATTTTAGTTCAGATATATATGGCCAAACAAATGGTTACTTAAGCAACTCCAATAAAAATTATTATCAAAAATCACAAATTAATGATGGTAATTTAGAGAATCAATTTGGTGCTAAACAACAATTAAACGAAGTAGAATTAAAATCGTGGAATGAGTACCAGGTAAAAACAAAACGCGAAGAAGCCGCTAACACTAAAAAAATTGTTTATGAAGAAGTGCAGGTATCTGAATTAAGTGCTGAGTTTGAAATTAAAAAACCATATTCAATTCCTTCTGATGCCAAGCCTTATATTGTTGAAGTCACTACTTACAGCTTAGATGCAACTTTCAAACATTATTCGTTACCTAAGATAGAAAAAGATGCTTACTTGTTAGCGCGCATAACAGGTTGGGAAGATCTTGATTTGATTGAAGGTCCGGCAAATGTTTATTTTGGTGGCACCTTTGTTGGCCAATCTTATGTTAACCCGCGCAGTGTGAATGATACATTGGATCTTTCGTTTGGTCGCGATAGCAAAGTAATTGTTACCCGCACAAAAATTAAAGATTTTAATAACGAAAAAGTAATGGGCAATAATCGCAAGATGACCTACTCATACGAAATGGTAATTAAAAATAACCGGAAGAGCGCTATCAATATTGATCTTGAAGACCAAAAACCAATCTCGCAAAGTAACGAGATAGTTGTAGAAGTTACCGAGGCATCAAAAGGACAAATAAATGCTGATGACGGAAAAGTAAGCTGGAAATTCTTAATTCCACCGGGCGAATCACAAAAAATAATTTATACTTACACCATAAAGTATCCAAAAAACAGAACTGTGGATACGGAGAAGAAGATGCGTAAAGTAAGAGCAGCGTTTTAAAAGTGATTTAAGATTTATGATATAAGACTTATGATTTGCTAAGTCTTATATCATTCATCATTTGTCTTTTATCAGTAATTAATTCCACTTCTTAACCAGCAGCATTCCCGTTTCCACCATATAATCAGCCCACAGTTCAGGTTGCCAGTTATTTAATTTTTTATTTTTAAGAAGCTCTTTTGTTTTGCTAACATCTTTATTTACCAAAAGCGTTTCGGTAATAAATTGTTGTTGTTGGCGGAGTTTATTATCCTCTAAAGGTTTTAAAGGCACTTTGTGAGCGATCTTTGTTTTTGTAATTTTTTGAGCGGGACTCTCTTCTTTTTTTCTCTGAGAAGAAACTATTTTTTTTACCTGCCTGAAATCTTTTGCAAATTGTAACTTATCTTTTTGTGTTTTTATGGTATTGCCAAGGCGTTCAAAAATTACATATTCCACATTTTTACAAAGCGGTAATGCCTTTTTTAATAATTCAAATACTTCTTTAGGCACTGCTTCATCATGCGTATCTCTTCTTACTTTATTTTTGCTGCTTTTTACTGTGGCCCAGCTTCCACCGGAAATATGGATCTCTTTTACTTTATCTAATGGGTATGACTTAACAAGTTTTACGGCATCAACTTTAAAGTTGTGAGATTGACAGTAAATATTATGAAGGTCTAAAATCAAAAAACCATTTACAGGCTCAATTAATTTTCTAAGAAATTCACCTTGCTCTTTTATTTGCGCATTGCTAAAGGCAAAAGCTAAATTTTCTATGCCAATAGGTAATTGCGATACATTTTGCAAGCGTTTTAAACGATCTTGTCCAATAGCTAAAGTTGTTTTATTAAAGGGCACGGGCAGGGGAGTACCTTTATGAAAATCGTCAGATGTCATAAAAGCAAAATGCTCGGTAACATGCCTGTAATTGTATTTTTTTATTTCGGTGGCTAACTGTTTTAACCATTTATCCTGGTTGCTGTCCCAATTGGCTTTTAAAAGTGAATAACGTACACCATGGCCAATTAACCTTCCGTTTTGTGAAAACTCTTTTAAAAGCAATTTAAGCCATTCGGGTTCTTTTGCTTTTACAGGTATGGTATCAAACGACCATTCAATCACATCCACTTCTCCGGTTTGAAATAAAGGAAGGGCAGCCTCAATAAAATCGGCTTCGGGCATTAAAGATATACCAACCCAGGGATTCATATTCAAATTTACAAATTAGTCGTTAGATATTAGTCAACAGTCTTTAGTCCGAGCTAAGACTAACATCTAACGACTTCCGACTAACGACTCTTTATCCCATTCCACAAGGCGGACAGTAATCCGCAGTTATAGGTCTGTTTTTGGTTTTAGTTGTTTTTACAGAATCCTGTTTTGCTTTTGAAGTTTTATTTTCTTTAGTAGTTGTAGTTTTTGTTTTGGATTTATCATCTCCCTTCGTTTTAGTAGTTTGAGCAACAGCGTTCGTGCTAAAAATAATAAGCGCTCCTATTGTTAATGTTGAAAGTTTCATAGTATTACGTTTTTTTAATAAGTCATAAATCCTAAATCATATATCTTAAATCGAAGTTTTATCCTCTTCCACAAGCTTCGCAAACACGTTGTTTTTTTGGTTCAACTAAAATATCAGGATCAGTTGTGCTCAATTCTTGTTTTGGTTTTACACATTTTACTTTTGATTTAGTTGTTTTTGTATGTTTTGTTTTGGGTTCGGTTTTTGGTTTTTCCTGTGCAAAAGCATTTACACTAAAACTTATCAGGACTCCAAGAGCTAAGGTTGATATTTTCATAATTTGAATTTTTGTTCTTTATATTGAGATGCAGGGCCGGATCAAATTCCATAAACAAATAATTGTAGGTATTTCGACTGGCTTAACCTTTCCCGCATTTTCCGCAAGAATCAAGCTCTTTTACACTTTTTGAAGAGGCATTATTAGCCTGTGTTTTGGTGTTTTCTTGCTTATTTACAGCTTTGGTTTTAGTAGTTTTTAGTTCACAATTGGTCTTTTTTATCTTTACCGAATCGCCCGGTAACTGGTTGGGTGATGTATTTGCGTTTAAGCCTAAGCTAAAACCTATTAGGGCCTTTACGGCTAATGATGAGAGAGTCATTTTTTTATCTTTTTAATGGAGATGCAGGGCTTGATCTTTTTCCATAAAATAATACCTTTTTTAATAATTTAATGCTCAATTAATAATTAAGGGCACAAAACAATTGGTTACTTTTGTTTGTATTAAGAATTAAATATAATTATGATCAAAAAAATAATTTTTATAACACTTCTTGTTTTTGGAATTAAGACAGTTTGTATATCTCAACCAATAAATAATAAGCTTATTAAAGCCGATAAATTATTTATTAAGCAGGATTTTACTGCGGCTGCAAAAATATACGAGAGCTATTTAAAATCATATCCTAAAGATTATTATGCTTCGCGCCAGGCAGCTATTTGTTATAAAAAAACAAACGATCAGAATAAAGCGGTAGATCATTGGCCAAATGTTATTGAAAGCAGTAAAGTAACCGATCAGGATAGGTTGGATTATGCCAAATGTTTATTAGCCAATTACCGCACACAGGATGCTAAAATGATGATCAATTTTTTAAAGACCAGTCCGGACAAAGCAATAGCAGCATGGGGAATGGCCTACACTAATTTTTCGCAATTTTATGCAGATTCGGCTTTAACACATGTTACCGAAGTTAAGGGAATAAATACAAATGAAACCGAGTCTTGCCCTGTAGTTTCAAACGGTAAACTAATTTATATTACTGAAAAAAATAAGACCAGCAGAATTTTTGTAGCAACAGGTAACGATAATAAAAGTACTATTACTGCATCATCAAAAAAAGATGATCTTAATTTTGCAGAAAATGCTGTGTATGCAAAGCAAATTCAAAGTAAAGGTATTTGTTCGCAAGTGAGTTTAACAGCCGATGAAACAAGTTTGTATTACAGCCGTTCGGTTGCAGCAAAAGAGTTAAATAAACTGGCAGAAAGTTCTTCTTATAAATTCCAGATCTATAGTGCTAACCCTAATGCCGAGAAACCCGAAGTTGCAACACCTTTTGTACATAATAGTGCCGAGTATGATTACACACATCCATGCATTAGCAAAGATGGTTTAAAGCTATATTTTTCAAGCGATATGAAAGGTTCTATTGGCGGTAAAGATATTTTTGTTTGCGAATTTATAAATGGTGCTTGGAGCGCTCCAAAAAACATGGGCTTATTGATCAATACACCCGGCGATGAAGTGTTTCCGCATATTTCTGAAGAAGGTGTGCTTTATTTTGCAAGCGATGCCAGGCCCGGTTTAGGTGGTTTGGATATTTTTTATGCAGAGCCAAATAAAGATGACGGTACTTTTTTTACTGCAAAAAACGCAGGTTTCCCTATCAATACTCAATTTGATGATTATAGCATTTACATTTTAAAAGGTGGTAAAGCGGGCTACTTTAGCAGTAACCGCAAAAATAATTTACAGGATGATGATATTTATTACTTTATAAAAGAGTAAAAATTATCGGCGTTTTAGATCGTAGCAAATACTAAAACAATAATAAGAATTATAAAAAATGCTTTAATAACCATACCAATTATTCCCAGTATTTTTCCAATTCTTGCAAGATCTAAACCGTCATATTTATCCGGTTCTGCTTTTATTTTTTTAATGGCCGAATTTCCCAAAATAATTGCCGGAATACTTCCTAAACCTGCTACCAATCCCAAAATACCCGCTACCAAAGCAAATATGGCCAACTCATGAGTTGTTTTTGCGCCGCCATTATTACTACTGTTTTGGTTTGAATTAGACGATGAGTTAGATTGCGAATTTTTTGGTTCTTCCGAACTTTTAAGTACCTCTTTAGTGCCATTAGCGTATTTTATCATAAATACATCCGATTTTTTTACCACATATAGTGGACCATCGGGGGCATCACATTTTTTATATTTTACTTCTATAGAAGTTATTTCTAAAACCTTTACACTTACTTCTTCACCATTTTTTAAAGTAATAAGGTCGCAAGGATCATCTTTTTGAAGGGAAAATATAGTCTTCTCTTTTAATTTAAGAGGCTTTAAGCTTAAATCCGCAGAAGCTTCTACCTGCGGCTTAGTCTCTGTTTCCTGTTCAGTTACTACTGGAGTATATTTCTCTTTCGTTTTTTCTTTTTTTACAGCTACAGGTTCGGTAGTGTTTTTTTTAGACTGTGTCTTAGCTCTGGAAGAGCTAACATAAAATCCTTTTTGATATTTTCTTTTTTGTACGCTGCAGGAAAACAGGATAAAAAGTGGCAGTATAAGAATTATTATTTTTTTCATATGTATATATTTTATGCAAGAAGTAAACTAAGTATTAAAGCTATTATTAGTATTAACATTATACTTGCTATGATACTTAAAATTACAGTACTGATTATTCTTGAAACTTTTGCAAGCATTTCACCTCCGTAAACCTTTGGGTTGGCGCGGATCTTTCTTTCAGCAGATCTTGCTGCGAGCACAGAAAAGATACTGAACAAACCATAAGTAAAAAAACCAAGTACACAAAATACAAGCGCTAAAATAGCCATGGGATGCGTTTTTCTTGGTCCGCTGTAATTTTGATCTTTTTGAGTACTGCTGGTGTTTTGCGCAGGAGTGCTTTCAGATTTAAATACTTCTTTGGTTCCGTTGGCGTATGTTATCATAAACACATCGGCTCTCTTTGCAACATACATAGGGCCATCGGGCAGATCACATTTCTTGTATTTAACATCGTTAGGCGTTATCTCCAAAACTTTTATCATTTGCTCATCGCCATTTCTTAAAACGATCTTGTCGCATAACGAATCGGGATTATTATTTATTAGTTTGAAATTTGACGGAATTATAGCAGGAACAGTATTTCCCGCAGAGGCAGAAATTATCTCAACTTCAGTACCTTCGGATTGAATGGAGTTGGCTTTTAAGGTTAGATCACCCGATGCTGTTTTTGGATGGCTAACACTTTTGTTTTGCTCTTGCTTTTTATGTTTTAAATTGCTTACATAAAACCCTTTTTGATATTTTCTTTTTTGCACACTACAAGAGAGCAACAAAATAAAAGGTAAAATAAAAAGTAATTTTTTCATGTAAGTCCCTTATCGTTTTAGACTATGGTATAAAGTAAAAGTTTAAATAAAGGCGCAAACAACACCACCCATTAAAGCCATGCAAACAATAAAATAGCCGGCGTTTATGGCAATGTATTTAAAACCCTTCATTTCAAATAACGCGTTTATAGCAACAATAGGTAAAGCAATTAAAACACCCGCAATTGTACCGTGAAAGGCTCCATGTTTAAATGTGCGGTAACTTGTGCCAAATAATTCCATAAATTTTTTAAGCATTAACATTGCTTCAGAATTTGGATCTGCAGAATCGGGCTGGGTTGATAATATAGCGCCAACATGAAACTGATGTATGGTAAGCATTTGCATAATGAAGGCTAAAAAGAATGAAAAAAGAAAAGTAAGACCAAATGTAACAACCATGTTACTGTTTTTAGCTTTTTCAGGTGTCATGCCGGTGGCTTTCATCCAGGCCGTACCAAATACTTTTGGATTATACCATATAAAGCCAATAACCATCGGAATAAGGGAGGCTATAAAAATGCCTAAAAAGTTTAAATGCATACTGCTATTTTTACTCAAATATATTAAAAAAACAGCCTTTTAGTATATTTTAACCATAAGTTTATAAGGCCAGCCTGTTAAATGTTTGTTAGCTATATTAATTTTAAAATGCGTTTTTACTATAACTTTGTTGCTTAAATAAAAATGAAACAGTTTCTTAAATATTTTATCCAGGGTTTGATCTTATTCATTCCCTTGATCATAACACTTGCCATCCTTTCCCGCTTATTTTATTTTTTTGAGGGATTGTTCTCTGTTTTTGGTTTTACCGATAACGTAATTTTAAATACCATTCTTGGTATGATCTTTACGCTTGGTATTATTTCTTTGGCAGGTCTTTTGGCTTCATCTTTTGTGTTCAAGCAATTCTTTAGTTTTGTTGAAGATAAATTAGAACATGCTCCTTTTATCCGTCATATTTATTCTCCAATAAAAGATTTTACAAACGCTTTTGTTGGCAATAAAAAGCGTTTCAATAAACCTGTATTGGTGCTTACAAATCCTGCCGCTGAAATAGAAGAAATAGGTTTTATTACACAAGAGGATCTTAAAGATTTTCATATTAAAGATAAGGTAGCGGTATATTTGCCAATGTCGTATTCATTATCCGGCAGATTGATAATTGTACCGGCTAAAAGTGTACGGCCTTTAGATGCAGATGCAGGTGATACCATGAAGTTTGTAGTAAGCGGCGGTGTTACCGAAAAAGACGAGTAAACAATTTAATTTTACCAGAAAAAATAATGGCAGATATTCTTCAGATAAGAAATGTTTCAAAAAAATACAGTAACCACGTTGCTTTAAACGATGTTTCTTTAAACATTGCAGAAAAGTCTGTTTTTGGTTTATTGGGCCCAAACGGTGCAGGTAAAACTTCGTTGATCCGTATCATTAACCAAATTACGGGGCCCGATAGTGGCGAAATTATTTTTAAAGGTGAGAAATTACATCCAAAACATGTTGAACGTATTGGCTATTTACCGGAAGAACGCGGCCTTTACAAAAAAATGTCTGTTGGCGATCAGGTATTATACCTTGCGCAATTAAAAGGTTTAAGCAAAGCTGAAGCAAAAAAACGATTGACCTATTGGTTCGAAAAGTTTGAAATGCAAAGCTGGTGGAAAAAGAAAATTGAAGAATTGAGTAAAGGGATGCAGCAAAAAGTACAATTTATTGTTACTGTTATTCACGAACCTGAACTGTTGATCTTAGATGAACCATTCAGTGGCTTTGACCCCATTAACGCACAAATGATAAAGAATGAAATTTTAGAATTGCGTAAAAACGGCGCAACGGTAATTTTTTCTACTCATAATATGGGCAGTGTTGAAGAGCTTTGCGATAACATTGCTTTAATTCATAAATCAGAAAAGATATTGGATGGTTCTGTAAAAGATATACGCAAAACACATCGTAGTAACACATACAAAATTACATTTAAAGGTAATTTAATGGGCTTTACTAACGCCTTATGGACAGGCGCTGAGTTTTTAGATAAGCATACCGAAGATGATATTAATTCTGTTACAGTTAAATTGTTAAATGGCGTTACATCAAGTCAATTGCTACAAGCCGTATTGCCGGTTTGCGAGATACATTCATTCAATGAAATAATCCCGAGTATGAATGATATTTTTATTATGAAGGTAAACCAGGGCAACGAAGTTGCTGGTACTAAAAGTAATTTTACAGAGTAAATAAAAAAATTGAAATGAGAAAAATAAGATTAATAATTGGCCGCGAAATAAAGTCGAAATTAAAAAACAAGACCTTTATTATCATGACCATTCTGGCGCCGCTTTTAATAACGGGCTTTTTAGCCTTTATGATAAAAATGGCCCAATCAGAAAAAACGGAGCAAAATGTTTTAGTGATTGATGATTCTCAATTGTTTAAAGATAAATTAGTAGGTAACGATTATATTTCGCTTTCGTTCTCTAATGATAAATTAGAAAAAGCAGTTGGCGAGTTTACTGAAAAAGGATATTCGTGTGTATTGTGGATCTCACCAACAGTTATTGAGGGTGGAGCAGGAGCAACCAAATTATTCTATAAAAAATCGCCGGGCTTTGCTTTTCAAACTTATGTAAAAGATCAGATGGAAAGGATCATTTACGAGAATAAATTAAAAGCAAATAACATCGATCCAAACATCATTTCAAATTCTAAAGCAAACATAAAAATAATTCTTGAAAAAGTAAACGATCAGGGTAACACACAAGAGCAAGCAAGTTTTGGTTTGTTTGGCTTTTTAACCGGCGCCTTAATGTTTATGTTTATTTTAATGTATGGCATGATGGTGTTCAGATCTGTAATGGAAGAAAAAACAAATCGTATTGTTGAAGTGATCGTTTCTTCTGTAAAGCCGTTTGAATTAATGCTTGGTAAGATAATTGGTGTGGCTATACTTGGCACCATACAATTTTTAATAATGGGTTTAATTACTTTTATTTTAACCACAGCACTTTCTGCAATCTTTTTAAAAGATGCTTCTGCGCAATTAAAAGTATTTCAGGACCAACAAGAGATGGTAAAAAAGAATGGCACCAATGTTAACTTTAATGACCTGGAAAAGTTTGATGATAAATTAGAGATGTTCGATCTCTTACAAAAGATACAGAAAATTGATTTTGCAGAAGTGTTTATTTGCTTTATTCTTTATTTTATTGGTGGTTATTTGTTCTACAGTTCCATAATGGCCGCTATTGGCAGTGCGGTCGATTCCGAAGCCGATTCTCAGCAATTTATAACACCCGTAATGATACCTTTGATGGTTGGTTATTTTATTGCTACCAAAACCATTATGGATCCTGACTCTTCAACGGTATTCTGGGGTTCTATTATTCCGTTCACATCACCTATCGTCATGATGTCGCGCATTACCAATGGCGTGCCAATGTGGGAATTGGTATTATCATTAGGAATTTTATTTGTTTCGTTTGTTTTTACCACCTGGCTGGCAGGCAAAATTTACCGTACAGGTATTTTAATGTACGGTAAAAAAACAAGCTGGAGAGAAATAGGGAAGTGGTTATTTTATAAATAATATTAGAAGATAGAAAACTTACTTACATATGATCATATTTGCGATCTTGAAGATGCTCAACAAAACAATGAACTATATCATCAGATAAGATTAGTATGGTTGGCGATGACCGATTGGCCTACTGGTCTAGAAGATACTAATGAACTTTTAATTGCGCTAAATAAAGAGATTGCGGGTGATTTAAGAAAAGAGAGACTACAAAAATACTCTAATGATCTTTGTAAAAACCTTGGTAAAAGTGGGAATGCATGGAAGGTAGAAGCAACAGAAAGTTTACTTGAACTTTTTACTTTTTACCCTGATAAAAATAAACTTGACGAAGTATTAAATGAATTTATAGCTAACGTAAAAAAACAAGCTGGAAAGAAATAGGGAAGTGGTTATTTTATAAGTAGCATTGTTTTATCCAGTATGCTAAAACGTCAGAATAAATTTAGTGCCTTCTTCCATATTGCTTTCTACTTTTATTGTGCAATTTATTGCTTTTGCTATATCCCGTATTAAATGCAATCCAAGGCCTGTGTTAATTCCTACGGTCTCATGCTCATTATACAATGCTTTAAATTTTTCTGCAGTTGCACCGGGCCCGTTATCCATAATACATAGATATGTTTTGTTATTTTCGCTCCAGGCTTTCCAGATTATTTTTGCGCCCTTAATTTTTTCAAGCGCTTTTATGGCATTAGAAGTTAAATTACGCATGATCGTTTTTAGATAATCAGCATCTGATATTATATTCAATTTCTCGTTATCTTCAAAAATAAAATCAATGTTCTCAACACCTGTAAAGTGCCTTTCCAGATCTGTAAATAGGGCGGATACTTTTATGTTTGCTGGTTGTGGTTTAAAATTCTCCATTTGTCCTTTGCTCCATAATAAAATATCTTCCATAGAGCTTAGAAGATTTTCGGCAGATATAAGGGTTTTGTTTTGTAAACGCTGTTTATTTTCTTCATTTAATAATTCAGGGCTTTCTTTTTGTAAATGCATAAAATGTATAAGATTAGCAACAGGCCCTCTGAGATCGTGATTTAAAATATTAAAAAATTGCATTTTTATTTTGTTTGCCTGGTCTAATTCCTGGTTTAACGTGTTTAGTTTTTGATTGTTCTTTTTACGTTGGCGACTTTGATAAAAAAGTAAAACCCCAATACCTGCAAATAATACAAGGCCAATAATAAACAGCCATTTTTGTTTTTCCCCGGCTTCCAGCTGTAGTTTGTTGAGTTTTATTTCGCTGTCACGTAATTCTATTGTACGTTCATCTTCTAAATTCTGTAAAGATTGTTTGTTCTTTAAGCTGAAAATAGAATCGTTGTACTTTGTGGCAATAGAAAAAGACTCAAGACTATTCTCATAGTCTTTTTTAAACTTGTAATATTCGGACATGTATAAATAGTTTTTTGCCAAACCATTTAAACTGTTAAGTTCTTTTTGGATCTCGAGGGAAGTCTTTAATGTGCTGATCCCAAGCTGCATTATTTTTTCATCATTGGATCTCATGCCTTTTTTTAGATAAGCATAACCAAGCACCTGTAATGTGGATGACTTCAATTCCTGGTCTCCAATTTCGTTTATTGTTTTTAAAGCTTCATTTGCTGCTGCTATGCCTTCATCGTAGCGCTCTAATCCAACCAAAGCCGCGCTTTTCCAGCTTTTTACAAATGCTAAGGGAACCTGCTCTTTGCTCGGGATCAGAATTTTCTCAGCATCATCGTAAATTTCAATTGATCTTTTATAAAGACGCTGTTTCTCATAAACAATACCTTTGCTTGCCATATTCATGGCCATGCTTACCTCAGTACCTTTTAATTTACTAAATAAGGTAATAGCGGTATCATAATTGTTTAACGCCTTTGAGTAATTTTCGGTAGCGTTGTGAATATTGCCAATGTTTTGATAACAATTGGCAATGTTGATCTTACTTTTCTCTTCATTGCATTTTTCAAAATTCCTTAAGCCATCATAAAAAGCATTTAACGCATCCGGAAATTTGCCAAGATTACCGTAATTACTTCCCATGATCATTAATGATGTTCCGGCAATACATCCGTCATTAATTTCCACTGATATTTCTTTTGCCTTTAAACAAAATTCTAGTGTTTTATCGTATTCTCCAATTACAGAATAATGCCTTGCCTTGTTAAGGTAGGCATTGGCAACTCCTTTTTTATACTCTATTTGGGTAGAAAGTTTGTAAGCTTTTTCTGCATACTTTAAACCTTCTTCCGGATTTACCATTTGGTAACTTTTGGAAAGTTCATTAAGAATATTACATTTTGTAATATTTTCTCGTTGTGTTTTTAATTCACTTAATAATGAATCGGTTCTTTTTGTATCTGGTTGTGAGATACTAGTAAAAGAAAGTAAAAAAAACAACAAGCAAAATAAGGTCTCTTTCATAACAATGTTTTTAAGTTATCTTTAAAGCTCCTGCCAATAGGAATAATTGTGTCATTATTCAATATAATTTCATTTGGTCTTACTGCTTTTACGTATTGTTTTTGTATCGCGTAACTTCTGTGCGTTCGTATAAATAATTTAAAATTTGGATCTTTTAAAAGATTGCCTATGCTTTGTAAAACACAATGGCGTTTTTGAGACGTGAAAATTAAAGTATAATCCTTTAATCCTTCAAGATAAACAACCTCACTAAGCCTTATTTTATATTGTTCATGACCTTCTTTAATAGTAATTGTATCACTGCTAAAGCTTGCTTCAAATAAACTGGCTTTATGTTTTAATGCCATAAATTGTTCAATGCGTTTTACTGTTTTATCAAAACGTTCGGTGTTAACCGGCTTAACAATAAAGTCAAGCGTTTCAAGGTCAAAGCTTTCCAATGCATGTTCAGGATGAGCTGTAATAAAGATACAAACCGGTACTTCGCTCATTTTTTTTCTGAATTCAAAACCATTTATTTCAGGCATATCTATGTCTAAAAAAAGAACATCTATCTTTTGATCATCTAATGCCAGAAACGCTTCCGCAGCACTTTCAAAAACTCCAATAATATTAAAATTTACTTTTTTTTTAACCTGCGAAACTACCGTTAAACGATCGATCTCGTTATCATCAACTATTATGCAATTTAACTTGTTCATAAACTCTATTTCAAAGCTACGATTTTTTGTTACAAGATGTTGTTTGTCTATTTAAAAAGTCGTTTATCTATTATTCATTATAAACATTTTTACTTAGCAGACCTTTGTGATAGAAATTTTAATTATTAAACTCATGAAAAAGATATTTTTTTTATTATTCGTGTTTATTACACTTTTATCTTGTAAAAAGAAAAAAGAATCTGGCACCAATCAACCTTCAGGTCAAGCAACATCAACTACCACTACAGGTTCACCTGTTCAGGTAAGCGCTGCAACAATTACTGTAACATCAGGTGCGCAAACAACAACTATTACCGGATCTTGTGGTTGGACCACAGCGGCAGGTGTGCATTATATTGGCTCGCACGATCAGAATAAAAATCTCAGGATATTTGAAGCTACATTTAATATTCAGGATCCACCGTCACAAACAACAACCTATACTTTAACAGCTTATGATGTTAACGACACTAATCCCGCACACGTTAGTATGAGTATTTCTGAGCAAATAAATAATGGCCTGCTCGAATGGCATTCTACTAATTCTTCAGGAACAATTACGCTGGTTGTTTCTGGTAACAAGGTAACAGTAGATCTTACAGGAATATCGCTGGCGGCTCAAACAAACAGTGGTTTTTATACCAATTTAAATGTTGGCGATTATGCTAACCCCGGAGTATTAACAGGATCATTAACCTTTTATAAATAAAACAAATATGAATAATGAAAACACATACTATCCATTAGCAGTTGGTAATAAATGGACCTACGATTTTGGTGGGCAAGAAATGATCACAACCATTGAAAGTTGTAATGATGCCGGTGAATTTACCACGGTTACTTCTTTAAACCCGGTTAAATCAATTATGAAAAAAAGCAATGGTGAATATTTTTCAGATGCTTTGCAGCCCGGGCAAATGTTTATGCTTTTAAAAGATGATATGAAAGCGGGAGATACCTGGCAGGTTAAATTTAAAGCACCAAGCGGCCTTGATACTGTATATGTTTATACAGTAAAAGAAATTTTACCAAGTAAAATAATTGGTGAAAAGGAATATAAAGATATAGCCGCTGTAGAACTGGATAGTAAATATGTAATAAATGGTGTAGAAACATCAATGAATGCTTTCACGTTAACATTTTACGCTAAAGGCATTGGCCCGATCTTAACCACAACAACAGGTGTAATAGGTAATAACAGCTATCCGTTATTATCGTATAAATTAAATTAAAATTACTAGTGAATTTGTTAAAACTCCTTTTCTAAAACAACGGGAGTTTTACTATACTTTTACTCCAATTACCAACACATCATCTACCTGGTCTTGCTTACCGCGCCAGTTTTCAAACGAAGCATTTAATAGATTTTTTTGCTCTGTAAAGTTTAAATGCGCGTTTTGTAACAGTACTTCTTTAAATTGTTTATGCATGTACTTTCTTCCGGTTGGGCCACCAAACTGGTCAGGAAAGCCATCAGAAAAAGTATAGATGGCATCTCCTTCTTCTAATTTAATAATATTATTCGTAAAAGGTTTAGGCAATAAATAAAAACCGCAGGGTTGTTTATCTGCACGATGTATCTCTAATTCCTGTCCATGGCCTGTCTTTTCGGCTTTAATAATGTATAATGCATTGTTTGCCGATGCGAATTGAAATTCTCTTTTGGTTTTATCAAGGCTGCAAACCGTTATGTCCATACCATCTTTGCTCTCGCCAAAATTGCCATGTTGTTTTAAGGTGGTAATGATCTTATCGCGCATATTGTTTAAGATCTCTGATGGCGTAGTAATGCCTTTTACTTCAACTATCTCATTTAAAAAAGAGATGCCAAGCATGGTCATAAATCCACCGGGAACCCCGTGGCCGGTACAATCGCCGGTAGCATAAAATACCACATTATTCTTTTCGTAGATCCAGTAAAAATCCCCGCTAACAATATCTTTAGGTTTAAACAATACAAAGCTTTCTTTAAAATGCTTGGTAAAATGCGATTCAAGTGGAATTAAAGACTCCTGGATGCTTCTCGCATAATTGATGCTATCGGTAATTTCCTGTTTTTGATTTACTACTTTTATATGCGCTTCTTCAATGATCTCTTTTGATCTCGCTAATTCAAGCCTGCTGCGAATCTCATTAAACGTTAAACGATAACGCGTACGAATAAGGAATACACAAAAAATAGCAACGGTAAGAATTAATAATCCTCCGTTTATTACAAACTCTTGTATAGTTAATTGACTATTGATTGCATAAAAAATAATGTTGCTGATGATAGTGGCAACTAAAATTATTACTGAGAAGATCACTTCCCAAAGCACCAGCATACCAACACCAATAAACAATACCATGTAAGCAAAGGCGTGTTGCTGAAAGTGGGAAATATCCATCACACTCCACATAAATGCATTTTGAACACTTATACCTAAAACCAAAATAAACATGGTGGTATAAATATTTATACCAGTAAATTTTCGTGTAATTAAAATTAAAACAGCAGTTAATGAAACAGATGCGCGGAAAATAAAAAACTCAAGCCAGTATTCAGGCAACACAAAAATATCACTGATAAACCAAACAAGGTTCAATGCAATACCGACCCATGTTGTTATAACGTGAAATTTTTCGGTTGATCTGTAAAATTCTTGTTTTACGTTAATTTCAGGAACACTGGTTTCTTCCATAATGTGTTCCTAAAATACAAAACAAACCCATTAAACGAAATAAATTTCGACGAATGTTTAGGTTTGAATAGTACCCACATTGTATTGCTTGGTAATAGGGGCGTGGTTAGCCATTTCTATTCCCATGCTAATTACTTTACGTGTATCTAAAGGATCAATGATCGCATCCAGCCAAATGCGCGCTGCAGCATAGTAAGGCGTTGTTTGTGTATCGTAACGGTCTTTTATTTTATTATATAATTCTGCTTCTTTTTCAGGCGTAATTTCTTCGCCTTTTGCTTTTAAGCTGGCAACTTCTATCTGCACCAATACTTTTGCAGCTTGTGCGCCGCCCATCACTGCCACCTGCGCTGTAGGCCAGCCAACAATCAATCTTGGATCGTAAGCTTTACCACACATTGCATAGTTAGCTGCACCGTAACTATTACCTAAAATAATTGTGAATTTTGGAACAACACTGTTTGCCATTGCATTTACAAGTTTGGCTCCATCTTTAATAATACCGCCATGCTCGCTGCGTGAGCCAACCATAAAACCTGTTGCATCTTGTAAAAACACTAATGGAATTTTCTTTTGATTACAATTCATAATAAAGCGTGCTGCTTTATCGGCGCTGTCGCTATAAATTACACCACCAAATTGCATCTCATTACTGCCTCCCGGTTTTTTTGCTTTTACCACTTTACGTTGGTTGGCAACAATACCAACTGCCCAGCCATCAATGCGTGCGTAAGTTGTAATTATGCTTTGTCCGTAATTGGCTTTGTATTCATCATGTACACTTCCATCTACCAAGCGCTCAATAATTTCATACATGTCGTATTGCTTATCGCGCGTATCAGGAAAAATACCATAAATTTCTTTTTCATCTTTTTTAGGCTTAGCTGCTTCAACACGGTTAAATCCTGCTGTTTCATAAGCACCAACTTTACCCATAATGTTACGGATGCGTGTTAAGCAATCTGCATCATCTTTACATTTGTAATCGGTAACACCGCTTATTTCGCAATGTGTTGTTGCACCACCCAATGTTTCGTTATCAATGCTTTCGCCAATAGCGGCTTTAACCAAATAACTACCCGCTAAAAATATAGATCCTGTTTTATCTACTATCATGGCTTCATCGCTCATAATAGGCAAATAAGCGCCACCCGCAACACAGCTGCCCATTACAGCGGCTATCTGTAAAATACCCATGCTGCTCATTACAGCATTGTTTCTAAAGATCCTTCCAAAATGTTCTTTATCCGGAAAGATCTCATCCTGCATTGGTAAATAAACACCGGCACTATCTACCAAATAAATAATAGGTAAACGGTTTTCCATGGCAATTTCCTGCGCACGTAAATTCTTTTTTCCGGTGATTGGAAACCAGGCGCCCGCTTTTACAGTAGCATCATTAGCAACCACTATGCATTGTTTGCCACTTACATAACCAATAACAATAACCACACCACCACCCGGACAGCCGCCATGCTCAGGATACATTTCGTAACCGGCAAAAGCACCAATTTCTGTACGCTGTGTATTTTTATCCAATAAAAAATCAATACGTTCACGGGCACTCATTTTGCCTTGCTCATGCAATTTATCAATACGCGATTTACCACCACCTAAATAAATTTTTTGCAAACGTTGTTCCATTTGGCTAATGAGCAAACGCATTTTGTCGTCGTGTTTATTGAATTCTAAGTCCATAAGTTTTTTATTGATGCTTTAAATATAATATTTTTATTTATCCTTTATCATTTTTATGTACTTAACCACATCGTTCAAATAATTGATCAGGTTAAAGGGTTCTGTTTTTTGAATTATGAGTTGTACTTCGTTATAATTGCTGTTTTGCCCACATTTAACAGGTGCCTTAAGGCTTGATGTTAGTGCAGATGCAAACAAATTAAAATTAGTTGAGGCATTTATTACAAGATCGAATTTTTTGGAAAGCAGTTCATCTGTAACCGGTTTTTTAGGAAGGTTTAAAATTGACTTATCTTTTTTTGTGAAGCACTTCCAGTCGCCAAAACTTTTTTCTTTTGATTGTAATTCAATAAAAAAAACCTCTACATGCTTTTGTGAATCTGCAATGAATTTATCAATAGAACTTTTATTGGTACTTTGATCTTTACTTATAACCAAAGCTACTTTCTGAATTTTATCCCAGGGTAAAAATTGTTTTGGTGCAGCCGAATTATCTTTGGCTACCTGCGACTTTAAAGTGATCTCTGCTAATTTGTTAAGCATTTATCAGAACAATGTTTTTGAAAGTGTAACAAATTTATTTACTGTTTCAGTAAGCGATAAAGTGCTTTTTCCACCCGCTGCATTAATGTGTCCGCCACCATTAAAATGCTCACGTGCAAATTTATTCACATCAATTTTTCCTTTGCTGCGGAAAGAAATTTTTATATAACCCTCTTCCGATTCCATAAACATGGCACAAACCTTAATGCCTTTTATTGAGAAGGGGTAGTTGACAATACCTTCTGTATCTCCTTTTTGATAATTGAAACGTTTTAATTCTTTTTCACTGATAGCAAAGTAAGCAGCCGGAACATCTTTTACCATTTCCATTTTCTCACTTAATAAATAGCCTAATAATTTTAAGCGTTCATAGCTGTAAGTATCATAAACAGCGCTATGAACATCAGCAGGAACCATTCCGGTTTTTAAAAGTTCCGATACAACCAAATGAGTTTTGGCTGTAACACTTGGGTAACGGAAAGATCCGGTATCTGTCATTAAACCTGTGTATAAACAGGCTGCAATTTTTTTGTCTATTAACGTTTTTCCGCCCATGCCAACAATCAATTCATAGATCAATTCGCAGGTGCTGCAAGCTGCTACATCATGAAAATAATAAGCGGCATATTTATCAGGTTGCTGGTGATGATCGATCATTACAATAGGGGCAGTGGCCTTTGCCAATAATTCTCCCAATTTTTCAATGCGTTTAAACGAATTAAAATCAAGGGTAAAAATAAGATCTGCCGCTTTTACCAGTTTTTCTACTTTGGCCTCGTTGTTTTGATGAATAATTACCTGCTTGTTGCCCGGTAACCAGTCTAAAAACTCAGGGTAAGCGTTTGGAACCACTACTTTTACCTTTTTTTTAAGCTTTAAAAGGTAATTATACAGGGCAAGACTGCTTCCCATGGCATCGCCATCAGGGCTCCAATGTGTTGTAATAACAATGTTTTCAGACTTTTTTATTACATTTTTGAACTTTAAGAAGCTGTCTTTTTGCATAAACTAAGGAAAACAGTAAATTTAGGGTATTTGGCACTCAAAAGCATGAAAAAGCCCGAAAAAATATTTTAGGGTATTTGAAAAATTCATTATATTTGCACCTCTTAAATTATTAAATAGACTAAAAAATGCTAATAGTTCAAATTAAAGAAGGCGATAACATTGAAAAAGCCTTAAAAAAGTACAAGAAGAAATTCGAAAAAACTGGTGTAGTTAAACAATTACGCGAGCGTACTAAGTTTACAAAACCATCTGTTCGTCGTCGCGAAGAGATCATTAAAGCAGCTTACAAGCAAAAATTACAGATCGGCGCAATCGAGAAGTAATATCTTTCTTATATTTTACAATTTTTGTATTGGAATCCTAATTCGAATTAACTAAATTCGGGTTAGGATTTTTTAATTTATGAAGGCAGAAGAGGCGATAAAAGATTTTACACGGTATTTAAGCCTGCAAAAGCGCGCCAGTCCTTTAACAGTAAAAAACTACGCCTTAGATCTAAATGAATTCTTTCGTTTTTTGGAAGCAGAATCAGGCAATTTAAGCCTTTCTGAGATCTCTCATCAACATGCTAGGGGCTTTATGGCCTTTTTAATGGATAAGAAGCAATCGCCCCGCAGTGTTAACCGCAAACTAAGTACTTTAAAGTCGTTTTTTAAGTACCTGGTAAAAACCCATGTTTTAACAATAAACCCTATGCAAAAGTTGCAAGGGCCAAAAGTTGCTAAAAAACTACCGGTTTTTATTGATGAAAACCAAACAAAAAACCTTTTTGAAGGTTATACCTTTAAAGAAGGCTTTGAAGGTCTTAGAGATAAGCTGGTAATTGATATTTTTTATCAAACCGGCATAAGAAGAGCAGAGCTAATAGGCTTAAAAGAAAATGACATTGATTTTTTTAATGGGCATTTAAAGGTTTTAGGCAAAAGAAATAAAGAAAGAATCATTCCTTTTGGAATTGATCTTAAACGCAACCTTGAAGAGTACCTGAACGTAAAAAAACATACTAATCTCCAAAATCCGTTTCTGTTGGTTACACTAAAAAATACTCAGCTTAGCCCACAACATGTAACAAAAATAGTTTCAGAAGTTTTAAGCGCGGTTACTACAAATTCCAAAAAAAGTCCACACGTTTTACGCCACACATTTGCAACACATTTATTAAATAATGGTGCAGATATTAATGCCGTAAAAGAATTATTAGGCCATGCAAGTTTAGCAGCAACACAGATATACACACACAATACAATCGAAAAATTAAAAAGATCTTATAATCAGGCACACCCGCATTCGGGTATTTAATAACACAAAAAAATAGAAAGGAAAACAAGTTATGACAATCAACATTCAATCAGTGCATTTTGATGCCGACAAAAAGTTACTAGACTTTGTAAATGATAAAGTAGGAAAGTTAAACAAGTATTATGATGGAATTATTAATAGCGAGATAACGCTTAAATTAGATAAGAACAGCAATAGTGAGAATAAAATAGCCGAAATAAAAATGTCAGGTAAAGGCCATGAGTTCTTTGCCAAGAAACAATCTGCAAGTTTTGAAGAATCGACAGATCTTACCTGCGAGGCTTTAAGAAACCAAATAATGAAACACAAAGAAAAAATAAAAGGATAATCTTCCGACTTAATATAAACAAAAAAGCCTTTCAATAAAGAAAGGCTTTTTTTATTTTCTTATTATAAAATTATGATTTACACCCCCAATGGATAATATGTAAGCCCCATCCGGAAAGCTCTCCAGGTTTATTTTACCATCTTCGGGAATGGAATTTTGTCTAAATATTTCTTCACCAAATAAATTTTTGATGCTTACTTTTTGATCTTTATTTTTTGTATCGATCGTTAAAAGATCACTCACAGGATTAGGATAAAAATTGGATTGTTCTTTCTCAAAATCTAAATAAAATATAGATGAATGTTTTGAAGAGCCATCGTAATTTATTTGTTTTAGTCTATAATAATTAATTCCTTTTTTTGGATGAGGATCTGTAAAGTCGTAATCAATAGCAGTGCGTGAATCGCCCTTGCCTTTTACTTCTCCAATTTTTGCAAAATCAATTCCATCTTCACTTCGTTCTACTTCAAACAATTTATTATTACTTTCAGTTTGGGTGGTCCAGTTCAAAAATACTTTATTGTCTTTTTTGACTCCGTCAAATTTTGATAATTCAACCGGTAAAACAACGCTGCAAATATTTGTCCATACCGTTGAAACCTGTGCTGCCGTTGATGTTCCAGAAGTAATAGAAGCGTATTTTATACAGCCAGCTTTTGCCTCACAGGGAACTGCATTATCATCCCTGAAAAATGTAATAGGCGAGGTGTTTGATGGCAATACATAATTATTTGAAGCATCGGCATAAGTTGTAAATAATGTACCGTTTATATAAGCTGTTACTGTTCCCGCACTGTTTCTCACAAAAGTGTAGAGGTAGTAGGTATTTGCCAAAAAAACACAAGTGCCAACATTGCCTGTTGGATAAAAGTTAAGACAGTTATTTAATAAATAAATGCCATTATCGCTGGTGCTGCTTGAAAAATCAATAATGCGTGAGTATCCGGTTATGGTATTGAATTTAAAGAATAAATGAATAGTATATTGATTGGTAATATAACTTGGATTTGGATATTTTAAACCGCAGCCTGTATTAAAACAAAATGCTGTTGCAACACCACAGCTGCCGGTAGCAGTGGTGAGCGTTTGCGTGCCAAATGCACCGGCACTACCTGGGCAACCGGCAGAACCAAGCGTTTGCGTCATTGCCGGACCAACGGGGCTGGTGAGAGTATTATTAAAAAAATACTCATGAACAGGTTGCGCGCTTATAGAAAATGTAAAAGCAACAAATAGCAAAAGAAAATATTTTTTAACAGACCTCAAGATACCGGTTTGGGATACCAAAGATAAAAGAATTTGTGAGAAATAAAAGAGCAACAGAATAGCTCAAAGCGCCCGTTCACTCAGTTATTGCATTAATTTTAATAAACTGTTTGTTTTACCTGAAAGAAACTTCCAGCTTTTTTTCTTCAATAAGCTTTTTAAGATTTAAAAGGCCGTAGCGCATTCTGCCAAGTGCTGTATTTATTGAAACATTTGTTACGTCGGCAATTTCTTTAAAGCTCATATCATAATACGTACGCATGATCACTACTTCGCGTTGATCGGCAGGCAATTCGTTAATAATAGTGCGAATACTTTTTTTGAATTTGGCTGTTTCATCAAAATTATCAGGTTCTTGCGTATCGCTGGCAAGTGTATTAAATACACTTACTTCTTCGCCTTCTTCGTTTATGTAAACAGGTACAGGTGGCATTTTTTTGATACGGCGGAAGTGATCGATAATCAGGTTGCGTGCAATACGAATAACCCATGGTAAAAATTTACCTTCTTCGCTGTATTGGCCGCGTTTTAATGTTTGAATAACTTTAAAGAAAGTATCCTGAAAAATATCTTCAGCCAAAGCCTTGTTCTTAACAACAACCATAATAGAAGAAAAGATCTTTCTTTTATGACGAGTTAATAAAACTGATAAGGATTCTTCGTTTCCGCCAATATAGAGTTGTACCAACTCGTTATCATTTAATAATTGAATAGACATGCGTTTTACTATTTTAATTAAGGAGATCTAGTAAATGTCTATTCTATTGGCAATTGGTTTTAAATGATTTATATGAGCAAATATAGGCCAATTTAACTAATGTCTGAAATTGAAATGTTAAAATTGTTAATTTTTTGAGTGAAATATAGGTTTCAATGAGTGAATGAAATTAAAACCGAGAAAAAAGGACATAAAAAAAGGGTAAGCTACTCTCATCGCACCGCTCAACCGCATACCCTTGCTTTGTTCCCAACCTGGGGGATTCTGTAGGAGCTGGTCGTGAAAGACTTACCCGTGACAAAATTAGTAATTATTTTAAGTATAGCTACTAATTTATTTTAATTTTTCTTTTTAATCTCTGCTGCTGCCTGTAAATCTCCAAATGTAGTATAACAAAGTAGCAACAGATCCTAATGCAGCAACAAAATATGTATAAGCCGCCCATTGCAAAGCATCTTTTGCTTCAGCATGCTCATAATCCCTTGTTAATCTCGAGTTATCCAACCAGGCTAAAGCTCTTTTACTTGCATCTACCTCTACAGGTAAAGTAATTAAACTAAATAATGTAATAGCCCCCTGCAAAACAATGAATATCAAAAGCATAGAATTCATCATGCTGTGCATACTATATGCTGCAAATGCTAAACCTATAGTTAAAAAGCTCATTAAATTACTTGCAATTTGCACTGCCGGTACTAATTTACTTCTCATGGTTAGCCATTGGTATGCTGTTGCATGTTGCACAGCGTGTCCGCACTCATGTGCTGCAACGGCGGCGGCGGCAATATTTATACCATTATAAACATCTGCACTTAAGTTAACCGTTTTATCTGCCGGATTATAATGATCTGTTAATCTACCTTCAACACTTAGTACTTTTACATCATAAATACCATTTTCTTTCAGCATTTTTTCAGCTATCTCTTTTCCGCTAAGGCCCGATGATAAGCGCTCTTTGGAGTACTTGGCAAATTTGCTTTTTAATCGCGAGCTTACTAAAAGCCCTATTATCATAAATACACCTGCAATTGCCAATAAACCTAAATCATACATAATTTATATTTTTTACTAAGATAGAACAAACTAAATGCCATTTATGTTTTCCTGTCAAAATAACATCCATTTCCTGTAACGCTTGTAATAATGGCATAAGTCTAACCACAAAGTACACTGAGACTTCACGGAGGACACAAAGTATTAATTTTCTTTGTGTTCATATTGCCTTCTTAGTGCGCTTAGTGGTTAATCTGTTAAAACTAAATTAACAAAACGCCTTTAGTAAGTTTAATTTTTTTTGGCCTTTGTACTAAAAACTTTAAGGTAGTTTTAGTATCTAACAAATTAAATTTGATTATGGCGGAAAAGCCTTTAATATTAGTAACTAACGATGATGGTATTTTTGCACCGGGCATAAAAGCTTTAGCAAAAATTGCTTCAAAGTTTGGAGATATCGTTGTTGTTGCACCCGATAAACCCCAAAGCGGGATGGGCCACGCCATTACTATTAATGCTACTTTACGTATTCAAAAAACAAATTTTCACAACGCAAGTATTGAATATGCATGCAGTGGTACCCCGGTTGATTGTGTGAAGATGGCAGTTAATCATATTTTAAAAAAGCGTCCTGATCTTGTTATTAGCGGTATTAACCATGGCAGTAACAGCTCTATAAATGTTATTTATAGCGGAACCATGAGTGCCGCTATTGAAGGGGCTTTAGAGGGTGCGCCAAGTATAGGTTTTAGTTTGTGTGATTATGCAATGGAAGCAGATTTTATGCAGGCAGAAAAATTTATTGAAAAAATAATTTCGGAAGCGTTAAAAAATAAAATGCCAAAAGGTGTTTGCTTAAATGTAAATATTCCAAAATTGCGTGCTGATGAAATAAAAGGAATAAAAGTAGTACGCCAGGCAAAGGCCAATTGGGTAGAGCGTTTTGATGAACGCAAAGATCCTTATGGCAGAGAATATTATTGGTTAACCGGCGAGTTCGTTAATTTTGAACCTGAATCGTTAGATACAGATGAATGGGCCTTAAATAACGGCTACATATCTGTAGTACCTACGCAAGCCGATCTTACAGCGCATAGTGTTTTAAAAGAATTTAATTTTAGTTAATATGAATTGGGTACAACGTTTAGATAAATTTTGGATCGGCCTTGTGATAGGAATAATTTTTCCGATGATCATGTTCTTTTTATACTGGTTATTTTTTCACAGCTATTTAAGTTTCCCTCGTGGATTTTACCGTTATTTAATTGGTGGATATTTATTGAGTAACGTTATTAAAATATGTGGCATAGGAAATTTATTACTTTTTTATTTTGGATTAAACCGTAAGATAGATGGCTTTAGTAAAGGCATTATCGTAAGCACATTGGTATATGTAGCTTTAGTGGCTTATGTTACTTATTATATGGAACCAGCTTTTTAATAAAATGAAATACTATTTTTTAACCGGCGAGCCAAGTGGAGATCTTCATGCAAGTAATTGTATGAAAGAGATCATGAAGTTGGATGATAAAGCAGACTTTGCTTTTACAGGGGGAGATCTTATGGAAAGCCTTAGCGGTAAAAAAGCGGCCATACATATAAAGCAAATGGCCTTTATGGGTTTTATTCGTGTGCTTCAAAATATTTTTACGATCAAAAAAAATTTTAAAATTGTAAAAGAAGATATTTTAAGATACAAACCCGATCTTTTGGTATTGGTAGATTATCCCGGCTTTAATTTGCGCATGGCAAAATGGGCGCACGAAAATAACATCAAGACAGATTTTTACATTTCGCCAACCGTTTGGGCATGGAAAGAGGGCAGGGTAGAGATAATAAAAAAATACGTGAACAAATTATTTGTTATCCTTCCTTTTGAAGAAGCTTTTTACAAAAAACATAATTACAAAGCTTATTTTGTTGGCCACCCATTAATTGATGCGATCGAACAAAAAAAACCAACACTGAAAAGTAAAACTGATTTTATTAAAGAAAATGGCTTAAGTGAAAAGCCAATTATAGCAATACTTCCGGGCAGCCGCGCGCAAGAAATTGAATACATGTTGGGCATTATGATGGAGGTTACCAAAAATTTTCCTGCCTATCAATTCGTTGTTGGCGGGTCAACTAATTTACCCGAGAGTTTTTACGAAACTTTAAAACAATATAACATTAAAGCTGTTTTTAATCAAACGTATGAGTTAATGAGTTATGCCGAAGCGGGGATTATTAAATCGGGTACTTCTACTTTAGAAAGTGCTTTATTTAAATTGCCTGAAGTAGTGTGTTATAAGAGTGGAGCCCTATCCATAAGAATTGCGAAATTATTGGTTAATGTAAAATACATTAGCCTCCCTAATTTAATAATGGATCAGCCTGTTGTAAAAGAACTGATCCAAAATGACCTGAGTGTAAAAGGCATTTCAAATGAATTGGAAAAATTATTGAACGATAAACCTTATCGCGAAAAAATGATAAGTAATTATATTGAATTAGAAAAACAATTAGGCGGTTCTGGTGCTTCTAAACGCTTAGCGGTAGAATTGGTAAAGGACGCCACAACAAAGAACTAAATTGAAACAGAAACTTAAAATAATTATTGCTCTTTTAATTGGTGTAAGCTTATTTACATCTTTTACTATTTTTTATTCGCCGGCCGAAACACTACAAATACGTTTGTATGCACATTTAAAAGTGAATACCATTTCGGTAAATGTAATTAAAGGAAACTACAAAGTTTTGGCAGACGGAAATCTTATTGCCGAAGCCGGAGACGAATCGCAATTTAAATTAATTTTAAGAGGCGATAGCATACAACTTAATCATAACGATAAAGTAATTGGTAATTTTAAATATTTAAAATTTGCCGGTGGCGATGCTGACGAAATTAAAATTAAATTAGTTAATCCTGATAGAAAACCCCGCATCTATCAAAACAATGTTAGCTTTAGTGTAAACGAAGAATATATTCGTATTATAAACGATGTTGTTTTAGATAATTACATTGCAGGTGTTACCGAAGCTGAAGCAGGCTCACGCTCTAATGTAGAGTTCTATAAAGTACAGGCAATTTTGGCAAGAACATTTGCTTTAGCGCATATTAATAAACATGTAGCAGAAGGTTTTAGTCTTTGCGACCAGGTACATTGCCAGGCTTATTACGGCAAACCAAAAGACGGAAACATTTCTAAAGCTATTGAAGAAACAAAAGGCAAGGTTGTGGTGGATGAGAATTTAAATTTAATTGTAGCGGCATTTCATAGTAATAGCGGTGGGCAAACTGCCAACAGCGAAGATGTATGGGGTTCGCATACCACTTATTTAAGAAGCATTACAGATACATTTAGTATTAAAATGCCAAACTCAAAATGGGAACGCAGAATGTTAACTGATGATTGGTTAACGTATTTAAAGTTGAAACATAATTTTCCTACCGATCAACCCGAGGGAAAAGAAATTGCACTGAATTTTAAGCAAGATCAACGTAAAGTATTTTTAGAGTGCAGCAACTCAAAAGTGCCTTTAAAGAACATCAGGCAGGATCTGCAGTTAAAATCAACCTTTTTTAGCATTACCGAAATAAATAAAGACAGTGTTTTGTTTAGAGGAAGAGGTTATGGCCATGGCCTTGGCATGTGCCAGGAAGGCGCTATGCGTATGAGTAAGACGGGTTACAGCTATACTCAGATCTTAAATTTTTATTACAAGAACATTCAGCTCATTGACCTTCATAAGTTAAGTTTCTTTAAAGACGAATAAGTTTTATAAATATTTTGTACTTTAAAGTTTTAAATGAAACTCCTTACCAGAATATTTTTTTGCACACTGCTTTTAAGCAGCACAACTGTATTTTCGCAGGATAATGAAGAAGAAGCTGAGGAACCCACCTTTCGTAAAAAAAGTAAGTTTCAAACAGGATTTTATGTAGCCTCGCTTTTTGCCAATAAATACTCTGCAAGTACCTATAACGGTTATGGGTTTGACAGGGAAGGAAATAAAAATACCTTTATTAATAGCTATATGTATCAAAAGATCGTTAACGAATACGGTGGCGGTTACGGGCAATACGATTATATAGCCGAGGCAATTGGTGTTGACCAGCATCAGTGGACATTTAATGAAAGCGACATGCCGTTTAATATGCGTTATGTGCCTGCTATTATGGTAGGCTTTAATTTTAAAGCACCTATTAATGGCCGCAGCGCTTTTATTTTTAACATAAATGCTGCAAAATTGGGAGTGGAAGGTAATTTCACAATTACTAAAACAGGACCAAGTAATCCAAATCCGGCAACAAATAGCAACATACTTAATTTTCCAATTAAAGGAAGTGAGCAACGCTTGTTATTTGAAATGGGGTTTCAAAAATTACTAGGTGAAGCAGAGGGAAAGCTTAACTTTTTTGTTGAAGCCGGTTTTGTAGGCACGCTGGCAAAATACGATAGAAATATGATCTATATCAACAACCTGCAGATCGATCTGACCTATTATGTGAACCAGGCTATTTATCCGGCTCCTGTGCCCGGAGCTAAACCTGTTGGTTTTGGTGTTGGTGCTTTTGCTGGTTTGGGAGCAAATGTAAACATCAACCCAAAATTTACTTTACAATTACTATATACACCTTCGTACGAAAAGATAAACATTGGTACTAACCCAACACTTAAATTACAAAATGCTATAGGTTTAAGAGTGTTTTATAATTTAGTGGCTGTGAAGGAAAAATCTATACCTTCTAAAACGGACTAGTTCACAGCAAAGTCATTTGCTTTTAATCTTCATTTATTTTACCTTTAAGAGATGAAACTTTTATTATCAAAATTCACTTTTCTTATTTCTTTTTTATTTATCTGTGTAGCATTTAAAGCCCAAGAGCCTGCTGTTATTAAGGTAAAAAAAGAATCAGATCTTGTTAAAGTGGTGTTTGATAATGTTGACCTTAAATTAATGGCTGTTGACAGATTTGGTAATCCACGTCAAAACCAGGTTGTTTCTTATAAATTATGGATAAAAGGCAAGGGTGATGCAAAAATGTTTCCCGGCTCTAATAATAGTTTAAGTCCCGAAATGATCAAAGAACTCAACAAACAAAAAAAAGCAACTAAAATATTTTTTACTGATATAAATGTAAAGGATGATGACGAGCATGCATTAAAGCTTCCGGATGTAATTGATACCTGGTTTCCGGATTGTAAGAATTGTGATAATAAAAAGAGTGGGTATTAAGTTAATGTAAAATGGAAAAGATAAAATGCATAATGTGGCATTATTTTCCATTCTTATTTTACGATCTTCTCCTCCAACAATTGATGTAAGAATTTTTTCTCGCCATTATAAACAGAGTAAATAAAAGCATCTTTAATATTGTTTTGAATCACCTTTTCAAGCAAGGCTTGTGCTTCATCGTAGGTTTCAAAATTCCCCATACTAAAGCGTGTAATGTAATCGTTATCGGTTTGCCTGATTATCTTAGGCATACCAATTACATTATTGTAGTTAAAGTTCTCAATTAATTTATAGGCACCTATCTGTACTTTATAAAAAAGGCCTTCAATGCGAGCTGTTCCAAATTTATTAGAATATGTTTTTTTATCAAAACGATCGAACGATAATTTATTGATCTCATCAACCGATAAGTTTAACTCCTGGATCTTTTTATCATACTCAGGCGAAGTAAAGTCTGCATACAGATTAATAACCATAAATGAATCAATGCCAACAGTATTTAATTCAACCACCTGTTGCGGAAACTGATCAACTTTTATCACAATTTCATATTCATCATCAACCGGTAAGTTTGCTAAAAAATTTCCGGTTAAGTTGTTGGATGAAATATTGGTTTTAAATTTCCTATTCTTTAAAATCGAACTTACTTCAATATCTGCCTGTACAGGTTTACCATCTATCAATACCAGGCCATCTACCTGTAATAAAGAAATAGGTTTTCCGGGCATACCTGGCTCAACAACATAAATATCCTGTTGGCCTTTGCCACCTTGTTTAAAAGAAGAATAATAAGCTTTTTTACCATCACCTCTTACTGTATAAAATTTATCTTCATCTTTTGTATTTATTGGCTGTCCAAGATTATACGGCTTTTGCCATTTGCCATTTTTCTTATCGCTTCTAAATACATCGTAACCGCCAATACTATTGCTGTTGTTAGATGAGAAGAATAACGTTTTACCGTCTGCCGTAACAAAAGGTGCATCCTCATCATATTTTGTATTTATTACCGGACCTAAATTTTTGATATTACCCCAGGTATTATCTTTTAATTTTTCTGCTTCATAAAGATCTCTTTTACCGGAGCCACCTTTTTTCTCACTGGCAAATATTATTTTATTTTGATTGGGAATAAAGCAGGCGCTGCCTTCCCAGGCATTGGTATTAATTCCGTTTTGATACACCGGGTTAGTCCATTTGTTTCCCACTAAACGGCTAAGAAACAGATCGCCATTACCGCCGCCTGTATTCTTATAAATAAATAATTGAGTTCCATCCGGGCTAACACTTACAGCAGCATCGTGAAGGTTTGTGTTTAAATTGTCAATTGGCTTTGGTTCTCCCCAGGCTGTATCATTCTTTAATTTTTTGGAAATAAAAATATCTTCATAAAACAATTCAATATTATCTGTATTAGAGATCTTATCACCCTTAACCACCTGCTTGCCACCTTTGGAGCGCGGTCCCCGGTAAGTAAAGATCATAAACGATTCATCGGATGGAACCAGAGGGCAGTATTCACTGCCGTTAGAATTAATTGGTTTACCAAGATTTTTTATTGTTACGTTATTTTTTTTGAATTTATTTTCATTGATCTTTTCGCAACGCATTAACCTGAAATTTATATCACGTATCAACTTTGTTTCCTTGATTGTTTTCTTTTCTTCAATATTTAAAGCGATCTTATAATTTTCTATCGCCGCATCAATGCTGTCGTTTTTTTCAAAAGCAAAAGCAAGATTGTAATTATAACCGTCTATCGAATAAGCATCGTTCTTTAATTTTGAAATGTAGGTAATAGCTTTATAACTGCTATCTACATCATAACAATAACAAATGCCCAAAAGATAACTGATGTAATTTTGATTTTTGTTTTTTACAAGAATTGAATCGAAGATGGGAAGCGCTTCTAAATATAAATTTTGTTCAAATTTTATTTTTGCTTTTTCGAGTTTTAAAAGGTCAGGAGGGTTTAAGCCAAATTTTGCGCTTTCGAAGACAAACCCATTTACCTGCGCGACAAATGAGTTAATGCATACGACAAAAAGTAGTAGTAGTATTTTTTTTTTGAAATGCAATGTTAGTTTATACCTACGAAAGTTAGGCAAAAAACTAACATCACAAAATACTTTTTATACTTTTTATTGAATTAATTTAAAACAGGTAACATGCCATATGTTTTACCATATTCAAGCATTTGAGTAGTAAAATCTTTAGGGTACTCTATCTTAACATCCATTATTTTATCGCCTTCCATTACCGGAACTAACTTAGGCTGAATAAAACCGGCATATGGTGCAATTTGTAAGTGAGAGTAACGGTCAAGTACCTCTTTATGTAAAGAAGGATCGATCTTTACACCATAATTCTCGATAAGATCGTGACCTGCTTTATAATCACCTTGTGATTTTACACGTTGAATTTCTTTTAAAAGCTCTCCGAAAAGAACACGTAATTTATCGTAATTATTTACTACAAAATAAGTTTTTCCATTCTCTATCTTTTTCTCAATAACATTTTCTTTAGCACCTTTTTCAAAAGCCCAGGCTGCGATCATTTTGCGGTTACGCATGTGTGCTTCTTCGATCTCTTTGCCCGGTTTAATGCGCGATAATTGGACAATTAAGCCTTTTGTGATATACTCGTCATAAGCCGCTTTACCGCACTCAAGGTTTGGCATAACACCTAATTCTACCAATTTAGGATCTAATAAATAATACAATGCTACTAAATCAGCACGGCCTTCTTCTAATGCGCTAGCATAGTTCTTTAATGTTTCTGCCGGTTGGCCAATGCCTTCTTCAATAACACCGCTGGCGTGACCAATAACTTCGTGCATATCTGTATGTAATTTGTCAGCTAACGAGGCGTATTCTTTTACGCGTGCTTTTATTTCATCATTATAATAAAATTCGTTTACAACATTAGCGCCGGCTGCCTGATCATAAGCTTCAACAATATTACCAAGGTTAACCGATTTACTTCCTTTTGTCTCACGTATCCATTCGTTGTTTGGAAGGTTAATACCTATTGGTGTGCTTGGTGAAGAGTCTCCGGTTTCAACAACAGCATTAATTACCTTTGCCGAAATACCTTTTACGTTTTTCTTTTTATGTTGAGGCAATAATGGTGAATTATCTTCAAACCATTGTGCATTTTTACCAATGGCAGCAATACGTTTACTGGCTTCAAAATCTTTAACCGAAACAACCGATTCAAAAGAACCTTTTTTTCCTAACGGATCGTGATATACTTCAATAAAACCATTTACAACATCAACCGTGCTTGCTGTATCATTAACCCAGGCAATGTTGTAATCATCAAAATCAACTAAACTTCCGCTTTTGTAGAACTGAACTAATTTTTCTAATGCAACTTTTTGGTTATTATTTTCTGCAACCGTAACTGCTTTTTCTAACCAAAATACAATTTTTTCAATAGCAGGAGAGTACATGCCGCCTACTTTCCAAACCTTTTCTACGATCTTTCCGTTTTCTTTTACCAACTTACTGTTTAAACCGTACATAGGTTTATGAGGATTATTCTTATCAACCTGTGCAGTATAAAAATCTTCAGCTTCTTTTTGTGTAACACCTTCGTAAAAGTTGACAGCCGACGATTTTACAAGATCTGTTTTTGAATCCAGGCTCACTTTTTTAGAAGCAATTTTTGGATCGAACATTTGCGTGGCAATTAAATTTAAAAACTGCGCTTTTGTTTCTCCTGCTGAAATTGGAAGCAAGGCCGCATCTAAACCGTTAGCCTCTTCAAGGAAAAACTCTTTAGTACACTCCGGTATAAATTTATCCATATTATAATGGTGATGAATACCATTGCTAAACCATACGCGTTTTGCATACACTAATAATTTTTGATATTGCTCTTCATTTTCGGTTGCTTTATGATTGGCAACTATGGCTTCTAAAGTTTTACGAATTGCTAAATTGTATTTATAGTTTTGATCGTAAATAATATCGCGGCCGCATAATGCAGCTTCGTGTAAATAATAAAGTAGTGTTTTTGTTTGTAATGGCAGATTTTCAAAATCCTTTACATTATAGCGCAACACACGCAGATCAGAGAATTGCTCGGTAACGTATTCAAATTTTTCTTCTGTTGGCGGGGGCATAATACATTCAATAGTATCTTTTTTAGCCTTTGCTTCAAGAATGCTCATTTCATTATCTGATGAATGACAAGCGCTTAATACAATAGATAATGCGCCAATTTTAATGTAATTGTTCATGGTGTTTTGAAATAGGGTGTAAGGATACATTTTATTTACATTTTTTGCAAGAAAATGTGGGTTAAAAAGGCCTGTTTATGGTTCAACCACTCTGTGGTTGTTCGGTTTGCCTGGGTTTTCAGTTAATGATATTCAATCCCTTCGGGATTTGACAGAAAGCATAAAGAGTTTTTATCCGTTTAATGATTCTCTTCTGCAATTCGACACAAAAGTCCGAAGGACTTAAATATGCTTAAAAGAAAGAAGCAACAAAATTCCAACCCTAAAAGGGTTGAATAAAACCGCCTATATTTTAAGGTCTTTAGGGTAGCAGATAAAATGCTTGGTTACGGTCTTGCTAAGGCTTTGCAGGTTAAGTTGGTCACTAGCCTCAGCCACATCTACCAGCTTACCATTACTCATTAAAATGTTGATGTTGAATTTTGTGGCATTGTAAGCACTATTATTAACCGAATCGGTAAATACAAAGTAAGCGGCTTCTTTACGGCTTATCTTGTATTGCTCACATACTTTTTCTAATAATTTATTTTTTAATGACGTTGCAATTGCTGTATTTTGAATTTCTACTTTGTACAGCTTTCTATCAAGTAAATTAGCGCATAATCTGCTTAAGATCTTATCATCATTATCTGCCCAAACTTTAATAGATGTAACAATGTCATTATCGTCCAGCTTTGCAAATTTATCCATCAGGCTGGTATCTTTTTCAAAATCTTTTTCTCTAAAGTCATTCTTTAAAAACAATTTTAAGGTAGGTGTGCCAAACAGATCTTTACCCTGCGCAGAAAGCTCTTTGGCACGTTTTAAAATATTTACCAATAAAGTTTCGGCACTTAAAACGGTTTTGTGAAGATACACTTGCCAGTACATTAAACGGCGGGCAATTAAAAATTTCTCAATGCTGTAAATGGCTTTGTGTTCAACTACTAACTCGTTATTAACCACATTCAGCATTTTAATGATCCTGTCGCTGCTTATAACGCCTTCGCTAACACCGGTAAAAAAACTATCGCGTTTTAAATAATCCAGTCGGTCCATATCCAACTGAGAACTTACCAACTGGTGCAGGAATTGTTTTTTGTATTTATCATTAAAGATCTTAATGGCTAAACTTAATTTACCTTTAAATTCTTTATTGAGCTTATCCATAAACAAGCTGCTGATCGTTTCATGGTTAATGCCTTTAACAATGCTGTGTTCAAGCGCATGAGAAAATGGACCATGACCAATATCATGCAATAAAATGGCAATTAAAACCGCGCATTCTTCTTCTTCGGTAATAACAATATCTTTTTGGCGCAGCGTTAACACAGCTTCCTGCATTAAATGCATGGCACCAATGGCATGATGAAAACGTGTATGTAAAGCACCCGGATAAACCAGATTAGTTAAACCCAATTGTTTTATACGACGTAAGCGCTGAAAATAAGTATGATTTAAAAGGTCGTAAATTAATTCGTTTGGTATAGTTACAAAACCATAAATAGGATCGTTAATTATTTTACGTTTGTTTATTGGCATTAGGTTTGAGTACTTAGAATTAAAATTCGTTAAATTAAATAATAGAGTTAAATTTAATACGTTATTTGTAATAAAACCAATTAAATGGACAAAATTAAAATTCTTTGGGCTGACGACGAGATAAATCTCTTAAAACCACATATATTATTTTTAAATGATAAAGGCTATGAAGTTGTTACTGCCATGAGTGGTGATGAGGCTTTAGATATTGTAAAAGAAAATAAAGGATTGAGTGCAGTATTGTTGGATGAGAACATGCCGGGGCTTTCGGGCCTGGATACTTTGCTAAAAATTAAACAGGTAAATAACGATCTGCCTGTTGTAATGATCACCAAAAGTGAGGAAGAGCATATTATGAACGAAGCAATTGGGGGGAAAATTGCCGATTATTTAATTAAGCCTGTTAACCCAAATCAAATATTATTATCACTTAAAAAAGCATTGGATAATAAACGTTTGGTAAGCGAAAAAACAAATACCGATTACCGTAAAGAGTTTGGCCAAATAGGCATGACCATTAATGATAACCTTAGCTGGCAGGAGTGGATAGATATTTACAAGAAGATAATTTACTGGGAATTGGAAATGGATAAATTGCAGGATAAAAGCATGCTGGATGTTTTAAAGATGCAAAAATCAGATGCCAATACGCAGTTTTTTAAGTTTGTTGAGAAGAATTACATTAGCTGGTTAAATGGCAAGAACAGCAACCCGCCGGTAATGAGCCATACCTTATTTAAAAATAAATTTGCAAAAGAGTTAGCAAAAGACGAACCTGTTTTTTTGATAGTAATTGATAATTTACGCTTAGATCAATGGAAAGTGATACAACCCATTATTCAGGATTATTATAAGGTGGAAAGTGAAGAAGCTTTTTTTAGCATTTTGCCAACTGCCACACAATACTCTCGTAATGCGATATTTAGCGGTTTGTTACCAAGTGAAATGGAAAAAATGTTCCCTAATTTTTGGTTGAACGATGAAGAAGAGGGTGGAAAGAATTTACATGAAGAAGCCTTTTTACAAGCGCAATTAAAGCGTTTAGGTAAAGATATTAAAATGAGTTATAACAAGATCACTAATTTTAATGCCGGTAAAAAATTATCAGATAACATTAGTAATTTATTGCAAAACAAATTGAATGTTATTGTTTATAATTTTGTAGATATGTTAAGCCATGCACGTACCGAAATGGAAGTGATCCGTGAGCTGGCAGAAAATGAAACATCATACAGAAGCATTACTCACAGCTGGTTTGAGCACTCGCCGTTATTGGATATTATTAAACAATTAGCGGCAAAAAAAATAAAAATAGTTATTACCACTGATCATGGAACCGTTCATGTACATGAGCCTACAAAAATTTTAGGTGATAAGAATGTGAATACCAATTTGCGTTACAAGCAAGGTAAGGCATTAGAGTATAATTATAAAGAAGTATTCGAGATCAAAAATCCTGCGGAAGCTTTTTTACCGGTACAGCACCCAAGCTCTCGTTTTGTGTTTGCTAAAGAAGACAGGTTCTTTGCTTATCCAAATAATTTTAATCACTATGTAAATTATTACCGTAATACTTTTCAGCATGGTGGTGTAAGTCTGGAAGAGATCATTATTCCGTATATTGTTTTAACGGCAAAATAACGGTTGCGTTTTATGACCTCTACATTAAACATTACAGTTCCCGATCAAAATGAATTGCCCGGCTTAGCCGAACCAATATTAAGACTTTTCGGTAACCCTAAGATCATTTTGCTTTATGCACCAATGGGGGCCGGTAAAACAACTTTAATTAAAGAATTTTGCAGATCGTTGGGCAGTACCGATGATTTTAGCAGTCCAACTTTTTCTATTGTAAATGAGTATCAATATCCAAATGGTAAGATCTTTCATTTTGACCTTTACAGGTTAAAGAATGAAGAAGAATTAATGGACCTTGGCATTGAAGAGTACTTAGGCTCTGGCCATTATTGTATCTTCGAATGGCCCGAAATGGTTGAAAACATGATTTATATCAGCTATAAAAGAATAGATATAGAAGTGGATAAAAATATTCGTTATCTTCGCATCACCAATAAATAGTTTAATGCGTCATTTTTATTTTCTTTTGCTTTTTGGTTTTTTTTTAAATTCATTTTCGCAAACTGATTCCTTAAAAAAGAAGAAAGGACAACTTTATTTTAGCTGGGGTTATACACGTGCCAAGTACAGTAAAAGCACACTTCATTTTAAGAATACATCCAATAAATTTAATGAGTTTACGCAGCAAAACGATAATTACGATTTTGTGGTGTATGATGCTGTAGCTACTGATAGACCAGATTTTGATAAGATAAAAGACTTTATAAATATTACTATTCCTCAATTTGTTTGCAGGGGTGGTTATATGTTCAATAACAAATGGGGAATAGAAATAAATTACGATCACACTAAATACGTGGTTACAGATTACCAGAAAGTACGTGTAAAAGGAAGAGTAAATAACAATTATTTTGACCAGGACACAATATTAGATCCCGCTACTTTTTTGCATTTTGAACATACCGACGGTGCTAATTTTTGGATGGTGAATGCTGTAAGAAAAACGAGTTTGTACAATCCTACAAAAAACTTTGATGTTTCGTGGGTTTTAAAACCCGGTGCAGGAATTGTTTTTCCAAGAACCGATGTAACTTTATTTGGAGAACGTTTAAATAACAACTGGCATGTTGCCGGCTGGATAGTAGGAGTAGAGAGTGGTTTAAGAATGGAATTTTTAAGACATGGCTTTTTTGAATTTGTTGGTAAAGGTTCATTTGCCGATTATACAACCTGCCTCGTGTTAGGCAAAGGAAATGGTAAAGCCAGGCATCACTTTTTTACGGCACAATTAACGGCTACTATTGGTTTAAAATTCGGGTCTAAGAAATAAGAGATCTTTAACCACAAAGGCCTCAAAGAAGGCACAAAGAATTACAAAGTAATTAAAAGAATCTTTTCGAACTTAGTGAAAACTTAGTGTACTTTGTGTACTTTGTGGTTAAAAAATTAAACCTTTACCGGCACCATTACAAATGGCAGATCAACTACAGATTGATAATCTTCTCCCGCTTCAAGCATATCATCATCATCATCTTCGTAAATCCAGTTAACAGTAACGGCACTACCATTACGGTTAATGCCTTCCAGTTTTTTAAAAATATCTAAAATACGTTTTGATGAACTGGTATTAAAGTAACGCATATTAAAACTTGCAAGCGTTGCAGGTTTAGGCGAAGCGGCATAAAGATCCATTGCAGCTATTAAGGGCTTGTAAAAATCTACTGAGTTTTCAGGAATTGAACTGCCTGAAATATGTAATTCTCCTTTAGTAAGATCAAAATTTATTTTTGGGGTTTTTTGAGTGGGTTCAATTGAATAGTTTTCCATGATCAATTTCTTTTTCTGCTTTCTAATTATATCCTTTATAAAAATTGTCCTTAGCTGGAGTTCATGGTCCTTATAAATTTCAAATATCAGTTAGCGTTGAATTAGAAATTTATAAGCTCCTAAAACGGAATTCCATGAACTCCGGCAATAAGGCAACTACAAGGTATAAAAAAAATATTTAAAATAATAAAGAAAGTTTTTCACAAAAAAGGCTAGCCAATCTTGATCTTTTTACCCAGGTGCTTTGGCTTGGTGCCCAGTAAATAAAGGTCTAAAATGCATTTAGTGCGCGAAAAAAACTCGCGTATTTTTATGTAAATTGATTTTTGGTTAATTACTTTTTGAGCGTTAAACCCAAATGCTTTTAAACCAATTTTATTTGCAATAAAAACAGCTCTTGCATTATGAAACTCCTGCGAAACAACAATAATACTATCCTGCCCAAATATTTCTTTACACCTTACCATGCTGTCAAAAGTTCTAAGTCCGGCATAATCCAAAACAAGGCACGAATCAGGAATACCTTCTTCAATAAGCGCTTGTTGCATATCTTTTGGTTCGTTGTAATTATCTACACGATTATCTCCGCTCAAAATAAAGTAATTTACTTTTCCGGCTTCAAACAATTTTTTTGCTGCGGCAATGCGATAAGTGAAATAAAGGTTTTTTGTACCATTGGCCAGTTTACGTGAAGTACCCAATACAATACCCACTTTTGTTTTTGGAATGCTATCAACTACGGTATATAATTGTTTTTGTGTTGACCAGCTTATGCTCATATAGCAAATAGTAAGAATTAAAATAAGAGCAATGCTTGAATAAAATAAGAGCTTAAAAATTTTCTTGAATAAAAAGATCATCTCAGGTCAATAAAAAAATATCGCAGCAAACAAAAATGCAAAACACAACACTTGCAATGCCATTGGTTGTTCCAAAGGCCAGATTAACTTTACTAAGATCGTTTGGTTTTACAAGCACATGCTGGTAGATCAACATACTAATAAATGCCAACATGCCAATTAAATAAAGCCAGTTAAAATGGCCGTAAAAAAATATTGTTATTACTAAAGATCCCGCAATAAGGTGAAAAAATTCTGAAAGACGTAAAGCGTTCTTTCTTCCTAAAAAAACAGGAATAGATTTTAAATTCTCGCTTTTATCAAACTCATCATCCTGCAAAGCAAAAATAATATCAAAGCCGCTCACCCAAAAAAACACAACAATGCTAACTAAAACAGGTAACCATGCAAACTCTTCGGTTAAGGCAATGTAGGCACCAATAGGAGCAAGGCCCAAGCCAACGCCTAAAATTAAATGGCAAAGCGGGGTAAAGCGTTTAGTATAACTGTAACCTAAAATTACAAGCAAGGCAACAGGCGATAAATAAAAACATAATGAGTTGATAAAAAAAGCCGATACAACAAACCCAATGCAACATACAACAGTAAATAATAAAGCCGCATTAGGTGAAATTTTTCCGGCAGGAATTTCGCGGATAACCGTTCTTGGGTTTTTACCGTCAAATTTCCTATCAATGTAACGGTTAAAAGCCATGGCCGCACTACGAGCAAACACCATGCAAGAAAGTACTAACGCAAATTTTTGCCAGCTAAAAGCCGCTTTGCCCGAATGTATGGCCAAACAAAAACCAATAATAGCAAATGGCAAACCAAAAATAGTATGACTGAATTTTATTAAAGAAAGATATTTGTTGATGGTTGAGAACATTTGTATTTACTTTCCTCTGCCTTGTAAAACAATTAGAACAGTATGCACTAAAATTTTAAAATCCAATAACAGACTCATATTTTCTACATACAAAATATCAAATTTTAAACGGTCTATCATTTGCTCAACATTTTCGGCGTAGCCAAATTTAACCTGGCCCCAACTGGTAATACCCGGACGGATTTTTTGTAAATGTTTATAATGCGGTGCTTTCTCAACAATTTTATCAATGTAATATTGACGTTCAGGACGCGGACCAACAATACTCATATCGCCTAATAACACATTTAAAAATTGGGGGATCTCATCTAAACGCACTTTTCTTAAAAAACGGCCAATGGGGGTAACACGCGGGTCATCTTCTTTTGAAAGCGCAGGGCCCATCTTTTCTGCATCTTCGTACATGGTACGAAACTTAATAATGTAAAAAGGTTTGCCGTGTATACCCACACGTTCTTGTTTGAAGAACATGGGGCCTTTTGAACCCAGTTTTACTAAAATACCCAATAAAAGATATAACCAGCTAAATAAAATTAAAACGATGATAGAAACAGAAACATCAATAAAACGTTTTACTGAAATTTGCCATTCAGGAATGATCTGATTTTTAATTTCGATCAATGGTGTTCCCAAAATGGTATTCATTTTTACGTGTCCGCTTAAGATATCATACATATCCGGAATGATCTTAATGATGATACCCATATCACTAAGGTCGTTCACAATATTTTTTATGTATTCGTGTTCCCAGCTTTCTAAAGCAATGATCACTTCTTCAACTTTATATTTTTCAATGATCTCTTTTATGTCTTCGTACTCGCCCAAATGTGGTAACTCATTCTTTAAAACATCAGAGTAACCATTCTTTCCTTCAATATGCACAAAGCCCACAAACGCATTACCAATGCCATATTTAAGAGCATTTATTTCTTTAAACATTTTTAAGGCACGCTCGTTGCTGCCAATAATTAATGTATTGAAACCAAATTTTTTCTTGTGAATTTTTCGGTTGGTGTAAGAAGATAAAAAGAAACGGCTAATGGCAGTAAAACCAAAATGCGCGGCAAACAACACAAAATATAATTTGTAATATAATTTGTAAGAAGCCACTTCATCATCCAACAAAACAACAAAAAATAAAACTGTAACACCAACAATAGAAGTAGTTAAGATCTGTACAAACTCATTGATACGCGATTTGCGAAGTACATTATTGTATGAACCATACAAATAATACACAAGTACCCAGATAAGTGGCAAAATAATAATGCTGATAAAAAATTGATGATCAAATATCTCTGCCGGCGAAGTGCCATTTTTAATAGGATCAATTTGTGTTTTACGATAAATATTAAAGAGCGTCCACGCCAAACCTGCCGATAAAAAATCGGCAAAAATGTAATAGAATGTGCGTAAACGTAAACTCATTTAGTAATAAACTAATTTTATATTATCCAAAAACATTTTTGGGTAAGGTGTTTCAGTTGATGAAACCAATTTAAAATAAACTTTTTGCGAAGTAGAAGTGGGTGAGCGGTTAACCGCATCGGCCAGTTGAATATAGATCTTATTCCATGTTTCGGAAGGAGCAACAAACAAGGAAGATTTTTGTGTAACGCCCGACATAACGCCAACTTCAAAACGCTCGTTGCATTTATAATTGATCTCTAAATACACATTACCCGAGCCTTGTGTTATAGGATAGGCAATAGAAGATTCTAAAAAGGCCTGTTTACCTGCGCCTATAAGGCCAATTTCTGCGCTTTTTCCTTCAAAACAATCAGAAGGGGACGCCGGTTTCCAGGTTGTATCTGTATGGTTTTCCGGATTGGGTGATTTAATAAGCGTAACACCGTTTGATCCTATTTCAAAATTCTCGATCCACGGAATTGTTGCAGTTGCAACGTATTTAAAATTTATGGGAATTTGAACAGTTTTACCATTATCCACTAAAGTATCCAGCGTAATAAAATCATAAAACGGATAATATAAACGGGTGTTGCTTATACCGTTATTTTTAATGCCGCCAAAAATATTGATCTTTACTTTTTCGCCTTTAGACATGATGGGTAAAAGATTACCTGAAGGATAAACCCCTTGAAATTGCCCGTTAACATATAACCAAAGGTCGGTTATTTTATGGCTTCCTGAACCCTGGTTAGGATTAGCAGTAGTTGTTTTTACCGAAACAGAACTTGGTTTAATAAAAAAAGCAGCATCTGAAGGGACGTGTTTTTTGCAAGAATTAAGTAAAAACAGATTTACCAACAAAATAGAAAATAAAAGAAGCCTCATGCCTGTCTGATTAACCAAAAATATGAAATAAAAGCGTTCAAAAAGAAACAATCTACAATTTTAATTTTTCTTCTATTTCTGCGGCAAGTTCTAATACTCTTATGGCCTCATCTATACCAACAATTGTTTTCTTATTTGAATTAATACAATTGTGTAACGTATTTAATTCTTCATTTATTGCGTTTGTTGGTAAAATTATAGGATGTTCAAAAATCACCTCTTTTTTTGTTTGTCCGTTACCCGGATCGATCACTAAATTTTTTGAATTTTGACCGGCATTTTTAAGCTTCACCACTTCGGTAATTTTGTCTAAAAGATTAATACTTACAAACTGATCTTTGGTAAAGACCCTGAATTTGCGGGTGTTTTTAAAGGCCATTCTGTTGGTGGTAATGTTTGCCACACAGCCATTCTCAAATTCGATACGGGCATTTACAATATCGGCTGTTTTGCTCACCAGATCGCAGCCTGAAACGCTTATGCGTTTTACATTGGCTTTTACAATGCTTAAAATAAGGTCAAGATCGTGTGTCATAAGATCAAGCACTACCGAAACATCGGTGCCACGTGGATTATATTGCGCAAGGCGATGTACTTCAATGAACTGGGGATCTTTTAAATAAGGTTTTGCAGCAATAAAAGCAGGATTAAAGCGCTCCACATGGCCAACCTGAAAATAAACCCCGGCTTCGTTAATGTAACTTTGTAATTGCTTGGCCTCTTTTATGTTAGAAGTCACCGGGCGTTCAATAAAAACATGGCGGCTATTAATGATGGCTTGTTTGGCAATTTCAAAATGAGTGTTGCCGGGGGTGGCAATGGCTACAACTTCAGCGGCATCAAGTGCTTCCTGTAAAGTTAAAAAAGCTTTTACATTATATTGAGCTGCCAGATCTTTACATAATTTTTGATCGATATCATAAACGCCGGCAAGAGTCCAGTTTTGATTTTCGTTTAACAGCTTTAAGTACACTTTGCCAATGTAGCCAAGGCCAACAAGTACAATTTTATTGATCATAAGAAAGTCCAAAACTAAGTGTTTTAAAAAAGCAGATGTTAGTAATTTATTTTAAATATTAACATTGCTTGTTTATTACCGCGTAGCTTTACATTCTAACATTATTTACCGTGTTTTACAACGTTTCTAAAGAGGATGAGTATTTATTTAAGGGCAAGCGTAAGCGTTTAGTAGAGCAATTGCGGCTTAAAGGCATTAAAAGCGAAAAAGTTTTAGCTGCTATTGAAAAGATACCAAGACATTTATTTTTTGATCCCACCACAGGCCGGCCGGCCTTGCTTGATCATGCTTATAGCGATAAAGCTTTGCCAATTGGGGCAGGCCAAACAATTTCACACCCTTACACTGTTGCATTTCAAACCGAGCAATTGGAGATTGGTAATGGTGAAAAGATACTGGAGATAGGAACAGGCTGCGGTTATCAAACAGCGGTATTATTGGAAATGGGGGCAAAGGTTTATAGTATTGAAAGGCAAAAAACACTGTTTGATAAAACAAAATTATTTTTGCCTTATATTGGTTACCAGGGCGCTAAATTAATTTATGGTGACGGTTATAAAGGCTTACCGCAATTTGCACCTTTTGATAAGATAATTGTTACTGCAGGTGCACCATACATACCAAACGATCTTTTAGCGCAGTTAAAAGTGGGTGGTATTATGCTTATACCCTTAGGGGAAGGTGAAACTCAGGAAATGGTATGGCTGAAAAAAATAAGCGACACCGGTTTTGATAAAAAGATATTGGGCAACTTTAAATTTGTACCTCTATTGCAAAACAAATCAGGTAATTAACATTAGTTTGTTGACAATACCTTCTAAAATTACATCTGATATTTACGAAAGCATTATCTTTGTGATAGTTTTTATTTAAACAATAAACTTAAAAAAACAACTATGAAAAAATCAATCGCACTAGTTGCATTAGCGTTTGGAGTAACAAACGCATTTGCACAAGATTTAACTTCAAAAAAAGGCGAGCCAATGCTACCTGAAGCAGGTGACTGGGCTATAGCTATAGATGCTACACCTTTTTTAAACTATGCCGGTAACATGTTTGGGAAAACAGCAAACAACACTGCTCCAACCTTTAACTTTTTAACCAGCAATCAGATCATTACTGGTAAATACTTTAAAGATGCAGCAAATGCATACAGAGGTTCAGTAAGAATTGGCTTAAACAGCGACAAGCAACGTAGAATGGTTACAGACAGATTAGCTGCTGCTGCTGTATCTCCAACAGCTAACGGTTACCCTTCTGCAGAAGCTATGAAAGAAAATGTTTGGAAACATTCAAACACTGTAATTGGTTTATCTGGCGGTATTGAAAAACGTAAAGGTAAAACCCGTTTACAAGGATTTTATGGTGGAGAAGTTGGTGTATTTGTTAACATGAGCAAAGAAAAATTTGAATATGGTAACGCTTTAGCTGCTACAAGTGCTGCTTCTACTAACGTAAGCGTTGACCCTACAGATGATGCTTTTGCTGGTTCTGGTAACATTGGTACTCCTGCAATTAATGGTTTAATTGGTTCTGCACGTGCTACTGAAATTAAACACGGTACTGTATTCTCTTTTGGTGTTCGTGGATTTATTGGTGCTGAATACTTTGTATTACCAAAAATGAGCATTGGTGGTGAATTTGGTTGGGGCTTAGGTCTATCTTCTACTGGTAAAACCACTACAACTTGGGAGTCAGTTGGTGATAACGGTAATCCTGCTAACACTACTAACTCTGTTGGTACTACTACAATCGAAGGTTCTAAAAATGGTGGTTTCTCTTTAGATACAGATAATTCTACAGGTATGTGGGGCCCAAGTGCTTCATTACGTTTAGCTTTACATTTCTAATTAATAATACTTTTTTAATTAAAGCCTCTCAGGAAACTGAGGGGCTTTTTTATTTTAGAATAACCTGTAAAAAATTAATCTTTACTACAACATATTTAATCATATAGTTGGGTTTGTTTATTTTAGAATTGTTAAAATAAATGTTAATTAACATAATTGTTAATTGATTGTTAATAAACCGTGCAACCCAATTTCATACATTTACTCCGTAGACTAAGTTGTTCGCTCACTAAACCTGTACTTTTAAAACCATTTAGCGAAATTTTTCGTTAATTGGTCTAAATAATTTAGTTTATTAAACTTTTAACCAAACAATAAAAACAAAAAAATGAAGAAAATTTACAAAAAATTAATAGTAGCTGCTGCCTCTTTATTGAGCCTTAGTTCTATTGCCCAGGTGTCTGCGTATTCATTTACGCAAACGGTAGGAACTTACAACGCTATTACAGGCGGAACGGTTTATGGAAATACTACCAGTGATGACGAATATTTTGTGGACCCTGCTGTGCCTCTTGGAGGAGGTACATCTACCGGAGTTGGTATACCAATTGGATTTAATTTTATTTATAATGGGAATACTTATGATCGTTTTGCGATTAATAATAATGGATGGATATCTTTAGGGCAATCAACATTAACCCCTCAAGTTGATATGAATACCACTTCAGCTTATACATCTTTATCTTCAGGAGCAGCAACAACTCCTACATTTCTCAGAAGCAGGATCGCCGCATTTTCGTTAGACTTACAGGGGCAAACTGGCTCTACTCTTAGAGTTGAATTATTAGGCGCTTCGCCAAATAGAACATTAGTTGTTCAATGGGGAAATTACAGACGTTATAACCAAACCGGTATGGTGCTTAATTTTCAGATCAGGTTAGCAGAAACGACTAACATCGTAACTACTACTTATGGTGCTTTTACTGGCGTTGCGACAAACTATTTACCACAGGTTGGTTTAGGCGGTTCGGCAAGTACTGATTTCAATAACCGTAGTGTTCTTTCTACCGGCACTTGGTCTACTTCTACAGCAGGTGCCGCAAATACTGCAAATGCAGCTTTTGTTAATACATTAACACCAACAAACGGTCTTAATTATCAATGGACTCCTCCGCCAGTTTGCTCAGGTGCTCCAGCTGCTAATACGGTTGCTGCTACAACAACAGCAATTTGCAGTGGTGGTTCATCAAATTTAAGTTTAGCATCCAGCTACACGGTTGGAGGTATTGCTTATCAATGGTTCTCGGCTCCGGCTTTATCGGGTCCATATACAGCTATTACTAATGCAACCCTTACAACTTATGCTGCTACTTCGCTTACAAGTACTGTTTTTTATCAGGCGGTGATTACATGTACAAATGGCCCGGCTAGTACAACAGCAACGCCAATTCAGGTGAGTGTAACCCCTGTACCTTCTGTTTCGGTTACTCCTTCAGCTGCTTCAATATGTGTTCCTGTTACATCTACTGTTTCTCTTGTAGCATCTGGTGCAGCAAGTTATTCTTGGTCGCCATCTGCTAGCTTAAATTCGTCATCAGTTGCTACTGTAATAGCTTCTCCTACGTTAACAACAGTATATACTGTTACAGGAACAACTTCGGGCTGTTCGGGTACTGCAACAACGGTTGTTAATGTTAATGCAACGCCGGTTCTTTCAATTAATAGCGCTACTGTATGTGCTAATAATAGCGCTACATTAACTACCTCTGCAACTACACCAACATACTGCCAACCAGGTTCAACAAATGGTACCAGTGGCGGTGATTATGTTGGCGGTGTTCAGTTAGCTAATATTACAAACACTACAACAGGTCTTGCAGCACCGTATTACACTGTTTACCCTAATATAGGAAATACAACAACTACATTAACTGCAGGTAATACTTATACTTTATATTTAAATCCTGGCACATGGTCGTCTAGCAATGGTATGGCCGCGTGGATCGATTATAACAAAAATGGTAATTTGAATGAAGCCGGTGAAAAGCTTGGCGAAGTATTTATTAGCGGTGCTTTCCCAACTACAAGTGTAGTAGTATTTACAGTTCCTGCAAGTGCGTTTAATGGTTTAGTACGTTTCCGTGTTCGTGAAGTTTGGAATACAACCAATATCGATGCTTGTACCACTGGTGGTTATGGAGAAACTGAAGATTACGATATAACAATAGTTGGTGGTGCTGAACAATACACCTATACCCCTTCAACATTTTTGAATGCAACTTTTGGTTCATCTGTTGTTAGTACTCCATCAATTACAACTAACTACACCGTTTCTACTACCGTAAACGGTTGCGTTGGCGCTGCTACGTCAACTGTATTGGTTAATACAACTACTATTACTGTAAATAGCGGATCTATTTGTGCCGGTGACTCATTTACACTTTCTCCTAACGGAGCAGCAACTTATACATTCTCTAGCGGTCCTGTAGTAACTCCAACTGCAACATCAAATTATTCTGTTGTTGGTACAGGTACAAACGGATGTGTGTCTGCACAGGTAATTTCAACTGTAGCGGTAAATGCTAACCCAACGGTTTCAGTTGCAAATGGCACTATTTGTTCAGGTAGTTCATTCACTTTAAATCCATCAGGTGCAACATCTTATACTTATTCAACAGGTCCGGTTGTTACTCCTTCAGCTAATTCAAGTTATACTGTTACAGGTGCTAATGCAGCTGGTTGTACAAATTCAACAGTAGCTACGGTTTCGGTAAATGCAACACCAACTGTTAATGCTACAAGCTCTGCTAGTTTAATTTGTAACGGTTCTCCTGCTGTTTTAACTGCTACAGGTGCTTCTACTTATAGCTGGAATACCACTGCAACTACAAGCACAATTTCAGTTACACCTTCAGTTACTACTTCTTATACAGTTACAGGTACAACAAACGGTTGCTCTAACTCATTTGTATTTTCGCAAGCGGTTTCTCCATGTACTGGTGTTAACGCTAATGCAGCTACAGTTAGTGGCATCCTTGTTTATCCAAATCCAAATACCGGTGAGTTTACAATTGAATTAAATAACGGTTCAGTTAAGAACATCGATGTAATGGATCTTACAGGAAGAGTAATTATCTCTAATTCTTCTTCAAACGATAAAGTTGACTTTAATATCAATACTTTAGCAAATGGTGTTTATTATGTTAGAATTCAATCTAACAACACGGTTGAAGTGATTAAGATCATTAAACAATAATTTTTAACGTTGATCTTTAAAAGCCCACCAATTTGGTGGGCTTTTTTTATTTTATAATATTGAGGTAAAACAAAAATGCTAAATTTGTGTTATAACTTATAACTAAAAAAATATATTATGGCTTTTGAATTACCAAAATTAAACTATCCAAACAATGCTTTGGAACCAAATATTGATGCAAGAACTATGGAGATACACCATGGCAAGCATCACCAGGCTTACGTTACAAATTTAAACAATGCTATTGCAGGCACAGATGCAGAGAAATTAAGTATTGAAGAGATATGTAAGAACATCTCTAAATATCCTGTAGCTGTAAGAAACAACGGGGGTGGACATTACAATCATTCTTTATTTTGGGAAATTATGGCGCCAAAAGCAGGCGGTGTTCCAACCAACGAAGTAGGTAAGGCTATTGAAGCAGAATTAGGTGGCTTCGAAAAATTTAAAGCAGATTTTACACAAGCCGGTATTACCCGTTTTGGTAGTGGCTGGGCGTGGTTGTGTGTTAAAGCTGATGGTAAGTTATGCGTTTGCAGTACACCTAACCAGGATAACCCTTTAATGGATATTGCAGAATGCAAAGGCACACCAATTTTAGGATTGGATGTTTGGGAACACGCTTATTATTTAGATTATCAAAATCGCAGACCGGATTATATTGGTGCATTTTTTAATGTAATCAACTGGAATAAAGTAAATGAATTGTATTTAAAAGCGAAGAAATAATACATAAGATTCTTAATAGAGAAAGCCTTCAGGAAACTGAGGGCTTTTTGTTTATTATTAGCTTCGCGTAATTTGCGAATCCGCCGGAGCGGAAACCACTGATTTTTTTTATATCATATTTTTTATTAAATTTAATTTTCAAATACATGTCATGAAAAATAAAGTTATATTTTGTTGTGTTGTTTTAATATGTTTTCAAATTAATGTTAAGGCTCAATTTAATGTTTTTAATACAAGTAATTCAGGCCTGCCCGATAACTTTTGCTGGTATGTAAATCAGAATGCTGCAGGCGACGTTTGGGTTGGTACTAACTCAAAGGGTGCTAATGTGTTTAATGGAACTTCATGGACAACGTATACAACTGGCAATTCAGGTATAGGTGCAAATTATATTACACCTATTGTTTTTGAAACCGGAGGAATTACGTGGCTTGGATCATATACAGGTTCAGGTGGTTTATCAAAACATACTGGCAATAGTTGGACAAATTATACAAATTTAAATTCTGCTATAGCCGGTAACGATATTATGTCAATTGCTATAGATGCAAGTGGAAATAAGTGGCTGGCCACACGTTTTAATGGCTTATGTAAATATAATGGCAGTACCTGGGTATCTTATAATACCTCCAACTCACCTTTACCGGACAATCAGATCTATTCTGTTGAAGTTGATAATAGTGGAAACATTTGGGTAGGAACTGCGTTATATGGATTATTAAAATTTAATGGTGTTAATAGCTGGACATTATATAATACTAGCAATTCTTTATTACCAAACAATAGTATTTATTCTTTAAAATATAATACAGTCACAAATAGCTTATGGGTAGGAACGGCCGGGGGGTTAGCCGTGATACAAAATGCTAACTGGACTATTTACAACACGTCAACTACTCCTAATTTTCCCGGCAATTATGTAAGAGGAATAACACATCTTTATGCAACCGGCAATACTTATATTGCCACAGGAAATGGCGGCATTGGAAGATTTAACGGTTCAATATGGTTTACTTTTAATACAAGTAATTCTAATCTTCCAACCAATCAAATCTGGTCTATCAATTCAGGATATAGTACGGAACTTTGGGCTTCTACATGGGGTGGAGGAGTGGTGAATTTAAGAGATCTGCCAACCTCAATTGATCAAAAAAATAATTCGGCTGTAAATATTTCTATTTATCCTAATCCTGCACATGATATTATTAATTTTAAAATTGAAGATCCACTACAGCAAGAGAGTATAAATATAAAGATTAACGATGTTTTAGGCAGAACTGTTTTAACTTCAGAAATGATAATGCAATTAGATATTAAAAATCTACAAAGCGGTATTTATTTTGTAAACATTTACAATAAAGAAAAGCTTATTGGTACTAAAAAGATAATAAAAGAATAATATCTAAGAATTCATTTTCTTATAGGCCTCAGTAATTCCTTTAATTACAGAAGAACTCAGGCCATGATGCTCCATTTGATTTAAACCTGTAATGGTAACACCTTTTGGTGTGGTTACTTTATCAATTTCCTGTTCCGGGTGAGAATTGTTTTTTATTAAAAGATCGGCAGCACCTTTTACGGTTTGTGCAGCAATTAAGCTTGCTGTAACTGCGTCAAAACCAATTTCAATACCGGCTTGCATGTTGGCGCGAATGTAACGCATGGCAAAGCCTGTACCGCACGCGCCAAGTATGGTTGAGGCATCCATTAATTTTTCATCAATGGTAATTGTTTTTCCTAAAGCGTTAAAGATCGATTCAACGGTTTTAATATTTCCTGCACTCGTATTTTTATAAGAAATGCAGGTCATACTTTCTTTAATAGAAATAGCTGTATTTGGCATTGCCCTAAAAACAGTAATGTTTTTGCCAAGAGAATGTTCCAATTCTTCAATACTTACTCCTGAAATAACCGAAATAATAATTTGCTTTGAATTTAAGTTCTTCGAAATTTCTTTAGCAATATCTTTTGCCTGAAAAGGCTTAACGCATAAAAAAACAAGATCTGCTTTTTTAACCGCAGCTTTATTATCCGAAGTAACACTAATTCCTTTTTTCTTTAAAGTATCAAGGGTAGTAGTATTGCGTTTAGTAACTGTAATTTGTTGTGGTTTTACGATCTCTGATAATATCAAACCTTCTGCAATAGCTTTTCCTAAATTGCCGCCACCAATTATTGTTACTGAATTTATACTCATACTATTTTTTTTGCCTTGTCTAAAGCGCTTTGCAAACCTTCTAATTTAGATCCTCCGGCTTGAGCATAGAATGGCTGTCCGCCGCCGCCGCCGTTAATTTCTTTGGCTAATTCGCGTACAATGTTTCCGGCATTTAAATTTTTGCTTTTCACCAACTCATCGTTGATGATAACAGAAATACTTGGCTTGCCTTTCACTTCGGCAGTTATTACACAAAGTAAATTCGGTACCTCATTTTTCATTTCAAAAAGCATGTTCTTAATTTCTTCTGCACTATCAAACTTAATGTTTTGCGCAATAAAATTAATATCACCTTTTTTATCTATGGTTTTAATGAGTTCTTTTTTTATTTCCTGAACTTTTTCTTTTAATAAAATACCTAATTGTTTTTGAAGTTCGCTGTTCTCATCCACTAAATTATTTAAACTCTTTACAACATCTTTAGAGCCTTTTAAGATAGTTTTTACTTCATTCAGCACCTGTGTTTGAATATCAAAGAATTTTTCCGCTTTAATAGATGATACAGCTTCGATCCTTCTTATACCGGCAGCTACAGCGCCTTCGCTCATTATTTTGAAGTAGCCTATCTGACCTGTTGCTTTTACATGAGTTCCACCACAAAGCTCTATCGAATATTTTTTATCAATGGTAACAACGCGTACAACATCTCCGTACTTCTCGCCAAATAAAGCCATCGCGCCTGTTTTTTTAGCGTCTTCAATGGTCATAAGGTCGGTTTGCACAGGAATGTTTTCACGGATCTTTGCATTCACTAATTTTTCTATCTGGAAGATCTCATCATCTGTGATCTTAGAAAAATGAGAAAAGTCAAAACGTAAATGCTCATCGTTCACCAAACTTCCTTTTTGCTCAACATGCGTACCTAAAACCAAACGCAGCGCAGCATGGAGCAGGTGAGTGGCAGAGTGATTATTAGAAGTGTATAAGCGTTTGTCTTTATAAACCTTTGCGGCAAATGTGGCATTTAATTTTTCAGGTAATTTATCGGTATAATGAATTATTACACCATTTTCTTTTTTAGTATCAGTAATGTAAACGGTTTCATTAATATTTTCTAAAATACCCGAATCACCAACCTGTCCGCCACTTTCAGCATAAAAAGGTGTTTTATTTAACACCAAATGATATTGTTCTTTATTTTTTGCTTTTACTTTTCTGAAACGAATGATCACAGCATCTGATTCAAGATCAGTATACCCAACAAAATCAGTTTCTTTTTCTTTATCTTCTATCAGTTTTTTGTTTTCTTCAATATAGATCCAGTCATCCGTATCTACCGATGTTGCAGCACGAGAACGGTCTTTTTGCTCCTGTAAGTATTTATCAAATGCTTTTTCATCAATGCTTAAGTTATAACCTCTTGCTATTAACGAAGTAAGATCTACCGGAAAACCAAAGGTGTCGTACAATTCAAAAACAACTTTACCGTCAATTACTTGTTTATGTTCTGCATTGGTATCAATACACACCTGGTCAATGCGCTTTAAACCAACTTCTAATGTTTTGTAAAAAGAAAGTTCTTCTTCACGAATTACTTTTTCGATCAATATTTTTTGATTGTGTAATTCAGGAAATGCTTCACCCATTTGATTGGCCAATGTTGGCACAATACGAAACATGAATGGCTCTTTTAAATTCAAGGTTTGATAACCATAACGTATAGCACGACGTAAGATCCTGCGTATAACATAGCCTGCACCTGTATTGCCCGGCAACTGACCATCTGCAATACTAAAAGATATTGTACGAATATGATCGGCAATAACACGCATAGCAATATTTATTAATTGTTGCTTTTTGTGTTTTTCTTCTTCATGCACATTGTATTTTAATCCGCTTAATTCTTCAATTTTATGGATCAATGGAGTAAAAACATCTGTATCGTAATTACTGCTTTTGCCTTGTAACACGCGTACCAAACGCTCAAAGCCCATACCGGTATCCACATGTTGTTTTGGAAGTTTTACTAAAGAGCCATCGGCTTTTCTTTCAAATTCCATAAATACATTGTTCCAGATCTCTATTACTTGCGGATCATCATTGTTTACTAACGATGCACCAGGCGTTTTCTTTCTTTCTTCATCACTTCTTCCATCATAATGAATTTCAGAGCAGGGTCCGCAAGGCCCCATATCTCCCATTTCCCAAAAGTTATCTTTTTTATTTCCGTTCAATATTCTTTCTGAAGGTACAAATTGCAACCATGTATCGTAAGCTTCCTGGTCAAAGGCCAAACCATCGTCTTTACTGCCTTCAAACACGGTTACATACAAACGGTCTTTGTCAATTTTGTAAACATCAGTCAATAATTCCCAGGCCCAGCTAATGGCTTCTTTTTTAAAATAATCGCCAAAACTCCAGTTACCAAGCATTTCAAACATGGTATGGTGGTAGGTATCTACACCAACTTCTTCAAGGTCGTTGTGTTTTCCGCTTACGCGAAGGCATTTTTGAGTATCGGCAATACGAGGGTGTCTAATAGGAGCGTTTCCTAAAAAGATATCTTTGAACGGCGCCATACCGCTGTTGTTGAACATTAATGTTGGGTCGCCTTTTACCACCATGGGTGCACTTTGCACTATCTGATGCTGTTTACTTTTAAAAAAATCTAAAAATGTTTGGCGTACCTTGCTTGATTCCATGTGCTATAAAAATGAATGGCGAAGATAATAAAATTGGGGCTTTGATGAAATTTTTGTTATTCACTAATTGACATTTTTTAAGGAAAAATTAAGCGGTTTTTTCCTTATGAAATCCGTATATTTAAGGCTTTCAAAAATGTCGAAAGTAAGGTATAAATTCAACACCAAATCGCTCACCTACGAGAAAGTGAAGATCACTTTCAAGCAGCGCTTTTGGCGTTTTTTATCTTACATAGGCACCGGTTTAGTGTTTGCAACCATTACCATTCTTGTATCGCGCCAGTTATTGCCTTCACCAACCGAAAAGAAAAAAGACCGTGAATTAGAGGCTGTATTATTACAATACGAATTATTGGAAAGCAAAATGGCAAAGGTAGAGCAGGTTTTACAAGATTTGGAAGACCGTGATGATAACATTTACCGTACCATTTTTGAAGCAGAGCCTCTGCCAAAAAGCATGCGTTATGCAGGTTCTGGCGGTAGCGATAAATATTCTGCCTTTGATAATTATGATAATGCAGAGATCTTAAAAGCAACTACTGAACGCTTAGATAGAATTTCGAAACAGTTATACGTTCAGTCAAAATCGTTTGATGAAGTGGTGCAATTGGCCAAGAGCAAGGAAAAATTAATGGCATCTATTCCCGCGATTATGCCCATTAATCAAAAAGATCTGGCACATGCCGTTACCAGTGGTTTTGGCTGGAGAACACATCCAATTTATAAAACACAAGAGATGCATCCCGGGATGGATTTTGCAGCACAGCAGGGTACACCTATTTACGCAACAGGCGATGGCGTGGTTGAAGTAGCAGATAATTTAGCGCAAGGTTATGGTAATCACGTTGTCATCAATCATGGTTTTGGATATCAGACATTGTATGGGCATATGAGCAGAATTGCATCACGCGTTGGACAAAAAGTAACACGCGGCCAATTGATAGGGTATGTTGGCAGCACAGGTTTAAGTACTGCGCCGCACGTACATTACGAGGTTATAAAAAATAACGAGAAAATAAATCCTGTAAACTTTTACTTTAATGATCTTTCTCCAGAGCAATACCAGATGATGGTGGAGCTTTCCAAAAAATCTTCTCAGTCGTTTGACTAAAATTTTATGAAGACACACAAAATAGGATTTAATACCGCTGTATCCATAGTTATTGCTAATATGATAGGCACCGGTGTGTTTACCAGTTTGGGTTTTCAGGTATTAGGTATTGAAAGTGGTTTCGCCATTATTATGCTGTGGGTGGTTGGCGGTATTTTGGCATTATGTGGTGCATTAACTTATGGCGAGATAGGAGCGGCATTTCCTGAGAGTGGTGGCGAGTACAATTATCTTTCAAAATTATATCATCCTGCAGTTGGCTTTATAAGTGGTTGGGTAAGTGTAACGGTTGGTTTTGCAGCGCCTATTGCAGCGGCTTCTATGGCACTAGGCAGTTATGTAAATAAAGTTTATCCGGGTGTAAATCCTGTATTAATGGCCTTAAGTGTTATTGCTATTATTACGCTGATACACTCTATTAATTTAAAAGCAGGAAGCTTGTTTCAGCGCATTTTTACAATTGTAAAAGTGGTTTGTATTTTAATGTTTGTGGGTTTTGGTTTATTTCATATCCCGCAACATACAATTGCTTTTAAAGCAGATAGTACTGCATGGAACGATATTTTTTCTAAAGGTTTTGCCATTTCATTGATCTATGTAACCTATGCTTACAGTGGTTGGAATGCAGCTTCATACATTACCGGAGAAATGAAGAATGCCCAACGCAATTTACCACGCGCATTGTTTGTTGGTACATTGGTGGTAATGGTTATTTACACGCTTTTAAATTATGTTTTCTTATATTCAGTACCAATACCCGAATTAAAAGGTGTTTTAGAGGTAGGATATTTAAGCGCTAATAAAATTTTCGGGGCACAGGTTGGACAATTCATGAGTTTGATAATTGCTTTGTTGTTGATCTCTACCATTAGCGCCATGATACTGGCAGGACCACGTGTAATGAAAAGTATGGGCACTGATATTAAAGGTTTAAAATTCTTTGCTATCTCCAATAAAAACAATGTGCCCTATGTTGCAATTATCTTTCAATCGGTTATTGCAGTGGCATTGGTATTAACTTCTTCTTTTCAATCTTTGATCACTTACGTTGGTTTTACATTAAACCTGTTTACATTTTTAACAGTGTTGGGCATTTTTATTTTACGTTATAAACACAAGCATTTGGTAACTTCATATAAAACCTTTCTTTATCCTGTAACACCTTTATTATTTTTATCAATAATATTATTTATCTTAACATATATAATGCTCGAAAAACCGGTTGAATCATTATACGGTTTAGGAACAGTAGTATTAGGATTAATATTTTATTTTATAACAAATAAAAAAGACGATAAAACTATCGAAGAAATACCTGCCAAAGTTCAGTCCACTTAAACTGAAATTGCTTTTTGCATTTTATTTTGCATTAAGTTTAACTGCACACGCGCAAACAACACCTTTTCTCGACAGCCTTTTAAAAGCTAACTTGCCACAGTTTGCAAATGTTTTAGAGAATCCAAAAAAGTACAAGCTCCAGGTTGTTTATACCCGCATTGATCGTAACGAAAACAACAAGCCAAAGTTTACAGATCTTAAATTTAACGTCAACAAAAATTATTTTTACCCAGCCAGTACTGTAAAGTTACCAATTAGTACACTGGCTTTAATTAAGCTGGAAGAATTAAATAAGAAAGGCTTAGATAGAAGTACAACTATGATAACCGACAGTGGCTATTATTGTCAAAAAAAAATAAAGTACGACACAACCTCGGCGAGCCATTATCCAACAATCGAAAATTATATTAAAAAAATGTTTTTGGTGAGCGATAATTATTCCTGCGCACGGGTTTACGAATTTGTTGGCTTTGATTACGCGCATAAAAAGTTAAATGATCTTGGGTTTAAGAACGTGCGTTTATTTAATCGCTTAGATGGTTCCTGTCCGGGTGATACGGCAAAAGTTACACCACCCATTTATTTTTTAAATTCAGAAAAAGATACTTTATATAAACAGCCCCTTACTTTTTTTAGCGAGAAACTAACCCATCCAATAGCCAATTCAAAAGTAGGAGCATATCATACAAACGGTCAGGGTAGGCGCGTGGCAGGGCCAAAAGATTTTTCTGATCATAATTATTTAACGGTAAATGATCTTCACGCTTTAATGAAAAAGATCGTTTTCAATGATTATTTTAAAGAATCAGAACAATTGCCAATTAGTAATGATAACCGCAAATTCATGCTCAAGCAATTAGGTATGTACCCAAAAGAAAGCGATCATCCCAAATATGATAAAAAAATATTTTACGATACCTACAAAAAATATTTCCTTTACGCGAGTGCTGTTGCAACTGTAAAACAAGACAGTATTAGGATGTTTAATATTGTTGGCCGTGCTTATGGTTTTTTAATTGATTGCGCTTATATTATTGATTATAAAAATAAGGTTGAATACCTTTTAACCGCGTCTATTTATGTAAATCAGCGTGGTGTGGTTGGCAGCGGCAGATATGAATACGATCAAATTGGTTTACCGTTTTTAAAAGAGCTGAGTTGGACATTATATAATTATGAGAGGCAAAGAACTAAAGAACACTTACCAGATCTTTCTGAATTTAAATTTTTTGATTGATACAAACGTTAAAAAACAATTATATTATTTATTACATGTAAGGAATTGGTTTTACCCTCGTCTGATATAAAAAATTAAAAGATCGATATGGCAAATAGCAATTCATCATCCAAAACAATTGTATTTATTCACGGTTTATTTGTAACACCTAAAAGCTGGAACGAATGGAAAACATATTTTGAAGCACAGGGTTATACTTGCTATGCGCCGCCAACCCCATATCACAATGGTGAGCCAGCCCAATTAAGAAAAAATATAAATGAACAATTAGGTGAATTGAATTTTAAAGATGTGGTTGAAAACGCCATAAAATTTATTGATACCTTGCCCGAAAAACCAATATTAATAGGTCATTCGTTGGGTGGTTTAGTTGTTCAAAAGCTGATCTCGTTAAATAAAGGCGACGCTGGAATTTGTATTGATGGCGCTGCGCCAATGGGGATACTTACTTTTGAAGGTAGCTTTTGGAAAGCAAATTTTCCGGTGATAAATTATTTAAAAGGAAATTCTGTTTTTGAACCCTCAAAAGAATGGTTTCATTATGCCTTTTGCAATACCATGAGCCTTGAAGAATCAAATAAAATATATGATGAACAGGTTGTGCCAGAAAGCAGGAATATTCCCAGAGGAACGCTAGCCTCTTACGCAAAAATTGATCTGAAAAAAGCACATCAACCCCTGTTATTTATTGCGGGCGAAAAAGATCATATCATCCCGGCTTCTCTTAATAAAAAGAATTTTGATGCATATAAAAATGCAAGTAGTGTAAAAGCGTTTAAAGAATTTAAAGGTCGCGGTCATTATATTTGTGGCGAAAAGAATTGGCAGGAAGTAGCTGAGTACTGTTTAAACTGGATAAGAGGCTAATTGCATTTTATTTAAAAGATAGACCTCTATTTTTAAATAAGATTATTCATTTTTTGTATGTTTGCAATACCATGTCGCAGAAGATCTGTATAGAATCTGAATTCAATGAGCTCTTTAATCTTTATTATGAAGAGCTGTGCCGTATTGTTTTGCCGGTGGTAAAAGACATGGATGTGGCACAGGATGTGGTGCAGGATGTTTTTGTAAAAATGTGGACACGCAGAAATGAGCTCGAAGTAAATACAACTTTTAAGGCATATCTCTACAAGGCGGTTGTATTTAGAGCGCTTGATCATTTACGTAAACAAAAAAACGCCAATAAAGCGGTTGACGAATTAAAATTTGTTAACCCACAATCGCATAATAATACCGAAACACTTATTGAAGAAAAAGAACTGACCGAGGCCATTAATGCCGGACTGGATAAAATGTCGGAGAATATGCGCATGATCTTTCAGTTAAGCAGGTTTAGCGGTTTAAAGAATCGGGAGATTGCCGAACAATTGGATATTTCGATAAAAACGGTTGAAAGTAATATGGGTAAGGCTTTAAAATTAATGCATGAACATTTAAAGCCTTTCTTAAAAACAAATGCTCAGGCAATTGTAATTTGGTTATTGTACGGGTATTTTAAATAAAAATAGGGTAAATGAAAGTTGGTACGACATATATTAGAAATGAAGCATGTAAGAGTATATATGTTAAGCGTACACCAACGAATTGGTAATTTAGTTTTAGATTTAATATGCAGGATTGGGAACTCATAGCAAAGTACATTAAAGGCGAAGCCTCGCAGCAGGAGCGAGAGCAAGTGGAGCTATGGCTAAAAGCCGATAGTGCCAATGCTGTATTAATGGATGAGATCAAAGCAACCTGGCAAAATTCGGGGAAGCTTAACCAAAATATTAAAATTGATAAAGCCAAAGCCTGGGCATCGATACAAGAAAAAATTAAAGAAGAAGACAAGATCATTCCAATTACCCATAAGGCGCCGGCTTATAATAGTTGGATATTAAGAGCTGCAGCTATTTTAATAGTTGGTTTGTTTGCAACCTGGTTCTTTTTAAAAACCGGTAAGCCCGAAATGGTATTGGTGCAAACTACAATAGGATCAAAAACAATTAAGCTGCCTGATAATTCTACAATTATTTTAAATGAGAACAGCTCGCTTTCTTATCCAAAAGAGTTTGCAGCCAATGAAAGAAATGTAAGCCTGGAAGGTGAAGCTTTTTTTGAGATCACTAAAAATCCGGCAAAACCATTTATTATTAAGAATAAATATTTTGATGTGAGGGTTGTGGGAACATCTTTTAACATAGCTGCTTACGAAAAAGATACAACCGCCATAGTAACAGTTGTTACCGGAACAGTTTCTTTTATTGATAAAAATGAATATTCAGAATTACTAACCGTTGGTGAAACAGGCGTTTTAAATAAAAGAAGGCAACGTATAGAAAAATCAACAAACACTGATCTTAATTTTATGGCATGGAAAACCAAAAAGCTTGAATTTACCAATACAAGCTTTAATGAGGTTTGCAGCAGCCTAAAAAAATATTTCTCAATTGATATAACAGTAAAAGATAAAGCAATTTTAAATTGCACATTTACCGGTTTTTTTGAAGATCCTAAATTGGATGATGTGTTAAAAGTATTGGAAAAAACACTCAATATTAAAGCTGTAGTTAACCAAAAAAATGTAGAAATTACAGGCAAGGGATGTTGATCAATATATGAGGCTTTTTATTACCATTAGTATCTTAATGCTATACAATATGGTTGTTTTAGCACAGGATAATGTATTGAATAAAAAGATAAGCATCTCCTTCACAAACACACCACTTGAAGAGGTGCTGAAGGAATTAACAGCACAAACAAAAATTCATTTTACCTATGGAAACAACATTGATCTTTCTCAAACAACAGATCTTAATTTTTCTGATATCAGTTTTAAAGAATTGCTGAATAAGGTGTTGGAGCCTTTGCAAATTAAATGGGAATTAATTGGTGGCCAAATAGCATTAGCCCCCGGAAAAGAACTAACTTTTAAAATTACCGGTACGCTTAAAGATAGTGCCAATAAAAGCGCAGTTGAATTTGCCACCGTTTATTTAAAAGGAGAAACATTTAATGCTTGTTCTGATTTTAACGGGCGTTTTAATCTCGATCATATCCCACCCGGAAATTATGTTTTAGTGATAAACGCTTTTGGTTATAAATTAATTGAACAACCCGTTGAAATAAAAGATCAGCCAATTATTGTTTCAATAGAATTAAGCCAGCAGGCTATTAATCTTTCTGAAACAATTGTTACGGCTGATAAGATCATCGAAAAAGTTTCGGTAAGTGAAATGGAATTAAAACACGTGCAGATAGAATCTATAAAAGGAATTTCTAATGATCCTATGAGATCACTCACTGCGTTACCCGGTGTGCTTAGTAAAATAGATGTGTATGGCTCTTCCGATATTCATGTGCGTGGTGGCGAATCAAACGAAAATCTTTTTTTAATTGATAATATAAAACTGCCTTTGCCTTTTCACTTTAGCGGACAATCTGTTTTTAATCCCGAAATGTTAGAGAAGGCGGAAGTGCTAACGGGTGGTTATGCCGCTAATTATGGTAATGCTATGTCGTCTGTTTTTAATTTAACAACAAAAAGTGGAGATGCAGAACATTTCAAAACCAATATTGATCTTAATACATCAAATCCTTCTTATCTTATTCAAGGACCGCTAAAAAAAAATAAACTCACTTTTATTGTTGGCTTAAGATCTATTTTAAGTGTGTTATCTGAAACAGAAAAGAAAGCCGACCTAACTTCCAAATTCACATATACACTTAACTACAATACAAAAATTAATTTAACTACTTTAAATGTTAATGATTATAGCGATACCAGTTTTCAAAAGATCTTGCCAAAGGCAAATGCCTTAAGTAAGATCAACGCACAAAATTTCCAGGTGCAAAGTGTTATTTCAGATAAGAGTTACAGTAAGACCTCTTTTCTGCATTCGGGCTGGCGCTTAAATATTAATCCTGAAAAATATGGCTTTAGAACTATCAATTACAACAGTTATACTTTGCGGGAAGACCTTACATTTTATCCAAGGCCGGGTATGAAATTAAAAACAGGTATTGAAAGCAGTGTAGAGGATGAGCGATCGGATATTACCGAGTTTTACAAAACAACAGACATTCTGCTTACAGATACTTCATCCTTAATTTATAACCGTAAGGTAAATACCATTAATATTCTATCATCGGTTTATGCAATTTACGATGCCACTGTTTTTAAACGAATAAAATTTAATGCGGGTTTACGTTTAGATCATAATCAATTAGCAAATACTTTCGATCTTAGTCCACGAATTACAATGGGTTACGATCTTACCAGCAGTACCATTCTCTCTGCAAGTTGGGGTATCTTTAAACAATCACCCACAACCTATCAATTAATTCAAAATAAACATCTGTTATCAAATCACAGCGAGCATACGATCCTTTCGGTAAAGCAAAAGCTCACGCCAATTATTTCTGCAAGGGTAGAATGGTATTATAAAAAATACACGCGCCTGGTGATCTTTGATACTAATTTTGCTTACTCTAATAAAGGCTATGGAGATGCTAAAGGCATTGAGTTTTTTCTAATGAAAGAAAGCGGCCGTGTAAATGGCTGGGCCTCTTATGCAATAGCCCGTTCAGATAAAAAAAGAAGTCTGCAGGATAAAGTTTATCCATATTATTTTGATCAAAGACAATCGTTGAATATTGTTTTAAGTGCTTCTATGAAAGAAAAGAACCGTAAATGGTTCCTGCCTTTTTTATACACTTTTGATTTTAGGTATGCTACCGGGGAGCCTTATACACCTGTTACCGGGATTGATTCTTTAGGCGGGAAAATTGAATTTATAACCGGAAATATTAATTCTGTAAGAAACCCCGATTATAATACCTTAAACATAAAAATGCAGTGGCACGACAGGGCTATTGGGAAAAGAAAAAGGCATATGATGCACTTTTACCTTAATTTTTGGAATATTTATGGCCATTCTAACCTGGCAGAGCGCAATTATAACATCGATCCTGCCACCGGAGCCCTTTCTGTTGCCAACGTTTATCGTAAATTCTTTGATCTTAGCATTGGCTTAAAGTTTCACTTTAACTACTATCCGGGCGGTAAAAAGTAAGTTTTTTCATTTTTGGATAGGGTATTGCCTTTTTTAACCGACATATAGGTATAAAAGCAAATACTAACTATTAAACTACAGGATATGAAAAAAGCAATTTTACTAATGATTTTAGGTATAAATGGTTTATGCCTTTCTGCACAAGAAAACAATGTATGGCGCTGGGGTGTTCAATGGGGTGTTCATGATAATAATGCTAAATTCAGTGGTGGTTCGCCAAACGCCAATGCCCGTTTTTATCAGAACAAATTCAACGGTGGTTCGTTTGATGTGGTTGCAAGATACGACGCCAATAAACATTGGATGGGTACATTTGGTTTAGGCTTTAATACGTTTGGTTTTGGCTTTGCTATTGCAGAGAATTATTCTTTATTGAATATGCAAAACCGTTATTCTTTATTGAAAACAGAATACAATGCGGTTGAAATTCCTTTAATGATCTATTATAAATTTAACCCTAACTGTAAAAATGTAAAATGGGTAGTGGGTGCAGGCTTTGCTGCAAGTTTTACTGAAGGAAAAACTGTTTCAAAATATTTTGTAAAAGATAATGATGGCGCAACAAGCTCAAGTTATTTAAGCAGTACTTCAACTTCAAATAACGGTGGTCACGGTATGTTACGTTTTGCAATTGGTCGTGAAAAATTATTTCAACGAGGCAGCATTTTAAATGCCAGCTTAATATTTAATGGTGGCATGTCGCAAGTTGCAAATGCTACTGTAAATTATACCATCGACAATCAAAATTACACGCACAGCTTTACCAATAATGGTAATTATGTAGGATTCAGATTGTCTTATTATTTCCGTCCGGGTGCATTCTCATCAAAAAAGAGAGCTGCTGATGCAAAAACAAAAACCCAAACAGCAACCGCAGTTAAACAATAATTTATAATTTTAAATAAATTATAAGCAAACTGTATGAAACACTATTTGTTATTGGTGGGCATTTTTTTGAGTTGGAATTTAAAGTGTCAACCTAATTGGCCGCTTACAAAAAGCAACACCACTCTGCAGGTTGCTATTCCTGCAGAGTTTGGTGCGCCGATGATGCAACCTTTAAGTGTAAATGGTTGGGAAGATGGGATCTTTATTTCACGCGACGGTTTAAATTTATACAGCATTTATTTACCTGCCGATGCCTTATCATGGACTACCAATGGTGCGCCCTGTATTTTTACTCCTTATCAAAAAGGGCCTACTTACGGTATGGACCTTGCCACATCACCAACAACAGCTTGCCCAATGTGGTTGCATGGTGATATTTTAATTTCTTCAAGAACATCCACTGCTGTTCCTTTTCCCGCATGGACACTTTCTAATTTAAGCGGACCAATATTTAGCGAAGGCGCACCGCAGTTTACAATGTTGAATTCAACAACTTCTGATCTTGTGGTTTATACCAGCAACCAGCAACCGCCTTATAGTACAGATATTTATTTAATAAAGAATTCTACCATTAACCCTTCGGCCACAGGAACAATTTTACCTTCACCCGTAACACAAACAACCACTGAAGATAACCCACATTTGGAGAGATTAAACGCTAATCAGTTAGTGTTATTCTTTGATTCACCCGACAGGCCGGGGGGAGTAGGAGGATTGGACCTTTGGTACACCTTAAGCAATGATAATGGTGTTACATGGAATGCGCCACTACAAGTGAGTTCATTAAATACTTTGCAAAACGAACATCAACCACATTTGTATAAAGATAATTTTAACCAATGGTGGATGTATTATACAGCACCTGATGGTTCAGGAAAATATGCCATTTATAGGTCACAACAAACTACCCCAAATAACTGGAACAGTTGGGGACCAAAACAATTGGTTGTAGGACCTGGAAATAGCGCAGGGATAGGTGAGCCAACACTGACGCAATATGGAGATCTTTCTTTTGTGGTGGTTTACCAGGATGCGAATGGAACACCGACAGATAAATATGATGCTGATCCATGGTTTTTGCCCCATGCAACAATTACTTCAATTAATAAAAATAATGTTAGTGAAGGTCTGTCTGTTTATCCAAATCCATTTTCTGATCATTTGATCATCAACACCTTTAGATGTGAAAAGATCAAAATTTATAATTACTGTGGCGTTTTGGTAAAAGAAATAGAAGTAACAGACACTATGCAAATTGATATGAAAGATCTTTCAAGTGGCATATACTTTATTTGTTCAGAAAATAATTTGATCCAAAAGAAGGTCATTAAAGAATAATTTTTAAATATTATGAAATTAAAGCTGATCATTATTCTTTCCTTTATTGAATTTTCAGGGCTTTTTGCTCAGGAATATATTTACTATTGTTCTCGAGCTACACCAACAACTACCACCTGGCAGGTTTATAGAAAAAATCTAACAACTTCTGTAACGCAAACAATTACAAACGATCCTAATTATAATTACTGGAGAGCTGAACCTTCACCTGATAATTCTAAATTGTTGATCGTGCGCAGTCCTGCAAATATTTCTCCTGACCAGGAAAATTATGTGGATTGCGATATTATAAAATGTAATCCAGACGGAACAAATATGCAGGTAATACTCGCTAATAATCAATACGGCTGGCACGCTTTTGGTAATCCGCATTTTCATCCGTTTGGAAATAGAATTTTATTATTAGTACAACCAACTTCATCTGCCCAATGGAATCTTTTTACCGTGGATGCTTCCGGCAACAACCCTCAACAAATAACAACCACCGGTGCTATAGATGCTAATTGGTCGCCCATTGGCAATAAGATAGTTTTTGTACGCTTAGTTGGACCAAGCTTATTAAATCTCGAAATATTTAAAGCAAATTATAGTTATGCGACTAACCAGGTTTCAAATATCGTTCAGTTAACTAACGATACCACACGAAATCACGATCCTTGTTTTTCTCCAAATGGAGATAAGATCGCTTTTTGTGCGGGGAATGCCAGCTTATACGACGCAAACATTGTAACTATTGATACCAGTGGTAATAGCAGAACAGATGTTGTTGATGATAATGGAACACATGGTGGAAATGTTAACTGGGGTACAAATAATAAGATCTATTACCATAGTATTTATGTAAGTACTTTCACAAATTTTATGGCAGATGATTTTAATTGCAATACAAATATGGTTGAAAGTATTTTTAATTCCTCAACAATACATTATCTACATCCATTTTACATAAATCAAACTATAACGGGCACAAATTTTAATTCATTATCAAAAAGTCATATTTCTATTTATCCAAATCCCTCAATTAAAGAGATCTATGTAAAAGGGTTAGATACTTACGAAGGCAACTACGAAATAACAAATACTTATGGAAAAGTTATTTTAGCAGGAGAAATGGATGAGGATGGAAAGATCAATATTGAAAATCTTTCAAGCGGTATTTACTTTATTCGCTCAAGCGAACAAAAATTTCTTGCACATAAATTCATCAAATATTAATTTATTTTTAAAAATATGCGATCATTAATTATTAAAACACTTTTTCTTTTCTTTTTTTTATTCATAGTTAACACCGGCAAGACACAAACCTGGCAATCTATTGGTCCTGAAGGAGGCTGGGTAGATCATATTGCTTATCATCCAACACAGGCCAATGTTATGTTTAGCAGTGGCGATACGCATGGTGGCATCTATAAAAGTACTGATGGCGGAACTACATGGAATAATTTAAGCGGTTATGGCTGTTATAATGCCTGGTGTTTTGAAGTTAATCCAATTTGTCCTGATACCATTTATGCAGGCAGCATGATGAATGAAAGCGATAGTGTTGCTATACGTGTTTCAATAGATGGGGGTGTAACCTGGCAAACAACATTAAAATGGCCTTCTATTTCGCAGATCATTGTTCATCCAACAAATCCAAATATAGTTTTTGCCGCAGCAGGTTATTGGCCGGGTTATCAAAGCAACACACATGGTGAAGGTATTTGGAAAAGTATAGATGGTGGCTTTACATGGAATAAAATAATTACAGGTTTAATTGATAATATGAGTGTGCAATCTATTGCATTTAGTCCTGCCAATTCAAATGCCATGTACGCCGGTGTTTGGGGCGTGTTTGGCAATGGCAAAGGTATGTACGCCAGTTTGGATGGTGGCAATACATGGTTTGCTGCAGGCCTTGCTAACAAAGATATCTGGAAGGTAGCAATGTGTTCTAATACTCCAGGTACAATTTATGCGGCCGCGCAGGATAGCGTTTATAGAAGTACTAACTATGGCAGCAATTGGACAACCATGAATATTAACAGCACCGTGTGGCAAGGTTTGTATTTTGGAATTTCAGTTTCAAAAAGCAATAATAATATTGTGTACGCAGGCTCTTTGGATAAAGGAATGTTTAAAACTACTGATGGTGGTGCTACTTGGAGTAGTGCTATGAATACAGGTTTGCCTGCCACAAGAGTTTGGGAAGTAGCAGTGCATCCAACAAATGCAAACGAAGTTTTTTTAGGTCAGCAGGGTATTGGTATCTGGAAAAGCACCAATGGAGCAGGGCAGTGGCAAAATTCAAGCACAGGTTTTAAATGTACTTACGTAACCGATCTGCACTATAACGCTTCCGGACTTTACGGAGCATTGTATAATGAAGGCGGAAACAATTATGCAAGTATTAAAAAATTGAATGGTACAACTTGGAACCAGGTTGGCTTAAATGATCTGTGGATCGGTAAATTAACCTCTGTGCCAAATGCTACAAACATTATGTTTGCTTCGAAAGTAGATTATGGTTTTTTTACGCCTGTACCGCACAATAAATTATTAAAGTCTACAAATGGCGGTACTACATGGGCAAATACAGGAGCCGGGCTGGACACAACTGTTGATGCAAAGGCCATTAAAATAGATCCAACTAATACTAACATAATGTACGTAGGTAATGCAAAAGGTATTTATAAAAGTACAGATGCAGGTGCAACATTTAGTTTAAGCGGTTTAAATAATTTAAATGTAACCTCAATTTGCATTTCTTCTGCTTCGGCTAATGTTATTTATGCAGGAACATGGAGTGGGGTTTATACAAGTACAAATTCAGGAACATCTTGGACGGCGCTTCCAACATTCTCTAATGCTATATTTTCATTGATACAGTTGCCATCTAACCCGCAGGTTTTATTTGCAGGTACGTATGCTGCAGGGATTTTAAAAAGCACAGATGGTGGCGCGTCTTGGAATTATGTAAGCTTAAATATTACTAATAAGATCATTCAATGTTTAATTGCCGATCCGGTAAATCCTAATATTGTTTATGCAGGTGGTGATATGGGTATTTATTCAAGTAATAGTCAGGGTAATGCGGGCACATGGACAGATTTTTCAATAGGAATGAATAGTCATAAAGCCAAGATAATGAATTTAGAGTTTGATCTTAGCAACGGAAACCTTTATGCCGGAACATTAGGTTATGGTGTGTTTTCACGGAGCATCTTTTTTCCTACTTCAATAAAAAATAATGCAAGCAATAACATTGTTTCTGTTTATCCTGTTCCTGCCAATGATCATATTGTTATAGAAGTTCAAAATGACAGACCTGATAATTTTGTGCAGATACTAAATTTAGAAGGAAAGGTTGTTTACACCGGATTAGTAAATAAATACAATTCAGAAATAAATGTAAAAGACTTTGCTAACGGAATTTATTTTGTAAAATTGGTTACCGAACAAAATATAAGGACAGCCAGGTTTATTGTTTCGCACTAATTTTAGTAGAATTTATTACGCCGTCTTCTTTCATTTTTTGTACAATAACCTTTGCAAAGGTTTTTGAAAAAGAACTTAAACCATCATAACTATAGGTTTTTGATTGTGCTGACCAAATAAGCGCTTCTGTTTTGCTATTGTATAAATTTGTTTCAAGATAATACACATCATCGTTCACATAATATCCCGGGCTATAAGCGTAGGGAGACCAATAGGAATAATAGCCATAAAAATTATCATAATAACCGTAACGCGCCATAGGTGCGTATGCTGTTGAACCTCTGATGTAACGCGATTCTGTTTTTTTCTTAAGAAGTGAAATGGTTAGAATAGCCTGATGATTTTTCTTTTTGATCTTATCCATCACTAATTCTTTTGGAATACTATCCTTTAAAAGACTTGGTGGAAACTCATCTACACTTTTAATAGTGCTGATATTTTGTTTTGCTAAAGCGTCTGAAATATTGTTTTCGAGAGTTGATTTTGCAACAATATTACCGGTTAAAGCGGCAATAAAAACAGATTGAACTTCGGTTGAAGTTTGTTTAGGATTTTTCCATGACCCCGTTATTTGTGTAGTAGGTGCACACGATGCAAGAAGGTAAATAGTTGCAAATAATAAAGCTATTTTTTTCATTCAATTACTTTATTACTCAGCTGTAAATATTATGCCAATTGTTTAACGGTGCAAGGTATCTATAACAACATTTGAATCTGTTGCGTGTTTTTTCTCGCCAATATTTAATTCTTCAGATTCGTTAATAGGAACAGCTTTATCCGTTTCACCCATTTTACAACTGATACAAAAAATAAATAACGGTAATAAAAATAATGTCTTTTTCATAATTTATTGTTTTAAAAATAAAACCCCCTTTTTACAGGGGGTCTCATTTATTTATCTTCTGTTTATTCTTTCCCGGTATGACGCGGGTTCAGTTTTTAGATTTATTCTTTCTTTCGTTAGAATCTATCTTTAACAGATGATGTAATTAAATACTCTATTGAAACTATTGTGCCAGCCTTTTTTAACAAAAAACTGAGGTAAAAGCGATTTTTTTTACCCACTACTTTGATTGTTTTGTGGAATATTTTAACCTGACACATAGTTTTTACTAAAAACATTACTTTTTTATATATTGAGACGTGAAATTGTTATTACCACCAACCTCGCTTAAAATATTTTTTTCGAACACAAATTTACGTCCATTAAATACCGAATCGTAAAATGTTGATGATAAGATCACATTTATTTTTGCACTCGCTGTTACCTTTTTTAATACTATCTGTACTTCCGGATAACCTATGGGAAAAATGGTTAGACCGAAAATACGTTTGTCGTTAATTTCGATCTGATTTTTTTTAAACGGTATGTTTAATTTATTAAAGTTACCAGAACCTTGTGCTGAATTTATGCTATTTGCTTTTTCAATTTCAATAGGTTCGCCTGTATCACTAAATAAAGAGATTGAAATGTTTTTGCCGGTGTCAACATCCATAATACTAAAACGCGGCTCTGTTATTGTTTTAAATCCTTTATTATATAAAAACAGTGTATCATCTTTTTCTTCGTAAGAACCTTCATAATTAAGTGCTTTTATAGTTGGGCACCAATTTTTATCAGCGGTAAAAAGATAATTGAAGGTGTTATCCTCATTTATTTTTAAAACACCTTCATTACAAATGGCGGCTATTTGATCGCCTTCTTTATTTATTGGCAAATAGGTGCCTGCAAAAGCATGCGTCGAAATTATTTCTCTTATTGGTACTTGCTTATAAAATAAACTGTAGCCTTTTTCATCTTCAAAAAAAAGAATATCATATTCAAATTTGCCTTGTGTGATCTTTTGGGTTTCACCGGACGATGTACCACATAAAGGAATGGGGGTTTTTATTGATTTGCCTTTACCTTTAATATAACCATTTTTGGGCCCAAAAGGTCCGCTGTAATAAGTATTAAGTTCATTGCAATCATTTATAATGATTGAGCTGTCTTTATTTAAAAGCCCAATGTATTTACAGGCAAATTCAATAGCATTTATATTGTAACCGGTTTTGTTGTTTAATTTTATAGTGAGTGCCTGGCTTTTGAATAAATTAGAAATCCCGATAACGATGGATAATAAAAATACTTTTCGCATAAAATTCTATTTACGTCTAAATTATACTTAAAAAGTAAAACCTTTAAAGTGAATATATAATTGGTGTGTTTTTAACTACCTAAATGGTTTTATGAGGCGCGAGTTAACTCATTAATTTTTGCCATTCTTCTTTTGATCTATTTATCCATTTATAAACCTGATCTCTTTAAAAAATCATTTATAAAAATTAAAAAGCCGGTGGCAAAAATTATCGAGAAACTTAGTGCAATAAAACCGATGATTGTATAAATACTGCTGATGTTGCTAATACCGGGTCCACCACTACCAAACCTGATAAAATAATCCATCAAACTATCAATTACTACTATTTTTACGATCAAACCTATATTGCCCGTTAACATTAAACGGGTGCCAAGGCTTTTACCATTACGTTGTAATTTAATAATTGAAATTAAAATTAGTACCAATGGTACTAAAGCAATTAATTTATAAAAAATAAATAATGCAAAAGCGTAAAAGTAATCCATAATTTAACGTATTAATGAATAATTAATTCCAGATCCTGTTTATAAAATTAAACACATTTTTGTGACTCATTTTTTCTAAAAATCCCGCCGGTACTTTTCCTTCGAGATTATTTAATAGTGCAGGGTAGCAGCTTGCATCCTCTTTATCTTTATGATAATAAGGAATACGTTTTGGATCGGGCTCACTTGCGTAAAAATAATCGGCACCAAAACACATGGTATTTTCTCCGCCAATTTTTATGCCATGAAGTACATGATCATAAAAAACATTCGGATCATCATTATTTAAAAACGCACGTAAAAAATTCAAACCAATAATGCCTTTGCGTTTTATGATCTCTTTTGCGAGATCATCAGGCAAATTACGTGGGTGATCAAATATAGCGCGGAAATTAGAATGACTTGCAATTAATGGAATGTCCAGTTTGTGTTTTTCAATATGTTCCAATTGTCCATAGGCCAATGCATCACTCGTATGCGAAAGATCGAGCGCAATTTTTTTACCGTGCATATGATCTAATAATTTTCTACCATCATCCTTTAAACCGGCTTTTGTATAATTGCCACCGCCAAAACGATTCTCACCATGGTGAGTAAAGCTAATGTACATAACCCTTTCAACGTTTGATATTATTTTATCCAGTTTTTTAAAAGCATTCTCAACCGGTTCCACTTCTTCGCAAATACCCGATGCGTTTTCAATAGAAACAACTGTACCAATTTTATTGGAGTTAAAGGCTGCGTTTAAAGATGCAACATCTTTTACCAGAAAAATTTTATCGGCCTCATCTTTTAATAGTTGTTTAAAGATCACGCTTTCTTTTAAACCTGTATCTGAGCTTCCCGGTTCTGTTCCTGTATAAATGGCCATTACCTGCAGCTTTACATTGCCTTCTTTTAAAGCATTTAAATTACAGCCAATTTTTTCAAAAAAAGGGTGCGCACCTTTTACATATTCTAAATACGACAATAAGTCGCAATGCATATCTATGATTGGGTAGTTCATATTTTTTTTCTAAATGTTTAGATAAAGATAGCATTTATAGAATAACATATTTTATAATGTCAAAATTTTGTTTAATTTCGAAACAGCACTTCTTTTTTTAACTCTAATTATTAATACAGTATCATTATCAACCTTACAATTAAGAGTTGTAGTTAATGTTATTGATAGAAATAGCTAATTATGAAAATACGTATAAGTTTATTTGTTGTAGTACTTTTACTTAATGCAAGTGTGTCTTTTTCTCAAGCGGCAAAGATAGATTCTCTAAAAATTCGGCTTTCTCAAAATTTACAGGATACTGAAAGAGTGAAAACCCTTGTAAAACTTTCAGTTTATGTGGAAAAAACGAACTTAGACTCAGCTTTCCTAATTGCTAACCAGGCATTGACGGTTGTTAAAAGATGCCAGTTAGATGAGATAAATTTAAATAAATTTACAGCTTTTGTCTATGGAAAACTTGGGAATAATTATTATTTGAAAGGCGATTTTCCGAACGCTTTAAAATATTTCAATGATCAAAAAAAATTAAATGAAAAGATTTTAGAAAAACAACCCGGGCGAACTGATATAGCCAAAAGCAACGCTATGTGTATTTCAAATATGGGGAACATATATTATCGCCAGGCTGATTATCCTAAAGCATTGGATTGTCATTTCAGATCACTAAAATGTATTGAGGAATTAAATGACAAAGCAGCGGTTAGTACCTGCTTCATGAATATTGGCATCGTCTATTCGATGTTAGAAGATTATCCGAAAGCCTTACAATATTATTTTAAAGCAGAAAAAATTGCAGAAGAGCTTGGTCGTAAAAAAACTTTAATGCTGGCAAAAAGTAATATAGGAAGCAATTATCATAAAATGGAAAATTATCCAAAGGCTATTGAGTATCTTTCAGAAGCACTAAAATTGGCCGAAGAAGTTGGCGATAAACAATTAACGGGAAGCACGCTCTATAACTTGGGCAGTATTTATGGTTCTATGGAAGAATATCCAAAAGCACTCGATCATTATTTTAAGTCGTTAAAATTAGCGGAAGAAATGGGTGATCAAATGAGTATTACCTTTAACCTTAGTAACATGGGTAATGTATTTGTAGCGCAAAAAAAATATAAAGAGGCTGAATCGTATTTATTGCGTGCATTAACTTTAGATAGCTTGCTTGGCGCATATGAACGCACAATGGACGACGAGGAAAATTTAAGCAATCTATACCAGGTCTCGGGGCGTCCCGCGCTGGCCTTATTACATTATAAAAAATACATAATTGCCCGCGACAGTATAAATAACGAAGAGGCACAAAAAAAATTAGCGCGTACTGAAATAAATTATGAGTACGAAAAAAAAGAAGTTAAAGCTAAGGCCGAACAGGAGAAAAAGGACGCGATAGCAAATGAAGAAAAACAGACACAAAAGATCATCTTATGGTGTGTACTTGGCGGTTTGCTACTTGTTATTGTTTTTGCAATTGTAATGGTACAACGTTTTAGGGTAACCCAACAACAGAAAAAAGTGATCGAGGCTCAGAAAAAAATTACAGAGGAACAAAAGCACCAGATAGAAGAAAAGCATAAAGAAATTACAGACAGTATAAATTATGCTGAACGTATACAGCGCAGCTTTTTGGCAACAAATGAAATGCTAAACGAAAACATGAAAGAATATTTTGTTTTATTTCAACCTAAAGATGTAGTAAGCGGTGATTTTTACTGGTCGGCTAAATTAAACAACGGACAGTTTGTTTTAGCTACGGCTGATAGTACCGGGCATGGGGTGCCGGGAGCTATTATGAGTTTGCTTAATATTACAAGCCTGGAAAAAGCAATTGAACAATATGCCGAGCCTGCTTTGATCTTAAATGCTACACGTAAAACAATTATCGAGCGTTTAAAAAAAGATGGCAGCGTGGAAGGTGGAAAAGATGGAATGGATTGTAGTTTGATAAGTTTTGATTTTAAAAACAGTAAACTAACCTATGCCGCTGCTAATAACCCTGTTTGGATTGTGCGGGGTAAAGAGTTACTTGAGCTTGATCCGGACAAGATGCCCGTTGGTAAACATGATAAAGATGGCATTGCATTTACACAACATTCAATTATATTACAAAAGAATGATGTTGTGTATGCGTTAACCGATGGTATGCCTGATCAGTTTGGCGGGCCAAAAGGAAAAAAGTTTATGTATAAACGCCTAAAGGAATTGCTTGTTTCGTTGGCAGAGCTCCCAATGGCAGAGCAAAAGCAAAAACTTATGGCAGAGCTAAATAACTGGAAAGGCGACCTTGAGCAAGTTGACGATGTTTGTGTTATAGGTGTTAGAATATAACACAAGCGAGACAGTTTGTGCTTTTATTGCTGATCTTTAAAAATATCTTTAACCTTTGGTTGTATGAACCAAATACCAATTGGGGTTATCCAAAATGCAAATAAATAACCAATATATAAGGTCCACTCAGGGTTTTTGTTATTTTTGAAAACACTTATCAGCGCTTTGGATATAAAATAGAGACAATAAAAAATGCAATAAAAGGAAAATAAATGTAATACTATTAATGCCCCTTCCGGAAAATAAACGTATTCATTAGTATCATTTGAAAGGCTTATTGTGTAATCTCCCATAGTTATAATAGCGAGTAAAAAATAAGTTAAAGGAAAAAAGAAATGAAACCTGAATTTTTTTATATTCATTGAGTGCCCGCCGGGAAGTTTTTTGAAAAGATCATTTGCGAGCATGTAAAACCAAATGATAAAAAAAGTAAATTCAATTAAAGAAAGATACCCACCAATTTCAGTATTTTGAAGAATGATAGGAATGGTCATAATTAAGAATAGCACCCAGGTATTTAAAGAGTATATGTTTTTCATTATTTAATCTTTTAATTTAATTTGCCATTCATTAAGATCGTATTTTTTTGGCACCATGCTTTTATAAAGGTATTTTGAATACTGTGTGAGAATAAAACCACTAACAAGTGTGCTACCCAATATTGGCAAACCCAGTGATGGCTCACGTACGGCAACAGCCGTAGTAATGATCGAAACTACTAATAATTCAACACCTATAACCTGCGCCGCTATGGCAGCACGGTTTCTTTTACTGTTAAAGTGTTTTGAATAATAAATTGTTTTTAATTGTTTGGTGTTTAATATAAACGAGCTATCGTAATTTAAAATAGTTTCTTGTTTGGTGGTCCGGTATTTTGAGTTATAGCTAAATTTAGAAAGGTGAACCGAATCACTGTGTAGGTTATCAATTCTGCATAAAGTAACGTTGCTATCATTAGATAATACAATAGATATTAAACTATTGTTTTTAATTATGATCTTCTTTTTTTGTTGTGTAAGAAAAATTTTATTACTGCGCCTGGTTTTATATTTTTTAGGGATATAAATAAACTTGTTCTTATTTAGATCTAGTTGTTTTGGAATTTCGCCAATTTTATTGTAGTACCTTTTATTGCCGGGGCTCACTTCATACTCCGAAACATTTCCGTCATGCCAGTAAGAGATGGAGGTGTAAATGGATGGATCAGAGCTGTAAAGGGTAATGTTTGAAAGTCTTCCATCACTGTAATAACTTTTAGAAGTACCAAAAGGCAAATCGTTATTGCCTTTTGTATAGAACCACGAAGAATCTTTTATTTGCCCGTTCTTATAATATTTAATAAACTCGGATGTATCGGATCCATGCCAATAAAGGATCTTTTTTACTTGGCCGTTTTTATAGTGTCTTGAATAAATGATACTATCCTTTTGGCAGAAAAGATTGTTGCAAAAACAAAAAAATATAAGTGCAGTTAGATATCTCATTTATTTTTTCTTCTTTTTTGATGCTTTTGCCTGGTCGTTAAAGCCTAGACACAAATTGACCCAATATTCAAAATCTTTTTTTGTTCTGAATCCTTCCGGCTCAACATAACAATAACCTTTTAATTCTTTTCCCTTCATGATCATTGGTAAAAACCCTTTCTTCTCTGCCACCTCTTCCTGTAATGTTTTATCAAAACGACACATTATATTATCTCCGCTTACGTTTATACACATTTTACCATTAACCATAAAAGCCAAACCTTTAAACATTTCTTTTTCTTCTACCTTCCGTTTGGTGAAATCTGAAAGGTATTCTCTTATTCGGTCAGCTAGTAAGGTATCGTAACGCATAATTTTTATGATCGGTTTTTTTTTAATCGTTTAATATTGCTGTCAATATAATTTTCAGTAGGCATCAATGCATTTTGAATACGCTTAGCGTATTGAATGCTATCTACTATCTCTTTTTGTTTTTCTTCAATAATGGTTTTTTGAAGCCGGGTTACACGCAGATTTCTGAAAATGAAAGCCGCAAAAACAGCAACAAATAACAGACCAATTATAACAGAACTAATTACGATTTTCTGAAAACGATCTTTTTCTCTTGCAACAGCTCGTTCTTTTTCCTGTTGTTCTTTTATTACAGCTTCTTTTTTCTCAAATTCATTTTTAAGCTGGCTTCTAACGCTTGCTTTTCTTGTTTCAGTATTGATCGTACTATCTCTAAAAGCAATGTATTTTTTGTAATGTTCAAAAGCCTGTTCGTATTTACCGGTTTGAGAATAGATGATGGAATAAACCTCCTCGCTGTTTCTTATACTTTCAGGATATCCCAGCTCATTTGAGATAAATGTTGCGCTGTCGTTGTAACGTAATGCAAGCGTATAGTTTTTTTGTTGGGAAGCACTGTTTTTAGTTGTTTCAGCAAACTTTATGTACGTGCGGCTAATTTGCTGGTAAATGCCACACAGAGTAGGTTTTTCACCAAGCTGCTTAGAAAGATTGATACAACGTTTACAATACTGCATGGATGTTTCAAGGTTGCCCTTATCAAAATATACTCGCCCAATATTAAATAGTATTCGGTTTATGCCCGGTGTGTGGCCTAACTCTTCGTATATCTTTAAACTTTGATTATAATAATCAATGGCATGTGTTAGGTCTTTTTTATTAACGCAAATAGTACCAAGGTTATTCAACGAAATAGCCAAACCGCTTTTGTTGTTGGCTTCGGTATTTAGTTTTACAGCGCGTTTAAATGTCTCCCAGGCTTGCGTGGCATCTCCTTGTTGCACGTAAACCCCACCAATATGATCAAGATTTAGCGCCATTAAATTTTTGTTGTTTAGTTTTTCGGCAATCTTATAGCTTTTATCAAAATAATTAAGTGCCGTATTTATTTCGCCTTTATTCTTAAAAACAGCGCCAATAGTTGTAAGCGACACTGCCATACCTAATTGATCACCGGCTTTTTCGCGTGCCTCTAAACTTTTTTCGTAGTTTTCTTTTGCTTTGGAAGGGTTACCCTGGCTTTCGCACATAAAGCCCAAATTGTTATAAGCATTTCCTTTTTCGGTTTGTATGTACTTTTTAACCTTTTCAGTAACATCGGCCTGCAAAAGTTTATCGGCAAGCGTAAGGGCCTGGTTCGAATAATTTGAAATATCATCAATCTCACAATTTTCACTCAGTAAAACAAGCAATTTTAATTTTGTAGTATCCTGCTTTGCATTTTTTAGTTGGGCTAAAAGACTATCTGCAGGGTTTTGCTGGGCATTAAAAGATGCCGTAAAAAAACAAAGTGCAAAAGCACAAAGAAAATATTTTAACGGGCGTAACAGTTTAGAATAAATTAGTACTTCTCCTTAAAAATAAGAATTCTTTGGGAATTAATAAACTTTATAGTATTTCTCTATTTTCTTCTTGAAATTTGAACCAAAGAAAATTTCTTTTTTGTTTTTTCCTCACAAAATAAAGTAAAACCACGTAAATGACAACAGGAACGACAACGCAGATAATAACAGAAGCTTCTATATAACTCCAGCCAAAAACACCAAACCAATTAAGAAAAACAACAGAATAGTCAAATAGCTTAGAAGAAAAACGCTCAAAGCTAGGTATTAATGCAGTTGCGATACCGCATAAAACACAAAAGCCAAGCTTAAAATAATGTTTACCAAATAAATTATCGATCAGATTTAAGTAGAATATCGGAATAATAAAAAAATAAACAATGATGTTGATCTCGCGGTATGTGAAACCCGTAAGATCGGCGATAGCAAGTAAAAATCTGTATACAACATCAAAAATTTGGTTCATTTATATGTCTATATTATTTCTTTACTTTCTTATAACATTCATTTTCATCCAAAACTATTTTATTATCTGTAATTAAAAAAGCGGTAAGTGTTTTACTCTTTATTAAATATTTTTGATCCATATCCGAGGCTTTCCATGGATCATCCATCATTCTTGATTCTATATTTGTAAAGTGAAGTGTGTCTCTGTTGATCTTCCATTTGCCTTTAGATTCTAGTCTTCCATCACAGCCACCTGATAAACGGGTTAAGAAAGTACCATCTTTATATAAGTACATAGTGTAATTTGAAAGCCCATTACATTTTTTATAAGTGGCCAATACGGCAGGCTTTTGAGCAGAGTAGGAGAAGAACAGCAAAACAAGAAATAATATGTAAAGTGTTTTTTGCATCTATTTAAGCGATTAAAACTCTTTTCTTGCTTCGCACCATTCGGCCCAGCAGTTTTCAGGATCAATATCACTGTAACTTCGTGAGATATTAAGTGTTTCCCGTACACTTAAAGGTAACATAATACATGCCGAAGCATCACGAAATTCAATAACTTCCTGTTCTGTTAACGGTGATCCTTTTTTATCTTCTGCGGCCTTTAAAATAACTACAAGTGCAGGGATAAACTGAGGAACTAATTTTTCTTCATTATTGTCCATTATTCCTTGCTCTTTTTTTATCTTGTATCTTTAGTATTTCAAGATCAACATTTAATAATTCATGATCGCGCCACAATTTATTTTTGTAAAAGAAATTTTTTAACTCTTCTAGTCTTTGTATATTATCAAATCTTAAATTCCAATATAGTTTCTTTAAACAATTAGAACAAAGCCTGTTTGGCGAGCCATCTGTTTCACTAAGATTATTGGCGCCGTTCATAAGGCATCTTGCAAATTTACAATGACGGATAGAGAACATGTGACCAATTTCGTGCGTAGTAACATTTAACAAACGGCAAAGAAAAGAGTTTGAATTTAAAGAGTCAGGAAAATCATTTTTAAAGCGATGAATAGATGAAACGCCCGTTCTTGTAACATACGAAGCCTGGCCAAAAACAAAGTTCCAGTCATCTTTAGGGTAAAGATCTTTTTTAGTAATGGTCATTAATACGATGCCTTTTGGCGGCATGGCTTTTTTTGTTTGTTCTAAAAGGTAAGAAGAGAGGAGTTGCTGTGAGCCATCGTGTTCTCTTCTTGCGGTATCAGGCACAGAAGTATCCGGCTTAACAGGCAATATCTGTGTATTTAGTCTAAAAAATAATTTAACGTACTCGGCCGTTTTAGTAATTGTTTCAGTTTCTTCTTCGGTAAATTTTCCAAATGGTTGAATAAAAATAGTATTTATTGAATCGTTTGGCCTTACAGGATCCAATTTTACATATTCTTCAAAGCTTTGTCCGCTTTCTTTATGTTCATACAACCATTCACCTGGTTTTGGCGTTTGAAGGTTTACATCGTTATTGAACACTGCATAAAAAAAGTTTTTTTCTTTTTCAATAGCAGGATCAACAATATCTACTTTTACTTCCGGTTTTTCAGAACAGGAAATAAAAAACATGATGAATATGAAATGGTATATTTTCAATTTATTTAAAGATACAAAGGTTTTATGGTCTTGCAAAGTTGCTCAATTTTTGCTCCGCAGGATTTCAAATCCTGCGGAATTTTTAATGTTTTTTTTAAGCGAGCTTTTTTGATTTGTACCGCAGGATTTTAAATCCTGCGGAGCCGTAAAAAAGTGTTATGTAAAAAAGTTTCTGCACCTTAATAAAGATAATCAATTTGCAGAAACATGCCAATTTAAGAGACGCTTATTTAAAATCTTCTTTTTTTGTAGTAAGATCAAAATAACCCCTTTTACCGTTTTTGCTTACCATTACTTTGTTATTGCTTTCAGGAGCCCATATTTGCTCATACTCAAACGGAATAATTACATTGCCTTTCAGATCAAGATATCCCCATTTTTTATCTTTTTCCAATCCAATATAACCACCTTTTAAAATAAAACCCATTAAGCTTTCGTGCGTGCCGGTACTCGACATTTTATCTTCTTCTACCTGCACCATTTCTAAAAAATTGTCGTATTGAAAGTCTACAACGGTTTCACCTTTGGTATTTATTACGCCGTATTTTTTTCCTTTTTTTGCCAAAGCAATTCCTTCCTGGAAATCTGTTGCATCTGAATATGTATCTGCTATGATCATTTTTCCGGTCTTATCCATAAAACCATAAGTGCCACCACTGTTCTTTTTAACACGTATCAAACCATCACCAAAAGCACTAATGTATTCGTATTCGAATGGAATGAGCACTTCATCTTTCATACTTATCAGTCCCCATTTAGGGTATTTGATGCGGGCTTTTACAGTACCATCCTGAATAATAGAACCAAAGCTTTCATATTTTGCTTCTACGGCAATATTGCCAAGCGTATCAATAAAGCCTTTTTTCATGCCCACACTATATTGGTAGTAACCTCTAAAAATATAAAAATCGGCGCTTAAGCCTTCAAACTTAAAAGGTATAACGGTTTCGCCTTTGCTGTTAATAACACCAAATAGTTGTTTGCCATCTACCATTTTAGATACTATGCATTTGCCTTTGGCACTAAAGGTTTGCGCATTATGAAAAACAGCACCATTAAATAACTTTTTGCCTTCGTACTCAAAATAACGACCACCGTTTGGCGTGCCTGAAGTTTTGATCAGATCGGGAAGTGTGATGGTTTGCTCAACAGGTGTTTCAGTTTTAGCTTCTTCTTTTTTTGCAGAAGAACCGCAGGATTGTAGTACCACAATTGGTAATACATATAAAATACTTTTTAAATTTAATTGCATGGGTTTTAATGTTGTGATTTGAGTTGCTAAAGATACAAAGGCTTTATTGTTTTGCAAAGCGACTAAATTTTAGATTTTAGTATGCTTCGCAGGATTTCAAATTCTGCGGAACTTTAATTTTAGCAATTTTTTTTTCCTCTGCAGGATTGCAGATCTAGCAGAGCAGGGCAGAAAGATACATCAGTGGTAAGTATATACTACCTTTTTATAAAGAGTTTCATTTTTGTATTCAATTTGTTGTACTGTCCTGTTTTGTGCATCAAACAGGTAATCATTTTTAACTTTCAGTTTATTAAACACCATGTCTTTTTCTCTTTCCCTATCCAAATGCAGCAGGTCTATAGTGTACAAAGGGTCATCAAAAATTGAAATGTCTTCTAAGATGTGTGCAAATGTGAAATTCTCTAGGTGATCAAGCTCTTTATAAAGTGTGTCGTGCACATACATTTTCAGATTGGTCTTTGCGATCTCATAGCGCGTGCTAAAACGCTTGTTCCAATCAAGCCGCTTTAAATTATGAACCAATACTGATGTGTCTTTGTTCCAGCTTAAGGTATCCAACCTGTATAGATTAAAGCTATTTGTATCGCGATGAATTTTTGTTGCAGTATAAGTTGAACCGGAACATTTGTAATATTCAATATTATAAATAAAGTCTTTGGCATTAAGCCATTCGGCCCGCACTAAAATATTGTTTAAATAATACGAACGAACCGTTTCTTTTTTAATGAGTGAATCGGGTGAGGCTTTTAATTTTTTAGTGACCAGCTTTTGTACCCTCGATATTTTTGCATTTAGTTCATAGTTTGCATACTCTTTTTTAGTGAACTTTTTCGTTCCTAAAAGTGTATCATCTTTATAGTAAAGTATTTCAACGGTTTTCTTTTTATCATTTATTGCCAGCGCCTGGTTATTGCTCATTGGAAATAGCTGCTTTGGAGCATTTTTATCAAAGGAAGTGCCATATTCCTGATCCAGAACAAGTGTGTCTTTTAAGAAAAAATAGCGCTGTTTGATGTAAACATCACCTGCGTTTCGAAGACGAAAATACAGTACTGATGAATCTTTTTTGCAAAAATATTTTCTTTCTATTTTATATACTTCGTTATCTATATTTGAATAAACAGCTTCTGTTTTTAAAACCTGCGAAAAGCCGGAAAGATAATTGAATAAAAGGAAGTAAATTATGAAAGGCCTGAGAATAAATGCGTAAAGTATATCCATTTGTTAGATTTATTGAAATAATAATACAATAAGCCTTTAGAGGTTACACTATTTTTTTATTAGTTATGGTCTTTAAATATCATACCAAGCGGGTGTTTTGTAATCATAATTAATAAAATGTAAAACCAAACGCTACAGTAAAGCGTTTAGTCTCACCATATTTAGACATAAACGCTTCATCCACCATTGATGATAGCCTGGTATTGAAGATCGTCAGGTTTTTAATGTTTACTTTGTCATATGAAAATGAAACAGAAAGGTGTTTAACAGCATTATCACTTTCTACCATTTTTTTGAAAAAAAGCAGAGGTTTAATAGTTAATTCCCATGTTTGAATCTTAACATCAAAATAAATATGCTCCTGTTTACCATCAGCAACAAATTTATTATCATAAAAATAACAGTAATACGAGCTCGACCCTTTTTTAAAGGATAATAAAATTCCTCCATATTTGTCAGGAAAGGGAGAAAACATAAACCCGTATTTTCCATAAGAACCATTTGATAAATGTCTATCCGAAAGAGAATTTTTAAACACATACGCCACTGCAGAATCTTCTTGTGAAGCATAATTGGAATTAAAACTATTATTAAAATCAGTAACAAAAGTATTTGAGCTTATTTCTTTATAAAGGAAATTATGTTTTATATTAAAATCAACAAATGCCCCCAGAATTATTTTTTTTGAAAAAAACCTCGCTAAGTTCAATCCCAGATTAAAATAAAGCCCGTTAGAATTAAAAGACTCGGCATAAGTTGTGACCTGATATTTGGCTCCGCCATTGAATACATAATTTTTAACATTTTCATCTGTCAAAAAATCGCAATAACTACATGGTTTAGTTTTGTTTTTTATGTTCAGTGAGTCACTAATTTGTCCTTTTGCAAAAAGAGTGAAAAGAAAGAAAATAATAAATATATTAAAATTGAAATTCAGCAATTTGTTTATTTAAAGATACAAATGCTTTCTATTTTTGCAAAGAAAATGTAGGATTATATCCCGATAGCTGTTGAGACTGTGAAGCGATTTGTATTCGTTTTAATATGAAAACTCAATAGGCAGGTTCCAATAACATGGTACGATCTTGCCATCCATCTTTGCCGGACTCCACTTCGGCATTGACTTTATTAGGTCAATAGCTGCCTGATCGCATTCAGGGCAACCTTCTAAAGGTTTAAGGATCTCTAAAACTAATGCAGTACCATCTGCAAGAATTCCTAATTTTAAAAATGTTTTACCCTTTATTTTTCCTTCTCTTACTTTTTGAGGAATCTTAAGATTTGTACCAATAAATTTTTTGAGGTTTTCTTTTCCTCCTTTAAATGTTGCCTGAACTTCAACAACGCTGGCAAATTCAGTTTGCTCAATTATCTTTTTAATTGAATCTTCTTTTGTTTGACAAGATAATTGTCCCGGTAAAAGAAAAAATAAGATAGGTAGCAGATAAGAAAAGTGTTTTAACATACGTTCTTTTATTTCACTTAAAGATACAAAAATGATCTATGGTTTTGCAAAAATAAACATAGCACTACATTCTAATATCTATAGGGATTGCGGAGTGCCTTAATTGTTATATGAATACATATACTCAACCTGTTTTAAAATAAAATGCTTATTCCAATAATAAGTTGTGGCGTCCTTTCTTTCTTTAATGTAAGCTTTATATATTTCTTCTTTATCCTGGATAAAATGTTCAATATCTCCGTTCTTTTTAGTTTCGAGATCTTTTTTTGTAAAAACAAGGTAATAGCCAAAATCATTAACACTTAAATAATAATTGGTCATATAATTTTCTGAATTGTATTTTATCGAATAAAAATTACCTCCCGAATAATAAATGCAAAACAGATTCTTATTACCTCCTATAAAAACGCCATATCTTTTTTCGCCTTTGTTAATAGCATAAATTGGTTCGTTTTTCCCATTCGGCTCAATGATCCTAAAGGCAAAAATGGAAGAATCTTTATGAAGATGGAATTTAATTTTTTTACCGCTCTTTTTATCTTTGAACGAAATTTTTCCATAATCATAAACAATTTCATCAGCTACAATTGAATCTTTTTTATTATTAAAAAAGTCGTCGCTTGTTTTATAATAATACATTTTGGTGATCCCGGTAATTTTTATGTTCTGGGAAATCGTGCTCAGAGTCAAAAAACCAAAGACCAAAAGTATAAGCTGTTTGTTCATTCGCTTATTTTGTTCTTACTTCTGTTGTAACTTCTTTAGTAGAATTTTGTAAGGCTATGTTGTAAAGTGTTTTTTTATCCGAAGGTGTTTTGTTGTTAAACGCAGCGTCTACATCCAAATATTTTGTTTCGGGGTAATAAAAAGATACAGTAGCAAGATCAACAATTGTACCAATACCAAGTGTAATAGGGGCTTCAAGTACCAAAAAAACTATTCCTTTACCTGCTTTCCCTTTCAGGTTAATAGTTGCTGTTTTTGCTCCGGATGAGAGCTCAATCTTGTTATTACGACGTACTTTTATTAATGCAGCCGGGTGACGGAATTTAGTTTTCTCTCTTACGTTGGCGCTATATTGATTTGTAACAAAATTGGCCATAGTTTGTTCCTTCACATCAATTTTTTTACCATTATGTGTTACCTGAATATTATCGGGTGCACCAACCAAAAAAACAGGACGTTTACCAAAATAGCCACACCACATACAGCTGCTAAAGCCAAATAATGCAATAATTGCAAAGAAAATTACTTTTTTCATAAAAGATCTTATTAAAGTGAATTGAGAATTAGGCGGCAAATATAATAAAAGTTCAATGACAGGTAATTATATTATCCGGTTAAACCAATTGGTTTTATAAGTGGTAATGTTCATTGAGTAATTAGAAAAAGTGTTGTAGAATGAATAACACATATGCTAGCGGCATTTAAACACCAGATATTATCAACAGGTTATTTTTTGACCTTTATAGTGCTTTCTTTGGTTAAAACATCAATTAAGTCAACAAAAAGATAATATAATTTATTTAGCTCATCAATATGAGTGACCTTCTTTTCTGAAACATAATAAAGCATGTAGTTACCCTCTTTTACTTTTTCGTCAAAAAGTCCTTCTTCATTTGTAATTTCAAGCCGGATCAGATCCTGTTTCATTAAGTTCTTTTTAATAGAGTTGTTTGAAAGAATTAATTGCGCCTTATATTCATCATTGCCCTTGACCATAAATTTTTTATCAAAAGGCTTATCACCAATAATAATATCCTGCGCGCCAAAAAGCTTTGCAATGTTTTCTATTAAGTCTTGCGGGATAATTAGTAGCTTTAAATTATCTTGAGATTGAAATTCAACCATGCCTCTTACGTAATCATTTTCTCTGCTACTGCCACCAACACTAGTGTAATGTGTATGTGTATCAAAAGTTATTTTGTGGTCTTTATATGTAAATTCCACTTTTTCTTCTCCGCCGGGAAAATAAGTTCCTTTTATTTCTTTAGCAAATTGCCGCCAAATCGGGCCGTAGTCTTTGCCAAAAATAGATCTGTATATGGTTTTTAGAATTGTCAATGTGAAATAGGGTTATCGTTTAAAACCTGTAGCCGATCTTAAACCTTAAAGGAATAAGTGGTGAAAAAAAGTAACCTTCATCGTTTGGCCCTCCAAATATCTGGTGACGGTTTATAATCATTTGTTGGTAAGGATATAATTTATCGCCAAGTGTAGTTTCGCGATACCTTATACCGAGACCGGCAGAAAATTCAAATACAAATTTTTTGTAATATTTTTGTACACCGTAATTAATGGCAATATCAAACAGTTTTCTGTTAACGATCACTGTATCGATAAAATCATATTCTAATTTATTAATGGTATCGGCATGTGGGTTTAGAAAATTATCTTCTATTTTATACCGGCTATTTACATAACCGAACTTAGCCGATACAAATGTGCGTGATTGGCCGGATGTTTTAAGATAATATTTAGGCTCCAAGTAAAATGCATATCCGTTTAAGTTATTAAACGTGTAGAGTGATGTGTTTTCAAAAATATTAACAAGATACCTGCCAGTAATTTGCATTGAAAAGTCAGAAGAAAACTCTCTTTCATAACTTAATTCAATGCCCGGGTCAAGACCAATTATTCTTAAGGGCGAAAGCTTTATTTGGTTTTTATAAGCAAATGATGAATCATTTTGACTAATGTAAAATGAGGCAATAAAAATTAAGAATAATAAATATAGTTTTTTCATTTTTATTCTTTTGCAATTACCTTTAACTGTGTTCTCCGGTTTTGAGCATGTAGTTCTTCTTTTTCTTGTTTTGTTTTAGCTTTTGCTATTTCTTTATCCGGAATTAACAGATCTGATTTACCAAAACCTTTTGTTATCAATTTCGTACTGTCTGCATCAAAATTTTTAATAACATAATCTCTTATAGAGTTAGCCCTGTCATTAGAAAGTTTTTTATTCTTTAAAGCATCACCGCGACTATCTGTATACGATTCAATTTGAAACGTTATTTTAGGGTATTTTAAAATGAATTTAGCAATTTTATTGAGAGAATCTTTTGAGTTTAAAGACATGCCATCAGGGCAACCATAGCAACATATGTCATAAAGTACAGTGGGTATCTTAATAATATCACCAACATTAAAAACAGAATCGTTAATTGTTTTGTTGGGTTTTTGTGCATTGATAAAACAAAAGCTTAAAACAAAAATTATGGTCAATGCTTTTTTCATTTATTTATTTTTACTCACTTCGCATGATTTATAAACCTGCAAAGTGTTTGAAAAATAGTTTATTTAAGATTTTAAATTTTAGTTTTTTAAAAACTTCGATCTAAATAATTCTTTTGTATTGCCGGCTGTTAGGAAATAAATTCCAGGTTGCAGGTTTTCGGTATTGATTGAATTTTTTTCATTTTTAAACCAGCCTTCAAGATAGACTTTTCCTAACATATCTGTTATTTGAAAAGCCAGGGGCAAGCTTAATTTTTCTAATTCAATATGCACTACAGAATTGCACGGGTTTGGAAATAATTTCACAAAAAAAGTTTGTTTGTAATTGTTAAACAAGTCCGTACAGATAGTAACATATTGAATGACCGTAGCTGTGTTAACACAATTATTTATGTCTGTTCCTGTAACAGAATAAATAGATGTAAAAGGAGGAGTAATAAGCAGTGTTGTTGTTGGGGAGCTGTTATTCCATGTATATGTTTGTGCACCACTAGCTGTTAATGTTGCTGTTTGTCCTACACACATAGTTCCTGAACTTGTAGCCGAAACATTTGGAAGCGGTAAAATAGAAACGCTACTAGTTGCAAAATTTTGTGATACACAGCCTGTTGCTGCAGTTCCTGTAACTGTATAATTTGTATTAACAGTTGGATTAACTACAGCGTTGCCCCCCTCAAAGGTATAAGAATTAGCTCCCGATGGTATAATAGTAAAAGAATTGCCGGGACATATTGATCCGCTATTTACCGAAATTATTGGCAAGCCCACAACCGTTACCGTTGAAGTTGCAGCAACAGAACTGGTGCACCCAACATTACTTGTTCCTGCAACTGTGTAGGTTGTAGTAATTGTTGGTGAGACCACCGCAGAACCACCCTGAAAAGTATAAGTATTTGCACCTGTAGGTACTAAAGTAAATGCTTGCCCTAAACATATGGAATAACTGTTCACCGAAATAACAGGTAACGGTATTACAGTTACTGTAGATGTTATAAAACTTGTGCTTACGCAACCGTTGCTATTGGTTCCAATAACTGAATATGTAGTTGTAGAACCTGGTGATACAAAGGCACTTCCTCCCTGGAAAGTATAAGTGCTGGCACCGGAAGGGTTTAGAGTGAAAGTTTTAAGTGCGCATACTGTGCCACTATTTACAGAAAGGGTAGGCAATGGCAAAGCACTAACGGTAACATTTGCAGTTGCAATATTTTGTGAAATACAGCCTGCGCTATTAACACCTACAACGGTATAACTTGTATTAGAAAGGGGACTAACGGTAGCGGTTCCTCCCTGGAAAAAATAGGTTGATGCGCCTGAGGGAGTCATAACAAATGAATTACCAAGACAAATGGATCCGCTATTGACAGTAACAGTAGGGCCGGGAGTTGATGATACCGTGATTTGTATCGAACTACTGCCAACGCATCCGTTTGTGGCAGTGCCCGTAACATTATATATTGTTGTGGAAGCCGGTGTAAATGTAACTACAGAGCCTGTTACGTTTCCGGGTGTCCATGTGTAACTCGCCCCGTTGCCAAAACCGCTGGCTGTTAAAGTACACACTTGCCCTAAACATATTGGTGAAAAAGCTGCTGATGCAGTAATGTTGGAATATTTTACAAAAAAAATATCGTCGTTACCGATTGCGGATAAATTACTTACAGCAGGACCTGTATCAAAATCAACTGTGTTATTAAAAAAGCCAGTGATTATAACATTTCCGCATTCATCTAATGCAACATCATGAGCTTCTTCAGCACCGGTATTACCGATTTGTTTTCCCCATAAATAATTACCGCTAGCCGAATATTTTGCAAAAAACATATCGGAATAAGTGCCCGGACTGGTAAAGGTTATTGATGCGATCCCTGGATCAACATCTATTGAGCCGGTAAAATCGCCGGCTATTACCGGATTTCCACTTCCATCTAAAGCTACACTTACTGAACGGGCATAACCTCCGGAACTCTGTATTTGTTTTGCCCATAGATAATTTCCGTTGCTATCGTACTTAGCAACAAAAGGATCTGTATTAAAGAATGCCACTAAATTTGACACTCCGATGCCCGGATCAAAATCTGTAGTAGCTGCAAAAACTCCTGTAAGATAAATATTTGCTGATTGATCTAAGGCAATTGAATAACTAATGTCAATATTATTTCCTCCAATTTGTTTTGCCCAGATATAATTGCCATTCGGGTCATATTTCGCAAAAAAAAGATCGATATAGTTAAGATTTCCAACCAAATTTGCTGTTGACGGTCCGGGATCAAAATCCACTGTACCTTCAAAGTAACCTGTTATTAGAACATTTCCGGATGCATCACAGGCTAAACCATAACCAACGTCATTTTGTACACTTCCAAATTTCTTTGCCCACATATAATTACCGTTAACATCATACTTCGCTAAGAAAATATCGTAGTAACCAGCAGAGGTTAAATTCGCCACTCCACCGCCTGGGTCGAAATCTACAGTGTTTGAGAAAACACCAGTTATAACAGGATTGCCAACAGGATCAAATGCAATATTAAATCCTCTATCATCGAAAAGACCACCCATAGCAATAGCCCATACAAAATTCCCGCTAGCGGTATATTTCGCAAGAAATGCATCTTCACCGTAGTTCGAACTCAGTGTATATGTTCCCGATCCCGTATCGAAGTCAACATTTGTACCCTCAAAATACCCGGTAATGTAAACGTTATTGTTTGCATCTAAAGTAATACTGTAACATTCGTCATCTGCGGTACCACCAAGTTCTTTCGCCCATAAAAAATTTCCATTCGGATCGTATTTCGCAAAATATATCTGTCTCCAGTTGTTAAGGCATGTAAGCGTGGCAACTGCCGGCCCTGGATCAAAATCGCTGGTGCCTTCAAAAAAGCCTGTAATATAAACGTTTCCAGCAGCATCGCGCGCAATACTATTGCCACCATCTTGCGACGGACTTCCAATTTTTCCTACCCATTTAAAATCCGGATTTTGTCCGAATAAAAAAGACGTTGTACTTAAAATAAAAAATAAAAAAAGAGTAAAAATTCTTATAAAATACATATTAATTAAAAATACAAATTATTATTTAATTAAGCTCATTAATTATTCTTACACAGTCTTTTTGATTTTCAAATAACTGCCTTTCCTTACTAAATTCAATAACACTGTCTGTGCCACTTAACCTTAAAGAAGAAAGTTTTATTTGGCTTTTGTTGTGCATTGATAAAACAAAAGCTTAAAACAAAAAGTATGATAAGTGTTTTTTTCATTTATTTCAACGTAGTGTCTATTAGTGTAATACAGCCACTATAAATTTTGTTATTAAACTTTATTCTGAGTTTTTTTGGGACGTTAGAGAAAATTACATCATCATCTGTTTCACCTTTGCAGGTTTCAGGAAATATTTCAAAAATAAACGAACTATCTTTTGTTCTAAAATTATTTGGATAAAGTAAGTTTTTGTTTTTAATAGAGTAAGATAAGTCATGAGTTAACGTGAATGTATCTTTAAGGTTATTTGTTAAAAGATACAAACGATCAGCGTAAAAGTTGCAGAGCCATGAATTACTGCCATCTTTTGCAGTCATTATAATTTTAGTTGTATCATAAGAAGCTTCATAAACGGTGAAAGTCTGAGTCATTTGATAGTCCGCCGGATTGTAAGGAACACCGTCAATTTCTTTTTTAGGTGCCTGGTTACAACTAAAAAAAAGAACAACGCAAAATATATAGAGATGTTTCATGTGTTATTTTTAGTGGCACGATTTATTATCTGATGTTTAATGTCAAGATACAAATTTTTATCGACGCAGGATCATAAACCCTGCAGGTTGGGTTTTGGTATTATTTTAAATTTACTCTTAGACCACAAAAAACTGTACTCAAATCAATTTCTTTTTTATCGTAAATCTCTTTATCAGATCTTTTAAAAATAAAATTAATTAATCTCGACAATAAAGGCCTTTCGGTAAAGTAATGAGTTAGAGGATAACTTTCTTCTTTATTATAATAAAAAAGTAGTAGCTCCGACTTTATTAGTTTGTCGTTCTTATAATATTGAATTTCTTTTCCTCTTAAGCCTTGTTCTAATTGCTTGTTAATTGCCTGAAGATTTGTTTGATTGAATTCCAAACCAGGCGCTCCCTGAACTTCACTTGGAGTAAAATCATATTGATAAAAAAACTCTGCTTCTTGTTGTTTTGAAAATCCAGCTGTTAAAGGATTATCATATTGAACATAGATTAATGTATCTTCTAAAAAGCCAACTATAATTATTGTTTTATCATTTTTATCTATAGGAATATAATTATCGATTAATGTATGCCCTTTAATCCCTTTATCAACACGTTGGTATTTATTAGAGGAAGCAAAGATTGATGTAAAATATTCGCGCCAATTTAAAAATGTATGTCCGTTTAGGTTAAGCATTAAATCATTAATCTGGCATTTCTTCCACAATTTTTTGAGTTAATATCTCCATTTCAATCCAATGTAAAGTAAGAGTAATTAAATTTTTCAGATCTGTTAAATCTTTAGTTTCCCACTTTCTGACATAATGTGTTTCATCGTTTCCTAACCACACAGCTCGTTTGGAAACATTTTTTATTTTAACATCATTTACATACAAATCAATAACGTTTCCTAAAAAAAGTCTCTTTATTTTTTCTTCTTCATTTTTATTGTTAAAAATTATGTAGTCTTTTATTAGGAACTCTAAAGCTTTCCTGTATCCAACACCACAAATTTCTGTTAATTTGGATTGCTCTGCGTGATATGCCTGATTATATATTAAACGAAAAGAAGGAGACACAGATAAAATATTTTCAGAAAACTCTTTCTCTATTATTGTTCCAGAACTTGTAAAGTTTTGGTAATGGGCATAACTTGATCCATTATCATTATGGTAATAAGCAACAAAGGATAGTTTGCATTTATTATCAGGGCAAGCCATCAAAATTTCTAAACCCGAATCATTATGATATCCGTAAATAGGATTTGGTGTAATGGCTTTATGACAGAACGGGCATTCATCAGGATACTCGTCAAATTTTATGTCTCTATATTGGTTTGTTTTTACTTGCATTTCCTAATTCCCCATCTTAGCTACCGCTTCAATAATATCGTGTTTGGTAATAATGTGCATGTTACCGCCAAGGTCGCGTAGTAAAACAGCGTTATTGTCTTTGGTAATGAGTTTACTTACTTCTTCTATTGGTGCTTTTTCACCTACAATAGGGAAGGGCGCCTGCATTAAGGTTTTAACTGTGTAGCTTTTTACATCGTTGTTCTCCATTAATTTGGTAAAGATGTAATTATCGTTAATAGAGCCAACATATTCACCTTTGTCTGTTACAGGGATCTGCGAGATAGAATATTTGCTCAAGGTCTCTAATGCTTCCTGCACTGTAGCATTGGCATCTACCGTTAATAATTTTTGGTTCTTATGGTTAGCAATCAAATCAATTGCTTTTGGTTTGGTTACTTCTAAAAAGTGACGGTCGCGCATCCAGTCATCGTTAAACATTTTGCCCATGTAACGTGTACCATGGTCATGAAAGATCACCACAACCACATCGCCTTTTTTAAATTTATCTTTCATTTGCATTAAGCCTGCCATAGCAGAGCCCGCGCTGTTACCTACAAAAATACCTTCTTCTTTTGGGATACGGCGCGTCATAATGGCCGCGTCTTTATCCGTTACTTTTTCAAAATGGTCAATGATATTAAAATCAACATTGGCCGGTAAAAAATCTTCGCCAATACCTTCGGTGATGTAAGGGTAAATTTCGTTCTTGTCAAAAATGCCGGTCTCTTTATATTTTTTAAATACAGAGCCGTAAGTATCAATTCCTAAAATTTTAATGTTCGGATTTTTTTCTTTTAAATATTTTCCTGTACCGCAAATGGTACCACCGGTACCAACACCAACCACCAAATGCGTAATTTTTCCATCGGTCTGCTCCCAAATTTCAGGGCCCGTTTGTTCGTAATGTGCTTGCGAGTTGCTTAAATTATCGTACTGGTTAGGTTTCCAGGCATTAGGGATCTCATTCACCAAACGTGAAGACACTGAATAATACGAACGCGGATCTTCCGGTTCAACATCTGTTGGGCAAACGATTACCTCTGCACCAAAAGCGCGTAAGGCATCTACTTTTTCTTTACTTTGTTTATCAGTGGTAGTAAAAATACATTTGTAGCCTTTAATAACGGCGCCAATAGCCAAACCCATACCGGTGTTACCGCTGGTACCCTCAATAATGGTTCCGCCCGGTTTTAAACGACCGTCTTTCTCGGCATCTTCTATCATTTTAATGGCCATACGGTCTTTAATAGAGTTGCCGGGATTAAAGGTCTCTACTTTTGCGTAAACATCGCAAGGCAGGTCTTTAGTAATTTTATTGATCTTTACCATTGGCGTGTTGCCAATTGTTTCTAATATGGTTTTGCAAACTTTCATAGTTATTTTTTTATTGTTTGATGTCATGGTGAGCTTGTCGAACCATCCTTCGACAGGCTCAGGATGACTATTCAGTTAACTCACCTCTTAAATTGGCAAGCAATTGTTTTTTTATTTGTGTGTTATTTAATTTTTGTCCTAACAAGAACATTAGTTTTGTAATAGCGCTTTCAAAGGTCATATCGGCCCCGCCAATAACGCCCATCTTTTTTAAGTGCGAGCTGGTCTCATACATGCCTTGTATCACTTTACCTTCAAGGCATTGCGTAATATTTAAAATAACAATGCCTTTGGCAATTGCTTTTTTTAATTCGTTGGCAAACCAATCTTGTGTTGTTGTGTTGCCGGCGCCAAAAGTTTCTAAAATAATAGCTTTAATGCCCGGTGTGTTAATAATGGCAGAAGTAATTTTTTTACTGATGCCTGGAAATAATTTTAAAACGGCAATGTCATTGTCCATATGCGTATGAACCTTCAATGCCTTGGTACTTGTTTTTAATAAAGCAGTTTGATTGTATTGAATGTTTACACCGGCTTCTGCAAGGGCAGGGTAGTTGGGTGATTTAAATGCGTCAAAGTGCGAAGAGTTGTATTTGAAGGTGCGGTTACCGCGGTACAATTTGTATTCAAAATAAATGCATACTTCATTTACCACCGGTTTGCCTTTTACTTTACTTCCTGCGATTTCAATAGCTGTAATTAAATTCTCTTTACCATCAGTGCGAATAATACCAATTGGTAATTGCGAACCTGTTAGTATCACCGGCTTATTTAAATTCTCTAACATAAAACTTAAGGCACTTGCCGTAAAGCTCATGGTATCTGAGCCGTGAAGGATCACAAAGCCATCGTACTTACTGTAATTATCTTTAATGATCTTTGCCAGCTCTATCCAAACAAGCGGGTGCATGTTGGATGAATCAATCGGTTTTGCAAAAGCAATGGAAGATAATTCGATATCGAATTTTTTTAATTCGGGAACCTGTTGTGTGAGTGTTTTAAAGTCGAAGGGTTTTAATTCTCCGGTAACAACATCCTGCATCATACCAATGGTGCCACCGGTATAAATTAAAAGTACAGAAGATTTTTTTTGTTTTTTCATAGTCGGGCCTTAAGTCCCTCCCCGGTTGGAGAGGGATTTAGGGTGAGGCTTGTTAAAATGGCAGATCATCATTATCTCCAACATTACCTGTAAATACAGGAGTTGAAGAAGTATTGATGTTGTTTGAAGCCTGGTTATTGTTTTGTGAAGATGCGTTAGAGTTGCCTCCTGTCATTTTCTCAATACGCCATGCTTCTAAAGTATTAAAATACTTAATGCCTTGCGGACCGTTCCATTCGCGGCCACGTAAGTTGAATTGTACTTTTAATTCTTCGCCTTCGTTAAACTGGTCTAAGATGGCGCATTTGTCTTGTGTTACCTGGAAACTAACATGCTGTGGGTACGGCGTGTTGGCTTCTGTTGTTAATACGAATTCGCGTTTTTGAAAACGATCACTCACTTTTTGAGTCTCGAATTTTGCTTTTAGGGTTCCTACTACTTCCATGATATATTTGTTTTTATTTTTTCTATTTCAAAGGCCGTTGTTATTCGGCCGGTTTATCTTACTAAAAATACCGCAATTTTCCTGTTTTTTGCGATTAACTTTTGCTCATTTATTTAACAGGTACGCCATATATTGTTTTTACATAAAACAAGTTCCTACGGCTTGCTTTTTTTGTGGAAATGTACCTGTTCACAAAAATGGTTTCCTGTTCTACCTTGCTTTCCAGCTCTTTTACCTGTTTATTGATACTTTGAATATAAGTAGCGCTTTGCTCGGTAAAATCAACCGGTACGCCCACCATTTCCGCTTTTGAAAGCTCCAGTAACTCAGTTACGGCAGGCATCATTTTAGAGATCTCTGCATCGGGTTTTGTGGGTGTAAATTGTTTATTCTTAAAATTAATGTACTCGTTGTAAACTTCGGTAGCGTGGTTAAAATGATTGCCGGCGCTATTCAGCTTTTTAGTATAATATTCACCTTCTTTTGATTTAAGGTAATTGTAATAATTGGCCGTTACCTCGCTGCTGGTACCAAATTCATTCAATCTGCGTGCTAAGGCAGTTATTTTTTCAATTTCAGATAATTTTAAAAAATCGTTGATCGAATCCTGGTACCACCATTGTGCTTTTATGGTAGAGGCTGCGCCGGTATGAAACTGGTATAATGTGATAGGAAACATTTTCATTTGCCAGATAGGATCGATAGGATAGTGTGTTTTAATAAGTTTATCGGGATCTGCAAAATAATAATCGTTATTCAGTCGCCTTACAAATTTATTATTCTGTAAATAGCCGCTACCCCATGTAGGATCGAGCAATTGCCAGGTGTTATTAATTTTTACCGAACACCAGGCGTGGCCAATAATTGCAGGCAAAAAGCTTTGTTTGGTGCTGCCTTCAATAACGTAACTTGGCAATTTCACCAATTTACAAAGTGTATCAAAAACAGTTGCATAACCAATACAAACGCCGGTCTTGTTCTCAAAAACATCTTTTACCAACTGTGTTCTTTTATTGCTTGTTTTATAAGTGAACATTAATTCGGGTGCGTAAGAAATGTTTTTAGTTACCCAATGATAAATGGCCCGGCATTTGTCTTCCTCTTTTGTGAAGGCACTATCAACAAAAGCAGCAATAGCATTTAAAGTGCTGAATGAAGTGTTATTATCATCCACCAGTTTGTCTATCTCTGCATAAGGATTTACAGGTTCTGAAGTTTTTTTTTGTGAATAAAATGCAACAGAAAAAAACACTAAAAAAATAAGTATAAGTTCTTTTTTCATTTTTACAGCAGTGCCATCCAGGCTTCTTTCACTTTGTTTGCTTCTAAAAGCGTTTTAGCAAATTTGTGCTGGTCTTCTTTAGATGAAAATGGTTTTATTGTTTTTTTGTATTCGCTAATTTCTTCGCTTGCAGGTAAAGTTTCAACGCTTCCCAATAAGCCAAGATTATTGCCGCTTAAAATATTGCTGTTACGAATATCCTGTGGTATCTGGTCTAAGCCAATGCCAATACTTGTAATTGGTTTTTCCACTTCAAACATGGCAGCGCCGGATGCACGGCAGTACCAGTTATCGCCCATGCGTGCTACAAGATCTATTTTGTTGGCATCAATTTGTTTGTTTTCGTTCAACACTTCTTCTGAGATATGAATTTTAATGATCTCACAGATCACTAAATTTCCTGCGCCACCTGCTTTACCTAATTCTTTTACCTCAATTACTTTGCACTCTAATTGTACCGGACTTTCTTTTACCCTTGCAGGTTTCACCATATCTGATGGCACAGGAGTAAAGCCCGCTTTTACAAATTCGTTAGTGCCTTTAGGGAATGGACTGCTGGCCAAACTGGTTTGTTGCACCATGTTGTAGTTTACAACATTAATAACAACTTCCGGCACTTCTAAAACATTCAGTAAAGTATCTTTTGGAGCGCCTGTACGCCCGCTGTATGCCGGAGAAAAAACCGCAATGGGCGGGTTAGAAGAAAATATATTAAAAAAACTAAAAGGTGCTAAATTCTGTTCGCCGTTTTTGCTTACTGTACTGGCAAAACAAATTGGGCGTGGAGCGATTGCATTTTGCAAATATTTCTGCAAAACCGGAATGGTCAATTCTTTAGGATCTAATGATAGCATAGACTTTCAAAGTTACGAAAAGCCTTAGCAATTTACGAGCATTGTTAATAATTGACTGAAATGTGAATACAAAAAATGGAAAATATTATAGAAACTCCATTTTCCATCTGCCATTTTACATTTTACATTTCTTAAGGTTTTATCTTAAACGCCGAATTATAATACTGCAATCCGCTTCTGAAATTAATGCGCTTACCGCCAATGGTACGATAATGATCTTTGCAGAATTGTATAGAGAGATAACCGGCATTGGTTGGTACAAGGCCTTGTAATTCGCTTGCTGTAAAGGTTATTAAAGTATCAGTACCCGAAAATAATTTATTTGGATAAACAGTGCTTCCTGTACCACCCAATAATACAACCTTAATTAAACTACAATCGCCTGTACCTTTAATATCAACTGTAAAACCTGTGGCAGTGCTAATAGAGTCGGGGATGTTGGCACTTTTATTAAAAATGGGTGGGGTGTGCGTGTTTGAATAGGAGAAAGAATTAACAGCGCCCGAGCCGCCAATGGTCCATGTATGCGGCATTAAAAATTGAGTGGCAGTTGTATCGTTATAATAAAAATTGGTTACAATGCTTTTGTTCTTGAAGTTAACACCGTTAAGATTTACAGAGCCCATATCCTGCAAATTTGCAGAAGAATAAACTTCATTGGTAATTAGTTGGCTTGAATAATAAGCAGATGTAAGGCGACCAACAGCAGTGTAAGTTCCTGATAATTTTGAATAGGTATTTAAACAAGAAAATAAAGCCTGGTAACTGGAAGAATCGCTTGGATTTACATTTGTAATGGGCATGCCCGATGGATCAGCATCAGGCTCTTCCTTTTTTTTGCAGGAAAAAATACTGATTGCAAGAATAGTTATAAAAAAAATACGCTTCATTTTGAAATATAAAGATATGGAAATAAAATAGAACACTGATAACGCAGACGAGTATGGTAAAATATGATTTGATCAGTGAGTATCTGCTAAATCAGCGTTCCATCGCCTAAAACCTTATCTGCAACTTAACATTCACCTGCCTGTTGGTAAGATAGTTTGGTACTGCGTAACGATTGCCCGTTACATCCTGTATCCACGTAAATGATACGGTGTTTTGTACCTGTAATAAATTAAAGATCTCTAAAAAGATCCACATGTCTTTTAAATTATTGAATACATTTTTGCGTTTTATTTCGCGGTTAGATTTTAATAAATTATAGGCAAAACCTGCATCAACTCTACGATACGGTGGCATGCGCAACACTTGCTGGTAACGTAAATGCGTTGGTGGACCAAATGGTAAACCACTACCAAATTGTAAATTCAAATTAAATTTAAACGAAGGAAACTTTGGTAAATAATCCTGGAAAAATAATCCGAAAGTTACCAATTGATCTGTTGGACGAGGAATAAAACCCGGGTCTGTCAAAACACTATCCACCACAGGGTCAAAAGGTGTGTTCTTAAATACAACATCTCCGTCTTTATTTAAATAATCCCAATGAATGTTATCCGGTGATTTTTCATAGGTCCTTAAAAAGCCAATAGTAGCCCAGCTTTCAACACCTTTTACAAACTCTCCGTTTATCCTTACATCTGTACCAACGGCATAGCCTTTTGCATTGTTATTTGCAAAATAACGTAAACGCACATTATCAATTTCGTAAGGAATTAAATTATTTAGCTGTTTAAAATAACTCGAAAGGATTAACTTAAATGGTCTTTCCCACATTCTGAAAATATAATCTGCCGTCAATACAAAATGAATGGATTGCTGTGCCTGAACATCTTTGTGAATTTGTCCGTCAATACCACGTAATTCGCGGTAAAACGGAGGTTGATAATAAACACCAGAACTGAATTTGAATAACCAATCACGTTTCCAATGTGGTTTGTAAGAAACTGTTACACGAGGTGAAATAAGCAATTGTTCATTCACTGTCCAGTAATTTGCCCTTATACCTGCAGTTACACTAAAGTTAGAAGTATCGGCCAGCATCTTATTAAAATTGTATTGCATGTAAGCCTGCGAACGATAACTTGGTAAAGAGATCTTTGTTTTGTAAACATCCAGTAAATTAATATCGGTAGCGCTGTAAGGCACAATGTAACCCGAAGAATCTACAGTACGCCACTCACTTAACTTATCATTTATCTGTTCAACCTGTTGGCGGGCGCCCCACAAAAATTCATTATTACTGTTAATGTAACGCGTGCCTTTGTGCTCAATATTCATTACAGTGGCTTCTAAATGATTTCTGCCATTGTTTAAAAAGGTGCCAATACCACGATTGTAGGCTACCTGGCCAAATGTTTCTTTTCCAAAATCTGCTTCTAACTGGTCAATATAATATTGGCCTTGTACAGTATAGATCTCTTCTTCTTTAGCATGATAGGCAGAAGTAATGAGTTTTAATTTTGTTTTACTGTTAGGGCGATAGGTTCCCGAAAGCCCACCCATAAAAGTGGTGTATTGCATTAACTCTTGTCCATCAAAATAGATGGTAAGCCGCAAAGCGTTATTAACCGTTCCAAAATTAGTTTGCCTGTTTGCCGGAATAACAAGGTATTTGTTGCCGGCAATATTTCCTAAAAACTCAATTTTTAATTTTGGATTTACATCAAAGGTTAAAAAAGTTTGTACATCTAATGCACTTGGGCGGTATTCGCCTTTTGTATCTAAACCTTTTAATAAATAAGAGTTGGTTCTGTAACGTGCGCCAATGCTCCAGGCCAGCAAACGGTTATTGCTAACGCCTTCTAATTGCATATTGCCACCTAAAAAACTGCCCGATGCACTGCCACCAAATTTTAAAGGTTTACGATAAGTGATATCCAATACACTGCTTAATTTATCACCATAACGCGCTTCAAAACCACCGGCAGAAAAATTAATGTTTGATACCATGTTAGGGTTGGCAAAGCTTAATCCTTCCTGTTGCCCGCTGCGCACTAAAAAGGGGCGGTATACTTCAATATCATTTACATACACCAAATTCTCGTCAAAATTACCACCACGCACACTATAACCACTGCTCAGTTCGTTATTGCTGCTAACGCCCATTTGTGTTTTAATGATATCTTCAATATTGCCTGTAGGGCTTGGAATTTGATTAAATACCAACGGATCGAGACGTACAACCTCTTCGCGGCGGCCCTGGTTATCGGTTACTTCAACAACTGTTAAAGTGCCTTTAAATTTTAAAGTAGGTGAGTATTTAATAGTTTCGCCCGGCTTGGCATTTACAGTATAATTAAGCGTTGTAAAATTCACGCTAAAAAAAACAATGGTAACGGGCTTGCCCGCATCAATAGTTAATTTGTAAAAACCATTCTCGCCAGATGTGGTTAATTGTGAAGGATTCTCTTTTACACCAATTGTAATTCCTTCAGCTGTCTCATCATCATTTGCTTTCACAAAACCGGTTATGGTAGCGGTTTGCGAAATAGCAAAGACAGCCATAAAAAGCAGGATAAAGAGAATATGGAATTTAACCGTTTTCAGAATTTAATTAAGATAACGAATATACAGAGATATTATTATTTGAAGAAACGATTATTTTACAGAGCCTGAATTGTTGATAAGCATGGAGTTATATGCCTGTAAAAAAACTTTAAACTCTTCTGTTATCTTTTTATCTGTTTGCGGATGTTTATTTAACTGTTGATCCCAAATAAGGCTATCGCGCTTATAATTAAGAGCAGATCTTAGCTCAGGCATTGAAAAAGAATACACCATTGAATCGTTGTAAACATAATGCGAGCTATTGGCGTAAAAATAACTTTTGCGCGAAACGGTATCGGTAAATGGCTGTCCTAAAGCATAAAAAGGTTTATTGTAACCAAGTAAATTCATAGCAGTTGGTAAAACATCCATCTGTGAAAAAGTTTTGTTGTTTATTCCTTTTAAAGAATTATCGGGCTTAAAAAATAGAACCGGGATACTTTGGTTGCCTACCACATTGCTGTAGAAAGGGTCTTCAGAAATACTGGCATGATCGGCACATAATACAAAAAGCGTATTGTTGTACCAGGTTTCTTTTTTGGCAGCGTTAAAAAATTGCTTTAGTGAATAATCGGCATACCTTATGGATTCTGAGTTTTCGAGCGGGCCTTTTTTAAATTTATCTTTGTATTTTGCCGGAACATAGTAGGGATGGTGAGAGCTTAAAGTAAATATTGCAGAATGAAACGGTTGTTTGAATTCGCTCATTTTTTTAATAGAGTATTGTAAAAAAGGCTCATCCCAAATCCCCCAAAAACCATCAAAATCATCATCATTGCCATATTCTTTTTTTCCAAAATAATTGCTGTATCCTGCAGATGGCGCCCAATCGTCAAAATTCATAGTGCCATTTATACCTCCATGAAAAAAAGCGGTAGTATAACCTTCTTTGCCTAATAATGTGGCAAAAGAAGTTTGATTGTTATTGGCGTAGATAGAATTGATGAAAGGATTTTCCATTAAAGATGGAAGGCTTGAAAGTATGGCAGGAATACCTTCGATGGATTTTGAACCGTTTGAATATGCATTTGTAAATACCAAAGAATGATCCATTAAACTATCTAAAAAAGGCGTAAGATCTTTATTTCTGCCAATTTTTGTATATTCTTTTGAGAAGCTTTCTAATAACAAAACAACTACATTTTGCTTTTTAAATGTTGAATCTTTAAAGTGATGAATGGGTTTGAAATTAGCCTTTATAAAGGCCTCATCATAAAAATTATACTTTTCCACAGATAATTGTCCTACAGATTTTATTAATGTAAAAGGAGTATTCAATACAATAGGAACTTCTTCGGGAATAGTTACTGAACCCGCATTTACAATATCAATGGGTATGCGCTGCAAGCCACCCCTTATTCCAAGCACAATGCAACCACTGAATAAAATAAAAGCAAAAAAAATAAGTATCCACTGTTTAATGTTAGCGAACACATATTTTTGCAACACTAGTGGTTTTACTTTTTTAAAGAGTTTCACTAAAACAATAATTAAAATAATGTAGATGAGTAAAACCCACCAAAAATCTAAAATGTATTGTGGCAGTAATTTAGCCATGTCTGTTTGTCCGCCAATTTGTTCAAACAGATCAGACGTAGAGCGTTTTTTAGTGAAACGGAAATAACCAAAATCCACACAATTTGCCATTATAAAAATGGAATTGCTTATTATGAAAAGCCATTTTAAAAAACTTTGATACCCTTTTTTTTGATAAAAATTAAAAGGTAAAGAAGAAAGAAAGATAAAAAGGCTGTTGCAGGCAAAGATGCTAAAGGTGTCAAACCGCAAACCGTAAATTGCATCTTGTGCAAAGTGCATAAAGTTAATACTTGGAAAAAGGCTTGCATTGCACACATAAAAAAGAAAGCGACAAATAAAGTACAGCAGATAGCAAACCAGTAATTGCCTGATCAAAAATTTTAGCTGGTTTAAGTAATTTAAGGTCACTATAAAATCAAAAAAATGTAATTTAGTAAAATCTTGAGCACAAATATAAAACAAGATATTCAACAGGTTTTAAAAAAGTACTGGGGCTACGATAGTTTTAGGCCCATGCAGGAAGATATTGTGCTTTCGGTATTAGAAAAGCGCGATACTCTGGCGCTTTTGCCTACAGGGGGCGGTAAATCCATCTGCTTTCAGGTGCCGGGAATTGTAATGGGAGGAACCACTTTGGTGATCTCACCATTAATTTCCTTAATGAATGATCAGGTGCAAAACCTTAAAAACAAAGGCATTTCGGCGGTTGCAATTAGTGCTGCTATGAATTTTAAAGAGATTGATGTTGCTTTAAATAATGCTGCATTGGGGCATGTGCAATTCTTGTACCTTTCTCCGGAGCGTATTCAAAACGAAGAGTTCCGGCAAAAGCTGGCTTATTTACCTATTACTTTGATAGCTGTAGATGAGGCGCACTGTATCTCGCAATGGGGTTATGATTTCAGGCCAAGCTATTTAAAAGTGGCCGAAGTACGTTCGTATTTTACAGATGTGCCCATTATTGCTTTAACAGCAAGTGCTACAAAGTTTGTAGTGGAAGATATACAGGTACAATTGCAGTTTAAGAACCAGAATGTTTTTCACCAATCTTTTGCCCGAAAAAATTTACGTTATGTAGTGCAACACGAAGAAGATAAAATTACGCGTTTGCTTAAACTGGTTACTAACATTGGTGGTTCGGGTGTGGTATATGTACGTAACCGTAAAAAAACAGAGGAGCTGGCAAGAATTCTTCAATCAAAAAAGATCTCTGCGCTTGCTTATCATGCAGGTTTAAAATTTGATGATAGGGAAACTATTCAGGAACAATGGATCAACAATCAAATACAGGTTATTTGCGCTACTAACGCTTTTGGAATGGGTATTGATAAGCCGGATGTACGGTTTGTGGTGCATATGGATCTTCCTGAGAGTTTAGAGGCTTACTTTCAGGAAGCGGGCAGGGGCGGCCGAGATGGCAAGATCGCTTACTCTACCATTTTTTATACAACAGCCGATCAGTTGCGTTTGATAGATAATTTTCGTTTTGCTTTTCCTGATCTGGATTATATAAAACAAACGTACCAGGCTGTTTGTAATTATTTTCAGGTAGCAATAGACTCCGGGCAAGGCCTTAGCGTTGATTTTGATCTGGATAAAATATGCAGCAGCTACAACCTGTTGCCTGTTTTGGTGTATAACAGCATTAAATTTTTAGAAAAAGAAAACTATTTATCATTTCTTGACGCAGGTTATGAGCCTTCGAAAGTATTGATGTTAGGAGGGAAAGAAGAGTTGTATTCTTTCCAGATAAAAAATCCAAAATACGAACCGGTACTAAAAACCTTATTAAGAAGTTACGGCGGCTTATTCGAAAATTATGTTTTCATTAATGAAAAAGATCTCGCTTATCGCGTAAAGACCAATGCAGCTGAGCTTACCGAGCAATTAAAGTTTTTGGATAAGCAAGGTTTGCTCTCTTATGTACCCCAAAGCAATTTACCAAAAATGATCTTTTTACAGGATAGGGTAAATACAAAATACCTTGAATTCAATCCTGAAAATTATCAAAAACTAAAGCAGCGTTATTTAGAACGTATTAATGCGGTGATTGATTACACCAAGGAAGATAAGATCTGCAGGCAGGTACAACTTTTAATTTATTTTAATGAATTTAATTATTCAGATTGCGGGCATTGTGATGTGTGTATCAGCAAACGCCCAAAAGATTACGAAAAAGTAAGAAAGAAGATACTTGATGTTGTAAAAGCCCAGGCCATGTCTTTAGAAGATCTCAAAGAAAAAATGACATCCTTTAATGATGAAACCTGGATAAAAGCCTTTAATGAATTGGTAGATGACGGAAAGATCTCAGAACACGAAGGCGTTTTTTATGTGAAGAAATGAGATGCTGATAAATGACACAAGACTCATGATGAAAGACAGATCAGTACCTACAGGATCTTCTTTATTACTCTTAATGTATGTGAATACTTTTTAGTATCAGAGCTAAAAATACCGTAATGATCAAACTTATCTATACGTACCGATCCGCTGGCGTGAATGATCTGCTGGTTATCTAACAAAATTCCAACGTGTACAATGTTACCTTCTTCATTATCAAAAAAAGCAAGGTCACCGGCTTCGGCTTCTTCTACAAAGCTTAAAGGGCTTCCCAATTCAACCTGTTGCGAAGCATCGCGCGGTAATTTGTAGCCATTTAGTTTAAAAACAGTTTGTGTAAAACCACTGCAATCAATACCCAAAGGGTTTTTACCGCCCCATAAATAAGGTGCATTAATAAATAAATAAGCAGTTGAAAGTATGTCCTGCGCAGTTTTCTTTTGGTTTGGAACGGTTGTTTGCCCTTCAAAAGCAAAAGAAAAAGATTCGAAATTTGAACTTTTATCTTTTAATAACGGTAAAGTTGCACCAATTGAAATGGGAAAGTTTGTTTTGGTGTTTTTATTAGAGATCACCTGTATTAATTCAGAAGAATATACAGCAGGTTGTTTTTGCAATTGATTAAATGTTGATTCGCTGATCTTTGAATGTTGTTTGATGTTGATCCAGCATTCGTAATTATCGTAAGCAATTTTAATTTTTATCCAGCCTTCAACGGCCTCAAGTATTGAATAATGATCACCAAATAAAAGCTGGGTCACCATTTCGCTGGTATTGCTTGCTTCTTTTCTACAGGGAATTACGCTTAGTAAACAAATGCCATATTGCATAGATACAAAGGTAATTAAATTCCCGCACATAACGAAAGCAGTGTTTTTAACGATATAGTTTTAAAAACAATCGACCTATTTTTTTATTTGTTCTAAATTTAAATAATGCCTAAATTTAGAATCGTAGTTATGAGCCAGGATACCAAAGAAGCCGTAAATAAGATATTGACCGAGTACTTAGAAAAGCAACAACAGCGTAAAACTGCTGAACGTTTTGCAATTTTAAACGAGATCTATTCGCACGACGGGCACTTTGATATTGAGCAATTGTACCTGATGATGAAAAATAAAAAGTACAGGGTTAGCAGGGCTACTTTGTACAACAACATTGAGATACTTTTGGACGCCGGTTTGGTTATCAAACACCAGTTTGGTAAAAATATGGCGCAATTTGAAAAGGCCTATAAATACAAACAGCATGATCATTTGATCTGTAACGATTGTGAAAAGGTGTTTGAGTTTTGCGATCCACGTATCCAGCAAATACAAAGATCGGCAGGAGATATGTTGAATTTTGATATAGTTAACCATTCACTTAATTTTTTTGCAAAATGCAGAAGTCTTAAGGAAAAAGGAGTTTGTGAACATTTAAAAAAATAATATTATGGTATTTGATTTTACAACTGAAAAAAAAGAGAATCACGCCATTATTACTATTGGTGGTAATTTAATTGAAAAAGGCCAGGCTACACCTTTACTCGAAAAAGCCGAAGAATTGGTTAACGAAGGTTGCACCAAATGGGCTATTGATATGGAAAAACTCATCTACATGAACAGTAGCGGTTTAAACACGCTTATTCAATTGCTTACCAAAGCCCGTGTTGCCGGTGGCGAAGCGGTTTTGTTCAATATGAATAAAAAAATAAATGAGCTGATCTTAATTACAAAATTAAATACTTTGTTTAAGGTAACTGAAACAAGATCGGAAGCTTTTAAATTACTGGAGGTTTAGTTATTTTCTCTCCACAGCTGCTAAATGCTTTTGTAATTCACTCAAATGCATTTTCTTTTCAATAAAAACTCTGTGATCTTTATTTTTTATTAAAGTGGCGGGAATAGCGCCTGTCCAGGCTTTATCTATTTTATCAATAAAATCATTGCCATTAATTTCGTCCAACAAAACGCATTCCATTTTAATGTTATGGCTTTTTATAAAAGGATTTACCTTCTTTTCAAGATCTTCTTTAAAATCAAGGGTCACTAATAAAATTTTTACGTTCGAGATCTTCGAAAGACTATCAAAAGAGGGTAACTCAGCCACACAAGGCTTGCACCAGGTAGCCCAAAAATTAATAACGTAAGTTGTATCTGAGTTCTTGATCCTGTTTACCAGCTCATCGATCTTATAAACCCTGCTAACGCTTTGAGCTTTGCCAAAAAATGACAGAAACAAAAAACTAATTAGCAGCGCGTTCCTTATAATCATATTCTTTCAGTAATAATTTTACTTCTTGTATTAAACGATTTATCTCTAAACTATCAGTGCCGTCGTAAAAACCCCTAATGTGTTTTTCTTTATCTATTAAAGCAAAATTTTGTGTGTGAATAAAATCATCTTCATCACCTTTACCTTCTTCTGCATTTAATAAATAACCTTTACGGGCTATATCATAAAGTTTAGGTTTTTCTCCGGTTAAAAAAAGCCATTTATTGCTAATTACGCCATGTTTTTTAGCATATTCCATTAGAATGGGTACACTATCAGTTTCAGGATCTACAGTATGTGAAACGATCATAAACTCGGGTTCATTCTCAAACTCCTTATAAACACGCTCTAAATTGGTATTCATAACCGGGCAAATGCTTTGGCAGGTGGTAAAAAAGTATTCGGTAACGTAAATTTTATCTTTTAAAGTTTGTTGCGTTACCTTTTGGTTGAACTGGTTGATAAATTCAAATTCGGGAATAAAATGGTAGGTGGTATCGTTTACTTTTAGCGCTTTTCTTGGTCCGAAATAGGCAAGATTACGTAATGGCTTATCTTCTTTGGTTCTTGATAAATACCAGCCAATAAAAATTACAGGAATGAGAATTAACAGCCAATAATAATTAAATTTACCTTTCATTTAGCAAAGTTACATACTTAAATACTTGTAATGGCAATTTTTAATAATAAAAATAAAGATGAACGTGAACTTGGCTTTGGAACCAAGAATTACAATAGGCGCGTTCGTTTTTTGAGTCCGGATGGTAATATAAACGTTCACAGATCGGGCCTGGGTATTGGTAATGTGGATATTTATCATTGGCTTATTACTACCTCTAAACTCAATCTTATTTTGGTAATAATACTGGGTTACATCACCATTAACTTTGTTTTTGCCGGAGTCTATTTTTTTATTGGGCCTGAGTTTTTTGGCGGTTTGGATAGCTATGAGCCTTTCCAACAATTTATGAATTTGTTCTTTTTTAGCGCACAGACTATTACCACATTGGGGTACGGACACATTTACCCTATAGGTAATGCCGCCAGTATTGCCGCAGCTGTAGAATCGTTATTAGGTTTGTTAAGCTTTGCATTGGCAACCGGTATTTTGTATGGACGTTTTTCACGGCCAAAAGCTCATTTGTTATACAGCAAAAATTTATTGATCTCACCGTATAAAACCGGTAAGGGTATTATGTTTCGCATTGCCAACCGTAAACAATATGAATTAATTGAATCTGAGGCAAGTTTTACAATTACCTTAAATAATCCTGAAACTAAGAAGCGTGAATTTTTAAATCTGAAGCTGGAAATTACCCGCGTTAATTTTTTATCATTAAGTTGGACCATTGTGCACCCATTGGATGAAGAAAGTCCTTTATTTGGTTTAAGTAAAAAAGAACTATCAGAAAGGGATGCAGAGTTTATTATTTTAATAAAAGCAATAAATGACACCTATTCACAAACGGTTTATTCTCGTAATTCTTATAAACCAGAAGATATGGTGGAAGATGTTAAGTTTAAACCTTTAATACCGGAAGTAGATAAACGCGGACGTTTGCGCTTAACCGTAACAGACATTCATCATTATGATACAGTAAATTAAAATATTAAAAATGAGCCAGGAACTTAAACAGGAAGAAAGAGAATTAATAAAATTGGTTGGTTTTTTTAAAAAGAAAGCTGAGAATTGGGCTGAAGGCGATATTATGCCTGAAGAATTTAAACAGCTTGTAGAAACCTGCGATAAGCTGGTTGAACAGATCAATCTTCATGCGCAGAGCAGGGAAGTGATACTTTCAGAAAGAGAAACGCTTAAAAAATTGGTGAAAGATAATGCACAATGCCCACGTTGTAATAAGCCCGATAATTTAAAACTGATAGGCACAGAAAAAAATGAGAAAGGCTGGCAAAGCAATAAATACAAATGCCGTAAATGTAATATTACTTTTGTGTGGAATGCGCCAAACAATCCCTGGGACATGATTCCTTATGTTGAGAGTGTTGTGGCTGAGATAGAGAAAAAAGCAGAAGCAGAAAATTTAGATGAAGCATCAAAACAACATTATACAGATGCAATTACACAAATGAAAGGTAATTTAGCTAAACTAAAACCTGTAGTTGAAAATTCTGCAATCGATCTTGCGAACCTTGAATTGCGCGATAAAGAAATGGCCGACATGGTTCATAAATTTAAAAAGCACTTGATGATTGAAAAGATCAAGATGGAAGATTAATAACATTTAAACAAGTTAAGACTTGTTTAAATGTTATTAATGAACGGCCGAGTCCTATTATCCGTATTTTCTATAGTTTTTTAGCTAAACGATTGTCCATTATAATTTTATCAATAATTAAAGTCACATTGCTATCCAGACCTATTGACATTTTGATTGTTTTTTTGTCTTCTCTCCAAAAATCAAATTGAAGCGGTAAACTATCTTTTTGATTTTTAAATAATGTACAAATTTGCGATGAGGGAATAGCGAAATCAAAGATAAATTCATTCTTTTTACTACTGGTTTCTTTAAAGGCTTTTATCCATGTGTCATTAAAATTTTTAATTCTAAAAGAATCAGTTTTGTTTATTAGAGCAATAAGCTTTAGTACATTTCTCTTTTTTATTAAATAGCTACAGAAGTTTATTTTGTGCTTATTTCGCCAATCAATTAATTCAGTAGGCAAAGTATTCATACCATAACCGCAGGTATAAATTACTTTATCACAATAGTTAACAGGCTTTCCCTGAAAAAAATAGGGATTTATCATCTGAGTCGAATCAAAAGGGTTTTTAATCACAATTTGTTCATTCTCTTCGCTACAAGAAAATAAAAAAGAAACAATAATTAATATTTTGAAGATCTTAATCAAAAAATTAAACCTTTACCCCAATCACCAAAATATCATCTATCTGTTCATTGCCGCCTTTCCATTCTTCAAAAAAAGTAGCAAGGTGTTCTTTTTGATCTTTTAATGTTTTGTTATTGATAGATACCAAAAGATCTTTAAAATTCTTGGTCATTAATTTTTTAGAATTCTCACCGCCAAACTGATCGGCAAAACCATCACTGAATAAAAAGAAAACATCATTTTTTTCTAATTCAATTTTGTGGTTCTCAAATTCCTGTTCATCCGGAGTTAAGCCACCAATAGAGCATTTGGTAGCTTTATATTCGGTTAATTGCTTGGTATCGTTTTTTATTACCCATAAAGGACGGTTAGCGCCGGAGTATTCAATGGTTGCTTTTTTCTCTCCATTCTTAATAACAGGAATGGTACAAAGCGAAAGGTCCATACCATCGCGCGTAGCATTTAAATTATCGCCAGATTGTCTTAATGCACCTTTTACACCAAGATTTAATTGTTTTAAAATATCTCCGGGTTGATGCGAATCGTCAATAGCATCTTTTAATTTCTCGGTTCCTATCATGCTCATAAAAGCACCCGGCACACCGTGGCCCGTACAATCAACCGCTGCAAAAATTACTTTGTTATGATCTTTTACGTATTTATCGGAGAAGAAATAAAAATCGCCACTTACAATATCTTTTGATTTATAAAAAATAAAATAATCTTTTAAATAAGGATCAATTTCTGAATTAGGAGGAAGTATAGCATTTTGAATACGTTTTGCGTAAACAATACTCTGCATGGTTTCCTGGTTCTTTTCTTCAATTAAACGGCTCTTTTCTTCAATTTCTCCTTTTTGATGGTTGATCTCAACAGCTTGCTTAGCTAATAAAGCATTGGCCTTTTTTTTCTGCATGATATTTCTAACCAGGAAAAAAGAGAAGAGGGCAATAACCAAAAAACCTCCCAGTAAATAATTAAATACCTTTTTGCGCTCGTTAATTTCAATGTCGGCTATCTTTTTTTCATTGTTCGCAATTTTGAGCTCACGCTCCGACATTTCTTTTAGCTGTTTTTCTTCATCGGCTTTTTCCTTGGCGTCCTTTAATTCTTTTTCCTTAATAAAGCTTTCCATTTGTTGCTGGCGTGTAATGATCTTTAAATTCTCAATTTCTCTTGCGCGTTTCTCAGCTTCCAATTGTTTTTCAAGGATCTCTTTTTCTTTCTCCATGAACAAAAGGCTCTTTATCTTTTTTTCCTGTTCGGCCAATGCCAGTTCATTTGCTCGTTTATCCGCTTCTAGTTTCTTTGCCAACAACTCATTCTCTTTTTCTTTTATCAATGCTGCCTGTAGATCCTGTTCTTTTTTTAACATCTCAATTTCTTTGAGCTTATTCTCTGACTGCATTCTTAAATTATCGATCTCTAGTTTTTTATTGCTTTCCATTGTAGAAGCAACAAGTAATTGCGTAGTAGCGCTAATATCATTTAATTGCTTTTTAAATAAGTGTTCATATGAACCATCGGCATTGAATTCTTTTTTCTTTTTATTAAAATAGATCTTGTTAGAGGGCTTATTTACAATAAAGCCCAGCATATCTTTAGTAGCACCTGTTGCAAAATTATCGCTTAACGAAACTTTCCAGTTAGCAAGATCATATGCTACAGGATCGTTAACGTTAGTTGTTTTTGTATTTATTAAGATGGAATTTTTTAGAAAGCCTTTTTTATTGAAATGGATCACATATTCTGATTGCAGATCGAGTTTAATGTTAAAGACACCATCAGCACCTGTAATTTTTTTTGCTATTGGCAGATCATAGTTGTCAATTACTATCTCTACATCTTCTAACGGCTTTCCGTTTTTTGTTACAATGCCTGAAAAATTAAGTATGGATGTTTTTTTATCATCAGCATTTTTTGAAAAGGCCTCTTCTTTATCATTATAAAAGGTTATTTTATCATCCCATTGATTGTTCTTAAATGTTCCTTCCTGTCTTAACTTTCCTTTTTCATTATAAAATTTGGCTTTCCCATTAGCAGATCCTTTAGAATAAGTAACCTCGCTTTTAATTTTATTGGTATTGGTATGATAGCTTTTCCATAGACCATTTTTTTGGTTGTTTACAAAAAAACCATCCTCTACAATTTGGTTATGCTTTAGTACTTTGTTTTTAAGACCTTTGCTATCACGGCCAAAATAGATCCATCTACCTTGTTTATCGCCATTATTATCTATTTTGTTAATGGTATCTCCTAAAAACAGCTCAAATTCTGTTTTACTTTTTTGCGCGGTTAATTGGCTAATGCAAAATAGTAAGGCAAAGAGTATGGAGATCTTTAATTTCAATGAATTTATTTGAACTACTAAATATACATATAAAATAAAAAACAGGCAAACTCAAAAAGCATGCCTGTTTAAAATCATAAATTTATAGCTTACATAAATACCGAATCTATCTGTTCACGAAGGTTATAACGGTTGCTCATTACCTCGCCATAAGCACCGGCAGTGCGCAGGGCAACTAAGTTACCGCGCTCCGTTAAAGGCATTTCAACGGCTTTGCCAAAACAATCACTGCTTTCGCAAATAGGCCCAACAATATCGTATTTGGTTGTATTTGGCATGCCTGTTTTTGAAATGTTCTCAATTTTATGATAAGCCTGGTAAAGCGCAGGGCGTATCAATTCTGTCATGCCCGCATCCAGGATGGCAAAATTGGTATTTATGCCGTTCTTAATATAAAGTACACGCGAAATAAGGCTTCCGCATTGGGCTATTACTGAACGGCCTAACTCAAAGTGTATTTGCTGCGTTGGATTCAGCTCTAAGAATTGTTTAAAGATGCTGAAGTAATTCTCAAAATCAACAATAGCGTTTGCATCGGGCTGATGATAATCAACACCAAGCCCCCCGCCCACATTAATGTGTGGCAACAAATAACCTTTTTGAATGAACCATTTGTTTATTTCGTTAGCGCGCAGGCAAAGGTTTTTAAAAGGATTAAGATCGTTTATTTGTGAGCCAATGTGAAAATGAAGACCTGTAAAATTAAGGTTATTCAATGTTTTTAAAACATCCAGCACGGCGTCAAACTCATAAGGATTAATACCAAACTTATTCTCTTCCAAACCGGTAGTAATGTATTTATGCGTATGTGCATCTACATTAGGGTTGATGCGTAATGCGATATTCGCTTTTGTGTTCTTGTTTTTTGCCAGTTGATCGATCACTTTTAATTCATGTACGCTTTCAACATTAAAACAAAAGATGGAATGATCTAAAGCAAAATTTATTTCTTTATCGCTTTTACCAACACCTGCAAAAGCAATATCGGTATTTTTAAAGCCGCATTCTATAGCGCGTTTTACTTCGTTGCCGCTTACGCAATCGGCACCCAGACCGGCATTTTTAATGATCTCGAGAAGAGTAGGATGGGCGTTTGCTTTTAAAGCATAATGAATATGATAATTTGGTAAAGCAGTTCGTTTAATTTCGCTTAGTGTTTTCTTTAACAACTCAAGATCGTAAAAATAAAAAGGCGTTTCTAAGGTGGAAAAATGATCGATGTGTTTTTGTGTGAACATAATTTCTCTTAGTTATAATTAAACAATCCTTTATTTAATGCCTGTAGAGCGGCTTTTTTTTTATCGCCATTAACCAAAACAGAAATATTGTTTGAGCTGCCACCATAAGAAACCATACGTAACGGTATATCCTTTAAGGCTTCTAAAACCTTATTGGCATAACCGGGCTGCTCTTTTGGCAATTGCCCTACAATACAAATAATGGTTTGGTCTTCGTCAATTTCTACTTGTGCAATTTCTTTAAGATCTTTAAGGATCTCTTTTAAATTTTTTGAATTATCAATTGTTAAGGATACAGCAACTTCAGAAGTGGTGATCATATCAATAGATGTTTTGTAACGTTCAAAAATTTCAAAAACGGCACGCAGGAAACCGTGGGCTAAAAGCATTCGCGCACTTTTAATATTTATAGCAGTGATGCCATCTTTTGCCGCAACGGCCTTAATGCCTTCGGTTGTATTAATATTGGCAATTAAAGTTCCTTTTGCATCAGGCTGCATGGTGTTTTTTAAACGCACCGGAATGTTACGTTTTTGCGCCGGTAAAATACAGGTTGGATGTAAAATTTTAGCGCCAAAATAAGCTAACTCGGCAGCTTCGTCAAAACTCAATTCACTTATCGGGTGGGTTTTGTTTACAATGCGCGGATCGTTATTATGCATGCCATCAATATCCGTCCAGATCTGTACTTCAGGACTTTTAATAGCCGCGCCAACTATAGAAGCAGTGTAATCGCTGCCACCGCGTTTTAAATTATCTATTTCACCAAAAGCATTGCGGCAAATGTAGCCTTGCGTAATAAATAATTTTTTGCCTTTGTGTTTATTCAGTTCTTCAAAAATATATTTTTCAATGTATTCCAGGTTCGGTTCGTCGTTCTCGTCAATACGCATAAAATTAAGAGCGGGTAAAAGAACCGATTCAATATTTATTTCTTCAAGATAATAATGGAATAGGGCAGTGCTTAACAATTCGCCTTGTGCAAGTATGGCTTTTTCTTCATTGGCAGTAAACATATCCAATGTAAAAGCAGTGATGTATGCAAAGTGATTCTCAATTAAATTACTTGCTTTTTGAAGGCTTTCTTGTTTTGAATAAAGCGCTTTTAATTCGGTATAATATTTTTGTTTTAAATTATTTATTTGTTCGGTAGCCTGCTTTATATTTTTTGAATAAAGCGAATTACAAATTTCTACCAAAGCGTTTGTTGTACCACTCATGGCACTTAAAACAACAATTTTTGGTGTATCGTTTACGGTTAATTTTACAAGATCTTTTATTCTTTGAGCCGACCCAACACTGGTGCCGCCAAATTTTAATACAAGTAACATAGTATTTGTTTTTTTAAATTAAGGTGATTGATAAATTTACTTTCGGATGAAAGAGAGACCGTAGCTCTCAAATAATAGATTAATGGCATGGGAGCCATTTATACTTGCGCTTTATTTGAAAATTGATTTTCATTTATCGGGTAACAAAGAAAAAAAAGTTTTTTAATATCTACAAAGCTTTTTTGGCCGGTGTTTGTAAATAAAATTTATAGGCCGGATCAAACTTTAAAATTGGTTCTTTATCAAATATCCCAAAAACGCTGCTACCACTGCCACTCATACACGCATACAATGCACCAAGCGCATAAATATCCTCCTTTAGTTTTTTTATCTGAGGGTACTTTATGAACACTGTTTTTTCAAAATCATTGGTAAGTTCATCCTTCCATTTATTGATCGGTGTGTTCTCGATAGTGGTTTTGAGGTCTTTTTTAGAAGGAGACGGGATAATTCCCGAATAGGCCTCTTTGGTATTGCTATGAATGTTTGGAAATACAGTTAGGATATAATATTGAGAAAGATCTATTTTAATATCTGAAAAATCATTACCCTTACCTTTGGCTAAAACGGGTTCATTATTGAGAAAAAAGCTGCAATCGCTTCCTAATTGCGAGGCCACTTTGTTTTTTTGCTCATAACTAAGACCAAAATTAAATTGCTTATCTAACTGTTTTATAAAAAAAGCAGCGTCGGCACTACCGCCACCCAGTCCTGCGCCCATGGGCAGGTTTTTATGTAAGTGTATTTTTATAGGTGGAATTGTCTTTAATTCTGACAATAATTTCCAGGCTTTATAAATTAAATTATCCTCTGTTAAACCTTCAATTTGCAGCCCGGTATGTGAAAATTTAAAAGCTTCAGATCCGGCCTCAACCTCAATAATTTCAAGGGCATCGCACCAATTTACAGGATAAAAAACGGTCTCAATATTATGAAAGCCGTCTGCTCTTTTTTGAGTGATATTAAGGCCAAGGTTTATTTTACAGTTAGGGAATACAAGCATTATTTTAACATATTTTTTGTTGGTTCGAATATTTTTGCTAAATTGCAACAAATTATTTCAAAACTATTTATCAAAATGAAAAAAATTACTTTAGGTTTTTCAATTTTAGCAGCTGCTACTTCAATTTTTATGGCTAGCTGTAATAAAAAAGTAACTGAGGCCCCTGTGGCTGATATGGAATTTGATAGCTCTATTGAGGCTAGCTACGCTACTTCAGCTGTGCAGGATATTGATATGATCTGCGGCTTTTTAGGTGAGAACGCTTTTCCTAAGTTTGTTGCTCCTGCAGCTAATTCAACAGGTACAATGACAGTTATAAACAATACAACTGCTCCACAATCTGCTCAAATTACATGGAGTAACGTTATTTGTGCGGATGGTAAAGTACGTAATGGCAGAATTGTAATGACCTATTCATTTACAGATATTAACTCAAATTATTACCGTGATTACGGTTTCAATGGTAACCTTCAATTAGTTGATTATACTTGCGATGGTTGGTCAATTGATGATTCAGTTTCACTTACTGCGGGTTTAAGCCGTATTAAAAACTTAGTTCCAAATTCTGGTAATTACAGTAAATTAAGATGGAGCGTTGATGGATATTTTAAATTTGTAAATATTGCTGATCCTACAAAAAGAATTGAATGGGTAGGAACATTGTATAAAACATTACAAAGCTCGTCTCCTGCACCAACTGCTTTAACTGCAGTTACCTGGACCAATGCTACTGTTGCATACGATGGTGTTTACAGAGGAACAACAATTGGCAATAAAGCATTTACTTTTTCAGTTAATCCTGAACAACCATTAATAAGAGATTACAAATGTTCGCCAGATAAAGCTATTGGTATTACTACAACGCCATCTGTTGCTATTGTTAACTCAGAATACCACCCAATCGTTAATGGTATAGCTTCATTTACAACAGGTGCTGAAAAAGAAAAAGAGCCAAGAGTTATTGATTACGGTACTGAAGGTGCTCCATGTGATAACAGTGGAACCATCTACATTAAAGGTATCTCTTATAAAGTAGATTTTAAGAAATAAACGATTTAAATAAATTAAAAAGCCGCTTCAAAAGAGCGGCTTTTTTTTATGCTTAAAACTTATAAGTAAGCCCGTTCTTTAAAATGTAAGTAAGGTCGGGAATGCCAATTGGCTGTCTGGTATCATAAAGCAGGTTAAAGCCTACTTTAAAGTTAAAATGATTGGTAATAACGATCTCAAAAGCAGAATCGTTAGCAATGCGGTAATCGTTAAAATTTGCCAGGTTTGGCTGGTAAAAAGTAGTGCTTGCAAACTCAACCCTCTTAAAACTGACGCCAAATGTAATGTAAGAGCTTATACGGTTATTATAAGCTTCTATCGAATCGTTGTTTTGGCTTTGGTATTCAAACATATATAATGCCGCCGTATAGATCCTTACATTTGGCGTTTTAACCAATTTAAAACGCGGCCCTGTTCCGGCCAAATATCGCCTGTCAAGCAATAAAACCTTATTGTATTGGGCTTGAACAAAAGCTTCCCAGGTTATTACTTTGTTTATTTTATAATTATACCTAAAATGCTGGTAACCCGAATTCACAAAATCCTTTGTTCCGGCTTTTATAAATGCAAGATCACCTATTGCCAATACTCTGCTGCGGTTATGTACGTACTGGCTGTGAATGTTAATACCAAGCGATATTACCTGGCTTGTGTTTTGATTAATATTAAAGTTAAGATCTGCTTTACCTCTAAAACCGTTTGTATCCTGCAAAAAGCGCTTACTTTCAATATTAATCACCTGGGCGGTTATTTTAAATTGAAAAAATGCAATAATAAAAAGAAAGTAAAAAGTTCTCATTTTGGGTTTTCAAATTTATGAGATTTTTACTTCCTTTTTATACCTTTGTTTAAAATCCTATTATGAAGCATTTTTATTTATTAATAACATTACTGTTTATTGGTTTTGCTCAACAAGCACAGGTTACCATGGTTACAAACCTGCCACCCGTTGTTGCACCTACGGCAGACCTTAAAGTAGAAGTGAAGATAAATAAAGGTACTATTGGCAATTTTTCTAAATACGAAATGGAATTACCTCAGGGTTTTGAGGCAACCGAAGGGAATAGCAAAACAGGTTATTTTACATTTGAAAAAGGACGTGTAAAGATTGTTTGGGTTACAATACCTGCCGAAAGCGAATTTATAGTTTCCTTTAAAATGCGATCGCCATTGGCAACCGGGCCGTATATTCTATACCATAAATTTCTTTACATGGATAATGGTGTGAAAAAAGAGGTGAATGGTCAGCAAATAGATATTAAAGTAGATCCTGCAGGTGTTACAAAAACTTTAAGTTATTTACCCGATGAACCGGAAGAGCCTGTAAAAACAAACACTGTAGCTCTCGTAACAAATTCTTACGTGCCGGTAGTTGTAACAAATTCTGTTCAGGCAATACCTACAACCACATTACCACCCGCAACAACATCCACCATTGCAGCATCTGCCAATACAATCGCTGTAACTTCAAGTAATACTTTAAGTACTACTCAACCCGGCTTAACCTTTCTTGTACAAATAGGCACTTTTAGTAGTGATCCGGGCAAGGCAAAGTATGCAGATCTTGGAAAAGTGACAGTTGAAAAAGATGGGGCTATTTTTAAAGTTTTAATAGGTGAATATCCTACTAAAGAAGAAGCTTTGAAAAAACGTGAGGAGTTAGTTACCAAAGGTTATAATGGCTTTTTGGTAAAATATCAGAATGGGCAAAGGGTTAAGTGATCTCATTTTGAGGAATGCCACCTTGTCACTTAAAATTGCCAAAAAAATTATTCTTATGCACATTTTGACCAATTTCTAATAAAAAATTGGCTTGGTACGATTTATGCGATTAACTTTGCGCAGAAAAAATTAAACAGCAATAAATATGGCAAAATCAAATTTAAGCATAAAGCCTTTGGCAGACAGAGTATTGGTTGAACCGGCAGCGGCGGAGACAAAAACCAGTGGTGGGATTATTATTCCTGATACAGCAAAAGAAAAACCAATGCGTGGTAAAATTGTAGCAGTTGGTAATGGAAAGCCTGAAGAACCTATGACAGTTAAAGTTGGCGATACAGTTCTTTATGGTAAATATGCCGGAACTGAATTAAGCATAGAAGGGAAAGATTACCTTATTATGAAAGAAAGCGATATCTACGCGATCATTTAATTCAAGATTCAAAATAAAAAATTCAAAAACAAAAGATTCGAAAATTTTGAATCTTAAATATTTAACCTTAAACCAAAAATAAAATGGCAAAAGATATCACCTTTAATATTGAAGCCCGCGATGCTTTAAAACGCGGTGTTGATGCATTGGCAAATGCAGTAAAAGTTACTTTAGGTCCAAAAGGACGTAACGTTATTATTGATAAAAAATTTGGTTCACCGGCTATTACAAAAGACGGTGTAACTGTAGCAAAAGAAATTGAATTAAGCCACCCGGTTGAAAACATGGGTGCGCAATTATTAAAAGAAGTTGCTTCTAAAACGGCTGATGTAGCAGGTGACGGAACAACTACTGCAACCGTATTAGGTCAGGCAATTGTAACTGCAGGTTTAAAGAACGTAGCAGCAGGTGCTAACCCAATGGATCTTAAACGCGGTATAGACAAAGCTGTTGTTGCTGTTGTTGAGAATTTAAAAAAGCAATCGCAAAACATTGGTAACGATAATAAAAAGATTGAGCAGGTAGCAACTATTTCTGCTAACAACGATAGTACTATTGGTAAGCTTATTGCAGAAGCAATGGGTAAAGTAAAAAAAGAAGGTGTTATTACTGTTGAAGAAGCAAAAGGAACCGATACAACTGTTGAAGTTGTTGAGGGTATGCAATTTGACCGTGGTTATATCTCTCCATACTTTGTAACCAATGTAGATAAAATGGAAGTGGTTATGGAAAGCCCTTACGTTTTAATTTATGAAAAGAAAATTTCTGCTATGAAAGAATTATTACCAATTCTTGAAAAAGCAGTACAAACCGGTAAACCGTTATTGATCATTGCAGAAGATCTGGATGGCGAAGCATTACAAACTTTAGTAGTTAACCGTTTACGTGCCAATTTAAAAATTGCTGCTGTTAAAGCGCCAGGCTTTGGCGATCGCCGTAAAGCAATGTTGGAAGATATCGCAATTTTAACAGGTGGTACTTATATCAGCGAAGAACAAGGTCGCCGTTTAGAAGATATGCAATTAACTGATCTTGGAAAAGCAGAAAAAATATCTATCGATAAAGACAATACAACTATTGTAAATGGTGCCGGTAAAAAAGCGGATATTACTTCTCGTGTTAATCAAATTAAAGCGCAAATAGAATCAACAACATCTGATTACGATAAAGAAAAATTACAAGAACGCTTAGCTAAATTAGCAGGTGGCGTTGCAGTATTATATGTTGGTGCCGCTACAGAAGTAGAGATGAAAGAGAAAAAAGACCGTGTAGATGATGCTTTAGCTGCAACACGTGCTGCTGTTGAAGAAGGAATTGTACCGGGTGGTGGAACCGCATATATTCGCGCTATTGCTGCTTTAGATAAATTAAAAGGAGCTAACGATGATGAAACTACAGGTATTGCTATTGTAAAACGCGCTATCGAAGAGCCTTTACGTCAAATTTGCACTAACTGTGGTATCGAGGGATCTATTGTGGTACAAAAAGTAAAAGAAGGTAAGGATGATTTTGGTTTTAACGCAAGAACAGAAGTGTTTGAGAATTTATTAAAAGCAGGTGTTATCGATCCAACTAAAGTTAGCCGTGTAGCATTAGAAAATGCTTCTTCGGTTGCTGCTATGCTATTGACAACTGATTGCGTGTTAGCTGAGAAAAAAGAAGAAAAACCAGCTATGGCTACACCTGATATGGGTGGTATGGGTGGAATGATGTAAGCAGACTCTTAGTTTTTGCTTTAGCAAAAAGTTAGAGGTCGCTTATCCCGAGCTTGCCTCGAGATCTCTCAAAAAAATATAAAAAAAGCCTCTGATTTTTTCAGAGGCTTTTTTTATTACATACTATTTTTTGCATTCCTGCGTTATCTGCTAAAATCCATAAAATTTAAAAAATGAAAAAGACACTAGTTTTAGCAGCTATTGCAGGAATTGCTTTGGCCTCATGTAAAAAAGACAGAACCTGCACCTGTACTAACAGCACTGTATCCCAAACTTCTACTGAGCCTGGATACACTTACACACCACAACCCGCCAATACAACTAAAACCACCTACAAAAAAATTAAAAAGAAAAATGTAATGGCTCAACTTTGTGTAGCAAGCGAAGAAACGCATTCTTATAGCTACCAGAATTTTTCACCAACCGGCACAGCAACTTATGTTATGACGGTAAATACAAAAAGTGATTGCGAGTTAGAATAAAAGTTTTTTCAACGAAACAAGAGCTTCTGTTCGAAAGAGCAGAGGCTTTTATTTTATAAATTTCATAACCACATACTCTTCCGGTACATATAACTTATCGGTACAATAATTTAGTTTGTCTTTTAATTCCTGAGGATATTTTTTTGTAATTTGAAAACCCAAAGGCTCAAAGAATTTTGGAATAATGCAGGTTAAAAATAAAGGCTCATCGGCATTTTTTATAAGCTCTTTTGAAAGTATTTTTCCAATGCCTTTTAGTCGCATAGTTTCAATTACGCCAATTGAACATAGTTCACTACAGTTTTTATGTTCCCTTATTCTCCCAAAGCCTATAATATTTTTTTTAGCGTCTTTTACAATCAAAAATTCATCTTGTTTGAGGTCGCGGTCATCTAATCTAAACTCTGTAATATATTTTTTTACTAAGCTGAATTCAAAAAGATTGGGCGTACAAATTTCCATAGTTTATAAAATTACAAATACTAATTCATAAAATTTCGATTTGTTTTATTTTATAAACAAGATTAGTATATTTAATAAATATTATGAGAACACTTTTATACCTATCTGTTTCTTTTTTGATCCTTTTCTTTTCTTGCGGAAAAAGCGAAGAGGATATGCGTAAAAAAGAAGAAAAAAAAATGCTGGAACAATTGAATAATCCAAAACTTCAGTTGTATAAATCCATGAAAATCGCTTTGCGCTCAACCGCAACCGTTGGACAAAACCCTGAATTGGACAGTGCCCGCAAAAGTATGTTCTTATTAGTTGGAACAGTTTTGCATGAAGGCGCTTCATTACTGGATAAAAGTAAACCGGTAGAGATTCATCCGCTTGAATTATTTGCCCTTGCAAAAGAAGTTTATGATACCAAAGAAGTGCTTTTGAAAACCGATGAGGACTCATTGCCAACTTTATTGGCAAATATTTTTTATGTTTTTACAGGTACGGCTAATATTAAATCCGATTTCTTTCCAATGTCATATAATAATAATCACGAACATATTGTTTTATCACTATTATGGCAAACTACACCTTCTGCCCCAAAAGATTTTGCCTTATATGAAGTATATAAATCAGAAGAAAAAGATATTCAAGACCTTAATTTAAGGTTGGTGTATCAACTTACTAAAGCATTTGTATTAATGGATAACGAATATTTTTACCATTCATATGATAAGAGTAATGAGTATTTACATTATATGGAAAGCAATAAAGATCTTATTTCAAAAACACCAATGATAAATATGGTTAACCAGGGCTTTGGCCCGAGCGAACAAAGCTATTACCAGTTTCATGGTATGGGTCTTATTATTCGCGCATTGGATGAAAGTAAAATGAAAAAAGAAAAAGAATCGCTGGATGATATGGAACTTTTTTTAGAGGACATGGAGAAAGGCGGTTTGGATAATGAGTTGACCTGGTTGGTAGATGCTTACGTACACATTAAAAAAGAGGAATACGATAAAGCCGTTCCGGCATTAGAAAAACTGCAAAAGAGCGATAAGATACAGGCGCCCGAAAAACAAGCCATATCTGAACTTTTAGTATTTATTAAAGGCAGGAAGAAAGACAGTGCGCTGAATATGTTCAATGATAAACTGGCTTTTGGTAAAATTGCTTTTCATTTAATGACCGATCGTTTAAAAGCCTCAAAACAAATGGCAGATCTTGAAAAGAGCAATGAAGGAAAAAAACTGGTTGAAGTACAAAAAGAAATGAATGAGAAGATGCAGTATTTTGACAGCGCTAAAAACAATTTAAATACTGATAGTTTAAGCTCAAAAGCAAAGAACTTGTTAAAAGGCGTTTTTAAATAACTACCATTTAAATTTTTTCTTTATTGGCTGCTCTTTGTACTTTCCAAAAATTTTAAGCAAATGGATTATTTTATCTGATTGCATAAAATCAGGATTTTTTTGAATGGCCTTTAAATTCTCTGCTTCTGTTTGTGTATTAAAAAGTGTTATTCTTAAATTATTTTTATGCGCATTTGCAATTTCTTCTTTTGAAATAAAATTATGATCTATTGTTAAACCATAAAGATCAATTTTTTTAGAAACATTAAGCCCTTCAGAATAATTTCCTGTGTAATAAAATAATTTTAACTGTGAGTTTTTGGTTTTAAGTATTCTTAAAAAAGTAGTATCGCTGCTTTCAATAAAACTATTGGCAAGAATGTCATAATTGGTAATGTGTTTTATTAAAGTATTGGCGTAGGTGTTTAAGAATTTACTATGCTCAGTTGAATTTATGTAAGCATGGTAAAGCTTGCAATCAAATGTAAATACAAGGTCTTTTTTATTGTTGATCTTATCAAACAAATAAGAAGCAGGAATTAAATTTACACTTGTGGAGTAGGGACAAGCATGCAGGCATTTGTCCATTTGTGACCAGCTTTTTTCTGAAACAATTCCATCGCAGCTTGTTCCATCTTGTAGTTTTTGGTGATGATAAAGAACTAAAACACTGTCACTGCTTACCTGTACATCCATTTCAGTTCCATCAGCGCCAATTCGCAAGCATGGTTCAAACGATTCGTAAGTATCAATTGGATATTTAAAGGCAATGCCCATACCACCATGGCCAAAAGCGGAGATCTGGTCACCGTTCAGGTTCTCAACCTGCCATAAAGCTTCATCTTTTTTACAGCTTGTAATAAGTGCCACAGAAAAAATAAAAAAAACTATTTTTTTCATTTCCCGAAATCCTTGTTAAGAATTTTCTTCTTTATTATTACCCATATCTTTTAACAGGCTTTTTGAAAAGAAGAAAATGATGATAGTTCCTAATCCTAAACACAACCATAAGAATTGTTTCGTTTCAAAAAACGACTTTTCTTTTTCTTCAACTTTTACAACGGTCTTAGGAATTTCTTTTATTGCGCCAATCTCTGCTTGCGGTAATAATTGTGGAATGCTTGTAACAAAATTTCCTAAGTCGTATTCCGGCATTTTTAAAGCAGCATTTCCAAAACGTAAATGATATTTATTATTTGCATTTAAGTCGCAAACCAAATAACTGGCCAATTGTTTACAGCTAATACTTTCTAATTCCAATGGCGGGTTATCTTTATTTTCTATTTCAATAAAAACTTCTTTCTCATTTAAATAAGGAACGTCAAATAACAATGGATAATCTGAACTTAAATTAAATTCGTAAAGCATTTCACGGTATGTTTCAACCTTATCATGCTTTAATTTACGTTCCCGGTTCACATAAATAGTGGCATGGCGCATGTATAAACGTGGACTTTTTATTTTAAAATCCAAACGGTTCACTTCCTGGTTATTTGAAAATGAAAGCTGAATAACTGTTTTTTTATTGATCTTGTCTTCACTGATACTTTTTGTAAATACTACATCGTTTAATTTGCCGGCAATAACCGAATTTTTAAAATAACCGGCAGAGTTGATCTTTAAAGGTTCAGCCCGCCAATCGTCAACCAACAAACGGAAGTACGAATAATTATTTAAGGGAAAATAAATTACTTTGTAGGTGTTTGTATACACATCGTTATAAGCCAGGCTCAGTTCCTGATCTTCGCTAACGCTGTACCATTGTTTCATATCTTCACTCCCTTCAATAGCACAGTATTTATAAGCATCTGAGTTATTGATATTAAAAGCAATATTACTTATCTTATCGCGGTTAGGATTATGAATAACGATCTCTGAATAATTGCCAAAATGTTTTTGCGAAAGTATTTTATATTCAATAAAATCTGATTTTGATTTTAAGATCGGCTCACTTAAAACAACATATGGCACTTCTCTTTGCGATGAATCATGAATACGGGTATCATGAAGATCTTTTGTCATGTATTGTTTAAGATCGGGGTTTAATGGTATCTTATATAAACCACTTTCTTTTAAACCGTTAATTGGTGCCTGATGTGAGTAAGATTGAGCAGCAGCTCTACCAATACTTAATACTATAATTAAACTATAAACCAGTTTTTTCATGTGTGTTGTTATTTAATTTTAGTCAGATTTAGTTTCTGTATCCGTTAAATTTTCGTTCTTTGGTTCGTCGGTCTTATCTTTTGTATCATCTAAAAGCAATGCTTTAATTTTTTGATACATAAATGAGATGATCAATAACACAACACCTAAAATAATAAAGGCAATTATTTTACCTGCTTCCGAAGCATCTTTAATATCGAATGTAAATAGTTTTATTAAAGTAAGCGCTATTAATACTAAAGAGATGACCCTGAAAGACTTGTTGTATTTTTTCATACCAATAAATAAGAATGCAAAGGCCAAAATACCCCACATTATTGGGAAACCAATTGTGATAGCATGTGTTTCCAATCTGCTTATTTCAACGATCTTATCCATGTATTCAATATCGTTGATGTTGAATACATTTATTAAATTGAGTTTTAAAACATGCAATAAAAGCTCAACGCTTGATAAATAAACAACTGCAATAGAAACTAAAATACTATTTAATACTTTTGTATTGGAGATAAAAGAACCATTTTTGTTTATGGCTTTATTCATGCTAAATACAATAAATACAGCGGCAGCTATTGAAACGTAATGGAAGATAAAGCCAATGTGGTTCATCTCAATTGTGAGCACCTGGTCTTTAATTTCGGTAAGCGGCATCCACGCAAAGAATACAAGGAACACAGCAAGACTGATATAATTCAATACGTAAAGGCTTATCTGTGCTGCTTTGGTTTGCAGCTTCATGCCCGCAATATTTAAAGCAACAAGGAATAATAAGTGATACACCTGTATTAAAATTGGTGTTGTTAAAGCATCATCAAACCACTCTTTAACCTGGTAGCCTGTTTCTAATAATCCGGTTAAGTAGAGTAGGCTAATAAATCCAACAGTTAAAACACGGGAATAATTTTTGGGATTGAACGGAATGCCAAGATAACTTAGTTTCTCTTCTTCTTTTCTTAACAATAATACAACTGCTAATAATGATAATGAAGAAACAAGACCTGTAATAAATGCTTTATTAAGAAGTATTTTTACACCTTCTTCGTTATAAGTGCCATACACATTTATCCAATCCATAAACAGACTGATGCACATTAAAAATGTAATTATTACAGAAGCAAAACGGAATAATACAATTTTAGAGCGTTGACCAAGCCATATTAGCAATACGGCTTCTAAAGCCCAGAATAGGGTGATATAATTACCATGCAATTGCACCGGTGCTGCAATGGTAATAAACGTCAACGTTAAACCTATCATTAAATATACCAGCTTAACATCGGCTTTAAATTTCTTGTAGAGTAGGAAAGAGCACACTAAATTAAATCCGGCTAACAATACGCTAAAGATCCCTTTTAATTCAGGATGGTAATAGCTTAAGATTTGCATTCCTGATCCAAAGAACAGGAAGGTATTACTAATTAAAATAGTAAGATCCAACGCTGCAAATTTTCTTCTTTCTTTAATGTTGTTAATGATGTTCATTAAAATAAATACAACATAAAAGATGGCACCAAATATTAAAGCGCCTTTGTAAGGTGCATTTGTTTGTCCGATACATTTTGCCTGTAGCCAGCCAAAATAAAGGATCATAGTAAATGCATATGCCAGAATATTAATGAGATTCCATTTGCGCATATAAGCAAGTATAAGCATGCCTATATCTAAAATTAAAATGTAAGTGAACAATACCTGGTAATTACCCTGGCCTGTACTTACCATAAATGGTGTTGCAAAGCCGCCAATAATAGAAAGTGCTGCGAGCTCAATACGATCGTAAAGTATAGAAATAAACACACTAAAGCCGGTTATTAAAAGCATAATAACAAAAGCGGTAGTTTGATTGAATAAATGGTATTGATGGAATGCTATGCCTATTGTAAAATAAAATATAGCAATACCACCACCTACTAAAACGGAGCTAAATGCTTTAAAGTTCTTACGCAAGCGGTGCGCAAAACCCAATACAATAGCACCACACAATACGCCAATACCTACACGGGCAATTTCGTTTATCCATTCTTTATCAATAGCGTATTTTACAAAAAAGGCAATACCAATTACTAAAATTGTAATGGCCACTTTACTTAAGATATTCTCACCGATGAATTTTTCAATATCCGGATTGTTCTTTCTGAATTTTGTATACCAACCTTCCTGTGGCTCAACAGGTTTAACAGGTTGTTTAACGGTTTGATTAACCTGAACAATAATTGGCTCTTCTTTTTTGTCCTCAACAATTTTTTCAACTTCTTTAACCGGAGGGATAATTTCTTCTTTAATAATAATAATAATAGGTTCTTCTTTAACCACCGGTGGAATAACCGTTTTAACTTCGGGAACTACTTTTTCAGGTTCGTTTTTAACCTCTTCGGTTTTAGGTGTAGTTTGAGTAGTTGTTTTTTGAGCCTGGCTAAATTTAACAGCCTTAAGGTAATTTTCAATATTGGTTAGCCTGTCTTCGGTTCTTTTTAATTTGGAATTTTTAGTTGCATGAAAAATGATCAGCAATAAGATAATTACGCAGAGTAAAAAAATTTCCATAGGGTTTGGATTTAATCAGGATAAAGATACAATAATCGGTAACATTCGTGCTATAATTTTAACGAACGTTATGAAGGCTTTAATGAATAAAAACACTCAAACAGCGTGTATATCAGCCATTAATGTGTTTCATTAAAATAAGTTAATTGATCACTTTTTAGGAACAACGAGTCCCTTATTTACCCTTTCAACAATAGTTGTGGCAATTTTAGAAAAATATTTATCTACTATTTTTTTGGGATTATTAAGGCTGGCTTCAAATTCTTCTTCTGCAATACCCGAATTTATTTCTTTTGCATCTAAAGTATAAACGGTGTAATGCACTACAATTTTACGGTTGGCATTACCATCGCCCATTTCTGCCGGACCTTTATTGCCGCTTGCTTTAATATCTAATTGATTTATGAATACGTAAAGATCGGTTTTGTATTTCCCGTATAATACCGGAACCACTTTTGCATTAGTAACCTTTGCATTCATAAAACGCGCATCTGAATTACTTTCTACATTTAACTGGCCTTTTTCTATTTTCTTTTTCTCAACCTCTTTTTTTGGCGGTTGATAATTTTGTTGATCGGGTACTTTTTGAAATTCGTAAGAAAGATATTGATAAATACCGTCAAGATCTTTTTTATACTTGGCAGTATCTTCCATAAGATCTACCACATTAAATTTATTGGCTTTAAACGCTTTGTACAATTGCTCATTTAAGCCATCCCTGAATTTATATTTTATTTCTTTTGCTGTGAGTTTTGTTTCGGCATTTATCTTCTGATCAATTTCGCCCATATACATGCGCGTTTCAAAAGGAATGATCATTACTTTATGTGCAGCCGCTGTTTCGCGTTCAGGCTTATCATTATTGGCTTTAACGGTGGCGTTTTGACCAATACTATAAAAGGTTAAAAAGTTAAAACTTAAAAAGATGATAATTTTTTTCATCTACTATTTTCTTTTTAATTGTATCAATTAAAACAGGTTAATCTCTCAACCAATCTGTATTTGCCCAAACCATTAAGCCCAATACCAAAAATAACCCAACGTTATTGGCATAATAAATTACTTTATCAGATACCTTTTTGCCGGTGATCATTTCCCATAAAATAAACATGATGTAACCACCATCCAACATTGGGATCGGTAAAAAATTCATAAACGCCAATGCTAATGACAAGAAGCCAGTGAACATCCAGAAGGCTTGCCAATCCCACTCAGAAGGCATTTGCTGAACCATGGTATAAAAGCCACCTACTTTTTTGTGCGCATCTTTAACTGTAAATATTACAACAAACTGTTTGGCCTGCATAACTATTTGCTCCATGCCGTCTTTTACACCTTCAACAAAGGCTGCGCCAATACCAAATTTATGTTCTTCAATTTTAATTTTATCGGCATTTGGTTTATTTGCAAAACCAATAATACCCATTTCGCTTACCTGACATTTAGTATTAACAGTATCAGTACCACGTAAAATGGTTAACTCAACAGTTTTGCCTTTATTGGCAACCAATTGCGCTTTTACTTCGTCGTGATATCTTACTTTTTTATCATTAACAGCAATGATCTTGTCATCAATTTTAAGATCGGCATTTGCGGCAAAGCTGGTGCTGTCAATATATCCAACGGTAGAAGTAATGCGAGGTTCAACCAAATGAGATTTTTTAATACGGCGTAAGATCTTAGCGCGATCATCATCATTTACCGGTAAAGAAAATTTAGTTCCGTCGGCATGAACGCCTTCAATGGTTGAAACACCATTCATAATAATTTCTAAAGGAATACGCTTTACATCTGTTACAGGTCTTTTATCCAATGAAGTAATATAATCGCCATTACGCAAACCCATTTCGTAGGCAGAACTGTCAATTGCTAAACCATGCGGTAGATTAGTAACAGGCACAGAAGTTTTACCCCAAACAAAAAAGCACATCCAAAAAATTAAGATGCCAAGAAAAAAGTTAACGATAATTCCACCCATCATTACCAGTAAACGTTGCCATGCCGGTTTGCTGCGAAGCTCCCAGGGCTCAGCCGGTTTTTCGATCAATGATTTATCCATTTGCTCATCTACCATTCCGGCAATTTGAACATAACCTCCAAATGGAAACCAGCCTAAACCATATTCTGTATCACCGATCTTCTTCTTGATCAATGCAAAATTCATGATATTGGCAAAAGGAAATAAGAAATCAAAAAATAAATAGAATTTATCTACACGGCATTTAAATCTTTTGGCAAACCAAAAGTGACCAAATTCGTGAAGGGTTACTAATATTGTTAGACTAAGAAATAACTGGGCAATTTTAATAAACATAGTATGGTTTTATTTTAACAAAAAATACGCTTAAATTGTAATTGATTAAGCAGCTAAAGTTACAGTAATTTGGCGGGGTTTTAAAGAAAAAAGCACTCGTTTTAAGTATTATTATGAACTTAAAGTTGTTGGTTAGCCAAAATCCGGGCCTCCTTGTCGCAATCAATGTATTGCTGGTAATCCGGACTCTTAATAAAGCTGAATTTTTCCAATGTATTACCCACAACATCGCTCATTTGCAAAAAGCCTATTTTATCTTCTAAAAATGCCTGAACTGCTACTTCATTAGCTGCATTTAACACGCAAGGCATATTGCCCCCTTTATTTAAGGCATTGAAAGCTAATTTTAAATTAGTGAAAGTATCAAGATCAGGTTTTTCGAACGTTAATTGCGGGTAGTTTAAAAAGTCAAAACGTGGGAAATTATTTTTAATACGTTGCGGAAAACCCATGGCGTATTGAATTGGTAATTTCATATCGGGTAAGCCCATCTGCGCTTTCATGCTACCATCTTCAAACTGCACAATACTGTGAATAATACTTTGCGGATGAACGATCACATCGATTTTAGAAACATCCAAATTAAATAACCATTTTGCTTCGATCACTTCAAGTCCTTTGTTCATCAAACTTGCCGAGTCGATAGTTATTTTAGCGCCCATGCTCCAGTTAGGATGTTTTAAGGCCTGCGCTTTAGTAACATTAGCAAGATCACTTGTTGTTTTACCTCTAAAAGGGCCGCCACTAGCGGTTAAATAGATCTTTTCTATAGGATTTTCCCATTCGCCGGCAAGGCATTGAAAGATAGCTGAGTGTTCACTATCTACCGGGTAAATATTTACTGCATTTTCAAAAGCTAGGCGGGTAACCAACTCTCCGGCAACAACCAAAGTTTCTTTATTGGCCAAAGCAATTTGCTTTTTATGTTTAATTGCATTGATAGTAGAAGCAAGGCCTGCATAACCAACTATACTTGCCAAAACAAGATCAATTGTCTCCATCTCTACAATTTGTTCTACCGCTTTTGCACCTGCGTAAACTTTAATATCTGCTTTTTGAAGTGCCTCTTTTACATATTGATATTTAGATTCATCGGCAATAACAACCGCGTTTGGAGTAAATTCTAAAGCCTGCTTAATTAAAAGGTCGGCATTAGTATTGGCTACTAAAACTTCGGCCACAAAATGCTCGGGATTCTCTCTTATTACTTCTAAGGCCTGTGTACCAATACTTCCTGTACTTCCAATAATGGCTATATTCTTCTTTTTCTCCATAATTCCAACACAATAATGAGCAAAAAAATCAATGTTGTAAAACTATTTTTTGCACAATAAATAATCAATGGTAAATTTGCAGCGTCTTAAGGGGTGCTTTTTGCAATTTAAAATTCAAAAGTTAAAATGAAAAAAAACTTATTCATTTTAAATTATAAATTAAAAATTCATTAGGCTGAGATTAAACCCGTTAACAGTATTCGCCAAACGTTGCTGTTAAACACCTGAACAGGATAATGCCTGCGGAGGGAAATAAATTAAAATAACACATGCCCCACGTGTTGTTATGTTTAATTAAAAAAAATAAAAAATGAACAAACAAAAAATGACAAAGCTCGTCTTTGCGCTCGCATGCTTTAGCGTAGCTGAAATTCATGCACAACACAATTTATCGGGACAGGTGCGTTCCGATAAAAATGAAGTAATACCATTTGCAGTAATTGGTATTAAAAACACACAGCTTTCTGCAACAACAAATTCTGAAGGAAAATTTAATTTCAGGAATTTAAAATCCGGAACTTACATTCTCACTACCAGATCGTTAGGTTATTTGGATAAAACAGATACTCTAACACTTAGTGCAGACATAGTTTTTGATCCACAGCTTACAGAATCAAATAAACAATTGGATGAAGTGGTTGTAAATGCCACGCGGGTTGATAAGAATAGTGGAATGGCTTTTAGCAATGTAGACGCTGAAACATTAAAAAAACAAAATCTTGGTCAGGATGCACCTTACATGTTGAATCAATTACCAAGCGTGGTGGTTAATTCGGATGCAGGCGCGGGCGTTGGTTACACGGGATTAAGAATTCGCGGATCGGATGGAACGCGTATTAACGTTACCATTAACGGTGTGCCAATTAACGATGCCGAATCACAAGGCTCCTATTTTGTGGATATGCCTGATCTTGTTTCTAGCACAAATAACGTACAAGTGCAGCGCGGCGTTGGTGCGTCAAGCAATGGTGCCGGGGCTTTTGGAGCGAGCATTAATTTCCAGACCAACGAGTTAAGAGATAAACCTTATGCAAATTTAATTTCAACAACAGGCTCATATAATACGTTTAGAAATACTTTAGCTGCGGGAACAGGTTTATTGAACGGAAAATTTACTTTAGACGCAAGAGCTTCTAACATTTCAAGCGATGGTTATATTGACCGCGCAAAATCAAGTCTGCAATCGTATTATGTGGCTGCGGGTTTTTATGGAAAGAAAAGCGTTTTAAAATTCATTAATTTTTACGGACAAGAAAGAACTTACCAGGCGTGGAATTATGTTTTGGAAGATTCAATTAAAAAAGGCAATCGAACTTATAATTCATGCGGCGAATATTACGATGCCAAAGGAAATGTGCATTATTACAAGAACGAGGTAGATAATTACAAGCAAAATAATTTTCAGCTTCACTTTATTCACCAAGTAAATTCTAAAGTAAGTTTTAATATTACCGGGCATTATACAAAAGGCGCCGGTTATTACGAGCAATACAGATCGGGAGAAAGCTTCTCAAAATATAACATGGATGAACCGGTTTTATATGTGAATGATTCAACCAACTTAACCGTTACTTCAACCGATCTAATTCGCCGTAAATGGTTAAATAATGATTTTGCGGGAGGTATCTTTAATTTAAATTTTTCACCAGGTTCAAAACTGGCATTTACATTGGGTGGTGGTTATAATACTTATTTTGGCAGGCATTATGGCCGCGTTATGTGGGCGCAATATGCTTCTAATAGCGAAATTGATCATGAATATTATTTTGAAACGGCCAATAAAAACGACGGTAACATTTACCTGAAAACAAACTATAAGCCTGTTTCTAATTTAAATATGTTTGTAGACTTGCAGGTGCGTAATGTTGAACACCGTTTTTTAGGATTGAACGATTCTATTTTATTTGAAATTAAACCGCAAAATCAGGCTTACACATTTTTTAATCCTAAAATTGGTTTAAGTTATGATGTTACTGCTCAGTTAAATGTTTACGCCTCTTTTGCTATGGCTAATAAAGAACCAAACAGAAATGATTTTGTTCAAAGCACTATTAAAAGCAGGCCAAAACCTGAACAGTTAATGGATATAGAAGCCGGCTTAAAATATCAAATGAAGAACGTTTATGCGGCAGCTAATTTTTATAATATGCAATATAAAGATCAGTTGGTTTTAAATGGTGCAATTAACGATGTTGGCGCGTATAACCGTGTAAACGTTGCAGCGAGTTATAGAAGAGGAGTAGAGCTGGAGTTGTATGTTAATCTAGGTAAATATTTTGCAGCCGGTGGAAATATTGCTTTATCTCAAAACAAAATAGAAAAATTTATCGACTATACAGATAGCAGTGATGCGGCTTACACGGTTTATACACAATACAAAAAGGTTTATAACAACGTGGATATTTCTTTTTCGCCAAATATTGTGTCTGCTATTCAACTTGTAATAAAACCTGTAAAAAACATGGAGATCACCTTTATTAATAAATATGTAGGGCGCCAGTTCTTAGATAATACAGCTAACGTCAAACGCAGTATCGATCCGTATAATGTTGTTGATGTGCGTTTTAATTATACCATCAAAACAAAACTAATTCCTGAAATAGGCTTTATGTTTAGTGTGTACAATCTGTTAAGCAAAAAATATGAAACCAATGGTTATACCTTTAGTTATTATACCGATGCTGCTTTAAACACCTTTAATTACAAAGCTCCGGCAGCACCGCTTAATTTTTTAGGTGGAATAAGTTTAAAGTTTTAATGTTCTGAGTTTTTAAAGCATAAAAAAATCCCGGCTTATGGCCGGGATTTTTATTTTATAAGTATTCTTAAATTATTTAATATCGTTCAATACGTTTGTAGCTTCATGAATGTAAATGTCTTTTGCTACATTTTTAACCCATCTGTTTTCCCGGTTTAAGCGGGTTGTATCTGCTCCGTATTTTGCAACGTCTTCGCTTAACAACTCACCTGTAAAGCCTTTTATTTCTTTTCTCAGGTCTTCGTATTTTTTATTTTGTTCTCTTAATTGTTTTTGCTCAGCTCTGAATTTCTCTAAATTCAAACTATATTTAGTATCATCTTTTTTAGATTTTACTTCTTTAGCCTGAGCTTCTACTAAATTAAATTGCGGACTTTTTTTGATCCTTGCCTGGCTGTTCTTAATTACAGAAGAATAATTAATGTTTTTAAATTCAGTATAATCTGCTTTCGGAATTTCATCCCAAGGCATTGGATTATCCATTTCTTTTTCGCCAAGATCAATGAACGCATATGGATCAGGTAATAACACATCAGGTATAACTCCTTTTAATTGTGTTGCACCACCGTTAATACGATAGAATTTTTGTTGTGTGATCTTTACTTGTCCAACAGGTTTAATAGTGTCAAATTGTGGCAATAAAAAATTATCCAAATCAACAAACGATTGTACGGTACCTTTACCAAAGCTTGGTGTACCAATAATTACACCGCGTTTGTAATCCTGTATAGCTGCAGCTAGGATCTCACTTGCACTGGCGCTGTTATGATTTACCATAATGGTTAAAGGTCCATCCCAAACAACATCCGGATTTCTGTCATCCATTACATTGCGCATGTTATTTTTGCCTTGTACCTGAACAACTGGTCCTTTAGGGAAAAATAAACCGGCCATCATTACCACTTCCTGTAAAGAGCCGCCACCATTATCGCGAAGGTCAATAATTAAACCTTTAATGTTTTGCTTTTTTAATTTTTCAATTTCTTTACGCATATCGTTCGAGCAACCGCGGGCACCTGTGCGTGTAAAATCTGTATAAAATGATGGTAAGTAGATATAACCTATTTTATTTTTATTTTCAAGAACTGCGCTTTTTGCAAAGGTCTCTTCAATTTCAATAACATCTCTTATAATTGGAATTACCTTAATGCTATTATCGCTTTTCTTAACAGTTAATTTTACTTCGGTACCTTTTTTACCTTTAATATGTTCAATCGCTTCATCTATATCCAAATTGGTAATATCTACAGGCTCTGCATTTCCTTGTCCAACTTTGGTTATCTGATCACCGGCTTTTAATTCGCCTTGTTTGTAGCTTGGGCTTCCAACAATAATCTCACTTACAATTAAAGCACCGTCTTTTTGCGACAAGCGTGCGCCAATCCCTTCAAATTGACCGCTCATGATCTGGTCAAATTTCTTTTTTTCTTTAGGAGCAAAATACTCAGTGTGCGGATCATAAACGCCTGTTATTGCATTTGCAAAAGTTGAGAAACGTTCGCGAGGTGTGATCTTGTTTAAACGCTTGATCCAATCTTCGTTTGCTTTCAAGGTTTTACGTCTTGCTTCAACTTCTAAAGTATCGTATGATTTTACCTTCCAGGCTGTATCTTTCTTCTCAATGGCCTTTTCTTGTCTTTCCAACATATCATCCAAGCGTAACAACACCTGGTATTTTATCATCTTACGCCATTCGTTTTTAAGATCAGTTTCGTTCTTAGAATAAGTAGTTTTTTCAAAATCAGTTTCGTATTCTTCATCAACTGTATAATCAAAAGGTTTTGATAAGAGTTCTTTATTCCATTGTTCTTTTTCTTTTAAACGTTTGGTATAGATCTCAATTGACTTTGCATAAAAATCATGGCGTTGATTCAATAATTGATCATCAATATCACGGCGGCTTTTACCTAATTCATCCACATCGCTTTGAAGCAAAAATTTTTTATTGTAATCCAAACGCTTCATGTAAAGCTCAAATACTTTTTCGCTAAAAGCATCATCCAGTTTCTGAGGAGAATAATGATTTTGGTTCAAGCTTCCAAAAAGCAATTCAAAAATAACATCGTTCTTGTCAAACACATATTTAACAATAGTAAACGACGAAAGAAATATGATCCCTGTAATTATTAGGGCTTTGGCGGATATTTTAGACAGTAACTTTTGCATATACACAAATTTAATTTTTTTAAATGTAATTTCATATTCACTCATCACATATTTTGCCAGACCTGCTAAAAACTTGTTTAAATATTGTTAAATGCGGCTACTTTAAGAGTGTTATATTTAGCAGGAAATAACATAACTATGATAGATTTTTCTCGTGCGCAGCTCACTCACTTTTGTGTGCATTTTGTTGGTAATAAAGGTTTGGGCGAAGAGCTAACCTTAAGCGATAAAGTGTTTGAGTTTAAAGATGATTTTGTAAAAGAAACCGTTTTAAGATATTTTTTAAACCCATTTAAGACCGATATTTATTACCAGTTTAAGGGTAAGGTAGATGTTTCGTTAGACAGTGTTGCCAATGCCTGTGAAGATCTGTTTGGCTCACAAAAGGATTTTGTAAAGCAAAGTAAGCAGGCTGCAAAACACCTTTATGATCAAAGCATGCATCCAAAAATACAAGGTGGTGAGTTTTATACCTGTTTTTTCAGGGATGCGGTGGTAGATGGTGAACTATGTAATGCCATAGGCTTTTTTAAAACTGAAAATAAAGAAACTTACCTGAAAGTTTACCAACATGTTGATACTTTTGACATAGATTGCGATAACGGCATAAACATTAGCAAACTTGATAAAGGCTGCCTGGTATTTGATCTTGACAAAAAGAACGGTTACAAGCTAAGCATTATTGATACCAATAACCGTAATGCCGAGTGCGCCTTGTATTGGCAGGAAGATTTTTTAAACGCTGTAATTAAGCCAAACGGTTATTATCATACCAAAAATTTTATTGATACATCGCGTGGTTTTTGTGAAGAAGTATTGACAGAAGCAAATAACGTAAATAAGCAGGATCAAATGATGATGCTTAACCGCAGCACGTCTTACTTTAAAGAAAAAGATAAATTTAATTTAAAAGATTTTGAGAAAGAAGTATTGGTAGAGCCTGAATTAATTGGAGCGTTTAAGGATTACCGTAAGGATTTTAATAAAAAAATGGACCTTACCGCTATTGATGAATTTGATGTATCGCAAACCGCTGTAAAAAAGAACCAAAAATACATGCGTAGTGTGGTTAAACTGGATAAGAATTTCCACATTTATATTCATTCGCGTCACGATTATGTGGAGCGCGGTTATGATGATGAAAAAGGCCTAAAGTACTATAAGCTGTTTTATGTGAACGAAGAGGCGGGCTAATTACTTTTCCGGCTTTTGTTTATTGTAGGTGAAGATCACCTCACCGGCTTTAGTAAGGATAAGACTTTCTCCGGCCAGTTTGTATTCTAATTGTATAAAGTTGTCTAAAACATAATTCTGGGCTTTGTAGTCGTCAGGATTTCCACAGGCGTTATCAGTAATTTGCATTCCTCCCAAAAAAAAGATCTTATTTCCGGTAATTTTATATTTGCCCGAAAAGCCATTGCAGCCGTAACCGGTATAAGTAGAATCTTCAAACTTTAAGATCGAATGGCTATGATTAAGGTTAATGCTTGTTTTCTCTTTGGTATCATCAATTTTAGAGAGTACCCATACTACATTTTTTAAGCCTGTTTGAGCGGTTGAGTTCAGAACAAAAAAACTAACAACTATGATTAGATACCTTTTCATAACAGATATTATGCAATATCAATGCCATAAAGCGATTTTTAGCGTTTATAGTCTTCTTCTAAAATGGCATAAAAATAATTGTCTACCCATTTCTCTCTAATTGGTAATATTTTTCTTTTTTGCCCTTCGCGTTTAAAACCAACTTTTTCTAAAACTTTTATTGATGCAATATTATCAATGGCACATCCTGCTTCAATACGATGTAATTTAAGATCGTTAAAACAAAATTCTAATACTGCGTCTAATGCCTCTGTCGCAAAGCCTTTGTTCCAGGAGAAGGGATGGAGTTTATACCAAACTTCTGAAGACCAATAATTAGGTTTGCCCATTTTTACTCCAAATAAGCCAATAAATTGATCGTTTTCGTTATCAACTATCTTAAAAACAAAAAGTGTTTTTGTATTTATAGCTTCTATCCAACTGTTTAAAAGTTTTTCTGTTTCTTTTATTGAAGAAGGAATTCCTAAGGTATTGAACTCATCTACTTTTGGTAAAGAATGTAATTCATGAACAGCATTAAGATCTGTAAGTGTAATTTCTACAAGCTTTAAGCGTTTGGTGATAATAGGCATTATAAATGCTGATGAATGAATTTTTTATAAGTGGGCTCAGGATGGATCTCAAAACCATTTTGTTTGTATACAAATTCGCCTTCTTTGGTAGCATGTAATTCAAAAGCTGTAATGCCCATTTTAGAACCATACGCAAGTAATTTATTTAAGATCCCTGAACAGATACCTTTTCTTCTAAACTCCGGAGCAGTGTACATATTCATAAAATAACCCCAACGCCCTGAGGGGTTTTTTATATTGCCCGGCTGCTCTCTAATTACCATGCCGCCAATACCGGCAATTAATTTATTTTGTTTTGCTATGTAAACAATGTACTTATCGTTTAACAATGCCTCTTCTAAATATTTTTTAAATTCTAAGTTTAATTTTTCTATTAGATCAGCCGGTTGTTCTCCGCTAAAATCATTAATAAACTTTACGCGGTAATCTATCAGTGTTTGAATATCTTCTAAAGTGGCTTTGTGATAGGTAATAGGTTCCATTTCAGTTCTCTTGTTTTCTTTTTACAATAAGAATAAGGTCATTATCGAGTGGCAGATAACCAAACTCATAACACCAAATGTAAGTATGATTATTTTTTGTTACAGATTGATGTGTGAAGTATTTAAAATTAAATCCTTTGTCAATTAATTTTTGTTTGCCCAGGGTTGTTTTTTCGCCTTGTAAATTCTCTTCTAAAACCCTGCGGTTTTTACGTAAAATATTATTTATGTTTCTTACATAATTTGTGCTATCGCTGTTAACCTTGTTGTTAAAGGCATTGCGGCACATATCGCTGCAAAACTTTTTATCAACGCGGCCTTTTATAATTTCTCCGCATTCAGGGCAGGTGCGTTTTTCCATAAATTATTTAGCTACAATTTTTAATGTGTTTTTTACCAGTCTTGCCTTTTGCTTTGCTTTTAAAATATCATCGTCAACAATAGTTGCGTGGCCCATTTTACGAAACGGCTTTGTTATGGCTTTGCCATATAAATGCACATACACACCGCTAAATTTTAAGATATCTTCTAAACCTTGATAAATTGCATTTCCTTCGTGACCAAAATCTCCTAAAAGATTAACCATTACGCCGGCTTTAATAATAGAAGTATCACCTAAAGGCAGATTTAAAATTGCCCGCCATTGTTGTTCAAATTGTGAGGTAACATTTCCTTCGATAGTATGATGTCCGCTATTGTGTGTGCGGGGCGCAATTTCGTTTACTAATACTTTTCCATCTTTGGTCAAAAATAATTCAACTGCTAAAAGACCAACAATTCCCAACTTCTCGGCAATATCGGCCGCTAATTTTAAAGCTTCTTTCTCTACACTTTTTTTAATATTGGCAGGACTGAATAAAAATTCAACCAGATTTGCTTCCGGATTAAATTCACATTCTACCACAGGAAAACATTTTATCTCACCACTCTCGCTACGTGCAACCACTACTGAAAGTTCTTTATCAAAATCAACTAAACGCTCTAAAACCGACGGGGCTTCAAAGGCTTTTTCTAAATGATGAGGATTAACCAGTTTTACAACGCCTTTGCCATCGTAACCGCCTTTACGCAGCTTTTGAAAGAAAGGAAAATAATCAGCGTATTTTGCAATTTGTTTTTTATTCTCTATTAAAAAAAAGTCAGGGCTCGGAATATTATTACGTTGATAAAACATTTTTTGAGAGCCTTTATCCTGTATCATTTCAATAATGTGTGGCTGCGGATAAACTTTTTTTCCTTCTTTTTCAAGGGCTTTAAGCGCTTCTACATTTACATTCTCAATCTCAATAGTAATAAGGTCTTTATCTTTTCCAAAATCGTAAACAGTTTCATAATCGTTAAGATCGCCCAAAGTAAATTTTTTTACCAAATGCCTGCAGGGTGCGTTTTTATCTGGATCTAAAATGGAAATGTTTAAATTTAGATTTATGGCATTCTGTATCAGCATTCTTCCTAACTGCCCGCCGCCCAAAATTCCTATATTTATTTGTTGAATGGTTTTTAACATGTATCAAAATTTGATTGGTAAAGATAATTAAAGTAAAATTGATACCTTTAAATATCTTTATAAATACATGAAAAAACTTTTATTAAATTCTCTTCTGCTTGTAAGCGGAATTATTGCCGCGCAAAACGAATTTAAATGTGGCTTTTTAGAAGCTAATGAATATCTTTTTAAACAGGACAAAACTGCCAAACCAAGATTTGAAGCTTTAATTAAAGCAGCCGATGCACAGGATGCAAAAGGCCCCGTACAAAAAACGGCTATCTCAACCTATACAATTCCTGTTGTTTTTCATATTTTACATTTGGGTGGCAGCGAAAATATAAGCGATGCACAAATACATGACGCTATGATCATTTTAAATCGTGATTTTGCAAAGAAAAATGCCGATACAACCAGCATCATTAGTCAATACAAGCCTATTGCTGCCGATTGCCAAATAGAATTTAAATTAGCTACGCTTGATGAAAATGGACAATGCACAAACGGTATAACACGCCATTACACTGCTAATACTAACTGGACACCCAGCTCGTCTAATTATATTTATACCTGGGACCGTACTAAATATATGAACGTATATGTTGTAAAAACAATGCAGGCGGGTGCTGCAGGTTATACATATTTACCGGGTACTGCCAGCGCCAATTCCGATGCAATAGTTGTGCTGCATAATTATACAGGCAGCATTGGTACATCTAACCCTTTTACATCACGTACTTTAACTCACGAAACAGGGCATTGGTTTAATTTACAACACGTTTGGGGTAGCACCAATCAACCCGGTGTTGCCTGTGGCGATGATGGTGTAGGCGATACACCGGTTACAAAAGGCCATACAAATTGTAGTTTAAATTCAGCAGTTTGTACTTCGGGTGTCGTTGAGAACGTTCAAAATTATATGGAGTACGCTTATTGCTCGAGAATGTTCACACAAGGCCAAAAAACAAGAATGCATAATTGTATTATTGGTGGTATTGCAGGAAGAGATAATTTATCAACCAATGCAAATTTAATAGCAACAGGTGTCATAAATCCAAATACAAATTGTGCACCTAAAGCCGAATATGTTTCTAATGCTGTAACCTGTGTGGGTAATAACTTTAGCTTTACCGATTATAGTTATAATGCGCCTGTAACCAGCTGGCTTTGGAGTAGCCCATCTGCAAGCAATACATCTACTTTACAAAATGGTGTTTTAAGTTTTACCAATTCAGGCCTTGCAAGTGTAAAATTAAAAGTTGGTAATGCCTTTGGTGAAGACTCTATCACTAAACAAAACTTAATAGTTTTGGCAGGTGTAAATAGCGGAACCTTAAATTTAACCCAAGGCTTTGAGACTGTTTTTCCTGATAATAACTGGATATCGACCATACCGCAATATGGAAGCGGCTTTAAAACAAATACGGTTACGGCTGCAAGCGGCACTAATTGTGCGTGGATAGATAATTTTTATGATAATCCAAATGGCCCGGTAAGTATTTATAGTCCATTATATAATCTTCAAAACCTTGTTACAGTACCACAGTTTGAATTTAAATATGCTTACGCACAGCAATCAACAAGTAATAATGATATTTTAAAAGTGTTTATTTCAACAGATTGTGGTGGTACCTGGAATTCACTGTTTTCAAAAACAGGTACACAGTTAAGCACAACCGGTACAGTAATTACATCAGCTTATTTAAGTCCGCAATTAGCGCAATGGAAAACAGAAATGTTAAGTTTGGCCGGTTATGAAGGAAATCAGAAAGTTGCCTTTAAGATCGAATTTACACCTGCGGGCGGAAACAATATTTACGTAGACGATATTAATGTGAGTGGTGTGGTTGGTATTAAAGAAAATAACAACGTATTAAATGAATTATTTGTTTATCCGAATCCATTTTCAAATAAATTAAGCATTAAAGGCAGCGATGTTGCAAAAATAAGCTCTGTTAGTTTGTTTGATATTTTAGGTAAAGAAATAGTTCCACAGCTTGAAAAAGGTACCGATGAAATAAAAATTATAAATTTGGAAATTTTAAATGCAGGAATTTATTTCATTAAATTAATTTCGCAAGAAGGAAGTAAAACGGTAAAAATAATCAAGAATTAATTTAAAATGAAAAATAGAAAACTGTTTATAACACTTTCAATTGCAACAATTATTACAGCATGTTCAGGCCCTCAATCTGAAACGGCCAGTGCTATGGCAAGTACAGATTATTCTCAGATAGAAAAATTAAACTGGTTAAGCGGCGAGTGGGTGAGGGCTTCGGCAGTAGATTTTAGCTCTGAAAAATGGGAAAAGAAAAATGATTCTACTTTTTATGGCGCCGGTCTTACAATAGAAGGAAAAGATACTGTAGCATTTGAAACAATGACCATTGAAGAAAAGAATGGTAAGCTCTATTATATCCCGGTTGTAAAAGATCAAAACGGCGGTAAACCTGTTGAGTTTGCTTTAACATCATTAACCGAAAACGAATGGATCTTTGAAAATCCAAAACATGATTTTCCAACCAAAATAGTTTATAAAAAAATAACCAACGATTCTTTGTACGCTGAGATCTCTGCTGTAAGAGAAGGTAAAGAAGTAAAAGTGCCTTTTCCATTTTCACGAAAAAAATAGTTTTTTCATTACAGGTGTTGACGTTTAGCAAAATATTTATTGCGAAGAATTATTTGTAAACTCAAGATCAATGTTACCTGGCAATGGTATATGTATATTGTGTAAATATTCGTACAATATACCCGTATCGTTTATTAAAGCCATAGAATCAATGTTGTTGCTTTGCTTATTTAAGCACACTTCTATAAATAATCCTTTTAATAAAAAAAGCGAAGTATAATACTCGTCTTTTTCAAGTTCATTTATTATTTCTCCGTAAGCAATAAGGTATTCTATTTTAGCAGGCAGCGGTAATGATAAGAAATAGTTTTTGTCCATATGTCGGCATTCCTTAATAATATTATGCCAATCAATTTACCTGGCTGTATAAAAACAAAAGTATTAAAGTAGTATTTTATCAAGATATATTCGGTAAAAATTGGGTACAAAATTCCCCAGTGTAAATTCACGTATGTTTAGAGCTTTAGTTATTTTTAGCGCATGATTTTAATTGTTGACGACAAATCAGAGAATATATTTTCACTTAAAAGTCTTTTAACATTACATAATTTTACAGTAGATACCGCCAATTCGGGTGAAGATGCCTTGCGTAAAGTTTTAAAAAATTCTTACTCATTAATTATACTTGACGTGCAAATGCCCGACATGGATGGTTTTGAAGTAGCAGAAGCCATTTCAGGATATAGTAAGGCCAGTGATATTCCAATTATTTTTTTATCGGCAATAAGTAAAGAAAAAAAATTCATTACAAAAGGCTATACTTCCGGTGGAACCGATTATGTGACCAAGCCGGTAGATCCTGATATTTTATTATTGAAAGTAAAGACCTTTTATAAATTATCAGAACAAAAGCGTGAGCTTAACCGCATACAGGAATCATTAAAAAAAGAGATTGAATTTAGAAAACAAGCCCAGGATGCATTAGCAATTAGTATGAACGAAATTAGTTCTGTAATGGAATCGTTACCGCTTATTGCATTTACATTAAATAAAGAAGGCAGCATTGATTATGTAAATGAGCAATGGATGGAGTACTCCAATTCTCAAAATAGTTTTCCTGAAGTTCACCCAAACGATAAGTATGTATTTCAAAAGTTAGTTGATTCACTTAAGGCAGGCCAGGAGTTTAACAGCGAAGTGCGTTTAAAAAAATTAAACAGTAAAGATTTTCGCTATTATTTTCTGAAAATAAAACCCATCAAACAAAAAAATGAGATCACCAAATGGGTTGGTACTTTTATGGATATTCACCATCAAAAAACAATTAATGAGTTGTTGGAACAAAAAGTAAAAGAGCGTACTATTGAGCTGAGTGTAAAGAATGAAGAACTGGAAACCAAGAATCATGAATTGCAACAATTTACATGGGTTGCTTCACACGATCTTAAAGAGCCGTTAAGAAAGATCCAGACATTTAATTACCTGGTTAAAGACAAATTTTTAAAGGACAATAAAGATGCTACACTACTTTTAGATAAGTCTATCAGTTCATCTGAGAGAATGTCTAGTCTTATTGATAACCTTTTAAATTATTCGCTGCTTTCAGCGGCGGCAGTATTTGAACCTACTGATCTTAACAAGATATTGCAAGAGATCTTATCCGACCTTGAAATAAGTATTACAGAAAAAAAAGCCGTGATCAATTTCGAAAAGTTGCCTGTAATTGACGCTATTCCCAGCCAGATACGACAAGTGTTTCAAAATTTGATCAGTAACTGTTTAAAATTTACCAAACCGGGCGAGGCACCTTTGATTAACGTAACATCTGACCTTGTAGACGAAAAAAAGGCAGACGCAAAGCCGGTAGAAAATGGAAAGTATTGCCGTATAAATTTTACTGACAAAGGCATTGGCTTTGATGAAAAATTCATTGACAGGATCTTTGTTATCTTTCAACGCTTACACACTAAAGATACTTATGAAGGAACGGGTATTGGACTTGCCATTACAAAAAAAATAGTTGATAAGCATAACGGTTTTATCACTGCCACAGGCAAAGTAAACGAAGGCTCAATGTTCACGATAATTTTACCAATTAAAAATAATAATATTAAACAAGATTAATTTATGCCCGACAGCAAAGCATCAAATTCTGTTATAAGAAACCTACAAATCGTTTTTTTAATTTCAACTGTTTTGCTGGTTATAAGCATTGGTAGCTCATTGTTCAGTACACAAAAACTCGTTAGTACATCTGAGTGGGTAAACCACACGCATGAAGTATTAATAGAAACCGAGAACCTTATTTCGTATATGAAGGATGCAGAAACCGGGCAGAGAGGTTATGTTATCACAAAAGAAACATCCTTTCTGGAGCCTTATAATGCCGCTAGAAATAAGGTTACCAAAAGTGAGAATAATCTATTGTCACTTACAAAAGATAATGCCTTTCAACAGAAAAACCTTGCTATAGCTAAAGAATTGCTTGACGCCAAATTCTTGCAAATGCAAAATGTTATCATCGCCGCAAATACTAATCAAAAGCTTTTAAAAGACAGTTCTGCCTTATTTAACGAAATGCTGAAAGGAAAAATTATTATGGATGACCTGAGAGGGGTTATTGACCGTATTAAAAGTGAAGAGAACCGTTTACTTTCAGTAAGAACAAAAGAGCAAGATACCTACCTTAATTTTACGCCTATTTTAGTTGTATCTGCGGCTCTCATCTCTATTTTAATAACCATTTTTTCTTATGTAAAAATTAAACGAGATCTGGATGAAAGAGTAAGAAAACAGAAAGAAGACGAAGCTAAATACAAAGAAACCTCTGACAGGATAAGTGTGATGGAAGGCGTTACCAGAAAGATCTCTGAAGGGGATTATGCCGTACGAAGCTCAGATGAAAAAGAAGATGAACTGGGAAGGGTTTCAACAGCTCTTAATAATATGGCCGTTTCACTTGAAAATAATTTTACTGCCTTAGAAAACAAGAATTGGTTGCAGGCTGGTGCTGTTAATATTGGTAACGCCATTAGGGGTGAACGTAATATTAATTTACTTGCAACAAAATTGATCAGGTCAATTACTGAAACCTTAAATGTCCCTGTTGCAACAGTATATATAAATGAAACAGGAACTTTTTCTTTGGCTTCAAGTTATGCATTAAACAATGTGCCACAACATTTTAATTTAGGTGAGGGTTTAATAGGTGAAGCAGCAAAAACTAAACAAATAAAAATAGTTAAAGACCTTCCTCCTGATTTTATCATCAAATCATCTGTTGGAAATATATTGCCCGTTACCCTGGTTATTATACCGTTGGTACATGAAAACGAAACTGTTGCCCTTATTGAGTTAGGCTTGCTGCGTGACCTTAAACCATTGGAAATTGAATTTCTTGAGAATAATACCGAGACAATGGCTCTTGGTATTTTTGCTGCTATTAGTTATGTTAAGCTTCAGAATTTATTAGAAGAAACGCAGGCACAAACAGAGGAATTACAAGCGCAGCATAATGAGCTTGAAAATTTAAATGCCGAGTTGGAAGCGCAAACACAAAAATTACAGGCCTCGGAAGAAGAGCTTAAAGTTCAGCAGGAAGAATTACAACAAACAAACGAAGAACTCGAAGAACGTTCTGTTCTTTTGGAAGAAAAGAACCAGGAGATTGTGAGAAAGGCAAAAGAGCTGGAAGTATCTACACGTTATAAATCTGAATTTCTTGCTAATATGTCGCACGAACTGCGTACACCTTTAAATTCTATTTTATTGTTAAGCCGTTTGTTATCTGAGAACAACGATAAGAACCTGAATGCCGAACAAATTGAATATGCAACGGTCATTCAAAGTTCAGGACACGGGCTTTTAGGATTGATCGATGAGATCCTTGATCTTTCAAAGATCGAAGCCGGAAAAATGGAATTGGAATACATGGATGTTCCGTTATCAGAGATCGGCAATGATATGAAGGTACTGTTTAAACAGGTTGCTAAACAAAAAAATATAGATCTGAACATTATTGTGCAACCCGATCTTCCTTACAGCATTCAAACAGATAAAGGTAGGGTAGAACAGGTGCTTAAAAATCTCTTGTCAAACGCATTAAAGTTTACAGCAAAGGGATCTGTAACACTTGAAATAAAAAAATGTTCGGTCAACAATGCATTGATCTGTTTCTCGGTTAAAGATACCGGTATCGGAATCCCGGCAGATAAACAACAATTTATTTTTGAAGCGTTTCAACAGGCCGACGGTTCTACGCGTCGCAAGTTTGGTGGTACAGGCTTGGGACTTTCTATCAGTCGCGAATTATCAAAATTATTAGGTGGCGATATTCACCTTATTAGTGAAGAAAATAAGGGCAGCGAATTTATTTTACGCGTACCGATCATAAAACCCGATTATTCGAGCTATTTTGAAAACAGTGTTGCCGTTGAAGAAAAACAGCCGGTAAAAGAAGAAAGTATTGTAATAGATGAATACATTGCATCGGTTATTCCCGAAAACATTCCTGATGACAGGGAAACAATTTCTGCAAAAGATAAAAAGATACTGATAGTAGAGGATGATACCTTGTTTGCAAAATCACTTTTGGAAGTAGCACGTAAAAAAGGTTATAAAGGCATAGTTGCTGTAAGAGGTGATGAAGGTCTTGAGTTAGCTAAAAAATATAGTCCTTCGGGTATTTTACTGGATGTTCAGTTACCGGTTAAAAGTGGTTGGCAGGTAATGGATGAATTGAAAAAAGATCCGCAAACCAGGCATATTCCGGTGCACATGATGTCGTCGTACAAAGTTAAAAAAGAAAGTTTGCTGAAAGGCGCTGTTGATTTTATTAACAAGCCTTTTGCATTTGAACAAATGCCCGAGATCTTTAAAAAGATAGAATATGTATTGAACCGTAATTCTAAAAAAGTATTGATCATCGAGGATAATCCAAAACATGCAAAAGCTTTGGCATATTATTTAGAGACCTATAATATTAGCTCCGAAGTGAAAAGTAATGTGACGGAAAGTGTGAATGCATTAAAAAAAGATACGATCGATTGCGTGATACTTGATATGGGTATTCCGGATAATAAATCGTACCAGTTATTAGAGGAAGCAAAAAAAGATCCGAAATTGGAAAATTTACCCATCATTATTTTTACAGGTAAAAGTTTATCAATGACCGAAGAGCAACGTATCAAACAATACGCAGATTCGATCGTAGTAAAAACGGCGCACTCATACCAGCGTATGCTCGATGAAGTTTCTTTATTCCTTCACCTTATGGAAGAAAAAAAGAAAGCCGGTTCAGGAAGCAGCGATTATAAAAAGCTAGGTATTTTAAATGAGATCTTAAACGGTAAAACCGTATTGGTGGTAGATGATGATGTTAGAAATATTTTCTCACTATCAAAATCATTAGAGCAACTTAAAATGAATGTAGTAACAGCCATTAACGGTAAAGAAGCCATTCAAAAATTGGAAGAAAATAAAAAAATAGATGTTGTTCTTTTGGATATGATGATGCCTGAAATGGACGGTTATGAAACTGCTAAAGAGATCCGTAAGAATTACAAATGGAAAGATCTTCCGGTTATTGCCGTTACCGCTAAAGCTATGACAGGCGATCGTGAAAAATGTATAAGTGCCGGCGCATCCGATTATATTACAAAACCGGTAGATATAGATCAACTGCTTTCGTTATTAAGAGTTTGGTTATATGATAACCAGGCATAAATTGTAGTAAATGGCTAAAAAAAACATCTTAATAATAGACGACGACAGCAGAAATATTTTTGCTTTAAAAGCCACACTTAGATCAAAAGGCTTTGAGTGCATTTCTTGTTCAGGCGCTTTGGAAGCTTTAACCATTTTAAAAAACAATGAAGATATAAGCGCAGTTCTTATTGATATGATGATGCCAGATATGGATGGTTATGAAGCTATACCTGAAATTAAAAAAATAGAAAAACATAAAAGCACACCTGTTATTGCAGTTACAGCACAAGCCATGCAAGGCGATAAAGAAAAGTGCTTAAAGGCAGGAGCAGATGGTTATATTTCAAAACCAATAAATGTTGATCTTATGCTTGAATTATTTTCAAAATTCAATATTAAAGCATGATCAGCGATAACGATATTGATATTATTTTGAACGACCTGCTTGAAGTTTATGGTTACGACTTTAATTACTACTCACGCGCATCTTTAAAACGCCGCATTAACCGCTTATATGCTTTAGATAAGTTTTTATCTTTTGGAGAGTTTCGTTCAAAAATAATTTCAGATACAGGTTACATTAAACGTTTTATTGAAGAGATTACCGTTAATGTTACAGAAATGTTTCGTGATAGCGCGTTTTACAAAGAACTTAGGAACGACATTTTGCCCGTGTTAGGCACACATCCTTTCATTCGCATCTGGCATGCAGGCTGTTCTACCGGTGAAGAAGTTTATTCTATGGCCATACTATTGCATGAAGCGGGGCTTTTAAAAAAATCGCTTATTTATGCTACCGATATTAATCCCGGTGTTTTAGAAAAAGCACAAAACGGTATTTTCCCTATGGCAAACATGAAACAGTACTCTGAAAATTATATTGCATCGGGTGGCGTTCATGATTTTTCATCTTACTATACCGCTAATTATGATGGCGCAAAATTTAGTGGTGAATTAAAAGAAAAAATGATCTTCTCAACCCACAATCTTGTATCTGATAGTTCGTTTAACGAATTTCATCTCATCATTTGCAGAAATGTGCTTATTTATTTTGATAAGGAATTGCAGGACAGGGTTTTTAATTTGTTTGACGAAAGTCTTGCCAAACTTTCTTATTTGGCATTAGGTTCAAAAGAAACATTAAAATTTTCTGACATACAAAATAAATATAAACAGGTTGGCAAGGAAAAGATCTGGCGAAAAGTAAAATGAATTACAGCTGCAAAATATTGGTTATTGGAGGTTCGGCAGGAAGTTTAGAAGTACTTTTAAAAGTGTTGCCGCATTTAAAAGAGGTTATTTCTTTTTCGATCATCATCGTTTTACACAGAAAAAACTCTGCCGATTCTGCATTGTCCGATCTGTTTTCCACCCGCACAAAAATACCTGTTTACGAAGTAGAAGATAAGCAAAAGATACTTCCGGGCAATATTTACGTAGCCCCGGCCGATTACCATTTGCTGATAGAAAAACAAGAAAGTTTTTCACTTGATTTTTCAGAGAAAGTAAATTACAGTCGCCCAAGTATTGATGTAACATTCGAATCTGCAGCCGATGTATTTAAAAAAGATCTTATTTGCCTGCTTTTATCAGGTGCCAACATGGACGGTTCTAATGGCTTAAAAGCTGCAAAAGATAACGGGGCAATTACAGTTGTGCAAGATCCTCAAACTGCCGAATCAAGCGTTATGCCATCGTTAGCCATTAAAAATAACCAGATCGATCTGGTTTTAGATCCTGATGAGATAGCAGATTTTATAAATTCATTAAATACTTAAGTGTATTTAATTGCATTATCAAATGTTTCCTCGTTGCTGTGCATTACCTCCAGTTCCCAGCCATTAGGGTAGGGTGCTTCTAGTAATGATCCTTTTAATAAATACGGATACATCTCTGCATAGGTTTGTATTTGATTAGCGCTAACCCTGCGGTAAATATGAGACCTGTGTAATTTATCCGGATGGTCCAATCCCGCGGCAGACATTAATTCGACGGCAGCTTTAATTGTTTCGTGATGGTAATTTGATACACGTACACGTTTATCGTTTACATCCAACCCTTTATATAATTTCGGATTTTGGGTAGCAACACCTGTAGGGCAAGTATTAGTATTGCATTCTAAAGCCTGTATACAGCCAACAGCCAGCATCATAGCGCGGGCGCCGTTGCACATATCTGCACCTAATGAAATATTTTTTACAAGATCAAAACCGGTATGTACTTTTCCTGATGCAATGATCTTTATGTTTTTCTTTAAGCCAAAACCGTGCAACGCATCATAAACAAACGCTAAAGCATCTCTTAATGGCATACCCACTGAGTTACTAAACTCCAGTGGCGCCGCACCGGTTCCGCCTTCGCCACCATCAACAGTAATAAAATCGGGCATAATATTTGATTTTATCATGGCTTTACAAATAGCTATGAACTGGCTTTTTTGCCCGATACATAATTTAAAACCAACGGGTTTGCCACCGCTCAGATCGCGCAATTGTTTAACAAACAATAATAGTTCCATTGGTGTTTTAAAGGCCGTATGATATGGCGGTGAGAGTACATCTTTTCCTTTTTCAACCAAACGGATCTTTGCAATTTCTTCGGTAACTTTTGCAGCCGGTAAAATACCACCGTGACCAGGTTTGGCACCTTGTGATAATTTTATCTCTATCATTTTTACGTTTGGTTTAACGGCACGTTCTTCAAAAGCTTTGTAATTAAACGTACCGTCAGAATTTCTGCAACTAAAATAACCTGTACCAATTTGCCAGATCACATCACCACCCGGTTCTAAATGGTATGGACTTAACCCACCTTCGCCTGTATTATGCGCAAAATTACCAAGCTTTGCACCGCCATTTAAAGCCATAATAGCATTCTTGCTTAAAGAACCGTAACTCATGGCAGAAATGTTAAAGATACTGGCAGAGTAGGGTTGCTTACAATCCGGGCCACCAACCATCACACGCGGATCGTGATTAACAGCTGAGTGAGGTAAAGGGGCAATAGAGTGATTTAGCCATTCGTAACCGGTAGAATAAACATCTAATTGAGTTCCAAAAGGAGTTGTATCATTTACTTTTTTTGAACGTTGGTAAATTACATTTCTACTTAAACGGTTGTAAGGTGCTCCACTGGTATCAGATTCAATAAAGTATTGATAGATCTTTGGGCGCATCCATTCTGCCCACCAGCGCATACGGCCAATAACAGGAAAGTTATATTTTAATGAGTGTTTGGTTTGTGTAAGATCTTTTATACCTACCGCAATAATTGGCAGTATTATAACAAACGACCATAACACCCAATGAAAAAAATAGCCTAGGGTACCAAAGATCAAACAAACAATAATAGACAGAATAGCGAATTTTGTTCTCATAACATTTAAAAAAATTAACTGAATATAAATATAACAAAAGAATTTGTGTAATACATAAATGTCAAAAACAGTAGTACAAATTACATATAACATAATAAGCTTTAATTGTTTATCTTTGCAGCAGTAATTTTAAAAACCATTTTTTGACATTCGACGATTTTAATTTTGAGAGTTCTTTATTGGAAGGACTTTACAGCATGGGTTACAAACAACCTACGCCAATACAAGAACAGGCCATTCCTGTAATTTTAAATAATAAAGATCTTATTGCCTGTGCCCAAACCGGTACAGGAAAAACTGCTGCTTATCTTTTACCTATTATCAATCATATTTTACATGCGCCAACAAGACATTTAAACACCCTGGTAATTGCGCCAACCCGCGAATTAGTGGTGCAAATTGATCAGCAAATTGATGGCATGGGATATTTTTGTTCTGTTGGGTCTATGTCTATTTACGGAGGTGGAGATGGCATGGCCTGGGAAAAACAAAAACACGCTTTAAAAGAAGGGGTTGATATTGTTGTTGCTACTCCCGGCCGTTTGATCTCTTTGTTACAAGCGGGCGATATTAATTTTGAACACCTGCAGCATTTAGTTTTAGATGAAGCAGACAGAATGCTGGACATGGGCTTTTTTGACGATATTAAAGCTATAATAAGTTATCTGCCAAAGAAGAGGCAAACCATTTTATTTTCGGCAACCATGCCGCCTAAAATGCGACAGTTGGCAAAAGAAATTTCTAATGAACCTGAACAAATAAATATTGCTATAAGTAAACCTGCTGCAGGCATTGTGCAACAAGCTTATCTGGCTTTCGACGGACAAAAGGAAGCTTTGTTAAAAGGTATTTTGAAGAATGAAGATTACCAATCGGTAATTATTTTTTCATCAACAAAAGAAAATGTAAAGAAATTAGAAAAAACTTTAAGAGGTGTGACTGGGTCTATCAAAGCATTTCACTCAGATCTTGAACAGCCTGAGCGCGAAGAGATCATGCGCGATTTTAAAGCTAAAAAATTACGCATCTTAATTGGTACAGATATTTTATCACGTGGTATTGATGTAGATGGAATTAGTTTGGTTGTAAATTATGATGCACCAGGCGATCCTGAAGATTATATCCATCGCATTGGCCGTACAGCAAGGGCTTCAAAAGCCGGTGTTGCTATCACTTTCATTAATCAGTTCGATCAGCAAAAATTTGGTCGGATTGAAGCGTTGATGGGCTTTGATGTAGAAAAAGTTCCTTTGCCGGCTGAGTTAGGCGAGGGGCCAGTATATAATCCAACAGCTATCGTTAAAAAACCAAGTAAGTTTGGTTCTAAACCAAAACGCCGCTTTCATAATAAGGATAACAAGAAAGGATAATTTATGACTTTAGATTACCTTGCCGGAAAAAGTATTTTTATTTCACGAAAGCTAAAAGCAGAAAGCCCTTTTAAAAGATCAGCAAAAGAAGGGAAAATAGTTTTAGTAGATGAGCCTCTTATACGGATTGATGAAATTCGTTTTTCCTACACACCAAAAACAGATTGGATCTTTTTTTCAAGTAAGAATGCAATAAAGCATTTTTTTTCACAGAAACCTGAACTATGCCAAGGTGTTAAGCTTGGTGTGATGAGTTCAGTTTCGGCCGAGTATTTATCAGGATTTGACAAGACTGCCGATTTTATTGGTAACGGAGTTGATCTTACTATTATTGCAAAAGATTTTAAAACATTAATAAAAGATGAAAGTGTTTTATTTCCACAGGCAATAGATTCTTTAAAAACAATTCAAAAGCACCTTTCTTTTATAAATACCTGCTTTAATCTTTTTGTTTATAAAACAACTATCAGAACTGATTTTGTAATTCCGCAATGTGATGTTTTAATTTTCACGAGTCCATCAAATGTTCAGGCTTATTTAAATAAATATAAAATTGAAAAAGAGCAAACGGTCATCGCTATTGGAACATCTACTAAAGCAAAGCTGGCAGAATACAAGATTGAAAAGGTGTTGATTCCTGATGAGTTTTCCGAAAAAGGTCTTTTTGATTTAATGTATAAAGCAGATTACGTTAGTTAACGCATCAATACCATCTTTCCAAAATCTTTTACAAAATATTTATCCGCACTATTGCCAGCTTTTTCAATATCGTTTCCATTTAATTTTGTAACGATCTTGTATAAGTAAACTCCGTTTGCTAATTTATCACCATAATCATCACGGCCATCCCAGGCATAATCAGTAATGTTGCGGCCTATATGAACATTACCAAGTTCCGAACGTTGAATTTCACGAACTACTTTTCCGGTAATGGTCATTATTTGAATGGTAAATACCTCCGGCACCTCGCTACCCGTTAGTGTAAACACAAATTTAGTACTAGTGCTAAATGGGTTGGGATAATTCAATACATTGGTAACGGTTGGCTTATTGTTAATCTCAAATTGTATCTTATAATCCTGTGTACCGGAATTGTTGCGGCTTCTGTCTTTTGCCTGTACAATCAACATATATTTTCCGTCTGTTATAAAGTTTGGACTGTAATTAATGCTGCAACTGTTTTTAGGTAAGTTGGCTGGGGTAAACTGTAGGCCTTGCGCAAAATAAATACGCTGTTGTGTACTTTGATTGGGAGCCTGAATAGATACTGCAAAAGCGCCTGTATCATTTAAAGCTAAAAATTTATTCTCATCTTTTAAGGTGATCAAAATATTTGGTTTGGCAGAAACAATATCTCCATTTAAAATACGGATGCCATCAAACGTTACGTCCAGCAAAGGATTGGTAAGGTCTTTATTTACTTTGAACTGGTAACGGCCAATGTTATTGAATTGCGTTTGTTCTTTTTGATATTTTGAATTGGATAACGGATTAACATAGATCCATAACGCGTTATTACCGACGAACTGGTAGCTGTTTACTTTTACAGTATCAATAAATACCTGACCGGGCACAAACGGTTTTGATTTCATTTTTTGTGGGAGCGGTGTTTGATTGCGGTTGTTATCTTCTATCCAATAAGTTACTACCAGACTATCGTCAAAATTTTTAATACCAATATTTTCTATCGGAAATTTAAAGGTCACATCATCACCTTCCTGCAAAGTATCATTAATGCTTGCAAAACCTTTTAACGGATTAATGGCACATTCGGGAGCTTCATCATATAATACCTGCCATTTTTTTAATTGTGGCGAAGTAGTATTGATGTTATCTTTCATAAAGGCCACTAATTTTAAATAAGGATAAACTGAAGCGTCTGCATAATTATAAAGCGCCAGTACATCTGTACTATCCTGTATAAAAGTTTGCAGGGTATCAATTTGCCCGTTATTTTTAATACCAACTAATTTTAAGATTGTAGTATCTCCAGCAAAAGCATCAACACTTTGTACACGCCAGTGTAAACTGTTCCATTTATAAGAAGGTCCAATAATTTCTGAAGCAACATAGCCATTGCTCCAGCGTGTTTTAATGCTATCGTTTAAAACAATTATAGATTGTTTATTGGTACCTTTTAATTCATGTCCTTGCCCTGCGATCATGCCTTTTTTTCCAAATAAAATGTAAGGAACAGTATCAGGAGTTGTTCTTATAGTAACAGCTCCAATGCTTTCAAAAGCGTTATAAAGGTTGTTACTATAACTTGTAACCTGTGCATAAGTGGGCGTAAAGGCACCCATGGTATAAGCAAGTACGTAATTATTGGGCGAAATTGAATTAAGGAAATTTTCTAAATTAATTTTCCAATTTGGATTAACGCACTCACAAAAGTGCTCGTACCTGCCAAATGAATAAACGCGTAAAACCTGATTAGGTACACAAACCATATTATTGTACTGACCCGGCCCGGCCGCCGGAAAATTAAGACTAACAACTTCATCCGGTTCTCCACTTATAGAATCAAATACAGCAATGTTCCATCCATCCGGCGCACAACCCCAACTTGAATAAGTTATATTGTTAAAAAAGAAATTAATGTTGGTAGAAAAGATATTGGGGTAAATTCCATTTCTGCATGAAATGCTTTGTTTGTTGTTTTCAAACACAAATTTGCGTAATGCTTTTTTATAATTCACAAACTTGTAATTATCATTTTTAAATTGGTGAAAATGTGCCTGTGCCCAACCTCTTTTTGTGCCAATGGTTTGAAATGAACTTTCGCGCCAGATAAATGGAGTAGTTGGCAGTGTACTATCACGGCTCACGCGCCAGAAATAAACAGTGCTATCAGCAAAGGGTAAATTCACGATCCATTCTAAAACGCCGCCACTACTTGTTATTAAAGTAGTTTGAATGGGGTTTAAGAATTTATCACAGGTATCTAATTGAAAACGATATGTTGCGCTTGGTGCAAACGGATCGGTAGTAGAAGCTTTTAAAGTTATTGTATTTGTTTTTGGTACGATCGCATACTTATACGGATAAACAGGTACTACATCTCCTCCCGGAATAAATATGTCAACTGTTCCTAAAGTACTGTTATTCGTCTCAACACTTTCGCCAACCTCGTTAAACTCATCTACCTTAACTTTAAATTTGTTTAAGCCGATTCCCCGGTTAAAATCTATTTGGGTAAAGAATACAAGGCTATCTTTGAACAAAGGCGCTAATACTCTTTTAAATATTATACTTGAATCGCCATTAGGAAAGAAACGTTCTATCTTCACAAAAATAGAATCATGAATAGCTTTTCCCTGATTTTTTAAATTTATTTTTATTCCTAACGAATCGGTATATTTTTTTGTATTAAAAACAACATCGCTGTTTTTTAATTGATAATCAGGAAACGCACCTACGGATATTTTTAAAGAAGGGTCGCCGTGTAGTGTAAGATCAAGGCTTGTAAATTGAGTGACTTTATCTGATGACAAAGCATTATTAATAGCCGCTTCTTTTATTATATCCCCAATACCGTTGTTATAGTTAGTTTTAGTAAGTGCCTGGTAAAAAGCATTGTTATAATTGTTTAGTGCATGCACAAAACCCAATGATGTTGCTGCTAAAAAACCAATACTTCCTTTTTGATTTGAAAAAACAAATCTTTCGCTTACAGAAAGTCGTCCCGGTACATGTATATTTCCTGAATAGCAGGAGTTAGCAATAACAAAAGGATATTTACCTGTATTATTATATAGCTCAGGATCATCAATGGCCTGATCAAAACCCTGTTCAGAGCCATGACCAAAAAAATTAATAAGCGCCGCTCCATTACTTATTATTCCTTTAATACTGTCACTTATTGCAGTCTGTACCGGCGCAGTTGTATTTTTTTTAAATGTAAATACTTCAGCACCAAAAAGTGTATCTTTTATTATCTGTTCGTAGCCTGCCATATAACCGGCAAGTGTATTGGCAAGAATTGGCTCATCGCCACCAATAAAATGTAAAACTCTTTTTTTCCAGTCTGCCGGCGCTGAGTTTTCGTGTTGTTGTACTTTTGCAAGATAAGTAGTTACGTCGTTATTTGATAGGGCAGCAATACGGCCAATTGGAATTTGCGGTGCATATTTATTTATATTGCTTGCCGAAAGTACAGAGGTTAAAAGATTATCGCAGCTAGGAACACCCATTGATGGTACTAAATTTAAAGATTGAGTGGTAGAGGTAAGCGCATCGCAACCTACACCTTTACCAATTATAAAAATGTATTTTGGTGCATTGGCTAAACTATCATTTAAATATTTGCAAAAGTTTTTGATTGCCAATGGATGTTTATTGATACCATAACTAAACTGTTCGTAAAGAGCATCTACATTTGCTGTAATAACATCATATGAACCACCTGCTAAAGTTTGCCTGTAATTTTTATAAGCAGTTACACCTGCCTGTAAACTATTGTGATATATTATAACAAAAGGTTTATTAGCCGGTAAATTTTTAAAATAATTAAAGCTTCCGGTTTGATTTACTTTTATTAATGCGGTAACAGCAATGGTTTGTGATTCGGCAGCCAGGATGCATAATTTGCGTCCGCTACCATTAGGTATAACAGCTCTTACCTGAGGCGCTGCTATTTTTGTTGAGATCCTTTTATTGTTACTGATATCGTACAATAAGATACTATCAGATCCTATAACATTAAAATTTAAAAAATTAAAAAAAGTTTTTGTCTGTGTAGGATGGTTATCTATATATAATTTGTAGAAAGATTTATTGCTAAGATCTGTTGTTTGGGGATAAAAATAATGGATGTAATGCAGCATGGTTGAATTGCCAATACTTGCCAGCGAAGGCACCGCAACTGAATTTAAAGTAATGGTTGTAGTATTGCCTGTGTTTTGCGAACTTAAAGTAAAGGTTTGGCGAACCGGGAAATAGCCTTTAAAAGCAACGTCAGCTAATTGTACCGGAGCATTATTCTGATCTGTATAAAAGGTTGTTATTTCATGATCATCCAAAACGGTTTGATCAAGACTATTGCCCGAATAATTAATATTTAAATAAGCGGGTAAATTTGATGTTGTATAAGTATTTAAATTTGAAAAAGTAGTAATAATACTATTTCCTTTAGCAAAATTAATACCGCGACCTTCGGCTTGTGTGTATAGCGGATCGCTGGCACCGGAACTATATTCAGCTACAAAATTATTCTCAATTGTACCATTATAGATCTTTTCTGAATAAAAATGGTCGCCTGACGGATACAAAGCAGCTGTTGTATCAGTTTCTAAACTATAACGTTTATTGCTGGTTAAATTATTAAGTGTTATAAATCCGTAAAGTGTGTCGTTAAACAAAGGCGAATAAGGATTAGGAAGATAATTAATGCCATTATAGATCAACGAATCAAAATCGCCCATGGCTGGTGAGGCGTAAAATTCTACATAATCTTTCAGGTTGATCTTGTTATCACTCTCTCCACTGATAAAAAGATGTTTCTCTTTTCCTTTAATGAAGAGCTGAAAATTTTTTGGGTTTACGCTACTTAAGTTAAAATAGTTAGAGAGGGTAGTAGAATCTATCCTGTAAATACCTTCTTTACTAATTGGGAATTTAAAGTACTGTTGAGAAAAATTGATCCACTCATTACCATAAACCTGGGCTTTAACGGTAAATGCAACAAAACAAAATATGCCTATTGCGAGTAGTTTTCTCACTTGTTCATTTTCTTATTTATATCAATTTTTAATGAAAAAATATTTGAATATAAAGCAATTGATCTGTCACCAATATCAGTTAAGGCATAATCAAGTGTAAAGATCTTGTACTTAACACCTACACCAAAATTGGGTTGAAAGGTAGTAATGTATTTTGTGGCATCATCATTTAATTGCTTTTGGATATTGCCAATGCCGCCTCTTAAATAAACAAAGCCTTTGTAGCCAATTTCTGTTCCTAAGGCCGGTTCAAGACTCCACAGATCTGTTTTTACAACTGTATTTCTTTTACCGTCAAACGAGTTTATTAAATTCAATTCTCCTAAAACAGATATTCTTTCTTTCCAAAACAAAAAAGTTTTAGCTGTACCTAAAATTAATTTTGGTGCTGTTACTTCAACAGAAGACGACGGAATTTCGTTGCCTGTTTGTTGAAATGTGGCAATATCCTTCTCACTTAAATTATAACTCCAGGCGTTAAAGGTTCCGGTTACGTCTCTGGCCATAGCAGCAAATTTCCAATCTTTATAATTGTATTTTGCGCCTGCATCCAAACCAAAACCCCAGGCACCACCAAACTGGCCCAACTTACGGCGAATGATCTTAAAATTACCACCTAATTCAACCCCTTTTAATTGGGGAATTTTACGGGCGTAGCTTAATAAGGCTGCAAAATCAACTGCGTTAAATGTGGTTATACGGTTGTAATCTACATTGCCATTGGCATCCACGAGATCTAATGTGTTTGGAATATTATCTACACCAAAACGCAAAATAGAGATGCCCGCAACGCTATTACTGTCAATTCTTTTAGAAACCCCTATGTAATCATATTTGGCAATGCCCGCAAAATACTCGGCATGCATTAAACTTACTTCAATATCACTTTTTTGCTTTAAGAGACCCGCAGGATTCCAATAGCCCGAATTAACGCCTTCTACACTAGTAATATTGGCATTGCCCATGCCTAAAGCGCGTGCGCCCACACCAATATTTAAGAATTCGTTACTGTATTTACGAAATTGAGCCTTCGAAACAAGCGTAAACACTACAAAAAGAGAAAAAAGAAACCTTTGCATATCTAATTACTAAAATTAAGCTAAAAAAATGAAATTCTACGCTATTTTAACGTTGAAGACGCAATTTTATTGTTGAAGACCGCGCAAAAATGCTCGGTAAATTTGTTAGCACCCTGATAGTTTAAATGAAAGTGATCTATAAATAAACTGCGATCGTTACAAAAACGTAACGAAGAAAGATCTATATACGAAATGCCATTAATAGTTGCTATGTTCTTTACTTTATCGGTGATCTGTTTTTTATTCGTAAGATTTACCCTTCCGCCGGCAAATATGGGTGAACTAACAAAGCATAAGCGTATGTTATTTTGTTTGCAAAGTACTGCAATTGAATCCATGTAATTTCTGTTGCTCATATTAAAAACTGCCTCATAAGGCTCTACTTTTTGGAATTTAAGTGCAGGACGCAGCGATTCTTTAAAATAACCTTTGTAATACAAGCTATCTTTTTGATTAGGAATATTGAGCCAGCCATGTAAACCTGTACTTAAATTTTTTGATCCGGTAAATGGTAATGAAAAATAAGGATTATAATAAAATTGGCTCATCCTGCCATCTATCTTATTAAATTCTGAACGCAAGACCGGATTAGATAAAAAAGGAAAGTAATTATTAAAATCTTTTATGTGATCATTTTTAAAATGAAGGTAATGGTAATCTACCTCATATATCAAAAATTTTGGAGCTTTACTATTAAACAAGTAAGCCTTTAAAATTGCAAATGCAGCTTGAGGGCTGGCACCTGCAACACTTAAATTAAAGGAGTTTGATTTGGTTAAACTATCAAATAACTTTGTGTTATAGTGCATTTCGGCTCGCGAAGAGCCAAGAAAAATAACATCGTAACTGTTTTTTTTAAAAAAAGCAGTATTTAACTTGCCATAATAACCGCTTTTTTGTTTTAACAAACCTTTATAATGCAGGTAGCGAAAGCCATATAGCAGTGCAGTGATAATTAAAAAATATGAAATGATCCGTTTTATCAAAATTGAAAATAAATAAATGTGTTGGCCGAAAAATTACCTAAAATAAAAATGATCACTATAAAACTTATATAAACTAAGGGTTTTAAAAAATTATATGTTTTTTGGTGCTTGTTTATAATAGCATATTCTTCATTTAATTCTTTTAAAAATAATACCAGTATTGAACATAAAATGATCATAAAAAAAAGCTTATCCTGCAATAACTGAATATGCGTAGTAGAAAAATAATTTTCTTTAAAACAAAATATTGAACTATAAATGCTTCTAAGATCGGAAAATGAATTGGCCCTGAAAGCAATAAGTGTAATGGTGTGAAAACTAAGTAAATAAAGGCTTCCAAGCCAGGCAGGGACTTTTACATTTGGAGATTTTTTCATTAGCAGGATCTCTAAAATGTAAAATATGCCATGTAGAGTTCCCCAAACTATAAATGTAAAATTAGCACCGTGCCAAAAGCCACTTATTACAAAAACTAAAAAAATATTCAGTAACCATCGATTATATTTTACGCGACTACCACCTAAACCAATGTATAAATAATCTCTAAACCAGGTAGTAATGCTAATGTGATTACGCTTCCAGAATTCATGTAAAGATCTTGAGAATAAAGGCCTTCGCCAATTTAAGGTTAAATTGATATTGAATAATTTTGCAATGCCGGTAGCAATATCGCTATAGCCACTAAAATCACAATACACCTGTATCACAAATAAAAAACCTGCAATTAATAACTCAAAACCACTGTAAGAACTTACATCGTTAAATATGGGCGTTACTATTAAATTCAAATTATCGGCAATTATCAGTTTCTTAAAATAGCCCCAGGTTACAAGTGTAGCAAATGATTGCCAGTTAATGTTCTTAAAATAAGTAACGATCTTAAATTGAGGCATAAGGTCGTTATACCTTACAATTGGTCCGGCAACCATGTGTGGAAAGAAAGAAACGAATAATAAAAAATCTAAAAATTTATCATCAGCTTTATATTTTCCTCTATAAACATCAATTGTATAACTTAATGATTGAAAGGTGTAAAAAGAAAGACCGGCGGGAATGATGAACTGATTCAAAATTGAAGATTTAAGATTAAAAATTTGTATTGCAGAATTATAGGTGAAAACAAAATATTTAAAAATAAAAAGTACACCCAGATTACTTACAAGACTTAAAATAAGAAATGCTTTTTTACTCTTTTGATTTTGCGTTAATGAGATTTGCCGCGCCAGCAAATAATCTAATGCAGAAGTGCCAATCAGTAATAGTAAGAATGTCGGATTGTAACTGTAATAAAAATAATAAGAGGCCAGCAGTAAAAAGTAGTTGCGGTATTTAGCAGGTGTTAACCAATAAACAATAAATACAATTGGTAAAAAAACTGTAAATATGAGTGAATTGAATAGCAATTAAAATAGCTTTTTACGCGATTGTTTTAATTCGCTTTTATGTTTTTTATTCTCTGCTTTTCTTTTAATAGAGCCCTTGCTTGGCTTTGTAGCTACGCGTTTTTTAACAGGTTTTAGTAACTTGTTTAATAATACAATTAGTTTTTTAATGGCAACATCTTTATTGCCTAATTGTGAACGATCGGTATTACCCAGTACTTTTATTAAAGTTCCATCAATAAAATCAGTATACTTTTTAAAGATGATCTTTTTTTGATTATCTGTTAAGGCAGATGAATTTTGTAAGTTAAATTCCAGCTCTACCTTGGTCTCTACCTTATTTACGTTTTGGCCACCTTTACCACCTGAGCGGGAAGTTTTAAAATTTATTTCTTTTGAAACTATTTGATCTATTTGCTGTTCTGTTAACATATTTGGTTTGATAACAATTTGAAAGTACAAAAAATAGCCGAACAGATAATTTTAATTTTATAAACATGCTGCGCACTCTTTTATTTTTTTGCATTTTCTCTCAATTTACCTTTGCTCAAACCATACAGCAGTGTAAATACCGTTTTGATACCTATTTAAATTTTAGAGGATCGTTAAACAACCGCGTTCAATTCACTAATGATGCTATTTATATTTTAGATGATAAAGGCAGAAAAGAAATAGCTGTTTACGCCAATGAAATTGAGCTTTTTGCGCGTTTTCTCATAAATAATCCATTCACAAAACAAGAACAACTTATAAAATTTAAAGGCGTAAAAAAATTATCAAAGGCAAAGTGCGATAGTATTTCAGATAAAATAACCGACAAAAAAAAGAAAAATAAATACGATAATAAATTGCCTTTGTCTGGCTACCGCATTGCTATTGATCCAGGACATACTGCGGTTACTTTAACTGAAGCTTTAATTGAACAGAAATTTTTGTATTTCAGAAAAGACAGTATCAATCATCCTTACGATACCGTTAAAATATTTGAAAGTGCTTTAGCATTTAATACGGCGCAACTTTTACAAAAAATGCTGGAAGAGCATGGCGCTAAAGTGTTATTAAGCCGTTCGCAGGAAAATTATAATTCATTTAACTGTACCTATTCTCAGTGGTTAAGTGTTCATAAAACCAGAGTTTTAGACAGTTTATACAACAATAAGATCCTTCCAAAAGTAAAGTATACAAAGTTTATAAAGGATAATGATCATGATCTTTTTTGGGATTTTTTCAGGGATTATGATCTTAATAATCGGGCAAAAGTGATGAATGATTTTTACCCGCATGTGAGCGTTGTTATTCATTACAATGTGGATGAAAAAAATGAACCCTGGAAACAGATAACCAAAAAGAATTTTACGATGGCCTTTATTGGTGGTGCTTTTACCGATGATAATTTAGACAAGGCAGAAAATAAGGTCCATTTTTTACGCCTACTTTTAACAGATGAGTTAAATCAATCTGAAAAACTGGCGGCTTTAACAGTTACTAATTTTAACAAAAACCTTAGTATTCCTATCGCATCGCAGTTTGACGCATCGTACTTAAAGGATAATTGCCTGTTAACAAACAGTGCTGGTGTATTTTCAAGAAATCTTAATTTATGCCGTACCATAAATTCACCATTGGTTTATGGGGAAAGTCTTTATCAGGACAATGAAAAAGAATGTGAAACTTTAATGAAAACCGACATCACCTACAAGGATTTAAAAACCAATGACCGCTTATTAAATGTGGCAAAAAGTTATTACCAGGCCGTATTTAAGTTTATAAAAAAATAGTATATTAGATTTATTAATGGCAGGTAAAATAAAAATATATTTAGTTGACGATCATCAAATGTTATTGGATGGTTTAAAAGCTATCATCTCAAGCGAAAAAGATTTTGAGATAGTAGGGGAGTGTACCTTACCATTGCTGGCTTTTGAGCAGATACAATTATTAAAGCCCGATATTGTTTTAACCGATATTAATATGCCGGAGTTAAGTGGCATTGATCTTGTTCGCAAATTAAATCCCCGCATGAGCAATACTAAATTTATTGCTTTAAGTATGTTTGGCGAGCGCAGTTATATTAAAGATATGTTACAGGCAGGAGTGAAAGGGTATATTTTAAAAAATACAGGAAGGGAAGAGTTGGTGCGCGCCATTAAAACCGTTTACGAGGGTAACGAATTTTTTAGCGAAGAAGTGGAGAATGTGATCGAATCAAACCCGGTAAATGATGAAAAAATAAATACCATTAATTTAACCGAGCGTGAAGTAGATATTATAGATTGTATTGCCAAAGAAATGACTAACGCTCAAATTGCCGAAGCATTATTCATTAGTGAACGTACAGTAGAAACACACCGCAAAAATATATTCAGAAAAACAGGTATTAAAGGTGTTGTAGGCCTTGTGAAATTTGCCCTGGATAAAGGGTTTATAAAATAATTTCTTTGTCATGCTGTCGCAGGAAGCATCTGCGCATTAGTATCCCTCATTCTTCGGGATGACAACTATTAAGGAATATTCATATACTTATGAGTTTGTAAACTGATCATCCATTTTGGATTTGATTTTACATACTCAATAATTTGTGGCAACAATTCTGCATGCTTGCTCCATTCAGGTTGTAAATATAAATAGCAATCTTTACCAACTTTTGCAGCCTGTTCTTCGGCCCATTTAAAATCATGCTGGTTAAAAACAATTACTTTTAACTCATGCGCTTTTTCATAAACTTCTGGTAATGGTGCCATTGTTTTTTTAGGACTTAAACAGATCCAATCCCAGTTTCCACTTAATTTGTAAGCGCCTGAAGTCTCAATAAATGTTTCAATGTTTTTCTTTTTTAATTCGGTTGTTAAAGCTTCTAAATTATAAATCAAAGGTTCGCCGCCTGTTACAACCACGCTTTGGGCTTTCCATTCCAACACATTGGCAATTATTTTTTCTATAGGCGTTAAAGGGTGAATGTTTGCATCCCAGCTTTCTTTTACATCACACCAATGGCAACCAACATCACAACCACCAATACGAATAAAATAAGCGGCTTTACCGGTATTAAAACCTTCTCCCTGAATGGTGTAGAATTCTTCCATCAAAGGCAAAAGTTTTCCTTCATTCAAAGCGCTTTCATCTTGTGGTTTTAAGCTATGTAATTTGTAATTCAAGGGCTCAAAGATAGCTCTTTATTTTTAACCACTAAGACACTAAGAAGCACTAAGTTTCACAAAGAAAAAAATCTTAGTGTTTCTCAGTGAACTCTGTGCCTTAGTGGTAAAAATGTAGGTATTGTTAACATTATTCCACACTATTTATTCGTACTTTTAAAGCTGAAAATTTATAGCACTTAGTATATGAATATAGGCATGGTTTGTTTCCCTACTTACGGCGGAAGCGGGGTTGTAGCAACAGAATTAGGCAAAGCGCTTGCTAAAAAGGGTCATAAGGTTCACTTTATGTCTTACAGCCAACCTTTTCGTTTAAACCTGTTTGATGAGAACTTATTTTATCATGAGTTTAACGTGAACGATTATCCTTTATTTGAATACCAACCTTACGAAAGTGTATTAGCCAGTAAGATTGTTGATGTAGCCATCTTTGAGCAATTAGATGTTTTGCACGTTCACTATGCTATTCCTCATGCTTCTGTAGCTTATACAGCACAACAGATCTTAAAATCAAAAAAGATCAGTCTGCCTTATGTTACTACTTTGCATGGAACAGATATTACCTTAGTTGGCCGTGATCCAGCATTTGAGCCGGTGATCCGCTTTTCATTAAACCACAGTAATGCTATTACTTCGGTTTCTGAAAGTTTAAAAATGGATACGCTCAAAACATTTAAGATCGATAATAAAATTACTGTCATTCCCAACTTTATAAATATTAAAGAATACGAAGCACCGCAAGAACATTGTGTAAAGCGTAAATATGCTCCTAATGATGAAAAGATACTGGTACACATTAGTAATTTTAGAAAAGTAAAGAGAATTGAAGATGTGGTTCATGTTTTTGAAAAGGTAAAAAATGAAATGCCTGCAAAATTAATTTTAGTTGGCGATGGTCCTGAGAAAGCGCAAATAGATCAGTTGTGCAGACAATTAAATTTACAGGCTGATGTTATTAACCTTGGGAAAATAGCCGACCCTAAAGAGATCTTAAGTATGGCAGATCTTTTTATTTTACCTTCAGAGACTGAGAGTTTTGGTTTATCGGCCTTAGAAGCTATGGCCATGAAAGTACCTGTAATAAGCACTAACAGTGGTGGTTTGCCTGAAGTAAATGTAAATGGTAAAACAGGTTATTTAAGCGATGTTGGTAATGTTGAAGACATGGCTAATAATGCTATAAAATTATTGAAAGACAATAAACTATTCGAACAATTTCGTCAAAATGCTTTCGCGCAGGCAAAAAAATTCGACATTGTGAATATTTTACCGCAATACGAAAAGCTTTACCAGCAATTGGTTTCAAGCCCGGTAACGGTAGCTTAAAACTGTTAAATTTTAGCGGAGAAATTCTTTATTTTAAAAAAAACGGTTTAATATTGTATACCAAATGGTAAAAACAACCACACATAATATTGAGATCTCGGTTGAAGTACGCTATTTATCTGAACAAAGCGTGCCAAGAGAAAATCATTATTTCTTTGTTTATTTTATTACCATTCAAAATAACAGCGATTACTCTGTACAACTTTTAAGAAGACACTGGGATATTTTTGACAGTGTTGGGGAAAAGCGTGAAGTAGATGGAGAAGGCGTAATAGGCGAGACCCCCATTATTGAACCCGGACATAAATTTGAATACAATAGCGGTTGTAATTTAGCGAGCGAATTAGGTTATATGGAAGGCTTTTATGTTATGACCCGCTTAATAGATGAGACCGAGTTTAATGTTCAGATCCCGAGATTTGAAATGTTTGTGCCTTCTAAATTTAATTAAAATTACTTACAAAACCTTTCAATGATCTGTGCAGCACTTGTGTTGCCTAAGCCATCGGCTTTATTAAGATCATCGCAGGCCCCATGTTTATCTTTAATGGCCATTTTTGTAGCAGCACGATTGTAATAGGCATCAGCATAATCAAATTTAAGCTTTAAAGCAATTTCATAGTCTTTTAATGCTTCCTGAAAGGCTTTGTTTTCTGACTTTGCAATGGCCCTGTAACAAAAGCTTACCGGGTTTTTAGAATTAATTTTTATAGCTTCATCCAGATCTGCAATAGCACCTGTATTATCTTTACTTTCAATTTTTGCGGCGCCACGGGCCACTAAAGCATCTTCTTCGCCCGGAACGCCATCTAAATAAACATTCCAGTCGGTGACGGCTCCTTTAAAATCCTTGTTTTCAAACTTTGCTTTTGCCCTGAGTTTATAAGCTTTATAATCAGGTGTTTCGGCGGGCATTTTTTTAATAGCATCATTCAGTTCTTTAATGGCATAATTGTATTCTTTTGAAACAAAACGGATCTCTCCTTTTAAAACCATACAAGCAATACATGTTGGATTTATTTCTACTGCCGATTCTGCTGCTCCCAAAGCAAGTTTATAGCTTTTTCCTTTAAACATCAATAAAGAACGATAGTAGTATAGCTCCCAATCCTCAATTTTTTCATCCTTTGCAATTTCAACAGCCGAATCTATTGCACCTTTGCTTTCGTTAAACTTATTGTTTAAGTAATAATTAATGCCGTTCAATTTCGTAGTTTCAAAATTTAAAGGCATTATAACTTCTGCTTTTTTAAGATCTTTTTCGGCGCCTTTATAATCCTTTAATTTTATTTTACAAAAGGCCATTTTATTGTAGGCCTCCCAATAATCTTTTTTTATTTTAAGGGCATTTTTTAAAATAGGAATAGCTTCCTGATACTTTGCCGAATCTATTAATTTTATGGCTTTTGCATAGATCTTTTCATGCTCCGGAATACTGTCCACAGTAACTTCCTGGCCTTTTAAAGTTGGGGAAATAAGCCAGATTAAGATCAAAAAAAGCCACTTATACGTATTTTTTACCACCTCTAAAATCGATTTTGAACCACAGGAAAAATTTCATACATTTATACAAATATAAATTTTTATGTCGCCAGTTGCATTAATTATTATCATCGTTTTAGTATTATTAACGCTATTACTTTCTTTTGTTTCTGTACAACAAGGAACCATTGCCGTTACAACCATTTTTGGTAAATTCAGTCGCATTCTTCGTCCGGGTTTAAACCTTAAAATTCCTTTTATTGAAAAAGTATTTAAAAAAGTATCCGTACAAAATCGCAGTTCAGAGCTTGGTTTTCAAGCAGTTACAATTGATCAAGCGAATGTAAACTTTACTGCTATGTTACTTTATTCCGTTTTAAACAGTGATGAAGAAACTATTAAGAACGTAGCGTTTAAATTTATTGATGACCGCAACTTTATGCAAGCGCTTGTTCGTTCGGTTGAGGGTTCGGTACGTGCATTTGTGGCTACAAAAAAACAATCTGAAGTTTTAATTTTAAGAAAAGAAATTGTTGAAGCAGTAAAAGAGCAATTAGATAATACTTTAGAACAATGGGGTTATCATTTAATAGATCTTCAATTGAACGATATTACTTTTGATGAAGAAGTAATGCGCTCAATGGCCAAAGTAGTGGCAAGTAACAACTTAAAATCTGCCGCTGAAAATGAAGGGCAGGCTTTATTAATTACAAGAACTAAAGCTGCAGAAGCTGAAGGTAATTTTATTAAAATATCAGCGCAGGCCGAAAAAGATGCTTCGCAATTAAAAGGTGAGGGTATTGCTTTATTCCGTCAGGAGGTGGCAAAAGGTATGGCTGGTGCGGCAAAAGAAATGCAGGATGCCAATCTTGATTCATCTTTAATACTTTTTAGTATGTGGACGGAAGCTGTGAAGAACTTTGCTCAGGATGGTAAAGGAAATGTTATCTTTTTAGATGGCAGTGTTGAAGGTATGCAAAAGACAATGAAAGATATGATGGCTTTAAATCAGGTAAATCAAATTCCAACTAATCAAAAAAAATAAACACACATAAAATCAATAACAACAAATGAAAAAACAATTATCTAAAATAACACTTGGGGTTGCACTTTTTGCAGCAACAACTGGTGTTGCTCAAGAAGGTAAAATTCAGCCATGTAATACATACGCGGCAATGGAAGAAGCGTTCAAGGCAAATCCGGGTGCAGAAAAACGTTACAACGCCTTACAGGAAGAAGCTTACAAACAATACGTAGAAGCTGAAAAAAATAAAGGAGCCAATAAAACTTCTGCTGCTTTTCAATATACTATTCCTGTTGTATTTCATATCTTACATCAGGGTGGTGGCGAAAATATTTCAGATGCAACATGCGCTGCGGCAATTGCGCAAATGAATTTAGATTATGCTGCAATGGGACCTGACGTTTCAACAATTGCTGCTCCATTTCAATCTTTATACATTAATTCGGATATCAAATTTATGTTAGCCCACAGAGACCCGAATAATAATTGTACTAATGGTATTGTTCACCACTTAGATTCAAGAACTGTTTGGTCTCAATCTGCTGTTGGTACTAACTATACAGGAATTACATGGGACCCTACAAAATACCTTAACATCATTGTTGTTAAACAAATTGTACCAACAGGTACTGTAACAGGTGGTGGTATTATTGTTGGTTATACTTACAAACCGGGTACATGGCCATCAGGTGCTATACAGGATGCTATCGTTTATAACTATGGTTTCTTAAACAGCATGACCAACATTCGTTCATTAAGCCACGAAGCAGGTCACTGGTTAAATTTAACTCACACTTTTGGTAATACAAATAACCCCGGTGTTGTTTGTGGTGATGATGGTGTTTCTGATACTCCTTGGACTAAAGGTAACTTTAGCGCTTGTCCTACAAGCTTATCAGGTAATGTTTGTACCGGTGGTCCAACTCAAAATGTTGAGAACATAATGGACTATTCATCTTGCCCTAAAAACTTTACTTCAGGTCAAACAACGGTTATGAGAAACGCGCTTGCTTCAGGTACCAGCGGCAGAAGTAACCTTAGTACAATTGGTAACTTAGGTGCTACCGATGTTAATGGTACTTTACCTTGCCCTCCGATTGCTGAATTCATGTCTACAACAAATTATACTGTTTGCTCGGGCGGATCGTTAAACTTTAAAGATCTTTCTTATAACGGTACTATCTCTTCTTATGCATGGAGCGCTGATAATGGTGGTACTCCTGCAAATCCAACAAATTCAACTACTGCAATAACTTTCCCTACACCAGGTGTAAGCTCAGTTACTTTAACTGTAACTAACGGACAAGGTAGCAGCACAAAAGTAAAAACTGTTACTGTTTTAAATGGTAACGCGGTTATTACCGGTAACTATTTTGAAAGCTTTGAAAACCCTGGTGTTCCTGCAAACTGGTCGGTTGATAATGTTGGTGGCGGTGTTACATGGGATCAAACTTCTGTTGCGGCTAAACACGGTACAGGATCATTTTATTTAGATGGTACTCAAAGTTCATTTGGTCAGGTAGATATTTTAACTATGCCAATTATGGATGTTGTAAATAATCCAAACAACCTTTTAAAATTCTCTTATGCGTATGCTAAACAAACTGCTACACATGCAGATAAATTAGTATTACAAGGTTCATTGGATTGTGGTGGTTCATGGATAGATGTTGTTAGCTTAAATGCAAGCACAATGGCTTCGGGTTCAGGTGGAACTACTTCTACACCTTACGTTCCAGTAACCGCAGAGTGGAAAGAAGTAGATGTAACTTCTTATCCATACTGGTTTAACTTTGCAAACTCTCCGAGTGCAACCTTCCGTTTTGTATTTACAGAAGATCCAACAAATGGTTTTGGTAACCGTTTATTTATTGACGCAGCTGATTTTCAAGGGCCAAATGGCTTAAATGAATTAGCAAAAAGCTATAAATTAAATTTATTCCCAAATCCATCTACCGGAGAAACTAACCTTAAATTTAATTTAAATGATGCTGCAACTGTTGCAGTAAATGTAGTGGATATGTTAGGTAAAGATGTTTTACCTGCTACAATCAACAACTTAAATGCAGGTGAGCAAACTGTTGCAATTAACAAAAACAGCACACTTTCAAAAGGCATTTACTTTGTAAACATCTCTATTAACGGACAAAAAATGTCTAAAAAATTAGTGATCAACTAATAGTAAATAGTTTTAAAAATGATCCCGTTCGGTTTATGCCGGACGGGATTTTTTTTTAGCTTTAATCCTTCATGTCAAATGTATTTTCTAATATTCCTTTTTTTAGAATAATTATTCCATTTATCGCAGGAATTTTGTTGGGTATTTATTTTGATCTGGACTCGCCAGCCTTTATTTTTTTAATATTACCAATAACTGTTGCAATAGTAACATTGTTTAAAAAGGAGCAAAACACTTTTACAAAACGTATTTATTTAATGTGTCTTGATGTGTTTTTGTTTCTTTTTGCATTACACCTTGTGCAAATTAATACTTTAAAAGATCGGGAGAATTATTATGGAAAATATTATAAATCAGATAAAGCCGGTTATTTTATTGCAACTATTGATGATATCCCGGTTGAGAAAGAGAAATTCATTAAATGCAGTTTGATCATAAATGAAATAAAGAATGATTCAAACTACATTAAAACCCAAGGAAAAACGCTTGCGTACTTTAAGCGCTCGGAAAGAGATAAGGCTTTAAAACCCGGAACAACTCTTGCAATTAAAACAAAATTGATTGAAGTTAGTGCACCGCAAAACCCATTTGAATTTGACTATAAAAATTATTTATTCAATAAACAGATATATCATACAGCATTTGTTGACGCAAGCGCTTTTGAGATCCTGGAAGTACCTCAGATATTAAATCCTATTTGGTATAAAGGCTTATTAATAAAACAGAATATTTTAGAGGCTTTAAAGCACAGTTCGTTGAATGCAAACGCTTATGGTATTTGTGCGGCTTTGTTAACAGGTTATGATGATGAAATAGATAAGCAGATAATTGAATCTTTCTCGCATTCAGGCACACTACATGTGTTATCGGTTTCAGGTTTACATACAGGACTCATTTACTTAGTGTTGAGTTTTTTATTTGACCTTATTGATAGAAAAAGAAAACACAAGATCCTTAAATTTATTTTTATCACACTCGTGCTTTGGAGCTTTGCTTTAATTACAGGTTTTTCTGCGCCTGTTTTAAGGGCGGTAATTATGTTCAATCTTTTAGGTTTTGGCCGTATCTTTTTTAGAAGCGATCACCGCGCGCAAACAAATATTTTGCTAACCTCTGCTTTTATTTTATTATGTTATGATCCTTTTTTTATAACTGATGTAGGGTTTTTATTAAGCTATTTTGCTGTATTTGGGTTAATTTATTATCAACCTAAATTAATGATTATCTGGCAACCTCAAAATTATTTAAGCAGGGAGTTATGGAAAGGAACAACGGCCTCGTTTGCAGCTACCATAAGTACTTTACCTCTGACTTTATTTTATTTTAAACAATTTCCGTTTTGGTTTTTTGTTTGCAATATTATTGTAGTACCTGTTAGTTTTGTTATTTTATTATTGGCCTTTTTAATTGTTTTAAAAATTGGCTTTGCGGCAATTATTATTAATCATATTGTAAACTGGTTAATTGCTTTTATAACCTTGTTTAATTCTTCAAAATTTGGTTTTATTGATGGTATTGATTTTAGTTTTTATGATGCTATATTTTTAACATTCTTTATTATTGTTATTACACTTGCCATTCAAAACAAGTCGTACCGTTCACTTGCATTTTGTATGTTGCTTTTGATCTGGTGGCAGGTATCGGCAATTGTGCTTTCATATCAATCAAAAACAACAGATCTTTTAACTGTTTACAGTGTAAATAAAAGTAATAGTGTTTTGGTTAAAAATAAAACAGTTTCTATTCTAAATGAAATAGATTCTTCACAATTTTTGTATCACATAAAGCCACACATAACCTCACTAAATAATACATCTTTAGTTGTAAAAGAATTCAATTATTTTGAAAAAGGAAATTTAAAAGCCCTTATATTAAATAAAAAAGAACAATGGCCGCAAACAGACAGAGAAGAGATAGATCTTGTGATACTGGCAAATAATTTTAAACTCACTGCAAAAGACCTTGAAAGTTTTCCTGGTCTTAAAACAGTGGTGGCAGATGCCTCAAACAACAATTATTCAATTAAAAAAGTAGAAGAATTATGTCGTAAATTTGGCATTGAATTAATAAAAACAAAACAACAGGGCGCATATACCCTCGAACTATAATGAAACTGAGAATTGGCGATAAGGTGAGGTTTTTAAACGAAACAGGCGAGGGCATAGTTTCGCGGATAAAAGATAAGACCACTGTATTTGTAGAAATGCAGGATGGCTTTGAGATACCTTATCTGGTTTCGCAATTAGTGCCAATACATACCGAATTAATAGTTGATAAGAATACCGATAACATTGAAATAGATCCTGATGCAGGTGTAAATGATGCCATTTACCTGGTTATTGAACCCGATCATGAGCTGCCTGCTTTAATTAACGATTATAAAATATATTTGTTTAATTCGTCGGCCTACAATGTTCTGTTCTCTTATTCTATTAAAGATGAAGAATATTTTCAAACCCTTAAGCATGGCGAGTTGGGTGCCTATCAAAAGATACTTTTAAAGCAGGTAAAGATCCAGTTCTTTAAAGAATACACATACCACAAAATTGAATGTTTGTTTTACAAGAACACCCATTTTAAAACCCAGCTACCGGTTGTTGAGATCTTAAATATCAGTCATAAAACATTGGCAGAATCTAAAGTGATAAAGCATGATGAATTTAAATTTCCGGTGTACGGTTTTTTGTTGAAAGATGAATTTATAATGCAAACCAATGTAGAGCAGGAGCTAAGCCTTGTAGATATTGCAAAATTAAAGAGCATTAAAGAATTTAATTCGCGCGCAAAAACGTCAAAATCTAATAAAGAATATTTAAAGTCGTTAGAAAAAGAAGTTGACCTGCATATTACCGAATTGATAGAAAACCCCGAAGGCTTAAGTAATTTTGAAATGCTGAACATACAGCTCGAAAAATTTGAGAATGAACTGGATGACGCTATTTTTAAGAACATGAAAAAGATAGTTTTTATTCATGGTGTTGGCAATGGTCGTTTAAAGCAGGAGATAGTTGATCGCTTAAAGAAAACAAAAGGTGTTACTTTCCAGGATGGATCTTATAAAGATTACGGTTTTGGAGCAACACAGGTAAATATATTATAATCTATAATTTTTAATTTAAAATTCAGTTATATGATCCCATTTTCACCGCCAAGAATAGATGATAAGATCTGCAACGAGGTTGTGGCAACTTTAAAAAGTGGTTGGATAACTACAGGCCCGCGCACAAAACTGTTCGAAAAAAAGATAAGTGAGTATTGCGGCAATAAAAATACCTTATGTTTAAACTCTGCAACAGCCGGACTTGAGATCATGCTGCGCTGGTTTGGTGTAAAAGAAGGCGACGAGGTTATTATTCCTGCTTATACTTATTCTGCAACGGCAAACGTTGTGGTTCACGTGGGTGCTAAACCGGTTTTTGTAGATATAAATGCTGATGATTTTAATATTTCAGTTGCCGAAATTGAAAAAGCAATTACATCCAAAACTAAAGTAATTATGCCAGTAGATTTTGGCGGATTACCCTGCGATTATTCTGAAATAAACGGGTTGGCTGTAAAATATAAAAACAAGTTTGTTGCAAATGATAATATAAACCAGAAACAGCTTGGCCGTATTTTAATTTTAAGTGACTCTGCCCATTCATTCGGTGCAAATTATAAGGGAAAGAAAGCAGGCTCTTTAACCGATGTTAGCGTGTTTTCTTTTCACGCTGTAAAAAATTTAACCACTGCCGAAGGTGGCGCCATTACGCTAAACCTGCCTGCGCCATTTGATAACGAAGCCATTTATAAACAACTTTGTGTTTCTACGCTTCATGGGCAAGATAAAGATGCGCTTGCTAAAACCCAAAAAGGCAATTGGCGTTATGATATTGTAGAAGCAGGTTATAAATGTAATATGACTGATCTTACCGCTGCAATTGGCCTTGTGGAGTTAGAGCGTTACGAAAATGATACTTTAGTTAAGCGTAAACATATTGTTGATACTTACATTAATTTATTAAAAAATGATGCACGCCTTGAGTTGCCTGTAATGCAAACCAAAGACAAAACAAGCTGTTACCACTTATTTCCATTAAGAATTAAAAATGTTACCGAAGCACAACGCGATGAGATCATAAAACATATTTTTGATCAGGATGTAAGCGTAAACGTACATTTTTTACCGTTACCGGGCATGAGTTTTTATAAAAATTTAGGTTATAAAGCCGAAGATTATAAAGTAACCTGTAATAATTCGAGTCGCGAAATAAGTTTGCCTGTATTTTATGATATTACCGATGAACAAATAAAAATCGTTGTAAAAGCTGTTATTGAAAGTGTAAATAAAGTTGTAAAATAATTGTGGTATTATTTTTAAAACGCATAGCTGATATTTTACTATCCTTTACGGGACTAATAATTCTATTGCCTTTCTTTTTGATAATTGCTTTGTTCATCATTATAAATAATGGTTTTCCTGTTTTTTATGTTCAGAAAAGGGTAGGGCGCTACGATGTGGATTTTGGTTTGATCAAATTCCGTACCATGAAAAAAAATGCTGATAAGGCCGGCCTGTTAACCGTTGGGGGGCGCGATCCTCGCATTACTTCAGTAGGCTACTACTTAAGAAAATATAAAATTGATGAGTTACCGCAATTAATTAATGTTTTGTTTGGTAGCATGAGCCTTGTTGGTCCGCGCCCTGAGGTAAGAAAATATGTGGAGATGTATACTGCCGCACAAAAAGAAGTGCTAATGGTAAAGCCCGGAATTACAGATTATGCCTCATTGCTTTATTTTGAAGAAAATGAATTACTGGCAGCTTCATCCGATCCGGAACAAACTTATATTAAAGAAGTAATGCCTGCAAAACTGGAACTGAATAAAAAATACATTTCGCAAATGGGTTTTGGCACAGACATGAAAATAATTTTCAAAACATTAAAGAGAATTGTTTCTTAGTTATTTTTTCTTTGAAAGAGCATTTTTAAGTACACTTATTTTATATTTAATTTTCTCTACACCGTCAGATAACTCAGATTCTCGATTATACTGTCCCTCAGCACTCGCTCTATCACTATTTGTCAGTTTAGTTAATAAAGAAATATACTCTTCTTTTATCTCTTTGGTTAGCCATCTGTTTTTAGTGCCATGGTCTATCGTAGGCGAATATATAGTTTTAAAAAAGAAAAACCCATCACATAAACCAACATTATCCAAAAGCATAAAGTAAAATGCAGAATGATTTTTATTTTTAAAATAGATCTTTCCGTTTAAAATTGTGGCTTTAATATCTTGTTTTTCATTGAAAATAATCGAATCTACTATTATATTCGACCATATAATAGTTAAGTTTGCTGAATTAGCCAGCACTTTTTTAAATTGATTACTCCAATCATTGATAGCTGCCTGATAATTTAAACCTTGATTATATTTTGTCAGACATTCATATTGAGTCTTTGTTACTAAGTTCTTTTGAAATTCAATTTCACTTGAATTTTTTAGGCAATTGAAGAAAACATTTATTTTAGACTTAGTGTTAGTTTTTGAGTTTGTGAAAAGAGTAAAAAGGAATTACAAAAAAAGAAGAGATAAATTATAAATTTCATAGCATTAATTTATAGCCAATTTAATTTTCTCTCTCGATTCTTTACTTACAGGTATATTATTACGATTGATCCACTCATTAATAGCCGTTAAAAAAGAGGCTTTTTCCCTAATATGTACCAATTTTATCTGGTACGTTTTTTTATCTTTTTTTACAAAATAAAATATCTCGTGTCTAAACTCTATTATATCAATATCAGCTGCAAAGAGTTTCTCAATTTTTTTGCCCATAAACAAAATATAATTAGCGTAAACGCTAATAAAATTAAGTCCTTTCTTGTATCGTATAAATAAAACAATAAGCTCAGTTAACGCAATTACAAGGCAAATAATGTATAAGTATTTTGCCCGGCTGCCCGAACTGTAAAGCATTATTGCAAAAGTTATAAAAATGCAGGCTTTTAAAAACCTTAAAGCAATGCTGCTAAATGAAAAATAGGGGAATTTGTGCGTTGGCAGATCAGCTACATATTTTAAAGTAAGTACTTCGTAACAACTCAAAAAAATATAAATAGCACCAAACAGTAATTGAACCTTTACAAGGTCTGTCCAATTAAGCCAATGATAAAAAAAATTAGAGGCCGATAAAATAACAATGGCAATAAGTAATAAGTTCTTTCCTATTGAAGCAAGAGCTGAATTCATGAACCGCAAACTTACGAATTAAATAAATTCAAAGTTAAAAGTTTTTAACCAAACTATCTTTTGTCTTAAATCCTTTGTCAATTGGGAAAAAGGCGGTTTTAAGCTTATTTAAGAAAAAACCAAAATTACCCTTTGCAAAACCATCTCAAATTTGTAACTTTATAGCCTATGATGTTTGTTTATCCCGCATTTATATGGGCTTTAGCGGCGGTTGCAATTCCTATCATTATCCATTTATTCAATTTCAGGCGTTATAAAAAGGTTTATTTTACCAACGTTAAATTCCTTAAAGAGCTTCAGCATCAAAGTAAATCCAAATCCCGCTTAAGAGAAGTACTGGTTTTAATTGCCCGCTGCCTGGCTATTGCCTGTTTAGTACTCGCTTTTTGCCAGCCGGTTATTTTTGATAAAGATGTTGTTATTACCAACACCGGTGCAAAAGCCGTAAGCATTTATATTGATAATTCATTCAGTATGGAGAATGTGAATAAACAGGGCCCTTTACTGGAGATTGCAAAGAACAAAGCAAAAGAGATCATTAAGGCCTTTGGTAACGGCGATAAATTTCAGATCATTACCAACGATTTTGAAGGCAGGCATCAGCGTTTTAATTCTAAAGAAGATGCCATAAATGTAATTGATGAAATAAAGATCTCTTCTTCTGTACGAAACTATAGTGATATACTAAAAAGGCAGACCGAATTTTTAAGTTCTTCTAACCTTGCTGATCAAAAAGTGTATGCTTTGTCAGATGCCCAGGAAACAACCTTTAATTTAAACGAGATACAAAACGATACTACGGTTAAAGTAACCCTTGTTCCTTTAAAAGCTAACGAAACAAATAATATTTACATAGATTCCTGCTGGTTTGAAACCCCTTTGCAGCAAAAAGGTTTTATTCAAAAGTTGCACGCCAATATTGTAAATTATGGTAATGCGAATTTGGAAATAGGTTCGGCAAAATTATTCTTAAATAAACAGCAAATTGCCATCAGTTCTTTTTCGGTAGAAGCCAATTCAAAAAAAGAGATCCAATTTACTTTTGAATGCAAGCAGGAAGGCATAAATTATGGTTCTATAAAGATCGAAGATTTTCCGATCACATTTGATGATGAACTCTTTTTTGCTTTTAATTCAAAGGTAAATGTTTCGGTTTGTTTGATCAGTGGCAAAGAACAAACACTGGATAATTCGATCTCAACACTCTTTAAAACCGATAGTTTATTTAAAGTTAATTCTTACCTTGAACAATCTATCGATTTTAGCGCCTTTAAAACCTGCGATGTTATTATCCTTAACCAGTTGGCAGAGCTTAGCAGTGGCTTAACGTCTGAGCTTTTAAAATTTACTGAAAAAGGTGGTTCTATTGTTTTTATTCCGGCACAAAATTCAAATCTTGTTTCTTACAACCAGGGTTTAAGTATGTTGCAAATGCCTAATTTATTAAGCTTAGATACCGGTAATTTAAAAGTTGATAAAATTGAAATGGCTTCTAAATTTTATGCCGGTGTTTTTGAAAAGGTTAATGACAGACTTAACTTGCCACTTGTAACCAAACATTATAAACTGGCCCGTACCAACAATATGGATTTTGAAACAATTTTAATGCTTCAAAATACTGATGCATTATTGGGATTAAGTAAAAAAAATAATGCAACGGTTTATTTGTTTTCAGCACCGTTAAATGAAAAGTGCACCAATTTTTCAAAACACGCTTTATTTGTTCCTACATTTTATCAGATCTGTTTTAATAGTTTAAGGGCCGTACCGTTATCTTACCAAGCGGCATCCAACGTTGTTATTAATATTAAAAATGATCTTGCTTCAATCGATCAGCCGCCTCATATAAAACAGGTTACAGGGCAATTGGATGTTATTCCTGAATCAAGAGCACTAAACAATGGTGTTTCACTTTACACACAAAACCAAATTGCTGTGCCGGGCTTTTACGAAGTACTTCGCAACAGTGCAGTATTATTGCCTTTAGCATTTAATTATTCCAGAAAAGAATCAGATCTGTTATGTCTTAATAACGACCAATTAAAAAAGATAATAGCAGATAAAGGCTTTAAGAATATTCAGTTAATTGAAGATGCTAACTCAGATATTACCGCTCAGATCCAGCAGGGAGCTGAAGGTAAAAAACTGTGGAAAATATTTATTATCTTAACCTTGTTGTTTATAGGAATTGAGATAGCTTTATTACGATTTTTAAAATAAAAGAACATGAATATATTAATTAAACAGGCGCAGGTTTTATCAAGCAACAGTCCGTTTTACAATAAAACGGTAGATATATTAATTGAAGGCGGCGTAATTGTTGAAATTAAAAGATCTATTAGTCCTAAGGGTAATGTTAAGATCATTGAGGGCAATGATCTACAGGTATCTAACGGATGGGTAGATATGCAGGCTGTAGCTTGTGATCCGGGATTTGAACATAAAGAGACACTTGAAACTATTATAAAAGGTGCTGCCGCAGGTGGATTTACTTCGGTTTGTATTCACAGTCACACAAACCCCGCTTTGCACAACAAATCACAAATTGAATATATCGTTAACAAAACAGAGAACAAGCTGGTTAATATTTTGCCTTTTGGTACCATTACCGTTGAAGGTAAAGGAAAAGATCTTGCAGAAATGCACGACATGAAACAATCCGGTGCTATTGGTTTTAGCGATTATAAGCATCCCATAAAAGATGCCGGAATGGTAATGCGCGCTTTACAATATTCTGAAAACATTAATTCATTTATTGTTACGCATTGTGATGATGAAAGCATTTCGCATGGCGGCCAGATAAACGAAGGAGAAGTATCTACAACTTTGGGTTTAAAAGGTATACCGGTTTTAGCAGAAGAATTGAACTTACAAAGAAACCTTGCTATTCTTGAATATACAGGAGGCAAACTTCATATACCAACTATTAGTACTCGCGGCAGCATTGAGTTGTTGAAGAAAGCAAAAGCAAACGGATTAAATGTAAGTTGCGGTGTTGCAGCTGTAAACTTATTCTTAGACGATAGCAACTTAACTGAATTTGATACCAATTACAAAGTAAACCCGCCATTACGCTCTAAAAAAGATGTATTGGCTTTGCGCAATGGCATTACAACGGGAATAATAGATGTAATTGTGAGCGACCACTTTCCGCAGGATATAGAAAGTAAAGATCTTGAATTTGACCTGGCAGATTTTGGAATAATCAATTTGCAAACAGCTTTTTCTTGCGCTTTAGAAGCTTTAAAAGATAAGAATGTTGATTCTATCGTAAGATCAATGTCTGATAACGCTTACGCAATTCTTGGAATTAAAACTCCTATAATTGATGAAGGTAGCTCTGCCAACCTTACTGTTTTTTCATTGAAAGATAATACGACATTAACCGAAAAAAGTAACGAATCAAGATCAAGAAATTCGCCTTTCTTTGGTAAACCTCTTGCAGGAAGAGTAATAGGTATGGTTAACGGCAGTAAATCTTTCTTTAATTAAGATCCTTTAAAATTAATGGGTTAAAATTTAAACAATGAAAAAAAACTTACTATTTATAACATTCTTGTTTTATAGTTTAGTTTTTATTTCTCAAAATAATACAAAAGCGCTCGAGATCCTTTTAAGAAATGCCGGCAGCGATACCAATCGCTGTAATTTGCTTTTCGAAATAATGGAAAAGGAGACCAATGAAGATATCTGGCCAAAATATAATGATCAGATACTTGAGATCGTAGAAAAAAATCTTGCCAGCCCAAACTTACCTGTTAAAGAAAAAAATGTTTTTTTAAGGTATCACAGTTCTTGTCTTAATTATAAGGGATACATTGCTCAACAGCATGGCCGTGTGGATGAAGCATTGGATGATTTTCAAAGAAGTTGTAAAAGTGCGGAAGCTGTTGGTAATAAAGCCGCAGTTGCAAACAGTTATAACAACATTGGCTCTATATATTTATACCAGGGTAAAGTACCTGTAAGTATTGAGTATTTTACAAAAAGCTATGACCTTAGTTTAAGTATTGACAATAAAAAAGGCATGGCCACCAGCTTAAACAATCTCGGAAATATTTATGATAAGTTAGGTAATACGCAAAAAGCCTTAGATAATTATCATCAAAGTATAAAATTGCGAAACGAACTTAAAAATACCGATGGCGTAGCAACCTGCCTTAATAACATTGGATTTATTTATCAACGACAAAAAGAATATGAAAAGGCGCTTGATTATTTTAAAAAAAGCTTGAACCTGAACTTTAAAAACAATAATAAAAATGGTATTGCCACTGCTTTAACCAATATTGGTAATATTTTTATGACGAAAGGAGATCTTGTTAAAGCCAAAGTATATTTTAACAAAAGCTTAAAGATCTGCGAGAATCTTGATGATAAACTAGGGCTTGGGCGGGCTTATAATAGCATGGGAAAAGCTTTTCAGTTGAGTAATGATCTTACAACAGCTCTTGGTTATTATGATAAAAGTTTAAACATGCTTGAAATGTTAGGAAATAAAGATGGCATGTCTTCGGCACTGTTAAATATTGGCTCAGTTTATTTTATACAAAAAGATAATGCAAAAGCGTTGGAGTATGCTTTAAGATCATTAAAGCTAAGCCGGGAATTAGGTTACCCTGAAAGGATCTCAAAATCGGCCAACCTTTTGTACGATATTTACAAGAAGCAAAATAACACTTCAGATGCATTGCTTATGCACGAATTGTATACCAATTTGCAGGATAGTTTGGATAATATTGAGAACAGAAAAGCCAGCATAAAAAAAGAATATCAATTTGAATATGAGAAAAAAGTAACTGCAGATAGTGTAAAAGCAGTTGAAGAAAAAAAGATAGTTGCCGTGCAGTTAAAGCAGGAAAAGACCCAGCGTTATGCCTTGTATGGCGGACTTACCATGATAGGCCTGTTTGCATTATTTATGGTTAATCGTTTTAGGATAATCCGCAATCAAAAACGGTTAATAGAATTAAAAGAAAAAGAAGCACAGCAACAAAAACAACTTGTTGAAGAAAAGCAATTAGAGATATTGGCTAGTATTCGTTATGCAAAAAGAATTCAGGAATCTTTATTGCCTTCAGAAAAATACATTGACAGAAATTTTAAGGAGTTGAAAAAATAGTTTTTCAGGCTTTTTTAAGCATTTCCAACTTATAATACACATTCATGTCAAATTCGTTTTCAAGCAGGTTGTTTTGAATATGTGTATATAGTAAAGTACAATGGAATCTTAACTTTTTGTAATTCTCTTCATCATTGTTGATCGCATAAAAATTCATGCGCTCAAAAAGCAGATCGGCCATGATCTTTAATTGATCTTGTGTTAGGCTAGGGTGGTTTAAAATTTGATCTTTAAACTCTGTTTCGTTCAGTTTTTCAATTGAATTTAATTCAAATGATGTAAACTTTAAAGTGGCGGCCTGCATTTCTTTCTCAAAATTATCCCAATCCTGTTGCTTTTTAAAGCCTAAAATAACAGCCATTACTTTACCAAACTCTTCGAGCTGTCTTACTAAAAAATCTTTTTTAAGCATGGATTAGTTTATTATAAATGGCCAACACCTGTGTAATTAAAAACTCTTTCTCATCATTAGTTATCACAAAATCAGATCTTAAGATCTTTTCTTCTTGCGGTAATTGTGCATTTATTTTTTTTGCGATCTCTTCTTTGCTTAAACCGTCGCGCTGCATTACACGTGCAATCCGCAGATCGTCATTGGCTGATACCAAAACAATTTTATCTACCTGTGCTTCCAGTTTTGCTTCAAACAATAAAGCTGTTTCTTTTATAACAAGCTTACCGATATGTTTGTTCTTAAAAATTTTAAACCGTTCAATAACTGCCGGATGAATAATGGCATTTAATTGGTGTAACAAAGCGGTATCTGAAAATATCTTTGCGCTTATGTGTTTTTTATTTATCTCGTTTTCCGAAACATAAGCTTCATTTCCCAATAAGGTTATTACTTTTAATTTTACGTCAGCATCAAAATAAACTTCCTTTGCAACATCATCGCTATAAAAAACAGCACAGTCAAGCACTTCAAATAATCGGGCAACAGTACTTTTACCGCTTCCTATACCACCTGTTAAGCCTATTACCATTAGTTCTTAATTATTAAAAGTTCAACCTCTTTTGGCGCAATGCTTAAAATATTTACATTGCCTGGTACAGTACTTAAATACACTGAGCATTTATTATTTGGATTTATCTTTTGTGGGTCGATACTTGCTTTAAACAAAACGGTATCGGCAAAGGTAAAAGCATTTTGTATGCCGGTAAATTTTACTTTTACTTTTGAAGGGAATAAGTTTACCTGCTTAAAATTTTGATCATTAATAACCGCAACCGGTAAGGTGATTGTATGTTCAATTAGTTTAGCTACTTCAATGCCGGCACTAACTCTTGTTTCGGATACACTGATATTTGCATTTGGTTTAATAATAACTAAATCCGAATTATAGTTTTTATTTACATTAACCAAATTAAGTGGTTGAGTGTAAATAGTATCTATTTTATTTATATCGGCTGTATCTCCCCAAATAGTAACAAATGCAGGGCTTATTACCGGTTGTTTAGCGCCAAAGCCTAAAGCACACTTAATATATAAAGGTACTTTAACGGGTACATTTTTTTGATGGCCATTTTTTTCAGAAAAATAAAGTGTATCGGGACTGATATGTTTTATTTGCGTTTCAAATTTAAAACTGCTTTTAAAATTAACAGAGCCTGCACTTAAAATATAATTTTGTTGTTTGTTTACAGATTTTAAAGTGTTAACGTCTATTTCTATAGTTTTAAAAGGTTTGTTAGCTAAAACAAGAAGCAATTTTAAGCCTGATGCTTTTACATCTACTTTTAAGTGATTTGGAATTTCTGCGAGCGGTTTCTTATTTTGCGGCATATTCTTAAAAACAACCGGAACAGTAATTGTGTAAGTATACACTGTGTTTAAGGCTTGTAAAACCCAAAGCATAGCAGCAATACCAATACAAATAAAAAAAGCCGTGGCTTTGCCAGGCTTTAATTTTTTTACTGAATATGCTGCGTTTGAATTATTCAAACGTAAACTATTATTGTTGTTGGTTTAAAGTTGAAGTAGCATCTTGCGACACAGCATTTTTAGAGATCTTCATTTTGCTACCATCTTCTACTTCCATAATAATGGTACCGTCTTCTTTTAACTCGGCAATTTTACCGTAAATACCACCAATGGTTAAAATTTTATCTCCTTTTTTTAATGCCTCAATATATTTTTTTTGCTCTTTTGCTTTTTTCATTTGAGGGCGGATCATAAAAAAGTAAAAAACAACAACGATTGCTATTAAAGGTAAAAATGACATTATCGGGCTTTGGCCTTGCGCCGGAGCTCCCATTAAAATTACTAGTTGGTTCATGTTTTTGTTTTATTTATTAAATGGCAAACCGTATATGGTTTACCGGGTTGGTTTATAATTTACTTTGCAGTTTCGGCTACAATTATTTCTGTTTTTATTCTTATTACCCGCGTTGCAGGTTCACAATTAGTTATAATAGTAATAGTTTTATCCTGTAAACCGCTTTTTCCTTCGCTGTTAAAGACAACATTTATTTTATTGGTCTCACCGGCTTTAATAGGCTCTTTTGGCCATTGTGGCACTGTACAGCCACAGCTTCCGCTGGCGCCGCTAATAATTAAATTTTTATTTCCGGTATTCTTAAATGTAAAAGCGTGGCTAACAATTTCGCCTTGTGTTATTTTACCGAAATCAAATTCTTCTTCTTCAAATTTAATTTCAGGCATATCAGCATCTGTTTTACCATTGGCGCTGGCAGTATTGTTCACAATGTCTGATCCAACAGTTCCGTCTTGTTCTTTATTATTGCAAGAACAAAAAGAAATTATAAATACAGCAATTACTAATTTTTTCATAACAGGCAACAAATATAAGTACATTATGGAGGTTTTAAAACAAAAAAAATCCCAATTGCTTGGGATTTTTTAAAGAATATTTTTGTTTAGAACTTAGCCCTGATCTTTCTCATTTTTCGCTTTTTACCTTTTCCGAAGAAACCATGTCTTGCACGGTAAAAGCTACTTTTTCCTCTGATCACGTAACTGTAACTTAAGCTCATGGTCATGTAGGCGTCTTTGTGTGTTTTATCACCACGTTTCTGTCCCCAACCGTGAGAATTATAAGCGCCTATATCTTCAGGCGGCAATTCGGTAGTTCTTAAGATCAAACCATTAGTATAAGCATCTCCGGGAGGAGTATCAGGATAATTACCACTAATATCATCTAAATAATCAGTAAAGGTCTTTCTGTAATTCATTTCAAAACCAATACGGTGTTTTTTATCCAAAGTAAAATAAAAACCAAGTCCCATTGGTATATTCAATCCTATTTTTTTGTATTGAACACCCTCGCTTGCGTATGGCTGCATTTTTACCCATTCTCCTTTGTAAAGTGATTTTGGATTCGTATAAAATCCACCAACACCTGCAAATAAATAAGCTCTGAAACCATTTCTGTAACGGTAAGTGTTACCAAGGTCATTATTCTCATAAAAGAACCATTCGCCGGTAAAAGCAAGATCAAAAATATCATTTCTGAAATTAAAGTTCCTGTACATACGGCCCGGATTGGTAGATAATTTATCGTCACCTTCTATCCTTAAATAATCAAAAGCCAGTTTTAATGAAAGTTTTGGTCTCCATTTATATCTCACAAAAGCACCGCCATTCCAGCGGGTCTTTGATAGCTTCATATCTGCTAAAAAATCACGTCTTGTTTTTTCTTTTCCACCAATATCACCAAGGTAGTTAGTAACACCTACAGATCCACCGTAATCCCAAAGCCATTGCGACCTTAAAGTAAATGTTGAAGAAATAATAAAAAGGAAAAGTATAAGTTTTTTCATCATAATTCTAAAATACCCCCAAATATAGTAAAAAATTCTTTAAAGTGATATATAACATACGATTAAATTGTATAGTATGGTTTTGGCTAAAAAACATAATTTTATGCCATAAATTTTAAGCCTTAAATTATGAAAAATAACCGCATTTGCGAACTGTTTAAGATCGAAAAACCCATTATACAAGCGGGTATGATATGGTGCAGTGGCTGGGAACTGGCAAGCGCTGTAAGCAATGCAGGTGGTTTAGGCCTGATAGGTTCGGGGAGTATGTACCCTGATATTTTAAGGGACCAAATCAAAAAATGTAAAAAAGCTACCAATAAGCCTTTTGGGGTAAATGTGCCACTTTTATACCCCAATATTGAAGAACATATTAAAATTATTATTGAAGAAGGGGTTAAAATTGTGTTTACAAGTGCCGGTAACCCAAAAACATGGACCAATCATTTAAAACAGCAGGGTATTACAGTTGTACATGTTGTAAGCGCAGTAAAATTTGCCTTAAAATGCCAGGAAGCCGGAGTTGATGCCATTGTTGCAGAAGGTTTTGAAGCAGGAGGGCATAATGGTCGTGAAGAAACAACAACATTGGTACTTATTCCTCAAATACGCAAAGCAGTTTCAATACCTTTAATTGCAGCGGGAGGAATTGGTTCCGGAAGCCAAATGGCAGCAGCTTTTGCACTTGGTGCAGAAGCTGTACAGGTGGGAAGCCGCTTTGTTGCTACGCCCGAAAGCAGCGCACATCAGAATTTTAAAGAAGCTGTAATAAACACTAAAGAAGGCGATACCGTTTTAACCCTGAAACAATTAACGCCTGTTCGCTTAATTAAAAATAAGTTCTTTACCGAAGTTGAAAAGGCCGAAAAAGAAGGTGCTTCAACAGAGGAGTTAGAAAAACTATTAGGTCGTGGCAGAGCTAAAAAAGGCATGTTTGAAGGTGATATGCATGAAGGCGAATTGGAAATAGGGCAGGTAAGTGCCGCTATTGATACCATTATGCCGGCCGCAAAGGTGGTAGATGAAATAATGAATGACTTTAAAGCTACTATCGAAAAAATGAAATCTTTAGCTTTATAATTTATTTAGAAGTAATTTTGATACATAACACATTAACACTGATCTTAAGAGGGTATGATAGAGTTTGAAAAGTTTACATTAGAAAATAATTTACGAGTAATTGTTCATCAGGATAAAAGCACGCCTTTGGCCTGTTTAAATATTTTGTATGATGTAGGTGCACGCGATGAGGATGAAAGTAAAACCGGTTTTGCACATTTATTTGAGCATTTAATGTTTGGTGGTAGTGTTAATATTCCGAGTTACGACGAGCCTTTACAAATGGTAGGTGGCGAAAATAATGCCTTTACAACCAACGATCTTACCAATTATTATTGCACTGTACCGGCAGAAAATATTGAGACCATGTTTTGGCTGGAAAGTGATCGGATGTTGAGTTTAGCGTTTACTGATAAAAGCCTAGAAGTACAACGTAACGTGGTGATTGAAGAATTTAAACAACGTTATTTAAATCAACCATATGGTGATGTTTGGCTTATTTTACGTCCATTAGTTTATCAGCAACATCCTTATAAGTGGGCAACCATTGGTAAAGAAATTTCGCATATTGAAAATGCAACTATGGATGATGTAAGATCATTCTTTAAAAAACATTATAACCCAAGCAATGCTATTATGGTTGTTGCCGGTAATGTAGAAGTAGAGCAGGTAAAACAATTGGCACAAAAATGGTTCGCGCCAATTGCAGCAGGTATAAAACCAAAAAGAAATTTACCGGTTGAGCCTAAACAAACAGCACCGCGTAGATTAACGGTTGAGCGCGATGTGCCTGCAAGTTCAATTTACAAAGTGTATCACATGTGCGCCAGGGTAGATGAAGAGTATCATACCGTTGATATCATATCTGATATTTTAAGCAGGGGAAATTCGTCGCGTTTATATAAAACACTAATTAAAGAAAAGCAATTATTTAATGATATTAACGCTTATGTAATGGGCGATCTGGATAAAGGTGTTTTTGTGATCAGTGGAAAAATTCCGGACGATGTAAAAATGGAAGATGCCGAAAAAGCCATTATTGAAGAAGTTGAAAAATTAAAAACGGAACTGGTTGGTGAAATTGAACTTCAAAAATGTAAAAATAAAGTAGAATCGAGCTTAACTTTTAGCGAAACAGATGTACTAACTAAAGCTACAAACCTTGCTATTTCTGAGCTTTTAGGCAATGCCGAATTAATAAACGAAGAAATAACACGTTACAGTAAAGTAACTGCCGAAAAAATAAAACAACAGGCCAACATCATTATTAACGAAAATAATTGCACCACATTGTATTATTTAGCTAAAAAGAAATGATAGACAAAAACTACATCTCCAACCGTTTACAAAAACTAGGATTCTCAGATTCTGTTTTAAACAGATACGAAGAGCATCAGCGTTTTTATCATACAACTGCGCATTTGCTGGATGTTGTTCAGCAATTATCAAAGTTGCAGGATTTTGATGATGAGTTATTTTTAGCGGCTGTTTATCACGATGCTGTTTACGATCCACAGGTGTTTGATAACGAAGAGCGCTCTGCCAAATTATTTTTAGAGGAAGCAAAAACTACCAAACTTACAAAAGCGCAAAAAGATTCCATTTATCAAATGATAATGGATACTGTTACGCATACACCATCAAATGATAAGTCACAAGCTTTAATGAAGGCTGATCTTAATATTTTAGAACAACCGCTTGAAAAGTTAATTGAATACGAACACCAGATATTTAAAGAATACCAGTTTGTAGATTATAAAGTTTATCAACCAAGACGCATTGAAGTTCTAAAAAAACTAAACGTTAACGGTAAATTAAATTCGTTGATCGATTATGTAACACACCGTAAACCTTTAATAGGTATTTTTTGTGGCAGCTTCAATCCTTTTCATAAAGGTCATTACAATGTGTTGCAAAAAGCTGAACGTATTTTCGATAAAGTAATTATCTCATTTGGTAAAAATCCCGACAAAAAAGACCGCACCTGGGATATTCCAAATTCTATAAAAAATCGCCAGTTAACAGAGTACTCAGGCCTTTTAACCGATCATATAGAATCCTTTGGTTATGATCTTATTGTGGTGCGTGGTTTAAGAAACTCAACCGATTTTCAGTACGAGCAAAACCAATACCGTTATATACAGGAGTTAATGCCGCAAATAAAAATTATAAACGTGTTTTGCGATAAAGAATTTGAACACATCAGTTCTTCCGGCATCCGTACCTTAGAAAAATACAACAAACATCAATCTTACTTATTGGATTAAAAACGATGTTGGTTTTAGAAAAGCACTTCAATAAATTATTTTGGTTACTGAGTTTTGTAATATTTATTGTTGTTTGCCTGCGTGCTTTTTGCATTCCTTTTAGTCATGACGAAACGGCAACTTTTTTCTTTTATGTACAAAGCGATAATTACTTGCCATATAATGCACACGTTTATACTAACAACCATGTTTTAAACTCCGCGCTTACCAATATCTGTTACCACATTTTAGGCTCACACCGTTTTGTTTTACGTATTCCAAATATTATGGCATTTGTAATAATGTGTTTTGGAATTTTCAGGTTATTTAAACATTTAAATACAGTTAGCTCAAAGCTTATTTTAGTTACTTTCTTTCTGTTGACATTAAATTTTCTCGATTTTTATGAAGTATGCCGGGGCTATGGTTTGTCGTTTGGATTAATGACACTTGGGCTTTCATATTTAATAGATTATTTTTCTACAAAAGAATTTAAATACGTTATTTTATTTTCTCTTTTCTGGCAATTAGCTTTAGCTGCCAACTTAATATTAGTGGTGGTTTTAACCATTCTTTTGTTTTTTGTGTTTGTTTTTCAAGTAAAAGAAAAACTCTTCTTTAGCGCAAAGAATAGCATTTTACAATTGATCAATCTGGCTATTTTAGTTTTCTGGATAAAATTCTCCTTCTTTTATAAAGAGCAGGGCATGTTGGATTATGGCGTTGGTACTAATTACTGGAAAGTAACGTTTAAAACGCTTATCTTGTTTTTATTTGGCACCGATCAGTTATGGATCCAGATCTTAGCATTGGTTGTTTTTTTTAGCATCCTTATCTTTTCGTTGTTTTTCTTTTTTAAAAAGCCTTTTTCTTTATTTTCAATTTATAGCAAAACCATCTTCTTTGCTGTTATTTTAATTACAAGCATTCTCGCTTTTTATCTTCAAAAAAAACTGCTCGATGTTAACTATCCTGAAGACCGTACCGGCTTATTTTTCTATTTATTTTTTGTGTTAAGTTTTGCTTTTATAACAGATCAGTTTCCAAAATTGCCTTCGGTAGTTATTTCTACTTCTCTTATGTTAGTTTCGCTTAGCTATTTTATAATAAATGTAAACTTAAAAGATTTTAGTTCTTTGTTTTATCATACCATGCCAAAAGCTTTGTTTGATAAATTGACAGACGAATACAAAAAAACAAAACAGATCTTTACTATTGGCGGCCATCGTGTACGTGAATTAAATTACGCTTTCTTAAATTACCGTGGCGGTGCGGTTTTAAATCATATGGACGAGTCGGAACAAATGGCCATGAACTGTGATTATTATTATGCCATGACGCGCGAAAAGCCCTATTACGAACCTTTTTATGAAGTAATTGGAGAAGACAAGACGTGGGATCGTGTACTTTTAAAACGTAAAGAAAAGATCATTAAAAAAGAGATTTTTTCATTTCCTGGTACGCCTAAAACTTATAATGGTGAGCAGGAATATTTTGAATTTTTACGTTTTGGCGATACACTTACAAATTCAGGAAATTGCCTTGAGGCAGAAATGGCCATTAATTTTAAAAGCGTACCAAAACCATTTAACGCCTTTGTAGTTTTTAGCATTGATCAGTATGGTGTAGATCCTTCTGACCATGAAAGTTTGTATTTTAAGCGTATCCCATTAAACTGGCTGGCCGATAATTTAAATGGCGAAACAAAATATTTTAAACTCACCACAGGTGTTATACTTAAAAAAAAGTATACTGCCGTTGTATTTATATGGAATATTGATAAACAGCAGGTCGAATTCAACTTAAATTCACTAAAAATAAACGAACTTAGCGGCAAGGGTGTTAATGTTTCAATACCTGCCAGCTTTTACCCTTTAATAGAAACGATTACGAAACAACCTCTTTTATAAAATGATGAACAGAACAGAAGCCCCTGCATTTAAGACCATAGACAGGATAGATATTATAAAGGCTAGTAAAGAAAAATTGAATAACGGTATTGAACTATACAGTGTTAATGCCGGAAGCCAGGAAATAACAAAGATTGAGTTTGTGTTTAAGGCCGGTATGTATTATCAACCCGCACCTTTGATAGCTTCTAATACAAATTCACTGATAGAGAGTGGTACAAAGTCTTTTACGGCTAACCAAATAAGCGATGGAATTGATTTTTTTGGTTCTTTTTTAGAATTGGAAGTTGGGCAGGATTTTGCAACCGTAACCTTATACTCTTTAAATAAATATTTAAACGAAAGCTTAAAATTTATTGAGGAAGTTTTAAAATATCCTTCGTTTCCTGAAGATGAATTTAAAATTCACGTCACTAATAAAAAGCAAAAACATTTAATTAACTCTCAAAAGGTTGATATTTTGGCCCGCAGAAGGTTTTCTGAATTGGTATTTGGCGAAAAACACCCGTATGGTATACAGGTTCAGGACAGTGATTTTGACCGCGTTAACGTAGCTGAAATAAGATCTTTTTTTAAAGACCACTACAGCTCTAAAAACTGCACTATCATTGCGTCCGGTCATTTACCAAAAGATCTTCTCAAAACACTAAACTCTTTTTTTGGCGAAAATAGCTGGGGCAATGCAACTGCAAGTATTTCTGCCAAAAATATTATTTTACAAACCACAAAACAAGCAAAACATTTTATTGAAAAGCCTGATGCTATTCAGTCTGCCGTAAAAGTTGGCAGGTTATTATTCAATAAAACAAACCCTGATTATTATAAATTCCAGGTATTAAATACCATTTTAGGGGGTTATTTTGGTTCTCGTTTAATGGCTAATATCCGTGAAGATAAGGGTTACACTTATGGTATTGGCAGCGGCCTGGCATCTTTTGTAAATGGTGGCTATTTTGCCATTTCTACAGAAGTAGGGGCAGATGTTACCAAACAAACTTTAGAAGAGATCTATAAAGAATTGGCAAAATTACGTACCGATCTTGTATCTGAAAATGAATTGGAAACTGTAAGAAATTACATTCTTGGCCATTTTCTAAGAAGCGTGGATGGTCCATTCTCACTGGCTGACAAATTTAAAAGCATTTGGGAATTTGGTTTAGGTTATGAATATTTTGATAATTATTTTAAGGCCGTTAAAACGGTAACCCCAAACGAATTACGCGATCTTGCCAATAAATATTTAAAACAGGAAGACCTGATTGAGTGCGTAGTTGGAAAAATGTAATTTGCTGCTATTAAACCTGAGTTTTTATCCTTATTTTTGACATTCATACAACATTATTATGAGAGTAATTGAATTTAGAGAAGCATTACGCGAAGCCATGTCTGAAGAAATGAGACGTGACGAAAAAATATTTTTAATGGGTGAGGAAGTGGCCGAGTATAACGGTGCTTACAAAGTAAGTAAAGGTATGTTGGCAGAGTTTGGCGCTAAACGTGTTATTGATACACCTATTGCAGAACTTGGTTTTGCAGGAATTGCAGTTGGTGCGGCATCAAACGGTTTACGTCCTATAGTTGAATTTATGACCTTTAACTTTAGCCTTGTGGCTATTGACCAGGTAATTAATAGCGCTGCTAAAATGTATAGTATGAGTGGCGGTCAATACAATGTGCCAATTGTTTTTCGTGGGCCAACAGCAAGTGCCGGTATGTTAAGCTCTCAGCACTCACAGGCTTTTGAGAATTGGTATGCAAACTGCCCAGGCTTAAAAGTAGTAGTACCAAGTAATCCCTACGATGCAAAAGGTTTATTAAAAAGCGCCATTCGCGATAACGATCCTGTAATATTTATGGAGAGTGAGCAAATGTATGGCGATAAAGGTGAAGTGCCTGAAGAAGAATATACCATTCCACTTGGTAAAGCAGATATTAAGCGCGAAGGAACCGATGTTACCATTGTTTCATTTGGAAAAATTATAAAAGTAGCTTACGCTGCTGCTAAAGAATTAGAAGCAGAAGGAATTAGTGTGGAAATAGTTGATCTTAGATCTGTAAGACCAATTGATTATGAAACAGTAATTAACTCCGTTAAAAAAACAAACCGTTTGGTGGTGGTTGAAGAAGCCTGGCCATTGGCAAGCATTTCAACCGAGATAGCATTTAAAGTACAAAAAGATGCCTTTGATTATTTAGATGCGCCAATTATTAGAATTACAACTGCAGATACCCCTTTACCTTATGCGCCAACATTAATTGAAGCAAGCTTACCAAGTGTTGCTAAAGTTATTAAGGCTGTAAAAGAGGTTATGTACGTAAATAAATAATTTCTCATGCAATACCGTTTGCCTGTTGTTAAACCTTCAAATCCAAAATGGATAGAAACGGTGATGGCAAATTTTTCTTTCTTTTTACAAGATCATGCAGGTTGTGAGCGTAAAGCTTCAGCCTCTGCCATGAGTTTGGTTGCCAAATATCCTAACCGTGTTGAGATCATTCCTGAGCTAATTGATACAGCTTTGGAAGAGATGGAACATTTTAGAGATGTTTACAAAGTAATGCAATCTCAGGGGTTACAATTACAGCATGAGATCACCGAAGACCTTTATGTAAAAGAACTATTAAAGCTTTGCCGTACCGGTCGTGATGAGCATTTCATGGATCGTTTGCTTTTGGTTTCGGTAATTGAGAATAGGGCAGCAGAGCGCTTTAAATTAATATACGAGCATTTGCCGGAAGGTGATCTTAAGAAATTCTATCATAATTTATGGGCCAGCGAAGCCAAACATGGCGAAGTGTTTGTAAAAATGGCTTTGAATTATTTTGATGAAGAATCAACCTACAAAAGATTACACGAATTAAATAATGCCGAAGGCGAAATATTAGATGCCATGCCAATTACAGGCAAGCTTCATTAAATGAGAATAGCTTTAATTACAGACGGAATTTGGCCTTATGTTTTAGGCGGCATGCAAAAGCATTCGTATTACCTCTGTAAATATTTAGCACAAAAAAAAGTTTACGTTGATCTTTATCACTTCAATCAAAGTAATTACGATATTTCTAAGCTTGAGTTTTTTTCTGATGAAGAAAAAAACTATATCACTTCTGTAATTGTTGATTTTCCTAAGCCCGGAAAACTACCCGGACATTACCTGCGTAATTCCTACAAGCATTCTAAACTGATCTTTGAAGCAATAAAAGATAAACTTCAAAGCTATGATTTTATTTATACTAAAGGTTTTACGGGTTGGTATTTGATGGAACAAAAACATTCAGGCAAAATAAAATGCGCTAAAATAGGGGTGAAGTTTCATGGTTACGAAATGTTTCAAAAGCCTGCCGATCTTAAAATAAAGCTTCAATATATGTTCTTGCTGAGAAAACCTGTAAAGGAAATATCTCTAAAAGCAGATCTTGTTTTTTCTTATGGTGGAAAGATCACAGATATTATTAAAGAAATTGGTGTTGATCCAAAGCACATTATCGAATTGCCATCAGGTGTTGAAGCAAGCACACTTACAAATGAAATAAGACCGACTGAGCATCCATTAAAATTTTTGTTTCTTGGTCGTTACGAAAGGCGAAAAGGCATAGAAGAATTAAATTCTGCTATACGATCTCTTAATGAAAAACACATAAAAGATGAATTTCATTTCATAGGACCAATCCCAAAAGAAAAGCAATTACAAAATACATCTGTTATCTATCATGGCGAAATTCGTGATAAAACAGGTTTAACAATACTTCTGCAAAAATGCGATGTACTAATTTGTCCGAGTTGGAGCGAAGGTATGCCAAATGTAATATTAGAAGCTATGGCAAATGGTTTAACAGTGTTGGCAACCGATGTTGGCGCAGTAAATGTTTTAGTAAATGATAAAACAGGTTATTTAATTAACGATTCAGATCCTGAATTAATAAAAAATACGATCCAAAAAATAGTTAATTCGTCAAACGAAAAAATAGATCTTAAAAAACAAAACGCTTTAGATCTTATGAAAGAAAAATTTGTGTGGGAAAAATTGATCGATCAGCTTTTAAATGCTATCAAAAATTAATCTGCCCATTCTGCAATAAACAAATTGGTATCTCTTGTTCCTCCATTATTTCTGTTAGAAGAAAATATCAATTTCTTTCCATCCGGCGAAAACATCGGAAAGGCATTAAAGATACTCTGATTGGTAATTTGCTCTAATCTTGTACCATCTTCATTCACCATAAATAATTGAAAATCGTAACCTTTTTTACTATGATGATTGCTCGAGAAAATTATCTTTTTACCCGATGGATGATAGAATGGTGCCCAGTTAGCTTTACCCAAATGTGTTACCTGCTTCAGATCACTACCATCTATATTGCAGGTGTACAATTCCATAGCGGTTGGTGCTACAAGCCCTTGCGCTAATAGTTCTTTATATTCTTTTACATCTGCTTCTTCTGTAGGACGAGATGCTCTAAACACAATCTTTTTTCCATCCGGTGAAAAGAAAGCGCCGCCATCATAACCCAAACCAAAAGTAATTTGTTTTTGATTTTTGCCATCAATGTCCATAGTCCATAATTCCAGATCACCGCTTCTGTCGCTTGTAAAAACGATCTTATCGCCCTTTGGCGAAACGGTTGCTTCCGCATCATAACCTTCAGTATTAGTTAACTGCGCAGTGATATTTCCTTTCAGATCGGCAATATAAATATCAAAGCTTTTATAAACAGCCCATAAATATTTTCCTTTTATTTCCGGTACGGGCGGGCATTCATCATTGCTTTTATGTGTTGATGCGTATAAGATGTGCTTTCCGTCTTTTAAAAAATAGCTGCAGGTTGTTCTGCCTTTACCGGTGCTTACCATTGTGGGCTTATATGTACTATCTTTTGCTGCCTTTTCAATATCCAGGTTAAAGATCTGATCGCACTTTAAATTCCATGCTTTATTATTACTTTGAAAAGAGGCGTACTTACCATTAAAGCTAAAATAAGCCTCGGCATTATCACCACCATGTGTCAACATTTTTAAATTTTTCAGGTGTTTTTCATCTTGCTGCGAAAAGCAGGCTGTTGCTGAGATTGCAAGAAATAAGAAAAAATTTAGCTTCATATTTATAGATGTTCTGCTGTTTTTCATAGATGATATCAAAGTTAAAAACCGTTAAGTTACCACTTTTACGCCATATGGTTAAAAATTTTAATAGTTACATTTGTAAACTATTGTATAAAACAACTGTTTTAGATGCAAAATAAAAAAGAAATAAAAATGCCAGTTGGAACAAAAGCGCTTATTCTTTCAAAACATTATTATGGCGCATTAAGTAAAAGCCTCGAAAAACTAGATCTTGAACGTTATTATTCAGTGCTTTATTTTTTAAGCGAAAATAATGGCTGCAACCAGCAATGTATTTGCAATAATTTGGCAATTGATAAAACAGCCATGGTTAAAGTAATTGATCATTTGATAAAATCAGATCTTGTTGATCGTGTCATAAATCCTGATGACCGACGCGAACATTTTATTACGCTTACAAAAAAAGGTTTAAAACAAACAGAAGAGGTAGTTAGATCTTTCACAGCCATTGATGCTGAGATATTTTCAAATATCTCTAAAGAAGAACGGGAAATATTCAATAATGTGTTGGATAAACTTTCATTTAATCTTAAAACATTACCATCCAACGACTTGTTCTTTAACTATAAAAAAACGGCTAGAAAACCAAGAAAAACAAATTCAAAAGTCGCACAATGAAAAAAATACCAAACTGGATAATTATAGTAGTAGTGATTGGCCTGTTGATTGCCTCTAAATTTATTTTCTTTTCTAAAAAAGAAGATAAGGCAGCTGGTGGCGGCAAAGGAAAAAATGCCATGCCTGTTGCTGCCAATTATTATGTTGTAAAGCCAATGGGTTTTAATAACGACATTTTTACTACCGGTAAAATTGGCGCCTTAAACCAGATAGACATTATTCCTGAAGTTAGTGGAAAGGTTATTGCTATTTACTTTAATGAAGGAGAAACAGTAACAAAAGGAAGCACTTTAATTAAATTGAATGATGCCGATCTTCAGGCACAATTATTAAAATCAAAAACACAATCAAAATTATCTGAGCAAAAATTAGAGCGCTTAAAAAAATTAATGGCCGTTAATGGTATTAGTCAGGAAGAACTGGATATACAGGAAAATGAATTAAACGGTTACAAGGCCGATCAGGCTTATATTTCAGCACAAATCGCAAAAACAACTATTACAGCACCATTTACAGGTGTGGTTGGTTTAAAGAATGTAAGTGAAGGCTCTTTTGTAAATTCAACTACACCTATTGCTTCATTGGTTCAGGTTAAACCTTTATATGTTGAGTTCTCGGTTCCCGAAAAATATATTGAGCTGTTTAAAAAAGGTTTGTCAATTAAATTTTCAAACGATATTAATGCAGTTACAAAAACTTATACTGCGAGTATTTATGCTATTGAGCCGCGCGTGGATGAGACTACCAAAACCATTAAAGCCCGCGCTATGTATACAGGCAACCAGGATTTTTACCCGGGTAGTTTTGTAAAAGTATTTGTAAACATGGACGCGACAAAAAATACATTAATGGTACCAACAGAAGCAGTCATTCCAACATTAAAAGGCCAAAAGGTAATTATGAATAAAAATGGTGTTGCCGTTGAAAATATGGTTACCATTGGTGTAAGGACCGACGAAAAAATTCAGATACTGGAGGGTTTAAATGAAGGTGATACGATTTTAACAACCGGCTTGTTATCAATAAGAAAAGATTCAAAACTAAAATTATTAAAGGCAGATAACTAAAATGGATCTTGGCTCACTCAGTGTAAAGCGCCCGGTATTGGCAATAGTAATGTCTGTTATTATTGTTTTATTTGGTGCAATAGGTTTTAATTATTTAGGCATAAGGGAATATCCTTCTGTTGATCCGCCCGTTATTACTGTTCGTACAAGTTACACAGGTGCCAATGCCGATGTTATACAATCACAAATTACCGAGCCTTTAGAAAAAGCTATTAATGGTATTGACGGTATCCGCTCTATTTCTGCATCTTCAAACCAGGGCTCAAGTGTTATTACTGTAGAATTTAATTTAAGTTCCAACCTGGAAGCAGCTGCTAATGATGTGCGTGACAAAGTATCGCAAGCTGTAAAACAGTTGCCACAGGACATTGACGCACCACCGGTTGTATCAAAAGCAGATGCCAATTCGGATGCTATCATATCCATGACCATTTTAAGTGATACCCGTTCGTTATTGGATGTTAGTGATTATGCTGAGAATGTGATCGCTCAAAACCTTCAAACAATTTCGGGTGTTAGTTCTATTCAAATATGGGGGCAGCGCCGTTATTCGATGCGCATCCGTTTAAAGCCTGAGCAGTTGGCAGCCTACAACTTAACACCACTGGATGTTAAACAGGCTTTAGACCGTGAAAATGTGAACCTTCCTTCGGGTAAAATTGAAGGTAATAAAACCGAGTTAACTGTAAATACAATTGGCAGGCTCTCAACCGTTAGTGAGTTTGAAGAAATGATCTTAAAAGAAGATGCCAGTAATATTATACGATTAAAAGATGTTGCAAAAGTTGAATTAGGAGCTGAGAACGAAGAGACCATCTTAAAAGAATCGGGAACACCTATGATAGGTCTTGGTTTGGTGCCACAACCCGGCGCCAATTATATTGATATTGCCAATGAATTTTATAAACGTTACGAACTCATTAAAAAAGACCTTCCAAAAGATTATACCGTAAATATTGCTTTAGACAATACACGTTTCATTAAAAAATCAATTGTTGAAGTAGGGGAAACATTGGCAATTGCTTTAATATTGGTAATTCTTATTATCTTTTTGTTTTTCAGAGATTGGTTAATTGCTTTCCGTCCTTTGATAGATATTCCTGTTTCGTTAATAGGCGCGTTTTTTATAATGTATTTAATGGATTATTCTATTAACGTACTAACGCTTTTGGCTATTGTGCTTGCAACAGGTTTAGTAGTGGATGATGGAATTGTTGTAACTGAAAATATCTTTAAAAAAATAGAACAGGGCTTAAAACCAAAACAAGCCGCTATTGAAGGCACAAGGGAAATTACAACTGCTGTAATTATTACATCACTCACATTGGCAGCCGTTTTTATGCCTGTTATTTTCTTAGAAGGTTTTGTAGGCCGTTTATTTCGTGAGTTTGGTGTGGTTATTGCCGGAGCCGTTTTAATTTCAGCCTTTGTATCGTTAACCTTAACGCCAATGCTTAATGCTAAACTGGTAAGAAAAGATCCTACCAAAAAAAGTAAATTTTATTTATGGTCCGAACCTTATTTTGAAGCCCTTGATAATTGGTTTAAAAATTCGGTAACTAACTTTTTACAAAAAAGATGGTGGGCACTTGTCATTTTAGTTGTTTCCGGTATTGCCATTTATATTTTCGGATCTCAACTTCAATCTGAATTATCTCCTTTAGAAGACAGGAACTGGTTACGATTAACTGTTTCTGCTCCTGAAGGAACTTCTTTTGAATCTACAGATGCTTTGATGGACAGGATCTCAGCTTTTGTTGGCGATTCTGTTCCGGAAAAAAGAGTTTGCTTAACTGTAACAGCCCCGGGGTTTGCAGGCTCGGGTGCTGTAAATACAGGTTTTGTGCGTTTGGCATTAAGCCCATCAGACGAGCGTAAACGTTCACAAGCAGAGATAGCAGCTTTCATTACTAAAAATGTTTCGCAGTTTCCCGAAGGAAAAGTATTTGTGATCCAGGAACAATCTATTTCATCAGGTGGTGGGCCACGGGGCACTTTACCTGTTCAGTTTGTATTACAAACAAACGATTTTAATAAGCTTCGTGAAAAACTCCCAAAGTTCTTAGAGTTAGCAGGCAAAGATTCTGTTTTTCAGGGTGTGGATGCAAATTTAAAATTCAATAAACCTGAATTGATAATTGAGATCAATCGCGATAAGGCTAAAACTATGGGAGTTTCTATTGCCGATGTTGCGCAAACAATACAATTGGCTTTAAGTGGGCAACGTTTTGGTTATTATATAAAAGGCGATAAACAATACCAGGTATTGGGACAAGTGAACCGTGAGAACAGGGATAATCCCGGAGATATAAAAGAACTTTACGTAAGAAATAATAAGGGTAATATGATCCAACTGGATAATATTATCACCGTAGAAGAACAAAGTAGTCCGCCCCAATACTACCATTATAACCGTTACCAGTCTGCCACAATATCTGCAGGTTTAGCGCCGGGTAAAACAATTGGTGATGGTATAAAAGAAATGGATAAAATTGCGGCTAAGGTTTTAGATGAGAGCTTTAATACAGCTTTAACAGGCGCTTCACGCGATTTTTCAGAGAGCTCGTCCAATATCGTTTTTGCTTTTGTGTTGGCACTTGTTTTAATTTATCTATTGTTGGCAGCTCAATTTGAAAGTTTTGTAGAGCCCCTGATCATCATGTTTACTGTGCCAATGGCTTTATCAGGTGCATTATTCTCGCTTTGGTATTTTAATCAAACCTTAAATATTTTTAGTCAAATTGGTATGATCATGTTAATTGGTTTGGTTACAAAAAATGGTATTTTAATAATTGAGTTTGCTAACCAGCTCCGTAAAAAAGGGTTAAAAGTACGCGAAGCGTTGATCGAGGCTTCTACAGCACGTTTACGTCCCATTTTAATGACAAGCCTGGCAACCATTTTGGGCGCTTTACCAATTGCATTGGCGCTGGGCGCAGGCTCAAAAAGCCGTATGGGCATGGGAATTGTTATTATTGGTGGCTTGTTATTATCAATGATCTTAACACTGTATGTGATACCTGCCATGTATTCTTTTTTAATAAAAGATAAAAAAATTGAGGATGATGAAACTGTTTAAATATTGTTTTGTTATTATGCTGTTGTGCAATAATAGTTTTGCGCAGGATCTTTTAACTGTAAACGATGCCATTAAAATTGGTCTCGAAAAAAATTACTCGGTTTTAATTGTAAAGAATAACCAGGAAATTGCAAAAGCACAAAATAATTTTGGTAATGCCGGTATGTCGCCAACCGTTAGCTTAAATGCAGGTTTAAATGCCGCTAGTCTTGATTCGCATCAGGAATTTAACACAGGAGTAGTGCAGGATAGAAGCGGCGCTAAAACCAATAACCTTGCAGCATCTGTAAACGCTAACTGGACGGTGTTTGACGGTTTACGCATGTTTGCCATAAAAAAGAGATTAGATTTGAACGAAGACCTATCTGCCATACAATTAAAACAGCAAATGGAAAACACCGTTTACGATATTATTGTAAACTATTACGAAATAATAAGAATAAGCGAATTAATAAAGGCTGCCAAACAAAACTTAAGTATTTATGAAGAACGTAAAAAGTTGGCGAAATTAAAATTAGAGATCGGCTCTGATTCCAAGGTTGATCTTTTATTATCACAATCAGATGAGAATAAAGCAAAGAGTACCATCATTCAGTTAGAAATACAGTTACTCAAAGCCAAAACAACATTAAATAAGTTAATAAGTAAACCTGCGGATTTTGATTTTAAAACAAATGATTCTATAGTTGTAAACTATGATCCTGGCATTGAAGAATTAAAGAAAAGTGTTGCATCAACCAATTCATCTATCTTAATTTCAAAGCAAAACGAATTAATATTTTCTCAAGGAATTAAAGAAGCCCGTTCGGCCAATTTACCTTTTATTCAATTAAATGGTGCCTATAATTTTACCCGCAACCAAAGTCAGGCGGGTATTGTGTTCTTAAACAGGCAGGCTGGTTTAAATGGTGGTATTACCGCTAGCTGGTTAATATTTAATGGCGGTAGAAATAGTAAGTTAGTAAAAGAAAGAAATATTTTAGCGCTCAATCAAAAATATGTGACCGAGCAAACACAATTAGCTGTAGATGGAATTGTATATACAAATTATAAGACCTATTTATTAAACAAAGAAATTGTAGAGTTGGAGAAACAAAATTTAAAAGACTCTAAAGATGTTTTAGATGTTTCGTTAGAAAGATATAAGATAGGAAAAGCGAATCTATTGGAGACCATTGAAACGCAAAAGAATTTAGAAGACGCACAAACACGTTATATTGATGCTTTGTATTCAATAAAAGTGGCCGAAACGGAGTTGCTTAGAGCAAACGGGAGTCTGGTGAAATAGTTAATTATTAAACCGCATTTGAAGCACACCCCAAAAGGCTTCTTTAAAGATCCTGGTGCTCATTTTACTTACACCTTCAACACGATCAACAAACGTAATAGGAACTTCGACAATTTTAAATCCTTTTTTATAGGCGCGGTATTTCATTTCTATCTGGAAGGCATAGCCCATAAATTTTATCTTATCCAATTCAATAGTTTCAAGCACTTTACGCTTATAACATTTAAATCCGGCAGTAGTATCTTTTACGTTGAACCAAAGGATCATTCTAACATATAAGGATGCAAAATAAGATAAAAGGATCCGTTTCATATCCCAATTGCTTACATTACCGCCTTTTACATAGCGTGAACCTACAGCCACATCGGCTCCTTTTTCACAGGCATCTAGCAAACGTTCAAGATCTTTTGGTGTGTGACTAAAATCACAATCCATTTCAAATATATAATCGTAATCACGCTTTAAGGCCCATTTAAAACCATGTATATAAGCAGTACCTAGGCCGAGTTTGCCTTTACGCTCTTCTATGTGTAATTTATTTGTGAATTTTTGTTGAAGCTCTTTTACTTTAGTGGCGGTACCGTCAGGCGACCCGTCATCAACAATAAGCAATTCAAATTCTCTGTTCAATGCAAAAACAGCGTGTACCATTTTATCAATGTTTTCAATTTCATTGTAAGTAGGTATTATTACTAAATTCTTGCCCATTAACGCCACTAATATAACTATATGCTTCTAAATAGTAACAAAAAAAAGGCAATTATATTGTTCTTTTAAATAATTTTACCAATTGTTAGTATTTTCAAAATTAAGGCGTTAACTATTTAAATCATTGCTCAGTTTAAAAACGTATATAAAACAATTTCTCGTTTTACTTGTCATAACTATTTATGCCAACCCAGTTGCCTCTCAAACAGACAGTGTAATACCCAAAAAAAGGTATAAGATCTCAGGTTTTCCGGTTTTATTTTATACACCTGAAACCCGTATTGGATTTGGTGCTGCAGGTATTTGTACTTTTAATTTTAAGAAAGATAGCATTAACGCAGCCCGCTCAAGCTTTAACCTTGGCTTTGCCTACACTCAAAACAACCAGGTGCTTTTATACTTACCTTATTTTTTGTTCTTTAAAAATCGAACATATCAATTATATGGAGAGGTTGGATATAACCGCTACAATTATAATTTTTATGGTGTTGGTAACGATCAACCTAAAGATTACGTGGAAAAATATGGTGTTGAATTTCCCAGGTTAAGACTTACTTTCTTGAAAAAGATAACATCCCATTTTTATGTTGGTCCGCGGTATGCATTTGATAATTTTAGTTTATTCAATCTTGATACAACAGGGCAATTGATCAAAAAAGATATTCCGGGCTCACAAGGCGGTTATGTTTCCGGTTTTGGAGCCGTTTGTGTGTATGATAACCGTGATAATATTTTCTATCCTTCGCGTGGTTTGTTTGGTGAAATTGTTGTTTATAGGGATGATAAACTTACCGGCAGTTCGTTTAATTATACACGTATTGCATTAGATGTAACAAAGTATTTTCATTACAAACAAAATATTTTAGCACTGAATTTGTATTCTATTTATTCTGATTCTGACCTTCCTTTTTTTCAAATGGGAAATTTGGGTGGACAAAAGAAAATGCGCGGCTTTTATGAAGGGCGATACCGGGATAATAACCTATTGGTGTTGCAGGCCGAATATAGGAGGCACTTGTTTTGGCAGTTAGGCTTTACACTTTTTGCAGATGCCGGGCAGGTTGCAAAGCGTTATGATGCTTTTAATGATAAGAACTGGCGATATACTTACGGCGCGGGCCTGCGGTTAATGATAGATAAAGCCCAAAAAATTAACCTGAGAATGGATATAGGTATTGGCGATGGAAAAGTGTTACCTTATTTTACAATTGGTGAGGCTTTTTAAAATGATAATAAGTACTGCTTTCTCGTTAATAAGATTGTTTTTTAATAGTATCCATATTCTATACATTTAAACCGTGAGCACAAAATTTAATGTAAGAGTTTACGGAATTTTGATCCAAAGCGGAGCCGTTTTGGTATCTGATGAATACATTAAAGGCAATAAGATCACAAAGTTTCCGGGAGGAGGGCTTGAATTTGGAGAGGGAACAAAGGATTGCCTTGTACGTGAATTTAAAGAAGAATTAGATCTGGATATTGAGGTACAGGACCATTTTTATACTACCGATTTTTTTGTAGCATCAGCATTTCATACCAAAAGCCAGGTTATAAGCATTTATTATTTAGTAAAAGCGAAAAGCAAACTCAATTTTACCATAAGTATTACACCTCACAATTACGATAAAAAAGAGGGAGCACAAGCGTTAAGGTGGATAGACCTTAAACAACTAAAAGAATCTGATCTTACTTTGATCATTGATAAAAGAGTAGGGGAAATGCTTATTAAAAAATATAGTTAGAGAGTTATTGCAAACTTCTCGACTCCGCTCGAAGTGACACAGTTTTATTTATCAATCACCTCAAATTTACATTTTATACTTTCTCCTGCATCATCTGTTAGTTCTAAAACATGCATTCCTTTACCAGGAAGGATAGACAGTTGATGAAATTTATTAGTACTGCCAATATATTTCCCATCCATATGCCAGTAAATAGTAACGTTGTTTTTCTTATGCGCTGCTTTAAAGATACAATTGCTTCGCTGGCCACTTTGATCAATTGGCACATAGATCTTAAAATTCTCTCTCGGGTAAATAATATCCATTTGATGAATGCTCATATCACTTTCGCAGCCCGGTAAAAATTCAGGCAAGGGTTTATAAAATAAACTATGTTGTTTAAAAAAATATTCCTGTGTTGGTGAAACAACAAACCAGGCAACGTGTTTCATTTTATCTACCGAATAGCAATTACTGGTTACACGATATTGTTCTGTTTCATCTAAATGAATTAATTTATGGTAAGGACATTGTTTTGTTTTGTTACACCCTTTTTGAAAATATTTTACTTCTACATCTTTACAAACATCCGAAGCTTTATATCCACTTTGTTTACACACGTTTATTTTTTCCACATCGCTGGTTGGTTTATTGAACCAGGTTTTGTTTGGTAATACATTAAAGATAGAGAATAACAATGGCGCGGCTGCTGCCGTGCCGGTTAATTCCGGCCTTCCCTCACCATCTGCATTGCCCACCCAAACCGCCACAGTATATTTTGAATTCAATCCAACGGCCCAGGCATCTCTAAAACCAAAGCTGGTACCGGTTTTCCAGGCTATGCGGTTCTTTGAAAGAAATTGCATCCAGCCAACATAATCCTGTGGTCTTAGCAACTCTGTCATGGCATTAAAGGTGTACCAAATACTTGAAGCACTTAACAGATCTGAACTTTGTGTCGCATTTTTATTTTTTACCAATTCAGATCTTAAATAACTCAATGGCCTGTAACTATCGGCCGCATATTTATTTCTTGTGTTCGAATAATTTATCAAAGCTCTTCCCATCGATGAATAAGCCGCGGCAATATCCCATAATGTTGCCTCGCCACCTCCTAAAATTAACGAGAGGCCATAATGTGTGGTGGGTTTTGTAAAGGTTTTAAAACCCAATTGTTTTAAACGTGTGTGAAATTTTGCAGTACCGTACTCTTGTAACATTTTTACCGCCGGTACATTCAGCGATCTTGCTATGGCTCGGTTAGCAGGCACAAGGCCATCGTAGGTCAAATTAAAATTCTTTGGTCCGTAAGAGCCAATTTGTGTAGGCACATCTTCTAACAAAGTAGCAGGTAGTATTTTATTTTCGCTCAACATAAAAGCATATAAAAATGGTTTTAAAATGCTGCCTGTGCTACGTGTTGAGTTTACAATATCCACATAGTTTTGATGTTCATTCTTTAGTGAAGAACTATTACCAATATAGGCAAGCACTTTGCCTGTTTCTGTTTCTGAAACAATTGCGCAAGCATTATTAATTTGATTGGCAGATAAATTCTGTACACGTTTATTTACCAATTCATTTACCTGCAACTGCAAATTTTTATTGATAGTTGAATAAAAGATCTTTGAGTTGCCTTGTTCTGCAATACAACGGCCCAGTAAATGCGATGCAAGTTGTGGAATTGGAAAAGGTTTTAAAGGCAAGGGTTCTTCGATAGATAATTTATAGGTAGAAAAATCGATGATGTTTTTATCGGCTAGTTTTTTTAGTAAACGGTTTCTTTTTTTAATTAAAGCTTCGTGATTTTTACCGGGGTATATTAATGATGGTGAATTGGGCAATACTGCCAATAAAGCGCATTCTGCCCAGCTTAATTTTTCGGGGCTTCGTCCATAATATCGCCAGGCAGCTGCAGATAAGCCAACCACATTACTTCCAAATGGCGCATTGCTACAGTATATATTTAAGATGGATGATTTTTTGTAAGAAAGTTCTATTCGCACAGCCAATAATATTTCAACTAATTTTTGATAATAATTACGGCTTTGGTTGTGGCGCATCATACGAGCAATTTGCATGGTAATAGTACTTCCGCCGCTTTTTACTTTACCTGCACTAAAATTTCGCTTAATTGATTTTGCTATTGAAACAGGGTTAACACCCGGATGATAATCAAAATACTCATCTTCAAACGTAATGATACATTTTTTAAATTTCTCAGGTACACTATCGCTTTGCGGAAAACGCCACTGGCCATCATCCGCAATTTGTGCTGCTAATAATTCATTATTTTCATCCAATAAAATAGTACTACATGAGTTTGTAAATAACTTTGAGGGAAGCCACCACCAATAAACGATCGATAAAATAAATAATACAGCAAATTTTATCTTATGCTTTTTTATGTAGGACGTTATTTTATTTATGAATATCAAGCTATTGCCTTTAAGGCTAAAATTAATAAAATATACTTGCCCGTTTATGTGATTATTGCATTATTCAAATTCTTTATTAAATTTGTTTTAAACTAAAACCCATATTTTATGAGAAAAATTTTACTTTCGATCTTATCGTTAATGTCTTTTGCTGCTTTGTCGCAATGGCAAAACACCACACTTTTTTTTGAAGGCCAGGATTGTTATTATGCTTTTGGAAAAGTGTTTGCTGCCCAGGTTACTTCAGCGGGCTTACAAGCATCATCTGATGAAGGCGCATCCTTTAATACATCCGCTAACGGTTTAAATGCCGGTGTTCGCTTAGGCATTGTTAATGCCGGAACATTGTATGCCTTTGGGGGTAACAGCATATATCAATCAACTACCGGTAATAACTGGACCGTTATGACCGCTGCAACAGCTACCAATGATGTTTTTAGATCAATGGCTGTGGTTAATGGTACCGTATTGGCATTAACTACTCCTGTAAGTGGTGTAAGCTCTAAGATCTTTGAATTAAACGCTTCTAACAACTGGGTATTAAGATCAAGTTCAAGCCTTTTATTTACAACCATCGAAAATTTAAACGGCACCTTGTATGCAGGTACTTCTGCAACCTGTGTTGTAAAATCAAATGATGCAGGCTTAACCTTTACAAATACATCTACAGGTATAACACCTTTAACCAATTTTTTTGATAAATATATAGTAGCCTTAGGCGCAACAAGCTCTGCTATCTTTTGCAGCACTTTGGGCGGCAGGGTATTTAAATCGGTTGATGCAGGTGCTAACTGGACACAAGTTTATAATATTGGTAACGGTTCTACCACACCTGCAATTAATGATTTTTATACTTTACCAAATAATACCATACTAACAGTGAGCGATTCGGGCTTTGTATATAGCAATGCTAATGGTTCTTCAGGCACGTGGATAAAAGATAACGCAGGCTTAACTATGTCGAGCGGAAATTACCAGGTAAACAAAATTGCGGTGACCGCTAATTACATTATAGCTTCGGACAGGAACGGCAAAGTAATGCGTAAAGCCTTAAGCGAACTATCGGTTGGTATTAACGAAAATGCAATTTCTAATTTATCAAGTAATGTGTTTCCAAATCCGGCAACCGATGTTGTTACTATTACAACAGAAGATCTTGCGTTTGAAAATAACTGCGAAGTAAAAATTAAAGACATTTTAGGCAGAGATATAGCCGTTTATAAAATGACAGAAGGTAAAACAACTATCGATCTGAAAAATTATAACAAAGGTCTTTATACCTACCAGGTCTTTAAAGACAATAAAGCCTTAAGCTCCGGCAAGTTAATTGTCAACTAAATTTAAAGCCCTTCGGTTAGAGGGGCTTTTTTTATTACATTTAATATAAAATATTTCGCATGCTTGAATTTTTAAAGAAATTATTTGGCGTAAAAAAAGAGGAATCAACGATATACATTCCGCAGGAATACATTATTCCTAAAAAGAAACCTGTGGTTGTTGATGAGCCCTTAAAGGAAGAAATTTCAACACAGGATATTTCTAAAAATGATATTATTGATTACACCAAAAAAGTTGAAATTAGTGATATACCAAAACATACAATAGAGCAAGAGTGGACGGTGTTTGAAGAAAATAATAAATATGGCTACATAGATGAGAATGGCGATAAAATAATTGCTGCCAAATTTGATGACGCCGAAAGTTTTAAAAATGGTTATGCTATTGTAAGGGTGAAAGAAAAAAGAGGTATGATCAATAAAAAAGGTGATTACATTTTAGAACCTGTGTATGATTACATTGAAGATGAAAAAGAAGGCTTATTAAAAGTTGAAAAAAACAATAAATGCGGATTTGTAAATGCTGAGGGTAAAATTATAATACCTGTTAAATATTTGGATGCGGGTGAATTTGCTGAAGGGTTGGTTTGGGTAGAAAAGGATGATGCCCTGGTAGGTTTTATTGATAAGAATAATAAAACCGTAATTGACTTTGTGTTTGATTATTGCGGTGATTTTTCTGAAGGATTGGCCTCTGCTACAAAATATGCTTTAGAAGAAGGGCAGGAAGATGTATATGGCTTTATTGACAAAACAGGAAAATTTGTTCTTAAAATGGATTATGATGAAGCCGGTGATTTTAAAGAAGGGTTGGCACCGGTTTGTATAGATGGTAAATATACTTTTATAGATAAAAAAGGTAAACCTGTTTGCGAACCATTGTATGCAAATGCCGGGAACTTTGTACTTGGCTTATCTTGTGTTCAGTTAGAAGATAATGGTAAATGGGGCTACGCCGATAAAATGGGTAAACTGATAATTCCTTATCAGTTTGATAGTACATCAGATTATATGGATAATGAAGAGGCTTTAGAGTTTGTTAAAGCGCTAAAACTAAAATATCTAAATAAATAATTTATTGCCTTTTGCAACTTTTTTAAATTTAGTCCGTAATCATAGTTGAACAAAACCTTTTACTATGGCAACGAGACAACAACAGTACCAGTTAACTGTTAAGTGGACAGGTAACACAGGCGCGGGTACCGCCAGTAAGGATTCATACGAAAGAAGTCACGAAGTTTCGGTCAAAGGAAAGAAAAAGATCCTATGTTCTTCCGACTCCAATTACAAAGGTGATAAATCAAAAAATAATCCCGAAGATCTTTTATTAGGCTCACTCTCGGCCTGCCATATGCTTTGGTTTTTACATTTTTGTGCTGCCGAAGGCGTAGTGGTAGTTGATTATATTGATAATGCAGAAGGTAAAATGATACAAACTTCAAATGGTGCGGGTTATTTTACAGAGGTTGTTCTAAACCCACAAATAATAGTGCAAAATGCCTCTATGATCAATAAAGCCCATGAGTTGAATAAAAAAGCAAGCGATTTTTGTTTTATTGCCAACTCGGTAAAATTTCCGGTATATAACCGCGCAGCAATTATGGAAATGAAAGCGGGTGCAGCTGCTTAAGATATAAATTATGGTGCAGACTTTTTAAACCAATCGCTTTCATCCCCATCGTAATCAAACTTTTCGATAAATGTAAACCCTAATTTTTTTAGTATGTTGTTTGAATTTGCATTACGGCTATCGGTCATAGCGTAGATCTCTTTTAAATTCATTTTATTAAAGCCGTAATTAATACAAGCTTTGGCAGCTTCAGTAGCAAAGCCTTTGCCCCAGTATTTTTTATTGAAACGATAACCAAGATCGTAAATGTGAATGTGGTTATTTATATTTTCTGTAAAATATTTTAAACCGCACCAGCCAATGAACTCATTAGTTTCTTTTAAAATAACAGCCCAACGTCCAATACCATTATCTACGTATTGTTTTTTTATAAACTCTATTACTTCTTTTATTTGCTCAATATCTTTAACCGGGTCATTTCCTAAATAAGTATGTACTTCTGGGTCAGAATCCATTTCAAAAAAAGCAGCAGCATCTTCAGGAATAATTTCTCTCAATATTAACCTTTGAGTTTGTATTACAGGTTGCATAGATCAGGTCTTTTCATTTTTATTTCGTTTCATTTCCTTATCAATATATTTATCTGTTGGAAGTAAAGCATTTTGAATACGAAGGGCATATCTAATACTATCCAGGATCTCCTTTTGTTTATCATCTACCAGTTTTTTTTGTTCAGTAATGATCTCATTTGCTTTTTGTTTTTGTTTGTAACCCCTGAAAATAAAAATGGCCAATAAAACAACAAGACCAAAGCCAATAATAAAATAATTACGTTCATTTTCTTTTTGTTTTAAGATTGCTTTTGTAACGGCATCTTTTTTGTCCTGTTCGGCTTTGATAATGGCTTGCTTTCTGTCAAACTCATTATTGAGTTCAAGTTTGGTTATTTCTTTATTTTTATCGTGATTAAAAATAGAATCTTTTGTTTCAGAATACTTTTTATAATACTCAAGCGAGCGTTTATGGTCACCTTTAAATTCATATAAGCTGCTTAAGTCACGGTTCATTTCCATTACGCCGTATTGATCGTTAATTTCTGTAGAGATCGTCAATGAACGCTGCAAATGTTTTTCAGCTTCAGAATATTTTTTTTGCTGAAGGTACAAAGATCCAATATTGCCTAAAGTAATGGCAACTCCAATTTTATCGTTTCCTTCTTCTTCTAATTTTAATGCTTTAAAAGAATAATCTAAAGATCTTTCAAAGTCTTCAAGCAAACGATACACAACGCCAATATTACCCAATACGGTTGCTATTTTTACTTTATCACCTGTTTGTTCAAAGATGGTTAAGGCTTTAAAATAATAGTCAAGTGCTGCTGTATTATCACCTTGTTTTCTTTTTACAACACCGATGTTGGCATATTGAATGGCAACAGCGCTTTTATCCTTAATACTCTGAGCAATATTCAGTGCCTTGGAGTAGGAGCGAAAGGCTTTTAAATAATCTCCTGATTCTTCATAAACAAGGCCTATGTTACCTAAATTTCTCGCAATACCGGTTTTATTTTTCCGTTCTTCATCTATTTTAAGTGATTTAAAATGAAATTCAAGCGCTTTTGAAAAATTACCACGGTAATAATACACTAAGCCCAAATTGCTTAGAGCATTTGAAATGCCATCGTTAAAGTTTAATTTTTCAGAAAGTTCGAGAGCTGCCTGGTTAAAATAATATGCGCTGTCATAATTACCAATATTTGCAAACCACAAACCCGTTTTATAAAGTTGTTTAGCTTCAGTGGTATCATTTTTACTTTCATTCGTTTGGCCAAAGGTTATGGATGAAAGAAATAATACTGTAACAAAAATTATTTTAAAACGAAAAGCCATAAATGCGTTTATCAATTCACTTTTATACCATCTTTATAAATGACTGTATACGTCTTATTTTCTATCCATAAGCCCTGTTTTTTATCATTGCTGTCCATCCTGTTAATAGTATCACCGGTATTAACATTAACCTCCCAGCTTTTTATGATTGTTGGTTTATCAACTTCCTTAGTACCACAAGAAAAAAGAAAGAATAGAGCAATAGGTAATATTGATTTCATGATATGATATTTTACTTAAATATAAATAAAATAGGGAAGAGTCGCAATCAAATAATTATTGCGATGTAAGTTTGGCAATGGCTTTATTTTGGAGTTTTGAAAGGAATAACATCATACAGGTAGCGCCAATACAAGCATACAGCATATCCGATTGTGTATCCCAAACATAGCCTTGTGTTCCTAAAAAAGCTTCAGCCGATTCGCCTGAAGCTACCGCCACAAACCATTCTAAAAATTCGTAAAAAGCAGAGATGCTTAACACAACACATAAGGTTAAAAAGGCTAACCAACCGCCACGTTTTACAATTTGTTTTCTGATAAATATTTCCCGTATTATTATTGCAGGAACAAAGCCCTGCATAAAATGGCCAACCTTATCGTAGTTATTACGTGTATGATGAAACACTTCTTTTATCCATTCAAATAAAGGTACTTCGGCATAGGTATAATGTCCGCCTACAAACAAAACATAACAATGAAATAATACAAAACAATAGGTGAGATAAGTAAATTGAAATTTTTTAAAGGTTAGCGTTAAAATTACAAAACCAATAATTCCGGGAAAAACCTCTAAGAACCAGGTAAAATAATCGTGTGGGTTTATTGCAGAAACAATTAAACCAATAAAAAAGAGGGCAATAATGATATAGTATTTTTTCATTCGTACTTCTTAGCAACATTCAATTATCGTTACTACTTTTTTATCTTTAGTAGAATAACCTAAATAATAATGGTTCTCAAGGTTCAACGTATAATTTAATAATCTTCTGCCTTTGGCTTTCATATCTAAAAACAGATCGTAATTATTGAATTGCTCTTTTGTAGCAACCGCTAAATAATCTTCTGCATCTAACCTGTTAAGATCTACCAGTCCTTTACCAATAACATCTCCGGCCTTTGTAATAATATAATCGATCATATCTTTATCATTTTTAACCGCTGCAAGATCGTATTCATTTATCAATTCGGTAGTTGCAAAAATATGTTCGTAAATCACTTTGCCGTTTTTTGCTTTTACACGTAAAGTAGTTTTTGTTTCACCAATTTTTCCTTTTCCAACAGTAACTGTAAAAGTATCTTCAATACTATCGTTAGAGAATTTTTCGATACGAACCGATTCATGATCATTCTCAATAATTGTATTCTTGTAATCAAAAGCCGCATCGGGATCAACATTATCCGCTACCGGTAAAGAGGCTTCCATACTATCAACAGTAGTTACAGGCTTCTGATCAACGGGTGGAGTGGAGTTATTACACGCCAATAAAATAAAACTAAAAAAAGCGATGGTTAGTATATTAAAATTTATCTTTTTCATTTTGCTCCAATTTCTTTTGCGTTAAAATTTATAGTAATTGATATTATTTCGTTCTTATTCACCTTTAGTTTTTCAATAATGGCATCATACCAATACGGTACTGTAAAAGAAAATTTATATGTTCCAACATCAATATGATCAATATAAATTCCTTTTTCATTCATTTCCGGAAAAACCGTTTCCTCATCAACCACCATTTTTACATTGCTTTTTACAGGTTGTTTAGTTGGGCCAACAAATTTTATGATAAGGTTATTTTGATCGGCTGTTACGGGCGTTGAGCTCACTGTGCGCTCAACTTTAACAGTACTTTTTTTAACTTGCGCAAAAGAGCTTAAAGAGAAAAGAACAGCAAAAAAACTAATGTATACTAATTTCATGTATTGGTTTTAGGCCAATAAATATATTGAAATTAATTAAGATACCTTTAATATAGTAACAAACGCGGGTATTAACGAACTAAAGCATAATTATGGCTATTATGAAGAGATTTTCGGTTTAAATACGACAAAAAAAGAAAGAAAAGAGTGCCAATAAAAAATCAAAAATTAGAGTAAAAAACTAACCAAGTCCGGGCAACAATAATCCAAGTAAGGTTATTAAAATTCCCCTGTCATTTGTGGAGCTATCGTTCTTTTTAACCGCATTGGGTTTTTGTGTGTCGTTCTTAAATCTGTTATCTGCAACTGTTGTTTCAACAGGTTCATAGGTTGAATGACTTTCGCCAATGATCAATTTTGTTTTTTTTGGTTTAAGGTCTACAGTTTCACTTGCGGTTTCTTTATTATCTGCAGATACAATAACAACGGGTGTTTCTTCTGCAATTTCTTTTTTATTAATAGAGTTTTTGTCAGACTGAACCATCTCAAATGAACGGACCTTTTGTTTGGAGTTATCCAAAACAAGGTTATAGCATTGCTTATAATAGCTTTTTTGAAGGAAGCAGGAAGATAAAATAAGGAGTGTTAAAACGGGAATTAAAAAAAGTGCTCTTGAGTTCTTCATACCTGTTAGTTTACGGGCACAAAATAATAACAAGACAAATAAAACAATAGTTTTTTAGCCCAATTAACGGAATTAAACGACATTTATATTAATAAATCACGGTAAACAGGGAGCCTTTACAGTACCCGAATCATTTCAAACTGCGAGCCGCTCACCTCTAAATTTTTAGATTTGAGGAATTGACTTACACTTTCTGTATTATTTTCAATATTAATTAACCTAAGCATTTTTGCAGTGTTGTATTTTATTAACTCATTTAATAGATAAGAACCAATACCTTTTCTTCTGTATTTTTTATCTACCGCCAATTGTGGAATATCGCCGGTAGTAGGTTCGATAATGCCATAAGCAAGTAATTTATTGTTTTTAAACGCGCCAATTATTTTAAAGTGAGAGGTATTTTTTAAAATAGCAGAAAAGTTGTTTTGCCATGAAGGGTCAAAATCTTGCATAGCAGACATGATCTCCGGAACTAATTCTATTTCTTTAAATTCATAGTCTTGCAGATCTTTTGATGCAGTGTTTTTTATCTCATTTACTTCTTTCACAAAATAATTAAATGTACGGTTTACCTTAAATCCAAGATCTACATAGATAGAAATTGCTTTTTCGTTATCCGATAAAACTTCGAGCAGATATTGCTCGCAACGAGCGCTTTTTAAAGCAGGTAAGGAAGCATTAAAAATTTCTTTAATAAGTCCCTGGCCGCGATAATCTTTTATGGTACCAGTTCCGGTATCGTAAACGGTTTGTTTATTATTAAAGGTGCCAATACCATTTAATATAAAGCTTACTAATTTGTCGTTATCAAAAGCGCCAAATGATAATTCTTTTACAAAACCACGACGCTGTAGCATATTATTAAATTGCTGTTCTGTCCAGCTATGCGAATAATCTTTAAAGGCCTGGTTAAAAGCGGTGTAAAGATCTTCTGAGGTAATATGTTCTATTGATCTTATCTGCATCAAACCATCAATTTATTTTGTCAATCTGGCTTCCAAGCTCGCTGCCTCCCCATTCAATTATGGTATAACCTTTTCTGCTAAAAGGGGGAAAAACCTGAGGTCTTATATTTGAATGATTATCTTTAGCCATTTCTTGCCAAAGCATAAATACACGAATTAAATTATCGGGTTTTGGATCAATAGTAATAGTTGCAAAATGATCGTAATCTTTATTAAAAATAAAGCGAACATAATTATATTCATTCTTTTGCATTTTGGGAACCCAATACGTTATAAAATCCTGCGTCTCTTTTGCATTAAGCCCTGCTTTTGCTAAGGTATTTTCAAAGAAAAAAGTCAATGTATCAGAACTTACAAAAAAACCTTGCCGAGTATCTAAAGGTAGATTGCTAAGATCTTGTTCACCTTCCCAAAATAAATAATTGTAATTTCTGTTTTTGCACTCAATATTGCCTGATGGCTTTGCAGTAAAGCTCCAGCCGTTTTGATAAAGCGGGTAGGAGTAGGTCATTTTACCTTTTACATTTAATGATAAATTAATTTTGGTTGGCTTTTCAGGATACACATATATAACAGGTTTTCCAAGATGATAAAGTACCTGTGGCATTTTAATACTTTTTGGCTGGAAGAAAACCGTAATTGTTACCTGCTCATTCTTTTTGAAACGAACAGAATCAGTAACTGCATCGTACCAATAAGGCACCATAAATTTAAATTTATACTTTCTATTATCTAAAGATGTTGTATAAGTTCCTAATGAATCAAGAACTGGAAAAACCGAATCATTATTTATAGTGAATTTAACATGACTCTTTGCCGGTGAGCCTGTTGGGCCGATGAATTTTATTATCAGCTTTGTTTTATCGTCAGAATTATTTTCGATTTTTGTTCGCCTAATTTTATATGTGCTTTTTGGAGTTTGGGAATTTGAGTAAACAAAAACTAATGAAAAAAATAATATCTAAGAATAATTTCATAATTAAATTTATGCAAGTTTAAGTCTTTTCATTTTTAAGATGTTTAATATAATTATCTAAAAGACTCTGAATTTGTAATGAAGCGACCGGATTTGCAGAATGGACATTAAATTTGAAATTAATAAGATCGAAACCTGAATCATATACGAGCCATTTTGCAGCTGCATAGCCATCCGGGGCAATCTCTTCATTTTCATCTAAACCTAAATCATTATCAAAGCTTATAAAGTCGGGCAATCCTTTTTCAATAATTACTTTTTTGAAGTCATCAAAATTTCTAACAACAACAAAATCCTTATCGGTTTTATCTTTAAACACCATTTCCACTGTTCTGATATCATCCAAAAAAAGTTTATAACCCATTGTATGAATGTTTAATTAAAAGATCATATCAATTACACCTTTTGCAAAGGTCATAAAACCAACAGTAATTAATCCATACAAAATAAAATACGCCGGTGATTGAGAATTAAAACTTATAAAAGAAAGAATAAAACCAACTGCAACAGTTGCTAATCCACCAATTATAAGTTTTAACCCGACACTTCTTTTATGCGCTTTTCTTAAGTTTTTTACTTTTGTTAAAACAGCATTTATAGTTTCATTATCTATCTTTTGCTCTGCAAATTGCATTTCAATATAAACATTGTCATGTCCTTCCGCTAGCATTCTTACCGCGTCATCATACAACTCTTCCAATTTCGCTGCTGTTATACTATTTATTTCTGGCATCTTAATTCTTATGATCTATTCTACTTCTTTGTAACCCCACCGTTCTGTTTCACCACATTTATCCATTGGCCTTTTGTTCTCGCATAAATGCTGTTATCATACATAGCTTCCACATTAATGGCCGGTAAATAGTATTTGCCTTCGTAACTGGCATTTAGCATTAAGTTAAAGGTTTTTACATCATTAATATTCAGATCAAAGTAGGTGAGTACTTTATCATCTTTAATATCCTGGTAAGTATAAGATGAGTTCTTTAACACCGCTTCGTTCTCATCCATTCGCGCGTTATGTATCTCCCAACCTGATGGTACGTAATCTATCAAAGCAATATTTTTAATATCACCCATCATGCCTAAATTTTTAACGGTAACGCTCATCATAAAGTTAGTGCCCTGTACAATTTCTGCAGGAGAAATAGTATTGCCAAACATATCTTTATAAATAACATTTACAGTAATATTTTCGTTGGCTTCTACTTCTTCACCCATTGGCGGCTTACCGCGGTTTATTAAACGTACATATAAATTACCTTTACCATTATTTACAATGCTGATGTTTCCGGCAGCATTATTTTTAAAATCAATTGGTATTTGCGCAATGGTAGATTTACCGGTTAAATTCACCGCTTTACCATTTATTGTTACCTGCGCCTGCATAGCCGATGAGCCACCGAATTTTTTAATAAATGTACTCACTGCCACCAAAGCGTAAGCCGTTGTTTGCGTGCTTAACCAATTTTTCGATCCTAAAAAGTCTGATACTTTTTTCAACTGCGTAAAAGCCTGTTGTTTTTTATTAATGAGTGATAACACATCTAAAATAATGGCCATATCACGGTCTGACGAACCATAGGTATAATAATTGATACGATACGGTGTAACATCAGTACTTGCCAACGAAATTAATTTTTCAGCTTCTGATATTTGACCAACCTGTGCATAAGCACCGGCCAATAACCAACGTGCCTGATTTGATAAGCCTGTGTATTCGCGCAAACGGTTCATAGCACTTAATACCGGATTATTTGATAAAGCCAATACATATAAACGGTAAGCCTGCTGCTCATCGTTATTATAATACTTGTTAGTGCTAGGCATAAAGTTTTGCGCCACACCTGTTTGGTATTTTACCCAGCTTGCTTTAAAGCCACTTGGTAATTCGTAACCTTTTTTCTCAGCCGCCATCATAAAATGGCCGGCATAGGTTGTACCCCAATCGTTAGCTTCATTTAAACCCTGCCAGTAACTTAAAGCGCCACTTTGCATCTGGAATTTGCGAAGTTCACTAATACCATGCTTGATGTTTATTTCAATATCTGCTTTACGTTCTGCAGACAGATCCATAATATCGGTTAAATATAATTGTGCAAAGCTTTGAGAAGTTGTTTGCTCTACACAACCATGCGGATAACCAATTAAATATTTTAAACGTTCATCTAAATTAATTGGTGGAATGGTGGAGAGCTCCAATACGCCTGTATTAGTGCCAGGGAGGCCTATTGGATTAAATGTTTCTTTTATGCTCTTGCCTGCATCTACCCACAGATCTTTAATATCTGTAGTATATGGATTTGGATTTCTTACATCCAGTTCCATTTCATAAGTGGCAGTGTGGCCACCACCGGTAGCAGTAATTTTTGCCTTGGCAATACCTGTTTGGTTTTTTACTTTAATATCAAACACAACCAATTGCTCATCATTCTTACCAACATTAACCGATTTGGAATTTTTGCCAACGGTTTGCAGTAAACCGTTAACTTCTACTTTTACGGTTGTGTTGCCAACAGCGTTATCACCTCCAAAAACAGAAATTGGTAATTTTACTTCTTCGGTTACGCTTAACACACGTGGCAATGTTCCTAAGATCATTAATGGTGCTTTAACCGGCGTGGTTTGTTCTGCCATACCATAAGCGCCTTTTTCACCGGCAATTACCATTGTTCTTACCGAACCAACATACATTGGCATTTTAAACGTAATTGCTTTTTTCTCGCCTTTAGCAATTTTAAACGGGCCAAAATATCTCACCATTGGTTTAAAGCGATTGGCTTTTGCGCCATCATCACCCAATAAACTTCCATCACCACCAATACTTAAAATACGTTCTAACTCTGCACCAAATGCGCCAATCACGCTGTTGTAAACATCCCATGTTTTTACCCCCAATGCTTCTTTAGCATAGAATGTATTGTGTGGATTTGGCGTTTTAAAACGTGTAATATCTAATAAACCTTCATCAACAACAGCCATTGTAAATGCCATTTCTTTTCCGTTTTCTTCGCCAACATTAATGGTAACATTTTGCTCAGGAACAATTGTTTTTGGCATGTTAATGGTTGGACGTAAATGTGTTTCAGGGTCATCAATATTAATTGGCACCACGCCGTATAAACGAATTGGCAGATCGTTCGTTCTTGAATGCGGCTGCATTAACGAAACGTGTACATATACATTTGGCGCCATCTCTGGCGTTACTTTAAATTTAAATACGGTGCTTCCTTTTTCGGTCTCTAACCAATGTGCTTCAATTACGCGGCTTCCGTTTTCAATTGAAACCAAAGCTCTTCCGTTTTGTGGAGAAGGAATAGTTACGTTTACTTCTTCGCCGGTTTTATATTTTGCCTTATCGGTTGTAAAGCTTAACATGTTAGAGATAATTTTATTATCGCTTCCGCCGTCACGCTCCATCCAGTTGCTCCAATCAAAATAAACAACCTGCGATGATGAGTGTCCACCATCCAGGTCGATCACGCGGATCAAATAACGGCCCCATTCGTTCTGTTTTATTTTTACTTTAATTTTTGCAGAACCATTTTTAGAAGAGAAATTCTCTTGTTGAATACTGCGGTGATAATCATCAGAGGCGTAATTAGCTAATTCATCACGGTACTGATCCCACCACCAGCGCCATTCAAGCTTATATAATTCAAATTTTAAATTACTGCGCGAAGTAGGATTGCCTGTTGCATCAACAGTTGCTATATCAATAAAATGTTCTTTATCTGTATAAAGGATACCGGAGTTTCTTTCGCCTTCAGGCATTTTAATACCTGTGTAATAGGCGTAAGGCGAATAATCTACCGTAAAACGATCAACGCTAAAGGCGCCGCCCTGTTCAAATACCTGTGTATTAAAGTTTGCTTTTAATAAACCGGGAGCATTTTTCCCAAGATCTAATTTTAAAGGAATGCTTGCGTTTCCATTCTCATCTACTTTACCATCAAAAATAGTTATTTGCTGTGCTTCAAAACGAATGGTCTGGTCATCAAAATTATGATTTGGATATTTTGGAAATTCTGTTTTGCTTGAGCTTAACGACACATTTATATTAGCCGCCAGACCCCTTGCTGTTGCACCTGTTAACCAATTGGTATGTAATTTTACAATGTTATCTTTTGTGCCTACCAGTAATTTATTATCACCAACATTTACTTCAATTTTTAAGCGGTTTGGCATGATAGATTCTATACGAACACTTTTGCTAAAATGCATAGAGCCAATTTTTACGTCGGCATTCCATAAACCGGTTGGTGCATTTTTATCGGTAGCACAAGAAAAATTATAAAAGCCATCAACACCTTTGCCGCTGATAATGCGTTTGTATAATTGACCTTGCGGATTTGTCAACTCAAATTGTACCGGGTGACTTGCAGGAATAGAGCCTAATTTATCTTCTAAAATAAAAGTTAAGAATAAAGAATCGCCAGGACGCCAAACGCCGCGCTCACCGTAAATAAAGCCTTTCACGCCTTTTTTAATGGCATCGCCCGAAACATCGTACATGCTTAATGACAAAGTTGCTCCGTCATCTAATTTTAAATAAGCACGTTGTTTATCTTTTTTAGCGATGATGAAATATGGTTTTTGTCCCGGAGAAATAAATGCCTGCCCGTCAGAATTTGTTTTAGATGAAATGATAAGCTGTTTTTGATAATCATACATTTCAATTTCGATACCGCTCATTGGCTTTGTTGTAACAAGGTCGTTGACCACTACAAAAAAGCTACCATCGTTTCCTTTTTTAACAGTTAAACCAAGATCGGAAGCTAAAATGCTTCTTGACACAGAGCGGCCGTATTGCGTATAATACGCGTTCTTGCAAGGATTATCGCGGAAGGTCCAGCTGTTCTCATTTTCTTCACCATCGCCGCTATCGCGTTCGTATTCTCCTTCATAACCATAATCATAGTTGTAAGAATACTCATCGTAATAATAACCAAAGTAAGAAGTGTTGTCTTCATCTTCGGGCGCTTTAATTTCTTCCATCTCAAATTTATCATCGTTATTATTTCCTAAGCAAGGAAAAGTAGAGTAGGCCTTTTTAAAGCTTAAGTACACTTTGTAAATAGCGCCAGGCTCTGATTTAATAAGCGTGCTAAGATCTAAAGAGAATTTTTTCCAAACTCCGTAATCAGCAGGATTAGTGATGCCCAGATTGATTCGTTTTTCAATTATTTTTTTACCAACCTGCGCTATTTGTCCATTGCCATCCATATCGTTGGTTTGTAAAAATTGTAAGATGTTGTTCTCGTAAATTTTAATGATCTTAACATCAACTGCTCTAAGATTAACAGTTTCAAAAGGCATAGAAAGGTTATTGGTAGAAGGTAAGATATTTCCTTCGCCACTAAATTTAACGGCTGGTTTAGCATCTTCAAAAACAATATTATGTTCTGAAGTTTCGCTTAACTGGCCTTTGGTATCTCTTACAGACTGAACTTTTAAAACATAAGAACCGCTTTTTGCATTGGCAGGATAAATTAACACCTGGTTATTATTGACAATGTATTTTGTTTCGGTTAGTTTATCAATGCCAATAAGTCCTTCCAGCGCCTGATTTTGATCAATGGGATTTGAGAAGTTAACCAAAACATAAGGATCAGCATCTGCAGAAACAACGTGTACATTTAAAAGCGTTAATTCATCCTTTGCAGGAATATCAAAACTTTGCTTTGCTGTATAAGTAATATTAAGATCTTTTCCATCGCAGCTTAAATTCAGTTTTTGCGAAGAGCTGCCTCTTTCAATACTATCAATTACGAATTTATGAAGCGTACCTTTTTCATTATGCGTCCATTTAACGGCAAGGTTTTTACTGTTCAATTTTGCGTCAAAGGTTTTTTCCAATATAGCAGCATCAGCAAAATCGGCAGTTGAGACATTTCCGCTTAAGCTATAAAAGCTGTAATCGTTAGAATGATAACTTTTAAGATCATTTACCTGCAATTGAGCAGACTGTTGAATAGCCTGAAACTGGAATTCAAATTCCTGTAATTCTTTTTTAACTTCAACCAGTTTGCTTAAATTAAATGTTGCAGTATAGATTTGTCCGGGTTTTAAGCGTTCTTTTGGCCTGAATTCTAAAGTTTGTCCATCTTTCCAAACGGTTTCACCTTCAATAGATGGTGAGAAGGAAAAATATTTTTCTGTTAAAGGTTTATTTAATTGCGTAGTATTGGCAAATTCACTGCTGAGCTTAATTTTAATGGTTGAGCCCGTAGAGATATAACCGGTTGTAAAAGCGCTGATGTAGCTGGCAAACTCGGGGTTTATCTTGTTAACAATGCCGCCATTTTTACTGCTGCCTGTAAGGTTCTTAAAAACATCGCGGTTGTTATAAATTAATACCACACCTGCTGTCATAGCCACCCCAATGGCCATATATTTTATTTTTTGTAATAACATATCGTACAAATTTGAATCTAAAAATAACATTTTTACTTAAAGTAGAACTTTAAGTAAGAAAAGAATTGTAATAAATTGTTAACCTTAAACAGTTTTATTTTTGAATAAGAAAGGTCTTTGTGCTTTTAAAATCGGCAGTCTCAATTAGTAATGAATAAACACCGTTTTCAAGGCCAGCAGTATTTAATTCATAAGCCTTATCGGCTGAATTAATGCTTACATTTTTATGGGATTGCAGCACTTTTCCAAGCACATCAATAATATAAATTGTAATTGATGGTGTCTTTTCAGGATCAGCTTTTATTTTAATGCGTGAAGTTGCAGGGTTAGGATAAATAGAGAAACGATCTGATCCCGAGAGTTCATCAAGGCCGCTGGTAAAAAAGTAATAATTACAGCCATTGGTATAATTTGTCCAAAAGGTTAAAGCAGAAGTGCAGCTTTGATATTGCTGGTTTGTTTTATTTTTTTTGCAAGCCAAGCCAAGCATCCATTTATGATTACAATTAGCCGGAAAAGACATCATATTATCACTTAAGCCATTTGTATAAGGGTATAATAAATGATATGTTGAGCCAATGCTCTCAATGTATTCAAAATAATTTATAGTGGGCATTGAATTGTTTACGTGTTTTCTTATGTAAAAATGTTTTCTTGGTCCGCATATTTCTGTTTTTGTAACGATCGAGTCAACGCGGTAATAGCCATTAAAAGAAGTATTGTATGGAAAGCTTAATAAAGTAGAATCATTTACATTTAAACTAAAATCATACAATACAAATTCAGGATTAGCTAAATTCTCTTTAAAATAAACTTTTTTAGCAATCGTATCTTCACGCATGTAACCTTTAAGTATTTTATTGGTATATGTAATGGCTGCAGGAATAGCCAGCTCATAAACCTTTTTGTAAACATTACCGTTATTCGTAATAGTATCAATAGCTGCCATCGAATTCCAGTTAAGGTTTATTGCAAGAGCCTGGCTGCTTTTAACACCAAGCAAAATGCCGAAATGCTGCCATGTAGTGGTATCGGCCATCAGCATTTTATTATAGATTTGAGCTGAATGGTTAAAATAAAGCAAAGCTGTAAATAAAATAGTAGCTAGTTTTTTCATAATCTTAAAGATATGAATTAATTCTATAAATTGTAGCAAGATACCTTTGATCTTTCATCTACCTTTATGTTATGAATGACAATCTAAACCCTGACGCTGAAAATCTGAATACAACGGATAAAGAGATAGAGCGTGCCTTACGCCCTGTTGCTTTTGACGATTTTAGCGGCCAGCAAAATGTGGTAGACAATTTACGCGTGTTTGTAGCTGCGGCAAAACAGCGTAACGAGGCTTTAGATCATGTATTATTACATGGCCCTCCGGGTTTAGGAAAAACAACTTTAGCGCATATCATTTCAAACGATCTTGGGGTGAATTTAAGAGTAACCAGTGGTCCGGTATTAGATAAGCCGGGCGACCTGGCAGGATTATTGACCAATTTAGAACCTTTTGATGTTTTATTTATTGATGAAATTCATCGTTTAAGTCCGATTGTAGAAGAGTATTTGTACTCTGCCATGGAAGATTATAAAATTGATATTATGATCGATAGCGGACCAAATGCAAGAACGGTTCAGATAAAACTAAACCCTTTTACTTTAGTTGGCGCTACAACCCGTAGTGGTTTATTAACATCGCCGCTACGTGCGCGTTTTGGTATTACCAGTCGTTTAAATTATTATGATAGCAAGGTCTTAACTGGTATTGTACAGCGAAGCTCAGATATTTTAAATGTTGGAATAAAAGATGAAGCCGCTTACGAAATTGCCCGAAGGAGTAGGGGAACACCGCGTATTGCCAATGCTTTATTGCGCAGGGTGCGTGATTTTGCACAAATAAAAGGCAATGGCCATATTGATATTGAAATGGCTACTTATTCTTTAAAAGCATTGAATGTTGATCAGAATGGATTAGATGAAATGGATCACCGTATTCTTAGCTGCATTATTGATAAATTTAAAGGCGGGCCTGTAGGCATTGGCACCATTAGCACAGCGGTTGGCGAAGAAAGCGGCACCATTGAAGAAGTATATGAGCCGTTTTTAGTGCAGGAAGGTTATTTGACCCGCACCCCTCGTGGCCGTGAAGCTACCGAAAAAGCCTACAAACATCTTGGCAAAAGCATTTAGAAAAAGGATGGGGGATTGTTTGATATATAAGAGTCGTTAGAGCTTAGTCTTTAGTCATAAGTCCTTCATCTTATATCTGCCTCTAAATTTTTTACTATCTTTAAGCCTTCATTATAAAGCATAAGATGTTCCATTTTCTTTTAAGAACCATTCCCCGTCCTATATTAATTCAATTAAGTTTGATATTTAGCAAGCTGGCGCCGGTATTATATTATGGTAACCGCTACGAAGACCCAATAACAGGCAAAACCTACCGTAAATTTTTACCTTACGGATACAGCGGCAAAGCAAAACGCAAAAATGTACTATGCCCGGGTAGCTTGTCTTTAGAACGTCACAGGTTATTATGGTTATACTTAAAAGAGAAAACAGATTTTTTTACAAAGCCGCATAATATGTTACACATTGCACCTGAGCAATGTTTTTATAAATTATTTAAAGCGCAAAAGAACTTAAAATATACAACCGGCGATTATAACAGTCCAATTGCTGATGTGCATTTCGATTTGCATAAAGCACCGTTTGAAGATAATACCTTTGATGTAATATTTTGCAATCACGTATTAGAGCACGTGGAAGATGCTGATCAATGTATGCGAGAATTATACCGCATTATGAAACCGGGCGGCTGGGGGATTTTCCAGGTGCCTTTGGATACTACACGCGCCATTACTTATGAAGATAAAACAATTACCAGCGAAGCAGATCGCGAAATTCATTTCTGGCAAAAAGATCACGTGCGTTTATTTGGTTTAGATTACAAGGATAAATTAGCCGCTGCAGGCTTTACTGTTAAAGCAGATGATTTTGTAAATACACTTTCACCAGAATTGGTAGATAGATACCGTTTGCCGGCAGGTGAGCTTATTTATTTTTGCAGTAAGCACTAATTTATTCTCTACCTGATCTAGTTCTATGTTCCCTCAAAAAAAATTACTTGTACTCATATTTATTTTTTTAGCCACTTTTTCTTTTTCACAAATAAGCGTTACCGATTCTCTTTTATCTGAATTAACAAAAGCAAAAGACGATACATCACGTTGCGATATACTAGCTACAATAACCCAGCAGGAAGCAGACGATAATGTTTGGCCTTATTACAACCAATTATTAAAAAATATTGCGTTAAAAAATCTTGCATCCGGAAGATCAGGTAAGGTCGAAACAAAATTATTTAAACAGTATCTCTCTACAGCCTATAGTAATGAAGCATACATTTCGGGTGTTAAAGGAGATGTTGTAAAGAATATAGATTATCTTCAAAAAGCACTGGCAATAGCCCGTGAAATTAACGATACAGAGGGAATGATCATTTACCTTAATAATATTGCCACGGTTTATCATTCGCTTGGCAATATTCCACAAGCTATAACCAACTTTAAAGAGTGCCTTAAAATAGCTGAAAAAATGGGTGATCTGGATCAACAGGGGGTTATACTTAACAATCTTGCAGTTAATTACAACGAGTTGGGTGAGATCTCAAAAGCATTGGATTATGCATATAAAGCATTAAAAATTCATGAAGATGCCAAAGACGAGTTACAAACCGGAATTAGCATTTATACCATCGCCAATTTTTATAATGATCAAAAAGAATATGAAAAAGCACTCGACATGTTATTTAAAAGCTTAAAATTTTTTGAGAAAAAGAATGCCACTATTAAAATTGCAGAAAGCTTGCATAACATTGGTGCTGTATATGAAAAACAAAATAATAAAATAAAAGCGCTTGAATATTTGAACAAAAGTTTAAAGATGCATGAGGCTATTCATTCCCAACGTGGTATAGCCGCAGCATATCATGATATTGGCAGCATTTATTTTAAAGATGGCAATATTGGTTTAGCACGCGAAAATTTTATTAAAAGCCTTGAGATAAAAGAAAAGATAGGTGACAAAAAAGGAATAGTGTATTCACTTAAAGACCTTGCTGTTATTTGTTTTCGTGAAAATAATTTAACACAAGCTTTACAACATGGAGAAAGAAGTCTTGCAATAGCAAAAGAAACAGGTAATCCATATGGAATAGAGATTGCCACAGAAATATTAATGCCCATTTATAAAAAACAGGGAAATTATAAAAAAGCATTAGAAATGCATGAATTGTATATACAGGTAAAAGATTCTATAAACAATGATAATATCCGCCGTACATCTTTAAATAAAGAGTTTCAGTACAAATTCGATAAAAAAGAAGCAGAAGTGATAGCTACCGCTAAAGTTGAAAAAGAGAAAATTGAATTAAAAGCATCAGAAGATAAAAAACGTCAGAATGTAATTATTTACAGTGTTATTGGCGGATTACTATTGGTGAGCATTTTTTCTGTCTTTATTTATCGTGGCTTACAACAAAATAAAAAAGCAAATAAGATCATCACACAACAAAAACAGGAAGTTGAGGAAAAGAACCATTTGATAGAAGAAAAGCAAAAAGAAATTATAGACAGTATTAATTATGCACAACGTATTCAGCGAAGCCTTTTAGCCAGTAAAGAATTATTAGATCAGAACCTTGGTGATCATTTTATTTTATTTAAACCTAAAGATATTGTAAGCGGTGATTTTTATTGGGCATCAAAATTAAGCAATGGTAATTTTGCAATAGTTACAGCAGATAGTACAGGCCACGGTGTTCCCGGAGCAATTATGAGTATGTTGAACATTGCCTGTTTAAATGAAGCAATAAGCAATGGGCATACTTCACCTAATGAAATATTATTTGAAACAAGGCAAAGAATAATAGAGCATTTAAAAAATGATGGTAGCGAAAGTGGGGGCAAAGACGGGATGGATTGTAGTTTGTTATGTTTGGACCATAACAACAAATTACTTTATGCTTCTGCTGCAAATAATCCTGTTTGGATAATACGTAATTCTGAAATCATAGAAATTAAACCCGATAAAATGCCTGTAGGCAAGCACGACAGGGATAACGAATCTTTTACTCTACATAAAATTCAGCTGCAAGCAGCAGATACTATTTACGCATTAACCGATGGTTTTCCCGACCAATTTGGTGGAGAAAAAGGGAAAAAATTTATGAGCAAAAATTTAAAAGAGTTATTAAGATCAAGTGCTCATTTACCTCTTTCTGAACAAAAAACAATTCTTGAAAAAAGCTTTTGCGATTGGGTAGGGGATCTTGAGCAAATTGATGATGTAACTGTTATTGGAATAAAGATCTCTTAGTTCTTATTCTTTTTCTTGTAGCTTAAAAACGTCATAATAATTCCAAGTTCTTCTTCAGTTACCAAAGTATCCGGCATGTTTGTTTCGTGTTGTGCATTTTGTACTCTTAATGTATAACCGGTTAATTGTTCGGGTTTAAAATCAGGAATTATAATTTTACCTTTTACTTTGCTATTATGGCATTTTGCGCAGGTAAGATCATACAATATTTTGCCTTTTTCACAGCGCTCGGCAAACATAACCTTTACATGTGGCAACATAGCTTCCGGAAACTCATACACTAGCTCTTTTTGTGAATGGCATTGTTGTAAAATAACAGCCACGAAAAGTAAATAAATAATTTTAAGATATTTCATACTAATATTCTCCACCGATCTTTCTATTATTTAAATTTTTAATTTTTGATTCCGGTAATTTTTCAGGAACCTTTTCAAACTCTATTTGCTCATTTAACGATCTCATAAATACAATTAATTTGTTTTTTTCTTCTTTACTTAAGTGTAAAGAATCGGAAGAAAGTGTTTGATTTCTAACTTCCAATCCGTGTCCGGCGCCTCCACCTGCATCGTAAAAATCAATTACCTGATCGAGGGTTTTAAAAACACCGTTGTGCATATAAGGTGCTGTTCTTTCAATGTTTTTTAAGGTTCCTGTTCTAAAAGCATTTGCCATTTCATAACTCGGGTTAATAGTAAACCTGCCTTTATCCGGACTTAAACTTTTAAAACCTGTATCTGCCGGAACACCTAAAACTTCAAACTCCGACCCAACGTATGGCGGTTTTACGCCGTTAAATTGTGGCGCAAAATGGCAGGTAGCACATTGAGCCTTGCTCATAAAAATATTAAATCCTTCCTGTGAAGATTCATCAAGGGTAGTTTTACTATTCATTGCCATGTCAAAAGAAGAGTAGGCTTTGCTGAATTTTGAATAATACAACGTAATAGCTGAAGAGATATGTTCTATGCTTATTTCTTTTTCGGTTGGCGTATATTTTAGAAAATCTTTAAATGCCGTTTTGTATTCATTACAACTCAGCACTTTCTCTACTATTTCTTTTTCATTGCTTCCCATCTCTATTGGGTTTGTAATAACATCTTTAGTTTGATGTTGCAACGAAATGTGTTTTCCGTCCAGTAGTATTAAATGATTATATGGCGAGTTGATCAACGACGGGGAATTACGGGGTAAAGTAGTTTGTCGGTTAAATTGCAGATTGGTACTGTTCAACGTATCTGTAAAGTATTCTGTTGGCTTATGGCAAGAAGCACAACTTCTTTGATTATTGCCCGAAAGAATAGGGTCGTAAAATAAAAGCTTCCCGATTTTATCTATTTCAGATAAAACCCTTGGATCATTTACTCTTAAATAAATGCCTTTTGAATTTTGGCCAGTGTATAAATTCTTACTAAAAATAGAAGTGCTGTTCTTATTAAGTGAATAATCTATATTGCTTTTACTAACAACATTATTTTCTTTTATTAATTGCTGATTAAGTGTAAACAAGGGGTTAATATAGTTTTTAATGAAAGTAAAATGATCGAATTTCTCAAAATCTCCAGGTTGTTTGTTTACATATTCAATTGTCTGTTCATATAGTTCAAGGTATTTTGTAGAAATTTGATTGTTATAAAAACTTTTATTAAACACTCTGTAAGTTCCATTAATATTAACAAGCATGCTTTTTAATTCACTAATCACATTTTCTGTTTGCGGACATTCAAAACCAGTTGTGTAAATAGTTGCAAGATTTAATAAAAACAAACGGTTACATAAAAAGAAATGATGGTACTCTTTTAATTGTGATGTAATAGAATCGGCATTGTAAACTGTAATAGCACTAACCGACGAATTGATCAAACCTGTAAGCACTTCTCTCTTAATAGTGTCTTCTTCTAAATAAAGTGCTGCTAATGTTAATCCTGTACCTTCACGTTTATAAGGCTTTTCAAATTTTTCGAATACTTCTGTTTCCCATTCAACCAGCAAAGGGCCATTTATTTTTTTATAGGAGACAGGCTCTAAATACCTTAACCAAAAATCTACACTTTTTAAAGCAAGACGCGTAGTATTAATTTGAGTCCTTATTTTTTCAATACCCTTTTCAGAAGAAAGGTCACATTCTGAAATACATTTTAATAAAACTTGCAGGCTATTTTTAAAAAGAGTCAGCTTTGTTTCATACTCCTGAATATAGTTTTCGGGTTCAGCATTTTTTTTAAAAGAAAACGTGAGGCCTAATAATAAGCAAGTAAATACAAGTACAATAAATTTTTTTTTCATTTTAATTAAATAATTAAGCTGTAAAGGCCAGGCATGCTTTTGCATACCCGGCCTATAACTTTTTACAGAATAATAAATTAATGGCTTACAACCATTTCAATTCTTGTGGTTTTATTGGCAGTAATTACTTCAACAAAATATAACCCGTTTTTAAGTTCAACTGTATTTACTGGGATTACATTTTCGCCTTTTTCAATATTTTTTTCAAGAGCTAAATTCACCTGTTTACCTTGTATATCATAAATATTTACAATTGCTTTTCCGCTATTTTCAGAAACAATTTTTACCGTTGCTTCATCTTTAGTTGGATTAGGATACAAGCTCACAAATTCAGAAGTAGTATTTAAAGAGCTGATGCCTGTTGTTATCATTGCATTTCCCTGGATCTTAAAATCGTACCAACCTTCGCTAAAATCATTATTGTTGATATTTAATGTAGCTGTGCGAATACCAGCTGCTGTTGGCGAAAACTGAACGGTTATTGCTTGTGTTGCATTTGGAGCAACTGCTAAAGGAAACGCAGGCGGACTAACCAAAGTAAACTCACTTGCATTTGTACCACTTACATTGATACCTGTTAAAGTTAAAGTACCCGGACCTGAATTTTGAATAACAAATGTTTTAGATTGAGGAAAACTAATTCCAACCAAACCATAATCTGTATTATTACCGGTAGTGGTAGTAATACTTCCATCAATAATATTAGTGTTGTTGCCTTGAACATTTATTTCAGGATTAGAATTAAACGTAGTTGGATTATAGATGGCAATGATCTGTCCACCTTCAACCACTTCTCCAGCAATGCTATAATGCGCCTGATCTACAGCCAAAAACATACCCGGACCAAGAATAGATTGCACATCTAAAATGCCTGAACACTCTTCATCCTGTGTTAAAAAATTAGAACCGCCTGTTACAAAGCGTGTAGCATCGTGTGAAGCAATTTGGGTTAAAACATCGGTAAGTGTATTATATTGCCAAACTTTACCCAGGTGCGCATTATTACCAACATCTTCAACCAATAAAACATGGCCCGAGTTATCTATTGTAAGGTTATCAAACATTTGCTGACCTTCAGATCCATCAAGTACCGCAGTAATAGTTCCTCCTAATTCAGGATTATTAATATTGGTAAAACGTAATCTCCACAATCTGCTATTGCTATTAAAACCATTTGTAGTAGCAAAATAAAAATCACTTGGGTTTACCGGATCCCAGGCACCATCTTCAGGACGAAGAAAAGTAGTTACACCATTATTATTGCTCATTGTATTTAAAGAAGCGCCGGTAATTGCAGAAACATTACCAAGATCAACTAATGTAAAAGTTGTATTGGCAGCAGGAACACTTGCATTTACTTCAGCTAAAAGACCTGTAACAGCAACACCAAATACTTTACCATTGCTTAATCCGGCTTTATCAATATCTGTTCCTATATTGGTTTTCGTACCAATGTACATATAAACCTGGCCGGGTGTTTGATCATCCATGCCCGCCATTATTGTCTTATTAGCCGGGTAGGGACAAGCAACGTAATTCTCTGCAGAAAACTTGCCAAGGTATGGCAATTCATAACTATCGCCAGCAGCCGAACCTGTAGCAATATGTGCCATCATTCGCCCTTCGTTACCATTTTCTTCGCCGTTCATAAAAATGCGTTCCTGGGTTCCTAAACCTGTTTGAGGGTTATAAAATGCCGTAAAAGGGGCCAGATCTGCCGAACAAAAACGGGCAAATGCGGCAGACGGAGAAGGGTTAGTATAATTGTAAGTAGTATAAGTGGTGCCTGTCCATAAATTTACATTTTGAATAAGATCAACTCCATTGGTAACGGCCAAAGTAGTTTTGTTTATCGTCCATTTTGAAACAAAAGAGCCGCTTGAACCATGATCGCGGTTAACGCCGGCTGTATTTCCAAACTCGTGATTCATCAATAAAGTAAAAGTTCCGTTTCCATTATCAAAAGCACCTAAACCATCAGGTGTACCGCACATTTTATAGGTACCTATCATATCGGTAGCTGTTAAAATAGAAGTAACGGTAACACCACTTGCCACAGGTGTAATATATGGCGTTTGAGAGCTGCTTGGTCCGGTAATTGTTGTTTGTGCTAAGGCAGCACCAGTGGTAAGTGCGCTTAACAATAAAGTTTGTAAAATGTTTTTCATGTTTGAGTTATTTGATTTGATACAAAATTACTCCGCACTTTGCACTCAAATCATTACAAATAGTTAATGAAATTATTAAGATTAAAAGCCTCTAAATGATTTTAAGTTTATTCCTTAATATTTAATTAACCTTCTTCCTAAAATAAATCTAAAAAAAACCTTTTTTTTAGGCCAGAAAAGCTTACAAATTCTCCTTAAATCTTACATATGTGTGCTAGTATTGTTTAATGAAGAGCAATGTAAATTTTGTTATGATAATTTTATATTACAATTTAATGTCATAACCTATGTTCAATAAATTATTATATAAACAGGTTTCAGAAATTTATTCTGATCTAAATCAGATCCCTGAAAAATATCTTGGTCTATTAAGGGTCGTTAGTAAAACTTATGATGAGTGCCAGGAAAAAACTATTGAACTGGAAAAGCTACTTGAATTAAATTCGGGTAAATTGGTTTCGCTGAATAAAAAATTAAAGGACGAAGCCATTGAATTAAAAAAAAGCAACACAGAATTTAAAACCTTGTTTGAGAATATTGAAGATGTATTTTTTTCCGTAGATATGGAAAATGGTTACACTTTACTTCAAATGTCGCCCAATTGCGAAAAAATTTATGGTGAAACATTAGAAGAATTCTATAAAACACCAAATTTATGGTTTGATGTTATTATTGATGAAGATAAACATATTATATTGAATAATTATCCTATTATAAATGAAGGCAAACGAGTTAAACAGGAATACAGGATAAGGCAAAAGAACGGTGAGATACGTTACCTTGAAACCAAATTGGCGCCAACATTGAATAGCGAGGGAAAATTGATACGTATTGACGGATTAACTACTGATATAACAGAAAGAAAAAATGCAGAAATAAAGGCTTTGGATAGCGAGACCCGTTTTAGAAAACTGATAGAAAATAGTCATGATGGAATTGCCTTAATTGAGGTTGGAGGAAAAATCACCTATGTAGCGCCTTCAGTTAAACGTATTTTAGGTTACGAACCTATAGATCTTGTCGGCAACAAACCAACTGATTTTATCCACAACGATGATAGCGCTGAAGTTATAAAAGCTTTGGAAAACCTTATTCCGAGATTCGGAGAAACAGGATACCTTAGTTATCGCGTAAGAAGTAAGACCGGTGAATGGCGACTGATAAATTCGAACGTAACAAACATGTTACATGAACCAAGCATTAATGCCATCGTTTTTAATTATAAAGATGTAACTGAAAAACACAATGCCCAGGTTCAACTGCAAATTGACAGAAGAAATACAGAGTCGTTGATCAATAGTACCAACGATCTGGTATGGAGTATAAATAGAACAAACCAGTTGATCATTGCTAATGAAGCTTTTATTTCGCTTGTTAAGATAATGACAGGCATTACCTTAAAACGTGGTGATGACTTAACATTTATACAGGGTTTTTCTGAAGAAAGTATTGAGAGATGGAAAAGTAATTATGCAAGAGTATTTGCAGGCGAAAGTATTACTGTTGAGGAATATAATAATATTGATGGCATTGAAATTTGGAACGAATTATCATTGCAGCCAATTTTTGAAAGGGACAACGTAGTAGGCGCTTCTTGTTTTTCAAGAAATATTAGTGAAAGTAAAAGAGCTCATAAAATAATTAAACAGAGTGAAGAAATGATGGCAGAAGCGCAACGCATTGCGCATTTTGGTAGTTGGGAAATGAGCTTAGTGGAAACAGAGGATAATTCGCTAAACACTTTAATTTGGTCGGAAGAGGTATATAGAATATTTGGTTACAAGCCCGGACAATATGATTCAAGTATTAAAAACTTTTTCGATTCTGTTCATCAGGAAGATCGCTACCTTGTTGCCGAAGCAATAGCAAAAGCTGTTAAAGAAAATTCAAAATATAATATAGAGCATCGTATTGTTAAGCCAAACGCAGAAATTCGTTGGGTACGAGAAAATGCTAAAATAATTCTTGATGAAAAAACCGGTGCGCCTTTAAAAATGATAGGCACGGTTGAAGATATAACAGATAGAAAAAAAGCCGAGCTGGCACAAAAGAAGGCGGAGGCCAATTTACGTAACATTCTTGAAAACACAGACACAGCTTATGTTTTGATAGATATAAATGCAAATGTTTTATCCTTTAATCATCTTGCTAAAGAGTTATCTATTTTACAAACCGGGCGCGCAATTACTGAAGGTATTAATTATGCTGAAATGATGCTCGATCATAGAAAAAAGGATGTTAAGGCAAAGATAGATTTTGTACTTGCCAACAAAAATAAAATGACCTACGAAGCATCTTATATTGGTAGGGGAGGCAAAGAGCAATGGTTATTTGTTAGCATGAATCCTATTATCAATGAAGATAGGGAATTATTAGGCTTAAGTATTGCTGCAAGAAATATTACAGAGCGCAAATTAAATGAATTGGAACGAACCAAAATAACGAACGATCTGACCCAAAGAAATAAAGATCTTGAACAATTCACCTATATTGTATCGCATAATTTAAGAGCGCCAGTTGCAAGTATCCTTGGTCTTTCAATTTTATTAGACACTCCCGAAATTAGCGAAGAAACACGAAAAGAATGTATGAAAGGCTTTGTATCGTCGGTAAAAAATCTCGATAATACTATTATAGATCTTAATTATATTTTACAGGCAAGGAAAGAAATAAGTGAGAAAAAAGAACTGGTAGAATTTTCTGACATAGTAGGAAGTATTAAACAAAGTATTAATACTATGATCGAAAAAGAAAAAGTTGAAATAGATATGGACTTTTCGCACATTAACGAGATGTTTACTTTAAAAAGCTATTTATACAGCATTTTTTATAACCTCATATCCAATAGTATTAAATACCGTAAGGCTCACGAATCGCCAATCATAAGGATAAAAAGCAAACGGGTTGACCGGAAGATCATACTTACTTTTTCTGATAATTGCATTGGTATTGACATGAAAGAACATGGAGATAAAGTATTTGGTCTTTACAAGCGTTTTAACTTAAATGTTGAAGGAAAGGGAATGGGCTTATACATGGTTAAAACACAGGTAGAAACTCTTGGAGGAAAAGTAAGTATGCAAAGCAAGCTAAATATTGGTACAGAAATTACCTTAGAGTTTGAGAATAATTAAAAGAGCTTTAGGCCTTATCAAATAATTTTAAGAATTCTTCTTTTTTGCGGGATGATACATCTGCCAAAGCATCGTTAGAAAGAAGCACCTGACTTTCTGTTTTTAAAAATTTACGAATATGATTTAAATTAACGATCCATGATTTATGGGTTCTGAAAAAGAGAGAAGGGTCCAATAATTCTTCAAACTCACCAATATTTTTTGTTGAAAGGGATCTTAATCCTTTTACTGCTGTAATTTTAGTATACTTGCCGTCCGCTTCCAGGCTAATAATATCATCAACATCAATAAAGGCATAGCCGTCGTTTGACGGAATAGCTATCTTTTTTAATCCATGATCTTTTGCTTTTAAATTATCGAGCAGAACATTCACATTTTGTTTTGGATCTGATTTTTTTTCCTGCTCAAGTTTCGAAACCACTGTTATTAACTCTTCTATATTAACAGGCTTTAATAAAAAATCGTAACACGAACTTTTTATTGCTTTAAGCGCGTATTTTTCATGTGCAGTGGTAAAAACAACTTCAAAATCAGGTGAAGGAAAATATTTAAAAAGATCAAAGCCCATTTCATTACCTATCTCCACATCTAAAAAAACCAATTGTGGATTGGTTGCATTGATCAGTTTTACAGCAGCAGTAATATTATTGGCAGTGCCTAAAACATTTACTTTTGGGCAATAGCTATTAATTATTCCCTGCAACGCAGTAATACAATCAGCATCATCATCAACGATAATAGAATTCATGTTTTGGAATTAAAGGTAAATAAAATTTTACAATCGTCCCATTTTCTATCTTCGGTTTAGATATTATCTCAAAATAATCGGGCATTATTTCAACTCCTGCAGTAGCAAATATTAGTTTAATCCGCGAACGCAGCATAGAAATAGCATGTGAAAGTTTAAAAATGTCGGTATCTGAATCAAAGCCCATACCATTATCTGTAATTACAACTTTTAAATAATTGTTTTCTTTAAAAAAGCCAATGTTTATTTGCGCATTTATAATATTATGCATGCCGCCATGTTTAAGAGTGTTTTCGATAAAAGGCTGTATGAGCATTGGCGGAATTGATACTTCGTGGACATCAATACCGTTTATATTTATGATAAGATCTATCTTATTTGCGAATTTTGCCTGTTCAAATTTCAGATAATTTTTTAAGTAATCAATTTCTTTTGTTAAACGAATGCTTTCCTGTAATGAGTTATCAAGCGTTTCATCTATAAGCGCTGAAAATGAAGTGATTTGTTCTATTGTTTTTTCTTTTTTGCCATTAATAACAAATCCCTGAATTGTATTTAATGCATTGAACATAAAATGTGGATTCATTTGACTTTGATACCTTGCAATTAATTTGGCCTGCTTACTCAAGGCCTCTGATTGATTTTCGATCTCAATGTTTTTTTCCTGCAGCTTTAAATACGCTTTTTTTCTTTCAGAAATGGTTCTCATTAAAAAAACAGTTAAAACACCAAGTATAAGTATCACTAAAATAACCGAAATAATAATAATTGTTAATCTCTGTTTAGTCTCTGCTTTCTTATCCAATTCAAGCTCCTGGATCTTATTATCCTTATTAAGCCGTATTATTTCTTTTTCTTTTTTCTCGGTTTCATATTGCGTTTGCAATTCAATGATCTGTTCGTTGTGGTTTTCGGCCAAAAGAGAGTCTTTTAATTTAGCGTGTTTTTTAAGATAAAAGATCTCTTGTTTTATATCACCCAATTTTTCAAATACCTGTGCTTTATTTTTATAAATATCTAAAAGGTCATTATTCAATGAATTTTTTTTATTAATTTCTTCAGCCAGATCTAAATAGTATAATGCTTTTTTATAATTCTTTGACTCAAAATATGTTCCTGAAAGGCTTGCGTAACAAGATGAGATCTTTTCAGGAATGCCGAGTATCAAATAAAGATCAATTGCTTTTTGAGTGTATTTGATGGCTTGTGGATAGTTTTTCATTTGCAGATAACTGCCACCTAGATACATATAACATAAACCTAAAGGATCACTTTTTTCGTTTGAATCTAATAATACTACTGCTTTTTTTAAATAAAATAAAGAGCTGTCAGAACTTCCAAGCTCAATAAAAACACCACCTAAATTAATATACGAAGAGGCAAGATCCATTTTTGAACGATTACTTTTTTTATCATCCCTGTAAATTATCTCTCTCATTTTAGAAGCCTTTGTGTAGTAAAACTTAGCTTCAGTATTATTTCCGATCTTCCCTAAAGTTGCACCAAGATTACTTAAAAGTTTAGCTGTATTTTTATTTTCATTGAACTTTTCTGAGATCTTAAGGGCCTTTATGCAATATTCTACAGCCTCCTCCGAGTTTCCAAGTCTGAAAGCCAAATGTCCAATTATAGAAAAGGCCCTTGATCTTTCCATTTCATATAATTTTAAAGATCCGTCTTGCTTTTTGGAATTGTTTATTTCATTTAATGCACTGTCTGCATATAATTTAGCCAACTCAGCATCGTTACGTGAATAAATTATAGCTAAGCGGTTATAAGTTTTAATACGGGTAGTATCGGACTTTGCATTAGAAATAGCCAGCTTCAACGAATCAATATTAGGTTGGGCAGAACACAAAAACTGTAAAAAACAGAATAAAAAAGATAAAAAATATGTTTTTAAAAATTTCAATCTTTTAATATTTATAAATTAAAGGCAAACAAAATTCAATTTCCGGCTTTAGTGCCAATTCTGAAGCTGGTTTAGAAATAAAATAGTTTGGAAGCATTTCTTTTTTTAAAGCATTAAAAAGCATTTCTATCCGATGACGTATAATATTAAGACTTCGCTCTATCTTATAAATTGCAATATCATCAGGTTGCAAAACAATATGATAATTCACTTTCACTCTTAAGGTCTCTTTTTCTGCTGACATAAAAAGATCGATCTGAGAATTGTTTATCTTTTTTTCAACAGCGAGTTTAATTATATTTTCTATAAGTGGTTGTAACATCATTGGAGGTAGTAAGAGCTCGTCTGTATCATCCGGCAGATCTAAAATAAAATTTATTTTGCTATTAAGTCTTTTTTGTTCAAACCCAATATAGGTTTGCAAATATTTAATTTCGGTTTCAAGAGAAATATTCTCTTTTTCGGAGCTATTAAGGGTTTCGCGCATTAATTTAGAAAACACCTGCAATTGTTGAACTGTTTTTTCGGTTTCGTCATTTACAACAAGATCTTTTATAGATCCAAGCGCGGCAAAAATAAAGTCGGTACTCATTTGGCTTTGATACCTTGAAAGCACTTTTGATTGTTCACTTAATTTTTCTGATTGATTCTGGATCTCAATATTTTTTTCCTGTAATTTTAAATAAGCTCTTTTACGCTCGGCAACAGTTCTCATTAAAAAGAAAATCAGCAAAGCAAGTAATAACAACACCAGCACAATTGAAATAATAATAGTAATTAACCTGTTTTTTGTTTCTGAGGCCTTTTCTAATTGCAATTCCTGTATCTTATTATCTTTGCTTAGCTTCACGATCTCATTTCCTTTTCGCTCAGTCTCGTATTGTGTCTTTAATTCTTCAATAGATACTGTATTGTTAACAATATTTAATGAGTCTTTTAATTGCCTGAATTTTTTAAAATAAGCCAATTGATTCTTTACATCCTTAAGTATTTCATATGATAACATTTTTGTTTCGTAGATGTATAACAAATTCTCATAAAGATCGTGCCTGAGACAGATCATTTCAACCGAATCGGCGTACTTCAATGCCTTGTTAAAGTTTCTTGTATCAAAATAAATATCCGATAGGTTTATATAAGTTTGAGACATTTCTGCTTCATCGCCAAGTCTTCTGAAAATTTCAAGCGATCTATTGCCATAAAATAAAGCTCTTTTAAAATCCTTTTTCATTCTATAACCTGTTACCATACCGGTATAACAAAAAGCTATCCCATTTTCGTCCTTGTTTTTTAAATAAAGTTGTAGGGCGCTTTCATAAAAATAAATTGAAGTATCGGCATAAGGCACACGCGAAACTGAATCGGTATTCGAAAGCTTTGAATAAACTGCACCAAGATTCACAAAAGACTCTGCCATTGATATTTGCATAGCACTATTATCGGGGTATGCCTTATATATATCCCTGGTAATTATCATACTCTTTTTAAGATAAATAACTGCGTCGTGAAGTTTACCGCTAATCACAAAAATAGCACCTACATTACTTAAAGATACTGATAGAAGACGCTCATCATTTAATTGCTCGTACATTTTTGCGCATTGCAAATTAATTTTAATGCTTTCATCAAGATTATCGTTTAGTAATTCAATATTAGCAAGTGTTGTTAAAGAATTAGCTTTATATAAAAGGTGATAATGGAGAAGTTTCTTGTTTATTTTTTTATACTCATTAATATTTTTTTGAATAGTATCTATATACTGCCGGGATATACTTTGATCAATAGGCCTGTAGGTTTTTGCCAATAGCCAGTAAGCTTCTAATCGGGTAGAATCATCTTTGGTGGTGGCAATTATATTTTTTAACGCCACAACATCTTCTTGTGCTCTGAGATCAGAAACAAGGAGTAAAAAAAGAATACATCTTAAAAAGCACTTCATTTTGTGTTATAAATGTAAATAATTAAGCTGTGATTACACAATTAGTGTAAAATCATATAAACGTTGGTTCTAATTTGCATGCGTTAGTTCTGCACTTAGTTGCCCTGATTAGTATTTTCTTTTTTGGATCATATTTTTTTAGAAATTTAAATTAAAAACAATGAATTTCATTAAAATATTTACACTCATCTTTCTTTTTATTTCATGCTCATGTTTAAATAAAATCACTCCTGAAGAAAAGGAGATAAATATTGGCCAACCAAGCTCTAAGATTGATCTTAAAGTTGATGGAAACAGTCTGTTTTCTTACATAAACACTAAATTATTAAGTGATACAAGTCGTAACCTTATTACACAGTTAGGAAAGTATAAATTTTCAACGTCTAAAGATCCCGAAAATAGCGAAGACAACAGGTACAACCCTGATGTTTTTATTTATTATGATTATGAAGGTTTACAATTAAAATATGTTTTTAAAGAAGGTGGAACTATTGACAGAAAAGACCTTCCATCAAAAATAGAAGAGTTTAAAAAATATGTTTACCTGGATGAGATCATTATGGAACCGAAAAAATACAAAGGCTCATTGCCAAAGGGCTTAAATGCATTTTCAAGGTCTTCGGACGTGGAAAATATATTGGGAAAACACAACACGCATTTCGATGGCGGTGGTAGCACGCGAAAAGTAAATTATACTTATCCTGAATACGGTTTACGTTTTCTTTTTAACCTTTATGCGCCGGCTTATCCAACTGATGACAGCACTATACTTTTCATTACTATTAGTGATTCAATAAGCGAAATGAAGCGTTATCCAACAATTTATCCAAAGTATAACACTTCACAACGTTAGTTCCTGAAATTTAAGCGCAGGTTAAAATTGAAATTTTCGAATTTTATAATTCACAATCTTTACATTATAAAACCAAATTATATGAAAACCTCACTACTAATTGCCATTTTAAGTTTATTCAGCTTTAATAGTTTCATGCTTGCCCAGGATGATGAATTAAAAGGAAGTATTGTCTTTTCTGATCAACCCTTTATTGGTGACCCTTCAGCAAATAAAGTAATGACAGATTTTAAAGCCGGTAATGATATCTACGGGCGCATTAAATTTGATAAACCTCTTAAAGATCTTTTTAAAGGTTATTTTTCAAGTGCAAAATTAAAAGTAAATAATAGCGAAGGGGATGCTAAAATTACTTTTAAAGTAAAATATGACAAAAACGGAGAATCTGTTTTTGGAGCAGCTGAAAAAATATTAAGCCCGGCAGACCTTAACAACGCTTATGTTGATTTTGACATTGCGCCATCAATGAATAAATCACGCGATTCTTACCGGACAAGTTTTGCCGGTGCAATAGCCAGATCTAATCCCTATATAGAAGAGGGAGAAAAAGGCAAAATGAAGATCATTGCCACTTTTTTAGATGATAATGGATCGGAAGTTGAAAATCAAAATATCAGCGGACCATTTATGATCGATTATTCGGACCCTAAACTGGACATTAATGGCTGGTATGATCAAATTGAAAGAGCAGGCAATGAAAATCAGGTAGCAGAAAATAAAAAGAAACTTGGTAAAAAACCAAATATCGAATTTGCGAATTTACCATTCTCAAACCCCGCGCATGTTGTTGCAACAAAATTTAAAGCAGGAAGTCCAATTTACGGCCGTATTACTTTAGATAAACCTCTTAAAGAATTTATGAAGGTGGATGATGTAACTTGGTTATACATTAAAGTAAATGTTCAGAATTTTCCGGGCTTAACCGGTTTACCACACCAGAAAAAACTTCGCCCTTCAGAATTAGATAAAAATTACATTGATTTTGATGTTACGCCAACTGCCGCTGATGCAAAAGATGTTTACGATTCTAATATGGGCTTTCATTTTAGTTTATTTTCTAACAATCAGGCACCCAATAAAGTAGTAAGTTTTGAAATTGAATTGGAAGAAAATAACAATGCTTCATCTTTTGCTCGCTTACGCGGTTTTGGGCCCTTAGAAATTGATTACACAGGATTAACCGGTACGCAAGTTGGCGGTTTATGGACCTCTTTTCAGGCGGTTGGTGAAACAGCAATTAAAAATGCAGATAAAATGGCACTTGCCGAAGGTGCTGAAATGGCAAAGAACTTACCGTTACCTGTAATTTTTAACAAACCCTCTCAAAAAGGATATACAGGTTATACAGATGCACAGATCCTTGCAATGATCAAAAATTATTTAAAAGTAACCGAAGTACACATGTTAACATACGGGCCAAATAAAGAACAAGGAGATTTTTTTATTGAAAAAGATTCTTATGGTCTGCCAACTGCTAAAGTAGGTAACATAGGTTTTTATTTCATCTTTAAAGATGCAGACGGTTATTATAAAGCAAATGGTGGTTATTTGATACAACCATATGCAGGTGGTGGAAAGTATGGTGCAGCATACATTAAGGCTGATGGGCCAATGATGGAAGGTGATGCAAAATATACACACGATATATTACGCGATAAAGCAGGTTTTAACTATGTTTTTATTGTTGACGGTGCCAAAGTGAAAAAATAAAAAACTAAAACTTAAGTCATGCTATATTCAAAACACATTAAATTTTGCTTAGCATTTGCTTTGTGTACTTCTTTACAGGTTTATTCACAAATAAATCTTGGCAAATTAAAAGATAAAGCAAATAATGCCATCTCAAATTCTTCTTCGGTAAACAGTACACAAAGTAATCCGGTAAGCACTGATAATTCAAATGGTTCTAAAATACTTGCTACCGGAAAAGACCCTTTTAATGGTTCAGGTAATATCATTGTTACTATTGCCGGATCAGGTTCTACAAATGAAATGGGCTTTAAAGATGAAAAAGGAAAAGACGCTTTATTCCAACATCCTGAAGGAATAACATCAGACGAGAATGGTAATGTGTATGTTGCAGATAAAAACAATCAACGCATACGTAAAATAACACCTGCTGGCGAGGTAAGCACTTTTGCAGGTTCGGGCGATCGTGATACAAAAAATGGCGAAGGCAAAGAAGCAGCTTTTGATCAGCCTTTTTATATTTGGTACGATGGTGCAAAGTATTTTTATGTGATAGAAGATAGAAATAACATTCGCAAAATAAATAAAGAAGGAAAAGTAACAACTGTATTTAGAGCAAAAAATTATCCCGGTTATACAGATGGAGAAATTGGAGATGCCAATTTTGATGGTGTAAAGTCGGTTGTATCAAATAGCAAAGGAGAAATATTTATTTTGGATAACACTAACCGTTGTATCAGAAAACTGAGTGGTGGAACAGTAAGCACATTTGCCGGAAATAAAAATGCACAGCTTACTTATGAAACACAGGTAAAAGACGGGCCAGGGGAAAAAGCAACCTTCTGGAATCCAAGAACAATGGTTATTGATAGATCGGATAATTTATATGTTATTGATGGGCCTCAAAAAATAAGAAAAATTACACCAGATGGGGTTGTAAGCACTTTACCTTTTGATGAATTGATAAAGAATACAAAAAGTATTTATGAAATAGATGATGGAGAAAATCATGGTGTGCGTGATATTGATGTTTTTTATGAATTAGCCCTGCTTAATAATGGTAATTTTTTGATCGGAACAGAAAGAGGTTGCATACACGAAGTAAGCGCAGATGTGAAGAGCATACACTTTGTTTACACAGGTAACAGCTGCAATAGCCATAAAGATAGTGATTATCGATCGATGACTGAAATGAAGGACGGTGAAGATTGTAAAGGCTGTATAGGTTCTGACAGATCAAAACCATTAACCGTTACTAAAGATGGGAAATTATATTTTACCGAGAAAGAATTTCATTGTGTAAGAGAAATTAAACTTAAAAAGTAGCATGAAAGCTATTATCATTACCTGCATACTCATTTCCGTATTGATATTTCTTTTCTGCAATATGGTTTATGTAAAAAGTTATATTCCCGATAAATGGACATACACCATTTTTTTAACCTATAAAGAATACAATGGTATAAAAGATAATTATAAGGAATATGAATTTTCAGTTGACACTATTTATTGTACAGTAAGCGTTACCGAAGGAAACTTGTCTACTTACAAACTAAATCCATCAGAATCAGATCTTGCCGAGTTATTAAATGTTTTGCGGGTAAATACTGCAGATAAGCTTAAAACAAAAAAACGAACACAGCAAACGGATGATCATGATTATTATCTTTTAAGGTTAAGAAGAGGAGGTAGGCTACTTTTTAATATTGATATTAATTCCGAAAATGAAATAAAAGAAAAGGATAAAGAAAAATTTAAGATAATTACAGATCATCTCAAAAAAATATTGAATACAAATCGCTAAAAACCTAAAAAAATGAATTACGAAATGTTACCTGATGAAAAAGTGGTTGATACCTGGACCATATTATATGAAACACCAAAAGGTGGAAAATACAATGGTAAATTAACGGTTACTACTAAACGCTTATTATATGATGCAAAATTTGACGTATCATCAAAAGGCCTTATTGAAGAAGCTTTATTTGTGAAATGGGGTTCAGAAGATTTTGTGGTCATTCCAAGAGAAAGGATAAAAGAAGTGGAAGTTGCCAAAAGCTTTTTTGCAAAAAAAGTTATTCTTACATTGGATAATGACTCTAAGCACACATTCAATTATGGCATGTTAAATATTGATCCCGTTGCAAATGCGATCATGAAAAAATAAACAAATGCGGGACGAAGATTGCCATATTATTCGTGTTATTACAATTCCGTTAACAAAAAAACCCGGCACAATAACTAAACCGGTAATTGCATTGCTCAATACCTGTGTAAGCAAGGAAATTATTCAGCAACACCCTGTTATAGAAGTAATAAGAGATGAGAAAAAAGAATTTCGTGAATACGAAGTAATAAAGATCTTTAAAAATAAGGTTGAAGCTAAGCGTTACGCCTATGAGAATAGTTTAACCGATATCCTGCTTTAACTTAAGATCTGCGTTCCTTCTTAATATCTCTGCGCTATTTCCATTTAATAAGGCTTTGTTTAAATAGTTAAAATTCGCAGTTCATTAATCTTCAACTTAGAGTAAAATTATTTGATATGAAAAAACAATTATCTTTTTTAAGCGCTTGTATTTTAGTGGTTTTAGCCATTAATACAAAAGCCCAGGTTAATTTAGATTGGGCAAAAAGTGTTGGTGGCACCGCCTACGATCAAGGTAATGCAATTACCGTTGATGGGTCTGGCAACGTATATACAACAGGCTTTTTTTCTGATGTAGTAGATTTTGATCCAAGTGCAGTTGTATTTACTTTAACATCTACCGGAAGCAATCCTGATTGCTATGTTACTAAATTTGATGCGCTTGGAAATTTTATATGGGCAATAAATATTGGCGCATCAGGATCTGAATATGGAAAAGCAATAAAACTTGATGCTAACGGTGATATTCTGATCGCAGGTTGTTTTCAAGGAACGGTAGATTTTGATCCGGGTGCAGGTGTAAATAATGCAACAGCCACGGGGGGTACAGATATGTTTATTTTAAGACTGGATGCCGGGGGAAATTTTATCTGGGTAAAAGATATTGGCAGTTCTTATACCGATCCAAAATCTTTAGCAATAGATAATAGTGGCAATATATTTACTACAGGTGTATTTAGCGGCACAAGCGATTTTGATCCCGGTGCAGGAGTTACTTCACTTACAGGACAAGGCAATAACGATATTTTTGCATTAAAACTAACATCCACTGGTAATTTTGTTTGGGCAAAAGCTATTGGCGAATCGGGTTATGACAATGGAGAATCAATTACGGTTGATGCAACAGGTAGTTGCTATGTTACAGGCTATTTTCAAAACACTGCCGACTTTGATCCGGGTGCTGGTACCTATTCATTAACGGCTGCAGGTGGTGACGAAATTTTTATTTTTAAATTAGACGCTTCAGGCAATTTTGTTTGGGCAAAACGCATTGGCAATACGGGTTCTGATCTGGGGCGTTCAATTACGAGTGATGGATCAAATAATATCTATTTAACGGGCTTCTTTACAGGCACTACAGATTTTGATCCGGATGCAGGGGTTTTTAATTTAGTTGCCGGTGCAGCTTTGGATGCGTTTATCTTAAAGCTAAATTCATCCGGTAATTTGGTTTGGGCTAAGTGTACCAACTCAGGAGGTAGTACATGCGAAGGGCTGTCTATTCAATTGGATATTCAGGGTAATGTATACACAGCGGGTATTTTTCAGAATGTAACAGACTTCGATCCAGGTGCAAATACAACCACTTTAACATCAAATGGCAGCAGTGATATTTATATTTTAAAACTCGATCCTTTAGGAAATTTTTTATGGGTAAGAGGTTTTGGCAATCAGAATTTTGAGGCTGCCAATGCAATTGCAGTTTATAATACAAATTCAGTTTACACAACAGGCGGTTATACCGGTATCGTAGATTTTGACCCAAATGGAACTGTCTTTAATCAAACATCCATTGGCGGCAGCCAGGATATTTTTATTCATAAACTGAGTGAATTAAATGTAGGCCTAAAGCCGAATAGCTCACATCTTTCAGATATCACCGTTTTTCCAAATCCATTTAATGATAAACTAAATGTTCAATTCGCTGTTTCTTTACAAGGCTCTCAAATTGAACTATACAATTTATTAGGTTCTCTGGTTTACACAAATAAAATAACTTCTAATCTGGAAATTGATATGAGCCAACACCCAAAAGGCGTATATTTTATCAGAATAGGAACAGAAGAAAAAATGATCACAAAAAAAATAGTAAAAGAATAAGTATTAAACCTTTCACCCATGAAAAAAATAGTTTTATTTTTTTGCCTTGCATACACCACTTTAGATGCCGGCAACATCAGCAGATCACAATACACAACAAACCCAAACGAAATAAAAGTTGAGAAAAGTCCACTTTACAAGGGAAAAGCTTTGGAAAGCTTGTTCACAGCAAAATTTGAAAATAACAAAACAAAACGTTATTTTGAAGTTATTAAAACGAATGGAGTATTAAGAGATTTCTTTTTAGCGGAATTTTTATTGGTAGAAAAAGACAATGCAAATAAAATGATCTATTACCCAATGGGCTGGACCACTGATAAGATAAAAGCAGAAGAGATAAAAGCCAATTGCCTTTTAATAATTTCAGGTAAAGTAAGTGCGGTTAAGCCCGAATAATAAAAACTAAAAACAAGTATTATGAATAAAAAACTACTCTTTATTTTAGCTTTTCTGATCACGATTACTTTTGCTCAAGCACAATCGTTTATTGCAGTTAAAAAATTCCATCCACGGGTTTTATTAGATTCTTCTATAATCTTAAAGCTTCAAAGTCGTGCTGCAGCAAATACAATAGAATGGCAACAACTGCAAACCCGCATCAGCGCCATTAGTTCATTAAACTCTACTCAAATAATGAGCACAGTGTATGAAGGCCAGCAATATGCAATTATGAAAGCACTTTCTTTTTATGCCAGTGGCAATACACAGCACCGCGATTCTGCAGTAAGCATTTTTAAAGAATATTTTATTAAGTATACAAAAGACAGTTCAATGTATTATGATTCAGGATTTGAATCGCGTAGTACAATGGCCGAAACAGCTATGCTTTACGATTGGTTATATACTTATTTACCTGAACCATTCAGAACCAATGTAAGAACACGCTTAATTTATTGGGGTAACTGGATCCGTACAAAACCAAATATTTATGGCATATGGGGCAGTCCTTATTATTTTGAAGGAAACAATTACACCATGGGTCATTTCACAGGCCTAACTCATCTAGGCTTTGCCATACATTCAGAAGACTCGGTTAACGCTAAAAAATTCATAAAAACTTCCGATTCTATTCGCCCATACCTGATGAACTTTGCAAACACACGTTTAAAAAATGGTGATGCCAACGAGGGCTGGGGTTATGGTGCAGGTTACGCCATAAACTATTTAAAAGCATTAGCAATATTTAAAACAGGTTCAAAAAACAATATCGATCATTTTGTAAATACAACTTACGATGAAGACGCTATAAAATTTTTACCATATGCAACATTACCAAATTTAACACACATGCTACCGGAAGGTGATTGGGCAAGAGAATCAACAGGAGAGTTATGGGAATATCACCGACTGGTAGCTGATCTTATTTCGAGTTATTCTAACGACGCTACATCAAGACAGGTGGCATTATTCTATGCTAACGAAACAGTACCTTTTAATAGTTTTGCTGTAACAGCCTACAGATGGTTTCCATTTTTATTTTCAAATAAAGAAATTACCCCCGTTGATTACAGAACGCAACCAGCTTACCAAACAAATTATTTATATACGGATACAAGTGGAACAGACCAATTTATTCGTCGTACCGGATGGAACACAAACAGTCAGTGGGTAAGCTACAGGGCCGGAGGAAGATATGGCGATCATGCCCATAATGGCTCAGGACATTTTTCTGTTTACGATAACGGTTGGCTGCTTGTAGATAAAAATATTTTTACTTCTTCAGGAATTGAAGGAATGGACTCTATGCATAACTGTATTCATGTACAAAAGATGAATAATTTTGAAATGTATGCAATTAATGATTATATAAATGCAGAACATAGTACCAATGTGCGCAGAGATCTTAATAATGAATACTCATATCTGTGGAGCAACTCTACACCAATATATCTTAAAAGAGGCACTGTTACATTTAATAACGTGAACGAAAATCAAAGGCAATTCTTTTATATTCCCGGAATTAATAAATTGGCAGTATACGATGTTGTAAAAACAACCAATTCAACTTACAAAAAATGGTTTGGCTTTAGTTTTTACGGTACACCAACATTAAGCAACGATTCATCTTACAGCTTTTATTCCAATGCACAAAAAACTGCCTATGTACATACTGCATATCCCTTAACTAAAAACGTTACAAAATTTGGTAAATCCATTCGTGTAAATAATTCAAGCGCCCAGGCAAAAGATCATTTTATGCATTTGGTTGCAACTGCACCTAATTCAGCCTCACCCTTAAATGTTGTATCACTTAACAAAGATAATGGCAGGGTAGTAGTTTCTGATTTTTACGGCTCTTATCATCAGGATGTTGTAAAAGATTATCCGATCTTATTTGCGGGTGATGATCCTGCTTTTAATCACGATTCATTGGTTTATGATGTTCCATTTTCAAACAAACCAATTCATTCCTACATTATCGGTTTAGATCTTTCTTTTAATTATTTTGTTTCGAGCTCTTTAACAAGCAATAACAACATACGCATAAGGGTAAATAAGCAAAACCATACAAATTCAACGATGTATCCTTCAACAACCGGAGGCGTTTTATCATTTGAGCTTTTAGATTACGTTGGTATCAAAGAAAATAAAAATGTAAGTTCTGATTACCACATTTTTTATAATTCACTAGCCGAAACCATTTTAATTGAAAATTTGGCACCAATAAATAATAACAACGTATCAATTATTGCTATGGATGGAAAAGAAATTATAAGATCAATTTCTTTTAATTCAAGATCATTAACAATTAATACAAATAGTTTGGCAAAAGGAATTTATATTGTAAAAATTACTTCTGCAAACAATTCCGTATCAACACAAAAGTTAATTATTTACTAATAGCGTACTTGTTTATTTTTTTTGCTTTTGTCTTCTGATTGAAACATAGTATCTTTAACCAGATATTATGATCAAAAAGAAGATATTGGCAATTTCAGGAAGCTCACGGGAAAAGTCTACCAACTTAAACCTTATTTATGCCATTCAAAAACTCTCAAAAGAAATTTTTGAGATAGAGATCTTTAATGAGATCGCAGGACTTCCACAATTTAATCCGGATCTTGATATCGATCCGGCACCTCAAAGTGTTTCAGTCTTTAGAAAAAAATTAAAACAGGTGGATGGCATTTTGATCTGCACACCCGAATATGCCATGGGTGTACCAGGCACTTTAAAAAATGCTATCGACTGGACAGTTTCTTCTGCCGAGTTCTCAAAAAAACCGGTTGCTTTGATCACTGCATCATCAATGGGAGAAAAAGCACATGCTTCTTTATTAGAAACACTTAAAATAATTGAAGGTAATATTACTAATGATACACAGCTTTTAATTTCTTTTGCGAAAACAAAAATTAATTCTGATGCGGTGATAACGGATAATGAAACCTTAGAACAGGTTAAAAAATTAATTTTCTCATTTTCAAAATTAACAGGCCATGAATAGAATTGACAGGGTCTCGAATATATTAATTCAATTACAATCTAAACGGGTTGTTAAAGCACAGGATATTGCTTCGCGTTTTGAAATAAGTTTGCGTACTGTTTATCGCGATATAAGAACATTGGAAGAAGCCGGCATACCTTTAATTGGTGAAGCAGGTGTTGGTTATTCGATCATGGATGGCTATAAACTGCCACCCGTTATGTTTACTTTAGAAGAAGCTACAGCTTTTTTAACAGCTGAAAAATTAGTGGAAAAGTTAACCGATACTTCCACAAAAACCGCTTACACATCGGCTATGTTCAAAGTACGATCGGTGCTTAGAAATAACGAAAAAGATTATCTCGAAAATATTGAAGACCACATACAGGTAATAGATAATCCTTATTTACCAAAAGGCGAAGAAAACAACCATATTCAAACGATCTTACAAAGCATTTCGCTAAAAAACATTATTTCTATAAATTATTTTGCTAACCATAATCAAAAAGATACTAAGCGTAATATTGAGCCATGTGGTATTTATTACCAGGGCAACAAATGGTATTTAATTGGCTTTTGTCAACTAAGAAACGATTATCGTAACTTTAGAATAGACAGGGTTTCCGGTATTAAGGTCACAGAAACTAAATTTAGTAAAGTGCACCCTTCTTTAAAAACGTTCTTAAAACAGATCTCTAAAGAAAAAGAATTGTTTACAGTTGTAATGACGGTGAAAAAAAATGTTATAAGCTATCTTGGCGATCAAAAATATTATAATGGCTTCGTTTCACAAAAAGAAATGGGCGATAAAATAGAAATGACCTTTTTAACCTGTTCGCTCGAAGGCTTTGCCCGCTGGTACATGATGTTTGGCGATTCAGCCGATATTATTACTCCACAAACTCTAAAAGATAACATCAAAAAAATAGCTTTAGCCATTTCAAAAAAATAATTTTTTACTGCTGACATACCCTTGTCACATAGCCATAGTTACTTTGTTTTATAATTTAAAAACGAATAACTATGAAAACCCAAAAAATCACAGAATTTAATGTAATTGGTATCTCAGTAAGAACTACCAACGAGAATGGCCAGGCCGCCAAAGACATTCCTTTATTATGGAATAAATTTTTTGCAGAAAATATTTCAGAGAAAATCCCTAATAAAGTAGGAGCTGAAATGTATTGTATTTACACAGATTATGTAAAAGATCACACACAACCCTATACAACCATTCTGGGATTTAAAGTAGATAGCTTAAACAATATACCGGAAGGAATGATCGGAAAAAAGATCAATACCACAAATTACACACCATTTATTGCGCAAGGAAAACTCTCAGATGGAATTGTATATAACGAGTGGTTAAAGATCTGGAATTCGCCTATTGACAGAGCTTTTACTGCAGATTTTGAGATCTACGGACCAAAAGCACAGGACCCTGAAAATGCGGAAGTTGAAATTTTTATCGCCTTAAAATAAAATTATTTTTTACTGCTGACATAAGGCTGTCACTTACCAAAACTTACTTTGTATTGTAAACCAATTAAAACTAAAAAATATGACAATGATCAATGTATTCCTTAAGGAACTAGAAGAAGAAAGCAAAACAACAAAAAAAATGCTTTCAATTGTACCAAATGATAAATATGACTGGAAACCACATCCAAAAAGCATGAGTATTAGAAGTCTTGCCACTCATATTGCAGAATTACCAACCTGGATAAAATTAGCCCTTACAACCGAAGGACTTGATTTTGCAACAGCTCCTTACAACCCTGAAGTAATAAATAATACCAAAGAACTTCTTGATCTGTTCGAAAGATCTTTGGCAGAAGGAAAAGAGTACCTTGTTGCAAAAAATGAAAGTAAATTAAACGAAACCTGGACCTTAAGTAACGGTGAAGCAATTTATAGCCAAGATAGTAAAGCGGAAACCATTCGCCACGCGCTTTCGCAGGTTATACACCATAGAGCACAGTTAGGCGTATTCTTACGTTTATTAAATGTTCCCATCCCGGGAACTTATGGGCCAAGTGCCGATGAAAATAATTTTTGAATAAGAAACGATGCAGATGCTGAGAAATTGGCATCTGCTTTTTTAATGCTTTAAATATGGAAAAGTTAGATCTTACTAAAGAGTATAAAAAATATTATACAGCTAAAACAAAGCCTGAAACAGTAACAATAGACACCGCTCAGTACCTTTCCATTACAGGAAAAGGAGATCCATCAGATAAACTATTTGCCGAAAATATTGAAGCGCTATATTCGGTTGCTTACACCATAAAATTTTCTTTTAAAGCACTAAATAAAGATTTTGTTGTGGCAAAGCTGGAAGGTTTATGGTGGTTTGATGATAAAAAATATAAAAACATTTCTATTTCTGATTCACCAAAATTAATACCAAGAAGCGAGTGGGAGTACCGCTTGTTAATTCGGTTGCCAGAATTTGTGAGCAAAGCAGACATTGATTCAGCAATAAAAATAGTGCTTGAAAAAAAATGGATCCAAAAAGCAAAACTGATCGAATTATTTAAAATGAAAGAAGGCAAGGTTGTGCAAATGCTGCATGTTGGCCCATTCGATAAAGAACCGGAAACATTGCTGGTTATGACAGAATTTATAAAAGAAAATAAGTTTTTAAAGAATGGCCTTCACCACGAGATCTATTTATCTGATTTTAGAAAAACAGAGCCCGCTAAACTAAAAACAATTTTAAGAGAGCCTGTAAAATAAAAAAACTATCTTTAAATGCATGTTGAGTGAGCTTGATAATTTTTATTTAAAAAAAGAAGAACCTGTAAAAAGTTGCTTACTGGTTTTGCGTGATATTATTATTTCGGATGATAAGGATATTACTCATACCTTAAAATATGGCATGCCGTTTTTTTGTTATAAAGGAAAAATGTTTTGCTATTTATGGACTCAGAAGAATACAGGATTGCCTTATATTGGAATAGTTGAAGGAAAACATATCGATCATAAAGAGCTTATTCAGGAAAAACGTTCACGTATGAAGATCATGCTGTTCGATCCTCTGAAGATCTGCCGGTAAAAACCATTCGCCTTATTTTAAAACAGGCACTTGATCTGTATAAAAGCGGAAAGATAAAAATTAAGTAAACTCAATAAATATTTCGCCTGTAAGAACCTCTTCACCTATCAGCTGAGTCAGATTTTCGGTAAACTCTTTAATTGGTATCCAATCAATTAATACAAGTTCCATAAACTCATATTTAATAAAATTACACCGGCAATTTCCTATTTCCTTAAGTCGTTCAAGACATAGGATCGTGTCGCTTATTAATGGCCGATTAAATTCAAAAGCAATATATTTCACTTTATTGTTTAGTCCCGCCAAAACTTCCGATTCATAACCCTCAACATCCAGTTTTATAAATTTTGGCGATCCGTACTTTTCAATCAATTTATCAAGTGTTGTTACCAGTACCTTTTCTTTTTTTTGCCAATGCAAGTTCGAATAATTTGAATATACCGAAACAAAATTCTGTGAAAGTGTAGAACATTCGGTTGTTTCATCGCAAATAAGCAGTTCATCCTCCTTTTCAATCCTTCCTAAAGCAAAAGGCAATACGGTAATATTTTTATTTTCAGAAAATTTGTTTTGTAAAACCTTGTAACAACTGCTTTGCGGCTCAAGTGTTATAACTTTTGCACCTAGTTTATAAAAAAATTCAGTTCTTTCGCCAATATTTGCACCTACATCAAAACAAAGATCGTTAGGATCAATAAACTTACTATAAAAGTTCAGCATCCTTTTTTCTTTAAAAAATTGACGTATAAATTTTGGTAATGGCATAACTATATAAAAGTTAAAAATAACTTATAATTATTGTAAAGATTGCATCAAAAAATATTTTTGTTTCTTTTTAAAAAGAGTACTTTTAAATTTTAAAACTATTTTATGTCAGATATAAAAAATATATTCAAGAATAACGAAAAATGGGTTCAGGAAAAATTATCGCTTGATAAGGATTATTTTACAAACCTTAACAAAGGCCAAAAACCGGAATATTTATATATTGGTTGCTCAGATAGTCGTGTTACAGCTGAAGACTTAATGGGACTAGGGCCGGGTGAAGCTTTTGTACATAGGAATATTGCCAACATGGTAAACAACGTTGATTTGAATGTTATGTCGGTAATAAACTATGGCGTAAGACACTTAAAAGTAAATCATGTAGTAGTTTGCGGCCATTATAGTTGTGGTGGCGTTAAGGCCGCTATGCAGGCTACTGATATGGGAATTTTAAATCCATGGTTAAGAAGTATAAGAGATGTTTACCGTTTACATAAAGATGAGCTAAATAAAATAGCCAACGAAGATGCGCGTTACAACCGTTTGGTAGAATTAAATGTGCAGGAACAATGTGTAAACTTAATTAAAACTGCTGCAGTTCAACAGGCCTATAAAGAAAGAGGCTTGATGGTTCATGGCTGGGTATTTGATATTCATACGGGAAAATTAATTGATCTTAAAATAGATTTTCCTAAGATCCTGGAAAATATTATGGAGATATATAAGCTGGAATAATATTCAATACCTTATTTTTGAAGGTATTTTAAAATTGAAAGTGCTATAAAATCAATGTTGGTAGATGTATTTGAAAGAATAACAATGCCAACATTTTTTGTTTTTATAAAGCCACAAAAACTGCTAAACCCATAAGTAGCGCCATTGTGCCACACTAATTCATTATTGTATTTTGTATTAACAATATGCCAGCCTAATGCAATATTTGAGCTTTTATTGATCGTAGAGGTATGCGACATTTTTAGGGCCTCATCTTTTTCGGTCATGTTGTAACGCAAATAGTTAACCATATCATTGGTGCAAGATCTTATGCCGCCGGCAGCAATAAAGGCACCAAGTTCCCAATGAGGTGCCTGGTTTCCATTATTATTGTAACCTTCACAAAAATTCGGTAATTGGTATGAGTCTAAATTAATGGCTGTATTATTCATATTGTTTAAAAAACAGATCTTTTCTTTTACCAGTTCTTCAAACGGTTTGTTGTATACTTTTTCTAAAATAAGTCCTAATAATGCCATACCGGTATTAGAGTATTCACATAGCTGCCCCGGTTCACTTTCAAGTTTAATTGTTTTCAGGTAAGCAAATAAATTTTCTTTAGTGTAATTTTTATATGGATTTAACGAATCATATCCGGCCTGCATTTTAAGATCTGCCGGCACATTCGGAAGCCCACTACTATGATTGGCAAGATGTTTTATTTCTATTATATGTTTATTGGTTTTAAGGTTAGGGTATTCACCCTGTAAATATTTTCTTATGTCATCATTTAATTTTATTTTCCCCTCACTAATAGCGTAGCCAAGCAATATACCACAAAATGTTTTGCTTACCGAACCCAGCTCATAAATGGTATTTTGTTTTGGAAGTGTTCTATTATCTCGCTTTGTTTCACCATAATTGTAAAAATAAACCGAAGTATCTTTTATTATGCCAATGCTAAACCCGCAATTTTGAGGATTCTCCATAAAATCAACCATCGCATGCTCTACCACTGTATCCAATACAGATTGCTTTTTATTGTCTGATAAATAATTGGTTCGTTTGGTTTGAAGTTGCGTTTGACAATAATAGCCTTTAAAGCAGAATACTAACAAAAACAAATATGACCTTATAAAAATTTGCATACTTTTTAAGAGCTATAAATTACTATTTGTTTTACAATTTGTTTAAAATAATTACCAACGCAATACACTATTAATAAGCCTAAAAGCGTTAATAACTAAGGTTTTTTAGTATTTTAGCTTGGTTAAAAAGCTCTATATTTATTGTTTAAAATGAAAAGATCATTAATCGTATTTGCGCTGCTTTATTGCCTTTGTGGTTTTGCTCAAAAAGAAGGGCAGGAGAATGCTTTGGTAACGATAAGAGGTAATATTGGTATTCCAAGGGTAATTGGCAGCCAATCGTTTCGTACTTGTTTTGCGGGGCTTTACGAGGGCAATTTATCTGTAAATCTAAGGTTGTTCAGTAATTTTTTTGTGGGCGTGGGCTTTCAGAACTCCCAGTTTCAGAATAATAAATTTTTAAAGTTTAAATATTTCAACGCCGATGTTCCTTACAATACACGATTAATGATGAACAGCCCTTTTATTAAATTAGGATATGATAAATTCTTTTCAGATAAAGGTTATGTAACTTTTGCCTTAAATTCGGGTATGATGTTAAATAATTACTTTAACGTAAATGCAGATACAAGTTTGGCTAACCGCCCATATGTGATCCAGGATTTTTCAGCGCCATTTGTTCAGCCCGAATTTGCCGTTAACTTTCAGGTAGATAAATTATTGAGTTTTTCTCTGATGTTTAGCTACACAACTTTATTTTACAGATTCGATCCTAAAGCCCCGCGTTTTAATCATTTCCAGGAAGTAAAGGATACTCGCAACCGGGCTAATATGAACTGGTTTAACATTGGATTTGGTTTCAATGTATTATTAAATAAAAAAACTAAAGAATAAAACATACAATCATGATCACCGCCGAAATGCCTGTTAAATTTGACCGCAAAAAACATAAAGACGGTACTTTGTTAGAGCTTTATGTAAATATTTTAAAACCCCGTATGATCGAAGAAAAAATGCTATTACTTCTTCGCCAGGGAAAAATTGCAAAATGGTTTAGCGGCATAGGGCAGGAAGCAATCTCTGTTGGTGTAGCTTCTGCTTTAGAAAAAGACGAATATATTTTACCAATGCACCGTAATTTAGGTGTGTTTACTACCCGCCAAATTCCTTTAAATCGTTTATTCTCACAATTTCAGGGCAAGCCGGGTGGTTTTACACAGGGCCGCGATCGCTCATTTCACTTTGGCACCAACGAATACAAAATTGTGGGCATGATCTCACATCTTGGCCCGCAATTAGGTGTGGCTGATGGTATTGCGCTGGCAAGCAAATTACGAAAAGAAAAAAAAGTAACCGTAGTGTTTAGTGGTGATGGTGGAGCAAGCGAAGGCGATTTTCATGAAAGTATTAATACTGCTGCCGTTTGGGATCTGCCGGTTATTTTTGTAATTGAAAATAACGGTTACGGGCTTAGTACACCAAGTAACGAACAATTCAGATGTAAATCGTTTGCCGATAAAGCAATTGGTTATGGTATTGAAGGTGTAAGCATCGACGGCAATAATGTTTTAAAGGTTTATGAAACTATTAAAACCTTATCTGAAAGTATGCGTGATAACCCAAGGCCTGTAATTTTAGAGTGTGTTACATTCCGTATGCGCGGGCATGAAGAGGCAAGCGGTACAAAATATGTACCTAAAGAATTATTTGATGTGTGGGGAAGGAAAGATCCTGTAAATGCATTTGAGAAATTTTTGATAAGTGAAGGAGTTTTAACAGAAGAATTAATAGAAAGAACAAGAGCAGAAATAAAACAGGAAATTGAAAAAGGTTTGGAAATTGCCTTTGCAGAACAAAATCCAAAACCCGATACCGAAAAAGAATTAAAAGAATTATTTAAACCATTTTCTGTTTCGGATACAACACCAACCAGTGGCACCAAAACCAATATGCGTTTAATTGATGCTATTAGTAACGGTTTAAAGCTTGCCATGCAAAAACATTCTAACCTTGTTTTAATGGGACAGGATATAGCTGATTATGGTGGGGTATTTAAAATTACCGAAGGTTTTGTTGAAGAATTTGGAAAAGGCAGAGTAAGAAATACGCCATTGTGCGAAAGCGCAATTTTAGGAACAGGTTTTGGTCTGTCTATCAATGGTCACAAAGCAATGGTTGAAATGCAGTTTGCTGATTTTGTAAGCGAAGGAATGACACAGATTATTAATAATTTAGCTAAAAGTCATTACCGCTGGGGCCAACATGCCGATGTGGTGGTACGCATGCCAACCGGCGCTGCTGTTGCAGCAGGTCCTTTTCATAGTCAAAGTAATGAAGCATGGTTCTTTAAAACGCCGGGCTTAAAAATTGCTTATCCTGCTTTTCCGTCAGATGCAAAAGGATTATTGTTAACAGCATTTGATGATCCAAACCCTGTTATGTTCTTTGAGCACAAAGCCCTATACAGAAGCATTAACGAAGATGTGCCGGATGAGCATTATACCATTCCTTTTGGCAAAGCAAGATTGGTAAAAGAAGGAAATGACCTTACCATTGTAACTTATGGCTTAGGTGTACATTGGGCCCTTGAAACATTGAATGAAAATCCTGATCTGAATGCAGATTTGGTTGATCTTAGAACCTTAGCGCCATTGGATGTTGAAACAATTTATGCTTCCGTTAAAAAAACGGGTAAAGTAATTGTGATGCATGAAGATACACTGACTGGCGGTATTGCAGGGGAGATAGCCTCACTAATTACTGAAAATTGTTTTGATTATTTAGATGCGCCTGTAATGCGCGAAGGCAGTTTAGATACACCTGTACCAATGAATGTAGATCTTGAACATAACTTCTTACCAAAAGAAAGGTTCAAACAAAAATTAATTAAGCTCTGGAAATATTAAGAACATGAGGAAAGAGAAAAAAATATTTTATTACTTTATTTTTTTAATTCCATTTCTTTTTCCTTCATGTGCCTTAATAGTAAATAAAAAATTTCAGACCATTCATATTTACTGCGACTCTACGATTAAACTTTCTAAAGTTGCAAATAGTACAAAAGTACCCGATCTTGATTCAATGCCTGCATACCTGGTAAAGCGTAATGCAAATCCCTTGCCTTTAGAATTTAAATTAAGAGATTCTTCTATTGTAAAATTCAGATTGCCAAGCGAATTAAGTCCGGCTTTTACTCTTGGAAATATTTATCCTTTCGGGGTTTTTGGATATGGTGTGGATATGTTCTTTCCAAACAAGTTCAGATATCATCCAAACAATTATTTTAGTTACGATACTGCCAAACAAAAAATTATTTATACGCGTCATTTACCTTCAACTATTAATGATGGCGAAGGTCTTACAATAAAGTTAGGCTGGAGTTATTTAAACGCTTATCATAACAGCATATATAATACTTTAAACGGTGGTGCTTCTCCATTCGGGTTAAATGGGCAACTCGATTATAAATTCAAGAAAGACCGATCGGCTTATTTGGAAATTGGTATGGCAACAATGATAGTACCCCGATCGCCATATCGTTGGAGAAAATATAATTTCTCTAATGTTGATAGCATTAGTAATATTTACAGTAATAATTTTTGGTTCACCGGTGGGTACAAATATCACGTAAAAAGATTTAATGGTGGAGTAGGTTTAGATTTTTCTCCAACTTTTATCACGAGCAAAAAGTATTATATTTCCCATAAAGATTCACTTTTTAAAGGTGATACCATAGTTACAAAATATTATGATATTACCGAAAAGTCAAAAAACGATATCCTTCATAAAATTGGTATAGCTTTTAATATAGAATATATGCTTATAAAGGAAATATCAGCCGGCATGAATTGGCATTTATTTATTAAAGACCTTAATAAAAGCAGTGGAGTATACGCCTCTCATTTCTTTAACTTTTATATTGCACTTAATTTAGGAAGAATTAATCTTAAGAACGAAAAAAATAAACATGAATATAATTGACCTGAGAAGCGATACTGTTACCAAACCATCAAAAGCCATGTTGGATGCCATGTTTAAAGCAGAAGTGGGGGATGATGTGTTTAAAGAAGATCCAACAATTATTGAAATTGAGAATTACTCAGCAAAGTTATTTGGTAAAGAAGCGGCTTTGTTTTGTCCGAGTGGTACCATGACCAACCAAATTGCTATCAAAGTGCACACTCAACCCGGTGATGAATTATTATGTGATGTGAATTCACATATTTATAATTATGAAGGTGGCGGTATTTCTTTTAATTCAGGTGTGCAGGCAAAATTATTAACAGGTAACGAAGGAAGGTTATCAGCGCAATTAATTGAATCAAACATAAATTTAGATTTTGACTGGTTGACACGCACAAGTCTCGTATCTCTTGAAAATACAGTAAACAAGGCAGGAGGAAGCTATTACACCATTGAACAAATAAAACCAATTGCAGAACTCTGTAAAAAAAATAATTTAAAATTACATTTAGATGGAGCGCGTATTTTTAATGCTTTGGTAGAATCAAATGATTCTGCACAAGAAACAGGAAAGTATTTTGATTCTATTTCCATTTGTCTTTCAAAAGGCTTAGGCGCACCAATTGGCTCTTTATTATTAGGCGAAAAAGACTTTATTAAACATGCCCGCAAGATCCGTAAAGTATTTGGCGGTGGCATGCGCCAGGCGGGAATATTAGCCGCTGCGGGTTTATATGCTTTAAAGAATAATATTACCCGTTTAAAAGAAGATCACGCCCGGGCAAAAAAAATAGGACATGAGCTAAGTAATTTGCAATATATAGAATCAGTTCTACCTGTTTACACCAATATTGTTATTTTTAATTTAAAGTCAGAAATAATTACTGGCGAAGCTTTTGAGAAAAAATTATCTGATAATGGTATCAAAGTATCTATGTTTGGCAAACACACCATTCGCATGGTAACTCATTTGGATTTTGATGATGCAATGCTGGAGAGAACGATAGAAGTTTTGAAAAAGCTAAGCAATTAAATCACATAACGATTTAGTATTTACTTCTTTATAATAAATCGTTTGTAGCTATCTTTCTGATTGGGGACTACAAGCTTTAGTAAATACAATCCTTCAGGAAGATCATTTGTGGGTATTAAAAGAGTTTTATCATTAAGATCAATATACTTTTCTATTATTAATTCACCAATATTATTTACTACTTGTAATTTTTCAAAATTGTTATCAGTGTTAAGATCTACACTTAATAGATCATTTACAGGGTTTGGAAAAAGTAATATTTTATTAAACACTTCATCTTTCTTTTCTTTTATATCAGTTGTAATCGGATAAAAAGGCGTACAAACTAACCACATATTGCATGGAGGCCCGCTAAAGTCGTTTACTACTACTGTATAAATTCCATTACATAAGTTTATCATAGGAGCATTCCATTGCACAATTGTTCCTGTTGAAGGAGACATTAAACCAATACTAATTGGCCCGCCTGCACAGTTTGGAGAATTTACTGTAACAGAAATAGAACCATTACAACAAAGGGTGCACGGAGGCGGATTTATAATTTGAACTGTACTTGTGTAATAAGTTTGTGATCGGGTACTAAACAAGCTTGTTATTAGGAAAGTAAGTATAAATATTTTCTTCATGTCTGTAATAAACAAACATGATGCCAAATATCAAATCACCATCACTATCTCATCCATCTTATCCTGAAACTCAAAGGTATCTCCTGCATGCATGCCTTTAATGTTTTCATAGAAAGGCGATTTAGACGAAACAACCATTACACGTTTATCTTCAATTTTAACAGGACCCAAACCAATTGCAATAAAAAACAAAAGGCCCGACATTTCAAAAACAGAACCAACTTTTATTTCATCGCTGGCCGATGAAACATCAATTTTTTCAAGAGCTGCCAGTTCCTGTTCTGCTTCAAACAATTGTTTGGCATTCATATCGCTGTCTAATTGTCCCATAGCACGCGATGTTTCATACTTATCTCCCGCAGTGCTTTTATCGTTGCTATTAGCGGCTTCCTGCGCATTATCAATTGCTGCTTTCGCATTTTTAATACGCTGTTCTATTAACTTAATACATTCTGCTTTCAACGTTTTTTTAAAAGCCAATTTGCCTTTTGAAGATTTTAGATCGATCATTAAAATAAATTTTGAAATTAAAATTTAGGACAGCTTACTAACACTTTGCGGTTACGCTTACGCTTTGAAGCAATTTCATAAACAATAGAAACTTCATGCGCGCCTTGTGTATTATTTATTTTTAAGCTGGAAATGGTAGCATCGTAACTATAACCAACTCTAAAATTTTTATCAGGAACTTCAAGACCAACAAGCAAAGCCATACTCTCACGGCTTGAATAACCCGGCTTGTACGTTTTAAATGGCAAACCGCGGTACCACAAACCTACATTAACGAATGATTTAAAGTAATAAGCGCCAATATCCAACTGTCCGTATTTTTGTTCTCCTCTAATGTTTACACTCGCACTAATAAACTCTTCTAATTTTGTTTTACCCGAACCTCTTGCACTAATAATAAAACGGTAACCACCATGTATACTTCCTGAAATAGGCAAGGCTTCAATATTACCAACCATACTGGCGTTGGGTTGATTAACATGTCTTGCGGCGAAGCCAAACCAGTAATTGGTGGAGTTAAATAAGCCACCCATCCCTATATCAAAATAGCTTATCTTATCCGCTGATAGAGCATCCTGCGAAATAGAAGAACCTGTAACAAACTGGTCATTAAAAATGAGTCTTGAATTATCGATTTTCTTTTGGTTCATTACTAATGAAATACCACCACGCGCTTCAGAATATTTACCTAACTTAACACGGTAGGCATAATTTACACCACCCATTGTTGTAACCAAATTAGAAGTTCCTGCATGATCCTGCAAAACAAAACCACCGATACCGCTGTTAATGTTGCTTACATTATAATCGTAAGAAGCCATATAAGTATTGTAAGCGGTTTTAATACCGGGCCATTGATTTCGGTAATTGGCAGCGAAACGATGCTCATAAGTTAAACCCGTAAATGCCGGATTTAAGAACATAGGCGCCGCATAAAATTGCGTGAACTGCGGATCCTGCGCTTTAAATTCGGTTAATGAAACAATAATTAATAATATGGTACAAATTCTCTTTAACATTATTTTTTTACGATTTTAAACTCCAGGTCTTTATCTACTTTTTCAAAAGCCAAAGGATCAATATCAACAACCAAAGTAGTATAACCTTCTGCTTCAATAATTGCTTTATATGATTTTAATGGGTTCATCACTAAAATAAATTTTCCTGTTTTTGGATTTGAATTATAAGTCCCGTTCACAGCATTTCCTTCATTATCCAACAATGTGATCTTTACTTTAGCAGGTGTTTCGTCTTTAAATGCCACACCGTGTTTTACTTTCAGATCGTTGTCACCAAAGCGTGTATCAATTTGATAAATATCATTGCTACCAATTGTTTCTTCTTTTAATGATGAATAATACCCGCGCTGGCCATCTACGCTCAAAACAAAAAAGATATCATTACCTACATTGTTTATGGGATATCCTAAATTTTCTGCTTTTGAAAATTGGTTAGACTCTGGATCTAAAACACTTTTAAAAACATCGTATTCGCCCATAGTGTTATGGCCTTTACTGCTGTAATACATGGTTACCTGGTCAGGATGCAAATAAGGGCTATCCTCATCATATAAAGTATTAATATTTGGCCCAAGGTTAAAAGGTAAAGCCCAGCGGCCATTAGGCAATTTTTTTATACGGTAAATATCTTTACCTCCGTAACCCCCGGGACGGTTACTACTAAAATATAACTGACTTGTATCGTTACTAAAACAAGCACTTGTTTCAACAAACTGTGAATTTATCTCTTTTGCCATTTTTTGCAAAGGCTCCCATTTATTATCACTTCCCAATTTTGTAATATAAAGATCACCTGTAACCTGGTCGGCAGAGGTTCTGTAAACGATCATGCTTTGCCCGTCAGGACTGATAGCAACACAGGCATCGTTTGTTTCCGAATTAATAGGAGCTTTAACATTTTCAGCTTTTGTCCAGTTTCCTTTTTCTTTTATTGAAACATATACATCTTCATAATAATTGCCGTAAACATCTTTTTTGTTATTTGAACTTCCTTCGCGTCTTGAAGTAAAATAAATCGTATTCTCGTCGGGCACAACAACAGGTACATAATCTGCATAAACTGAGTTTATCTCAGGCCCCATGTTTTTAATGATAGAGCGGTGAGGTTTATTTATAAATGCTTTTGCCGATTCACAAACACCGATCATATAATTTGTTTCTTCAATCGTGTGCAAACGTTTTTTAGGACTTTGTTTATTATAATCATTCAGTAACTGAATAGCTTCATCAAAACTTTTTTGTTGATGTTTAATTTTAGCGAGATAATATTTTGCATCTACCAAAGTTGAAGCGCTAAGGCTTGGAATAAAAAACTGCGCGCTGTCTAAACTATAGCTTAACTTGAAAAAAGAAATTGCACTGTTAACGCCTGCCTTTTCATTCTTTGGATCAAGCAATAATACGCGCCTGTAAGAATTCCAGGCATTTAAATGGTCTTCAATATCAAAGCTTAATTGCGCTTCTTTTAATAATTCTTTTACATGTTTTTTATTTTCTTTACTCTGCGCAAACAAAAATGTGCCTGAAAGTAGTAAAACAAATAAAATATAATTCCTCTTCAACATAAAACTATTTTAACAGTAACACGTCACCCGTTTTATTAAAGGTTTTTCCATCAATAAATGCAGCGGTGATCTTCCATACGTACACATCCTGTGTACACATTTTTCCTTTGTAATAACCATCCCAACCCTCGGCCGGGTTTTTGGTTTCAAATAATAATTCGCCCCAGCGAGAGTAAATGCTTAATACATATTTTTCTACACCTCTAATGTTGGGATGAAAAATATCATTGCTCTTATCCAAAGGGTCGTATGCACTTCCCGGCGAGCCACCTGAATTTGGGGTAAAGGCGTTTGGCACCTGAACAAATGTTTCTTCGAGTGCTAATATTTTTGATCCAAGATCAAAAGTATCTCTGCAAAATTTTTCACTTGTGGCAATTAAAGTAATTTGATATTCTCCGGGTTGTATATAGGTATGCGAAGGTTCAACATCAGTTGATGTGCCACCGTCTCCAAAGGTCCATTTATACGATACGGCTCCTGTTGAAAGGTTATAACACTGCGTGGCCTGATTGGGGACAAATACAGTTAAAGGATCTGCTTTAAAAAAGGCAGAAGGTTTTGGAAATACTTTTATAATTCGCGTAGCCGTATCAGGGCAACCATAACTATCTTTTGCCACCAACTGAACGGTAAATGTTTTATTTAAAGATGTTGAATTAATAAATGTATTTGATACACTTCCGGTGCTTGCTGTATTGCCATCACCATAGGTCCATTGATATTGTGCAACTCCTACAATAGGAGGGAAGAACACTTTTAAAGGTGTACATCCGCTATCAGGTAATGCGGAAATAAAGAATATAGGCTGCGGGTGAACAACTAATGGAACCTTTAATGTATCCTTACAACCATTACTATTTACAGAAATAAGACTTATAAGATAACTCTGATTAACAGGAACAGGATTTGTGTAAACCTGCGTTGGGTTAGTTTGTGTAGAAGAACTTGAATTTCCAAAATCCCATAAGTACGAATTTGCTCCTGTAGATGTATTAGTGAACGTTAATTTTGCCGGTGAGCAGGCAGGCGTATCTACCAACATGGCCGACATTGGCCTTGCAAATAAATTTATTGGTTTTATAATTGAGTCGTAACAATTATTTGCGGTACCCACAACTAATTTTACACTATAGGTAACAGGCCCGGAGCCGGGTGCATTAGTAAATGTCATAACCGGGTTATTTAAAATGGAGGCATTTCCATTACCAAAAAGCCAAGCACTGCTATTATTACCAGTACTTGAATTAGTAAATGTTACCAAAAGTGGAGAACAACCTGAAACAGGAGTGGCACTAAAATTAGGAACAGGTTTTGGAAAAACAATAGGGCTACCCAGACTTGAATCTACACAACCAAAACCATTGCTTGCAACTAATTTTACTGTAAAGGTTTGTGTAGCACTGGTTGTATTTGTAAAAACATGGTTAGAAGGCGCGGTTGTTGTTACTACAGAAGGTGAACCATCACCCCAGCTCCAGGTATATGAAATAACACCTGGCACTGATGGAAAACTTACAGATAGAGGTGTACAACCACTTGCGGGTATCATGGTAAACGATGTAAATGTTCTTGGGAAGATCTGTATCGTATGTTTTACCGTATCTGTACAACCTACACTATTTGTTGCTACTAAAGTAATAGTGTTGGTCATTAATAAAAAAGTATTGTTTGTATACGTATGGCTTGGATTTAAAACTGTTGCCGAAGTATTATCTCCAAACGACCATGAATAAGTAGTTGCACCTATTGTTGTATTTGTAAATGTTACCGGCAATGGCGAGCAACCCGGGTTTAAATTGCCTGTAAAGGATGCAACTGGCCTTGGCAATATGGTTACTACTTTTTTGATAGTATCACTACAACCAGCCCCTGTAGAGGCAATTAAAGTAATTGTATTATTTAAAGTTGCCTGTAAATTATTACTGTAAGTAAACGTTGGATTAATTACAGAAGATGTTGCAGTTGGTGTTACTCCAAAATTCCATAAATAATTAATACCGTTTAAAGTTGTATTTGTAAAAGTAACAGCCAATGGCGGGCAGCCAACCGTTGGCGTAAATACAAAATTAGCCGTTGGTTTTACATTAGCAGTTATTGTATTAGTAGTTGAATCTTTACAAAAAGCGGTAGCTACAATTAATTTTATCGTAAATGTTGCCGCTGTACTATAAGTATGTGGTGGATGCTGCACATTTGAATTAGGCGAACCGTCACCAAAATTCCATGTATAACTATTAATAGCATTAGTGCCTGTAACAGTAGAAAGATTTGAAAAACTTGTTACCGAGCCCACACAGGTAGATGTTGGAGAAAAAGCTGCTACAGGATTTGGACGTACAATGATAGAAGCCGTTTTAGTATTAACACAACCATTTGCACCCGTAACACTTAAAGAAACCGTATAAGAACCAACAGAAGGATAGTTTTGATTAGGCGGAATTTGTGCCGTACTGAAATTACTATTTCCAAAATTCCAGTTCCATGATACGGCGCCAACAGAAGATTCGTTAAAGACGACATTGTTTAAAGCATTACACCCTGCCGTAGGTGTTGCCACAAAACTTGCAGTAGGAGAGGGCAAGATATTTATGACGACCTGGACTGTGGATGTACAGGCAGCTCCGGCCCCGGGAATAAAGGCAGCCAATTGCACAGTATATGTTCCGGGTGTTGAGTAAACGTTTGTTTTTGGTCCCGTACCAAGATTAACAAAACCGCCACCTGTTCCAAAATCCCATAAATACGAAAAGCCTGCGGGGCTTGCATTTGTAAATGTGATCGGTGCATTTTGACATAACGGTCCCGGTGGTGCCACAAGACTTGCTGTTGGAGGGTTAACAATTTGAACGTTAATAATAGCTGTATCAACTCCACATAAATTACTATCTCTTAACATAACAGAATAGGTACCAACGGCAGGATAAGCAACACTTATGGGCGTTGTTGGCGGCCATGGCTTCCAGTCAATAATAGAATCATGATTAATCGGGGGCCAGTACATGCCAAAGTTCCACCATTCCTGGCGCTGAAAGGTATTACCTTGTGCCAAACAATTTCTTTGAGTTGTATTTGTAAATGTAAAAACGTTATCGGGCCAGCAGCGGATCAACAGATCGGGCGTAATGGCAGCATTATCTACATCGTAAATTTGAATAGGGTTAAAGTTTGCAATTGTGGGATTACCAAAACTACAATAATTCATGGCCTGTAGTGTGATCTGCGTTTGGCAATTGACCGTATTTTTGAGATAGGTGTGCGTTATGGTTTGCCCGCCATTGGTATAGGTAAATGGAACAGGGGGTGAGCCATCGCCAAAATTCCAGATAAAATTAGTTGTGGGGCTTACATCTGTACTTGAATTGGTAAACGATAAAGTTTTAGGTGCACAGGCTTGCGTAACACCACCAATTGGAATTTGTATAGAGGCGTTTACAGGTTTTTCCATTACCACAATACCTGTTAACGTGCAATTAAGTGCAGGAATAATAAGTGTAACAACAAAAGTATCTACGGTTGCGGCGTAATTATGTGTAAGAATTGTATTTGCAGCATAAGAACCTCCCGGAACAGTAGGACTGCCATCGCCCCAGTTAATTGTATAAGCACCCCAGCTACTGGCAGATTGAAAATTAAGCATGTAAGAAGTACCAGTACAACTAATAAAATAAGGGTGAGGCGAAGGATTACCAAGGTAATCAAACACTGTAGGACATTGAGCCTTAGCAGAAAAAGAAAAAATTACAGTTATAAAAAACAGTAAACGTTTGATCATTCGTAATAATTTAGTTCAACACAATGCAAGCCTGTAAGCCGGGTTCTGTTTCATCGCAGGTTACCCTGCGATATATTCCATCATTTATCTTTGCGACCTACCCATTGCGGCTTCCTCCCGATAACTATCGGGATCGGAATAAGACGAGCCGCCTTAATTACCGCAACCTATTTGGCCTTTCAACATCCGAGGTTTACCCAACATAATTATCACTAATTACGCTTGTGAGCTCTTACCTCACATTTTCACTATCACCGCGAGTGCTTTCGCACCTCGTGGCTACCTTGTTTTCTGTGGCACTTTCTGTTACAAAAACATTTCGATTTTTGCACCCACCCTTTCAGGTGGCGGATTGCCCTATGTTGCCCGGACTTTCCTCTGTAAATTTGACTTCACAGCGATAGAACAACTTGCATTTAAATTTACGCAAAAAAAACTAAAATGGTTTAAGGAAATATTTAACATTTTGCTATCATTTACTGAGTAACAATATTTACTGAGTAACCATTCTACGACTTTTTACTGATTTTTTAATAAACGCAAAAAGCCGGGCAATTACCCGGCTTTTCATTAAATTTTTAGTTTATTAAAATATTTTTGCTTCTACACTTATCTCTACATTAGCATCTTTAGGCAAACGGGCAGCTTGTATAGTAGCGCGTGCCGGAAAATCGTTCTTAAAATACGATGCGTAAACCTCATTAACATGCACAAAATTGTTCATGTCATTTAAAAAAATGGTGCTTTTTACAACGTTATCGTAAGTACAGCCGCCGGCTTTTAAAATAGCGCCAAGGTAATCCATTACCATTTTAGTTTCTTCTTTAATACTGGTTTTAACCAGCTGTTTACTTTGAAGATCCATTGCAATAGTACCGCTAATAAACATGCTGTCGCCAACAATTACCGCTTGGTTATATGGTCCGATCGGAGCCGGAGCGTCAGGAGTATTGATGATTTTTTTCATAAAGATGTTTTTATTGTTTTTTAAAAGCTTAACAAATATAATTAAAGATTCGGAAAGTGAGACCCGCTAATTTTAAACATTTATCTTGCTTTTTTAATTCTTGTTTTGTTTCTTTGTTTAAATCAGATGAAAGATCAAGTTCATAAATCCTATTTTATTCCCTGCAATTCCTTTAATTGCTGGCATATTATGACTTGTATCATGCGCCGATATTAATCTTCCGGCAGTTTTAATTTTCATTTTTTTTCAATTTTATTTTTTTAATAGTATGCAAACGATCCCCGATCTTGTATTAGACAAGTTAAACACATTACTGGTTGTTGTAAACAACAAAGGTGAAGTAGAGTACATTAGTAACTCAGCAAAAACTTTACTTGGTTTTGAACCTGAACAGCTTTTGGGCGATAACTGGTGGATCATTCCCCGCCAAAATGCCGATGAAGGCATGGCAGTTAAAGAAAAGATACTTTCTATTATGTTGCACGATTCGTACCGTGCCGACCAGGGTTTTGAACATGCCTTAAAAACCTCTAAAGGTCATGTAAAATGGTTTAAGTGGAGCTCAGCCATGTTGCAGGAAGATAAATTAATTGGCATTGGTATTGATATTACCGAGAAAAAAAGGTCAGAGCAGCGAACGCTTGATATAAACAGGTCTTTAACAGAGAAAAATAAAGAAATAACAGCCAGTTTAAATTATGCGCAAAAGATACAGCAGGCCATTTTACCAAGTGATACTTTCTTAAAAACAAACTTTAAAGATGGCTTTGTTTTATACCTGCCAAAAGATATTGTGAGTGGTGATTATTACTTTTTTTATGAGAATGAAGAAACCAGGTATGTTGCTGCTATTGATTGTACAGGCCATGGTGTGCCTGGAGCTATGATGTCGGTTATTGCCAACTCGTTGTTAAAAGAAGTATTTTATAACAAGGAGCTACAAAAACCTGACGAGATCTTGTACGCACTGGATGAACTATTATTTGATTCGCTTAACAAGAATAATCCTGACGAGATACGTTATGATGGAATGGATATTTCGTTATGTGCAATCAACAAAAAAAACGACATCCTTGAATTTTCAGGCGCTATGCGGCCATTATTTTTAGTGAGTGCTAATGAATTGATAGAAATAAAAGGGAGTAAATATCCGCTCGGTTATTATTTTGATAAAAAAGAATTTGTCTTAAATAGTGTTCAATTAAAAAAAGGAGACAGGCTGTATCTTACTACTGACGGGTATGCCGACCAGTTTGGAGGAAATAATAACAAGAAGCTGAACCGCAAAGCATTTAAAGAGCTGTTGCTATCTTTGGAAGGAATGGATGCCGAAGAACAATGCTCTTTCTTAGATTATTCTTTAAGAAACTGGAAACAAGACGAAGAACAAACAGATGATGTTTTAATAATGGGGATTTTTATTTAAACTGTGTATCTGTAAAATAAAAAAGTCCCATACAAAAACAGTATGGGACTTTTTTGAATAAGAATTTTTTATTCAATCACTAATTTATGAATGCTTTGAACAGTGTTTTGATCAACGATCTTAACAGTGTAGATACCTGTAGCAAAATTTGCATTAATAACATGTTTTGTATTGGTGATAGTTTCTGTAAAAATCAATTTACCTAAGTTATCATATACCTGTACAAAAGCAGAAGACGAGAATCCGTTGCTTTCGATAGTGAACATACCTGTATTAGGATTTGGATATAAAACAACGTTTAAAGTATTTGAATTTGAAACTAAGCCTGTACATAACGAAACGGTTACACTTACAGTTGCAGTTTTTGAACAACCGTTAGAACCTGTACCCGTTACAGTATAAGTTGCAGTACCGGAAGGAACAAAAGCCACACCATCAACAACAGTGCCCGACCATGTATAAGTAGTTGCACCGCTACCTGTTAAAGTAACACTTGAGCCTGAACAAACCAAAGTAGAAGTTGCGTTAGCCGTAACAGGAGGAGCAGCATTTACCGAAATAGCCACTGCGGCTGTGCCGGTACAGTTGCCTGTTAAACCTGTTACAACATAAGTTGTAGAAGTAGAAGGAGCAAAGGCTACGTTATCTGTAACACCGCCTGTCCATGTATAACTTGTTGCGCCACCACCTGTTAAAGTAATGTTACTACCTGCACAAACAGTGTTAGTAGTTGTATTTGCTGTAACAGTTGGGTTTGGGTTAACAGGAATATTAATAGATGCTGTGCCTGAGCAAGCGCCTGTTGTACCAGTAACCGTGTAAGTATTTGAAGAAGAAGGCGAGAAGGCAACGTTATTGGTTACGCCCCCTGTCCAAACATAAGAAGTAGCGCCACCACCATTTAATGTGACGCTACCACCCGCACAAACTGATGCTGCACTTGTTGTAGCAGTAACAACAGGATTAGGAGTAACAACTACTGAAGATACCGCTGTATTAGTACAACCGTTGGCGGCTGTACCTGTTACAGTATAGTTTAATGTTGATGCAGGAGCAAAGGCAACGTTATTGTTAACTCCACCTGTCCACGCATAACTATTAGCACCTGTACCTGCTAAGGTAATATTAGTTCCTGCACAAACGTTTGTAGAAGTAATGTTAGCACCAACAGTTGGATTCGAATTTACTAAAACAGTTTTTGAAGATACCGCGTAAGAACCACAAGCATCATAAACTAATAAATAAGTTGTAAAAGTACCGGCACTTGGAAATAAATTTGAAGGTGTTAATGCAGTTGAAGTTGCCGTTGGTGAAGAACCAAAATCCCAATAAACAGAACCGCCGGTTGTAGATCCGGTAGGGTTATAGCTTGCGCTTTGGCCTGCACAAATAGTGTTACTTGGCATAGTAAAAGTAGAAACTACAGGAGACTGAACAAGAAAAGGATGAATCATTAAAGAAATATCTAATTGCCATGAACTTGCATTTGCATAATTATACCAGGCATTCGTGCTCCATTTTTCCCAAACCGGTGTTGGAATTGTTTGTCCGTCTTGGTTACTTACAATACTTAATGAATCTTTTACAGTAGTGCCCCACACAAGACCTGTAAATTCAACACTGGCGTAGAATTTTTTAGAAGCCGGTAAAGCAATTGGCGTTGTAAATAAGAAATCAGAATACTGGTTAGCTGCCACATCTGCCATGATCTCGCCCATGGTCATTGTTTTGCTACCTAATAATGTACCAACAACATTTGTAGTTGTACCATCATATATTTTTAATGTTACAATTTTTGAAGGTGTAGCAGTATAAGCGTGATCAAAGCCAACATACACATGTGTAATGCTAGAGTTTGAACTTGCCGAAACGTCAAAATACATTGCTTTTTCTTTATCCAAATAACTATTGTTACCATTAGCAAAACCATTTGCTGCAAAAGGTGTACCTGTGCCGTAGTTTACCAACGACCATGTTGCAGGAGCAGGAAGGTTGATGGACATACACGATGTTGTTGTTGTTGAGAACACCGCAGAAGGATTAGATGATTTAAATGCAGATGTGTTAGTTGAATAATTCATTGCATCAACTTTTGACACACTACTGCTTTTACTTTGTTGTGCAAAAGTAAAATTAGCGATCAGTACAGGTAAAAAGATCTTAAGGAAATGTTTTTTCATGTTTAAAAAGTTTAAGTGATATAAGCAAATATATTAAAAAAGGGATGTCAAAAAATACAATTAACACAAGAGGAGTGTTAAAAACAAAGCGCATTTAACTAGTTAAACCTTTGTTAAATCGAATTAGTAAAGAATTGAAATAAATTCAGAATTAAAAACGGATTCCTATTACACAAACATCGTCTACCTGTTCAAGTTCGCCTTTCCAGTCCTCAAAGTTTTTGATAAGCGCATCTGCCTGTTTTTTTAATGGCATTTTATTAATGGCCAACAATTCGTTGTTTAATTGTTTGTATTTATATTTTTTTCCTTTTGGTCCGCCAAACTGATCGGCATAACCATCTGTATATAAGTAAAGCGTATCGCCTTTCTGCACTTTAATTTCATTAAGTGTAAATGCTTCTTCACGTTCACCTTTACCAACAGGCATTTTGTCTTTTTCAAGTTCAACTATTTGTTGATTATGAATTATAATAGGCGAGTTATTTGCAGAAGAATAGGTGATCTTATTTGTTTTTTTATCAATACATAGTATCACACCATCAAACCCATCTTTTTGTTCTTCTTTACTTATTGAGTTTATTAAACGCGCGCGGGTATAATTTAATATCTCATCAGGTTGTAAGATCAATTTCTCGTTGATAGCCTCGCTTAAAAAACCAATGTTCAATAAACTCATAAAAGCGCCGGGCACACCATGACCGGTTGAGTCACACACTGCAAGAAAAAATTTGTTATCCTGCTCACAAGCCCAATAAAAATCACCACTCACAATATCTTTAGGATGAAATAGCGTAAAGTAATTATCCCTTCCAAGATGGGTATCTAAAAAATCGTTATGCGCCAATAAAGTGTACTGAATTCTTTTAGCGTAGTTAATAGAATCGGTGATCTCTTTATTTTTATTTTCGATGATCTCTTTTTGCTCTTCGGTTTGCTTGCTTTTTATTTCAATGATCTCTTTTTGTTTACGAATAATTCTAAACCTGTTAAAAATAACAATACCAAAAATAAATACTAAAATAAAACCGGCTGTAAGAGCGATCTTAAGGATCTTATCCCTATCTATTTGCGCATTACTTGCTTTTATCTTTTCATCTTTAATAATGTTGGCTTCTGCATTTTTAATACTGTCTCTAACAGCGCGGCGGTTGAATTCAAATTCAATTTCCTTTTTATGCAACTCTTCTTTAGAGCTTGTTTCGTTCAATTTTTCAATTACAGAAACATATTTTTCATACTTCTCTAATGCTTTTTTAATATCACCGGTTTGTTTATAAATTTTATAAAGATTGCTGTAAACACTTTGTAAGGTGCTATAATCCTCAATCTCTTCACCAATTTGTTCGGCTTTTAAATAATAGGGCAGTGCCAGATTATATTGTTTTCTTTTATAATAGATCTCACCAATATCCATTGAAGATGTGCACTCTTCGTAAGGATTTTCTGCTTCCTTGGATAATTCATTGTTCTTGATAAAATTCTTAAGGGCTTCATCCAAATTATTTAAACCCATGTAAGCATTGCCAATATTACCATAAGCAGAGCAGATACCATTTACATTATCCATTTTTGTGTAAATGGCCAACGATTTTTTTCCATACTCTAATGATTTATTAAAATCAAGAAAATTATTATATAAAAGGCTTAAGTTATTATAGATACTTGCCAGTTTATTTTCATTATTTAGTTTTTCGGCAATTGCAAGGCTTTTTAATTGATATTCGAGGCCTTTTTTATTTTGCCCGATGGTAATGTAGATCGCGCCAATATTTCCAAGTGCAACAAGTACTGCTTCATCAATATGTTCTTGCTCACCTAAATTAAGTGATTTTTGATAGTAATCAATTGCTTTTACATAATCACCTTTAACCTGAAAATAAGAACCCATAAGGTTAAGGATCTTTGTTTGGATGCGGGCAGAGCCGGACCTTTTGGCAAACAAATATGCCTGCTTTGAAAAGGTATAAGCCGAATCGGGATTAGAATATAAATAATCCCAGGCCAAATCATAATAAATAAAAAACCTAACACTATCTGTAGTTGAAGGATTAGTGGCAACTTTAAGCAACGAATCCCTATTGGTACAAAAAAGATCCGTTCCAAAAAAAATGGCAAATAAAATTATTATACTTTTAAGTTTCAACTTATTAAAAACCTAAAATAAGAAAAAAAACTGAGCAATAAAGAGCAAATTAGGCAAGCGGAGGTTATGATATGACCAATGGAAACTAAACCCGTATGCCTATTATACAAACATCATCAACCTGTTCAAGCTGTCCTTTCCAATCGTAAAAAGCCTTATCTATTAATTTGTGCTGCTCTTCCATACCTGAGCTATTAAACGATAATAACAACTCCTTAAATTTAGAAGCTTTGAATTTTTTTGCACCTTCACCACCAAACTGATCCTGGTAACCATCGGTAAAAACATAAATACAATCGTTTGCCTGTAATTTTATTGAATGTGCGGTAAATGGTTTGGCCGATTCAAATTTACCAATAGGTTGTTTATCGGGTTTAAGATCTATCAATTCGTTATTCCTGATTATCCATAATGGATTATTGGCACCTGCCCAATTTAATTCTTTAGTTTTAAGATCGAGCACACATAATGAAATATCCATTCCATCTAATACTTCTTCTTCACTTTTTTCAAATTCAGAAATAACAAGGTCTTTGGTTTTATCTAATATTTTTCCCGGATCAATAAGTCCATATTCTCTCACAGAACGGTTTAGCGCATTATGACAAACAACACTTACAAGGGCTCCTGGTACACCATGACCTGTGCAATCTGCGGCAGCAAACAATACTAAATCTCCAGACTGTTTACTGATCGTCTCCATCCAGTAAAAATCACCGGCAACAATATCTTTAGGCTTGTATAAAATAAAAGAATCAGTAAAATGTTCTTTTACCAAACGCGAAGAAGGTAAAATTGCATTTTGAATGCGTTTGGCATAACTTATCGAATCTAATATCTCTGTATTCTTTCCTTCTACAATACGTTTCTGATCTTCAATAATTTTTGAAGCCTGTTTGTTCTTTTTTAAACCTCTGTAAATATAAAATGCCAAAACACCTACTATTAACAGCGATAGAAGGGAGATTACTGAGATGTTTCGCTGTAAAGAGGCGCTACGTTTATTATTCTCTACCTCTTGCTGCAAATATTTTTGTTTGGCCTGGGCATCTATCGAATCTGCCATGTGCTTTTTATCAAACTCGTAATACAGTTGTTTTTTTGTTATTTCTTCGCGGATCTCATCGTTTATGATCGAATCTTTTATACTTACAAACTTGCGCATATAAGAAATAGATCGCTTTAGATCTCCTGCTAATTCATAACAGTCAGCCATTTGTTTATAGGTACGTTCCATTAATAAGGGTGAGCCAGTTTTGTCGCAGATCTTAATGGCGCGTTCCATCACTTCAACGGCCGGTTTGTATTTTTTTTCACTAATAAAAATATCAGCATCCACTGCAAGACAGGAAACAATACTGTATGGATCTTTAAATTCGGTAAAGATCTCTAAAGCGGCTTTATTGTATTCTTTAGCTTTATCAATATTTTTTTCTGCGATTTCGCTGGATGCCAAATTCATATAATTGTAGCCAAGGTTATGCTTATTGCCTGATAAGGTATTTACTTTTACAGCCTTTAAATAATATTCTTTTGCTTCTTTTTCGTTCTTTAGATTAGAGAGCGCAGAGCCAATATTATTATAAGTTTGGCCAATTACTTTATTATCATTTTTTTGAATAGCCATTTCTAAAGTTTTCTTAAAATAATCAATGGCTGTTTTATAATCGAGCTGATCAAAATAAACTCCTGCAATGTTGCTGTATAATTTCATTTGCATGAAGAGGTTATGATTATCCTCAAATACCGGCAGAGATTGATGATAAAATGCCAGGGCCTTTTTAAAATCACCCAATCTGCCTGCGCACATACCCATATACATTTTACACTCCGCTATAGCATCCAGGTTATTTAACTGAATGGCAAGGGGCAGGGTTTCTTCCCCCAACTCATATGCCAGTTTAAATTTGCTTTTTTTGTAATTGAATAAAACATTCTTTATAGAAATAAAAAGATCACACTCTTTGCTTTTTACAAGTGTATTTTCGTTGTGTGCGCGTATAAGGTATTTTTCACCATCGTCCATATGGCCCGTATTAATATACTCAACTGCAATCTTAACCAGTGTATTTATCCTTGCGCTATCCTTTTGTGATCTGGCAACATTCTGAAGGCTATCAAGATTAGAAAAACAAAAGTTGGGTAAGGCTACCAGAAGAAAAAGGAAAACCGGTAATTTAATATGTTTGAAAGTAACCATTACAGACTCTCAAAGATAAATTTTTAAACCAATAAAGCAAATAACTTTAAACGAATGAGCACCCAAACGGGTTATAGTCGAATGCCTATGATACAAATATTTCTTTAATTAAGCTCAGGATAAACATGCTATCTTACAAGCCTCGCTACGAAAAATTCTAAATAATGGGCTTAATAAAATGATCCAATACTTTGTTACAAAATATTTATGCCACTTAAAATATTTAAACACTATTTATTAAAATTTAATACCAATAATGCAGATGTCGTCTACCTGATCAAATTCACACTTTTCGCCATTTTCATTATCACTTGTTCGCCAGTTTTCGTAAGTTAAAGTTAACTGTTGTGTTTGTTTTGCAGGTTCTAAATGGCTAATTCCGGCTAAAAATTCATTCAACCGGCGGTTCTTGAATTTTTTACCTTGTGGTCCTCCAAACTGATCAGCAAATCCATCGGTATATAAATATAATGTATCGCCTTTATTAATTTCTAATTCAAATAAAGTAAAATCGGTTAAGCGTTCGCCTTTACCAACAGGCATTTTATCTTTATGCATTTCAATGGCTCTGCCATTGCGCACAATAATAGGTGCATTGTTTGCCGCGGAGTAGGTGATCTTATTTGATAATTTATCAATACAAATCAATATAGCGTCCATACCGTCGCGACCGCCTTCATGAGAGAGTTTTTCAATTAACCGGTTGCGCACATGATCAAAGATCTCATTTACTTTTAGGAGTTTTTTTTCATTTATAGCTTCGTTTAAAAAATTGATATTAAGCAAACTCATAAATGCACCGGGGACACCATGTCCGGTACTATCGCAAACAGCCAGATAAAAATTATTATCGTGCTCAACAGCCCAGTAAAAATCGCCACTCACAATATCTTTTGGTTTAAATAATATAAAATGTTCGGGTAACGAACGCTTTAATAGATTTTCATTTGCCAATAATGCGTACTGGATCCGTTGCGCATAATTTATCGAATCAACAATTTCTTTTTGATGAGCCTCAATGATCTCTTTTTGGTTCTCGGCCACAACGCTTCTGTTAATGGCTATTTCACGCTGTTTATCAACTTCAATTTTTTGGGATTCAATAATTGCATTTTGATTTTGAATGATCTTAACACGTCTGTAAAGAAAGAACGAAAACAATAGTACTACACATAATCCTGCAACGATCGAAAAAATAATGATCCTGTTTTTTAAGATCTTATCATTATATTCAATGTCTTTTTTTTCCTGTTCGGCTTTAGCGATCACTTCTTTCTTTTCAAACTCATATTGAAATTGTTTTTTTACTGAATTTTTTTGCAGCTCGCTATTATATATGCTATCGCTCATTTGTTCAGATAGCTGAAGCATATAATAAGCTTTATCAAATTTATTTTGCTTTACATAAATTTCCTGTAAAAGATTTGCAGCAGCGCCAATATTGCTAGGGTAACCAATACGTTTTGAAAGCTCTAATGAGGCTAATGCGTTTTCGAGCGCAAGATCAGTTTTGTTTTGCTTTGAATATAACATTCCAAGATTATATAATGAATAAGCAATACCTTGTTTATCATCTATCTCATTACGTATATCCAACGCTTTCTGATAAAAATCAAGAGCCTTATCAAAATTACCTTGTTCTTCATAGATCTTACCAATATTTTGAAACGAATAACCCTGGCCAAGCTTATCGTTTATCGCTTCACGTAATCTGAGGCCTTGATAAAAATAACGCAGTGCTTTTGACTTATCACCGGTTTGTTCAAATAAATTTCCAATATTACTTAATGATTGAGCAATACCTTCTTTGTCATCTATCGCTTCTCTTAACTTTAAACTTTTCTCATAATATTCAAGTGCTCTTACAATATCGCCCTGGTTATTATAAATAAAGCCAATATTATTAAGAGAATAGGCCAGACCCTGCTTATCACCAACCTCTTCCTGGATCTTGATACTTTTATGAAAATAATCAAGCGCTGTGGATATATCACCAAGGTTGTTATGAATGTATCCCTGGTTATTTAAATAATCACCATAAAACTTTTTTGCTCTTTGCTTAATAACGGGATCGTCATTCAGCATTAACTTTTGAGAAAGCAAACCAAGTATGTCATTGTACTTTGCCCATACATTATCATCGTTAATGGCTTCAATAAGTGTATTAAGCATTTCCAGTTTATGAATATCCTCTTTTGCAAAAGCCAATTCATTCTTTAATGAATCAACATTTACTTCTTTACAAACGCAAAAAAAAGTCTTAAGAATTAAAAATAAAATCAGGATAGAGCGTAACCTTCTCATGCTTCAATAGTGATATTCAAAATGTATTTTACAGAGGTCTTAAAGTTATTAAATTTAATGATTTTTTTTAGTCTTAACTTTAAATATACGGTTTTAGGGCTGATAGTTGCGCCGGAAAGCTCTGCGCACATCTACTCAATTTTCCAATTATACAAACATTCCTTCGATAGAGTTTATATTGAGCGAAGGCGAAATGCTCAGTATAAAATGACTCGTTTGCGTTTTATATTTTTATTCCAATTACGCAAACGTCGTCAACCTGCTCTAATTCACCTTTCCAGTCTAAAAATAATTTATCAAGCAATTGAGATTGTGTAACCGCTATTTCTTTTGAATTAACAAGAAGTAATTCGTTTAGAGCCCTGTATTTAAATTTTTTACCATTTGGTCCGCCAAACTGATCCGCATAACCATCGGTATATAAATATAAATTGTCTCCCTTTTTTAGATCGAAAGTATAATTTTTAAACTCTTCTGAAGTCTCTCCTTTGCCAACAGGCATTTTATCAAAAGGTAGTTCGATGAGTTTATTATCCCTTACAATTAAAGGCATATTATTAGCAGCGGAGTAGGTGAGGCTGTTTGTTTTTTTATTGAAGCGGATCAGAATTGCATCCATCCCGTCACGGCCGCCATCCATATGGGAAATAAGCCTAGAACGAACGTGATTCAACACCTCATTTGGTTGAAGAATATTTTTTTCGTTAATGGCTTCGTTTAAAAAACTCATATTTAATAAACTCATAAATGCACCGGGCACACCATGGCCTGTACTATCACAAACAGCCAGGTAAAAATTATCATCTTTTTTTGTAGCCCAGTAAAAATCACCACTAACAATATCTTTTGGTTTAAATAACACAAAATGCTCAGGCAAATTTGCGTTTAGCAGATCGTTATTTGCCAAAAGAACATATTGAATGCGCTTTGCATAATTAATAGAATCTAATATCTCTTTATTTTTTAGCTCAATAATATCATACGCGGCTTTAAGCTCTACATTTTTAATACGTTCTATCTCTGCTTCTTTTTCTTTACGGAGCTCATCCGTTAAACTTTTGATCTTTGTTTCAGTATCTTTTTTGTGCAGTTCATCATTTAACTTTAGCAATTTTTCGTAGTGAAAAAGTGCCTGTTTAAAATCACTTTTTAATTTATAAATATCGCCTGCATCCTGATAAACCTGGGCAAGCTTAACCCTAAAATTAATTTCAATAGCAGTTTTTTCCGCTTTATCAAGATACTCAAGTGCCTTATCATAATCACCCATTTCGGTATGTAAAGATGAAAGCTCGATGTAACTTGATACTGCAAAACGTGTGATACGATGATTTTCTCTTATTTGTAAAGCTTCCTGTAAAAATTTATGCGCTTTATCATATTGTTTTAGCTTTTTATAAATAATTCCAAGATCATTCAAGGCCCTGCTTTCACCAATGGTATTATTCTCTTGTTTTAAAAGCTCGAGGCCTTTTAAATTCATGATTATAGCATCATTATATTTTTCCTGTATCGCATATACCGATGCCAGGCCAATATAAATACGGCCACTCCAGGTTCTAACAGTTACAGCAGGATCAGTAATTCCCGCTTTATAATTTTTTTCGGCTTCGTCATATTTTTTAAGATCGCTAAAAATTGTACCAACAATATAATATGACATTATTTTATCAAACACCTCTTCATTATTATTCTCAAAATAAGCTATACCTCTTAAAGCATGATACAAAGCATCATCCGTTTTGCCGCTGGTATTATTAATAAGAGCAATAGTTAACAAGGTATTGGCTACCCATTTTTTATCATCCAGGTCTTTAAAAACATCTAAAGCATTGTTCATTTGTTGTATGGCCAATGGAAAATTATTATCCAAAATAAATGTTCCCATGCCAAGATTTAATGTTCCAAGGCCAATACCGAAAGTGTAGTTTATTTTTTTTGCCCTTTCCAATGCGTCTCTGCCAATACTTATAGCATCAAAGTCACCTTGCGGTGCACCACGAAATTGCCAGATTTTTGTATTTATCTCGTCAATATATTTTATTTCTTCTTTAATATTTTCGGGTACGGTATTCAATGTTCTGCTTTTTATATTTTAATTCCAATAATACAAATATCATCTATTTGGTCAAGAGGTCCTTTCCACTCAAGAAATCTATTGTTCAATTTTTCTGCCTGGTTGCTTATAGGCTGAGCGGCAACCGATATAAGAAATTCATTTAATTGTCTTGATTTGAATTTTTTGATCTCGGGCCCTCCAAACTGGTCAGCATAGCCGTCAGTATAAAGATATAAGGTATCTTCCTTATTTATATCCAGATCAAACAAGGTAAATGATGTTTCATTTTCACCTTTACCAACAGGCATTTTATCTTTTGGTAATTCAAGCACCTTATTATCGCGTATTAAAATAGGCGCATTGTTAGCGGCAGAGTAGGTGATCTTTTTAGTTGCATTATTTATACAGATCAAAATACAATCCATACCATCTGCAGCGCCATCCTGTGAAATATGTTCAATTAAACGATTTCTTACATGGTTTAAAATTTCATGCGGAGCCAGAATATCTTTCTCTTTAATGGCTTCGCTTAAAAAGAACATATTGAGTAAGCTCATAAAAGCGCCGGGTACACCATGGCCCGTGCTATCACAAACTGCTAAATAAAAATTGCCATTGTATTCGGTAGACCAGTAAAAATCGCCACTTACAACATCTTTTGGTTGAAAGAAAATAAAAAGGTCTTTAATATTCTTCTTTAGTATTTTATCGCTTGCCAAAAAACTTCGTTGTATACGTTCGGCATAGTGAATGCTATCGGTTATTTCTTTATGTTTAAACTCTACGAGGCGTTTTTGTTCTTCAATTATCTCGTATTGGGCCTGCGTCTGTTTTTCTTTTACTTCAATGATTTGCTTTTGTTTATTTGTAAGCTTAAATCTTTGAAAAAGAGCAAATGTAAAAACAGCGGTTATTAAAAGTATGCCAATAACAATGTAGATGATAAGTTGGTGACGTTTTTTTTCTTCCAGACTAATAGCAACCTGAGCCTCAGAGCGGGCTTTAAGCTCTGCTTCTTTTTTCTCAACTTCAAATTTTACTTTTGTATCGCTCAACTGATGACTGTTGTCAATATTAAAGATACTATCCGTTAGCTGTTTAAATTTTACATGACTTGCAAGCGCTTCTTTATAATTACCTAACGCAGCATCAGCATTTGATAAGATCTCATAACCCATGCGTTCATTATTAAGGGTATTTATTTCTTTTGATAAGCTAATAACTTTTAGGGCCAATTCTTTAGCCTCTTTGTATTTTTTTAAAGTAACATTTATATCACTTATATTTACAAGATCAAGAATTATGCCTTCTTTATTATCAAGTTCTTCATCTATTTTTAAAGACCTGTTTAGGTAGTCAAGTGCGTGAACATAATCTTTCTGAGCATCGTAAATAAGACCAATATTTGTATAACAAGAGGAGATGCCTTCTTTATCATTTAGTTCTTGTTTTAATTTTAGTGCTTTATTATAATATTCAAATGCTTTAGCATAGTCTTTTTTTGTTTCATACATTGATCCAATGTTTAAAAGATCACCAGAAATTCCATCTTTATCTTTAAGCTCTTCATCAATTTTTAGTGATCTTGTATAATAATCTAACGCTTCTGAATAACTTCCCTGCATATCATATATCAAGCCTATATTATTCAAACACCTCGATATTCCTGCTTTATCTCCCAACGCTTCATATAGTTTTTGAGATCTTGTAAAATACTCTAAACCTTTAGGATAATTACTTTGATTATGATAGATAAGCCCAATATTTACAAGTGAATTTGCCTGATCGAGCTTTAAATTTAGCTTTTCGCTTAATAAAAGACATTTGCTATAATAGATCATTGCAGAATCGTAACGGGCATTATCGTAATAAGCAGAGCCAATATCGTGATAGCTGTTTACTTTTAATGAATCATCTTTGCTATTACTTTTTAAAACCGTATACAAAGAATCAAGTTTTTTGTTTTGAGCAAAAACACATGCTCCCATCATTAATAAGAAAAACGTAATAACTATTTTATGAGTGCTGCTTTTCATTTTTATATCTTAATTCCAATAACACAAACGTCATCTATTTGTTCTAAAGGTCCTTTCCAATCAATAAATTCTTTATTTAATATTTTTTGTTGTTCTTCAACAGGTCTATTCGAAATAGAGAGTAACAACTCATTTAACCTACGCGATTTGAATTTCTTTATTTCAGGCCCGCCAAACTGGTCAGCATAACCATCAGTATACAAATAAATGGTATCTTCTTTTTTAAGATCTTTAATTTCATGCAAAGTAAATGAAGCCATTTTTTCGCCTTTACCAACTGGCATTTTATCTTTAGGTAACTCCATCATTTTATTATCACGAATTAAAATGGGCGCATTGTTGGCGGCAGAGTAGGCTATACTTTTGTCTTTTTTATTTATGCAAAGTAAAATACAATCCATGCCATCCTGGCCTCCATCTTGCGAAATATTCTCGATCAATCTTTCTCTAACATAATTTAAAATTTCATTTGGCGCATGAATATGCTTTTCTTTAATAGCCTCACTCAAAAAACCAATATTCAACAAACTCATAAAAGCACCCGGCACACCATGGCCGGTACTATCGCATACCGCCAGATAGAAATTATCGTTATGTTGAGTAGCCCAATAAAAGTCGCCGCTCACAATATCTTTTGGTTTAAACAGAATAAAATGTTGGCTAAGGTTTAATGATAATATGTTATCAGCTGGCAGCAACGCGTACTGAATGCGTTTGGCATAATTTATTGAATCAACAATTTCTGTTTGTTTTTCTTCAATAATGCCTTTTTGGAATTCTATCTCAACCTGTTTTTGTTCCACATCTTCTTTTTGTTTGCTTATAAGAATATGTGCATTTTTCTTTTGACGGTAGATACGAAACATAAAGATCCCAAACAAAATAGAAACAATTAAGCTGATGATAATAAAAGCATTGATCGTTTTTTGTTGGTTAATGGTTTTTGTTGACAGTTCATCCTTTTTAAGCAAAAAGGCATTCTCTTCTTCTTTCTTTTCTGTTTCGTATTTGGTATTCAGTTCAATTACCTGTTTGTGGGCTTCTTCATCCACGTATAAACGATTAATAGAATCGTACATTAAACGGTATTGGTAGGCTTGCTTAAATTTACCCTGATCGGCGAATAGTAAAGACATTTCATCAATGGCGATCTTTAAATTCATAATATCTTTTGTGCGCCTTGAATAAGAAACATATTGATTGTAATATTCCTCTGATCTTTTATAGTTCTTAAGATCCTTATTCAAGGCGCCCAGTAAACCATAAATATAAAATATAGCAGATGAGTCTTTATCCTGGTAATGCAATATCAAAGCCGAATCTGCATATTGCTCAACCAGCTTAAAATAAGATCTATCATCCACATCAATGGCTTTTGCATAATAAGCGTTGGCAATATTATCAATAATTACAACCTCATTACTACGAAACTTATATTTACGGGCTATCTTTAAACCTTCATTCAATAAATTTATTGATGAATCGAGTGAATTATTGGTATTGTAATAATCTGCAAGATTAACTACACAACTAAGATAGGCTTCATAATTTTTTTCGAGAATAGAAATAGATTGTTGTTGTTTAAAATATTTATAAGCTTCTTTTTTTTGGTTAAGTCTTAAATAAATATAACCTATCTGGCCAAGCAATGGCGAAAGATCACCTTTATTTCTTTTTTCAACCAGTTCGCGGGCCTTTAAATAATGTGAAAGCGCATCGTTAAACTTAAACAGGCGCACATACGCAATTCCAAAATTAATATGGCCTCGTATTATCTGGCTGGTATAATTAATTTTTGTAGCCAACTTTAATTGAAGATTGGCATATTTTAAAACAGAATCGGCACTTGACAATTCGTATTTCTGACAAGTATTATAATACTCCCTTAGCTTTAGGGTATCGGCACTAAAGTTTTGGGAAAAGCAAAATGTGCTTGTAAAAAGAAACAAGAAAAATAAAACAAAGGTTTTTATTTTATAGTTGTTTTTCAAAAAATGTCTTTTTCCTTTAAATTATTTATACTTTTTTCAATGTATTTTTCGCTTGGGAACGAAGCCTTTTGAATACGTTTGGCATAATTAATAGAATCCAGGATCTCTTTTTGTTTTGCTTCAACAATACTTTTTTGCATAGAAAGAACAATGTTAGATCTTTTCTTTTGGCGATAATTGATAATGGCAAAAACGGCTAAACCCGAAATTAAAATAAGACCAATAACAATTGAGATATTTATACGTTTTTGCTGAAGGATAACCAGATCTTTGTTTTTTAATTTCTCTTCCTGAACTTCAATTTCTTTTTGCTTGCTTTCGTTTTGATACTTTGCTTCCAATTCCTGGATCTGTTTTAATTTTTGTTCGTTATAAACAGTTTTAAGTAGTTGAACATATTTTGATTGGAAAGAATATGCTTTCTCATAATTATTTGTTTCGGAATACACATAAGCCATTACTTCATACGCGTATTTCAAATGATCTTTATTATCAATGTTCTCAGCTATTTTTAAACCTTTTTCAGCATAAGCAATAGCGTTTTTTTCATCACCTGTTTTAATATAAATATCTGCCAGGTTACAATAAGCATCGGCAAGGCTGCTTTTATTATTTAAGCGTTCATAAAGAGCCGCAGTTCTTAAACCAATATCAATAGCTGTTTTATAATCTTTTAAAAGCATGCTGGCAGTAGATATATTGGAAAGGCAAGTAGCGATCATTGGATTATCTTCTGCCTTTTCATAATAACTAAGTGCATCTTTAAAATTTTCTATTGCCTGTTTTAATTCACCTTTAGATCCATACACAATACCAATACCAACCAATGCAACACCCGATAATTCAGGTGCATCAATAGTTTTACTAAGTGTAAGCGATTTTTGATAATACAGTAACGAGTTAGTAAAATCTTCTCTATCTGTATATATCGTTCCTATATTTGCCAGGCATGTAATGCACGAGCGGGTATCTTTTAATCTTTCATTAATGGTAAGCGCTTTACGCATATATATCAATGCCGTATCATATACACCCAATTTTCTAAAAAAATTGGCATAATCTTCATAAATATCAGCAACGAGGTTTTCATCATTTTCTTTTTTTACTAACTCAAGCGATCGGTTAAATAATTTGCGTGATTCGGCATAATCATCAATCAATCTGTAATACAGAGCCAGATCGGCTATGGCATTAACATATAAAAGAGAGTAATTATTTTTTTCGGCCAGATCTTTTGCCCTTGTAAAATACTCAAAGGTTTTTGGCATATCATTTCTAAGATACGATCTTCCTAATTTGAGATATGCTTTAATACGCGTATTATCGCTCTTAGTAGTATCTATTACTTTAAGGAGACTATCTCTGTTAGTAGCACTAAAACCATTGATGCAACAGATCAATAAAAAAGATAAAATTATTTTTTTTACATTATTAATGCTCATTGATCTTATTACATTAAGTCAAATAAAACCCTATACTGTTTTATTTAACCCTGGTTTTTCTTTTTTACCATTGTTAAAATAGTTGCAATACCAACTGTTTGTCCTGCCTGATCAACTGCATCATACTTTTCTAATATATTCATGGCGCTAGCATCATAAATATCAACTACCCATTTTACAATGCCTACTTTGGTCTCGGTACCATCAGCCGCAGCCAATGGTTTATCATTCTCAATTTTTTCTTTGCAGGTAAATTTTACACCAATGGTCATGCCCGGGTAAATTGGTCTTGTAAAGCGGCACTCATCTATGCCGTAATTTAATAATACCGGCCCCTTTGGCGGATCAACAAATAAACCTGCAGCTTTAGATAAAATAAAATAACCATGTGCAACGGTACGTTTAAAAATAGTTCCTTCTAAAGCATCGGGTTGTAAGTGTGCGTAAAATTTATCGCCGCTTAAATTGGCAAAATTCACAATATCTTCTTCGCTTACCGTGTGAGTAGGGGTGATGGTTGTTTCGCCCACTTCAAGATCTTCAAAATACTGGCGAAAAGGATGGACATCTTTTATTATTTGTTTAGCGCCTACCTGGTAACTGTTTAAAATAGAAGTGATCATTGATGGAGAACCTTGTATAGCAGTGCGTTGTAAGTAATGAAATACACCGCGTTTGCCGCCCATTTCTTCGCCACCACCTGCACGCCCGGGGCCACCATGTACTAACATTGGCATTGGTGAACCATGACCTGTACTTTCTTTCGCGCATTCCGCATTCAATACTAAAATACGACCATGCATGCAAGCAGCACCAAGCGTATACATGCGTGCAATTTTTTCATCAGCGGTAACTATTGAACTCACTAATGAACCTTTACCCATTTTACTTAATTGAATTGCATCATCAATATTTTTGTAAGGCATAATGGTACTTACAGGCCCAAAGGCTTCAATGTTATGACAATCGGTATTTTTAAAAGGACTATCATTATAAAAAATAATTGGCGGCATAAAGGCCCCTTTATTTTTATCGGCACCTTTTACTTCAAAATTCTCAAAGTTACCTATGATTATTTTTTGAGTTTTACTTAAGAGCTCTACTTTTTCTTTTACTTCAATTAGTTGCGATTTACCCGCTAAAGATCCCATACGCACGCCTTCCACATTGGGATCACCAATAACATTTTGTGCTAAACGTTTACCTAAGGCTATTTGCACATCTTCCACCATATTTTCAGGAACAATGATGCGGCGAACAGCAGTACATTTTTGTCCGGCTTTAGTGGTGATCTCTCTTGCAACTTCTTTAATAAAAATATCAAACTCCGGCATAGCAGTGGTAACATCGGTTCCAAGCACACAGCAATTTAAAGAATCGGCTTCCATATTAAAATGAACTGCTTCTTCTAACAAACGTGGATGAGATTTCAACATTTTACCTGTAGAGGCCGAACCTGTGAAAGTAACCACATCCTGGCTTTGCACGTGTTCTAAAATTCCGTTGGCACTACCACAAATTAATTGCAAAGCACCTTCTGGTAAAATTTTACTGGCAATAATTTCTTTTACAACTGCTTCGGTTAAAAAAGAGGTAAGCGCCGCGGGCTTTACTATTGCCGGCACACCGGCCAACCAGTTAACGGCAACTTTTTCAAGCATGCCCCATACCGGAAAATTAAATGCATTAATGTGAATGGCAACACCTTCTTTTGGCACACAAATGTGATGACCAATAAACGTATTGTTCTTAGATAAACGTGCCACATCGCCATCGTAACAATAAGTTTCGTTAGGAAACTGGCGACGTAATGAGGCATATGTAAATAAATTTCCGATACCACCTTCAATATCTACCCAGCTATCTACACGGGTTGCCCCTGTAGCCCAGCTTACTTTATAAAAATCTTCTTTTTTACTTAACAAATGCGTGGCTAATGCCTTAAGCATTAAACCTCTTTCCTGAAAGGTCATTTTGCGAAGCTTTGGTCCACCCACAGTACGCGCGTACTCACACATCTTTGCAAAATCCAATCCTTTGCTACTTGCTGTAGCATAAACATCACCAGTAATTGCGTTATATAGTTCTTGTCCGTTCTCAGCCCCGGCAACCCATTGGCCGCAGGCATAATTCTGTAATTTGTTCATAGTTTTAAATAGAATCATAAATATAATAATTAAACGGTACAAATGTTTGAAAATGATGATATAAATCAAAGCTGTTAATATTGCAGAAACCCTTGCTAAGTCTAAGATTTACAGGGAAATAGAAATTGTATTTTTATGTTCGGTTAATTCTGCTATTTTTGTTAGGAATGAACCCTGTAAGTAGCTTTAAAAATTTTATAATCAGAGACGCACTGTTACGGACAGAAGATCCGTTTCAACAGGTAAAAGTTCATGTATTATTTAATTTCACTCTTTTTTTTCTTGTATTAAATATTCCTTATTCAATTGTATCTTACCTGCACAGTACTTTTCATTTTGTTGTTGCCACATCTTCAACATTGGCGCTTGCGGCTGTTTTTGTAGTTCTTAAAAAAGTAAAGGATATTAAATGGGCTGTATATTTTTATATTCTTAATCACCTTGCTCAAAATTTTACGCACTTTATAATTAATAATGGCAGAATAGAATTACAGGGAACCTTGTTCTTTTTATTGATAATATTGTTTGGATTTTTATTGGTTGACAGGATCTGGGGCTTTTCTTTGCTTGGGATTGTTTTGGTAATGTATTTTATTGGCACGTATAATACACAAAGCGGACATGTGCTTTTTGATGTTCCTGAGATTTATGCCGACCCGGTTAATGAGCAGGTTACAACCTATTTCACTATTATTCCAATATTGTTGAATGCTTTTTTGGTGAGTCAATTTGTTGGCGCAAAACAAAAAGCGGAAAAGCAGATCAAGGAGCAAAAAATTCAGTTAGAACTGGCCTATGAAGAAATGAGCGTACAAAAACATGATATTGTTTCGAGTATCAACTATGCGCAAAAGATACAATTGGCGGTACTTCCCATGCTTGATAACATTTCAAGGAATATTCCACAATCGTTTATTCTTTACAAACCAAAAGATATTGTAAGTGGAGATTTTTACTGGTTCTACGAAATTGATGCTGACAATTATATTATTGTTTGTGCCGATTGTACAGGGCATGGGGTTCCGGGCGCGTTTATGACCGTAATTGCGAGCAATCTTTTAAACCAAACAGTTATAGATAATAAGATCTATCAACCCGAAAAAATTTTAACAGAGGTTGATCGGCTTATGAATTCAACCTTAAAACAAGATAAAGAAAAAACAGGTGTGCAGGATGGAATGGACCTTTCGCTTTTAAAGGTTAACAAAATATCTAAAGAGTTGATTGTTACAAGTGCTAAGCGGCCGGTTGTATTTATAAGAGATAACCAATTAGAGGAATTAAAAGGCAGCAAATCGTCTATTGGCGGCATGCGCGAAGGAGATAAAAAGTTTGAAGAAATAAAGATCAACTATAAAGAAAATGACCAGTTTTACTTTTTTACAGATGGTTACCACGATCAGTTTGGTGGTGAAAAAGGAAAAAAATTCTCAACCAAACGTTTAAAAGAAATTTTATTTGAAACCTATACATTACCAATAGCAGAGCAAAAGAAAAAACTAGACGCTGTTATTACAAAATGGAAAGGTAACCTGGAGCAGGTGGACGATATTTTAGTGATAGGAATTAAATTGTAGAATTAAAAACTAACCAAATGGTTAGTTACCTTTAGGTTAGTTCTACAATATGCGGGTTCACAATAAACTTACTGATCAGTTTTTCAACCTTCTCATTAAATTCGTTTGTAAAAATAAGGTGCTGGCATTTGGGTAAGCTCAATGCAAGCCTGTCAATCTGGCCCTGCCATTGGTTTTTGATCATTTCTTCGGCATCATCAATAATAAATAATTTTATTTTATTAAGGTTAAGCGTTTGCTTAAAATAAATATCCATAATGCGTTTAGCAGTACCAATTAAAATATCGGTGCCTTCATAAATATCGCCGGCCTGCACTTCCATTTTGCCTTCTTCAAAAATTGAAAGAATGCGAAGATCGGTCTCTTTGGTAAGTAGCTTAAATTTTTCTTCCATAGCAAGACCTTTTTCTTTACTGCCAACCAAAATTAAAACCCTTGGCGGCGTTTCGAAAGCATAAGGTACTTTTTGAATGGAACTTATAATTGCCATTGTTGTTTTTCCTGATCCATCAGGGCCAACCGCAATAACATCAGAGCCGCTATTTATCTTTGCAAGGCTTTTTAACTGAAGTTCTTTTGGTTCTTCAATACCATTGGCAAGTAAAGCAGCATGTAATTTCTTATTTAATTTTTCTTTGAACATGAATTGCAAAGATAGTATTCTTCAGGCAATAAATTTATAGCCCACACCTCTAATTGAATGAAAATGAACCGGCTCTTTTGGGTTAGCTTCAAAATATTTTCTGAAGTTTAAAATGTAATTGTCAATAGTGCGGGAAGAGGCATTTTCATTTACATCCCACAGTTTTTCAATGATCTCATCACGCGATATTACTTTGTTTTCATTCTCGGTCAACAATTTTAAAAGGCCAATTTCGCGTTTGGAAAGGGTAGAGGAGGCGCCATGAATATCCCTTATCTCAAAGGTCTCAAAATTAATGCTGCAATTATTAAAATTAAAAACAGCAGGCGTTTCTTTTTGCGTGCGCTTTATGAGGTTGCTTACACGCAGTAATAATTCTTCCAGATCAAAAGGTTTGGTAATGTAATCGTCAGCCCCCAACTTTAAACCTTCTATTTTATCGGAGATCTGGTTTTTTGCTGTTAAAAAAATAATGGGTACCGAAGGATCTTTCTTTTTAAACTGTTTGCAAAGATCATAACCGTTTATTTCAGGCAGCATTACATCCAACAATACCAGGTTAATGTTGCTGGCATTTGCATTAAACATTTCTAAAGCCTGTTGGCCGCTTTTAGCAAGCATTACCTTATAATTCTCTAGCTGCAAATTAAGGGCAATGGTTTGCGCCAGGCTTTGCTCATCTTCTACAATTAATATTTGAAACTGTTGCATCAGGCAGGAAAAATTATTTCGTAAGCAACTCCTAATACACTATCCACACCCACTTTTCCATCCATTTGTTCGGCCAGCATATAAATAAGTTGCATACCTAAGTTTGAATCGCGTTTAACATCAAAATTAACTTTAAAACCAATACCATTATCTTTTACAACTAATTTATAATGTTTGTCGGTTTTACTCATTTCAATATCTATTCTACCTTTATTTGACGGAAAAGCATATTTATACGAATTGCTGATAATTTCATTTAATATAAGACCCAAAGGTATCATGTGATCGATATCAAAATACATATCAGATTGCATGCTATAGTTAAACTGTACTTGGGCATCATTCTTTAACAATGAATTTTGAATACCAATACTTAACCGCTGCACATATTCACTTATTTCTATTTTACTAAGATCTTTGGATGAGTACAACATTTCGTGCACCAGGGCCATGGAGTTAATACGGTTACGGCTTTCTATAATAAGATCGAGATAACGTTTGTCTAAAATATTTTCAGACTGCAGATTAAGTAAACTTGAAACAATTTGAAGGTTATTTTTTACGCGGTGATGGATCTCTTTTAGTAATTGTTCTTTTTCTTTTAACGATAGGGTAGAGGACTCTAGCTCCTCGCCAAGCATATTTACACCTGCACCAATGGCATCCAACTCATCATTGGTTCCAAGCACCTCTGTTTTTTTAGAAAAATCGAGCCGGGCATAAGCCATCACCACTTCAAGTATATTGTTTACCCTTTTATTAGTATCGTTATTTTCGTTTGGTTCGATTGGCATGATCACAAATAGTTCTTTAACCAATCAACGGCATCCTGTTCATCATCAAACAAACGGGCAGGTACAATTGGTTTATTTAATCCCATAAAAAAATTACCGACAACACGGCTTAAAGGCGATCTTACCATTATGGCCATACAAGTTATTTTTGTTTCTCGTCCGTTCGTGGAAAAATGTTTCCTGGCCTCTTTAGCCATTGTTTTAACATCTCTCGCATCAACCAGTAAGGGAAACTTTTTATCCTTATAAAAAGAGTTCACGGCGATCGAATTTTCCATGGCTTCTTTTAAAGTTATTTCGGCATGTGGTTTTGTTTTTGTTCTGCAAATACCATCGTCGCCCATCCATGTCCAGAAAACAGAGAGTTCGGTAGCTGTATTTGGAGGGATTAGGTGATTCATATTAGTATTAAAACAATAAATGTAAATAATTAACGGCCTTTGCAAGTAAATTAATAAAAAAATTATTCAATACAGGCTGTTCAGTTTTTTAAACCATAAACATTAACTTTATCGGATTGAAAACAATAGAAATTTATACCGATGGCAGTTGCCACACTCAGCAAAGAGTAGGGGCCTGGGCAGCATTAATATTTATTGGTGACAAAAGAACGGTTTTAAGCGGTATTGAAAAAGATACAACACATAACCGTATGGAATTGTTGGCGGTTATAAAGGCAATTGAGTGGATAGATAAAAATGGCCCTGGTAATGCGGTTCTTAATATTTATTCTGATAGTCAGTATGTAATAAACTTAAACCTCAGAAAAGAAAGGTTAATGGCAAAAGAATTTATTACCAATAAAGGTACTCCCATACAAAATGTTGATCTTGTAAAACAAATACTCGCTTACTATAGTACACATGCCATTCATTTAAATAAGGTAAAAGCACATCAAAAACTCGCAGGAATCGATAATTTTAACAGGGAAGTTGATATGATTGTACGTAAATTAGTGCGCGAAAATGTTAAACAAAATGAGCGATAACAATTCAAAAGACCCATTGCACGGCAAAACGCTGGAAATGATCTTGAAACAATTAGTACATTATTATGGTTGGGAACATTTGGGAACAAAGATCGACATTCGTTGTTTTAATAATGATCCAAGCATAAAATCGAGCTTAACATTTTTAAGAAAAACACCATGGGCCAGAAAAAAAGTAGAAGAGCTTTATATTACTTTGGTTGAAGATCAAAAATTTTAATTGCAAATTATTATCTTATAAATAAAAACACATGTTAAATAAAGGCTATATATTAATGCTGGAGGGCGATGAGCACGACAGGGAATTAAGTAAAAATTACTTTGATACATTACAAATACCTTTTGAACAATTAAAATTCAGTAATGAAATAATTCCTTTTTTAAAAGATAAACATACTAGTGGTGAACTACCGGCTTTATTACTATTTGCTCTCAACTCAGTACCAAATAATGGTTTAGAGGTTTTAAAAGAAGTAAGGCGTACAGAGATCTTTAAACACATACCTGTAATAATTTTAGGAGAGCATACGCAGGAAGAATTGATAAAAGAGTGTTATGCTAATGGGGCTTCAACATTCATCAATAAGCCATTAGGATCTGCCTTAACCGACCTATCCATTAAAACATTTATTCAATATTGGTTTGAAGTAGCAGAGCTACCAAAAACTGAAAAAAAGTATACTACTAGAAAAGTTTAAGTTCAAAAAAAGCGGGAATAACTTTCTACAATTTTTATTTGTATTATCTTTTAAAAGCCTTGTATTTATTCATTTACAGGCTTTTTATGCTTAAAATAACACTGGTCTGATCATTGCATTCAATTAAGAGAATCAATACACCTCTTATGAAAAAAAAGATCATAAATACCGGCTTTTATCTCTCAATATTATTTTTTGCCTGTAGCAGTTTATTTATTAGCTGTAAAAAAGATAATTCAACTGCGCCAAATTCACCAACGGCCATGGGTGTTACAGCCAAAGACTTCTTAAGTTCAAGCTATTATACTAAACTGCAAATAGAAATTCAGTTTGTTTACGGTTATAAACCAACGCCAACAGCAATAGAAAATATTAAAAGCTTTTTGCAGGAACGCATCAATAAACCGGGAGGTATTGACATTATTTATACCAGCATTGAACCTTCTTCTAAAACAGTTTATACTATTGATGATATACGTAGCATTGAAAAAGCCAATCGTACCATTAAAAATAACGAAACAACACTTTCTGCCTATATTTTATTCTTGGACGGTGAGTATTCTCAAAACACAGAAAATCTAAAAACGCTCGGTGTGGCTTACAGTCCTTCATCCATGGTGATCTTTGAAAAGACCATTCGCGACCTGAGTGGGGGCTTAGGGCAACCGTCTATCACATCTGTAGAAACTACTGTAACAGAACATGAGTTTTGCCATGTTTTCGGTCTTGTAAATAACGGTACAGCTTTAACAAGCGCGCACCAGGATGCGGCACACGGCAAACATTGTAATAACACTAATTGCCTGATGTATTATGCAACCGAAACAAGCGATATTATAAATAACCTATTAGGAAATAATATTCCATCATTAGATCAAAATTGTATTAACGACCTTAAAGCCAACGGAGGAAAATAGCCATGGACAATACCGAATTAAATAAAATAAGTAAACGCATTGAAGCGCTGCAATGCGGCGATACCAACGCAGTAGGAAATCTTATCTCATTAATAGATAAGGTTTACATTATACTGGATGAATTAAATCATGTTAATTTATTCAACGAACGTTTAAGCGTTATTAAAAGTACCCTTGCAAGTGTTGATTGCCATAAGGAAGAAGAAAGAGAACGCTTTAACGCAGGCAAAAAAGAACTATTAGACCTTATTGAAGAAACTCACTCTTTAGTTTAAATACAATGACACTTACAGAGGCAAAAGATCTTATTATAAAACATTACGAAGAGTATATTGATAAAAAAGTATACTTTGCGGCAACCAACCAAACGTTAGTTATTAAAGCAATTGATGTAACTGAAAATGATGCCGGTAATTATGAGGCTACCTGTTATACCGAAAACGCATTTGAAGAAGACGCCAATTTTGAGAACGGCATTTTTGAGCATTGCAGCTTAAAAGACGTAATTGAGAAGGGTAAAGTTGTTTAATGACAGCTACAGGCTGAATTTTCAACGTATTGTTTTTGACCACTTTCGTTCAAATAATAACAGTTGCGCTTTTCGTCTTTATGCAATATATTTCCATTAACTGTAGTGCCACAGCTTGTATCAACGGTTTTAAACTTGGTTTTACGAGGCGTTTTTGTGCAAGCAAAAAGTAAGATCGTAATTAGGATGGGCGCAGCAATTAAAATTTTTCTCATTATAGGGCGTATTTGTAACAAATATAATGTTATGCCAATAAAAAATTGGGTAACACCTTGCTGAAAGTGGGGAAAAACGCCTAATTACAGGCTTTTGTAGATAAATTGTAGAAAATTTTCTCTGATTTTGTGTTAAACGATCTTGTTGAGATGAAAAAGTAAAGATTCAAAACTCCTTTCATAATCATTTAAGAAACTGAGCGAATTATAGTCTTTTGGATGAGTTTGAGACAAGTCATCAAAATTACGCAGCGCATAATTATAATCAGAAGCATCCATTTTATCCAGAAATATTTTTTTGTTATTCTCTAATAAACGAGCAATGTGCAAACACGAACGGTGGTTCTTTTCTTTTTGCAGTTCTTTTATTTCTTCAATTATTGCTTGTATACGCGACATATTTGCGGATCTGAAATTACGTAATTTACCGGATGGAAATAATAGTTAGGCTCTGAAGATTAGAGAATTTATTCTGTTAATTTAGGCCTTGAAAATCGAAAGTATGTTTAGTTATTTTTTCGAAATCTTTACCTAATTCAAGCATTTGATCATCATCAACCTGGTATTTCCAGGTGATCTTTAATTCGCTTTTTGAAGAAGCGTTGATCAAATTCATCATTTTTAAGATCATTTTAGTACTGGTGGTGTTTATATAGATAAGATAAACATCCAGGTAAACAGGGTTGGTATTTTGCGCTAAAAATTGCTCAACCCATTCAATTAACTCGGTATAAAAGCGAATAGGATGCTCCATATAAGAGTTACCGCTAATTTTAAAATTACCGTCCGTACGAAACTCTATTTCGGGAGTTTTTGTAGTGGAAGATCTTAAGAAGTTTTCCATTAACTTTTATAGAATTGGGTGTATAACAAAAATACAGAAATAAAACCAAAAATCAAAAAACTGTGAATTTTGATATAAACAGGTTAGAAACAGGCTATAAACAAGGAAATTATGTGTTTTAAACGTGTGGGATTTTTAGCTATTAGCTGAAAAACGCTTAGCTAGATTAAATATATAATTTTTCATTATGTGTCAATAGCTTTGGTAGTGAGGGGGCTAAGACTTTCTATCGCGGGGCTGATAGGCGCTTAGATTAACAATTGCCCTTTTGTTATTTACACAATGCCAACTAAAGAAGAATTAAAAATTGAACTTGAAGAAACTCTAAGATTAGCAAATGAAGAAAGAAAAAAAATACTTCAAATTGCTAAAGAATCTATTGATAGAGTAATAGAGATTGAAAAAGAAATTGCCGATATAAGAGTATCACTCTCCTGATTTTTCATCAATTTTTTTTACAATGTTTATAGCTTTTTCTAATATGTCTTCTGCTTCTTTAAAACCTTCTTTCATTCTTTCTCCAAGAATTTCGCTATTTAATTTTCTTTCTAAATCTTTATCGTCATTATTTGGCGATGTATTTTCTTTATTTTCCATACTTTAAATATAACTAATAATGACAATAAAACATAGGATAATTAAGTGGTTATATTTAACTACGGAAGTTTTCTTACCAATAGAGCTACCAGAATGGATAATAAAAGAAGAAATAAATAAGCAACAACTTGACCCTTCTCAATACTGCCATTCTCAACAAGAAACTTTATTACATCCCAAATCAAAAGACCCCCTGCAAAAAGGGCTGCCCAAACAGCACCATGACGTAAGTATTTTTCGTTTCTTCTTTCCAAGGCGATATTCCGCTGTTGAGAAGAAAGGCGTCCTGTATAACCATCCTCAAGTTCTAAAATAGCTTCACCTTCAAAGGACAAATAGTATCTATAATGTTGAACCATTTGAATTGTATGAATTTCTTCATGTATAAATTCATCTTTTTTTAATTTATTTATTATTCTAAAAATCTCATCGTTTTTAAATTGGTAATTTAAGTTTCTTAAATCAGTACATATTTCATCGAATGTTCTAAAGTGTGGAGTTTGTATTGTTAACATGTATTTCAATACAATATCTAATCGTTCGCTAGGTTTTAAACTACTAATATTCATATATCTAATTTAAGGGTTAATATTAAAGCTATTAACACATAATGAAAAATTATATATTGACCGTCTTTTCGCAGAAAAGGATTATCAAAATAATTCTAGGTCACACAGAAATTGGGGAGGCGAGCGGCAGGAAAATTGAAGCGAAAATTCTTTAATTTTCCGCTCAATTGTGCGAGCTATTTACCCGACAGGGCAAGGACGACAGTCCGCCGACATAATGTTTAATTATATCTAAAAACCGTTCTAAAGCGTGAGATTTAAGCGTGTGCTTTTTTGATATAATTAACATTATGTTAAATAAAAATATGCAAAAAAAGAGGAATTCAACCCTCTTTAATAAGATTAAACTGAACGCTTATTAGTTTTCTCTACTTTAGAATATGCAGGACATTTTTCATGACTTTTGCATGAGCTAAAAGAGATAGCAACAAATAAAGCAACAATTGATAAGGAAACTAATTTTTTCATAAGGCTGTGTTATAGAATATAAATTTAAACAATTTTTTTATTTAACGAAACTAAATCTACCTACTTTTGTACATAACTTAATAACAATTTAACGTTAGTACTAACATGTCCATTAAATCCCTCTCTCCCGAATGGAATCATTTGCTTGAACCCGAGTTTGAAAAACCCTATTATAAGGCCTTGCAGCAACAAGTTAATACTGCTTATAGCACGCAAACCGTGTACCCGCCGGCAAAACAAGTATTCAATGCTTTACAGCTTTGCCCTTTCGAAAAAATAAAAGTTGTTATCATTGGCCAGGATCCTTACCACGGGCCGGGCCAGGCACACGGACTTAGTTTTTCGGTTACTGATAGTGTTCGCAAACCACCCAGCCTGCAAAATATTTTTAAAGAATTGGCTACAGATATTCCCGGTTTTCAAATTCCCGAATCGGGTAATCTTGAGGCCTGGGCGCAACAAGGTGTGCTCCTGCTTAACGCGGTGTTAACAGTACAGGCAACACTTGCCGGTTCTCATAAAAATTTTGGCTGGCAACATTTTACCGATGCTGTTATAAAATTGGTAAGCGATAAAAAAGAACACGTTGTATTTCTTTTATGGGGAGCCTACGCTATCGCAAAAGCTGAGTTAATTGATAAAGACAAGCATTTGATATTAACAGCCGCACACCCTTCACCATTGGCGCGTGGTGCCTTTTTTGGCAGCAAACATTTTAGTAAGACAAATGATTATTTAATTAAGCACAATTTAACACCCATTAATTGGAAGTTAACTTAGTTGCGTTGAATTTTTCGGTACGTTTATTTTTACCGTTACTATCGTAAAAATTCCAGGTACCGTCTTTTACGTAAGATTTACCATCTATAGACATTACCAAAGGCCCTTCACCTTTTAATTGTCCATTCTCATAAAATAATTTTTGAGTATATTTTTTATTCTTCAGATCAGAAATTTCCATCACATCGGCCACTTGCCCATTATCAAACCACGATTTTTTTATGGTAAGGTATTTCATTTCTTTTTCATTCTCTTCGGTATACTTTGGTAAACCGCTCAAATAAAACTCGTATAATTTTTGTGGTAATCCATTGTAATAATTTACCTGACGACGTTGTTTACCGTTCTCATAAAATATCTCAATGTTGCAATGTAACGGATCAGGATTTACAACAGTACGCTCGCACTGCCCGTTCTCAAAAAAATTTTTAAATACTATAGCTCGTCCATCAATATAATAACCACGGTGCAATAATTTACCGCTAACATAGTAATCCTCGTTCCAACCTTGTTTGTTATAACCTTGTTTATTGTAAGTAACCGAATCACCGCCAATTGCTTCAATTAAACGGTTGTACATTTTAATACCATCTACCGTATCAACAATATCTTTTTGAAGATAACGCTTTACCTGTGGCACCTGGTCGGCAAAGCGGTTTGTTTGGCCAAAGGCAATTTGCAGGCAAAAGAAAATCATGCCTAAAAAGTAAAGTATCTTATTGATGCGGGACATTGTATCAAATTTACAGAAAATACGTCAGTATTTAAACGTAGTAATGCAAATTTTTATTAAACAAGCAGCTGTTTAAAGTGTTAAAACTTTGCCCTCATTTTGGTATGAGGGATGTTGTCTTCAAGGTATTCTTCGCCCTCGGCATTAAATCCTAAGTCTGTATAAAATTTAAGCAGATAACTTTGAGCCGAAATAACAATGTCTTGTTTTGGATAAAGAATCGCCATTTCTTTAAGGCATTGCTTCATTAAAATTTTACCAAGATCTTTACCCCGGAATGTTTTTTTAACCACTACCCTACCTATTGAAGGTTCTTTATAAGAAATACCGGGAGGGATGATGCGGGCATATGCAGCAAGGGTTTGAGCCTCCATCAATAAAAAGTGTTTTGATACTTTATCAGTATTATCTACATCCTGGTAAGCACAATTTTGCTCCACAATAAAAACCTCGCTTCTTAAATTATAGATTTCAAAAAGCTGATCGTTATTGAGGTCATTAAATTCTTTAAGGATAAATTCCATTTTAAAAATTGCCAATACTTAGCATTACTAAGGTACAACCTTCCACACACTCAATACCGGCTTTTGTTGCTTTTTCAAAAAATACAGGGTTCTCGGTTCCGGGATTAAAGATAATGCGTTTTGGTTTTAAGCCAATTAAATAATCTATCCACTCGCCCTGATTTCTTGTACCAATATAAAGCGTAACTGTATCTATTTCTGATAATTGCGGCTTGCCGGTTATAATTTTACTTCCTGCAACTTCACCTTCTTTTAAACCAAGGCCAATAACTTCGTGTCCGTGTTTTGCAAGACTTGTCATGGCTTTAAAAGCATAACGTTCCGGATTTTCTGAAGCGCCTATTACTATTGTTCTTTTCATTTTATTCGGTATAATTCAATTCCTTGCTAAAGGTCTCTTCTAATTTGTAGCAAGCTATATAAGCTACTACAAATATTATACCGCCAATAATTAATGTCGAATTGACATGGCCTACGTTTGGTTTTAAGTACGCGTGGCCAATGGTCATTAACGTTACCGAACCCCGCACAAAGTTGGGAGCCGTTGTGGTTACCGTTGCGCGAATATTGGTACCAAATAATTCCGAAGCACTGCTCATAAACACAGCCCAATACCCGGTTGCAAAACCAATACAAAATACAATGGTATAAAATGCATAAATATTGGTAGCAGCAAAAAGGTAATAAAGTATGGTAAAGAATAAAGTCAACGAGATGAAAATGAACAATACTTTTTTGCGTGACTTAAACTTCTGGCTCATTAAACCGCTCACAACATCGCCAATGGTAATACCAATGTATGCTACCATAATAGGAATTTTACCTTCAGTTGGTCCATCCGTCATACCTAAAGCCTTACTCATTTCGGGTGCAAACTGTACCAAAAAGTACATAACAAACCAAACCGGTATGGCAATTAAAATAATGTTGAGGTACTTAAACAATAACTTTAAGTCGGAGAATAAATAAAAGAAATTTCCTTTTTTTACGCTGGTATCCTCTTTTAATTTTGAAAACATGCCGCTTTCAAAAACACCAATACGCAAAAACAATAATAACAAGCCCATGCCACCACCAATAAAATAACTAATGCGCCAGTTATCTACCAGTATGGTTGTTAAACCCGCTATCACTGCACCAAATAAACCAACCGAAGCTACAATCGTAGTACCAAGGCCACGATCTTCTTTACGCATACTTTCGCTAACAAGCGTAATACCGGCACCTAATTCGCCAGCCAAACCAAAGCCCGATACAAATCTTAAAACCGCGTACCAAAATGTGTCATGGATCAAACCGTTAGCAAGATTAGCTAAGGAGTAAACAATTATGCTTCCAAATAAAACAGAGAGTCTTCCTTTTTTATCGCCCAGTATTCCCCAAAAAACACCGCCAATAAGCATGCCTATCATTTGGTAGCTTAACAGGCTTGAACCAATGGTTGCAACCTGCGCGGCCCTTTCAGTGGCATTAGGATAAAGCGGGGTTAAAATTTCCTGGAGACTAGCAACGCGCTCCATTCCAAACAAAACAAGATCATAGATATCTACAAAATAGCCAAGGGCCGCAACAATAATTATTTTATTTAAAGCAGAACGGGGAACCAATTGATCCATAAAAAATTATTGCTTCACTATTTTTTTAAGCTGACTTTGAGAACTATTATTGCTGATCTTTACAAAATAAACACCCGAATTAAGATCAGAAAGATCGTAATTAAGCATAGCAGCAGGATTTGTTTCTTTATACGTTTTAACCAAACTGCCTAAAACATTATATAACTGAACAGTTATTGTGCCCGGATTTATTTGTTCTAATTTTATAGAGATCAATGAATTAAAAGGATTTGGTGAAACAATAAAATTACCTGCATCAGATAAATGATGTTTGGCGACAGTAGTTATGGCCACAGCACACATATTTGGCGTACCCCAGCCACGCGAGTTATTTGGTGATGCAAAATTAGAAGCTGTTTTTCTTAAGGTATCAATTACTTTAAAGGCATTGAAATTTGGATGCGCTTGCCAGAAACAAGTCATTGCTCCTGCTAAAATAGGGCAAGAAAAAGATGTACCATTAGCCTGAAAACAGCTGCCGGTTGTACCACTCACCCAGGCGTTACCGCCGCGGGCAACAAGATCAGGTTTAATTCTTCCATCGGCCGTTGGCCCTAACGAACTAAAACCCGTAACATTGCTTAAACTATCAATAGCACCAACAGTACAAATACTATCAGCATCTGCCGGGATACCAATTTTTGGCCATGAGCTACCGTTACCATTGCCTGCAGAATTTAAAACCAATAATCCTTTGCGGGCTGCTAAATTAGCGGCAATACTCATTGGCGCTGTTTTACCATCTAATGTAGCAAAGGTGTGATTTTGTGAAGTATTATCAAATTCGGTATAGCCTAAAGATGTTGTTAATACATCTGCTCCAACGCTGTCGGCAAATTCTGCACCGCGTATCCAGTTATATTCTTCAATTAATTTTTCAGAGTTGGCATCTTCTGTTCTTAATAACCAATAATCGGCTCTGGGTGCCGAGCCCATAATAACACCGGGTTTAATGGCAGCCATACAAGACAATACCATTTCGCCATGTGTATCATCATCGTATACATTAGTGCCACCGCTTACAAAATCGCGGGTACCTAAAACGCCACCCCTGTTAAACAAACTATCGTAAACCGGGTTAGTATTAGCGTCTTTAAAACCTGCATCCAAAACAGCTACGATCATTCCTTGTCCGCGAAAGCCTTGTGAATGCAAACAGGCCAAATTTAATTGTTGAGTTTGCCAGTTAGATCCGCCATAATTAAATGTTGCTGATGAGGCTGTTCGCATGTCCTGATTAGGGATAAAAGCAGGCTCTTCAATTTTAGGAATATCTAATTTATATTTATTTACTAATGAAGTTGAGGTAACAAAAGTTAATGAGCTAATAGCAGCCAAAGCGGTTGCGCTATTTGAAGAAATAGATATAACGGCACCATTTAACCATTTGGAAACGTATAAGATAGATACGTTAGCAACTGCGTCAACCTGCGTAACGTAAGATGGTGTTACGGGCAGATCTGTAAAATGAATCGGTACCGCATACGTGTTTCTTCTTGCAATAGCAGCGGGTGTTAAAAATGCAGATGGATTACCAATCGTATAAGGCGTACCATTTTTGTTAGCGAATTTTACCCAATGTTTTGTTTGCGCCTGAAACGAACTTATCATTTCAAAAAGACATACTATTAAAAAAAGTTTATTTTTATTCATTGCCATAAGTTACTAATGTTTGTTTATAAATTAAGCCATCTTCTATTCTGCCTTCTACAGGCACATTTGCAATTACGTTATTGGAGAGTATATCGGTTATTTCACGATACACCAATCCAACACCCTTTGCATATTTTTCAGTATAGTTTTGATAGGAGATCAAGGTACGGTAATTTTTTTGTTTTACGTTAAGCACTTTATCCAATTGTTTTGAGCCTACACTCTCTGTTTTATCAATATACTCATAAGCATACATCCACTCCCCTATTGTGTTTTTTGCATTGCCATTCCAATTGGCACCTTGCTGAATCGGGAAGATCAGTTTGGTAAAACGCACATTACCTTCAACCACCTGTATACTTTTTTTATTGGCATTTACCATCCAAACCTCTTTAATAGCCCAGGCTATACTATCATAAGATTTATTAGGATTGTATTTTTTAATAAAACGCTCTAAGCGCAAGGCCTCCTGGCCCTCATTATCAGTAAAAAGCTCCGTTATCTTTTCTTTGATACGGTATTTTGTAACGGTAGTATCCTGTGTAAGGCTATTATAAATAGTACTATCTACATCATAAATAACATATCTGCCAATAGTTGTGGGGTAATAATCCAAACCCAATAAGGATTCGTCCTGCGGTATCTTTTTCTTTGCACAGGAAAAGAACAACACGCATGAACTGATAGCTATGAATAAACTTATTTTCAACCAGTTAAAGATAAGAAAAAAGACAAATGCTTTTACAAGAGATTGATAGGTGGCGCTTAAAAATTAAAGGACTTAGCAGCAAATGACAAAGATCAAAAACCGTAATCTTTATAATCCTTTGTAAATTCGTTTGCCTCGAAGGTTGGATTTACCTGCAGAAAATGATAATTGTACTCTTCGAACAGACCTTTATCATCTAAAATTTTCATGCTGATGGGCAGCATATACTGTTTATCAATGTACATAATAACCGATTTACAATACCAGGTTGGTATTTTAATGACCTGACCCTTTTTAACAAGATCAAAGTAATCTTTGAATTTGGGATTTTTTTCAACGATCATGTACTCGGCCACAAAAAATTTACGGGCAATGGTAGTAATACTTTCATGATCGCCAACCGTATAATCTGTGTATCCAAAATCCTTATTATCAATAACTATTTTATAACAACTGCGACCGTTCATTTTTTCTTCGCCCATTAATTTAAAATACTCATCAAATTTATCGCCCAGTTTATATTTGCTATACTCAATAACCGATCCAAAATAATCGTAACCCATTTCGTTTAAGGTATGGTGTTGGTCCTGGCGCATCAGATCGCCCATCGGATCAAGATTTAAATTAAAATAGGGAAATGCATTTGGCTTAACCAGAGCCTTGCCATTGTTTTTACCCTGCACCCATAAAACTTCAATACCCTTGATATAAAGGTAAATAAGCCTGGGATTGCGACTAAATTTCACATTACTTTCATAAAAATTGAAGCCTTTTTTACCACGCTCGGTAATTTTTAAATGGTATTTTAACCCTTTTACCTCTTTAATAGATTTTAAGGTTTTTGTAACTATTTCATTACAAGTTAAATCAGTATTTTTTTTACCTGCTGAGCTAAACAGCATAATTAAAAAGGCTGAAATTATAAGGGTTTTATGTAGGGTAAAACGCATGGGTTTGCAAAAATAACACAATCCACCAAAAGATAGCATTAAAATAACCTGTATTTAAAAATATTTAATAAAAAAGAAAAATTCGTGCATTTTGATTAGTTATATTTGAGAGGAAAGTTAAATTTGCAGTCCACCAAAATGAATGTGCAACAACTCATAATTAAAGGTCTTAAGGAACAATTGTTCTTTAATAATTATTTGGTATTGCCAAATTTTGGAGGCTTTGTTCTAAGATCAAATCCTACTCATTTTTCAGGTGGAGGTGCAACTTTAATGCCACCTTCAAAAACACTAAGCTTTAATGCACAGTTAAAACAAAACGATGGCATTTTAGCAACCTGGCTTCAGGGCCAGTTAAAATGTACTTCAAGTGAAGCTTTAAGTCATTTGAATGAATTTGCCGATTATTGTAAGACCATTTTAAGTACACGCAGGCGCCTGAGTGTTGAAGGAATTGGATTTTTTTACCTGGATTTTGAGAACAATACTTGTTTTGAACCGCAGCTTGATACTAACTTTTTAGCGGATAGTTTTGGTTTAAAACCAATTTCGTTAATAGAAATTTCTGAAACTGTTACCGAAGTTAAAAAAGAAATTGTTGTTGAAGACCGTATTGGTAACGAAGCTATTAATACCATTACTACCGAAATTAAAAAGCAACGTAATTACCGCAGAGTAATTGCGCCTTTAGCATTATTAGTTGCTGTTTTTAGTTTACTGGCTTTATTGGTGAGCAATACAAAAATAAGCGGCAGCCTGCAATCTGTGGTATTTGGAAATAATGAGGCAGGAACTTACTCTCCATTAACGTATCCAGAACTGACATTAACCGAAACTAAAAAAACAACTACCGAATATGTAGCCGATGCTAATGGCATTGCTACTGTTGAGGTGGATAATAATTTAATAGCCGTTAAAGTTGTAGAAAGTTCAACTACCGATGTAAAACATGTTTCACATCCTGTAACGGATAAATTCTATAAACACAACACTGCTAATTTTGAAGTGGTATTGGGTTGCTTTTCAGTTCTGGATAATGCAAAGCGCATGATCAAAAAACTAAAACGCCAGAATATTAACGCTGTTATTTCAGAACAAAATTCTAAAGGAATGTTTGTGGTAAGCAATGGTGATTTTTCTACAAAAGAAGAAGCCATGTCAAGACTTGAAAAAATAGATTCTGTTTGTCCTAATGCCTGGGTGAAGAAACCGGGGTATTAAAACAGCAACACCAGTTACCGTTGTCATTTCGAGCGGAGTCGAGAAATATAGATATTAATCATGAAACAATTCACTAAAATATCTTTAATTGCAATAGCTTCACTATTTTTAATTACCTGCCATAAATACCCGCGTAAGGGAGAAAGCGGTAACCATGGCGATATTATAGATAATTACAAATTACCCGATTGTTACGGAGCAAAAAGCACCAACGGTAATAACGAATATATTATTAAAAGCTTTGACGATCTGGATACCAGCAGATCATATTACAACTGTGTAAAAGGTCAGCCAAATATTGATTTTAGTGTTTATTCGGTTATTGGTAAAACAATAAAAGGTGGTTGTGAACTCAAGTTTAGAAGAGAGTTACAAATCGATCACCAAAATAAACAATACATTTATACGATCAATTTTAAAGACAGAGGAACTTGTAAAAAGCTGGTATCAAATGATAACCTTGTTATTGTTCCAAAAATTCCGAATGATTATACGGTGATCTTTAAAGTTGAAGAAGACGGGTTTTTAAGTCGTTAGTCGGCAGATTTTAGTCTACAGTCCTTAATTTTTAATTGCTCTTTATACTATTAACTATCAACTAATAACTAACGACTGTTATTTCTTTTTCTTCTTTTTGATCTTCGAATTCTTCTGCTCTTTCTCTGCTTCACGCATCAATAGTTTCCAGTTATCGTTCGTATCTTCAGTATACAATAAGGTTTCTGTATAATCATCTTTTTTTACATCCAACACTTTAATTGGCTTGGTTAAAAAAGTTTCTATCTCCTTTAAAACAGGTTTTTCTTCGGGTGCGCAAAAACTAACGGCGTTTCCTTTTTGTGTTCCCCTACCCGTTCTTCCAACCCGGTGCACGTAATTCTCCGGCTGATCAGGCAGATCGTAATTCACCACAAAATCAACATTATCAATATGTACACCTCTTGCGCTTATATCGGTAGCAATAAGCATTTTTATTTCGCCGCTTTTAAATTGTTTCATTACCTCCAACCTATCGCTTTGCTCTTTACCGCCATGCATAGTAATTGATTTGATACCTACGCGCTGCATAGCCGCAAACACACGCTCAGCACGAACCTTGGTCCTTACAAATACCAATACTTTGCTTTCAGGATTTTCGTTCACTAATCGCTCAAGAAAAAAACGTTTGTCGTCCATTGCCACAAACATTACCGAATGATCAACATTTTTTGAGACCGGATCTTTAGGTGATATCTGAATACGGATTGGATTTTTTACCAAAGTATAAGCAAGATCTTTAATATGTAAATTAATGGTGGCCGAAAAGAACAGTGTTTGCCTGTGTGGCGGAAGGTAAGTGATCAACTCTTTAATATCTTTATAAAAACCAAGATCGAGCATGTGATCGGCCTCATCTAAGATCAAGATCTCGGTGCCGCGTAATTTTATATGTCGTTGACTCACCAGATCAAACAAGCGCCCGGGTGTTGCTACAATTATATCTGCCCCTGCCTGTAATTTTTTTATTTGAGGATCTTGCTCTACCCCACCAAAAATACCAACGGTTTGTAGGTTGGTGTATTTAGCTATCTTTTCAAAAGTCTCTGTAATTTGAATGGCCAGTTCGTGTGTTGGTACCATTACCACACAACGTATGCCAGCGGGGCCATCCAGGCGTTTACGGTTAAACAATAAACTTATTACCGGAATGGCAAAGGCCGCGGTTTTACCCGTACCGGTTTGTGCAATGGCCATCACATCTTCCAGTTTTAAAATACTTGGAATGGCTTTGAACTGTATATCGGTTGGTCGTTTATAGCCCAACTCTTCTAAAGCCTGTTTTATTTCGGGGGCAATATGGTATTCTGAAAATCTCATTTTTTAAATAGTTCTTGTTTTAATATGTTCTTTTTAAACCAAAGTTCAAATGCCGGATCAATAAACACAACTTTACCCATTTGTATATCAATGATCTCATTCTTTAAAAGTGTTTCTTTTATTTTTGTAACATTTGCCGATGTACCCAAATTGTATTTACTTATAGACTCTTTAGAGCTAAGCGCTTCTACATTATTAGCAACCGCTTTTAAAAAATTTAACTGTGTGGCGCTTAAATTCTCGGTGTCTTTATAATAAAGTATAGCGTTCTGGTTTAAAAGATCATCGGTAGCCTGCTCAATAATTTTAAGTGTAGCTGTTTTTTCAGTTAAGATCCAGGTTAAATGTGATAACTGCTGCACATAATAAGGATGGTGTTTTACCGTATTGGCAATTTGTGCTGCCAACTCTACAGTGATGGATTTTTTTGTTCTTATAAATGCAAGTGTTATGTAACGGATCCAATATTTTTCCTCAATTTTTTGGAGGTACATTATTTCGCCAAACTTATAAAATGGCATAGATTGCTTTTCAAACAACTGCATCATCATGTGCTGCTTGCTGCCATATAAACAATAGGTAACATTTTGCTGGTGCTGCCACTCGCTTCTCAATCGTTTTTGAAAAAGCTCCGGCTCATCAAAATTACTTATGTTTTGAAATTCATCTATACAAATTACCAGCTTAATATCTTTTTCTTTCGCTATCTTTTCGGGCAAAGACAAGATCTCTTTATAATTCTTTTGCACACTTTCCCACTCCAATGATATTTCAAAATCGTTAAGCGGATCTACACCAACTGAAAATTTAGGACTGATTTGTTTAAGATATTTTTTTGCTATCTCCATCCATGCCTCTACTTTATTTGAAGTGGCCTTGATTACTTCTTTAGAAAAATAGGTATAAAATTCTTCTTCATTTCTAATAGGGAACAGATCAATATTTACTACTACCAGCTTTTTTGAGTTTACCAGGCCGGCAACTTTCTCTACCAAAGAAGATTTTCCCCACCTGCGCGGTGAGATCAATGTGGTATTTATGCCATTTTCAAAATTAGAACGCAGTTTTTTACTATCGTTCTCTCTGTTTGTGAAATGTTGGGCTCTAACCGTTTTACCGTAAGCGAATGGAGTTTGCATGCACAAATATACATAGTATTTTAAAACTAACCAAATGGTTAGTTACTATTTGGTTAGTTACCGGTTGGTTAGTTTTTAGTTACAGTTTATATATTGGTTGATTCCACCAATTAGTTTATAAACAAATATGTGTAAATAAAAATCGCCGGTGTTCCCCACATTCATTTTCGTCAACAAAAATTAATCATTAGTCATTCATCATTTATCATATGTCCCTTTTCCCGTAAAAAATATTCTACACTTTTACCTGTATTCCCCACTATCATTGAGTTTTATTAACACGCGAACCAGAAAATTTTATGGCGCATTGCATTGTTTTAACAATTCTGTGTTGTAATTTCATTAAAACAAATTTTTCATGAACCGTAGTTTTAATTTATTTGGAGAAAGATCGTTCTCTGATTATGCGCTTGAACGCTTTAAGCACATTGCCCGCGCTATTAATAAAATGAGCGATGTTGAAGTTTTAATGTATGAAAAAAGCTTTGATGAACTCATTAAAAAAGTAATGGACGATTATTATCTCTCAAAAATTGATGTATCATTTGATGATAAACTGGTTGATATTATTGGCAAGCCCTTCGATAACCATGTGCGTTATTTTGTAGAATACACCTTAATGATAAATGGCGATCCTGAATTACTGACCATAGACCCCTACCCCAACTTTATTAAAAAATTCTTATTTGTTGAGGTAAAAACAAATGTTTTAACCTTTGAAATTGACACGAATTATTTTAGCGATGAGTTGAATGCAACAGCTATGCAAACAGTAAGGTACGAATACAACGAAATTAAACGTTTTATCTGCGATGCTTTATTGCATTTAAATAACGAATCACAAAAATTTAACTTACAACTGGAAGATTATATCATTCCGATACTTTTAGACCGCTTAAGAAAAGCGCACCACAACTCGCACCTGCGTGAGAAGCTGAATTTTAAATAAGTTTATTTTGTTTTGCTTTTTGCCAGCTCAATAATATAACTGTAAGCGGCGTAAAAATCGCCTTTATTTTTTTCTTTGATGCCTTGTGTGGCGCCGGTTTCAGCGCAAAAAGTTTGTTTTACACCTTCAGCCAGGCACATGCGGGTGGTTTCTTTATCATAAACGGTTCCTTCCAGCTCAACGGTTTCTATCTTGTCAAAATTAAAGGCCTTTAACTTTGCAAACACTTCTTCTTTTTCTTTTGGTGTAAGCACAAAACGTTTTACACTATCAACTCCTCCTTCCATTTTCACATACCTGCAAGAATCGGCAAATAAAAAAATGTTGGTGCTTTCGTAAGCCATACCACCACCTTCGTAAAAGGTAACACTAAAATCTTTGGTCCATGTAGCCGGCATTACAAATACAGTAGGTTTATCAATAGTTTCATTGCCCGTGGTAGTAGTTTTTGGGCCTGAACAACTAAATAATAAAATGGTGATGAGGAGAAAAAAGTATTTCATATAATGCGTTTAATGAAGTAAAGATAAGAATTCATTTAAAAGTAATTTAATTCTTAAAAAATCTTAACTTAGAACAACTAATGTAATGAGAAACTATCTAATTATATTTTTATTATTATTTGCGCTTAAATCACTTTGTCAAATTGATACAGGAACCTACCATGAAGGCCGGTCTTATTTGATTTTAAAGGATAATAATAATTTCAAATATTGTGACAGACCGTCAAGTTGTTATCTATGGGGAAATATATTCGGGAAATACACGGTAAATTCTGACACCTTAATATTAACAGATGCTTTAAATAAAGAATATGCAGTTATTCGAAATTCATTTTACTTTGTAAATAAAAAACAATTGATATTTATAAAAGAAACCTTTTTTAACTCAGAGAAATATCTGCTAGATTTCCGAAAGGAACATAACATTCCTGAGAGTAGCGTTTTGAGCCCCGGAGGATTAAATAATGAAAGATTCTCCAAATAGATCTACTTCTTCTCTTTAGCTTTCTTCTTAAAATACCTTCTTAATAAAAAATTATGTTGTAAAGCTTCCAGGTCTTCATCCAGCTTTTTTGATCCGCTCTCTAAATTCTTCATACTTGATTTTAATTGAGCCCCGGCTACTTCATCATGCAATAATACACCCACAGGCGTTTTTGGATTACGACTAGCTTCATTTAAGTTAGCAATAAACACAGCGGCAGTATCTGCAATTTGATTTAATTCTTTTACCGATTGTTTAATATTATTGAACATAACCGTATCTGTAACAAGATCGTTAGCCAGGGTTCCTTTTTGATTGAGTTTTGCACTGAACACAGAAAGTGAATTCATTAAGGCCTGCGCCCTGTCTGAAGCCTTTTTTAAAGATGCAGTTGTATTGGAAATATTTTCATAGATATCTTCATCCTTTAATAAACGCCCTAAGCTACCATGACCATCCACCAGATTTTTACTCAGTGTTTTAAAATCACTCGTTATTGCTAATACATTTTTATTGTTCTCCTGGAAGGTGTTCATAATATCTTCGGTGCTAAATGTTTTTTCAATACCTAAAGTATCACCCTCTGTAACAGCGGGCATATTGGCGCTTCCACCCGTTATAACTAAGATCTTATTACCAATAAAACCATCGGTACTTACTTTAACGCGCGCATCTTTGCGAATATATTCCTGTGCTTTTTCGTCAATATTCATAGTTACCTTCACGCGCGATTTTTCAAAGAATTCTACTTTCTTTACTGTGCCTATCTTTACACCAGAGAACCAGATGTTGTTACCTTTTTGCAAACCATTCACATCATCAAAAATTGTAGTAATATGTAATTTGGTTGAGAAGGTTTGGTGTAAATTACCTATGGTTAATATACCTGCGATAAGAAAGATAATTCCTACCAGTACAAAAATACCTACTATAACCGCGCGTTTATTTGGTGATTCGTTCATGATCTATTGTATAAAATTGTAATTAAAAAAACTTTGTATTCTTTCTTCAGGGTCTGCAAAAACTTCATCAAAGCTGCCTACCTTTAAAAATTTACCATCTAACAACATGGCCACACGGTTACCTGTAACCTTGGCGCAGGTAAGATCGTGGGTAATGATAATAGAACTGGTGTGATATCTGCGTTGCACATCATTAATAAGATCATTAATTTCTATAGATGTTATAGGATCTAAACCGGATGTTGGCTCATCGTACAACATAATTTCAGGTTTTAAAATTAAAGTGCGGGCAATACCAATTCTCTTTTTCTGTCCACCCGAAAGATCGGATGGTAATTGATTTATTTTATCTTTTAAGCCAACAGCTTCCAATACTTCTTCAACTGCTATATCAATTTCTTTTTTAGAAAGGTTCTTAAAATTCTGCTTTAAGGGAAACTCCAGGTTTTGTCTTACATTCATACTATCATACAACGCGCTATTCTGAAAAGAGAAACCGATCTTAATACGCAATGCATCCAGCTCTTTTCCTCTTAATTTATCAACTTCTTTTCCTAATACTTCTACTTTACCCGAATCGGGTTTTAAAAGTCCGACTAATATTTTTATAAGAACGGATTTGCCGGTACCCGAACGACCTAGTACCACAACGTTCTCGCCTTTGTGTACATCCAGATCAACTCCTTTTAAAACATCTAATGTGCCAAACGATTTATACAAACCGCGAATAGAGATCACTGAATCGTTTTTGTCAATTATATCGTTATGATTATCTGATTGCATTTTAATATAATCTTATCCAATTACTAACCTGTACAATTACTACTTCTTCAATAAATACTAAAAACATGGATAGCACCACTGCCTGGTTAGAAGCCCTGCCTACCCCAACAGTTCCGCTTGAAGCGTTATAACCTTTATAACAACCCACCATACCAATAGTAAAACCAAAGAATATAGATTTTACAACAGAAGTAAAAATGTCGAGAAAGGTGATGGTCTCGAAACCATGTTCAAAAAAACTAAAAATGCTGGTAGACTCGTGCGCGTTGATGTTTACAAATGAACCCATTAACCCAACAAAACCACAATAAAGCGCCAATACCGGAATGGTTATGGTAGCAGCAATAACACGTGTAGTTACGAGGTATTTAAATGGATTAATAGCAGAAACTTCCATAGCATCAATTTGCTCTGTAACTCTCATAGAGCCTAACTCAGCGCCAATGCTCGAGCCTACTTTACCGGCACAGATCAATGCAGTAACCAGAGAAGCTAAGGCCCGGAGAATAGCAATAGAAATAAGAGATGGTAACCAGGAAGTAGCGCCAAAGGTTTCTAGTGAAGGTCGTGATTGTTTTGTAAATACGATACCCGTAACAAAACCCGTTAAAGTAATTAAAGGCAGCGCTTTTAAACCAATTTCATAACACTGGTTTATTATTTCTTTAAAATGAAAAGGTGCTTTAAAGGCTTCTTTAAAAAACCCACCAATAAATTTATAGGCATTGTAAATACCAATAAAATAATCGTCCAGTTTTTTTGAGATAAAGAATTTCTTTGTCATAACTGTGTATCATTAAGAAATTATAGTGCCAATACTTTTGCGCTTGAATGGGGATTTTAATTCTCAAATACTAAAAACCGAAACACGTGCTATGAGAATGGGAAATATAATTCACAGCAGCATTTCATGAACTAAAAAATACCGATATTTAAAGCATGACAAATGCCATTTCAAAAAAACCGGATGTAGTTTTAATTGGTGCAGGAATTATGAGCGCTACTTTGGGAATTCTTTTAAAAGAATTAGAACCTTCGCTAACAATAGAGGTAATTGAACGATTAGATGTAATTGCCGGTGAAAGCTCAGATGCCTGGAACAACGCAGGAACCGGACATTCGGCATTTTGTGAATTAAATTATACACCGCAAAAAGAAGATGGCAGCATTGACATTTCAAAAGCCATAAAAATTGCAGAATCGTTCGAACTATCTCGCGGTTTTTGGGCTTACTTAGTACAGAGAGGATATTTGAAATCGCCACAAAGCTTTATTACCAATGTACCCCATTTAAGTTTTGTTTGGGGCGCCGAAAATGTTTTCTATTTAAAAAAGCGTTACAAAGCATTAACTGCAAATCCTTTATTTAAAGGCATGGTGTATTCAGAAAACTGGCCGCAATTGGAAAAATGGATGCCATTGGTAATGGAAGGTCGTGATCCGGGAATTGAAGTGGCAGCAACGTATATGGATATTGGTACTGATATTAACTTTGGCGCATTAACGCGTGCATTGTTTGATCATTTAAAAACATTACCCGGCGTAACTATTCAATTAAACTGCGAGGTGCGTGATCTCGAAAAAGAAGATAACGGTTTGTGGAATGTTACAGTTAAAGATCTGAACACCGATGAGAAAACGCATTTATTAAGTAAATTTGTTTTTATTGGTGCAGGCGGTGGTTCATTGCCACTGCTGGAAAAATCAAACATCGAAGAAGCCGAAGGTTATGGCGGATTCCCTGTTAGCGGACAATGGTTAAAATGTACCAACAAAAAAATAATTGATCAGCATTTTGCAAAAGTATACGGCAAAGCTTCTGTAGGCTCACCGCCAATGTCGGTACCGCATTTGGATACACGTATTATTGATGGTAAAAAGAATTTATTGTTTGGGCCGTATGCAGGTTTTTCTACAAAATTTTTAAAGAACGGTTCGTATTGGGATCTGGCAGGATCGCTGGAATTGGACAATTTATTCCCAATGTTATCAGCAGGCATTCATAATATTCCACTAACAAAATATTTAATAAGTCAGGCTAGCCAATCGCCCGAAGATAGAATTGAAGCATTGCAGGCTTACTTACCTTATGGAAATATTAACGATTGGGAATTAGAAATTGCAGGACAACGCGTGCAGGTAATTAAAAAAGATGAGGAAGAAGGTGGTGTGTTAGAATTTGGAACCGAAATAGTAAATGCAGGTGATGGTTCCATTGCCGCATTATTAGGCGCTTCACCGGGAGCATCTACATCGGTTGGGGTAATGTTAGACGTAATAAAAAGATGTTTTAAAACGAAAATGAATTCACCGCAATGGCAAAATAAATTAAAAGAAATGATCCCTTCTTACGGTGAAGTTTTATCAAAAGATGAAGAATTATGTTTTAAAACCCGCAAAGCATCGGCTACACAACTAAAGTTAAAATTCTTTGAATATGCCAACAAGGTATCTTAAAGGATAGCATTTTCTTCCACATTTCTACTTTCTTACTAAAACTTATGCTTTGGGACTCCCCAAAATGCTACAGTTTTTTACTGGCATAAAACTTGAAAATAAGATTATAGCGGAAATGAAAGCGGCCAAAGGGCCCGGAGTGCAAGCATGATAGTGCTTACCTTTTTGACTCAATATTATGGTCGCTTTTAATTTCCCTGTTAATTTTAAAATCAAACAGTATGGAAACTTTAAAATTTTTGAAAATATTTTATACAGCGTGGATCATCATTTTTGCAATTATATTTTTAACCCGTTGTAAAAGCAATCCAAATCAAATGCATGAAAATATAGCAATTGATAATAAGATGATCAAAGCACCTTTTAAATCGGCTACAGAAACCGATTCGGCATTAACAAAAGCTACTGTTGAAGAACCTGCAACAACATCGGTTGCAGTAAACGAAACAAAACCGGTTAAACTTATTTATTTAAAATAAGATCATTTTTTATTCAACTCTTTTTCTTCGAGCTTTGCCTCTACTCCTTCTTTTTTAATACCTATTCTTAAGCGAAAGAAAGCGCTCATATAAACATTGGCAATACTTATTAAGGAAAAACCGGAGATGAGATAACCTCTCCAATCGTTAAATAATAATTTATAGTGTGTGATAAATAAAAATAAAGCGGTAACATAAAAACTAAAACAATACTCACAGGTAAATATGTAAAAAAACTTACGCTGAAAAATTGTTTTACAATCCTTACTTTGTTTTACACAAAACTCCCTTGGTTCACGAAAAATTTCTTCGTGTGTTACCGTCCATGCTACGCAAGCAATTGGTAAAGCGAGAATAAATAGCCATATTATTTGTTCTTTAAGACACATTATAATTAAAATTAATGAAGGTCGCCGTTGGGCGAACCAACGCTTTTTACCGAATCGGGTTCAGGTGTATTTTTTGGTATTACCCTGTTAGTATCGGTTGTAGAATAGGGTTCGCCTTGTTTTTCATCTCCGGGAGACTGGCAGGCAATAAAAATATTGAAACCCAATGCAGCAGTAAATAGAATTAGTTTTTTCATAGCAGAATAATTTACAATTATCCTTCAAACGGAATGCCAGCAAAGTGGAATAAAATTTGAATAATAAATTAAGCATTACCAAAAAGCAAATAACATGATTAACGGTGAAACTCTAATTGGCATTATGGCTAGTGTGCTTACCGCTTCTTCCCTACTTCCGCAATTAATAAAACTGGTAAAGGAAAAAGAAGCGAAGGATGTATCGATAGTAATGCTCATTGTTTTATTGATCGGCTTAATATGTTGGGTATGGTATGGTTTTTTAAAGCAAGATCAGATCATTATTATTTCAAATAGTTTTTCTTTGTTGGTAAACGTTATTACCATATTACTAACATTAAAATATAAAAAACAATGATCAGGGCCAACACTAATCCACACATAACACATTTTGTACTAAAGAAAAATAAAAATTTCCCTAATAGTAAACAACCTGTTTTAATTTACCGCAATGGGTTGCATTTACCTGATCAAAAAAACAAATCTGCGGTTATAGCTCAAAAGCTGTTCAATTCAAATGGATGGAGCAATTCCTGGAAAAATGGCATTTACGATTTTCATCATTATCATAGCAATGTGCACGAATGTATGGCTGTGTGTATGGGTTGGGCAAATGTTATTTTAGGCGGACCAAATGGCAAACGAATAAAATTAAAAAAAGGAGACATTATTATTCTCCCTGCTGGTATAAGCCATAAATGCACTAAAATGTCTGAAGATTTTTTATGTGTTGGTGCCTATCCCGAGGGAAAAGATTATGACATAAACACAGGTACACCGAAAGAATATAAAAAAGCAATAAAGAATATAAGTGGCATATCAGTTCCTAAACACGACCCGCTGTTTGGCAAACAAGGATTTTTAAAAACGTATTGGAAGTAATGAGTGATATGCGAAGAATATTAATGAAGACCCTAAAGGAAAAAAAGTTAACCCTAGCTATGGCCGAAAGCGTTACCTGCGGTTTAGCTGCTCACAGATTATCTACATTACCCGGAGTTTCAGATGTTATGATAGGTTCTATAGTTTGCTATACACCTGAAATAAAAATATCACTTTTAAAAGTCCCAAAAAAAATGATCAATAAATATACCTGCGAGTCAGCGCAGGTTACAAGATCATTGGTGCAAAATCTTCGTAAGCTTATAAAATCCGATCTGCATATTGCCGTTACAGGACTTGCTTCTCCGGGCGGAAGCGAAACAAAAAGCAAACCGGTAGGCACAATTTTTATCAGTGTATCTCATAAAGGAAAAATCATTAATAAACGTTTTCTTTTTAGAGGCTCGCCGGTTAAAATAAGAACAAAGGCCTGTGATGCAATGTATGAAACACTATATAAACTTATCGGATAATGGCATTTAATAAAAAAACACATTCATTTTTATATCGCAATAGTTTATCTATTGTTTTTTTGACATTAATGATCTTATCTTTCTTTGGTCAGGCGTATACAGGCTGGCTTGAACATAACGATTTTCTGAAAGATCATAAACATGCTGAGCAAAACATAATTAGCTATTTTTCAAGCGGACATTTTTTACAGGCAACTTTTGAGAACTGGGAGAGTGAATTTTTTCAAATGGCGCTTTTTGTTTTACTTACTATTTTTTTAAGACAAAAAGGATCCTCCGAATCAAAAGACTGTGATGAAGAAACTTTTGATCGTTCAGAGCTGGTTCCTAAAAAAGATTCGCCATGGCCGGTTAAAAAAGGTGGTGTATATTTATGGTTCTATAAATACTCGCTCACCTTTTCTTTATTTCTTTTGTTTATTCTTTCTTTTATTCTACACTGGTATGGCAGTTGGCTCGATTTTAATGAGAAACAGATTTTGCAGGGAAAAACTTCTTCTGAATTCATTTACTACATTCAAAATAAAAAATTTTGGTTCGAGTCTTTTCAAAACTGGCAAAGCGAATTTCTATCTGTTTTTGCAATTATCTTTCTTTCCATTTATTTAAGACAAATAGGTTCCTCCCAGTCTAAAGCTGTTAACGAACCTCATTACAAAACAGGAGAAGGGTAACTCCCCGCTTGTTTTAACTTCTTTAAACGTAATTTTAGTTAATACTATAAATTGTAGTACGGCATTGCTTCGCCCCTCTGTAAATTTGTAAATGCCTAAATTGTATTTTGATAATAAACGCTATGCCGATCTGCCATTGCACTACGGCAAAGTGCCGCCGTGGCTTGCAGAGCGCATGAGCAAATTAGGCGGCGCTATCATCGAATCTATCGTAATGGAATATGGAAGGTCTGAAGTGCTTTCGCGCATGAGCGACCCTTTGTGGTTTCAATCTTTAGGCTGTGTAATGGGCATGGACTGGCACTCGTCAGGCATTACTACCTCAGTAATGGGTGCTTTAAAACGGGCATTGAACGTAAAATTCAATGAAATTGGAATTTATATTTGTGGCGGTAAAGGAAAATATTCGCGTCAAACGCCTTCTGAATTAATTTCTTTATCTGAACGAACAGGTTTAAACGGAACTGAGTTGGTAAGAAACAGCCGGCTTAGCGCCAAGGTTGATAATAATGCCATACAGGATGGCTTTCAGATATACCTGCACACATTTATTGTTACCAAAGAAGGAGAATGGAGTGTGATACAACAGGGCATGAATGATGAAACAGGCATGGCGCGCAGGTACCACTGGCATTCTTCGCAATTGAACTCTTTTGTTGAAGAGCCTCATGCATTTATTTACGGCGCTAACCGTGGTAACATTTTAAACTTAACCGATAAAAAAGCGCAGCAAACAAAAGCCGGCATGCTTGATTTGGTTAAGTTGTCTCCCTCGGTTATTTTACCTGAAATAAGAAAGATCACTATGCCTTCTCATCATGATGTACGTGCCGAAGATGTGGATCTTAAACGTTTGGGAAGTGTGCTTGCATTAGCTCACGAAAAACAAGTAAACGATTTTGAATCTTTATTGTTATTGGAGAATGTTGGTCCTCGTGCTATACAATCCCTTACACTGGTAAGCGAGATCATTCATGGTACGCCTTCAAGGTTTACCGATCCGGCTCGTTTTTCTTTTGCACACGGTGGTAAAGATGGTCATCCCTTTCCCGTTCCTACTAAAACTTACGATCAAACCATTGATATATTACGCAATGCTTTAGAAAAAGCAAAATTGGGAAACAATGATAAAATGCAGGCTCTGAAAAATTTAACTATTGCCGCACAGCTAATAGAAAAAGATTTTGCGCCCAATGCTAATTTTTACAAAGTAATAGAACAGGAACGCCGTGATTCATATAAATACGGAGGGAGAACTGTTTTTGGTAAAGCCAAAGCACCTGAAAAAAACACGCAGTTAGATCTTTTTGAAGAGTTTTGATTTTAAAATCACGATCTATTTTTTTTGCCAAAATAAAAAATGTTAAAACGTTAATGAATCGGTACATTGATAGCCAAGCACAAAATTTTGATGAACGAAAATAAACCTATCGACTAAAATTGCCAAAAAACATTCTTACGCTATTTGCCTTTGAAATTATTATTCGTAGTTTTGTATGTTTGAAAAAAGTAATTGTAATATTTCTTTTATTGCAAATTGCAAGTAATAATGCTTTTGCTGAAGAGTTTATTAAACTGCCCAGGCTTTTCACACATTACTATCACCATGCCCATGAGCATAAGGATGTAAAAGATTTTTACGATTTCCTTCACAAACACTACGCCGATCATCAAAAAAATGATGCTCATTCAAAAAATCACAATGGTGATGATGATGATTGTAAGTTACCGTTCAAGCACTGCAGTAATTGTATAAATACTCATGCACATGTGCTTGGTTTCATTTCTTCATATTTAACCGCTGATCTTAATGTTGTAGTATTAAGATCATCCCGCTTCATTAGCGAAAACGAAAGGATCGAAAGCAACGATCTTTGTTCTATCTGGCAACCGCCAAAGCTTGCATAATCTTCTTTCTTAAAAATTAAAACGGTCATTTTCATGTCCGTTTAGTTCCATTATTTATTTACCGCTTTTGGTTTATCCATAAAGCATTAATTGCATAAATTATGTTAGATAAGATCATACGCTTTTCTATAAAAAACAAAATAGTTGTAGCGTTATTTACATTAGCACTCATTATTTGGAGCAGCTATTCATTGAAGCAACTGCCTATTGATGCTGTGCCAGACATCACAAATAACCAGGTGCAAGTTATCACCGTATCGCCATCATTAGCAGCACAGGATATTGAGCGCCTCGTAACATTTCCTGTAGAACAAACTATGTCTACCATTCCGGGCATTGAGGAAGTAAGGTCCTTCTCTCGCTTCGGACTTTCGGTTGTAACAATTGTTTTTAAAGAACATGTGGATGTATATTGGGCAAGGCAACAGGTAAACGAACGCTTAAACGAGGCTAAAACAATTATACCGCAGGGTGTTGGTATACCTGAATTAGCGCCCCTTACCACAGGCCTGGGTGAAATTTACCAATATATTATTCATACAAAAAAAGGTTACGAAAAAAAATATACTGCCATGGAGCTGCGTACCATCCAGGATTGGATAGTTCGTAGGCAATTATTGGGAACCGAAGGTGTTGCCGATATTAGCAGCTTTGGCGGATATTTAAAACAATACGAAATTGCATTAGATCCTGATAAGCTACGTAGCATGAATATAAGTATTAGCGAAGTTTTCACTGCACTTCAAAAGAATAATCAGAATACAGGTGGTGCATATATCGATAAAAAGCCAAACGCTTATTTTATTCGTAGTGAGGGATTGACTGGAAGCATTGAAGATATTGAGCGTGTTGTTGTAAAAACAAATGATAATGGCATCCCGGTATTAATGCGTAATGTAGCTACCATTGGTTTTGGCCATGCTACAAGGTATGGTGCCATGACTCGCAATGATGCAGGTGAAGTTGTTGGTGGCATTGTAATGATGTTGAAAGGCGCTAACTCATCTAAAGTAATTGCCAACGTAAAAGAACGAATTGCTCAAATAGAAAAAACATTGCCGGATGGTGTTGTGATAGAGCCTTTTTTAGACAGAACAAAATTAGTGAACAATGCTATTAGCACCGTAACAAAGAATTTAGCCGAAGGAGCATTGATCGTTATTTTCGTTTTAGTATTGTTATTAGGAAATTTGAGGGCAGGATTAGTTGTGGCTTCGGTTATTCCGTTAGCCATGTTGTTTGCCATTTCATTAATGAATTTGTTTGGAGTATCGGGAAACTTAATGAGTCTTGGTGCTATTGATTTTGGATTAATAGTAGATGGTGCTGTGATTATTGTTGAAGCCACCCTTCATCACTTGACAAAAAGAAATCTGAACCGCAGATTATCACAAAATGAAATGGACACAGAAGTATATGAATCTGCTTCTAAAATAAGAAGCTCAGCTGCTTTTGGCGAGATCATTATTTTGATAGTGTATTTACCAATACTTGCTTTAGTTGGTGTTGAAGGTAAGATGTTCAAACCAATGGCACAAACGGTTTCGTTTGCCATTTTAGGTGCATTTATTTTATCTCTTACTTATGTGCCAATGGTATCGGCTTTATTCCTGAATAAGAACATTGTTCATAAACGCACAATCTCTGACCGGATAATAGACTTTTTTCAGCGCGGGTACACGCCCATGATCTTGGGCGCGTTAAAAAGAAAAGCAATGGTAGTTATTTCAGCCTTTGTTCTTTTTGTGCTTAGTGTAATTGTGTTTATGAATATGGGCGGCGAATTTATTCCCACCCTCGATGAAGGAGATTTTGCTGTGGAAACAAGAGTTCTCACAGGCAGCTCTATTTCACAGACAATTGAAGCTGCTTTAAGATCCTCCAAAATTTTAAAAGAAAAATTTCCTGAAGTGAAAGAAGTGATCGGTAAAATAGGTTCAAGCGAAATTCCCACAGATCCTATGCCGGTAGAAGCCTGCGATCTGATGGTCATTTTAAAAGACAGAGCTGAATGGACCAGTGCGTCAACCCGCGATGAGTTAGCAGAAAAAATGTCGGAAGCCCTGGAAGACATTCCGGGTGTTACCTTCAGCTTTCAGCAACCCATTCAAATGCGTTTTAATGAATTAATGACAGGCGCAAAGCAGGATGTTGTAATAAAAGTATATGGTGAAAATTTGGATATTTTGACACAATATGCGAACAAGCTCGGTAAATTATCATCTATTATTAAAGGTGCTCAGGATCTTTACATTGAACAGGTAACAGGACAGCAACAGATTGTTATAAAATATGACAGGGATAAAATTGCCTTGTTCGGTTTAAATATTGAGGATATTAACACCGTTATAAAAACAGGCTTTGCGGGAGAAAGTGCAGGCCAGGTGTATGAGGAAGAAAAACGTTTTGATATGGTGGTGAGAATGGAAAAAGACAACAGGCAAACGCTTGAAGACATTAATAATTTATTTGTAACGACAGCAAACGGCAATAAAATTCCAATTTCGCAGGTGGCAGATGTGGAATTTAAAATTAGCCCTAACCAGATACAGCGCGATGATGCCAAACGCAGAATTACAGTTGGCTTTAATGTTCGTGGCCGCGATGTGGAAAGTGTAGTAAAAGAAATGCAGGAAAAAGTTAATAAAGAAATAAAATTCAGCCCAGGCTATTATGTTACCTATGGTGGCACATTTAAAAATTTAATTGAAGCAAGAGAACGTTTATCCATTGCATTACCCGTGGCATTGCTTTTAATTTTTATGCTTCTCTATTTTACTTTTAAATCGTTAAAGCAAAGTTTATTGATCTTTACAGCAATTCCTTTATCGGCCATTGGTGGTGTATTTGCTTTATGGATAAGGGGAATGCCATTTAGTATCTCGGCCGGTGTAGGCTTTATTGCTTTGTTTGGAGTTGCCGTATTGAATGGAATAGTTTTGATTGCTGAGTTTAATAATTTAAAAAAAGAAGGTATGACAGATCTAAAAGATATTATTTTAAAAGGAACCAGTACGCGTTTGCGTCCTGTAATTATGACTGCTTTGGTAGCATCATTAGGTTTTTTACCAATGGCGCTTTCTAATGGGTCTGGTGCCGAAGTTCAAAAACCGTTGGCAACCGTTGTTATTGGTGGTTTGATAACTGCAACATTACTAACGCTTTTGGTATTGCCGGTTTTATATTTCTTTTTTGAGCGCACAAAAAAAAGTAAATTAACCATTTCAAATGCATCAATAATTTTTATCCTGTTTTTAATGCCTGCATTTGGCAGCTCTCAAATTACAGGCACAAACATAACCATTCAACAGGCAACAGAAGAGGCATTAAAGAATAACGCGGGTATTAAAGCAGCAACTTATGAGATCGATTATAACAGATCCCTCAAGCGCTCAGCAACTGATTTAGGAAAGACAAACCTTTACGTAATGCATGGCCAGTACAATTCGCTTAATACAGATAATAATATTACAATTAGCCAGAGTATTCCGTTTCCTACCTTGTTTTCAAGCCAGGCTAAATTGGGTTCTGCACAGGTAAAAGGCGCTGAGTTAAAATTGCAGGTAACTCAAAATGAATTGAAGAGTCAGGTTAAAACAACCTATTATTATTTGCAGTATCTGCAGGCGGAAAGAAAATTGCTGATAAGCCAGGACAGCATTTATAATTTATTTGCAAAGGCCTCTGCCCTTCGTTTAAAAACCGGGGAAATTAATTTATTGGAAAAGACAACGGTGGAAACACAATTAATGGAAGTTCAAAATTTATTGGCTCAAAATAGTTCAGATATTTTAATTTACCAATCGCAATTACAGGCATTAATGAATAGTAAAAATGTGATGCAAGTGAATGACGGTATCACCAAACTGGAACTAACAACCCGTTCTGATAGTTCCACGTTTGATCAAAGCCCTGCTCTTGCCTATTTAAAGCAACAGGTGGAGATCAGTAACCGACAAAAGAAAGTGGAAACTGCAAAAGTGCTACCTGATTTTTCGGTAGGCTATTTTAATCAATCGTTAATTGGTTATCAGAATGCGACCGGCACTGAGCAATACTTTGATGCTTCCAAACGTTTTACGGGTTTCCAGGTGGGCGTATCCATTCCTTTATGGTTTGTACCACAGGCCGCAAAAGTAAAAGCAGCAGGCGTTAACCAACTGGTGGTACAAAGTAATTATGATCAGTACCATATTAATATGCAAGCTCAGTACAACCAGGCAATACAGCAGTATTTAAAAGAGAAGGCTACCGTTGATTACTATGAAAAGAGTGCTTTAACAAATGCAGGTTTAATAATAAAGCAGTCAGGTACAGCTTTTAAAAACGGCGAAATTGGTTATGTAGAATATCTACAGGCACTTAAAAGCGCTTTATCTATCCGGGCAAATTATCTGCAAAGCCTTAACCGTTACAACCAAAGTATTATAGCAATTGAATATATAACAGGAAAAAATTAATATTAAATAAGATGAAAAATACAGTAATATACACCTCCATAGCCATTTTACTACTTTCCCTGGTGTTTGCCTCATGCAAAAATAAAACAGAAGAAGCAAAACAGGAAGAACATCAACATGAAGCAACTAATAAGGTAGAGTTAACTGATGAACAGTTTAAGGTTGCAAACGTAACATTTGGCAATATTGAAATGAAAGCATTAAGTGGTACCATTAAAGTAAATGGCATGCTGGATGTACCGCCGCAAAATTTAGTGAGTGTTTCTGCGCCCATGGGAGGTGTTTTAAAAAGCACCGAATTATTGCAGGGCTTAAAAGTAAAAAAAGGTGAAGTGATAGCCGTGATACAAAACGCCGACTTTATACAGATACAACAGGATTATGTGGATAGTAAAAGTCAGTTAGAATTTTTAGAGGCAGAATATAAACGCCAGGAAGAATTATCAAAAGAGAACGTTAATTCTCAAAAGGTACTACTACAAGCAAAGACCCAGTATCAAAGTATGATGGCAAAAGTGAGCGGCTTACGCTCAAAGCTTGCTCTTTTAGGTATTAATACGTCACAGCTAGAAAGTGGTAACTTTCAAAATGCAATAACCCTTTACGCTCCCATCAATGGTTATGTAACACAGGTAAATGTAAATATAGGCATGTTTGTTAATCCAACCGATGTGATGTTTAAGATTGTAGATACTGAGCATTTACATGCTGAATTAACCGTATTTGAAAAAGATGTTCCAAAATTAAAGATTGGGCAAAAGGTGCGCTTTACATTGGCTAACGAAACAACTGAGCGCACAGCAACAGTGTATTTGATAGGGCGGGAAATTATGGAAGACAGAACCGTTCGCATTCATTGTCATTTGGATAAGGAAGATATGGAACTATTGCCAGGCATGTATTTAAAGGCCTATGTGGAAGCTGGGACTCTGAGCGTGCCTGCAATACCTGATAAAGCTATTGTTAATTTTGAAGGAAAGGATTACATATTTATGAACATACCTTCTGATGAGAAAGGTACTCATCATTTTCAGATGGTTGGTGTTGTAAAAGGTGTAACTGAGTTAGGCTATACAGAAATACAGCTACCAAAAGATGTTAGTAACGAAAGTTCTATTGTGGTTAATGGGGCTTATGACATTTTAGCTAAAATGAAAAATAGCGAAGAAGATAAAGATCATGCGCATTAAAATAATATATTGCTACGAAAAAACAATTCACACTTGTTGCCTGGGTTTACCATCCTTCGTTAGGATTTCATTTTCATAACTTACTTCACTTTGAAAGTAAAATTAGGTATTAAGCGGGATTCGGCTATGCCAGTTCCCTTTAGGTTAATTCTGAAATAGCAAAAGCATTTTTAAACCTTATTCTGCTATGCGGGATTCGGCTACGCCAGTTCCCTTCAGGTTCATCTTCAAAAAGCAAAATCCTTCCTTCGTTAGGATTTCATTTTCATAAACTCACTTAGCTTTGAAAGCAAACTTTCAAGCTTCGTTCGTTCATGAAAATAAAAATCCCCACCAAATGGTGGGGATTTTTGCTTTTATCTGTAGCCCGTACGGGAATCGAACCCGTGTTTCATCCGTGAAAGGGACGTGTCCTAACCCCTAGACGAACGGGCCAAATTTTCAACTCTCAGACAAGTACAGGAGAGTAATTTGGAGGTGCAAAATTAATGATTTATTTAAAACAATCAAAAAATATTTTCAAAAAATTAACGGTATTTACTCAATTTTGCATTAAACTCTTTATTGACAAAGGATTCATTCATTGTTTCTTATTCTATAATACAACGGGTAAATAACTTAAATACCATAAATATTATTAAAATTAAGCTAAATTCGTACTACAAACTCTATAAACGTGTATAGAAATAAAATCATTGGTTTTCTGCTATATTGTCTTTTCTTTTGTTCCAAAGCACAAACAATTCCTGAATTGCAAAAATTCAGCAATCAAAGCCTTTTTGATGCAAAAGACAGCTCTTGTTATAATGTAAGTGGTGAATGGATTGGCGAGGAAATACAATATGATGTTACCCAAAGTTATATTAAAGTAAAATTTAAAGTTGTTTTTAAATTAAAACAAGAAGGAAACCGCGTATATGGAACATCCTACATTCAGGATAAATATAGGGGCAGCTATGGCGATATGAAGATAAGAGGCATGATTTCAGGAAATAAACTTTTTTTTGAGGAATTTGAGATCGTGAACGAAAAGTTTTTTCAATTGGGTGTTGTTTGGTGTTTACGCTCAGGAGAAATGAGTATTAAACAGGAAGGTGATCTTGCAACACTTGAAGGATTAAGCTACAACGGGTATGCATCTGATAGCTATAAAAAATGTACAGATTATGCCAAAATGAGCGTTAGTCGACACGGGGTAAATCAAATAAAACCTGAAGAAGCTAATTCGCAAAGCAATAAAAAAAGCAGTACTGTTGAAAATATTAATGAAAAACTGGAAATTTCTGTTTTCCCTAATCCTTTTATTGATGAAACAACAATTTCGTACGAAATAAAAGAAACTGCCAAAGTGCAGATCAATATTTATAGCTTATCCGGCGCCTTGGTTAAAAGTATTATTAACGAGCAAAAATCTGAGGGGAAACAAAACACTAAGATCAACATTTCAGAATTTAGCCAAGGAGTCTATCTCGTAAGGTTACAAATAGGAAATTCAGTTAGTACAAAGCAAATAGTGAAAACAAAATAGTTATGAGATTTTTGCCTTTTATTTTATTGATTTTGTTTTTATACGGCCCGGAATTGCCTGCTCAAAATCTGACAAGGGCACAAAGAATTGAAATAGAATTTCAAATGAAAATCGTTCGAAATTCTATAGATCCTTCAGAAATAATCAATCTTACAAACAAGATCTTAAAGACAGACACATCTTACAGCAAAGCGATCTTTTACAGAGCCTATGCAAATTATTTTAAAAAAGATTATGCAGCTTCTCTCATAGATTACAATACATATTTTAAAAAGCATCCAACATCGATTTCGTACACGTATAGGGCCCGGGTAAAACTACAACTCGGAGACACCTTGGGAGCGATTTCTGATATAGAAAAGGATTTATTTCTTTCAGGATATGACTCAAAAGTAACAGATAAAGCAGCAACTTTTTTACCGGCAGATCAAAATACTGCAAAATTTTATGAAAAGATTCTTCAATTTCATCCTCATAATTTTACAGCCTATTTGGTTTTAGGTATTATTAATGAAAAAAATAAAAATTATAAAGAAGCCGCTAAAAATTATGAAATGGCGCTAAAATATTTTAAGGATAGGTTATTTGAAAAAGAGAGGTATGATTATAGATGGATATTTGGACAAATAGCAAACCTTAATTTTAAATTAAAAAATTACAATACAGCTATTGAAGTCATTTCTTATGGAATATTACTGCATCCGGATGAGGGAATTTATTATAATCAAAGAATAAAATACTACCTCGCAATCAATGAAAAAACAAAAGCTTGCGCTGACCTATGGCAATTGGAAAAGTCTGGAATTGCCCCCTTTCCTTACGAAAGCAAATGCGACTCAACAATAGCAGCTAATAAACCCTCAAAAGAATGGCTAAGAGATATTGAAGCTGAAAAGTTTTACTTACAGGGTTGTTCGATTCCTTTACTTGATACAACAAATTGCAGGAAGGCAATATATTTTTATTCAAAAACTTTAGAGTTAAATCCAAATCATATTTATGCCTTAGGCGCAAGATCTCATAATTATTGTGGAATTAACCAAATTGATAAGCAAATAAAAGATCTAAATAAAATTTTGCAACTAAATCCAAAATTAGCCGAAGCATTAAATCGTAGAGCCGGGGCAAAAAGAGATATTGGAAGTTTAAAAGAAGCGCTCTTAGACGCAAACAATGCCATTATTTTAGATTCAGTTAATGTAAATTATTGGACTACCAGGGCTTCAATAAAAACAAGATTAGGGGATACCGCCAGTGCATTATCAGACCTATCAAAAGCTATCGAAATAAATCCTTATTACAGCATTGCATATGCCGAAAGGGGCATCATAAGGTTGGGGTTAAGAGATGAAGCCCAGGCAGCTTTAAAAGATAATCTGAAAGCACTTGATCTGGATGAAAACAATCCGTTCAGCAATGGTTTTCCTACATATTATAATAATTGCGCCATGTCTTATAACAGACTCAACATTTATGATAAAGCCCTTGAAAACATAGATAAGGCTATTGCACTCAATCCTAATTATGCTTTATATTATTATAGGAGCGGTGAAATTAAAGCAAGAATGAAAAACATGAAAGGTGCATGTGAAGATTGGAATAAAGCAAAACAATTAGGTTACAAGGATGCAGAAGAGGTTATTATGTATAATTGTAAATAATTAAAAAACTGTGTAAAGCAGCCTGCCCACCAAAAAATAAATAGTTATGCCAATTATATCGTTTAAGGTAGTTACAAAAGGACCAGTTGCGAGGGCAGGATTTATTTTAAAACGGTTCATGGTTAACGGCACAAAAGTACCCAAAAAAGAAGCGCATAAAATAACAGTAAATAAAGCTAAACTTACTGTGGCAGCCAATTGCCAGTCTTCAATTAAAAATGAATAACCGCATATCAATGCAGAGCAAATAAGTCCGTTTATTACACCAACACTTAACTCTTTTAAAAGCTTCGGTAATATCTTATCATCTATTAATGTATTATTAGCAAGCCCTTGTACAATAATAGCACTACTTTGCACGCCCACATTACCGCCCATAGCCCCTATTAATGGTATAAAATAAGCCATCTCGGGATGGATCTTTATCTGCGATTCGTAACTACCAATTATACGCGAACCCACAATACCACCGCACATACCCACTAATAACCATGGAATGCGGGCCCTAGACAAACGCCAGATCTTATCGTTAGAGTCAACGTCATCAGAGATACCACTCATACGCTGAATATTCTCATCAGCCGTTTCACGGATCACATCAAACACATCATCAATGGTAATACGGCCTACAAGCCTACCAATCTGGTCAATAACAGGTAATACAACCAGGTCATACTTTTGCATGATCTCGGCAACTTCTTCACTGGTAGTACTTGTTTTTACAAACTGAATATCCGGTTCGTAGATCTCCTCTACCCTTGCCAATGGATGCGAAATAATTAATTTTTTTAAAGAAAGCATCCCAACCAAACGTTCGTTATTATCTACAACGTAAACGGCATACATCACATCTACATTATCTGTTTGGTGTCTTATTTCTTCAATACAGGCGTTAACGGTCTCAAATGCATAAATGCTTACCAGCTCTTTGGCCATTAAAGATCCTGCAGTGCCGTCTTCATAATTGATCAATTCGGCAATATCACTTGCCTGCTCAATATCTTCAATGTGCGAAAGTACTTCTTCCTGTATATCTTCGGGTAATTCAGCAATAACATCAGCAGCATCGTCACTCTGCATGTTATCTAACTGCTCAGCAATTTGTTTACTGCTAAAAGTGGTTAAAAGGTCTTCACGCTTTTCATCATCTAATTCAAGTAAAACGTTTGGTGCTGTTTCATCATCCAGCAACTCATAAATATATGCTGCCTGGTTAAGATTTAGCTGATTAATAATAATAGCAATATCCTGAGCATAAAATTCATTTAATTGCTCTTTTAAAAAAACATCGTTTTTTTCGTCAATAGCTGTTTTAAAGCTATCAATATATTCAGATGTGATCTCTATTTGCATTTTTTAATCCTTGCAAAAATAAAGAATTAAACTTTAGAATTTACCTGCCCCATAAATTTTAAACCACATAGACACATAGAAAAAAGGCGCCTTGCTTAACAAAGAAAAATATAGAAACCCTATGCGTTAAGTAATTTTAAAGCATTGCGAATACGCACTTTTATAGCTGCTGTCATAGGATAATTTTGCATGTGCTCTAAATGCAAAATGAGTTCTTGTTTAAGCTCAGGATATTTTTTGCAGATGCCAGAAGCTACAGTAATAGCAAAGGCTTTAACCGCAATAGGACTTTCTGCTGATACGATCAGTTTAAAGCAGGCATCAACCAATGCACCTTCGTGCTTTTCGGGGATTTCAATTTCCTGGAAAAATCTTAAAATATTACGCGGTATAGCAGGGTGATTGCCCGGCCGGGTTAATAGTTTTATCAATCGGTCAAGATAAGGGTAAATTAACTTTGGATGATCAATAGCAATATAACTCATAGGCCATGCAGCCCTTTGTGTAATGCGGTATTCGCTATTCAAAAAAACATCCATTAATTGTTTAAAACGTTTTTTATCATCACCAACATATTTAATAATAGCTTTGGTCAATGTTAAACTATGTTCCTGCTCTAAACGTTTTGCTATATCCATGCTAAAATAGTATCGCGCCAAATTAAAATAAAAACTCCTAAAACTGCAATAGCACAGGCAAAAACAGATTGAATGGTAATTCTTTCTTTGTAATAAAAATAGTTTATTGGCAATACTACAATTGGCAATAAAGCAAAAATAGTTTGTGCCGTTGCTACCGGTAAATGCTGAATGGCAAGCAGTGAGCAGGAAACGCCAAGCACCGGACCGAATAATGTACCCAGAAACATATATGGTACGCCATTATTTTGGTTTTTAAATATAGGAACAGAATTTTGTTTCATCCGCGCAGTAACTAATGAAATAAAGAAAGCGGCACCAAATGCGAATAACAGCCTGATCCAAACAGCATGCAAAGTAGGAAGCTTTTCTTCATAAGCATCCATTCCTAATTTTGAAAGCACCAAACCAAAACCCTGGCAAAGTGCACCAATAATGCCAAACAAAATACCTAAAGGATTTCTTTTAAAACCGGCATCTTCAGAAGCCGCTGTATCTTTTTTAGAAAGCGTTAACCAAATAACACCCGCAATGGTTACAAAAATACCAACCATACCAATAAAATTAATACGCTGATTTAAAATTAAAAAGCCTGCAAGCAAGGCAGAACCCGGTGCAATAGTAGTATAAAGACTTCCCAACTTTGGTCCGAGTATTTTAAAAGAACTAAAACTAAAATAATCGCCAATGGTAAAACCAATAATGCCCGAAAGACCGAGAAATAAATATTGCTTTGTCTGTGGAATAGTAAAAAGACCTGTAACGGAAACCGGATAAAAAATAACAATAATGATGGAAATAATGATCCATGCCAAAAACAAACGGTATTGATTGAGTGCAGCGGTGCCAAGTCGTTTAGCCGCTTCGGTAAACGGAAAGATACCAATGCTCCAGCAAATGGTGGTAACTAAAGCTATGAGTTCGCCAAACATTTTTTATTCCGCGTTTCTTGTTTGAGGTTTCATGTTCTGGCGGCTTACTTATTATAATTACGAGAACCAAAAATACTGCTGCCAATGCGGATCATAGTACTCCCCTCTTCTATTGCAATTTTGTAATCACTGCTCATACCAAAGCTTAAGATTAAGGATGAATGATTAAAGATTAAAGATTCAGAAGCAAACTCCTTTAATGAACGAAATTCTTTTCTTATCTGCGCTTCATCCTCTGTATTGCTGGCCATGGCCATAAAGCCAAGGATCTTTATATTTTTTAATTGCGCGAATAATTCAGATCTTAAAAATGTTTCGCACTCTTCAAATGAAAAACCAAACTTTGTTTCTTCCTGCGCAATGTAAATTTGTAATAAACAATTTATGATCCTATTATTTTTTAAAGCCTGTTTATTTATTTCCTGCAATAATTTTACACTATCAACACCATGTATCAAATACACAAAAGGCGCAATGTATTTTACTTTGTTGCTTTGCAGGTGACCAATAAAATGCCAATGAATATCTTTTGGTAATTGCTCGTATTTATCTACCAACTCCTGCACGTAATTCTCACCAAAATCTTGTTGCCCTGCTTCATAAGCCTCCATGATCATATCATTGGGTTTGGTTTTAGAAACAGCAACAAGCGTAACTTGAGCCGGAATTCCTTCTTTTATATTTTCAAGATTCTTTCTTATCATCGGTTATCAGATGTTTTTTTAAAGGCATCTTCTGCCAATAAATAAGTGAACGCCATAGCCATTCAATGGGGCCTAATTGAAAACGTTTAAGCCAGTAAACTGAGAAAATAGTTTGAACAGTCCATAGTATAAAGGCAACTAAAAAAAGTTGATAGCGTTCTAATGACTGATAAAGACCTAAGCCGTAACCAAAAAAGATAAGCGTGAACATAAAATTTTGAAAAATATAATTAGAGATGGCCATTTTACCAACAGACTGTAAAGGCCTGGTTAAAAATGCAAGCAGATTCTTTTTTACAAAAAAGATAAATAAGGAAATGTAACCAAAAGTTAAAAGTAATCGGGCAGGTTGTTCAAAATAACTCGAATTAAAATTAACAAGGTCGTAGTTACTGCCAGACAGGTCGCTAATTAATATATTAAATGTTTTAAAGAGCAGATGGCTTAGCAGAGTTCCGGCAATTAATAAAATAATTGCTAAGATCAAATAAAAAATAGTTTTTAATTCACCTTTTAAATACCTGGTTTTAAAAAGGGCCATACCAATTAAAATAGTGCCCAATGATTCTAAAATTCCAACCGGGAAGGAAGACATGAGTTCGTTAGTTGTCATTAATGCTATTACAGGAAACATACTTAAATAACCTGAATTCACTGTTTCAATTTCAGTGTTTGAATATTCTACAGCGTCTCCTAAAGCGTCAACGATCTGCTGTTTCCGTGTATCCCATTGTGCTATCAATTTTATATCGGCGCTATCTAGTTTTCCTTCTTTTTTGTGAAGCATTGCCAGGTTATAATTTTCGCGCCTTTCTTTTCTTTGTTCAAACCCTTCACCGGCAAAAAAAGAAAAAACACCTAAACAAATAATACCCAAACCAAAAAGCCATTTGTAATTTAAATTCCTCAAAAAATAAAGCCCCGTGCCGCACAAGGCATATTCGTATAAAACCGTTGTAAAGCAAAAAAATATATAACAGGTAAAAAGGCAGATCATTAGCAACCAAAACATTCGCCTGTAATAGGCTTTAATGGTTGACAAGCCAAATTGCGTCTCGGTTTTTCCTGTAAATAATAAAATAGAAGCGCCAAAAAGAACAGCAAGTATTCCGCGCATTTTTCCATCAAAAAATATATATGAGAGTTCCCAACTCCAGAAGTTAAGGTTATCATGACCTTCAAATACAGGTGGAATTGAATTTTGCCATTCAATAATTGCAAAATCAGGAATATTCATGATCAGAATACCAAGTACAGCAAGACCACGTAATACATCTAAATGATAGATCCTTGAATTGGAATTTACAATGTTATTCATCTTCAAAAGAATAAATAACCAAACCGCTGCGCATTTTTGGTTCTACCCAGGTTGATTTTGGAGGCATGATATTATTGGTATCTGCAATCCATTTTAAATGATCCATTGTTACCGGATATAAACCAAATGCTACTTCGGCCTTATCATCATCTACCGATTTTTTTAATGCTTCCGGCCCTTTAATACCTGGAATAAAACCAATGCGTTTATCGATCTTAAGATCGTGAATACCGAATAAAGGAGATAGAATATGCTCTGTTAAGATTGAAGCATCCAGACTTCCCACGGGATCATCACTGTTATAAGTGCCTTTTTTACACATAAGTGAGTACCATTTATTATCAATGTACATGCTTATTTCGTGTTTCTTTTCCGGCTTATAAATAGCTTCTTTAATTTCTTTTACTTCAAACTTATCTTTTAATTTTTGTAACAGGTCGTTAACCGTTAGGTTATTCAGATCTTTTACAACACGGTTATAATCGTAAATTTTTAACTGTGTCTCTGAAAAGAAAACACCTAAGTAATAATTAAATGCTTCTTTACCTGTATAATTCTTTTTTGCTTTACGTTTAATGTTACCTAATAAGGCTGACGATGCAGACCTGTGATGCCCATCGGCAATATAAATAGCAGGAATAGCAGAAAAACGCTTAGAAATAAGATCTACATTTTTTGTATCGCTTAATACCCATAAAGTATGGCGTACTTTATCGGTAGTTGTAAAATCGTAATGTGGTACCGCTTTAGAAATGTTGGCAATTAAGTCATCCAGTTCTTTATCGTTTGGATAACAGAACAAAACCGGCTCTGCATTAAATTCACACACCTCCAAATAATCTTTTAATTTCTCTTCGCGTTGTGTAATGGTTTGTTCGTGAATTTTTATCACGCCATTCATGTAATCATCAATGCTTGTGCAACCAATAATGCCAATAAATTCAATATTATTTTTTATCTGTCTGTAAAGATAGTATGCGGGCTTTTCATCACGCTGAAAGATCTTTTCTTTTATGAAGGATTTAAAACGACGTTTTACCTTTACCAATCTTTCTTTTGAGCCCGGCTTTGTTCTTACACCATCGTCGTAATCAGGATTTATAACGTGTAAAAAAGTGTATGGGTTACCTGCTAGCTTATCTTTTAGTTCGGATGTATTATAACCATCTACACTGCGCGATGCCACAAGATGAACTTTATCGTTAGTTGGCCTTAAGCCTTTAAATGGAAGAACTGTTGCCATTCAATTTAGTCGTTAGTTGTTAGTCAACAGTCGTTGGTCGTTAGTCAGCCGTAGGTCTTAAGGACTATCGACTAATCTCTAACGACTAACAACTGTTATTTTAATGCTTCAATTAATTTTTCTGCTAATTCAATACCAATACGTTCCTGCGCTTCATTAGTGGCTGCGCCAATGTGCGGTGTTAACGAAATTTTTGGGTGTTTTAAAATTGCAACTGAAGGGCGAGGTTCGTTCTCAAAAACGTCTAAACCCGCATGCGCAACTTTGCCGCTATTTAATGCTTCTAAAAGATCATCTTCGTTAATAACGCCGCCGCGCGCAGTATTTACAAGGATCACACCGTTTTTCATAGATGCAATTTCATGTCGCGTAATTAATTTTCCACCAGGCACATGAAAAGTAATGTAATCTGAATTTTGAATGACTTTATCCATGCCAACGGTTTTGATACTTACGGAAGCAGCTTTTTCATTGCCGTTAATTTCAATATCAATAGTAGCTTCGGTAACAAAGGGATCAAAAGCTAAAACTTTCATTCCCAAACCTAAAGCCATTTTTGCAACGGTTTGCCCTATCCTTCCAAAACCAACAATACCAATGGTTTTACCTCTTAACTCAATACCTTTTGCGTATTTTTTCTTTAGCTCATCAAATTTATCTTCGCCGCTGTTTGGCATCTGACGGTTGCTATCATATAAAAAACGAACAGAACAAAATAAATGTGCAAATACCAATTCTGCCACCGAATTACTTGAAGCAGCCGGTGTGTTTATTACGTTAATACCTTTTGACTTTGCATACTCCACGTCAATATTATCCATACCTACTCCACCTCGGGCAATTACCTTAAGATTGGGACACGCATCAATAATATCTTTTCTTACTTTAGAAGCGCTACGCACAGTAATGGCCGAATAGCCCTTATCATTAATTTCTTTTGCAATGTTATCCTGCTCAACTTTTTCAGTAACAACAGTAAATCCTGCTTTTTCAAGCAGCGCTTTTCCGGCAGCATCAATGCCATCGTTAGCAAGTATCTTTTTACCCATAATAAATTCTATTAAATATTAAGAATTTAAATGTAAAGATTATTGCTCAAAAAAACAGCAATACTAAAAAAAATTAAAATTTAATTCCTACAGTGGCAGAAACGTTGGTAGCGTTGTATTTTATATTCGCTTTTTGCTCGATGGTATTAAAGAAATAATAATCTTCATTACTTAAGGTTTTTACCCATACAAAATCAAAATACAAATTGTTTTTGGTTCTGAATCCGGCACCAACAGAGAACGAATTTCTTACAAAACTGCCGGTAAACACATCGCCAAACGGGCTTCCCTGCATGTTATAGCCAAAACGTACCATTACAGGTTTCATATTTAATTCGGTACCTATTCTAACATTATGCCCCGGTGAATATTTATTTTTTATAACCGCATTAACACCTGCAAAATCGGCAACTGTACCGCTGCTTAAAGAGGCATTCTTGTAATTTACCATCTCATAATCTATACCAATGGCGGCAATTTTGGCAACAATAATGGCCGCGTTGGCGCTAATTCTTGAAGGCGTAACAATTGTATAGTTAAAATATCCTCCATCTTTTGGATCTTTCCAGTTTTTTGGATTGGTTGGATCGCCATCAAATACGGCGCTCATAGAGTTATAATATTCGTCTTTTAAAGTATAAATGGTTGGCGTGTGATAATACAATCCTAAACGTACATTATCATTAACACGGGCTATACCCCCTATTTTTAAATTAATACCACTACCTTTTGTTTTAAAGTATTCGGTATAGGTTAAACTATTAAAGCCTTTGAATCTATAATATGGATCAGAATGCAGATTGGTAGGCTCATCAAGGTATGTGCTTGTATAAGTAGTTGTGCTTGTAAAATTAATGCGCATACTATCTTTATCATCTACTTCGCTATGTGTTGTTGTTGAAGTATACTCCACCCGCGGTAAACCCAGGCTTACACCAAAATAAAACTCATCTTTATAAGCATAGGCATAAGAAAAATTCAGCTCGTTTGTTTTGCCCGATGTTACAAGATCGCGGGTTTGTTTTACACTACGTTTTGTATCTACAAGAGAAGTGTATTTGTGATTAATTGTATCATAATCCAACAAATAGGTTTGGTAGCCAAGATCCTCATAAAAACTATTTAAGCTGGTACCCGATGAGTTGGCAACATTGAGCATATCTTTTACAATAGAGCTGTTATTGGTATAAGAAGACATTCTTGCTTTACCCAAAAAATTCTGGGTTTGCGAATTGGTAAAAGAGATAATATTTCTGCTTTCTTTATCATTCTTGGCTTCCCAGCCACCTAATATTCCAAAATTATTAAAAGCAAAACCAGCATTTGAAATACTTGAAGATTTTGAATTTATAATTCCTTCATTATTAGTGGTTCTTAAGCCTCCGGAAAAAGTGATTTCTCCTTTTCTGTAAAGTGCTAAACCTGCAGGATTATAAGCAGCACAACTAAGATCGGCACCTATGGCGCCAAAAGCACCTCCAAGCCCCATAAAGCGGGAAGTTCCGTTAGTTCCGTAACGTGAATAACGGATAGCATCTACATCATTTTGCGAATGAGCAAACAAACCTAAAGTTAATAGGCCTGATAAAAATATAATACGTTTCATAAGAATTATCTTGGACGATTTCCGCCTCCGCTACTTGAACCTCTAGGACTGGATGAGTTACCGCCACCACTGTTTGAATTGTTGCCTGGCGTTTCGAAAGTTCCTGAATTACGTGTAGGATTAGAGTTAGAATTATTGCTGTTATTATCAAAAAATGAACCCTGGTTTTTACCTGAACCACCCGAATTTGAATTAGAGTTATTATTCTCATAACTACCACTGTTCTTGCCGGGATTATAGCTTGGTGTATTTCTGCCACCACCTGTTTTAACAGGATTGGTATTTACATTTTCGTTATTACCGCTACCGGTATTTTTTACAGGATCGATATTGCTATTTGTGTTAGCATTCTCATTCCAACCTAATTTTGGCCAAAAACCTGTGTTCTCATTTCTTGGTGTATTTTTTACAGGATTGGTTTCAGTACCATTATTACTCGGGTAATTCTCTACACTTCCATTTCCACGTGGTGTTGAAGATGTGTTTGAATTTACATTTCCGTTATAATTAATATTTTCAGATGTTACAGAAGTTGTTTTTTTACGAGGGATATCTGTAAACTTAGGTGTTGTTTCTTGTTTAACGGCAACTGCATTTACAAATTGTGTGCGCTCGCTCATCCCATCAGGTATTGACATTCCGGGATTTGTAGCACGATGTCCGTTACCACCGCCATTACTGCCTCTCGGGCCATAGGTCATATTGCTGTATGAGCTGTTAACATCATAACTGTTATAATAACCCCAATTAGAACCGTTATAAAAACCATTGTTATAACCATTCATATATCCTGAATAATAAGGATTGTACCCATATCCATAATACGAGCCGTAATATGGATTGAAATAAGGATTATAATAACTGTAGTAAGGATTTCCCCAATATGGATTGTTGCAGCCGTAGTAACCGCCACCGTAACCATATCCGCCATTGCCATAGTAATTACCGGTACTAAATACTAAAGATAATCCGCTACTGTAATTATTAAACTGATTGGATGGCATCCAGTAATTATAAGAGCTGTAAATACTTGAACCATAGCAATACGGGTTTTGATTATACATGTAAGCATTGGTATAATAGTTATCGTAATAACCCATCCCTGTATACAAGTTGTTATTATTAAATCTACGCATTTGCGATGCGTATTTGTAATCATAATAATCGTCTGAGTTATATTGCGGATCCTGGTAATAAGGATTAGCATCATCTTTCGCTTTTTGCGCTAAAGCTTCTTCTTCTTGCTTTTGTTTTTCCGCCGCTTCTTTTTTTGCTTTTTCTTCCTCTGCTAATTTAGCAAGGCGTCTTTCCTCCTTCGGACTGCTATAAATATCATCCGAGTAAGAAGTAATTTGTGAGGTCTTACATCCACTAAAAAGTAATGTAAAAAATGCAATCGGGACCAGGAATTTTTTCATCGCAAATTTTTTATATTGTTAATACTAATTGCGGAGATTTTAAGTAAATTTACGCAAAAACAAGGTAACATCTTAAATATTTGCATTTTTTATAAGTTAATTTTATAAACATTTAAAGGTGCAGAAGAACTAAATTGATTTATGAGCAAGGTTATTACACCACAAGAACAGGATTACAGTAAATGGTACAATGATATTGTTGTTGAAGCCGATATGGCCGACCATAGTGCCGTTAGAGGTTGCATGGTTATTAAACCGCATGGCTATGCCATTTGGGAAAAAATGCAGCAAACCTTAGATAAAATGTTTAAAGATACAGGACATGTAAATGCCTATTTCCCTTTATTCATCCCTAAAAGTTTATTTGAAGCAGAAGAAAAGAATGCAGAAGGTTTTGCAAAAGAATGTGCCGTTGTAACTCATTATCGTTTAAAAACAGATCCTAATAATAAAAGCAAATTAATTGTAGATCCGGAAGCAAAATTAGAGGAAGAATTAGTAGTTCGTCCTACCAGTGAAGCTATTATCTGGAACACTTACAAAACATGGATCCAAAGCTACCGCGATCTTCCTATTTTAGTAAATCAATGGGCTAACGTGGTGCGCTGGGAAATGCGCACGCGTTTATTTTTGCGTACTGCTGAATTCCTTTGGCAGGAAGGTCACACCGCCCACGCCACCAAAGAAGAAGCTATTGAAGAAACAACAAAAATGCTGGATGTATATGCCGATTTTGTTGAGAACTGGATGGCCATGCCGGTTGTTAAAGGTGTAAAAACCGCTAACGAGCGTTTTGCCGGTGCAGATGATACCTATTGCATTGAAGCCCTTATGCAGGATGGTAAAGCTTTACAAGCAGGTACTTCTCACTTTTTAGGACAAAATTTTGCCAAAGCATTTGATGTAAAGTTTGCCAACAAAGAAGGTAAACTCGATCACGTTTGGGCTACCTCATGGGGTATGAGCACCCGTTTAATGGGCGCTTTGATCATGAGCCATAGTGATAATAACGGTTTGGTAATTCCTCCAAAACTTGCACCAACACAGGTGGTTATTGTTCCAATTCATAAAACAGAAGAAGGTCTTGCCAAGATAAACGAATATGCTTTTACATTGAAAGCAAAACTTCAATCAAAAAATATTTCAGTTAAATACGATAACCGCGATTCATTACGCCCTGGTTTTAAATTTGCTGAGCACGAATTAAAAGGTACGCCAATACGTATTGCTGTTGGTGAAAGAGATCTTTCGAGCGGTACGGTTGAAATTGCACGTCGCGATCTGTTGAGCAAAGAAGTGATCAACATGACAGATGTTGAAGCGCATGTAGAAAAATTATTGATCGATATTCAGAACAATCTTTTTACAAAAGCCAAAGAGCGCATGACCAATATGACGCACAAAGTTGAATCGTACGAAGAATTTAAAAAGGTATTGGATGAGAAAACAGGTTTTGTATCTGCACATTGGGACGGAACGCCTGAAACGGAAGAAAAAATAAAGAACGAAACAAAAGCAACCATTCGTTGCATTCCTTTAAATAACCTACAAGAGAATGGTGTTTGTATTTACAGCGGTAAACCAAGCACACAAAGGGTTTTATTTGCAAGATCATACTAAGCGTTGAACATGACTGAGAACGAAAAAAAACAGAACGACACCATTTTAAAATTACTGGCAGAAAAATCTGTTATGAAACAAGATGTGTACACCAATACCATTGCTGTTTTTAACGAATTGAAAGAAATTTTAAAACAAAGAGCTGAAGAATTATCTAACCAGATCTCTGAAGTTGATAAACGTGTGCATATCTATTACAAAGACGTTAGCTTGCAGGATATGTATTTAAAAGTGGCGGGTGATATTCTGGATTTTCAAATGCATTCTAACGTTTTTGAGTTTGACAGATCGCATCCCATGTATAAAACAGGTTATATTAAAGAGAACGATCTTAATTCTTTTAGTGGCATTATCAGTGTTTACAATTTCCTTGCTGATTCTTACAAATACAACCGTTTAAATGACCTTGGTTATTTAGTGGCGCGTATTTTCATAAACCGTGAGAAAAAATTCTTTTTAGAAACACGTACACAAATTGGTTATAAATACAATGCTTTTAGTGCCGAACCTGTAAGCAAAGGACAACTGGTAGATATTATTAACGAATTGATCATCTACTCTATTACATTTGATTTATTCACACCTCCGTTTGATGCGGTAAAAGCAGTTACAGTAGCTGAGATCCAGGAAAAATCGAGCAGCAGTATTTTAAGAACAGGTAAACGTTTGGGTTATTCTAATTCAACCTCTAACTCATTAAACTCGTTTGACGACGAGGTTAATTTGTAAAATTAATGTCAAAGATCTTTATCATAGGCCCCGCCTACCCGCTTCGTGGCGGTCCGGCACAATTCAACGAGAATTTATGCGCCGAGTTGAATAAAGAAGGCCATGATGCACAGATAATTTCTTACTCCTTACAATACCCTAACTTTTTATTTCCGGGCTCTTCGCAATTTGAAACAAGCGGTAAAGCACCTGCAGGAATAAAAATTCATACTTTAATAAATACAGTCAATCCTTTTAACTGGTTTAAAGTTGCACGGTTTATTAAAAAAGAAAAACCCGATTTTATTTTGTTCCGTTACTGGTTGCCTTTTTTTGGTCCGGCTTTAGGTACAATCGGCAGATTGGTAAAATCAAAAACAAAAGTTCTTGCTCTAACTGATAATATTATTCCGCACGAAAAACGTTTTGGTGATAAGCCTTTTACAAAATACTTTGTAAATAGTTGCCATGGTTTTATAGCTATGAGCAAAACGGTATTGAATGATATTTCTAAATTCTCAGATACAAAAAACAAAGCCTACTCCCCTCACCCCATGTACGAAACATACGGACCTGCAGTATCAATGGAGGAAGCGAGAAAGAAATTAAATTTAAACGCAAAAGATAAGATCATTTTATTTTTCGGATTGATCCGTCATTACAAAGGTCTGGATATTTTAATGGAAGCAATGGCTGACGCTGAAATAAAAAATGCCAAAGTCATCCCTTCGGGACAAAATATTAAGTTGTTGATTGCAGGCGAATTTTACGAAGATAAACAACCGTATTTAGATCTTATTCAAAAACATAATTTACAAGACCAAGTAATTTTACACGATAAATTTATTGCTAATGATGAAGTGCGTTATTATTTCTGTGCGAGTAATTTAGTGGCTCAAACCTACAGAAATGCTACTAACAGTGGTGTTACCATGGTTGGCTATTTTTATGAGAAACCCATGCTGGTAACAAATGTTGGTGGCCTGGCAGAAATTGTCCCGGATAATAAATGTGGTTATGTGGTAGAAACTTCTGCTCCAAAAATCTCAGAAAAAATAATAGAGTATTTCTCTCAAAATAAAGAAAACGAGTTCACTCAAAATGTTCGTATAGAAAAAAAGAAATACGAGTGGACAGAGTTTATTCGCGTGCTTTTAAATTTGTATAAAACGTCATAACACTTGCATCCTCCTGCCCCTTCTCCAAGGAGGAATTAATAACAAGTAAAACTTAGTGACTCTTTGTGTTCTTAGTGCCTTAGTGGTTTTAGAGTGAGTTATCAACACCTGTTAATTATTAATAACACCTGTTAATACTTTATTTATTTCTACAGATTCCATCAATCCCTTTAAAATCAAGGCTTTCAAGCTAAAAAGTTAATTACTGCTTTTTTTGTTAATAAAGCCATTTCGTTGTGCCACTAAGGCTTCGTAAATTTAGTAATTAGGTATAAAGATGGCACTACAGGTCAATGTTAACGACATTCTCTCTCAACTCTACCACCAGCGTGGGGTTGTAGAATTTTTATTTGCTAACCGCGATAACATCACGGTTAACGAATTATTGAATCGCGAAGATATTTCGGCAGAACAATATCAAAAATTAAAATCACTCGATCTCGTTTACGAGTACGAGAACATTGTGAGCTTGAACGACGCTGTTGTAGCCATGTTCGAAGATTTTATGGAGATCGGTGAAGTTACACCGGGCTTCATTAACGATTATATCAACGAGCTTAACCGCCACATCCGCTTTTACCAGGAAGCCCGCGAAATGCGCTTCTTACGCAGCATAAAAAAATATTTAAAACGCATTAACGCTACCCTTACCCGCGAGATCATAAAGCTTCAAAAAAATGTAGATGATACTTACAAGAACGAAAGTAATTACCGTATCAAATTACAAAAGTTAGAAGATTACCGTGAGAAGCGTGACACCATTATCGAATTCATTAAAAAAACCACTGATGTTGTTGAAGAAACGCGTTCGCTGTTTGCATTAACTAACGATTCGGAGCTTTACGGAATTGTTTCTGCCCTTAAAGTAAGCTTAATTGAGAATCTGGATTATTTGATCGAGATACAAACCGATATTACCGATTTCATTAACAAGATTCAATTCCAGATTGATGTTTACAAGAAAGCTCAGCGCTTAAAAGAGATCAAAGAACACGGCTCACTTTACTACAAAACCAATTTTAAAGAGATCGTTCAAAACATCAATACGCTTAAGCACAACGGACACAAAACACCAAAAACAAAAATAGCGGTCGATTTTTTATTTACCGATGATGGTCATGTATTGTGCAAGCGAATAGCCGAAAAATACAAGCTTACCCGTTTGATGGTGCGCGGTATTGCAGGTAAAATGGCCGGTAACTTTAAAGACAAAGGCTTAGAACAACAAATAAAATTAGATACTGAAAAATTGGTAGAGCGTTTTTTAGTGCAGACAAAAGCAAATCTGTTTGAATATTTAATGGATTATAAATTCCCTAAAGCTATTGGGACCGTTACGTTTGAAGACAGACTTTCGTTATTTGTAGAGATAGCAATGGAATACCAAACAGTATTGGATTTTAAATACCGTTTGCAATATTACGATTACAACGAAACCGGAAGTACCATAAAAAAACGTTTGGGCTACACGCTCATTCTTCCCGCAAAACAAAAAGAAAAAGCAAAGAAAGAGAAAGTGAAAAAGGATGATGAGGATAAAGGATAAAGGATTAAATACAGAACAAGAAATTAGAAACAAGAAACCAGAAACAATAAGGCATGTTAGCAGAAGATTTTAATTTACCGAAACAAACCCACGATATTTTTGGCATTATGGCTCGTGGAAATTTTATTTCCAGCAATGGTACTAAAGACGGTATGAACCGTTTATACGACATCGTTAATAATCCTGATAATTTTGACAGGTTGCAGGCTTACTTTAACGTGATCCGTTATAACATTGAGCGTGGAAATAATTTTTTCTATTTCTCAAAATTAAATGAACCTAACTCTGAGATCGAAAAAAAACTGGAGCGTTTTGAGCGTTACATTGATATTGTTGATCTTTTAGCAAGTATGGATAACAAGATCACTATTGGCAGCCGTTTTCGTCCGAGTGAAATTGCAGAAGAATGTAACGCGAATGTACGTTTGAAACAAAAATTACAAAAAATTCCTTTGTACCGTTCAGAAACATTGCATAATAAAGTACGCGAGATCTGCGACCTGATGAGTCGTGATTCGTTCTTAGAATTAGAAGACGAAAAAACAGAATCGTATAAAGTATTGGATTCGTATTCGTATTTGCTGGATGTAATTAATTCAGTTGCAATTTATGAAGACAGCGGAAACTCTGATGATGCTCAAGGGTTGATCTATAATTAATATAAACTGTCACCCTGAGCTTGTCGAAGGGTGTATAAAGAAGGCTTCGACAGGCTCAGCCTGACAAAGAACAAAAAAAGAAAATAAAAAGAATCAAGATATAGAGAATGGAAAATAACTGTAGAATATTAAATAGAATTGTTGAGATCAATATCGCCAATGTAAAATACGCGGATATTGAATTGAGCGGAAACACCTGCTTTGTAGGAACCAATAACTTTGGTAAAACATCGTTGCAGCGTGCCATTTTGTTCTTTTATAGCGCCAACAGTCGTGGCTTGGGGATCTCTGCCTCTCAAAAACCATTTGAGGAGCACTATTTCCGTTACGAGAATTCGTATTTAATTTATGAGATAGCAACAGAGGACAAATCGTTTTTTGTGATGGCCTACCGTCATAACAAACTGGTTTTCCGTTTTGTTGATTCTCCGTACAATCCAGATTTCTTTTTCACAGCTAATGATGAAGCTATGAAAATAAAAGAGATCATTGCCAATTTAGAAAAACGCGGCGTTTATATCTCTAACCAGATCGATACCTTTGAAAGATACAGGAATATTATTTACGGAACTGAAACCGATAAACAGCTTTCTAAATTCCATTTATTAAAAGGAAATGAAAAATACCAGAACATTCCAAAATCAATTACCAACGTATTCTTGTCTTCAAAAAGCAGTGTAGATTCACGCTTTATTAAAGATTTTATAGCTAACTCATTAACCAGCGAAAGCAGCTCTATTAAATTAGAGCAGGTAGAGCGCCAGCTTCGTCAGTTTAACGAGAAGTACACCGATATTGAAACGTATTTGAAAAAAGAGTCTCAGCAATTAATTGAGATGATAGATAAAAAATACGATCAGGTGCATATGTTAAAAGGCGCACAAATGGAAATGGCTGATAAATTAGGAAGCAGTTTACGTTTTGCGGAAACACAGAACGAAGCCATTCGTGAAGCCGCTAAAAAGAAAGAAGAAGAATTAGAGAAGTTGACAGAAGAGCACGAAACATTTAAAGATAATATTGAAAGTAAACAAAATGATATTCGTGAAGAGATAGGTTATTACGACCGTACCATTCGCGATGCCAATAAAAAATTAAAAGCTTATAAAGAACAAAATGTAGAAGAAGCGTTAGAGAAAAATCAGGAACGTGAAAAATTACAGGTTGAATTAAACATTGCGCGCCGTGAGTACGAGAGCTTAACCTCTAACGTAGCGAGCATTGAAATGAAATACTCAAGTTTGATCGAACAATTACGCAACGATAAAACAGCGTATATCAATAAGATCAATTCACGTACTTCTGAAATTTTCAATCATTACAGCGAATTACAATTACTTCAAAAGAACGAGTACAACAAACGCGATTCTGACTTAAAACAAAAGCGTGATGAAAGTTTTGGAGAAGTGAACGCGGAGATAACTGCCAAACAAATTGAATTCAATGAATTAAAATCTGAAGAAAAAGTTATACGCACTACCCGCTTCTACGAACAAGAGATAAAAGACCTTGAAAGCGAATTAGCAGAATTGCGGGCTGTAAGCTACAAGAACAAATCTGAACGCGCCATTAAACAAAACATGGTGCAAACCCTGCAACGTGAGTGGGAAGCTTTAGAGGTGAAATTAAAAACATCATTAAGCAACCGCGTTAACCAAACCAATAACGAGATCATTAAAATTAAAAATGAGATCAAGGATATTGAAACAAAATTAAATGTGCAGCACGATGCGTTTTATGGTTTCTTAGAAAAAAATGTAAAGAACTGGCATAATACCATTGGTAAAGTGGTGAACGAAAAATTATTGTTCCGCACCGATATTACGCCTGAGTTAAAACAAGAAACTGCAGATACATTATATGGCATCAGTTTAAATTTAGAAACTGTTGAAGTTGTTTCTAAATCTATTGAAGAATACCAGTTTGAGAAGAACGAACGCACTGCACAAATTCGTGATCTTGAAGAATCGTTAAATGCGTTTCAAACAGCTAACAACGAAGAAAAAATGTTAGCGGCCGATAAATTTGGTAAGCAATTAGGCGAAATGAAAGAAGATGTAAAGGTATTGACCTACTCTTTAGAATTAGCCGATAAACGCGAGCACAAATTGGGCAGCGAGTTAGAAGAATGGAGACACAAAGCGGGTATTGAAGTTGAACAATCATTGACCGGCAACCGCCAGCGTTTAAATATTATCGAAGAAGAGTTAGCGATCTTAAATAAAAAGAAAAACAATTTAGTGAATGATTTCACTAACCAATTCGAGAAATTAAAAGTATTTAACGAAGAGCGTCTTGCAGAATTAAAAGAAAGACAAGAGACAGAAATTTCTGAACTGGAAGTTGAAAAGAAGAACCAGGTAAAAGATTACGAAGACAAAGAAGATCAGTTATCAAAAGAAAAAGAAACCAACTTTAAGAGCAAAGGTGTTGATGCCAAGCAGCTGAAAAATGTGGAAGGCCGCATGAAAGAAATCACCGAAGCGTTAAAGGAAATTGAGCAGTACGCGCAAATTGTGAGCGATTACTTAAAAGATAAGCGTGAGATCTTTGATAAGATGCCTGATTTTATTCAAAAGAAAGAAGAATTCGTAAAAAGCAATAATGATATGACTGCGCAGGTGGAAGACGCTACGCGCAAGTTCAACACAAAACGCATGGAGCTGAATAAACAAAAACGTGCTTTTGATGAAGAGTTAATTGACTTTAACAACGGTATTAATTTTTATTCAAACAACTTCCGCGAAACACCGGTGTACACGAAATACTCAGACATTATAGAGCGTGCCGAACCAAAACGTACCAACTATAACATTATGGACCTTTGTACGCAATTATTAAAGAACGATTCGCACTTTAACGAAGAGTATGGCGCTTTCCAACGTTATGTAAATGAATTTGCCGGCAAATTTAAGTTAGACAATCACTTTAACTTTGTGATCCGTAACGATGCATCACAAGGCGAATACGAGCGTTTTGCACAAAATTTACGTTCATTTATTAACGAAAATAAAATTGAATTATCGATCGCTGAAACAGCAACTCAAATTGGTTTGGTAACCGATAGTATTGCTACCAAAGTAAAAGAACTAAGCGGACAAAAAGATAAGATCCAGCACATTATTACGTTGATCGCTGAAGATTTTAAGAAAGCGGAATTTGAAGAAAGCAAGTTAATTGAGTTCATTAAAATTCGTTTAGAGGAATCGGATAACAAAGTATACCGTTTATTAAAACGTGTGCAGGAATTCCGTGAAGAAAATGGTTTGGTGTACAATGAAGGTTTATTTAATACCGATTTTGCTACCGGACAAAAACGCGAGATTAGCGGCCGTGCTGTGAAATTATTAGATCAGTTAAGCTCTGCCATTAAAGAGCAAGAGCAGGAAGAAATCCGTTTACAGGATCTTTTTGAATTGAAGTTTAACATTAAAGAAGGTATGAACGAAACAGGCTGGACACATAAAATTGACAGCATTGGCAGTACCGGAACAGATATCCTTGTAAAAGCCATCATCTATATTACCTTGTTGCACGTATTTATTAAAGAATCATCGCATAGAAGCAGCTCTGACTTTAAAGTACATTGTATCATTGACGAGGTGGGCCAGATATCTGCGCACTACTTACGTGAGTTATTACGCTTTGCTAAGAACAGGAACATTATGATGATCAATGGTCTCCCAAACAAATCAGGTTTAGAGAGCCATTACAAATACACGTACCAGTTCCGCAGAGAAGAGAACAACAACGTACGTATCTTCCCAAGTATTGTAACGGAAGTAGAGGCATAATAATTTTTAATTAATAATTTAAAATGAAAACCATCCTTAAAATAAAAATGAGGATGGTTTTTTATTAAATAAATTCAATTATTGAGGTTGAACGTAACTTAATGCAAAAAAACCGAACATATCTTTTCGCTTCGCAACGTCTTGGTTTTAGAAACTGGCAGGATAGTGACGTTGATGAGATGACAGAAATCAATACAGATCCGAAAGTAATGGAGTTCTTTCCGGGCATTAAATCAAAACCGGAAACTATCGAATTTATTGAGCGTATGAAAAAACAATTTGCTGAAAAAAGTTATTGCTATTTTGCGGTGGAGGTTTTAGACACTGGCGAATTTATTGGTTTTATTGGTCTGTCAGAGCAAACTTATGATGCCGATTTTACCCCTTGCGTGGATATTGGCTGGAGATTAAAGGTAAGTGTATGGAATAAAGGCTTTGCAACAGAAGGTGCTGTAGCCTGTCTTAATTATGGCTTTAAAAAAATGTTATTAAAGAAAATAGTTGCCGTTGCTCCCGAGATAAATAAAAGATCAGAAGCGGTAATGAAAAATATAGGTATGATAAAAGTTAAAACCTTTGTGCATCCATTATTACAAAACAGTGAAAGATTAAAAAAGTGCGTCCTTTATGAAAAGCTAAAATAAAATAATTCCAAAATTCCGCTCCGAAGGATTTACAATGTTTCGGGATATTAAAAACTAAATATTAAAATTCTTTAAAAATATTTCCATGTACAATCTACCCCATCACAAAGAAAATGATCCCGAGATCATTAAACAATTTGTAGCTAAATACCCATTTGCTTTTTTAACAGGCTGCGATGCCGATAACAAGCCGATTGCTACACAAATCCCTCTTTTTATTGAAGAAAAGAATGGAAAGAAAGTTTTAAGAGGTCATATCATGAAAAATACTGATCATCATAAAACATTTTTACATAACGGCAATGTGCTTGCCGTTTTTACAGGGCATCACACTTACGTAAGTGGCACCTGGTACAGCAAACCAAATATACCTTCTACGTGGAATTACATGAGTGTTCACGCAAAAGGCACGATAAGATTTTTAGATGATAACGAATTAGAAGATGTATTGAGGCAGGTAAGTTTACACTTTGAAAATTTTAATAAAGATTCAGGTACAATTTTTGACAACTTACCTAAGGAATTTATACAAAGAGCCAAGCCTTACATTGTAGGTTTTGAAATTGAAATAACAGAATTGGATACCGTTTTTAAACTGAGCCAGGATAGAGATTACGAAAGTTATAAAAACATCATCGCAAAACTTGAGCAGCAGGATGAGGCAGGAAAAGTTATTGCAAGGGAGATGGAAAATAGAATTCACAGGGTATTTCCCGATAAAACTAAATTATAAATCTATAAATAACAATAACATGAAAACAAAACACATTCTATTAGCGGCCACAATTATTGCAGGTTTCTTTATCTTTTCTTCATTTAGCCAGCAAGAGCAAAGTAATAAATACCTTTTGGTTAAATCAGTTGAATGTTATAGCGGTTTGGTAGACTCATACATAATGACTGTTGATGAAAACGGTAAAAAAGAAATAGTTGAACTCGAAAAATTTCGTCCAAGAAATATTGCCGATAACGCAATTAAACTAAATGAAATTATCAATAAAGTGGCTGCTAACGGCTATGAGTTGGAATCGACAATTGGTACAGGCGACGCGACCTTTATAATTAAAGACTATTACTTTATTAAAAAATAAATATTAAAAAACAAAAAAACATGAAAACAAAACACATCCTTTTTACAATTGCCCTTTTCTTTTCTGTAACATGTATAAATGCGCAGGATAAATATGAATTTATGATCATTTCTTATTATCCAGGAAGTAATTTAGCTACGATAGCTGTTGATGGAAAAGAAAACAAAAATGTAAAACTCGAAGGAGAAAATCTTGATAAATCTTCCGGAAATTCCCTCCTTAAAATAATTAGTGAAAAACAAGATGAAAAATGGGAAATCATAACATTTACGGATGTTGCTATAGGAACTTTAGGTGCCCATGTAACCTACGTCTATCTTAAAAGAAAAAAATAAATATTAAAAACCAAAAAACATGAAAACAAAACATATCCTTTTTACCATTGCCCTATTCTTTTCTGTAACATTTATAAATGCGCAGGATAAATATGAGTTTATGATTATGAATTATTGCGTTGGAACCGAAAAAATTGGGATTTCTATAAATGGACAAGAATTTAAAAAAGATAAGGCAGAATTTTCAGGTCAGGAAAAGTCAGCATTCAACGCAAATCCTTTACTTTTAAAAATTGAGGAATATCAAAAAGATAATTGGGAACTTATAAATTTTCACACAATGTTAAGTGGGCAAGGCATGAATACCGAAACGTTCTACATTGCTTACTTAAAAAGAAAAAAACAGTAAACATGCTTCAAAAACAATTTGCTGAGCAGGCAGCAAAAGTATTACAAGCCGATGAGAATATTCTTGGGCTTGCCGTTGCAGGCTCATGGATAACAGATGAGATAGATGAATTCTCAGATCTTGACCTTGTTATTGTTACCAAACAAAAAATTGGCGGTAACAAAGATAAAATGATGGCCTGCGCCAAAAGCCTTGGTAATTTTATTTCCGGCTTTACCGGCGAGCATGTGGGTGAACCAAGATTATTGATCTGTTTGTACGATGAACCTTTGTTACATGTGGATCTGAAATTTGTAACCTTAGAAGAATTTCATTCACGCATAGAAAATCCTGTTATACTTTTTGAGCGTGATAAACAATTACAAAACGTTTTAAATAATACTTCGTTTAAATTTCCCTTTGATGGGTATCAATGGATGGAAGATCGCTTTTGGACCTGGATCCATTACATGCTGTTAAAGACCGGTCGCGGCGAGTATTTTGAAGCCTATGACGGTTTCGGTTTTTTGAGGAGAGTGATATTTGGTCCGTTATTACTTATTAAAAACAAACAATTGCCAAGAGGTGTAAGGCGTATTGAAACAGTTTTGAAAGAAAAAGAATTAAAAGATCTTATGCTTACCAATGCTGATTATAACAGAGAATCAATATTAAAAGCTTTAAAAAACTGCGTAGAATTATATCGTAAACTCAGAACAGAGCTTTATCATAACACCATTATTCAAAACAAAAAAGCAGAACAAAGGGTAATGGAGTATTTTGAGGAAATTGAAAAAAGGAAATAATAATTAACATGATATAAATCCTGTCATGTCGAGCACGGCAAAGCGATTGAGCTTTGAGTGAGCTTGTGCGCTTGCTGTCCTCAATATGACACATTAAATTAATAAAAATGAAAGCAATTATCACAGGAGCCACAGGCATGGTTGGCGAAGGCGTTTTACTACACTGCTTAGAAAGTAAAGAAGTAACAGAAGTATTAATGGTTAACCGCAGAACTTTGGACATTAAGCACGCAAAATTAAAAGAGTTGATCGTAAAAGACTTTTTAAAGACCAATGAAAACGAACCCGGATTAAAAGGTTATGATGCCTGCTTTTTTTGTGCGGGCATAAGTTCTGTAGGCTTAAACGAAGAGCAATACACCAAGATCACTTACGATACCACTTTACATTTTGCAAAAATTGTTTCAAATCTAAATCCCGGCATGGTATTTAATTTTGTTTCAGGTGCTTCTACCGATAGTTCTGAAAAAGGAAAACTTATGTGGGCGCGTGTAAAAGGTAAAACAGAAAACGATCTGATGAAATTGCCGTTTAAAAAAGAATATAATTTTCGTCCGGGCATTATGAAACCCGTTAAAGGGCAAAAGAATGTAAAAACGGCTTTTAGAATTCTCATTCCTATTTTAAGTCCGTTTTTTATTGGTAAAGTTTTAAGTTTAAACGATGTTGGCCAGGCCATGATCAACTCGGTTAGCAAGGGTTATGAAAAACAGGTTTTAGAGGTGAGTGATATTAAGAAACTGTCGAAAATTTAGATTGTCATTACAGTAAATGACGAAACAAGAAATTACCGAATCTATTTACCGAGCATTTAAAAATGTAAAGCTTGAAGATGGCATTGGCTTGTATGAAGCGGATTGTATAGATGATTATATACACCCACAAGATCCTGTTTATATTAGCTGGAAACAAAAAGATGAACGTGAGAGTTGGGAAAGGATCCTTCCATTGTTTTTTAGTGATACGAACAATGAGAGAGTGTATTCAAGCAATTTCTTTTTTATGGATGCAAAAGGTAAACGTTTTCATTTACCATGTTATTTGTTGCAGGATCTTGATAAAAAACACAGCGGAAATAATCCGCTTATCACGGCAATTACATCAAGCGAAAAAACCATATCAGATTTTTCGATCCTTGATAAAGCTCAAAAGCAGGTTATCATTGATTTTTTTGATTTCAAATTAGAAGAATTCATAAATAACGATAATGATTTTGATCTGGGAATTTATATGCAGGCAAAAGAACTCTTTAATAAATATTATATTTCCTGACAGTCCATTTTTTTGAACTTTAATAAAACATTTGTATTTTTAATATAAATCATTATTTAAACAATGAAAAAAGAAACCACATTAACGGCAGGTATCTCAGAACCCGAAAAAGTAGATGAATTTATAAAAGGTGTAAAACATCCTATGTTAAATGTGATGAAATACCTGCGCGAATTTATTTTATCCTGTGATAAAACAATTGGTGAGAGCATTTACTGGAATGCACCCACCTTTTATTATACAGGTAAAATGAAGCCTTTTGATCCAAAAGAATACAAAAGATACATTGTTGGTTTTAATTTTTACAAGCAGGATACTATTCGTTTAATATTTTTGAAAGGCGCCAACGCTAAAGACCCTAAAGGCTTGCTGGAAGGTGATTACAAAGATGGCAGACGATTAATGTCTTTTAAAAGCCTTGAAGACGTAAGAAGTAAGGAGGCTGAATTAAAAAAGATCATTAAACAATTGGTAAAATTAATGGCCTGAAAAGCTTAAAAAAACCTCTTTTTTCTCTCAAAAAAATTCGTAAATTGCCTTATGAAAAAGATCTTCCGGGCAGTATTATTAACAGGCTTTATTGCCGTGTTCTCTGTTTCCGGCTATTCACAAATTACTGCCAATACCAATAAACGTATTGTTGCCCTACTCGATCTTACCGTAAAAAATGCCGAAACTACAGATGCAGAAATGTATTCTGCCAAACATATTTTAAAAACAGCCGGCATTCCTTTTATTATTACAACCGATGTAAACGTTGCTAAAAATTATGGTGTTGTTATTGGCTCTTCAAAATTTGATGTCGCCACATTTACAACTGCCGAAAAAGATACACTCATTAGCTATGTGAATAAAGGTGGTGTGTTAATTGGGGCCAGCGTGCGCGATCCTTATTTATATTCATTGTTTGGTATCTCATCTAATGCAAACAGCACTTCACATTACACTTTAAAATTTAATTCATTTTTAAACGATCCTTCTTTTAAATGGTTAAATGATACGATGGAACAAACCATCTCTTTAGGCAAAACAACTTACACCGCTGTTATTAATACCCGTCAGTACAACATTGCAGGAGCTCTTGCACTTGCAGTTTTTGATGATAACAGCACAGCTATTACAAAACGTATCTATGGCGCAGGTACTGCTTACGCGCTGGGTTTTTCATTCAGAAATCTTATTCTTACCAATCAGCAAAATTTAGATTACAGTGCTCACCGTTTTTATTCTAACGGTTTTGAGCCTACCTCTGATGCCGTTATGCTTTTTGTAAAAGGTATTTATCTTGCCCATACACCAAGGGCTGCGTGGCTTCATACATCGCCATACGATAGCAAAACAACCTTAATGATCACGCATGATGTGGATGCTACTACTGCTTACGACACAATGTTTTATTACTCTGATTATGAAAATTCAAGAGGTATCCAGGCATCGTATTTTTTCACAACACATTACATTAATGATGGCTTATTATCTAATTTTTACAATCTTAACACAATACCAAAAGTGCAATATGTTTTAAACGGAGGACATATTGGCGGTAGCCATTCTGTTGGGCATTTTCCTGATTTTGATAATGAGAATATTTTCCCATTAGGCGTTTTAGGCAATACACCTTCTAATTATTTGCCTTACAGTACAAGTACAGGGCCAACAACCGGTGGTACAGTTTTAGGAGAAACAGAAGTATCAAAAAATTTATTGGAGCAAAATTTTGCCATTAATGTAAAAACATTCAGAGCTGGTTATTTATGTTTTCATGATAAATTAATAAATGCATTAGATACTTTGGGTTATACCATCAGCACTACATTTTCGGCTGCTGATATCTTAAATAATTTTCCATACAGACAAAGAAAAGACCGCTCTTATTCAGGTGCGTTGGTAAATGTTTGGGAATATCCAATGACCATCTCTGATGATTTTGTTGCTGTGCCAATAAGCAATACTAATTATCCTTCAAAGGTAGCTATTTGGTTAGATGTGCTAAGCAGAAACATGGCTAACAATGCGCCGAATGTACTGTTGATCCATCCAACCCGCAGGTATAAGCTTACCGCACAACAAGATTTTTTAAATGCATTACCACCGGGAGTATTTGTTACAAATGTTGAGCGCTTTGATGCGTATTGGAGAAAAAGAGATCTTGTGTCTTTTACATCAGCTATCTCTAACGATTCGTTGATCATTACAGTTCCATTGGCAAATCTTCCGCTTGATCCTACAATTAGTTTTGTTATTGATAAAGGCCAGCAGTTGGCCAGCATTAAAGCACAGGATGAATTAGGCAATGCCATTACGGTTATAAAATCTAATTTCAATACCAACGATATTATTTTGCATTTTGAAAACTATCCTGCCTTGGGAATTGAAGATCGTGGCACTAAAAATGAAGCGCCTGTTTTTGTTACCGTATCACCCAATCCAACATCCGGCAATTGTGTGTTTGATTTTAAACTGGAAAAAAGTTCAGCTATACAATTAGAAATATTGGATATGTTAGGCAATGTTGTAAAATTGGTCAGCAACAAAGATTTTAATGAAGGTTGGCAACAAATTGAATTGAATACTACCGAATTTAAATCGGGTATTTATTTTTACAGGATAAGCGTAGATTCACGCCCACTCGTTAAAAAGCTGATCATATCGAGGTAAAATTGTAATTTAGATCTTAAACATTAATAACAGTGAGTTTTTATCTAAGCATCCGAAAAGTCTTATACATTTTTTTATTTGTATCAATCAGCAGTACAGTATTATCGCAGCAGGAAGAACTAAAAAAGCTCGACAAACTCTCTGGCAGGGCCTTTAACAATAAAAAATACGATTCTTCTTTTGCAACTGCGGGCGAGCTTTACATCAATGCACAAAAAGCAAAATCGGACTATTTTATGATTACCGCACTCTTTCGCAAAGCCAGTGTATTAACACAGCTAAACAAAGAAAAAGAAGCTTCTGATCTGTTATACAAAGCGCTTAAACTGTGTAAAGATACCACCGAAGATTTTTTAAAAGCCAGCATTTATAACGAGCTTGGCATTTTAACCTTCCACCGCAATAATCCCACTATTGCAAAATCTTATTACCGTGAAGAAATAAAAATACGAAGGCAAATGAAAGATGAATACAGGGTTGCAAATTGTTTGCTTAATCTTTCTACCATGCACCGTCGCTTGGGCGAAACAGATAGCTCTGCCTTACTTTTAAGCCAGGTAAGAGTGCTTGCGCAAAAAATAAATAATCCCGAGCTAAATGCCTATTATACACAGGGCCAGGGAGCGCAATGGCAAACGCTAAATAACCTCGATTCTGCCGAGGTATATTATCTAAAAGCGCTTTCTTACTGGAAGACATTAAATAATAAAAAAGATGAGATGATCCCTTTGTTTAACCTGGGCTTGATCTACCATTTGAAAAATGATTTTAAGAAGGCCCTTGAAAATTATTTAAAGGTTGAAAAGATTACGGAAGAATATGATCTTGAAAGCTACAGACTGACCCTTTACGGCAATCTTGCAGAAGTGTATTATGACCTTAAAGATTTTAAACGTTCGGCAGAATATTTCAGAAAACATATTGAAACCAGCAATGCCAAACAAAAAAAAGAAATAAACGAATATACTGCAAAGCTCGACAGGCAATTTAAAATAGAAAAAAACGAGATCGTACAAAAACAAAAAGAAGAAATAGCACAGCAAACACTAAAGATAGAAGAACAAAACAAGCGCATTTATTTATCGTTGATGGCCATTGTGCTTGTAGCAGGCATTTTAATTGTGTGGTTCTTTTATTACAATTTTAAAAAACGCCTGGATGTTAAAATCGAAGAAGCGAAAAAGAAGTTCTTTTCAAATGTGGTGCACGAGATACGAACGCCTTTAAGCATGATACAGGCGCCATTAAAGCTTTTAAAAACAAAGATCACTTCGCCCGATGACCTTCAGAATATTGATCTGGCTGAAAGAAATATTAAGCGTTTAAATGAACTGGTAAACCAAATGTTGGATATTTCGAAAATAGATTCAACAAAGTATAAATTGAATGAAACCTTTGGTGATCTTGAAATTTTCTTTGATCAATTGGTAAATAACTATAAAAAAATTGCGGTAGAAAAAAACATTAACATACTGCATAATTTTTCAATTAACAATAAAGTAGTTTTTTTTGATAAAGACGCACTTGAAAAAATTACCGGTAACTTATTGGGTAATGCTGTAAAATATAGTCCTAATCACAGGCAGGTAGGCATAGATGTATTTACAGAAGAAACCGAACAAGGCATACAACTAACAGTTTCGGTTTGGGATACCGGTGTGGGTATATCGCAAAAAGACCAGGAGAATATCTTTAACCGCTTTTACAGAAGCGAAAAAACATCGTCTTCTACTAAAGGTGTGGGTATTGGCTTATCGTTGGTAAAAGAATTAGTTGAAATACAGAACGGATCTATAAAAGTAAAAAGTAAAGAAGGTAATGGTTCAACATTTACCGTTTCGCTTATTTTAAAAGGGAAAGAAGAAACTGTAATTACTAAAACATTCAATGAAAATGTTGCTAACGAAGACTTAGATCAGATCTTAATTGTTGAAGATGATAAAGATATTTTGGAATTTAATACTTCTTACCTTGAACAAAATAAATTTAAAGTTTTAAAAGCAAAGAACGGTAAAGAAGCCATTGAACTTTTAGAAAAGACACTACCCGATCTTATTATCAGCGACATGATGATGCCTGAACTGGATGGTATTGGTTTATTAAAAGCGGTAAAAAATAATACACAAAGCAATCACATACCTGTAATTATATTATCAGCCAAAGCTTCGCCGGAGGCGCGTTTGGAAGCATTAAAACTTGGTGCGCAAGGTTATCTTGCAAAACCATTTTTGCCGGAAGAGCTACTTTCTGTTGTAAGTAACCAGCTGGAAATTTTAAGCAAAAGAAAAACAGAATTCAAAGAACTGATAGCACAGCCTGAGAAAAAAGTAGAAGAAAAATTTGTTGGTACCGAACCCTATACACAAAAATTATTCGCGCTTATTTTTAAGCAAATAGAAGATCCTGAACTTTCAGTAGAAAAACTGGCCGATCAAATGGCTACCAACCGCAGTCATTTTCAACGTAAAGTAAAAACAATTACCGGCTTATCACCTTCTGAAATAATAAAGACCATTCGTTTAGAAAAAGCCAATGAATTGCTTTTAAACAAGAACGGCAACATTACTGAAGTTGCTTATCAAACGGGCTTTTCATCACAATCGTATTTTACTAAATGCTATACGCAACATTTTGGAATCTCGCCAACACAAATGTTACAAAAAAATAAGTAATAAGCTATAAAATCATTTTTTATATCTATTAGATCTTTCTTTCTGCTTTTTATAAGATCTGATTACAAATCGCACAACAACTATCATCATGATCAACCAGGCTATTGAACAGATCCAGATCATTCGATTTACAGCTTAACAAATTTCTTAACACCAACAATATCTTCGCTTTCATTATATAGCGAAATAAAATAAACACCTGCTTCAAGAGTTGAAACATTTATTTGTTGGTTTATTTTACCTGAAAAAATTTCTTTACCTGTAACATCTCTTATTATCACATTAGAAATTATTTCCGCTTCTGAATTAATATTTAAAACAGAATTGGTTGGGTTTGGGTAGATAGAAATAAACTCTGAATTAGAAACAGATGCTAAGCCTGTTGTTAGAGCTGAGCATAAAGTTGTAGATGAATAAGATTCTGTGGCAACCGGTAAAGTAATTGTAGTTAAAGTTCCACTAATTGCTGAAACACTTGAAGTGTATGCAACTGCTGTATAAGATAATACAGGGGTCGTTGGCACATATGCTGTATCCCTGCATCCCACTCCTTCAAAAAAATCTGCTCTAACGTAAGTTAAAGTATCATTTCCATTAGGTTTAAAAAAATGAAAAGAATTATTTGTTGAATTGATATAACACGATGCAGATGTATTGTGATTACTGGTTACAATCTTTTTGAAATACCTCGAACCCGAAATAACTAATACAGTATCTAACCTGATGGTACGAAAACCTTTTAATGAAAGATTTGTGGGTGCCGAGCCTGTGATCAATAAATTTACATTATTTGAATACACTTGTTTTACATCCATGCCGTCTAATGTTCTGGTGCTTATTGCAATCATATTAGTGTCTAATAATCTAACCAGAAAAGGTCCTGTATCGCCATTAGACATATTTACAGTTTGATCAACCGTAACCAATTTTCCTTTTAAAATAGCAGAACGATTCAATCTAAAACCACCTGAAGCAATGTTTACTATTGCATTTGAACTTAAAACTGATCCCGAAGAATCCAATCTTAAAGTTACAGCATTGCTGGTTGTATTTAAAGTAGTTGTGCTTGTTACATAAATTTCTCTTTTACCGTTATAGACAATATTTGAAGCGATATGTTGACCCGTAGATGAACTAAGTGTTTTAAACCAAACAGAGTTACCATTCGTATCCAATTTGGAAATGAAAAGATCGCTGCTTGGATTATTAACGCTACAAGTGCCTAATGCATATAAATACAAACCGTTATCGTAGGCGATTGAATTCAAAGTATAAGGCGATGCGTTTAAAGCGACCGTTCTTCTCCAGCTTGTAGCATTGGTACTTAAATTATACTTAATGATCATTCCTGTAACTCCGGCAGAATTGGTTAAACTGGCTATCATAAAAATAATATGGTTCTTTTTTATCACCTGCTTAATAGCCAGATCATAACCCGAAATAGAAAAGCTTCTGCTGCTTGTTACATTACCTGTTGTTGTAGTAAATTTTGTTAAGGTAGCAAAGCTAGTATATGGAGATGAACCTGATAAATTCTCAACTACATAGGTAGTTGTATTATACTCGTTTGAATACACCACTTCTGAAACCGAACCTGCAATTGGTGTTTGAAATAACTTACGTTGATAATTAGATTGCGCATTTGCAAAAATTGAAAGCAAGATAAATGAAAGGAGTGTGATCTTTTTCATGGGTGTATATTTTAATTAAAAGTACAAAAAATAAGGTACGGTTAAAAAAAAAGCCCCCGGCAACGGAGGCTTTTTTGTAAATTAAATGTTATCTATTATTTAAGAATTGTAGCTCTTAAAGCATAGATCTTTTCAGAAATAGATTTAAAATTAGCGTCTTTAAAATCTTTAGGATCTTTAATGGCTGTAATTTCTTTTAAGATCACTTTTAACTGATCATTTAAAGCCACACATTCTTTTTTGTCTTTATACTCATCTAATAACTCAGATAAATTCTTTAAATAAAAACGTTGATCCCATAATTCTTTATAACCTTTTTCTTTTACCGTAGCTTCTGTGCCTGCTTCTGTAATTTTACAAGTTAAATACAATGCTTCTACCCATGAACCTGCAAATACAGCAGCTGCTGTATACACACGCTCATTAGTTCTTAAGTAAGCATCGCTTTTTACAAAGATCTCATCTAAAATTCTTAATAAAGAGTCTTTATTAGCAATGTTTTGCTCTGCACGTTTACCAACCATTTGGTCAACCGCGCTTTTTAAACCTAAAGCATCAGATTTTACCAAAACAGCTTTCATATATTTTAAAACATCTTCACCAACGTTATTAACCATTGCATAAGACATATCAATATTAAATGCGCCTAATTGTAAAGCTTTGTTGAATTCGTCGCCTGTTAATTGTTTTTTTGTATCAATTAAAAATGCATTATTATAAGGCACGCCCCAGCTTGATAATTCGTTTACACTTGCTACCGGTGAAGGAATGTTTGCGATCGCGAAATCGAACTTGAATTTTGTATCCTCGTTTACTGTTATTGGTGTTGTATCTTTTGGTGTATTATCAACCGCTGAAGAATCAACTGTTTCTTTTAACTCGTCAGATTGTTTGTCACCACACGATGTTAAAGCAACCATTAATGAAAAACCTGCTACGTAAAGTATTTTATTCATTTTTTAAAATTTTGATAGCAAATATAAACTCTTTTTTGATTTGTGCGCCAAAATTGTTGAATTGTTACTTGTTTTTTGATAACTCATCTTTTTAACCACCAGGCACACAAAGAAGGCTCAAAGAACACTATACCTTTGTGAGCTTTGTGCTTACTTAGTGCTCTTTGTGGTTAAAGACTCCGATTGATAATACCGAAGGTAATTGCTCCGCCAGGTTTTATTGGCAAGGGCATTGTACTTTTCAAATAAAGGTCTATCATCAGTATTTACAAGGTTGGTTCGGGTAAAGATCTCATTTATCTCGTAAGGCTGTTTTTGGAGGTTTTGTAAAGAACAAACAAATAACAAATTGCGGTAATTTTCATCGCCTGATGCAGAGCAAACTTTTACTGAATAACCTGTTTGTTGCAAGGTGTTATTTAAGATGCTTGTTCCCATTCCTTTTTCTCCTTTAATATAACCATGCCAGTTAATGATAAGTAAAGCCGAATCATTTAGATTTTGTTTTAAGTTTTCAAGACTTTCTATTGTTAATACATGCGATGGTTGTTCTTCTGCTTTAAAAATATCTACCAAAATAAGGTCGTATTTTTTTTTGCAATGATTCAAATAGTAACGGGCATCATCGCAAACAGGCTTTACCGTTTTATTCAATTCAAAAAAGTTTTGCGCCGCTTCAATTATGCCTTTATCAAACTCAACACCATCGGTAACATAATTTTTTTCTACAAATAAATTAGCGGTTAGGCCACCGCCCAAACCTAATACCAATGCTGCCTTGGGCTTAGATGAATTTGGAATAAGCGTATCCAGTAAGTTAACATATTCCGATACCGAACATTTTGTTTTTAAATTCATTTCGGTTTGTACAATGTTATTGATCTTTAAAATGCGGATGGTCTCTTTTTTATCATTCAAAAGATCCTGCACTTCCAATTGCCCTAAAATACTATTACCGTAAAATAAATGATCGGTCTTAATAAAACTAAATTGCAAATTAAGGTATACAAATGCAGCAAATAAAAGCAAGTGAATTACCTTGTAAGACTTAAATATAACGCAATTTGCAATAAACAAAAGTGCGCCAAAACCCAATAAGCACCATGTTAAGCCAATTGCCGGAATTAAATAGAAGCCGCATAAAAAAGTAGCAATGATACCTCCAAGCGTAGATACAGCGTACACATTACCACTTATTTTGCCGGCTGCACTGATATCTTTTGTTTGTATGAAAATAAATAAAGGTGATGTTGCTCCTAAAAAAAATACAGGTGGAAATAACAAAACAAATGTGCTTAATACAACCGCAACTAAAAACGGCAGATAAGAGATCCATGGAATAACATAGCGACTTATAACGGGCATTAGCATTACAAACAGGGCAGCAAATATGAGTATATGAAATAATCTTTTCGAATGCTGTTTACTTCTTTCACTCACAACACCACCAAAAAAATAACCTAAAGCCAATGCTGCCAACGTAATACCCATTACAGATGCCCATACGTATAAGCTACTGCCAAATATAGGTGCCAGTAATTTAGCACCGCATAGTTCGGCTGCCATTACAACAGCACCTTCAATAAAGCTTAATAAAATTAATTTTTTGATCATTTAACTTGTGAATGGTAATCTATCAGGCCATCTATAGGTGATTGAATAACACTGCCAATTTTGTAACCGTGTTGAGTGGCTACTTTTTCAAAAAGTTCTTTATAATAAAATCCAATAGAGCCAACGGTATGCACCTTGTATGATTTTGAATCGGTATACTTATTTACAAGCTGTACAAAAAAAGACTCAAAACAATCCAGCAATACTTTTTCAATAAATGCGTGATCTTTATTCTTGCCAACAAACATAGCCACCGAAGCAAGGTAACGGCTGGGCATGGCTTTTTTATAAACATTGGTTAAAATCTCTTCACGGTTATAACCTTCTTTTTCAAATTTCTTTTTAAGATCGGTCGGCAAATTACCTTCAAAATATTCTTTAATAAAATTTTTACCTATTTGCGCGCCACTGCCGTAATCGCCCCACAAATAACCAACCGAAGGAATATTCTCTAATATAAATTTACCGTTATACAAACAGCTGTTGCTGCCCGTGCCTAAAATACAGGCAATACCCCACTCTTTTTTACAAAGCGCTCTTGCAGCAGCTAACAGATCATGTGATACGTTTATTTTTGGCACGCCTAAAGTAATGGTTAAACAATCTTCTATCAACTTACAGTTCTCAAAAGTAGAGCAACCTGCGCCGTAATAATGAATAACTTTTATTTTGTTCAGATCTTCGAGTAAATGCGGTTTTAAATTATTTAAGATCTCAAGACTTATTTGATCAATAGACTGAAAATAAGGGTTAAACCCAATGGTCTTTACACGTTTAATGATCTCAGAATCTCTTAATAAAACCCAATCGGTTTTAGTGGAGCCGCTATCTGCAATTAGTACATACATGCTCACAAAATAGCAAAAAAAAACCGCCTAAAAGCGGTTTCTTTAAATTTTAGAAAGAAAATATTATGCTGTTGTTTCGTCGGTTGACGGAGCATCAGTTGAAGGAGTTTCAGTAACTGCTGCATTTTTTGCTGCAATTTTAGCTGCTTTTGCATTCTTAGCTTCAGTTTCAGCTTTAGCTTTATCTGCTGCTTTTTTGTTGCCTTCTGATTTTAATCTGTCTTTTTTACCTGCAACTTTACCTTCTTTTTCGCTTAACCACTTGCTGAATTTTTGTTCAACCTGTGCTTCAGTTAAAGCGCCTTTTTTTACACCTTCTAATAAGTGTTTTTTCATCATAACACCTTTGTACGATAATATCGCACGACAAGTGTCTGTAGGTTGAGCGCCTTTCATTAACCAGCTCAAAGTTGAGTCGAAGTTAATATCAATTGTTGCCGGATTTGAATTAGGGTTATAAACGCCTAATTTTTCAATGAACTTTCCATCGCGTGGTGCACGACCATCCGCAACTACCACATGAAAGAACGCTGAGTCCTTTTTACCATGTCTTTGTAGTCTAATCTTTACTGCCATTTTATTAGTTTTTTAAATTAAGGGTGCAAATATCGTGAAAAAATCGGTTTTTGCAAAAAAAAAATAAAAGTCTTGCGATGCCGGATAAAAGTTATAATTTTGCCCTAAATATCACACAATATGCAAGTTAAAGAGAGAGGCATTATTCTTATTCCAATTGATTTTACTAAACAATCACTTTTAGCTATAAAACAATCTTATAATTTAGCTAAATATACCCATTCTAAGCTGGTTTTACTGCATGTTTACGATAAAACGGGCGAAGAAAGCTATGATGCGCTTAATAAGCTTACCAAGCAAACTGAGCAGGAAAGTGGCGTACCCACCGAATTTATGAACGTTAAAGGCGATATTTATGATGAAACAGATCGTGTTGCCGAAGAATTAGGTGCTACTTTGATCATTGCCGGCCTTGAAAGCCACATGAAATTCAGAAACATTATTGGCTCAAGTGCCAGTAAATTGATACGTAAAGCCCCATGCCCTGTTATTACCATTCGCGGTATGGAACACCGTGATGGCTGCGAGAACATACTTTTACCTTTGGATCTTTCTACCGAAACCCGCGAAAAAGTGGATGCAGCGGTGCAATTTGCACAGTATTTTGGCGCCAGCATCCGTATTTTAGGTGTTTTTGACCCTAACGATGCTTCTTACGAGAACCAATTACTGGCTTATTCGCACCAGGTAAAACAATTCATTAAAAGCAAAGGTATTTCATGTACAAACAAATCTATTCCTGCTAAAGATGTGGCAGAAACAGTGGTTGAGTACGCTAATAAAATTGAGACCGATCTTATTATGATCATGAACAAACCGGGCTTAAATGTTGGTGAGTTTTTTGGTGGAACAGATGCGCAACGTATTGTTGACATTAGCAACATTCCGGTAATGACCATTCAGCCAATGAAACGCGAAAGCTTAAAACATTTTGGTACAGGATTTTAATTCACGTCATGGAACGCGGATGACGCTGATTGTGCAGATTTACACTGATCTTAATATTATAAAACAAAAAAGGGCTACAATAAAAGTAGCCCTTTTCTTTTTAATTTATCTGCTTAGATCATATTGATCTGTGTTATCAGCGTTCCATTAATAAACGTGTTGCCCGCCGTTAATGCTATAATTAGCCCCTGTAATAAAGCTGGTTTCCTCACTCGCTAAAAAGCTTACCAAATGCGCTACCTCATGTGTACCGCCTAAACGACCCATTGGTACCTGTGCAATAATTTGATTTAATACTTTTTCAGGTACCGCCATAACCATATCTGTACCAATATAACCGGGAGATATTGTATTTACAGTAATACCGTATTTTGCCACTTCCATTGATAATGATTTGGTAAAACCATGCATACCCGCTTTTGCGGCACTGTAATTGGTCTGCCCAAATTGTCCACGTTGCCCGTTAACAGAAGAAATATTGATGATGCGACCGAAATTACGCTCTATCATTCCATCTAAAACCTGACGTGTACAATTAAAAACACTATTTAAATTGGTATTGATCACATCGTACCAATCTTCTTTTTTCATTTTTGCTAAACGGCCATCGCGCGTAATACCCGCATTGTTTACCAATGTATCGATCACTCCTACTTCGGCTTCAATTTTTTTGATCATGGCTCCGGCGCTATCAAAATCACTCACATCACCATGAAACAATTTAATATCAAAACCCTCTACTTTCATGGTCTCCATCCACTTTTCGGCTTTGCCCTGGGTCATATAATTACCAACAACACGGTAACCATCTTTATACAATTGTTTGCACATAGCGGTTCCTAAACCACCGGTAGCACCGGTAACCAGCACTGTTCTTTTATTATTTGCCTTATCCATATATTAAGTTTTAAATAGTTGATTCAAAAATAAAAAGTACAAATTACCGCAATGTTGTCCAAAGATTAACTTAGATCCTTTCGCTGTTAAGGATAGTAGCTTCACCGCTTGTGCAGATATTGCCACTTTCAACGTGAATAATAACGGTTTCAACAATAGCGCGGTGTTTATCTTTCATTACTTCTTTCACCATAAATGTAGCTTCATACTTTGTATCTACATACATTGGTTTTAAAAAGTTTAATGTTTGTTTTAAATAAATAGTTCCATCACCCGGAAATAAAGTACCAAATACTTTACTGAATAGCGATGCACTAAGCATACCGTGCATAATAGGGCGCTTGAACATTGTTTTTGAGGCATAGTCAGCATCTGTATGTACAGGATTTTTATCGCCTGTTACTTCTGCAAAGCGGCTTACTTCTTCTTGTGTAAATTGAAATTCGTGTTTGTAATTTTGATTAACTTCTAACATATAATTATTGCATTTGAGTACAACTAAAGTATAATAAATTATCTTAAATCCCAACACAAGGCATAATAAAATCTTAATTTTGCAAAATATTTTTGTAAGCCCTTTCTATTTTACAATACAAATGCTAAAAGCGTCATACTACTTAAATAAAGATGTTGTTTTTCTTGCTAAAGACCTTATTGGCAAAACCCTTTGCACGCGCATTAACGGCAAGTTAACCTGTGGCATTATTACAGAAACAGAAGCTTATGCCGGAGTTACAGATAAAGCATCTCATTCGTACGGTGGGCGAAGAACGAACAGAACAGAGACCATGTACAGCAAAGGCGGAGTAAGTTATGTGTATTTGTGTTATGGCATACACCGCTTGTTTAATATTGTTACAAACGTAAAAGATATTCCGCATGCTATTTTAATTCGTGCCATTTATCCCACAAAAGGCATTGAAGAGATTATAAAACGCCGTGGTGCAAAATTCTCAAACAATTTATGTGTTGGGCCGGGTAAAGTATCGCAGGCTTTGGGTATTGACCTATTGCATAATAACCTATCTTTAACGGGCAAAGAAATTTGGTTGCAGGATGATAAAATAAACATAAAAGAAAGCGATATACAGGTTGGGCCCCGCATTGGCATTGATTACGCCGGCCAAGATGCAAAACTGCCCTATCGCTTTTTTACTACAAATTATAATTTTTAAATATGGACTACTCAAAAATAATATTAGGCAAAGGAAAAGAATTCTCACTTCAACGCAAGCATCCATGGGTGTTTTCGGGGGCTATTTCCAAAAAAGATAGTAACCTCGCCGATGGTGACATTGTTGAAGTGTATTCAAATCAAAACCAGTTTTTAGGAACAGGTTATTTTTCTAATGGAGGAAGCATTTCAGTACGCATTATCTCTTTTGAAAAAATAATAATTGATGAAAATTTCTGGTTCGAAAAAATAAATAAAGCATGGCAATACCGTTTACATTTAAACATCTTAAATGAGCATACCAACGTTTGCCGTTTGTTTTTTGGCGAAGGCGACGGCGTACCGGGATTGATACTGGATTATTATGATGGGCATGTAGTATTGCAGGCGCACTCATGGGGTGTATATTTGCAAAAAGATAATATTGTTACTGCCATAAAAAACGTGCTTGGTTCTAAGCTAAAAAGCATTTACGATAAAAGTGCTGAGACACTTAATAAGCACCATGCCGAAAAAACAAAAAATGGTTTTATTATTGGTGAAACAACCGAAGATATTATTGTAAAAGAGAACGATCACCTTTTTAAAATTGATTTTATTAATGGTCAAAAAACAGGCTTCTTTATCGATCAGCGAGATAACCGCGAATTGCTGGGCAAATACAGTAAAGATAAAACTGTTTTAAACACCTTTTGTTACACAGGCGGCTTTTCGGTTTACGCAGCGGCAGCAGGTGCAAACGTTGTGCATTCGGTAGATGCCAGCCAAAGTGCTATTGACCTTTGCGATAAAAATATTGAGCTGAACAAAGTAAAAAATCACGAAAGTTTTGCCATAGATACTTTTGAATTTTTAAAAGGCAAACAAAATGTATACGATGTTATTGTTTTAGATCCACCGGCCTTTGCAAAAAGCAGGGATAGCAAACACAACGCGGTTATCGGCTACAAACGTTTAAATGCCTTGGCAATAAAGCTTATAAAACCAAACGGGATTATCTTCACCTACAGCTGTAGTGGTGTGGTTGATAAATACTTGTTCTATAATACCATTACTGCAGCGGCAATTGAAGCAGGGCGTAATGTAAAAGTGCTTCATTACATGATACAACCGGCCGATCATCCTGTAACACCTTATTTTGCCGAGGGTGAGTACCTTAAAGGCATGGTGCTTTGGGTAGAATAAGTAAATTAAAGGTTCAAAATTAAAGGTTAAAAGTTTAGATTTTAGTTGGAACTTTAACGAGATTTAATTGTTGTCTCACAAAAAGAAGCCGTAAATTTGTGTCGCTATGATCTTACCTAACCATAATCCTCAATCTATTTTAAATAGTTCGTTGTATTCGGATGAATTAAAAGCCATTGCAAAAAAAGTTTTTAATGGTGAGCGAATTACTTTTGACGAAGGTGTTTTACTTTATAAAAAAGCCGAATTAGGTTTTTTAGGAACACTTGCCAATTATGTACGCGAGAAAAAGAACGGCAATTACGTTTACTTCAATCATAACTTTCACGTAGAGCCAACTAACGTTTGTGTTTACTCATGTGCCTTTTGTTCTTACTCGCGCTTAATAAAACACCGCGATCAGGGTTGGGAACTTTCTATTGAACAGATAATGGACATTATAAAAAAATATGATGGACAATCTGTAACCGAAGTGCATATTACCGGCGGCGTTGTACCAAAACAAGATCTTGCATTTTATACCGAATTATTTCGTCAAATAAAAAAACACCGTCCTGACTTACACATCAAAGCCCTTACCCCTGTTGAGTTTCATTACATCTTTAAAAAAGCAAAACTCACTTACGAAGAAGGTTTAAAAATAATGACAGAAGCCGGCCTTGATAGTTTACCCGGCGGTGGCGCTGAGATCTTTGATAAAGACATTCGCGATAAAATTGCCGGCGGAAAATGCACAACGGAAGAATGGCTTTCTATTCACGAGATCTGGCATAACATGGGTAAACATTCCAATGCTACTATGCTTTACGGACATATAGAGACCTTTGAACACCGTGTTGATCATATGGAAAGATTACGTCAATTGCAAGACAGAACAAAAGGTTTTAACGCCTTTATTCCTTTAAAATTCCGTAACAAAGAAAATGAAATGGCCAATGTACCCGAAGTGAGTGTTATTGAAGACCTTCGTAACTATGCCGTGGCAAGAATTTATTTAGATAACTTTCCACATATTAAAGCCTACTGGGCAATGATAGGAAGAAACACCGCTCAATTATCATTGAATTTTGGAACCGATGATCTGGATGGAACTATTGACGATACAACAAAGATCTACAGTATGGCAGGCTCTGAAGAACAAAACCCAAAACTATCTACCGAAGAATTGGTTAACCTTATAAAAACAGTTGGCCGTACTCCGGTTGAACGTGATACCCTTTACAATGTTGTAAAAGATTTTACGGCAGCCTGATAACCGTTATTAATTAATTTTATATATGAAAAAAACATTTACACTTTTAGCAATTGTTTTATTTTTAAATGCCAATGCTCAGGATCCTTTGATCTTGCAACCTATTAAAGCAGATTCCTTACAACCCGTTAAAAAAGATACTTCCTGGAAAACATCCGGTTTCTTTGGTGTCAATTTTAGTCAAACCTCACTAAGCAACTGGCAAGGTGGTGGGCAGGATAATATTGCGGGCAATGCCATATTGAACCTTCAAGCTGATTATAAAAAAGGAAAAATTGAATGGGTAAATAAACTGGATGCGCAATACGGCATAATTAAACCCGGAGATTTTAAATTATTTCGCAAAAATATTGATCAGTTGTTTGGACTTTCAAAATTAAACATCAATGCGTTTAGTAAATATTGGTATTACGCCGCGCAGTTGGATTATCGTACACAATTTGGTCCGGGTTATAACTATGCCGGCGATTCTATTACCGGCCGTGCAGTATCAGATATGAACTCGCCGGGTTATATACAAATTGCATTAGGTTTGGATTTTAAACCAACCAATTATTTTTCGGTAACCTTTGCGCCTGCTGCAGGTAAAATAACTGTTGTAAATCGTCAATACCTTGCTGATGAAGGTGCTTACGGTGTTGAAAAAGCAGTGGTAGATTCAATGGGAAATGTGATTACTCCAGGCAAAAAAGTAAGGTTTGAGTTTGGGGGTCGTGTGATCGTTAAATTTAAAAAAGATATTTTCAAGAATGTGAATTTGGATTCTTATTTAGATCTGTTCTCTAGTTATGGAAATAACCCCGGCAATATTGATGTTGTGTTCAACAACCTTTTAACTTTAAAGATCAATAAATACTTTAGCGCCAACGTTATCTCTCAATTAGTTTATGATGACGATATTATTATTAAACGCGATTGGAATAAAGATGGCTTGTACGATAACCCAAATGATATTTATGGCCCAAGAGTGCAATTGCTAACAACCATTGGCATTGGCTTTGGTTATAAGTTCTGATGAATGAGATCCCTTATTTTAATATTATTTTTACTTTCAATTAAATTATCTTCTCAGACAAATTCTGTATTTACATTAAAACCCTCTTTAGGTATTAACGGCTGCCAGATACATGGCGATAATTATAGCGGTTATAATAAAGTAGGAGCCTTTGGGGGCATTGCTGTAAATGCCCGCTTAAAAAACAATGCAAGTTTTGAATTAGGCTTTTATTTTTCGCAAAAGGGCGCAAGACATAATTCAAATCCTGCCAAAGGCGATTATTCTTTTTACCATGTTATATTAAACTATATTGATCTGCCTTTGTCATTCAGGTTTAATGTTAACCCAAAGTATTTTATTACCATGGGGCCTTCTGTTGCCTATTTGATAAATTATAAAGAAAATATTAATTACACCGATTATACAGGCGCATACCCTTTTAATAAGCTTGAAACAGGAGTAAATATTGGTTTAGGCAGAAAAATAAAAGACAAGTTTTACGTTGAAGTAAGATCATCTAACTCCATTACATCTGTGCGGGATTATGGGGTGTTGGCCAATAAGGTATTTTATCCAAACCCTGTTGCCCGTTTTTTTAATAAGGGTTTTTACAACAATATCCTTACCTTAATGTTTTCTTGTAATATAAATTTTAAAAAGAAAAGTGAAGAACAATAACCATAAAATTGCAATAGCCGTTACAGGTGCCAGTGGAAGCATTTACGCCAAAGTATTGCTTGATAAATTATTGCTTTTAAAAGACCAGGTTGCTGAGATAAGTCTTGTAATGAGTGATAATGCCAAAGATATCTGGCAGTTTGAATTGGGTAATGATGCTTATAAGAACTACCCTTTCAAAATTTATTCTAAAACAGATTTCTCTGCGCCTTTCGCTTCAGGTTCGGCAAAATATAACACCTTAATTATTTGCCCTTGCAGTATGGGAACCCTGGCCCGTATTGCCACCGGCATTAGCAACGATCTTATAACACGTGCGGCCGATGTTGTTTTAAAAGAAAGAAGAAAATTAATTTTAGTTACCCGCGATACACCTTTAAGTTTAATTCACATTAACAACATGCGAACCGTTACCGAGGCGGGAGGCATTTTGTGTCCGGCTACACCATCGTTTTATTCAAAACCGCAAACTATTGAAGAAGTTGCGGCAACTGTAATTGACCGGGTTATTGATCTTGCGGGACTTGAGCAGGATTCTTACAGGTGGGGGAAATAATTATACAAATTAACCACCACTAAGCGCACCAAGAAGCACTAAGAATCTTAGTGCAACTTTGTATTCTCTGTGTCTTTGTGGTGAAAAAGTTTGGGTAAACAAAAAAGGCAAACCTTTCGATCTGCCTTTTTGATTTATTTAAATTTTATTTTTTTCTTGGACTGATTACCATTTGCATTTTTTTACCTTCTAAAACGGGCAATTGTTCTGCTTTGCCCCACTCTTCCAACTCATTTGCAAAACGCAATAATAAGATCTCACCTTGTACTTTAAACACGATCTCACGGCCACGGAAAAACACATACGCTTTAACTTTACAGCCTTCCTGTAAAAATTTCATAGCATGATTTTTCTTGAAATTAAAATCGTGATCATCTGTATGCGGACCAAAACGAATATCTTTAATAACGATCTTCGCTGCTTTGGCTTTCATTTCTTTAGCTTTCTTTTTTTGCTCGTAAAGAAATTTACCATAATCCACTATTTTACAAACAGGCGGATCAACATTTGGCGCAATCTCAACAAGATCTAAGCCTTGTTCTTTTGCCATTGCTAAAGCTTCAGCAACCGAATATACACCTGCTTCAATACCTTCGCCAACTACGCGAACGCTTTTAGCATAGATCCTTTCATTGATCCTGTGTTGTTCTTCTTTTACACCGGGACGCTTAAATCCGGCTTTTAAGCCTCTTGGTTGTTTAACCACCGGCTTTGCTGTATTGTTATTATTGTTCGCCGAATTATTATTGTTTGACGAGTTTACAGGCTTTGTAAAGTTTGGTTTTTTGTTATTGATAGTAGCCTCCGTTTTTTAGTTATACTTTTTTTATTTTACTTATTACAAATCTAAGAATTTAATTTTTGATTAAAATCATTTTCTATTATTTGGTTGACATATTTTACAAAATCATCAGGTGTAAATTCTCCAATATCGCCTTTTCCGTGAGCTCTCAGAGATACTTTGCCTTCCGCTGCTTCTTTTTCACCCACAATTAGCATAAAAGGTACTTTCTTAACTTCATTATCACGGATCTTTTTGCCGATGGTTTCGTTCCTGTCATCTACAAATCCTCTTAGTTCAGCGGCTTTTAACGCATCTGCCACTTTTTCGGCATAAACATTATACTTCTCACTAATTGGTAAAATAGCAAACTGATCGGGTGTTAACCATAAAGGAAAATTACCTGCGCAGTGTTCAATTAAAACGGCAATAAAACGCTCTAAGCTTCCAAAAGGTGCGCGATGGATCATAACAGGGCGGTGTTTTTGATTATCACTTCCTGTATACTCCAGCTCAAAACGCTCAGGTAAATTATAATCCACCTGAATGGTTCCTAACTGCCATTTCCTACCTAAAGCATCCTTCACCATAAAATCAAGTTTTGGTCCGTAAAACGCAGCCTCACCTAATTCTGTAACAGTTTTTAATCCTTTTTCTGCTGCAGATTCAATAATAGCTTGTTCAGCCAAAGCCCAATTCTCATCGGTACCAATGTATTTTGTTTTATTATCCGGATCGCGTAAAGAAATTTGCGCTGTATAATCTTTAAAATCTAAGGCGTTAAAAACATAAAGTACAAGGTCAATTACTTTTAAAAACTCTTCTTTCACCTGGTCAGGACGGCAAAATAAATGCGCATCATCTTGTGTAAAACCACGCACGCGGGTTAAACCGTGCAACTCGCCACGTTGTTCATAACGGTAAACAGTGCCAAATTCAGCGTAACGCTGCGGCAGATCTTTATATGATTTTGGTGACGATTTATAAATTTCGCAATGGTGCGGACAATTCATTGGCTTCAAGTAAAACTCTTCACCTTCGTGTGGTGTTTTAATTGGTTGAAACGAATCAGCACCGTATTTTTCATAGTGACCCGAACAAACATATAATTCTTTTTGTGCAATGTGCGGACTTACAACAGGTAAATAACCCGCTTTAAGCTGTGCTTTTTGCATAAATTGAATCAAACGCTCGCGCAACATGGCGCCTTTTGGTAACCACAAGGGCAAGCCCATGCCTACTTTTTCGGAAAAGGTAAACAATTCCAGTTCTTTACCCAGCTTACGGTGATCACGCTTCTTCGCCTCTTCTAACAGAACCAAATATTCTTTTAATTCTTTATCTTTTGGAAAAGTGATCCCATAGATACGGGTTAACATTTTATTTTTCTCATCACCTTTCCAATAAGCGCCGGCAATGTTTAAAATTTTTGCAGCTTTAATAAAACCGGTACTCGGAATGTGCGGCCCGCGGCATAGATCGGTAAAATTACCCTGTGTATACAAAGTAATATTACCATCTTCTAATCGCTCTAAAAGATCTAACTTGTAGTTATCGTTTTTATCGGTAAAATATTTTATTGCTTCCGCTTTAGAAATTTCTTTTCTAACATAAACATTATTTTGTCTTGCCAATTCTAACATTTTTTGCTCGATCTTTTCAAAATCAGCAGGCGTTAAAACTTGTCCATCAAGATCTACATCATAGTAAAAACCATTTTCCAATGGTGGGCCAACCCAAAATTTTACACCGGGGTATAAAGCCTCTAAAGCCTCGGCCATAATATGGGCAGATGAATGCCACATGGTTTCTTTACCAAGTGCATCGTTCCATGTTAATAAACTTAATGTAGAATCTGAATTAATGGGGCGCGATGCATCCCAAACTTCGTTGTTTACTTTTGCGGCTAATACGTTTCTGGCTAAGCCTTCGCTAATGCTTTTAGCGATGTCCATTGATGTTGTTCCTTTTTCGTACTCGCGAACAGAACCATCGGGGAGAGTTATTTTTATCATAAATTTTTTTGTACCTGCAAACAAAGCAGGTTTATTTTTCGGGAATAAAGATAGCATTTATTATTAGTGAAATCAAGGGATAAAGAAGAAAGTTTTGAGTGTTAACTTAAATATAACAGTGTCACTTCGAGCACGGCAAAGCGATTAGCTTTGAGCGAGGTTGTTCGCAAGCGAGAAGCGTATACTGGTCTCGACTCCGCTCGACCTGACAGAACTCCTTACAAAACCAAAATCTGCCATTACAACTTTTTAACAACCATAAAATAATATGCTTAAAAAACAAGCGTTCAAAGTTTCTATAAATCCTTATTTTTACCTTTTACATCTATGGGAAATTATATTTTTTTAGTCTTAATACTGGTCTCGTTTTTTGGCCTTAGCAAATTATTTACAAAAGCAGGCATCGAAAGTTGGAAAGCCTGGATACCGGTTTACAATTTTTTTGTTCTGTCAAAGCTGCTTGGTAAACCATCGTGGTGGTGTTTAATTATGATAGTGCCCGGCGTTAATATTTTAATGTACGGTGTTTACGGTTTTAATGTGGCCCGTGCATTTAATAAACCCAGCAACTCCGATCTTTTATTTGCTTCAATTTTACCATACATCTTTTTTGTAAAATTAGGTTTTGATGAAACCGCAAAATTTGTTGGCTTAAGTAAATTTACTATTGAACCAAGTAAATTTATTAAGAACTGGATAGACCCAATCATCTTTGCTGTAATTGCAGCTTCTATTATTCGCGGTTATTTTATCGAAGCATTTACCATCCCTACTTCGTCATTAGAAAAATCGTTAATGGTGGGCGACTTTTTATTTGTGAATAAATTTGCTTACGGACCAAAGATCCCGCAAACGCCACTATCATTTCCCTTTGCACATCACACTTTACCATTAAGTGAAACGAAAAAATCATATTTAGAGTGGATCAAATTACCTTACTTCCGTTTACCGGGTTTTGGTGATGTGAAGAATGATGATATTGTTGTATTTAATTATCCTGATGGCGATACAGTTGCTTTAAAACAACAGAATCAAAGTTATTACCAGATCATAAGAGATATTGTAGATAACGAAATGGAAAAGGATAGTACCCTTAACCGTAAAACCGTTCAAAAAGAAGTTTGGGAATATGTGAACAGTACACCACAGCAATTTGGTGATATTGTGGCGCGCCCTGTTGATAAGCGTGAACACTATGTAAAACGCTGCGTAGGTATTGCCGGAGATAATTTAGAAGTGCGGGCCGGTGAAGTTTTTATTAATAACCAAAAACAAAAAATGCCTGAAAAGGCACAGCATCATTATTTTGTAAAAGCAAAATCTAATTTTATCACACTTGAATATTTGGATAATTTAGATGTTTACGTAACCGAAGCACTAGTGGCTTCCGTAGGTTTATCAAACAGAAAACCAACTGTATTTTTAGAGCCAATTACCGGTGGTAACGGACGCTACATTCCATTAAAAAATTACGATTATACTATTTTTAAAAATACCTTCGCTACAAAAGATACATTTGTGTATTGCCTTAACATGACACCGGAGAGCGCTGCTAAAATTAAAAGTGATCCAAATGTATATTCTGTCTTTAAGCGTATTGATCTTAAAGATGCTTATGACAATGGCATCTTCCCTCATAACCCTTCGTATGCATGGAACAACGATAATTTTGGCCCGCTGTTAATACCAAAAGCAGGCACAACCATGCCAATTGATACACACAATATTTGTTTGTATGAAAAAATATTGAATACTTACGATGATGGCATACACCAGGTTACTAAAAACGGCGCGCAGGTTTTATATGATGGCAAACCAATTACAAGCTACACGTTTAAACAGGATTATTATTTTATGATGGGCGATAACCGTCATAATAGTGCAGATAGCCGCAGCTGGGGTATGGTGCCTTACGACCATGTGGTAGGTTCGCCTTTCTTTGTTTGGTTTAGCATGAAATACTCTGAAAACAACCCTATTAGCGGCAAATCGGTAATAGGATCATTAACAAAGAATAGCAAAGAAGGCAAATTCAGATGGGAACGTTTTTTATGTTATGTTGACGATGGTAATTTACATTCAATAAAAATTCCATTTATTGTAACCATTTTATTGATTTGGGGTTTAAATAAGTGGAACAACCGTCGAAAGCTTAAACAACAAAAAACATCAATCAAATAAACAACATACTTGATTTTGTAAAGAAACAAACCTGGTTTCTTGCAGCATTCATAGCTTTGCTCTTATTTATTTTTTTAAGAAAATTTATTTTCGATATCCGCAAAGTAAATAATATGGATATGCAGCAAACCTACCACAGGGGCGATGCATTGCTTATTAAAAAGTTTCATAATACTTTAAGCACTAACGATATTGTGTACATCGAATTTCCTGCAAAAGATTCAACACAGCCTACAACCTATTTTTTTCAGCGCTTAATTGGCTTACCGGGTGATAGTATTGAATTAATAGATAAAGTAATATACATAAATGGGATGCCCATTACCGATACGATTACTATTAAGCATAACTTTCACGTAAAGTCTGCGAAGGCAATGGATAGTTTGAGTTTAATAAAACACGGCTTAACAGAAGGCGCTGCAATTTCAGAAAAAAACGATTACAGTTTTTCGCTCACTAATTATTTTGCCGATAGTTTAAAGCATTTAGCAGATATAGAATTGATTGAACCTGAAATGGAAAAGAAAGGAAACTCCGATCTATCCTGCTTTCCCTACTCTATTAACTATAAATGGAACATGGATAATTATGGCGCCTTGTACATCCCAAAAAAAGACGATGTGTTGCATTTAGATACTGTAAATATTGTGTTCTATAAAAAACTGATAAAAGATCATGAAAAAAATACTTTAGAAATAAAAGGCGATAGTATTTACATTAACAATGAGCTTACAAAAACGTATACTGTAAAACGTAATTATTATTTTACACTGGGCGACAACCGCGACAATGCCAATGATTCGCGCAAATGGGGCTTTTTACCCGAGAATTTTATTGTAGGCAAAAGTATTCGCGTTATAAAACAAACAAAACCATGAATGTTTTATTGAGCACTGCTTACTGGCCTAATCTGCATTATTTTTATTACATTTTAAAATCTGATAAAATTGTTGTTGAGAATTTTGAGAACTATCACAAACAAAGTTTTCGTAACCGCACACAAATTTTGAGTGCCAATGGAAAGCTTGATCTTTCTATCCCGGTAAAAAAGTTAAATACCAAAGAACTAATAAAAGACGTAGAAATTTCTTATACTGAAAACTGGCAAAACAACCATTGGCGGGCCATTACAAGTGCCTATAAGAATTCACCTTACTTTGAATTTTTTGAAGATGAGATACATTATTTTTATAGTAAAGAGTTTAAATTTTTAATGGAATTAAATACCGAACAACTGAAGCTTGTTTTAAACCTCTTAAAACTAAAAAAAGAAATTGCCTTTACTTCTGCGTTTGAAAAAGAACCTATCACATTAACTGATTTGAGAAATTCCATTCATCCAAAAATAAATTTTACAGATGATGGAAAAGTCTCTCCAATATTAAATACAGCTTATTACCAAACTTTCGAAAGTAAGTTTCCATTTCATCCTAATTTAAGCATCCTCGATCTTCTTTTTAATAAAGGCTTGGAAACAATTAATTATTTAGGCACATAGTGTCACACTCTGGAGGGGGATTAAGGCGGAGGGAGATCAGTATATTTTTTGGTAAAAATTTTGTACATTTATAACTCAAATTACATTTCATGATCAAAAAACTTTCTTTACTCTCACTGTTGGTGCTATGGCTATCAGCAGACATTTACGCGCAGGTGCCAAATGCAACTTATACCTATACCGGTAAACCGCGTTTCCAAATACTTACCAAACGCAATAATGCAACACTTGGCATTATTAATGTTGAGCTTTTTCCAAACATTGCGGTGCACCACACGCGTAATTTTGACAGCCTGGTAAGCAAACAGTTTTTTGATACAACAGCTTTTCACCGTGTTATTCCGGGTTTTATGATCCAGGGCGGAGATCCTAATTCAAGGCACGGAGATACATTAACATGGGGCTTTGGTCAGCCCAACCAGCCAAATGTTAATGCAGAATTTTCAACTGCAAAACATGTTAGAGGAATTTTATCTGCCGCACGCGATAATAATATTAACTCTGCCAATTCACAATTCTTCATTTGTCATGCAGCAGCTGCAAGCTTAAACGGACAATACTCTGTTTACGGACGCGTAACATCAGGTATTAATTTTGTAGATACCATTGCCAATGCGCCACGTAACTCTGTAGATCGTCCCTTTAAAAAAATAGAAATGTTCATTACTTATATTGGTTCAAATGATTCTGTACCTAATCCACCTGTATTAACAACACCTGCCAACGGTGCTACAAATTTAGATACCACGTTTCAAACCTTATTAAAATGGGCCAATGTAAGCGATGGCATTATTTACAATGTACAAGTATCCACCGATTCTACTTTTGCAACTGTAAATGTAAGTGGTAATACAGGAGGTTTGTTATTTGTTTTGCAACCAAACCTTATAGGCAACACCAAATATTTTTGGCGCGTACAAACTAATAATGGCGGGCATTTTAGCGCATGGAGTGCGCCAAGGAATTTTAAAACAGCCAAGCTGGATGTTGGTATAAAAGACAACATGATAGAAATGGAAGCGCCATTGGTGTACCCTAACCCAAGCACAGGCAAGTTTACTTTTTCTAACATTAAAGCAGGCAACAGCATTGAAATATTTGACCTGAACGGCAAATTAATTTTTGAAACTACAGCAGAAACAAATACGGTGAATGTAGAATTAAAAGGTATGGCTAAAGGCATTTACTCCTACCGTGTAATGAATGCAGAAGGCGGAACAAGACAAGGGAAATTGATTGTGAAGTAAACGATAACAAACGTTTAAAAATACTTACAATCGAAAAAAGTGCGCTTAGGGATTAGTTAGCGGTGATTGCCTGACAAAACATGAGACTTTTATTCATATTTATTTTGTTCGTAGTTGTTGAGTATCTTTTACGGACTTTTGTTGAGCCATACAAGTTCCACGCTCTAAGACCTTCGCTTGACTATTTGCCTGCCATGCTGTTGGCGGTCATTAGCGCAATCTATTATAGGGATGTAATTAAACAGAGAAAATTTGGTTGGACATATCTGAAATTGTTTTTCGTATCAGTTAGTGGACTTATTGTAAAAGAGACAATCTTATTTTTTCAATGGTATTGGTTTATAGCACCTGAGTATCGAACAGTTTCAGGGGACATGTACCGTGGACTCGGATTTGGTATTGCGAATCTGTTAGTTGTTTCATTTCTCGTTGCTTTAATTTATTTAGTCGCGTGCCTGACAATCAAACTTATAAATAAAAGAAAAGTTACAACGGAGCTGACTGATAGGCAACTACCGCTAACAGCAAGCAAGTGCAAGCGGCAGGAAGTATAAGGGCTTTGGCTTGGAATTTTGTCCCGATGAATCGGGAATTTTTTATTTTGCCTACGCGTAAACATTTGTATCTTTATATAAACATTTTGCGAGTACAGACATTCAGCAATAAATGCCGCCTGCACCGGTTGGCAATCCGTTATCCTTAAAACTATTTGCTCAGATGTATTATGCAATTAAATAAAAAATTAATGAGAAAAACATTAGTACTTTTATTAGCTTTCTTGAAATTTATGTCCATTTATGGAGAAGTAACAGGAGATAGTATTTATAAAAAAAGAACAAAAGAATTAAGCGTTAACGCAGCACTGGTAATTCCGGTATATTGTAATTTCAAATTCACAGATAGTTATATTACTTCTGATACTAAACCGGATATTAATTTATCATATGCATTTGGACTTCAATACAAAACCAAACATAATATTTTGTTTGATTTTCAATTTCAGCATTATCAATTTAATTATACTACTCCAATATATGGCATCAATGATGGAGCTCACTATGGAAGTAAAACCAATTATTACTATAAAATTTTTAATTATGGACAATACCGAAATTCATTGGGGATAGGTGGTCATATAAAAATAAACAATAAAAACACCTTAGGAATTGTTATTGGTTTTGCATTATTTACACCCGATCATAAAAAAATTTCCACTTCAACTTATACTGATTCAGGAATTTTAATTAATAATAGTATTACCAAAAATTTTGGAGGAAACCTTTCATTTTATTATAATATACGTTACTCCTATTTTTTAAATAAAAGATTATCTTTAATTGCAGACCTAAATCACTCTTATGTTTCTTACCACGGCACTAGTTGGCCTACTTTTGGATTTCTCTATTTAAGGAGTCAAAATATTTTTTCATTAAATGTGGGGGTAAAATTCCTTCTTATAAATAAATTAACCAATTAATAAATTATTATGTTGAAACCAAATAAACTAATAATCATATTTCTTGCAACGGTAACATTGTCCCTATACGGACAAAAAACAACCGTCATTAAATCAGATGAAAAAGGCACTATTCTTAAATACGATCCTGACACTTCTAAAACAAAAGATGACACCGGAAAAGCCCTCCGATCTGTAAAGGAAGAGAATATGAATGTTTCGCTCGTTAAATTAATTGCAACACCTGAAAAATACAATGGACAAACTATACAGTTAATTGGTTATTTAAGTTTAGATTTTGAAGGCAGGGCAATTTATTTACACCAGGAAGATTATGAACACGGACTTGGAAGTAATGGTTTTTGGGTTGAGTTCTCTTCTAACATTGAGAAAAAAAGGAAAATGGAATTATTCGACAAAAAATATGTAATAATTATTGGCACATTTAATAATGGCCCTAGCGGACATATGGGTTATTTTCCGGGCTCATTAACAAACATTACCAGATTAGATCTATGGCGCAATAAAGAATAGAAGATGAAACTTTATCTATGATAAAAAAAATTAAACATATCATTCCATGTATTTTCTTGTTTCTATTATCCTGTCAAAACAGAGACGAAATAGCTTATGATCTAATTAACGACATTAAAGCAGATTTTAAAATTCAATATTTAAGCATTGTTGCCGATTCACTTACATTTGATGATGAATCAGCAAAAAAAGAATTTATTCAAAACTGTAAAGCATTTATTCCGGAAAAAGACCTTATAAGCTTATTAAACGAAAACGAAAAACCATTTAAATGGGACAAAAACAAACTAAAAGATATTGCTTTGATTTCTTCTGATAGTGTCCTGAAAATAAATGTTGCAACCGGAAAGCAAAATAACTTGTATTATATTTCCGCTCCAATAATAGATGATAAAGGAGAAAATGCCATATAAGAATATTTCAACAGCTACCAACAATCGAGCATGTTACATATGGTGGTGTTTGTGTTCATTTATTTAAACGATCAAACAACAAGTGGAAAGAGATGATAAGAGAAAATTGTAGAAATTTTTGAAAACATCTGTATATTTAACAAACATGTCAAAATTTGGTAATTACATAATCATTATAACACTGTTTTTTTTCTCGTTTAAAACCCCGCAAGATAAATGTTATGGAACATTTAAAAGTCGTGGACATTATCATGGTTGGCGTCTGAAGCTAAAGCCAAAGGGTACTTTTTTCTTTAGCGGACACGGTTGTACGTATAACTATGAAGCTAAAGGTACATGGACTCGAAATAAAGATACAGTAATTATTAAATTGAACCAAAAGTCAAATAAAAGGACTGAGGACGGATGGAAAAAAGTTAATGAAATTAAAAAGTACTTTTTTAGGAACGATTCGTTATATTGTATCTACGAGCAGGATACAGGAATTATCATTAGCAAACATTTTGCACTTAGTCGTAAATAAATTAAGCAGTATATTATTTGTAAGAGGTGTGCGTTATGCCGATACCCTTCGCTCATTTTTTAAGAACAATTGATATTATATATGCTCTTACGAATTATTAAATACCTTTTTAATTTAGCAGGACTTTATCTAATGGTTCTTTACATTGGTTTTGCCTTTTTTGTTGAAGACAGATATCCTGACTGCATTATTATAAATAAAGTGATATGGGAAATATAAAATATTGTATATCTAATATTTTAATATACTTGATCATTTCACTAACCTTTAATTTACTTTGGGAACGATTTCTTGAGAATCGTAAAACCTCAAAGGAGTTTTTACTGATACTTCTTGCTTCAATTCTTATAATTGCCGGGGTTATTTTCTTAAACGCCTTTCATTATTATGATAATTGTGCTGTAAATTAAATACCAATGCTTAAATATTATGCTTTAAACCTTCCCATAAGCCAAAAAACTCTAATTTTTTGCCGATTTATAAAAAACTAGTGTACCTTTACAGTGTTTTTACCCTAATGTTAAAAGTCTTAAAAATAAATACCGCTGTTATTATATGCCTTGCATTTATTTTCAGGTTGTATTTAATTAACGCGGGGCCTATTTCGGCTTTAAATTCTATTGAAAAAAACGATAAGCTTACATCAACTGCCGGGCTTTTAAGTATTAAAAAAAACACAAGCTTTAACGGTATTGATGAGTCAAAAAGCTTTCCGGCTATCGAAATGTGTGAAGAAAGCTCTGACAACGAAGAAGACGATTCTTCAAAAACAAGCGCCTTCATCATTTTACAAGTACTCTACTCTTCTTTTATTAACGATATTACTTTACGATCGAATACACTTTTCGATCATATCAACCACAAAGTACCTTCTAAGAAATACTTAGCTATTTCAGTTCTCCGTATCTGATACTTTTATTATTGGCTCTTATTATGAGCCGGTGTATCTAAAGCTTTTTGGCTTTTGCCTTGCTTTAATTACACTATCGTTTGTTCCCGGCTTGCGCATGGCGTGGGCTAAAAAATTAATAAATCAATTGTATAAAATAAAATTATTATGAGGATCACTCTAATATCCATAAGCCTGTTTGCTATCCTTTGCAATACAAGCTGCCAGTCGCACAAAGAAGAACATGAAGAAGAAACAAAATTCTTAGTGACTAGTCCGTTAAAAAAAGACACCATTAGTACAAGAGAGTATGTGTGCCAGATACACGCCGTACAACATATTGAAGTAAGGGCCCTTGAAAAAGGTTATCTCGAAAGCATATTTGTTGATGAAGGTCAGTTGGTAAAAAAAGGCCAGCTCATGTTTAAGATCATGCCTTTAATATATAATGCCGAATTGCAAAAGGCTCAGGCAGAGACCAACTTTGCAGAGATCGAATATCAAAATACAAAACAACTTTCTGAAAAAAATGTGGTATCGCCTAACGAACTGGCACTGGCAAAAGCAAAATTGGATAAAGCAAAAGCAGAACAATCACTGGCAGCAACCCATTTACAATTTACCGAAATACGTGCGCCTTTTGATGGTATTATGGACCACTTTCAGGTAAGGTTGGGAAGTCTTATAAATGAAGGCGACCTAATGACCACCTTATCTGACAACAGCGAAATGTGGGTTTATTTTAATGTGCCCGAGGCAGAATATTTAAATTATAAAACACATGCCACCGAAGAAAATTTATTGAAAGTAAATCTGCTTATGGCAAACAACCAATTATTTGATTATCCCGGCGAAGTAAAGACCATTGAAGCAGATTTTAATAACGAAACCGGTAACATTGCTTTCAGGGCTACGTTCCCAAATCCTAAAGGACTTTTAAGACATGGCGAAACAGGCAATATTGAAATGGGTATTCCTATTAAGAGCGCTATTATCATTCCTCAAAAAGCAACGTACGAAATTTTAGAAAAGAAATATGTTTTTGTTGTAGATAAAAATAATATCGTTCACTCACGAGAGATCACCATTGCTTCTGAAATGCCCGATCTCTATCTTATCAAAAGCGGTCTTAACGAAAACGAACGCATATTGCTTGAAGGCATCCGTAAAGTAAAAGATAACGATAAGATCGTTTATACTTACGAAGATCCTAAGAGCGTACTTCCGAAATTAAAAGTTTATGTTGAATAATATAACACTTTAAAACAAACAACATGTTTAGTAAATTCATTCAAAGACCGGTGTTAGCCATTGTAATATCCTTAGTGATATTATTTATTGGTACACTGGCTATAAAAACATTGCCCACATCACAATTTCCGGAGGTAGCACCTCCCGTAGTGATGGTGAGTGCTTCTTATCCTGGTGCAAGTGCCAAATCGCTTGCTGAATCGGTGATCATTCCTCTCGAACAATCTATTAACGGCGCATGGGGCATGCGTTACATGACATCTGATGCTACCAGTGCGGGTGAAGCAAACATCCAGGTTGTATTTAATCCGGGTACCGATATTAACCAGGCCTTAGTGCAGGTATCTAACCGCGTACAACAGGTAACAAACAGGTTACCTATATTAGTTCAGCGTGAAGGTGTTGTTATTACGCCTGTAATTCCCAGTATGTTGATGTATGTAAATCTTTATAGTAAAGATAAAAACGCCAACATGAAATACTTGTTCAACTACGCGGGTGTTAACATGGTACCGGAGTTACAACGTATTAATGGTATTGGCCAGGTAAGAATTTTAGGAAGTCGCCAGTACGCCATGCGTGTATGGCTAAATCCTGATCGTATGCGTGCTTATAAAGTTTCGCCTGATGAAGTGATGGAAGCATTAAGCGACCAAAGTATTATTGGTAAGCCGGGCCGTATTGGCCGCGGTGACAGTAAACAGGCTGAAGCATTAGAATATGTATTGACCTACACCGATCGTTTTAATGACCCAAAACAATACGAAGATGTGATCATTCGCTCTAATCCAAATGGAGAGAACCTTCGCTTAAAAGATGTAGCAACAGTTTCATTAGGAAGCGAATATTACGATATCTATTCCAGCATGAATGGTAATCCTTCTGCGGCTTTGGTATTAAAACAAACTTATGGCAGTAATGCCAGCGAAGTAATTGAAAAAGTAAAAGAAAAACTGGAAGATCTTAAAAAAACATTTCCTCCCGGAATGGATTATGAGATTAGTTACGACGTTTCTAATTTCTTAGATGCATCCATCGAAAATGTAATTCATACCTTGAGAGATGCTTTTATTTTGGTGGCATTGGTTGTATTTATTTTCCTTGGCGATTGGCGCTCAACGCTCATACCAACACTTGCGGTGCCTATCTCATTAGTGGGCGCATTTTTCTGTATGCAATTATTTGGTCTCACCATAAACATGGTAACCTTGTTTGCATTGGTTTTAGCAATTGGTATAGTCGTCGATGATGCCATTGTCGTCGTTGAGGCCGTGCATGCCAAGATGGAAGAAGAACATCTTTCGCCATACAACGCGGTACGAAAAGTTATTGGTGAGATCAGTGGCGCTGTAATTGCCATTACTTTATTAATGGTATCGGTATTTGTTCCTGTATCATTTATGAGTGGTCCGGTTGGTACGTTCTATCGCCAGTTCTCTATCACCATGGCTTCTTCCATTGTATTATCAGGTGTTGTAGCATTAACCGTAACACCGGTATTATGCGCCATGATCTTAAAAAACAACCATGGTAAGCCAAGAAAGAAAACATGGATGAATCGTTTTCTCGACAGCTTTAACCGTGGCTTCGAAAAAATAACAGGCAAATATGTTTGGTTATTAAAATTAATAGCGCATCGTAAACTTATTACTATTGGTTTATTTGTGGTGTTTGCATTAGGTATTGTGGGTGTGAGTAGTAGTTTACCTTCAGGCTTTATTCCAAGTGAAGATCAAGGGATGTTGTACGCCATTATTCAAACGCCTCCCGGCTCTACCTTAGAAAGAACGAACGATCTTTCTGAAAAATTAGTTAAAGTAATTAATGAAGTTGAAGGTGTAAAATCCGTTTCATCCATTGCCGGTTATGAAGTATTAACTGAAGGTCGCGGATCAAATGCAGGAACCTGTTTGATCAATTTAAAACCGTGGTCGGAAAGAGATCATAGTGTAACTGAAATTATTGAAGAGCTAGAGCAAAAAGCAAAATCAATTCCAGGTGCAACAATCGAGTTCTTTGATCCGCCGGCCGTTCCCGGCTTTGGTGCAGCTGGTGGTTTTGCATTGCAGCTATTAGATAAAACAAATAGCGGTGATTACAAACAGCTTGAAAAAGTGACCACTGATTTTATGAATGAGATGCGTAAGCGCAAAGAGATAACAGGTTTGTTCACCTTTTTCAGCGCTAACTACCCGCAATACGAAATTGAAATTGATAACCAGGCGGCCATGCAAAAAGGTGTTACCATTGGCAATGCCATGAATACACTTTCTATTTTTGTAGGAAGTACTTATGAACTTGGTTTTATTAAATACCAGCGTTTCTTTAAAGTGTTTGTACAGGCAGCGCCTGAATTTAGAAAATTGCCAACAGACATCATGAACCTTTATGTAAAGAACGATCGTGATGAGATGGTTCCTTTTTCTGCCTTTATGAAAATTCATAAAAAGCAGGGTGCTAATGAAATTAACCGTTACAATATGTATAACACGGCCGCTATAAGAGGCGGACCCGCAAAAGGTTACAGCAGTGGTGAAGCAATTAAAGCGGTGCAGGAAGTAGCTGCAAAAACATTGCCACACGGTTATGATATTGATTGGGCTGCATTATCATATGATGAAACAAGACGTGGTAATGAAGCTATTTACATCTTCATCATTGTATTGGTGTTTGTGTATTTTGTTTTAGCAGCACAGTACGAAAGTTTTATTATTCCACTCTCTGTTATTTTATCATTACCTGCCGGTGTATTCGGTTCGTTCTTATTAATAAAAGGATTAGGCTTAGCAAATGACATTTATGCGCAGGTAGGTTTAGTAATGTTGGTTGGTTTGCTGGGTAAGAACGCTGTATTGATCGTAGAATTTGCCGTACAAAAACAAAGGCAGGGCGCATCGGTAATTGATGCAGCCATTGAAGGTGCAAAGGTGCGTTTCCGCCCTATCTTAATGACATCTTTCGCTTTTATTGCAGGTTTAATTCCTTTGGTAATTTCGCATGGCGCGGGTGCTATTGGTAACCGTACTATTGGTGCTTCTGCATTGGGTGGTATGTTCTTTGGAACCATTTTCGGTGTTATCATTGTTCCGGGTTTATATTACATTTTTGGCTCACTAGCAAAAGGCCGCAAGATGATCAAAAATGAAGATGACAGTTCGTTAACAGAAGAATTGGTTCATCAAATTGATAATTTTTCATTAAAAGAAGATCATGAAGACAATGAGCAATAAACTAAAAATAAATTTATTGGTAGTAGCCCTTGCTGCATCAACAACGGCTTGTAAATTGCCGCAGGTGGGTCGCAGAACCGAGAGTAGAACTGTTCCTCCAAGCTACAGTGCTTCAAGAGATTCTCTTAATATAGCCGATACAAAATGGAATGATCTTTTTAAAGATCAAAACCTTAAAGCGCTTATTGATACTGCATTAAAGAACAACCAGGAGCTAAATATAGTAATGCAGGAGATCAACATTTCTAAAAACGAGATACGTGCAAGAAAAGGAGCCTATTTACCAATGGCAGGAATTGTTGCAGGTGCTGGTGTTGATAAAGCGGGAAGGTATACGCTGCCAGGTGTGGTTGAAGCCAACAATGATATTGAACCCGGAAAAAAATTTCCTGAACCCCTACCCGATATGTTAATTGGTGCCAATATTTCATGGGAAGTGGATATCTGGAAAAAGCTGAGGAATTCAAAAAAAGCAGCCGTGTATAAATATCTTTCTACTGTTGAAGGCAAGAATTTTATGGTAACACAACTGGTTTCTGAAATAGCGAATTCATATTACGAATTAATGGCATTGGATAACCAGTTGGAGATATTAAAAAAGAATATCGAAGTGCAACAAAATGCTTTGGAAATTGTGAAGCTGGAAAAAGTTGCAGCTAAGGTTACTGAGCTTGCCGTGCGTAGGTTTGAAGCAGAGGTGCTGAAAAATCAGAGCCGTCAGTTTTACATTATGCAGCAAATTACTGAAACAGAGAACAGGATAAATTTTTTGGTTGGAAGATTTCCTCAAACTGTTGCACGAAATTCTGCAGGCTTTACTGATCTTGTAACAGATAGCATTCATGCAGGTATTCCTTCACAGTTATTATCTAACCGTACAGATATCAGGCAAGCAGAACAATCATTGCTTGCGGCTAAACTGGATGTAAAAGCAGCGAAGGCAGAGTTTTACCCTTCTTTCAGAATTACTGCAGGTGCAGGTTTTCAGGCTTTTAATCCTGCGTATTTATTAAAAGCACCTGAGTCGTTGATATATTCATTAGCAGGAGAATTAATTGCGCCTTTAATAAACAGAAATGCCATTAAAGCAAATTATTATTCTGCAAATTCAAAACAAATTCAAGCTGTTTACAATTACGAACGTACTGTATTAAGAGCGCATATTGAAGTGGTGAACCAACTCTCAAACATTGGCAACCTTAAAAAAAGTTACGATCTAAAAAATAAACAAGTTGAAGCATTAACAGAGTCCATAGAGATCTCAACCGGGCTTTTTAAAAATGCAAGGGCCGATTATATGGAAGTATTATTGACACAACGCGACGCCATGGAATCGAAGTTTGACCTTATTGAAACTAAGAAACAACAGTTAAATGCCATGGTTAATATTTACCAGGCATTGGGCGGTGGTTGGAAATGATCCCAAATAAAAACGCCGGGTAATTAATTTTATCCGGCGTTTTTTTATTGTTTGCTTTCTGTTAAATGATTATTTTTAATTTAGTAAAATGATCATGACAGTAACATCAAACATAGCAAAGCACTTTAGGGAAATACATTTTGGCGGCAACTGGACCTGCTCTAACCTGAAAGATAATTTAAAAGGTATTACCTGGCAACAAGCTACAACGCAGGTGTATTCTTTAAACACCATTGCCACACTTACCTATCATGTAAATTATTATGTACATGATGTTATAAAAGTTTTAGAAGGAGAAGCGCTTAATGCTAAAGATGAAAATAGTTTTTCGCATCCGCCGATAAATTCGCAACAAGACTGGGATAATATGGTAAACAAAGCTTTGAGCGATGCTGAAAAATTTGCCACACTCATTGAAAAATTACCGGAACATAAATTATGGGAAGATTTTACCGATAAAAAATATGGTATTTACTATCGAAATCTTCATGGCATTATTGAACATACACATTATCATTTAGGGCAAATTGCTATTATTAAAAAAATAATTTTACAAGGCGCTCCAAAGATCTGACCCTTGGTAAATGTAACTAAAACACATCACTGAAATACGCTTTTATTGCCTTATATCTAACTGAAAACAGTGATATTAAAGCCTTAAACTTACAAAGTTCTACGTTTTATCACTTATAATTTGCGAGCGCATTAAGCATAATCTATATTTGCCCGTATATCAAACATCTATTTATTTAACTAAATTTTTATTCATAAGCGTTTATGAAAAAGGCCAATATTAGCGCACTTCTGCTTTTTCTTTCATTTATTTGTATTCAATTAAAAGCTCAGGATCTTATTTTAAAAACAAGTGGTGACACCATTCGTTGCAAAATAACAGAGATCGGTACCGAATCAATTTCTTATAAAAAGGCAAGTATGCCAACGGGTCCCACCTTTACGGATAATAAAACTGAAATAGTTTTTATTAAAGTAGGCAAAGGTGAAATTCAAACCTTTAACAAAACTGGTGTTTCAGAAAAAAGCATATCAACTTCAACCGCTTCAGGCAACGGAAGTGTTACACAACAAACAAGTGACGGTAAAAATAAAATAGAATTTTTGGACGGGCAATATTACATTAACGGCCAAAAGGCCAGTTTTAAAGATGTGAACAGGTATCTTGCCAAATCAAATAACCCGGCAGTGGCAGTTCCCTTAAAAGCAGCCAAAGGAACCGCAATGGCACAAAAAATAATTAAAATAACATCAATACCCACAACTATTGGCGGCAGCTTTACCTCTCTTATAACTGCGGTAGACGCATATATGCTGGTGCAAAGAGGTAGAGTAAAAGGCAATGCCGGTGCGTTTGTAAAAATGGGTCTTAGTTTTGTTGGTACTGCTGCATTTCCTGTTACCGCAAAAATATTGAAAAAGAAAAAAGAAAAAATGTATAACCGAATAATTGATGCGTACAATCTTGCAAATTAATGATACTATGAAAAAATTATTATTCCTTATTCTTTCTGTTTTTTGTTTGTATTCGTGCATTAAGAAAAAAGCACTAAAGTATGATCCTGATCTTGTGGGCACCTGGGTATCTTCTACCAGCGACAGTACCTTTTATTGGTTAGTTGTTAAGCCGGATGGCAATGCCGATTACCGCAGATATAAAAGCACGAGTAACGATGACCGTTATGCGGGTTTGGTACGTTACAGTGCCTTTGAATTAAAGATGTGGGTGGGTGATGTTAAGTTTAAAGTAAAAGAATGGCTTACAGCAGATATGAAAGGTGTGAATGAGATTACTGCAAAAGATTACGAAACACTTGTAACACATAAGTATAAATTAGACCGCAGGATGGTATTACGCAGCACCCTTGCCCGTGGTGCAGAATTAATTACACTTTACAGGATAGAACAATAGTTCAAAATTGTATCTTAGCTTTGCGTAATCGCTGCAAAATTTACAGAAAGATGCAAAAGCAATATTTAACCGAACGTCTTACACTAAGAGAATTAACCCTTAACGATACTGAGTTTATTGTTGAGCTTGTAAATACCGAAGGTTGGTTAAAATTTATTGGCAACAGAAATATTAAAACACAAGAAGATGCGGTTAAATACATTCAAATGTTACTGGCTGATCCTGGCATTGCGTATTGGGTTATAAAACCAAAAGAACAAAATATTCCCATTGGTGTAGTAACATTTATAAGTCGTAAACATTTACCACATCCTGATCTTGGTTTTGCATTTTTACCACAACATTCAGGAAAAGGTTATGCTTACGAAGCAGCGAACATAGTTTTAAATGATATCATCAACGAATATCCAACCCTGCTCGCCTCTACAGTTGATGGAAACATAAGCTCTATGAAACTTCTCGAAAAATTAGGCTTTATACCGTTAAAAGAAGAAATGGAAGGTGATGTAAAAGTATTTTATTACAGTATCACTCAAGATAAAGTAGCAATTGACACTACCATTAAATTTTTTTTCAGCATTTTTAATAATAAGAACCATCAGCCTGACTGGAGTCTGATAAATAAAGTTTGCATACCTGAAACAATGATCATTAAAAAGAATGCTACTGAGCAGGTCATTTACAATTTAAATTCATTTGTTGATCCAAGAAAAAAAATACTGAGTGACGGAGTGTTAATAGATTTTGAAGAATACGAAATAAACTCAGAAACAAAAATAGTTGGCAATATGGCTCAACGTTATGCGCGTTATCAAAAAACAGGTGTTTTAAACGGAAAACAGTTTAAAGAATTTGGCAATAAACTTTTTCAACTTATTAAACTAAATAATGAGTGGAAGATCAGTTCTATTGTTTGGGAAGACGATACTGCTTAAGCTTAACCACAAAGTTCACGAAGTATTCTCACTAAGATCACCAAGATTTTGTGTCCTTTGTGCATTCATTGTGTTCTTAGTGGTTAGATAATTACTTCCGCTTTAAAATATATTCAAATACAGTTTTATTCCCTACCCTATCTTCCACTTCCAATCTAAATGGCAGGTTTCCGGGTGGCGTATCTGCATCAAAATAATAAGTAATAAGATCTGCTTTAGCATCATACTCACCAATTACCCATTTATCATTTAAAAATAAATTGTATTTGTAAATGCCACTTAAATTATCGGTCATTACAAACGAAAAAGAGTCCCACTTTTTGATCTTTGCTATTTGAGAGGCTGTTTGTTTTGTTTTAACTTTTGGAGCAATAGTGTCCATATCTATTAAGAACCAGCCAAAATTACGCACAGAGTAAAAAACAGAATCTTTATTATTAATGGGATTAAAAACAGACGAACCGCTTTTCAAAACCAGCTTTGTTTTATAGGGCAATAATTTTTTAGGCACTTCAAAACCAACAATGGAGGTTGATTTTAGGTTAGCCTCACTTGGTAAAATAATGAGCTTACCTGTGGTTTCAATTGTGTTTTCAAAGATCAATCCTGTTGAATAAGCCAAGGTATTAGCCGGAATATAGATCTGTAATTTGTTTTTACTGATCATAAAATCTTTGGTACAGGTTACCTGCACATCGCTGTTAATGGAAGGTTTTGAATAGTAATTGAACTTGCGTGTTTTAACAGAAAATTTAACGGCGCGCTCGTTGCCATATTCATCAAACACTACTAATTTAATGGTATGGAAATTTGTATCTAATAAAAAGATCCTTCCTTTATTAAATACATTATCGTAAAAGTCTTTTGGATATAAAGTAGGCTGAAAACACTTTTGAAATCTTATTTTTTCGGTCTTACTTTTTTCAACCAATTCGCTAAACTCATTTACAAAACGTGCATCATCAAAACTTATCGTATTCATAGCGTGAGAATAGATGAGCTTACCGTCAAAAAATAAATTAGCGCTGTATACATTGTTTGGATTACCTTTTGGCAAGCATTGATCAAAAGCCGTAAATGCAAAGCCTAAAATAGAATTCTTTAGTATCACCGAATCTTTAATAATAACCAAACTATCATTCTTTAATTTTTTTATCGGCCATGAATTTAAAAATTTAGGTGAACAGGTATCAGCCAAATTATAAAAAGCAACATGCTGTATGGTTGGCAACACGGTATCGGTAATTTCAAAATGTTGTAAAGGGTTTAAAGGCATTTCTGTTTTTTCGTCCCGGATCTCGAAATGTAAATGCGGACCTGTTGAATTACCTGTGTTGCCTGACAAAGCAATAAGTTCACCTTTTTTCACTTTTACACTTTTATTCTTTGGAAAGATCTCTACCTCATAGCTTTGTTTGGCATATTGTTCTTTTTTAATGAGATCAGATAAAGCGGGATTAAGCGAATTTAAATGGCAATATACACTTACTTTACCATTAGCATGAGTGATATAAATATTTTTACCGTAACCGCCCGAGCTAATTTTTACACGCGAAACATAACCGTCTTCAATAGCATAAACCGGTAAATTCATTAAACCATTGGTAGAAAAATCGATACCCGAGTGGAAATGATTGGGACGGATCTCGCCATAATTACCGGTGATAACATGTGGCGAATCAATGGGCCAACGATAAGCGCTTTGTGAAAATGAAAAAAGCGTGCTAAAAAAAAACAGTAATAAAATTTTAAACTTCATGAATCAAGTCCTCCTCACTTATTAAATTAAAAACACAAAAGAAAAACACAAAGAATAAAACTCCAGCAGCAGTTTGCAGCATACTTTCCACTAAAAAATTAAGAACGATCAATAACGAAAACAGGAATAATAAGAACTGCTTTTTTACAACACCTTTAAGCAGGTAGCCAAAAGTTAAAACAACAAGCATTAAAAATCCAATAATACCCAAACCAATAAATGTTTGAAAATATTGGTTGTGGGCATTAAAATTATGAGAAAGGGCTCCCGTTAAACCATTATCGGCATATGCCTTATATAAAGCATCATTGGCATCTCCAACAGTTGTTCCAAGCCATAAATTATATTTTATTATCTGAACACATTGTTCCCAGATAAGAATCCGTACGGTAGTGCTTTCTGAAGAAGTTTTATCCAGCGAGACAGAAGATACAGTTGTAAGTGATGATAAACGTTCAAATGCATTCGGAAACACCTTATAGGCCACAATACCTAATACAATTACTGAAACAAACAATATGGCTACTTTTTTAATATTTAAAAATTCTTTGAATTTGTAAAGAAGGATCAATGGCATTGAAATAAAAAAACTGATCAATCCAAGTTTTGATGAGCATAAAAAAACGGTAACAATAAAAGTGATCACGAAAAAATAAGAAGTGTAAGTCACATTTTTTTGTGTTTTAAACCAGGCCGGATAAAGTAAAATGATAAGGGCTATGGCCAAAATAAGATACATGGCAAAGTATGAGGCATGTATGAAAACAGAGAATTGTGTGTAAAAAAAGTATTCAGGATGACCGGTAAGTGCATAGTAAGCAGACCTTAATATGAGAATCATACTCGCAAAAAAACAACCCGAAATAAATGACACCAAACAACGTTTAATAATTTGCAAGGGCCATTTAAAACAAAAAAAGAGATAAGGAAATACCAAAAAACTCAGTTTAATTTCCACATTAAAATTTGCTTCAGTTTTATTGGTAGAAAATAAGGCACTTATCAATGTAAAAAAAAAGAAAGCCAGCAACCACCACAGGTTTTTATTTTTAAAACCGTTTTTAAATTGTGCTTTATCAATATTAAAAAAAGAAGTGATGGTCCAAAGAACTACTAAACCTGATAACACAAGCGAACCAAAAGGCAAACAAAAGCAAAACAATGCCGGAAAAAAATAAAATAAGCGTTGTTTTAAGGTCAGGTTCATTAAAAATAGTTTTATGCTTTACTAATATAAATATTCCATTAACAGTTACGATAAAAAATTACCAACAGATTCGATAATCAGAGCTCTTTTAAGCGTTCAAAAAAATGTTTTGCAATGATCTCGCGGTTAAAAAATTCATTTACAAAACGCCTTCCATTCTTTCCAAATTGAGTGGCAATGGCTTTATCTTCACTTAACTTTACGATCGCATTAGTTAAACTATCGGCATTTTCCGGTTCAAAATAAATGCCTGCATTTCCTTTATCGATGAATAGGTGTCTGGCCTCACCATCAACACCTAATAAAATTGGTACTTCCATGGCCAGGTTCTCAAATATCTTAGATGGAATAGCGCCAAGAAAAAGATCTAATTTTCTTAAAGGAATAATAGCTGCATCAATACTTTTTAAAACCAAAGGCATTTCTTTTTTGGAAATGGCATCCATAAAAAAAACATTTTGCAAGTTAAGTTCTGCCTTAAGTTTTATTAATTTTTCTTTTTCGGGACCGCTGCCAATAAACACAAACTTAATATTTGACCTATCTTTAAAACTTTTTGCGGAATGTAATATGATCTCTAAACCCTGTGCTATTCCTATAATACCAGCATACAATAAAATAACATCTTCTTTAGAGAAATTATTTTTTTCTCGCCAATTAGCTGCATCTATTTTTGAAGGATCGTAATAATTAAGATCTACCCCATTTGGTAACCAATAAGTTTTTACCGAAGGGAAACGGGCATTTATACTTTCACAAATACCTTGTGTTTGTCCGGTAACCAATACCGATCGCTTATACAATTTTGCTTCTAAATTATAAGCAAGGTTCAATAGCATTTTATTATTAACTACACCCAGCTTTTCGGCACTTTCGGGCCAAAGATCGCTCACATTAAAAATTAGTTTTGCTTTTTTTTGGCGGGCCAAACGCATAGCACTATAACCTAAGAATAAGGGGGGCGATTCGCACAACAAAAAATCAAAGTTGCCTAATTTAGCCTTACCGGTTCTTGCACTTGAAATAACAAACGAAAAATAATTGCGCAACCGGTTGATGATAGATTTACTTTTTGAAACATAAATAGAAGAGCGGTGAACTTTTAATCCATCCATTTCTTCATATACATACTTTTTACCCTCATAAGCTTTGTAAATTTCCATTTGAGGATAATTTGGCATTGCGGTAAGAACAGTTATATCCACCCCTACTTTTTGCAAACGTACGGCTAACTCAAACAACCTGTTTTGAGGCGCTCCCACTTCGGGAGGAAAATATTGTGTTAATATTAAAAGTTTCAAATCAGTTCTTTAATGCATCGTAAAAAGCTCTGTGTATCTTTCCCCGTATTCCCAATTTTGCCAATTTATTGGGATCAACATCCGGGTAAACCCTGTTGCTTAAAAATACATAAACCAAACCATTCTTTGGATCGGCCCAGGTAAAAGTGCCTGTAAAGCCGCTGTGACCATAACTCTCAGGACTACACTCCGATGTTACAGGGCTATCCTTTTTATTATCAGGTTCAGGTTTTTCAAAACAAAGTCCACGACGATTATCCGGGCAAAAATGGCAACTTGTAAAATCCCTTACAACAGCTGTATCCAAAATCCTGACACCATTTAATTCGCCTTTATTTAAATACATCTGCATTAATTTGGCAAGCTCCAAAGCGTTACCAAATAAACCTGCGTGGCCTGCAACGCCGCCTTCTAAAGCAGCACCTGGATCATGCACAAAACCCTGCAAAATTTGTTTTCTGAATTTTGAATCGTTTTCGGTGGGTGCAATTTGTGACACAGAATATTTTTTTAATGGTTGATAGGTAAGTACAATCCCCATTTTAAAATACATATCGCTTACATATTCATCCAGTTTTTTTTGCGTAATATTTTCAATTATCCTTTGCATAAAGTAATACCCAAGATCACTGTAAAGGTATTTTCCGGGATTTTCGATCTTTGAATTGATAATACGTTTGTAGATAGAATCGTTAAAACCTTTTACAACATATAAGTTCTTTGCAACACGTGTAGGAAATTTATCGGTTGCTTTTTTGTTGTAAAAGCCGGGTTTATACTCATCATTTTTTTTAAGTGTCCTTAAATAAAAAGGGATCCATGCCTGTAAGCCGGCCTGGTGTGTAAGCACGTCTTCAATAATTAAATTTTCTTTATCGGTACCAACTAATTCGGGCAAATAAAAACCAAGCGTTTTTTTATAATCAAATAAACCATCTGTTTTTAATTTCATTAAGGCCAATGCAGAGGCTGAGATCTTTGTAACACTTGCCAGATCGTAAATGGTGCCGTCGTCTACCGGTTTTGAGTCGGGAGCATAAGTAAAATTACCGAATGATTTTTGATAGATAAGCTCGCCATCTTTAAAAGCAACGATCTGGCAGCCAGGGTAAGCTTTTTCTTCGATCCCGTAAAGCGCAATACTATCTACCGCTCCAAACTTTTTTTTTTTAAAGTTTTCTTTAATAGATTTTTGCTTTGGTAAAAAAGAAGGCTCTAACGTTAAACCCGTTTCTGCTTTAAACATATTGGTACTAACAGGCAATTTACCATTTACTTTTCCAAAACCCAAAATAGCATTCGCACTTGCTTTTAAAATAGTTGGCATATACTCGTAACCTAAAATAACCGACCTATAATTTTGAATAGAAGTGATCTTATTTAAGATGTATGGGTTAGTAAGTAAAACCAAAACACTTGGTTTTAAAACAGCAATAGAATCCATTAATTTTAAAGTTTGGTTACCTACTCCATAATTATTCTCTGCTTTTAAAGTAGCTTTGTTTATTTGTAAAATAACAACATCAGCTCTTTTTATTTTTTCGAAAAGAGTTGCAACAACCGCGGGCTTTGCTTCATGCGATAAGCCAATGTGCTCAACATACGCATAGTTTTTTACAGTTGTGTATAAAGAATTTTCTTCTTCAACACCAAACGATACCTCAACAATTTTAAGGCTGTCTAATTTTTTTAATGGCAAGAAATCATTATCGTTCTTTAATAAAGTAATTGATGCCTCTGCCAATTTGTAATTTAACTCTTCTCCTGCTTTAGTGTTTAATTCTTTATATAAATTACGTGTAACAACTTCGGGTTTTACATTTAAACCGCACCAGTATTTTGCCATTAATATTTTTTTGCAGCGCTCATCAATTTCTTTACGGTCAATTTTTCCCTCTTCAATAGCTTTATTAATTTCGGCAATTGCTTTTGGTACATCTTCACTAAACAACAACACATCATTACCGGCTAAAAGCGCCTTCACATCTACTATTCCGGGGCCATAGAATTTAGAAACACCTTTCATATTCAGCGCATCGGTAAATACCAAACCTTTAAAGCCCATTTTATTTTTTAAGAGATCATTTACCACATTTGGCGATAAAGTAGATGCTAAATTTTTTGTAGTATCTAAGCTTGGAATATTTAAATGTGCTACCATGATACTTGCAAGGCCTCTATCGAACAAATATTGAAATGGATATAACTCTAAAGAATCTAATCTTTCTTTTGAGTGTGCAATGTATGGCAATGTTTTGTGCGAATCGCTATCTGTATCTCCATGTCCAGGAAAATGTTTTCCGTTGGCCATTACTTTTTCATCCTGCATACCTTGCATATACATGTATGCTTTTTGCGCTACTTTGTATTTATTCTCACCAAAGCTGCGCATACCAATTACAGGATTAAGCGGATTATTATTTACATCGGCCACAGGTGCAAAATTTACATGCAGGCCAATACGCTTACATTCTTTTGCTATTTGTCTTCCCATTAAATAAATAAGCGAATCGTTTTGAATAGCACCTAATGTCATTTGTTTAGGATAACGGATTGTACTATCCAGACGCATAGCCAAACCCCACTCACCATCAATACTGTAAAGCAATGGCGTTTTTGCTACGCTTTGATAATAGTTTGCCAATTTTCCCTGGCGAACAGGTCCGCCCTGCATCCAGATCAAACCACCAATATTGTAATTTACTACAAGATCTTTAATTTCTTTTGCATGTTTAAGATCTTTATTGCTGTAAGCCGCCACCATAAAAAGTTGGGCCAATCTTTGATCAGGAGTTAAGGAATTAAAAACAGAATCGACCCATTTATTTTGAGGCGTTAAAAAATCAGGTTCTTTTTTTATTTTGTTTGGTTCCTGGAATGAAAATGCAGCAAATAATATAAAAGAAAGGAGCGATATAAAGATCTTATTCATCCCCCTAAATTAGGCTTAATAAAAAAAGCACATTAGGTATGCTAAAGAATGTTTTTAACAGTCAGTTTTTGATTTTGATAAAGAAAAAGGTGCAGGAACACAAGCCTACACCTTTACACAAACATAGAAAATTATAAATACTACCTGTTTAAAGTTACATGGCCGGTTTTATTTACCCTTTTACCATCTAAACCTTTATACGTTATTTTATAGATATAAACTGCATATTCGCTTGGTTGGCCTTTAAATGTACCATTCCAGCCTTTTGTTAATTCTCCTGAAGAGAATAATTTTTCACCCCAACGGTCAAATATTTCCATTGTAAAATCAGTGATATTGTAACCAAAAGCTAAGAACTCATCATTAACACCATCACCATTTGGAGTAAAGGCATTTGGAACATAAATACTAAATTCTTTTGTTACTTCAACACACATTTCATCTTTTGCCTTGCAACCAAATTCATTTACGGTTTCAATTACATAACAACCGCTGTTATTAGGAAAGATCTGACTATTTGGACAATCACGACAAGATATCTCTTCGCCGGCAATCCAGGTCATTGTGCCTGTTCCGGTAGCACTCAAAAATTTCGCTTCTTCATAATTATAAGAACTGTCGCGGCCGGCTGTTACAACGGGATTAGGATTTACCTGAACAAATACAGTAGTAAATGAACCGCAAGAGCCCTGATACGAAACATCTACAGTATATTCAGTAGAAACAGAAGGGCTTGCAACTACACCACCGCCTGTACCAACATTTAAACCAACAGTTGGTGTCCATGCAAATGTATTACCACCACTTGCTGTTAGCATGGTTTTATCGCCCTGACAAATAGCTACATTTGGCGAAACTTTGGGTTCTGCCAATGGAACAATAATTACCGAATAACTCATTTTTTGAGTACAAATAACCGTACCGTTTTGATTGTAACCAACTACAGTATAATTTGTAGTAGTAAGTGGCGAAGCAATAATGTTTGAAGACGTTGTAGAGGACAATCCTATTGAAGGCGACCAGGTAAAATTAGATGCACCTGTTACTGAAATTGGCACTGATGTTCCATAGCAGATCTGAGCTCCCGGAGCACTTAACACTAATGCAGGAGAAGGAACAACCTCAATAAATATGCTCGCAGAAGCAGTACAAATACCATTAAAACCTGTAACCGTATAAGTTGTGCTCGAAGAAGGCGAAGCTTCAACCAGTGAGCCTGAGCTTGTATTTAACCCATTTAATGGTGCCCAGTTATAACCACTTGCACCGTTAACATTAATATTAGTTTTGTCGCCATTGCAAATTATTGGCTGCGCAACATTGTATAATAAATTAGGAACCACAATTACCGAAACCTGGTAAACTGCAGATGATGTACAAGAGTTTTGCAATCCAATCACAGTATAAGTTGTATTTACACCAGGGCTGGCATTTACAACAGCGCCGGTTGTTGTATTTAAGCCTGTGTTTGGTGCCCAGTTATAACTTGTTGCACCATTTGCTGTTAAATTAATATTTCCACCAACACAAATTGTATTAGTTAAAGGACTTACAGTTATTGTAGGGTTTGGCACTACAGTTAATGTAGATCCCATTGTTTGACTATTACAACCTAAACTGCTACCTATAACACCATAAGCTGTAGTTACATTTGGGTTAGCCGTAACAGTTGCCGCACTTGTTGAAGATAAACCAGTAGAAGGCGCCCAATTATAATTTGTTGCACCATTTGCAACTAAACTGGCACCTAAACCCTGACAAACGCTGGCACTTGTTACGGTTATTATTGGGTTAGTAATAATTGGAATGGCAAATGAAGTTGTGTTTGAACACGGACCGTTTACACCAACCAACGTAACAGAGCCGGTTGTAAAGCCTGCAACAGGTGTAAATGAAATGACAGGAGCGTTTACACCACCCGCTGTATTACTTAATCCTGAAATACCTGTCCACGTGTAATTAGTTGCGCCATTGGCAGTTAAACTAACTGAGTTTAACGATCCGTTAAAGTTAAACGAGCACATTGTATTTGTTGAAGGTGCTATTGTAAGTGTTGGTGTTTGCGATACCAAAACACTGGCCGAACCTGCACAAATATTTACCGTATTGCTAATGTAAACTGAATAAACACCGGTTGCATTTACCGTTATTGTAGGTGTGGTTGTAGAACCAACAATTCCAGGACCAGTCCACTGAATATTATTTGTTGCTGAATTTGGTGCTACTGAAATTTGTGTAGGACCATTGATACAAGTAGGTGCAGTAATAGTTGGATTGATGCCTGCTAAACCCGGAACAACCAAAACAGTATCGGGTGAATTACCAACACTTGGAATACAACCATCAAAGCCTGCATAACACGCAGGGTAAACATTATGACAAGTATATAACTGACCACCAACCGGAGGTGTAACAGTTAATGTAGGGCCGGTACCAAGCGGAGTTGGATTACCAACTGCAAACCATGTTAATGTTGGAATTACCGGTGCCCCTGAAGGTGACCAACGGTAAGAGTTATTTGAAGTTGTCCACTGAGTTGAATTTCTTCCCGGAACAGTAACACCAATTGTTCCTGCTGCATTATGAATACCTTGTACTGCTGTACCACCCGACCATGACACACAATTGTTTTTTGTGGTGATATGATTTTCGATAAGATTTGTTCCTTCATAAATAACGATCTGGAAAGTTCCTAGAGTAGAAGTACAAGAATACATTGGAATATTTGAATAACTTACTACTAACCTTCTGCAGGGTGCCGTACCTTGTGTTTGATAACGTATATAGTTCCCCGCACCAATACCCGGATGCCAATCTTGCCATGGGCCCATTATACAATTTTTTGGCACACTGCCATTTGTAGTAGGAATTGCAACGGAAGCAAAAGTTACCGGCTGTCCGGCAGTAAACGAGATCCAACCATTAGAACCAATATAGAATTGAGTGTAAGTATTACCAAAAAAACAAAATGTAAAACCAATTGGTAAAGCGCCAGACTGAGAATCATCAGTAAGATTGACAAAAGTACCTGTATTTGTATATGGTGCAAATGGAATATTTGTAACGCTGTAACTTGTTGTTTGATTTGCTGTGATAGTTGATGGATTACATGTTGTGAGGTTTGCTGTAAGTACAGTTTGTGTAATACCACAAGGTAAATTCTGGTCAGGCCCTAAACTAGGGCAATTATTTTGAGAATTTACTGCTAATGCTCCAAATAAGGAAAAAAGTGCAAAAGCTATTCTTTTTGTAAGTTTCATTAATTAAAATTTATATAACAAAGGTAAAGCTAATTTCAAGGCCTTTTTTCACAAAAATTTAAAACAGAGTCTTTATTTAGTAAAACCCTTGGTTTGGTGAGTGAAGTAAGCTGTTAAAATCTTTGTTTATAAATGGTTTTAGATAGACTTGTTTTTTACCAGAAAAACATAAAAAAGGGGCTAAAATTTAGCCCCTTTTTTTAGATTATTTAATGCTTATTTATTTAAGGTTACATGGCCGGTTTTATTTACTTTTTTGCCATCTAAACCTTTATATGTGATCTTATAAACATATACCGCTACTTCGCAAAGAGAGCCTTTATAAGTGCCTTTCCAACCGCTTGTTAATTCTTTAGACGAGAATAATTTTTCGCCCCAACGATCAAAAATATCCATTGAAAAATCAGTAATATTATATCCTGAAGCAAGGAATTCGTCATTTAATCCATCACCGTTAGGTGTAAAAGCATTTGGAACGTAGATGCCGAAATCTTTAGTTACTTCAATACACATTTCATCTGTTGCCTTACAACCAAAATCATTTACCGTTTCAATTGTATAACAACTGTTACGTTGCGGAAAAACCTGGCTGTTAGGACAAACGCGGCAAGATATCTCTTCTCCGTCTATCCAGGTCATAGTACCCGTACCGGTAGCTGTTAAGAACATTGGCTGATCTAGGTTAATAGTTGTATCGCGGCCTGCAGTAACAGAAGGGACCGGATTTACCTTTACAAAAACTGTATTGTAACCATTGCAATTACCATAGTGAGAAACATCCACCGTATACTCAGTTGACACATTTGGGCTAGCCACTACTCCACCACCTGTTCCTATATTTAAACCTGTTGTGGGTGTCCATACAATAGTATTGCCGCCACCCGCAGTTAATGTAGTTTTATCTCCTGAACAAATTGCAACACTTGGTGATACATTTGCTTCTACCATTGGTACAACTATAACAGAATAACTCATTTTTTGAGTACAAACAACAGTACCGCTTTGATTATAGCCCACTACCGTATAATTAGTATTTGATAAAGGTGTAGCTACCACAAATGATCCTGTTGTTGTAGACAATGCCGTAGAAGGCATCCAGGTAAAATTAGATGCTCCTGTAACAGTAATAGCAGCCGATTTACCTTCGCAGATCTGCTCACCCGGAGAACTTAAAACAATTGCCGGCGCAGGAACAATTTCAATAAAAACACTTGCGGAAGCGGTACAAACGCCATTAAAACCTGTTATGGTATAAGTAGTGCTCGTTCCCGGAGAAGCCTGTACAAATGAGCCAGTGCTTGTATTCAACCCTGTTGCAGGAGACCATACGTAGCTGTTTGCACCATTCACATTAATGTTTGTTTTTTCTCCACTGCAAATAACAGGTTGAGAAACATTGGTCAATAAATTTGGTAACACAATCACTGAAACCTGCACAACTGCAGAGCTTGTACAACTGTTAAGGGAAGCAATAACTGTATAATTTTGAGTGGCATTAGGATTTGCAACAACATTAGCTGCCGTTGTTGTATTTAAACCTGTACCCGGCGACCAGTTAAATATATTGGCGTTACTATTAGCCGTTAAACCTATTGATCCACCAAAACAAATGGTTGGTGTGGCTGGTGAAATATTAACCGTTGGAATTGGCATTACGGTTAAAGTAACCGTTTGTGTTGCGCTGTTACAGCCAACACTTGATCCCATAACAGAGTAAACAGTTGTTAATGTTGGATTGGCAATTACAGAAGGCCCTGCCGTAGTATTTAAACCTGTTGGTGGCGCCCAAACATAAGTGGCAGCTCCGTTAGCACTAAAAGTAAAATTACCACCCTGGCAAACACTTGCCGTTGCAGGCGCTGCGGCTATTACAGGATTTGGCAAAATTGAGAAGTTAGAGTTTATTGTAGCAGAACAAACACCATTTGAACCTATTAAAGTATTTGAGGCTACAACCGCATTTGTTGAGAATGGCGCAACCGGTGTTAATACCATTGGCGCCAATGTTGATGAGCTGGCCGAATAGCCCGGGCCGGTTAATAATGTATAATTCATAGCGCCTGATGGCGTTAATGTAATTGTATTTGGCGAGTTGTTTGTGTTTTGAGCACAAACTGTAAGACTGCTGTAAGCAATATTTAATGTAGGGCTTGCTAAAACGTTAACAGTAGCACTTCCTGCGCAGGCACTGCTGGCACTACTAATATTAACAGAATAGATACCTGCTGTGTTAATATTAATGGTTGCTGTACCTTGTCCGGATGTAATACCAGGTCCTGTCCATAAAATAGTATTTGTTGTAGTGTTATTTGGCATTACACTTAACACACCACTACCCGACATACAGGTTGGCGCTGTAATGGTTGGATTAAGCACCGATGGCTGACCAACAACAGTATAAGAATTATTAAGTGAATAAGAAGGGCAGCTTCCTGTACAGGTAGTATAACTATAAACACCGGGTTGATTTACTGTAATTGTTGGAGTAAATTGCCCGGCAATAATACCGGGACCAGACCATGTGTAAGTACATACGTTTAAAGTAGATGCCGGTGGAACGTTTTGCATGCCAACTGCACCATTTGGGTTAATTTGTGCAACCAATTGTACCGAGGTAAGTGTGCAGGTTAATGTACCACCCTGTGGCGCTAAAATAGTACTGGTTGGCACCGGTAAAGCGCAGCTGGCCCAGTCGCCACCGCTTTGTAAAGTAACATTTGTAAATGTAATTGTAGAATTGCCGGGAATAATATTACCTGCATGAGCGCCTGAATTTGTATAGTAAACCGTATTGCCAACAATAGCAAAACCGCCACCTGCTGATGTTACAGGAGCATTCACCAGGTTATAACTACATAATAATACACCTAAAGAATTATACACCTGTAAGCTTTGAGGTGTTGTTGTTTTTAAAATGTACCAGTTGTCATTAAAATCAGCAACAAGATCATATGGGCCGCCACCACCAAATGTTCCGATAGTTACTAATAAGGTAGCAGCACCTGCGCCAGTATATTTATAAACCTGGCCACTTGCTCCCACTAAGTTATAAATTGCGCCACCGCCACCACCAATGTTAACAGCTGCCCCGTTTGATGTACTATGGCCTGTGTTTGACCATGTACCAGTATTATTGTAATACCAAAAAGTACCGCCTGAGGTAGTCCACCAGGTTGGGTTTGGGGCCGGAAAACCAAATGCCGGACCTACAGCTAAACCGCCCGACCCGGCGGGCATGTTGTTTAATACCATTGTAGCCGCTGGCCCTAAAGGGTTAACGGATTGTTGCTGAATTTGAGGGGAATTATGAATAAATATGGATGTGCTTGGGCAATTCGGCGCCTGAGAAAATGCAAAATTTCCAAACAAAAATAACGCGATCAAAACTATGAGAGATTTTTTCATTGCAAGAATTTTACTAAAGTTAACTCTATTTATACCGGAAAGTTTTAATATAATTTAAACTCGCAGATTTATTTATTGAAAGCAACTATTTAGTGAGTAAAGTGTATTGTTTAAATCTTTCTGAAAAGCAAGCATCAAACAACAAAAAAAGTTTATCAATTTTACACGATGGACCACTATTACCTAGACGAACTTAATCCTGCCCAACGCGCCGCAACCATAGCAACAGAAGGCCCCGTGATGATCATTGCCGGTGCAGGCTCAGGAAAAACAAGGGTTTTAACATATCGCATTGCCCATTTAATGGAAAAAGGCGTAGATTCTTTTAACATTCTGGCACTTACATTTACAAATAAAGCGGCACGTGAAATGAAAGCACGTATTGCTAAAATTGTTGGCGAAAAAGAAGCAAAAAATCTTTGGATGGGAACTTTTCACAGCATCTTTGCAAAAATATTGCGTATTGAAGCAGAAAAAATAGGTTACCCAAATAACTTTACTATTTACGACACAGATGATAGTAAAAGTGTGATCAAGGAAATTTTAAAACAAATGAACCTGGATGATAAAGTTTACAAACCATCTATGGTTTTAAACAGGATAAGTGATGCAAAAAATAAATTAATTTCCGCGGCTGCTTATTTAAACAATCCAATAACACAAGCAGAAGATCAGGCAAGTCGCAAACCAATGCTGGGACAGGTTTACCTCAATTATCAAAAAAGAAATTTTAAGGCGGGCGCAATGGATTTTGATGATCTTTTGTATCAAACGAATGTATTGCTGCGCGATTTTCCGGCGGTGTTGGATAAGTATCAAAATAAATTTAAATACATATTGGTAGATGAGTACCAGGATACCAATTTTTCGCAATATGTAATTATTAAACAACTGGCTGCAAAGTTTGAGAACATAAGTGTTGTAGGCGACGATGCGCAGAGCATCTATGCTTTTCGTGGAGCTAATATTCAAAATATTTTAAACTTCGAAAAAGATTATCCCGATCTTAAAACTTTTAAGCTGGAGCAAAATTACCGCAGTACAAAAACAATTGTTGGTGCTGCCAATCATATTATTGCAAACAATAAAGAGCAATTTAAAAAAAATGTTTTCACTGATAATGAAGACGGCACCAAAATAAAAATAATAAAAGCAGGTACAGATAATGAAGAAGGACAAAAAATAGTTACTTCTTTATTTGAAACGCGCATGAATGAAAAAGCGATGAATAGCGATTTTGCTATTCTTTACCGTACCAACGCGCAATCACGCGCCTTTGAAGAAGCTTTAAGAAGATTAAATGTGCCTTATAAAATTTATGGAGGCATAAGTTTTTATCAACGTAAAGAAATTAAAGATACACTTGCTTATTATCGTCTTACCATCAACAATAATGATGATGAAAGTTTAAAACGTGTTATTAATTATCCGGCACGCGGCATTGGGCAAAGTACTATTGATAAGATAAGTGTTGCCGCTGCTGAACATGATATTAGCATGTGGACAGTGATAAGCAATTTAAAGGATTTTAATGCGGGAATGGGCATTAACGCAGGCATTGCCGGAAAAATAAATGATTTTGTGGCGCAAATAAAATCATACAGTTTATTACTGCCCTATAAAGACGCATTTGAATTAGGAAATCAAATTGCAGTTAACAGTGGTATCATTAAAGAATTATATACTGATAAAACGCCCGAAGGAGTAAGTCGTTACGAGAACATACAGGAATTATTAAATGGTATAAAAGATTTTGTTGAACAACCGCGCACACCGCAGGAAGATGAATTGAATGATGTTATAAAAGCATCTTTGCAAAAAGACGAAACAAATTTATTTGCAGAAGCATCAGACAATGCCGTAAAAACACTGGATGAATTTATGCAGGAAATTACGCTGATGACAGATAAAGATACCGACAAAGAAGACGAGAAGAATGCTGACAAAGTAACAATGATGACCATTCACGCTGCTAAGGGGCTAGAATTTAAATATGTTTACGTTGTTGGTTTAGAAGAAAATTTATTTCCCTCGCAATTATCGTTAAATAGCAGAAGTGATCTGGAAGAAGAACGTCGTTTATTTTATGTGGCTATTACACGCGCCGAAAAGCAGGCCACGCTAAGCTATGCAACCATGCGCTATCGTTACGGCAATGTTTTGTATTGTGAACCAAGTCGTTTTATTGATGAAATAGATAGTAAATATTTAGATTATCCCGAAGAAGAAACTATCAATCCTTTTGGAGATAAAACCTTTGATAAATTCAGAAATGATTATAGTGATGGCTCAAAAAAAGAAATAGGTTTTGGGAAAAATAAAAATTTCAATTCGCCTTCTAAACAAGGCTCTACATTAAATTTTAATCCACCTGCAAAAAAAACAATAAGTATTAATGCAAAATTTGGTAGCTCTACTTCTACACCTGTAAATCTTGAATTGAACCGTTCATTACAACAAGGCGATACGGTGATGCACGAAAAATTTGGTAAAGGCCAGGTGGTTCTTTTAGAAGGTGTATGGCCTGAAACCAAGGCTACTATTCAGTTTGAGAAAGAAGGTTCGAAAAATTTACTTTTAAAATTTGCGCGTTTAAGCAAAGCGTAAATTTCTGTAGTTTTTATTGTTATTTTTTTATCTTTAATAAAATTAAAATTTTACTGATGATAAAAAAATTACATTTAGTTTGTATTTATATTTTAGTTGCATTTATTAGTAATGCACAAGTTGCGCCGGTTGCAGGTTTTAGTTTAAACAGTACACCGTGCTTTGGCCAACCTTTTATGCCTATGAACACTACAACAGGCAGTACTGTAATTATTTATTCTTGGTCAACTTTTCCGGCAACATCCACCATATTACCGGCATCAAGCGCGGCAAGCCCAAGTATAAATCTTGGCAGCACGGGTAATTATACTTTAACTTTAGTAGCAACCAATACAGTTGGCTCTTCAACTTACACTTATGCTATCAATAACGTATCGCTTTGCCCTGTTTGTTTAGATACTATCCGAATAATAAAAAATGTAGATACATTAACAACCTATGCGGCACCAATAAATACGCTTATACTTGGTTGCCAAACAGGATTTGCCGGCTTTTTAACAGGTACTAATTGTTATAAGGATAAAGAATTTGCGCAATATTACCCTGCATCAAGTTATAGCAATACGCCATTACCACAGGTTAACAGTGTAATTGTATTATTTGACAGCCTTGGTACTAAAGGAAATCCCGCAACACAAATAGTTTGTAAACTCTATGGCGGAACGTCTACATCAGGCCCGGGCTCTACTTCTTTAATAGGCTCAAAGTCTGATAATCTTGGAAGTATTACCGGTGCTACCAATAAAACGGTTACCATCAAATATTGCGGCAGTCCTACTTACACTTTTACAACAACAAAAATTATTCCTTACAAATTTGTTTTTGCTGCACCTTTAGTTGTACCAACAAATGGTTTTTTTGCGGCAGTGCAAACACCTTACACTACTATAGCTGATAGTATAAAAATATTTTCTAACACAAAAACAAATTTAACCAACGATTCAAGCAGTTGGGTATTGCAGTTTAGTAATAACTGGAGAACCTTACGTTATACTAAAAATGCAAAGGTACAGTTGGCTATTTTACCAATTATTTCGTGTATGCCAGTTGCGGGTATTGAAGATCATAAAAGTGAATTTAATTCGAACATTACTGTTATGCCAAATCCCAATAACGGTCAGTTTAGTCTTGTATTTACGCTTGCAAAACCCGAAAACTTAAGCGTTAAGATCTTTGATCCGATTGGCAAACTTATTTCGAGTGATCGTTTAGAGAATGTAGTTAACAATTTAATTAATATTGATATGAGTAACAGAAAAGCCGGAATTTATTTTATTGAAATAAATAATGGCAAAGAAAACGTGGTGAGGAAAATAATTTTAAGCAATTAGTTTTAACATAAGCCTTCCGAAAAACGGGAGGCTTTTTTTAACAAATCTGTTTGTTGTTCATAAGATTTTAATCTAAATATTTTTAGAGACCCAATGAGTTAAAAGTGTTTTTGATTGAGTGAAAAAATTTGTGATACAATCGCTTTTTCATAAATTTATCGAACTAAATAAAAAATCACATGATCAAAAAATTACTCATTTCTGGTTTAGCGTTATTCAGCCTATGTTTAACTGCTCAAAACGAAAAAAACACTTCAACTCCACAGCGTTGTGGTACCGAAACTCCTTCTCAGCAATGGGATGCGTGGTTCAACAAAAAAGTTGAAGAATATAAACAACACCTTGTTGCCAATAAATTACAAATGCCAAACTACGTTATACCAGTGGTAGTTCACGTTATCCATTCAGGTGGAGCGGTTGGTGTTGGTGATAATATTTCACAGGCACAAGTTCAGGATCAGATAGCTATTTTAAATGCCGACTTTGCAGGAACTGGAACATTTGTTACAAGCTGTCCTGCGGTTTTTCAACCGGTTATTGCTAATACAGGCTTAACATGGTGCTTAGCGGTTACTAACCCTACGGGTGGTACAATGGCAGAGCCAGGTATTGACCGTATATTAGCAACATCTATTACCGGCGTTACATCTGTACCTGCCAGTGGCTTTGCAACTGGTATCATTAACAGTAACATTAAACCTGCTACCATTTGGGATCCTACAAAATATTGCAACATGTGGGTATTAAAATTACAGAACGGATTATTAGGTTATGCTACATTTCCTGCAGGTACAACATTACCTGGCGTTACAGGTGGTGGAACTAATACAACTGACGGTGTTGTTATGGGACATAATTATTTTGGAAGCATAGGTTCAGCTGCCGGTTCAGCACCATATCATTTGGGCCGCACAACCACACACGAATTAGGTCACTGGCTTGGTTTACGTCACATATGGGGTGATGGAAATTGCCTAACCGACTTTTGTAACGATACACCCACTGCAAAAACATCTAACTTTGGTTGTAAAACGCATCCTTACGGTGTTAATCAATGTGGTGCCGGAACCAGCCCAAATGGGGAAATGACTATGAACTTTATGGATTACTCTGATGATCCTTGTATGTATATGTTTACAAACGATCAAAAAGCACGTATGCAAACATGTATGAGCCAGGGTACTTACAGAAATTTATTAGGAACACATGGTTTATGTACTACTACTCCTCCAACTCCGGGGCCTGCAGTTGCAAATTTCTTCCTTGATAATCCATGTTTTGGCTTACCAATTACACCAAATAATACTTCAACAGGTGGTCCAACTCCTACTTTTGCGTGGAGTGCATCACCAACATCAGTTACATTTGCACCTAATGCCAACGTTGCGTCGCCGGCAATTACTTTTGGTAATGCAGGCGTTTATACACTTTTTTTAACAGCAACTAACAGTGTAAACGTATCAACCTATTCAATTCAGGTAGGGCCACTTACTGCTTGTCCAAAACCTGCAGTTTGTATAGATACATTAAACATGATAGCAAACACCGATACATTAAAAACTTATGCAGCTGCTAACAGCTCATTGGTATTAGGTTGTCAAAATGGTTACGCAGGTTTCTTAACAGGAACAAATTGTTATAAGGATAAAGAATTTGCACAATATTTTCCGGGCACAACCTATAGCGATACGCCGCTTCCACAGGTTAACAGTGTAATTGTATTGTTTGATAGTTTAGGAACAAAAGGAGCTTTAGGAACGCAGATCGTTTGTAAACTTTATGGTGGTACTTCATCTACAGGGCCCGGTTCAACTTCGCTTATCGGACAAAAAACCGATAGTTTAGGTAAGATCATGGCTAATACACAAAAAACAGTTACCATTAAATACTGCGGTTCACCAACATATACATTTACTACTACAAAAATAATTCCACACAAATTTGATCTCGCGGTACCGTTACAAATACCTGCAAGCGGATTTTTCGCTTCTGTACAAACACCATATGGTACACCGTTAGATTCTATCCAGATATTTAGTAATACAAAAACTCATTCTGCAAACGATTCGAGCAGTTGGGTATTGCAATTCAGTAATAACTGGAGAACTTTAAGATATAGTAGAAATGCAAAAGTGCAGTTAGCTATTTTACCACAAATTACCTGCAGGCCTGTTGTGGGTATCCAGGAAAACACCACTATATTCAATTCTAACATTACGCTGATGCCAAACCCTAGTACAGGTTTAGTTAATTTAATTTTCACCCTACCAAAACAAGAGAATATTAATGTAACTATTTACAATCCACTTGGACAGTTGATATCTAATAACAAACTGGAAAACGTTACTAATAATATGATAAACATTGATCTGAGCAACAGACCTGATGGCATTTATTTTATTGAAGTATCAAACGCTACAGAAAAAGTAGTGAAGAAAGTAGTAATAGCTCACTAAAAAAATTAACGCTATATTTAAACCCATCCCTTGTAAGGATGGGTTTTTTATTTTCATTTCTATCAATATGTTGTTTAAAAACATTTTAGTATTAGCTATTCTTGCCGTTTTTCAAAGTTGCATGCTTACAGGCAAAATGAATAAAACAGTGTCAAAATATTACATAACCAATAACATTACAAAAATAATCGACAATAAAAATGGGTTTATAATACAAGATACAGCACAAAAATTAAACGGTTATTGCAACAGCAAGATCAATACTTTTTATACGGTTCCGCTTTTACTATATACATTTTCGAGAGAAAGTATGACCTGTAGGGTAAATAAAAACATTTATACCAATGTTATTGTTAAGGAATTGAATAATGTTATTGCCGGTGATAGTATTGCTAAGAAACTTAATGGCAAAACACTAAGTTTATCGTTTGAGAATATACCCAATACGTTTGGTCATAAATACACCAGCCACTTCTTCTTTTTCCAGCTTATAGTTAATGTATACTTTTCTTTTGTAAAGAACGAAATGTATAGCCCTATTGGTAATATTAAACTTAAATTCAGTATTAAAGACAAAGACGCTTTAGTATTAATAAAAGAAGGGTATCTTGAAGAATCTGTACCCAATATTTATCTGAAAAACGAAAGAGGCAGAAGCAGAAAAAAATTCATTAAAGATTTCGTAACTTCATACGACCAATTAATGACAGAGCATTGTAAAAATATTTCACAAAAATTAATCAAAGAACTCTAAATTATGAAACTCTACTCTATAAATTCAGGACATTTTAAATTAGATGGTGGCGCCATGTTTGGCGTTGTACCCAAAAGCATCTGGAATAAATTAAACCCTGCGGATGAAAACAACATGTGTAGCTGGGCCATGCGCTGCTTATTGATACAGGAAGGCAACCGATTGATATTGATAGATAATGGCATGGGAACCAAACAGGATGCTAAATTTTTTGGCTATTACTATCTACATGGCAACGATACGTTGGAAAGATCCTTAAACAAACATGGTTTTACCAGCGATGACATAACAGATATGGTATTGACGCATTTGCATTTTGACCATTGCGGTGGAAGCATAAAATACAATAGCGATAGAACAAAACTGGAACCTGCCTTTAAGAATGCAAAATACTACAGCAATAAAAAGCACTGGGATTGGGCTATACACCCCAACGCGAGAGAAAAAGCCAGCTTCTTAAAAGAAAATATTATGCCCATACAAGAAAGCGGGCAATTAAATTTTATTGACAGTAACACAGAGTTAATACCGGGCTTAACATTTTTAGAAGTGAACGGGCATACCGAAGCTATGATGCTGCCAATAATTAATTATAAGGATACTACTATAGCTTACATGGCTGATCTTATTCCAAGTACTGGGCACATCCCTATTCCCTACGTAATGGGTTACGATATGCGCCCCTTGGCAACAATCCAGGAAAAAGAATTGATCTTAAACAAAGCACTAGAGAACAACTGGAAATTATTTTTCGAACACGACCCAACAATTGAATGTGTGAGCCTTGAAAGAAACGAAAAAGGCATTAGAATGAAAGAAAGTATTTTAATAAGTGAGATATAAAAATAAAACTAATTTATAATTCATTAAAAAACACGTTATAAAAAGCTTATGAAAATAAACCTGACAATTATTTTTGCCACTCTAATAATTTGCTCATTTGGGCAAACCGGAGGTTTTGAAAAAACGAAAGCACTTTACGAAAAAGGTAAAATTCAAGATGCGATCGATCTTGGAACAGCTGAACTTAAAAAAATAAAAACATCTGATCCTGAATATAAAAAAATAATTCGGTTACGTGTAGACTGTTTTATGGAAACAGGTAATTATGTGTTAGCAATTGCAGATTGGAAAACACTAATAAACTTTGACCCTAAAGACAGCTCACTTTATCTAGGCATTGCTTATGCTTATTGGGCAAACAAAGACCTGCCAAATTGTATTAGTTACATAAATAAGGCATATTCAATTGCGCCAAAAGATCCTTTCATTTTAAGCAATATGTCTTATTATCACAATGAAGCAGGAAAATATAATGAGAGTATTAAATACGCCACAACCGGTTTACAGCAAAGTAATATTGACAACATGACCAAATCTCTGCTTTTAAATAACAGAGGCTTTGCATATCTTCAAATAAATCAACCAAACAAAGCCATTGAAGATATTAATAAATCTATTTCTTTAAACCCCGATAACTCATTTGCTTATTGCTACAGAGCTTTAACAAACGTTGAATTAAAAAAAATGGAAACCGTTTGCGCTGACCTCGAAAGATCTAAAAAATTAGGTGCCGTACAATTAACAAAAGATCTTATGGCTAAGTATTGCAAAAAATAAAGCGAACTGGGGAAAGTAAAATGATAGAACACTTTTATCCTGCCAGTAAAAAAGAATGGCGACAATGGTTAAAGAAAAACCATAATACAAAACAATCTGTATGGTTGGTCTGTTATAAAAAGAGTTCCAATATCCCAAGCATTTCATGGAGTGATGCCGTTGATGAAGCCCTTTGCTTTGGTTGGATAGACAGCACGCGAAAAACAATTGACGAAGAAAAATTCATTCAGTTCTTCAGCAAAAGAAAGCCTGTTAGTACCTGGTCTAAAATAAATAAAGAAAAGGTGAACGTGTTGATCGCTAATAAAAGTATGACCACAGCAGGCTTACAATGCATTGAAATTGCAAAGCAAAATGGTTCATGGTCGGTGTTAGATGAAGTTGAAGAGTTAGTCATACCAAAAGATCTGGAGAAAGCATTTAAATCTAAAAAAGGCTCTAAAGCTTCTTTTTTAAGTTTAAGTAAATCTGTAAGAAAAATGATGTTACATAGAATTGCGTTTGCTAAACAAACCGAAACAAAGCAAAAAAGAATTAAAGAAATAATGGAGCAGTTAGATAAAAAAATGAAACCGAAATAATTTTAATTTTACAAAATGAAAAAAGAATACTGGGATGTAAGTGATGAGCAGGTAATTGAAAAAACAGGAAAGAAAATTTCTGATTGGATAAAGATACTTGACAAATTTAATGCCGCTGATAAAAAATCAAATGATGTGGTGGCGTTCTTACAAAAAGATCATGAGGTTCCGCGTTATTGGGCCAGGACATTGACAACATTGTATTTAAAAAAGCAAAATTAATTTCAATAAAAAATGTTTCGTTCTGCCTTTTCATTATTTAGTCTTGTGCTAAGTACCTGTTTCGTTTCCTGTGATCATAAAAGTGAAACAGGTTTTTTGGATAACAAGGTAAATACAATTTCAACAATGGTTGATACTACTAGTAAGAGTACTTTTGACCTTGAAAATGAAATAACTTCAAGCCCAAATATTATAAGAACCAAAGTACCGAAAGACTTTTATGGTTACCAACCAGATACCTTACAGGTAAGCCAATATATACGTCGCATTTTTCAAGACAGTAAAGGAAACATGTGGCTTGGCACTGTTGGTGACGGTGTTTGCCGTTATGATGGACAAACACTTACTTACTATTCAACGTTAGATGGCTTTAGCGGAAATTCTGTACAGGATATTGCAGAAGATAAAAATGGAAATATATGGTTTGCAACATCGGGAGGAGTATCAAAATTTAACGGAAAAGAGTTTATTCATTTCACTAAAAAAAACGGGGCATCATTTAATCAGGCCTCAAGTCTTTTTATTGACAAGAATGAAACCATTTGGGTAGGAACAACAGAAGGCGTTTACAGGTATGACGGAATAAAATTTACAGCATTTGAATCGCATCAATTTGCCGGAAAAGAAGTTAGAAATATAACAGAAGATAACAATGGAAACATTTGGTTTGCTACTATTAATGATGGTGTGTTTTACTATACCGGAAAAAACCTTATAAATATTTCCGAAAAAGACGGCTTAGGCAAAAATAATGTACGTTGCATTTTACAATACACAAATGGCAAGCTCTATTTTGCAACCCGTGGTGGCGGTTTATCCTTTTATGATCCATTAGAAGAAATAAGAAAAGGTAAACGGCAGATGTTTACTTACGCAGATGAAAAAGGAAGCAATGAAGTAGAAAGACTATTTGAAGACAAAAATGCTAATCTTTGGGTTGCTGTTAGAGGTGGCGTTCGTTGTTATACAAGATCAACACTTGCTTCAGGAGGAAGATCGTTTACCATCTTTAGCACTGCCGAAGGTCTTACAGATTGCTGCATCCAAAGCATATACCAGGATAAAGCGGGTAATATTTGGTTTGGTGGTAGTTCAGGCTTGTTTAGATTAACAGGTTCAAAAATTTTGAATGTTACAAAAAAAGGTCCGTGGCCTAAAGAATTTTAACCGGTACATTAAAAATAAATCCAACACCAAAAACATTTTCAATATTTATAGCAGGATCTTCTTTTAAGTATTTGCGCATTTTAGTAATAAATACGTCGAGGCTTCTGCCAAAAAAATAATCATTTTGGCCCCAAAGATCTTTTAGCATTTCTTCGCGCTTTATTACTTTATTGCGATGCTTTGATAAGTAATTCAAAATATCACTTTCCTTTTCTGTAATACGTTTTGTTTTATTGTTGATGCTTAAGGATTGATTATTAAAATCGAAAGTATATTTTCCAATAGAGCTAATTTCAGTTGGAGTTTCTGTTTTATTTTCGGGAATGCGGCGAATCAACGCTTTAATTTTCCAGAGCAGTTCTTCTTCATCAAAAGGTTTGGTAACATAATCATCGGCACCAAGATCATAGCCTTTTAATTTATCTTCTTTTAAAGATCTTGCGGTAATAAAAATAACGGGTATCTTTTTATCTTTTATTTTCATTTCTTTTGCCAGTGAAAAACCATCCAGCTTTGGCATCATTACATCCAGCAGGCACAGATCGAATGCTGTGTTTTGAAAAGTTTTTAAAGCCAGCTCGCCATCTTTGCACAACTTTACTTCAAACCCTTCCGTCTCCAGATAATCTACTAACAACATTCCTAAATGCAGGTCGTCTTCGGCCAGTAATATTTTCAACTTTTCTTTATGCATTTGGTAGTGTAATTGTAAATGTTGTGCAGTTTCCTTTTTCGCTTTTTAATTCTATTGTTCCGTTATGTAGTTCAATAATTTTTTTTACATACGCAAGGCCAAGACCAAAACCTTTTACATTGTGCGTATTACCGGTGGGTACCCTGAAAAATTTATCAAACACCTTTTTATGATATTTTTCTTCTATGCCAATGCCATTATCTGTAAAAATAATATTTAAAGTATCGTAAGTATTAAATGTAGTAATTGATAATTCGGGTTTTTCTTTTGAATATTTAATCGCATTATCAATAAGATTGCATAAAGCATTTGTAAGATGCGTTCTATCTCCTGAAATTAAAAACTGTTCTGCATTTAAGTTTACTTTTATTTCACCTTGTTTATTTTCTACCTGTATGCCTATACATTTTATGCAATCTTTAATAAGGGCATGCACATCCAATTCTGTTATTTGTATTGGTATCTCTCCTCGCTCTAATGCTGTCATGCTCAACACCTGCTCTACCTGCAATCTTAATTTTTCATTCTCATCCAATATTATTCCTGAATAATGTTTTATTTTATCTTCTTGTTTAATTACAGGCTCCTTTATGATCATTTTACCGGCTAAAGCAATATTGGTTAAAGGTGTTTTAAATTCGTGGGTCATGTTATTTAAAAAATCAGTGGTATGCTCTGATATTTGTTTTTCTTTCATTAAGGATAAAGTAGTTCGCCAGAATAAAACCAATACAACCAAAATTAATATTACAGAAGTAATAAAAAGTGTTCCCATTTCTGCCATAATAAAGGCTTCTTTATCTGGAATGATCAATACCAGTTCTAGCCCACTTTTACTGGCCAGTTCCTGCAAACGTTTACGGTAAATGTTATTTGTAAAACTATTTTCATTTTTAGCGCTGCCCGGTGCATCTTTTACAACTACAAAAGAATAATCGAGGTGAAAATTATAAAAGCTCATAAAGTGCTTAAACAATGAATCTATCTTATTAATGTCAGGCGTGCTTATACAAACCTCTTTTGTTTTACAGGCATTAATAACAATACAACCAAAAGACTGTTCGTAAGCGCCAATATTTTTCACCGTACCCGAATCTAATGACAAGGCTTCGGTAGTTTTTGAAAGTACAATATTTGCTTTTTCAGTAAAGAGCTCCTCTTTTATTTTAGCAGTTTCTATTATCCAGTTAACCTGTATTATTAAAACAATAACAAGGGCAATAGATGAAATAGCGATGAATAAATAAGTTCGGTTAAGTTTCATTGGTGTATCTCAAAAATAACCATTTTATACTATAAATATATAGCGTTAACAAGTCGTTAACAAGGCAATAACGGGTCGATAACAAAATTTATAAATTAACTATACTATATTTGCTTTATACATTAAAACTATGAGATCAACTACTTTACTTTTATTGATTTTTGCCGCGGTGGCAATTATTGAAGGATGCAAATCTAAAAAAAGCACAACTACTACCGTAGCTTCAACAACAACAACAACAACAACAACTGCTGCTAAAACAGATAGTGTAAAAACCAAGCAAAGCTTTTCTACTTTCTCTAATACTGAAAGATCTTCGGATGGCATTTACACGCCGGGCGAAAAAGAATTGGCTGCTATACAAACCCAATACAGTGATGTAACGCTGGATAAATTAAAAGAAGGCCATATGCTTTATACGGTTGGCCCCTGCGTTAACTGCCATGGTGCAAAAAATATTTATAAGCGAGAAGAATCGCGTTGGAAAAAGATAATTGACGAAATGGCTGAAATGGCAAAACTAAACGCATCTCAAACAGATGCTGTTTATAAATATGTACTCTCCATAAAAGCCACACAACCTAAGTAAGAACATTTAAAATATATAAACATGAAAACACTTATTTTAAATCTTATACTATTTACTTGTTTATTTATAAGCTGTAAAAAAGAAGTGATCAACTCTAAACAGAAAACGGTAAATGAAGCTTCAACAGTAAAAGTAAAAAAAGAAGAAGTGATGTATCCATACAGAGATCCTTACAGTGATGATCTTTGCACACAATACAAAAATTATCTAAACCGTACAAGAAACGGTGGCTGCTAGTACAAAGAAAATTCATTCATGAAAATTTCTGTTATATATTTTTTACTAATTGCTTTTGCAACACTGAGTTGCGAGCAGGAAGAAATAAATCCTGTTATACCACTTCCTGAAATTGTTATACAGGGTAATCCTATTGATACAGCTTACCTTTATACAACCTATAACGATCCGGGTGCTAAATATTTTGAAGATAATAATGACAGATGGGTAAACGATGGTGATTTTATTAAAGTGACAGATGTTGGCGGAGTTGTTAATACAAAGCTTCCGGGTACCTGTTACTTAAAGTACAATGCTAAAAACAGTGAAGGAAAAACTTTAGCAACTGTTACAAGAACCATTCATGTGATCGAGAATCCAACAGCATTTTTAAACGGTAGTTATAATGTTGCCTGCAACTGTACAACTACTGCGGGGCCAATTTCTACAAGCAGCTCTCAAAATTATACAGCCTCAGTGTGGCCCAACCCGGGTAAAAATTATTTTGACCTCATGTTCTTAAATATTGGCGCCGAAAAAATTGTACCAATTACTTCTCTAAATGGCAATTCTATAACTATTCATCATTGGAGTCCTGATTATGATAATAGCAGCTCCGCATCTGGTACTTTATCGGCAACAAAGAACAGTTTTACCATTGACACTAAATTTCACCGGTACACGCCCCGTGTTACATATACTTGCCGTAATGTTTATACCAGGCAATTGGTTATAAATTAAATCCACCTTTTTATATTTCCAATCAAAAAGAAATTTCGTATCTTTAAGTTACATCCAAAAAAAAAAACACCTGTAAATTAAACTATCTGTAAAAACGATGGTCTAATTTTAAACCCATAAATTAACCGGCATGAAAATTAAATTTTTACTTCCATTATTATTCGTATTAACTTTTTCACATGCACAAACCGTTAGCACGCAATTTGGTCCCGTACAGGGCAGCATAAATGGCTCTGTAGTTCAATTTCTGGGCATTCCCTTTGCAAAACCTCCGGTAGGTTCTTTGCGTTGGAAAGCGCCACAAAATCCTAATACATGGTCAAGCGCGTTGATCACCAATAGCTTTGCCCCTGTTTGTCCGCAAAAAAAATTCACGCAAGGCAGCTCGTCTTACACTCTTACTGGTAATGAAGATTGTTTGTACTTAAATATCTGGACACCACAAACAGGTGCAGGTACAAGGCCTGTATTGGTATTTATACACGGTGGTGGTAACCAGCAAGGTGGTGCCAGTGAAGATGGTGGTGGTACACAAATGTTCTTTGGAAAAAACATGGCGGCAAGAGGTAATGCGGTTGTAGTTACCATTCAATACAGGTTAGGTCCGTTGGGGTTTTTAGTGCATCCCGGTTTAGAACCTGAGAATGCCAATAACGTTTCGGGTAATTACGCTGTGATGGATCAGGTATTAGCCCTTGCCTGGGTAAAAAATAATATTGCCAATTTTGGCGGCGATCCAAATAAGGTAATGATATTTGGAGAAAGCGCCGGCGGTGTAGATGTTGGTAATTTATTATTAACGCCATCTGCAGCGGGTTTATTTGACAGAGCTTGTATACAAAGTGCCACGCCGGTAATTGGTGATTATAATACCATAAAGAGCAAAGGCGTTTCGTTTGTTGATAGTTTTACAACAACAGGAACAGATGTTCAAAAAATTGCTTTTATGCGTACGCTACCAAGCGATAGTCTTATTAAAGATGAAACACCACCTTTAAGTGGCGGGGCTGTAGGCATGAATTGGCAGGCGGTAAAAGATAACGTAACATTTACAGATTTTCCGGTGCAACTCATACAAAGCGGCAATTTTAATAAAGTACCATTAATGCTGGGCTCAAATGCAGATGAGATGAGTTTATCGGCACCACCAACAGTTATACCGGCAATGGTTACTGCATTAATAAACGCAAGCGTACCATCCAGTTTACAGGCACAAGCCAATACATTATATCCTCCGGGAAGTAACACAACACAAGCAAGGCAATCGTATATTGGTATTTTAACCGACGCACAATTTACCGCCACGTCAAGAAGAACCGCACAATGCGTGAGTTTAAATCAAACACAGCCTGTTTGGCGTTATTTTTTCTCACACAAACACACCTTCGCTCCTCTTACACCTTATGGTAGTTACCATGGTATGGAATTATTTTATGTATTTAATAATTGGGAAAATGCTACTGCAGGAAGTGGCTCGTTATTTAAACCACAAGATGATTCGGTGCAAAAGGCAATGCTGGGGTATTGGGCTAATTTTGCCAATACAGGCAATCCTAACGGCTCAGGACTTGTAGCATGGCCGCAATATACTGCTTCCGTTGATCCCTATCTTGAAATAAAGGCAACCCCAAATGGCAGCCAAACAGGTTTAAGAACAGCGCAAACCGATCTTTGGGATAATTCGATTGGCTTTGTGCCTTGTGTAAGCACATTAGGCTTTAATGAGCTAAAAAATACAGAAGGGGCCTTTATACTGTATCCAAATCCGAATAACGGTAAATTTACACTGACAATAGAAAATGAATTAAAGAACGGAGAATTGAGAATTTACAATATGCTTGGACAAAAAGTATGTGAACAGGATCTGATATATGGCGAAAATAAGATCAATACAACTAATCTTGCGAAAGGAATTTACAATTGTGTTCTGGTTGAAGATGGTAAACAATCAGGTGTCAGCAAACTGATTATTGAATAGATTAATTAATTTAAAAAATAGTCGATTATAAAAGTAAAACAACCACTTATACATAAAGTATTGATAGAATAAACAGTTCTTATTAAATTCATATCATGAAAAAATATACTTTTATCTTAATCATAATTTTGAGATTTTACTGCTCATATTGCCAGCAAAATTTAGTTCCCAATCCGAGTTTTGAAAATTATTCGAATTGCCCTCAAAACTGCAATATTAATAATTTGTTATCGAATTGGGTTAATCCAACTTTTTTTACACCCGATTATTTAAATACTTGTGTTACAAATTCAATTTGCGGAATTCCATTTAATTTTTACGGAAGTCAAACTGCTCAAGATGGCAACGGTTATGTTGGTATAATTACAGGCAAGAAATCCTCTCCTTCTGCTGAGGCCAGAGAGTATGTACAGGTTATGTTAACTGCCAATTTACAGGCAAACATTGCATATTTGGTATCATTGAATGTTTCAGTTGCTGATAGTGTTAAATACATAGCTAATAGTGTAGGATGTCATTTTTCTACAAATCCCGTTTCATCAAATGATATTCACACCTTACCCTATTCTGCCCAGGTAAATTTCACCACATTAGATCATAATACCAGTAAAACTAATTGGATCGCTTTGACCGGCAGCTTTGTTGCACAAGGAGGAGAGAATTATATAACCATAGGTAATTTTTTAAATGATAATACAACTATTTTAGACTCTTTTCCAAATGTTGGAAATTATTTAGGGGGGCATAGTTATCTATACATTGATAATATTTCTGTAACACCATTAACAACTGGTTTTATGGAAAACACCAACGATTTCTTTTTCTCCTGCATTCCAACAATTGCTACTGATATTATAAATGTCTCATCAGGTAGAGATATTAAAAAAATCAAACTTATTTCTGTTTACGGGTCTACCATCATGGAAATACAAGGTTGTTTTAAAAACACCACTTTAGATGTTTCAACCATAAATAATGGAATATATTATTTAGAAGCAGAATTTGGAGGTATTAAACAGAAAAAAAAATTAATAATTGACAGATGAGTAAAAAATACAATGATTTATTTTTAAGCTATTTTTTTTCATCTGGTACAAGAATGCCGCCTAAGCCGATTGGTTAAAGGCTTCTGAAAAATTCAATACAGGAAAATCTGTTGATAAAGAATTACCCGCTACATATACATTGCCGGAAGGATCGATATCTACGGATTTACCGCAATCATCGCCGGTACCACCATAATAGGTACATCAAAGCAATACGCCTGCATTTAAAAATTTTAAGATGCAAATATCCCCGCCTTTACATTGTATAAAATTACTTCCAGCATACGTACCCTGAAAATACGTACTACCGCCTGGATTAAGAAGTGGAAGGTAGTGCGTTAGGAAATCAACTTCACATATTGTGATTAACAGCACTGTTTCAATACAAAAACCACGCTAAGATATGTTAATTTTTAGAATTAGGATCATTAGGAACCTCCTTTTTCATCTGATATAAAAACGCCTTAGGAGGCGTATATTTTAAAGATATTTCTATTCCGCCCCGCGCAAAAGAAGCACTTTTTAAGCCTGAGATATTTACATCATAGCTCAGCCCAATAGCATACTGTTCTTGCCATTCAAGCATTGCATGAAGTATGGCCGCATCGTTATTACGGTAATACGCGCCATAGCTTAAGGTATTTCTTTTAATAATGCCGGTATATTTTGAATCAATATTCATATAATATTTAAACAGCATACCGGCCAGTATCTCTTTATTTGAACCTTGGAACTGGATCAAATAAGATGGCGCAAGACCTAATTTTGATTTAGTAAGATCTAACAAAAAATCGCCATGAAATACATATTTTGAGTACAGCTGATCACTACTTACTGTTAAGTATTTTTGAGAAGGCCTGTTTACATGATAAACAGAAACGCCAATATTTGCTTTACGCTGTTTAATGCCTGTTATTTTTTTATCGCTGCGCGTAAACGAATATAAAAAACCTCCGGCAAAATCGGGATAAATAAAATTTTGCGAGCCAAAACTTTCGCCCGATGCCATATTTGCATCATAGCCCGAGCCGTTATATTGCTCAGGGAAAACCAATTTATTGTTATCGATCTTACGCTGTACTATACTTGCCTGCAAGCCTGCTGATATAAAACTGTTTCTACCTGTTGGTACAAAAGACGCTAAAGATAAATTTGCCTGGGTAAGATTTAAATTGGCGTCTCCTGCTTTATCACGATAAATAGACAAGCCGGCTGCCAGCCTGCCCAATGTTTTTTGTTTAAATGTCATTGACCTGAAATTATCTACTTTTTGCCAGGCTGTGGGCTTAAACCGTGTTTCAAAAGAAGCACCATAAGTTTGATAAGAAGTTGTAACACTGCGCCATTGATCTTTATATGCCGCCGAAACCCTGATAGGATCACTTGCTCCAGTTAATGCCGGATTAATAAGCGAAGGATGCTCGTTATATTGTGAGAAATGCGGATCCTGGGCGTTGGCAATTAAACTAATCAGGATAAGCAAGAGTAAATATATTTTTATCTTCATCTTATTAAAGTAATATTTCCTTTTTTATTTATTTGTTCTTTTATTTTAGTTGCCTTTATAACATATACAAAAACACCTGCATTCATTAATTGTCCTTTATAAATTCCATCCCAGCAAAAAGAAGGATCGTTTGATTGAAAAACTTTTTCGCCCCAACGATCAAAGATCATTACCGTAAAATCTGTAATGCAATCTGTCCAGCCTTGTAAACAAAACGTATCGTTATGTCCATCATTATTGGGTGTAAAAGCGTTTGGCACAGAATGATCATAACCAATTTCGCAGGTAACATTAATATAAATACATTTAGTGCTTACACAGCCATTTAATTGTGATGAAACACAATATTGTATATTATCGGGTGGTGATGCAACAGGGTTATCACAATTAACGCAGCTTAAATGATCAGCAGGACTCCATGTATAAGAAGGGCCTCCACTTACAGAAAGTGTTGCATTTGCGCCGGGGAGAATATTTATATTATTGTTTACGATCAAATTTGGAGAAGGAAGAATAACAATATTAGCGCTACTACTTGCTGCGGTTGTACAGCCTGTTGCGGCAAAGAAATACGTTACAACATATGTACCGGAGGCAGATGAAGATAAATCTATAACTCCGGTATTGATGTCAATATTTAAACCGGCTGAAGTAAAAACCCCTCCAGTATTAAAACCATTTACTACAAGTGGACTAACCGTTCCTGCATTGTCGCATATTGGCGAACTATAGTTAAACCCTGTGATAGCAGAAGCAATCGCATTGATTGTTACCGTACTTATAAGCGTTACAGATAAATTGCAGGCTGTATGTGTTGCCACTAAAGTATAATTACTGGTTGTAGTTGGTGTTACAATTATTGAAGAACTGTTACTTGAGCCGGGAAACCAGTTATAAGTAAACCCTGCTGTATTACCTTGTACAGAAATAACTGCTTGCCCTCCAAAACATGCTGTTGCATTATTTACGCTTAATCCAGAAACAGAAATAACATTTATAAGTATAGTGGCTGTGCTACTGCAACCAGTGCCGTTATTTCCTGTAACCGTATAAATTGTACTGGTAGTTGGATTTAAACTTACAGTATTTGTTGTGGCTCCTGTACTCCACGTATAATTGCTAACTCCAGAAGCTGTTTGAATAACAGACGAGCCCGGGCAAATAGTATTGCTGCCATTTATTGTAATAGATGCAGAAGGCAATACAGTTACAGTTATTGCTGCGGAATTAGTGCAGCCAGCAGATGTAATTCCACTAACACTATATGTTGTGGTTACAGAAGGCGAAACAGTAATATTACTTGAATTAGCTCCGGTACTCCAGGTGTATGTTATGTTTCCTGATGCAATTAAATTAATGGACTGGCCATTACATATTGAAAAAGCTTGGGCGGAAACCGGTGTTGAACCCGATGTAACAATTTCTTGTTTTATAGTATCAATAACACCACCGCAATTATTATATAAGATAAGCTGTGTTGTATAAGTTCCAATAGAAGAATACGCATGAGTTGGATTTGAAAGCGTAGATGTATTTGCTGATCCTGATGAAGGGTCACCAAAATTCCAGCTTAAATTTGCTATAGGATAACTTACCGCATTACAGGAAGAAACAGGAGCAAAGAAAGAAACATTAGTGCAACCTGAATTTATATTAACAGAATATGTAAAAGGTGTTGACGGCTTCTTTAAAAAACTACCCATCATATTAGGAAGTCCAAAAAAGCTTTGGTTTGTACCGGTAACCTGCCCCTGGTCAACATAATTACAAGCTGCACCCGCAAGGTTAGGATTATTAATAACGCCTAAATAGTATTTGTGATATTGCGCTGCGTATATTTTTCCATCGGGTGCCAATTGTAAATTGCATGTAGCGCCTGTTACAAAAGAATATTGCGATGCAAGTATAGCAGCGTTAGAACCTGCACACAGATCCCATTGATAGATCTCAGTTCCAACGTGACCCATCGCACCATAAACTTTTCTTCCATCCGGTGAAAACTCACATCCATACCCATGCAAACCGCCGGCCAATAAAGTAAGTGAATTAGAAATAATACCTGTGGCATTATCAAAATCAAAAAGCTCAAATGCATTGTTGGTGCTTGCGTCGGCAATAATAGACATGATCAGCTTTTTTCCGTTGGGTGATATTTTAATAAATCCCTGAGCACTTGCTAATCCACCAATTGAAGAACCAATAGATGAAAAAACAGCTGTACTGTTCAATCCGGAAGAAGTAATAAGATTTGCCCTGAAAGATGAAGAGTTTTTATCGTGGCTTATAACCCAAACGTCTGTTCCATTACAATGTTTGGTAGCTGCAATTCTTTCTGAACCTAATGCTGTTAAAGGTGCATTTTTTATTGTAACAGAACCCATTCCTGCAGCAAGATTCATATCTACCACCGAATAATTTACCCCGTTTGAGCCAAACATGTGATCAGAAGTAAAAATAAAATATAAATTATTATTGCCGGGTTGTTTAACAATTAATGCCGATTGCGAACTTGAACCATGGCCAAGTAAGCCTGTGCCATTTGCCATTACCGCATTTGATTGATTCCAAACGGTTATACCATCTGTATAAAAAAGTAAATTACCTGTTGCATCAGCTATACTTGCACTGCCTTCCTGATGACTCATGGCACTGTTTAAGATAACCGTTGGGGGGTTGGTCATAAAATCGAGGCCAGCCTTATCGCCAAAATACCATTTTGATGTTTCATTTTGAGCAAATGAAATTTCAGCAATAGCCAAAAGTAAAAAAATAAAAATATATTTTAAATATGTTTTCATTTATCTTATTAAGGTAATATTTCCTTTTTTATTTATCTGATCTTTCTTTTTTGTTGCTTTTATTACGTAAACAAAAACGCCTGCATTCATTAATTGTCCTTTGTAAATACCATCCCAGCAAAAAGATGGATCGTTTGATTCAAATACTTTTTCGCCCCAGCGATCAAAGATCATTACGTTGAAATTGGTAATACAATCTGTAAAGCCCTGCAAACAAAAGGCATCGTTATGCCCATCGTTATTGGGCGTAAAAGCATTTGGTACTGAGTGATCATAGCCAATTTCACAGGTAACAGTTATATCAATGCATTTAGTGCTTATGCAGCCATTTAATAGTGATGAAACACAATACTGAATATTATCCGGCGGGGATGCAACAGGCTGATCGCAATTAACGCAACTTAAATGATCGGCAGGACTCCATGTATAAGAAGGTCCTCCGCTAACAGATAAAGTGGTGTTAGAACCAGGTAAAATATTTATGCCGGGACTTACAGTAAGCGAAGGCAATGGTAAAACAATAATATTTGCAGTGCTTGTTGCAGCCGCGGTACAACCTGATGCAGCAAGCGAATAAACAACTGTAAAGGTTCCTGAATCAAACGGAGATAAAATTATTTCGCCGTTTAATGAATTTATATTTAAATCCTGAACGTTAAAAATACCTCCAAAATTAAATCCATTATCCATAAGAGGAATCAATGTTACATTGCCGGCGCAAACAGGTGAAGTATAATTAAAACCTGTTATTGCAGGCACAGGTGGTGTAACAGTTACCGTATTTGTTGCCGTGACAGAAAAATTACAAACGTTATGTACGGCAACCAGCGAATAGTTAGTTGTAACCGTTGGAGAAACGATTATTAGTGTTCCGGGAACTGAGCCAGGCAACCAGGTGTAATTAACACCCGGCTGCGGATTACCTGTGAGTGAAAGCGTTGCCGCACCAAGTCCGCATATTAAACCATTATTAATGTTGAAAGGTGTTATTGATTGGACATTTACGGTTCTTGTTACACTTGTTGTACAGCCATTAGTTGCAGCAATTACAGTAAATATTGTTGTTACTGAAGGTGTGATAGAAATGTTGCTTCCATTAAGCCCCATGGGATTCCAGGTATATGTGGTAGCGCCGTTTGCATTCAGGTTTAATGAAGTGTTAGGACAAATATTGTTTGAATGCGTAACCGTTAAATAAGGTGCCGGGCAGCAAGGATTTAATTTATTTAAATAGGCATAACCTGCTATGATAGACGGCAGTGTGTAATGATTGCTTGAAGGTGAAGGTAATACAAGAGTATTGACAGAAACGTTGCAGGCAAAACCTGCAAGATCGGGTGAGTTAATAGAGGAAATACTGCTTCCTGCGGCGGCAATGTATATTTTTTTATCCGGGCCTAATTGCATACCAAGTAAATTAAGTGTACCGGGATCCTGGTAAACTACCAGCGATGAAGAAGCTATTGCATTACAGGCACCACCACCTGCATTCATATCAAACTGGTATACGCTTGAGCCACCGCCTAACGTAGCTATTGTTGCGTATAAGCGCGAACCGTTAGGAGAAAACTCTACACCATATATGGAGGTGCTTGCAATACCCTGATCAAGATCTATATTACAAAATGAACTTACCACACCGGTTACATTATTAAAATCGAAAAGATCTAAAATTGAATTTTGGTTACTTCCAATTGCCACGGCCAGCTTAGTACCTGCCGGATCAAATTTCATTTGACCAACTGCATTACTTGCCACCCAGTTGGAGGTTGCGGCAGACCAGCCATGCAGTGTACCAATAGCAGAAGTTACCGTGGTCGTAATACCCGCAGTAGTGAGGTGCCAGGCGTGAAATTCTTTAGAGTACATTTCGTGCCCAACTATCCAATAGCCTGTTCCTGCGGCATCGCGGCAAGCCGCCAACTTTTCAGTACAACTATCAGACAGGAAAACATTTTTTTGGTTTTGTAAAACATCCCCTCTTCCATTATCTCTGCACATATTTACAACTGAATAGCGGTAAGAACTATTGTTTGGAAGGCTTTGAAATTCGGTAGAAGTAAAAACATAAAACAAAGTATCATTACCGGGTTTAGGAATGATGATAGAAGATTGTGTTGAAGATGTACCACCGATAAGATTACTTCCATTTGGCATAGGCTGATGAAATTTATTCCAGATAGTCTTTCCTCCGGTATAAAATAAAAGAGCTCCTGCGCTATCGCAAATGCTTGCTGTACCTTCCTGCGGATTAAAATTGTTAATGGGAATATCTGTTGCTGTTTGTCCACCGGCAATTATTGCTGGCGCTCCGCTATTAAAATCAAGCCCACCGAGCTTACCAAAGTGCCATACATTGCCCTGCTTTTGTGCAAGTAGTGATAATGTGCTTAAAAAAGCTACTATTATCAAATAACAGTATTTTAAATATCTGATCAATCCGGCAAATTAAGAGTATACGTTACCATACAAACCGGAGATTTTAAAGGTTGGTAATTGGATGAATAAAAATAACAAAAAAATCAAGAAACAAAAAACCCGTTTCGGATCTCGAAACGGGTTTTTAAATTTAATTTGATCAGCTTATTAAGCTTCAGCAGTTGCCGAATCGTCTTTTTTAGCTTTTGAAGTACCTTTTTTAGCACCACCTTTGCTACGACGAGTAGTTTTCTTAGCTGTACCTTCAGCAGCGTTTTTACCGTTGTTGTAGATATCGTTAAAGTCAACTAATTCGATCATTGCCATTTCAGCAGCATCACCTAGACGGTTACCGGTTTTGATGATACGAGTGTATCCACCATTACGGTTTGCAACTTTTGCAGCAACTTCTTTGAATAATTCGCTAACAGTTTCTTTTCTTTTTAAGTAAGAGAAAGCAACACGACGGCTGTGTGTTGTATCTTCTTTACTTTTTGTAATAAGCGGCTCAACATAAGTGCGTAAAGCTTTAGCTTTAGCCAATGTTGTAAAAATACGCTTGTTATCGATCAACGCGCAAGCTAAGTTCATCATCAACGCGTGACGGTGTGCGGTTTTTCTACCTAAATTATTTATTTTATCTCCGTGTCTCATTTTATTTATGATTCAAGATTCAAAATTCAAGATTCAAAATTTTAAACTTTGAACTTTGAACTTTAAAATTGTTATTAATCTTTATCTAATTTATATTTTACAACATTCATTCCAAATTGTAAACCTTTAGTTTGAACAAGGTCTTCTAATTCAGTTAATGATTTTTTACCAAAGTTGCGGAATTTTAAAAGGTCGTTCTTGTTGAAAGATACAAGCTCTCCTAAAGTTTCAACATCAGCCGCTTTTAAGCAGTTTAGAGCACGAACTGAAAGATCCATGTCAACTAACTTAGTTTTTAATAATTGACGCATGTGAAGGCTTGTTTCATCAAATTCTTCTTCATTACGTTTTTCTTCAGCATCTAATGTAATTTTCTCGTCAGAGAATAACATGAAATGGAATATTAAAATTTTAGCTGCTTCTTTTAATGCATCTTTTGGATGAATTGAACCGTCAGTAACTATATCTAAGATCAAACGTTCGTAGTCAGTTTTTTGCTCAACACGGTAGTTTTCGATATTGTATTTTACGTTTTTAATTGGCGTATAAATAGAATCGATAAAAATTGTTCCGTTTGGTGCGCTGTTAGTTTTGTTCTCTTCTGCAGGAACGTAACCACGGCCACGCTCAACAGTTAATTCCATTTTTAAACGAACAGATGAATCGCAATTAAAAATTACAAGATCAGGGTTTAAAATTTGAAAACCATTTACATATTTACCAATATCACCGGCAGTGAATTTTTCGCTTCCTGCAAAGTGAACAGTAATTTTTTCTGTATCGTGGTTATCTAATTGTTTTTTGAAACGAACTTGTTTTAAATTTAAAACTATTTCAGTAACGTCTTCAACAACACCTTTGATAGTTGAGAATTCGTGATCAACACCTTCAATGCGTAAGCTTGTTACAGCATATCCTTCTAACGACGATAATAAAATACGACGTAATGAGTTACCTATTGTAATACCAAAACCAGGTTCTAGAGGTCTGAACTCAAATTGTCCTGAAGTTTCAGTTGAATTAATCATAATAACCTTGTCAGGTTTTACGAAGTTTAATATTGCCATATTATAATACTTATATAGGTTATTTAATTTATTTTCTTATTTAGAGTACAACTCGACAATTAACTGTTCTTTAATGTTTTCAGGGATCTGAGAACGTTCAGGACGGTTAATGAATTTACCTGTCATTGAGTTTTTGTCAAAATCCAACCAAGGAAATTTATTTACGGCACCCTGTAAAGAGTTAGTAATTGCTTCTAAAGATTGTGATTTTTCACGAACACCAACAACATCTCCCGGTTTTAATGTAAACGAAGCGATGTTTACAACACCACCGTTAACAGTAATGTGAGCGTGTGAAACTAATTGACGGGCTGCACGACGTGTAGGAGCAATTCCTAAACGGTAAACCACGTTATCTAAACGACTTTCAATTAATTGTAACAATACTTCACCGGTAATACCGTGAGAACGAGCTGCTTTATCAAATGTGCGGGCAAATTGCTTTTCAAGGATACCGTAAGTATACTTTGCTTTTTGCTTTTCCATTAACTGGATAGCGTATTCTGATTGTTTTGCGCGTTTTTTACCTGCGCCATGTTGCCCCGGAGGGTAGTTCTTTTTTTCTAACGCTTTATCAGGACCGAAGATTGGCTCCTTGAATTTACGCGCGATTTTTGATTTGGGACCTGTGTACCTTGCCATTTTAAATAATTGTTTGTTTTGTTTTTATTATTTAAGTTGAAAACCCTATAGGCTAACAACTCCAAATCGCGAGCATAACTCACGACCGGCTTTTTGTTTATATTTTATTTTATACGCGACGACGTTTAGGAGGACGGCAACCATTGTGAGGGATCGGAGTGATATCCATGATCTCAGCAACTTCAATTCCTGTAGCTGCGATTGTACGGATAGCGCTTTCACGACCTGCACCCGGGCCTTTTACATATACTTTTACCTTACGTAAACCTGCATCGTGAGCAACTTTGCTGCAATCTGCAGCTGCCATTTGCGCAGCATAAGGAGTATTTTTCTTAGAACCTCTGAATCCCATTTTACCAGCACTGCTCCAAGAAATTACCTGGCCATTAATGTTGGTTAATGAAATAATGATGTTATTAAATGTTGCATTAATATGAGCCTCGCCAGTAGCTTCTACTTTTACGGTACGCTTGCGTGTGTTAGCTTTTGCGTTGGTTGCGGCTGTTGGTTGTTTTGCCATTTTATTTAAAACTTAATTTCTTTTGTTATTTATTATTTAACTGCCATTTTCTTGTTAGCAATTGTCTTACGTTTACCTTTACGTGTACGTGCATTTGTTTTAGTACGTTGGCCACGAACCGGTAAACCGTTACGGTGACGCATACCACGAAGACAGTTGATATCAGTTAAACGTTTAATGTTTAATTGAGTCTCTGATCTTAAAGCACCTTCAACTTTAAAAGTGTTGTTAATGGCTGTACGAAGAGCATTTTGCTCGTCATCATTCCAATCGCTTACTTTTTTATCAGGTGAAATACCTGCATCGCTTAATAATTTAGCTGCTCTGCTGCGGCCAATTCCGTAAATATAGGTTAAACCTATTACGCCTCTTTTGTTTTTTGGTAAATCAATACCTGCTATACGTGCCATTCTTTTTGACTAATATTTTATAAAGGTTTGCAAAGATAAGAATTACTTCTGTCTTTGTTTAAATTTTGGGTTTTTTTTGTTAATTACGTACAATCTCCCTTTGCGACGAACGATCTTGCATTCGTTGCTACGTTTTTTTATGGATGCTCTAACTTTCATGTTAATTTAAAATTTATAATTAAGAATTTAAAAGTGTTTCTGTTTTTTTAAATTTTTAATTATTATTTATTACTTCTTTTTATTTATATCTAAATGTAATTCTCGCTTTTGTTAAGTCGTAAGGACTCATTTCCAACTTCACTTTATCTCCCGGCAAAATTTTGATGTAGTGCATTCTCATTTTTCCTGAGATGTGTGCTGTTACTACATGTCCATTCTCCAACTCCACTCTAAACATTGCATTGCTTAATGCTTCTACAATAGTACCGTCAATTTCAATGTTCGCTTGTTTCGCCATATATTATTAACCTTGTTGTACCATCATGGCGTTAGCACCACGACCCTTAATTCTACCCGATTTCATTAAACCATCGTAATGACGGTTCAATAAATACGTTTCAATTTGCTGTAAAGTATCTAATACAACCCCTACCAAGATCAATAATGATGTTCCACCATAGAAATCGGCAAAAGCACTATTAATTCCAAGCTTTTGAGCAAATGCAGGCATAACTGCTACCGCTGCAAGGAAAATAGATCCCGGCAAAGTAATACGGCTCATTACCTGATCAATAAATTCAGCTGTTTTTTTACCAGGTTTAACACCCGGAATAAAACCACCGTTACGTTTCATATCATCAGCCAATTGGTTTGGATTAACCATGATAGCTGTGTAGAAATACGTGAAAAGGATAATTAATACAGCAAAGATCAAATTGTACCAGAAACCATATCTTTCAGAGAAGATACCGCCACCTGTACCAGAGAAACCTGAAATAGCTGCAGGAATGAACATAATAGCCTGTGCAAAGATGATTGGCATTACACCGGCCGCATTTACTTTTAATGGAATGTATTGGCGAACGCCACCATATTGTTTGTTACCAACAATTTTTTTGGCAAACTGCACCGGTATTCGTCGTGTACCCTGAACTAACAAGATAGATCCAACAATAACCAATAATAGAATTACAATTTCAATTAAGAAGATAATTAAACCACCGTTACCGGCTGTTCTTGATTTTACCTCTGATAAGAAGGCAAATGGTAAACGAGAGATGATACCGATCATGATGATCAATGAGATACCGTTACCTAAACCTTTATCTGTGATACGCTCACCTAACCACATTACAAACATAGTTCCTGTAATTAAGATCATGATAGATTGTACCCACCAGAAAGTTGAAAGATCTGTAAATGCACCCGGTGCAGAAGATTTAATAGAAGCAATATAACCGGGAGCCTGAACTGCAGTAACACCAATGGTTAAGAACCTGGTGTACTGGTTTATTTTCTTACGACCGCTTTCGCCTTCGCGTTGCATTTTTTGGAAATACGGCACCGCCATACCCAATAACTGGATAATGATGGATGCAGTAATGTAAGGCATAATACCTAAACCAAAAATGGAAGCACGTAAGAACGCACCACCTGCAAACATATTGATCAAACCTACAATTCCACCAGCGTCAGATTTAGCACTTTCAAGTGCATCTACGTTAACTCCGGGAAGAACTACAAAAGAACCTAAACGATAGATAAGAACCATACCCAACGTAACTAAAATACGTTGTTTAAGCTCGTCTATCGCCCAAATGTTCCGAAGTGTATCTATAAAACGCTTCATATATTATTTTGTCTCATTAATGGTACCACCTTTTTCTTCGATCGCTTTTTTAGCGGTCTCAGTATAAGCATGTGCTGTTACTGTTACTTTAGCGCTAAGAGCGCCACGGCCTAATATTTTTACTAGATCATTTTTGTGAGCTAATCCGTTTGCGATCAACACATCTAAATTGATATCAGAAACTTTTTTAGTATCTACTAATTTTTGGATAACATCTAAATTAATACCGTTGTATTCAACACGGTTAATATTTTTGAAACCAAATTTTGGTAAACGACGTTGTAAAGGCATTTGACCACCTTCAAAACCTACTTTTTTAGAGTGACCTGAACGCGATTGAGCACCTTTGTGACCACGAGTTGCAGTTCCACCACCACCAGAACCCTGGCCACGGCCACGACGGTAGTTAGTTTTTACAGAACCTTTTGCTGGTTTTAATCCGCTTAATTTCATTTTAATTAAATATTTTCAATTTTTAAAATATGTTTTAATTTGCTGATCATGCCTTCAATAGCAGGATTAGACTCTTTTACCACCGAGCTGTGAGTTTTTCCTAAACCTAAAGCAGCAACTGTAGCTTTTTGTGAAGGACTACGTTTAGCGATGCTTTTAACCAAAGTTATTTTTACTTTTCCCATTGTTAAATTATTAACCGTTAAACACTCTATCTAATTTAATACCTCTTTGTTGCGATACGCTAATAGCGTCACGCATTTTCATTAACGCATCTAAAGTTGCTTTAACCACGTTGTGTGGGTTCGATGAACCTTTAGATTTTGCTAATACATCGGTAACACCAACGCTCTCTAACACAGCACGCATCGCACCACCGGCAATTACACCGGTACCATGAGCTGCAGGTTTTAAGAACACACGTGCTCCACCAAATTTACCTTCTTGTGCGTGAGGCACAGTACCATGAAGGATAGAAACCTTCACTAAGCTTTTCTTAGCATCTTCAATACCTTTTGTAATGGCATCAGTTACCTCGTTAGCTTTACCTAAGCCCTGGCCAATAATTCCTTTTTCATTTCCAACAACAACAATTGCTGAAAAGCTAAAGTGACGACCACCTTTTGTAACTTTAGTTACACGTTGAATGGCAACTAATTTATCTTTTAATTCTATATCGCTTGATTTAACGCGTTTTACTACTTCTTTAGACATCTTGTTATAATTAGAATTTTAAACCTCCTTCGCGAGCACCTTCGGCCAACGATTTAATACGACCATGGTATAAAAACCCGTTACGGTCAAAAACTACTGCTGTAATTCCTGTTGCAACAGCTTTTTCAGCTATTAACTTACCTACTAATTTTGCTTTTTCAATTTTATTAACTTTTGATTTAGCGATCGTTTTATCAACTGAACCAACAGCTAATAAAGTTTTTCCGCCTAGATCGTCAACTAATTGAGCATATATTTCAGAGTTACTGCGGTACACGCTTAAACGCGGCGCTGCTACAGTACCTTTGATCTTCTTGCGAAGTTTTAATTTGATTTTTGTTCTTCTATCTTGTTTATTTACTGCCATCTCTACAATTTTTAGGATGATTAAATTTTTAAATTAATTATTTTTTAGAAGCCGATTTACCTGCTTTTCTTCTCAACACTTCGCCAACAAATTTAATACCTTTACCTTTGTAAGGCTCTGGTTTACGTAAGCTACGGATCTTAGCGGCAACTAAACCTATTAATTGTTTATCTGCACTTTCTAAAACTATTTTAGGGTTTTGACCTTTTTCTGCTGATGTTGTAACTTTAATTTCAACCGGTAACTGGAAGTTGATGTTGTGTGAGTATCCTAAAGATAACTCTAACATCTGACCTTTATTAGAAGCACGGTAACCCACACCTACTAATTCCTGTTCAGTTTTATATCCTTCGCTTACACCTTTAACCATGTTAGCGATCAAAGAACGGTATAAACCGTGTAATGCTCTGTGGCGTTTTTGATCAGTTGGACGTGTAACTAACACTTTTCCATCTTCAACGCTTACAGTAATATCTAAATCTACTTTTTGAGTTAATTCTCCTTTTGGTCCCTTAACGGTTACTAAACCGTTGCTGATCTTTACCTCTACTCCTTTTGGTATCTCTATCGGGGCTTTTCCTATACGTGACATGCTAATTTTCCTCCTTTAAATTATGAAATATAACATAAAACTTCACCACCAACGTTTAATTTCTTAGCTTCTTTATCGGTAATAACACCTTTAGAAGTTGAAATGATGGCAATACCTAAACCGTTTAATACACGTGGCATTTTTTCAACGCCAGAATACTTACGTAAACCAGGTGATGAAACACGGTCTAAAGTACGGATAGCTGATTGTTTTGTTACAGGATGGTATTTTAACGCAATTTTAATTACGCCCTGGTTGTTTTCTGTACTTTCAAATTTGTAGTTTAAAATGTACCCTTTTTCGAAAAGGATCTTGGTGATCTCTTTTTTAAGGTTAGAGGCTGGAACCTCTACAATGCGGTGGTTTGCTTTAATCGCGTTACGAACACGCGTTAAGTAATCTGATACTGTATCTGTCATTTTTTTTAAGTTTATATGTTATTCCGTTGCCAGAATAATTATATGAAACAATTTATTTTATTTTTTTGAGGGGGCAAATATACAACTATTTACCATACCTCACAAGTTTATTTTCAAGCTTTTTGCCCCATCGGCAAAAAAAGGCTTAAACGCTTACTACCAGCTCGATTTGGTTAATCCCGGAATTAATCCGAAAAGCACCATTTCGCGAAAAGTTACACGGCTGATACCAAAGGTACGCATGTAACCACGTGGACGACCAGTTAATTTACAACGGTTACGCATACGTACTTTTGAAGAGTTACGTGGTAATTTTTGTAAAGCTGTCCAATCGCCTGCTTTTTTAAGTTCTTCGCGTTTTGTAGCGTATTTATCAACTAATTTTTTACGTTTGACCTCGCGGGCCTTCATCGATTCTTTTGCCATTATTTATTTTCTTTCTTTTTAAAAGGAATACCAAATTCTGTTAGTAAAGCGTGAGCTTCTTTGTCTGTATTTGCATTAGTTACAAACGTAATATCCATACCCTGGATCTTGCTTACTTTATCAATATCAATTTCAGGAAAAATGATCTGCTCGGTAATACCCATTGTGTAGTTACCACGGCCATCAAAACCTTTATCATTAATACCTTTAAAATCACGGATACGAGGTAATGAAGCTGCGATCAAACGATCTAAGAATTCATACATCTTATCGCCACGTAAAGTTACACGTACACCAATGGCAACGCCTTTACGTAATTTAAAGTTTGAGATATCTTTTGTTGAATAAGTTGGAACAGCTTTTTGACCTGTAATAGTGGTCATTTCTTTTACTGCTTGTTCGATCATCTTTTTATCAGATACAGCATCGCCAATACCTTGGTTTAAGCAGATCTTTTCCAATTTAGGAACCTGCATAGATGATGTATATTGAAATTGTTTTTGCAAAGCTGCTACAATTTCTTCGTTGTACTTACCTTTTAAACGAGGTTGATAGGTTGTTGTTGCCATTATTTAACTGCCTCCTTAGTTTTTGAAGAGATACGCTCTAATTTTTTAGTTTTTTCGTTTAATTTACGACCTAAACGAACGGTTTTGCCACCTTCAACAAACATTAAGTTTGAGATATGGATAGAACCTTCTTTTTTAACGATACCACCGTTAGTATTTTTAGCATTTGGCTTTTCGCTTTTGCTGATCATATTAACACCTTCAACAACTGCACGTTGTTTTTTGATATCAATTGAAACGATCTTTCCTGAAGTACCTCTGCTTTCGCCAGAAATTACTTTAACAGTATCGCCTTTTTTTAATTTTATTTTTGACATGACTTAAATTTCTTTTAATTAAAGCACTTCCGGTGCCAATGAGATGATTTTCATAAATTGTTTATCACGTAACTCACGGGCAACAGGCCCAAAGATACGTGTACCACGGATCTCATCAGTTGTATTTAATAACACTACTGCGTTATCATCAAAACGGATATATGATCCATCAGCACGGCTGATCTCTTTTTTAGTTCTTACAATAACCGCTTTACTAACTGTACCTTTTTTTACGTTACCGCTTGGTAAAGCATGTTTTACGGTTACTACTACTTTGTCTCCAATTGTAGCGTAACGTTTTTTAGTTCCGCCCAATACGCGGATAACCAACACTTCTTTAGCGCCACTGTTATCTGCTACTGTTAATCTTGATTCGTTCTGTATCATTTTAAAATTTCTTTATTACGATTAACACTAATTATTTAACTTTTTCCATTACTTCAACCAAACGCCAGTTTTTAGTTTTGCTTAAAGGGCGTGTTTCAGCAATTTTCACAGTATCACCAATATTACACTCATTTTTTTCGTCATGAGCAACGAACGTACTGGTTTTGTTAAGGAACTTTCCGTATTTAGGGTGTTTTACTTTACGCATAACAGCAACTACGATAGATTTATCCATCTTGTTACTTTTTACGACACCAATTTTTTCTTTTCTTAAATTTCTTTCTTCCATGAAGCAATGTTATTTAGATGCTTTGTTACGTTGATTTAATACAGTTAACATACGCGCCACGTTTCTGCGGTTTACGCGGATAACAGACGGTTTTTCTACAGGCGAAATAGCATGATTTAATGTCATTTTATTTAATCCTGCTTTTTCTTCTTTTATCTTTTCAATAAGTTCTTGATCTGATAAAGCTGATATGTCTTTGTTTTTCATTTTTTATTTTTTTGTTTTTATTTTCCGGTAGTTACCGGCTTTTAAACATTTTTTAATTAAAGTAACGGTTCAACTAAAACTTGCTTAATGTTTTGTTATTCAATTATTTAGCAGCTACTTCTTCTACGTAATCTCTACGTACAATAAATTTAGTAGTGATAGGTAATTTTTGTGCAGCTAAACGTAAAGCTTCTTTTGCTACAGCTAAAGGCACACCTTCAGCTTCAAACAAAATACGGCCACGTTTTACAGGAGCCATCCAATACTCAGGAGCACCTTTACCTTTACCCATACGAACCTCTGCAGGTTTTGATGTAACCGGGCGATCAGGAAACACGCGGATCCAAACCTGGCCTTCACGTTTCATGAAACGGGTAATTGCAATACGGGCTGCTTCTAACTGGCGTCCAGTCATACGGCACTCGTCCATTGCTTTAATTCCAAAAGAACCGAAAGCCAATTCGTGTCCGCGTTTTGCGTCACCTTTGATTTTCATCTTTTGAGATTTTCTATATTTTGATCTTTTTGGTTGTAACATGATTTCTAATTTTATCTTGTTTTAATATTGAACTTTTATTCAATATTATTTTTCTTCTCTTTTAGTTCTTTTTTTACCGTTGAACTTTGGACGATCATTAGGACGGTCGTTACCGCTGCCTGTACCGCTTGATTTTTTATCTTTAGCTAAACCTGCGTTTGGAGAAAGATCGCGTTTTCCGAAGATCTCGCCACGGCAGATCCAAACTTTGATACCGATACGGCCGTACGAAGTGTGAGCTTCTGCTACCGCGTAATCAATATCAGCACGTAAAGTATGTAAAGGAGTACGTCCTTCTTTGTAACCTTCAGTACGAGCCATCTCTGCTCCACCTAAACGGCCAGATACTTTAATTTTAATTCCTTCTGCACCTAAACGCATTGTACTAGCCATTGACATTTTTGCTGCTCTACGGAAAGAGATACGGCCTTCGATTTGACGAGCGATAGAATCTGCTACTAAACGAGCATCTAATTCCGGACGTTTAATTTCGAAGATATTTATTTGAATTTCTTTTGTAGTTAATTTTTTTAACTCTTCTTTTAATTTATCAACTTCTTTACCGCCTTTACCGATAATGATACCCGGACGAGCAGTATTGATAGTAACTGTAATTAATTTTAGAGTTCTTTCAATAACAATTTTAGAAATGCTACCTTTAGCTAAACGTGCTTTCAAGTAGTTACGGATTGTATCGTCTTCAACGATTTTATCAGCATATTTATTCCCACCAAACCAGTTTGAATCCCATCCTTTGATGATGCCTAATCTGAAGCCTATTGGATTTACTTTTTGTCCCATTTCTTATTTAATATTTTTGGTGTCTAAAATTAAAGTAACATGATTTGAACGTTTGCGGATACGGTATCCACGGCCTTGCGGCGCTGTACGTAAACGTTTTTGCATTAAAGCGCTGTCTACCATTACTTCTTTCACGAATAAAACACCTTCTTCAGCGCGAGCGCCGGTTTTTAATTCGTAATTAGCAATTGCAGATTTCAATAATTTCTCTAAACGGCCAGAAGCCTCACGAGTATTGAATTTTAAAATATTTAAAGCAAGATAAGCGTCTTTACCTCTTACAAGATCCGCCACCTGGCGCATTTTGCGTGGAGATGTTGGACAGCTATTTAATTTTGCGAAGTAAGTTGTTTTGTTTTCTTCTTTGCGTTTTTCGGCTACTAGTCTTTTTCTTTTTCCCATGGCTTCAATTATTTTTTATTGTGACCAGCGTGGCCTTTAAATACGCGGGTTGGCGAAAACTCTCCTAGTTTATGCCCAACCATATTCTCAGTTACGTAAACCGGAATAAATTTAGCGCCGTTATGTACAGCAAAGGTATGACCAACAAATTCAGGTGGAATTGTTGAACGACGTGCCCACGTCTTGATAGCAGATTTTTTTCCGCTTGCATTCATCTTATCCACTTTACCTTCTAGGTTGTGGTCGATGAAAGGGCCTTTTTTAAGTGATCTTGACATTTTTATTTGTTTTTTGTTTTGAATCGCGGGTGTAACCCCGCGACCATTAAACGTTAATTATTATTTTTTTCTTCTTTCGATAATGTGTTTGTTAGAAGCTTTTGCTTTGTAACGGGTTTTGTAACCTTTTGCAGGTAACCCTTTACGTGAACGTGGATGTCCACCAGAAGCGCGACCTTCACCACCACCCATTGGATGATCTACAGGATTCATTGCTACCGGACGTGTACGCGGACGAACACCTTTCCAACGAGAACGGCCAGCTTTACCGTAAACCTCTTGATTGTGATCAGGGTTTGAAACTGAACCAACAGTAGCTTTACAAGTAATTAATACCATACGTACCTCACCAGAAGGCATACGTAAAATTGCATATTTACCATCACGTGCTGATAATTGAGCGTAAGAACCCGCGCTGCGAGCCATTACTGCACCTTGACCAGGACGTAATTCGATATTATGAATGATTGTTCCTAATGGAATATCTGCTAAGAATAATGTGTTACCTACTTCAGGGCTAGCATCTTTACCAGACATGATCTTTTGATCAACTTTTAAACCTTGTGGTGCAATGATATAACGTTTTTCGCCATCTTTGTAGAATACAAGGGCAATACGTGCCGAACGGTTCGGATCGTACTCAATTGTTTTTACAGTTCCTTCAATTCCGTCTTTATCACGTTTAAAATCGATATCACGAATTACTTTTTTATGACCACCGCCAATATAGCGCATTGTCATTTTACCGGTGTTATTACGTCCACCAGAAGAATAATTTGTTTTTACAATTAAGCTCTTCTCGGGCTTACTTGCAGTGATCTCCTTAAAATCCGCTGTTAGCGTGTATCTTAAACTTGGAGTTAGTGGTCTATATTTTTTTAATCCCATTTTTTCTATTTTTGATTTGTTGAGACATTTAGCTGTTGATCTTAAAGATCAACTTATCTAAATTCTCCAATTTATATACTTGCGTAAAAATCAATTACTTCGCCATCTTTTAAAGTTACGATCGCTTTTTTGTAACGGTTAACGCGACCAATTGCAATACCACGAGTAGTATTACGTGTTTTTACTTTACCAACGTATTGTTGAGTATTCACACTGTCAACTTTAACACCATACATTTTTTCGATGGCACCTTTTATTTCTAATTTATTAGCCTCTTTTGCTACCACAAAGCCATAGCGATTTAATTTTTCGGCTTGTGCAGTCATTTTTTCCGTAATGATCGGCTTTACTAAAATTTCCATCTTACTTATTTAAAATTGTTTCAAGTACTTTAATTGAACCTTCTGCAAGGATAAGAGTTTCTGCATGTAAAATATCATATGTATTTAAATCAGAAGCTGTTACAACCTTTGCACCCTGAATATTACGGGACGACAAATATACGTTTTTATTTGTCTCACCTACAACCAATAAGGTCTTTTTATCAGACAGGTTAAGGTTTTTCATCAAGTCAACATAATTTTTAGTTTTTGGAGCTTCGAAGTTGAAGTCTTCTAAAACAGTAATTGCATTATCTTTTGCTTTGTATGATAAAGCTGATGCACGTGCTAATGTTTTTACCTTTTTATTTAATTTGAAAGAGTAATCACGCGGACGAGGACCGAAAGCGCGACCACCACCTACAAACACAGGTGATTTCATTGAACCGGCACGAGCGCCACCGGTACCTTTTTGTTTTTTTAATTTTTTTGTGGTGCGTGCAATCTCAGCACGTTCTTTTGCCTTATGAGTACCTTGACGTTGGTTAGCTAAAAATTGCTTAACATCAAGATAGATACAATGATCGTTTGGCTCTACTGCAAAAATTGAATCTACAAGATCAACTTTTTTAGTTGTTTTTTTACCACTTATATTTAATATTTCTACTTGCATGATTACTTCTCGATTAAAATATAAGACCCTTTTGCGCCCGGAACTGAACCTTTAATAAGGATCACATTCTTTTCTGGCATAATTTTTACGATTTCAAGGTTTTGGATCTTCTTGCGATTTCCACCCATTCTACCGGCCATACGCATGCCCGGCATAACCCTTGACGGATCTGATGAAGCACCTAGTGAACCAGGAGCTCTCTCTCTATCGTGCTGACCGTGAGATTTGTTTGCGTGGCCTACCCCGCTGAATCCATGGCGTTTTACAACACCTTGAAAACCTTTACCTTTACTGGTTCCAACAACATCCACAAAATCACCTTCTGCGAATAATTCTACAGTGATAACATCACCTAAGTTTTTTGATTCCTCGAAATGACGGAATTCTACAACTTTACGCTTTGGAGTAGTTTTAGCTAATTCAAAGTGTTTTTTCATTGCTCCTGATGTGTGTTTTTCTTTCTTCTCATCAAAAGACAATTGTAAAGCAGTGTAGCCGTCTTTTTCATTGGTTTTTACTTGCGTAACAACGCAAGGACCCGCTTCAATAACTGTGCATGGCAAGTATTTGCCATTGGCATCGAAGAAGCTCGTCATTCCTATTTTTTTACCAATTAATCCTGACATTTTTTGTTTTTATTTATTTGTTTAATTTACTTATTTTAATTTACTGGTTTGCAGCGTATTATCTGCATCCTGTTAAACTTTGATCTCTACCTCAACACCGCTAGGCAATTCAAGTTTCATTAACGCATCAACAGTTTTTGAAGAAGAACTGTAAATGTCTAACAAACGCTTGTATGCACATAATTGGAATTGATCACGCGCTTTTTTGTTAACGTGCGGTGATTTTAGGACTGTAAAAATACGTTTGTTGGTTGGTAATGGAATTGGACCATTAACCACTGCACCTGTAGCTTTTACAGTTTTTACGATCTTCTCAGCAGATTTATCAACTAAGTTGAAATCGTATGATTTTAGTTTTATTCTTATTCTTTGGCTCATGTTAAAAGAACGGATTTTTATTGTTTGTTAATTATGCGTTTTCAGTTTTTTTACCTTTTGCTTTTGAAATAACATCAGCAGCAATATTGTTTGGAGCTTCGTTATAGTGGCTAAATTCCATAGTTGAAGTAGCACGGCCTGAAGTTAAAGTACGTAATTGAGTTACGTAACCAAACATTTCAGAAAGTGGTACCTTAGCCTTAATAACTTGTGCAGTACCTTTAGAATCCATACCTTCAATTTGTCCACGACGACGGTTTAAGTCACCTACTACATCACCCATGTTTTGCTCAGGAGTTAAAACCTCAACTTTCATAATAGGCTCTAACAATACCGGTGTACATTTTGGTAATGACTCACGGTAAGCATTACGGGCACAGATCTCAAATGATAATGCATCCGAGTCAACCGCGTGGTATGAACCGTCTTTTAAAGTTACTTTAATACCTACCACAGGATAACCAGCTAAAACACCATTGTTTAATGAGTTTTTAAAGCCTTTTTCAACTGCAGGGATAAACTCACGAGGAATATTACCACCGGTAATTTCATTGATAAACTGTAACGGACCGCTTTTTGCAAGATCGTAATCAGCATCAACCGGACCAATTGTAAATTTAATATCGGCAAATTTACCACGACCACCAGATTGTTTTTTGTAAACCTCGCGGTGATCAACAGAACTGTTGATAGCCTCTTTGTATGCTACTTGTGGCGCACCCTGGTTAACCTCAACTTTAAACTCACGTTTTAAGCGGTCAACAATAATTTCTAAGTGAAGCTCACCCATACCTGAGATAATGGTTTGACCAGAATCTTCATCCGTTTTAACGCGGAAAGTTGGATCTTCTTCAGCTAATTTATTTAAGCCCACTCCTAAACGATCTAAGTCACCTTGAGTTTTAGGCTCAATAGCGATACCGATCACCGGCTCAGGGAAATTCATTGCTTCTAATACAATTGGATTTTTTTCATCGCATAAAGTATCACCTGTACGGATATCTTTAAATCCAACTACTGCACCAATATCTCCAGCCTCTAAAAACTCAATAGGGTTTTGTTTATTAGCATGCATTTGGAAGATACGTGAGATACGCTCTTTGTTACCTGAACGTGTGTTCAGTACATAAGAACCTGCATCTAAACGACCAGAATAAGCGCGGATAAAGCAAAGACGACCTACGAAAGGATCTGTTGCAATTTTAAACGCTAAAGCTGTAAATGGATCTTTAGCATCCGGCTTACGGGTAACTTCTGCTTCAGTATCAGGGTTAGTACCTTTGGTCACTTCTTTATCAAGAGGTGAAGGCATTAACTCCATTACTAAGTCTAACATAGTTTGTACACCTTTGTTTTTGAAAGATGAACCACAAACCATTGGTACAATTTTATTTGCAACGCAAGCTTTACGCAATGCGTCTAATACTTCTCTTTCAGTGATAGTTTCAGGAGCTTCAAAGAATTTCTCCATAATTTTATCATCAAATTCAGAAACAGCTTCCAACATTTTCTCTCTCCACTCTGCTACTTCTTCTTTCATATCTTCAGGAATAGGAACAACTTTATAAGTCATACCTTTATCTTCCTCGTTCCATACCATTCCGCGGTTGTTGATCAAATCAACCACACCAACGAAAGTTTCTTCAGCACCAATTGGTAATTGCAATGGAACTGCATTACCACCTAAAATTTCTCTTGTTTGTTTTACAACGTTTAAGAAATCAGCGCCCTGACGATCCATTTTATTTACGAATCCTAAACGGGTAACATTGTAATTATCAGCTAAGCGCCAGTTAGTCTCAGATTGAGGCTCAACACCATCAACAGCAGAGAATAAGAACACTAAACCATCTAATACACGTAACGAGCGGTTTACCTCAACGGTAAAATCCACGTGGCCCGGTGTATCAATAATGTTAATTTTGTATTTATTATCACGGTAGTTCCAGAAACAAGTTGTTGCAGCCGAAGTAATAGTAATACCACGCTCTTGCTCTTGTGCCATCCAATCCATTGTTGCAGCACCATCATGCACCTCACCAATTTTGTGGTTTACACCAGTATAATATAGAATACGCTCAGTAGTAGTTGTTTTACCGGCGTCAATGTGGGCAGCAATCCCAATATTTCTTGTATAACGTAAGTCGCTCATTTTATTTATTAGAATCTAAAGTGTGAAAATGCTTTGTTTGCTTCTGCCATTTTATGGATATCTTCTTTCTTTTTAAAAGCAGCACCTTCTTCTTTTGAAGCAGCAACGATCTCGCCGGCTAATTTTTGAGCCATTGATTTTTCGTTACGCTTACGAGAATACGATATTAACCATTTCATAGCCATAGATACTTTACGATCAGGACGGATCTCAGAAGGGATCTGGAAAGTTGAACCACCCACACGACGTGAACGAACCTCAACCTGAGGTGTTACGTTTGCTAATGCTTTTTTCCAAACTTCTAATCCATCTTCGCTCGTACGTTTAGCTACGATCTCAATTGCATCATGAAAAATGTTTGACGCGGTATTTTTCTTACCATCGTACATTAAGTTATTTAAAAAACGGGTTACCAATGTATCGTTATAAATCGGATCAGGTAATAAAACGCGTTTCTTTGCTTTGGCTTTTCTCATTGTATACTATTTCTACTAATTCTTATTATTTTTTCTTAGCTGGAGTTGCAGCAGCACCCGCTTTAGGACGTTTTGTACCGTATTTAGAACGTTGTTGTTTACGGCCTTCAACACCTGCAGTGTCTAAGCTTCCACGAACAATATGGTAACGTACACCCGGTAAGTCTTTTACACGACCACCGCGTACCAATACGATACTGTGCTCTTGCAAATTGTGACCTTCACCCGGAATATAGGCAATAACCTCTTGCTTGTTAGTTAAACGAACCTTTGCAACCTTGCGCATAGCAGAGTTAGGTTTCTTAGGGGTTGTAGTGTACACCTTGGTACATACACCACGGCGTTGTGGACATGAGTCCAAAGCGGCCGATTTGCTCTTATTGGTCGGTTTTGTGCGACCTTTTCTTACTAATTGCTGTATTGTAGGCATTTTAAATCCTTTGTATTACTTGATATTATTGGTTTTCAGCTGTTTCCCTTTTTTAGGGAGGGCAAAGATAGGAAAAGATTTTCAACACACAACATTTTTATTCAATTATTTTTGAGTTTTGAACAATTTTTTTTATGAATACGTCGAAATTGTGAAAAACTTCACAAAAAATTGACTTTCACTCAAAAATTTTAGACCGCAAATTTAATTGATTTTTAACGAATCCTGAACCGGATTTTCGGGGAATTTTAACACTTCCTTATCCTCGTTTACCACCCCATCTTCGCCAATCAAATCGCGAATGTATGACGAATAGTCACTTTTTTGATTTTTGGGGATCTTGAACTCGTAAACCCTACCATCAGGATTTTGTAACGACTCACCCAATAACCAGGGATTATAAAGCTTTAAAACGGTTTTATTGCAGCCCATTTCTTTGGCCAGGTTGGCAATATTTGTTACTGTTGAATCAACCTTAAAAGTTTTTAGCGGAATTTTAGAAAAATATACCAGTTTTTTCTTTTTTATTCCAAAATGTGCCGGGTTTGAAAGTAGTGTTTTGTAAGCTAGAATACGGTAAACAAAGCTTCCGGTTTGGCTGTTCAACATCAGATCGTAATAACTATCGCTGTTTTGTTTTTTTAAAGCATTTTGAATGCCGCCAATGCCAAGATTATATGCCGCTGCCGAGAGTGTCCAGTTATGAAACAAGGCATAAGCATCTTTAAAATGCCTGCAAGCCGCACGTGTGGCCTTTTCTACATCTAATCGCTCATCCACAAATTCATTCACTTCCAGGTCATAATTTCTTGCAGATGCAGGCATTAATTGCCAGAAACCCGCAGCCCCGGCCGGAGATACAACATTTGACAAATGACTTTCTATTACAGCAACATATTTAAAATCATCCGGAACGCCCTGCTGCTTTAGGATTGGCTCAATGTAAGGGAACCATTTTTGCGCTTTTGCAAAAAGGCTGCCCGAACTGGCTTGCCAATGTTTGTTATTGAAAAATTCCTGCTCCAGATCTTCCTTTATGGCCAAACTATTGGCAGGTATCTTTTCACCACAAAATTCGAGGTTTGACGGGATGTTGAGGCCTAATACATTTTGATTGTTGTTACTGTATGAAAGCAGGTTTGACGATGGCTCGATAATGTAAACCTTAAGGAAAACAAAAAGCGCAACAAACACCACAAAAAACGCAACCGTTAAGGATGGTAAATTGAGTTTGAAAATAAATTGTTGGAATGTTCGTTTACCGCTCACTTCTTATGAATAATGGTATTTACATATAAAGATACAAATACCAAAAGAATGTAAAAAACAGAACCGTAAAAAAGTGCATAACTAAAGCGAAATACTAATAAATAAGCCAAAATAGCCCCAATTGAGCTTATTAAAAAGTATAAGATCGCTATTCTTTTTTCAGTAATACCTTTAAAAAATAAATGATGCGTTGTATGATCTTTACCGCCTACAAATGGCGAACGGCCTGCTCTGAGGCGGTTAAATACTACTGTAAAAGTATCCGTTAAAGGAATTAAGAAAACCAAAATAACCAAAACAATATTAAGCAAAGGAAAATTGCCCAATACATGCGAGTTTGGATTGTTCCAGCAATTATCAATACCCATAACGGCTAAAAACAAACCCAAAAATTGGCTTCCTGTATCGCCCATAAACATTTTTGAAGGATGGAAATTATATACCAAAAAGCCAAATAAAGCCCCTAAAACACCCAAATTTAATGTTGTGGAGTAACTGCCTGTATTAAATAAAGAAATGTTTAAGGCCACAATAAACAAACCAATTACAATAGAAACAATAGTGGTAATGCCATCCATATTATCCAACATGTTTATGGAGTTCATAATGCCTACTACCCAAAAAATAGTAATAAGATAATTGATAAATTGATTTTCGAAAATAACAACGCTATGCCCCGAAAAAATAATAATAAAGGCACAAAACACCTGCGTTAAAAATTTTAATAAGGGCTGTGTATTAAAAGCATCATCGGCCAAACCCATTAAAAATGCCAGTGTTGCAGCAATGAGTATGCCTACTATTTGGAGATTAAATCTAAAATCGCTGTGCGGTAAGAGTAAAGTAAAAATAAATGAAAATAAAAATATCACATAAAACGAAATGCCCCCTAAAGCAGGTTTGGCATTATTATTCCATCGTGCCTGAAACTCTTCTTTATTCCTGATACCAAGCGTTTGTGCAAAGCGCAACAAAATGTAATTGATCAGTAAAGAAAAAATAAAGCAAAGAAAAAATAACGATGTAAGTACTATGGGATAATTAAACGTCATTTTTTAAAACATACTTTCAAGATCTTTAAAAGATTTGCCTTCAAGATCTTTTGCAGAAAGCAAAGGCTTATCAAAATTCCAGTTAATGTTAACATCCTTATCATTCCACAACAAACAACCTTCTGATGCCTTATTGTAAAAATTAGTGCATTTATATGAAAAAACAGTATTGTTCTCTAAAGTTAAAAAACCGTGAGCAAAACCCGGTGGCACATACATCATCCATTTATTTTTTTCTGTCAATTCCAAACCGTACCATTTACCAAATGTTTTTGAATCTTTTCTTATATCAACAACAACATCTAAAACTGCGCCTGTAATAACTCTTACCAGCTTACCCTGCGCGTGTGGCGGATTTTGAAAATGCATGCCGCGTAATACTCCTTTTTGCGAAAGAGATTGATTATCCTGAACAAAATCAAGATCCAACCCTGCATCTTTAAATAATTTTTTGCTATAACTTTCAAAAAAATAACCTCTTTCGTCTTCAAATACTTTTGGTTTAAGAACAAATAATCCTTTTAATTCAGTTTCTGTTACTTCCATTAATTCATTTTTCTTTTTGTACGTTTATTAAATTTCTCGTCATCGCTGTAATAGCCACTACCGTAGCCATAGCCATAACCATAGCCATAACCGTAGTTATAACTGTATATCTTTCTGCTAATATCCACATCATTTAACACAACAGCTAAATTGTGAATTTTTGTTTCATTCTTAAGCCTGTCTAATATTTGTGTGAACATTTTTTTTGAGTAACCTGCCCTAAAAACGTAGATAGGATAATTGGCCATTTTAATAGTTTCAATACCATCGGTAACCAAACCAACCGGTGCATTATCTATTACAATATAATCAAACTGTTTTTTAAGTTCTTCAACTACCTCAGCAAGCTTTTTACTCAATATAAGTTCAGATGGATTTGGAGGTGAAGGCCCTGCGGTAATGAATTTTAAATTATCCATTGGGCTATCATTAAAACAATCGTGCAGCTGACTAATGCCAGTTAAAATTGTGCTCATACCAAAATTATTTGGCACACCAAAACCTTTATGGATTTTTGGTTTACGCATATCCAAATCAATAATAACAACTTTTTTACCCGTAAAAGCCAATATACCGGCAATATTTATAGCCACAAAGGTTTTACCTTCACCACTAATAGTTGATGTAATAGAAACGATCTTTGGCCCTTCGCTGGCATCAATAAATGTAAGATTTGAACGGATTGATCTAAAGGCTTCACTAATGATGGCTTTTGGATTTTTATCAACTATCAATTGAGAAACAGGGATAACACTTTGATATTTTGGAACAACGCCTAACAATGCAATATTGCCCGAAGAATAACGCGTAATATCTTTTAAAGAATAAATTTTATCGTGGAAGATGTATCTTACAAATACAAGGCCCATTGATAAAAGTACCGAAGCTAAAAACGCAATTATTAAAGCTGTTTTGCGGTTAGGCGATACTTTTGCACCAACACCAAGGGCCTTTTCCAAAATAATGTTCTTAGATACATAACCGGCTTTTGAAATTGAGAATTCTGTTTTCTTTTCCAATAACATGGTGTAATATTTTTCGCTAATGGTGTATAACCTGCTAAGGCGTGAAAACTCTACTTCGTCTTCGGGATTTTGACCAAGTTTTGATTTAAAATCAGTTGATTTTTCCAGCAAATTCTTATACTTTGTCTTGTATTTTAATTTTACCGCGTCAAGACTTTCCATTAATAATTTCTTCTGTGTCTCTATCTGATAATTTATTTGCTTAATATTTTCAGAACTAGGTGTTACCGCATAAAGCATATTCTCTTTTTCTACCAAAAGCTTTTGAATATTAGAAGTAATATCCTTTATAAGGTTTTCATATTCGGTACCCGATATAAGTGAGATCAACTGATAAATATCAACTCCTTTATTTTTGTTTATATTGTTTTGAATTTCGGTAATGATCTTCTCCTCCATCTCTACATTCAGCAATTGTTCTTCTACCGACGAATATCTTACAAGATCGGAATTGAGCAATAAATTCTTCTCGCTTAAATTCTTCTCCATTTTAAATTTTTGCAGGTCACCTTCGGTATTTTTAAGATCGTTAAAAACCACACCCAGCTGCGTATCGATAAATGATAAGATATTGCGGGAACTCTCGCTTTTTCTTTCTACATCGTAGGTAAGGTATTCTTCACTTATTGCGTTTACAATATCAGTTGATTTAAGTGAGTTAACATCCTGCACCTTGATCAATATTGTTTTTGCAAGATCGTTAAGCAATCTTACTTCCAGCTTACCCTGCAAAATAGATGTCACAGCATCTACGTTCGAAATCACAAAATAAAGTGCGTTATTTCCATTAATAAGTTCGTTAACTTCCTCTTTATTTAATTTTGGATTAATAAAAATATTAATATCAAACTCATCTGTTTTAAGCCAGGTATTAATATCAAATTTTATGGCTTTATTACCAATTTTTAAGATCCCACCATTATGCGCTGCATTTAATTCAACATAAATTTTTTGCTCATAAGGTGTGCCGGGCTTTGAGTTTATTTTAATAAGATAAGGTGATTTGTGGTAAAGCTCATTGCTTTTAAAAGTGCCCTCGCTAAAATAATTAACGCTTATATCTAATTTTTCAACTATACGTTTTAAAAATACTTTTGATTTTATTTGCTCAATAGCTTCGGCAACAAGATTGTTATTATTATCCATACTATTAAGCTTTAAGATCTCATCAGCTTTATTTGCATCGTTAATTTGTAATACGGCTTTTGATTCAAATATCTCCTGGCTGTATCTTAAATATAAAAATGCACCGGAAAATGCTATTAAAAAGAAAAGGATAATAAAGATCTTGCTTTTATTGAATAAAAAGGCAATAACACCAATATCAAAATTGGTATTAAACCTTTCGGTAATATCTTTTAACTGGTTATTTGTTGATTCTACCTGAGGATCTAACATCTTATCTTAATCTGTAAAATTGAACCAGGATCAAAGCGGTTGTAACTAAAGTAAGCAATGGTGCAATTTCGGTAACCAGTGTTTTAAATGGTCTGTAACGCGGCTCAACATAAATAATATCGCTTGCCTGAACTTTTGAATAGCCATAAGTAATTCCTTCTATCCTGGACAGATCCATCAAATATACGTAAGGCTTTTGTGTGGGATCAGGATTGGTTCTTATCAATTTTACCTTATAGGCTTTTCCATCTTCCGGTATACCATTAGCCGCAGCAATAGCTTCCATTACGGTAGTATTATTGTTAGTTAGTGGTACAACCCTTGCCTGACCTGTATTTCCAGGAAAAACAATTACACGCTTATTAATAATTTTAAGGCTAACAAATGGCTTAACGTAAAACTCAGCATATTTTTCTTCCATTAACTTTTCGGCTTCTTTTAAAGTTAAACCGGCAACAGGCAATCTGCCAACCAAAGGCATTTTAACATTACCATCACTTTCAACAACTACATCCAGATCACTTCTTAATATTTGATTACCCGAATTTGCAAGGTCAATTAATTTAAATCCATCGTTTGGATAGATACGGTATTGAATAGCATCATTTGCAGCGATCTTATAATCCATTCTACCCAATGAATCTATAAGTTTATCATAAGAATAATCTTTAGGTGTTTTTAACATTAAGTTAGACTTAAATATTTTGCATGAGGAAAGTACTACTGCAAATAAAAAAAATAGAATAAGGTTTCTCATAGTTATATTACAAATATATTAATTTTAAGGCAACTATTAACACAAAAGCTACACAGGATACTCAATTCTTGCGTGGTAAATATTCATTAGGCGTTTCTTAAAGATTTTTCTTATAGTAGTAATATCTTTAAACGTTATATCTGAATTAATAAATTGATTTTGCTGTATTTTAAAGTCAATGATGTTATCCACCAGTTCATTTATAGACAAGGCATCGTGGGTTTTTAAGCTTCTTGAGGCAGCTTCTACTCCATCGGCCATCATTAATACCGCTGTTTCCTTACTAAAAGGTATTGGCCCTGGATACCTGAACTCACTTTCATTTACAGCTTCTGGCCCTGACTGTTGTTTCATAATGTTTAAAAAATAGCCTACATATGTAGTGCCGTGGTGTGTTCTTATAAAATCAATTACCTGTTCGGGTAATTTGTGCGCTTTTGCAAGTTCTACACCTGCAATAACATGGTTAATAATGATCTTTGCGCTTTCTAATGGCTCCATTTCCTGGTGCGGACTATAGCCTTTTGCCTGGTTCTCGGTAAAAAAATTAGGGTTCTGCAACTTCCCAATGTCGTGATACATGGCTCCTGTTCTTACTAAAAGGGTATTACCGCCAATATAATAAATAGCCTCTTCAGCTAAATTGGCTACCTGTAAACTGTGCTGAAAGGTACCCGGCACATCCTGAGAAAGCTGCCTTAATAAAGGTTGATTTAGGTCACATAATTCTAACAATTTAAAATCAGAAATAAAGCCAAATATTTTTTCGGTTAACAAAATAATTGGATAAGCCAGCAGCACCAATACAGAGCTTGCTGCAAACGGCACATAAACGCTTAGTTTTTTAACCAGCTGCGGTGTACCAAAACCAATTTGATAGCTTATAAAAATGATAACATAAAATACAAAAACCAATGCGGCAGCGTTAATTATTTGCTGGCGTTTGCGCATTTCAGCTATCGCAAACAGTGTACCAATGCCTGATAAAAGTTGCAATAATACAAACATCAGTTTATCGGCCATAAATAAACTGCATATCAACACTACTATCAAATGAGAAAATAACGCAGTTCTGCTGTCAAAGAAAACTCTTACCGTTATTGGCACCAAAGCAAAAGGTAATGCCAACACCAACAAACCGTATCTTGAAAAAATGTATGTAGAAATTACAGATACAATAACAATAAGATATAAAAAAACGATCTGTTTATTTTGCCCGAAAATTTGTTTCCTGAAAAACAATAAATAACACAACAAAACAATTAAGATTAAAAATACGAGCAACCAGCTAAAAAACATTTTCATAAACGATGGGCTGCCATTAACGTTTTGTAAATAGAAATAATGGTTAATTAAAAAACGCTTATTATTAGTTAGAGCCTCGCCCCGCTTTACAAGTACCTGGCCGGAGAGCACGGCTGTTTTGTACATAGATAATTGATTTAATTTTGAATCAAGATAAAGGCTTGTCTTTTCTTTATTTAAAAAATAATTTATACTTAAGTAGGTGGCATAATTAAAATTTTCGACCTTATTATTTTTTAAAGCCACCTCAATAAATTCTGCTGCGGTTTTTATTGTAAAAAAATCAAAATAAATACCTGCTTCTGCAAAATTTCCATTAGCAATAAATATTGGTTTTTGGTAAAAGCTGGTATCAATACTTTCAATTACGCCGCGTTTGTAAACACTATCAATTAAAGGCTTAACAATTAGGTAAAGCTTATTATCATTTTGTTTTAAAAGCTCTAGTTCTTTTAGCTTTTCTGTTTTTTCATCGTTTACGTTGGTAAAGAATAAAGGCGCCTCTTTTTCAATTATTTTTTTTTCAGCAGCTATTTCTTCATCTGTCTTTTTTAAAAAGAAATCATCTTCGGCAATAAGATCAGGGCTAGCCCAAATAGCGTCAAAAGAACCAACTCTATGGCCTTTTACCTGCTTATTTGGAAGCAGTAATGTAATGCAAACCGAACAAACAAGTACGATGGCCAGCTTAAAAATAAGGTTGTGCTTTGATTGTATAAAAGCCAAAAAATTCATCTATACAAAGGAAACATTAAAGCAAATTGAATTGAGCTGAACTAAGCTGTGTTTTTAACAGTTGGTTTTTAATAGCGACTTAACCACAAAGATCTCTAAGTAGGCACAAAGTTCGCAAAGTAAAATTTTCTTAGTGGTCTTTGTGAAAAACCTTTGTGTGCTTAGTGGTTAAGTTTTACTTATATATCCCAAATACTACCGGCACTTTATTGATCACAGGCTTTGCAGAGGTTTTCCATTCAAAAACAGTTTTAGCTTGCATAAACTGATCTGGGCCGGTAAGATCTTTACCAATAAATACAAGTGTTTCGGGAGATAAGGTGTTTAATAACGATTCCAGTAACTGATCGTTACGATAAGGTGTTTCAATAAAAAATTGTGCCTGCTTATGTTTAACAGCAAGCATTTCGAGCTCCTTTAAGCGTTTTGCTCTAACGGGTTTATCTATGGGCAAATATCCAACAAAAGCAAAATTTTGTCCGTTAAAGCCACTTGCCATAATGCTCAATACAATAGAACTGGGACCGGTTAAGGCAATTACTTCAATATTTTTTTGGTGAGCCAATTTAACTACTTCGGCTCCCGGATCTGCAATACCGGGACAGCCCGCATCGCTCATCAGGCCCACATCTTTACCTTCAAATAAAGGTTGTAACAATTCTGCAACAGTATTGCCTTTGGTATGCTCGTTCAGTAAAAGAATTTCTGCCATTTCAATTTTTGGATACCCAAACCATTTTAAAAACCTGCGCGCTGTTTTGGCATCTTCGGCAATAAAATTGGTGAGGCCTTTTACTATTGAAAAATTATATTCAGGTATACAATTATTCTCGCTGTCCTCATTAATAGGAACCGGCAATAAATATAATTTTCCGTATTGATTCACGTTGTAATATTAAATAAAAGTTTTTATCCGTAACTTGCAGTCTGTAAATTTTAATAACATGTTAGGTTTAAAACTCGAAACAGACCCTCGCTGGGTTAACATAGTTGAAAAGAATATTGAAGAGATCCTTACCGATCATGCTTATTGCGAACAGAAAGCAGCCACCAATGCTATTTCAATCATGATCAGCTATGCCTATCATCCCGAAATTGTTGACGAAATGGTAAGTCTTGCCAAAGAAGAATTAACGCATTTTGAAATGGTGCATCAAAAAATAAAAGAGCGTGGTTTTAAATTGGGTTACGAGCGTAAAGATGAATACGTGCTTGAGCTTTATAAATTTATGCGCAAAGGTCATGTTAAAGAAATTGCGTTAATTGATCGTCTTTTATTTTCAGCCATGGTAGAAGCCCGCAGCTGTGAGCGTTTTAAGATCTTATCTGAAAATATAAATGATCCTGATCTTCGTGAATTTTATCGCGAATTAATGATAAGCGAAGCCGGACATTATACCATGTTTTTAAACTTTGCAAGAAAATACGGCAATGCTACCGAAGATGTAAATGCACACTGGCAGCAATGGTTAGAGCATGAAGCAAAGATCTTGCAAAGTTATGGTAAACAGGAAACAATTCACGGTTAATTGGCAGAGTTTAAGAACATACTTGTAATACAAACCGCTTTTATTGGCGATGCTATTTTGGCATCAAGCCTTTTAGAAAAACTGCATAGCTATTTTCCTACAGCAAACATTAGTGTTTTAGTTAGAAAAGGAAATGAAAGCATTTATGAGAATCATCCTTGTTTAAAACAGCTTTTGGTTTGGAATAAAAAAGAAAATAAGATCAAAAATCTTTTCGGCATTTTATCGCAAATAAGAAAAAACAAATACGACTGTGTAATTAATTGCCACCGTTATGCCAGCTCCGGGTTTTTAACAGCCTTTTCAGGAGCAAAGCATACCGCAGGTTTTAAAGAGAATCCATTCTCGTTTATGTTTAATTTTAACACCAAACATATTATTGGCAATGGCACACACGAAACCGAACGCTATAATCAATTAATAGAAGATTTTACCGATACAAAAGTCTTTAAACCAAAATTATACCCCGCATCTACTGATCTTGAAATAGTAAAACCATTTCAAACAAGTTCGTATGTTTGCATGGCTCCGGCTTCTGTTTGGTTCACCAAACAATTGCCAAGAGAAAAATGGATAGAGTTATGTAATAAAACTTTAGCAGATACAACCATTTATTTTTTAGGCGCACCGGGCGATAAACAATTATGTGAAGAAATAAAAATAGCAGCAACTCATAAAAATATAACAGTACTTGCCGGACAGTTAACTTTACTTCAATCTTGTGCTTTAATGCAAAAAGCAAAAATGAACTATGTGAACGATAGCGCCCCATTGCATTTAGCATCGTCTGTTAATGCGCCTGTAACAGCATTTTTCACTTCAACCGTTCCTGCATTTGGCTTTGGTCCGCTTTCTGATAACTCAAAAACAATGGGTGTAAATGAGTTAAAATGCCGCCCCTGCGGCTTACATGGTTATAAGGCTTGTCCGTTAGGGCATTTTAAGTGTGGGCACTTAATGGATCTTGAAGCTATAGCAAATGCATAAAGAACTTTCTTATTCGGGTTATTGTCTTTCTTGTGAAAAAGAACATTCTCTTCCTTCACAAAAAGCAATTAAAATTTGTGACGAGCTAATTAAAAAATTTAAAACGCAGCATTGTATTGATGATGGCAAAGATTCCCGTTTATCAACACAACATTTATATGCTGAAATTGGAGGAAAAATGTTTGGTGTTTTAGTTTGCGAAGATGCTTCAGGCAACGAAGTTATTTTAAAAGCCTTCTCTTCTACCTACAATGGTGTGTGGAATGTGGAAGGCTGGGTACCTCATTTAGCAAATGAAAGAGCCTTTATGCAAATTGTAGAAAAAGGAAATTCAGAGATCCATCCTTTAACAAACCATATTCAAACATTAGAAAAAAACTCCGATGAATGGAAATTAAAAGTAGAAGAAAGAAAAATGATCTCACAAAGAACACTAACCGAACTTTTTTTTCTGTATGAGGTAACCAATTTTAAAAAAGAAAAAAGAGCTTTAAACGCTGCTTTCAATATTGAAAAAGGCATTCCAAACGGCACCGGCGATTGTTGCGCGCCAAAATTATTAAACTATGCAGCTGTAAATAATTTAAAGCCAATAAGCATAGCAGAATTCTATTGGGGCAAGACCTCTCCATCAGGCGATAAGGTAGAAGGAGAATTCTATTCTTCCTGCACTGATAAGTGCCAACCCTTGCTTGGTTTTATGCTGTGCGGGATGGATGATTGATCAAATCAACTCTTTAAAAATAAATCTTTCGTTATATTCTATCTCAAACTCATTCAAAAAATCAGTGTACTCTTCAATAAACGATTTTTTTGTATGATGTTCTTCCTGGTTTTCAATATAAGCAATAACACGTTTTAAGTGTGATTTACTATAAGAAAAAGCGCCATAACCTTCCTGCCACTCAAACCTGTTTTTTATGAGTTTGTTATCATTGATCCATTTTGATGAACTTCCTTTTAAATCTTGCATCAGATCAGAAATTGATTGTGAAGGCCTTAATCCAATTAATAAATGAATATGATCTGGCATTCCGTTTATAGCAATAACTTTATGTTTATTAGCTTGTACAATTCCTGCAATGTATTTATATAATTCGTTTTTCCACGAAGGATGAATCGCTGCTGCGCGATATTTTACTACAAAAACAAATTGCAGATGTATTTGCGTATAGGTATTTGCCATATTGTATCGTCCCTACGGGACTTTATTGTTTTTTTACTTCGTTACCGATCTTAAATCCCTAGCGGGATTACTAAAACAAAAATACACCACCATAAGATCGTATCAAGCTACATTTTATAGTATTGAAGAAATTGTTTTATTAAATAATGAGCTAAATTTAATTATCCCGTAGGGATAAAACATTGGTAAACCTGTAATACAACTCGGTACTAAAGTCCCGTAGGGACGCAATATTGGTAGCCCGTAGGGCGTAAAATGTATCCCCCGTTTGGGGTTATACCGCTACCCTGTTTTATTTTTAATTTTATAAAAAACATCATGCGTTACATTCTATCATTTCTATTTTTCTCATCGTTTGTTTTATTAAAAGCGCAACAAGAAGGTTTTGCAAAATGTAACAACGTTTCAACTTATTACAAAACGTTTGGTACAGGCAAGCCAATTTTAATAATTAACGGTGGGCCGGGTATGAATAGCAATGGTTTTGCCGGCTTAGCGCAAAAGCTATCCAAAAAAAACAAAACCATTATTTACGATCAACGCGGTACCGGCAAATCAGAAGTTTCAAAAATTGATTCTGCAACCATTACAATTGATCTGATGATAGAAGATATTGAATGTTTACGCAAAGAATTAAAAATAAAAAAATGGTTCGTTCTTGGGCATTCGTTTGGAGGCATGCTCGCTTCTTATTATGCAACAAAGTATCCTCAAAGTATCGACGGCATTATTTTATCTTCATCCGGCGGTATTGATCTTGAACTTTTGGATTATGTGAGCACAAATATTAATTCTGCAAGCAATGCCGATTCGGTTAATTACTGGACAAATAAAATAAGTAATGGAGATACAAGCTATTTTGCAAAATACCAAAGAGGGAAACACCTGGCACCGGCCTATGTGTTTGACAAAAAATATATTCCAATAATTGCAGAAAGATTAACACAAGGCAGGCCGCAAATAAATAGCGTTTTATGGAATGATATGTCTGTAAATAATTTTAATTGCGCTACACGCTTAAAAGATTTTAAAAAACCGGTTTTGATCATACAAGGCAAACAGGATATTATTGAAGAAAGAACAGCCATTAAAGCGCAAAAAGCATTTCAAAACTCAAAAGTTGTAATAATGGATAATTGCAAACATTACGGCTGGCTCGATGCAGAGGAACAATATTTTAGAGAGATAAATACTTTTCTGGCAAATAACTAAAACCTACCCTTTGGTTAAAGAATTCTAAAACACTATTATTGCAAAGTTTATTAGATTTTATTCATTAAATTCATATTATGAAAATCAATAAAATTTTAACCATCGCAGCAGGTTTTTTCTTAATATTTTTAACTCCTTCTATTTCGTTCGCACAAAAAGCTAAGAAAATTGAAACAGCAATAATTAAAACTCAAATATATTGCGACCATTGCAAACAATGCGAAACCTGCGGCGATAAGTTCAATAAAGAACTATATAATCAAAACGGCATTAAAACAGTTGAAATTGATCCTAAAGCAAATACCATTAAAGTGATCTATGATACACGCAAAACAGATCTTGAAAAGATAAAAGCTTATATCTCAAAAATGGGCTACGACGCTGATGATGTTAAAGCAGACCCTGCGGGTATTGCAAAACTGGATGGGTGTTGTAAAAAAGAGTAAATGTTAAAACCCTGCATTTTATTAAAAATCCCCCGCTTTGGGGTATGAAATCGTAATAATTATCGCTTAACTTTACATCTGAAAAGATACCTTAATCGTAAATTATTTTTTCATGTGCACTTTAACCGTGGTCCTGGCTGCAAGAGGGTCACGGTTTTTTTTCTTTAAAAATCCCCCTAAATGCGTGATAAAACCCTAGGGTGTATTTAATAACTTTGATCATAAATCTCACCATTATGAAAACAAGTAAATTAGTATTCGTTTTAATTTTTGGCCTCATTATTACAACAGCTTACTCACACGACACACCAAAAAAAGCATATCGTGCCACTAATACACGTGTAACTGATATCATACACACCAAACTGGAAGTGAAATTTGACTGGAACAAATCGCAGGTAATAGGTACTGCTTACATTACAGCAAAACCTTATTTTAATGCAAGTCATAAAATAGAGTTGAATGCAAGAGGTATGGATATACATTCGGTTGAAGTATTTGACCTAAGTAAAAAAAGCAACACAGGCAAACCTGTAGAAGCTGCTGCTCAAATAAAACTAAACGCTTCTTATAAATACGAGAACGATACTATTAAGATAGATCTGGGTAGGGAATTTACAGCAGAAGAAAAATACATTGTAAAAGTAAATTATACGGCAAAGCCGGATGAGTTAGTGAATGGAGGCAGTGATGCCATTACTGATGATAAAGGCATGTTCTTTATCAATCCCAAAGGAGAAGATAAAAATAAAATGCCACAAATATGGACACAAGGCGAAACCATGGGCAATTCAGGATGGTTTCCAACTATTGATAGTCCGAATGAAAAAATGACCAACGAGATTTATATGACCGTTGATAATAAATACACAACACTCTCAAATGGCATTTTAACTGACAGCAAAAAAAACACAGATGGTACGCGCACCGATCATTGGCAAATGGATATGCCCCACTCACCATACCTTGTAATGCTTTCGGTTGGTGATTTTAAAAAAGTAACCGACGCACCCTGGAATGGCAAGGAAGTAAGCTACTATGTAGAAAAGGAATATGAACCTTATGCTAAAGGTATTTTTGGAAACACCAAAGAGATGATCGATTTTTATTCAAGAACATTAGGCATCCCTTATCCTTGGCAAAAGTATTCGCAAATAGTTGTAAAAGATTTTGTGAGCGGAGCCATGGAAAACACAACTGCAACATTGCATGGTGATTTTATGGTGTACCAAACCGATCGCGAAATGATAGATGGTAAAAAAGGTGAAGATGTTATTTCACACGAATTATTTCACCAATGGTTTGGCGACCTTGTTACTGCAGAAAGCTGGAGTAATTTGCCATTAAATGAAAGCTTTGCAACTTATGGCGAGTACCTTTGGGAAGAATATAAATATGGCAGAGATGCTGCGGATGCGCACAGCTACAAATCTAAAATGGGATATTTTGCAAGTGCTGATAAGCAGGTAGACATGATCCGTTTTGATTATGATAACCGCGAAGACATGTTTGATGCTTATAGCTATAACAAAGGCGGACAGATCTTACACATGCTTAGAAAATACACCGGCGATAAAGCATTTTTTGCATCCTTGAAATTATATTTAGAAAAAAATAAATTTAAAAATGCAGAGATCCACGATCTGCGTCTTGCTTTTGAAGAAATTACAGGTGAAGACCTTAACTGGTTCTTTAACCAATGGTTCATGGCAAAAGGCCATCCTAAAATTGCCTTCACTAATGCTTACGATGCAGCTACAAAAACATTAAAACTAACTGTAAAACAAGAGCAGGATTTGAAAGAAACACCATTGTATACACTACCGGTAGATGTAGATATTTATTTTAACGGAACAAAAGAAAGAAAAAGAATTGTGATCACTGAAAATAACCAGGAGTTTAAATTCTTAGTTCCTTCTGAACCCGATCTTGTAAACTTTGATGCAGAAAGGCAATTATTAAGTGATAGAAATTTTAATCGCTCAACAAGAGAATTTATTTTTCAATATGAACATGCGCCGCTTTACGGCGATAGGTTGGAAGCTTTAAATAATTTAAAAACAAAATTAAATGAGCCCGGTGTAATGGAATTATTCTTAAAAGCAGCCGAAAAAGACAGTTGGTTTGAGCTAAGAAGTTTTGCTGTTTTTGCTTTAGAAACAATTGCAAAACAAAAAGAAAATGAATTAAGGCCAACTATTACAAAAATTGCTACCTCTGACAAAAATACAAATGTAAGAGCAACTGCGCTTCGTTTTTTAGGCGATAATTACAGCGGGAATGATCTTACAAGCCTATATGAAAATTCATTGAATGAACAATCATACGCTATTTTATCTGCGGCTATCAGATCAATTGCAAAAACAAATTCTACTTTGGCATTTCAAAAAATAAAGAATTTTGAAAATGAAAAAAACAAAGCTGTGCTTTTAAGTATTGCTTACACTTATGCAGATAAGGGAACTGATGAGAACCAATCTTTCTTTACTAAAGCTTCAGAAAACTTTACAAGCTATTCTTTATTTGAATTTATGGATGTTTATGCGCAATTTTTAAAGCATTGTAACAGTATGTCAACCTTTGAAAAAGCAGCTGTTGATTTCATATCCTTCTCAAAACAAAAAACAAAATATGCAGGTTTATATGCACAAAAAGCTTTTAAAGAAGGCATTCTTACCACTTTAGAAAATATGGAGGAAGATGTTAGAATGTCCAATGGAACTCCAGAAGTTATTAAGGAAGTTGAGGCAACGAAACATAAAATGAAAGAATTATTTAAATCCATTTCTACTTCTTAAATTAGAACATTCATTTAAATGTATTCATGGCCAGGCTGGTAGCTATATCTTTTATTCTCTTTTTTTATTTAACAGGCTTTTGCCAAAAATACAATTTTGTAAACTGGACGGTTGAAGACGGTTTGATACAATCGCAATGCGGTTATATTTGTCAGGATAGGTACAGGCAATTGTGGATAGCCACAGAAGGCGGTATAAGCAAATTTGACGGAAGAAAATTTACAGGTTATGCCGCACAGGAAGGCCTGGTATCTAATGATGTAAATTCGTTATTGTGCGATAAGGCGGGCAACATTTGGGCCGGTACAAATTACGGCATCTCTGTTTTTAACGGTAAAACTTTTAAAACAATAAAGCTTAGTAATGCTACCGTAAATAATGTTACAGCTATGTTGCAGGTAGCTGATGAAAGTATTTACGCGTTAAATAATGGCTTGTTATTTAAATTAAATAATTTTAAAGGGCAACATATTCCCGTTTCGTCACCATCCGAAACCGTTAGCACTATTTATAAAACAAGTAACGATCAGTTATTAGCTTATGTATCTGAAAAAGGATTGTATGCATCTATCAATAATACCTGGAAAAAAATAGCTTCAGGCGATGAATCCAATAAAACAATTCTTATCCGTAAGCTCTTTATTACTTCTATTGGCGATACACTTCTTGCTACTAACAGCGGCCTTTTTGAAGTAAAGAATAACAAGATACGAAGCTACAAAAACAAAATTTCAAACATTAGCGGCATTAATATTTTATGTATTGAAGAAGACCTTAAAAAAAATATTTGGTTAGGCTCTGATAATGGTGCTTATAAAATTGAAGGTGCAAATATCATCCACTTTGACAGTAAAAGTGGCTTTACCGATAACTCGGTACTTTACATTTATAAAGACATTGAAAACAATTTATGGTTTGCTACCGATGCTGACGGCATTTATAAATTCAGAGAAAATACTTTTACCTATTACGATAAATCAAGCGGTATATCAAATACAATTGTAATGGGTGTGGTACAAACTACAGATGGTAATATTTACGCCGCGGGTTATGGTGGAGGTTTGTATAAAATAAATGAAAATAAGGGCATTGACCCTGTTAACAATAAAGGACCCGTGTTAGCAGATAGTAAAATAAGCTGCCTGTATGCCGATGATGAAAATAATATCTGGATAGGCACTATTGGAAAAGGTTCGTGGATATACAATGAAAAGAACGGGCTTCAAAAGATAATTGATAAAACCACGGGCATGCAAGTACGTGGTGCGAATAGCTTTTTAAAAGATGCACAGGGCAATATGTTACTTGGTTCGGGCCAGGGTATTTTTGTTATTGATAAAACGGGTAATGTAAGAAAATTAAAAACAGATAACGTTTCGGTAAGTGCTATAAAACAATTTACTTCAGATAGTTTGTTGATAGGAACATCAAAAGGCATTTTTGTTTTGGATAAAGAATACAAACAGCATTCGCTTAAAAAGAAAGAGTTTGAGAATTCATCTGTATTATGTCTCGCCAAAAAAAATGATAATTTATGGATTGGCACAACCGATAAAGGTGTTATTAACTGGAATTTAAAAACCGGCAAGATCATTAATTACAATACAGACAATGGCTTGCCAAGCAATTTTATTTATAGTATTTATGTTTACGATAAACAAAAGGCTTGGATAGGCACCGGCTTTGGTATTAGTAATTTACAACTAAATGATAAAGATGAAGTACAGGCAGTTAAGAACTATGGTCGTTCAGATGGCTTATTGGGCATGGAATGTAGTCATAATTGCTTGTTAAAGGCGGCAGATAGCAGCTTATGGTTTGGTACTACAAAAGGCTTATTTCATTTTAATCCCGATGCCGATCTTACCGAAAAAAACCAACCTGTTGTATTATTAAAATCGGTAAAATTATTTTCGTCAGATATAACGGATAGCAGCTTGTATCAAAATTTGTCAACCTGGTTCAGGGTGCCAAACGGGTTAAAATTACATTCAAGCCAAAACCACTTAACCTTCGAATTTGGTGCTATTTATTTTACCAATCCCGAAGACGTTTTATTTAAATGTAAGCTGGAAGGTATTGATAAGGATTTTACCATCACCAACAATCCTTACATTATTTACTCTGCTATCCCGCCCGGCAAATACATTTTAAAATTACAGGCCATCACGAAAAGCGGGGCTGTATCATCCAATACTATTGAATATCCTTTCGAGATAGAAAAGGCCTTTTACCAAACCGGTTATTTCCAATTATTGGTAGTGTTGCTTTTAATTTCCACCGGAGCGTTGATCACTTATATTTCTACAAGAAGAAAACAAAAACGTAAAGAGATCCTTGAAAAGATACGTGAAGAAGAATTTATGAAATTAAGGCATCGTACAGCCGAAGATTTTCATGATGAGATGGGAAACAGGTTAACACGTATTTCAGTACTTACAGATATCTTAAAATCAAAAATAGAACCTAAAGAAAGTGAAGTAACCAATTTGGTTGGGCAAATAAAAGAAAACACAGCTGCGCTTTACAACGGTTCAAAAGATATCATCTGGTCACTTAATTCACAAAACGATGGTATTTACGAGATAGCAGAACACGTTAAAGAAATTGGTGAAGAGATCTTTCATGACACAGTAATTGATTTTGAATGTACACACAATGTAAAAGCCGGCAATCCTTTAAAATTAAAGCTGGATTATAGCCGCAACCTTATAATGGTGTTTAAAGAAGCTTATAGTAATATTTTAAAACACTCTCAAGCAACCAAGGTAGAAATATCGTTAGAGATGACCAATAATAAGGATCTTGAGATAAAGATAAAAGATAACGGCCGGGGCTTTGACTCGCAGGTAATACAAAAAGGCAACGGCATTAAAAATATGAAGAACAGGGCCGGTAGGATGAATGGACAAATATCCGTAAATTCAACTATGCAAAAGGGAACAGACATAACCATTTTTTTAAGTAATATTTTTATTTAGCAACCATGGAAAATAAAACGCCAATAACAGTTGTGATCATTGAAGATGATGAAACCATTCGTAACGGATTTACTTACCTGATAAACGCTACAGAAAATTACAAGGTACTCAACTCCTACTCTAATGTTGAAGATGCTTTAGTGAACCTGGTAAACGATAAACCACAAGTAATACTTTTAGATATTGAGTTACCGGGTATAAAAGGCATTGATGCTATTCCTAAAATAAAAAGCATATTACCTAAAACATATATTTTAATGTTAACGGTGTATGAAAATGAAGATAATGTATTCAACGCCTTAACCAAAGGCGCTTCGGGTTATTTGACAAAAAGCGATAATACCGAAAAAATAATGGATGCCATACAGGAAGTGGTTGATGGTGGGGCTCCAATGAGCATGAATATTGCCAAGATCGTTATTAAATCATTTCACAAAAATCAAAATTCACCTTTAACAAAACGTGAAACAGAGATCTTAGAACAAATAGCGAATGGAAAAAGCAGGAGTAAAATTGCAAAACAAATGTTCATTGATCTTGAAACCGTAAAATCGCACATTAAAAATATTTATGTAAAGTTGAATGTACATTCGCGTGAGGACGCAATTAAAGAAGCAAAGAACAATAAATATATTTAGCGATCTATTATAGATGTTAAACTTCTATAATTAAATTTTCACACTGATCTATTGGCATCTGAATTGAATCTATAATTAATAAAACTATTATAGTCATGTCAGATAATTCAAATAAAAATAAACCGGAATCGAACACAATTAATCTTAGCGAACAATCGCAGATAGATTATTGGACAGAATTTTTAGGTTGTACCGAAGCGCAATTACGTTCAGTAATAAAATTAGTTGGTAATTCGCTAAAGGATGTAAGAAAATATTTTACCAAAGGGTAAACAAATGGGGGTATAAAAACCGCGCTTTATTCCTCAATATTGGGAAAAATTTCCCCTAATATCTTTTTGCGGCGTTTTAAGCTGACTTTCTTTTCAGATTTGAATTCACCAGATCAACTAGCTGCAACATATCAAAAGGTTTTGATAAAATAGCATTAACCTTAATTTGGGTGGTTGACAGAACGTCTTTATCCATACCGGTTACAAGTATAATTGGAATATCCTTATTTTTGGAAGTGCTCTTCACATACTCGGCAATGTCTAAGCCTCCTGTATAAGGTAGCATTACATCCGAAACAATAAGGTCTAGGTCCATAGAGTCAATAACCTTAATAGATTCTTTATAATCGCTTGTTGCAATTACATTATAGCCTTCTTCTCTTAACGAGCGGGCAATTAAACCGGAGATAAAATCTTCGTCCTCGATAAGGAGCACTGTTTTGCTGGTAGTTTTCATGAGATTTAGGATAATAGTGAAATCATATACTTTACTATAGAAATAATCGTGCCAGAAAAACTGTGGAATTCTAAGTCTCTTAAAAGTTTATAGCCTTAAACTGGTTTAGCTAAGAGTTTTTCTTAAATTTATAATAGCTAATTAATAGCTATTAATAGAGAGGTAAATGGACTTTGAAATAATTGAAACTGAAAAATTCATTATGCGTATCTTTAAAGATAATTACCTTGAATATGTAATTAAGGAGAATGCGCGCCTGGATGTTGAAGATGTATTAGAAGGAAAAGCAAAGTTAACTGCTTTAAAACCCGGAAAAAAATTTTATGTTTTAGCTGAAGGAATAGAGTTTTTTACATTGACCAAAGAAGCAAGGGCGGTAACAGCCACAAAAGAATATTCTGATAATACTTTAGCTATTGCTTTTTATACTTCAAACATGTCTATTTACTTTTTAGGTCAAATGCATGAAAAAATAAGCAAACCTATTGTACCTACAAAAATATTTATAAATAAAGAAGCTGCCAAAAACTGGTTAAAAGAACAAATGAAAAGCAAATAATTACTTCGGTTTTATAACCTCACCATTATTATTAATACACTCGCCTTCTTTTAGTTTTATTTCGGTACCGTCTGTTCTTCTCACTCTTCCTTCAACCGAAAGCCTATCTCCATTTTTTAACTTTACATCTTCTTTTACCTCTGTGCCGTTTTGTGTTAAAACCTGCACATCACCTTTTACAATCATACAATAACTGAAATCAGGGATGTGTTTTATATTCTTTTTGTTCTGAGCGGCTAAACCTAAGCTACAAAACCAAACAAATAGTATAAGAATTAGTTTTTTCATAATTATTTTATTTGTTACAATAAACTTTATGCCAGTAAATTGTTATAGAAGAAAAAACCCGCTTAAAAAAATGGAATGAAGCGGGTTTTATCGGGTGCAAAAAAAATGAAATCAAATATACCCTACTAGCCGTAAAATAAATTGACAATTGTCAATTTTGATTTTAATAAAAAAATATATACTTATAAAATGTTCGACGTAGAAAAATATCATCTCAAATCTTCTTCTCTTTTTGATTTTCTTTCAACTGAAGAAACAGAGCTGATTAAAAACAGGCTCACCCGTAAAGAATATTTAAAAGGCGATTACTTATTTAAACAAGGTACTTATTCAAAAGGTATTTATATTATAAGGAAAGGCAAAGTAAAGATCTTTCAAACCAATAGTGATGGCAAACAAAGCATTGTTTACATTTATAAAAAGCGTGATTTTTTTGGGTATCGGCCCTTACTGGGAGAAGAACCCCACCCTGTTTCGGCAGTAGCAATGGATAATGTGGTGATCTCTTTTATATCAGCAGAATTGTTTTTAAATATCCTCAACAGCTCTTCTTCGCTGGCAAAAAAATTATTGATCAACTTGTCAAAAGAATTTTCAGTATGGATAAATAAAACAACTATTTTTTCGCAGTATGGTGTAAAAGAAAGGGTAGCATTAAGCTTGCTTATTTTAAATAAAGTATATCAACGTAATGATGAAGATGCAAAGTCTGTTTTTATTTCAATAAACCGGGATGATTTTGCAAGCTTTGTTGGCACCGCAAAAGAAACATTAGTAAGAATGTTGCGCACTTTTAAAGATGAAAAAATAATTACGAGTAAAGGCACTCAAATAATGATATTAAAGCCGCGTACTTTATTGAATATGGTTTCTGAAATGTAAAAAGCCCGGAAATTTCCGGGCTAATTTAAACATGTAACTAGAAACACAAATGAAAAATCAAATATACTTTAGTTTACATATACTAAAATTGATAATTGTCAATTACAATTCGTAATAAACTTTAGAACTTGTACTTTTTTTACTACTAAATGAAACACCGCACCATATTACTTATAAAAGAAGACCAAAAAGGGATCGAAAATATAAAACAGCAATTAAAAGGCAAGGTTCCCGATCACACATTACATATCACCAATAACGAAGTTGACGCACTTACTTTGTTAACCATTGATACTATACATGCCGATTTTATTTTACTGGATATCAACACACCAAAAATGAATGGCATTGAATTTTTAAGGATCATAAAATCGTACCACAGTTTTAAAAGCATTAAAGTATTTATTTTAACCGAATCTGAAGAAGCATACGCTAAAATTGCCACTCAAAACATGGGTGTAAGAGCTTATATTGTAAAACCACTTAACTTTGCCAATAAAAACTCTTTGGGCGTGCAATTGCTCCTTGCAGACCTTTTAGCTTAATGCGAATTCATGCTATTGGCAAGTTTGCCCCAATATAAGCCATACAATTACAAATACTAAAATAGTACCGAAACAGCCTCCGCCCCATTTGGCTGCAGCACCACCGGCTAACAAGCCTCTGAAAAGATTATTCATATATTAATTTTTAAAAATTAATATGCGAATTTTGTGCCTGAAAATTCAGGCACAAAAATACTGTAAAGAAAAAAACTTAAAATTTACAAAGCTTAATATGGTCAGTTACTCCATCATGATTTAGTATCAACATGTAAATTCCACTCGAAACATTTTCGATATTTATTGTTGAATTAAATTCGCCTGACTGTTTTCCGAAACTTTCTTTTTTAATTTCTTTTCCACTCAGATCAATTATTGTGTAACTTAATTCTGTATCGTTTAGCTGAGAAATAGAAAGGTTATATGTACCATAACCCGGATTTGGGAACACATTAATATTTGAATTTCCTAAAAAAGAATTATCAGCGATATCAGTAATAATTGGGCAAGAAAAAGTGCCCGGTAGTTTTTGAATAGCATTTGCCCTTCTACCAACTGCCGATAACGGACCGCGCGCGCGAACACTAAACCAATGTGTTTGTGTACTTAACGTATTTGGAATTACCTTAGATGTTGTATTGCTTGTTCCAACCGAATCCATATATACATTACCTAATTTAAATACATCGTAAGAGGTTGCGCCCGCTGCAGGATTCCAGGTTAGTTTCACTGAATCCGGACAAGCCCAGGCAACATTAATAACTGTTGGTAACGGAATGATAGAAAAACTTGTATCGCTTTCTGCTGCATACGTACCACGGCTAACCCTTACTTTACATTGACCTGATAAAGCACCTGGCACCGTCCAGTTATAATGACGTTGTGTTCCTGCAATTGCAGTGTTTATGTTCGTCCACGATACACCATTGTTAACTGTATACTGCAATGTTTGTGTACCAACAGTTTCTATGGCATCCCAACGAATTGTTTCCGTTTCGCCAGGCACAAAACCTTCGCCGCCTATAGGATAAGTAAGTGTATAACCATCCATTTCAAAGATCCATGTAACGTAATATGTTTGTGGGCCCATTGGAACAGATGCGCCTGTAACAGTCAATACATAATTTCCCGCTGGTGGTGTATTAATGGTTACCTGCTCATGATTATTTCGAATATCTACACCCGGTGCTGCCGGTGTATTTAAACTTGTTGCATTTGGTGTGTAATTTAATATCAACGGATTAAAAACAGTTGATGAAGGATTGGTAACAGTTGTATTTAAATTATTTACCAAAGCCACAGCAGCATTTACTGAGGCCTGGTAGTCGTGCCAGTAGGTCATTACTTTCATTCGTCTTACACCCGCAGGTACAACAATATTGTGTGTATTTGTGCCTGCATTACTAATAGTTGCATTTAAATAATTTGCCTCTTCAATTGTTTTAACCGCTTTTAAAGCATTTACACGACCGTAACCATAACCAAAGTCAGGCCCAACATTTCCAAGGTCATCTGCAGTATTCATAACAATAGCTTTCATTAAAGCACTTGGTGGATTAATATTGCTGTTCAAGGTTCTGTAAGCATCATACAATTGTGCAAAAACGCCTGAAATAGCAGGGCAAGACATTGAAGTACCGGTTTTATTTACATACGTGTCGGGGTTTGATGTAGAATAAACGTTTGTACCAACAGCGCTTACTTCAGGCTTTAAACGCCCATCATGCGCAGGGCCGCGGCTTGAAGAACTATTACGTACATCCATATAATCTAAATTAGCAACGGCTATCGAATTTTTTGAATGTTTGTGTCCGCCGGTTACATTGCCCCAACTGGCACCCGCCCCATAACCACAATCTGATGTTCCGTTATTACCAGCGGAAAAAACATGGATCAACTGAGGCATAGATAAATTTTGCATGTCTAATTTTTGTGCACGAATTGTATAACCTGCATTGCAACCATCAGAGTATGAAGTAGAAATAATTCTTATTCCTAACGTGCCGTAGTGTGCCGTAATGCTATCAAAACCCTGGTAATTTGGTGATGCGTTATAGGCATAAAGCTCTGCGCCCCATGCCATGCCTCTTGTTAAAGGATTACGGTTACCGCCACCAAAAATAATACCGGCACAATGATCACCGTGATCGCCAATATTGTTGGTCATAAATTGCATTGGCAAACGACCTGTATAATCTATATGGGGGCCAATAATACCATCATCCTGTAACATTACTTTAGTACCCGCACCATTGTATTTTCTTCCACCCGAATAATCTGTTGCTATAGTGTTGCTGCGGTGATCAGTTCTCTCAACGTTATTTTCAGGTTGAGGCACATCGTCTATCAACTCGGCAGTACATACAAATGGTTGGTCAACAAAATCTAATATCTCGTTTTTGTTTACCCAAACTACAAACCAATGCATGCTTTTATCTTCGTAAGTAATTTTATATCCTTTTGATTGAAGATGTGATTTCACGGTTTCGAAAGGAATATCAGAATAGCTTGTAAAGCTTATACCAATATTGTTGCCTTTTACAGCGTAGCCCGGAAAATTCTTTTCTTTAAGTGCAATGGAAAGTTCATTCAACAATTTGTATTCGGGTTGAATAGTGTAAATACCTCTGATACCTAAGGTTGAAAGGTTATTAATGTTTACAAATTGTTTTAAAGATGCAATATATGTATTGGTTGGTAAGTATAATAAAAGATCAACCCCCATATCGGCCATTTGCTTTTTTTGCTCGGTTGAAGGAATGTTATAAAATTGAATGTATTTGTAATAACTTCCGTTAAACAGCTCATTAGCCTGTATTTGCTGGTTTTTAACCTGATCGGAATTGGAAAACAATTCAATCGTGCCACTTGAAAGTAAAAGCTTGTAATTACTTTTTTGTTGTTGCGCCAAACTAATTAATTGAAATTGTAAAGCTGCTGCAAGAAGTATAATTTTTTTCATGCTATGATTGTTGTGATTTTATACTACAAGATATAAAACAGAATGTTAAAATCCTAAGAAAGTGGAAAAATGAGTGGGAATGTTATTTAAATGCTTGGAAGAATGTGGTCACTTAGCTCCTCACAAGCAAAAACGTTCTTTTTAAAAAGAGAAATTACATTATCAATTTTATTTTCTTCAATGCTTATTCTAAATATCCTGTCACAATCTTCCAGATCAAAATTCCATTCAGAAAGTGTGAATGATTCATTAATTTGATCTCTCAAGCTGTCAACTTGTTGTTTGGTCTCTACATTTGTTTTAAAGACAAAGATCATTTTTTAATTTTTTGTAATATTTTTTGATCAATATAAAATGTTCCAAACGGAATAAAACAAGCCAGTATCACTTTCCAGGTAGTTGTTTTAAACTTCCAGTTATACTCAACACCAACACTAAGCGTATTAAATAAAAAAAGTAAGAATAAGGCTCCGTGAATTGGCCCCATAAGTTTTGTAAAAGCAGGATCATGATAAATGTGTTTTATTGGCACTGCAATAAATACCAATATCAGTAATGATATCCCTTCTAAAAATGCAAGGATCCTGAGCCTGCCAACAGATGTGCTAATTAAGTTTTTCATTTTATCTAAAATAAGGTCTTGCTGCAAATGGTGAAAAAGGCCATGGAATGGCAATAAGTATTATTACTAAAGAAACAGAAAACCACAGCAATAGTGTTTTGAATTTTTCTTTATCTAAAGCTTTACGTTTTGCTTTTGCCGAACCTATTGTAATTAAAATAATAGCAATTAGCATTAATATCATGTGTAGCAAAGCAAAAAAAGTTGTTTCCAAATGATGAATGGCTTCATTAAAATTATTCCAAAAAAATTGTATTACTTGACTTTGTGTGTATAGTATTATCCCCAACACCAACTGAATGTGAGCAATGGTAGCTGTCCAGTGTCTTAAAGCATTGTCTCCTTTAGAGAAATCAGCATTCGAAAAATATCCTTTATATGATCTTACAATACACCAGATCAACGAGGCCAATACCAACCATCTAAAAACTGAATGAAAAAAAATAAGCGATTGGTACATGTATTTTTTGTTTAACGGAACAAATGTAATTAAAAACATACTAACTGGTATGTTTTTTAATAAAAAATTTTTATTTGAGGCTATTTAAGTAAATTTTAAGCTCTTTTAAGTAGCCTTTATAACAATCGGCGCTGTTATTCAACTTACCTAAATTACGAATACCCCAGTAGCCGGATATTAAAAAATCACACACGCGTTCAGCATCAATATCCTTTCGGTAATAGCCTTTTTTAATACCCTTTTTTATAGTTGATATTAAAAGCTCGCGCCACTTTAACATCAATTCACCAAGAGCCTTGCTGAATTCTTTATGCCATGGGGTCATTTCCTGAGTAAAATTACTTACAGGGCAACCGTATTTAACCAATAGCATAGGATCTTCTAAAAGCAAATGCCTGGTCATATTATAAATTTCTTTATTGGGATCATCTGTCTTCTTAAACGCCTCACTAAATCCTTCTACCATAGCCGGATCAAGAACCTCATGTATAAGTGCCAAACCCATTTCATCTTTGGTCTTAAAATGGTAATAAAAAGCGCCTTTTGTTACTTTTGTAGTGGCAATAATATCATCTATACTTGTTGTTTGATATCCTTTTGTATAGATAAGCTCAAAGGCTTTTTGAAGAATGTTTATACGTGTTGCAGCAGCTTTATTCATAAAAAGATACTAAGTGGTATCTTTAGCAAAATTAAAAAATAATTTTAAATCGTTCAATATATAACCGATTTCCTTTTTTATTTTACCGCATTAATTTATCTTTGAGATTATACAAATTATGCACGAACAACTTCCATTTATATTAGCACTTATTGCCATTATTGTTTTATTAGAGCTATTGGCAGCAAAGCTAAAAGTAGCCTATCCTGTATTATTAGTGCTGGGCGGGCTATGCATTAGCTTTATTCCTGCTTTGCCCAAAGTACATATCGATCCGGATATGATCTTCTTTATTTTTTTACCTCCTTTATTATTTGAAGCCGCATGGAGCATTTCGTTTAAAGAAATGAAAAAATGGTGGCGCATTATAGGCAGCTTTGCTTTTTTGGTGGTACTCTTCTCTGCCTTGGCAGTAGCGGTTGTTACCAATCATTTTATTCCGGGCTTTACTCTGGCACTTGGCTTTTTATTAGGAGGAATTGTTTCGCCACCCGATGCTGTAAGTACCGGCGCTATTATGAAGTTTGTTCGCATCCCAAGATCAACCGCTGCAATTTTAGAAGGAGAAAGTTTGCTCAACGATGCTTCATCACTTATCATCTTCCGCTTTGCCTTAGTAAGTGTTGGTACAGGGCAATTTATTTTTCAGGATGCCATGCTTAGTTTTTCGTGGATGATCGTTGGCGGTATTGGCATTGGTTTATTGGGCGGCTGGTTATTTATGAAAGCGCATAAATTATTACCAACCGATGCGCCATCTGATATTGTATTTACTATTATTGAGCCTTATTTTTTGTATTGGATCGCAGAACAGCTTCATTGCTCCGGCGTATTGGCTGTAGTGTTTGGTGGTTTATTTTTAGCTAACAGGCAGCTTTCTTTTTTAAACAGTGCCAGTCGTGTTAGAGGTTATAGTTTTTGGGAAGCATTTATTTTTATTTTAAATGGCATTGTATTTATGCTTATTGGATTAGAGCTGCCCGAAGTGGTGGCAGGGCTTCGCGCAGATGGCATTCCTTTAAGCACAGCTATAATATATGGTATTGTAGTTACTGCTATTTTAATTTTGGCAAGAATGATAAGCTCATACACCGCATTGGTAAGTACTTTGATCTTTAGGCCAAGCGTTGCGCCTGGCAGAGGCGATAAAAGACGTATGTGGCGTATGCCTTTACTATTAGGCTGGACAGGCATGCGTGGGGTAGTATCGTTAGCCGCCGCATTAGCCATCCCTGTAACCTTGCCAAACGGCGAAGCTTTCCCTCACAGGCATCTTATTTTATTTATTACGTTTATTGTTATTCTTTTAACCTTGCTAATGCAGGGTCTTACACTGCCTTTATTTATAAGACGCTCGGGCCTCTTTGATAATTTTTTGGGTGAAGAAAAAGAAGAGCATATGAAAATAAAAATAAAGCACAGCTTAGTAAAAGAAACTATAAGATTACTGAAAGAAAAACAAGAAAGCAGCGAACATAAAGACAGATTTTTGCAACACATGATGGAACAATGGGAACATAAGATAAATGAACCCGAGCATTTAAAAATGAGCGAGACTACCAAAGAAGCTTATCTGGAGCTGCTGGAAAAGCAAAGACAATTTTTATCTGATCTGAACAAAGATCCTGAAATGAATGACGAGCTTATTTTTGAACAGATCTATCAAATAGATCTGGAAGAAGAACGTGTGAAGTTGTTGTAAGGTTTATTAACGTAGAATTATTACCTGCAGGATCAATATCCAGCTTAACAAGGTTAAAATATTCCGTACATAATTCATTCCTATCCAAAGCGAGATCTTTTTATTGATTTGATCATCTGTCATATTTTTATTGCGCTGCAATTTGATAATTGTTGGAATGAAAAAACTGAAGGTTAGTATGCGTTCCACCAAAACAATCAACGAGGCAATGAGCCAAAACGCGCTTATTGAGCCTGCTAACTGTGATGCCAAAACAATGTTGATGATAGTAAGGGTGGTTAGCGGAACTGTTGTAATAAAACCCCAAAATTTTCTGCCTGAATCTATCTCTGTTAGGTTTTCATAATTAATGGAATACCTGCCGTTAATTTTATTAAACCATAAAGGCAACACCACGCGGGCCTCATAAATACCGGCGCCAAAGGCTATGCCCAAAAACATTAAAAATAGCTGTAAGGATATATCTGTAAAATTCATGCAACAAAATTAAGCTGACATAAATTGAGAAAAAATAGGAAATAGGTTAGATTACAATTGAAATCGGTGAAGGAAGGATTAAAGGGTGTGAAATAAAAATACTATCTGTTGCTCCGCAGGATTTGTAATAGTTTGGATTTGAATGGAGGCTAAATGATCTTCGCAAAGCTAAATGGCAAAAAACTTAAATTTTTTAAGATTTAATGTAGTTATAATAAAAGACAAACAGAGTTAAAATACCTACTGCTAGCAGTAGGTAAAAATCTTTAAAAAAATTATTAGGTTTGCTCTAGTTCTAATTTAATTAAAAGTAAAATTGATATTGAATGCTTGTTTTATAGTTAAAATAGTGTAAATGTGTAACTGATAAATTTAATTAATAACCATGAGAGAAAAAGTAATACTCCATTTCTTGTATTTTTACAATACTAAAACAAAAAAATATGATGCCTTAAATTTTAGTAACAAATACAACATTAGCATTAATGAAAATTCATTATTAATTACTGATAATTTGCTATATATTCCTGATTTTTATGGAGAAAGTATCTCAAATCTTTCAATAATACTAGGAGGCAATGGTTCTGGAAAAACAACTTTGTGCGAAAATATTATTGAAATTATTGGTGAAACCAGCGGCTTTCATAATTCTACTGATTTTGCTTTTATATTTTCAGAAGAAGAATCATTAAAAGGAATTCTTTCTGATAAAATTATTGTAAAAGAAGGATCAAATAAAATAACACGAATTAATTACAAATCTCCGTTTGATTTTAGATATAGTAAATTAATGCCCATCTACTTGACATTTGTATTTAATTATTCAACTGACAATAACTTGACTAGTGATATTGGCAATTTTTCAAATTTTAGAAATTTAAGCACAACTTATTTATTTAAACGAGCAATTCAATTAAAAAGTCCGCTATCAGATGTCGAAAATATAAGTACATATCAAGATATACCTTTCAGTGCGGCATTAGAAGCCTTTCGTGCTAGTGAATTCTCTAAAATATCAGAAATTTTAATGTATGAATCTTTATTTATTGACCTTGGGATTAATCTTCCTAAATTTTTAAAGATAGAATTGAATAAGACATCTTATATTGACAGGACGAGTGTGAAATTATCAAACTTTAAAGATAATATTTTAAGAATCGAGGAAGCATGGAATTTAATTGTTTCAAATAAAGATTTATCATTTGACACAAAATTTAAACTAAAATTTATCAATAGATGTATTTATTCTTTCATTATAAACTTTGACATGATTGTGTCTAACAGTATTACAAGTTTAATTTTTGATGATTTTCAAGAAATTATTAAACTATATTTTGAAAAACCATTAAACACTAACTTTATCCTACAAGTTTTCCAGCGCAAATCAATTAATAGTCAAATTACAGATCAAGTTTTAGGTACTTATTTGAAGTACTATTATAATCTAAGCATAAAAATTGATGAATTATTAAAAGAAAATAAATTGCCTGAAGTCTTTAAAGATGAGAATTTTATTTTTTTAAATACGTTCGAATCTGCCACAAAAATTAAAGAGTTAAAAGAAATTTATTATGATGAAAAGATACACTTTAAACCCTTTCTTTTTGAGTTAAGTCATGAAGATTATAACAGTTCTCTCAGTTCTGGAGAGGTTCATCTATTATCAATATATGGTCGGCTTTTATCAGTACAATTTAACAACCTGCCACCAAATATAATGTTGTTAATTGATGAAGTTGATTTAGCGTTACATCCACAATGGCAAAAAAAATATCTTAAAACAATGTTAAATTTTTTGAATAATATATTTCCGAAAATTCTAGCTAAAAGATTTAATAGTCAAGAACCATTTATTCAATTAATAATTACTACCCACTCTCCAATTATTCTTTCGGATGCAATTTCAAACTCATCAATACTTCTTAGTGTCAAAAAAAACAAAAAAAAATCTACTTTTGCGGCAAATATCTACGAATTGTTTAATGATGAGTTCATACTGCAAGATGGCTTGATTGGAGATTATGCACAAGCAAAAATAAACGAAATTATTTCGTTTTCCGAAACAAATGAACCAATAAGTAAATTAAAATTATCCGAATATTTATTAATTATTCAAAATATTTCTGAGCCTTTTTTAAGTTATAAACTTCTAGAAATGTTAAGAGGTAAAATTGAAGATAAAGAGCAATACAAAAAGGAGAAAAATATTTTGTTAAATCGTCAAATAAAACATTTAGAAAATCTTAAAGAAAATGATTAAAATTCACTTAAAAAAAGATTCCACATATTCTACACTTGACGAAGTTAGTGAAGAATATTATAAACTAATAGAAAAAAAAATATTTAAAAAAGCCAATGAAATTTTCGATATTTATAAATTCTTTACTTCAAATTTTAAGCCTGATTTTTCGAAAATTAATGCTAAAACTTTAGTTAAATTAGTGAATATATTTACTGGCCTTGAAACAAATAAAAATGATGAAAAGATTAATACAGTAAAACTCAAAAAACAATTTGCAAATAAAAACAAAACTAAATTATCAATTAGTTTTAAAAACAATGCTATTAAATCTTTTTTTCCTGAGCTATTAAAGTTCTTTCAAGGAGAATCTATTTCAGGCTATACTCTTGAACAAATAATTATTTGCACACCAAATATAATTGAATCAATCAGTAAATTTCTTAACAAATATTTTGAGCAAATAATCGATAAACCTTGTGTAAAAAAAATAGTTAATTCAATTCTTAATTATTCGGAAATACATACGGACGATGAAATAAGAAAGCTTTATCTAAACAACTTTTCCATGAATTCGTGTCCATATTGCAATCGTAATTACATTTCTTACATTGAACACGATAATGAAAAAGTTATTGGTCCTACGCTAGATCACTTTCTAGCAAAAAGTATACACCCATTTCTTACAGCTTCTTTTTATAATTTAATTCCTTCATGCTATGTTTGCAATTCAAATTTAAAAGGCAAAAAAGAAACTAAAATCGCTAATCATATAAATCCTTATATCGAAGGTTTCGGTAATGTTGCTAAATTTATCTTAGTAAAAAAAACTTCTACTTATAGTGCGGTTTTAGAAATAGATTATACAAATCCTTTATCATCAAAAATTAAACCAAAACCCAAATTAAATAAAAATAAAATTGATAAAAATAAGGATAAAGGGAATGTGAATTTATTTAAGCTTAATGAAATTTATGAGCATGGTCACAATGACGATATTGAATTTATCGTAAAAAAATGCGATTATCTCAACGGTTATTATAAAGGGAGTATTAGTAAAATATTAAGCAGAGGCCATGGATCCTTTGCGGAATTTTATGAATTCTATTTCCACAATTTCTTTGCTGATGGATTACACAATAGGAAACCTCTTTCGAAACTTACAAAAGATCTTGCATTTGAACGCTGGCCATGGTTATTTTGAGTTAAAACTGAGACTAATAACACTGCCACACCACCGCTCCGCAGGATTTGCAATCCTGCGGCTCTTAATTAAATATAATGACGGGATTGATGCTGCGCATCGGCCCTTCAGGCCCATTTTGCAAATGCAAAAGTAATCCCGCTTCGCGTGCTTTCTTTTTTGTTTTCACCTTCGTGTCTGAAAGCGAGCTTTTTTCTCGGACGGGATTAGCTCCCTCTGGTCGCTGGGCCCTGCAATCCCATTTTGCAAATACAAAAGGAAAACGCTTCGCGTTTTCACTTTTTGTTTTCCTTAGCGTCGCTAAAAGCAAAGCTTTGCGCCGCCCGGAAAAACAAAAAAGGTTCAAACTTGCGTTTGAACCTTTTGCATTTGTTTGCGGACTGGACGGGACTCGAACCCGCGACCTCCGCCGTGACAGGGCGGCATTCTAACCAGCTGAACTACCAATCCGTTTTCCCAACGTTTAAATCGGGAGTGCAAATTTAACGGTTTTATTTTATCTCACAAACTTTTTCTGTAAAAAAAATTACATTCCTAAAATTTGTTGAGCGTGGTTTGCCGAATCTACCTTTGTAATTACTTCTTTTATAATGCCATCCGGCCCAATTACAAAAGTTGTTCTTAAAAGACCATCATAAATTCTGCCCATAAATTTTTTGGTTCCCCATACATCGTAAGCTTTAATAACGGTCATATCTGTATCTGCCAACAAAGGAAAAGGCAGATTGTACTTTGCTATAAATTTGGTGTGAGATCGCTCATCATCAGGACTCACGCCTACCACAGCGTAGTTACTATCGCTTAGATATTTATACTCGTCGCGCAAGTTACATGCTTCTTTGGTACAGGTCTCAGTATCATCTTGCGGGTAGAAATAAAGAATAAGGTTTTTTCCTCTAAACATTGCTGAATTAAGGATATTTCCATTCTGATCTCTTCCTTCAAAATAAGGAGCTCTGTCGCCGGCATTTAAATGGGTTTTATGCGCGACGAATCTGGGCTCTTCCTCGTCTTTAGATGAAGGCGTATCGTTGCTCGAACTTTCGTTATGCGAGCTTTCTGATCCTGAATTTTCGTTGGTATTATCCACGTGTTTTTCAGTATCTGTTACTTTTGATACAACATTTTCAACTACTTTTTTAGCCAATTGTACAGCGCTCTTAAACGCATCAACTACAGGAGTCTCAGCTTTTTTAATTACTTTTTTTACTGTTTTTTTAGCCACTGCCTTTTTAACGGCCTTAACTACTTTTTTAGCAACTTTTTTAGCTTTTTTTGGTGCCGCCTTTTTAGCAACTTTTTTTACCGCTTTCTTAGCTACCTTTTTTGCTTTTTTAGCAGCTTTCTTTACAACTTTTTTAGCTGTTTTTTTTGCCGACTTTTTAGCCGCTTTTTTTGGTGCTGATTTTTTTGCTGTTTTTTTACCAGCTTTTTTTGCACCCGCTTTTTTAGCAGTTTTCTTAGCTGCTTTTTTCACCGGCTTTTTTGCCGACTTTTTTGCTTTTGTTTTCTTTGCCATAACGCTTAGGGTTTATGTTTAGTGTAACAGTTGTTTGTTTATTTTGTTTTACAATTACTCGTTCATAATATTTGCAGTACAACTTAATGGGGCATATTTCGCATTTAGGATTTCTAGCCAAACACACATATCTTCCATGCAATATTAACCAGTGATGCGCTTTAGGTACAAGATGCTCAGGTATAAATTTAATCAATTGTTTTTCAGATTGCAAGGGATTTTTCGCATTTGTGGTCAATCCAATCCTGTTACTTACCCTAAAAACATGTGTATCTACCGCCATTGTTGGCTTATCGTATATTACAGATGCTATTACATTGGCCGTTTTACGACCAACACCGGGCATTTTTACCAACTGTTCCACCTCTGCCGGTACCTCATTATTAAAGTCTTTTAAAAGCATATTAGCCATACCTACCAGGTGTTTGGCCTTGTTATTGGGATAGCTTATGCTTCTGATGTAAGAGAATATCGTTTCGGGGCTTGCCGCAGCCATTGCTTCTGCATTAGGATAATCTTTAAACAGTTTAGGCGTAGTTAAATTAACGCGTTTATCGGTACACTGCGCACTTAAAATAACCGCCACTAATAACTCAAAAGGATTGTTATACGTAAGCTCTGTCTCGGCCAAGCCAACGTTCTTCTCAAAGTAATCCAATACATGTTTATAGCGTTCTTCCTTATTCATTCTGAGTTTGATTAAAACTTATTTAATTTCATCATTAAAGGGCTTTTCGCATTTTTCATCGTTGAATTTTTCGCAATAATTAGCTTCATTATTTCTGCAAAATTCGCCTCGCTAAATGCAAAAATACCTAATAATGCTTTTATAAAATAAGCTTTTAAACAAACTCTCGTTGTAAAATTAGATTTTTTTATAGATTAATCTATTAACTAATCATTAATTTTGTTTTTATACCAAAATGATCAGCAAATCTTATACCGTTTTAGTTTTTACAACATTACTTATTGGCAGTGTTTTTATAAGTTCATGCGGTCCTACAGAGCTAAAAGAAAAAGCAAAAACAGATCCTACCAAAAACATTAATGAAACCGAGTTAAAGAACCAGTTTGTAAAAGCCAATAAACAATTAGTGCAAAAAGAAATTGACGAAATGGATTATTATGTAAAAACACATAAAATGCAATTTATAGCAACTACATCGGGCATTCGTTATTATGTATACACGCCTTCTGCCAAAGGCGACAGCATTAAAGATGGTGACGAAATTGTAATGAACTTTAAGGTCTCATTATTAGACGGCACCGAGTGTTATTCATCCAAAACAGAAGGTAAAAAAACATTTATTGTTGGTAACGAAAATATTGAAAGTGGTATACACCGTGGCATAAAATACTTAAAACATGGTGATAAAGCTTTACTCCTAATTCCCTCACACCTTGCGCATGGCCTGTTAGGCGATCTCAAAAAAATTCCACCACAAATGCCAATAATTTATGATGTTGAGATCTACTAAGGCAAAAAATATCGCCATTTTTATTTCATTTATTTTTTTGCTCTTAGTTAGTGCTTGTAAACGAAATAATAAAGAGCATTTTTCTTATAATGAGTTGGGTTATTACTACAAACTTATTTCTTTTAGCTCCAATGCTTCTACCTATCAGCCAAACGCAGTTGCCTGGATAGATGCTACCTTTAAAACCCAGTCAGACTCTATATTTTGGGACAGCCGCAATAATTTTAATGATAATTTTTTTGTGGCTATAGATTCACTTTCTACCGGTAATTTTTTAAAACATTATATTTCAAAATTAGCTGTTTTAGATAGTGCCTGCCTGATGATACGCACCAAAGACTTTTATAAGCAGCAATTTAATTCAGATAAGATCTCTTTTTTTAGCAAAAATGATACGGTTGTAAAAGTGAATATAAAAGTGCGAAGAATAATGAGCGCTGACGAATATAATAATCGCACTGTAAATCTTTTAGCCCAGGAAACAGAACAGATTGAAGCTTATTACAAATCACCACAGGAATTTGAAATGGCGCGCGACTCATTGGGTTTTTACTGGGTCGAAAAGCCACCACCATCTGATTTACCGGTTACTGTATATAAAAACACCGTTAAATTAAACTATACCGGCACTTTTTTAAATGGCCGTATTTTTGAGCAATCTCCCGCAAATTTTGAGGTTTCTTATGGTACACCTGATCAGTTGATAAAAGGACTAAATTATGTTATAAAGAGGCTAAAAAAGGGTCAAAATGCAAAAATAATATTACCTTCACGGCTCGCTTTTGGAGAAAATGGAAGCACTAACGGAATTATTGCTCCCTACACTCCATTGATCTACGAAATAAAGATAATTGACGTAAAAACCAACGATGGCGTATAATTTAAACCATCGTTTTAAAATATAAAAACAACAAAAAAAGCAAATGAAAAAAACAACTCTTCTTTCAACAGCAGCAGTAGCATTAATACTTGCAAGCTGTTCAAATGGTTCAGATTTTGAAGGCTATACAAAAGCCGAAAACGGTTTACATTACAAGTTTTTTAACCACAACGAAAGTGGTACTAAGATAAATGAAGGTGATGGTATTACTTTTAGTTATGTTATCTCTAATAATAAAAACGATTCGGTAATTGTAGATTCTAAATCTGTAAGTCAGGATGGGTCTGGTTATACAAAATTCTTAATGCCTAAAACATCATTTGTTGGAAGTTTGGAAGATGGTATGGCCATGATGTGCAAAGGCGATAGCGCTGCATTTATTTTTTCGGCAGATTCATTTTTCTTTAAAACAATGAAGTATAAAGAATTGCCCCCGCAATTTAAACCGGGCGAAAAGCTAAAAGCCATTGTAAAAATTAAAGATGTTCTTGGTAAAAAAGAATTAGAAGAGAACCAAAAACAACAAATGGCCGAGCAGGAAAAAATGATGAAGGAAATGGAGAGCAAAGAAAAAGGCGATCTTGAAAAATACTTAGCTGATAATAAAATTACTGTAAAACCAAACGAAAGTGGTTTATATTTTATTGAAACAAAAAAAGGATCTGGCCCTAAACCAAAAGCAGGAGACCAGGTAGAAGTGAATTATGTTGGCCGTTTATTAGATGGTAAATTATTTGATACTTCAGTTGAATCTGTTGCAAAAGAAGGAAACGTATTTAATCCTCAAAGACCTTATGGTCCTTATAAATTAATTATTGGTGTAGGCCAGGTTATTAAAGGTTGGGATGAAGCTATCATGCTAATGTCTAAAGGTGGTAAAGCAAAAATTATTTTGCCTTCAAACTTAGCTTATGGCCCAAATGGTGGCGGACCAATTCCTCCATTTGCCCCATTAACATTTGAAGTTGAATTAGTTAACTTTGGCCCTGCCCCTGCACAACCAGAAGGACAAATGCCTCCTCATTAATTTGGCAAACTTATTGTAACAAGCATTAAAAAAACAAACACGATGAAAAAGTTACTATTAATAGTTACTGCAATTACAACTCTAAACTTTGGAGCAATTGCGCAAAAAAAAGAAAAACAAAAATTAGGTAAAATGGATAAAGAGTTTTTAAGCAAACAAGCAGATGGCATGTATGCCAAATTTGAAACAAGCAAAGGTGATATTTACACTACTTTGGAATTTAAAAAAACACCAATGACAGTAGGTAACTTTGTTGGTTTAGCAGAAGGAAAAATTAAAAATACTGCAAAAGCAGAAGGGGTGCCATATTATGATGGTTTAATATTTCACCGTGTAATACCAAACTTTATGATACAAGGTGGTTGTCCGCTAGGTAAAGGTATGGGCGATCCGGGATATAAATTTCCTGACGAAACAGATACATCATTAAAACATAGCGGCCCGGGTATATTATCTATGGCTAATAGTGATCCTCAAGGCTCTAAACAAGCATTTAGCAACGGTGGCAGCACCAATGGCAGCCAGTTCTTTATTACACACGTACAAACAAGCTGGTTAGATGGATTTCACACTGTGTTTGGCCATGTTGTACAAGGACAAGATGTGGTAAATAAAATTGTAGGTAACGACACTATTAAACATGTTGTTATTTTACGCAAAGGAAAAGAAGCTGAAGCATTTGATGCCGCAGCTACTTTTGAAAAAGAAAAAAATGCATTTGCTGCTAAAAAAGCAGAAAAAGATAAAGCTGCAGATGAAGCAAGAGCAAAAGCTAACGAAGCTGCTTTACGCGAATTTGCAAATGGTAAAACAACAGCAAGCGGTTTAAAATATATAGTGGTTAAAGAAGGAACAGGTGCATCACCGGTTGCAACAAGTAATGTAAAGGTTCATTATCATGGTACCTTTCCTGATGGTAAAGTATTTGATAGCAGCGTGCAACGTGGCCAACCAATTGACTTTGGTTTAAACCAGGTAATTCCAGGGTGGACAGAAGGCGTTCAATTAATGAAAGAAGGCGCTAAATACAAATTCTACATTCCTTACAACTTAGCTTATGGTGAGCAAGGTTATCCGGGCGCAATTCCACCAAAAGCAGATCTTATTTTTGAAGTTGAATTAATTAAAGTAAACAACTAATTAATTTAAAAGATAAATAAAAAAGCCTTCCATAAAATGGGAGGCTTTTTTATTTAGGGATGGCATTAAATTTTCATATAATAAATAACATTAAAATTATTTATTATGGATAAGGATTTAAAAAATACAGAAAAGAATAAAAAGGAAGAAGATAATAACGATTTTCCGGGATATCCCATGTATCCAACAACCGATGATATTTATAGCCAATTGAAAGAAGAAACGGAGATCGATCCTGAAGATATCACTAAGGAAAAATCAAAGAATGAAGATCCGAAAGCAAAACTAAATGAGAAAGATTTTAAGGATGATTTAAGTGGTGGTGATTTGGATATCCCTGGCTCTGAGCTGGATGATGAGCAAGAAGATATTGGTAGCGAGGACGAAGAAAATAACGGTTACAGCCTTGGTGGGGATAAAGATTGATTAAAGTTTTACTTTAAGTATTTAAAATAAAAGCCTTTCTAATGTTTAGAAAGGCTTTTTTATTTAAGGGGATTCTATAAAAGCAAAAAGCCTCACATTACTGCAAGGCTTTTTGACTTTTTAAAATTGGCATCGACATACTCTCCCGGGCTTTAGGCCAAGTACCATCTGCGCAGGTGGGCTTAACTTCTCTGTTCGGAATGGGAAGAGGT
>JBGASD010000004.1:0-599178 GCA_044229885.1 Bacteroidia bacterium | reverse complement strand
GACGCCTAAGCAGCAGCGTTGGCTATAGATACGGGTTTAATGGTAAGGAGAATGACAATGAGTTTAAGGGGAATGGGAATAGCCAAGATTTTGGGGCGAGAATTCATGATCCAAGATTAGGTAGGTTTTTAAGTATTGATCCTAAATGGCGAAAATTCTGTAATTTCTCTCCCTATAGTTTCGCTGCAAACAGCCCAATAGTAAATGTCGATGAAGAAGGAGAATCTCCTTTTCCGTCAATCTCACTGCTAAAATCAATGGCTCTTGCAGCTAGATTTTTGAAAAGTACTTTGACAGTGAATACGTCTATTAGCGTGGCTGCTGGTGCATATGCTTCTTATTCAAAAGGAATAGCGGTTGATACCAAAGACAACGTAATGATATTCAGTACTACTGGAGGAGTAATTAATGGTTTAGGATTAAGTGGTGGTCAATTTGGATGGTCTTCGAATGCAGGAGTTTCAGTTTCCGCGGGTGGCGCAATTTTACCTGGTGCTAAAAATGTAAATGATTTACTTGGAAGAGGTGTTTCGATGGGGGCTGAGGCGGGAATTCCAGGTGTTAAATTATTAGGCGTTGGAGGCAATATAGAATCTTTAGGTAATGGTGATCCGGCTGGAGTAAGCACTAACTTAAGCTTTGGAATAAGTGCTTTACCGGCAAATGGAGTTGTGCAAATAACTAATACAAGTGGAATTATAATGAGTATGGGTGAAATGGAAAAAGTAGTAAATACATTTGATGAAGCTCAAACTAAGTTTAACGACGCTTATTACACCTTAAATGATAACGAAAAAACAAGAAGTGGTGGATGGGAAAATGTTAGCGGTGTATGGATGTCAAGCAGATTAGAAATTTATATGGAAGAAGCTGGTAAAAATGCCGATGGAGTTATGCAATATGAACCGGTTTATAGAGGCACTTACTTCTTCAACCTTAATTCTAAAGGTAGTAAAGAGGAAATCAATCCAAATTTAAAAATGAATTATGAGTATCGCACAGGTGTTAAATTTACAAAAGATAGTGATGGCAATTTACATTCAGAAGGTGAAAATAAATAGAAAATGAAAAAAATAATTGGAGTAATAGGTTTATTAGTTGCTTCATTACTTAGTTTGGCGTTTATAGAAAATAAATATAATAGCTGTAATATTCAAAATGATAGTGAAGCAAAAAAGTTATTCAATAGTAATTGTAGCTTATGTCATTCTATTGAAAAAGATAAAAAATTAATTGGGCCATCTCTATACAGAATTGTAAAAAAAAATAACGAAGAATGGGTGTTTATTCATTTAATAGATTCAAAAATTCAAATTAATAAGAATGATAGAAGAGCTATTAAGTTATACAATGAATATCAGAGTATTCATCCTACATTTGAGCATTTAACGAGTACTCAAATTAAAATGATAATAAAATATTTGCAAAATGTTAATTAGATTTAACCGCTTCGCAAAAAATTGAATCATTAATTTTGTTGATCCAAAGTGTATTACTTTCGCTTAAATACAATTTATGACTAGTGTATATGATGTAATAATCGTATTCACTTGGATCAAATGTTCTATATTTATATAAAAATTTAATTTTTTTTCCTAAAGAATCGCTTTCGTACTCTATTTTTGAAATCCCTATTTGTTTTATTTGGAAAAGAATTGACTCATCAAGATCGAAATCCGGTAGTTCATTAACTATTTTATTTGAACCTGTACTATATTTTCTAAGATAAGACTCTTCAGAAATTTTTGTACTATCTAAATAACCATAACCGTGAAATTTTGTTCCTAAGCCTGGATGGAAATGTATATCAAATTTATTCCAAACTGAATGACTTTTATTTATTAAATTAAAAAAAACAGAAAATTCTTTTAAATTATTTTCATAATCGAGTGTTATTACTTTTACGATTTCTTCTCTTTTAGATAGAGTGTTAGATTTTTTTATGCAGAAATATAATATAAAAATGAGTACTGGAACAGCAGGCAATATCAGGTATGACAAGTTGTTTTTATTTTGTATACTCATAATGAAAATTTCCTAATTTTAATTTATTTCTACTCTTATTATTTATAAAAATTATCTTCAATTGATCAATATCTTCGGTTATATATCAATATCGAATCTCTGAGTCTTACAAATATGCTTTTGTTGTTTTTATCTAATGGGAAGCTTTGAAATAATTCATTAACGGACGCTTCAATTTTACTTTTAATAAACTCTTCATCATTCTTTTGTTTTTCTTCTTCAATCAGGTTACTGATCTCGTCATAAATCGATTCACTAAAGGCTTCTAAAAGTAAATTAATTTCATAGTCAGTAAAACCATTTTTGGTAAAATAATCAAAAAAGGCTGACGATTTATTTTTTAATTCTTTAAAAAACACTCCTCTAAATAGTTCAGAATACTCTCCATCTAAACATAAGGGAAGATATTTATAAATAGAATCTTTGTAATAATTTTTACTATAATAAGAATTTATTATCTCTCTTTTATTTGATGTTAAATTTATTTTAGTACAATTCTTAGTTATCAAAGATTCTATTAGTTGAAATTTATTTGAATCTGTTTTTAAAAACACACTATCACTTTTTGTTATGTTGTCTTTAATTTCAGGAATATTGTTTTTTTGCTCAAGATTGTTACAGCTAAAACAACTAAGGATCGGGAAAATTAAAAGTTTCTTCATGATTAAAGTTAATATTTCTTATCTACAATTCCTTTAGATTCAAAATCAGTCTTTGCATTATTTGTACTTTTCGTAGCTTCATCCAATGTTTTGAAGAAATTATCTACTGCATCCAATGTAGCTTGACTTGGCGCTGGATTAATACCGGCAGCTTTCAATTCATATGGATTTGTTGTTCCTAAATTATCTTGCGAAGCATTTATCATATTTTGACTTTGATTAGCAATGAGTAAAAGTGATTTTGCATCTGCTCCTGCATAGTATTTCCCATTCATAGTAAATAAATCATTTTTCACTGTTAGAGTCCCCGGCTTTTCAATTCCAGGATTATTAGTTTCAAGATCTTTGGTTATTTTTATTATCTCTGCTATTTCAGCATCTTTTATCCGCATACAACCTTGTGCGTTCCATAAATTAGCATTTTTCTTTTTTGACCAAGTATTGGTTTCTTTATCATATACTTCTTGGCGACCTCCATGTAAAGCTATACCAGAGCGTTTTTCTTTACCTTCCCCCTCAATAATTTGTAATCTTAGACGAGCATTTGGTCCAAATTTCCCTCTCGCTTCATTATCTTCATAAGGTTGCCAGTTTAATATATTATATGTACCTGTTGGAGTATCTCCTTCTGGAATACTTCTATCTTTTCCGATTTTATTTTTCAACCCTTGAACTCTGACCACAGCTCTATAAACCTCATTTCCTGAATTATCCTTAACTACTAATATTGCATAACCAAAAATCTTTCTCAAGCCATAAGCATGAACTTCAATATCCCAATTACCATCACCATCAACCCTAGACATTGGGGCATTACTGCAAAAGTGATATGGTGTAAGCATTGGCGCTTTACTTGCAAAATTATCAATACTTAAAAACCTACCTAATCTTGGATCATGAATTCTCGCCCCAAAATCTTGGCTATTCCCATTCCCCTTAAACTCATTGTCATTCTCCTTACCATTAAACCCGTATCTATAGCCAACGCTGCTGCTTAGGCGTCCTGGCAGTGGGCTGCCAAAGGCATAGTAATCTGTGGCACTTAATATATCAGGTGTATAATAATCAATTATACCATCTGTTGATGTGCTTATTGAAAGTCCTGCTGTACTATAAACACCATCGTCAACAAACAATTTACGGTCGCTTACAACAGTTAGCACGTTACCTAAATGGTTACCAAACTCAAAACCTTTATTACCTGCAAAACGCTCGTAAATATCTGTTGCAGGGCTTGCAGCAACCATGTCTTCACTACGGGTTAGCACACCTAAACGGCTGCTTCCATATAAATGCTGCTCGGTTAAATAAAGATTAGCAGATACTAATGGGTTAACCTGGTAAGTACCCATGGTATTACCCTGCGCGTCTCGTGTGTAGTAAGTATAATTCCATTGAGATTGTGGATTTAATACACCGCCTGCTGTTTTTGTTTTTTCAATTTTGCAAACACGGTTTCCTCCGGCATCATACATAAACTCCAGGTCAGATCCTGCACCTGCTACAACTGTACGTGTAATTTTTTTGATCTTACCATACACTGTCCATTCAATGTTCGAAATTTTCTCCTGGTCATCTTTGATCAAGTTTCCAATGTTATCATAATCGTAATTATTGGCAGATTGGTTCTCAATATCATCAGCAATTGGTGTTGATGTGGCATCGCTTACTGATGTTAGCTGATTGGTATTCTTAAGATTACCACTTGCGATATTCTTATAATTATACGTTAAGTTATCCAACATGCCTGCGGTGGTAGCACCGCCATCTTTACGCTGAAGTGTTAAGATATTACCGTTGGCATCATATGTAAATGCTTCGTTATACGCATTAGCATTAGTTGGTGTAATATATTTATTATTAGTAGCATCAAACGTATTAAAATTAGCCGTTGCTACCAGGCGGTTCAATTGATCGTAACTATAGGCTGCACCGTGGTAAGGGTTAGATACTGCCAGATCAATTAATTTTTTAATTGAATAGCCAGCTTCACTAATATTACCATTGTAAAGCGGTTTAACGGTAGGAGAATTTAAAGGGCTACCTGTTTTATCGGCAAGGAAATAAGTTGAAGGACTGGCTGAGCCGGGAACAATGCTAATGTAATCGTTATTAAAATAACCTAAATGGTACCCCATTGCATCTTTACTTACAAAGTTATTAACGTTATTAGTTGTAGCGGTAAAGGTCATCGCATCATTACCCTGGTCGTTGATCCAGCTTTGTTTTTCAGAGTTCACGCCTTTTATCCAACCTTGTATTGTATAAGCATAATCTATACCCTGTACTTTGTTATCTCCAATTTCTGTACGCGCCAATGGTCCATGACGGTAATAGAAATATTTTGCATCCTGATCCCAGATCACATCATCTTTACTGGTATAAACATTGGTGATACGGTTATCATCATCATAAGCGTATTGATGACTAAATTGATCTTTAGCGCCTTTTTGGTAATATACATTATTTACTTTACCGCTTATAAGATCGTAATCATAATCTACACGCTTGTATTTATTACCTGCAGGTAAGTTTTTATTGAATTGATAAAGTGAGCTTACATTACCATGTACATCGTAACTGTAATAGGTAGCATGATCATACCCAAAGGTAGATGCAACATCCTGGTAAGTAGTGTAAGATACCCTGTTACGCAAATTGGTTTGTGTAAAAGTACCTGCTCCATCGTAATAATTCAATAAAGGGTTTGGTGGTAAAACAATAGGATTGGTATAATACGTTTTAGTGATCTCGGTAAATATACCAGTTGTTAGCCAGGTATTAAATGCAGTAAGATCAACCTGTGCGTTATTGGTATTTGGCAGACTTTCAATAGATGCAGTTGCAAGCATCTCGCCTACTTCATAAATGCGCCCTAAATTATCGTAACGCGTATAGCTATAAGTAAGCGGGTTTTTTGCGTATTGTTTTGAGTTTTGTGAAGCAACCAAACGTCCTAACTTATCGTAATAAAAACGTGAGCTCATTTCATCTTTGTTATCTGTTATATTTCCACTTGCGCCGCCATTACCACCAACAATAAGTGAATTATTAGGGCCTGGTGCTATTACATTAATATTATTGGTAGCTGTAGTGGTAGTTGCATTTTCTTTTGTCCATGTGTTTCCTGCGTTTGTAGTTTTAATAATAATACCTGCTGTACCTTCAGTACCTACAGCATAACCGGTGGTATAATCTTTAAACAACACACTTTTAAAATTAGGTGTTGCTGTTGGACTTGGAGCAATACTACCCGGTGATGGTATAGCAAAAGTACTTGCTGCCGGATTAATTTTAACACGAGCCGCGGAAGAACCAACTGCAAAAGCGAAACTATTATCTACCATGTGCACAGATTTTAAACCTGTTACAGCAGTGCTGATGTTTGTCCATGACCCTGCTCCACTTTTATAGTAAGCGTTACCAAGATCATTTATTACAAGTATATCATTATTATTGATCGAAACATCCATATAATTACCACTACCTGAAAGTGCTGGTGTAGAATAAACTGCTGAAGTATAAGTACAAATAGGCCCTGCGCAAGAGAAAGATACCTGGTAAAGCGTGTTAGAAGTTGCCGCAACAATAGCAGTATTTGCATTTAAGATCTCAACGGCATTAAAAGTACTTCCGGTTGATGGAGGGATCACTTTCCAGTTTATACCGGCATTATCACTTACAATTATCTGGCCGGTATTTCCAACGGCAATAACATGGGTATTGTCAAACCATTTAATATCATTTAATATTGGAGGGTTGATGTTACCCTGTGCAGTTACGCCTGTTGTATTACCATAATAAATATAGCCGGCTTCGCCAACAACGGTTACACTACCGTTAGTACTGCTGTTAACAGCCAATAATTTTTCGGCGCCACTGCCGCTTCCTGAAATTACAGTTTGAGTGGCTACTGGAGGTAAAGTTGAAAAGCTTAATTTATGATTAGCCCCAGAAAAATAAATTTTGTTTCCAACCATTTTTGAGCTGTAATAATCATCTACACTATTAGCAACTTTATTCCATCCTGAACCTGTATTATAAACAATATCATCAAAACCACCCGTAGCAGCGCCTTTAATACCGGCAGCAACAATTGTTGAGCCCGATGCGCTGATAGTATTTAATTGTGTGTTAGAATTGGTAACCTGGTTTTCCCAACGTAATAAACCGGTATTGAATTTAATAACTGTGCCATCGGCACCGGCTATATAGCCATTATTACTAGTGGTAACCGCATTTAAAGTTACAGGTACAGTTAATCCAGATTTAGAAGCATAAACAGGAGAAGCTTGTAAAGGGTTACCAATTGAAATTTCAGCAATGGTGTTATTGGAAGTATTGCTCCCTACAACTGCCATATTATTTGCAGTATTTAAGTAAACGCTGTTAAAATTAGCATTAGAATTTAAATTAAATGTAGACGCAACAATTAATGAAGTTCCAGCATAATTTTTTACATCACCTGCACTTGTAATAACAATTGCATTAGTACCATTATAATATACTGAATTATAAGTACCGGATATAAGCTGAAATTGAGAAGCAGGAGCTGCAGAAGCATCATAATAATATAATTCGCCTGTTAAAGCAAGGACATAACCTGTGCCCCCTGCTTTAATATCTATTTGCTTAATTGTTTTACCCAGAAGCAGTGCTGGTATATTTGCTACTGCTGCCCATGATCCTGAATATTTATATATGTTTGCTGTTGCGCTTATACCCCCAACATAAAAATCGGTAGCGGATATGGCATTAATAGTTTTAACACTGCTTATTGCAGCAGGAACTAAGTTTGCAGAACCTGACCAGGCTACACCATTATAAGTATAAACCGAACCGGCGGTAGGATTTAAAGCAAATAATGTACCACTATTATAATCAATATCATTTACAGATGTTGGTGAACCTACATATGAAACAGTGTTTATCTGATTTAATGTTACAGCCGCATTATATGTGCTATAAATTTTATTGTTATTATCAAGCAGAAAACCAATAGACGAGGTATAAAAATTAGCGTCAATTAATTCCGTACTCACATTACTTTGTACCTCTGTCCAGTTATTACCATTATTTGTACTTTTTATAATAGTACCATCTTTACCAACAGCATACATTACATTATTGCCATCACCGGTAACTTTGTTTAAAGCTGCCTGGTAAAAATTATTAGAATTTAAGATCCACGAATAACCGTTATAGGTATATATCTTATTAAGGTTACTCACTGCAAGACCTGTAGGTGTGGAATAATTATAATCCACATCTTTTAATGTTTCACCACCAATAAAACCAAATACATTATTTGTTTTTGTCCAAACGTTACCCGCTATATTAGAAACATAACGATTACCATTCTTATCAAACGCAACGGCTAAAGGAGTTGGAGAAGAATTATCGTATTGAAATACTTTTATTAACTCTGCTGATCCATCTGCAAAAGGCATTAATGTCCAGTTACCACCGTTATTTATTGTTCTTAAGATCGTTCCATTTTTACCAACAGCATACGCAGTGGTTCCATCAACGTAAGCAACAGAATTAAGCGTGCTTACGTTTAAGCTTGGCACCAAAACCCATGTGTTTGAAGTTGAATTGAATGTATACAAATATCCATTTGTTCCATCGTTAGCTACTGCAAAGCCATTTGATCCATTAAATGAAACGCTTTGAATACTATGAGAAGAATTCACACCCAAAAAATTATTAGTATTCCAGATGGCCAGATCGTTATTATCCGGCATACTTTGAGATACCAATTGATTTAAGGAATTGTATTTATAATTTGTAGCATAGGTGTGCGTTGTAAATACGGTTTGAGTATTATTTTTTCTGTCTAATTTTATTTGCGCAAGCTTAGGGTCGCCATCCGGTATTCTTACAACACCTTGTGGCGGAATTGTTTTTACTAAATTACCTGCCTGATCGTAATAATATAATGTATAATGATGCTCGGTATCATTACACTTCATAAAAAAATCTTCGTTCGCATCCAAACACTTGGCAATATATTTTGCCTGGAAAGCTTTACGCAAGCTGTCCATATATGCATTATATAAATACTCTGCGCTTTCAAAAGCAGTATTTTGCGCATCATTCACACAATCATCTTCGGGTTCTTCTAATAAAGATGGTGGAATATTACATGCCATAGAGTTTCCTAACATACATCCTTCAAATGATACATCATCCAGTAAGAAAAGATCATCACTTCTTCCATCTCCGTTCGCAAATGCTTCTATAACTGTGCCTGTTACTTTTGCATAATATATTTTTATGGCCACTTTAACGTTTGAATTACCGGTAGCTCCAGTTACATATTGAAACGCCATTTTATTCCAGCTTTTTAATGGCAAGCTTTTATAAGAAGGGTTTGGAGTATTATAAAATTCTTTTTTAAATACACCACCAATATACAACTCTGCCACAATTGTGTTTACCTGGTTTGTATCAGATAAGAATGGTGGAACACCCCTGTAATAAGCTGTAAAATCATAGGTTTTATAAGGTGCTAAATTTACGTACTGATACCAGACATAATCCACGTTGTTCATTGCAGCACCAGTACCTGATGAAACCGCACTTGATTGATTGCGTGCTGCCAAAGCATTACCATTGCCTGCGATATCACATGTAAAATATGTTGGAGGAGCCGGTGTGTTATACAATACGCCCGTGTGATCGCTTACCCAAACCGGACTTACAGTAGATGTGGAATTAAAAGTAGGTTTTATTGAATAAACATTATATTTTTTCTCTGAATTACTTGCAGCATAAGGAAAATATGTAGGAGTAACGGTTGAACCTGTTGCAAGAGATGAACCTGGTGTATAAATATAATCAGTGCCAAAATTGATATTACCTTCTTCAAAACCGGGATTTGTAAGAATATTACCTTTATTATTACATGCATTCGGGCAATAACTCATCGGGCAATTTGAAACACCATTTACCTTTATAAGTCCACTATTTGCAGATAAACCAAACTGATATGATGTACCACCATTATAAACGTAATAAAATGAGTTAACCGAGGTTATCTGATTAAATAAAAACGAGCCATTTGTAGTGAGTGTAAATGAACAACCTAAATTACTGCCAACAAATGTTGTTGTGCTGTTCGTGCTAAATAGTGTTATCAAACCATAAGCCGGATTAGTAAAATATTCTGTAAAAAAAGCAGGGTGCACGGCCTGGCAATCAATTTGCTCACTCTCTTCATTAGAACTTTGATTCAATTGAAAATTACCCTGAACATCATTACCGCAATTGCCTGCGCTAAAACAGCTTATTGTACCGGTAATGGGAACCCATGCAGCTACGCCGCCATTAATTGAAGCATTTTTAAACAAACCGTAAATTTCAAAGGCTCCGGGTTGAGTGGCAACTGTTGTTGGTTTTACACCGGTTAATTTAATTAAATCGGCAATTTTATATCCATTAAAAACTGTGTAGGTACTTGGAGCTGAGAAAGTAGGAATTGTAAGGTTAACCTTGCATTGATCAGGAAGTGGCGTTGAGCTTTGTGGTTTAATATATCCAACCAAAGATAAAGTTGTAGATGATGTAGCGTCATACGTCCAAAACCATGGATCGCTAACATTATTAACCGAAGGTTGAATAACATTATTTAATTTGTGAATAAGGGTTGGTTGCATAAAGCTGTTATAAACTGTACCAGGAGAAGCAACACTGTTATTGGTTAATGTTGTAGAGACTGCAGCATTATCAATGGCTCTAACGCTGCTTGGGTTTACAAATAAAAGCGCATTCAATAAATTCTGTATCTGTTTAATTTCCTGGCTCGGCTGACAAACTTCATTAAAGCTGCAGTTCTTAAAATCTTCGCAGCTTACATAACCTTCTACAGAAATTTGTCTGTATGTTGGGTTGCTGCTTGAAATATATAAAGGATCTCCGCTTTTACAAATAACCGTTACCAAAGCTGTAAAGCGTTCGTTGCCGCTTTGAGAATTGATAGGTGAAGGAAATATAAAAGTAGCCGGATTATGTTTTAAACAGCACACATCTATTACATCTGCAAAAGTGTACATGTTATTGAAAGGGGCATAACTAGTAAGCAACGTTGGTGTTGTACTAACTGTATAATTCGGTGCTTGTGGCGAAGGAACAATAGTTGAAGGCATAACAATAGCCATAGTACACGCAGTACTATTATGCGTAAAGGTTCCATTCAAATACAAAGCTGTTGATACAGCATTGTTATACTTCCAGTAAATATCTGTTATCGGGGCTGACGATGTAAACAGATCCTGCGCTAATTCCAAAGTAAATTCTTTGTGTAAAGATGCATTTGGAGCACATGTTAATTTAACACCCGGAGTAGAGCTGTTTGTTAGATCCTGCTGGCCGGTTGTTGTAGAAAAAGTAGCTAAGCCTTTTAATAATTGTTGAAAGTTTAATGCTTTAGGACATTGTCCACAGTTTTGATACATTGCCAAATCAACCTGGTTGGCCATATTATTTATAACATCAGTATTACTTTGAGGGCATGGAATAATATTATTTAAATTATCATAACAAGGAAATCCTCCTTGTCCAAAACCATCAGGCATTAACATTTTCATGGTTGGGAAGCGTGCCTGTTTATCAGTATAATAATTATACTTGTTTGTATGACAGGTTTGCTCAGGATTATTAAATTGAGAAACGTTTGTAATGGTCCAAGGAAAATACCATGGGTTCATACTATTCCAAAATGGATAATAGGTTGGCGTAAAAGTAAAAACGTTATTATTATAATCGTAGAAATTATTTTCGAACGGATCGAATGGATGAGCACCAATACATTGATTATAGCTGGTTTTATTCATACCATAAATTGTATTAACACGATCCTGGAACGATTGCTTTAAGCTTAGGTACATTCCTCTAAAAGCCTGCCATTCTTCATCATTTAAAACATGTCCGGGAGTCATTGAAGTTGTTGGACATATCCCTGTGGTAAAGCCATTTGGACAATTTACCGCTCTATAAGCTGCGTCCCACATAGAAATATAAACTGTTGGGTTGGTTGGACTTTGCATATAATTTAGCATGGCTAATTTCATAGCACACACTTGTAAACTACCGCTACCCGTGGATTGAAAATATGGATCAACAATGGTTCCGCCCCAGCTTCCACAAACAGTGCCGGAAGATGGAGGAGTGCCAATAGGATACATAAAATTAACTGTTGCGGTAGATAAGGAAGTCATATAAATTCCCATATCTACCACCTTATCAGTTTCAACATACATCGCATCAAAATTATTTGATGGCATGTCAAACAAACATTTTTCATAAAAAACGTATTCCGGGTGATATGCAATTAATGAATAGGCCCATTCAGGCTCCCATGCCGTAATAAAATCTTTTATATCATCCAGGTAACGAGGCTCAACTTTATATTGGCCATTAGAAGATATTACATTACCAAGATGATTAGATTCTACTGCCGGTACATAATTAGTGCCCGTTGGAACAACGGTGATATAAACTATATTTTTAAACTCATCCAGATAAGCGAATTTTTTCGCATTTGTTGCTTCATTTGGATTGAATGGGTGTCGCCAATCTGGTGAATAATTGCTGCTGGCAGTAAATTGTGCGGCGGCTAATGTAAATGTTGTATTAGTAGCCGTTTTAAAAGGCAATTGGTTATTTGTATTATATACTGATAAAGGATAACCAGAAGGCGCAATATTCAAAGGTGTAGGAATTGTAATATTTCCGTTGCCTGCCGAACCGGCACTTGGTACGCTATACTGGCCATACTGCCCGCTCGGGCTCATATCTGCCAACATTTGTGCCAAAGCATTTTCGCATTTGCTTGATTGCTCGCTGCACATTTCAAGGCATTCAGCATATAAAGCGTCGTACTCTGCCTGTGTTAAGCAAACCGTACATGTTGAAGGAACCGTGTATTGCGAAGCACTTCCCAATTTTGTAAGACAAGCTGTACAGGTAATTGCACAACCGGTAATATCCATTTCAGCATTTTGCGCATTTTTAAAATCACTAAGTTTTAAAATACAAGGGTTAAGAAGTGTATCTAAATAATCTTTTGTGTAACCATCTAAAGCGGCCTGGTTAACCGACATTGTTTTTTCCAAAACATAACTACCCGGTTTTAAATACGTAGTACTTAATGCGTTTGTTACGTCAGATGGTGTTAAAACAGAAGACAGTGAAGGATTTGTTGCCGCACAAACTGTACTTGTGCTTCCTGTTGTTGTAAAATTATATGCTGCAAGCGTAGGAGTTGGCAAAGGTGTAACAGGATAGATATTTGAGAACAGTTCTTCGCCGCATTCATTCTTTAAACTGATCTTAGTATCAAGTATACAATTATAACATTTAGTTCCTGTTGTTGTTACAGTAGCACCAGGTGGCACAAATAAGCTTCCGCCACACACATCTACAAAATTTGGTGGCTTTATACTATACGTAAAAGTATAGGGCCCGTTAGATGGAACAAGTAAAGTTTTATTTAAACTTACTTTTTTATTAGCCAGATCTAATAAATTTAAAGATCCACTATTATCGGTTGGTAATGTTTTATTTAAAAGATCGTAAGTTGTAAGCACTGTACCTTGTGATGGCAAAGCTGTTAAAGCAGTTGGTGTACTACCGGCCAAACAGGTTGCAATAGTTTTACCTGTAGGATCCATGTATGTTATACTAGGTTGGCCATTGGCATCTATGACCATATTCTTTTTATATTTTAAACCATCGCCTACTTCCGAACCAAACAAACGATCAAGATCTTTTTGTTCGGGTGTACCATAAAAATATCTTGTTTCATGACCTGAATTTAATTTATGATCTGGCCCCACTCCACTTTGATTTCTAATACGGCCGGTGTTATCCGGCATAAATTCTGTTTGTGTGTACGGATATCCCTGCGCATCCGGAATGTAAGCGTTCTCATCCGTTAATAAACCATTGTTTGATGAATAATACTTTGATGCGCCATTAGATGTAACTAAAACAGGCGAAGTACCACCACAATTATTTCCAAAATCAAAATCAAAATCAGGAGCATCAAATGGATTATTTGTTCCGATCATATTAAAATTTGGAGCGTATTCAATTTTTTGCAAAGCACTATTTGGCACCGGCAAAACATTAATTACAGGTCGCCCCTGAAAATCATAAATAGTTTCACCAACTACGATCTCATTTTTTGATTTTAATTTTGTAACACTTTGTCGGTTACGCAAGCTACCATCACTAAAACTAACCACAGCTTTGCTTTTGCCCTCTTCCGCATAGCTGATCCCAGATTGCCAGTTTATGCCCTCATTTAATCCTACAAAAGTTTCGGTTGTAATACCACAACCATTTGCAACTGAAATGCTCGGAAATTTAGTTGGAAACATCGAGACATTAGTTGGCGGAGAAGAAACGCTCATATCTGTACTCCAGCCTGCAGGCACATTATAGGCCCAACTCGTTGCAGAAGTTCTTCCTAACGCTCTGACACGATACAAAATATAGCCTGCTTCATAAATATAAGGGATTTTGTAAAAGCTATTTGTTGTGCTTATACGTGTGGTATTAAAATCGAACAGTTTTTCATCAAATGTTAAACTAGCAGCTGTTGTGTAATTAAAGACAGTTGGTGAAGCCATTGTTCCAGAATAGCCATTTATAAATACCCACTCCAATTCGTATTCTTCTGCACCCACAATTGGTTGCCAAAAAACATCCAACTCGCCCTTTGTAGCTAAATTATTTGAACAGTGTTTGGGTAGGGTTGTAAATGAATTTGATGCGGGGTTAAAATAATGATAACGCTCTAATTCAATCTCTGCTTCTAGTTGAACGCGTGCATTAGTAATATTTATAAGAGGGTTGGAAAAAGTTATACCGGTTACCTGTACCTGAAAATTATTGCCACCAACAAATTCACAAACAGCTTTATCTTTATCAATTGCTGTTTGGTTTGAAGAAATTGTTAATGATTTATTTTGTGTAAAAGTTTGGAATGAAGAGGTGGTATTATTATAAATACTATAAATAACTTTAAAATTAATTGTTGTGCTATAAGATAAACCTGTGGTAGCTGTTTTATCACTATAATCGATACTGAAAATAACCCTATTCTTGATATTCTTATCATAGAACTTAACAGATGCTGAAGTTGGTGTTGATGTAGCACCAGGCCAACCCACAGATGGATTTTGTGCATATATCACATACCTCGGATCTTGTACAATTAAGGCAGTTGCATTGGTTAACATAGTGGTACTTGCCGCCTTAGTTGAAGCGTTATTACTGTACTTTTCTTTACCGGCTTTAGCATTAAAAGCAGCAAACATTACAACCATTATTACAATGGTCTTTAGTTTGGATATTTTTATCAATTCATTCATATTATATCATTAAAAAGATAATACACTTAATTCGTATTTTTTTAGATCAGCATTCAATTCAAATTTGTTTCCTTTTTTTTGCATATACTTTTGATATGAAAAATCAGAATCTTTAAAAGACGGGTTCGAATCAATATTATTATAATTAATTTCTATTCTTGCTTTTGCATATTTTTCATCTTCATTATGGGTAGATATATCATCTTCATCGCAGTAAAAGATCATCTTTTCAATAAAATGTGTCTTAGCATTAAAAAATATTTTTATACGTTCGTAATTAGGATAATAATCCTGCATAATAAAATCATAGCAATTGGTTGTAGCGCTTTCTTTATTAAATTTAAATGACTTACAAAGAGTTCCTAAACTATCGATATTCATCATAAAACCAACATCATCTGTTTCCTTTACCGTTCTTTTTGGCGCATAAGTAATTAATTTCTCCTCATCATCTTTAATTATTGTATAATCCGGCGTGTTGATGCTCTCAGTTTCATTGGATGAATGCACGGTAGTTTTACCGTTTTTTTTCATACTAACCTTTTGGCTGTAATATAATTTATTGGAAGTATACGTTTCATACATATCCAATTCCATTACGAAACTTAATTTATTTGCTTTTTTATAAGCATTATTAATTGCCAAAAGATCTGTTTTTAAATTTTGGGCAAATAAGAATGACACGCTTATGAAAACGAAAGTCAAAACAATTAAACTTATCCTCTGCATATTACTTTTTCTTAACACTTGTTCTGTTTTCTTTAATAGTTTTAATACCACGGTCTGTTTCTTTTTTAACACGTATTAATTGTCCTTCTTCATCATATTCATAAAATGTAGCGTAATTACGATCATCCAGTTCAGCTACTAACCTAAGCGAAACCGGGTCATACACATAAGATTTAAAACCTGAATTGACGGGATGAAACCTTATGTCATCAAAATATGCATTCTTAAGCGGAAAGACAGAAGTGCTATTTAGATTTCTTAATTTAATATCTATGCTGGTAACACCATTGGGTATGGTTATAATTTTCTCTACTTTTTGCCAACCATCAATTATCTTATTAGCGGCATTAAAAGATCCGTTTGCATAAGCTGTTGTAGATCCATAAAAAGTATTATTAGTGTATATAAAGATCTCAATTCCGGAAATATAAGAGAGCACATCAATATTATCTTCCCGTATCCAAAAACTAAGCACGTAATCTCCGGGCGTTGGAGCAAAAGGTGGCTGGCATTTAGGGTTAGAAGCATCGCCTTCTTCATTAACACAATCTACAACTGTAACAGAAATAGATCCCTGTGTACAACCATTCTCTTCAATTATAGAAATATTGTAGGTACCCGCCGCACTATATGAATAGATCATGTTATGTACATTGCCATCTAAGAAACCTGATGCACTTACAACAGTTGGAGTACAATCTCCCATATTTATTATAGCATTTAACGATGAGCTTGAATTGCATTGTGTACCAATAAAATCAAAAGAAATTGGCTCTCCAACACAATAATCAGTTTTAGGATTTGTTAAACCAAGTGCGCTAACAGAACAATTACACGCATAAGGGCAGGCGTTTTGCGTAATAAGCACGCTGTATGACAATATTATAGGCGTGGGTAAAGCAGTACCCGTTATAGTTACACCAACATTATATGAATTTGCTGTAATGTAAGAATGGTAAGGATACAAACCTGTGCCAAAATAACCGTCTCCAAAAGACCAATTATATGTTAAACCCGGATCGGTACAACCTACAACAGAAAAAGGAATAAATTCACCCATATTAAAGCAGTTGCCATTTCCTCCCACACCAATACTTGCGCTATTACAGCTACAATCGTAAACAGTTGCTTTAATATTCATTAATGAAGGGTTACAACCTGAACCGGTTGCCAAGCAACTAACATTAAGCGTAGTGGGATATGTAGCTTGTGGTGCAAAAAATTTGTTGATACTTTGACCTGTTGCTGAGCTGGAAGGATAAGTATCATCAAATAACCAATTATATGTTAAGCCTCCTGCACAATTTGTTGCTGAAAGTGCTACTGTTGTTGACTTACAAATATCACCAACGTGATACCCAGGAAGATAAGTATAATTAACAATACCAGTTGGGCTCAGAGACATACTTGAGCAGCAAGGTGAGTTTGAATTTAAATACGCAAAAGCAAATTCAGAAGTAGTGTTATTTGTGAATGTACCTGATACGGCAATCCTGTCGGTGGATGTTACTCCTGTTATGGATGTACTAAAAACACCAACGCCATTAGCTGTAGTTGACCCTAAAAGCTGCATAATATCGCCATAAGGGTTTGATTTATATATTTCAACTACATCTCCCGCAGCAGTGTTTCCCTGGATTATAAAATTTGGTCCGGATGGTGTAGCTGTAATTCCTGTAGGAATAGCTTTACAACTTTGACTATTCGAATAGCCGCATAATGTAAAGTAATTAAATGCGCCACCGCCACAATTTATAAACTGGTTATTTGAAGATTTATTTCTCAAACCATTTACAATAGTTAAGCCAACAGGATGATAGGTGTTTGGTGTAATAAAATAATAAAAATCCGCTTGTACATTATAAAATTTATTTCCATCTGTACTGGTTGCTCCGCCAAAAATGTTATCATTGCAATCTCCGCTGCTCGGCCCAACCGCTGTACCAATGTATGCACCCAAATTATAATAAATAGGATTTGTTGACAATGAATAATCGGTACCAAAAAGATTACTCTTTATAACGTTGTTGGCACCATAAGTCAACTTTAAAACTGCTGTAAAACGTGCATATGTACTATAAATAATATTATCCGATATAGTACTTGTACCGACATAATCAAGATACAAACCATAGCTTTTATAGTTTTTAATTTCAAGATTGGAAATTGTATGATTACTACAATTAAAAACATGTATCCCATAATTGCAATTCATTGCATTTATGATAATTTTTTTTCCGGTTAAATAAGAACCGGGCTGTGTATTGCCATCAATAGATACAGCCCCTGTAATAATTGGCAAATCGTAATTTAATGTAATAGTTAATGGCAGTGATCCTGAAATATTAAAGGTTATAACGTCCGCACCAGGATTGCTGTTTGCTTGTTCTATAGCCCAACGCAGTGATCCTACAACCGGGTATAATATACTAGTCGCATCTGCAGTTGTAGTTACAACATACGTGCTGGAATAGTAACCCTTCGTAAACAATAAACAAAGAAGAAAAGCTATGATCTTAATATTTTTCATTTTTTTATTTTTTTTATTTATCCAAAAAAAGCTGGTTCAATGTGTAACATCCAAATAATATTAATTTATTATTAAAGGCGAACATCCTGTGCTTTGAACAGTTGTGGTAACCGTTATTGTTTGCCCTGGAACAACAACCATAGCTTTTCTGCCTGTGTGCGCATATTTTTGATTTGGGCTTGCTGTTTTGCTTATGTAATTTGGTGTTGGATATGTTACAATACCACTACCCTCATCAAATTGTATATAAGTAAAACGATCGTTTTCGCATGGATTATTATAATCATAATCTTCAAAGCCATCAAAAGCTACCTGCCTGTATTTTGCATTACTTGATACAGCTACCGGCAATGTATTACCGTAACCATACAATGCAGCAGAATTTCTGCCTAAAGCATCCTGGTTCTCTAACTCAAAACCATATGGGCTATACATTGTGCTTTTGCTTGTATATTGCCATGCAGCTTCGGTTGACTTAGTCCAGTTATATGGGTTAGCACTTGGATTAGGTGACCAGAAAGGCGCGTATGTTTTATAAGGCCCATCCTTGCGCAAATTGGTGTTTTGATTTTGTTTAGTTTGCTCGCGGCCTGTTAAATAAACATAACCTGCATATGCACGCCAGTTACCTTTTTGGCCGGTTAAGAATGGATTTTTAACTGAGGTAGATGTAGTTCCACAATTACAAAATATTGGCCATTCATCTTTAAATTCAGCTGCGCTTGCATTTAAAACTTTGGATGAATTATTAAGCACTAAAACATTTGAGTTAACAGGGTTAATTAAGGAAGTTACATTAGCTACATTTACATTCTGTTGGTTACGATTGCCAGAACGCGTAACAGTTGCTGCAGTATACGAACCAAGGTTTATTGTATTACCGTTATTATCAATAATTACCACAGCGGGTGAAGTTTTAAGTACCCAGGCTTTTACATTTGTTGCGCCAGATAAAAGCACCTCATCACCTGTTACAAAAACTTGCGGGTTATTTAAATTTCCGCCACTTATAGTTGAAGTAGCTAAAATATTTTTAGCTGCCTGGCCCATTCGATCATATGCCCAATGCGCAGGATATTTTAAATTATAAACCGCATCGTTAAAGTTATTTACTGTTTCTGTTAAAACAACTTCGCCCGTTTCTGCATCCCATAATTTATTTTTAGTACTTACCGATGCTCCATTATCATAAGCAATTGTTTCTTCCAATAAACCGTAACGGTAAAGTACTTTTGTAATAACTGAAGAACGGTATTTAACTTTTTCCTGGTTATATCCCGGAAAAATTGTTGGCACCAATGCAGGGAAAATGGCTAATAAAAAGCCTTCCAAATTTCCATTGGTAGAAGCATTTGCAGTCCAGGTTTGACTATCTTTTGAATCAACCACCATATCATAATCAACACCTACCTGCGTGTTTTCGATCTGGCCTGATTTCTGGATCACATCAGCATTATTATTCAACTGATCAAGATTTCGTTTATATTTATATTCAATGCCTGAAATATAATTATTGCCGTAATATTCATCCAGTATCTTGTTGGCATTTGTTATTGCAGCATCCGGTTCTTTGTACACCCATTGCGCTTTTGGTTTACCATGCATATCATTTAAAACTATCTGGTAACCCTGCGAGGTTGTCATATAATCTTTTACAAAGAATTTTAAGAACTTAACAACAGGATTAGGCTTATGCCGTTCTTTTCGCATGTTCGTTCTTGTTGCCTTGGTTGGAAAATCTTTAGCAGTGTAAAATTCATGTACTACAGCACCTGTTGCATGACGTCGTACTATTGAAGGGCCGCTATCTTTAACCAGGTTGCGAACCGTTACCCTGCTATAACCAACTGATGGCCCTGGAAAGAATGATTCTCCAAAAGGTTCTTCCTGGTAAAAGTCATCATCAGGAGCAAGTATATGCTGCTCTTTATAGAACACGGGTTGTCTGAAAGGATTTTCATCACCACCTATTAAAGGCTCATAAGAAGCTACTCCTGAACTAATAACTCTTCCATCGCTGTTTTTAGTTTGGTAAAAGTATTCCTGGCCATATGTATTATTGTTATTGTTATTATTGTTACTGATCGCTTTCCAATTATCATCCAACTCAATACGTTTTACTCTATAGCCACCGCCTTTTTTACAACCGTCGCCGGCATATAACCTTACAAATGACCGTTTGGTCTGGAATTGCGATGATGCCCTGCTGAGTCGCAAGGCATTAGACATTCCGCCTTTAAAGAATTGTACGATGGGTGTTACGGAAGATTTAATAGCCATAACTAAATTCAATAAATTAAGCGGCCCTCCAAACGGATCCTGGTAATTATCAAAAGCAACGCGGGGCATATATTTGCGAACAAAATTAATACCAGCCATAGAAATAGGATGCACTTTTACCCCTGGCAAACTAATGTTATCAAAGATCTCTTCTTCTACAACTTTAAACCTGATATTCGAGCCGTCCAGATCCGGTGCGGCAGTAACCGTAAGAGTAGTATTGTAATCAATTTTAGCGTAACCGCTTACATATTCCCATTTAGGTGTAAAAGCACTAAGATTTCTTTCAACGTTAACTAAAAACCTGAAATAAACATATTTTATATCTTTGCCTGTTTCATCTTTAAAAAATAAATCCCTTACGGCATCTTTAGTAGTCGACCCGCTATGCCTCACTGTATAATCCGCTATAGCGGCTAAGTCAGATGCGGTTGTTTTTAAATACATATAATCGTAGTTATTTGAGCCACTATATAATGTTGATGAGTTACCTGTTGGATTTACATTTGGGTTAGCATCTGCACCTGCGGTTATGAACATTTTCATTGCCTTCTTATCTTGTACGTAAGCATAATCATCTGCTTCGTAGGTAACTTTTATTTCGCCACCACTTGGTAATTTTATGGATGTAAGGTTCCAGGCCGCAGCATTATCGTTAGGATTATTTGAGGTAAGATCCTGGTTTGTGTATGGAAACTCGTCAGCCAATGGTGAATTACCTGTTGCATCAGGATTATATGATCCGGTAGAAACATTACTTTGATAAGTACCCCATCTGTCATAGGCTTTTATATTATATGTGGGAGTAATAGCTGCGGTAAAAGCCCCATTATCGTGATCATTATCACCGTAATCAAATACATAAGGTGATAACATACCCTTTGATGAACCCTGGTATGTAAAATGAACTTTTTTTAATGTTAGTTTTCCGGGAGCGGTTGTGGCAATGTATTTATTATTCTCAATTTTTGTACATAATGAATAATCATAAGTAAATGTTACTTTTTTTAATGGAATAGCTAGTGCTACAGATCCCGCTCTTTTTATTTCCTGTTTAGTATATAAGCGGATTTCTTTTAAACACTGTGATTTGTTTGTTACTGTATAAGAAGGAACGCCGCCTAAATTAGTTGGGTCAATAGGAAATGCATCATCCCTATCCTGCAATTCAAAAACAGCAACGTAATTTTTAGTTTCAATAGAATGCAGCATCCATATTTCTTTTTTACCGATCACGTAACTTGCTTTATCATCGCCTACTGCACCGGTTGATGATCTTAAGCCTGCGTTAAATGTCGCTTTTGAAGCACCATAAGGTGTGCGCCAGCCATAATCACTGTTTACACGTGTATAATTAAATTTTGTGTATTTACCAAGATCATCATTGCTTGGCCCATTACCGGTTTTATCAACATAATCTGCAGACAATACTGATGTGAGTAGAAAAGAATGTGCGTATGCCGGTAATTTGCTGCTTTGATAATAATGATCATTACCACTTGAATTTGTGTTAACATCATCTTCACCTGAAAGATAGGTAACTTGACCTGTACCAAAATTTGGACTGGCTTCTGTTGAAAAAGTAACTTCTTTTTGTTCAGTATTATAAGCCGGCAAACCATAAACATAGCGTGCGCCATCATCTCTTACTGTAGAAATCTCGCTTATATGATTTGCTTTACGATCACCACCAACTCTTGGTATTGGAGTTGTACAAGTACCGCATGGTGATGGATCGAATACTGAAAAAGTAGCATCAAGAGAATAACTTTTTATTGTTGTTTCAACACCATTTACGCTTGCCATATCTGCAGTTAAAACAGTAACGTTTTCATTTCTGCGGGCACGTGATGATTTTAATGTATTGGCTAAAGTTTTAGAACCGCCATATTCATTTTTCATGTTTTTTGTACAGGCAGCTTCAGGTCCTACAACTTGCAGATCAAAATAAACCGGATTAAAACCGTTAACAGTATTATTAAAATACGCCATGTCAGTTTCGGCTGTTTTTTCGCCGGTTTGCTTAAAGAAAACATTTTCACTAAAGCCTTCCTGCTTCCCTTTAAAAGTGGCTTCTTTTGCAGCTTCATTTAAGTTAACCCACTTACCACCTTTAGTACGCGAGAACATTAATGCAACATTTAAACCTCCATGCGCTAAATTACCACCACCAATTTCAAAACCCACATTAGCATTTATATCAGGAAAGTTTTTTACATAAGGATCAAAAACAGTTCCTACATCATTTCTGAAAGGGCGAAAACTACCGCCAATACCTTGTCCGGAATACGAATAAGAATCATACGAATAATTTGTAACTGGAAGATTAGGTGTGTTCATATTAAAGCCTGCATCTTTTTCGCGGTTAAAATCGTGCAACAGATTCTGACGTGTACCATCATTAGCTCCATCAGAATATAAATATCCATAAGCGCCGTATTTAAGTTCTTTATCCCGTATAAAAGCGCCGGAGTAATAAGCAGTCAAACTTCCTTTTGGATGCGTACCAACTGCCTCTGCGCCAAAAGAGCCTGTTAAGCTTAAACCCATGTTTATCATAGATGGGCCTGAGTTTGGAATGTATGTTGGGTTAGCAAAACTAAATGATGAGCCTCCGTTAGCACTTGACTTTGAAAGTTTTATTGAAAAAGAAAGTAGCGACGCTATATTTAAAAAAGAACGGGTTACTGAAGTATTATAAGTTAAACCAGTAAGACCCGATACAGTATTAAACCCTAAACCCAAAGAAGTAGATTTTTTTGTTGAAATAGCATTTCCATCTTTATAATCCATTGTTTTCTTTTCAAAGCCAGCATTTGCTGTTATTCCTAATCCTTTACCTGTACCTGAACTAAGACCTAAACCTCCTGTAACGCTTGATTTAGTATTCATGCTTGAACTTAAACTAATATTTGCACTCATATCAACACCACAGCCATTGTAACTATTATAATTAAGACCAAAAGCCAATTTTAGCGCCGCACTTTGTTTCTTAATATCCTTTCCAAAAATTTCTACGCCGGGCGATAACGACAAACCAAAGGTTTGATTTGCTTTCATACTTGTTTGTTTTACTACTTCTTCCCCGTTAAAATCATCGGGCAACCCACGCATACCACGGTTTAATGTTCCAGGATTGATATTCCAGCCAAGCCCTACCCAACTGGCTTCCTGATCCATAGTAACACCGGCATTATATGCAAGATTTACAGGATAACCTTCCACATCTAAAAGTGGAATGTTATAATTAAAATCGCCACTGAATACATTTACCATATCGCTGGTGCTTACAGGAGTAAATGCCTGTACTTCCGGTTGTGAAGGCCCGCTTGTTAGTGCTAGCGCAACAGACGGAGATATCACTTCAAACAAAATGTTTAAAGCAAAAAAAATAGCTATAATACGTTTTAATCTTTCGCTCATAGGTTTAAATTTAGTTTGGGTGTATTATTAATACTGTTTTTTGAAATGTTTAAAATAATATTGCCATTATTAAATACTTTATCATTAAAATATAAGCTCAAACTTCCTTTATGTTTTCTTTTTTCAAAACCTAAAATAACGGTTGCTGAATTGCTTAAACCATACACTCTTTCAAAATGATATAACTGGCATTTTAAAGTATCTGTTCCTTCTACCAATTGAAAATCATCCTGCATTTTAAACGAAAAATATTCTATGCGATTAAAATATTCACCTTCATCCGCTAAATTCACTTTTAATAATTCTGTAGATTCTGTAAGAGATCTTATACGAAAATTAAAATATTCCATGTCTCCAAGATCATTAATCTTCTTTTGCAAACTATCTGCATTTATACCTGCTGGGCTACTATATTCTTTTAAGGCAATATAATTTGCGTGCTTATAAAAAGCTGTATACTCAAATTCTCCAATAACTTTGTTTGCTACCAAACCATTCTCACTGTTTTCGCACCAGGAAGTATATTCTGCTGGTCCTAATTCTTTAGGGATGCTTGCGGTAAAAAATGAAGTGATCTTTTCTGAAAACGAAGCATTTTCATTTTCACCTCCATTGGAAGAAAATTCGCCACCGGAAGTTTTATTTCCTGAAAAAGAAAATAAGAAAGTTGCAACCAGTAACACCAGTGCACCTATTGCCAGATATTTAGTTTTATTTTTCAAATTATTTTACTCCTTTATACTTGTTATTAATATATACGATCACATCAGCTGTAATTTCTTTTGTTTCTTTCGAGTACATTAAAGAACCATTACCATCTGCACCAAAAACAAAATCATAATTTTTTTCTTTACAGTAATCTTTCACATATTGGTTAAGCTGCGTTAATATCTGCTCATTATAAGTTTGTTGTGTTTGCTCATTTTCTTGTGTAAATTGTTGTTTCTTATATAAATAAGTTTCTTTTTGCATTTCAAACGCTTTTATCTGTTCGTTGCTTGGCTTTGTTTTATTAAGCTCTCGCGCTATCAAATTCAGGTCTAATTCAAGGCTATCCAAAATATTTTTACGTTCTGTTTCAACCTGTTTATATTTTTTTTCGAGTTCTTGTTTTAAGCTAAATTCATTATATATTTTTTTTACATCTACCCAGGCATTTTTTTCTGAAGTATTTTTTAGTAATACGTATGTAATAGCGCCTAAAAGCACAAGAATTATTGATAAGTAAACTATTTTTATTTTTTTTGAGATCATACTTTTTTAATTTTTGAACTTAAGTAAAAAAACTTCGTTCTTTTCGTTCACAATTTCCATAGTGTATAATTTTGTGGATGAAAGTCCCATGGCAGAAAGATTAACAACATACCTGTTATCACCGTTTTTTAATGCCATTGATCCGGGGCTTGAAACAACCGTGTGGTCTATATCATATATCTTACAATTCAGAGCTGCTGCCCCGTTGTATTCTCCATCAACAGTAAAATACAGCATATTACCGGCAACCTGGTAAAAACCTGCGTCAACTTGTTTTTTTAATGTTGCATAGGCTGGAGAAGAAATAACTGTTACAGTAAATACTTGCGCTTGGGTGCACAAATAAGAATCTTTAACTAATAAACTATAAGTTGTATTAGAAGGAGTAGTAACAAAAGGATTTGCTGCATTTGCATTTGGAACGAATGGTGGCGGGCTACCTGTCCATGTATATGTATATGGTGCTAAACCTCCACTCGCAATTGGTGTAATGCCTAACTGAACAGGCACATTTGAATTAGTATAAAAAGTTGTAGGACTATTTATTATAATTTGTGGACTAGCATTAATAGTTACGGGAAAGATTTGCACGCATCCAACAGGAGTGGTAACCTGGAATTGATAAACTGTACTTGCTGTTAAACTCGTTACTGCAATACTATAAGCTGTACTACTTCCTGGTGTCCATGAATAGGTATAAGAAGGACCACCACCGCCACTAACAGATGAAGATATAGTTAAACTACCACCATTGCAAACACTATAGGTTAAAGCCATGCCAGGGTTAATGGAAGTACTAATTATACTAACGCCACAGGTAAATGATTTTGCACAACCGTAAACATCGCTAACCGTTACCGTATAATTTGTATTTGAATTAATACCAACGGTTTGAGTTGCGCTTGAAGGCGTATTACCCGGTGTTAAGCTGGTGGTAGGTGTCCATGAATAAGTATAGGGTGCTGTTCCGCCACCGCCAGTTGCATTTAACACTAAAAGGCTGTTTGGACATTTTGATGCTGTTGCAGTTAAAGCGGATGTAATACTTATAACCGGCGAAAGCGCTATCGTTTTACTATATACGCAACCAACAAACGTAATTAAAACTGTATAGGTAGTATTTACAACAGGAATGGTACTACCAACCTGGATATTTGGATTTGTAAAAAGACCAGATGGCGACCAGGCAAAAGTAGTTCCGCCAACAAAAGGAATTACAAGTGTTTGAGTAGATTGTGTATTTGTCGGCCATGAATAGGAATAATAATTTGTTTGGATTTTAGATGTAAGATTAACAGTTTGCCCGCACGGAGGAGTTGTTGTTGGTGAAGCATCTATAACCGGAACACCATAAATATTTTTTTTGATCCAGCATTGTAAAGTAGCAGGATTACCGGTACCCGGGCTCGCACCAATGGAGCCAAATAATACAGAAGCAGCAATAAGACTAGGCGTTGTGATTGCGTCAAAACCATAACCAATATTTGTTGAAGTACTGACCATGCCCTGATCATCGACCATCATTTTGGCTGTTACATTGCCCGTATTGTTTGAATTGCCTTTAATAACAATTTTACCATAGCATGTAGAATCCGCCACTGAACTTGGCCCATTGATATATGCAGTACTTGCCAGGTTATTATAATGAACTGTATATAAAATTGCTTTCTGCCCAAAATTAACTGTACCGAGATTATTAAAAGTGCTTGATACATTTAAATATGAATTGTTATTTACCACAGCAGAGGTACTGGTGACAGAAAAATCTGCATTGCATGTTAAACTATAATTATTTGTAACAGTACCTCCACTCGCAACAACCGCATTTGTTACCATACTACCGCAGTTAACCGCTAACCCTGCTTGTACTGTAAAATTTTGATTAACTTTTAGGCTACCTGAATTAGCAAACGTATTTGTAGTTTTTGCCAATAGCATTGTTGATGTTGCATTAAAACTTGCAGGATCATTTAAATTGTAAAAGAAAACTTTACCGGCAGTATAGTCGGCAGTAAAACTACGTATGCTCATTACACTATAGTTTGTAATTGTTACGGTTGAAGTTGAAGAGCCTGCAGAGATGGCAGTAATATCTCTACTCGAATTAAAAGTACCGTTGTTTGTTACTGATTTAATCCCGGTACCAGCTAACTTAAGTTCATTAGAAAAATTTGAAGAGCACCCGGTAAGAAAATTCAAACTAAAATCACTGTAGGCTGCAATATAATTGGAAGCTGTAAGTGTAGATGTTGGTACAGGATTACTTGAAGGATTGCTTGTTCCAACTTCAACGCTAAAAGATCCGGTGTTTACATCAACAGTATTAGTAAAATCAATAGAAGCACCTTTATAAACATATATTGCTAGTGGCCTTCCTGCAGCGCCATTAAATTGAATTTTAGCAAATGTAATTTTTGAACCATTATAGCTCCTCACGGTAACAGGCGCTGTTGGAGCCATACTTACACCGGGTTGATTATATACGCCATAATTTTCAAATTTGCCACCTAAAAAGGCCATACTTACAATTGTACCGGTATTACAAACTACACCTCCATTTAAACTAATACTACCAGTATAATTAATACTGCAACATAGTGTTTGCCCTGAGACCACATTATATGAAGAAGTAGAGTTATTTGCATTTACAGTACAACCTGAACATTGCGCTTTAACATTATTAATAAATGATAAACCCAATAAAATTATTAAAAACAAAAATTTTACTTTATTACTAAAAATTTTTTCCATTTTAAGAAAAATTAAGATTGTGTAATTACTTCTACAATTTTAACTTTTTTAACAATATGCGATCGTTTATGAAATTGTTATGTTAACAACTCTTCACTTTTTTGATTTAAAAATGGCAAGAAATTAATTTAGTTGTAAGGTCTTACTGTATAAGTGGCGGTTTTTTGGGGATGCTTTAGTTTTTAACAAAAATATAAACAAATTAGTATTGGGTATTTTTATTTACGCTTTTATACTTAGTTTTCAAAGAAAAATATAAATCTAACTAAACGCAAAAAAAATATTTAGCAGCTTATAAGTAAAAAATAAAGGAATGATAAGCCCGGCAAGTGGTATAGAAATTTCTTTACGTAAAAAAAGAAAGTAAAAGAAAATGCTTAAAATAAACGAAGCTGTAAAAAAGAAAATTAAATGCAAAGGCTCAATGCAAATACCAATGGCAAAAAAAATCAAAACATCACCCCAACCTAGTTTAGAGTCCATGATCTTTTCAAAACGTTTATTCTTTAAATAATAAAAAAGCAAAAGCACTAAAAACGAAAATAAAAAGTAGAAGATGCAAAAGATAGTATTCTCCAACAATTGATATAAGGAAGAAATTAAAAGGTGTTGCCAGACATTAGCTGCAATAAAACCAATAATAAGCCAGGTACTAATCAAACGTGTTTTAAAATCCTGGTAAACAATAGCGCTTCCACACAACAGCAGCACTATCCAGCTTAATAAAAACAAAACAGAATTATTTTAATCTTTGGTAATTTCTTTGATCTCCTCTTCATGATTGATCTGCCAGACATTTAGCTGGCCATCCTGATCAAAATCGGTAACCGATACGGCTTTAGCAACAAATGATCTGTTACTGGCCTCCACTATCTCTATTTTATAATTTGCTTTTCCATCCTCAGTTACCAGTTTTGATTGTTCAAAGCCTATATCATCTAAATTATTGGAATATTTAGAGTTGATATAAAAATAGTTTTTCTCCAGGTTCAATACATGCTTTAATTGCATTTGAGCTTCCAATGATTTAGTGCGACCAATTAATGGCATAAGCTTTGGAACCGCCATAGATAATAAAATACCAATTAATGCAAGCACCAGAAGTAACTCTATCAATGTCATACCATTTACTTTATGAGAGCTTATTTTTTTTGTTATTTGCTTGATCTTTTCCATTGCGCAAATCAAAATTGATAAAAAAAAATGTAATTATCTAATTTACCTCGTTAAAAGTTACCACTACTCATTTCAAACATTGGTAAATACATGGCTACCAATATAAAACCAACAAAAAGACCTAGTAAAATAATAAATACAGGTTCTATTAATTTACCTACAACCGCCTGCTGGTGCTCAATTTCGGCTGAATATTGCTTATGAAGCTTTTCAAAAATAATCTCAGGAGCATTTACTTCTTCACTTAATTTTATTAACGCCACCAGTTTTTTAGGAAATATAGAGTGTTTGGCTAAACTTTCGTTCAATAATTTGCCCTCACTAACCACCTCTTTCTTTACCGCATCTAATGCCACTTCCATTGGATAGTACTCTATCATGTTCTTTACCAGGTCCAGTGCATCATGTATCATTACTTTTGCTCCTGATAATAATTTCATGCTTTGGCAAAACCTGGCCAAATATATTTTTTGAATAAGCTTATTAAAAACCGGTATTCTTAAAAACAATGCTGAAGTATATTTTCGGTACCATGCTTTTTTGTTTTGTGTTTTATGAAGGATCACAAAAACAGCAATGATAGAAAATAAAATACCAAAAATAGTTCCGCTTTTATTGCTTAGTTTAATTAAGAACTGTGTTATTGCCGGAAGCTCACCACCTGTTTGGGTAAAAATATCGCTAAATATTGGCACTACAAACGATAACATAAAATATACTATCAAAATAGCCATACTTATTACCACTATTGGATAAGTTAAAACACCTATAATTTGTCTACGTAATTTTATACTCGATTCATAAAAAGACCCTAACTCTTTTAACACCTCTGCCAGTTTACCTGTCTCCTCTCCTATTTTAATGCTTTGCGCTTCGTATTTACTAAATATTTTTTCGTGAATAGAAATTGCTTCAAAAATACGCTTACCACTAATAATATCGTTTTTAATTTGCTCCAATAATGCTTTATGCTTTTTGTTTGGTATATCTTCTTCAATGATCTCAAATGCAGTTTTAATATCTACGCCTGTAGATAGCAGTAATCCTAATTCAGAATAAAAACCTTCTTTTTCTTTAGCTCCGAATTTTTTTTCTAAAAAAGATATTTCTGTATTTAACACATCACTAAGCGCACTATTTTCTTTTGCCTTCTTAGTTGCCGCTTTAACTTTTTCTTTATCCGGATATTTTGAGAGATCTATACTTGCCACTATTCTTCTTTATCTAATTCGAGTTTAACCGAAGCATCATAATTTTTATAAAAATAGAAATTAAATTTTTGTTTTGTGTATTCTGCCTCAAATTGAATTGATCTAAGGATCTTATTGGCCCAACGAGGGTTCTTCATTTCCTCATATTCCTTTTTTATCTTTTTTGCTTCAATATGAAATGTATCTACCTGGTTTGCTTTCTTAAAAAGTATAGTTTTTTCAAAGATGGTAAATTCTATCTTTGAGCTATCTCTTAAAATCTTGAATTCATTTTCACCTTCTTCAAATACCAGCAAGGCATTTAAGGATTCAAAATCCATTCGTTTTTTAAGATCGGTATACTCGTTAATAAATTTGTTTTGAGCTTTGTAGCTATAAAATAATTTTTGTATATATGTTAAGGTAGAATAAGATAATGTAATTGCCAATGAAGTAAGCGCAAGTGTTACTAGTACTTCGGCAATGGTAAAGCCTTTTAAAAAATATTTTTTATTTACCGCTTTCACTTATCCCTGTAAACTACTGTTTCTAATTCAAACACCTTTTTTTTTGTAATGTCAAATACAACCATTCGTATCAAATAACAATCATTAAATACTTCGTGAATGGCAATTGTTTTTTTTACCGAAAATTCTTCATCCTTGTATGTTTCATCAGTAAATTTTTTTTGTTGCAGCGTTTCTCTCATATGAATCTCAGCCAACTCAACCGCCTTTATCTTAAAAAAAGGTAAGCTGCTTTTTTGAATATTTAAATAGATAATTACTGCCAGGCCCGAACAAAATGCTGTAATGGCAAGCGCTATAAGCACTTCAATAATAGTATTACCTTTTAAATGTTTTTTTTGAAGTTTCATCAATTCATTTTTCTACAGCAAATTAATTTTGTATTCTGCTTAAATACCTGCGCAATTGCAAGCAAATGAGCATATTTTTTTGGATCTATCTCACAAGACAAGATATGATTCTCGTAAACTGCTGATGGGGTTTTTAATAAAAGCCTCTCGCTAATAATGCTTGCATTTGCTTTTCCTTCCAAATGTAAAAAACCCGAAGAATAAATAAATCCATTCACTTCGCTTTTAGCATTCAGTTTAATAAACACTATTGGTTGGTTGTTACCATTTTTATTATCAAATGCCAATATGCTTCCGTAAAACACACAATCCTCATTAATGATCACGCTTCTTAAGTTATTAAATGTTTCATTTTTCGGTAACAGTACAAATGATGAAGGATAAACAAAACGGCATTTTTTTTCTGTTATAATGCTATCGCCGGCTATTACATGTACACTTCCCTTAAACCCTTCTTTAAATGTTACTTTATCACAAACTATCAATACATTTTCAAGCTTGCAGGTACTATCCAGTATTATATCTTTTGCAATTATTTTAATGTTATTTTTTAATTGTACATTATTTAGCCTGCCCGAAGGAATTTCAAATACAATAGTTTTACGTGTAAAAGACTGATCGTATTTTTTTGCAGCAAAAGAAACAAGGCTATCAAGATATATATTCGCTTCATTTTGTTTGCTTATCTTATCACTTATTTCATCATTTACTTGTGGTATTTGCATAGCCGCCTGTTTAATAAAGCCCTGACTTTGCGATGAAGGAATATAACTTTTACCTTCAATAAAAGCGCCTTTTATTCCGGCCTTTGGTAAATAACAATTGGCTTTAAATATTATTTCTCCACTTAGGCCAATCGGCCTACCATTGTCTGACACTATCAAACCTGTATCTGCCGGCATTGGCGAACCATACAAACCACATTGCGAAAGGGTTTGATGACGATTTTTTGTTTGCGCTGTAATTAATAGGTATGCGCCCCAATAAATTTTTTTTATTTTAATTGAATCGTCATTCACTGTATTTTTTATCCAGCGGTCATTTTTTTCTTCAGTAAAATAAGTTGATTGAGCTATCTCAAAAGCACTTTTAATATTATAATACAGTTGCGATGTTTGTGAATAAATTGTTACACTGCGCTGATTGTAATTAGCTATCATGATAAACATGCAAAGTATAATACCAATAATAATGCTAACCAAAATAGCAATATACAAAGCACCACCTTTTTGTTTTGAATTAAGCTTTTTTGCAGATATGGGAAGAAGCTTGAATAACTTTTCCAGCAAAGGATAAAAAAGTATTCTTTCTTTAAACAGCATTTTATTTGTTTAAGAAGTTATAACTTTTTCTGTTTGATCTGTTTCGGTCTTTTTTTCTGAAGACTTCTTCTTCTTTTTTTCTTTTTTAGGTTTTTCCGAATCAGGAGTCTGCGTTTCAGTTTTCTTTTCCTTTACCTTTTTTTCTTTTGGCAACTTTTCTTTTTTAGACTTTACCGGTTTTACTTTAGGCAATACCTCATCACCATTTTTATAGATCTTTTTTTCAGTAACTGCTCCGGTTGAACCATAAGTATAAAATTTTCCATGAAGCTTATCGTTCTTAAAATTACCTTTTGCCATTAGCTGTCCATAATCATTATAAATAGAATAATGACCGCTTTTTACGCCGTTCTTCCACGTAATAACCTCTCTTAATTTACCATCCGGGTACCAATATTTCCACTCTTTATTTTTAAGACCATATCTGATCTGACCTTGCTCTTTTAATTGGTTATTTAAATAAAACGCGGTGTATTTACCATGAATTAATTTGCCTTCATACCCACCTTTTGTCTCCATTATTTTTTGTGAGGCATACCACATGTATATTCTGTCGTTATTTATTTTAAGTTCTTTAGGCTGACTCAACATTTGCGTTTTAATAGTGTAATCATCATGATTAACAGTTATATTAAATTGTTTAAGTTTATCAGGCTCAACATATTTTTGTGAAAGGGCATTTAAAGAATATACCGCACATAAAAAATAAACAGATCGGTTCAGATATTTGTACATTAATGTTCCCATTACCAATATCAAATATAGAAAATTACTTTTAATCATAAGCTGTAAACCACAGGTGATGAATTATTTTATATAAAATAAATTTGCGTAACCAAACAGTTACGCATATATTTGTAACCGAACAGTTACATAATAAGATGAGAAGAGATGTTTTTCAGGCAATTGCCGATCCCAACCGCCGTGCCATAATTGGTTTATTGGCCAAACAAGATCTTAATTTAAATCAGGTAGCAGACGAATTTAATATTAGCCGGCCTGCTGTTAGCAAGCATATTAAGATATTGACCGAATGCGGGCTTGTTACTATTAAACAAGAAGGACGCGAACGCTACTGCTCTGCCCGCCTCAATCAACTTTCAGAAGTAAATGAGTGGGTTGAGCAGTACAAAAAATTCTGGAATTCAAAACTCGATGCTTTGGAAGTTTATCTTGATATATTACAGGCAAAGCCTTCTAAAAAATTAAAGAAAAAAAAGAAATAACATTTAACTATTTAATGCATGGAAAATAAAATCAACACTGCCGGTCGCGAAATAAAGATGTCGCGTTTATTAAATGCGCCAATAGAATTGGTTTGGAAGGTTTGGACAGAACCTGAGCATATTGCCCAATGGTGGGGGCCAAACGGTTTTACAAACACTATAGATATTATGGATGTTAAACCCGGAGGTGTTTGGAAATTTGTAATGCATGGTCCGGATGGTACAAATTACAATAACAAAAGCGTTTTTAAAGAAATTGTAAAACATCAGCGCATTGTATTTAAGCATACGAACCCCGATTTTACTACAATTGTTACGTTTAAAGCGGAAGGAAAAAAAACTATGCTTAACTGGCAAATGGTATTTGAAAAAGCTGAAGAACTTCAAACTGTAATTAAAGTATTTAAAGCAGACGAAGGCATGAAACAAAATGTTATAAAACTTGAAAATTATTTATCTAACCAATTAAAATAAATAACATGAAAAATGAAGCATTCACCATTGAGCGTATTTTAAATGCGCCAATTGAAAAAGTATGGAAAGCTATTAGTGATAAGGATGAAATGAAACATTGGTATTTTAACCTTGCAGAATTTAAACCTGAGGTTGGTTTTGAGTTTGAATTTATGGGTGGTCCACCGGATGGTATACAATACCTGCATCAATGTAAAGTAACAGAAGCTGTTCCTAATAAAAAGCTCACTTATAGCTGGGCTTATAAGGGCTATGAAGGTAAATCATTCGTAACCTTTGAATTGTTTAAAGAAGGCGAAAAGACAAAAATAAAATTAACGCATTCGGGTTTAGAAACCTTTCCTGCAAGCAATAAAGATTTTGCAAGAACTAACTTTGAAGCAGGTTGGAATGAAATTATTGGTAAATCGCTACCGGGTTTTGTTGAGAAGAAATAAAAAAGCCAATTAATAAAGCGTGGGTGTAATACCTGCGCTTTACATTTTAGCAAGATCTAAATTAAAATCGTAACCAAACCTCTTAAGCATACGTAAATGTGAGCCTATAGCATCTTTTAAAGTTGGCGCACATAAGTAGGGCACATTAAATTCTTTAGCAGTTTGTTCAACAATAGCTGAAATTTGCGGATAATGCACGTGGCAAATATTTGGGAACAAATGATGTTCTACCTGAAAATTTAAACCACCCACATACCAGGATATGAATTTATTTTCGCGTGCAAAATTAACAGTGGTGATCATTTGATGAATGGCCCATTCATTCTCAATAATATTTTGATCGTTTGGCAAAGGAAATTCTGCTTCTTCAACCGAATGCGCCAATTGAAACACAAGACCCAGAACAAGGCCCGCAATGGCCTGCATTAATATGAACGACCAAATGATAAGACTTACAGAATAGCCTTGAATAACAATTGGTAACACGATCATATAAGTAAAGAATAGTAGTTTTAAGAATATCATACTTACAAAATACTTTGTGTTTTCGGCTTTCGTAAAACGGTTGGTACCTTCTTTTTTATATTTAAAATATTGAATAAAATCTTTAGCCAATGCCCAATAAAGCGTTAAAATAGAGTAAAAGAAAAACACGTAAATAAATTGAAACTTATGTACCTTCTTGGTTTCTGAATGCGGCGAAAAACGTAAAATAAGCTTATTGGCAATATCATCATCCACCTCATGTACGTTGGTGTAGGTATGATGCAAAACGTTATGTTGCAATTTCCAGTTAAATACCATGCCACCTATCAAGTTAAGCGAATAGCCCAACCAGTTATTGACCTTTTGTTTTTTTGAATAAGCACCATGATTGGCATCATGCATAATAGACATGCCTATGCCTGCAAGGGCAAAACCCATTAATGTAAATAATATTATAACTGCCCATGTTTGCAATAACATAAAGTTGATAAGTAAAACGGGTACAACAAAAGCCGATAAAAGAATGATGGTTTTAACAACCATGGTACTGTTGGCATTTTTTGAGATATTATTCTCTTTAAAATGCATATTTACCCTTTTTTGCAAGGTTGGAAAAAACAAGGACTTATCTTTAGGTACAAACCTAGGTAATTTTTTAAGAGTGGATGATTCCATTAAATTTTAAGATTATTCCAAATGTAACTAAAAAAACTAAAAAGGCCCCTGTAAAACAGGAGCCTTTTAAAGATTAATTTGTTAATTAACTAATTAGTTAGGAGTAAATGCACCGTAACCTAAGTTAATTGCATTTCTGATCTCAGTGCTGTAAACACCGTTTGTAGTAGTAGTTGATTTGTTGTAAACACCTTGTACACCTGGAGTGATGTTAAGGAAAGTTGTACCGTTAAAGTTCATTGTATCGCGGCTTGTAGCCCAATCAGCAACCCAGATAGTAGCATCTTGGTTAAAACCAGAAGTACCTACCGGAACTGTACTTAAGTTAAAAGTATAAGTACCATTTGCATTAGTAGTAGTTTGATACATTTTAGTAGTTAACAAAGTAGGATCTTTATCAAAAGATAAATAAACAGGAGTGTTTGCAGGAACTGCAATGTTTGTAGCGCTAAACGCAACAACTGTACCTGTAGTTACTTTTCTAACTAAGTTCATGCTGATAGAACCTGTAACGATAGCTGATCCGATAGTAATTAAGTTTGGATTAGATGAAACGTTTGTTGCAGTAAAGTTATGGTTAATAGTTACATTTTGACCCATTGTTAAAGTTGGGTTTGAACTTAAACCTGCATAAGTAGCATATAAACCTGGTTTTGTTACACCATTGATGATGGTATCTTGAGTACCTGTAAAACCATCAATTGTAACCATTGCATTAACACCAGCTGAATTTGATTTTACGTTAATCGCGTAGTTACCGTTTGCATCAGTTGTGCCGGTATATACATCTGCGCCATTTGCCACAGCGTTTGGATATAAACCACCTGCACCACCTTTGTTAACTTTTATAGTTACAACAATACCAGCCATATTAACACGGTTAGTGTTGATCCATCCACCGTTACCGTTTGGAGTAATAACATTTTTGTTAACGTTACCTTTTACAGTAGAAGTACCTGTAACGTCAGTTTGACTAAAGTCGCTTGTTTCTTTTTCTTTCTTACAAGAGAATAATGCTAATGTAATGATTGAAAGTGCTAATAATGATTTTTTCATGGTATTTATATTTTATGATTTATTATTTGATTTAATTGTTTGAATTAGAAATGGAAAATTAAAGTTAAAGCTCCTGAACCACCACCTAAGTTAGTGTTACCACCTAAAGTATTGTTCATTGAGAAAATAGAACCATTGTTGTTATCAACTGAAAAACCTTTTAATTTTTCTGAAGTATCAACATCAACTTCTTCAATAATAACTTCAGGTCCGTTTTGACCATTGTTATAAACCTCTTGAGTTGATTTAGCGCCTCTTCTTGTTGTTAGAGAGTATCCCCAACCATATTCAGCACCAATTGAAATTTTTGAGAAAATAAAATACTCAATTCCAATAAATCCTCTAACACCAAAACGGAAACCACCTCTGTTTTTAGAGTCTAAGTTTCTTACAGTTCTACCCGGAGCAATTGGATTAGTAGTTGTAACGTTAAATGTGTTAAAGTTGTTTGTGAATTGAATAGGATATTGATCTGAGAATTTGTTTCCGTATTCTACTGATTGTTTTGAACCGTTAGTTCCAAAACCGATCTCACCACCGTAAAATCCTTGTAATCTGCGGTAACCTCTTCTTTTTTCGTAACCTACAGTAACAATGATGTTATTTTTAGAGAATTTTAATTTATCCTCAACTCTTAATAAAGATGCTGCTGCAATATCATCTGCAGTTCCTAAAGATGCTTTGTACATTGCTTCGGCATCCTGCACTTGTGCAGTCATTGAACCCGATAAAGTGTTTACACCCACACGGCCACGTATAGCAGTTTTAGCATCTAAATAATATTTACCTACAATTTGATTGTTTGAAGCCTGAACGAAAGAAACGATGTTTGACGAACCTGCGAAAGGTGTAGCACGATTCAATGTTCCTAAAAACATATCTAAAATTGGAATAGTGTTAAAGCCTAATCCAATATCACCTGCTTTTGGTAATATTTCGTAACCTTTTTTATTCTTCACTACTTCATCTCCCGAGCTTGCCTCTTGGGCAAAAGTTAACATTGAGGAGAACAATGTTGTAACAATGAGTACTTTTTTCTTCATTTTATTTGATTTTTGGTTTAATTTTAACTTACTGGCTTTAGGCAATTTTTCGACTAAAGCCACATATACGCTGCCAAAATTAAGCGTTTTTTATGTTAAAATGAAATAAATGAGTAATAATTTACTCAACATTTAGCTAAACTCTTTAGCGTAAAACTGTTACATGACCCCGCATTTCGTGAGCCTCATCTATATTATCCGTTATTTTAACACGCCAGTAGTATGTTCCCAATTGATCTATAGAATCTCCATTCCACTTGCCATCCCAGCCCTCTTTAAGATCTTCGGTCTTAAAGATCCGGTTACCCCAACGGTTGTATACTTCAAAAAGGTAATTTTTTGAGGTCCAGCCTGTACCCAATGGTATTAAAACATCGTTTAAGTTATCGTTATTTACTGTAATGCAGTTTGGCATATAAAAATTAAATCCTTCTATCACACAAACAAACTTGCTTGTTGTATCAATACAATTATTTTGATTTTTTGCGATCAAACTTATATAATAACAGCCGGTATCTCTGAATGTGTAATTTATATTTTGGGATGTTCCCATATTTATACCGTTAATGAACCATTTATAGGTTAAACCGTTTGACGTTAGATTTTCAATAAAAACATTTTCACCATTATTTAATGTAATAACTGCCGGATCGGTTTTAAAATCGGCTGTTGGACTTGCCAACACCCTAACAACATTTGAATAGGTAAACGAAGTTTTGCAATGGTTTGAATCGTTAACCGTTAATTTAATATCATAATAACCCTTTTTTGAATAACAATAAGTAGTGTTATTACCTGGCTGTTCAAAAGGTTTATCTCCGTAATTCCAAATGGCGTTGGTTGATTTTGGGGTAAGATTTGTAAAAGAGGTACATAACGGTTCGCAACCAACCGTATCGCTCACGGCAAAAAGCGGTATTGTAACCGGAAAAAGATTTATTGGAATAATTTTTATTGCTGTAGGAGATCCGCAACCATCACTAACACTTAATGTATAAACGGGTATTGAAGCATTTTCTACAAAAATAGATTCGGTATTTATTGGCCCTGGCAACCATGTATAAAAATAATTACCATCGCCACCGCTAACCGTTGGCGTTATTTGTGCAGTTGTACCCGGGCAAATACCAACATTTGAAGCGTTTATGTTAATTGAAATTGGCGGATTTACATCAACCGTTACCTGATAAGGTGCTAAAGTACAACCATTAGCATCGTAAACATTTAAACTATATACCGTTGTACCCGAAGGTACCAGGCTAACAGACTGTCCATTTACATTTCCGGGATTCCAGACATAACTATAATTACCTGCCCCACCAAAAGCTGAGCCTTGCAACAACACTGGCTTACCAAAACATACGCCACTAGGCGCACTGGCAGAATATGAAAAAACGGGTGGTGCCGGAAAATTGATTGTTGTGGTTGCCGGACAACCAATAGCATCAACCGCTTTAATAACATAAAAACCTGCGCATAAACCTGTAATACTATTGCTGTTTGTAGTGGGAGTATTAGTAGCACTGTATGTAACCGGAGCAACTGCATTTTGCACGGATAATAAAACACTGCCATTACATTGATTGTAACATAACACAGGTGTTGAATTAATGATCGAAACACTAACGGTACTCAGGTTGCCGATATTAAAGATCAGTGTATCGATACAATTATTACCATCGGTAACTACTGAGGTGTAAGTGCCGCTACTTAAGGAGCCGAAATTTGGACCAACATGCGAGCCCGGCTGGGTATTAAAATTATAAGGAAAATTACCACCTGTTACATTTAAGGTAGCCGTACCATCAGCCGCGCTGCAGTTTTCGGGAGAGGTAGATGCGTTTAAGGTCATACCTGCTACAGGTGAAACAATAGCCACACTTTTTGTTATACAGGCACTGCCATCTTTTACAGTAAGTGTATAAGTTCCTACCGGGATGCCCGATACGCTTGGCAGATTTGAAAAAACCGGTTGCCATGTGTATGTAAAAGGCGCAGGCGCCGAAGAAACCGAAGCAATAATTGAACCATCATTTTTTCCGGGACAGCTGGGCTTGTTAATAGTAAATGTTATTACAGGCTGTGGGGCTTCGCTTACAGAAACCGTATTTGTTCGCAGACAGCCTTTGCTGTCTTTTGTAATAATTGTATGTACGCCACTAAATAAATTATTGGCTACATTTCCAACACAAGCAACACCATCTACAGTATAGGTAAAAGGCGAAGTGCCACCAACAGAAGTTACATTGGTTGAAATACTTGTTCCAAAACAAGGTATGAATGTGTTACTTAATGTGCTGTTTATTTGTGGCGGCTCGATGAGCATTACCGAATTAGTAACTATGCACCCCTGTGCATCTTTAACCGTTACAGAATAAACCACATTTGCCGAAAGCCCTGTGGCCATAGCGGCATTGGACCCTGTTGTCCAGGTATAAGAAAAAGGAGGTAAAAAACTGGCTGCGGTTACATTAGTTTGCGAAGCGCCGTTATTACCGCCAAAACAGGAAACATGTGTATTTGTAAAAGCAATACTGGCCGCGGAGAAAGGGTTGGCAATCTGATAGGTAGTAGTAGCGGTGCAATTGTTTGCTGAAGTAATGTATACTGTATAATTTCCAACAGGCAAAGGCGTAAGTGTACCTGTATTACCCATATTTGAACCGGTAATTACCGTAGCATTAGATTGACTTACAATAGTACACGTATAAGGCGATGTGCCTCCGTTAACCGTAAAACTTGTGGTACCGGTATTATTAGTACAATTGTAATCTGCCGTAAAAAAATAGAATAAAGAACATTGCGATCTGCCCCCATAGCAAAAACAAATGGTAAATAAGAGTATTAACCAGCTATACTTTTTGATCTTCAATTTACTTTATAGCATAAAATTAAGAAATTGAAGGCAAAAAACCATTATAATTAAATAATTGGCAGGTATTATCTAATAAGTGGGAGGCTTATATAATGGCCGAAATGCCAATGATACTTGAATTACCGGGGAAGGCCATTTTTGAGAACGAATACGAAAAGCCAAAACGTTTTACTCTAAAACTAAATCCAAAACTTAAACCATTTGCCCCTCTTCTATCCGGCAAGGTCATTTCACGTTGGCGGCGGTAGTTATAAGCAATGCGTAAATTAAAATTCTTGGTCAAAACAATTTCGGTTCCAATAGTAATATGGCGTAAAAAATTATCCCCACGATTAGCAAATTTTCTTGAAAAACGCTGAAACTTGGTGGAATCTGTTTTTGTATCGGTATTAAATGGATTTGATTTACCGGCAGTATCAATTGGACTTACATATTTTAAATTCCACCTGGTTAATTGATCATAAACCATAAATAACCTGAATGGCGCTTTGGCAACTTTATAACTTAAACCCAATTGCACTGTTTGTGGTAATGTTGAGGCTTGACCCTGTGTGTTGGAATAATCCTTCCAAACAACACCTACATTTTTTGCAAGTAAGCTAATTGTAAGATTTTTCTTGCTGTGGTAAGTTACTCCAAAATCAATAGCATTGGCGTACGATTTATAAACATCGTACTGAGAGATAATTGTTTTTAAAGCAACACCAATATTAAAAGAAGAATCCTCAAAAGGCTTCGCATAATTTAAATTGATACAATAATCGTTGGCTTTAAAATTTTCTGTTTTTTGACCAAACTCATCGTATCCTACAAATTTGCCGTAATCAAAAAATTGTATGCCGCCGGCTACATTCCCATATTTTTTTAAGTTATGTGCATAAGCAACATAACCAAAATTCATATCGCTTACAAAATTGCAGTAGTTAAGGGCAACCTGACGATGCATGGTAGAATTTAATAAGGCCGGATTACTGTAAATTAAATTTACATCATCGCCCCAAATGCTCATATTGCTGCCACCACAACCTGCGGCGCGCGCAGCCATTGGTATATCTAAAAAACGGTAAGAGTTTTTACCGCCAATCTGGCTATGAGATCTAATAAAAAGCGTAATGAATATGAAAGTGAGTATCTTTTTCAACGTATTTATAACGCTAAAAATATATAAATATTGTGAGAAAGCGTTATGAATTTATAAGCTCATCATATCTTTTAATTTAACTGCCTGGCGGCGAGAGATCTCAACCTCTTTACCATCTTTTAATTTAACATTCAAACCGCCATTAAACCACGATTCTACGCTGGCAATATAATTTAAGTTGATGATATGTTTTCGGCTTGCCCTAAAAAATTCTTTTTCGTTAAGGCGGGTCTCCAAACTATTTAAGCTGCGTAAAATTAATGGGCGAAAGGTGTCAAAATAAACACGTACATAATTTCCTTCAGACTCAAATAAACGAATATCGGTTAGTTTTACAAACCAACATTTTTCACCGTCTTTAATAAACACCATATCATTTCTTGATAAAGGTGAATTATTATCGGTTTTGTTGGTGGTTTCTTTAATAGACAATTTTTTTATCGTTTCAGATAAACGCTGTGGCTGGATTGGTTTTAATAAATAATCAAACGCATTTAATTCAAATGCTTTAATGGCATGCTCATCGTGGGCAGTAATAAAAACAATATCTACAGCTCCTGAAATTTCTTCGGCCAACTCCAAACCGGTTTTACCCGGCATTTGAATGTCGCAAAAAATAACATCAGGCTTTAATTCATTGATCTTTTCTTTAGCCTGTAATGCATCAGAACATTCTGCAATTACTTCAATCTCTTTATGAGCAGCCAACAAATTTTTTAATTCCTGGCGAGCTAATCTTTCATCATCAATAATTATTGCTTTCATATATTATTTAATTAAAATCTGCGTGCTATAAAATTACATTATCTTAATGGTATATTGATCTCAACCACCACCAAATTATCTATCTCATTTATGAAAATTTTACCGTCTATCCCATAAAGCAATTCTAAGCGCTGAATAGAGTTCTTAAATCCCACGCCTGTTAAAGGTTTTTCATGATTTAATTTACCTGTGTTACAGATCTTTATCTTTAAAATATTTGCCAGCTTAAAAGCCTCTACAATTATATTTCCATTACCCGGAAGCTTGGAGATACCATGCTTTATAGCATTTTCAACCTGGGTTTGAATTATAAAAGGTGGGATCTTACAATTTAAAACATCTTCTGCAATTTTAAATTCATAACTCAAGCGCTCTTCGTATCGGATGTGTTCTAAATTCAGATAATCTTTTACAAGGTTAATTTCTTCTTTCAATAATATTTCTTTGCCTTTATCCATTAACAAAGTATTTCGTAAAATATTTGAAAGCTGTGTAATGGCAATTTTGGCCTTTGCGGGATCTTCATCAACCAAAGCACGAATACTGTTCATACTATTGAACATAAAATGCGGATTGAGCTGTGCTTTTAAATTATTTAGTTCTGATTCTTTACTGGCTGCCAAATAACGAAGAGAGCTGATCTCGGTACGCTTATAATTTTGAAAGTACTGAAAGCCAAAATAGATCACATTCCACAAGCAAAAAACAACTGTAAAATTTATTACTGAAGAGGTAATATAAACGTAACTCAGGTCTGTATTGATGAGGCCAAATAGTTTTGATAAACCGGCAGTCATAAAAAAGAAAACGATGGCTTTTATGATACTAAAAATGATGATCAAAAATAGTTGAACCGGAAGCTTATAATTAAGAACATTCTGGTTAATGATAATAATCCTGTAAACATGCGAAATGCCAATGCCAATAGGCATTGTTAAAAAATAAAAAAGATAATCCTTAACGGTTGTTTGATAACTTAAACCTAAAAAAATGGAATTTACAATAACAAAAAAGGCCCAACCAAAAATCTGACAATACCAGTAAATATTCTTTTTATTTGTCAAACTAAAATGGAGTTAAGCTTTTACAAATTAGTTACTGTTAATGGTCCATTGGTTTTGGAAAGTGCAGGTATATTCCGGATCTAATTTAATGTAGGTGATCTTTGAGCGTTTTTTGATCCACTCCTTTACTTGTTTTTTATTGTAATCAGATTGTGCCATTAGCGCCAGCTTCTGATAATCATCTTTCATATTTGTTCTGTGTGGATCAATACGATTCTTTAATTTTAATAATCTAAAAGCAGGTTTTCCATCTGTCATGCTTACAAATTGCATAGGCTTGCTTATCTCCCCTATTTGCATTGAGTTTAAAGTAGCAACCAGGTTTTGATCAATCTGGCTAAGATCTTCGTTACTAAATTTTGTGCTGGCTGAATTACGATTGATCATTAAACCACCATTTTGTTTTGTATCAGCATCATCGCTGTATTTTTTAGCTGCATCTTCAAAGGTTATTTTTCCTTCTTTAATTTCGGTATAAATTGAATCCAATGCTAATTTACTATTATAAAAATCGGCGTTAGACATTTTTGGAACAATTAAAATATGGCGCAGGTCTAATAATTCACCTTTACGTTTTACCAACTCAATAAAATGAAACCCATAAGAAGTTTCGAATACATTAGAGAGTTCACCTTCTTTTAAACGAAACGCTGCGGCTTCAAAAGCAGGATCCATAACACCTCTGCCAACATTTTCGTAACCACCACCCTTGCTTGCAGAGCCGGGATCTTCGCTGTAAAGCACGGCTAGTTTTTTCATACTCTCGCCTTTTGCAACACGGGCACGATATTCTTCCAATTGTTCTTTTGCTATTTTTTTTGCTTCGGCACTAAAGGTTGGTCTTTTTACAATTTGCTGTAATTCTACTTCTGAATTTATTAAGGGTAAACTGTCTTGAGGAATAGAGTTATAAAATTGTCTTATTTCAGAAGGTGTTAATTTTACATCCCCTGTAATTTTACCTTGCATTTTTTGGGCAATTAATTGTTCCTGCACATCACCACGCAACTCATCTTTAATAACATTGGTACGTTTACCGTAAAATTCCTCCAGTTTTTCTTCGCTTCCAAACTGTTGAATATAATACAACATACGCTGGTTCAATTCCTGGTCAACCTCAGCATCCGAAACAACAACACTATCCCTATCCGCCTGCGCCACCAATAATTTTTGAAATACCAATGTTTCAAAAGCTTTGCATTTATTAAAATCCTCTTCTTGTTTTTCCTGCTCTATCATTGAGTTTTGAAGATCAGATAATAAAATAGGATACTTGCCCACTACGCCAATAACCTTATCAATAACCTGCGGCTGTGCAAATGAAATTGCTGCCAACAGAGAAAACAGAATACTTAATTTTACTTTTTGCATGCAGGGTAAATTTACGCATTTAATGCCTTGACAATAATGGGCAAATCTTAAAAAAATAAAAAAGTTTGTTAATAGCATTCTTATAAATAAGGCTATATTTAACTTAAATCAGTAGCGGTGTTTAGAATTTTACTTAAATATTTTATGCTTTTTACATTGCCATTTGTTGGATTGGCGCAAAACGGCAATAAAAAAGAAATAAACATTCTATTTATTGGAAATAGCTTAACTTATTACAACGACATGCCGGCTGTTTTGCAAAAAATGTTTGACCTTTCACATTTAAATTTCAAGATAACTCAATCTGCTTTCGCAGGCATGTCACTTCAAGGGCATTTGAATGATATAATAACAGAGAAAACAGACAGTATGATCTCTACAAGACCAAAAATAAAAGGTGATACTACTGAAACTGAAAAACTCTTACATTTAAACCAATGGAATTATATTGTTTTGCAAGAAGGAACAATAAGACTTCTTATTCCTGAAGTAAGAAATTTTATTGTTATTCCTGCTATTGAAGCAATAAAAAAAATAGCGCCAAAGAATGCTGAATTTATTTTCTTTAAAACATGGCCAGATACGGCTTCATATCCAAAACAATTCTGTTACCCAGGTAACGTTATTGATAAGTCAATCACAAAACAAAAATGTTGTTCTCAAACATTTACTTCGTTAAATGACGAAGTAAAATGTATTAACATGGGATATGATTCTGTTTCACTCGCTACGAAAATAAAAAACCTACCTGTTACAAATTGTTTTGCTGAAATAATAAAAGATTATCCTGAAATTAATTTATATGAAGATGACTCTCACCCTTCTAAATTAGGCGCATATTTAAACGCATGCATTTTTTATAAATATTTTTCTAAACAAAAAGCAATTACTATTAATTATTTTGGCGATATTGATAAAAAAACAGCTTTAATGATCCAAAAAGTTGTGGATAAAAATTACTAAGCTATTTTTTTATTTTCGGCTCTATTAAAACATGCCTAAGATCGAGAAGCTCTCCCCTACGCTGCACCAATTGAATAAAATGATAACCGAATTGTGTTTCAAAAACTTTCGAGATCTGGCCTTGTTTTAAGCTGAAAGCTACTTTTTCAAATTCGGGATCGGTCAAATCTTTCTTCACATCTAAGATCAAGCCGCCTTTTAATGCTGAAGCTTTATCATGGCTGTAAGCCCTGGCAATATCTTCCATTTTTTCGCCTTTTATTACGCGAAGACGCAAAGACTCAATTTCTTTTTTTGCCTTACTTTTTGAAAGGGAATCTGCATTTTGTTTTTGGGCAGATGCAAAAAGCACAGAAATTAAGAGAATGAAAATGAATCTAATTTTTCTCATTATTCAAATTTACATAAAGATCTTTATTAAATGTTTCGTCCCTACGGGACTTGTTATTTCGTTGAACGGTTTTCTATAGATATTTTGTCCCTACGGGACAAGAAAAACGTTTTATAAATTGCCATGCTTTAATAAAAGTAAATTTATTTTGAAGATCATTATAACCCACAGAACTAAACACAAATATAGATTTTTTGATGATCCCTTTAGGGATCAGATATCTTTAGAAACGAATTATAAAAACCATTAAGTCCCGTAGGGACGAAACAATCCACGAATTTATTTTTTTATCTCGAAGGTTTGAAAGCCCACGAACTCGGTTTCTTCGGCAGCTACTTCACTTACTTTTGCCAAGCGTGAACCAATGTAACACCAGTCAATAAATTTATTTATATCCTCTTCCCTACCCTCTGCATGGGCAAATACCGAACCGTCATGCAGGTTACGCACAAAACCAGTTAAATTTAATTTATGTGCCATAGCTTGTGCGTTAAAGCGATAACTAACGCCCTGCACTTTGCCTTTAATGGTTATTTTATAACTACGGAATACTTCTTTCTTCACGATATTAGTACAAATAAAAGTGTTTTAGGTTTAGGCAAAAAAAAGTCCCTCTCCGTTGGAGAGGGATTTAGAGTGAGGCTTAATGCCACAATTACTTTGTTTTATTAATAATGTTAATGTTTGTTTCGCCAATTACCCTAAAGGCTGTACGACGGTTCTTTTGGTGAGCGGTTTCAAATTCTTCGCTCTTAGGTACCATTTTATTGATCTCGGCTTCCGGGATAATTGGTTTTGTTTCACCATAACCTGTTGCAAGAATACGTTTTTTAGCAATGCCTTTACTAATAATATAATCTACACAACTTTGCGCACGGCCTTGCGATAATTTCATGTTATAAGCATCGTTACCACGCGCATCGGTATGCGAGCTTAATTCAATGCTTAAGTTATCGTTGATCTTCAATAGATCTACGATCTTATCTAAGATCTCCATTGATTTAGGACGCAAGGTGGCTTTATCAAAATCGTACTCAATACCTTCAATTTCAATATCACCTTCAGGTATCTTTCCTAAAAAGAAATCCTGTTCAAAATCTTTAGAGTCTGTTAAGCCTTTTGTAGCAACACTCGCTGCCTGACCAAAATATTTATTTTTTTGTGCCTTTAAGAAGTACTCTAAGTTTGGTTTTAAAGGGGTGCTGTAATAACCTTTTTCATCTGTTACTAAAAAGAAAGGCTCCTCTCCATCATGCACATCTCTTATTGTTACTAAAGCGCTTGGAATAGGATCATTTGTTTCAGCGTCAAAAACAATACCACTTAAATTAAAAAAGATGGGTGCGTTAACAAATGAATAAATATCATAGCAATGGCCACTTGGGCAATCTTGTCTATCACTTGAAAAGAAGCCTTTCTCACCTAAGCGATCCATAATATAATACGCATCGTCTTTACTTGAGTTTATTGGCGCATTTAAATTAATTGGGTACATGTAAACGCTATCATCTACATTTAAGCTTGATTTAAAAATATCTAAACCACCTAAGCCAGGCATACCATTAGACGCAAAGAATAAGGTATTTGAAAGGTCATGTAAAAAAGGAGTTACTTCATCTCCCGGTGTATTGATAGGTTCTTTTAAATTTTGAGCTTCACCAATAAAACCGTTATCATCAATTGGTGCCATCCAAATATCAAAACCACCTTTACCACCCGGACGATTAGATGAGAAAAATAATTTTTTACCATCCATGCTCACAAATGGCTGTTGCGATTTATAACCCGGTAAGTTTACGTTGGTACCCAATTTCATAGCGTCGTAAAATTTACCTTCAATACTACGCGCCATATAAATAAAGGCTTCATTCTTATTATTATCACTCCAACGTGTAAATAACATCACGCCATCTTTTGTAAAAAAGCTCGCGCCTTCATGCAATGATGTATTTACAGGGCGACCAAAGTTTACAGGACGTTGCCAGATAGTATCATCAATGGTAGAAGTATATACATCGCAAAAATAAGCTGAGTTTTGTTTTTCAGGGTCGGTTACTACACCACCTTTACGGGCGCTTGTAAATAAAACGCGGGTATCGTTCTCAAAATACATAGCGCCAAAACTTGCAGATCCACGGTTAAAAACAATTGAATCCATCATGCGCACTTTTATTGGCTTGCGTGGTGATAAGGTGTCTAAAGCAAAGTAACACGATTTTTTCTTTTTGTCTGCTTGTTTTACTAACGAATCTGTACCCGGTTTTGGCATAGTGCCCGTTGAATCGGGTTTTGGATTTGTATAACCATCAAATGCCTTTAATGCTTCTGAATATTGCTTTAAGCTCATTAATGATAAAGCATAAAAGTAAGGAGCATCAGGATATACTTTTCTTTCTACACATTTTTTGTATTGCTCAACCGCATGTTTATAATCAAAATTTAAACGGTAACTGGTTGCCAAACGGTACATAATAAAATCGTACTTACTTGAAGCAACCAAATTTTCTTTTACAAGATTGGTACTGTCTTTTCTTTTGGTAACCCTCAGCTCAGGAACTTTAAATAACGATTTTGAATTTAAGTTCACTAATTGTGTTTCGTAAGGCAATACATAACTTCTTAAAACAGTAGTATCATCTAACACCTTTGCATAATTTACTGCAGCGGTGGCATAATCTTTTTTTGCAAAAGCATCGTCAGCAATTTCTGTCCACAATTTTTTTGATTGAGAGAAAGTTATAGAGCTTAATAAAACGAATACTATTGGAAGAGCTATTTTTTTTCTAAACATAAATACTACAATCTTGGACAATTTTTAACATCTTGATTTTTTGATTTCTTACCTAACCAGGTTAAAGAAAGCTCGTATGCACCTCTTGTTTTAGATGTGCCTCTTAAAGAAGAAGTATTAAAATCGTATGCAACTTTTATAATGTAATTGTCTTTTTTAAATCCTACATAAGCAATGCTTGCATCTTTTGCTCTATAAATATATCCTGCTAAGGCATAAAATTTTTCTCCTTTAAAGAAATAACCTGCATCCATTGCATATGTTTGCTGGATAATATTTTTTTGATTGTAGATCAACACTTTTGGAATAACGTATAATAATTCGCTGATGTTAACCCTAACACCTACGTGTGAATACATTCTTATTGGCAAGCGGTTATTGCTTCCAAAAAAAGTTTCTTTAGGCTGTGTTAAGTTAAAAGCGCTAAATCCGGCAAATGGATTAATACGGGATTGTTGTTTACCATAAAAATATAATGCACCAAAGTTAACCGCTTCCTGAAATTGCGAGCCCCGGTTAAAATTCTCATTATTTGGAATTGATTTATCAAATGATCCTCCATCTAAACCAGTCCATTGATTATCAAAAGTATAGATCTGGTATTCGATACGTTTTTGAGTAAAGCCTGCCTGTAAACCAAAGGATAGATTATGGTATTTATTTTTATCGATTGGTACAGCGTAAGAAGCAGAGCCCAGTAATTGAAAAACATTATAATTACCAAAACCGGCACGCATATTACTTACTTGTCCACCAAAGCCCCATTTTCCTTTTGGCATATCAAAGCTTACCAAAGCGGTTGTAAATGGTTTGTATGCAATTGCATTCCATTGGTTACGGTAATGTGCATGTAATCTCATTTTTCCATCCACCAGGCCTGTCATGGCCGGATTTAAGAATAATGGCGCTGCGTCGTACAAACTCAAATGAAAATCTTGTGCTTTAGCGGCCGAAACCAAAAGCAAGCAACAAATTATTGTATATTTTTTTATAGTCCTCATTTTCTTATCTAATAATAGTTACATCCCCATTTTTCTTCACCTGGCGATTGTTATACATATCAACAACTAAAGTCCAAACATACACACCAACAGGTTGGTCTTTGCCATTTTTTGTTCCGTCCCACCCTTTTGATTGATCATTGGTTTCGAATAATAATTCACCCCAGTTATTGTAAACTCTGAAAGTGATCTTTTCAAATGGCCCGCCTTTAACAAAAAGCAGATCATTATTATTGTCGTGATTTGGTGTAAATGCGGTTGGTACCTGCGGTAATATCTGCACTTGTATTTCTTTACTGATAGTATCTCTGCACCCATTATTATCAAACACAGTAAGAGTTATAACATAAACTCCAGTATTGTTATAAACATGGGTTGGCGATGGACCATCTCCTGTGCCTTCATCACCAAACGTCCACAACCAACTCGAGATAGAACCTGTTGGAGCTGAAAAGTCTGAAAAATATACCGGTTCTAATGCGATTGTAGGATCGTTTGTCATACCAAACTCAGCAACGGGTTGCGGATTTACCGTAACTGATTTTGAGGCAGAATTTATACAGCCCTGGTTAGAAGTAACGGTTTGTGTTACATTATATATACCGGCAATTGTATATGTATGCAAAGGATCTTTTATTAGTGTAGCTACAGGACTACCATCACCAAATTGCCACATAATATTTGCAGCAATTTCTCCTGAACCGTCTTTGAATTTTGTTCCTTCTCCCTGGCACGCATTAGAGAATGTAAAATCAGCAAGCGGCAAGCCATGAATCAAGATGTTTCTCATAACGGTATCAGGACATTGAACATTTGGTATTACCATTGTATTAGTACCTGTTACAGTTAAAGTAACTAAGTATTGCCCCGTATTTGTATAAGTGTATACAGGATTTGAACTGCTTGAGCTTCCCACTCCATCCCCAAAATTCCACGCATAGGTTAAATTAGATGTTCCGTTATTTTGAGAATTACTTGTAAATGGAATACCACTGTTTATACATATACCTTTAGGCGGCACAATAAACGAAGCTTGCGGCGCATCAATAAAATTTGCCACGAATGAATTGGATTGAGCAGGGCAACTAAAATTATTTGTAGATAACAATGTTAAAGTAACGCTACCATTGGCAACATCACCTTGACTAGGAAAATATTGTGCGCCTAAGGCTGTGTTGGTTGGAGAAAAAGCACCTGTTCCTGTTGAAAACCATGCACCAGTATTAGTGAACCCTGTTATAGTTCCTGTTAAAGCTATTGGTGCATTTTCACATACTGAGGTATTACTATTTACTGCAACAACCGGAGCTGCAAGAACTGCTACTTTTAAAGTATCATATACATTCGGACAATTTGGATAGATACTAGGGCCGCCTTCTAAAACGTAAGTTAAAGTACCAATAGCCATGTCTCCAAAACTCATAGTATAAGTTGTTGAAGGGGGCGGCGGATTTGTATTGAAAGCTCCGGTACCATTTAGTGTTGTCCATGTTCCTGTAGATGCAGATCCTCCTACACTTCCATTTAAAGTTACTAAATTTGCATTTGCGCATACCGTAAAATCAGCAGGCGCGGTTGCCACAGGTGCAGGACGCATGGTTAATTGAACGTTGTCTGATACAATTGAGCAAGGTAAACCCGGATTTAAAGTCACAATAAAATTAATTGCAGTTAAGCTATAATCACTTGAGCTTACTGAATAAGTAGGATTTACGCCAACGTTACTCGGAACAAAAAAACCAGTGCCGTTAGTGGTTGACCAGGTTGGTGTATTTGAACTGCCAACAACTGTAGAAGTTAGCACAACCGATTGTGTATTTGAACATATATTATCGTCGAAGCCTGTTAAATTAGGAGGATCAATAAAGTTTACGGCTAATGTTCGGCTTGTTGCAGAACATCCAGCAGGATTACCCTGACTCGTCAAAGTAAAAATTATTGTTCCGGCAGCCAGATCGGCGGGAGTTGGTGTATAGCTAATGTTTATACCCGGATTAATAAAACCCGGGTTAGTAGATGTATTAGTTGCCCAAGCCCCTGTTAAAGCGTTTGTGATGTTGCCCGTTAATTGTATAGGAACCAGGTTATTCTTACAAATGGTGGTTCCTGTACCGACAGATACTTTTGGTCTTTGATTAATAGGTACAGTTATATAATTTGTATCAGGTTTACAACCGGTTGATATTAGCGAAAAGGTGATGTTTGAGAGTAATGTATCTGCATTTGATAAAGTATATACGGTTGATATAGTATTTACTGTAGATGTGTAGGCACCAAACGTACCAGTACCCCCTGTTGTGGTCCAATATCCTGTTATAGCACCACCTGATATAGTACCGGTTAATGGAACCTGAACACCAGGGCTAACACAAACTGCTGTGGGTGTTTGAACGGCAATAGTGGTTCTACGTAAAAATGAAGACATATAATGGAATAAACATCCTGAAGTTGATCCACCGTGAAAGATGCCTAATGCAAAAACATCCTGGTTATTTTCTAATAAATTTGCAGTAGTAACGGTAATTACTGCCGTATTTGTAAAACCTATCTGGGCGCCGGAATATTGACCCGATGTACCTGGCACAATAGTGAATACGGATGCAGGAACTAAAGTTGTAGAGCCATTTAATGTGAAAGTGTTAATAGCCGACGTTTTACATAAAACATTTAAATAGAAGTTTTGAGTGTTATTTCTTGTGAATGAAACCTGGTTAGAGCCTGCACAATTTAATGGTGGTAAAATAGCTTCTCCTTTTTCGCAACCAAACCCGCTTACATCCATCACATAAATATTTTTATCAGATTTGATATAAGTCAATGGCTGAGTAACCTTGTAAAAATAACTATCGCCTTTATTAAGCATTACAGAGCTTGTTACACCATCATTAATTGTAACCGAAGTTTGATTTACTGTTGCAACTATATAGGCTCCTTCTGCTTCATTTGCATTTAAACCGCCTTTATTAACAATGTATTCATCACCAATAATATCAACTGGTACTAACTGGTCACCCATTAAATCGCGGCAACCACCAATACTGGCAACAGAATCGTCTGACACTGTAACGGCAATAGGTTTGTTGGCAACTACAACACTTCCTGCAAGATTATTGCCCGGTATAGATGTTAAATGCGTTGCGTTTTCGACGTTATAAGATTGGCCGTATTGCAAAAGTACCGAGAAGGTAGTATTAGCAGGGTGTCCTATAACGGCACATTTTGGCGTGATCCAAACAACTGTATTAGGTTGAGTTGCTACAATTGTTATTTGAGATTTTGGCTGCGGAGAATATATACCATTATTACTTTCTTGCTGAAACGGGCATAAAAATTCATAACCTAAACCGTTTTGTCCCTTAATGGAATATGTTTCGGGGTTATTTGTAATTGTAATCACATCATAAGTTACAGTCATCGGAAAATTTGAACTTATTTTAAGTCCACGATTTAAAACTGTGTTTGCAGGTGTATTTTCAATAATATTACCCGGAATAACCAAGTGATTTAAATACTTTGTAAAGTTTGTATTGGCCGGAACTAAAAATGTTGTATCATACGTGCCGGCAGGTTGCCTTAACCTTACCGTGGTTGGATTACCAAATGTAGCAATTTGTAATGCCAAAGGTGTTTTTCCTGCATGACCAGCAGTGATCCACGGCGCTGCAAACCAAAATGCTGTATCTACCTGTGATAAGGAAACAGTTATGTTTACGAATAAAAATAAAGCCAGAAGGCCTAGTTTATTTCTTCTCTTCATTCTTTTTATTTTTTAAATTGGTTTTAATACTATTATCAATATTATTTAATTCTTCTTCATCAGCATCCTGGATCTTGTCTCCAACTGTTTTTTTCTTCTTTGCCGATTTAGTGTAGGTTAGAATTATTTCATGACTGCCATTTGAATATTTTTGTAAAGCCGTTGTAGAATAATCATAGCTATATCCAATTGTAAATTGTTTGCTTATTGTTGTTCCAAACATAGCCGATGCAGATGTACTTATTCTATATCCACCACCTATCCAAAACATTTCTTTATAGATGCATTTTAAATTAAATTCTAATTGATATGGAGCAGGGCTATTATAACGAATGAGTGTAGATGGTTGCAATACCCACTCTTTTTTCTTTTTATCCAATGTAAAATTATAACCCATATAACCATAAAGGTGTGGTGTAAGTCTTCCAATGGTATTATCCCAATATATTTTTCCTTTAGATAATTGCTGACTGCTAATTCCTAAAAAGAAATTCTTACTATATAAATACAAACCTGCATTGGCATCAAAAGCGTTCGCATTTAAAATATTGTTCTTCATAAAATCATCATCTTTATCATATACTTTTGCATTATAAATTTTTACATTGTATTGAACACCACCAACACCTATACCAAAACCAAGGTTTACTTTTTTATTTATTCTTGCATGATAGCTATATGTTCCATAAAAAGATGTACGTGATATTAAACCGCTTTTATCATTTATGATCAAACCTCCGGCGGCCATATTTGTACGTTTTTTAAATGTACCGTAACCACTTACCATATATGTAATAGGTGCATTTTCAAACCCTGCCCATTGGTTACGGTAACCTGCATTAAACTGCAAGCCTTTATTAGTGCCGGCATAAGCAGGATTATACAAATACTGGTGAAGTGTAATATTTGTATATAACGTCTGTTGTTGCGCTTTAGAAAACGTAACACAGATAATTAAAATAAATAATGTATATAGTTTTGTTTTCATGATCATTTAAGTATAGTTACAGTTCCTTTATAAGTTTGTGTATTGTTTACATCGTTTAGTTTAATAGTGTAAAAATAAGCTCCAACGGGTAAAGGATTACCTTTATAGCTACCATCCCAGGCATTTGAGTAGCCTACGCTACGGTAAAGCAGTTCACCCCACCTGCTATATATTTCTATCTCTGCCTCAGGAAAAAACACATCAATAAAATCAAGTCTCCAAATATCATTTTTACCATCATTGTTTGGTGTGATCATATTTGGAATTAACTGCGTAACCTCTGCAGCGATATTGCTTATTCTAACAAGCTTTGATACGGTATCTCCACAGCCAAACTGATCTTTGATGATCAAAGTAACCGTGTAAGTACCGTTACTAAAATAATTGGTTGATGGGTTTTGCAGGTTACTTGTTATATTATTTCCAAAGTCCCAGGTCCATGACACAGCTGAAACAGAGTTATCTGTAAACGAAACTATAGCCCCTAAACTTTGTGCGCTGTTATTAATGCTAAAAAAATCAGCCAGCGGTCGTGGTGTAATATTTACTGTTTGGGTTATTGAAGATTTGCAACCATTATTTGAAGTAACAGAGTGTGTTATATTAAAAATACCCTGTGATGGAAAAACAATTGATGTATCTTCTGCAAAAGAAAAATATGGAGGCACGCCTCCAAAGTCCCAATAATAACCTGTGGCTGGAATTGAAGCAGGCGCAGAAATTGTTGACTGATCTAAAAATCCAATCAATTGCGCGGATCCTGTGCATGCTCTTGATACACTAAAGCTGGCAGTTGGTAAAGCGTAAACCGTAACCGGGCGGTAAATAGTATCATAACAATTAAATGTATTACTAACTACCAATTGCGCAGTATAAGTTCCGGCAGTTGTATAATTATAAATTGGATTTACCGCCGAAGAACTTCCTCCATCACCCATTTGCCACTGCCAAGTATTTAATGAACCTATACCTGAAGTATTAATAGATTGATCTGTAAATAATGTAGTTTGATTTAAACACACGGTATTTACTGTAAAGTTGGCAGTTGGCTTATCGCGAAAATCAATTTTAACCTGGTCGGAAACACCTAAACAAATTCCATTATTGGTAGTACTAAATGTTAAGATCACAAAGCCGGCAGCAACTTCTGCAGACGTACCGGTATATGTTGTTGTAAGCGCAGTATTGCTGGATGTAAATGTTCCCGCACCACCATACCAAATACCGCTGTTAGAAGCTGTACCTGTAATAACTGCGTTTAACTGTATCACAGGATTATTCTTACAGGTATTCAAATCCACACCCGCACTTACTGTAACAGGTTGAGTAAATACAACATTCACACTGTCAGAAATTGCTTTACACTGCTGGTTATTAGTGCTGGTAAGTTTTAGTTTTATAGTACCAAGAGCAATATCTGCCGCGCTTGGAATATACTGGCATAATAAAGCAAATTGATTTGGAATAAATATTCCTGTCCCATTACTCGTCCATTGCCCGGTATTAGTAGTAGTACCAGAGACTACTCCATTTAAACTAATAGTTGAGTTGTTAGCGCATTTAATAATTGGATTAACCAGACTTGCCTTAACTAAAGGCGCATGATTTATGATAACACTTACTGTATTGGATACGGCATTACAAATTCCATTGTTAGTACTGGTCAATACAAATTGCAGCTGGCTCAAAGCAGTATCTGCATTTGATAATAAATAGGATGGTGTAAATGTAGTAAGGCTTGGTACAAAAGTACCGCTGCCTGGTGCAGAAACAGACCACACGCCTGAAGTACTTGCACCAAAAACATTTCCACTTAAATTTACTGTTGGGTTATTTGAACAAATAATAGAATTTGAACCGGCTGTTACAATAGGCTGTTGTTTAACATAAAGTCTTAAAGTATCGCTTTTATTCGGGCAAATACCTGTAGAGGTTAAAACAAATTTAACCAAACCGCCTGATACAGGAGGTGTTGGTGTTGGTGTAATAGCAAGCGAAGTATCAATAAGGTTAGGCGTATAAACATTATTGATTAGAGCATTTGGTCCGGCTGAAAGAGTTCCAAATCCATTAAAGCTCCATACCCCGGTATTAGGTCCCCCACCAACTAAACCATTTAAAGTATAAGTAGTATTGGAACAAATAGTTGCTGTTGGAACCGGATTAGAGATAACAAATGTTTTACTGTCAAAATTTGTGTGCTGCGAAAACGCATTACCTCCCAAATTACTACTGTTTTGGGTAGAAAAACCAAATAGGTCCGCCGAATTCTTGAGTATGCAATAAGCTCCAACTGGAATAGTTGTGGTATTGTAATATATCCTTGCTCCTACCAGAGCATTTGACGAACCCGGAACAACAGTAAACGCAGACGCTGGCACTGTATTTGGAACAGAGTTGATCATTAATGTGAATGTGTTTTGATATCCGTTACGAATATAAACCTGCAAGAATAAAGAATCAGCGCTGCTTCTTGAAAATCCTGCTGTATATGATCCGGCACAATACGCAGGCGCTATTAATCCTCCTCCTACTTTGCACCCATTTCCTGCCAGATTAAAAACATAAACAGGTTTATCGGTTTTTACATAGGTAAGAGGTGTTGCAGAGGTGTTTACTGTAAATGTTTCGCCTGAATTAATTAGCCAGTTTGTAGTTGTTGCCGATGTTATTGCAAGACTTGTTGAATTTACGGTAGCTAAAATATAAGCAATGTCGTTATTTGTATTGGTTTTGTGCAGAACATAATCCATCCCGATCATGGAGGAATTTGTAATTTGATCGGTATAAAAGCTTGTACAGGTGGTTGGAGTGCCAATTGCACCATTTATTGTTATTGCTATTTTTTTATCAGCAGAAACAATAGAGCCTGCCAGTTCGGTAGAAGTAGGATTTGTAAAACCATAAATATATTTTGAAGCAGCAGACAATGTTGTTGTGCCATTGCCCAGTATCCTACCAAATTCGCCTGACATGTAATTAGCTGTTACATAATCCTGCTGATTATCACCGTTAAAATCGGCAAACGCAATGGAGTATGGATTGGTTGTCATTGCCGTGTTGGTAACAGCGGTAAAAGTACCCAAAGCTGTTGGTTCATTTCTTAATACAGACAGGTTGTTTCCCGCATAATTGGCTGTTACAAGATCTAAAAAAGCATCGCCATTTATGGTTGTAGTAACAATAGCCGAAGGTTGCGCACCGGTGCCATAATACACAACGTTATTAGAAAAGGTCATGTTGGTGGTGGTTCCAATAGGCACAGCTAATAATACCCCTACCCTGTTACTTCCATAACAGGCTACAGCAAGATCTTCAAACGAATCACCATTAAGATTTACCGCCACTAAACCTGATGGATTATTACCCACAGTAAGCGTTGAATATGTTACAAATGCACCTAAAGGCGTTGTTCCTGTTAAAACGGTAAGGTTATTTGAACCATAATTTGTTACTGCAAGGTCTTTATCACCATCGTTGTCAAAATCCATAAAAGCAACATCTGAAGGATTAGTGCCAACAGCGTAATTATTGAAAAGCGTAAATCCACCAGTACCATTTCCCATAAACACACCAACATTATTAGAGCCGCTGTTGGTTATCACAAGATCAATGTTCGCATCTCCGTTTATAAAATCAGCTGCAACCGAAACTGGTGTATTTGCAGTAGCAATATTTGTTGGCCCCGTAAATGTGCCGATACCAGTACCAAGTAAAACCGAAAAATTATTGGATCCGGAATTTGTTATAATAAGATCCTGATTAGAATCATTATTCACATCAACAGCAATGATCTTTGTTGGTGTGCTACCAACATTGTAATTACCTACTTCCGTGAATCCACCACTGCCATTACCTAAAAAAATAAAGATCTTGTTGGTAATTTCATCTGCAATGGCAATATCCTTGAAGGCATCACCGTTAAAGCTTCCACTCACAATTGCTCTTGGACGCCTGGTAGGTATCAATTCCTGACACGAAAATGTTTGGCCATAGTTTAAAGAAGCAACAAAAGTGTTATTCTTAATGCGTGGTCCTTTTAAATTTCCGCGCGGTGTAATTACGAGAGTTGTCAATCCGGGTTCAGTAGCAACAATATCAAAACCAATATTAGAAGGCAAAGCAGCTGTGTTGGTCACTAAAACAGAAGGTGTTAAAATTGTAGTTAACGAGCTGGTGTTAGGAAAAGGAACATAAAAATCATCTCCGGCAGCATTAGTGCCTTTTAAGCTTATATTTTCTTTACCGGTATTTGAATCAATTATATAGTTTACAGAAATAGTATTGGTAGAGCTAATATACAAACCCTTTATATCTGCTGCATTTGCCAAGGTACTTGTAATTAAAGCCTGCGAAGGAGTTAAATCAATAAGGGTAGAAGTGTTTGCTGCAAGTGTTAAAGAAAAATTAACACCACTTGGGTTTGCAGGTTGTGTTACATGCACAGTAACTGCCTGGTTATAAGAGCCTATTTGCAAACCAATAGTATTAACCCCTACTGCTGCCGGTACTTTTGGCGCAACAAACCAAAAGCTGGTATCTATTTGTGCCTTTGGCTTAACTAAAAAAACAAAAAAGAAAACAAATACAAATAGATATTTTGTCATAGACTTACCTCTGAAAAGTTATTAATTTTACGAATATACAAAAAAAATTGACATTTTACATAAATTAACAAAAAAATGAAGGTAAATTTACCAACACAACAATGCCAATAAACCGCCTGAAAATAGAGCCTTTTAAGAAACTTGAACTTTTTGCAAAAAAGGTGGTTGAAGGCTTCATTACCGGTATGCATAAAAGCCCTTTTCATGGCTTCTCGGTTGAATTTGCCGAGCACAGACTTTACAACACAGGCGAAAGCACAAGGCATATTGATTGGAAGTTATTTGCGAGATCGAACAAGCTTTTTGTAAAACGTTACGAGGAAGAAACTAACCTTCGCTGCCAGATAGTACTGGATGTTTCGGCCAGTATGCAGTTTCCTAAAGATGTAGAAAATAATAAGCTTAATTTTAGTGTTTATGCCGCTGCTGCACTTTGTGAATTATTAAAACAGCAACGTGATGCCTTTGGCCTTACCTTATTTGAGAATGAGATCGTAAAACATTTTGCACCAAAAGGCAGCCCATCTCATCAAAAATTAATTTACAACACACTTGAAGAAGTTTTGGAAAAAAGCTTTGAAAGTAAAAACACTTCTGCTGCTAAAACACTTAATCAAATTGCAGAGATCATTCATCAACGTTCATTAGTGATCATTTTTAGTGATATGTTTGAAGATAATTCAGAGAATGAAGAGTTGTTTTCTGCCTTACAGCATTTAAAATACCGCAAGCACGAAGTTGTTTTATTTCATGTGGTAGATAAAGCTAAAGAAATTGATTTTGAATTTGAGAACAAACCTTATCACTTTATCGATCTTGAAAGCGGTGAAGAGATCAAATTAAATCCCAGCCAGATCAAAGAGCAATACCAACAATCCATTAATCAATATAAAGATCTTTTAAAGTTAAAATGCGGACAATATAAAATAGATTTTGTAGAAGCCGATATCAATAAAGGTTTTGATAATATTCTTTACACCTACCTTGTAAAAAGAAATAAAATGCTTTAGCAAATAGCATTGTCCTCTCTAAAAATTAACAGTTAAAAAAAATATTTTAAATATTGATTTAATTTGTTTTAATTTAAGTGATCAAACTCTTACTTATGAGCGAACAAACTTTTGAACCAACCGCAGAAACCGCAGGTACAATTAAATGTAAAAACTGTGGTGCTAATTTAAGTTTTAAACCGGGCACGCAAAACCTTACCTGTGGCTATTGCCAGACTCAAAATGAGATCGTTTCAGAAAAAACAGAGATAACAGAGAATGATTATAATAGTTTTTTAGAGAACAATGTTTCCTCTTCAGAAAAACAAACTATTTCAACGGTCAAGTGCGATAGTTGTGGCTCCTCCACTACACTGCCGCCAAATGTTACTTCAAGTAATTGCCCTTATTGTGATACAGCCTTGGTTGTAAAAAACGCATCTACCTGCTCTATCATAAAACCTAAATATTTACTGCCATTTAAGATCGAAAGAAAAAATGCAAAAGAAGGCTTTATAAAATGGGTAGGCGGCTTATGGTTTGCGCCAAGTAAATTAAAAATGTACGCGCAAAATAGCCTCGAAAAATTAAAAGGTGTTTACATGCCATATTGGACCTACGATACCAACACAATTAGTAATTACAGAGGGCAACGTGGTGTTTATTATTATGTTACCGAAACCTATCGCGATAGCCAGGGAAAAACACAAACACGTCAGGTACGTCATACTAATTGGTATCCGGTTAGTGGTACTGTACATAATGCCTTTGATGATATTTTAGTATGCGCTTCACATTCATTACCAAAAAAATTAGTACAAGATCTTGAACCATGGGATCTGCCGGAATTAGTGGGTTATAACGATCAATACCTTGCGGGTTTTGTTACTGAAAGTTATCAAACAGAATTAAAACCAGGTTTTGAAGAAGCAAAAGAACGCATGCAACCAATTATTCGCAGTGCAGTTAATTCTGATATTGGTGGTGATACGCAGCAAATAGATGCTATCAATACACAATACAACGATATTTCTTTTAAACACATTTTATTACCGCTTTGGATAAGTGCTTATCGATACAATGATAAAGTTTATCGTTTTACTATTAATGCTCGTACCGGTGAAGTTCAAGGCGAAAGACCTTACAGCGCCTGGAAGATCTTCTTCTTTAGTCTTGCTTGTGTGGCAGTTGTAGGGGCGATCATTTATTTTTTCAGGAACAAAAATTAATTTCTGTTAATTTTAATTTGTGGATTAAACTTTTTGAGAGCTTTGCAGTCCTACTGAAAAATTCAGTAAAGCACTCATGGTTCCACGCATATTAATTTTGGCAGATATTAATTCTACGCATACCCAAAAATGGGTACTTGGCCTTGCAAACGATAATTTTACTATTGGTATATTTTCTTTCAACAGCTCAGATAGTGATTGGTTCAACAATAATAAAAACATTGTATGCTTAAATAAAAAACAAACAAAAGCAGCATTAACTTTATTAAATAAACTGGCTTATTTATTACTATGGCCAAAATTAATTTATCAGATCTATAAATTCAAACCACAGGTTATTCATTCGCATTATGCGTCAAGCTACGGACTGCTAGGTGCACTTACATTTTTTAAACCTTTTATTGTTTCGGCCTGGGGCAGTGATGTAATGGACTTTCCAAAAAAAAGTTTTTTGAATAAGCTGGTAATTAAATTTATTTTATTAAGAGCAAAAAAGATCTGCGTAACATCTACCGTATTAAAAAAAGAAATTTCTCAATACACAAAAAAACAAGTTCATATTATTCCGTTTGGCGTAAACTTAAATATGTTCTATGCAGATCATTCTGTTTCTGTAAATAATGATTTTGTTTTTGGCGTTGTAAAAAATCTGGAGCCTATTTATAATATCGATAAAACTATAATTGCTTTTTATTCTTTAGTTAAAAGATATCCTAATCTGCCATTAAAATTAAAAATAGTTGGTGATGGAAGTCAAAAAGAAAATCTTAATGAATTGATAAACTATTACGGCTTACAAAATAATATTGATATGATAGGTTTTGTTGTCCACGATCAAATACCGGAATATTTAAATACAATGGATGTTTTGGTAAACGTTTCAGAGACCGAAAGTTTTGGTGTAAGCGTTGCAGAAGCTATGGCCTGCCAGATACCTGTAATAGTAAGTGATGTAGAAGGTTTTAAAGATCTTATACCGGATGAAAGTATTGGCTTGATAACCCGTTCAACATCGCCCTACGATATTGGCATGGCAATGGAAAAATATTTAATGAATTATGAGTTAAGAAATATTTTGGCTAATAATGCATTTAAACGCATTACCGAAAAATTTAGCTGGAATAAGAATCTTAATGAAATGGAGCAGCTGTATTTTGAAATGACGTAAAAAAAAGCCACATAGCTATAAAAACTATGTGGCTTTTTGTAATTGTTTTAAAATTAAATATCGTATTTTCTAACTACGTTATGAATTTCAATAATTGGTTTTAAGAACTCTTCAAGGTCATAAACACATAGTTGCGAAGCCGCGTCACATAAGGCCGTAGAAGGCTCAGGATGCGTTTCAATAAACATGCCATCAATACCACTAGCCACTCCTGCTCTACTTAAAACCGGTAAAAATTCTCTTGCTCCGCCTTTTGCATCTGCGCTTGGTATACCATATTTGCGCACACAATGCGTTACATCAAATACAACGGGATATCCTAAATTATTCATGTGAAAGAAACTGCGCGGATCAACGATCAGATCGTTATATCCAAAAACATAACCACGCTCGGTTAATATTACATTATCATTTCCGGCGTCAATACATTTTTGTAACGGATGTTTCATATTATCTGGCGCTAGAAACTGACCGTGTTTAATATTTACAACCTTACCTGTTTTTGCAGCAGCAACCAATAAAGAGCTTTGCATGCACAAATAGGCAGGTATTTGTAATACATCACACACTTCTCCCGCAATGGCTGCCTGGTAACTTTCATGAATATCAGTTAGTAACGGAAAACCAAACTGCTCTTTTACTTTAGCAAGAATTTTCATTCCTTTTTCTAAACCCGGCCCATCATAATATTTTAAGCTACTACGGTTATCTTTTAAAAAACTTGATTTATAAATGATCTTAATCTTTAAACGCTCACCAACTTCTTTCAGCTTCTCGGCAGTTTTCATCATAATACTTTCGTCCTCAATAACACAAGGGCCCGAGATCAAAAACAATTCTTTAGAACCACATTCTATATTTCCAACTTTAACGATCTTTTTTTGCATAATATTTTGCTTTTTAATAGGCTTACAAGATAAACAATTTTATGTGTATAATATGTTTAGTTTATCACAAAAATTACAAAGCCAAAGCACTTTCTTTATGCTATGGAAAAAGTTCACTTAATTGCTATTGGCGGAAGCGCCATGCATAACATGGCATTAGCCTTAAATGAAAAAGGATTTAAAGTTACAGGCAGTGATGATGAGATAAATGAACCAAGCAAAAGCAGATTGGCAAAAGCAGGTATCTTACCTGCGGAGATCGGTTGGTTTCCTGAAAAAATAACAAGTGATATTAATGCGATAATACTTGGTATGCATGCCAGAGCTGATAATCCGGAATTAATACGTGCAAAAGAATTAGGCTTAAAAATATATTCATATCCCGAATATATTTACGAAGCAACTAAAAATAAAACCCGTATTGTTATTGGTGGTAGCCATGGAAAAACAACTATTACGGCAATGATATTGCATGTAATGCATTTTCATAAAATAGAAACCGATTTTTTAGTTGGTGCTCAACTAGCTGGATTTGATACAATGGTAAATTTAACAAACACTTCTAAATTTGCAGTTATTGAAGGCGATGAATATTTGGCCTCACCCATTGATCGGAGACCTAAATTTCATTTATACAAACCTAACATTGCTATTTTAAGTGGCATTGCCTGGGATCATATAAATGTGTTTCCAACCTTTGAAAATTATGTTGAGCAGTTCACAAAATTTATAAATCTTATAGAGCCAAAAGGCACATTAATTTATTGTTCGGAAGATAAGGTTTTAGATGCCTGCTGTAAAAATGCAGAAAATAAGAATATTACAAAAATGCCCTATTCTATTCCTCAAAATGAAATTAAAGCCGGCACAACTTACCTATTAGCAAATGATAAAAAAATTCCATTACAAATATTTGGTAACCATAATTTAATGAATTTAAATGGTGCAAGAATGGTTTGTAATACTATTGGCTTAAGCGATGAGCAATTTTACGAAGCCATACAATCCTTTAAAGGTGCTGCAAAACGATTAGAGTTAGTTTATAAAGAAAATAGTTTTAATTTTTATAAAGATTTTGCGCACTCACCTTCTAAATTAAAAGCTACCACCGATGCCGTAAAAAAACAATTTACCGATCGCTACATTGTTGCTTGTATGGAGCTTCATACATTTAGCAGTTTGAACGAAGAATTTTTAAATGAATATAAGGGTTCAATGGATCTTGCAGATGAAGCCATTGTTTATTTTAACCCACATACCATTGCTCATAAAAAATTAAAAGAGATCACCGAAGAGCAGGTTCATAAAGCCTTTAACCGTAATGATCTGAAGGTTTTTACAAAAAGTGCAGACGTAATTACTTATTTAAAAGCAAAAGAATGGAACAATAAAGTGCTTTTAATGATGAGCAGCGGTAATTTTGATGGTGTTGATTTTGCCTCTTTAGCTAAAGAATTAAAGATTTAAATTTTAAGCCATTTCATAACACCAATCAGTCTTTAGACTAATTAACATCTTTGAGGCATTTATATTTTTATTAAACCCTTGTAATTTGCTATTTTTACAAGGCTTTGAGAAATTATCTCATATTAATTTTAATACTGCTTGCATGTAGTATTTTCTCCCAAAATTTTTCGGTTGGAGGAAGTATAAAAGATGCTTCAAACGGAGAAACGGTTATTGGAGCAACTGTTCTTTTAAAAGAAGTTAATAAAGTTGCATCTACAAATCAATATGGTTTTTTTTCTATATCAGCACCAAAAGCAAAGTACACCTTAATTATTTCATATATAGGTTATAAAACAATTACACAAGAGTTGGATCTGGATAAGAACACAACACTTAACATTTCTTTGTCGTTAGCCGAAACCAACTTAAACGAAATAGAAGTCACCACCAAAGCGGCCGATCAAAATGTAAAGAATACGCAAATGAGCAGCGTGCAATTAGATATGGCAGAGATAAAAAAGATCCCCGCCTTTATGGGCGAAGTTGATATTTTAAAGACCATACAACTTTTACCCGGTGTAAAAAATGCAGGCGATGGTAATACCGGTTTTTATGTGCGTGGTGGCGGGCCGGATCAGAATTTGATTTTATTGGATGAAGCCCCTATTTACAATGCATCTCATTTACTTGGTTTTTTTTCAGTATTTAATGGGGATGCTATCAAAAATGTAAATCTCATTAAAGGCGGTATGCCCGCGCAATATGGCGGCCGTTTATCATCAGTTTTGGATATCAGCATGAAAGATGGTAACAATCAAAATTTTCAGGTGGAAGGAGGCATTGGTGTAATTGCATCACGACTTACCATTCAAGGGCCTATTGTAAAAAATAAGGGCTCTTTTATAATTAGTGGGCGCCGTACTTATGTGGATGTATTGGCAAAACCATGGATAGAAAAATCTGACTTTAAAGGCACCTCTTATTTTTTTTATGATCTCAATGCAAAACTAAATTATAACATCAACGAGAAAAATCGTTTGTTCTTAAGTGGTTATTATGGAAGAGATAAATTCTTATTTACAGATGTAGAAGGTGATTTTAAAACCAAAATCCCGTGGGGCAATGCATCGGGCTGCTTAAGATGGAATCATATTTTTAATTCCAAAGTATTCTCAAACATGTCGGCAGTATTTACAAATTACGATTTTAGTTTTGGTGCTGTGCAGGATGATTTTGAAGTGATCATAAAATCAGGTATTACCGATTATAATTTAAAATACGATCTTAATTTTTTTCCTAATTCGCGTCATAATATAAAAGTGGGTGCTAATTATATTTTTCATGTTTTTGTCCCAACAAGTGTCAGTGCCAAGCAAGGTGAAACTACTTTTGATCTTGGTAAAACAATAAAATTGTATGCTCATGATGCTGCAATTTATGTGAGCGATGATTGGGATATTTCGCAGAATTTTAAAATAAATGCAGGTTTGCGCTTTGGAAATTTTACACAGGTTGGCCCTTTTACACGTTATAAAAAAGATGCTTTTGGAAAAATAAACGATACCGTTACTTATAAAACAAATGAAATAGTTGCTAACTATAACGGCCTGGAGCCAAGATTCTCTGCACGTTATTCATTAACGCCCAGCGCTTCTTTAAAAGCTTCTTATACACGAAATTTTCAATACATCCATTTGGCATCTATATCCTCCGTTAGTTTACCAACGGATGTTTGGATGCCTTGCACAGAAGTTATTAAACCACAAGAATCGAATCAATATGCTTTTGGTTTCTTTAAAAATTTTAAAGACAATATGTTCGAAACCAGTGTAGAAGTGTATTACAAAACAATGAGCAATCAAATTGAATATAAAGAAGGCGCGCAACCAGCAGATAATGTTTTCGATAACCCAGATAATGCATTTAAGTTTGGAAAAGGCTGGGCCTATGGCGCCGAATTTTTTGTAAAGAAAAGTGTTGGAAAATTTACAGGATGGATCGGATATACACTTTCGTGGACGTGGAGACAATTTAAAGAAATAAATTACGGAGAGAAATTTTTAGCAAAGTATGATAGAAGACATGATGCTTCGGTAGTATTAACCTACGATGCAAATAAAAGATGGAACTTTGGCATGGTTTGGGTTTACGGATCAGGCAACCGTGGCACTTTGCCCAATGGTTTCTTTTTGTATGAAGGCAGCTTAAGTAACGATTACGGTTTAAGAAATTCATATCAGTTCATTCCTTATCACCGTATGGATCTTAACGTAACTTTTTCTCCTGACAGGCAAAAAAAATTAGAAAAAAGAAAACAGGTATTGATCGAACAGTATAAAGCGGAAGGAAAAGACACTACCAATATCGTAGTTACAAAAAAATGGGCAAAAAATTTCAGCAACAGTTTTACCTTAAGTTTGTTTAATGTATATAACCGTTATAACCCGTACTTTATTTATTTAACACGTGAAGGTGATTTTACAAAAGGAACTTTGAAAGTTGGCGCTAAACAAGTATCGTTGTTTCCAATATTACCGAGCTTAACATGGAACTTTAAATTTTAATGAAACACTATATTTACATATTTATTGTATTGATACTTTTTTCTTGCAGAAAAGAAGTAAAATTAAAATTGCCCGAATACAAACAAAAAGTAGTGGTTGAAGCTGCAATAGAAACCGGTAGTCCCGCTGTTGTTTTTCTCTCCTACTCTGTTCCTTACTTTGGAGATTTTGATTATACTGCACCTGAAAAAAGTTTTATTAAAGGCGCGTTTGTAACAGTTACTGATGGAACAACTATTGATACTTTAAAGGAAGTAGATCCAAATACAGGTTATTTATATTTGGGCCTTAAATTAATTGGCCAGCAAGGTAAAACCTATACTATAAAAGTAACAGTTGCAGGCAAAACTTATGAAACAAGTACTGCTATTTTAAATCCTGCAAAATTAGATAGCTTATTTTTTAAAGGAGAGCAAGACACTTTAGGATTAATGTGGCAAACTTTTTCTGAACCACTAGGCTCGGGAGATTGCTATCGCTGGTACGCCAAACGTTTGGGAAGAGATGTTTATTACGCAGCGCCTTTCTTTTCGGTATTTGAAGATAAATTCATTGATGGAAAAACATTTGATTTTTCATACGACAGAGGCCCACAACCTAATGCAATTCAAGAATACAGGGATGATCCTGAAAGAGGTTACTTTAAACGTGGCGATACGGTTGTTGTAAAATTATGTAAGATCGGAAGAAAAGAATATGATTTTTGGAACACTTATTATCAAAATAAAACCAGTAATAGCAATCCATTTAGTGCACCATCCAATATTAAAAGCATGTTTGAAGGCAACCAGGATGTATTTGGCGCTTTTGTTGGTTATGCACCGGCTTACGATACAATTATTATTCCTAAAACACCCTGATCAAATATGAAAACCGAAGAAAGAACTTTAATTGAACGTTATATTGAAAATAATTTTTTTGGAAAATTAGTTGGAATGGAATTTAAGATCCTTGAAGATGGTGTAGTTGATTATTTTATTACCATTAAAAAAGAACATTTAGCCACACCGCATGCAGCTCATGGCGGAATAATTGCCGCTTTAATTGATGGGGCTTTGGGAGTTGCCGGCTTATCGGTGGTATACAAAGAAAACAAAGTGGTAAGCACTGTTGAATACAAAACAAATTTTTTAGCGCCTGCATTTTTAAATGATCGCTTAATCGCTAAAGCAAAAGTTGAACAAAAAGGAAATCGTATCTTAATTATTAGCTGCGATGTATTTTGTGTAAACAGAGAAAACAAATTAATTGCAAAAGCATTAGGCACATTTAATGCTTATGATGCGGTAAAGGCAGGTTATTAAAACACAAAAGCCGCTCTGTTACGAGCGGCCCTTGTTTGTTGCGACCATTAATAACTATTTTTGAATGATCAGTCGCGAGGTATTAATTTGTGAGCCATTATTAAGCCTCAATATATATGCGCCATCCGGTAGATCTTCAATCCTGATCTTTTTATTGATCTCACCGTTTGTGTTCTCATAATTGTTTTTGAAAATAATTTGTCCCAAAGTATTGTAAATTAAAACTTCAATTTCTTTTGCTCCATGTTCAATTCCACTTAAAGAAATATCAAACTCTCCATTGTTTGGGTTTGGATAAACTTTAATAGAAGAATTTATAGTGCTGTTATTTTTTATACCGGAAACTGCACCCGTATTTATAATTATAAATGTTGAATCATTACAAAGAGAATCGAACACATGCAAAGTAACAACATATTGACCTAATGTAGCATAAGTATGCGTTACAGTTGAACCTGTAGCTGAGAACGCATCTCCAAACCACCAATAATAAGTTGCAAACGGGCTTGCACCTGTTGTTGTGCTTGCAAAGTGAACTACGCCATTAGGGGCAACTGTATAAGTAAAACCTGCATTGATATTACAACCCTGGTTACTTATTGTAATATATTTTGTAATAGAATCTGTGCATAAAGAATCACTTAAATATAGTGTTACAGCATAAGTACCGTTGCTGGTATAATTATGTGTTGTTGTTTGTCCGCTAGCTGTACCCGGATAAAAATACCATTGGTAAAAAGTAGCAATTGTTGTACCGGTTGATGTGCTTGCAAAATTCACAGAGCCATTAGCATTAACAGTATAATTAAAATTCGCATTTAAATTACAGGTTGTTGTATTAATAGAAATATAACCGGTAATTGAATCACTACAATTACCATTATTTACCCATAACGTTACCGGGTAAGTGCCATTATTTGGAAAAGTATGCGTTGACGTCGGGCCTGATGCAGTTCCCGGAAAGAAATACCATTGATAAGTGGTGCCTGAATTTGTTCCGGTAGAAGTGCTTGCAAAATTTACAACACCGTTGGCTCCCAAAGTATAAGTAAATCCTGCATTTAAATTACAGGTAGCAGTATTTACAGTAATGTACACAGTGAGTGAATCGTAACAACTACTATCACTTGCAAATAAAGAAACACCATACACACCATTATTGTTATAATTATGTGTTACATTAGCACCTGTAGCGCTGCCGGGTGAAAAATACCATTGGTAAGTAGTTGAAACATTTGTGCCCGTAGATGTGCTTGCAAAATTTACAATTCCATTTGCGCCTACCGTATAACTAAAGTTGGCATTTAAATTACAACTGGCTGTATTTACAGTTATATAAATAAGTGTTGAATCGTAACAATTGCCATTGGATGTAACAAGTGTAACAGGATATGTGCCTGCGTTGGGATAAATATGAGAAGCTGTAGCACCCGTAGAACTTCCCGGATAAAAGTACCATTGATAAGAAGTAGTAGCAGTTGTACCGGTTGATGTGCTTGCAAAATTTACCACACCATTTGGATTAACTGTGTAATTAAAATTACCATTTAAATTACAGGTACTTGTGTTTACGGTTACATAAACTGTTACTGAATCAAAACATAATGTATCATTTAAATATAAAGTAACTGGATAAGTTCCATTATTTTGAAAAGTGTGCGTAACAGAATTTCCTAAAGCGCTGCCCGGATAAAAATACCACTGATAGCTTGTTGCAATAGTTGTACCGGTAGACGTACTTGCAAAATTAACTACACCATTTGCATTTACAGTATAATTAAAATTTGCATTTAAATTACATATGGCTTTTGCACTATTGCTTATAATAAATAAAGAAGCAAGTAATAAAAAAACTTTAAGGCTTATTATTTTTGATTGCTGAAATAGATTTATACTTTTTTTCATTTTAAATTATTTAAGGGTGGTTATTAAAGTGTGACCTCTGAATAACCAATACACAAATAATCTAAAAAAGGTTGGGTGACTTTCAAGCAATAAACAAAACATCTTTCAATCAACTGAAAGTGAGTTGTTTATAAACGCAATGAATTGAACTTAAAAAAAAAAATGAAATTAGTATTTTGCTAATTTTTCCTGAAAAGTAAGATCGCGATTAGCTGCATGAATTTTAATATTCAAAATAAGTTCATCGCAACCATTCTTTAAAATTCCTGATTGTATTTCGTGAATTAATTTATATACATCTTCAGGCTTGCCTTCTACAACAGTTTCAAAAGGACAAACTTTATAATTTAAGCCGCTTTTATTTATTAATTCAATTGCTTTATCAACAACAGAATATCTGTCTTCATTTGTTTTTAAGGGCAATAACTGTAGTGCTGCATTTATTTGCATATTAATTAAGTTTTAATTGTGATAATTTTAATGACATACTATTTGTTAAAGCTGTTAACGGTTTTTCGGCCATAGCTTTAATAAATGGATTAAGATCGCCCATTAATTCAATTTTACATTCTCCTTTTTGAGAAGCCTCACCAATAAAAAAAGCCTTTAAACTAAAATTAAATTTCGCAAGACCTTCGCTTGAGAATAAAATATACTCGTAAGGTTTTGATTCTACCTTTTTTATTTTCATAGGTGTTATTCCTTTAATATTAAAAGAACATTCCGTCTCAGTATATTGAAAATTCTCAACTTTATCATCGGGTAATATATGACCGAAGTTTTCAAAATCACTTAAATACTCATACAAACTCTTTAATGAAGATTGAGTGGAATTGGTATCACTTATAATTGTAAATGCAGACACAGATTATTTATTTAAAATTTCGTACTTAACTAAAAAACTTGCTTTGATCTTTATCTTTTTAAAAGATATTTCGTCGCCAACAGACTCAGAACTTTCCATGCCACCATAACTTTGTACAGCGTTAGACATTCTGTAGTTATATGGATTTCCGTAAGGATTGTTTTCAACAGAATTTGTTGTTTCGGTAATTTGAATTGGTCCACCAAGCTGATTACCAACAGCAGCAGCAAGATACTCAACTTTATCTTTTGCGGCTTTAATTGCTTTTATCCTGTTCTCTTTTGTAAATTCTAATATTTTTGAGTGATTTAATTTAGAGATATAGGCATCATGTGCGTTAATTTTATCAAGGCGTTCATATACTTTTGTTACCATCTCGGCATTACCAACTTTTAAAAGATACGATTTAGAAGTAACTACGTCCTTTTTAAACGATTTTATTTTTCTAAAATCTGCATTAGCCGTATTTAAAGATAAGTTTGAAATATCAATACCCATTTCTTTCAGGTTCTGTTTCAGGTCATCTTCCTGCTTTTCTATTGTTAGTTTATCTTTACCATCCTGTCTTTCCTGCAAGGTAATTGTAATATAAATTTCATCGGGCACAATCTCCGTTTCGCTTGAACCTGTGGCTTCGATATAAGGTTTTTTAATTTCCTGCGCGTTTACACAAAAAGGTATTAACGAAGAAATAAAAAGGGCAAAAAATAAAATTATCTTTTTCATGTGATATATTTTTAAATTAAAAATGCATACTAAAAGTATGCATTAAAAACTATTTTATTAAAATTTTATTTAACCAATGTTTGCGCCCACTCTTTTGGATTTGCTCTCCATTTTTTAAGACTTTCAACATCCTTCTCAGTTATATATTCTTTAGTTAAGGCTGTATCAATTAAAGTATTGTAATCTGTTAATGTTTTTAAATTACATTTTGCTTTTTTAAAACTTACTTCAGCTTCTTCAAAACCATAAGTAAAAATTGCGGCCATACCTTTTACAGTACAACCTCTTTCGCGTAAAGCTTCAACAGCTTTTAAACTGCTTCCACCTGTACTAATAAGATCTTCAATAACAACAACATTTTGTCCACTCTCAACATCACCTTCAATAAGGTTGGTTAAGCCATGTTTTTTTGCTTCGCTTCTTACATAAACAAAAGGCAATCCCATTTCTTGCGCAACCAAAGCACCAACAGCAATACCACCCGTTGCCACACCGGCAATTACATCCGGTTTTGCAAAATGCTTGTTAATAGTATCAACAAATGTTTGACGAATAAAAGTACGTATTTGTGGATATGATAATGTTTTACGGTTATCGCAATAAATAGGAGATTTAATCCCACTTGCCCAAGTAAAAGGGTTTTCGGGTTGTAGCTTTACAGCTTTTATTTGTAATAAAAATTCAGCAACTTTATACGCTGGGTTATCAAACGACGTCATGCGGCAAAGTTAGATTTAGTTTTAATGTTTAAGACACTTTTTTATGAACAAAAAAATATATTATAACAATAAATTTATAGGATTTGATGAAAGCATAATACAATCTTCGCAAAATCAAACATTTAAGATCTACAAAAAAGAAGGCAAGCAATCGTTAAAAATAATTATTGACGATTTTTTAAATGAAAACAATTTAAATTCAATAATTATTTTAAATTATGATTTTGAAAACGTGTTCGATCACTTTAAAAAAGAATTTTCATACATTGAAGCTGCAGGTGGTTTTATAGAAAAAAATACACAGTTTTTATTTATCCACAGATTGGGGAAATGGGACCTCCCAAAAGGAAAATTAGATAAAGGCGAAACAATTGAAAAAGCTGCAATACGAGAGTGTGAAGAAGAATGCGCTGTAACTAATCTAAAGATCATCAAACAATTAGCTTCAACTTTTCATATTTACCCATATAAAAAGTCTTTTGCTTTTAAACAAACATTTTGGTTTTACATGAAAACCGATTACTCGGAAAAATTAGTCCCTCAAACCGAAGAAAATATCGATGAAGTTTTGTGGTTTTCTGAAAAAGATGCCCGAAATAAGGCCTATAACGACACATATTTAACCATAAAAGATGTGATCAATGAGGCTCTAAGCCCCGTAAACACTGGAAAGTGAAAAAATTAACAAAAATTTGGAGATATTGTTTTTTTAATTACCTTTATAATATAAAATCAACTTATTTATTATTATGAACATTTTTGTTAGTAACATCAGTTTTAAAGTTAGAGAACAGGCGCTGAGCGAATTATTTTCGCAATATGGTGAAGTTACGAGTGTGAGGATCATCAAAGACAAAGAAACACGCCGCAGCAAAGGCTATGGTTTTGTAGAAATGCCAAACGATGCAGAAGCTAACGCTGCTATTGCAGCTTTGAACGGAACCAATCATCACGAGCGTGATATTGTTGTTGCCGAAGCTAAAGGTAAAAGAGAGACTGATTCTCAGCCAACTAATACGGCTGAATAAAATTATAGCATTGAGGAAATACCCATTTTCCATTATACCTAAACCCGAAACCAAAAGTTTCGGGTTTTTTATTTCAATAAATAATCTCTTAATATCTAGTCAATATCTTTCTTTTAACAATTCCATTGCTGTATTATCTTTGCAGGAATTTGAATTTTTAAGTTTTTCCCCTTTATATGCCAAAAGACACATCCATAAAATCCGTACTTATCATAGGTTCGGGCCCCATTATTATTGGCCAGGCCTGCGAGTTTGATTATTCAGGCTCCCAATCTGCCAAAAGCTTACGTGAAGAAGGAATTGAAGTAACCCTTATCAACTCTAATCCGGCAACTATTATGACGGATAAGGTAACTGCAGATAACATTTACCTTTTACCCCTGGAAGTAAAATCCATAGTAAAGATCCTGGAAGCACACAAAATTGATGCTGTATTACCAACCATGGGCGGGCAAACCGCTTTAAATCTTGCTTTAAAATGTGAAGATCTTGGCATCTGGAAAAAATACGGTGTTAGAATGATAGGTGTTGATATTGATGCCATTAAAGTTACTGAAGATCGCGACCTGTTTCGTATACGTATGAACGAAATTGGTGTGAACATGGCACCAAGCAAAATTGCAAAATCCTTCTTAGAAGGAAAAAGCATTGCACAGGAATTTGGTTTTCCTTTGGTTATTCGCCCCTCGTTTACACTTGGCGGCAGCGGCGGATCTGTTGTTTATGAAAAAGAAAATTTTGACGCCTTATTAAATCGTGGTTTACAAACATCTCCAATACACGAAGTATTAATTGATAAAGCTGTTTTAGGCTGGAAAGAATTTGAGTTGGAATTATTGCGCGATGCTTCCGACAACGTTGCTATTATTTGTTCTATCGAGAATTTTGATCCAATGGGTGTACATACCGGCGATAGTATAACTGTTGCCCCGGCAATGACCTTAAGCGATAGCACTTACCAACGTATGCGTACCATGGCCATTAAAATGATGCGCAGCATTGGAAACTTTGCTGGTGGCTGTAACGTACAATTTGCAGTGAGCAACGATGATAAAGAAGAGATCATCGCCATTGAAATTAATCCGCGCGTATCGCGTTCATCAGCATTGGCAAGTAAAGCAACGGGGTATCCTATTGCGCGTATTGCTTCTAAATTAGCCATTGGTTACCGTTTGGATGAATTGATCAATCAAATCACTAAATCAACTTCAGCATACTTTGAACCAACTTTAGATTACGTTATTGTAAAAATTCCACGTTGGAACTTTGATAAATTTAAAGGCTGTAACCGCGAATTAGGTTTCCAGATGAAATCCGTTGGCGAAGTAATGGGCATTGGCCGCAGTTTTCAGGAGGCTTTACAAAAAGCTTGTCAAAGCTTAGAAATTAAACGTAACGGTTTGGGGGCTGACGGAAAAGAAATTACCAACCAACAGGAATTACTAAACGCATTAGAGCGTCCGAGTTGGAACCGTTTATTTATGATCTACGATGCCATGAAAATTGGTATCTCTATAAAAACAATACAAAAGCTTACTAAGATTGATAAATGGTTCTTGGAGCAAATTGAAGAATTAATTGCCCTTGAGAATGAAATTTCAAAATATAAAGTTGGCGAATTACCAAAAGATCTTTTATACGAAGCCAAACAAAAAGGCTATGCAGACAGGCAAATTGCACACCTTTTAAAATGCTTGGAAAGTGAAGTGTACAGCAAGAGAACAGATCTTAAAATTAACCGGGTATTTAAATTAGTTGACACCTGCGCGGCTGAATTTGAAGCAAAAACGCCTTACTACTACTCTACTTTTGAAGATGAGAACGAAAGCGTAAGATCAGATAAAAAGAAGATTGTTATTCTTGGTAGCGGACCGAACCGCATTGGCCAGGGCATTGAGTTTGATTACAGCTGTGTGCATGGCGTATTGGCTGCAAAAGAAATGGGCTATGAGACCATTATGATCAATTGCAACCCCGAAACCGTTAGTACAGATTTTAGCACGGCAGATAAGTTATATTTTGAACCTGTTTTTTGGGAACATATTTACGATATCATCCTTCACGAAAAACCTGAAGGCGTTATTGTGCAGCTTGGCGGGCAAACCGCTTTAAAGCTGGCTGAAAAATTAGAGCGTTACGGCATAAAAATCATTGGTACTGATTTTAAATCATTAGATCTTGCAGAAGACCGCGGAAGTTTCTCTAACCTGTTAAAAGAAAATAATATTCCTTACCCAAAATTTGGTGTGATTAATAATGCAGAAGAAGGTATTGAATTATCAAAAGAATTAGGTTTCCCTTTATTGGTTCGTCCGAGTTATGTATTAGGCGGGCAAAGTATGAAGATTGTTATTAATGAGGAAGAATTAGAGCAGCACGTTGTGAAATTATTGAACGATCTGCCTGATAATAAAGTGTTGATCGATCATTTTTTAGATGGCGCCATTGAAGCAGAATCAGATTCTATTTGCGATGGTAAGGATGTTTACATTATTGGTATAATGGAGCATATTGAGCCTGCAGGTATTCATAGCGGTGATAGTTATGCGGTACTTCCTCCATTCGATCTGAGTGAAAATGTAATTAATCAAATAAAGGATCATACACGCAAAATTGCATTAGCCTTAAATACAGTTGGTTTATTAAACATACAATTTGCAATTAAAGATGAAGTTGTTTACATTATCGAAGCTAACCCGCGTGCCAGCCGTACAGTGCCGTTCATTGCAAAAGCCTATCGTGAGCCATACGTAAATTATGCTACCAAAGTAATGCTGGGCGCAAAATTAAAAGACTTTAAGTTTAACCCGCATCAAAAAGGTTATGCTATCAAAGTGCCTGTATTTAGTTATGAGAAATTCCCTGAGATACAGAAAGAGCTTGGTCCGGAGATGAAGAGCACGGGTGAAGCCATTTATTTTATTGATGACTTGTATGATGAATATTTCCAGAATATTTATAGTGAACGTAATTTATATTTAAGTAAATAAAATTAAAAAAACACAACATGAAAAAATCAATTTTAAAGATCAGCGGTCTATTTTTAATAACTGCTATTATTGCTGTTTTTTGGGCAGGTACAAGCGTTAAACAACCACAACGAAGCATTTACGACTTTAACTTAAAAACTATTGATGGTGAAGAAATAACTTTGGCAAAATTTAAAGGCAAAAAAATGCTTTTAATAAATGTTGCCAGCGAATGTGGCTATACACCTCAATATAAAAATTTACAGGCTCTACACGAGCAATATGGTAGTAAGGTTGTACTAATTGGTTTTCCGGCAAACAATTTCGGTAAACAAGAGCCTGGCACAAATACTGAGATCAAAAGCTTTTGCACAAAAAATTACGGTGTTACATTTCAAATGATGGATAAGATAAGTGTTACCGGCGATGATGCTGACCCTTTATACAGATGGTTAAGCAATAAAGCATTAAACGGTGTAAATGACAAAGCACCTAACTGGAACTTTTGTAAATATTTAATCGATGAAAAAGGAAATATTGTAAAATTCTTTCCAAGCAAAGTTGATCCATTAAGCACAGAGATCACTTCATTACTATAAAATTTATTTAGGATAAAATGGAAGCAGCCTGGCAAACATAAAGCCCGGCTGTTTCTGTTCTTAGGCGGTTGTTACCAAAACTTACGGCTTTAAATTTATTACTTATTGCAAGATCAACTTCTTCTTTTGCAAAATCGCCTTCAGGACCAATTAAAATTAAAGTTGACTTATTTTTAAAATCAATTTGTTTTAAATTTTCTTTTTCAGAATCGTAACAATGCGCAATTAATTTTTGATCTTCTTTTGAAGCATTCATTATTTCTTTAAAAAACGTTAAATCATTTACTTTTGGTAAATAAGCCTGCAGGCTTTGTTTAACAGCACTTTCAACGATCTTATGAATACGCTCGGTTTTTATTACCGTACGTTCAGAATTCTTGCAATTAATAAAGCTGATCTCATCAATACCAATTTCAACCGCCTTTTCTATCATCCACTCTATTCTATCTATTTGTTTAGTTGGCGCAATCGCTAAATGCAAATAATAATTACGTTTAGCTTGTAAAACCGGACCGGAAGTTATGTTAGCAGTACATTTTTTATCAGTTACCAATTCTAAAACAGCTTCATAAAAATTGCCTTTACCATCAATTAATTGTATAGCATCACCGGCTTTTTTACGTAATACTTTAGCACAATGCCAGCTTTCTTCGCTGGTAAGAGTGGCTGTTTTATCCTGAACTGAGGCAATAAAAATGTTCATGCCATAAAAATAAGTATTTTACTTAAGTTTATTTACATTTACATAAATGAATTACCTGGCCCACGCTTTTTTATCAAACAATAATACAGATCTGTTGATAGGCAACTTTATTGCAGACCATTTGCGTGGCAATGATTTTAAGGATTATTCATCTCAAATAATAGAAGGCATTCATCTTCACAGAAGGATTGATTCGTTTACCGATTCTCACGAAAAATTCAAAGCCTCAAAACGCTTATTTTATAATGGCTTTGAGAAGTATAGCGGCATACTCATAGATATTTATTTTGATCATTTTTTAGCTAAGAATTTCAGCAACTATTCTTCTGTAACTTTAAAAGAATTTTGTGATAATGTTTATAAGATCTATACTCAAAACCAAAATTTATTGCCAAAGAGCAGCTCTAATTTTCTGGATTATGTTTTAAAGAATAATATCTATTATGAATACTCATCTTTAGAAGGCATTGAGCGAGTATTGTTTCACTTGTCACACAGGATAAAACACCAGGTTATGCTCAACGAATCAATTGTTTTATTTAAACAGCACGAAAAAGAATTGGAAGAAAATTTTAATTTATTTTTTAAGGATGCGGTGAAAGAGTTTTTATAACTTACTTTTAAGAATATTTATCTCATGCTGTAAATCATCAATCTTATTCAATAAATGTGAGATGGCCTCGATACCTTCTATGTTTATATTAAGATCATAATGTAAACGGATCATTTTTTCAAGCTCATGTAGCTTTTCTTTTTCTATATATTCAGTTTCTTCATAAACAATTATGGTTATCAAACCATATTCTTTCAACGAATCAACAAATGAAGCATCTACTTTATATACTTCACAAAAATATTTTGCCGGTATAAAATTCTCAATTTCCATTGTTCCTGAGTTTTACTAATTCCTTAAATAGTTCTTTTTCTTTCTCACTTAAATTAGCTGGTGTTTTAACTTTAAAAGTTACGTAAAGATCTCCAAATTCTCCTTCCTGCTTATACACGGGAAATCCTTTACCTTTTAATTTCACTTTTGTTTCGTTTTGCGTTTCGGCTTTAACAGGTAATTTTACTTTACCGTCAAACGTATCAATTGTTATATCTCCACCTAAAACAGCAGTATAAAGATCCAGATCAACATCTGAATATAAATTATTTCCTTCGCGTTTAAAATTGGTATTGTTAACGATCGAAAATGTAATATACAGATCGCCATTTGGCCCACCATTCACGCCTTCGCCGCCGTGCCCCGAAATTTTTATTACCTGCCCATTCTCTACGCCCGCCGGAATTGTTATACGAATGTTTTTGCCATTTACTGTAAGGGTTTGTTTATGTGTTGTAAAAACATCTCTTAAACTTAACTGTAATTCAGCATTAAAATCCTGGCCACGGTATTTTGCCTGGGTGCGCTTTCCTTTACCCTGGCCGCCAAACATAGATCCAAAAAAATCAGAAAAATCTTCGCCTGTAAAACCTCCTCCACTCCATTGCTGAGATGAATAACCTTCGCTTTGCTGTTTATTATTTTGTGAGTGTTGGTAATTATTAAATTCATCAGCATGTTTCCAATCCTTACCATACTGATCATACTTTTTTCGCTTCTCAGGATCGCTTAATACTTCGTTGGCTTCATTGATCTGTTGAAATTTCTTTTTTGCGTTAGTATCGTTAGGATTAAGATCAGGATGGTATTTGCGCGCTAACTTTCTGTAAGCTTTTTTTATTTCAGCTTCAGTTGCGTTATTGTTTAATTCCAGTACTTTATAATAATCAATAAAATCCATTATTTGAAAATATTATGCTGTGTATTTATTTGAAATAAAATTTTGAAACATTTGTAAATGTGATCGTTTTAAGAGATTTAAAAAAACAGAAGCCACAATTGGATTACTCTTAACATCTACCTTTTCAACTATTTTTGTTGTTCCGGTTTCTTTATTCTCTGAAAACATAAAATCAATAGTGAGATAAACATTTTTCTTTACCTGCGAAATATATTTTATGTGTTTGTATTTTTCAATTTCAAGAACTGTAGCCTTATAGTTTGGCCTTAGTTTAATAAAGCCATACAACAGCACTTCTTCATCAACCTCATATTCAATTTCGTTTGGGTGGGTTTTGGAAACTATCTTGACTGTTTTCATGTGTGGATGAAAATGCCCAAATTTTGTAAAATCGAGTATTACATCATAAATAGTTGCGAATGGACTGTTAAACTTATGCTCAATAGTAAAATTATGATTAGCAGCCATAGATGGTTATTATTTTGAATTTTATTTTCTTACAGTAAAACTAAGAAAATAAGTACAATAATACTTTCAAAACAAGTGCCAAAAAATGACCATTGTCATTAAGACTGAAGATAACGATCAATCTGTGATGATCAATTTTACGGTCTCATTAAGATATTCATTACCGGTTATCCTTACAAAATAGGTTCCTCCGGCAAGCTTATCATTATTTATTTTAACTGAATTTTCCCCTTGTTTTACTTCTTCTTCAAAAGCAACTTTAACAACTTGCCCGATCATGTTTAATATTTCGATCTTTATGATTTTTGTTTGTTTTAATTTAAAATTTAAAATAAAGTATGAAGAAGAAGGATTAGGAAAAACATTAAAACTACTTATTGATTTTTTTTGCTCGTTAATATTTGTTACGGAGGCAAAGGTTGGAAGGTTGGAGGCGCATGGTCCGCCAAAGGCGCCCATATCATTATGCAATAAAGCCAGTGAAGGAAACAATGCATTACCAAGATTTGCCTGGTCTTCAATATCATTATAAATTAAATTAGGATCACCTGCATCAATACACGGCGAACCAGTTGTTAAAAAATAATTATTTGAAGCAAACAATGGATTTTGACTGATATTGCCCGTTCCGGTGTATCCACTCTCAATATTATTGTAAATAACTGTTGGCGCTATTGTAATTGTTTTTACCTGTGCTGCCATTGGTGTATTACCATAAACAATATTATTGCGAAGTGTTGTATTATTACAGCCCCATATAAGTATACCACCCGTACCACCTGCCAAAGCAGAATAATTATTTACAACCGTATTGTTCTCAATAATTATTGGTGTTGCACTAAAATTATTAATAGCCCATATACCCGAGCCCCCATTATAGCTTTGCCCGCCACTATTAGAAGCAATAACATTGTTGGTTAATTTTACACCTGTATAATTTAATACAACACCGGGCCCATACTTTGCCTGGTTAAACATAATGGCATTGCTGCAAATTGTTGGATTGCCATCACCTACACGAATACCGCCACCACCGGTACTTGTAACGCCACTTGTATTTGTAATTAAATTATTTACAATAAGATTATGTTTAATGGTTGGTGAACTCAACTCAATTAATATACCTCCACCTTCACGATAGGTTCCGGCACCATGAATATCGAGCCATTTGCTGCCACCGCCACCTGTTAAAGTAAAGCCTTGCAATAAGGCTGCTGATGTTTCACCATGATTAAATACAACACAACTTGCAGTATCGGGAAATAAAGGTGTGCTGCCATTAATAATAGTTGAATTAATAAAAGAAACATTTTGAGCAAGATAATACTGGCTCGTTACAACAATATTTCTTCCCTTGAAATTAATATTTTCAAAATAAGTTCCGGGAGCTACAACTACGGTATCGCCATTTACGCTTGCGTTTATAGCAGATTGAATGGTTGAATAATTTGCAGGTACATTGCGAATAGTTGAAAAAGAAAAGTTAATTGTAATTACAAAAAACAATAAAATAAGAAAGTAATTTTTTTTCATGTTTAATTTTTTTCTGTTTCAAACTTAAACACAAAAGCAAAAATTATGCTTACCATTTATTAGTGAAAGGCGACCACATATATAATAAGATTTTTAAGCATTTATTGCTTTTGATAACCTGAAACGTGTAGTTGGGCATTTGAAATTTACAGTGTGAATGTAAAAACAGAGAAAATAGAAGTTAGTGTTTTAAAGGACGCTTTTTTATCATACCGCCTTTGGTATCCTTTACAGAACTCATTACAACAAATGCGTTTGGATCTATCTTTTCGATCTCGGTATTAAGTTTATTTAATTCTAAGCGCGTAATAACCGTGTAAATAATATCAATATTTTTTGACGATTCACCTGACTTTCCAAAACCACGCTTGCCATTGTAAACTGTTACACCCCTACCCATGGTATTAATGATCATGGCCCGTATCATTTCGGCATGCGATGAAATAATGGTAACACCTGTATATTCTTCAATACCCTCAATTAAAAAATCTAATGTTTTTGAAGCCGCCAGGTAAGTGATCATGGAGTAAAGCGCAATCTCAATAGAAAGAAAATAAGCAGCAGCAGAAAATATGATCACATTAATAACAATGATAATATCCCCTATTGTAGTACCGAATTTTCTACTTAAATAAATTGCCAATACTTCTGTACCATCAATAACAGCACCCCCTCTAACAGACAAGCCAATTCCTGCGCCAAGAAAAAACCCACCAAACACAGCTACTAACAAAGGATCCTTTGTTACATCCGGAAACGTTACGGTAGCAACACACAAAGCCAGTCCTGAAATAGCCAGAGCGGTTTTTATAGCAAAGGTCTTTCCAATAATTTTATAACCAAGAATGATGAAAGGAATATTGATACCGATAATTAAAATATAAAGAGGCACTTTTGTTAAGGCTGAAATAAGTAAAGAGATACCAGTTGCACCACCATCAATAAAATGATTGGTCAATAAAAAACCTTTAAAGCCAAAAGCAGCCGAAAAAATACCAATAGTAATAAGTAAAAGGTCTTTTAAATTGGCAAAGGCCATGATCCTTAATTCGCGAAGCCCTTTTGCCAATTGGTACTTTGTATAAGTGCCGTCTGCATTTAGCGCTTCTTTACGATTAAGAACGATCCTTGTAATTATTTGGGTCCAAATTGAGTTCATTCTTAAATATACATTTAATAATGAAAATAAAAAATAATAAGAAGTAAAATTTTATTTTTTTGGCTCTTGTAGTTTTTCGTTTTCTTTTAGCGCTGCTTCATCTTTAGCACTGTTACTTCTGTAAAGTTTAACACACAACATTAAAATAGCTGCAAAGGCAATTAAACCTAAAATACCCCATAATAAACCTGCTGTTGATTTTACAACCACTAAAAAAACAATAGCCACTAAAAAAACAGTAGCAAGCTCATTAAACAAACGTAATTTAAAAGAGCTGTGTTTAAACACGCCTTGCTTTTGCGCGCCGAGAACACGTTGACATTCCAAATGGTATAATGTTAAAAGGCCAACTACAATTAATTTAAGCCACATCCATGGTTGTGAAAAATAATAAGCAGCATTAGAGAAGATCAACCAGAAACCAAATACATATGTGCCTATCATTGCCGGCCAGCCGATAATGTACCACAGCTTTTTTTGCATGAACAACAACTGTTGTGTTAAGATAGGACGTGCTACTTCATCCTTGTTTTGAGCATCAGTGCAATAAATAAATAAGCGAACCATGTAAAACAAGGCTGCAAACCAACAAATTACAAATATTATATGTAATGCTTTTATATATGCTAAATCCATACTGCAAAAATAAAGTATTATGAGTAATTTTACACGAGTTTTTACATTTATTAATCATCAACGCCATGAAAGCAAAAACACCCTCACAATCCATAACTATTAATACAGAAGTAGTTTTACCTAATGATACCAATAATATTGGTAATTTATTTGGTGGTAAATTAATGCAATGGGTGGATATTACCGCTGCTATTAGCGCTCAACGTCATTGTGGCCATGTGGTTGTAACAGCTTCTATTAACCAGGTTTCATTTGACAAACCAATTAAACAAACAAGCATAGTTACGTTAGAAGCAAAAGTAAGCCGTGCATTTTCAACCAGCATGGAAATTTTTGTGGATGTGTTTGTTGAGGATACAAAAACAGGCGAAAAAACAAAATGTAACGAGGCTATCTTAACCTTTGTGGCTATTGATCAAAACGGAAAGCCTTTACCGGTACCGCCAATTGATCCACAAACAGATGAAGAGAAAAAACGTTACGCAAGTGCTTTAAGAAGAAGACAATTATCTTTGATACTTGGCGGAAGAATGAAACCTGAGGAAGCTACAGAATTAAAAGCTTTATTTTATAAAGATTAATTTTTTTTCTTCTTTTTTGTTTTCTTTGGCTCTGATTTTTCAACGCTTTCTTTCGTTTCAGTTTTTTCGGGCTGCATCTTTTTAGTTTCTTTTTTTACCGGATGTAGTTCCTGTTTTGATCTTGGACGTTTATTATATTGCCAGTTAAAGCCTTTTATTTTTGTTGCTTCAGCATCAACATCCCTTATTGGCGTTACTTTCCCATCAACCTGTGGTTTAAGCGTAACCCGCTCTATCTCATCGTTCTTAAACCACATATTAATTTCTGATGTTGTGGTTTTATTTAAACCTGCAATTGCATCTTTATTTTTAACGTAATACAAGGCCTCTGCATTGCCGTTAATAATTACTTTGCGAATAGTATCATTTTTTATTAATCCTTCAATACTACGGCCGCTGAGCTGGTTAAACTTATCCTCTTTCAATGAATCAACCTGCTGAATTAAAAAGGCGTTGCTCTCAAGTTTAAAGCCGTTTAAGGTGCTTTTGCCTATATACACTTTTATTAATTTTGATGTTGCCTGCGAGCGTGTGCTCCAGAGCATAGGGTTTTTAAACAATTGCAACAACGAATCTTTAGTGTTTAATGCCGCAGAATCGGCCATTGCCTGAAGATCACTTTTAAATATTTTTACATTGTGATAGGCGTTTAAAAAATTATCAACCGAATCAAGATCTCGGTGATACAATGTATCTGCTGCAATAAATAAGGTATCATTATCAAGTATACGCGCGTATATTGGATCTATGGTAATTAAAGCTTCCGACTTTTCTTGCTTAAATTCGGCATAACCTCCAAAGATGATAGACTTTTGAGATGTATCAATTAAACGAACGTTTCTAAATGCCCTACCTTCTTTTTTATTGCGATCATAAAACAAACTATCCCCTGTAAGCTTTTGTTGCGAGGTAACAAGCAAAGCATTAATACTAAATTGCGCTTTTTCTTTATCTGTATCATACCAGCCGTTCTCACAATAAATATAATCTGTTTTACTCATGATAATACTTGGCCCAAGGAAGAAAGCAGTTTTGCTGATGGTATTATAACGCAAGGTATCCGACTTCATTGTATAGCCGGGATTTGTAAGCACCACATCGTAATGAAAAGCAAGGTCTTTAGTAGCAGAGTAATAATGGCCATTCTTACTTTCGAGCGTATTCTCTTTATTTACTATTTTACCACCGTCATAATAATTAGCAATGCCATTACCAACATCATAAGTGAGAATATTTGTTGTTAGCACCATATCTTTTTCAGTACAGGTAACACTGTTTTGAAGTGTGGCCATTTTTGTTTTGCCATCGTATTGCAGTTTGCTGCCTGTAACGGTAATGCTATCGCCTTTTGTAATAACAATATGTCCCGAGGCATCCATTCTATTCTCTTTATCGTATAACCAGGCAGTATCGCAATTTAAAATAGCGCCATCATGTTCAAACTGTGCATTATTCGTTAAAAGTTTGGCAGTGCTTTTACTTTCGTCGTAAGAAAGGTTTCCATGCAAGATATTTATTGCCTTTGCCGGAGCCTGTGTTGTTGTTTTTACAGCAGTTACATTTTTTTTAACCTGCGCTAAAAAATAGCCATTCAATAAAACAAAAATAAATATGTAAAACAATCTATTCAACGTTACGTTTTGTTGGCTGCCAGATACTTGTTTCTACCCCTTTAGCAAACATAAAAAAGCCTTTTAGCAGGGCTAAATTCATAAAATAAAAATGACTGATAAATTTAAAAAGCGAATTTTTAAACGGCGAAATAATATCTGCTACAGGAAATAACATTAATAAAACCTGGGCTAAAAACAGTATTAAAAAAAACTGGGAATAAAATGAAAGAAACGCTGAGCTTATTAAGGAAATAATTAAAAAGAAAGGTGTGAACCAGCGTAATACTTTATGAGATAAAAACGCAAAGGCACTTCCTTTCCAAATTGGAAATAATAATTTTTTGTAACGGAACAAATTCTGAAAATTACCTATCGAGATCCTTACTTTACGTTTAAATTCTTCTTTTGCCTGTGTTGGCACATCCTCATAACAAATTGCTTCTGTATCAAAAACGATCTTCTTATTTTTTTCAATTACGTTCATAGTAATATAAAAATCATCCATAAAAAAATTCTTAGGTACCGGTGCGTAATATTCTTTGCGGATAGCATAGCAACCACCTTCAGCACCCATTACAACATCCCAATTTGCATATTCAGCAAATTTTATCCTGTTCTCAAAAACGATATATGACTTTTCCTGTTTGGCGATACCATGATCTGACCCCGAAACTTTAATGATATTAGCACAAACCTGTGCGTACTTTTGATCTTTAAAATGGCGAACAAGATTAAAAATTGTGTTCTCCATAAAAATAACGTTAGCATCCGTTAATATGAAGATCTCTTCACTTGCTTTCTCAGCAAGGGCATTAATGATATTAGCCTTGCCTGTTCTTCCTCCAAAATTTACCAAATGTAAATTTGAAAATTGTTTTGAAAGAGCTGTTATTATTTCGTCTGTTTTATCAGTAGAAGCATCGGAACCTACATAAACTTTTATCTTATCTAAAGGATAATTTGTTTTAAAAACGGAGATTATTTTTTCGCCAATTATTTTTTCTTCGTTATAAGCTGCTATCAATATGCCAACAACAGGAAGTTCATCGTTATTTGAAAACACATTAGCATTTACCTTTGTTTTATTGGTAAACAAAAGCATCCAGAGTGGATAAAACAAATACGTTTGAAGTATTAAAAATACTGAGCTAAAAAAAAGTATGATCAAAAAACTATGCATCTAACAAAGTATTATAGAACTGAACCAGCTTTGAAACAACATTTTTATTATCAAATTCTTTATAAGCAAAAGCAGAAGCATTTTTTTCAAGCAGCTCTCGCTTTGCCGGATCTTTCAGCAAATCAATTACAGCATTGCTAAAATCGTCCGCTTTATCGGCAATTATAAGATCTTTTTTAGGATCGCAGTATATTCCTTCGGCACCAATAGATGTGCTTACAATGGGTTTACCATAGGCCATCCCTTCAATGATCTTAATACGCAAACCGCTTCCTGAAAGTAAGGGCACAACCATAATTTGATGTTGTTCAAAAAACGCCTTGCCATCTTTTATATTTTCAATTACCAATACATTTGGCAAATTTAATTGTAAAAAACTTTGGGGCATTCCTCTGCCTGCAATTACAAATTTAGCATCAGGCACAGCTTTACTAATTTTTTCCCAACAATTATCTAAAAACCATTTTGCGGCTTCCTGATTGGGCATCCAATCCATAGAACCAAAATAAAAAACAGTTTTTGGTTTTAAAGGTAAACCTTGCTTGGTTTGATATTCTGCTACATCAACACCGGTAATACAAGTGAAAATATCTTTTTTGAAGCCTAATTGTTCAAATAATAATTTATCATGATCGGTGATCGGCACTATGGCATCAACTTTATTTAAAATTCCGGCTTCAAATTTTTTTAAGCGTTTATTTTGAAGTGCAAGATATTTATTTATAGTAGTCTTTTTTGAGTTCTTTAAATGTCTTTCCCAAATTAAATGTTCTATGTTATGGGCCCTTAAAACGATCTTTGCCTTACTATGCTTCCTTATGGTATCAATATATCCGGCCATAAATACACCTTCTATCTGAATGATATCAAATGTATTTTGTTTTAAAATGTCAACTAATTTGTTTTCAAAAGCAGAAAAATAAAACCTCGACACAAAATAAGAATCCGATGAAAACAAATTCATTAAAGCACCTAAAGCGCCGGTATCGGTGTTTTGATACACCGAAGTGTAATGCGAACTTTTTTTAAAATCTTCAGGAACCTCGTTATCTGGTTTAAAATGTTTTTTGGTATTTATAGTAAGCAAATGAAGTTGGGCGCCGTTCTCAATCAAGCCTTTAGCCATATTGTAAATAGCTATACTACTACCATCGTTTGCCGGGTAAGGCGCTTTATTGCTTATCTGGAGTATCTTAAGCACGTTTTTTCTTTTTAAATATTTTTTCTATCCACACATAATAAATTGTTACATCAAAAATAGCTGAATCTTTTGCTGCTTTATACGTTAAAAAAATACTAATTGGCGCAAATATAAACAAAGGTGTCCACATGGCTTGCCATACAGGAATAGTTCCTTCGTAAGCTAAGCTTGTATAAGCCTCTGTTAAAATAAAATAAGCTAAAAAGAAAAAAACGGCAACAACTACCGGTAATCCTAAACCTCCTTTTTTAATGATGGCGCCAAGCGGTGCACCAATAAAAAATAAAATTATACAGGCAAAACACACTACAATTTTTTTATGCCATTCTACAAGCATACCATCAATATCTGCTGTTTCGTTTTTTTTGTTCTGCTCTGCCGAATCAATGTAACTGGCTGCTGAACGGGCTATATTTAACGCATTCTCAATGCTTCGGTAATGATCATTAGGACTTAAACTATCAAAAAATTGCTTTATTGAAACTATTTTGTGCTTTTTTGCTTTATTCACTAATGCAGAAGTTCGGCCATAAAAAAACAGGCTTGATTGCCTTTCTAATTCATATAAACGTTTATTTAAAAGCCGCCTGGTTGAATCGGCTACTGAATCAATTTGCCAGATATTCATCATTTCTTCATGACCCTTAAACTGGTTCTCATCGGTGCGTTTTAACTTAAAATCAACCAACTCAATATTTACCTGCAATTGTTTAAAATTTAACTGTGCTAAAGGCTTTTTATGAGGAGCTGAACCTGATTGATTTACAACTTCTTCGTAACGGTTACCATCTCTCAACATAAGCACTAATGCGCTGGTGTCTGCAGTGGTAGTAAGCTTACCCGATTTGGCATACATTTGCACATTGTTGCCCTGGTGCGCACTATGATCGTAAATAAAAATATCTTTTAAAGTATCTTTATTGGCCGATTTTTTTCCCACACGCAAGGTGTAATTATCAATTTTATTATAAAAAATACCTTCTTTAATATTTACAGTGGGCTTTTTTTGGCGAATATCGTAAAGAAGAGATTGAAACTTTAAATGCACTACAGGCAAAATAAAATTATTGAACAAAAATGTAGTTGCGGCCAGTAAAACAATAAAAACAAATACCGGTTTAATTATTTTAAAAAGCGATAACCCTGAGGATTTCATTGCAGCCAGTTCATAGTTCTCGGCCATATTACCAAAACTCATTATAGAAGCCAAAAGCACTGCCAGCGGGATACATTGGGGAATAAGGCTTATCCAGGCGTAGCCAAATAATTTAAATAGATCAAAAGTACGAAGGCCTTTGCCAATAAATTCATCTAGATACGTGATAACTATGGTCACCAAAAAAAACAAAAAGACACTAATAAACAGTGTTGAGATAAACGGGGGTAAAAACGACTTAAGCGTTAGTGTATGTAGTTTTTTCAGGAACACAATAATTGGCTTAAAATTACATTAATTTAGTTATTTTTAGGGTGATAAATTAACTAAACTTTGTTATTTTTGCTGCTTATGATTAATGGAAAAAAAATAATTGCAGTTTTACCTGCATATAATGCCGCTCTTACGTTAAAAAAAACTTACGATGAGATCCCTTTTGATATTGTTGATGATGTTGTTTTGGTGGATGATCATAGTAAAGACAATACTTCTGAGGTAGGAAGACAAATTGGAATTAAACATATCATCCGTCATGAGCAAAATAAAGGTTATGGTGGAAATCAAAAGACCTGCTATGATAAAGCAATGGAGTTGGGCGGCGATATTGTAATAATGCTGCACCCCGATTACCAATACACACCAAAGCTAATACATAGTTTAAGTTATCTGATTGCTAATGATCTTTATCCGGTTGCATTTGGATCAAGGATATTAGGAAAAGGCGCTTTAAAAGGCGGTATGCCAATGTATAAATACATTTTTAACCGTATGCTAACGTTTTCGCAGAATGTTTTGATCAATCAAAAATTATCAGAATACCACACGGGCTACCGTGCTTTTTCTAAAGAAGTTATTCAAAAGATCAATTACCACGCTAATTCCGACGATTTTGTATTTGATAATCAAATGATCTCTCAAATATTTTACGCAGGCTTTGATATTGCAGAAGTAACCTGCCCTACCAAGTATTTTCCTGAAGCAAGCTCAATTAATTTTGCCAGAAGCTCAAAATATGGCTTAGGTGTATTAGGCGTTTCATTTACTCACTTTTTTAATAAATTGGGTATTATGAGATCAGATATTTATAAAACAAGAAACTAATTTTAAAATGGCTGTTTATCGTTTTAGAGTATATTTAGAAGAGAATGAAGATATCTACAGAGATATTGACATTCGCACGGTTCAAACATTTGAACAATTTCATAATATTATCCAGGACAGCTTTAAATTTGACAATAAACATTCAGCATCTTTTTTTGTGAGTGATGATTATTGGCGCAAAGGCCAGGAGATCACTCTTAAAAAGGAAGATCTGCCTTTGGATGAAGATGAGATCCGTAAGAATGTTGATCCAAAAAAATTAATGGCAGATGTAAAAATTGCCAAATTTATTGAGCAACCTCATCAACGCTTTGTTTATGTTTTCGATCCAATTGTGCAATGGTCTTTTTTAATTGAAATGATAAAGATCGCAGATGAAAGTCCTAAAGTAAATTATCCTGTTTGTATAAAGAGTTTTGGTACAGCACCAAAACAATACAAACAAATTAATATGGCTAAAGAAGAATTGAGTCCTGACCTTGCCATGGCAGGCCTGTTAAATGAGCCAGAAGTAGAAGATGAAGAAATTTACAAAACCATTGATACAGGTGAAGAGGCTGTAGAAGAATCTGATATCGATAGCCTTGAAGGCGAAGAAGGTGAAGAAGAAGCGGATGAAGAAGGTAACGAAGAAGAAGGCGGCGAAGACTATGGTTTTGAAGATTCAGACGAAGACCACTAAATAGCTTTTATTTTCTTATAAAAAATTTCATAATTTTTTTCTGCGCTTGCAATAGTTGTATATCTTAACCGAGCGTTCTTTCTCCTGATCTCTATTTCATTATCATCCAGTTTACAAAACTGCACAATACTTTCAGAAAGTTCTTTTGTTTTAAAGTCGCGTTCTACTAACGCGCCTACATGTTTGTCTACCAATTCGGAGGTACCGCCTACATTTGTTGCAATTACCGGTATTCCAAACGATAATGCTTCCATTATAGAAACCGGAAGCCCTTCAGAATAACTTGCGTTAATAAGCAGATCGATATGATTTTCCCTGTAAAAATTCATAAGGTCTTTATTGGAAACATATCCATGAAGAATAATTTTCAGATCATTTCTTGCATTAGTTGTAAGTTCTTTTAGTTCTTGCAATAAAGAGCCATCACCAAAGTGATGCCAGGTTAAGCTTAATTTATTTTGCTGTAAAGCTTCAAAGATCAACTTTACTCTTTTTACAGGTACAACATTTGAAACGCTGATGATATTAAGTTCTTTTGATGATCCAGGCTCTTTGTTAATTCCATTATCATTAACACCCAAACGCGATACAAATAATTCATTTTTAAACTCGGGGTATTTTTCTGCTAGATAATTTTTTCCATTCTCAGAAACGGTAGCAATAACATCAACATCTGAAAATAGTTGTTTTCGCAAAGGTGCGTAATCATTTTTTACATGCTCGTAAAGATCTGAGCCATGTAATCTTAAAACAATTTTTAAGTTCTTATTCTTTATTTTCTTCTTTAAATAAGGTATGGTCCATGCTAAATTATCGCCCCAATAAAAATATAAAACTGGTTGCTTTGAACTTTCTATTTTTTGAAGTGCTTCTTTAAAAGCCTTTGATGATAAAGCCAAACGCGTTATTAAAGTGCTAATATAAAACCAATAGAATTTTTTTGGCGAGAAGAAAAGCGCTTTGCTAAATAATTCTTTAAAATGAAAACCAACAGGTGCTAAATTAAATGTACCTCTTAAAAACAATTGCATTTTATTTCCGGGAGAATCTAAAACAGGGGGTAATAAAATTATTGAAGCAGAATTTTCTATGATCTTATCTTTCGGTTTACCGTAAAGCGTACAAACAGTAACAGAAGCAGCATGTTTTTTTGTAAACTCAAATTCATTCACTAAAAAAGGTTCAGCCTTTTTATAAGGGAAGAAATTAGTAAACAAAAATAAATTCATTTATCTAAATTTTACTTTTAAGGTTCTCAAGACCTAATCTCAATTTATCTTTAAGATCGTAATTTTCTATCACCATGTTCTTTTTTAATATAATACTTGTGTATTCTGGTTGAACATATTGTAAGCCGTATGAATTCATTGAAAACAGTTTGAAGCCATGAGGATAACAGTTGTTAAGAAGATCCTGCATACTTAACGACTGGTCAATGATCTGAAGCTTTTCAGGAAATTTTTTTCTTACCCAGTTTAAACAATTTGGTTCAGGAATGTTAATTAAAAGGATAGCATTTTGTGTAGTTACCTCGCTTATTACTTTAAATAAATTATTATGCTGTTCAACCGGTATGTGCTCTAAAACATCAGGTAACACAACAAAATCGAATTTTTGCTTGTGCGTAAAGTTACTCATATCACTCACCAAAAATTCTACATTACTTTTACCGGCATATTTCTTTTTCGCGATCGCAATACTTTCATCACTTATATCTACTCCTGTAAAAGAACCGTTTGGAATTTGTTTTATGATCAAACTACTTGCCGTACCAATACCACAGCCTATTTCAAGCACTTTTGAATCGGGCTTTAAACCAATAGCTAATAGGTTCTTTAAAATTGTGCGGTGACGAATATTTACACCTATTTTTTTTTGTTTTACAGTATATGAATTATAAAACTCCTCTACCTGCTCTTTTGATGCGTTATTTGCGTTGTTGGCCATTTCAATATCCGGTTTTAATAAATATTGGCATTACTAGGTTAATAAATATCCCGTTTATGCGTTAAAATTAAGAATTTAATTGGCAAATTTAGGTAATTATTGCAAGTAAATGATCAGTAAAGATTTTCTCAAATCTTCTATTATATATACCATAGGTGGTGCCATGCCAATGCTAACAAGCATTTTGCTGTTACCCTTTTATCTAAACATGCTGGATTCGGATAACTTTGTTGCCCTGAGTTTTTACATTAGCATTTCGCTTTTTTTGCAGATATTTTTCACTTATTCGCTTGACACTTATTTTGGAATAAAGTATGCTCATTTAACCGGCAATATTCCCGAACAGCGTCTTTTTTTGGGTACAACATCTATTTTGCTTTTGATAATAGGATTGGTACTGATGGTCATTACTTTTCTTATTGGACCTTTTGTTTTTCCACTTATTTTTAAAGACAAAACAAATGTTGAATTTGGTATTTTTGCTATTTCGTCAATTGTTACCGCTTTTTTTAATTCGTATTTTAAAGCTGCATCCAATTGTTTGATCTACTTAAAAAAACCGGAGCAATTTCTGGGCTTTAATGTCATTAATCTTATTGCCACAATTGTTATATCAATTGGGGGCTTAATGGTCTATCCCAACTCGCTTATAGGGCCTATAAGTGGCAGGTTTTTTTCCGGGCTCATTATATTTTTGCTTGCGATGTATGTTTTTAGATCAAATTCTACTTTTAAGTTCGATAAAAAATATTTAAATGACATTTATAAATTTTGCTCTCCTTATCTTTTATTTGTTTTATCTATATGGATAGTAAGTAATATTGATCGTTACTTTTTAGTATCGAAAATAGATTCGGTGCAGCTTGCAGGCTACGACCAAATAATAAAATGTTTTATTGGAATAGAATTTTTTCAAAACAGTTTAAGCGCCATTATCTATCCAAAAGTATTTGAAATATGGGGTCAGAATAAAAAAAATGAAACCACTAAAGAAACAAACAGATATTTTAATGTTTTTACTGCAATAAACATTATGGCAATGATAGCGTTTTGCATTTTGATACCAATATTTATAAAAATCTTCATTCCAAAAGAAGAATATTACTTTAGTTTTGATTATGTTGGTCTTATTGCAGCAGGCTATGCTACACGAACAATACTAAATTATTACCTGGCCAGCATTTTATTTTCAAAATCAACGTCTATTTTATTAAAGGTTTTTGGCATCAGCTCAATCATCCAAATAGCTATTACTTATTACTGTGTGGTTTATTTTGGGCTTGTTGGAGCTGTATTTGCAGGTGTAGCAACAAAAATAATGCAGGTTATCTTCTCTGTGTTTTTTACAAAAAATATGTTTACCTACAACTTAAACTATTTAAAAATTTACGGCACACCCTTTTTATTTATTTTAGTAAATATCATCTACTTTATTATTGAACCAAGATTTAATATGTGGATCTACCTTGCCCAATTTGTTTTTTTTGGAATTATTTTTTACTTCGTATTTAAAAACGAAATAAAAGTTGTACTTACACAACTTCTTGGCAAAAAGAAAAAAGAAAGCGTTTAACTACAAGCCAATTTTTCTGGCAATAGCGGGTTTACAAATAAGAAAATTAAAGTAAGTGCTTTTTGTAAGTTTATCAACGCGTGTAATTCCTTTATTCTCGTCGATATTATAAAATTCGTAATCACACCCTTCTATTAAATTTGCTATTTTTTTTGCAATTTCGTCAGACTGGATCTCGATTAAAAAAGTTGGCTGAAATTTTTTAAGGTAAATACCCATGCCTGACAATACCTCGGGTTCATGCGTTTCTACATCAATTTTTATTAGATCAATATCTTTAATATTATTTTCTTCAATGTATTTATCCAAACGAATGGTATTGATCTTTACCTCATGTACTTTTTCAGTAATATCATCACGTTTTTTATTTACAGTAACGCTATATACATGCTCAAGATTGGTCGGATAAATAGTTGCCTCGCCATTATAATCAGATAAGGCCAATAAACTTAACTGCACATCCATTTTATTTAGCTGCACATTATATGCTAATTTTTCGTGAATTTTTGGCATAGGCTCAAAAGCAATTACTTTTGCCGATGGCCTTACCGCTTTTGTAATAAGTGAAAATAAACCTGTATTTGCACCAATATCCAAAACGTTATTGTGGATCTTAGAAAGCTTAACCCATAAAACTATCGATTCTTTTTCCCAGCCATTATTAATTCCGCCCCAAAACAATTCATTCTCTACATGGTACTGGTAACCATAATTACGCATCTTAAAAGTGGTGTCTTCTACTTTGGATTCAAAATCACCTGTAAAATAAAAATAAGCATGCCATTTTTTAGGTAACGAAAAAACTTTCCTAAAAATATTATAGAAGTAATATTTAAACGGAAGTGCCTCGTAAATAACTCTTAATGCTTTTTTCATAAAATTCAAAAATACTAATTTAAATTATCAAGATGTTTTTTTATTTCTGTATATACCTTATCAAAGGCCTGCTCACCCATTCTGTAAGGGTCAGGCAGCTCTTCGCCTGCAAGAAACCATAATTTTGATGGATGAATGCCTAATTCTAAAAGTTCTGAATAATTTAATTTGTCCATTACAATAAATCCGTCAATAGCACTTAGATCAAAATCTGTAATGTTTTTTGACTGGTGCAATGAAAGTTCAACACCCAGTTTTTTAGCGCTATTTACAGCCTCAACCGGACTAAAACGGTTGGTTAGTTTTACAGTGCCTAATGAAATGATTTTTTTATCAGGAAAACATTTTTTTGCATATACAGCTGCAAAAGGGCTGCGGCAAATATTGCCTTTACATACAAAAGCAATATTTGTGAGTTTTTGCCAATCTGCTTTTTCTATGCGTTTTAAAGAAACAGCATTTAAAGCGTTTCTTTTTTTCTTCTTTTCTTTTATCCTTTTAAGGTCGTATTTATAAAGCTGGCTTACAAATTTTGGATCGTTAAAAAAATTATCTTCTAAAAAATTGCCGGGTAGTATAAGATTAAACAAAGAAAAGAACCATTTAAAAAATACAACTATGTTTTTTGTCTGCACCAGGTTTGCAAGCTCAAGCAATACCTCATCGTGAAGCATTCTAAGTGAATAATACTTACCTGTGTTGTTAATTATTTTTGGAGCATTAAGATATTGATGTGTGAAAAGAAATAAAGGAAAATCATACCCGGCCTTTACGCCTACTTCGGTAGATCCAAAAAAACGTCCATTCATTTCCATCAAATAAGGTACATTGTTTTTATCGATCCGGAATTCGACCATTCCCACACCATTCCAGCCAATTTCTTTTATCAGGGTATGTACCTTTTCTTTTACAGGATACGTATCTAAAGGCACCACCTTACGATAGCTTGATACACCGGCATTTTCTTTTAATCGCTTGTGAATATATTCGCTTTTTATTTCTCCGTTTATAGCATAAATATTATAACCAATGCCATAACCTTCAATATATTCCTGCACCATTACAGGCGTATTTGGTATAAGCTCCCTTAAAATATCAATAAGCTCTTCTTTATTTTTTGGAAAAGAAACTTTGTATCCAAAATGATTTTCATTAGAGATCTTTGCCGATGATACCGGTTTAACTACCACAGGAAACTTTAGCGTATTAAGATCGGGCAAATTATTTAGTGAATCTATGTAAAGATGGACAGGCGTTTTTATATCTAATGCAGCGGCCTTTTTTAAAAGCTCGTATTTGTTATGTGCATATTTATAAACTTCCGGTGCATTTAACCCTAAAACAGGCACTAAAGCCTCAATTTCATTTCTAAAACGAAGTATCACATCAATAGCAAGATCGGTATTGGGAATAATAACATTAATACCATATTTACTAACCGTATTAATGATCTCGGTTTTGTAAACCGTAATATTGTTTTTTATTTGTGGTTTTAAAATGTATTCTTTAATGTATTTGCTTTTACTTACTGCAAGATCTTCGTCATTTAAAACATAAGTTTCGCAACCCTGTTTTTGCAGCGAGCGGGCAATAGACCTGGTTGATTTATTGGAAGCTCCAACGAGTAATAACTTTATTTGGCTTTTCATTGAATTTAAATTTTTAAGCCTAAAATTTTACTAATAAAGTTATTGTGAAAGGAATGCGCTGCATGATACAAATATAAGTATTTTGTAATGAGGCAGGGTATTGCACTATTATTCTAAACGAAAAACAGTAACCTCTTTTGATCAGTTCATGATAAGCTCAGGAAGGCCAATTGGTGCGGCATCGTAAAATGCCAGCTCATGAATGTTTAATTTCACGTCTTTAATGATGGGAAAAGTACTTAAAATATCCATCACAGTGCTCTCATCTTTAGCTTCAATAAATACCCAAACGTTCTTACGTTCCATATCTAAAGAGTAATTTAAGATCACACGCTTTTCTAAAAGATCATTAATACGTTGTGTTTGTTTTGGAATAAGGTCCCAAAACTTTGGAGTAAACACTTCAGGTAAAGTAATATGTACCAAAAAAACGTCTTTCATAATAGGTATTACAAAAATAAGCTAAATAAGAAGCCCTTTTACAAGAAAATGCGTTTAATCGCCTCTTTATATTAAAAACCAGTGTTTTAACGTATAAAAACAACACTAATAAGGGTTAAAGCTTAATATATTCCTCAAACGAAATGCCTTTCATAAACTCTGGCGAGTAAATGAACTTGTAAATCAGTTCTGACCATTGACCATGGGTTTTACTGCTATCAAGGATCTTAGCGTCAAAAGGCTTGCTGTAATGTATGCGAATAGTTTTTTTATTGGCCATAAACATTTCGTCAGGCAAAAAAAGCATTTCAATGTTTGCTTTAATGCCTAAACGTTTGCGCCAGCGTGCAAAACCATAAAAGAATTTAGAATTCTCACCTTCAATAAAAACAGGTTGAATTAAACGTTTATGATCAATAGATTGTGTAACAAAGCTCTTGCGCCATTTAAGATCGCGCACAAGGCCTTTATTTTTGCGTGATACAAGCCCTGAAGGAAAGATCAGTACTGCATTTTCCTGCCTGAAGGTTTCTTCCATTACACGTAAAGATCCTGCCGATGCGGCCCCAACTTTATTTACGGCAACAAATACATCGCCATAATTTTTTAAATTCTTTAAAATATCATTTACAAAAAAACGCACATCGGGTCTTACTTCGCCTACTGATTTTATAAGCGACATGCCATCCAGGCCGCCAAGGGGATGGTTTGATGCGATGGTTACTTTACCGGTTTTAGGAATTAAGTGCTGGTTAACTGATTCGAGCTTTGCCCCTAAAATATCAAGGGCTTTTCTATTGAAATCAAGTGCGTGATCATCTTTTAATTTGATCATGGCATCGTTTATCTCATTCTCATGAAGTTTTCTCTTAAGCCAGTTAATGGCAAAACGCGGCAACCACCTGTATAATTTATAGGCTTTTTCCTTAAGAACTTTCTCAACATCTATAAACTTCTTAGTTTCCATAAAACACAACGCAAAGATAAAAATTTTGTTGGCATTTTAGTGACATAAAATACAGGTTAAAGGCTTTGGATAAATCCACTGGCGCTTGATTTTGAGAATTTTAATTAAACCCGTATTTATCAAATTGTTTTGCCAATCTAACAGCATTTGATTCGGGAGTTGTAGAATTACTTATTGTGAACCGGGATAACATGTTCTTATTTTGATTATTCTCGTTAAATTTATAATCAACAACAACCATATTGTTATACCCTTGCTGTGTTGAGATCTTTAAGGTCTCATTATTATAACTACCATCCGGAAATGCAATTGAAACAACTGTTTTCCCCGTTTTTTCTTCTATAATAAGCTTAGATGTTTTTAGTTCAGCTTCAGCTTCGTTGTTATTCAAAAATTCTAAATTAAAATGAGAATGGGTATGTGAGCCAAACTCAAGTAAAGCCTCATTTTTATAGTGACTTATTTCGCTCGAATTAACAAGCTTTGTAAATTCTGAAAGTTCCCTCATTTTTAGTTGGATATCCGGATGGGCTTTTAAAAGATCATTTACAAGGTCTACTGTTTCTTTACCACATGTTTTGAGGTAAGCTAACAGATCCAATTTAAGTTCATCATTATAAAAAGCGGGCGCTTTAAATAAAAGATCTTTTATCCGTATATCTTTTTTATAATATTTTTTCACAAGATCAATTGCATCGGGCCATAAAAAAAAATCGTTCTCTGATAAACCTTTTGAAATAAGATAAAATGTAGCCGGAACATTTTGCGCTTTAAGCACAGGCAAAGCAACTTCAAAATTATTTAAATAACCGTCATCAAAAGTTAATGCTACCGTTTTTTTATTGAGCTTTTTGTTTGTGCGATGGATCTCAAACATTTCTTTAAGAGACACAACATTGTAATTTTTTTTAAGGTAGATTATTACTTCTTCAAAATCTTTTACCGGCATATGCCTGTTATTAAACACTCCAACATCCGATCTTCTTACCCCGTGAAAATTGATAACACAGCATGTTTTTGAGCTTTTACTCAATAAAAATTTATCATATTTAAAAAAAACAAAAGCCGGAAAAACGAAGGTTCTTGCTAAATATTTAGATAAATTCATCTTTTAATTGGTAAAAATAATTCGTCTAAAATACTTATTTTTATACTGTGTTTAAATACTTGCAAATAACTTTTCTTCTTTCTTTTTTTTATAGTTCTGGTCAGATCAATCTTATATCTAATCCCGGATTTGAGTCAAGTAATGGCTGCCCTACTTTTGGTGGCCAATGGCAGTTTTGCAATAACTGGAACAATGTAAACATGAATCCTGGCGCAGGAGCCTGGGGCACACCCGATTATTTTCATACCTGCGGCACCGGCAATACAGCGCCTCCCGCTACATTTTCGGGTACCTGCACAACTCAATCTGGTAATGCCATGATGGGATTAGTAATGTATAATGTTCCATTTCCTCAATACCGCGAATATTTATCAACCCAATTAGCATGCCCAATGCAGGTTGGCAGCACTTACACCTTATCTTTTTGGTTATCCAACGGCACAGGTATTAAGTCGCCCTGGACGATCAAAAATATTGGTGCACATTTTTCAACTGCACCATTAACACAAACAGGTTGGAATTTAATAAATGTTATCCCGCAATGCGAAATTACAACTAACGTGGTATCTACCAGCTGGACTCAATATACCTTTGCGATTACTGCCACCACTGCATGGAGTCAGATCACGATCGGTTGTTTCAGGCCGGATGCCAATAACAATCCAACACTTTCTTTTCCAAATCCCGGTGGTCCGGCATCTTCGTATGCAAATTATTTTATTGATAATATTGACCTTATTGGCCCCGCGGCAAACACAAATACTTTTACCATTGCGTCTAATGTAGCTCAATCTGCCATATGCGGTGGCACCTCTTCGGCAACTATTACAGCATCAAATCCTACTTTAAATCTTACTTACACCTGGACGCCCGGAAATTTTACCACTGCCACTGCCAGTGGATTGACAGCCGGGGTTTACACTGTTACAGCCGGTACCGGTAGTGGCTGTAATGCTACAACTGCTTCCACACAGTTTACCGTAACTCAATCAACCTCATTAAATGCAAGTGTAAATTCACCAATAGTTTGTAAAAATACACCGGCTCAGTTATCTGCAACCGTATCGGGTGGATCTCCGGCATATAGTTATACCTGGATGCCCGGTAATTTAAACACACCGGTAATAAACGTTTCGCATTCTTCAACAACGGTATATACATTATCGGTAAAAGATAATGGTGGTTGTGCTTCCACTCTAACAACAGCTATCAATATTGATCCTGTTACTTCAAACTTTAATTTTAATCAAAACAATTGCAGTGGAAGCTTTACTTTAAATAATACTTCTAATGGCGCCGGCAGTTACAATTGGAATTTTGGTGATAATACAACTTCAACAGGTTTTCAACCTCAACACACTTATTCATCGCCCGGAACTTATAGCATTTCTTTAATCGCAAACAGCAACAATGGTTGCCACGATACAATTCAAAAAACAATTACTGTAGGCGCAATAGTAAACAGTAATTTTACCGCACAATTGAATAGCTGTGATACAACTGTAATTCTTATAAATAATTCTGTTGGCGGCGTTTCTTACCTCTGGCGTTTTGGCGATGGCAGTACTTCTGTAATGCAAAATCCTGCAAGTCACACCTATTCTACATCAGGCACATTCAATATCTGGCTTGTGGTTTCTAATGCATCAGGCTGCAAAGATTCTACCCAACAAACAGTTTCTGTAATTAAAAACATTACTGCGGGATTTAATATTATTTCCGATCCGTGTTTAAAACAGGTAACCGTTAGCAATACCTCTTCATATGCTGTAACATACGACTGGCAATTTGGTGATGGTGGCATCTCAACAAGTAGCAGTCCTACACACACCTATTTAAATACCGGTAATTATTCCATTACATTGATCATAAATGCAGGTTTAACATGTAGCGCTTCTATTACAAAACCTGTAACAATTAATAACGGACCAATTGCTCAATTCACTTATTCATTATCGCCTTGTGACGGCAGGGTTGTTTTTCAAAACACATCCATTAATGGCAATGGTGCTTATTGGTCTTTTGGGGATAATAGCGGCTCGTACGATAACGATCCTGTTCATTATTATCAGGCGCAAGGCATTTACACGGTTAGTTTAATAAGCTCTCCAAATATGCCCTGCTTAAATACAATAAAAAAAGTAATTGAAGTAAAATTTAATTCGGTTATTGCTGATTTTGATTTTACAAACCCTGTACTTACTTATAATGCGAATTTTATTAATCTCTCAAAAAACGCACAAACATTTTTTTGGGATTTTTATGATGGCAATTCTTCAACAGAGTTTGAACCAACACATACTTATGAGCAAGTAGGAAGTTATACTGTTTGTCTTGCTGCTATCAATTATATGGGGTGTACCGATACTTTGTGTAAAAAGATAGATGTGGACGCAGGCTGGACCTTTTACGTTCCCAATACATTCTCGCCGGATGATGATAAATTAAATGATATTTTTTATGCCTACGGTACAAACATAAAAGATTTTAAGATCACTGTGTTTGACAGATGGGGAGAAGAAATTTTTAATTCTTCAGAAATAACCTATGGTTGGAACGGAACATTCAGAGGCTTACCTGTACAAGATGATATTTATGTTTGGAAAGCAGAATTTAATGATCTTAAAAATAAAAATCATTCTTTAACCGGGCATATACAGGTGCTTAGGTAATTAAAAAGCCTGCTAAAATTTAGCAGGCTTTTTTGTTTTTATTTAAACAACCCTTTTAGCTAAATGGTACTAATCTTATACCTACTGTAAAGGGATATAGTTCAGGACCCTTACCCGATTGAAACAAAGGTGTTAGGTTATACTCGCCAAACACTGTAAAACCCTTGTAACCTAAATTTACATGCGCTTTGGCAGAAAAGGGGTTTAAATCATAACTATCTTTTCTTGATTTTGTAAATCTGAAATTATCCTGTTCTAAATATTGTTTTGTACGAGATGAAATAAGGTATTGAGCTATAACACCAAAAGCAATGTGAAATGATTTGTTAGGGTTATTACTGCTATTGAATTCTAATAACAATGGCACCTGTATATATGTTGTTCTGAATTTATTTTTTATGTAAGAGTAAGTATTGCTTGAATCAACTGTTGCAAAAGGCAAACTATCCGACGGAAAGGTAAAGTTGGGCTGAGGGTCTGCATTTAAATTGGTGTGGCGGTTAAATGCATAAGAATGATAATCAAATCCAAAACCTGTAACCAATTTAACTTTGTGTTTGTAAAGATTAAGATGACGCTCAATAAGATTGAATTGAAAATTAAAGCTACGGCCATAATCAAGATCCATATAATTTGTAGCCTTTGGCATTGTTATACCATTTGCGCCCATATAACCGTTAACACCCATTGAAAAACCGGCCCAATGTCTGAAATCTTCGTTAGAATAACCGTACTTATGATGTTTGTGACTGCCACCAATGGTAATAGTATCATTTCCTTTTTCTTTATCAATAATAATTATGCGTTTGCCTTTCCAGGTGTATATAGTTGAATCTTTACCCGATTTACCAACCACTTTTTTTACCTGCTCATCAATTTTGGTAATGCTTGCTGCTGTAGTGGCTTCTGCACTTATATCTTTTGCATTGCCTTTAATTTTAATACTGCTGGCACCGCTTGCATTGGCAATTAGTTTATCATTTACAAATAGTTTTGCTGTTGATGCGCCTGTTGTTGCAACATTTGCTTTATCAACCGTAAGATCGTATGCCTTTAAAGTAGCCGCTCCCGAAAGCTCAGAAAATAAATTGGTAGCGCTACCCGATAATTTTAATTCGCTTGCGCCGTTTTGAATAGTTTTAATTGAGCGGCCTTCTGTTTTAATATTTACATCCGCCGAACCTGATACGTTTAAACTTAAAGAATCGGGCTTAATAAGATTAGTGGTTCTGAATGAAGATGCTCCACTACTTTGTACATCAATAAGCGTATTGTTTTTTACATACACATTAACCGGCATTGAAAAGTTGCCTTTATTTGTGATCACCAAAGTTGAACCTTCAAATTTTGTTTCAACTTTTTCAATTTCTTTTTCAGAAGCCGAAACAGAAAGTGATAAGCTATCGGAATTTGTATAGATAACATTTACCGAGCCTGAAGTTTCGATCTTATTAAAAGCCGAAGCTGGCCTGTTTTGAATTTGCTGAGCCTTAATTGTAATTACCGAAGTAATAAGTGCGATGGATAAAAATTTAGTATTCATGGTTTATTTTTTAATATTTATGTTTAATGTTTAAAAGCGCTTTGTTGTTATTTTAAGAGTAAGACGCTGCTTACTTTAAAAAAGTTACAGGCCGCCTTAATTATTTTTAAAAAAGACGTAAATAGTATAAAACGGTTAAAAATTCCCCAAAACGCGTCTTTTTTACCCAATATCAGCTTATTTAAGGTCAAAATATCACTGAAAACACTGAAAATTTGGGACTGGAATGAATTTTGAGGTACCTAAGATGTATTTTATGGAAGTAATAATATGAGAACTATTGAACTGTCTGTAATAGATGGCAAATTATTAAGCTTTGTGGATTATGAATTAGACCTTGTATTATCACCACCGGAAATTAGAGAGACCTTTGTTGAAAATAGCGATACTCTTATTTCTGAAAATAACGGAAAGCTTGAATTGAAATATAAAAACATATCGCTGGATGAAGGTCGTCTTAAAATATTTGTTTGTGATTTTAGTACCGGAAAATCGTGCATTTATTTGTACGGAAAATTAAAAGGAAAAGAAATTAAATGCGTTAAAGAATTTACAGCAAGTAATGTAAGCGCAAGTGTAAAAAATATTAAGATAAAATATGTTTTAGTTCATAGCAGAAATATTTTAAGGAATTATTATTTGAGCTCTGATACAAAGAGTATAGAGAAGCACCTCACAACCTTTCTTACTACAATATAAAAAATCGATACTTTTTTTCTTCTCAAAATTTTATTGCTTAAAAACTAAACCGATTTTTATATCCTAAAATCAGTAAATTTTATAAGTTTTAAAAATGTTGTATTGCACAAAAACTCAAACCCGTAAATCTTGTAACTTTTTAAAGCAATTTTATAATTTATTGTTGTGAATATTCCTCACATTTGTTAAATCCGTTAACCCATGACGAAGATATATATTAAGAATATGGCTTGCGAAAGTTGCATCACAGTTGTAAAAACTGAACTTCAAAAGCTTCATGTTCCATATATACACGTAACATACGGCGAAGCAGAAATAAAACAACAATTAAGCGTGGAAAAGAAACAGAAACTTAATAATGCAATAAAAAAATCAGGCTTAGAGATCCAGGAAAATAAACAAGGAATCTTAACTGAAAAAATAAAGATCATCATTAATGAGCTTTTTGAAAAACCGGAAAGTTGGCCAAAGGTAAAATTCTCTGTTTACCTTAAAGAAAAATTAGGATATGATTACAATTACATGTCCAACCTTTTTTCAGAAACACAAGCAACAACAATTGAACAATACATTATTTTAAAAAAATCCGAGAAAATAAAAGAACTTATTTTATTTAGCGATATGAGTTTAACTGAGATCTCGCACAAATTAAGATACAATAATGTTTCGCACATGTCATCTCAATTTAAAAAAGCAACAGGTTTAACACCATCGCATTTTAAAAAGCTTAAAAAATTAAGGAATTTAAGAGCAGAGTCTTAATTATCTTTTTTCTACACTAAATGAATTGAATGAAAGCGCATAGTTTTTGTTAGCTGTTTCTTCGCCATCTATAGCTTTTACACCCCATTTATTTGCTTGCTTTGCCAAGCGTACAGCACGTTGCCAGAATCCTTTTTTAGCAGGTGTTTCGGCAGAAGCAACAAGCTCTTCATCATCGGCTTCGGTAGTTATCAAATAATTTTTCTTAGAGAATTTTGGTTGTTCGGTATTAGAAGCTAAAAGAGAATTACTTGCAGTATCAATAACTGTTTTAGTATAAGATGCAATGGTCTTAGATTCTTTTGCTTCTTTTTCTAAGTCCTTTTCTATATTCTTATTTTCATCTTTTGGAGTTATTGAATTTGTTATCGTTTCATTCAACTCTAATTCTTTCTCTTTTTTATCAGAATTATCTTTCTTAATTACATGTGTGTTTTTTGCAATGTAGGTTTCGTTTACAACAACAGTATTATTTAATTTATTGCTGTTAGAATCAGAAGGAACTGTAGTTTTAGTAGTGTTCTTTTCTGTTTTTGCCAACTCTTTATTTTCGGTGGCCGGTGTTGAATTAAAATAATTAAACACAAAGCTTAAAGTAAATATCAACAATACAGCAGCGGCAATTGCAGCAACAGTTTTAAAGTTAAATAAAGCAATAATTTTTGCCTCTTTCTTTAAAGCTTGTTTATCTTCAAAAACAATTGCCGTATCTGCTACTAATTTTGTTTTTTGATAAGCAGTAAATTCTTTTTGAAGAGCAGAATTGGTTTTTAATTCGTTTTCGAATTGCGTTTTATCTTTACCAGATAATTGACCTTCAACGTAAGCTAAAGTAGTATTACTCAAGATCAACTCATCTTCATTTTTATACAAAGAAGCTTTATCAGCAAATACTAAAGCTTCTGCATTTAAAATTGTTTTGTTGTAAGCCTGTAATTTTAAAGCCAATTCTTTATCTGTTAATAATTTAATTTCAAAGGCTTTTCTTTCAGCTTCGTTTAAATTATTCTCTAAATAATTGATCAGTTCTTCATCCTCAATAAATACTTCTGTTTTTTTTAGATCATTTTTAAAATCAACTTTCAGTTCTTCATCAGAAAAAGAAGGAAGTTCCATCTCTTCCAGATCTATCTCTAATTGGGGGTTGGCAAGCACAAACGCTTTTAATTCGGCAACAGCATCTTCATTTAAATTACCATCCAGGTAATCTATTAAAAATGCTTCATAATTATGTAAATTAATGTTGCTCATTAAATAACTGTTTCCATTTTGCCAATATAATTCTTTAAAAAAGTTCTTGCCCTAAAAATATAAACCTTTACCTGGCTTTCTGTTAATTGTGTGATCTCCCCTATTTCGGCATAATCATAACCTTCATAGTCTCTTAATAACAATACTGTTTTTTGTATCTCTGGTAATTGTTGTAAGCCTTGATTTAAGATCTCTTTAAGATCAGAATACTGCGAAGTATGGCTATGCTGATTATGATCAACCTCGTTCATTTTTGCACTCTTCGAATTTTTACGTGTATAATCTACAAGTGTATGATAGGCTGTTGTAAATAAATAGGTCTTTGCTTTTGCGCCATCAATGCTCTCTATCTTACGCCACATTTTTTCGAAAGAATCCTGCACAATATCTTTAGCCGCATCTTTATCACGAATTTGTTTCATAATAAAACGGTAAACACCATCTGCATGGTCATCTACACATTGATTATATTCTGCTAAAGTCAATTTGTTTTATAAGAGTAAGACGGGTCAAACCCTTTAAAGTTACAGCCTAGTCTTATTTTTAATATGCTGAAAATCAATAAATTAAACTAAACATCGAAATGTTTTATGCTTGAATTTGAGCTTAAGTGATTAATAAAAGCTTCGTGGTTAAGCTCTGCTCCTCTTACTTCGTATTCAATTACCAGATCGTTATTGGATTTTGATTGGCGCAACCATTGATGTTTTAATTTAAAGGATAAAATTATTTTTTCTACCTCCGCTTTTACTTCAAGATTATTCTCAATGATTATTTTATATACTCTTTCCTGGTTATAGCGATCAATAAATTTTTGCACACCTGTAAAGCCTAGTAAAATTACCAGTGTTACAAAGGTTACCAGTACTGCAAATTCGTATTGCGCAATACCACAAGCCATACCTATTGCTGCGCTTATCCAGATCAATGAAGCCGTGGTCATTCCTCTTACACTTGAACCATCTCTGAAAATTGCACCGGCTCCTAAAAAACCCACACCGGTAACAATGTTGGATGCAATACGCGCGGCATCATTATCTTTTCCTAAAATAAAAGAAAGAATAGTAAATAAAGTTGAACCAAGCGTAATTAAAATAATTGTTCTAAAACCAATGTTACGGCCTTTATACTCGCGCTCAGCACCAATTAAGGCACCCAAAGCCAACGAAACCAAAAGTTTCATAGAGTTATCGAATATAAAATCGTAATCAAATTTCATGTTACAATTGTTTTAAAATTTCAGCTTCTACCTCTTTAGAATCCCAATTGTTTTCAATGTTTTGCATAGCCATAATTTTATCCATTATCTTTTGTTGCTTCTGGCCTTCGCTTAAGGCTTTGCTGTAACGGATAGATGGTGTGTAAGTAACCATGCTATAAAGCGGGATCCATTTATCAGGATAGCTTTGTGAGAATTTTGCTTCGATCTTTTTCTGTAATAAAAATTTCGGGTCTGCTGTTTTATCGCGCATCTCAATAAAATTACCAACTGCTAAATCGGCAATAGCATCAGCATCGGGCTTACGCAGGCTTTGATATTCCGGAAAGATCTTTTCCCAATCATCATTATGTTTTGTAATTAATTCATTTAATACAACGCAATCTTCAAAACCGCAGTTCATACCCTGGCCGTAAAACGGAACAATAGCATGTGCCGCATCGCCAATCAAACCAATTTTATTATCAAATGTCCACGGAAAACATTTTACTGTTACCAAAGATGAAACCGGGTTATTCATAAAATCTTCCAACAATGTTGGCATTAAAGGCACAGCACTTGCAAATTCTTCATCAAAGAATTTTTTAACGGCTTCTTTGGTTTTTAAATTAGCAAAAGATTTTTCTCCTTCAAACGGCAAAAATAATGTGCAGGTAAAATTTCCATCAGGATTTGGAAGCGCTATCATCATAAAACTACCGCGAGGCCAAATGTGTAAAGCATTTTTCTCCAATAAAAATTCACCATTCTTACCCGGAGGAATAATTAATTCTTTATATCCGCTTTCAATATAATGTTGATTGTATTCAAACCTATCGTTTTGTAATTGCATGTTTAAACGAGATGCAGCAAAGGCTCCATCGGCGCCAAATAATAGGTCTGATTTAATATTTTCAATCTTCTTTGTATTATTATCTTCAAAAGATGATTCTAAAGTCTGACGATCAATATGCGCGCAACGTTTATTAAAATGAATTTTTACATTAGCCTGCTGTTCGGCAAGGTCCATTAACTTCATATTAATATCAGCGCGCGAAACCGAATAAATGGCCTGGTTATCCTTACCGTAAGGCTGATAAGCAGATGAACCGTCTTTATTATGGATCTGGCGGCCATACATAGGGATAGCAATTTTTTTAATTTCATCGGCAATGCCCACTCCTTCCAAACCTCTCCAGCCACGGTCGCTCAAAGCAAGGTTAATGGATTTACCTGCAGAGATATCCGTTGTACGCATATCGGGTCTGCGTTCAAAAATATTTATCTTATATCCTTTTTTAGCAAGGTAAATAGATAATAAAGATCCTACCAAACCTGCGCCAACTATAGTAACACTTTTGCTCATTTTAATTATTTAATTTGTTTCAAATTTATTTAAAAGATAAGATATGTATAAAAAGTTTATCATTTTTTATACTTAGTCATCATGGTTTCTTTTTTGCCGATCATTACTACGGCTTTCTCGATCCTGCTTTTACGGGTTTCTTCACGTTTAGCACTTTCTATCCAGCGTACATATTCATTTTTGTGAGAATAGGCCATACTCTCAAAATATTTTAAAACACCGGCCAGCTTAAATTCTTTTTTAATATCTTTTGCTACTTCAACCGTTCTGTTTTTGGGAACAAAAATTTTTTTACCCTCTTTGTTCAGGTCAATTGCTTCAATAACATATTCTAAAATAATATCCTCATCAATTTCCTTTACATCTTTAAACTTAAAATTGCGTGTATTTATGCTGCCCTCATTTAAATGCAAAAGCTTTCGTTTATCTTTTAAAAGAGTACCCTTAAAAAAAACAAAATTAACATGTTTTTGAAAGCCCGCAAAGCCGCAAACCATTCCATCAAGGTAATAATTTGGGCCCCATTTCCAGTCTTCTATCAACTTTGAGTCGGTTTTTAAGATAATAGTACGCAGCTTTTTACAGATCTTTTGGCTCCAATCGGGCAAAGTATCAATGTATTCGGTTATTTTTAAAGATGCATCTGCTACGTGCTTTGTTGCTGCCATTTTATTACCTTTAACCGTGCAAAAAAAATTCGAATCAAACATACTTAAAAATCAACTTTTTAGCAAGAAAGATTCTTTGCTATTGGCCATAAGTGGCGGTATTGATTCAGTTGTACTGGCACATTTGCTTAAAAGTGTTGGTTTTAAATTTGTTTTAGCACATTGTAATTTTAATTTAAGAGGTAAAGACAGTAAAGCAGATGAATTTTTTTGCAAAGATCTTGCGAAGCAATTAGGCGTAAAATTTTATTGTGAGCGTTTTGATACAAAAACTTACAGTAAAACAAACAAAGTTAGCATACAAATGGCAGCCCGTGAACTAAGGTATACCTGGTTTAACGAGCTGATTACAAAAAATAAATTCAATTATTTAATTACAGCGCATCATGCAAACGATGTAATTGAAACGCTTTTTATTAATCTTTGTCGAGGTACCGGTATTAAAGGCTTAAAGGGCATTCCTGAAAAAACGGGAAATATTGTGCGACCACTTTTAAATTTTACAAAAGAGGAGATCAATTCGTTTGCTAAAAAAGAGAAGATCAAATTCAGGTTAGATAAAAGTAATCTGGAAGATAAATACGAGCGTAATTTTTTGCGATTGGAGATTATTCCGAAATTAAAAAAATTGCATCCTGCGCTTGAACAAACTTTCTTAAACAACATTTCTAATTTTAAAGCGGAAGCTGAAATTGTAAACGACTTTTTAGCAGAAAAAACAAAACAACTTATCTCTGAAAAAGGCGAGCAGGTTTTAATTGATAAGTACAAACTAAAAAAAGAAAAACACCTAAGCATTATTTTACATTATATACTCGAAACCTTTGGCTTTAGTGCTTCGCAGGTAAATGATATTAAAACCAATATTACTTCAAAAGGTGAAGTTGGGAAATTATTTTTCGCTTCTAATTTTACATTGACCATTGACAGGGATTTTATTTTTATTAAACCCGGTGTTAATCAAAATCCTGAAGCTGTTACTATCCGTTCATTTGAAGAATTAAAAGCATCTGCTCAATTAAAACTAAAAGAGCTAAGCAAATTTGAGCGTACAAATAACAATGAGCTTATTATAGAAAAAAATAAATTGGTTTTTCCTTTAAACATACGTGCTAAAAAAACGGGAGATAAGTTTCGTCCCTTTGGTATGAAAGGCTTTAAACTGATAAGTGATTTCTTAAAAGATCAAAAGCTAAATGCCTTTGAAAAAGAAAAATGCCTTATTTTAGAGAATGGGAATAGTGAAATTATTTGGGTAATTGGCTATAGGAGTGATGACCGATATAGAGTTACAGGTAAAGAAAACAAGCTTTTAAAATTTACAATAATTGAATAAGAACGAAATATTATTTGAAGAAAAACAATACATGGGCCACAACCGCCTAAGTATTGTTATTCGTTCGTTGCTTACCCTATTTTGTTTTGTTGCCTATTACTGGAGCGAAAATCCCAAACCTGTGCAGGTATCTATTTTCAAAATTGGTTCATATCCTATTGAAAACATAAACGAATCCGGCCTCATTTTTTTTATTATTGGTATTTGTATTTTGGTTTTTTCAACCGGCTTAACGTATGTGTTACATATTCAAACAACGGTTTATAACGGCTTTTTAATATTGGATGGCTTTTGGACAGCCAGGAAAGTGAAAATAGACCTAAAGAACATTGTTTCGATAAGAAGGAGCCGTTATAAGAAAAATATGTTGAGACGGGCTGTTTATAACCTTCATAACAAGGGGGTTATACGTTTTTATACCAGCGGCGAGGAATTTATAGAACTTGTTGATAATGATGGATTTACATATAGAATTGGCAGCCAAAAAACCCCTGAATTATTTAAAGTACTTAAAAAGCAAATAAATAATTAACAACTGCAACCTTTTAAATTCTATTACGTTTTATATTATGTTATCTCATTTATTAACCCTTTAATAATTTTAAACAATGGTGGCAACAGAATTTCAATTGATTGAAAAAGAACAGATAGAAAATTTAAAGTTCCCTTCGACAGAAGTTTTAAGTAGTACCGAACAAATAAATGAGAGACAAGCCGAGCTTAATCGCGCTTTAACATTAGGCAACAGAGAGCATACAAAAATTAAAATTTATTTTGAGGATGATACATCCTGTAAAGTAGTTGAAACAACAGTTTGGGGTGTAACCGATAAAAGGGTTATTTTAAAACAAGGTGTTGTTATTCCTATACACCGCGTTCATTCGGTAAAGCTTTAAAGCAGCTTAAATAATACAAATACAAAAGGCGACACAAAAATAAGACTGTCAAAGCGGTCTAATACACCTCCGTGTCCCGGCATAATGCTGCCACTGTCTTTTACACCAGCTTCGCGTTTTAATTTACTTTCTACAAGATCACCAACGGTTGCAAGTATTGGCACAAGAATTCCAAGCACTATCCAGGTATTATCATGAAGATCATAGATCAGTTTATTAAATAAAAAGCTTAAGCCAAAAGTTATTAAAACTCCTATAATTGTTCCTTCCCAGGTTTTACCGGGAGATACACGCTCTATCATTTTATTTTTTCCAAATAAGCTTCCTCCTAAATAAGCAAAGGTATCGTTGCTCCAAATTAAAAAAATGACTCCAAGAATTAATTGTGGTTCAAAATACGATCCCTGACAATCTGGTTCGTACATTACTGTTTGATTTAACAGTGCAAATGGTAAAACAGTATATAAAATGCCTCCCATTGTGTAAATAGCGCTTTGAATTGCATTTTCTTTTCTCATAAAAAGTGTAATGGCAAAAATTATAAAAGGAGCAACTATGATCAATGATAAAAGAGGTTGTAAAGTATTCTGAAGAATTATTATTGTTGAGGGATCTGATATCAACCCATCTAATTTAAGCACACTGATATATACAAAGATAGCCGTCAAATAACCAAACAGCTTTGCAGGCTTTGCTCCCATCTTTTCTGAGATCTTATAAAACTCATATAAACCTATCATTGAAACAGCAAAAAAGAAAAGTGTAAATGAGAGATAACTCCAGTAAACACAGCCAACCAACAATACAACAAATACTGCAGCGCTCATACTTCGGGTAGCCAGTGTTTTTAAGTTTAAAGCCATAAAGATTTATTTACATCAACAAAAATAAGGTTTTATTTGTTTGTATTTTATTAACGATACTATCCTCAAAATAATTGTAATTTTGCGCCATGTTTGAAACATCTGTTTTCTTAACCATATTAGTAGGTCTTTTCTCGCTTATTAATCCTTTAGGTGGCTTGCCCGTGTTTATAAGTCTTACATCAGATATGAGCGAAGACAATAAACTAAAAACACTTAAAAAAACCTGTCTATACATTTTTATTATTTGCGTTGTATCCTATTTTATTGGTGTTTACCTTTTAAATTTTTTCGGCATCACTATTCCGGCGTTACGTGTGGCCGGTGGATTGGTAATTTTTCGTTCGGGCTGGCAATTATTGAATGTAACCCATAAAAAAGAAATATCGGCAGGAAAACTACAAGAAGAAAGTGAAAAAAAGGATGATATCTCCTTCTCACCTCTTGCTATGCCTTTGTTGGCCGGACCAGGCTCAATGTCTTTTTTAATTACTTTGTATGCTAGCAGACCGGATGATTGGCATAAAGCCATAGGACAGGATATTTTGGCTATTGCGGCTATTATAATTGTTTCTTTTTCTATTTATTTCATTTTTAAATTTGCACCTAGGTTAATGAAGTATGCCGGACAAGCAGGTTTAACTTCACTTTCAAAGATCATGGGCTTTTTAGTTATTGGTATTGGGGTGCAAATGATCATTTCAAGCATTGCACAGGTGGTGAAGAATATTTTTACAGAGTTACAACAGGTTGCCTAATTACTATTGGACCTGCTTCTTTTATCGCCTACGTGTTTTTTGCTATTTAAATTAGTTCAGAGTAACTAACAACTGACATTCGTCATTTGAATGCAATCAGGATTATAATAAATTGGTATAAACTTTAGCCATGACGTATAATAATGAGTTGTATGAAAGTCTTAAAGAACTTACAATTGAGCATTTAAATTCCGGCAAAGACCTTGAAGAAATTGAGAAACTGCTAAATCAAAAAACGGATGATAAATTATTGGTTACAGTTGTATTTAAAGAAATAAAAAAGATAAGTCACGCAGCCAGGCGAAAAAAAGGTCTTCAAAAACTGGCCTTGGCTGGTATATTATTATTTAGTGGTTTTATTATAACCTGTGTAAACTTTCACTACAATCAACCTTTCGCTATAGCCCTTTATGGCCTTACAACAGCAGGCCTTATTTTTATGTTCTGGGGACTTTATGACATTATTGGGTAAAAATGATGAATATCATATACCGCTATTGAGCCATCTCATTTTTTCACAAAAGAAAGCCCATTATTTTTACTTAAATTTTCTAAATAGGTTTTACGCAAAGCAATATTATATATGAATTTAACAAGGCTGGATAAAATAAATTATGTCAATATTTTACTCATAATACTAAGCACTATCGTAGCGCTTTATTTACCATTTGAACTTTTCCTGTTTTCATACGCAATTCTTGGGCCATTGCATTACCTTACAGAAGTAAGCTGGTTACATAATAAACAATATTATACCGGCAAAAAATATGACTACATTCTGTTACTGATCTTATCAGCATTAATTGCACTACCCGTAATAGGATCTTTACTTAATTTTAAACTTAACATCAGTAGCCAACTTCTCAACCAATTTATTTATTTAGCAGTTGTATCTTCTGTAATTTTTGTTTTTGTTAAAAAAACAACTTATCGCTTATTAGCTTTTTTATTTGCCATCATTACGTTAAAATATTCAACACACTTATTTTTACTTTTATCTGTTTTTTTACCTACGTTAATACATGTTTTTTTATTTACTGCTTTATTCATGCTTTACGGCGCTTTAAAAACAAAAAGCAAAAGCGGATACATTTCATTTTGGGTAATGATGTTGTTTCCGATTATAGTATTGAGCTTTTTTAATGGTGCGGCTTCTTATAAGATTTCCGATTACGCTTTTAAGGCCTACAAAAATTTTGAGGGCACTAATTTTTTTACATTAAAACAATTCACTGATCTTGATATGACAAATGGCCAAACCATAACAAATAACATCTATTTTTCAAGCCAGGGCATTATAGTTATGCGGTTTATAGCGTTTGCCTACACTTATCACTATTTAAATTGGTTTTCAAAAACTGAAATTATTGCCTGGCATAAAGTTTCAAAACAGCGCTTAATTGTTATTGCTGTATTATGGCTAATGGCATTGGGAGCTTACGCATATGATTACAAAACAGGTTTTCAATGTCTTTTTTTTCTAAGTTTTTTACATGTGTTGCTTGAATTACCTTTAAACGTTGTGTCTATTAAAGGCATATTATCTGAATTATTCATACCCCAAGCGCGAACAGTATCTAAAAAAAGCAACTGATCTTATTTGGCAAGCAGCAAAAACTCAAGGTAAAACGCTTTCATTTTTTCATCAAAAGTATCGTTGTGAAAAATAGAGATCAATTGACCATTATATTTTTTTACTTCGTTAATGATCGCAATAGCAAGCTCTGAGGCAGGTTTATTTTCTTTTTTAGAATAATACAATAAGGTGTTTTCAGAAATGCAAAAAGGATTGATCGTTAAGCCCGTTAGCATTTCATTTTCGATATTGTACCATTGGTAAGCGAAACAATAAGATGCCCTGAAACCATTCAAATTGGTATAACCCATAGAATATTCTTTTTCAATTCCGGCCTGCAACAAATTATTATAGGTTTGTGGGAATCTTAAAATAGAATAATGTTGCCTGCTAATAGTAACAGGTGTATGAATGATATTTGAAAGACGACTGACCTCTACTTTTATTTGTTGCATTTTATTTGTAGAACCATAAGAAGGATGAATTCCAACCTGCGAATAATCTGCCATCTTTTTTATTAAGGACTGAAAAGACAAATTAGTTGCTGCCTGGTTCTTATCATTTGGCCCATAATCTCCCAACAGAAAAAAATAAATAGCCTCTACTCCATTCTTTTTATTGGCATCAATTAAAAAATCGTAACAATCAAAGGGATCTTTTTTACTGCCCGAAATAACTTTAAAACGATCTTTAATACTTGAACTGTCTTTGATGAACACATCTTTTAAATATCCCGCAATTGAACGAACAAAGCCTTTGTGTTTAAATTTAAAAGCATTATCAACATCGATGGTAGAAATAAAACGGTATTTATTTGGTTTAAATTTTAACGAAGGAAATTTAGTTTGAAGAATAGTTTGCAATTCATTCAACCATAAATTAATTAAGGGTGTTTGAATAAAATCGTATTGGTACGACAGGCTTGAACGGTAATGAAACCTATTATGCTCATCTGTTTTAAAAGGAAGATATTCTTCGTAACGCGATAAAAGCCAAAAGGCTGCTCCAAAAAGATCAAAAGGTATTTCTTCATTGGAAGTTTTAAAGAACACCTTTGAGAATTGTGGATGTGTATTTACGGCTACGGGATAATCTTTTATGCCCACATCAAATAAAATAGAATGAGGTTTTATGGTTAAACAATTTTCATTTTTTTTATCCGAAAAATTAATTTTTGGAGACGAAGAAGCCGAAAACTCTTGTTCGTTAAAAATTTGAATCACCTCTAAACCCAAAGCGCTGCTTAATAAGGTTCTTAAAATATAATTTAAGCGATTACTATTCTTTACCGAATATATTAAGATACTATTGATACATCTAAATTAAAGACTAAGCTTAGAATTTAAGATCGCTAACTTAAAAGTTATTGAACAGGGAGTGTTAATTTTAAATAAGTTGTTTTACATATGGCCAAAATACAATAACGCCCGTAATAGCAGCAAATATTGAAGCTACAAGCACTGCGCCAGCCGCCACATCCTTAATATATTTTATACGCACATCGTTTTCTTTTGAATAGAGGTCGCACATTTTTTCCATAGCGGAATTGATCAGTTCTAATGCAATTACCAAAGTAATACATGCCCCAACAGCAAACCATTCGACCTTTGAAATTGAAAAATAAATTCCGGCAATTATTACAATAACTGTAAATATCAGATGGATCTTTAAATGGGGCTCACTTTTAAAAGCCTGATAAAGACCTGTAAAAGCGGCTTTAAAAGCATTACTGCGTTTTTTAAGATAATTCATTTGTCTGCGTATTAGTTGCATTTTTTAAGGATGCCACTATTTCAAATATTAAATATAAGAAAATGGTAAATGTAATGGTAACAGCAAAGGTTTCTTTATAACAATCAGCATCAAAAACCGAAAGCAACATTTTTTTTGCGAGATGAAAAGGGTCCGAAACAATATCCCAACTGTTAAAGCGCAAATAACGCCCTAAATAAATGCCGTATGCGCTTGAAAGCATGATAAAGAATTTTATACCGCTGGTTATCCATCTTGAATTGAACAAAGCATTTGAAATAGCCAACAAACGGTTAACGCTGAGAATAAAGAATACCATCCCCAAGAACGCAAAACTTAAAATTAAAATAAGATCCAGCCACATGGGTGCGGCAATACGGGCCCGCAAATGAAAAAGATCGGTCATAATATACGGTGCATTAGGCAAGAATAAAATGGTTGCGCCAATTATTGCAGCCTGCAAGATCTTGTGCTGATTGTCTTTGTAGTTTTTTATAAGAATATATGGAATGAACGCTAGGAATAAGTTCCAGATCAAAAATGCATACGACCATTGATCGGTTTTCATGATCCTTACAATAAGCAAGAGCAAACAAAAACAAAACAGTTTAAACAAATTATCTGCCCGCATAGCCTACCTCCTTCACTTCAAATGATAAACGGTTATTTTTTATAAATTCTCTTTGCTCATCGAAGAGCGTTGTTATTTGTACTGATTTTAAAGATTGATGTCCGTTCAATGTAAGAAGCTCATCATTGGTAATTGAAGGAAGTGAAATAACTTCTAATTTTTTTAAAGCTTTAAATATCTGAAACTCCCTTACTCCTTCATAATAGGCCATTACTTCAAACTTTTTTAAATTTTTATTTAAAAGAAGGTTTCGTAAGTATTTACCGTTAAAGTTGCTAAAACTCAGTTCTTCAATATCTTTAAAAAAGGCAATCAGTTCAAAGTCTGTAGGGGTATTGCTTAAATTTAAAACTTTCAGTTTGTTAAGCGTCAACATATTTTTCAATTCTACTATTCCCCAGGTATCAAGTGCCATGTGTGTTACAACATTATTTTTAAAATGTACACTCATTTTTTCTGCAATTGCTTTATCTCTTAAATTAAAACTTTGCCAGGTTTCTTTTTTAGTTTCAACCATAAATTGGTACAGTCGCCATGAGTATTGTTTGAATATGTAATTTCTTTGAAATTTTTCTGTTTCATTAAACAAACTATCTTTTTTATCACCCAAAAAAACAGTGGTCAATTCAGGCAAATTAGCGTTTGATAATCCTACGAGATATGATTTATCCAAAGCTTTAAATGTTTTTGCATGCGCAATATTATAATCCGATATGATCTTATCCCAATTTACAAAAGAACATAAGCTCAATAACAAAAACCATGCTTCAAAATTCTGACGCACCAAATACCATGCGCTTTTTGTTTTTGCGATCTTTAAACCTGTAAAAAATAATCCAACAAGGCTTAACGATAAAAATACATATACTCCAATTCGCAGGTAGGTTAATTGATACTCTGCAACATACATACCGTTACGTACCATAGCAGAAACTACCATTACAGCGCTTTGCAGTATCCAGAAATAAACCAACAGTTTTAATGTTTTTGACTGTTTATTAAAATTAAGATCACCTTTAAAGAACCACATAATTAAACCAACTGCAATAACAATTGAGAATATTAAACTCCACACGGCATTATGCACAAAATCTGAAAGGTAAATGCCTTTTGGCAATTCCTGTGAGCCAAATAAATTTATAAGATCCAGTGAGTTTACAAATACCAACATCAGGTTTAATAAACCAAATAAGGATAAAGCAATTATAGTATTGTTATTGATCTCCTTTGGTTCATCAGCTGTATTCGTATTTTCGAGGGTGCGGTTAAATTTAATATCCCATTCGGTAAATGCAGGAATATCTCTGTAATACACTAAACCATACATTACTAAAAAACCCCACACTGTAAATAAGCACCAGCCAATACTTATCCAACTCAGATCAATATTTTTAGTGAATTCTTTAAATAAAGGATTTGCCTGTTGATATAGTGCAAAAAACACAATAGAAATAATTAACGCAATAGCAATACCGAAATAGATCTTTAATTTTTTTGAATTTGCCGGCGCCACATTTTGTTTTCGAAGTTGCACCTGGTCAATAATAACAAATACAACCGACGATATGATTGACCCGACACTAAAACCTAAGTTAACAATAATAGAATTTTTATAATTAAAGGTTTTACCTGAAAAAATAAATAAGGATAGAATGCAGGCAAACACACTTAAATTACTGTTTACATAAAATACTGCTATACCACACAAAATACTTAAAACTGCGTAATACCAAAATTGCTGTGTTTTTACTTTTTCAGGATTAAAATATCCTACAACGGCTGTTACCAGGCCGGTAAATAATAAATAATTTAAACCGGTAGCCTGTTTGTAAAATAAGATACTAAAGATAATTGCAGTAGCAATAAGTAACCAATCGTTTCTTTTCATTTTGTTTAGTTTTTAATTTTTTTGGATGTATAAATAGAATAAGCAACAGGAAAAAGCATTAATAAGAAACCGGCAAAAAACAAAGGAGAGTTAAATTCAGTTGGTATATATGTATCTATCTCGGAAAATAAATTTTTATCAGAAACAATATTCCAACTTGAACCGTTTCTATTTGTAAATAAAATATAATCCCACATAAATGAAACAATGCAAACCACAGCGCCTGAAATTAAAAGCCACCAGAATGAGCGTCCCACTTTATAATCAGGCTGCTCATCAACCTTATAAATAACAAATACAGAGCCTACGATCATTAACAAGCACAACAGACAAGGTGCCCACACCGGACCAACCCATGGCATTGGCACTAAAAATAAAATATCCCAGGTAACTAAACTTTGTGGCCAGCCCAAACAAACATAAAGGAATACATAATAAAAAATATCCCAGATGGCAAAGGCTAAAACAAAATAGGCAAAGCGTTGCAGTTTATTTTTTCCGGCCATAATACCACAACCCACCAACATAATAATGGTTGCTATCTCTCTAAAAAATTCGAGTCGCGCTACGAATGGTGATATCTCTTTTAAAGGAAATTCAAAACCACCTTTATAATACAACTCCCGCAAATAAATAACTATTACACTTTCCATAAAGCCCATAGCTATTGCAAATAAACTAACCCAGGCAATTAATTTTTTTGTTGTATGCATCTTACTTTGTTTTGTTTTCATTAAATAATGTTGCCCTTACCTCATCAAAATTTTCAAAAAGAATTGATCCGGGATCTAACTTTGAAATATCGTTACATTTTTTTCCGCGCTCATACGATGATCTGAGGTACGACCACTCCGTTGGCAATATACACCAGGCACCAACTGAAGTGCTATATGAGGCGATAGAGTTTTTACCATTACCTCTTAAAAAGAATTGTAAGGCTACTTCATCTTTAAACGAAGAAGAGAACCCAAATAATACATGATAAAGATCGTGTAATTCAGCGCCGGCAATGGGTTCCAGCTTATTCTTTTTAAAAAACTCACCCAAATTTTTACCAACGGTACCATTTGGCAAATTCAAAAGCTGTGTAGTACTCATTTTCCAACCCGGTTCTTTGGCACCGAAATTAAAAACAATAGGTCCTACCAAATGCGCAACAAAAGAAGAAGTTTTAAGATGGATCTGCCATAAAAGATCGGTGATCTTGCGGGGATTTTTTACAGGTGTGTTCATGTTATTATTTTTTAGTGGTTAATTCAAGCTGAGTAATTTTTTTATATACGAAATACAAAGGAAAAAAGCCGATGAAACCAAAAGCGCAATCTATTAATTGATGAAAGAAAGGAATACCACGGATTGGGCCACAAATAAAAGCCAAAAGAAATACAGCACCACAGGCTGTCATTGCTACAATTAAATTGGCTTTATACCTAACAGGATCAATATAAACAGGAACGAAGAATAAAGAAATAATAATGTGTGCAAAGGCTAACCAATCGGTACCGTACAAAACAACATCAGGCGTTTGCTTAACGCAATCATAAACGGTTTGTATCCAGTTTGCTAATGTTTGAGAGAAGGAATCTTTATGAGCAATTAAAAACTCCATTTCTGTTCTTAATGGAAAAGCAGTTACTCCACTTAATACTAATAAACTTACAAATACAATAATGGCAACGCGAATTTTAGTTAGCTCTTTCATAATTATTATTTTTTAAATAAGTATTCAGTTCTTGTTTTGGATAATATTGTTTGGCAATTCTGTCTTCAGGTTTTTTATCAAATAGGTATAACCATAGTAAGAATAACCATTCCAAGGGTTTCATTAAAATATACAATACATTGGCAAAACGTTTGTGTTTAGACCATTCGTTCACCGGAATATTACATCCATCATAAGCATTACGAATTACACGGTGTAATTTTGGTGTATGATCTTCTAACCAATTTTCAAAAGCATTGGCAACTAATAACTGACGGTTAACAACAATGCGTTCGTTTGCCCTAACACCAAAACGCGTTGGCTTAACCAATTTTTTATTTCCGTTAGCGGCAATAGAGCATAAGTAATGTCCGCCGCCGCAAGAACAATCCTGGTATTTTGATAACAAGTAACCACAGCTTTCGGTAAATTGGGTGATAACAGAATCAGGTTGTTGTCCGCATAAAAATAAAGCGGCCTGGATGACCAATAATAAAGGAGCAACGAGAATGGTTACAAAACCCAAATGATTTTGTTGGATAGAATAATAAAAGGCGTTTACAATATTGCCTGAAGTTGTTTGTTGTTTTTCTAAATAGTTTTTTAAATAAGCATTCATACGAATGATCTCTTTTAATAAATAAAAAGCGCAAAAGAATGGAGAGAGGTACATTAAGCCTATGCCCGGAAAAACAGCAGCAGGAAACATAGGTATAAAGTGAACACAAATAGTAACTGTAAATAATAAACCAATAACCATTATTGCAGAGATAATAGAAATTACAATTGGCGAAAGCTGTTGCTTTAAATAACGGGATATAAAATAAGCCGCAGTAAATAGGATCCAAAGTGTGTAAGCAGTTGGAATGCTTTCAGTTTGAAAGGGATGTTCTTCACATTTATTATCTGTAAACGCAATGCCAATTCCCGGCAATACACCAATAAACAAGATCTCTGCAATAAATTTACATACCACTGTAAAGGTTATTTTATCCATTGGTTTTGTTTTTATAAGATCGATTATTGCATATACGATCAATAATAATGATGCTGTACTGAGCAGTATTATTCCAAATATTCCTAAAGCACTTTGCATTTCAAAGTAATTTTTTAAATTTTTTTAATCCAGTTTTTTAATTAATTTTTCAAGGGCATCCAAATGGTCTTCAAAAGCTTTTACACCAATTTTAGTAGCACTGTAAGTAGTTGATGTTTTCTTACCCACAAATTCTTTTTTAATATGAATAAATCCTTCTTTCTCTAAAGCAGTGGCATGGCTTGCTAAATTACCATCGGTTACCTGTAAAAGATCTTTTAAGGAATTGAAATCTACTTTATCATTCACCATCAACACACTCATAATACCCAACCTCACCCTGCTTTCGAAGGCTTTATGAAGTTTATGTATGTTTGGATTGATCATCTTAAAGTCGTTAGAATTTAGTCGTGAGTCGTTAGTCTTTTATCATTAATCTATTTGCGTTCGTATTTAAACCACATAATAGTACCGTATACAATATGCAAAACACCAAAGCCTATTGCCCAAAAAATTAAACTATAGCCTAAATAAAAACAGGAGATAAGCCCTAAGAGTATCTCCAGGCAACCCAGGTAGCGAATATCATGCAATGTATATTTACTGGCGTTAACCAAAGCCAAACCATAAAAAATAAGCATAGCCGGGCCAACTAAAATAACATACCCTATGCCGTGATATAGCATGGCAATACAAAATAAACCACCGGCCGCAAGAGGAATAAAAAGGTTTATCAATAATTGTATAGCAGTATGATCGAATAATTTTTGACCGCTCTTTTTTGCCCTGCGGGCAGTTAAAATAAAAGCGGTTATTAAAGAGGCAGTTAATACAACCGCACAAATAACAACACATTTAAAGATGATCACAGTAAAAGGACTGTTATCCCTGCTCTCAACCCAATAACTTCTAATATAATCGTGTATAAGCTGGTGACCAAAATATGCACCAATTAAGGCATACACGCCTGCAAAAATGCCGGATAAACCACTCAACGATAAAAAGCGGTTAGATTGTTTCATCATTTGCCTGATATCTTTCAGGGCCTCTAAATGTTCTTGCGGGTTTTCCATGTTAAAGCACTTTGAAGTACAAAGTTAAATATAAAATCCATCCCTCCAAATAAATTTTCAATTTTTAACATCAGGTGATGGAACACAGATGACGTTGATTTTACAGTTTATCACAAATTTTTATCAGTGTCAAATCTGTTTGATCAGTAAAATCCGTGTTCCATCACCTAAAGCTCAAGTTCCTAATATCCCCTTGTTAATATAAAATCCCCTACCCTGCCCTTTACCTTTTAAATGAAACCTATTTTTAAATAAAATTCATTCAACATGAGCGATATTGCCCATTTTTTTAGTCCCGTTAATACCGATAACATTTTAAATAATTACAATTTAAAAGAGACCCAGTTTGGTAACCTGTTTACTATTTATAAAGAAGGAACTGATTTTCCGGAGTTGGAAGAAATGGATATTGCCATTGTTGGTGTTTGCGAAGACAGGAACAGTGAAAATAACGAGGGCTGCAAATTAGCACCCGATGCCGTGCGCGAATATTTATACAAACTTTACGATACAGGCTTTCGTGGTAATATTGCTGATCTTGGAAACATAACCGCAGGACACTCAACAGATGATACTTTTTTTGCATTAAGAAGCACAGTTGATCACCTGATCCGTAAAAATATAATTCCTGTTATTATTGGTGGTTCACAAGATCTTACTTATGCGCAGTTCTTAGGCTACAAAGACCTTGAACAAACCATTAATATTACTGCGGTTGATAGTACTTTTGACCTTGGTAATCCGGACGAAGATATTACCAGCCATTCTTACCTTGGAAAAATAATCTTACATCAGCCTAATTATCTTTTTAATTACAGCAACATTGGTTATCAAACTTACCTGGTAGATCAAAACAGTTTGCAAATGATGAACCGTTTGTATTTTGATGCCTATCGTTTAGGCCAGGTGCGTGATAAGATAGAAGAAGCAGAACCTGTGATCCGCCAATCAGACATGATCACTTTTGATATTTCATCTATTAAACATTCAGATGCGCCGGCTAATCCTGAAGCATCACCTAACGGTTTTTATTCAGAAGAAGCTTGCCAGATAATGCGCTACGCGGGCATGAACGATAAATTATCATCTATTGGCATTTACGAATTAAATCCAAAATTTGATGAAAGCGGAAAAACAGCACATCTTGCTGCACAAATGATCTGGTGCTTTTTTGATGGTTTTTATAATCGTAAAAATGATTTCCCGAGCCGCACCAATCCAGACTATGTTCGTTTTCATGTAGTGTTGCAGGATGATAAATATGAAATTAATTTTTATAAAAGTAAAAAAAGCGATCGTTGGTGGATGGAGATCCCTTACCCACCGCATAAAGATCTTAAATTTGAGCGTCACACATTAATCCCATGCAGTTATAAAGATTACGAATTGGCTATCAGTAACGAGATACCTGACCGTTGGTGGCAAACGTATCAGAAACTGAGTTAACCTGATGGAACGCAGATGACGCTGATTTAGCAGATCATTGCTGATCTTAATTTTATTTCTTAAAAAGATCATAACATATCATATTTATCTGCGTTATCAGCGTTCCATATATCAAAATTTTTAATGTTAAATACATTTGTTTCTATCAAGGATTATTTTATCTTTAATATAATTATCCGGGTATGATTGAAGAAAAAGAAGTTAATCTTTTAGAAGAACTAAATAGTATATCAAAAATTCATTTCCTTAAAAGGGAAGATATTGATACTATTATGATAGACTTTGCCAAACGTATCTTATTCTGCTTAAAAATGGAACGGATGAATGTTTGGCTCTTTAATCAGGATCAAAGCGCTCTGGTATCTATTGGTGAGTACGACATGCGTAACAAGCACTTTAACAAGAACAGTATTTTATTAAAGCGAGATCATCCTATCTATTTTGAAGCCCTTGTATCTAACGAAATAATTATTGCGGAAGACATTTGTTCTCATCCCCTTACAAAAGAATTCAGCAATAAATACGCCAAAGAAAATGATATTTGTACTTTACTCGATATTCCTTTAAGGATATCGGGCGAATTGGTTGGTGTAATGTGTTACGAAAAAACAAGTATTAAAAAAGAGTTTACTAAAGATGAGATAAGCTTTTGTTTGAGCGTTTCATTTGTAATGGCTTCTAATTTAGAGAGTCGTAAAAGGCGTGCCGCGCAGGACAGACTGGAAAAAATATTGCAGGAAAAAGAAGTTCTTTTAAAAGAGATAAACCACCGTGTAAAAAATAATTTTTCTATTTTGATCAGCTTATTACGATTAAGAAAGAACAAAGTAAAAAGTGAAGAATCAATTGCTTTAATAGAAGAATATGAACAAAGGATCTTTTCTATGTTAAAGATCCATGATATGTTGGAAAAGAATAATCAATTCTCACAGATCAATCTATCTGAATATATTAAAGCCCTGATCAATGAATTCAGGGTAACTTATCCGCAGATCAATCATAACTTTAAAGTAAATGTTAACTATCTTGCCTTTTTGATCTCAAGTAAAAAAGCAATTCATTTAGGTCTTATTATTTCTGAAATATTATTGAATTCTATAAAATATGCTTCAGGTAAAACAAAAGATTACGAAGTGCAGATCAGTCTTCAACAAAAGGCCGCTCATGAAATTGAATTACAGATCGGTGATAACGGTTCGGGCTTTGATTTTAAAGAGTTATACAACAAACATACTTTAGGCCTTGAGTTGATAAAAGATCTGGCCGATTCACTGGATATGCGATCTCAATTCCCGGTTAAAAATAATTGTTATTATACTTTTAATTTTAAGATATAAAAAAAGCGGATCAAATTGATCCGCTTTTTTGTTTTAAATTCAGCTATTATTTTTCTTTATTTAAAGTACTTCTTTTTTGACTATAAACGAAGTAAATTATTAAGCCAAAAACCATCCAAACACCAGCGGAAGCCAATGTAAACAGATCTAAAGCAACGATCATAAAAGTACAAACCAACATTCCCAGAATAGGAACTAAAGGTACAAGCGGTGTTTTAAATGGACGTGGAATCTCAGGGTTTTTCTTTCTCATAATTAAAATGCCTAAGCAAACAATTACAAAAGCAAATAACGTTCCAAACGATGTAAGATCGCCTGCAACGCTTCCTGGAATAAAACCGGCAAAAATACCCACAAAAACAAATAAGATCATATTTGATTTATATGGTGTTTGAAATTTTGGATGAAGGTGAGAAAAAACATTTGGCAATAAACCATCTTTTGACATAGAATAAAAAACACGTGATTGGCCCATTAACATTACAAGTATTACAGAAGAGAAACCTGCAAGAATTGCAATTGTTACACTTGTGCCTAACCATTCATAACCAATCATATATTTTTGAATTGCATACGAAACAGATGCTTCTTTTCCGGCAGTGCCAAATTCGCTCCAATGAGCAACACCAGTTAATACATATGAAAACAGAACATATAAAATAGTACATACTAATAATGAACCAAGTATTCCGATTGGCATATCTCTTTTTGGATTTTTTGCCTCTTGCGCGGCTGTAGATACGGCATCAAAACCAATAAAAGCAAAGAAAACAACAGCTGCTCCACCTAAAATTCCACCATAACCCCAGGTAAAAAATCCATCATGCCCAACAGTTCCTTCAGGAATTAAATAAGGAGTATGATTTTGCGGATTAATAAATTTCCAACCAATTGCAATAAAAATTAAAACAATCGCTAGTTTAACAAAAACAATTAAACCATTCACAAAAGCAGATTCTTTAGTCCCTTTTATTAAAAGTAAGGATAAGGCTAAAAGAATACCCAATGCAGGTAAATTAACAATACCAGTTGAAATCATTACTTGGCTTTTCAAAGATTCTGCAATGCCTTTATATTGATCATCTGAAAGTATTAATATTCCACTTTTAGCAGTTTTAGCTATTTCTTCAGGAAATTGTGAAATTGCTTCTCCAATTACTTTATATGAATGTTCAAAGGGGGAGTGACACCATTCATAGGGTATGCTGCCTCCTAAAAGATTATTTAAATATTCACTCCACGCAATTGATACCGTTGCTGCACCTAAGGCATATTCCATAATTAATGACCAACCAATTATCCATGCAACTACTTCCCCCATTGTAGTATACGCATAGGTATATGCGCTACCTGCAATAGGTATCATAGCCGCAAATTCAGCATAACATAATCCTGCAAAAGCACAACCCACGGCTGCTACAATGAAAGACATTGTTACACCAGACCCTGCATTATCTGCTGCCGCTGCTGCTGTTCTAACAAATAGACCTGCTCCGATAATAGCACCAATTCCTAAAGCTACTAAAGCCCAGGTTCCGAGGGTCTTTTTTAACCCGCCTTCTCCAACCGCAGCATCTGCAAGTAATTTACTAAGTGATTTTTTTCTAAATAAATCTGACATATAATTTTATAGGTTTTAATAGATAATTAGCCAAATTAACTAATTTATCCCTAAATATACAAAACATATGTTGCCCTGCAATTTTATATCATTTAACAAAAAATGAAAGCTTAAGGATAATTTACTGCCATTTTCTTTCTACCTTTGAGGTATCAACACTATTAAAAAATATTTATTCGGGTTAGTTGTAACAGCTTATGTAATTTCTGCTGTTGGTATTCCTGTTTTTTTACATTATTGTGGCGGTGAATTGGAGACAATCAATTACGTGGTTAAAAGTACAAGTTGCTGCGGTGGCGAAGATGATGATTCTGAACCAATGGATGATGGCTGTTGCAAAGATGAGAACCTGGTACTTAAAAGCAATGTTGATTTTACATTAAAACAAAGCACAACTTTTGACCTCGTAAAAACATTTTGCGATCTTTTCTATTTAGATCTTCCTTTTTCTTATAAAACATTTACATTACAACCTTACCTTAATAATTTGGCTTTGCTCGAAGCCCCACCACCAAAGGTTCAAAACACTTTGGTTATTTCTTCTTCAGTTCTCAGAATTTAGCAGTTGGTCCGAAACTATTTCGGAAATTTTTCTATTTCAAAAAAAATAAAACCAACAATTAAAAAAATTAATAATGAGAACAATAATAATTTTCTTATCCTTATTTGTAGTATTAACCGCACAAGCGCAGGATAAAAGTGTAAAAACCGCAACCATTGCCGTTAAAGGTAATTGCGAAGAATGTAAAAAACGTATTGAAAATTCGGCCGATATAAAAGGTGTTAAACTGGCTGTTTGGGATGAAGAAACACAAGCCCTTACCGTAACTTATAAAACAGATAAAGTTACTTTAGAACAAATTGAGCAGGCCATTGCTGCCAGCGGACATGATGTTGGCGCTTTAAAAGGTGACGATGCCAAATACAAAAAACTGCCTGATTGCTGTAAGTACCGGGATAAAAAATGTGAGCTTCCTAAAAAGTAGAACATGAAGATCAGGTATTTACTTGCTTTAATTTGCATAGTAAGTATTACATGTATTAAAGCGCAGATAAAAGGAAAAGTAGTTGAAATTGGCCAAAAGAATGACAGCACTGTTGTACCGGGCGTTACTTTGGTTTGGGATAAAACTGCTATTGCCGCTACAACCGATAAGAATGGCGACTTTGCAATTCAACCTTCTTCACAAAGCAATAAATTAATTATTAATGCCATTGGTTACAAAAGTGATACGCTTTTAGTGACTGATGTAAATAAATTTTTATTGCTTGTTTTAAAGAACGGGCTCGATTTGCAGGAAATAGAAATAGTCTATTATAGCACAGGTACAGAGATCTCGTATTTAAATCCTATAAAAACAGAGATCTTGACCGAGCGTTCATTAATGAAAGCCGCCTGCTGTAATCTTTCTGAAAGCTTTGAGACCAACCCTAGTATTGACGTGAATTTTGCAGATGCTGTGAGTGGAACAAAACAAATACAGATGCTTGGCTTATCAGGACAATACGCACAAATTACCAAAGAGAACATGCCATATATGCGTGGACTTGCCGGAAATTATGGTTTGACCTTTATACCTGGTACATGGATACAATCCATACAATTGAGTAAAGGCGCAGGATCGGTAGTTAATGGTTACGAAAGTTTTACAGGACAGATCAATACAGAACTTCAAAACCCTGAGCATTCTGATAAATTAAATTTTAATGCTTATGGTAATGAAAATGGGCGTAACGAATACAATTTAAATCTTTCGCGCAGAATAAATGAAAAATTTGCTATTGGCCTTTTAACCCATGCCAGTTTTAATCCTTTAGCGCAAGACTTAAATAACGACGGCTTTGCAGATATACCAACCGGTAAGCAGTATAACGTTATGAATAAATATGCTTACAATTCGGGCAAAGGATTTGAAGCGCAGTTTGGTGGATCATATATGAAGGATACGCGCGATGGTGGCCAGTTTAAAGAAATGATCAAAAATTACAACGATAGTATTCCTTTATATAAAATTGGTATTGATAACGAACGTTGGGAAGTATACAGTAAAACAGGTTTTGTGTTTGCTAAAAAACCAGGCACCAGTATGGGTTTACAGCTTTCTTATTTAAATCACGATCAAACTAATTTTTATGGCAATAATAAATATACCGGCGCCCAAAAAACATTTTATGCCAATTATATCTTCCAGGGAATTATTGTTAACAGTAATAACACTTACAAATTAGGCGGAAGTTTTTTAAATGATGACGTGAATGAAACATTTCGTCTGTTCAAATACAAACGTATTGAACAGGTTGCAGGAACCTTTTTAGAATTTGCGCATAACAATGGTGAGAAATTTAATATGGTTGCCGGCATTCGGGCAGATTATCATAATTATTACGGTTTGTTTTTTACACCACGCTTGCATTTACGTTATGCGTTTACAAAAGAATCAGTATTACGTTTTAGCGGTGGCAGGGCTTTACGCACAGCAAACATCTTTGCAGATAATGCTTATTTAATGGCCTCTTCAAGAGACTGGTTGGTAGAGAGTGCTGATTTGAGTTTACCTTATGGTTTAAAACCGGAAGTTGGTTATAATTACGGCTTAAACTTTACGCAAAAATTTAAAGTAAATTATCGTGATGCCTACATCACATTAGATGTGTATCGTACTGATTTTACAGACCAGGTTGTTGTGGATGTTGATAACGATACGCAACAAGTTCTTATTTATAATTTAGACGGTCCATCCTACTCTAACACCATGCAGTTTGAATTTAATGTAGAACCAAAAAAACGTTTCAATATTAAAACAGCCTACCGTTATGTTGATACCAAAGTAAACTACAAGCAAGGCCTGCTTCAAAAATCAATGGTATCAACACACAGGGCCTTTATTAATTTAAGTTACGAAACAAGGGATAGTCACTGGCAATTTGATTTCACAACTCAGTATAACGGACCAAAACGTTTACCTGCTACAAACAGCAATCCGTTAGATTACCAAAGAGCTTCTTATTCACCTGAATATTTTAATTTAATGGGACAAATTACTTATCTCACAAAAATTAAAAAAGCAGACTTTAATATTTATTTAGGTGTTGAAAATGCTTTGGATTATAAGCAAACAAATCCAATCGTATCCAGCGATATGCCTTTTAATAAATATTTTGATGCAAGTATGGTTTGGGGCCCGATTTATGGAAGGATGTTGTATTTGGGATTACGTTACAAAATAAAATAGGACAAAAATTAACCACATAGAAACATAGAAAAGAGTAAAGCAAAAACGCTTAAAGTTTCACATAAATTTTCTTCGCAAGCGAAGAAAATCCTATGTATACTTTAATTGGTTTGTAACGCTTTTCTTTTTTGAAATTATCTCAATAAAAAAACTATGTGTCTATGTGGTTTAAATGAGTTTCGTTAATCCATTTTATGCTGCAACCTCTCAGCAGCAACATGCATTTCATTTTGCGCTAATTTTAAAGATCGCAATACTAAAATACTTAAACTGGCTGCAAAAAAGCACCAGACAGAAACCAAATAGGCCTCGTAAAAAACTTTTGTAGCAAGCAAAGAGATCAGCAATAAAAAAGCAATTGGTTTCATTCCTTTTGCTGATGAGAAAAATGGAGAAACAACAATTGAAAGCACGTATAAAATACTGCTTACGATCATGATCCATTGCGGCGATTCTATATTATAATCAATATGATGATGTTGTATAGAAGCTTCTACATTTAAAAACACCATACGATACATTAATAAAACTGAGGTAATAATTCCGGCTATTAAAGAGCCCCATAATAATTTTTTTCTTGTTTTATTGTGTTCCATTAAAAGCATAGAACCGGGAATCCAGATAGGCCAAAGAAACTGGGCAAAGAATAAAAATATATAAGTTGCAGTTTCACGCCAACCTTCATAACCCGCTTGTGATAAAGAAAGCCATAAAAAACCTTCACTTAATTGCTGGATACCAAATAACATAGGAATAGAAGCAAACATTATCTGTGAGCGAGTACTTGCTTTTTTTAAAGAAGCTAACCCTATTCCTCCTAACACTGCTGCTGCTGTAAAACTTGCCCCTGCTGAGAAACACATATCTTTTGGTTTTATGTTATTTTATTACAGCAAATTTGATGCCATTGTACCCCGATTTGGGTAAGCCGCCAAAATTTAACCACATAGGCCGCATAGAAAAGAATTATCCAAGCATTAATAAGTCTCACATTATTTTTTCGCTAAGCGAAAAAACCCTATGTTTTACTTTAGTAAGTTTGATTAACTAAAAAACTATGTGTCTATGTGGTAAAAAACGTAAAGAGAAACTACAAATGCAATCCCACTAAAACAAGCGGGCCAACAAACATACAAATGTAGAAGAACACAATTAAAATGCGTTTAAAGATATTCAAATCGAATTTTAAATTGATCTGTAATACAGCAGAAATATGTTGAACCAATAATGGTTCGGCAATAGTATATTCATATTGCCCCGGAGTTACACCAACATATTTTTTTGGGAAGGACATGATCAAGCAATCGCGGATCAACCAATAATCTTTATCAGGCAAATTTTCATAATCTGTATGATAATTGATCTTTTCCTGGCGCAGATAATCACGGATCTTTTGGTGTTTTGTTTCATTATAAATTTCCAATCCTATCAATACCGGAACAATGATCATCACAAAACTTTGGAAGAATAAAAATAAAGCGATAAGACAAATAATAGAAATGACACCAAATACCAAACGAATAATATGGTTCTCTTTAAAAAACAATGTTTCAATTAAACGTCCACCATCTAGTGGATAAAAAGGCAAACAATTTAAAAGGTTAATGATCAAAAAAGAATTAGCCAACATTTTTAGAGTGTCGTTTTGAATATCTTTATTTAACCAATATAAAATACAGCCAATTATAATACCCGGTACAGGGCCCGCTAAAATTATTAAACTTAATTGCGCTTGCGATACCTGTTGCTTTTTACCGGTTGTAAACGCTCCCAGCAAAGGCACAATAAATATTTTTACATTACTGTAATTGAATAATTTCATGAATAAAAAATGGCCCATTTCATGAATTATAATAACTACCAATATAGCGGCGATGTAGGCTAAATTACTATCAAACAAAAAATAGAACATTAAGCCGTAAATAAATAAGCTAAGCATTGAGCGTATCAATGCATTTTGGCTTTTAGTAGCCACTATTGGTTTTGGTGGATATCCCCTTCCTGTAAATTGCTCTGTATTAAATTCGTCCACTAGCTTATTGCTTTTTTATTGAATAAATGAAAGAGTAAATATATGCAACTTAAAAATAAAAAGAAGGCCCCTGTTTGATGTAAAGCACCCATAATTACCGGAACCTGGTACAATAACGTTAATATTCCTAAAATAAACTGAATGGTAACACCGTATACCAATAAAGTAACGCCAAAGTTTTGTTGTTTGGTTAATTGTAATTTATTAGATCTAAACCAGATCATACAAATTAAAATAACAATAATAAATGCTGTTGTACGATGAACAAATTGTATGCCGCTTGCATTCTCAAACATATTCTCAAAAAAAGAAGCTTTCATGGTTACTTGCTCCGGCATCCATTCATCACCCATTTTTGGCCAGGTGTTAAAGATATGTCCCGGACGGATATGTGAATCTGCTCCTTCAACATAACCCGCAGTAAATGCACCAAAGATTATCTGAAAGATCAATACACAAAAAAATAAAACAGTAATACCTTTCAATTTTTTTCCGTCTGAAACCTCAACATCTTCTTTAGGATATAATAAACGTAATGCAAACCAATACGTAAATGCAAATAAGGTAAAAGCACTCATTAAGTGCGTTGCTAACCTGTAGTGACTAACGGCAGGTTTACCTTGCAAGCCGCTATACACCATCCACCAACCAATTACAGCCTGCATTGCGCCCATAAAAAAGAGCAATACAAAACCCGGCCACATATCTTTTTTAATTTTCTTTTTAATTAAAAAATAAACAAAGCCAATGGCAAATACATACATCATGGTACGGCCTATCATGCGATGAATATATTCCCATAAAAAAATGGGTTTAAACTCCTGCAAGGTCATGGTGTAATTTATTTTTTGAAACTCGGGGCTTTGCTGGTATTTTTCAAAACGCTGTTGCCACATCTCTTCATTAACCGGAGGTATAGAGCCCATAAAACTCCAATCGGTAATTGACAAACCAGAGTGTGTTAAGCGTGTTAAGCAACCAACCACCACCATTATATAAATTAAAAAACAACCGGCAAATAGCCAGTAAATAATTTGTTTGTGTGGTGATGTGGAAATGCGGTTCATTTAATTGCCCGCAAATTTAAGACGAAAACAGATACGCAGCAAGAGTATTTTTAATGACAATGAGATGACAAATTAATTCTCATACGCCCCAATAGTGATACTGTTAGTATTACGTGCCGTACCATCAAGATCAATAGAAAATTTAAAAGCATCTGTTTGAGCATCGGGATTTGAAAAATTGCGATTGCGAGTTTCGTTTGGTGTATGAAAATCGTACACGCCATAATCTACAAAGGCTAAAGACCCTGAACCTTTTTTGATGGTATTTTTAAAACGATTTACATCTGTTGTACCCATGTCTGTTTTTAACCAGCAATTACTAAAAATAAATTTTGGTGGAAAGCTGGCGTTAGATTCATCCAGATCCAATCCTATCTCATTAGTGAGTTTACCATCCACAATACAATTTCCAAAATAAGCTGAATCTAAAGGAAAAATATAAGAATCTACATGGTTACTAATATTAACTGTTGGCTTATCTCTGTTCTTTTCTTCTTCCCAAAAATTAGCAAAAGTGCAATGTATAAAAGTATATTTTCCACCCAGGGTTAAATTGATAGAGTGTTCCTGGCAACTACTGAAAACATTATTGCCACCATATACATTATATCCTACACCATAAAAACCCCAGATACTCATGTTCTGAATTTTTGTATTGGTTATTTTTAAACGTCGTGGCTCCGTTGCAAACGATACACCTGCACCCCCCATTAATTCGGCTTGCACACCAATGGTACCATTTTTTATGATCGCATAATCAATTGTATTATTTACACTGCCTTCGTTTATCCATATCCTGTCCCACTGCCCCGGTTCATCCCTGTAATCTTTTTCGCGGCGGGCACCGGTAAATACAACTTCGTTATTTTTTTGTCCGTTAATATGTATTTCGCCATAACGGTAAACCCATAAGCCTGCCTTATTATTTAAATAAATTTTTGTGCCTGCGTTGATATTTAATGTTTGTGTAGAATCAACCACCAAATAACCATAAATAACATGTGGCTTATCATTAGGCAATGTAACAATTGCATTATCTGATTCACTTACACGTGAATAAGGTAAATAAGAACCGTCTTTAAATTTAATAGCATCGGTTGGATAATGGTAATAAGCATCTTGCCCCCAGGCTTCGAGGTAAACGGTTTGCGTGTTGCCGTTAACCACAAATTTTATGGCATCGTTTATAATTAATGGAGAGTTAGCATTGTTAGGATTAACGTTTACCTGTATAAAAATATACATACTGTCGTTAGCGGCAATTTCTACATCGGTAAAAGCGGTTCCTTTGCTTCCATCTACATTAATAATAAATTGCGAAGTGCTTCCACCCAGAAGATCGATAGATGAAATTTTGATGGGTTGATCGTTCTTGTTTCTTACACGGATGTTTTGAGTAGAAGAACCTATAGTTGTAAAAACGGTATCAAACAAAACCGAATCCTGCGAGAACTCCACCTTTGCATTTGAATCTAAAATAAGCTTATCTTTTTTACAAGAAGTAAGATCAAAAAGCAGAACAAATGCTAAGAGCGTGAAAGCTGTTATTTTAAAAATGAGTTTCAATTTGTTTATTAACGCTTTAATTGCTAAAATATTGTTTTAAATTTATTGAACGATTATTTTTTCGTTAATGGTTTTTCCATTCATATTTCCATTAATAAAATAAATACCTTTTGCAAGATTACTTATAACTGTTCTTTTATCATTAATAGAGATAGTTTTAATAACCTGTCCTAATTCATTTACCAATTTAAGCTGGGTATTTTCATTTGCTTCAATTACAAACTCGCCGGTGTTTGGATTTGGATAGATCTTAAAAAGCTCTTCTTTTTTATTTGAATTTATTCCTGTACAAGGTGAAACATTAAAAGTTAGGCTTTTTACAGCCGCAGGGCACCCTGCATTAAAGGTTGTGGTCAATGTTAGTATAAGTGGTGGGTTTTGTAGATCGGAAAGAGTTGGGTAGTAAATTGTATTAGGAAATGTTGTCATAAAGGATCCTACACCATTACTGTTCCAATTACCAGATGTAGCATTTGTTACGGTAGCAGAAATACTAATAGGACTTAGTTCATTATTACAAATATTGGTATTAGTTGGAGCAAACGTAATTACGGGTTGTTGAATTAATTGAACAATAATTGAATCCTTCACCGACTTACAGCTTCCTGTAGAAGTTAAATAAAACTTGATGGAAGTTTGATTTACATCATTCCCCGTTAATGTATATGTAGTTGTTATTGTATTTAAGGTGGATGTATATGTACCAAAAGGTCCAACACCATTAGCGGTAGACCACGTACCTGTTGAGGAAACACCGCTAACGGTTCCGCTTAAGGTAATAGCCATATTATTGCTTGAAGCCTGGCATATTGAAAAAGAAGATGCAGCTACGACTGTCGTTTTCTTTAAAAACTCTGTCATGTAATGATAATAAGAACCGCTTGTTCCACCACCGTTGCAAATACTTAAACCAAAATCACCCATGTTGTTGGCAATCGTATATGACCCAATTGGCAATGGTGAAGTGAGATTTATTTTCGCACCATAATAAGGACCTCCATTTAATGCTGCCGTTCCGGGAATAACAGTAAAAGCTGCCGCTGTAACAAGGCTTGTTGAACCATTTAAAGTAAACGTATTTTGTGAGCCGGTCTTACAAAATAAATTTAAATTAAACGTCTGTCCGTTGTTACGTGTAAAGTGTGTAATAGTTGAACCTGCGCAAGCCAATGGCGGCACTATTGCTTCAGACATTTCGCAACCCATACCACTCACATGCATTGCATAAACATCTTTTGATGCAACTAACGATGTAAGCGGTTGATTTGTTTTATAAAAATAAGTATCGCCGGTATTTATTACAGTCGTTGTAACAACACCATCATCAAACGTTAAAGATGTATTACTGTTTGTTGCAACTACATAAATACCTTCATTTTCTGCAGCCATTATATCTCCTTTCACAATAACATATTCTGTTCCAACAATATTTACCGGTACAATTTGGTCTCCGATCAGATCCCAGCAACCTGAAAAAGTAGCCTTAGCTCCATCATCTGCAACAGTTACAGAAATTGGTTTATCAGAAGCGATATGAGAACCCGAAAGATTATTTGCCAAAACAGTAGTGGTTTGAGATGCATTTTCAACAGTATATGCACTTCCGGGATTTGGCAATAATATAGTATATGTTGTATTGGCCAAATGCCCTATTACATTGCACTTTGGAGTAATGAATACAGTTGTATTTGCTTTTGTGGCAACAATATTAATTTGTTGTTTTGGTTGAACAATTCCCGGCGGTGTGTTTGCGAGATTTGATAGGGTCTGATTATTCCCTTTTTGCTGGAATGGACAATAAAAATCCAAACCCGAACCGTTCCGTAAGCCTTTTAAAGAAAAAGTTTCGGGATTATTTCCATTTGAAACAACATCATAAACCATACTAATATCATTTGTAGAAGAAATATATAAACCATAAGGTAATACGATATCTGATGGTTTCACTTCCAATGAATCGTAACCTGCATTAGTAGTATTTACCTGAGCATCTCTCCACAAAGTGTAAACTTGGTCTGTATAAGGACCAATAACAAATGTTGTGTCATATTTATTGGCGCCAACGATTGCCGGTTGCCTTACGCGTACCGTAGTTGATGGTGCAGCATATGTATAAATATGCAATCTATAGGGGCTTCTGTTAGTAGCGTCCGGAGAAACAAATGGCGCTGCAAACCAAAAAGCTGTATCAATTTGTGCTGTACTTATAAAATTTTGAAAAGACAAAAAAGCGAATAAAAGAACAGTAATTATTTTTTTCATTTTTAGAAATTAGAACAGTAAAAATACGTAAAAACAGCGCTATTATTACAGGATAGAGAAATTTTAAGAAATAATAAAAACTATTGAAAATTTACAAATTCCGTTTCCTAAAAAATTATTAATTTCAAGGCCTTAACCTACCAAAATATGTCATTTATAAATAATATTACTGCCCGCCAGATACTGGATTCACGCGGAAATCCAACCATTGAAGTAGATGTTGTAACCGAAAGCGGCATTTTAGGCCGCGCTGCTGTACCATCAGGTGCATCAACAGGCTCGCACGAAGCTGTTGAATTACGTGACAACGATAAAAAAATATACATGGGCAAAAGTGTGTACCATGCTGTAAATAATGTAAACACTGTATTGCGCGAGAATTTAAAAGGTTCATACATTTTTGATCAGTCAGAAATTGACGCGAAGATGATCGAACTGGATGCCTCGCCAAACAAAGCAAATATAGGAGCCAATGCTATTTTGGGAGTTTCTTTGGCCGTTGCAAAAGCTGCCGCAGAAGAAAGCCGCACGCCTTTATACCGTTATGTTGGTGGCGTAAACGCTAATTTATTGCCAATACCCATGATGAATATTTTAAATGGCGGTTCGCATGCCGATAATGGTATCGATTTCCAGGAATTTATGATCATGCCAATTGGTGCCGAATCTTTTAGCGAAGGTTTACGAATGGGAACAGAGATCTTTCATCACTTAAAAGCCGTATTAAAAGCTCAAAAAATGAGCACAAATGTGGGCGATGAAGGCGGATTTGCCCCTAACTTTAAAAATAATGAAGATGCCATAAAAGCTGTAATGCAGGCAATTGATAAAGCCGGTTACAAAGCAGGCGAAGATATTTACATTGCTATGGATGCCGCTGCATCTGAATTTTACGATTCTAAAGAAAAAGTATATCACTTTAAAAAATCTACCGGCGATAAATTAACCTCTTCGCAAATGGTTAGCTATTGGGCTGACTGGTGCAAAAAATATCCTATCATTTCTATTGAAGATGGTTTTGGTGAAGATGATTGGGATGGCTGGAAACAAGTGACTGATACACTTGGAGATAAAGTTCAATTGGTAGGTGATGATCTTTTTGTGACCAATGTAAGCCGCCTGGCAGATGGTATCAATAAAGGCGTTGCCAACTCCATTCTTGTAAAAGTGAATCAAATTGGTACCTTAACTGAAACTATTAATGCCGTGCAAATGGCTCAAACCAATAGTTACACCTCGGTTATGAGTCACCGTAGTGGTGAAACTGAAGATACGACCATTGCTGATCTGGCGGTAGCTTTAAGCTGCGGACAGATCAAAACGGGTTCTGCATCACGCAGCGACAGGATCGCAAAATACAACCAATTATTGCGTATTGAAGAGCAATTGGGCGGATCGGCAAGGTATTTAGGCAAATCATTTAAGTTTGTTCCTTAATTCAAAAAAATAAACTTAAAATAACCCAAAATAACTTTGTTTATATAAGATCAGATTGTAAATTTATAACCATAAAAGTTTATCCCACATGGATCCGTTGAAAGAAAAATTTAAAGCTAAAGCAGAGGTTTTAGCTGCAGACATTAAAGACATTATTAAAAATCATGGTGACCTTAAATTAGGAGACATTACCGTAGCGCAAGTATACCAAGGTATGCGCGGTATGCCGGGTATGGTTACCGAAACTTCGCGTTTAGATCCTGAAGAAGGTATCCGTTTCAGAGGCTACTCTATTCCTGAATTACGTGCTAAGTTACCAAAAGCACCGGGTGGTACAGAGCCATTACCTGAAGGTATCTTTTACCTGATGTTAGTTGGTGAATTACCAACACAGGAAGATGTTACATTTATTACAACCGAGTGGACAAAACGTAACAACGTTCCAAAACATGTATTTGACGTAATTGAAAAATTACCGGCCGATACGCATCCTATGACACAATTTGTAATTGCTGTTATGGCTATGCAAACAGAATCTGTTTTTGCAAAAGCTTATGCTAAAGGCATGAGCAAAAAAGAATATTGGGATTATGCTTACGAAGATAGCATGAATTTAATTGCACGTTTACCTCGTATTGCAGCATATATCTACCGTCGTAAATACAAAGGCGGCATTCATATTGAACCGGATCATAAACTGGATTGGGCAGCAAACTTTGCTCATATGTTAGGTTACGAAGCCTTTGATATGAAACGTTTAATGCGTTTATATTTAACCATTCACGTTGATCATGAAGGTGGAAACGTTTCTGCTCATACAACTCACTTGGTTGGTTCTGCATTATCAGATCCTTACTTAGCATTTGCTGCAGGTATGAATGGCTTGGCTGGTCCGTTACACGGCTTGGCTAACCAGGAAGTATTAGGTTGGATAATGGAATTGAAAGAAACTTTAGGTGGTGGTTTACCAACTAAAGAACAAATTGCAGAGTATATTAAAAAGACCTTAACTGAAGGAAAAGTTGTTCCGGGATACGGCCACGCTGTATTGCGTAAAACAGATCCTCGCTTTACAGCACAACAGGATTTTTACAAAACATACATTAAACATGATGATATTTGTGAGATCGTACAAATGGTTTACGAAGTTGCACCTCCTATTTTAGAAAGCACAGGAAAAATTAAAAATCCTTGGCCTAATGTAGATGCACACTCAGGAGCTTTATTGGTACACTATGGTATGCATGAGCATGATTTTTACACAGTGTTATTTGGTGTAAGCCGTGCATTAGGTGTATTGGCAAGTTTAATTTGGGACAGAGCTACAGGCTCACCAATTGAGCGTCCGGGTTCATTAACTACCGAGAATATTAAAGCAAAAATTAAAGCAGCAAAAGAAGCAGCTAAATAATTTTAAAATTATCTAATTAGAAAGCCCGTTCATAAAGACCGGGCTTTTTTATTTGATAAAAAACCCAACGCATAAACAACTAACAACGTATGGTTTTTCGTTGATTACTTTAAAGAAGGCGTAAATTATATTTTATTACATTTGGTTAATTAGCATCATGAGGTTAAAAAAGAATACAGGTTTTTTAGTTGCTTTTATAATAGTTTTAATGCTGGCAACGTCCTGCAAAAAACCAAGAAATGGCAATTACACTTACGAAGAAACAGGTACACGAAAAACTTATTTAAAAGAAGATGTGGCGCCTTATGTATTATCAAAAACATTTGATATTGCTACCAGCGAAAAAGTTAGGGTAAAAAACAAAAAAGATGTATTGACCATTGCTAATGTAATGTGGGAAGTAGTTGGCGATTCGGCCACCAACCGCGGCAATACCAGCAGCACGACATCCCCACAACAAAGCTTTAAATCGCATTACAGTTATTGCGGTGTAATTACCGGTAAGAAAAGTATTGAAGGTGTTTTTAAACGTGTACAGGTAATTAAGAGCTTTAATAATACTACTATTGATAGTTCTTCGGGAACGTTTAAGTATACGAGGGATTAGTTTTCTATTCAGAAAAGGCATAAAAGATGGAACACTCGAAATGTTTTAAAATAGCAGAAGACTCTTTTAAAAAAATTCAAGAGTTCTTTCCTGATTTAAAAATGGTAATTGATTACAATCACAAATACCTTGAATTAAGCATGGATATTCCAAAGCAAAACGGACTCGACTTTGAAATTAATCTAAATCTTCAAAACAACGATGAATTACATATCTCTACATCATATATTTGGTGTCAACTATTCTCTGCAGAATCACAAAATATTGTCGATGACTTTCTAAATGCTGTCCAAGGGCTAATTTCCGGTGAATATAGAATTCAACAATTAATAAAAGCCAATAAAGTTTACAGATCAATGTTGCAAAGGCCAGAAAAAAATCAGTGGAAAACTATATATACGCATTATCAAAAAATTAAATTTCCTTGGATAAAACTTGAAGAAAATATCATACAGAACAAAATAAAAAGTACATATATATCTATTTCGTAACTTCCTAACTTTTAAAGCGCCTAGCCCTTCAACTCCTTCTTCAAGAACGGTGCTGTATAAGATCTTTTTTCTTTGATCAATTCTTCCGGTGTTCCGGTAAATAAGATCTCGCCTCCACCCTTTCCACCTTCAGGCCCTAAGTCAATAATATGATCAGCCACTTTAATGATATCCATATTGTGTTCTATCACTAAAACAGTATTACCATTATTTACCAAACGGTATAATACATCTAATAAAATACGAATATCTTCAAAATGCAAACCGGTTGTTGGCTCATCTAAAATATAAAAAGTATTTCCTGTATCACGCTTGCTCAATTCGGTTGCCAGCTTCACACGCTGTGCTTCGCCTCCACTTAATGTTGTAGCTTGTTGCCCTAATGTTATATATCCCAAACCAACATCCTGCAATGTTTTTATCTGGCGGTAAATATTTGGTACTGCTTCAAAAAATTCGCAGGCCTGGTCTATTGTCATGTTTAATACATCGCTGATAGATTTACCTTTGTAACGCACTTCTAATGTTTCGCGGTTATAACGTTTACCGTTACACACATCACACATTACATAAACATCCGGTAAAAAATTCATTTCAATGGTCTTCACGCCTGCTCCACCGCAAGTCTCGCAGCGACCACCTTTAACATTAAAAGAAAAACGCCCGGGTTTATATCCTCGGATTTTTGCTTCGGGTAATTCTGCAAATAAATTTCTAATATCAGAAAAAACGTTGGTGTAAGTCGCAGGGTTACTGCGAGGTGTACGCCCAATAGGAGACTGATCGATATCAATTACTTTATCTACATTATCCAAACCGGTAATGGATTTATATGGCAATGGTTTTTTCTCTGAATTATAAAAATGCGCTGATAATAAAGGATATAATGTTTCGTTAATCAAACTGCTCTTGCCGCTTCCGCTTACACCCGTAACACAAATAAATTTACCTAATGGAAAATCAACACTTACATTTTTTAAATTATGACCAGTACAACCTTTTAAGCTTATTTTTTTACCATTGCCTTTACGACGTTCTTTTGGCACTTCTATATTTAATTTACCGGTAATGTATTTTGCAGTAACGGTATTAAATTTCAACATTTCTTTTGGCGAAGCTGCTGCAATTACACGTCCACCATGCACACCGGCGCCGGGACCAATATCAATTACATAATCGCTTTCCACCATCATGTCTTTATCGTGCTCAACCACCAAAACACTGTTACCAACATCACGAAGATTTTTTAATGCGTCAATCAGGCGCACGTTATCGCGTTGATGCAAACCAATACTTGGTTCATCTAAGATATATAATACACCTACTAACTGAGAACCAATTTGAGTTGCTAAGCGAATACGCTGAGCCTCGCCTCCACTCAGTGTTTTAGAAGAACGGTTCAGCGTTACATAATCCAAACCAACTTCCATTAAAAATTGAATACGCGCACGGATCTCTTTCAACACCTCAATTGCAATAGCGTTTTGATGCTTGGTCATTCGCTTCTCCACATCTTTAAACCATGCCTGCAAAACAGAAATATCCATTTCGGCTAATTCAGAAATATTTTTTTCTGCAATTTTAAAATACAACGATTCTTTTTTTAAACGTGTACCATGGCAAGTAGGACATTCTTTTTTATTGGTAAAGCCTTGCGCCCAGCGCAACATACCGGGACTAGGATCATCCTCTGCCTGGCGTGTAATGAATGTTGCAATGCCTTCAAAACTGGTATCATAGGTTCCACCTTCGGTTGTTACTTTAAATAATTCGTCGCTGCCGTATAAAATAACATTCACCGCTTCATCGCTTAGATCTTCAAAAGGTGTATCCAATGTAAAACCATAAGCCGTGCCAATAGCTTCAATTTGCTTAAAGATCCAACCGCCCGAAGTTTTTGCAGCGCCTATTGGTGCAATAGCACCTTTACCAATAGATAATTTTGGCGTAGCAACAATTTTTGAAATATCAATTTCTGAAATTTCTCCAAGGCCGTTACATTGCGGACAAGCACCGTAAGGAGAATTGAATGAGAATAAATTTGGCGCCGGTTCATCATAACTAATACCACTTGTAGGACACATTAATAAACGGCTAAAGAAACGCACTTTAGCCTCATTCGCTTTAGTTGTTTTCTTTTTTGCTTTTGTTTCCTCCTCATGTTCAATTACCATCAACACACCTTTACCGTGTTTCATGGCGGTTTGCAAAGAAGAATTTAAACGTGAGCGAATATCTTTTGTTATTTCTAAACGATCAATTACAATTTCAATATCGTGGATCTTGTAACGATCAACCTGCATTTTAGGTGTAATGTCAACGATCTCTCCATCAATGCGCACTTTATTAAATCCACGTTTGCGGATATCTTCAAACAGCTCTCTATAGTGTCCTTTACGCGCACGAATAATGGGTGAGAGTAAATTTATTTTCTTGCCTTTATAATCCGCTTCAATAAGATCCATGATCTGGTCGTCGCTGTAACGTACCATCTTCTCACCCGTAACATAAGAGTATGCCTGGCCGGCACGTGCAAACAACAAACGCATAAAATCGTAGATCTCTGTAATAGTGCCAACCGTTGAGCGCGGGTTTTTATTTACCGTTTTTTGCTCGATAGAAATTACAGGGCTCAAGCCCGAGATCTTATCTACATCAGGTCTTTCGAGATTACCCAAAAACTGACGGGCATAAGAAGAAAAACTTTCTATGTAACGGCGTTGCCCTTCGGCATAAATAGTATCAAATGCCAAAGATGATTTACCGGAGCCGCTTAAGCCAGTAATAACAACTAATTTATTTCTTGGAATGGTAAGTGAAATATCTTTTAAGTTATGAGAGCGTGCACCAATAACTTCAATAATTTCTTCATCAACAATTTCTGCTTTCATATAAAAATCTTGTAATAAGAACAACTAACAGGATTGATAGTTTATTCGAAATTAAAGGAAATAAAATCTTTTAAGAATGTAAAATTAGTTTTATAACAAAGTTTACCATTAATATTAACGTTGTTACAACTACAAAAATTACAATATTTCTTGGTCCGTTCTTAAACGAAAAAAACAAATGGCCAAGCACATAAAAAATGGTAATTAAAAAAGGAATTAAGCTGGCATTTAATTGCAGACTTTCTGAAAGGTTGCCTTTAAGCAAGGCTATGAAAGCCCGTTGCATGCCACAACCGGGGCAACTCATACCAAATAAGCTTTTTATGGTACAGGTAAATAAATGCTGTTCTAAAAAGTTTACTATGCTGTTCAAAACCTACCAGTGAAATCCGCTTAAAGCTGCGCCGGCAAGTGCTACGAAAAGAATCACAACAATAATTCCTAAACCTATAAGGCTTAATGCAATGATTGCGCAAATTTTACCTGCTTTTACGTTTTTATAAGAAGCCAGCGAATATTTACCGGGATTATTTTGATACTCTTTTTCAGCGCCTGAAGCAAGCACTATTGATATAATAGCCATGATAATAGATGGCAACCCGTAACACCAGAAAAAACAAATAGCAAGAATACCTAAAACCAAAACACCAACACTGTTTGGAATATTTTGTCCACCATTTGAATAGTTCATATTCATATTGGTATTGTTGGTATTATTACTATTTCCGTTGTTTGTTTCAAACTTAGGAATATCGTCTTGAGGATCTAAATTATTTATTTCTGGAGGGTTCATAATCTTTTGATTTGTTGAAGCTAAAATTAAAAATAAAATCCGGCATACACTGTTTTAAAAGACCTTACAGATCAATTTAAATTTAATATATTGATAAATAATGTGTTACAGTTTATTTTTGAAATTAAAATCATAAAATCTAAAACGATTTAATTTTTTGATTATTTTTACATAAAACAAAATAAAAATGTTAAGATCATCTATCAAAAAAATTTTATTAAGCCTTTTATTATTAGAGGTTTTTTCTTCTGCATTACAAGCAAATCCCGGAGATACAACCTGGGTTACAATTTATAATCAACGTTGGTTAACCGCTTATGGAGCCTACGATACAACTGCTACCTTACCAACAGGTGTTCGTTACCGTAAAATGCGTTTGCATTATATTTTGGGTCGTTACATTTGTCCAGGCTCTCCACAATATTGTGGGTCGTGGGATTACACAACGCAAATTTATGCTAAACCTGCCGGAAAAGATACTGTTGAAATAGCAAGAGTTATTACACCTTATGCAACAGACTGGTTGGCTACCAATCGTAAACATGATTATGTAATTGAAGTCTCTGATTACGCAAAATCATTAGAAGGTCCAACAGGCTTCCGCTTTTTTTATAGTGGCTACTCGTGGGGCTTTACCATTACCTTAAAATTAGAGTTAATTGAAGGTGTGCCACCTATGGATGCCTTATCTGCAAAAAATATTTACGAAGGTTATTATGCGTATGGAAAAACTGCTGATCCTATAGAAAATCATTTAACTCCAAAAACTTTTTCTTACACTAACCCTGTTGCAAGAACCTTTGTAAAAAATTCTATCAGTGGCCATGGCTCTGATGATACTTATTGTTCAGAATTTTGCAGTAAATATTATGACCTTAAAATAAACGGCAGCAACGTATCGCAAAAACAATTGTGGCGTAACGATTGTGGTTTAAATAATGTATCACCGCAAACAGGCACATGGGTGTACGATCGTGCCAATTGGTGCCCCGGCGCTGTGGTGTGGCCTATTTATCACGATATTAGTTCGCTTACAACACCAAACACAACTTATACTACAGATATTGATATGGAGCTGTACACCGCGCCAACGCAAACAAATGCGCAGGCCGGTTATCAATTCTCATCACAAATAATTGATTACAGTGCTCCAAATCATACGCTGGATGTTTCTATTGAAGATATTATCTCTCCTTCTAAAAATGAAAACTATGTTAGAAGTAATCCAACCTGCAGAAATCCTGTTATAAAAATTAAAAATGTTGGAACAAATACTGTTACCAATGTTGTTTTTAATTATGGTATTGTTGGCAATACGCCTTTATCTTATACATGGACTGGCAGTCTTAATTTTTTAGAAGAAACAAATGTTGTGTTTCCTCCATCATTAGCTATATACACAGCCAATGCTACCGGCAATTTTAGTGCTGCCATTGTTTCAGTTAATGGAACAACAGATCAAAATACATTCAATAATACTTACCAATCGCAGATCTCGCCTGTATCAATTTATCCGGCAGGATTTGTGATAAAGATCTTCACCAACAATTCGTCTGCGCTTCCAAATACATTTAATGAAACTTCGTATACTTTGTATGATGAGAATGGAAATATTGTTGTACAAAGAGATAGTCTTGTTAATGCTACTGTATTTGCCGATACAGTGAACTTAACACCAGGCTGCTATAAATTAGTAGTAAATGATGTTGGCTGCGATGGCTATAAATGGTGGGCCAATACCGCTGGAGGAACGGGTAACGTGAGGTTTGAGAATCTTGGTATTGGTAACATCTTTTATAATCCTAATGGTGATATTGGTTGCCAGTTGACAAAATATTTTGTTGTAGCTAATACAACAGGTATTACAGAAAATACCGAAAGACAAAATTCAATAGAAGTATATCCAAATCCTGCAAGCGGTTTAGCTTATATTAAATTTGATCTTGCAAAGAACCAGGCAGTAAGTTATACGTTAACAGATATAAGCGGCAAGTTACTTCAACAAAAACAATTTAGTAAAATAGAAGGCGCTTATGAAACTATTGACATTAGTAAATTTCAAAACGGTGTTTATTTTGTTTCGATTGAACTTGAAAATAAAACGCGTATTACAAAAAAATTAATTATACAAAATTAATAAGGGCTTTATAAAAATTAAAACGCTCCTTTTGGGAGCGTTTTTTGTTTAATCTTTAAATTCTATTTTTACATGTGTGCCATCACAATAGGGTTTGTTGGATGAGGCACCACAACGGCAAAAGGCAGTGACATTATTTTTATGTAACTCACTTCCATCTTTATGCTTTACTTTTAAATTACCATATACAAGCAAAGGGCCGTTAGGCAAAACTTCTGCGATATTTTCAACGGTAGTAGATTGAACATTCTTGCTTTCGTCATTATAATAAAAGCTTAAAGCTTTGGAAGGACAGTTATTTACACGTTCAATGATCTGTTCTGTAGTGCCACCTTCAGGCATTATCCATGGTTTTTTTGCAGGATCAAAAACATTGCGCAAACCGCTTTCTCCTTTCCAGCATTTGGTAGAATGGATGCACATATTTGGTTTCCAAACAATGGTTATTTCATCATTGCTGTATTTTTTGGTGATATCGGCCATAGAACAAAATTATGAATTATTTTTGATGGAACACTGATTTGGCAGATCAAACAGTTTTACACTGATAAAAGATCAGCGAAAATCTGCTCATCTGTGTCATCTGTGTTCCATCACGTATTATTAATATAAAAAGCCCATCTTACCTTGCTGATAATCGCGCATGGCTTCCATAATTTCAGTTTCGGTATTCATTACAAAGGGTCCGTGAGTAACAAGCGGTTCGTTAATTGGTTCACCCGCCATTAATAATAACGATGCGTTTGAATTTGCTTTTAATAAAATATTAGCGTTATCGTTATCAAATGCGATAAGATCATGTTGCTTTGCAAATACCTTATCGTTTACTTTTAATTCACCTTCTAAAACATAAAAGGCAACATTATTAGTTGCAGGAAAATTAAAAGTATAGTCACTTCCTTCTTTCATGCGTAACATGGCTGTAAACACGTCTGACTTAGCAGGACCTTTTTTACCATTATAAGAACCGGATACCAATCGAAACTCAACACCGTCTTTTTCTATCAACACTATCTCTTCTTTTGTTATTGGCTGATAGGTTGGTGCATCCATCTTATGGGCTTTTGGTGTATTGATCCATAATTGAATGCCGTGAAACCTTCCTCCTCTTTCAGAAAATTCTTTTCCCGCTTTTTCGCCGTGAATAATTCCGCGTGCGGCATTTATCCATTGCACTTCATTATCGCCAATTACTTTTTTATTGCCTAAGGAATCTTCATGTTCTATCTCTCCTTCAAACATAAACGTAACGGGACTAAAACCACGATGAGGATGTGGCGGCACATTAAAATTATTTTCGTGCGGCGCACTTGTAAAATCAAAGTGATGTAATAAGATGAATGGATCTACCTGTTGCATACCTTGTAATGGAAATGCCTGGCGAATGATTGCCGGGCCCATTCTTGTTTCCGGCGCTGTATGTATTGAGCGAATTTTTCTATAGTTGCTCATTTTGTATCTCCTTTATTAATTGTAATAATTTAGTATTAAGATCTTCGTTGATTATTTTTCCATCCTTAAAATTTTGTTCGAAAGAAGGTAACGAAAATGTTTTTAAAATTTTTGCGCCAAAACGTGGAAAATATTTTTCGGATATCTCCAGCACACTTGCTCCTCCCCTGGCGCCGGGCGATGTTGCCATTAATAACATTGGTTTTTCTGCAAAGATCTTTTCGGTTATGCGCGAAGCCCAATCTGTAATATTTTTAAACGCAGCAGAATAATTACGATTATTTTCTGCCATAGAAACTACCAACAGATCAGCGCTTTTCATTTTGTCTAAAAAATCCTGTGCTAATTTTGGCTTACCTAATGTCCTTTCAATATCAACACCAAACAATGGTAATTCATAATCGTTAAGATCAATTATTTCTACTTCTGCATTTTTAAATTGTGAAGCAGCGTAAGCAGCCAATTGTTTGTTTATCGACTGCTTACTGTTGCTTCCACCAAAGGCTACTATTTTCATGTTTTATTTAGTTTATAGGCAAATATAGCTTTTATAAATTCTGATCAAGGTTGTTTTACTAATTGGATCTCAGAATGGATCTTCAGGTCTTCACCAACCATCACGCCGCCTGCTTCTGTTGCTGCATTCCATGTTAAACCAAAATCTTTACGGTTAATTTTTCCTTCAACAGTAAAACCTGCTTTAATGTTTCCGTAAGGATCTTTTGCAATACCGCCAAATTCTGCTTTTAATTTTACAGGTTTGGTAACATCGCGAATAGTTAAGTTTCCATCCACTGAAAATTCATCCTCAGAAACTTTATTCATTTTTGTTGCTTCAAATTTTATGTGCGGATATTTCGCTGCATCAAAAAAATCACCTGACTTTAAATGTCCGTCACGTTGTTCACTTTTAGTATTGATAGAATTTACATCGGCTGTAAAAGAAACTTTTGACTTTGAAAAATCATCCCCTTCTGTTTCTGCTGTAACATTAAAAGTTCCAAAATGACCTGTTACGTTAGAGATCATCATGTGTTTTATTTTGAAGCTTACTTCGCTGTGGCTTGGGTCTAATGCCCATTTTGTTGTGCTCATATTTTTATTTTTTAAATTAATTGTTAAACATTCATTGGTACTTCCATTATTAAGAACTCTGCATTTGTTTTAGCATTCAAGGTAATTTTCTCTACATCCCAAATGCCATAACCATCGCGAGCGTTCAATAATTGGCCATTCACTTCCAGATCTCCACTCAAATTAAAAATGTAAATGCCATTGCCTTTTGCTTTTAAGGTGTATTCTTTAGAAACATCTTTGTCAAACTTTCCTAAATGAAACCATGCATTTTGGTGGATCCACACACCTGCATCATCTGCATTTGGTGAAAGGATCTGTTGCAATTTATTATGACGATCTTCTTCGTTAATGGTGATCTGATCGTAACGCGGTGTTACATTTTTCTTATTTGGAAAAACCCAGATCTGTAAAAACTTAACCGTTTTATCTTTGTTCTTGTTATACTCACTGTGCTGAATACCTGTACCGGCACTCATTACCTGGATATCGCCATTTTTAATTACAGCAACATTTCCCATACTGTCCTTGTGCTCTAAGTCTCCCTCTAAAGGAATGCTGATAATTTCCATATTATCGTGCGGATGTGTGCCAAAGCCCATACCTGCCGCAACCGTATCGTCGTTTAAAACGCGCAGTACACCAAAGTGCATACGTTCAGGATTATAATAGCTTGCAAAACTAAAACTGTGTTTACTTTTTAGCCAACCGTGATCTGCATTGCCACGGGTATCGGCTTTGTGCAAAATTGTGTTTTCCATAATTTTTGATTTTGTATTTGGTATATGATTAAAGCCTAATATTTCCAGTTCTTTTAATTCGTCAATATCATTTTTAATAATATTTCCGAATGAGTTAGCGGCCACAAACATGCCTGTGCCCAATAAACCTTTTTTTAAAAAATCTTTTCTGTCCATACTATTGCGTTTAATTCTATATCAAAGGTACAAACAGAATAAAGAATTGTTCTTAATCTAGGTTAAGAAATGTAGCTTCAGGAGATGGAACACTGATTTGACTGATTAAGCGGGTTTTCACAGATGAAAAAAAAATCTGTGATGACCAGTTAAATCCGCGTCATCTGTGTTCCATCACGCAAAGTTAATCTAATGTGACTTTAAATACTTGGCTTTTAGTTTACTTAAAAACTCAGGCGTTACGCCAATATAAGCAGCTACTTGTTTTTGAGGGATAGTATTAATAATGGCAGGATAAGTAGTGCAGAATTTCAAATATCTCTCCTGTGCAGTAAGACTTAAATTATCCATTAAACGTTGCTGAAACGCCACTAAAGATTTTTCTACAATAATGCGGAAGAAGCGCTCAAACTTTGGAACTTTTTCATATAAGGCATCCTGATTTTTTTTGGAGAGTACAATTACCTCTGTATCCACCAAAGCCTCTATATTTAAGTTACCGGGCTTTTGAGAAAGCATGCTGTACATATCGCCCATCCACCAATCTTTAGGGGCAAAACTTAAGATGTGTTCTACGCCTTCTTTATCTACAGAATAACCACGCAAACAACCTTCAGTAACAAAGGCAGATTCTTTACAGATCTCGCCTGCTTTCAATAAAAAATGTTTTGCCTTAATTTGTTTTGAATCCAGTAACGAAACAAAATAGTCTTGTTCTGCTTTTGTAAGCGTAATGTGTTTTGAAATATTTTTTAAGATCAGCGTGTGATCCATTATTTACCTGCTTTAACCGGTATTTGCTTAAAGGCATCCAGTTCAGTTAACTCAGCTTTTACATTATCGTACCAACGGGTAATGGCAGTTTCAAAAGTACCGTTCTTCGTTTCTTTTTTTAATTGTCTTAACCTGTCCATTTGCCCTATTTGCGAAGCTTTTATTTTTTCGTCAAAGGTTACAGGATATGGATCAAGCTTTGTCTCTGCTATGGCCTTTCTCAATTTGCGGCTGTATAACTCGCCAATATCAAAGATGGTTTGATAATATTTTAATAAGATCTCTGAATCCATTTTTGGTTTTACCCATGAGTTGCGCCAATCAAAAACAGTTACTACATATGTATTTGAAGTAGAATATTTGGCAGGATTTTTACTCGTGGCCAATATCTTTACCTCAGCAAAACCATCAGTTGTTGCCGTATCGGGCACATCGCCTTTAAAATCATTCCAGGTAAGCGGCTTGCCGGCAGACCAATGAATGGTATCATTTTGACTAAATAAAGAGGAAGCAGCGCACAACAGCGCTAAGAAAATATGGGTCTTTTTCATAAGTAGTTTATAGAACTAAAGATAAGAAATTATTTATGATTTAATAGTAATTTTACAGACTAAATCGATTTTTTTGGATAGATACTTTATAATATACAAGCCCTATAAGATGATCTCGCAGTTTGTGAGTCCTTATGTACAACGAAAATTAGGCGAACTGGATTTTGATTTCCCCGAAGGTACCAATGCTGTAGGCCGTTTGGATGATGACAGCGAAGGCTTGTTGATCTTAACAACAGATAAATCTCTTACAAAACGTTTATTGCATCCTGATAGAAAACACAAACGTAATTATATAGTACAGGTAGAGAAAAAAATTGGTGAAGAAGCTTTGAATAAAATGCGCAACGGATTAGAAATAATTGTAAAACAAAGAGGTAAATATATTACTCAACCCTGCGAAGTAAATGTGATTGAAAAACCAAAAGACCTTGCAGAAAGAGCACACGCGTTTAGAGAAGATCTTCCACAATCATGGTTAGAATTTATTTTGATGGAAGGCAAGAACAGGCAGATACGAAAAATGTGCGCAGCTGTAAGACATGATTGTAAACGTTTGATACGTACCAAAATTGAGAATTTAGAATTGGGGGATATGAAACCCGGAGAAGTGAGAGAGATTGGGCAAAAGGAATTGTTTGAGTTGTTGTTGCTTAGTGATACGTAATCGACCGCAAATGAAGCTGATTGAGCGAATCTACACTGATACATTATTACAAATTATTTAATTTTTCTCAGGCATAAAATTTGCGGTTGTTTTATTAAAAACAAAAATGAAACAATATGCATTAGCTGTGGCCCTTGGTATTTTTTTGATGCTTAACTACAGCATTAAAGCGCAAAACAATCAAGCCATGAACAGCAAAATAGAATTATTAAGTCCTGAAGGATTACACAAAAACCCGGCTTACTCGCAGGTTGCAATTGTAGAAGGCAATTGCAGAACAATTTACATTGGCGGCCAAAATGCAGTAGATAAAAATGGAAAAATTGTTGGTAAAGGAGATATAGAAGCTCAAGCCAAACAGATACTACAAAATTTAGAAACCGCGGTTAAAGCCGGCGGCGGTTCTTTTGAAAATATTATTAAATGGAATGTTTATTTAGTTCAGGGGCAATCTGCCGAAAAAGCATTGAAAGTTTTCCAGGAGCCAATGAAACGCATGAAAAACCCGCCATTAATTACAGGCGTTTTTGTATCAAGTTTAGCAAGTCCTGATTTTTTACTGGAGATGGAAGCGGTGGCAGTAGTGCCGGTGAAATAATTTACGTGATGGAACGGAACTCGGATAACATGGATTTGTTGGATTTGCTCTGATCAATTCAAAACGATTATATCAATCAGTAATGATAATTGTTCCTTCATCACGTTTGGAAACATTAAACATCTGTTTTTTTGAATACATGCAGATTGAATCTATGTCTGCAACATACCTATTTCTAGGAATAATTGTGAATTCGCTTAATTTTCGTTTGTTAAAAAAAACAATCAATATAATATCATCTCTAAAATCAATATTTACATTTTCTATTTCTGAAAGATTGATATTAAATTTAGTTTCAATTTTTTTTATATTAGAATATGGTCTTAAAACCATTAAAGAATCAAAATTATTATAAACAGACCCAAAAGAAAATTGCCCGTTTTTTTGACTTACAGATCTATTGAGCAAATCGAGAACTTTTTTATTTAACGTATGTTCATTACAACTGGCTAATAAAATGATAACAATAAAACATATTTTTTTGATAGCTTTCATTATGAATTACTCGTAATTATGCGTCACATGCTTTTTCTTTTCCAGCTTTATAACTTTTCTTGTATTAGCGTTAATTACTAATATTGCTCTTGTAGTTACGGTGCAACCATTAGTATTTTTGCAATCACCGCGGTTTGTATACTCAATTTTACATGCTGTGTAATGCCATTCACATGTTTCTGCATCAAAATTCATTTTAGGTAGACATTGCCATGCCTTGGTCCAGTAAACATTTTTCTTTTTTGCAATTTTTATTACACCATTGCTATCTAATTTAGAAATACAATTATTTGTTTGCGAAAATGCAAGATGAATGTTTATAGAAATAAATAAAAGTAAAAATATATTTTTCATGTATTTAAAACGTTGGCCTGAAAACCTTAAAACTTCCTTTGGTCATATCTTTAAAATTAAAAGGGCTTAAGCCTACTTTTTTGCCGGAGCGGCCGGTGTTTTGATCGGCCATTACCAGTTCTTCTTTACCTTTTACTTCGTAAATAATAGCTGTATGATGCGTCATTTTTTCCATGTACATTCTTGTACCTATCTGGTACTTTAAAACCACATCTTCAAACTGCATAATATCGCCGGGGTAAACGCAATCTTTTTTATAATTTACTTCTTTACCAAATTTATAATTGCCATCCCATTTGGCATTTACTTTATTTAAAGCTTCTGCCGCTACATCCCAGCACTCGCCTTTACCAACTTTTTGGCCAATTTTAGTATTTACAAATGCTATTATTTGTTTATTGAGAACAGGAACACTATCACAACTTATTACATTAGTTGTTGGAATCGAATTTTTATGATTGAATGATGTTATGAAAAGAAACATCATTGTTAGCGGAATAATTATTAATGCTCTCATTTACTTAATTTCTTACTTAAATTTTCTTTTACGGCATCAAACCATTCATCTCTTAAAATACTAAGTATGATACTATCACGCCTGCTGCCATTTAAATTATACATGCTGCTGCGAATTACACCTTCCACAGTGCAGCCAATACTCTTCATTGCTGCTTTGCTTTTTTCGTTACTATTGTCGGCCCTAAACTCTACCCTTTGCATACCCATGGTTTCAAAAGCATATTGCAATAATAAAAATTTACAATGTTTATTTAAACCAGTACCCTGAAAATTTTTGCCATACCAGGTATAACCCAATTGCAAGGTATCTTGTGCCAATTGTATATCATAAAAACGCGTGCTACCTGCATATGCATTTTGTTTTTTATCAAATACAATAAATGGGTATTCTTTTTTTGCATCGCGAGCCTCTAAGGCTATCTTAATATAATTTTTAAGATTTTCTTCGCCGCCTGCTTGTACTAATGAATACTTCCATATTTCAGGTTCATTCAAAGAAAAATTAAGAAGGTTGTTATGATCGGTTGCTTCAAGAGGACGCATCAAAACATGATCATTTTCGAGCGCTACTTTTTTTTCAAAATCAAAATCTGCCATAGATATAAAGATACATCTATTTACATATTAGCTCAACTAATGAATCTTAAAAAAACTAAATTTTGTTACGAATAAAAATTATGACTTATAGTCCGTACTGTTTAAAATGGTGTGTAAAATGTTTATTGTGCATTGTTAACCATTCGCCATGCGTTAATTCTCCCATACGCAAATGCGTGTGTTTGGCATTTGGATTTTGTTTGTAATACGCTTTAAAATGCTCTAATTCTTTAAAGAGTTCTGTTACTGCTGCATCCATATCTTTGTGCACAAGAGCAGGTGCTTCGTCGGTTAATAATGGATTTTTTACACCTTCAGGTATTGCTGCAGGACTATCTATTAATTTACTTTTAATAGCTATTGCTTCTTCAGGTGTAGTGTATCGCTTTACTATACTTTTGCCGGTTGACATTTTTAGCGAACCGGTAAGGTGTTCAATAATATTTTGCGGCGACATTTTACCCCATAACGGTTTTGCATTTGCATTCAATTTACTAATTGTAATTTGAAGCTCAGAAGTATTCAATATATCGATCATAAAACAAAATTACTTTATTTTAAAGATCAAAAATTAAGAACAAAGTTAAAACCTTACCGTTAAATGTAATTTGGCAATTGGGTTAGCACTGAAATCTAAATAATTATATTTCATGGTCCTCCCCTGGTTTAGATGCGTTGTGTTAACGTAAACATTTCCAAAAAAAGTATTGTATCCTAATTCGGGCATAATAAAAATATCATCAAACAATTTTAATTTAAGTCCAACACCAATAACAGCATCCAAACCGTTTGTTGATGAAGAAAAAGAATTGTTATATCCAGCTACCCCGCCGTAAAAAAATCCGGATGAAAAAACATTGCGATAAGAAAGATCTGTAAAACCATACAACCATTCTTTCTTTCTTAAAAAATTACATTGAATGCCTAAACCAAACCTAAAATCTTTATTACTCGTTTCTCCGCTCACACCATCTATCCACCCACTGGGCGGATAATATTTAAAATGGCATTCGTTGTAACTTAATAGAGCTCTGAAAGCTATTCTTTTTTTTAAATATTTAAAGAGGATACCATTGCTTATTTCAACAGATTGACGATCTGCCCCGGAATAATAATTTTTGTTTAAGGAATTTATTGTAAGAAGTGTTGGCCCAAACTCAAATCGCTTTACTTTATCCTGTGCTTGTGAAAGCTTAAAAAAGAACACAAACAGAATAATTTTTGCGTAAACCTTCATTAAACAATTTTAAGGATAACGAAACGGAGCCTTAAATATTGTTTTTAGGATAAAAGGCATAAAAAAAGTCCCTTTTGTAACACAAAACAAAAGGGACTTTACTCTTTAAACACAGAACTAAACACAAGAACTGAGTACAGCAATAATTGTTTACCTTATTATTGAATACGAGGGGTTTTACCTAAAGGTTGGGTAAAATCTCTTAATTTTTATAAGCCAGCGCTATCACTGCTTCTCCATCTTTAATTTCGATAGCATTTGAGCCATTATATACGGTGCAGCTAAACCTTACTTTAACCTTTTTAAAGAGGGTATTACTATCGGCAGCCTTATAATTTTCAACCGAAACTATCTCAAAATGACTATTATACGGCTGATTTACCTCTTTAGAAGAATAAACCACCCCTTTTGGATCATTAACCTGAATAGTAATGGCCGAAAGCGCCTTGGTATTTTGAATTGGACTTAAATAAGATGTAAAATTAGCTTCGCCAAAGGCTCCGCTAAATACCGGCAACTGGTAATAAGATTCGCAGGTGTCGTTATTAGCATCTATAACAGTAAGCGTTGGAGTATAAAGGTTTTGAGCAGCATACACGTGTGTAGGGGCATCATCGTAAGAAAAATTATCATCACCAAATTCCCACTTAAATGAAAAAGGTGGTTTACCGGTTAAATTAGGTGCAGAGAATTTATAGGTTGCGGTAAATGTGGGTCCGGGTGTAGATGGCAATATATTAAGATTGGTTTGAACCGGGTTACCGATCCTGAAAACATTACTGTGTACCACATCGCCAAAGGCGGCGCTTTTAGATGACAGCGTAGCGGTATATTTATTACCCTTTTTAAAAGTTCTTGTACAGTTCATACCATTCCAGGTAGCTCCGTCGCTAAATGTCCATTTATAAGTTACATTTTGGCTTGTTTGGCGCGGCACAAAAGTACCTGTATAATATAAAGGTTCAATATGCGCATCATTAAACTGGTAAGACATTGGCATTAATGTACTATCAATAAACATTGTATTATTGGGTGACACCTTATAATCATTAATAAGAATGGTTAAACCAAAACCACAATTATCCGAACATTCTTTTTGCTTTAATTCGCCTTTAAAAACATATACATTGTTAGAATCCTGGTAATAGGCAGATTTCATATAGTAAGCATTTACACCGGCATCAATATCAACCGGCAGGCCACCAATATCGCATTTAAAATAAAAAACCGGTTCAGGATCTTCGTCCTTTGGAGGAAGCGATTTTTTATTACAGGCGTTAAAGAACAGCGCTATAAATAAAATAAAAAGTACATGTATTTTCATATATCGTTATTTCGTTGTTTTATTTCTCAAATAAAGTGTATTGTAAACCTACACGTAAACCAACCGGTTTTTGTGAATAATTATTTGAGCTTGTATTTTTAAAGATATCACGTACACCATAAAGCACCTCAGCATTTAAGAATACACGTTTATTTAATTTAGCTTTATAAAAAGCAGATATTAAAATATTGTTTAACCTAACGCCTTCGTATATGCCGGAACTTTTACTCTCCATTTCGTTAGACTTAATATCATCGGTTAAACGGTAATTCTCAACAATGTTTTTAGAGCTGAATAAAAAGCTTGGGTTAACACCTGCACCAATTTGATGAGAAGGATTAACAGCGTAATAGAATTTAACCGGTACAGAGAAATAGTATAATGCCTTTGTTGTAATTACAGTATTGCTTGATGTAGAGCCTAAACCGTAAACAGCTTTAGAACTTTCGTAAAAAGATTGTTTAATGTTACCAATGTTATAGAATTGAGAACCTACACTAAAACCAATTTTTTTATTAATGAATTTACCATAGTTAACACCAGCGTACCAGTTTAAACCTCTTGCATCTTTACCATCTTTAGAGTCCCAACCCAATAAAAAGGTTCCACCCGCTTCTGCATTTAAGAAACTGATACGTTTTTTTCCTTTGCGATGATAATCTTCATCGTACCAACTTGGTATTTTAAGAGCAGCTAATTTTAAATTTCTTGGCGTATTAACTATATTTAATTTAGCCTCTATTCTTGCCAATACAGTATGTTCAAGTGTATTTCCACCGGCCAAACCACTCATAGATCTTACGCCCAATGTCATATCATTGCTTTCAGCATCTTTAAAGCTGTTATCTTTTTTATCACCTAAGCCATCTTTATTTTTATTTGCTGTATTTGCAGTTGAATAATTAGCAGACTTAGCGTTTGATTTAGGATTTATACTTTCAAAAGAATTCTCTTCCGAATTTGCATTTGCATCTGAAGAGTTAGTTGAAATAACCGATCCTGCTTTTAAAGAATTAGCAGTTGTATTAGCATTGGCGTTCTTTAGATCTGCTATTGCATTATTTAAACCTTCAACAGAAGTACTTGTATTGTTTGAATTAGTAGCTAAATAATTTGCAGCGCCCAGTTCGCTGGTATTATTTGAAGCTAATAAATTGTTATCTGAGTTAGTGTTGTTATTTTTTCCATTTACACCATGAGCTTGTGTAGATGAACCGTTATTATCAGCAGAAGAATTGTTTGCCAATTCATCTTTAATGCCAAGCGGACCCTGAATTTTATACAAGGCAATACTTGCAGAAGTGATACCAAGGAACAACAATCCTAAGAAAAGGAATTTGCCCCAGCCACGACTGGTAGCAAGCCTTCTTTCGGCGTCTAATTGTTCGCTCAGCTTATTCCAATTTTGCTCATCAAAAGGGAATTCCGCTTCGTCAACTTTCTTTCTGATAATCTTATCAAACTTTTGTTCTGGGTTCATCTTTTCTTACACTCTGATTAATATATTTTTTCCTATTTGTTCTTTTAATTTTTCTCTTGCTGCATTTAAGTGCCACTTAGATGTGCCTTCGCTAATGCTCAACATCTCACCTATTTCTTTATGCGAATAACCATCTATCACATACAAGTTAAACACTTGTTTGGTGGCTTGTGGTAATTTGTTTATCTCATCGTAAATTTGTTTGCAGCTAATGTTGCTCAAGGCTTCATTCACATCTGCATAATCTGTTGAATCATAATATTCATCCACATAAGACACGCGTTCTTTTTCGCGTTTTTGTTTACGGTATTCATCAATTAATGTGTTTACCATAATACGGCGTATCCAAACTTTAAAAGGAATTTCCGATTTATATAGATGCACATTTTTTAAGATCTTCATAAAACCCATATTCAGGATCTCTGAAGCTGTGTCTTTATCTTTATTGTAACGCATACAGATACTCATTAAATAACTGTATGATAATTTATAAAGTTCGTACTCCGCCCTGCGATCCTGCTTTACGCACATTGCAATAATTTCGGGAGTAACGTTCATAGAGGGGTGATTCTATCTATTAATACGATTAAAGATAAGCAAAAGTTGGGTAATTATAAGAATGTAAGCTGTTAAAAATCAGTAAAATAGGGTGAAACGATAGAATAATTGAGTGAAAATAAAAATCCCAAAGACTTAAACGGCCTTTGGGATCTTAATATTATTGAAATTTATTTTAATTCTTGAACATCTTCAAGAGCGCGCCCAGCTTATCTTTTAGCTCGGTACGTGGTACAATTTTATCTAAAAAGCCGTGTTCTAAAACGAATTCAGCCGTTTGAAATCCTTTAGGAAGATCTTTACCAATAGTTTCTTTTACTACACGCGGCCCAGCAAAACCAATCAAAGAGCCGGGTTCTGCAATATTCAGATCGCCTAACATAGCGTAACTTGCAGTTACACCACCGGTTGTAGGATCTGTTAATAAAGAAATATAAGGAATCTGCGCTTTTGCCAACTGACTTAATTTTGCTGATGTTTTTGCCATTTGCATTAACGAGAATGCCGCTTCCATCATACGCGCGCCACCACTTTTTGAAATGATCAATAAAGGTGTTTTTGTTTTGATACAGAAATCTATTGAACGTGCAATTTTTTCGCCCACAACGCTTCCCATACTGCCGCCTATAAAACCAAAGTCCATACAGCAAACTACAAGATCGTTACCATTTACTTTACCGTAAGCACTACGCAAAGCATCTTTTAAATTTGTTTTTTTAATGGTATCCGTTAAACGATCGGTATATTTTTTGGTATCGCTAAATTCAAGCGGGTCGCCACTTACAAGGTTTTCATGAAGCTCGGTGAATTGATTGTCGTCAAAAATAACTTCAAAATATTCTTTACTTCCAATTCTTTCGTGATGCCCACATTCAGTGCAAACGTATTTATTAGCAGCGTGTTCTTGTGCGGTATTTATTTTTTTGCACGAGGGACATTTGTACCAAAGGCCTTCAGGGGTTTCCTTCTTTTCTTTTGTAGAAGTTGTAATACCTTCTTTTAATCTTTTAAACCAACCCATTTCTAGTAATTAAAAATTTAAAATTTAAAATTAAAGATCAGAACATTTTTAATTCTTAATCTATAATCTTTAATTGATTAAGCTATTGTTATTGACTTATCCAAATACACATCCTGAATTAAGTTCAATAATTGAACACCTTCAGCGATAGGTTTTTGGAATGCTTTACGGCCGCTTATTAAGCCCTGGCCACCTGCTCTTTTATTAATTACAGCTGTTGTTACCGCCTCTGAAAGATCTGTAGCACCTTTACTTTCGCCGCCACTGTTAATTAAGCCCATACGGCCCATATAACAATTGGCAACCTGATAACGGCAAAGATCAATAGCATGATCGGTAGTTAATTCTGAATATACTTTTGGATGCGTTTTACCGTGCCCAATAGCAGTGTATCCACCGTTCTTATCAGATAATTTTTGTTTGATGATATCGGCTTGTATTGTAACACCTAAGTGATTTGCCTGCGATGAAAGATCGGCAGCTGTATGATAATCTACACCGTCTTTTTTAAATGCATTGTTACGTGTATAGCACCATAAAATAGTTGCCATTCCTAATTCATGAGCACGCTCAAAAGCAGCAGCTACTTCAACAATTTGACGAGACGATTCAGGAGAACCAAAATAAATAGTTGCGCCAACCGCTACAGCACCCATGTTCCAGGCTTCCTCAACAGAGCCAAACATGATCTGGTCAAATTTATTAGGGTACGATAAAAATTCGTTATGGTTGATCTTTACAATAAAAGGGATTTTGTGAGCATATTTTCTTGAAACCGAAGCTAACACACCATAGGTTGATGCTACTGCGTTACAGCCGCCTTCAATAGCCAATTTCACAATATTTTCACTATCAAAATAAATAGGATTTGGAGCAAAACTAGCACCCGCACTGTGTTCAATACCCTGATCAACCGGTAAAATGCTCATATAACCTGTACCTGCCAAACGGCCGGTGTTATAAAGCTGATGAAGGCTTCTTAATACTTGTGGGTTACGGTTAGATGGTGCAAACATACGGTCAACAAAATCGCTGCCCGGTAAATGAATGTGTTCTTTTGAAATGGTTTTGCAGGTATGATTTAATAAATTGTTGGCGTTAGCGCCCAATAATTCTACTATTTTACTTGTCATGAATTCTTAAAATTTAAGGTAGCAAATATACGGAAAGTAGTTGAGTTTTTGGTAAAAAAACACTGTATACATAGGGTATTATCGAACAAATAGCTTTTGAAAACAAAAAAAATTGCATTGGCATATAACAAAAAAACCCCGCCAAAAGGCAGGGTAATATATTTGATAAAACAAATTATTATTCGTTAACCATTACCATTTTAAATGGCACGTTGATGATGGCTTGGTAATCTTCACCAGCTTCTAACATATCCTCATCATCTTCTTCGTAATGCCAGTTAATTGTAACAGCGCTACCACCTTTGTTAATACCTTCTAACTTTTTAAATACATCTAAGATGCATTTAGAAGAAGATGTATTAAAATATTCTAACTGTACATTAACAGTTGTAGCACTTTTTGCAGCGCTAGAGTATTTATCTAATGCATCCACTAAAGGTTTGTAAAATTCAATAGAATTCTCAGGAATAGAACGTCCTTTGATCTCTAAAATTCCACCGTTTAAGTCAAAACTGATACTTGGTGTTTTTGGTGTGCCTTCGATAGCGTATTTGTCCATAATTGTATTTTTTAATTTTGTTGTGATACTTTTATATTAAGTGTAAAGAAAGAAACTTTATTGTCAATTTCCAAAAATTCGTACTCTAATTTTTCACCAGTTTTTCTGGCAATGTCAATCATCCCTAATCCACCGCCGCCTTTTAACGACATTTCGCCGTTATTAAGCACTTTTTTATAATATTCCTTTAATTCTTCTTTTGATAAAGCATTTACTTCATCCAAACGTCTTCTAAGGCCATTTATATTCTCATTTAAGATATAATTGCCGGTAAATATAGAATATTTTCCATCCAGTTTACCGATCATAAAAATAGCCGAACGGTTATTATCTCCAGTAAAATTTGAAGAATCGTCCAAATGATGATATAAATTCTGTAAACATTCTACCAGAACGTTGTACACCTTTTTCTTCATTTTAGGCTCTTCCTGCATGTTTTCCATCTTATTCTCCATTATCTGAAGAATAGATGTCAATAGGTCTGATGTAATTTCACCTTTAAATGAAAGCAAAATATTATTTCGCTCCATTTTGTTATATATATCAAATACATCTACCATTTCCCGGGTTGCTGTTAACGTTTCCAACAGTTTATTTTAGTTTAAATGCTACTGTGCTACCGTTAACTGTAAATGTGGCGTCATCATCACAAGTACCGTTTCCAAAATCAACAATTCTTGTTTTGAAGCCTTCCGGAGTAAGATTTAAAACACCTTTATCAACGAACTGACATGATTTGTGTTTGATCATTGGGCTGCCTGCAGGAATTTCAACGGTAAAAGATTTACCAGTTCGGTTAACCCCATCAGCAGTACCAAAAATCTCAACTACAGGATCAGGATTTCCCGGTTTACCGTGTACATAGTTAGTGATTGTTCTGTCAAAACTGTATTTGATCGTCCAGTTAGGACTTGAACAAACACCGTTATATAATTTGATATTATAACTACTGCTTACTGTGCTCGAAGCAACCGTTTTAACAACTATACTATCGCAAGCATAACCAATGCCAGAAGCTTTATGGTTAACTAATTGCAATATCATTTTACTTCCAACATTTTTTAAAGGACCTGTAATTGTGATCAACCATTTACCTGATCTGATCTTGCCATCAGTAAAAGACGCTGTACATGTAGAAGTATTAGTAAGATTTAATTCATACTGTGGTGCAACAACATACTTACCATTGACAACATTTGTATCTGCTGTTGAACGATTTACCCAAAATAGAGTATCACAAGCTGCAGCTGACATTAATCTGCCATTGGTTGCGCCGGTTCCTTTTGTATTAATAGCGTGACCATTTGTAGCAGGTACAATTGACATATATTCCTGATCGGCAACAGCATTATCTACTGCTGATTGCGTTTCATTGTCAACTTCTGTATTCTCTTTTTTACGACAGCCTACAAAAAATAATGACGTAGCGCAACTTAAAACTAGAACTATTTTAAACGCTTTTTTCATGATAAAATTTTAAAGTTAGACAAATATAATAAATTATTTTAAATCCCAAATTCTAATGTTAAATTCCTATTCCCACCACTAAAACATCATCCACCTGCTCATGATTTTGTCTCCATTGGTCAAAACTACGCTGCAATTCACGCTTTTGTTCTTCGGGACTCTTAAGGTGAATTGTACCTAACAGATCATGAAAACGCTTTACCATAAACTTCTTGCCTTTTTCGCCGCCAAACTGATCGGCATAACCGTCTGAGGTCATATAGGCCATTGCAGGGTTTTTCAACTTAATTAGTTGGGTTGTAAAAACCCTGTTTATATCTAATTGCGCCCCACCCACCGGAAATTTATTGCCGTCAAATTTCAGGAATTCACCTGTATTATCAACTGTAACCAAAGGCCTGTTGGCACCTGCCCATTTCACTTCGTTTGTAGTGTCATTTACGGCAATTAACGATACATCCATACCATCGTTGGTATTGATCTCATTTTGTCCCTGGCGCAATGCTTCCTGTACGCCTTTGTGCAGGTTATTCAATATCTCGGCCGGATCCACAATTCCTTTTTCCGAAACGATCTGGTGTAACAGGTTATGACCGATCATACTCATAAAAGCGCCCGGTACACCATGTCCTGTACAATCCACAACGGCCAGTATCTTCCAGTTGCTCTTTTCTGCAAACCAATAAAAGTCGCCACTTACAATATCTTTTGGTTGATAAAGAATAAAGGCATTTTTTAATTTAGTAAAGATCTGGTCTTTTGAAGGCAATATAGCTTCCTGGATACGCTTTGCATATTCGATACTACTGGTAATATCATTATTTTTTTCTTCAAGCTCACGGGTTCTTTCTGCTACTTTATTTTCAAGGATCTTATTTTCTTTTTTAATGGCAAGCGTTCTGTATTGCGTAAACGCGTAAATACCTCCACCGGCAAAAATGATGAGGAAGAAATAAAATAATTTTGTTTTCCAGAATGGAGGAACAACTTCAATGTGGATCTCAAAAGGAGTTTCGTTCCAAACACCATCGTTATTGGTTGATTTTACCAGGAATTTATAATCACCACCCGGCAATTCGGTATATGAAACGTATCTTACATTTGTTGGCTCAGACCAATCGTTATCATAACCTTCTAATTTGTATTTGAATTTATTTTTTGCAGGATCGGTATAATCCAAAGCCGCTAATTCGAATTGAAAATAATTTTCGCGCCAGCTTAGTTTTAAATATTTTTTGTAAGCAATGAACGAGTCTACTTTTACATCTTTACCACCTCGTTTATAGCCAATAATAAATGAGTTTGGCGCATGTAAATTATCTTTAATAAAAGTTGGGCGAAAAACATTATAACCTTTAGAGCCACCAAAGTACATATTACCCGAAGGTGAAGAAAAGGCAGCGCCAATATTGTATTCTGTGTTTAATAAACCATCCTTAATACCATAACTCTTAAATGCAATTTCACTTTCTTTTGCAAGCGGATCAAATTTTATGATACCATAATTTGAACTCATCCAAAAATTATTTACACTGTCTTTTATGATAGAATACAGATAGGTATTTGGCAAACCATCTTTTTCATAAAAATTATAAAAGGTTTTATTTGGCATTAACTTACTTAAGCCTGCCGATGTTGTTGCCCAGATATTTCCTTTACTATCTTCATTAACACCAAACACAATATTGGTGGCAATATGCTCGGCCTTGCCTTCATTTTTATAACTTGTTTCAATGCTTATTTTATCGGCTTTAGGAAACTCTTTTAGTTTTATTAAACCGCCATCGTAAGTACCAAGCCAGCCGCCACCTTTAGAATCAATAAAAATAGTATTGATGTTTAGATTTGGCAAACCTTCTTTAACACCGTAGTGTTTTGTTTCAAATGTTTTAAGATCAATTTTAAATAAACCATCACCAAAGGTTCCTGCATATAAATTTCCTTTACCATCTGCTTTTAAACAGAGAACCGTGCCGCCGAATTTTTCTCCCAAAAAAGTTTTTGTTTGTTTGGTAGCTTTATCAAAACGGATCAATCCAATACCCCAGGTACCTATCCAGAAAATGTTTTCACTTTCCTGGTAAATACATAAAGCAGAATTATCTACAAGGATATTTGAATGATCTGTAACCTCTTTATTTTTATTTATAAAAGCAAGAACATGCTCTCCACCTATCATTTTTTCACCATTCTTTGTTTCTAAAAAACAGTACAGGTTTTGAAACTGGTGCTGTTTGTCATCTTCAAAATCGGGAAATTTTATTGAGCGTGAGAAGGAAATATTTATACCCCCCAGCTGAGAACCTAACCATGCATTGCCCTGATTATCTAAAAAAACAGCTTTAATAAGATTATCGTTTATCTTGAAAGCATTTGCGCTTTCTTTATTCTCGCTGTTAATGATCTTGCCGTTTAACAAATTGTAAACAACAAAACCATAATTTGTGCCTGCATATAATCTGTTGCCATTAATTACAAAACTGTTTACAAAATTGGTATTGGTATATTCTTTATCAGAAAAAATAATTTTATCTTCTACTTCGTAGGTGTTAAGATCGATCTTAAAAATACCATAACCATTTGTACCAAGGTATAATTTAGAAGCATATTCCTGCATACAATTGATCTCATCCAATTCGGTTACTTTAAAACTAAGATGATCGGGCGTTGCAAAATTAATGCGCTCTAGTTTGTTATTCTTCAATAACCATAAACCTTTTTCTTTAGTACCAATAAAATACCTGTTTCCAATTTCTTTAATGGCGTTAACTACCACAGGCCCTTCAATCGGGAAACTTATTTTTTTAAGGGCTTTTGAGGTAACACTAACAGAAAATAAACCCTCATCACTTCCTAAAATGATGTTATCCTGATCTATCACACCAATTGCATTGATCTTAACATTGGTACCTTTTACATTATTTAAGCGAATGAATTGTAAGGTAATTGGATTAAAAAAGTTAACACCATCACGTGTACCAACAATAATTAGATCATTCTTTAACTGCCTGATGCAGGTTATTTCTGAACTGGAAAGAGAACTTTGAGTGGTAGGATCATTTTTAAAAATTGTAAAACTATAACCATCGTATTTATTTAAACCATCCTGTGTACCAAACCACATAAAGCCTTTATCATCCTGCGTAATGGAGGTAACGTAGTTTGTACTAAGACCTTCTTCGTTGGTAATATGCCTAAATCGTAATTGTTGAGAGTAAGAAGAACCTACAATTACTACAATGATAAATACAGAAAATATATATTTTAAGTGCTTCAAAATAAACATCTAATATAATTATAATTTATACATTTCAACAAGTATATTTACAAACAAAATGTGTGGCATTGCCGGTATATTATCTTTTGACAATAAAACGTTAAAAAGGTTTAGTAACAATCAAAAAATATTAGACCTCTTAAGTCCTCGTGGCCCCGACAATCAAGGCTTTAAAGAATTTAGCAATTGCACACTTTTTCATTCACGCTTACAGATCTTAGATACCAGTATTTCCAGCAACCAACCTTTTTCAGATACGGAAAACCGTTATGCTTTGGTTTTTAATGGTGAAATATTCAATTACAAAGAATTTTATAAATCTTTGCCCCATCTAACAACAACGGGTGATGTAGAAGTGCTCTTTAACCTTGTAAAAAATGAAGGTGAGAGCTGTTTAAATAAACTGAATGGCTTTTTTGCTTTTGCTTTTTTTGATGCTAAAAAAAACTCGTTAATGGTAGCGCGCGACAGGCTTGGTATAAAGCCATTATACTATTACCAGGATAAAGAAAAATTTGCATTTGCATCAGAATTAAAGCCACTACTAAATTTGGTAGGCAAACAAGAACTAAATTACAATCAAATCAACACTTACTTCAGGTTAAATTATTGTGCCGGTAACGAAACCATATTTAAAAATATTTATCGTTTGTTGCCCGGACAATTAATTGAAGTAAAGAATAATAAAGTTACAACTAAAACCTGGTATGTTGCCCCAAAAGCAACTTCAAAGGAAGACCTTGCTACGTTATTAGATGATGCAGTAAAACTAAGACTTCACGCAGATGTGCCGGTGGGAACTTTTTTGAGTGGCGGTATAGATTCATCGATCATTTCGGCATTGGCAAAAAAACACAAAGCAGATCTTCATACGTTTAGTATTGGGTTTAAAGACGAAGGTTTTTTTGACGAGACAAACTACGCAGAGCTGGTTGCAAAACATATTAATTCCAACCATTATACCTTTAAATTATCGGAAGATGATTTTCTAACTAACATTCATGGTTTTTTAAATTGCATTGATGAACCCTTTGCCGATTCATCTGCCTTTAATTTTTATATGCTAAGCAAATTCACAAAAAAATACGTGAAGGTGGCTTTAAGCGGCGATGGTGCGGATGAATTATTTAAAGGATACAATAAGCATAAAGCTTTATTGATGAGTGAAAATAAACTCAACAAATTAATTGCAGGCACTGCTTCACCCCTGCTCGCTTTAAGTTCAGATTCCCGTGAAGGAAAACTGGCGAATAAAACCAGGCAATTAAAAAAATTTAACACGCTTGTAAAATTATCAGCCATTGAAAAACAAAAATTTCTTGCAGCTATTTCTACTCAAAAAGAAACAGATCAATTATTAAGAGCGAAAATAAATTCTGCATATTTTGATAATTTGTTTTATACCAATACAAGTTTACAGGCTTTTGACCTGGAAGATACTTTTGACCTGCAAACTGTTTTAGCAGATGACATGCTTGTAAAGGCCGACAGGTTTAGCATGCAACATGGCATTGAAATAAGAAATCCTTTTTTAGATTACCGTATTGTTGAATTTGCTTTGAATTTGGATAGCGCTAAAAAAATAAATAAAACGGGTCAAAAATTGATCCTTAAAAAAACCTTTGAAAATTTATTGCCACAGGAGATCTTTACCAGAAGCAAGAAGGGATTTGAAGTACCTCTCCATAAATGGCTGAGCGGAAAATTTAATACTGAAATAGAAAATAAGATCCTTAACAAAGAAAAAATTAAGACAGAAAGTATTTTAAACTACGATGCTATTGAAGCATTGATAAAAAAGATGCATTCAAAAAATCCAGGCGACAGTGCTGCCAAACTATGGGCTGTTATTGTATTTGAGAGTTGGCTCACTAATTTTAAAGACTATATAAAATAATGCCTAAAGTATTGCGTATCATAAACCGTTTTAATTTGGGTGGCATTACTTACAATGTTTCTTACCTCAGTAAATATTTACCCGCTGAGTACGAAACACATTTAATTGGCGGGCCTGAAGAAGAAGGTGAAGAAAGTTCATTATACATTCCTGAATCATTAGGATTAAAACCAATTATAGTTGAAGAATTAAAGCGCAGTATAAATCCCTTTTCAGATTATTTTGCCTACAAAAAAATTAAAAGAATAATTAAAGAATTTAAGCCCGATATTGTACATACACATGCCAGCAAAGCAGGTGCTATTGGGCGTTTAGCTGCTGCAAGTTGCAAAGTACCTGTAATTGTTCACACCTTTCATGGCCATGTATTTAAAGGTTATTTTTCGGGTTTTAAAACTTCTGTTTTTAAAACGATTGAACGTTACCTTTCTAAAAAAAGCAGCGCTATTGTTGCCATAAGTGAGATACAAAAAAAAGAATTAACGCAAGAGTATAAAGTGTGTGATGCAGCAAAAACGCATGTTATAAAATTGGGTTTTGATCTGCAAAGATTTACAGAGAACAAAGAAGAGAAAAGAAAAGATTTTAGAAAAAAGTATCTGTTACAGGATAATGAATTAGCTCTTGTTATTATTGGGCGTTTAGCGCCAATAAAAAATCACTATTTATTTATTGATGCGGTAGAATATCTTACAAAAAGTTCAGACAAAAAAATAAAAGCATTTATTGTTGGTGATGGTGAAACAAAGAACGAACTCATCAATTACATTAAAGAAAAGGACCTGAGTTTTGCTACACAACCCAATGCAGATTGCTTGTTCACATTTACCAGTTGGATAAGAGAAGTTGATGTTGCTTTGGCAGGAGCCGACCTTGTTTGTTTAACGTCTAAGAACGAAGGCACACCTGTTAGTTTAATTGAAGCACAGGCAGCCGGAAAATTTATTATCACCACAAACGTTGGCGGAATTAAGGATATTCTAAATCCAAAGTGTGGCCTGCTTTCTGAAGCAAACGATACCGAGACCTACAAAAAAAATCTGTTGCATGCTGTTACAAATTTTGAAGAGATCTCTTCAACCGCAACTATTGCAAGCGAAGAAGTAATTAAAGAATTTAGTTATACAAGGCTTTGCAAGGAGATGGATGAGCTTTATCGAAAACTGTTGAAGGGATAAAAGATTAATGACGCATGATTAATGATAGATCTGTCTTTCATCATTTATCCTTCATCATAAATCAGTTCTAGAATTCGCTCTTCACGTGAAATTTAATATCCGGAAATTTTTCCTGGGCCATTTGTAATAACCAGGCGCTCTCTGCTAAAAAAACAGGTCTGCCTTCTTTATCTAAAGCAATGTGTGCGTTCCTATCTTGCATAAAAGCATCCAGTTTCTTTTTATCATCTGCACTTATCCAAAGTGCTTTAAATAAATTTATCTGGTCAAATGTTGCACTTGCATTGTATTCTGATTTTAAACGGTGCTGAATCACTTCAAACTGTAAAGCTCCAACGGTACCAATTACTTTTCTGCCATCAACTTTACGCGTAAATAATTGCGCCACACCTTCGTCTGTAAGCTGTTCCAGGCCCTTTTGAAGCTGTTTAGTTTTCATTGGATCTGTATTATTTACATACCTGAATAATTCCGGTGAAAAGCTTGGAATTCCTTTAAATTGAAAGTTAGCCCCTTCTGTTAAGGTGTCTCCTATCTTAAAATTACCGGCATCATATAAACCAATTACATCACCCGGAAAAGCCTCATCAATGATTGATTTTTGCTGTGCCATAAAAGCCGTTGGGTTACTAAAACGCAACTCTTTTTTATCGCGCACGTGATGGTAATATTTATTTCTTTCAAAAGTACCTGAACAAATTCTTAAAAACGCTATCCTATCTCTGTGTTTAGGATCAAGATTGGCGTGGATCTTAAATACAAAACCACTGAATTTTTTATCATCGGGTTTTACAATGCCATTATCGGTATCGCGTTCTTTTGGTCCGGGCGCTATTTCCACAAAGCAATCCAACAATTCGTTGATACCAAAGTTGTTTACCGCGCTTCCAAAAAATACAGGGCTTATAATTCCTTCCAAATATTTTTTAGTATCCAATGTATCATAAACACCATCTATCAGATCAACATCTGCTCTTAATTGCTCCGCAAAATCAACACCTACTCTGCTGTCAATCTCTTTATCATTTATGTCTGCTATCTTTAAACGCTCTTCAACAGTTGTTTTACTATCACCGGTAAAAAGATTAAGTGACTTTTCGGTTAAATTATAAACGCCTTTAAATGATTTACCAATGCCTATTGGCCATGTAAGCGGGCGTACTTTGATCTTTAACTCTTTTTCAATTTCATCTAAAAGATCAAAAGGATTTTGGCCTTCCCTATCCATTTTATTGATAAATACAATAACAGGCGTGTTGCGCATACGGCAAACCTCAAGCAATTTGCGGGTTTGTGGTTCAACACCTTTTACACAATCAATCACCATTATAACGCTATCTACCGCGCTAAGTGTGCGATAGGTATCTTCGGCAAAATCTTCGTGGCCGGGAGTATCTAAAATATTTACTTTGTAATTTTTATAATCAAAAGCCATAACCGAGGTAGATACCGAGATACCACGTTGTTTCTCTATCTCCATAAAATCGGAGGTTGTAGATTTTTTGATCTTATTTGATTTTACGGCGCCTGCTGTTTGTATAGCACCGCCAAATAACAATAACTTTTCGGTTAATGTTGTTTTACCTGCATCTGGATGTGCAATAATGGCAAAAGTTCTGCGTCTGTTTATTTCCTCTGTAAAGGTCATTCTATCTAATGGGGCGCAAATATAAATATTAAACTATTTTAAACCATAAAAAAGCAATTATACTTTGTAAACACCTTCGACAAAACATGAACATTTGCCTGTTAAAACCCCGTTTTTTGAAATATAATTATATCTTTGCTTCTTTAAAAGAATAAAATGAGAAATCTCTTTACCTTAATTTTACTTTCGTTTACACTTTTTATACAAGCCCAAATAAAATCAAGTGGTTCTTACAAAGATTATTTTCTTGAAGGATCTTACCTATTGCTTGAGGATAATTTTATTTTGGCGCAGGAAAATTTTGAAGCTGCTTATGCATTGGATTCTAACAATGCCAATGTAAATTACATGCTGGGAGTTTGCTACTTACATTCTGCCTTACAAAAAGCAAAAGCAGAACAATACCTTGAAAAAGCTGTAAAGAATGTTTCACGTACTTACAGAACAGATGATGCCAGTGAAAAAGCAGCCGCGCCATTAGCGCATTTGTATTATGGCGAGGCCTTACATATTAACTACAAATTTGACGAAGCAATTGCACAATACGATGAATTTAAAAAATATGTAAGCGCAAAAGATAAAGAATGGATGAAGCTGGTGGTGCGCCATAAAGAAACTGCCACTTACGCAAAAGAGCTAACATCTTACCCAATGAATGTGCAGATCACTAATCTTGGCGATAGTGTGAACAGTCAATATCCCGATTACAGCCCTGTATTAAGTGCAGATGAGCGTATGCTGATCTTTACAACGCGTCGCCCTAATACAACAGGAGGTTTTAAAGAAGTGAACGGCTTGTACAACGAAGATGTAATGGTTTCGTACAAAGATGACAACGGCAAATGGTCTTCACCACAATCTATCTCTCCCAACATTAATACCAACGGTATGGATGCCGTTATTAATTTGAGTCCGGATGGGCAAACATTAATACTTTACAAAGATGGTGGCGAAGGAATGGCCGGAAATATTTACTATAGTAATTTTGACGGTAAGGATTGGACAAGCTTAAAAGAATTTGGATCTGATGTAAATTCAAAATACCAGGAATCGCACGCCTGTTTAAGTGCAGATGGTAATATTTTATTTTTTGTGTCAGACAGACCGGGTGGTTATGGTGGAAAAGATATTTACCGTTGTTTAAGATTACCAAATGGTATTTGGAGTAAAGCATTGAACATGGGCCCATCAATCAATACAGAATATGATGAAGATGGTGCGTTCATCCATCCTGATGGTATCACATTTTTCTTTTCATCAAACGGTCATAAAACAATGGGAGGCTATGATATTTTCTTTGCCACTTTAAATCCTGACAATAAATTTTCAGAAGTGACCAACCTTGGCTATCCTATCAATACTACTGATGATGATATTTATTTTGTAACCTCGCCTGATGGAAAAAGAAGTTATTTATCATCTGCAAAAGATGGTGGTTATGGTGAGAAAGATATTTACATGATTTCTATTCCGGGCGCAAAAGAAAAACCGCTTGCTTTATTTAAGGGTCAGATCATTCCTGCAGATGGAGAAAAGTTACCTGAAGATATTACCATTATTGTAAAAGATAAACAAACAGGCGAAACTGTTGGTTCTTACCGACCTAAATTAATTAACGGAACATTTGCTACCATTTTACCTCCGGGTAAAGAATACAACTTTTCTTATCAAGCGCCTGCCGGCGAAGAATTTTACAATGAAGATGTTTTTGTAACAGGCGATCTTACTTACCAGGAAATTGCACGTGAGGTTAATTTAGAGCCCGTTAAATTATTAGGAAAAATTGCTGCCAAGAAAAAAACAATTACCCTTAGCCCTGTTGTTTTAGACAACAGTAAGTCAAAAAAACCGGTAGTTGGTTCAAAAATAATTTTACAGGAAATTGGTGGCGAAGCACAAACTATCAATGCCAATGCACAAGGAAAATACGATGCTGTAAATTTAAAACCTGAGAAAAAATACTCCGTAGTTGCAGAAGTAAATGGTAAAAAATCTCCTGTTGCCGAATTAAGTACTATTGGATTAAAATCAGGAAAAGTAATAAATCAGATCTTGTATGTTGATGGAGGCACTTCTACAGCGTCAGAAGCGAAAGAAATATTATTAGATGTTGTTGTAAAAAACTCTAAAACAAAGAAAGGAATTGCCAATGCCTCTGTAACACTAACAGATGCTGATGGTGGTAAAATAGATGCAACTACAGATGAGAAGGGATTTGCAAAAGGAATTGCATTAACTGCCGGTACCAAATACAAATTAATGGCAATAAGCGAATCTTCTACTTCTGAAGAAACAAGCTTTACTACACCTGCAAAATCTGCTAAGGCAATAAGCAAAACCTTATTGATAGGCCAGCCTGCTATTGCAAGTAATAACAACAATACTACCAATACAAGTACCGATGTTCCATCTGATCTTCCTCCAAGCGAGTTTGAATTTTATTTCACTTACAATAAAAAGAAGATTAATGACGCAGATGCAATTTGGACGAATTTTATTGATAAAGTTGTGGAATTAAGCAAACAAAAAACAGTAACCGTTAAGATCAATTCAAGTGCTTCGCGTGTACCATGCCGTAAAAGCAATAAAAACCTGGCTATGGCCCGTGCTAAAAAATTACAAGCCAGTATAAAAGAAGCAGTTGCGGCAAAAGGCGGAGATGTTTCTAAACTTAAATTTACACGTAGCGCAAAAGTAAGCGGCCCAAAATACCGTGGCGACTTTAACTTAGGCCGTAAAAAATACGAGAAATTTCAGTTTGTAAAAGCAAAAGCAAGTTAGATTAAAACAAAAAATTCATAAATAAGAACCACCACAATTATTGGTGGTTTTTATTTTTAGTACCTTTACGCGATGAAATCTGCAGAGTGGTTTAAAGATTGGTTCAATTCTCCGTATTATCATTTACTGTATAATAACCGCAACGAAGACGAAGCAGGATTTTTTATTGATAACCTTTGCTCACATTTAAACCTTTCTAAAAATGCAAGAGTTTGGGATCTCGCCTGCGGAAAAGGAAGACATGCCGTTGCGCTTAATAAACGAGGATTAAACGTAATAGGTACCGATCTTTCACGTAATAGTATAAAAGAAGCGAATCTGCACAGTAATCCAACTTTAGACTTTTATGTACACGACATGCGTGATCCATTCAGGATAAATTATTTTGATGCGGTATTTAATCTTTTTACAAGCTTTGGCTATTTTGAGAACTATAATGATAATTATACCGTATTTAAAAATATTGCAAAAGCGTTAAAACCAAATGGAGTTTTTGTTTTAGATTTTTTTAATTCAGAAAAAGTAATGGCGGGCCTTAAACCAACCTATACTGAACAAAGAGAAGATATCACCTTTAACATCCAGAAAAAAATAATTGATAAAGCTATTTTAAAACGTATTGAGTTCACAAATAAAGGCAAAGATTATTATTTTGAAGAATCGGTTTCTCTATTTATGAAAAATGATTTTGAAGATTTTGCCCAAAAAGCAGGTTTAAAAATAGAAAAAGTGTTTGGTAGTTATAAATTAGATAACTTTAATGCACAGACCTCAGAACGTTTAATCATCTTATTTAAAAAATAAATTGAATCCTATCTTTTCCATAATTTGTTTAATTGCGCCAATTGTTTTGGCTGGTGGTATTGCTTTACAGATAAAGATCAATCAAACCAACTTACGCTTGCTGCTTGCTTTTAGCGCGGCCTATCTATTTGCACTTTCCATCATCCATTTATTACCCGAAGCATTTGAGTTGGGCAATGTAAAACAAATGGGACTGTTTATTGTACTTGGATTTTGCATACAATTATTAATAGACACTTTTAGCACAGGTATAGAGCATGGCCATGTTCACTTACACAGCAGCGAATGTAAGAATCATTTACCAAAAGGCATTATTATTGGCCTATTGCTTCACTCATTTTTAGAAGGTTTGCCAATTTATAATTTAAAGGCTGATCAAACTTCAACCATCAACAATCAATTGATCTTAGGCCTTGCATTACACAATATTCCAATTACCATTGCCTTTGTTTCTTTATTAAAAGAGCATGAATCAAAGAATTCAAAAAAATGGGGTCTGCTCCTGCTCTTTTCTATTATGACACCACTAGGTTATTTTACAAGCTATGTGTTGCAAACATTCGGTTTAAATAACTACCAAACCTATAGTCAAATTGCCTTTGCTGTTGTTATTGGTATTTTCTTACACATTTCAACTGCTATTTTATTTGAAACAAGTGAACATCATAAATATAATAAAACAAAAGTATTAATGATGGCCGGTGGAATAATTTTAGCTTACCTTATAAGTTAATGCAAAACGATACATTATTTGCAGATGTTATTGTTCCTTTAAGTGTGCCAAACAAATACACTTACAGGGTGCCTAAAGAATTAAATGAAGCTGTAGAAATTGGCAAACGCGTTTTAGTTCAGTTTGGCAAAACAAAAATTTATACCGGTATTATTTATAAGATCCATTCTAACGCGCCAAAAGAATACCAGGCAAAATACATTGATACTGTTTTAGACGATCACCCGATCGTAAATGAAACACAATTAAAATTCTGGGACTGGATAGCGTTCTATTATTGCGCCAACCCCGGAGATGTAATGAATGCTGCTTTGCCATCGGGCCTAAAATTAAGCAGCACTTCACATGTGCAGTTAAATCCTGAATTTAATTTTGAAGAAATAGATCATAGCTATTTTAACGATAAAGAACATTTTTTAATTGAAACACTTCATGCAACAAGTAATTTAAGTTTTGATGATGTGGCGCAACTTTTAAAACAAAAGTCAGCACAAGGCATCATTAATAACTTAATAAAGAAAAGAGCCATTATTGTTTATGAAGATGTAAAAGATAAATACAAACCAAAATTAGTTTCATTTATTAGGCTTGAAGAAAAATATAAGAACGAAAAAATATTAAGTGAAACATTAGATCAGTTAGAAAAAAAAGCATTTAAACAAGCGGAGGCCTTACTTTACTTTTTACAATTACAAAAAAATAAAGAGGTTATTACAAATGGCTGGATCAAAAAAACCGAAATCGCTAAAAAGGTTGAAACTGCAGCTATTTCAGCCCTCGTAAAAAAGCAAATATTTATTGAAGAACAATTTGAAGTTGGACGCTTGCTGTTTGAAAAAAGCAACAACACTATTAAAGCATTAAGTAAAGCACAACAAGATGCTTATGAAAAAACAAAAGCAGGTTTTAGAGAAAATAAACCGGTGCTTTTACACGGCGTTACAGGAAGCGGAAAAACAGAGATCTATATTCAATTAATAAAAGATACTATAAAAGAAGGCAAACAGGTTTTATTTTTAATTCCTGAAATTGCTTTAACTACACAATTAATAACGCGGTTAAGAGCTGTATTTGGTGAACAGGTGGGCGTTTATCACTCACGCTTTAGTGAGAACGAACGTGTGGAGATATGGAATAACATTTTGCTTGGGACAAATGATAAAGGACTCAAGACTCAAGACAGATCTGTAGAGGAACAAGAAACAGGAAACGAGAAACAGTATAAGATAATTTTAGGCGCGCGCTCATGTTTATTTTTGCCTTTTGACAATTTAGGGTTGATAATAGTTGATGAAGAACATGATAATTCTTTCAAACAACACGATCCTTCTCCACGCTATAATGCAAGAGACTCTGCTTTATATTTAGCAACATTGCATAAAGCTCCGGTATTATTAGGAAGCGCTACACCTTCTGTAGAAAGTTTTTATAATGCTTCTCAATCAAAATATACTTTGGTTGAATTAAACACACAATACGTTGAAAGTGGCGGCACCAACATTGAAATTTGCGATATGAATTTCTTTGAACGCTCTAACCAAATGAAGGCCTGTTTAACACCACCTTTATTTAATGCTATTGAAAATGCACTCTCAAAAAAACAGCAAGTCATTTTATTTCAAAACAGAAGAGGCTTTGCGCCTTATACCGAATGTAAACAGTGTGGGCATGTGCCGCATTGCGTACAATGCGATGTATCGTTGATTTATCATAAACACTCTCAAAAATTAACCTGCCACTATTGTGGTTATTCAATTGCCCCGCCAAAAACCTGTAGTGCATGCGGCAGCAATAATTTACAATACAAAGGCATGGGTACCGAAAAAATTGAAGAGGATATTGAAGTGCTTTTTCCAAAAGCAAAAGTAGCACGCATGGATCTTGACAGTACTCGCAGTAAATATGCCTATAAACAATTAATAGATGATTTTGAAAGCGGACAAATCGATATTTTAATAGGCACACAAATGGTTACAAAGGGTCTTGACTTTAATAACGTAAGCGTTGTTGGCGTTTTAAATGCCGATTCTATTTTAAATTTTCCTGATTTCAGATCGTTTGAAAAAGCGTTTCAATTAATTACACAGGTTAAAGGTCGCGCAGGCAGAGATAAGGAGAAAGGGAAAGTGTTTATTCAAACAACACAGCCGCAACATCATGTAATTAATTATATTTCTGAAAACAAAATAAAGAACTTTTTTGCAGATACTTTAGCTGAAAGACAGCAATTCAATTACCCACCTTTTTCACGCCTATTCGAAATAAATGTTATTTCTAAAGATGTGAATGAAGTAAATCATTTAGCTAATGAGTTATTTTTGTTATTAAAACCAACTTTTAATGAGAATTTATTAGGACCTGAATTCCCTTTGATATCAAGGATCAAGAACCAGTATTATAAGCGTATTTTAATTAAAACCTCTAAAAAAGAAACTACATTAAGTACTCGCCAGATCATTTTTAATGCCTTAAACGATCTGCAAAATAATTTTAAAGACTGGAAGTATAGGATATCAATTGATGTAGATCCGGTTTAGATCACGTTATGGAACACAGATGACGCTGATTAGGCTGATTTTCACTGATAAGCTACAAAAATTCTGATTAGAGAAATAAAAATCTGCGTTTAATCCGCTAAATCTGTGTTATCAGCGTTCCATCGCCGGATGCTACTCTACCAAAAGATCTTTTAGCTTTTTGATCTGATCAGGCGCACCTAAAACAAATATTTTTGATTGCGGAATGATCTGCGTATCGGCACTTGGATTTACAATATAATCACCGGAAACAGTTTTAAAACCAATAATATTGGCACCGCTTTTATTTCTTATTTCAAGATCCTTTAACGTTTTATTTTTTAACGAATCAGAAATGGATTCAAATGAGATCTCTTCTAAATTAATGCTATCGGCTCTTTGAGCGGTAATAAGATCCAGAAATTCCATTACATCGGGTTTCATTACTAAACTGGCCATGTGTGCACCGCCTACTTTATCAGGCATGATCACATTATCAGCACCGGCAATTTTTAATTTGGCGTCACTTCCATCATCGCTTGCACGTGAAATTATCGTTAGTTTTGGATTTAAATTTCTTGCCGTTAGTACAATAAACACATTGGCAGCATCTGTTGGTAAAGTAGTAATTAAAGCTTTTGCTTTTAAGATACCGGCTTTTAAAAGGACTTCATCCTGGGTGGCATCACCCTTTAAAACAAGATCAGAGAAACGGTGATTGATACCAGTTGTTACTTTCTCATCATCTTCGATCACAACAAAACGTTTATCATGCTTCTTCAAAATTTGCGCGGCCTGTTTGCCATTACGGCCATAGCCACAAATGATAACATGATCTGTTAATTTTTCTACTGCTGCGTTCAAACGTTTGTTTTTAAAAAATACATTGAGCTCGCCATCTACAATAAATTTAGTGATAGATGATACGGCATAAGCAAATGTAATAAAACTTGTTATAATTAAAAAGGAGGTGAACATTTTACCGGCAACTGACAAGGGCTCAACTTCGCCATAACCAACTGTAGCTATAGTGATAATAGTCATGTAAAAGGCGTTTAACAAGGTATAGCCATCTATTACTATATAGCCAATAGTACCAATAATGATCAATCCTACCAATAAATACAATGGTATCATGAATCTGAAATATTCCCTGAAAAATTTCATTATGCCTTTACTTCTATTACTACTGTTGTTCCTTTATTTAAAGTTGAATCAAAGTGAACAGTTCCATTTATAAATTCAATTCTCGAAATTATATTTTTTAAACCAATTCCTTCAAATGAATTTATTTTAGAGGTATCAAATCCCAAACCGTTATCTTCAATGATGATCGATATTTCTTTTTCATGTTTTATCAATTGCAGTCCAATTTCGGTGGCTTTTGCATGCTTTATAATATTAGACACCACTTCCTGTATTACCCTGTAAAGTACTGTTTCTTTTTCCTGCTCTATTCTTTCGGTCAATCCAACTATCTCTAAATTTACTTTTAAATTCGGAGTTCCCTGTATCTTTGTAATAAATTCTTTTATAGCGCTTGCCAATCCTAATTTTAAAAGGGTATTTGGCATCATATTGTGAGAAACGGTCCTTACTTCCTTAACAGAATCATCAATAAGATCTAAAGCAGTTTTAAAAGCTTCTTTTTGCTTATCGTTGTTTAAAATTATCTGCGACTCCAAACCACTTAAATTTAATTTAGCGGCCGATAAAATTTGTCCTACACCATCATGCAGATCCTGTGCAATGCGACGACGTTCTTTTTCTTCCGCCTCAATAATTGCTTTTGAACGGATCTCTTTTTGAGAAGCTATTTCCGCATCCAGTTTTGCCTTTTGTTGTACCTGCTTTTTACGATAGATCATAAAACCAAGCGTTGCAGATAATATCATTAAAACAACACCTGAAAAAATAATTATGTTCTTAATAAAATTCTGTTTTTCCTGCGCTTCGATCTCTGCTTTATTCTTAGCCAGCTCCAGATCTTTTTTCTCAACATCAAATTTTGTTTGTGCTTCAGAAAAACGTAAGGCCAAATCGCTTGTAAAAACCGAATCTTTCATGGCCGAGTGCTTTTCAAAATAAAGCATTGCTTTTTCAGGGTCTTTTTTATGGATATATAGCTCTGTTAAATATTTATAGGCATTTAGTTCTGTTTCGCCGCTACCCAGTTCTTTTCCGGCGTTTAAAGCGTTTATTAAAATTTTTTCGGCTTCATCGTAATTTCCTTTTTCAATATACAAACTTGCCAGACTTATTTCAGCAAATGCCAGTGTTTCTAAACTTTCAAACTCTTTACTTCGCTGTATGGATTCTTTATACTGCAACTCTGCATTTTTAAGATCACCCATGCTTTGATAAACAACCCCTAAATTATTGCAAGCTGTTGCAATGCCACTTTGATCACCAATTTTTTCAAACATTTTTTTTGCTTCTTTGTAAAAATAAATTGCTGAATCATTTTTATTAAGGTTTTTAAAATTATCACCTAACATACCCATTGTTATTGCCATTACATCAGGCCTGGTTTTATTTATAGCAATAGCTTTATTTAAATATGTGTTGCTCATTTTAGGATCGCCAATACTATTGTAAGTAGAAGCAATAGTATTACAGGTAAATGCTATGTAATAATTTTTTTTAAGCTCTTCGTATAATTTTAAAGCTTCCAACTCCAATTCAAGCGCATCGTCGTATTGATTGTTGTGACTTTTAATACTTGCTAAATTTACTAAGGCGCCTGCAAGATCCTTTTTGTTACCAGCTTTACGAGCAATTTGGAGTGCTTTTTCGGCATATTCCATGGCCTTTGTGATCTCTCCTTTAAACAAATAAATACTGCCAATATCGCTTAAAGCGCGGGCCATCCATTTTAAATTATTTTGCTTAGTAGCTTCATCCAATAACTGATTGGCATATTTAAAAGCAAGCGTTTTATCGGTTTCTTTTAAATTCCATGATAAATAAGTGTAGGCATTAAACCGAACAGAATCGATGTTAGAATTGGTGAGCGAAACTAAACTATCAATATATTTTTTATCCTGCGCAGATGCTTTTCCGGCAAACAAAAACAAGGTAAAAAACAAAATAATTTTAGCAAATCTCATATTGCATTTAAATATAAGACAATGCCTTTGCTTAAAAAAATTTATTTTATTTACACAACAGGTACTTCAACAATTACATTGGTGCCCCTGCCGGGGGTAGAATCAAAATGTACCGAACCGTTTATAAATTCTATTCTTGAAATAATATTTTTTAATCCAATACCTTCAAAAGCATTTATTTTAGACGTGTCAAAACCTACACCGTTATCTTCAATGATTATGGATAGTTCTTTGTCATCTCTTATTAGCTGCAAGGTTAATTCGCTTGCTTTGGCATGTTTTATAATGTTTGCAACAATTTCCTGTATAACGCGATATAAAACCGTTTCTTTTTCCTGCTCTAAGCGGTTGTCCATTCCAACTATCTCGAGGTTTACTTTTAAATTAGGCATACCCTGGATCTTGGTAATAAATTCTTTTACAGCGCTTGCCAATCCTAATTTTAACAAAGTATTTGGCATCATGTTATGAGAAACCGTTCTTACTTCTTTTACCGAATCGTCAACAAGACTTATGGCATTTTTTAAAGCAATATCCTGCTCTTTATCACTGATCTTTAATTTACTTTCAAGACTGCTTAAATTTAATTTTGCGGCTGAAAGCAATTGGCCAACACCATCATGCAGATCTTTTGCTATCCGGATCCTTTCTTTTTCTTCAGCCTCAATTACTGCTTTTGAACGAATATCTTTTTGCCTGGCAATCTCTTCATTAATAATGGCCTTTTGCTCAATTTGTTTTTTACGATAAAAGGCAAGACCGGCAAGGCTTAACAATACCAGCAAAATTATTATAGAAATAATAATGATCGTTCGTATAAAATTGCCTTGCTTTTGTTTTTCTATCTCTAATTCTTTTATTGTATTTAAGCTTTTAAGCTCTTTATTTTCAAGTTCTTTTTTATCAGTTTGATATTTGGTTTCCATCTCTACTATCTGATCATTAAAATCTTTATTTAAAATACTATCGTTCATAACAGTACTGTATTTAAAATACTCTAAAGCCTTTGTGTCATTATTGATCTCTTCATAACAGATAGCCATCTCGTAAGAGGCTTCGCGCAAGCCTTCGCGATAATTTATTTGTTTGGCAATCTCAAATGCCTTTGTGTTGTAGACAATAGATTCTTTATAATTTCCTTGGTCAAAATAAACGTTTCCAATATTTATATATTCACTCACTACGCCAGCACTATCACCGAACTGATCATAAAGATCCATAGCTTTGGTAAAATAGTTTATCGCGTTTACAAAATCTTTTAAAGCCGCCGAAACGTTTCCTAAATTATTATATGTATTTGATAAACCCTTTTTATCATTTAATTTTTCTTTTAACTCAGCAGACTTTAAGTAATATGCCTTAGCCTCATTGTATTTTTGAAGAAAGTAATTTATGTTACCTAAATTATTGTATGCCGAGGCAATTCCTTTTTCATCATTTGTTTCTAAATATATTTTTAAAGCTTCATTATAATATTCAATTGCCTCGTTTGGTTTATGTAAGCCATTGTTATATACATTTCCAATCCATGTATAAGAGGTTGCAATTCCTTTTTTATCTTTTATCTGTTCACGTAATTTTAAGGAGTTTAAAAAATAAGTAAGTGCTTCTTTAAATTTAGATTGGTCGTACATATTTAATCCGAAGCCTAAATTACAGGATGCCAGACCCTTATTATCTTTGATAGAAGTAAATTGAATTATTGCGCTTGAGAGGTAAAATTCACTACTATCAAAATTACCATGCCTACCTTCGTACAAACCTTTTTGGCACAAAGCTGTTGCGTAACCCTTAACATCTTTGCATTTTGAGCCAAAACTAATGGCCATGGCCGCATATTTAGCAGCAAGGCTATCGTTTGTTGCCTGATAGCTTAAAAAAAGTGTATTGAGTGCTTTTAATTTACTACTATCTGCCATAGAGGAATTATAAACCCTTAAAAGAGAATCTGGCTTATTTTGTGCTATTGTTTTAAACGGAAGAAAAAACAAAACTGCTATCAAAAAACAGGCGAATAAATGGTACTGTATACTTTTAATTATCATGCTAATTATAAAAAATGTTGTATTTGGCTTATTTTGCTAAAATAGAACGCTTTTTAAGGCTTTAAAATACCCATTATTTGGTATCTTTGCCCTAATAATGAAAACCAAAACTTTAAAAAAGAACAAAGTAAACGTAGTAACACTTGGCTGCAGCAAGAATCTTGTTGATAGTGAAGTATTAATGGGTCAGTTAAAAGCAAATAAATTTGATGTTGAGCATGAAGGTGAAGGCGATGACCATCAAATTGTAATTATAAATACCTGTGGTTTTGTTGATAATGCCAAACAGGAAAGTATTGATACTATTTTACGTTATGTAGAAGCAAAAAAAGAAGGCGCCGTTGAAAAAGTATACGTTACCGGTTGCTTAAGCGAGCGCTATAAAAAAGATCTTGAAGTAGAGATACCTGAAGTAGATGCTTACTTTGGCACCCGCGAATTACCTAAGATCTTAAAAACACTAAAAGCAGATTACAAGCATGAATTAGTTGGCGAACGTTTATTGACAACACCACAACACTATGCCTATTTTAAAATAAGTGAAGGTTGCGACAGGCCTTGCAGTTTTTGCGCTATACCATTAATGCGTGGCAAGCACGTAAGTGTTGAAATGGATGAGTTGGTGAACCGCGCAAAAATACTTGCCGGTAAAGGCACTAAAGAATTATTATTAATAGCGCAAGATCTTACTTATTACGGATTGGATATTTATAAAAAACGCGAATTAGCGTCTTTATTAGATAAATTAAGCGATATAGAAGGTATTGACTGGTTGCGCTTACATTATGCTTTCCCAAGCGGTTTTCCGATGGAAGTGCTGGATGTGATGAATGCGAAAAAGAACGTAACAAAATATTTGGATATGCCATTGCAGCATATTAGTGATAATATGTTGACAAGCATGCGCCGTGGAATCACCAAACAAAAAACAATTGATGTTGTAAATAAAATCCGTGATAAAGTACCTGGCATTGCTATTCGTACAACACTTATTGCAGGTTATCCGGGCGAGACGGAGAAAGACCACGAAGAAATGCTACGTTGGGTTGAGGACAGTAAATTTGAGCGCCTTGGAATATTCACCTACTCGCACGAAGAAAATACACACGCACATTTATTAAAAGATGATGTTTCGGAAAAAGTAAAACGTAAACGTGCAGATGCTGTAATGGCCGTGCAGCAGGAAATATCTTACAAACTAAACCAGGATAAAATTGGTAAAACCTACAAAGTTTTATTTGACAGAAAAGAAGGCGATTTTTTTATTGGAAGAACAGAGTTTGACAGCCCTGATGTGGATAATGAAGTATTGGTAAAAGCAGTTGGTGATACCTATGTACGTATTGGTGATTTTGCAAATGTAAAAATTACCGAAGCAAGTGATTTTGACCTTTATGGAAATTTAATTTAAAATTACAATAACATGAAAAAGTTTATTCTATTTGTATTTGTTTTTATAGCCGTTAGCAGTTTTGCGCAAACCATTCAAAATAGTAATTACGGAACAGCCGGTTACATAAAGGATGACGGAACAGTTCAAAATTCAAATTACGGAACCATTGGTTATTTTAAAAAGGATGGCACAGTTCAAAACCAAAATTATTCAACCATTGGTTACGTAAAAAGCGATGGCACTGTTCAAAATCAAAACTACAGCACCATTGGCTATATTAAAGACGATGGTACCGTTCAAAACTCTAACTACTCTACTATTGGCTATGTAAAAAGCGACGGAACGGTTCAAAACCAGAACTACAGTACCATTGGTCATTTTCAAAACGTAGATAAAAAATGGGCAGCAGCAGCTGTTTTCTTCTTTTTTTATCGTTTGAATTAAGAATTTGGCAGAAAAGTGCTATTTCCTAAACATTTTAGGTTTTACCATGTTTTTTTAATAGTTATATTTGATTGAATAATGTCAAACCGTAAAATATTAAGGGCCCTTTCTATGGCTATGTGGAGTTAAATAACATCCCACTCCATTTACAATTGTATGAATTTACAATTGACAATTTATTAATAACTAAAAACTTTAAAAATGTCAAAAGAAATAAAAAACGTAGAATACGGTTTAGAAAAAATATTTGAAGGCGCGCAGGATTTTTTGCCCTTATTAGGAACAGATTATGTTGAGTTTTATGTTGGCAACGCCAAACAATCGGCTCATTATTATAAAACAGCTTTTGGTTTTCAATCTTATGCTTATGCAGGATTAGAAACAGGTTTAAAAGACCGTTGCTCTTATGTTTTAAAACAAGATAAAATTCGCATAGTATTAACTACCGCGTTAAACAGCAATTCGCCAATTGGAGAGCATGTTAAAAAACACGGTGATGGCGTAAAAATAATTGCACTTTGGGTAGAGGACGCACGTAAATCGTTTGAAGAAACAACCAAACGTGGTGCAAAACCATTTATGGAGCCAACCGTTGAAAAAGACGAGCATGGTGAGGTAGTTCGTTCTGGTATTTATACTTACGGTGAAACCGTACATATGTTTGTTGAGCGCAAAAATTATAAAGGTGCATTTTTACCGGGCTTTAAAGAATGGAAAAGTGATTACAATCCTACACCTGTTGGCTTAAAATTTATTGATCATATGGTTGGAAATGTAGGTTGGAACCAAATGAATGCTACCGTAAAATGGTATGAAGACGTGATGGGCTTTGTAAACTTTTTAAGTTTTGATGACAAACAAATTACAACCGAATACTCTGCTTTAATGAGTAAAGTAATGAGCAATGGTAACGGTCGCATTAAATTTCCTATTAATGAGCCTGCTGAAGGAAAAAAGAAATCGCAAATTGAAGAGTATATTGATTTTTATGAGAGTGCAGGTGTACAACATTTGGCTTTAGCAACAGACGATATCATTAAAACTGTTTCTGAATTAAAGGCACGCGGTGTTGAATTCTTACCTCCACCTCCACAAGCTTATTACGATGATATTCCAAGACGCTTAGGTGTGCACATGGATATTATGAAAGAAGATATTAAAGAGCTTCAAAAACTATCTATTTTGGTAGATGCAGATGAAGAAGGTTATTTGTTACAGATCTTTACAAAACCGGTAGAAGACCGCCCTACTTTATTTTATGAAGTAATTCAACGTATGGGCGCTAAAGGCTTTGGCGCCGGCAATTTTAAAGCCTTATTCGAATCTATTGAAAGAGAACAAGCCTTAAGGGGAACTCTTTAAACTAATATCTAACTATTCAAAAAAAGCCATTACTAAAAAAAGTAATGGCTTTTTGTTTAACCAGAAAATGGAAAAATAGTCCGTTTTTTGGAAAAATACTAGTGCATTACTTCTCAGAACCCTTGATTTGACTTGATTTTTGATTTTGGCAGGATGTGTGTTAAGCTATTATGTAAAAACACGCATTATGAAAACATCAAACTTAAAAAAGATGATCTGCATTTTATTTTTATTTGTTTGCAAAATTTCAAATTCACAATCCTTATCAATTAGTGGGAAATTTATAGATAAAGAATTAATGTATGTTACCGCAAATTATACTTTAATGTGTAACGGAATAATGCAAGTAACCGGAAGAGGGGACGAAATGGAAGCGACCCTGGAATTAAATAAAGAATATACACTTATTGTTGAAAGTAAATCAACTAAAAATCAAACAATAATATTTTCAACTAACACCAATACGCTGGCAAATTTTTCTTTTGATTTTGAAATGATCTTAAAAAGCATAGAAGCTGATGGGGTGAATAGCGAAAAAAAATTATTCGTTTATTTTAATCCTAAAAAAAATATTTTTGAGTATCACAGAATCGTGATAAATAAGTTTTAATCAGATCGATCTGAAAAACTTTAGTCGAAATGTTTGGAATATTGTAATATTTACAAGCGCTTAGAACGCAGCATATAACCAAAAGCGATACCTTCGGCAAAATATTATTTCCAGTTAAAGCAAAGATCTAAACAGTGATTTCCTTTTTTATGCGAAGATAATTTACCAAAAAAGTTACGTTTGAATTTCGCCATTTTTTTACTGAAGGTATGCGATCTTGAACGTGAAGAAGAAGAAGATGATGATGAACCTGCTCTCGAACGAACAACCGATGAACCTTTTAAATTTAATGAAAGATCTACGTTTGTATTTACCTGCAAAATTTCTTTACTCTCATTGCTTTTTTGTTGAACAAAAGGATTGCCATCTACATTCGCAATATTAGAGATACCTTGTGTTTGAATATCAAAACCATTTCCTAAACCCGGATTTTGTGCAGAAGCATTAATACCGGTTGCTGTAAGCACTTGATTTGTTTCGGGAACGTTAACAACATTTACCACCTGAAGCGGTGGATTATTTACGGGGGTTGTATTTGCAGTACGAGGTCTTGGTCGTGAATGGCGACGAACCTGTGGTGTAGGATTTCGCGCTACAGTATTATTTGTTCTAACCTGTGTAACCCTACGAACCGGAGTTGCACGAGAAATATTTCTTAGCTGTTGCTTTTGCTCGTTGTTATTAAAGTTTACCTGTATATTGCTTAAAACAGCAACGTTAACATAATTAACATTGCTCAAATTATTCACCAAAATATTACGATTTTGAATTTGTTGCTGTTGCTGCGAAAACGCAGTTTGTACCAGTGTACTTAAACCTAAAATAATAATTGCCTTCATGTTTGGGATATTTTAAATCAAATATCATTAAAGCAAATAAGCATGTCTAAAAAAGATTGTTAACGAAAGATAAAATAAATTTGTTTTAACGGTTTTTGGGAGGTTATTTGTAAACCTCAAAGGTTTTTTCTGTTTTAGCTTTTTCGAGTAATTGAAATTTGTATTGATTTATTAACTCTGTTTTCTTTTTATTGATAATAAAATTTTTAATATTCTGTCTTTCAAATGTAAGAGGCGATAAGCCGTTCTTCACTTTCACCTCTGTAATTCTCAAATAATAATAGTACAGATCGTCACTAAACTCCACTATCCTACCCTGGCCTAAATTAAAATCAGGCTGTTCTCTTAGTTTTGGAATTTCTTTTTTAATATCTTCAAGATACAACCAGGTGCTATCATTCATAAAAAAATTCTCCGCATTTTGCACGGCTAATGTTTTTAAAGGCTCAACATCTTTTGGCGCATAAACGTAAGTACGCAACAAACGTTTCATTTTTTCGAGACCGGCAGCTTTTACAGGGATTTTGAAGTAATGCACTTTAACAATATTTTCTTTAAGAATAAAATTCTCTTCATGATCACTATAATACTGTTCAATTTCACGCCTGGTGATGTTTGTATCTAAATTTGCCTCGATCAATTTCGTTTGATAGATATAATTTACCAATGATCTTTTGTATGCCTCAACCTGTTTATCTATTTCAATTTCCTCTTCTACCAATTTGCTCATTGCTTCCTGGTAAAAAAGCGATTCAATGGCCCAGTTTTCGATCGATTTTTTTGCTAAAATAGCGCTGTCTTTTATAGATTCTACATCAATATAATTTTCTTTATAATCATTAAGGCTTAATACATCATTGCCGGCCTTTGCTACAGGTTTTGATACAACTTCTTCTTTCTGGCTTCCTTTGTTACAGGAAACTAAAAACAAACAAATAAATATGTAGATACTAAAGCGCAATTTTATACTTTAAAAGTAATTTAATTTTTTATAACATTATCAAAAACTTTTTCCCAAAAGGTCTTACCAAACAAAATGCTGAAACCAATTTGCACGTAAGGTGTTGGCGCAAGGCTAAAATCAGTTGGTACGCCTTCTGTTTTTGTGTATTTAATAGTATGATAAAACACATAGCCACCTTCAATTCTGCCAACCAGTGTTTTTGAAAATTTATATCTTATATTGGCATAAGTTAATGCAGAGAAATAACTCATGTTCTTTCTTTTTGAAACATAAAAAATACCATTACGATAAGCGTCAATACTTGCACCGGCTGTTATCAAAGTTCTCTTATCGTCTTTGTATTGAATATTAATTTGTGCAGGCAATGTATAATTAAAAACAAATCGTTTGCCAATTGGTTCGCTACCGCCAAAAAAAGGCGCCGGAATAAACAATCCATCACTATAGGTTGCAGCTATACCATAAAAAAAATTTCTTTTTAAACCGCGCAAATGTAATTGCCCAAGTAAGGCAGAAAATCTTGGAGTGGCATTATTAATGGTTTTATCCTGCTCTGCAATAGTTACTGTGGCAGAATAAAACTGCACACGGTATTTTTTTGAAAGCCGTAAACCTAAAACACCCATTGTTACATTAGCTATATTTTTTTGAGGAAGACTATCAAAACCCATATTTAGCTGCCTGCCTGTAAACCTTAAAATGCCTAAGGTTTGCGAAGCTTTTATGCGCACGCTGTTATTTAAAATATCTTTAATTTTTAAGCTTTTAAGATCTAGCTTAACATCGGCACTGAATTTTGTTTTAATAGGAAATGTAAAAACACCATTTACATCCTTTTGATTAAATGTACCTGTAGTATCGCTGAATTTTGAATCGAAAATATATTTGGTTTCAAGGCGCAATCGTGGCCTGAACAATTGTTCTATTTGCTCCACTTCAAAAGTTTGTGCTTTATTAAGTGAAGTTAAAGCCAGAAAAAAATATATAAACGCTTTTTTCATTCTAAAAAAAAACCGGCTACTTTGTTTTAAGGTAGCCGGTTAATTAAACTTGCATTAAATTTATTTAATAGTTGCTATTACATCTTTATTAACTGTAACAATGTATTTCTTTTTTAAATAATCTAACCATTCTTTTTCTAAATAGTTTTGGTAATCGGCTGTTACTAAACCACGGCTTTCAGCCAATGTTTTAGGTGCTTTTGGCATTACTTTATTTACTACAATAACAAAAGTTTTCTTTTCTTTCTCATCAATAATATCTTTTTCAACTACTCCTGCTTTCCAATTGTTATCTACATTTTTATTCTCTCCTTTTAAATACGTTACATTTTCAACGCTTAAGTTTAACTGAGAAGGTTTGTTGATCGTTTCAACGATCTCTTTTTCTGTTTTACCTGCTTTCAACATTTTTCTTACTTCTTTAGAAATTTTAGCATCTAAACATTTGTAAGTTGTAACTTCAGCGCGCTCGCCCCACAGGTAATTGTTTTTATTCTTCTCATAAAACTCTTTTAAACCGCTTGTATCTTTAACGGCTTTACTCCATACTTTTTGATCAGTTAAGTCGAATAATAAAATTCCATCACGGTATTCGCGCAATAAATTTCTAAAGTCAACATATTTTTTCTCTAATTGCGTATCTTCAAAATTCACAATGCTTTCTTCAACCCACGTTTTGTAAATTCCTTTCATGATCTCATTTACATCTGTAGGGCTTCTGAATGTCATTTGTGTTTCAAGGAATTTAGCAAACTCATTTTGGGTATAAGATTTGCCACCCAAGTTAAACATCTCTTTATTTCCTAATTTTTCGGCACGTGCGGCTGTCCAGGTAGCTTTAAGGTAAGTAGAGTCCATTATTTTACTAAACTCATCACGGTTCTTTAAATTCTCTTTAAAGTTATTTTCTTTTTTTACGCGTTCAATTAAAGCAACACGTCCCATTTGTGTACGGCTATCACGCGCTACACGGGTTTTTAATTCATTTTTAATTTCGTTAAACTCAGGAACACCTTTTGCTTCGTTACGTTTAATAATGTGCCAGCCGTATTGAGTCATTACCGGTTGTGAGTAATCACCGTTTGCTTTTAAAGCAAATGCTGCATCTTCAAAACTTTTTGGTCTTCTGCCATCGCTTTTAAATGGTTGTAATTGTCCGCCTCTATCACCGGTTTGTTTATCATCGCTAAACTGACGAGCCAGTTCTTCAAAATTCTGACCTGCTTTTAATTTTCCATACAACTCATCAATTTTTGTTTTGGCATTTGCTTTATCCTGCTCGCTTGCATTTTTAGGGAATGCAGCCATGATGTGTGAAACAAAAATTTCGCCACGGTTGGTGCGTTTATCGTAAACTTTTAAAATATGATAACCAAAACGTGTTCTTACAACTTGGCTAACATCGCCAATTTTTGTAGTGTACATGGCTGTTTCATAAGGATAGATCAAATCAAAAGCAGTTTGAAAATTAAGATCGCCTCTGTTATCAACTACAGATGGATCATCGCTTGTTTTTGGTGCAATATCCATAAACTTATCTGTAGCATTTTTATAATAATCTGCTAAATATTTTACTGAGTTTAATTTTGCTTTGTAAAGTGAACTATCTTTTCCTTTTAAATATTTAGAAACTTCACTTTGGTTCTTTAATAGTTTATCGTAGTTGGCAATCTCTGCAGCAGTAGGCATTTTACCTAATACAGCATTACGAATAAGGTGAATGCGTGTCCAGCCTTCTAAAGTATCTTTTGGTAAAGCTGTTTCATCAATTCTAACCAAAATATGACTTGAGCGCACTTCTGTTTTCATGCGTTCGTAAGCCTCATTTAATAAATTCTCGTTTGTGTTTTTATCAGTAAGATACGGTGCCGCTAATTGACGACGATATCCTGCCAATTCGTTTTTAAATGAAGTTAAAGTATCCAATCCCATACTTTCAGCTTCAAATACTTTGCTTTTAAAAAGCGAGAACAGATCAACGTATTCGTTCACTGATTTAGTGGTGTTATTTACTTCTTTACCATTGTTCTTACGATAAACAGCTTCAAATTCAGATTTTGAAATTGGCTTACCGTTAATTGTCATCACCACAGGTTCTTGTGCTTTACTGTAATTGATAAATGCCCCAAAGGCCAAAGCAACAGCAACAACTTTATTCATTTTCATAATTTAATTTATAGATAATTTAATTTTTGTTTTATACTTAAAGCTAGTTTTATGTATGGTTTAGCACACATTAAATTTGCAAGGCAAAATTAGTTTTTTTTTGATAAAAACGGCTATTTTATTAGCTCGGCTAATTTTTCGTCAAGGGCAGCACCGCGAAGGTTCTTTGCTACAATTTTACCTTCTTTATCCAGTAACAAATTTTGAGGGATACTGGTAATGTTATAAATCTTGCCGGCTTCGTTACCCCAGCCTTTAAGATCGCTCACGTGGGTCCATGTTAAATTATCTTTTGCAATAGCGGCCTGCCATGCAGCTTTATTTGAATCGAATGAAACACCAAATACAGTAAATCCTTTATCTTTAAAACGATTGTATGCAGCCACAACATTTGGGTTTTCCTGGCGGCATGGGCCACACCAGCTTGCCCAAAAATCTACCAATACGTATTTCCCTTTAAAATCGGTTAGATTAACCATTTTTCCTTCAGGAGTTTCTTGCGCAAAATTAGTGGCCTTGTTACCTATGATAGTGCCTTTAATAGCATCAACACGTTTTGTTGCCAGCTTAATAAATTTGGTATTTTCAATGCTTTTATCAATATAGCTTAAAGTTTCGATAACGGTCTCAATTGGAATGTTTGGGTTGTTAAGGTCGTTATAGATTATAAAACCGCTTACTGCCGATTTTGGATGGGTTTTAACGAAGTTTTTTAACCCGTCGATGAATTTACCATTCAAGCCTTGAAACTCATCGCGGATCCTGTTCATGGTTGTTGCATCGTTGGTTTGCGCAGCGGTGTTGTAATCGGCTTGCATTTGTTGTTGTTGTGCAACAAAACCGTTGATCATAGTGCGGTAATCCAGATAGTCTTTTTGCGTTTGCCCTCCGGTAACGCTTGAAAAAGCAATAGAATCGGCCACTATAGCTGCTTTTAGAGGTTCTGCATCGGCAAAAAAGATATAATTTGGTTGTTGATTAATATCGCTGGTCAATGTGAACCAATACATGTTTGGATCAACACTTTTTACATTGAAAGTAAATTTACCATCTGTAATTTTAGCAGAATCGGTGTAGTTTTTTTCATCCCATTTATGGTGCATGTAAATTTGTTTACCAAAGTAATTACGAATGGTACCATCAATTTTTACGTTAAATGTTTTTGGTTGGCTTTGCTTTTGAGAATAAGCACTTGCAAAGGCGAAGAACGGGATAATTATAAAGAGTTTTTTCATGAAATAGTGTATACAACAAATATACCAAACACTTAAGTTAATTGATTTTGTTTTAGAAATTTTAACAACAAAAAAGCCCTTCATTTCTGAAGGGCTTTTTTGAATTTTTATGTGATTAGAAATGCCATAGATCATGTTCCCATCTAAAGATATCCATCTTAATACGATCAGATTCGAGCAATGCATCTATACCTCTTGAATACTCGTTGATATTTCTACCATACACGTTAGTTTCTTTGGTTATAGTACTTGCGAATTGTCGTTTCCAAAATATATCTTCAAAGGTTCGGCGTTCGCTATCATTTTTAGTATTAAATACTTCATGCTTGGCAAAGAAAGGGCGGCATGATGGGAAATACACCCAAAATTGCTCTCTCATTGCTTCTTTTTCTTCGTCGTAGGTAAATACACCCATTCCGATGATACGCACTTCTAAAACCGATTTTTGTTTGTCAAAGAACCAATCTTCTTTTAATTTAAAAGCTCTAATGTTTCTTAAAATACTTAAAGAGTCACATTGAAAGATCTTAATAACAACTTCTTCCCCTTCAGGAGTATAAGATGTTTGATCGGCAGAGTCGCATTTTTTCAGTTTATCTCTGATCGCAGATAATTCTAAAGGAATTTGAAATTCTTCATCATTAAATGCAATTACCTGTCCTTGTAAAATATATTTAGCAAGTACTTGAAAAAGAGACATTCTTCCTGTAACGAACTCAACCGGGTAATAAAGAGGTTGGTTTATCTTTTCGCGCATATCAACATCGCGCCAAACACGTTTTTCCCAGGTAACATCGCCTTCACGAAGGTGAGTATAAGGAATGAAACGACGGTTTACAGCGTTTTCTTTATCATAGATACCATCTTTATAGTCGCCAGGTTGAAAAATACCTTGCTGCGCAGATGCAGTTAATGATAAGATCGTTAATATGGCAAAAAATAGATTTTTCATATTATTTTACTTTTAAAGTTACACCGGGGATATTTCTTACGGTTCCATCAGGACCTTTGGCCTTAACGTTCTCGAAGAAGATCTTGCTACCCACACCCGCTGAGTTTAGAATACCTCTTGCCTCGGAGTTTACACTGTTACCAGAACAAACTACAGATTTTAAGGCTCCTTTAACAACAGCACTTAATTCGAATGAGATAACAATAAATTTAGCATCAAAGTCAAAACCAGCTAATTCAGCACCAACACCACCAATTTGTCCTAACTCTACTTTTTTAACCTCAACGTTACCTGTTTTACCACCTACTTTAGCTACAGGATCAGGAATTTTCTTAACACGAATAGCTTGTGCAGGACCTTGAGATTTACCTTTTGCTGAAACACTCACCATACAAGTACCAGGGCTTGTTGCTCTCACAACAAATTTACCGTTTGAACCTGTTTTAGTAGCGCCACAACCAGATAAACTAACCTGTAATTCTGTTGGAGAAACACCCGCAGCAGAAACCTGGATAGGGTTATCAACACCAATGTACATTACGTTCATTTTTGTTAACTGAACCGCTACAGCCGGCGCAGCAACCATGTAAGTTGCATGCCAAGGATAATTTTCAAAAGTTCCATCAGGTTTTTTAAATTTGATGATACCATTTACTTTTTGCTCACCTTGTCCACCAGTACTAACTGAATACTTACCCATACCTTCTTTAATTTCGATAGGTGTACCGCCATTACCAGTTGCAGAGTCGCCATTTAATAATACTTGCATTTGTTCTGCAGTCATCGCGCTTGATGAAGCTGCTAAGAAGATATCTGCAGTATATGGCTGACCAGCCTGAATGTAAGATGATGGAGCAATTACCTTTGCAGATAATTTATCAAATTTGATAGCTAATTTACCACTTGCACCAGAGAAGATGTTTAACATCTCAGCTTCGGTGTTTTTTAAGTCAGCTGCCATTTTATTAAAATTACAAACAACGGCTGCCATTGGTAAGTGATAAAAATTCTCAACTTCCCAGGTCATTTTAACACCATCTTCTTCTGCACCAGAAGCGATCGGTTTAAGTGAATTGATTTTTCTTTTTAATGATTCGTAATCATCAGGTAATAATTTGGTTTTTGGATTTGTTTGCATTTGATCCAACATTGATATTAATGAAGAGATCATTTTTTCCAATTTACCTTTTAATTCCTGAGCTGTTAAAGGACCATTAAGAGGAGCACTTGGTTCAGCTACACCTAAAACACGCGAAGGATCATCATAATTATCCAATCTTTCTACATATTTTAATTGAACTGTATCAGGCCTTCCTAATTTATCTAAAGATTCTGAAACTACGTTGTTCTTGATTTGATCAACATAAAGCTCCATATCTCTTAAGATCTTTTGAGCTTCTTTAGCTTTTTCGAAATATCCTGCAGCAGCAGGATTTCCGTTGATAGTATGCTCGAAAGATTCAGTTACACGCTTGTTGTTTTCCGCTAAATTTTCGCGGCTTTTTTCCAAGCTTTCGTTTACTGTAACGTAACCTTTTAATATTTGTTTTGAAACGTTCATAGCGAGAAGTGCCGTAAGTACGAGGTACATCATACCAATCATCTTCTGCCTAGGGGTTTCTTTGCCTCCGCCTGCCATTTTTTAAATTCTGTTTTATTTGTTGTTAAACAATTTAATTAATAATACTAATTCGCTGTTCGGTTACAACCGTAAATTAACCTTTGTTAAAGTTCATAGCACTTAACATGTTGCCATAAACTGTATTTAACGCAGTTAAGTTAGTTGATAACTGAGACATTTCCTGGCGATATTTTTTAGTATCATCCACAGAATCGTGTAAGTTTTTCATTAGATCAGCTAAGCCATCATAGAATTTATTTGTAGCATCTAAATGTGTTTTACTGCCTTGTAATTGTAACTCATAAGTTGCATTTAAAGCAGATAAGTTTTTAGATACTTTATTTAATGATTCGCCAATTGAATAACCGGCATCATTTGAGTTAGCAAGATCTGACATAGAAGCTGCAGCTTTTTGGTAAGTATCAGCTAATGTAGATACATTGCTAGATGCTTTTTTCACGCTGTCAACATATTCGTTAGTTGCTACAGTAGCATTGCTGATATCAGCCATTTTACCGGCATTATCACCAATTGCACGCATACCTGCGCCTAAGCTTTCAATTAATTCAGGGCCGATTTTTGCATCAGCTAATAAATTATCTAATTGAGTACTGATAGGTAAATTATTTTCTTTTTCTTCTTCAATTTCTGCTGCACCACCCATACCTGCTAATTCAGGATAAGCTAAAGTCCAATCTACTTCTTCATGAGGAATATCAGAAGCGAATAAACAGAATAAGAACGCTTCCGTACTAAGGCCTACGATAAGCATTTGATTACACCCCGGCCAGTGCATAATTTTAAATAAAGCTCCTAAAATAACGACTGCTGCACCAAGGCATGACGAAATGTGAACGAACCTCTTGAACCCTTTTACTTTTCCTAATTTACTCATAGCTGTTTGTGTTTTTGTGTTAGTTGTTTGTGTTTATTTTGTGTTTGTGTTTTCTACTAAATATCGTCGCCTTTTGCACGACCTAAATACGTCATTACGTTTCTGAATCCAACATAACATTTTGCTGTATCCTGATACTCGTAAGTACGGGCACTTGTTTGTAAGTAATAACCAACATCTTTCCAGCTTCCTCCACGAATTACTTTACGTTTTAATACGTTAGCATCCTTATCTTGTGCTTCATATACATAATCAGGGTTCAAATCATGTTGGAAATCGTATGCCGACTCATCGTAAGCGTTACTTGTCCACTCTGAAACGTTACCTGCCATGCAATATAAACCGTAATCATTAGGATTATATGAGTAAATATATACTGAGTGGAAACCACCATCATCAATATAAGAACCACGCATTGGTTTAAAGTTACCTAAGAAACAACCACGTGAGTTACGGATGTAAGGACCGCCCCAAGGGTACGGAGATTTATCCAGACCACCACGAGCTGCGTACTCCCACTCACTTTCGGTTGGTAAACGGAAATCGTTAACAATCGTTTGACCTGTACCAATTAAGTAGTTGTTTAATAATAATGAACGCCAGATAGAGAATGCACGTACTTGTTTCCAGTTAAGACCAACTACCGGGTAGTCGTCATAAGCGGGATGCCAGAAATACATGTTTGTTAATGGCTCATTGAATGAATAAGTATAATCATGTACCCAGGCTAAAGTATCAGGGTATACATTAATAATATCTTTTAAGATAAATACCGAACGGTCAACACCTTTACGCTCTCTTGGTACATAGTTACCTTGTCCAACAGAAACCTGATCTTTAACGTTATAAGTACCTAAAACTTTACTGTCTTTTGTAGGATCGCCAACTAAAGATGAAGGAGAACCCGGCGCACCGTTTTGACCGTCATTTAAAGTAACACCATTCATATAGTCTGCTTTCTTATAATCGTGAGCAGCATCCTGAATATCAGGTGATTTGTTTGGTAAGAAACGGTTAGTTTTTGAAGCAGCTAAACGAATATCAATTCTATAATATTCATAGTTCAATTTACGTGCATCGATCTCTTTACGGTTGTAAAAACGCTCACCTTCAGGAAGATACAATGGCTGAAGATCAGCTCTGTAATCATCATCATCACTGTTCCAGTTAATTTTTTGGTCCCAGTTAATATATGGATCCTGTAAGTTATTATCGCCTTTATATATAGGCCACATAGCTAAGAAGTCATCCTGAGTGATCTGGAAATCTTCAGCATCACCGTTAGAACCGAATGCTAATAATTTACGGGCAATAGAGTCACGTACCCAATATACGAATTGTCGGTACTCATTATTTGAGATCTCAGAGTCATCAATATAAAATGCCTGAACTGACACCATTTTAGATTTTGTGGTGTGAGCCATAGGGTTTTCTTCATCATCGGGTCCCATATGGTAACTTCCCATAGGTATGAAAAGGGTGCCAAACGGATCTGGCTGAAACCATTTTTCGCGACCAGCGACACCAACCAATTCGGCTTCGTGTTTGTTGCAACCTGCAACAAATGCGACGAATGAAGCTAATACCAATAGTTTTTTCATATTACTTGTTTTAGTTTATAACCACAATCAACATTAAAGTTACAATGCTTGTTTTGTTTAAAGTTATTAACATTAATTGTTAGTTGTAAGTGGTTTAAACGAAATTATATATAAAAGGTTACAATAATTATTAATTTAAGAAACGGTCATCACCATATGATGCCAGTTTTTTCTCTTTTTTCAATAAACAGAAACCTAAGATAATCTCGTGAGTACCACCAGAATAGCCTTTTAATTTTGACATTGTTATATCATAAGAATAACCTATTTTATAAGCTAAACCTCTAGGAGTAGTTCTTTGAAAACCAATAAGTGCTGCTGCAGCATCACCTACACGGTAAGTACCACCTACCCAGATCATATTATCCCACATATAAGTTAAATTAACATCAACAGCAGTTGCAGCCGCATCTGATTTTACTTTAACGTTTGGAGTAATTGAGTTTCTTGGATTAAACTGAATTGGAACGCCTGCCACCAAATAATAGTGACGAGACATTTGGTAACTTAGATCGCCATCACCTTTTACAACTTGTGCAGGTAAGTGTGTACTTGAAATACCAACATATGTTTTGTTTGCAGCTTGGTAAAATGCACCAAAACCTAAGTCATACGTTAATTTATTTAAAGATGGGTTGCTTAATTGATCATAAGCACCCGGAATATTGGGATCAACTTTACCCGGCTCAGGAGTGATCCAGGTATTGTTAATTTTCTTTTGTAAGAAACCAACATCTAAGCCAAGGCCTAATTTACCACCTTTATTACCAACAGGTAAAATGAAAGAAACGGGAACCCTTAAAAACAAGGTATTCATCGGCCCTATTTTATCAGTAATAATGTTTAAACCAACACCAATATTATTTGTAACAGGCATATCAACTGCCAATGCTAACGATTGAGGCGCGCCATCAAAGGATGTCCATTGTTGACGGAACTGCACATTACCACAAATTGCGCCTGAAACACCGGCGTAACCTGGGTTATAGATCAATTTATTGTGCATGAACTGTGTGAATTGAGGATCTTGTTGTGCGACTGCAACCCCTGTAAAACCAGCTACTGCAATAGCAATTTTAGTGAAAAGTTTTTTCATACTTTGTTTAAGTTAATTAATTAAGCGCTTTAATTCTGACACACTTAGGCTGCTAAATTAGTTAAAGAAATCTAAAAAACAAACAATTGAGGCAATTTTTTTTAGAAATGTTAAAATTTGGGCTACGTTTTTTCACTTAGGCTTTCTGATGCTAAAATGTTTACCGATAATTTTGGGGATTTAAAATTATTACAGTATATTTGCGTCCCAATTTTGAAACTATAATAAAATGAAAAAAGAAATTCACCCGGAAAACTACAGATTATGTGTATTTAAAGATATGAGCAATGGCTATGCATTTCTTACACGTTCTTGCGCTGATACAAAAGAAAATATTAAGTGGGAAGACGGTAACGAATATCCATTAGTGAAGTTAGATATCTCAATGACATCTCACCCTTTTTACACCGGTAAACAAGTGTTAGTGGATACTGCAGGTCGTGTAGATAAATTCCGTACACGTTACGCTAAAAAGAAATAATCTAAAACTTATCCATATTTAAACCCTGTTTTGCTTTTGTAAAACAGGGTTTTTTATTTTAATTCATTAAGATAATTGTAGCGCCTTATTACCCTTGTGCGGCTTGTTCTTAAAGCCTTCCAGCCATTTAAAAGCTTCCGCCTCTGAAGTAAATAACCGTGTTGGGATCTTTGGTTTTGTTACACGAATAAAAAAATTAGCGATCAATCTCATTGAAAGCGACTTTACCAAAAAAGCATCTGCTATGCGGTGTTCCAATAAATACTGTGATTCTGCATACACCTTTCTTCCTTCGGTGGTAGAACCTACACTCATTCCAAAATCAATAAGCGCCATGTGTTTTGTTTCGCCCATAAATTCCTGCACATAACTTATCATTTCTTTTATCTCTTCTACATCAACCGTAATATCCTGCTTAACCCTGTATATTAAAGTATTTTTTTGCGGACTGTATTCTAACGTAGCTAAAGGATATACTTTGGTTTGTAACATCGTAAATTATTTTTGAGCATTACGAATATATATATAACCTGCAATAAAACAAAAACCCGCTCAGCATTTACTGAACGGGCTTTAATGATTAAAAATTAATTAATTATTGTTTAATAATATTAGATCTGTGCATTATTTGTCCATTTTCTAAAAGCACCAAATTGTAAATACCGGTTGCAAAAGCATTAATATTAATTGAATTACTTAGCGCGCTTAACTTTTGTTTTGCTATTACCTGCCCTATTGAATTATATATTTCAATATAGGTGTTATCAGATATGGCAGCGATCTCCAAAATAAAATTACCGGTGTTTGGATTTGGATATACTCTTACTTCTGCACTTGCAGCAATATGATTTTGAATGCCTGTACATGGCGATACCGCCTGAGAAACTGTGCCTGTATTTGAACAACCAAAAGAATTTGTACCCGTTACGGTATACGATGTTGTGGTTGTTGGAGACACTACTATTACTGCTGTTGTGGCCGTTGTATTCCAAACATAAGTACTGGCGCCACCCGCAGTTAATGTTGCACTTTGCCCCGAGCAAATTGTTGAATTTCCAACTGCGGTGACTGTTGGCTGCGGTTTAACTGCTATACTAACGGTTGCGGTATTTGAGCAAGTGTTAACATCGGTACCGGTAACTGTTGCCGAAACTGTATATGTTCCATTAACCCCAGGCGTTATAGAAATTGTTTGTGCAGTTGAACCTGTGCTCCACGAATAAGTTGATGCGCCACTTACATTGGCTGTTGCAGTTGAAAATGCACAAACAGATGCGCTTGATGTTACAGATAAAGTTGGCAAGCTGTTAACCGTTACCTGTACTGTTTTTGTATCTACACATGGTCCATCGCCGCTAGCTGCTAAGGTATAGATAGTTGTTGAAGCCGGCGACACTACTGTTGATGTAGCACTACTGTTTATTGGTTGCCATGTATAAGTGTAAGCATTTCCGGTAACCGATAAGGTAGACGAGTTACCAACACAAATTGCTGTATTTGAAGCAAGCGCTGAAGTTGTCAACGTGTTAACCGTTATGGTATCAGCACCAAGTGTACAGCCATTTCTAACCGTTACAATATACATACTGGCTGTATTAACCGTTGTTGAATTGGTAATTGTACCATTACTCCATAACACCTGGTTATAAGTTCCTGTAATGCTTAAGCCTAAAGTATTTGTTGGGCATAACAACCACGTATTACCTTGCTGTATTGTTACTGCAGCTGTAGGTGGAGTAACCGAAAAATCAGTAGCAGCATAGGCTGTTCCATCTAAAAATCTGAAATTACTTACCTGCCCGGGATCGTTGGCAACCGTAAATTCACCATACACCGACGCAAATTTATACGATGTTGCCGTTGGCTCTAACACTTCTTCTGCCACATGCGGAAACAATATTTTACCTGCAATACCTGCATTGCAAGATGTAAAATCTTTTACAGGTGTCCATTTATTGGTAACAACATCAAATGCTTTAGAGAACATGTTCGGGCTTTGATTAGCTTGTCCTGCTATATAGGTTGAATTATCTGACCATGTATAAAATAATTTTGTACCATCGGAGGTACGCGCTACCTGCGGTGCCATATCCATTGTTGATACATTTGGTGTAACACTCCATGTGCCCCTACCCGCATTTACATTTGCAATGTCAACCGCATTCCACACACCATTTAACTGAGTGATATCAAACATATGATGCCATGATGCAAAAAATACAGCGTAAGCATTATTTCCATTACAAACAGTGGTCAACAAATGCGGATTTCCATTTACGTCTACAGTCAGATCATGTTCAAAGGCAGTTGATACAACATTACCGGTTGTAATATTTGGTGTAATACAACTAAACTGGTTAAGGTCTACCTGTATTGGCCCTGTCCAAGTTGCGCCACCATCAAGCGTTTTATAAAAGATAGGGTAATAAGCATAGTTGGTTGGCCCTGTAGATAAATGCCCAAGGAAACTAAACCAGCCTTTCATACCTGTGGGATCAAAAGCTATGTTATAATCACCTACATGTGCGGTGGCATCGTAAGCAGTGCTAAATGCAGGAGTAACTGTAAAATTGGTTGCCCAGTTAATATCGCTGCCCGACCATTCTCCCTTATAAATATTAAAACCTGTTACCAATGTACCATTGTACATAGCATCCATAGCCCAATATGTGCCTGGCTGACCTTTAACTAACGAGTGTGAGATCAAACTTGTATTTACAATTGGCTGATTATAATTTTCAGTATTACCGGTTCCGCTTAATTGCCTCACACCTGTAACAACACCATTCCATGCGGCTGAAACCGAATTAATGGTTGATGCAAGATAACCGATGTATGCATTATTAGGCGTTACATTACCAACCGGATTATAAATTAAAGCATTTGGATAACGGGCAGGATTGGTTAATGTTGGATTTAAATTTCCAACGTTATTTGTCCATGTTGAACCGCCATTTGTAGAAACATCATAACGAATATGCCCTGAGCTGCCACCAAAGGCTGCAGCATTATTTCTGTGTGCAAAAACAATTGTATTTAAATTCTTATCTGCTGCAACCGGGTTTGTACCATTACGAATTTGCGTGAACATATTGGATGATGCACCAATGGTTACTGTTGTTCCGCATTGTGCCGAGATGCTGTTGTGAAGCACAAATCCTAATAAAGCAATGGAGATCTTTTTGTAATTTTTTCTCATGTTTAAGGGTTTTTGAAATTTATAAAGGAACGTTTTGATAAATTAAATGTATCAAAAAGAAAACGCTTCCCAAAATAAAATCAGGAGATTAACATTCCAAAAACGATTTAAATGAAAATTATTTTTTGGAGGGCAGTGCGCCATTTTTATCCACACATTCACCTTCCTTTAAAGTAAAGCTTGTACCATCTTTATTGATAACAGTGCCATCAGATTTAATAGTTGTGCCGTTTGTTAAAGTTATATCAGCCGCAATAGGACTGCCTTCATGCACTACCATTATTTTACCGTCTTTAAGTTTGGCGCAATATTTATCTTCGTTTTGAATGGGAAAAATATCACGGTTTTCGGGGAGTACTTTTAAAGAAAAAATTAACGCGAGTAATAAAATGAGATTTTTCATGTTGTTTGTTTTTATAAAACATGATAAAATCGTGCCAATACAAAAAATTAAAAAAACAGGAAATTATTTCCCGATACAGAATTTACTAAAAATATTGGTGAGCAGATCTTCGTTAGTTACTTCACCTGTAAGTGTTCCAATTTCATCCAACGCATAACGAATATCAAGGGCCAAAAGATCGGCAACAATATTTTTATCCAAACCATCCAACACTTTTTGTAAAGCAATATTTACATTTTTTAAAGAGTTGGCGTGACGTGCGTTAGTTACAATGGTATCGGTAGCTGTAACGGTTCTTGCATCAAACAGTTCTAATAATTTTAATTTAAGATCTTTAATATGATCATGTGTTTTTGCGGAAATAAAAATGATGTCCGGAAAATCGGAGAATTCTTTTTTAAGATCAGAAATATTTTCCGTATCAATTTTATTGGCAACAATTACTAATTGCGATGTGCCAATATGTTCCTTCAACATATCGATCTCATTTTTAAGATCGCCGCTGCTTATTTCGTGCGAATCGAACAAATAAATAACAATGGCCGATTTTTGAATGGCTTCAAAAGCTTTGTTCACGCCTATTTGCTCAATCACATCCGTTGTTGTTCTTATTCCAGCAGTATCAATAAAACGAAACAATACACCATCAATAGTAATTTCATCTTCAATGGTATCGCGTGTGGTGCCTGCTATCTCGCTCACAATAGCGCGCTCATCTTCCAGCAACACATTTAATAAAGTAGATTTGCCTGCATTTGGTTTTCCAACAATGGCAACGGGTATACCGTTCTTTATCACATTACCCAATTCAAAACTGCTTATTAATTTTTGAACGACGTTATTAATAGAATGAATTAAATTCTTCAGATCAGTTCTATTCGCAAACTCAACATCTTCTTCACTAAAATCCAACTCCAATTCAATTAACGATGCAAAGTTGATCAGGTTCTCACGCAATAATTTTATTTTATTGCTAAAGCCACCACGCATTTGTTGCATGGCCACCTGGTGCGAAATAGCAGAGTTACTGGCAATAAGATCGGCCACGGCTTCGGCCTGGCTCAAATCGAACTTACCGTTTAAAAAAGCACGCAGTGTAAACTCACCGGGTTGCGCATGGCGCGAGCCTGCGGCTAAAAATAATTGAATGATCTGTTGTTGAATGAACGGTGAACCGTGACAGGAAACTTCAACACTATCCTGTCCTGTAAAAGAATTTGGCCCTTTAAAAACGCTTACCAAAACCTCATCAACAATAACATCATTCTGCACAATTAAACCAAAATGAATAGTATGCGAGGCTTTATTATGGAGACGTTTTTTTTTAAGATCCTTAGTATAAAAATTTTTCTCAACTACCTTAAAAGCATTTGGGCCGCTAAGGCGTATCACGGCAATAGCAGCGCTTCCATGGGCTGTTGCCAATGCAACAATGGTATCGTTTGTTTCGATCTTCATTTTTAAGGAGAACTAAGCTATAAATTTATTCTAAGAAAAAAAATTATACAGGTTATTATACTAAACCTTTAATGACTTTACTTTATTAAAAACCAATAAAACAAGGATAGAAAAACCCACTGCCACATAACCTAAGATGGGATAGTTATGTAATTTATGATCGGCAGATTGCACCACAATAAAGCCCCCAATTAATGAAGCGATTGAAGTACCGAATTGCTGCACAGATGAATTGATAATTAAAAAAGCCCCGCGAATGTTTGGTTGTGCAGTAGAGGTTGTATGTGCCATAGCAATGATCATACGCGAACCGCTAAATACAAATAAAGAAGCTGTAAAGCATAATAACACAAACTTATTATCTGTTTGCAAATTTGGAATACCAATTAATGGAATAACCGCCAATGCGGATAAAGCGGCCAATACTTTAAAGCGGCCAATCTTATCACTCAGCTTGCCTATCATGGGCGATGAAAAAGCAGTAATGGCGCCACCAACAATATACACCAATGGCACTGTAGATGAATAATCAAAACCAAGGTTGGATGTAAAATAATCCGTTAAAAAAGGAATGATAAAAAAGTGGGCCGGCATAATTAAAAGCGTTAGTAATAAAGCCCAGCGACGGTTTGGGTCTTCAAGCACACTTTTCATAACACCTGCAAATGTTTGTCTTTTGTATGTTGCCAAATGAGCGGTAAAAGATGGCACTACAAATAAAATTCCAACAAATACAGCTACACATAATATTCCTAAAATTAAAAAAGGCGTATACCAATGATTATGCGCTGCAAGGTATAAACCACCGGGTACACCAACAATACTTGCCAGGGCAAAACCCATCATTAAAATACCCATTGCTTGTCCGCGTTTTTGAGCCGGAATAGCATCACCAACAATTGATTGAATGATAGAACCCGAAACGCCACCAAATAACCCTGTAATAAAACGTGCGGCCACTAACATATAATAACTGCTGGCAAAGCCGCAAAAGAAAGTGCCTAAAGTAAAACCCGCATAAATAACCACCAATACTTTTTTACGATCAAAACGGTCTACTTTATTTACACATATTAGAGAAGAAAGAAAAGCACCAAAACCGTAAGCGAAAACGGCTATCCCAAACTGTTGTGGGTTAATGCCCCAAAGCTCGGTAAGCTTTGGCTTAAGCGGCATTAAAACCATAAAATCAACAATACCGGTAAACTGAACAAAGGCAAGAATAAGAAGGAGGATAATATCAGAACGTTTCATAGAGAGTTAAAAAAAAGAGAAGCCAAAGTTAGCTTAAAAAACAGGCCTAAAAAAAATTTAGTTGCGAATTAAAAAAAATATATATTTGATAAACTTTAAAAACTAAACAATGAGCGATTTAAAAACAATTATGGCAAATATTGCCAACAAGTGGAAGTATAAATTAGATGAAGTTAGCCCTGGAATCTGGAAAATAGATGTGGCTATTAAAATGAAAGACGGTAGCTGGCGTTACCAGAATGTATGGGTTTGGGAGATCAAAGGCCGTCATTTTGGAAAAGATGTTTATTACATGAATACAAGATGTGGTGAGTACAACCCAAATTTAAATCATTATAAAATGTTGAAAGAAGGTGGTTACGGAACTTATGCTCAGGTAACTATTACTACTGATAAACGTGCAGATGGTACGCCTTGCGAAACTGTTATTGTTCAGGCTTCTCAACCAATTGAGTTAACCAACGAAGCGATCATGAATGAAGTGATTTACGACGTTGCTTATAACGCTGATATCATTGAAGCAACCTATTTTGGTGGCGATAATCACTAAAAATGTTTTTAACAATTAAAAAACTGAATTGTGGGGAATTTTTATTTGCCCAATTCAGTTTTTTTGCTTTACTTGCGCCAAATTAATCTTAAAAAAACATCAATTTATCGATGAAAATTTATAAAAAAATGCTAAATAAAAATGTTTTAGCAGCAGTTATTGCAGTGGTTTTTTTAACGTCTTGCGGCGATCCGAAAAAAGAAGATGGAAAGGATGAATTAGTTGAAACACCGGATACTGTTAAAACCAATATTGTTAACGTAGGCGGCGAGCTTTTTAGCGTGCCATCACCCATTCAAACAGCTTTATTAATTCAAAAAAGCGGCATTACTTACGATAAATCAATTTTACACGCTTCTAATAAAGTAAACACTTTTTCTACTGATTATTCAAAATCAATTAACTTAGGAATTTACGGTGCAGATCTTGGATATGTATCTCTTTATAATCAAACTCAGGATGCTTTAGGTTATTTAGCTTCTGTAAAACAATTGGCAGATAAGCTTGGTATTTCTGCAGCTTTTGATGCTTCTACAATGGAGCGCATTAAAAATAACGTTACCAATAAAGATAGTATGATGGTTTTAGTAGGTATTGCTTACCGTGGTAGCGATGCTTATTTAAAGAACAATCAAAGAACAAATGTAAGCAGCCTTATTCTTACTGGTGGCTGGATAGAAAGTATGCATTTTTCGGTAACTGCTTATAAAACAAAACCAACCGAAGGTGTTAGATTCAGAATTGCAGAACAGAAACAAGCTTTAGGCAGCTTACTTAAAATATTAGGCAGCAGTACAGAACCTGAAGTGGTTGCTTTAACAGCGCAATTAGCTGATCTTAATAAAATTTATGATGGTATTCAATTCAAATACAATTTTGTTGAGCCTGTAACTGATACAACTAAAAAACTAACTTACATTAACAGCACTACTGAGGTTATTGTAAGTGATGAACAAATTGCACTTATTACAGATAAAATTAAAGAGATCAGAAATAAAATTATCAGCTCACAATCATAATATTAAACCTATAAAACTAAAATGAAGAAATTTATTATAGCCTTATCATTTGTTTCAATTGCTGCATGTTTTAATAAAGCAAATGCACAGTGCGATACAATTGCAAATATTTGTGCTAAACACATTATCTCTACATTTATTTCAGATGGGCAACAATACCGTGCCTTATTACTTAACTCTGAAGAAACTGCTGAATTTCAAACTACTTTTTTTGGTGAAACAACATACAGAATTGCAGCTTGCAGCGGAACATCAGATGGTAACCTGATCTTTAATATTTATGACCAGGATCGTCATTTATTATTCACTAACCGTGATAAGAAAAATGCACCATATTGGGATTTTAAAGTAAAATCAACGCTTGAAACCATTATTGAAGCACAATTAGATGCCAATAAAAATCCGGGTTCAGGATGTGCGGTAATGCTTATAGGCTTTAAACAAAAATAGTTATCGCCTAACCAAGATTTTTCGAAAAAAATTAAAAGGATAAAGCGCAACTTTATCCTTTTTTTGTATCTTAGAATTCGCTTTTTGTATGAGGAATAGTTTATTGATCATTGCTTTTTTATTCTTTAGCTTTTTTGGATATTCCCAAAAGGCAGGCGATTTTTCTTTTATAAACGATACCATGCGTATTCCTAAAGAAAATAAAGTTGTACAGGTCGATTATGTGATCACCTCTTTAAAGAACGGAACTACCATTCAGTTAGCTAAAGCACCCGCCGGAAAATATTATATGCGCATTTGTACCAACGAAAATCTCTACTTCGGTAAAACAGATGTAATGGAAATTAAATCGGGCTCAAAAAGCTTTTTTGCCAAAGAAACTACCAACTACGAATTAAGCAAGAACAGTGGCTATTACGTAATTGAAATTTATAAAAATTATGTGGGTACTTTAAAAGACGATGGCATTACCGGCCTCGTTTTTGGCAAAGCAGCTACTGCTTTTTCCAAACAAGATTGTAATCAAGTAAAACAAATGGCAAAATATTTTTACGAAAGTATTTGTGCTAAAAAATAATAACCCATGAGTGAACGAATATTAAGAGCCCTGATGCAAATGTTTGCAATTATTGCAAAGGTTGACGGCATTAACAACACGGGCAGGCAAATTGTACAGTCCTTCTTAAAAAGCCAGTTAAATTTAGAGCAGGTTGAAACCTACTTAAAAATATTTGACGAGTATCTTGAATCACATCAGGCCAGCAGCAAGAAAAAAGAAGGCGCTGCAAAAAGAACCTCTCTTAACTCAGTTAAGATCTTAAAGATCTGTACTCAAATTAATCAGGAACTAGAGCAACCACAAAAAGTGATCGTGTTAATACGTTTGCTTGAATTTATTCACTCCAGCAACGAGATCTCTGAGCAGGAAAATGAATTTGTATTGACTGTGGCCGATACCTTTAACATTCCAATGGAAGAATTTAATTTATTGACCTCTTTCATTGTTGACGGCTTAGAAGTTGTACCGAACAATCCAAACATCCTGGTCATTAATAACAACCAGGAAGGTGTACAAAATCAAAGCAAACATATTTACTGCGAAACGTTACCGCAGGATGTTCGCGTTATTCAAATTGAAAGCGTGGCCATGTACGCGCTTAGAATTTATGGTAACTACGAGCTTCAGTTAAACGGACAAAGTATCTCAAAAGAGCGTGTACATATTTTTACACCGGGTTCTTCTATCCGTTCAAGCAAAATAAAACCTATTTATTATAGCGATGTTATTGGTCGTTTTTTAAGTGACGAATCACAGGCACGTATCACTTTTGAAGTAAAAAATCTTGAATACAAATTTAAAGGCGGTAAATTAGGTTTACGTGATGTTAACATCAATGAAGAGTCAGGAAAGCTGATCGGTATCATGGGTGGTTCAGGTGCGGGTAAATCTACTTTATTAAACGTGTTAAACAGTATGGAAACACCAAGTGGTGGTTCTGTAAAAATTAACGGTAAAAATATTCATACAGAGCGTGAAGCTATCTCAGGCGTTATTGGCCACGTGAGCCAGGATGACCTATTGATAGAAGAATTAACTGTTTACGAAAACCTTTTCTACAACGCTAAATTATGTTTTGGAAATTTAGATGACGAAGAAATTTCAAAACGTTGTAATAGTTTATTGGCCGATTTAGGCTTGAGTGAAACACGTCATTTAAAAGTAGGTTCTCCTTTAGAAAAAACAATTTCGGGTGGACAACGTAAACGTTTAAATATCTCGTTAGAATTAATTCGTGAGCCAAGTGTGTTATTTGTGGATGAGCCAACTTCCGGTTTATCATCACGTGACTCTGAAAATATTATGGACCTTTTAAAAGAATTAGCTTTAAAAGGAAAATTAATTTTTGTGGTAATTCACCAACCTTCGTCTGAGATCTATAAAATGTTTGATAACTTAATGATCCTTGATGTGGGCGGTTATCCAATTTATTATGGTAACCCGGTTGATGCGGTAAGTTATTTTAAACGTTTGGTAAACCACGTTAATGCTGAAGAATCTGAGTGTTGGAATTGCGGTAACGTAAATCCTGAGCAGATCTTTAATATCATTGAAAGTAAAGTATTGGATGAGTACGGTAACTTAACTTACAACCGTAAGGTAAGCCCGGCAGAATGGAACGTACAATACCGCGAGCGTATTGAAAGCAACATTCACTCTGAGAAAAAACATACCGAGATCCCTGAAAGTATTTTTAAGATCCCGAATATTTTAAAACAGTTTAAAGTATTTATGACGCGTGACGTTAAAAGTAAATTAACCAACACGCAGTACTTAATGATCAACTTTTTAGAAGCTCCCCTACTTGCTTTTATTTTGGCGTATCTGGTGCGTTTCTTTAATACAGATGTGGATACAAGCAAAGGTTATGTTTTTGGTGAGAACGAAAATATTCCGGCATATATGTTCATGTCGGTTGTAGTAGCTTTATTTATTGGTTTAACGGTAAGTGCCGAAGAGATCATCCGCGACAGAAAGATCCGTAAACGTGAATCGTTCTTAAACTTAAGCAAGGGCAGTTATTTGTGGAGTAAGATCATTATCATGTTTGCTTTATCTGCAATACAAACATTAACCTTTGTATTGGTTGGTAACATGGTGTTGGGCATTAAAGGCATGTATGTTGATTATTGGATGGTATTATTTACAGCCTCTTGTTTTGCAAACGTTTTAGGATTAAACATCTCATCTGCATTTAACAGTGCTGTTACAATTTACATTTTAATTCCTTTCTTAATTATTCCGCAATTATTGTTAGCGGGTGTGGTTGTTAAGTTCGATAAATTAAATCCAACCTTAGCCAACCAGGGCAGCGTGCCTTTAAGTGGCGAGGTAATGGCCAGTCGTTGGGCGTTTGAAGCACTTGCTGTGAACCAGTTTAAAGAGAATGCTTATGAGCGTAATTTTTACAAGTTCGATAAAAGTATAAGCGTTGCCCAATACAAAAAAGATTATTGGATGCCGAAGCTGGAAAGCAAATTAGTGAAGATAGAGAATGAGACCAAGGACGGTAAAAAAATGAGTGATGTTAAAGCGGATATTGCCTTATTGTATAATGAAATAAGCAAAGAGACAAAACTCAATAAAAAAGTAACCTTTGATGGCTTAAATCAAATTAACGAAAAGAGTTATAATCCTGCGGTTGCAGCGGCTATTAAAGCATACTTAACCAACATCAAAAATTATTATATCAATGTACAAAATACGGCTTATAAAAAATTAGATGAAGTTAAATTGTCAATGCAAAAAAATCCGGCAGAGAAAGAAGCCTTCTTAGCTTTGGCTGCTAATTATGATAACGAGAATTTAAATAACCTGGTTAAAAATTCAGGCGAGTTAAACCGTTGCATTGAAAAGGATGGAAAATTAATTCAACAGATCGATCCGGTTTACCAGGATCCTGTAGAATCAAAATTAGGCCGCGCCCACTTCTTTGCACCGCGTAAAAACTTTATGGGAACGTATTTTTCAACCTATTGGTTCAACATTTGTGTGATCTGGGTAATGAGCATTGTACTGATCATTACTTTATACTTTGAAGTATTTAAAAAGGTATTAGATGCTTTAGGAAATATAAAACTTACTAAAAAGAAAGCACACTAAACTCATTTTTTGAGATAAGAAAAAGGGAGACAGAAATTGTTTCCCTTTTTTTGTTTTCTATATGGAGAGACTTTACGCGTAAGCACATACAGTTTTATTGAGCCTTGAATTTTTTGCTTACTTTTTTGTTCAAGCAAAAAAGTGAGGCGAAATATTTGTGAATCTTTTTTTGCTTCATCGTAAAAAATCCCCCTAACCCCCTTTTTACAAAGGGGGAATTAATCCAGTATTATAACGGTACAAGATCTACAAACCAAAAACCTTTTGTTACAACTTCTGTTGTAGCTTTGCAATCATCACTTAATTTTATTTCAAGTGGACGATATATTTTTTCTCCGACAGAAATTTTTATTTCTTTTTTAAAAACCGGACCGGCAAAACAAAAGGTATGGTACTCGCCATTCTCGCCACAGGGGTCAACATTTTTTGGTAAGTCTTTTTTAAAGGCTTCGACAATTTCTCTTCCCACCCACTCTTCTCCTAAATAACCATCGTTCACGCAGCAAAGAACTGTTCTGAATTTTAATTTTATAAAATCATTTATTATTGCTTTGGTATCTTTTTTCCATAAAGGAAAAACAGCTTTCATATTTACCTTTGCGAGATTAGCTTTGCGATAAGCGCGCAGATCTTCTAAAAAAATATCGCCAAAAATAACATGTTCAATGCCTTCTGATTTTGCTTTCAACAACACAGCTTCCATTTGTTGTTCGTATTCGTCATTGGTACCTTCTTTTACTCTTACTTTAAGCGAAGGAATACCTATCGACTCTGTTTGCAGGTCCAACAACTCTTCGCGCGTGCCATGCATAGAAACACGCTTGAATTCATCATTAACCGTGGTCAACAAATATTTAACGTCGAATAATTTTTGGGATAAAACGGTGTATAAACAATAGGCAGAATCTTTTCCGCCGCTCCAGCAAAAAATTGCTTTTGGTAGTTCCATAATTATATTCTAATTCCTATCACACAAACGTCGCATCCCGATGCTTCGATCGGGATCTCCTCCGTTTGCTTTTTATATTTTTATTCCGATGACGCAAACGTCGTCGACTTGCTCTAAATTCCCTTTCCAGTTTTCGAATGCAATGTTTAATTTTTCTTTTTGTTTACCCATGTCTTCATTTACATGCTGCAACAAAATTGATTTTAATTGTTTGTATTTGAATTTCTTTCCTTTGTCGCCACCAAACTGATCGGCCATGCCATCGGTAAATAAATAAATGCTATCGTTCTTATTTAATTTTATGCTATGCGTTGTAAATGGTTTCGCTTCTGCATATTTACCAATAGGTTGCTTATCGGGTTTAATTTCGTTAAGTGATCTTGTATTCGCGTCAACTATCCATAAACCGTTATTCGCCCCGGCCCAATGTAACTCGTTGGTTGTTTTATTCAAACAACATAAGCTAATATCCATTCCATCCTTTACATCTTTATCGCTTTTCTCAAACGTTGCAATTACCAGTTCGCGTGTTTTATCTAAGATTTTTCCGGGATCTTTTATACCAAATTCTAAAACAGTTCTGTTTAAGGCATTACTACACACTACACTCACCAAGGCTCCGGGTACACCATGCCCTGTACAATCTGCCACCGCGAACAGCACCAAGTCTGCAGTTGACAGTTTTTCGGTCTTGTCCGACTGTCGCCTGTCGACTAACGACTGCTGACTGATGATTTCCATCCAATAAAAATCGCCTGCAACAATATCTTTGGGTTTGTATAAAATAAAACTGTCTTTTAAATTTTCTTTCCAAAAAATATCAGCGGGTAAAATTGCTTCCTGTAAACGTTTGGCGTAGGTAATAGAATCAACAATTTCTTTTTGTTTTTCTTCTATTAAATGCTTTTGTCCTTCTACTTCAGTTTTTTGTAATTCAATAATATTTTTTTGTTTTTGTGTGATCTTAAAACGATTGAACATAAAACCTGCAAATACAATCACCAATATCAGTCCGCCGTACAAAGCAATGCGCTGTGTCTTCTCTTGTTTTATTTGTGTTTCCTGCGCGGCAATTTTAAGAGAGATGAGTTTTTTTTCTTCTAAAGATCTTACACTATCTGCCGCTACTTTTTTATCGTACTCGTATTGAAACTGTTGCTTAAGCGATGCTTTACGATTCTCAATATTGCTGACACTGTCTTTCATCTGCATATGCAATTCATACATCTCTAAAGCTTGTGCGGGCTTATTGGCGGTTTTGTAAATGGAAACCATTAATCCGGCAGATAATTTGATCAGGTGCGGTGCTCCTAATTCTTTTGAAAGGGACAGGCTTTTTAAACCATATGCAGTTGCCTTTTCAGAATTGCCGGCTGTCATATAATAACTTCCTAAATTTTTATAGGCCAGGCAAAGCCCTTCTTTATAATTTATTTCTTCGTTTACGTTAAGTGCTTTATCAAAATAGGCTAAAGCTTTTGGCATATCCTTCAGTGAATAATAGATAGAACCTAGATTATTGCACACAATCCCAATTCCTTTTTTATCACCCAGCTCTTCTTTTATTTTTAAGCTTTGCAACGAAACATCAATTGCTTTTTGAAATTCACCTTCCTCTCTATATATAACAGCAATATTATTCAGTAAAATACTTATGCCACGTTTATTGTTTACCTCCCTTTTTATTGCTAAAGCTTTTTCATAATATTCTATAGCGGTTTTTCGGTTTTTTTGCGCGTCGTATATTCCCGCAATGTTTGTAAGTGAATTAGCTATCCCGTTTTTGTCACCGGTTTCTTCCTGTATCTTTAAAGCTTTATGAAAATACCCGAGCGCTAATGGCACATAACCCTGCCGTTCATACACCGATCCTATGTTAATAAGCACCATTGCCATGGCCTGACTGTCACCCAGCTTCTCGAAAAAAGCTAAAGCGCGCTTAAAATAATCGAGGCCCTTTAAACCATCTCCGGTATGCACATATACCAAACCAATGTTATTATTTACCGTTGCCACACCTTCATCATCATTTATCTCTTCCTTTATTTTTAATGCTTCTTTGTAGTTAGCAATGCACTTCTCAATATTGCCGGCATCTTGTAGCTGTATGCCCAAATTATTTATACCATCTGCTAAAAAACGCATGTAAAAAACGTACAAAGGTTTTCCTTTTGTTTCGGTTTGTAATTTTTCTTTGGCAAAGGCCAGCATTTGATCATTATAGGCAGGCCATTCTTTTTCGGAGGCGTTTTCTGTAAGAAAGTTAAGCGCTTTAATTTTTACGGTATCAATTTTTGTAGTGGCTAGTATTTTTTTTACAGAATCAATATTCTGCGCATTGGAAAAATTGCACAGAATGATCAGCAGGATCGCCGGAAAAATTCGCGAATAAAAATTTTTCATTTTGAGACAACAAGATAATAATAAATAGCATTTAAACCATTTATAAATTATTAATTAAGATTCAGTCCAAATGCCAATCCTAACCATGGCTTTTGCTGGTAGATCCAAAAATCTTTATTCTCATCCAACAGGTCGTCGAAACCAACAGCCAGACCAATATTAAAATTATTAATGCCTATAAAAGCACCAATACCTTTGGCCCAAACCACACCGTCATATTCATAACCAACTACATTATTGGTAACCCATGGATTAATAGCCGACCCACCAATACCCGTAAACACACCAAACGAAAAACCATAATGCGTTACCTGTCTGTCATATTTTTTTAAGGGACTTTCTTTATACTTAACCTGGTAGACATCGTTTCTAAATCCTAAATACACTGCGCCATTTAAATTGGTATTAAATTGTTGCGGAAAGTCACGCTGCGTTGGTCGGTACTTAAAAGGCATACTTACAAAATCAACATCAAAGCTGGCCTGGCGAAACGACTTTGAATTATTGATGCTTGCAGCCAAACGGTTTGGAAACAAAACTCTTTTATTAAGTGCTGTATCTACCGACTGTGTTACTTTATCATAGCGGTGAATAAAAATGGTATCTACCTCATTATCCACATACACTTTTTGGGTTTTTGAAGAGAAGGTCTTACTTTTATAATAACCGCTGGTGAGCTGGTATTTGGGCGATGTGCGAACAACGCCGCAGCCAGTTAAAAGTGCAAATAAAAAAAATGTACTGGTTATGCTTTTCAATCCCATAGTTAAATTCTTACACCAATAACACAAACATCATCTATTTGTTCTAATTTGCCGCGCCAGTTTTCAAACGCGGCAACAATTTTTTCTTTTTGACTCGCCATGCTTTCGTGCGAATGGGCCAGTAAAAGTTCTTCTAAATTTTTACTCTTATATTTTTTTCCCTTTGCGCCGCCAAACTGATCGGCAAATCCATCCGTAAATGTGTAAATAACATCGCCCTTTTTTAAATCTATTTGTTTATACGAAAAAGGCCTGATCTCGTCGTGGTATTTCCCAACCGGCATTTTATCAGCCTTACACACAATCACTTCTTTTTCTGAACCATTATTTCTTATAATGTAAAACGAATTATTTGCCGCAGCGTATTCCAACTTTTTATTCTTTACATCAAGCTTACATAATACTGCGTCCATACCATCTTTATTACTTTCTGTACCTTCGGCATTTAAAGCCTTTACTATTTCATCCCTTACATTATTTAAAATAAGATCGGGTCTTGTAATTTTATTCTCATTAATGGTTTGGCTTAATTTACTTATATTAAGCAGACTCATAAAAGCGCCCGGCACGCCATGGCCGGTACAATCGGCAGTAATATAAATAAAACCGTCTGTTGTTGGTGTTGCCCAGTAAAAATCGCCACTCACTACATCTTTGGGTTTAAATACTATAAAGTGTTCAGGCAAATGGGCATTTAATAAATTATTGCTTGCCAATAAAGCGAACTGTATTCGTTTAGCATAATTTATACTGTCTAATATTTCTTTCTGCTTTATCTCTACTTCGGCTTTTTGCGCTTCAATAACAAGGTTTTGTTTTTTGATCAGCTTAAACCTATTAAACAATGTAACGGAGAATACCGCCATTAATACTATCACCAAACTTACAAAAATAATTATGATACGCTGGCGTTTATTTTCCTCATCCGAAATAGCCTGTTGTTTTTGCTGTTCCGCTTTTAAAATAGCTTCTTTCTTTTCAAATTCAAAACCTATTTCCTTTTGGGCTATCTTCTTGTCAACATCAATATTAATAAGTGAATCCCGAATGCTGTAATATCTTACAAGGTGCAAATTTGCTTCTTCAAATTTTCTTTCCATAAAAAGAATGTCGTACATTTTTTTCTCGGCGTGTTTTAACTGTGTAGGCCCAACTTTTCTTGCATACTGCAATGAGAGCCTGGCGTACTTTTCTGCTTTACTCAAATCGTTTAGCGACTCGTATACAAAAGCCATCGTATTATAATCAGAAGCCAAACCTTCCCAGCTTTCTATCTCCTCATTTAATGCAATTGACTTGTTGGTCCAGTACAAAGTACTATCCTCCATTTTTAAGCTTACATATTCGCTTCCTATATTTCCGTAAGTAGTAGCAAGGCCATTTTTTGAAGCTGAACGTTCTTTGATGGGCAAGGCAAGAAAAAAATAGCTCAATGCTTTACGATGTTGATTCTCGCGCCCATAAATATTCCCTAAATTATTGTAACAAGATGCCAAAAGCTCTGAGTGCTTTTTTTTATTAGCTATGGCAATCACCTTGTTATAATATTCTTTCGCTTTCATGAAATCCTCTTTATCTTTATACAATAATCCCATATTTATATAATTTGATATGAGACCCGCTGTATCCTTTCTCTCTTCATTCAATTGCAGTGATCGTTGATAATATTCAAGGCTCTTTACAAAATTACCCGCATAGCTATTGCCCAGTGCAAGCGTATTATAAACGGCGGCTTCTCCTTTTTTAAAATTTATTTCTCTTGCAAGAGGTATGGCTTTTTCTAAAATTGCAAAACCTTCATCATACCTTGCTTTCAATAATTCAGTTCTTCCTAAAATGGTATATGCTTTAATTAATAGCGCCTTGTATTGTCTTACTAACTTTTCGTCTTTTTCGTTATCGTGTTTTCTAATGATGTCAATAGCAATATTAATCTCAGAAATGGTTTGTTCATACTTATCGCGAAAAGAAATATTTCCACGATCAAGGTAAATTCGCACCTTATCAGTATCGTTGGCAGCCTTGCTAAGTTGCACTGCAAGCGTATCCTGTGTTTTGCCAAAGAAGGGACACATCACTAAAAGATAAATTAGCCTGGCAACAAATTTCATTATCCAAAGATAAAAAAAAATGAATAGGACGTTAAATTTCTAAAATGCACCAGGCTTTTTACCGGTTTTGGCTATTTTAAATCCCCTCTTACCGAAAAGCCCCGTTTAAGGCCTAAAGCCAACCTAATTTTGTTGAAGAAAATAATTAATAACCGTAAAGTTTAGCCTTTACATTAAAAATAAAAACTATGAAAAACTACATTTTGATCGCCGCAACAGCTTTAGCATCGTTAACAGCTTGTTCACCTGAAGGCGAAACAGCAGAGCAAATTAGAGCAAGAGAAGTTCAGGATTCACTTGTAGCTATTATTAATGATAAAGAAACATCAGTAAACGATTTTATTTCGGCATTTGATGAAGTGGAACGTAATTTAGATTCAGTGAGCATTAAACAAAATGTGATCTTAATGCACAGTGACGGTGATATGAAACTGAACCAAAAAGTGCGTATTAACCGTGAGATAAAAGCCATTAACGACTTAATGGACCAAAACCGTAAAAAACTGGCAGAGTTAAGCAAAAAATTAAAACGCTCTAATAACAAGAACGCGCAATTAGAAAAAACAATTGCGACCTTAACTAATCAGTTAGCGGTGAAAGACCAGGAGTTAGCGGCATTGAACCAACGTTTATCAGACCTAGATGCGCAGGTAGCACAATTAAAAACTTCGGTTGATACATTAAGCTCACAAGGCGTTGCTAAATCTACATTAATTGCAGAAAGAACAACTGCCTTACATACGGCTTATTACAGAGTAGACGATAAAAAAGAATTACGCAAAGCAAAATTAATTGAGCGTAAAGGTGGAGTGTTAGGTTTAGGAAGAACTTCGCAATTGAATAAAGATCTGGATAAATCTAAATTCACTCAGATAGATTATACCCAAACTACAACTATACCGGTGAACTCTAAAGATTTTAAAATGATCACCCCGCACCCAAGCGATTCGTACAAATTAGATAAAACAGATAAATTGGTGAATTGTATTTTGATTACCAATCCTGAAAAATTCTGGAGCGAATCAAAATATCTGGTGGTAAGTAACTAATAATTTAAAGCATTATTTTTTACTCCCTCTTCACGGTAAAAAATAATAATTCCATAAAAGCAAAACTCCCGGCAGTGATGAGCCGGGAGTTTTTTTGTGTACTTGTAATGTCGTGCGACGTCGAGACACAAAGCGTATTGCAATTATTTTTAACGAGATAATCCTTTAGGCATAGATTTAGCTTATTATTACTAAATACTATGCTATGACACAGATAAAAATACTGGTGAATAACATCCATGATGTAACACACCGCGCAACTGCCGAGACAGAATTAAACGTTTATTTAAAAACAGGCTGGAAAGTTCATGAAACACACCAACACATGGATACCGATACCGGAACGTTGATGTTAACTACCATTATTACAAAAGAAGGAGATGCAACCGAAAAAACGGAAAGCACTAAACAGGAAACAACAAAAGAAAGCGAGGAAAATTCTGTTTTGAAAACCAACCAACAGAATACTGTAAAAGAACCTAAAGAAGAAAAAGACACAACTAAAGAGGAAACATCAGAAACACCAAAAGGCTTTAAGATTAAAGAAAAGAAAGCTGATCCGGAAAGTTCGGAACAAGAAAAGGAAACAAAAGAAACTGAAGAGAAAAAAACTGCTGAAGTTGAAGCGTTTGATCCCGAAGAAAAAACAGAATAAACAATGTAAGTTCGTTAGAATTATTTCTGCGAAAAATTTTTAAGTGACACGCTGAACTTGATTCGGCATCTCAGTTTTTAAGAAAATGATTTCGACAGGCTCAATCAACGACTCTGGTTACTGAGCTTGTAGAGCATTAATTACTATCCTGCTGCAAAGGACGTTTACGTTTACGCATCAGGCTTGGTAAATATTCAATTGGTTCGATGTAGTGAACATTTTTATGGATCTTGCCATTTAAAATAACATAAGGATGCGTGGCCAGTACATCGGCTAATGTTCTACCACTAAATTTATTAATGTCGTACATGCAAATTAACGAGCACGAATGCTTTGGTGTTAATTCATTGAGGCGCGCTTCATATTCTATTAATTCATCGGTACCGTCAACACTCCTTGTGGCCCAGGTCATATCACCACAAGCCCTTATACTTTTATAGCCTGCTTCTTTCGCATTAATAAGCGCTTCTTCAACGAGCTTATACATTTTATCTGCCGCAAAACTGCCGCCTTTTAAATAGGTATCATCTGCCGAAACAACTTTTAATTGTTTTGTTTCCAGTTTTTCGTTAACCGCAATTCCCGCTTTATGTAAACGATTACAATGATCAGAATAAGAGGTACTCTCTAAAATATTAAGCACTTCTTCGTTGTTCTCTAAACCCTCTTTTAAGTAAGGCACAATAACATCATAGCGTTCATCTTCCGAATCAAAAAATCCGCAAATGTGCATGGGCGCCGTCAGCTTTTCGCCACATAATGTAAGAGGTTGGTTTATTTTCATGCGATAAAAATACAACAGTAAATTATATGCATCAAAAAAACAACGGGGTATTATTTACCCATATTATATTTCGTAATTGTTATAACACATAATTAATGTTATAAATTAAGCCAATGCCTTACAGATAAATGCGCATAACCTGTATATTCAGTATTTTTGTATTAAGCACTCAACATTATGAAAATTGAAGCAAGACATCAATGCCTTATATACGAAGGCTCTCCCTCGCAAAAACTTCCTGTCCTGGCGGGCATCATGAAACGAAAATTAAATGAGGGCTACAGGTGTTTATACCTTAACAGCGCGCCTATGGTGGCAGGTATGGGCTCTACGCTTGCTTCAATGGATGTGGATGTAGTATCGGAAATAACAAATGCCCGCATCATCTTATCATCAGAACCCGTTTCAACTGGCGGTGAATTTGACAGTAAAGCCTTACTGAAAAAACTGGAAGATGCTTTAGACCATGCCATACACGACGGTTATAAAGGCTTGTGGGCATCGGGTGATATGACCTGGGAATTTAGCCCGGGTAAGGATTTCACAAAGCTTTTGCAATATGAAATGGACCTGGAAGAATTATTTAACAGGCGGCCCGAACTATGCGGCGTTTGTCAGTATCATAAAGACACTATGCCGCAAGAAGCCATGCGCAACAGCTTACTGGCGCATCCCGGCATTATTATAAGCGATACGCTTGTGCGCGTTAACCCTCACTATTTAAAATCTTCGTTAAGCAATAATGATAATTCTACTTCTAAGCTTGACGAAGTAATAGCATCTCTTTGTAAATTTTAAATTTTTGAATTATCAGTAAAGCTTTTCGAAAGCCGCTACTTTATTAAAGATGCCTGCCAAAATGGTATTGTAATTAGAAGCATAAGAAGGTTTAGAAATACAATCCAAAGCACCTAAACTTAATACCTTTTTTTTTACCTCATCATCACAATTGGTGCTTAACATGCAAACGGGAATGTGTTTAAATCGCCCATCACTTTTTACAGACTCTAAAAACCTCAAACCATCTATAAAAGGCATATTAATATCACATAAGATCACATGAGGCAATTTTTCATTTGCTGATCCTGAGCCGACAAGCTCTAAGTATTTCAGGCCCTGCTTTCCATCAAACATGGACACAAGATCAATGCGTAAACCAAACTCTGCAATGGCAGACTTAATAAAAAAATGATCATCCGGATCATCATCAACAATTAAAATAGTGAATTGGTTCATTGAGTCACTGTGAAGTTAATCAATACAAAATTGAAACTAGTAACAAAGCATTAAATTTTAATACAAAAACATTGAAAATTAATAATTTGGTAATTCAGATAAAATTTATTCAACCGTTATAAAACTGAGTATCTTAGAAATTATTTCCTGCATTTTATGAGATGAAGAGGGCTTAACAAAATAATCGTCGGCACCCTTCTTTTTCATCATAGTACGTGTATCCACATCATCGCAGGTAGATAATATAAAAACAGGAATGTGTTTTAATTGCGCATGCTCTTTTATTTTAGAAAGAAACACCACGCCGCAGATCTTTGGCATGTTAAGATGAGATACAATCCAATCAGGTCTTATCTCCTCATTGATCAACGCTTTTAATGCTTCTTCTGATTTACTGTAACAGATACAGTTTATATTGCCATCTGCCACTTTAATAGCAGAACTGAAAAACTCAAGGTCATCCGTATCGTCATCAATATATAAAAGGATTTTCTGTTTCATGTCTACAGGTCGTCAATCGGGACGCAGTAGACTGAATTATCTGCTGTGAGCAAAAAGATAGTTTAAAGTTACGACTATATATAGCCGATTCCTAATTAATACTGTTTATTTAAGAATTAAATAATACTTATAGAATTATGTGATTTATTGAGCAGATATTGCTCTCATATTTTAATGCCAACAATGGTTACATCATCCACCTGCTCTAAATCTCCTACCCAGTTTTTAAACGCGAGCTCTAATAATTGTTTTTGTTCCAGCATGGGTAAATGCGCATTTTTTGCAAGCAATTCACGTAAATTTTTACTCATAAACTTTTTACCTCTTTCACCGCCAAACTGGTCAGGGAAACCATCGGTTAATGTGTAAACCACATCGCCGCTTTGCAATTGTATTTCCTGCTGTGTAAAACCAATGCTGTCTTTATCATGTTTACCAACCGGCATTTTATCGGGCTTTATTTCTATTACTTCAAATGGAAAGTGAGGCTTATCAGGCACGGTTGCAACGGTTTCAACCGTAGCTGTATGACGCAATATCCAAACAGGATTGTTAGCAGCCGCCACAAATAATTTTTTATTTTTAAAATCGTACACCGTTAAACTGGCATCCATCCCATCTTTACCACCCTCGGCGCTACCATCTTTTTTTAAACGTTCAATAATAGTTTTGCGGGTGGCATTTAAAATATCAGCGGGCTCTGTGTAATGGTCAATAGCACGTTCTAAACTGGTAATGTTTAACAGGCTCATAATAGCGCCAGGCACACCGTGGCCTGTACTATCTGCTGTGGCCAAAGCAAAATTACCATTACTTAATTTAGCCGCCCAGTAAAAATCACCGCTCACTACATCTTTAGGTTTAAACAAAACAAAATAATTTTCAAGGTGCTCGTCAAGCAATTGTTTAGTGGCCAAAAAACTACGCTGTATGCGTTCGGCATAATTAATGCTATCCATTACCTCTTTATTTTTTTCGTGCAGTAATTCGTAAGCGCTGTCTACCTGTAGTTTTTGTGTTTCAATAATGTGTTTTTGTTTTTGCGTTAGTTTAAAACGATTATATAAGAACGCCAGAAAAACAATTACCAATAACAAACCACCCGATATCAGCCATATGGCCAGGCGTTGTTTTTGTTTTTCTTCAATGGCAATGGCGTCTTTTTTATCCTGCTCTGCCTTTTCACTGAGTTGTTGTTTATCAAACTCATATTGCATTTCCTGCTGCGTTTGTTTTTTAGTATTCTCGGTATTAAAAATACTATCACGTGTAACTATGTATTTTTTATAGGTCTTTAATGCCAGGCCGGTGTCTCCTTTTTTTTCGTACACTTCACTTAGCATGGATTCAAAATCTCTTTTTTCAATATTAGATTGCAGTTCATTAGCCAATGCAAGCGCTTGTTGTAAATAGTTTTCGGCCTGTTTGTAATTTTTAAGAAAGCCATAGGTAGAACCAATATTACCTAAGGCGCGGGCTTCCTCGAGCTTATTGCCAATTTGCCGGTTCATGTTTAACGATCGTAAATAAAATTCAAGGGCCTGGTCGTACTTACCCTGTTCAAGGTAAACCGAAGCTATGTTGGCTATATGAAGCGCCAACGCGTTCGTATTCTCCATTTCTTCATCCAGCTTCAGGGTTTTAAAATAATATACCAGGGCTGTATCATACTGGCGTTGTTTAAAATAAGTAAGCCCAATATTGCCAAGGCTTGTGGCCTGTAGCTCTTTGTTGCCCTGTTGTTGTGCTATGTTTAACGAACGCCTGGTGTATTTAAGCGCTGAGGGATAATTATCCTGGTCTATATAAACCATACCAATGTTACAAAGTGTAATACCAATAAGCCTTTGGTTATTTACACTCTCCGCTGCCTTTAGTGCCTCAAAAAAATGTGTGAGCGCTTTTGGGTGTGCGCCTTTTTCATTGTAAATAACACCTATGTTACAAAGTATAGAAGCAATGGCGTTTTTATTGCCCAACTCTTTAGCGGTTTGCAGGGCGCTAAGGTTGTACTGCAAGGCTTTTGTCGGGTTACCTTTTAATTTATAAAACACGGCCAGGTTACTGTACGATTTGGCAATGCCTTTTTTCCACTTAAGTTTTGTGGCCAGCTCTAAAGCCGCATTGCCGTAAAGCATGGCGCTATCGAGGTTGGTGTACTGAAACTCCCATGCCATGGTATTGAGGTTAAGCACCTTGTTAGTATCTGCACTGCTGGTATGTGCAAGCTGCCCGTAAACAACCGTGTTTAAAAGAATAAGACTATAAAAGAGGTGTTTCACAACAATGTTTTTTAAATTTATTGAAGCGGGTAAAAACGCTGAACTAAGATAAATAATAATTTATTATATCTTATAAATGGTTCAATGTACTGGTATGAACTTGCAAGTAATTTCTTTAATAAGTTTTGAATTGTGATACAAACTTATTATAATTTATTTTTTATTCTTTTATTAAGCGTATCACCTCCAGGTGTTCATTTGTTTTTACGCTTAGTAAGTAAACGCCTTTTGCTTCTTTTTCAATATTTATGATGTGTTTGAAAGAGAAACTATTCTCGTTAAAGATGATCCTGCCTGACATATCGGTGATAGTGATGCCCGCAGCGGAAGGAAGTTCAATTATAAAAATACCACTTCCGGGATTTGGATAAAGTTTAATGTCATACCTATCAACATTACTTTTGAAGCCAACTCCTGTACACGCGCTAACACTTTGTGTAATAACAGCAGTATTCGTACAACCATTCGCTGCCATTCCGGTTACCGTATAGGTGGTAGTAACTGATGGGCTAACCGCTATTGTAGATCCTGTTCCCTGCGCATTCCAGGTATACGTTATAGCGCCGCTTGCGGTTAAGTTAATACTTTGCCCCACACATATTAAACTTAGTGTGCTCATGGCATTTACATTAGGAAGTGTAACAGCCGTAACGCTTGTAACTACAGTGTTTTTACAGCCAAAAGAATTGGCGCCTGTAACTGTATAATTGGTAGAACCAATTGGCGGAACTGTTGAAATACTCGAATTAAATGCAGTAGGTAAATTGACACCATCGTTCAACGTATAACTCATGGCTCCTGAAGGATTAAACGTGAATGTGTTTCCCGCACACACGCTTCCGCTGTTAACAGAAATGGTTGGATTAGAATTAACCAGCACAGAGGATGTTACCAACGAACTCACACAACCTGCCGTGCTTGTCCCCGCAACTGTAAAGTTTGTATTGGTAACAGGGCTGACCACAGCGTTTCCTCCTTGTATCGTAAAAGTAGCTGCACCAACCGGTGTAATAGTAAAATTATCACCGCTGCAAATACTTCCGCTGTTAACCGAAATAGTGGGCGTTGCATTAACTGTTGTAGCCACGGTAGCAGTTTCAGTGCAACCGTTATTGTTAACGGTTAATGTATATATACCGCTATTTAAAACAGATGCATTGAGCAATGTTGGATTTTGAGCTGCAGCCGTGTAAGCATTTGGTCCCGCCCAACTATAGGCAGGTGTTACTGTTCCTGAAACAGAGGCTGTAAAAATTATATTAGCGCCCGAGCAAATTGTTGAAGTGACGCTGGCACTTGGATTTAAAGGCATACAATCCTTGAAACTGGCCAGAAATGTGTCGTAACCACCACCACCCCAAAGTGGCTGAAAACAGCCACCCGAACAAAAAACGGCACTTGAGTTAGAGTTTGTGTAACCTGTTAAGTAAATATTACCGTTTGAGGCAACACTACAAGAAGTAGCGTAGTCAGATGTAGTACCGCCGTAATACGTGCCCCATTGCCTTACACCACTCGTATTAAAAATGGCTAAAAAACCATCAGAACCACCGGCATTGTTGAATTGATGCCCGTTTAACGTAGCAAAAACGTTATTGCCGGTATAAAACGTATAGCCCGTAAGGTAAATATTTCCCAATGCATCTGTGTTACACGAAGCGGCGGCATCTACGGCCGCATCGCCATAATACGTTCCCCAAAGTCTCAGGCCATTGGTATTGAATTTTACAAGAAACGCATCACCGTTAGAACTTGCAAGGGAAGATTGATGCGATCCCGTAGTAGCTATCACTGTATTAGTAAGCGCCGTTGTACTTCCCGAAAGAAAGACATTCCCTGAAGGATCTGTTGAACACGAGTGGCCATAATCCTGGCCATTGCCACCATAATAAGTACCCCATTGGCGTACACCATTGCTATTAAATTTAACCAAAAACGCATCGTTCGAACCAAAGCCACCATGCGCCGGTTGCTGACTGCCTGCTGTTGCAATAAAAGTACTTGCCGTTGTTGCGGTGTAGCCCGACATAAATATATTTCCCGAAGCATCGATAGCGCACCCTGTTGCTTCGTCAGACATATTTCCGCCATAATACGTAGCCCACAACCGGTTACCATTAGCATCAAATTTAGCCAGAAAGCCGTCGTACGCTCCGCCAAGGTTAGTTGGTTGATGGCTTCCGCTTGTGGCAATAATCGTACCCGTTGTTCCGGTTGAAGAACGCCCGGTAAAATAAATATTGCCCGAAGGATCGACGGCGCAGGCACTGCCTAATTCAGCACCGCCGCCCCCATAGTAAGTTCCCCAGATCCTAACACCATTATTATCGAACTTAACTAAAAAAGCATCGGCAGTGGTAGCAGAGTAGCCGGGCGATGATTGGTGACTAAGGGGTGTTGCTATCCCTATGGTGGATTGTGTAGTGCCCGTTACGTAAATATCACCGGTAGTATTTACACACACTGCTGTGGCCTCTTCCTGGTTATTGCCGCCATAATAGGTAGCCCATACTCTCGCACCACTTGCATCAAATTTTGCTAAATACCCGTCTGCTAATCCCGCACCATAAACCGTTTGATGGCTGCCACTGGTAGCAATGATCGTACCTGTTCCTGTACTTGTTCTGCCCGCCACAATAAAATTACCCGAAGGATCTGTAGCACTTGAATTAGAAACATCATCACCGTTGCCACCATAATATGTTCCCCATATGCGGGTGATCGGATCAATGATCAATTCGCGATCGGGATCGTAATTGGCTATCTCAAAACTGAGAATATTATTTTTTACTATCCATTTTGCTTTTAGCTGCCGGTTGTTTTGAAATACAATGGGAGCACCTTCCTGGATGTTACCTAAAGGTGTTACCAAAAGCAAGGAGCCATCCTTGTTTATTTTAACAGAGGCGCCATCTATTTTAAGTTGAATTTGCTTGTAACCCGCATGTGGTGCAATGATATAATCGTGTTTTAATTCGCCCTTCTTTTCATAATAATGTAAATTGATGCCTTTATAAATATTATGCAAAGTAACGCCACAATAACTTTTCACATTAAGCACGCCGTTAGGGCAGCTTTGCAAATAATAATTAACGCTGCCGCTAAAAGTTTCGTCTGTACTTTGTGTGAAATTTTTATTCGCGTTTACCCACTCCAGATCGATCCGGTAGAGGCTGTGTTTGGCAGCTTCACTTTTTTTTTGTTTTGTTCCGTCATCCAACGGCTCACTCGAACTGTCAATACTAGATAGCTGGTAACTGACACCTGTGTTGCGAAGATGCATAACAAGGTTGCCTGTTTGAACACCAAACAATACATCCGGCCGCGCGTTATAATGTTGGTCGTGCACCTGGCCTTTATTTTCTGTAAAAACAATGGGCTTAATCCGCGAACGATCTTGTTCAATAATAAAAGAGCCGTGAAAAGCGCCACAGTTTAAAAAAGCGAGTAGCGTTAAACAAAATAAAAATTTAAGTTTCATGAGTGCAATTTGGATTTAAATATAACAATTTAAATCAGGGTTGTCTTTTAAACTTTTTTGGATGGAAGCAGGAAATTTATAGCAAAACGTTAGTTATTTTTTTACTTTTATAAGCACGGATTATAAATCCGCGATAACGAGATAAAATTCACGTTAATAGATAACTTAATCAATAATAGAACATCTTTCAGCGATAATATCAGCTTCAAAATTTTTATACTTTCCTTCTTTAATACTATTATCATTATATTTAACTTTTACCTTATCATTTCTACCATATTTTTTTGTTAATCTGATCATTGGTTTGGGTAATGAAGAAGAATTTCTTATTTGAACTACCTGTTCTAAAATAGTTCGAATTCCTTTTTCATCAATTAGCGATCCTCTTTTACCTTCAAATTTTTTGATTATATCAATTGTCTTATTTGCATAATATACAGCATTTAAATTATCTCTCTTTGTAAAATAAAGATTCGAAAGCCAATAGTAAATAATAATAGTTTCGTACAATAGTTCGTCTGATAAATTAATTAACTTTTTGGATATTAAAAGGCATATCTCTATTGCATTATCTATGCGTAATTTATCAGAATAATATTTAGCACCGTGAGCAATTAAAGATATATCATTAATATGAATTTTTTCATTCAATATCCTAAAATAATTTAGATATTTATTTAGAAGTTCTTCAAAATAAACACCACGATTGATTTCCAATATTGCTCTATGACGATAGACAACCATAGCAATATGATCGTCTGTCAATAGTTCTTCCTTACTTAAAATATAATCAAGAATTTTATTTGTATTATTATTGTCACTTGAAAAATTTATTAACGAAAAAACTATTTCTGCTTTGCTATTTTCATTTATCAAAAATTCATTAGTATAGTCAAGCAATTCGTTAAACAATCCAACCTCATCAAGCAATATCAACTCATACAGATAACGCCTTAAATTAACTTCAGTAAAACTAAAATCATGCTGCTCTTTCAAATTAAATTGAACTTTCTCATCTATTATTATCCTACAAACATTAATAAATCTATTTTTGTCGACTTTGTCTCCTAAAATATAAGCGTAATACTCCAGTTCTAATTTATCTGAATTATCAGCAAGGGCAATCGCAAAATTAACCTGTATTAAAGCGTCTTTATCTTGTTTCAATTCAGATAAAACTTGAGCTTTAGTTGTATGAGCAATTACTTTTATCTTGTGATTATTAGATTCTCCGTCAGTCCCAATCTGATTAATTATTTTGTCTAAAAGTTCGATAGATTTAGGATATTCTTTTTGAGTAAAATAATAATTTCCCAAATTTAACAAAGCATTATTAAGAGCAAATCCTACAGCGTCCGAATCAATAACTTCCTTAAGCAATTCTATTCCTATAATAGAATTTCCACTAGCAATATGTGAGGTACCAAGAATTGATTTAGAACTATTGTAATACAGTTGATTCTTATCATATTGATGTGATTCAAGAGTTTTTATGGCTTCGCTATATTTTCTAAGGCGATAATATGAAAATCCAATATTATATTTAGAGATATCTAGATTTAATTTTGGTACATTCCTAGTATTAAGATATTCTTCAAACAGAATTATCGCTTCCTCATACTCATTTGTATCATACTTTTCTATTGCCAGACTAAATAAATCAACACTCTCCTTCTCGATCGACTCTAACCATGAAGAGGATAAACTCTTATCAATGATTTTATTTTTTATTTGTAATTTATCAAGATCTAAGTTAGAATTTACAATTCCATACAAATACAACTTTCTCTTTATCTCAACATTATCGATCAAAACACCTTTCTTAATATTCTGAACTGCTTTTCGAATTGATTCATTTTCTGTTACAATATCCCTGATATGATCAATTGGTGCAATGTCGAAATGTATAAAATACTTATTGTTAATGATATTCTCAAGGTGTTCTATCGTTGTTTTTTCACCCTTAAGTTGCAAATCTTCTATTTCAGAGCAAATATCAAAAGTTATCCTTGGATTTCCATTTGTCCATGAATAAATCTCTTCAGAAATTTCTTTTGAAATTTTCAGTTCGCTTTTTTCGATAAAAGACTCATGTTCCTTGAAAGTAAAATCATCAAGATAAATTTTCTCACCTATGTTAAAAGGAGATTTATTTTTATCTTTAATTAGTTCGGTTGGTTCAATCACCCCTGAGAGTACATACGTAAGATTGTTAAACTCAGGAAAATTTGTGCGAGCAAAATAATTACTTCTAATTTGAGCGAAAATATTATCTGAATAATCTACACTTCTTAATGCATCAATCTCATCAAGAATAATTATTAATTTTCCTTTAAATATGCTAAGTATTTGTCTCAATTCTTTTTCATACTCTTTATGAGGAGAAAGAGCTTTCTTTTCTCTATTAGCACTAATTTCTGCGCTTATTGGAGAAAACAATTCCTCATTTGGTTCAATGATCTTATCTACAATATTTCTGTAACATTCCCTTTCTTCTTTAAAATTGTTAGATAAATCTACATAAGCAAAAAGGTTGTTTTCGTTTTTATATTCCCGAATAGCATTTAGCAATAAGTTGGTTTTTCCCATTTGTCGGGCAACCAAAACGTACCCGGGACGTTCCATTTCATCAATAATCCGTTTTAATTGATTATCTGCCTCTCTTTTTACATAAAGATGCTGAGGAATTGTTGTATACTTTTTTAAAATCTTTTCCATTATACACTCTCTCTAATTGCCTCTGTTATACACTTTTTAATGTTTTCATATTCAAAAACTCCTGTCTGAGTTATTTTTCTTAAAATATTTTTAACTAAGCGTGGGCTATTATTGCACCCATCAATTATTTCCTTTATTGAAACATCATCAAGAGACAACTTTAATTCTGGTATAAACTTATTCACGAACTGGGTAATTTGCTTATCCCAATCATTTGCAGATAAATAATGAAAATGTTCAGAGGCTTTGGATTTCTCTCTCTTAATTATATCAAGTGGTTCCGGAATTGTTGAAATAACAAATTTCAACAATCTATTATTATCCTTTTTATTGTAAGTAGTAACTAATTGTACAAGTGAATTTGCAAATGCTATTTGTACTTCTGTATTAGGAAAGGAAATCTCATCAATAAGAATTATTATACCTTTATTTATGTTACAATGATCAAGCAACTTATTTATTTGTTTTATACGATTACCCTCATTTGGAGGATCAATATTGTATTTTGCAGAAATCGAATAAACTAATTCTTCAAAAATATCGTCTACGTTCGATATAGTTATTGGACTACAGTCGCAGGCAATGTAATCATAACCTTTCTGAATTAAATTTCTATTTATTAAAGCTGTTTTTCCTGCGCCAGAAAAACCATAGACCCAAACATTTCCCACTTTAACCAAATTAGAAAATTCTAGATCAACAGTCCTTTCGAAATAATATAATTCATTTTCTTTTGTATAGTTATTAAATAAAATATTATTGATGTTTTCAGAAATTAGAGGCTCTTTATTTACACTAATACCCTCCCTAATTTTAGGGACAAAAGTATCGACTAATTTCGCAACCATTGTATTAGTTTTAATCGCTAGAATAGCTTCATCAATATTGAATACCTGATTATATAGGTTATACTTTTTAAAAAGGTCAATTAATTCATTTCCGTTAACAAGCTTGATGGAACTAGAACCTAATTTAAATTCTTTTATTTTTTTTTCTTTCCAATTGCCCCACCATTTATTTTGTTGCAGATCAAGAACTTTTGGAATACATAATATCCATTCTTTGAGTTCATATTGTTTTGACTCTTTCGCTGTTAAAAAAGAGCTTCGAATTTGATTATACTGAACTTCGGCAAATTCTTCAAGAAAAAACTTACATTGTATTACAGTAATTGGAGACACTCCGATTTCACCAATAAATATATCGATACCACCATCTCCTTGCTTAACTTCAACTTGCTGAACATTTTTTGTTTTGTATATTTCACGAAACAATGATTCACAGGCTTTCTCAAAACCTGTTCGGGCTCCTTCTATGTTACCGTATAGTGCTTTAAAATCTCGCCAATCTCTCTCTAGCATAAAATGTAATAAGGGAGATTAAAATTAGCAAATTTTTAAAAAGAAAAGTAAGTTGTTGAAATATAATCAATTATTTGAAAAATCAACAAATTATTCGAATTATAAAGAAGATACGTTTGCGCGAATTGCAGTACATGAGTTTTATTTCAACTTCTCCGCCACATATTTTCCCGTATACCCCTTCTTACTTTTAGCAAGCTCTTCGGGTGTACCTTCAAAAACAATGGTGCCGCCGTTCTCTCCACCTTCGGGGCCAACGTCTATGATCCAGTCTGCACATTTAATCACATCAATGTTGTGTTCAATCACCACAATGGAGTGGCCTTTTGCTAAAAGCGCATCAAATGATTTTAAGAGCTTGGCCACATCATGAAAATGCAAACCGGTTGTTGGTTCATCAAATACAAATAAAGTAGGTGATGTATTATTGATGGCTATTAAAAAGCTGGCTAATTTAATGCGTTGTGCTTCGCCACCGCTTAAGGTGCTGCTGCTTTGGCCTAAGGCTACATAACCTAAACCAACGGCTTGTAAGGCCTGTAGTTTTTCTAAAATGCGTACACAGGTTTTATTTTCTTTATCCTGCGCAAAAAAAGCTACTGCATCATCTACGGTCATGTCCAATACATCTGAGATAGATTTTCCTCTGTACAATACTTCCAAAGTTTCTGCTTTGTAACGTTTGCCTTTGCAATTTTCACACTGCAATTGTATGTCGGCCATAAACTGCATCTCCACTGTTATATTTCCTTCACCCTGGCACACCTCACAGCGTCCGCCTTCTACGTTAAAGCTAAAAAAGCCGGGCTTGTAACCACGTGCTTTTGCAAGGCCCTGCTCTGCAAATAAATTCCGTACCTCATCAAATGCCTTTACGTAAGTAACAGGATTGGAGCGAGAAGATTTACCAATAGGGTTCTGATCTACAAACTCTAATTGCTTAATTTGTTTTAAGCTGCCACCAATCACATGATCGGCACTCACGCTTTCAAAATAACCGTCTAAATATTTTTGAAGGTTGGGAATTAATCCTCTCCTAACGATTGTGGACTTGCCGGAGCCACTCACACCTGTTACACAAGTCAACACTCCTAAAGGAAATTTTACCGAAACATTTTTTAAATTATTTTCGTTCAGGTTTCTGATCTCAATAAATTCTTTCCACTTTCTTCTTTGTTTCGGTACTTCAATTCGAATAATATCATTTAAATATTTAGAAGTATAACCTTCTTTGTTCTTTAACAATTCTTTATGCGTGCCCTGAAACACCAAATTACCGCCATGCGTGCCGGCTTCCGGACCAATATCTATCAACTCATCGGCCTGGCGCATAATTTCTTCATCATGCTCCACAATAATTACGGTGTTACCTTGTTGTTGTAAAGAGCGTAACACTTTTATCAAACGTTCTGTATCACGCGGATGCAAACCAATACTTGGCTCATCTAAAATATATAAACTTCCTACCAATGTGCTTCCTAATTGTGTGGCGAGATTGATACGCTGGCTTTCGCCACCACTCAACGTATTAGCAACACGGTTCAGGGTTAAATAACCCAAACCTACATCCATTAAATATTGTAAACGGTTAGTGATCTCTGTCAATAAACGTTTGGCCACTTTTGTATCGTGTTCATCTAATTTTAAATTCTTGAAGAAGGGCGCTAACTGATCAACAGGAGACAGAACCAATTCTGTAATATTCTTCCCTCCTACTTTTACATAGCCTGCGTCTTTACGCAAACGTGTTCCCTGGCAATCAGGGCAAACCGTTTTACCACGGTAACGTGCTAACATTACACGATATTGAATTTTATAAGTTTCGCGCTCCAGCATTTTAAAGAAGGCGTTTAAGCCGTCAAAATACTGGTTGCCATCCCACAACAATTGGTAATCTTTTTTAGACAATTCTGCAATGGGTTTATGTACCGGGAAATTAAATTTATGTGCGTTCTTTAATAATTCTTTTTTATATGCGCTCATCACTTCGCCATTCCAACATACAATCGCATTTTGAAATACCGATAAGCTTTTATTCGGAATCACCAGGTCAGGATCAATACCAATAATACTTCCAAAACCTTCACAAGTTTTACAAGCGCCAATTGGATTATTGAAGGTGAAAAAATTCACGTTCGGTTCTTCAAAGCTCATGCCATCCAGCTCAAATAAATTACTGAACGAATGTTTGTTGTATTCACCTTCGCCTTTTTCTATCCACAATAAACATTCACCATTGCCCTCGTAAAAGGCTGTCTGAATGCTGTCTGCAGCACGACTTAAAAAATCTTCGTCTGTTGGGTTAGATACCAAACGGTCTATCAATAAAAAAATCTCTGCTGTTTTTTTAACGGCTTTATAATCAATCTCATTTATTTTTTGAACTTTTCCGTTTACCACAGCACGCGAAAAACCTTGTTGCGATAAAAGATCTAATTGTTTTTGAAACGAGCGCTCTTTGGTTTCGTTTACTTTTGATAAGACTAAAATTTTTGAACCTTCTTTTAATTCAGAAATAAAGTTGACAACATCGGTCACTGTTTCGCGCTTTACCTGTTTGCCGCTAACAGGCGAAAACGTTTTACCAACGCGTGAGAACAATAATTTAAAATAATCATAGATCTCTGTAATAGTGCCAACCGTACTACGCGGGTTGCGTGAAATAACTTTTTGTTCAATAGCAATAGCAGGCGAAATACCTTTAATATAATCTACCTGCGGTTTTTCCAATCGTCCTAAAAACTGGCGTGCATAAGCCGAAAGGCTTTCTACATAACGGCGCTGGCCTTCGGCATACAAAGTATCAAATGCCAGTGATGATTTACCTGAACCCGAAAGCCCGGTAATAACTATCATTTTATTTCTTGGCAAAGCAACATCCACATTTTTTAAATTGTGTTGTCTTGCGCCTTTTATAACAATAAAATCTTTTGAACTTAATTTGGTAACGTCTTTCTCTTTAGTGCTCATATCCTTCTACTCCATTATTTTTGTTAAATGTTCTGCGGTTGATTCGTCTTTCCAATCGATATAACCCACCTCTTCTTTTTTCACTTCCAGTTTTGTATTTAGTATGTAGGATGTTGGGATTGAAAAAATACCCACATCGTTAAAGCCTTGTTCTAATTTTAAAAAAGTAAACGGATAATCTGTTCGCTCTTTCCAGGCCATTATTTTATCAATTGGTTCATCGCTTATGATCACTACTTCCACATCTCTTAATTTTGTATCTTTTATATCGTTCATCTCGCGCATCTCGTCCAAACAATTAGGGCACCACGAAGCGCTGAAAGAAACCACCAGCTTTTTGCCTTTAAACGATCCAAAATCTACGCGCTCTTCATTAAGGTTATACAGCTTTAGCTTAGTAAAATCAATAGTCGGGGCATTATTGTATTTGTTATAGAAATAAAAGGCAATAAAAATGCCAATAAGGGCAATAATAGTACTGATCCATTTTTTGTTCATAGTAATTAAGAATCGATAGTTAATTGATTTACAAACTAAGGCGTTTAAGGTTTAAAAATACGGATAGATTTGCAAGAGCTAGTTTAAATTTATCTTGTAAAGTTACTTTATCGCTTATTTTTAGGTAGAACGAGGCAAATTTTGCAGGCATAATTAGAATTATGGCGAAAAATTTAACGATGTTATAACTAAAAAGAAGCATAAATAGTTTACTAAGATAAATATTAATCTAGCTCGTATAACCGTGATTTTATTAACCAAAATATTTAAGATTTTTTTAAAAGTTTTTGCTTTTTTTATAATCCTGTCGGTGGTAAGCACTATTATTTTTCGCTGGGTGCCCGTACCTTTAACACCGCTTATGCTAATACGTTGCGTGGAGCAGAAAAGTGAAGGAAAAAGCATGACCTTAAAACACGATTGGGTAAGCCTGGAAGAAATACCGCCAAAATTACAATTGGCCGTAGTTTGTAGCGAAGACCAAAATTATTTAAAACACTACGGCTTTGACTGGGGTGCTATTGAAAAAGCCATGAAAGCCAACGAAGACGGCAAAAAAGGCCGCGGCGGCAGCACCATTTCACAACAAACAGCAAAAAATGTATTCTTATGGCCCGGCCGTAGTTATATACGTAAAGCCTTTGAGGCCTATTTTACTTTATTGATAGAGACCTTTTGGAGCAAAGAACGCATTATGGAAGTGTATTTAAACAGCATTGAAATGGGCAATGGCGTTTATGGCGCCGAGGCCGCCGCTCAATATTGGTTTAAAAAACCGGCCATAAAATTAAATAAAGATGAGTGCGCCGCCATTGCATCGGTATTACCCAACCCAAGAAAATATGTTGCCAACCCGCCAAGCTCCTATATTAGTAAACGCAAGGCCTGGATAAAACAGCAAATGAGCTTTTGGGGCAATAAATTAGATTACGATAAGTACAACGATGAAGATGAGAAAGAGGAGAAAAAAACAATTAAGAAATCTTCTAAAACTAAAAGATCATGAACAGAGTCGCGACATTAGTAATACTGCTGGTAATGTTTTTAAGCTGTGGCAATTCAACTACCACGGGTAAAGGTGCAACAGTTTTAAAAGAAAGTATGAAAGAGATACTTTCTAACTTAAATAAAGAAGAAAAAGTTATTGCTTATAGATTGGATACTTTGTTTACACAAATGAATCAAACGGGTACCTTTAACGGCAGCGTGCTGGTGGCAAAGGCCGGAAAGGTACTGTATCAAAGATCGTTGGGTCTTTCGAATAAAACTACTAACGATGCGTTAACCGATTCATCTATGTTTCAATTGGCCTCAGTTTCAAAAGTAATTACGGCAACAGCAGTGTTAATGCTGCATGAAAGAGAAATGATAGACCTCAACAAACCTTTTGCTTTTTATTTTCCTGATTTTCCGTATCAGAACGTAACTGTTGGGCAATTATTAAATCACCGTTCGGGGCTTGCCAATTATATTTATGTATTGAATTCAGAAATATTTCAGCCCAATTATAAAATGAATAATGAGGAGATGTACACCTACTTCATTACAAAAAATCCAAAGCCTTATTTAAAACCCAACACCCGTTTTAATTATTGCAATACCAATTATGCTTTGTTGGCTTTATTGATAGAAAAAGTGTCGAAGAAAACCTATTCTGAATTTATTCGCGAAGAATTATTTAAACCTTTGGGAATGAAGAATACCGCTACTATTAAGGACATTGACCTGAACGGAAAAAATGTAACAAAACCTTACGACACCAAATGGAAACCCATTGATCTGGATGCCAGCGATTATGTTTTGGGCGATAAAAGTATTTATTCAACACCTTACGATCTTTATTTGTTTAGCGAAGCCATGTATCAAAATAAAATAATAAAAGCCGAAACACAGGCTTTGGCTTACACCGCTTACAGCAAAGAAAAAAAATTAAGCAATTACGGTTACGGCTGGCGATTAAAAGATGTGAACGACTCCTTAAAAAAAGAAGTGTATCACAATGGCTGGTGGCATGGCTACCGCTCATCGTTCCATCGCAGGTTAAATGATAAATTAACAGTTATTATTTTAAGCAATCAATTAAATCGCTCGGCCTATCAAACTTACAGGGTGTATCAAATTTTAGATAACGCCCCTGTTGGTGATACCTTGGAGGATGTTGAATAAAGAATTATTTATATGTATTTTTGCGCTTTATGTTAACGCTTTATTTAAAAGAGATACGTAGTTTTTTAAGTTCCTTAATTGGCTACATTGCTATTGGTGTTTTTATTTCACTGGTAGGTATCTTTATGTGGGTAATTCCATCAGACAGTGGCGGCTCTAACATTTTAGACAATGGCTTTGCCAACATCGATCCATTATTTTTTATTGCACCATGGGTGTATTTATTTTTAATTCCGGCTATTACCATGCGTTCTTTTTCGGAAGAGAAAAAAACAGGTACGATCGAATTATTGTTAACGCGTCCGTTAACCGACCTTCAATTAGTATTGGCAAAATATTTAGCGGGCTTTACTTTGGTAATGGTGTCTTTATTACCAACATTAATTTATTATTACAGCGTACACGTATTAGGCGCACCAAAGGGAAATATTGATACCGGCGGCATGTGGGGTTCTTACATTGGTTTATTGTTTTTAGGTGCCGGCTTTGTGTCAATAGGAATATTTGCTTCAGCCATAGCCGAGAACCAGGTAATTGCATTTATCATTGCATTGCTTTTATGTTTTTTCTGTTACATAGGTTTTGAATTTATTGCGCAAAGCGGATTGTTTGGTAAGTACGATGCCTTTTTTAAAGGCCTGGGTTTAAATGATCATTATGTGAGCATGAGCCGCGGTGTTATTGATACACGCGATGCCATTTATTTTATAAGTGTGATTGCCCTTTTTAATTTGTTAACCAAACTTGTTTTAGAAAGCAGAAAATGGTAACAGAGAAAAAAATAAACGCTTCAAACAATAAGCGCCGCGATATTATGTCGCTGATAGTTTTGCTGGCCATTATTGTGCTTGTAAATTTTATTGGCACATTTTATTTTAAGCGTTTCGACTTAACTTCTGAAAAACGTTATACACTGGCAGAATCCACAAGAACCTTATTACAAAATTTAGACGACGAAGTATTGTTTAAAGTTTATTTTGATGGCGACTTTAATCCAAGCTTTACGCGTTTAAAGAACGAAGCCAAAGAAATTTTAGATGAGTTCAGGGCTTATTCAGGCAATCAAATTCAATACGAATTTATTGTACCCGGTGATGGTTTAAGTCCGGATGAAAAAACGGAGCTTGAAAAACAATTGTACGAAAAAGGATTAGTGCCGGAGCAGATCTACGAAAAAAATAAAGACAAGGCCACGCAATCTTTGATATGGCCGGGCGCTATTGTCAGCCACAAAAACAAGGAAGCTATCTGGAAGATCTTTAACCGCCAGGATAATACAGATTATGAAGTTTCGGTAAACAACAGTGTAAAAGAATTAGAATACAGCTTAACCAATACCATTCGTAAATTACAGCGCGATAAAAAACAAGAAGTTACTTTTATTAACGGGCATTATGAATTAGACACTTTGCACATTGTGGAATTTGCCCGTGCGCTTTCAGAATATTATGATGTTAACCGCACGCCAATTTTAGGAAAGCTTGGGGCTTTGGATCAAAGCGATGCCATAGTTATTGCAGGTCCTGACAGCACTTTTTCACAGGCTGATCAATACATTATTGATCAATATATTATGAAAGGCGGCAAAGTTTTATGGCTTGTTGATCCTGTAGGTATAAACCGTGATACCTTGATACAAAAAGGTTTTACCCTGGGTTTACCACGCCCTTTGAATTTAGATAATATGTTATTTAAATACGGTGTGCGTTTAAATACCGTGTTACTCCAGGATTTTCAATGCTCTGCTATACCATTAAATGTTGGCTTTAAAAAAGGGCAGGCTAATTTTAAATTATTTCCATGGCCTTATGCACCGTTGGTTTTACCGGATGGCAATCATCCTATTGTTAAAAATCTTGATCTTATAAAATTTGATTATGTTAGTTCAATAGATACACTAACTGCAAAAGGTATTAAAAAAACTATTTTATTAAGCACTTCGCGTTACACAAAAATCACACCCTCACCTGCGCGGATTTATTATTCGAGTGTGCAGATCCCACCTAAAGAATCGCAGTTCATGAATTCATATGTACCAGTTGCATGTTTGCTGGAAGGAGAATTTACCAGCTTTGCCGAGAACCGTATGCTAAGTGTATTTTTAACGGATTCTGCTTTTAATTCAAAATACAAATACATTGAAAAAGGCAAGAAAACAAAAATGATAGTTGTTGCTGATGGAGATGTGGCAAGAAATGATTTTATCAGAATGTCTAATAAATCTGTAGCACTGGGATATGACCGCGCTACCAATCAGCAATATGCCAACAAAACATTTTTATTGAACTGTGTAAATTATTTATTAGATGATGAAGGTATGTTACAATTACGTTCGCGCGAAGTAACATTACGTTTATTAGATAAAAAGAAAATAACTACGCAACGCGGCAAATGGCAAATGATAAATGTATTAATGCCGGTAATGTTATTGATCTTATTTGGATTGATACAATTCTTTTTACGGAAGCGTAAATTCGCCAAGTAAGTTTAATCACAAAGCACACCAAGAAGGCACGGAGTTCACTAAGTGGTTTTCACCACATAGACACATAGTTTATCTTTTTGCGAAAAACAAAATTTTCAAAACTTAAAAGAAAACAACATAGTAATAAAACCTGCGGTTTTATTTATTATGAAAAAAATTGAGTTTTGAAGTCCTTCTCCAAGTTTATCCTGAGCGGAGTCGAAGGAAAGAAGTATTTAGGATGAGGTTTGAAGCCTACTCAAACAAACTAAAGTTCGTTTCAAGCAATTGATTTTTTACAGCAAACATTACAACACCGGCGGTATTATTTACACCTAATTTGCTCATAATGTTTTTGCGGTGTGTATTTACAGTATGCGTGCTTAATTTTAATTTATCGGCAATTAATTTATTTGATAAACCTTCGGCAATACCGCGAATGATATCTATCTCGCGTTCTGTAACAGACATGCCGTCACAGCCTAATGATTTAATAAATGAATTGGTAGTTTTAATTTCTTTAGCTGCAGTTAAAAATGAAACAATTTTTCCGCAAATAAATTTCTCACCTTTAATGGTAGAGTTTACTGCTTCTAAAATTTCTGTTTTATCACAATCTTTTAATAAATAGCTGGTAATACCGCTATCCATTACTTTAGTAAGATCGTTCTTAGATAACATTTCGGTTATCACTAAAAATTTAATTTTAGGGAATTTTTTTACGATACTTTTTAATTCATCTGCTTCAATACCTAAAGAAGTAAAATCAGAGATCAGTAAATGAGGTTTTGAAAGTTGTAACTGACTGATAAGATCGTGCTTGTCGCCACAAACTGTTGGCACCAATTCAAAACCTTTTAATTCACCCACCAAAAGTTCTAAACCAACTCTTGACAGAAAATTTTTATCAGCTATTAATACTTTGATCATGATTTTAACAGAGCAAATATACGCCAAAAATTTGAAAAAAATGTGTTAAATCGTTATCCTTTTACCATCGGTTGCTAACAAACAGTTCTCAAAAACCGGTGAGGCCTCTGCTACGAACTGATCCAGATCGCCATACCTGGCCGAAAAATGCCCTAATAACAATTGTTTAACATTGGCGGCTTTGGCAATTTGCGCGGCCTGTTCGGCTGTTGAATGATAGGTCTTCTCTGCCCTGTCTTTTTTATCATTTAAAAAAGTGCTTTCATGGTACAACACATCCACACCTTTTACCCACTCTATTATTTCAGGTAAATAAATAGTATCGCTGCAATAGGCATAACTTTTTGCATCTCTCGCGCTAATGGTAACCTGGTTATTTTTTATGGTAACACCATCTTTATTTACCACATCATATCCATTTTTTAATTTTGGAATATCTGCAGTAGAAACATTGTGTTTATCCAACTTATATTTATCAATTTTTCTTGGCAAAGGTTTTTCTTTAAATAAAAATCCGGTGCAATAAATGCGATGTTTTAAAGGGAAGGAATAGACTTCCACTTTATCGTCTTCAAAAATTAAATTTAATGTATCGTTATTGGTAAATACCCAGTTAACTGTAAAATTAAACCGCGTGTCAGAAACTTTATTTAAAAGGTCCATTACCTCTTTTAATTCTTTTGGGCAATAAATTGTAATATCCTGCTTACGTCCCAAAAGGTGCATGCTGCTTAATAAGCCGGGTAGTCCAAAAAAATGATCGCCATGCAAATGTGAAATAAAAATATGATCTATTGCCTGAAATTTTGCTTTAAATCTTCTTAACTGAATTTGTGTGGCCTCACCACAATCAATTAAAAAATAACGCTCAGCTATGTTCAGTAACTGAGCGCTTGGATTTCTTTCAGAAGTTGGGCTTGCGGACGAAGAACCTAAAATTAATAATTCAAATGTTTGACTACTCATTAACGGTTTGCGGTAAGCACCATTCGTTTTGTTTCAGAAAAATTTTTGTATTGAATTGTGTAAAGATACATACCATTGCTCCAGTTCGACCCATCTAGTTCATAACTGTTATCACCATAAGTTGTTTTTATCTTGTCTTCAAATATTTTATCGCCCAATAAATTGTATACACTTATTTTTGCGCTAGCCTCATCCTTTACATTAAATTTAATAGTTGTTTTTGCAGTAAAAGGGTTTGGACTATTGGTAATGTTTAATGACTTAGAATTTACTTCTTCTTTGATACCAACAGCCGGATTTATTTTAATTACATAATAACTTAGAGTAGTTGCAGGAGATAAAGACGCTGAACCACCATTATAATTTGGTGTGTTTGGGCAAGGGCCCGAAATAGATGGTGTTAAATAAGGTTGTACTTTAAATTGTAAAGTATAGGTACCTGCTACAGTTGGCGTACCCGAAATTACCGAGCAACTACTGGCGTTACCGGGATATTTAAAAGTACCGGTAGCAGCTGTAACTGTTGGCCCGGCTAAAAAACTAAGGCCCGGAGGCAATGCAAAATTTGTATAAGAAGCCGGTGTACTTAATTCTATCCTGTTAAAGCAAATTGTAAGAGAACTTTGCATGGTATCTTTTGGCACGCGCACTGTAATATTTTGTCCGTATGGCATACCAACGGTTCCCTGCATAAAATTAGTAGCGCTATCAGGCCAAATACCGGCCTTGTTCATGGCCAAAAAAGCAGGATCTATAGAACAGGTTGTGGGTGCCTGTGCTATTGAAAGTACTGTAGATATTGCTAAAATAAATGTAAATATTCTTTTCATGTATTAAGGTTTATAAAATGTTTAGATATTGCTAAATTAATACTCCTGCTTTAAATAAAAAAGTAAAATAAACTCAAAATGGCAATTTAATACTTGTTTAAAATACGCGAATTAGTATCTTTGCAGCCTTAAATTTAAAAAGATGGCAGGTAATATAACCTTTACAATGATCAAACCGGATGCTGTTGAAGCAAACAACATCGGACCAATTTTAGCAATGATAAACAAAGCAGGATTCCGTATCCTGGCAATGAAATACATGCGTTTAACTAAAGAACAGGCAGGTAATTTTTATGCAGTGCATAAAGAACGTCCTTTTTATGGTGAATTAACCGAATATATGAGCGCAGGCCCTATTGTTGCTGCTGTTTTAGTTAAAGATAATGCAGTGGCTGATTACCGTAAACTGATAGGTGCTACAGATCCAACTAAGGCAGATGAAGGAACTATTCGTAAACTATTTGCAAAATCAATAGCTGCAAATGCTGTGCACGGTAGTGATAGTGATGAGAATGCTGAAATTGAATCAAACTTCTTTTTCTCTCATTTAGAGAGATATTAAGCAAAATTTGAAAATTTAAGCCCGCATAAGGATATCTTTTGCGGGCTTTTTTATGAAATTTAAACTCGAAAACGGATAAAAGTCTCAACTTTTAAAAAAATTATATGTTTTTTTAAAAAAGTAATCAACTTTGTTTTGTTTTATGATAAAAAATAAACATTTTTGTTAAAATTTATTAATAGTGTAAAAACCATTTTGGTATGATAAAATATCTCTCTAAAAAATTAGTAAAAACCGTTGCCGTAGTTGCGTTGGCAGGTTTAACAGGTGTTGTTGAAGCTCAGAGCTGGTCTCAGGCGGGCCCTATTTATAACGCCGGAAGGTCAAGAAACATGATAGTTGATAAGAACGATGCGTCTGGAAATACTATGTACGTAGGAAGTGCGTCGAGCGGACTTTTTTATACCAATGATGGTGGTGTTAACTGGAGCGCGGTTGTTTTAACAAATAACCAGCTTAATATTAGTTATATAGCTCAGGCGGCGGACGGAAAAATATACGTTGCAACAGGCGAAGGTTTTTTAAGACCGGGTCAAAAATTAAAAGCACAACCGGGTACAGGTTTGTACCGCGTTAATGGCACTAACTTAGATCTTGTTGCTCCTAGTTCAATGGTTGGTACTGTTATTAACCGCTTGGCTTGCAGCCCTTCGAATGCCAACTATATTGCATTAGCAACCAATAAAGGCATCATGGTTTCAACAGATGGCGGTACTTCATTTAATGTTGCACCGGGTACTACTCCTACAAGTACTATAGTAAGTGGTCAGGATGTGAAATTTGATAATTCAGGTATTTTATATTGTTCGCAAGGAAATGAAACATCTATCGGTCCTGCAGCCGCAGCCGAAGCTTCTAAAGTTTACAAATCAAGTGACAACCAATTAACTTCTTTTTCTCAATTAACAACTTTAAATTCTCCTTTATTACAAAATGATGTTTATGGTCGTATTGAATTAGCCATTGCACCTTCAAACAATGCAGTTATTTATGCTTCTTGCGCCAGCAAATTTGCAGGTAACAGTGCTCCTGCCACTCCAAACTTAAAAGGCTTATTTGTATCGTATGATGCAGGTGCTACCTGGGGATTGATCTTACAAGGTTCATCACAATTAGATCCTTTAATGAATGGCGAAACTTTTTTTAATACTGTAATTGGTGGTACTGCTGCTTCAGGCGACTACGCTCATGTTATTAAAGTTGACCCTTTTGATTCTGATCAGTTATATGTTGGAAGTTACCAATTTTATTATTGGAAAAGAACAGGTGGACCAAACTCTAACCCTGTTGGAACATGGACTAAAAAAGGAGAAACTTTTGTTCCTAACAATCAATTCTTTTTAGCGAGAAATATTCACGATATTGAATTCATTAAGTCAGGAAATTCGATCTCTAAATTTTTCTTTGTTACAGATGCAGGTGTTTATAGATCTACTGATGTATTGAATGGACAATTTGGGTTAACCAGCTTTCAACCGTTTTACAAAGGTTTAATTACCGGTCAGTTTAACTCGGTAAGTATCGAACGTTTTCCATTAGCAGCGGGTTCTTCTTCTTCTACTGCCGGAACAGAGGTTGTTCCTTACTCAGGTTTTATTGGTGGTACAGGTGGTAATGGTTTAAACTATTTTAGTGGTAATTTTCCTAATGTAACGCAAGAAGCTGTTTATAGCAGTGGTGACGTTTATCAATCAGAATTTTCAAAGATCCTTCCAAGTGCAGCATATTTTACACAAGGTTCGGGTAAATTATTCAAAACAACCGATGTAAGAAATTCAGATCCTACTCAAGTTGACTTATTAGTAAACTCCAAATTACAAACTATCGTTCCTTACGATAACACTACTTATGGTGCTACCGGAACCCCATTTAAATTATGGGAAACGTATGGTCAAAACTCAGCAAGTCCTGACTCTGCTGTATTTTATAACGATACATTACGCTTTGCCGCTTCAATGATCGGTGTTGCTACTTTAACTACTCAAACTACTTTCTCTTTTTCAGCTGCAAGATCAAGCGCTGCTGCATTAATTGATAGTATTGCTATAAGAACAGGTACGGTTTTATTACCTCTTCCTTCTCCTAATGACAAAGGCCCTGCATTTTCAGGTTCAGATAAAAAGGATATCATGATCAAATTATCAAACACCTACACTGTTCCTTCTGCAGGCACAACTACTCCGGGTATTGCTTCTCAAATTGGCCCTGTTGTTTCTGCCAGTACCTCAGTAGTATTAAATCAAACCACGCTATTAGATAACATAACTGTTACTTTTAACGCACCACCATTTTTATCAAAAACTACTGTAAGTAATACGGCCGTTCCTGATTTTGCTGCATATTATCGTGTGTTTTGTACTGTGTTTTATAAAATTCCTGCCAGCAGTACTGTAAGTATTGTTGACGATAGGATCTCTACCAAAACAGCTACTTACTCAACTGTATTAACTAATTCATTAAGCTGGCAATATGGTAATTCTCAACCTGCCTATACAATTTCTGCAACAAATACAGTGGGTGTAACTAATCCAACATTTGTAGCAATGCCTGGTAATGTATCAAGTACACCTTCTTCAAGCCCTAATATTGTAGTTAGACCTATCACAACTACTAATTACAGCATTTATGCATATGGTACGTATACTGTTTCTGCAAAACCGGTAACTTATACAATTAATGCGGTTCCTGCTGGTACGGCTTCAATTGCTAACCCAACTTATGTTCTTAACCCAGGTGCTGTTACGCAAACTACAACCGTATTCGTGGTAACACCAACAACAACTACAAATTATACAATTACAGAAACCGGTACCGGTACTTTAACATCGCAGGATACATATAGTACTGTAAATTCATCAACCTATAATTTAATGCCGGGTAATGTTAATCAATCTACACCAATATTTACAGTTACTACACCAACAACAGGTTTAACCACTTATACTTTACTTGGCCAAAGTTCAAACACTTTAATAGGTGCTAATACGAGCACTACGGCTATTCTGCCTTTAGTAACAACTACAAATAATGTTGGTTATTTCTTAGCGGCCGTTCCTCCAAATAACAAACCGGTTAAAATGCCAATGGGAACTTCAGCAAGGATAGCAATGGCTTATGGAGCAAACGTATATGTTTCAAATGCACCATTGAGTTTGAACAATCCTTTAAGTATGATAAACATTAGCTCTAATGGTTGCTTAACTACAGATAATGCCGGTAATAAATTAACCGGCGCTTCAAATACAGTAGCTATAAGCGGTACAGTTACAGCTTTAGAATGGAGCAAAAACGGCACTGAATTATATTATGCAACTAATGATGCATTAAGTGGCAACAAATATTTATATCGTGTTTCTTATCTTGATGCCTTAATGGATTCTACTGCAAAAGGTAGTTACTCTGGTAAATTACACACTAATGTATTTACATTCTCTAATACTGTTGCACCTGATGGAACCAAACATAATCCACGTTGCCCATACAGAACTGCTTTATTAGGTGGCCCGTATACTAAGATCATTACCGGTATTAGTGTTACCAATGATGACAAAGCAATTGCTGTTACGTTTGATGATCCTTCAGGAACTAAAGTAATGTACAGTACTGTTGCTGATGTTAGAAAATGTAACTCTACCAATGTTGCTTTAGTATCTAAAAACGGAACCGGTTTACCAACAACTAAAATTTACTGTTCTTTAATGGAAAAATCAGATAACAAAAAAGTTTTCTTAGGAACTGACTTTGGTGTTTACAGAACGGATGATATCACAGCAGGTTCTCCTGTATGGGTAGACGCTAATAACAATCAGTTACCACCATTACAGGTATTTGACCTTAAACAACAAGTAATGCGCTCGTGGGATTGTTATAACAGCGGTGCTATTTTAGCTGCTACCAATGGTCGTGGTGTTTGGATCAACAAAGATTATCAGGTTAATTATTTTGTAGGTGTAGATGAATTAGATGCTCCTAAAAATGTAAATAACATGAGTTTATATCCTAACCCAACCAGTGGTGAAGTATTTGTAACTTTTACTGCTGCTGATGGTGAGTCTGCAACATTAAACATTATGGATATTAATGGTCGCGTTGTTAAAACAGAGAACTTAGGAAAATTAAGCGCAAGTGGCGATCTTACTTATTCTTTCCAAACTACAGATCTTGCAAGCGGAATGTATATTGTTAACATTAACGGTACTTCAGGTACAAAACGTGTAGCTAAATTAGTAGTTACTAAATAACATTGATCTTTTAATAAAAAAAGCTGCTTATTACAAGCAGCTTTTTTTTTGGACTTAACTTTATAAATACTAATTCATTTAAAATGAAAACAACAGAAGCCGATTCTTTTTACGATCATTTAGAACAAATGAGCGTAACCGAACTTCTTAGCAATATTAATAAAGAAGATAAAACAGTGCCGCTTGCTGTTGAAAAAGCAATACCACAAATTGAAAAATTAGTGAATGGTATTGTTGAAAGAATGGCCAATGGTGGTCGCTTATTTTATTTGGGCGCCGGTACCAGTGGCAGACTCGGAATAGTTGATGCTAGTGAGTGCCCGCCAACCTACGGCATTGCACATGGCATTGTAATTGGTTTAATTGCCGGTGGAGACGAGGCGATCAGAAAAGCAGTTGAGTTTGCAGAAGATGATCTGCAACAAGGCTGGGAAGATCTTAAACAATACAATATTACATCAAAAGATGTTTTGGTTGGTATTGCCGCATCGGGTTCCACACCTTACGTTATTGGCGCTTTAAAAAAATGTAACACCGAAAATATTTTAACCGGTTGCATTAGTTGCAATGCAGGAAGCGAAATGGCTGCCAATTCAAAATTTCCAATAGAAGTAGTTGTGGGCCCTGAGTTTGTAACAGGTTCCACCCGCATGAAAAGTGGTACTGCACAAAAGCTAGTTCTTAATATGATCTCAACATCGGTAATGATAAAACTGGGTCGTGTAAAGGGAAATAAAATGGTAGACATGCAGTTGAGCAATAACAAACTGGTTGATCGTGGTGCAAAAATGCTGATGAAAAATACAGGAATGGAAAATTACGAAGAAGCAAAAGCGTTATTATTAAAACATGGTAGCGTAAGAAAAGCTACTGAGGCTTATAAGAAGTAATCGTAATTATGAAACAATCTGTTTCAGTATTATAAATATCGTTTTAATTATTCGATTTTTTTAACGCTATTTTAATATTTAAAAAGCCCGAATTGGTCTACCCTTTTCGGGCTTTTTGATTAAATACAGCAAACCAGTAAAACAAGAAACGCTACCACTTTTAAAGTAAAAATGTGTGTTTAAGAGAAAGCGATTTAAAATTATTTGGTTTTGTGATAATTTAAAGCAATTTATTAATGTTTAATTAAAACATTTTGATATGATAAAATATCTCTCAAACAAATTAGTAAAAGCTATTGCCGTAATTGCATTGGCAGGTTTAACAGGTGTTGTTGAAGCTCAGAGCTGGTCTCAGGCGGGACCTATTTATAACGCCGGAAGGTCAAGAAACATGATTGTAGATAAGAATGATGCCACAGGAAACACGATGTATGTTGGAAGTGCCTCGAGCGGGCTTTTTTATACCAACGATGGTGGGGTAAACTGGAGTGCAGTTAACTTAACAAACAACCAGCTTAACATTAGTTATATTGCACAGGCTGCCGATGGTAAAATATATGTTGCTACCGGCGAAGGTTTTTTAAGACCGGGTCAGAAATTAAAAGCACAGGCCGGTACAGGTTTGTATGTAGTAAACGGAACAAACTTACAGCTTGTTGCTTCAAGCACTGTTGTTGGTACTGTAATTAACCGTGTAGCTTGTAGTCCTTCAAATGCCGATCTTATTGCTTTAGCAACAAATAAAGGTATAATGATAGGTTATGCTTCTACCGGCATTTTTAATGTAGCTCCGGGGACAACTCCATCAAGCACTTTAATAAGTGGCCAGGATGTGAAATTTGATAATTCAGGTATTTTATATTGTTCTCAGGGTAATGAAACTTCAATTGGAACTGCCGCAACTGAAGCTTCTAAAGTTTATAAATCATCGGATAATCAATTAACGAGTTTTTCTCCGATTACAACTTTAAACTCTCCTTTATTACAAAATGATATTTATGGCCGTATAGAATTAGCTATTGCACCATCAAATAATGCAGTAATTTATGCTTCATGTGCAAGTAAATTTGCGGGAAACAGCGCACCGGGCTCTCCAAACTTAAAAGGTTTATTTGTATCTTATGATGCCGGTGCAACATGGGGATTGATCTTACAAGGTTCATCACAGTTAGATCCTTTAATGAATGGTGAAACTTTTGGTTCTGTTGTAATTGGCGGTACGGCTGCTTCAGGTGATTATGCGCAGGTTATTAAAGTAGACCCTTTTGATTCTGATCATTTATATATTGGCAGCTATCAGTTTTATTACTGGAAAAGAACAGGCGGATCTAATTCAAACCCGGTTGGTACGTGGACTAAAAAAGGTGTTACATTCCTTCCTAATTCACAATTCTTTTTAGCAAGAAATATACACGATATTCAATTCATTAAATCAGGGAGCTCTATCTCTAAATTCTTTTTTATTACTGATGCCGGTGTTTACAGATCTACTGATGTATTGAATGGCCAATTTAATTTAACCAGCTTTCAACCGTTTTACAAAGGTTTAATTACAGGTCAGTTTAACTCGGTAAGTATTGAACGTTTTCCTTTAGCCGGCACACAAACTATTTCAGCTTCACCAACTACAGCAACCTTGATCACACCTTATTCAGGTTTTATTGGTGGTACAGGTGGTAACGGTTTAAATTACTTTAGTGGTAATTATCCAAATGTAACGCAAGAAAGTGTTTACAGCAGTGGTGACGTTTACCAATCTGAATTCTCTAAAATACTTCCTAATGCTGCCTATTTTACGCAAGGTTCGGGTAAATTGTTCAGAACAACTGACGTGAGATCTTCAGATCCTACACAAGTTGATCTACTATTAAGTGCAAAAACACAAGATATTGTACCATACGATAATACAACTTACGGTGTAACAGGAACGCCATTCAAATTATGGGAAACCTATGGTCAAACTGCTGCAAGCCCTGATTCGGCAGTATTTTATAATGATACGTTGCGTTTTTTCGCGTCAATGATCGGTGTTTCTACTTTAACAACACAAACTACTTTTACGTTCTCAGCTGCAAGACCGAATAAAAATGCTTCAATAGATAGTATTGTTTTTAGAACAGGTGTGGTAGAATTACCTATTACTTGTCAAACAAAAACAATTTCATTTAATAGCCCGGGTGATAAAAAAGATATTACTATTAAATTATCAAATGCATACAATGCACCTTCAAGCGGTACGCTAAGTCCGGCAATTACACAAAGCCTTGGCCCTGTTAGCAATGCTTCTGTTTTAATTAACTCTAATAACTATTTGGATAATATAAGCGTAACATTTACTGCACCGCCGTTTGCAAATAAAACTACTGCAAGTTATCAGTGTGTGCCGGATGCTGCTGCTTATTACCGTGTATTTTGTACCGTTTTCTACAAATACAAAACAGGTGATACAGTTCGTGTAGTAGATGACAGGATATCTACAAAAACCGCTACTTACACTGCCGTGCTAGCACAGCCAATGAGCTGGGCGTATGAGAACTCGCAACCTGCTTATACTGTAAGTGCAGCCAATGGCTCTGCCATTACAAATCCTACATTTGTTTTAGCACCTGGTAATTATACTTCAACATCTAACCCAACTTTTACTGTTAGACCAATTACAACAACCAATTATACAATTACCGCAACCGGTACATTTACCTTTGGCACATATACAGTTACCGGTAAGCCTGTAACGCATACATTAACTGCTCCTGCGGCTTCTGGCTCAACATATGTATTAACTCCGGGCAGCATTACGCAAACGGTTTCTACATTTACCGTTGCACCTACAAGTACCAACAACACTACTTACACCATTACAGCTACAAGCAGCACTTCGGTTACTACAACTACTACATTTACCATAGCGCCTTCTACTTATAGTTTAGAACCGGGTAGCGTTACACAACTCACACCAACTTTTGTAATTGCGCCTACTCCAACAAATCCAACATCAACGTATTCTATCACAGGCTTAAGTTCAAACACATTAACCGGAAATAATACATACACTACAGGTCCACTCACTATTATAACCATTACTAATAATTTAGGTTACTTCCTTGCTGCTGTGCCTCCAAAGAATAAGCCAATAAAAATTGAAATGGGAACCTCTGCAAGAATAGCAATGGGTTATGGCCCTAACGTATATGTTTCTAATGCGCCATTAAGTTTAAATAATCCTTTAAGCATGATCAACATTAGCTCTAACAAATGTTTAACTACAGATGCTTTAGGGAATAAATTAACAGGGGCTTCGAATACAGTTGCTGTTAATGGTACGGTTACCGCTTTAGAGTGGAGCAAAAGCGGTACAGAATTATACTTTGCAACACGTGATCCTTTGTTGGCAGATTCTACTTTCCTATACCGTGTTTCTTACATTGATGCTTTAATGGATTCTACAGCAAAAGGAAGTTACTCAGGCAAACTGCACACCAATGTATTTGTATTTAATACAGGTGTGGCGGCTACTTCTATTGCTCCGGATGGCACCAAGAACAATCCACGCTGCCCATACAGAACTACAAGACTTGGAGGATTTAAGAAATTGATCACCAGTATTAACGTTACCAATGATGATAAAGCAATTGCCATTACATTTGATGATCCTTCAGGTACAAAAACAATGTATAGCGGAGTTGCGGATGTTAGAAAATGTAATTACACTAACATTACCCTTTCTGCAAAAGATGGAACGGGTTTACCAACAACTAAAGTATACTGTTTATTAATGGAAAAATCAGATAATAAAAAAGTGTTTGTTGGTACTGATTTCGGTATCTACAAAACAAATGATATTACTGCCGCCTCTCCAACATGGGTTGATGCCAATAACAATCAGTTACCACCATTACAGGTATTTGATATCAAGCAACAGGTAATGCGCCCATGGGATGCTTATAACAGTGGTGTTATTTATGCTGCTACCAACGGACGCGGTGTTTGGATAAACAAAGATTATCAAAGCACTTATTATGTTGGTGTTGAAGAACAAGAAGGCACTAAACATCAAAATAACATGAGTTTATTCCCAAATCCAACAAACTCAGAAGTATTTGTAACCTTTACTGCTGCTGATGGTGAGTCTGCAACGCTGAGCGTAACAGATATCAATGGTCGCATAGTTAAAACCGATAACTTAGGTAAATTAGCATCAAGCGGCGATCTTACTTATGTTTTCCAAACAACAGATCTTGCAAGCGGAATGTACATTGTTAATGTTAACGGTACTTCAGGCACAAAACGTGTAGCTAAATTGGTTGTTACTAAATAACATTCATCTTTTAATAAAAAAAGCTGCTTATTACAAGCAGCTTTTTTTTGGACTTAAATTAAATTATTAATTCATTAAAATAAAAACAACAGGCACTTCTTTTAATACAAATTACTTTCCTAAAATAAACTCTGCCATTTTATTCGAAACTTTTTCTGAAGCGTAATTCAGTTTCGTTACATCTTCCGGCCTTGCTTTTCCTTTTCCTTCAAAGAACATGTGATCGAGTTCTTCAAAATATGCGGTCTTAAAATTTGTTTTGCCTTTCATGGCTTCCAACCAAAGATCATAATCTTTTTTGGTCACGTTAAAATCCCGCCCACCTTGTATCAATAAAATTTGAGTAGATAATGTTTTTGCTACATCCAGCACTTTATAATTCCTATCAAACAACCAGTATTTTGGCCCTGCGCCAAAAGGCAGACCATTTTTCATATACAGATTAAGATCAGGCTTTAGTGCATTATTTACCTGCCATTTAATAGCAATATCCTGCGCATCTGCTGTTTCACTTTTTACTGTTCTCAGGCTCGCCAAATAATCTACCTGCTCGGGTATAAGATCTAACAACCGTCTTGCAGGCGCTGCCAATAATATCAATCCTTTTACTTTACATTTTTTCGCCATCAATGGCGCACACAATGCTCCCTGGCTATGCCCTGCAATATAAATACGGTTGGTATCAATTCCCTTTTGTTGTTTTAAAAATTTTACAGCGGCTACAGCATCATCAATAGTTTCTGTTTGATAATCCATACTATCTAACGGAAAAGGATCGTGGTATTGATACACATAAGTTCTTTTATCATAAATTAAAACGGTAATGCCTTTTTGCACCAGTTCCAGAGCCATGTCTAAAAATATTTTGTTACGCGCAACACTCATGTTCCTATCGTGCGGACCACTGCCATGAACTAAAACAACAGCAGGCGATAATTTTTTTGGATCGTTTGGCTGATATAAACTTCCCGGCAATTTTATAAAAGCATTGGTCTCAAATGAAATTTCTTTACGTGTAAAATTATTATTTACAATAGTTCTTGGTTTATGAAACCATTGCGTGCTGAATGTATCAATGGCCAGCTTTTGAATATATTGTGCCTGGTCAAAATATAAATACCACAAAAATTTGCCATTACCACTTTTAATAGATGTGCAGGTTGCCATTTTACAGCCTTGCGTATCTACTTCTGTTTTTTCGATGGCAACAATTACACCGTGCACTCTTCTAAAATCATTTAGCGTTCTATCGGTTTGTGCAGAGCTAATTTTTGCATAAAAAGAAGTATCAAAGAACTTTTCGTTGCGGTTTGGAATATCTCTTTTTACAGCGCCAAAAAACGACTTCGAAAGCTTTTTATAAGGATTAACTTCTTTGGCTTCATCCTGAGCCATATAGCTTGCGCTTACCAACAACAGGGCTAAAATTTGTAAAGAATAGCGTAATTTTATCATGTAATTTGCCGTATATTTATTAGTCCAAATTTACCATAAAAGTGATACCTAGAGACACTGTTGAAAAAATAATTGATGCCGCGCATGTTGAGGAGGTTTTGGGTGAATTTATCACTTTAAAAAAACGTGGTGCTAATTTATTAGGACTTTGTCCTTTTCATGGTGAAAAAACCCCATCTTTTACTGTATCTCCGGTAAAAGGTATTTACAAATGTTTTGGTTGTGGTAAATCAGGTAATTCCGTCAACTTTATTATGGAGCATTTGCAGTTATCGTATCCTGATGCTTTACGTTGGCTTGCAAAAAAATACAATATAGAAATTGTTGAACGTGAAATAACACCTGCAGAGCGTGAAGCGCAAACCGAGCGCGAAAGTATGCTTATTGTAATGCAATATGCTCAGCGTTATTTTACCGAGACAATGTTTGATACAGATGAAGGCAGATCTATTGGATTAAGTTATTTTAAAGAACGCGATCTGCGCGATGATATCATTGCAAAATTTCAGTTAGGTTATAGCCTGGAAGAAAGAAATGCCTTTACAGTTACTGCCGTAAAAAACAGTTACCAACCCAAATACCTTGCCAAAACAGGCATGAGCATTGTTAGCAACAAACATGTTGAAGACACTGAAATTACCCAGGCCGATCTGTTTGACCGCTACGCAGGCCGGGTGATGTTTCCCATTCACGATGATGGCGGGCGTGTGGTTGCATTTGGTGGAAGAACCTTAAGCAACGATAAAAAAACCGCAAAGTACATTAATAGCCCTGAGACAGACATTTACAACAAGAGTAAGATCTTGTACGGTTTATGGATGGGAAAAAAAGCCATTCAAAATGCCGATAAATGTTATTTGGTAGAAGGTTATATGGATGTTATTGCTATGCATCAGGCGGGCATTGAAAATGTGGTGGCATCAAGCGGCACATCGCTAACCGTTGAGCAAATAAAATCAATACACCGTTTTACAAAAAATATTGTTGTATTGTATGATGGTGATGAAGCCGGGCAAAAGGCCAGCAACCGTGCCATTCCATTGCTATTAGAAGAAGGGATGAATGTTAAGCTGTTGATGTTTCCGGATAATGACGATCCGGATTCGTTTAGCAGAAAAGTTACCATACAGGAGTTTAAAGACTATTTAGAGAACAATACAGAAGATTTTTTAAAGTTCAAGGCAAAAAAACTAAGTGAAGAAAGCAAGAACGATCCTATAAAACGCGCAGGTGTTATTAAAGATCTTGTAGATAGCATTGCCATTATTCCCGATAATATTATTCGCAGCATTTACATTAAAGAATGTGCAAATATTATGGAGATAGAAGAATCTATTCTCCAGTTAGAAGTAAATAAAATAAGAAGGAAAGGTGCGGCGAAAGCTTCTAATACTAATACTAGTGAACCTCAGCAATTTACTCCTGAAAATATTGAAGAGGAATTATTTTTAGACACAAAGAACGAAAAAGAACTTTTTAATTTTGATGCAGAAGAAGAACGGTTACTGGTATTAATGATAAAATACGGTAATCTTTTAATTACCACGCAAGCCGAAGATGAAGTAAATGTAGAGCATGAACTGGAAATTACGCTTGGCGAATTTATCATTTTTGAATTGTGGCGCGATGAAATAGCTTATGAAAATCCGATCTATAAAACGGTATTGGATGAATATATTGAACAATTAAAAGAGCATCGTTTACCGGATGTAAAACATTTTTTACAATCACCCGACCCTTTGATCAGCAGCTTTGCAGTTAATCATGTAATAGATAAACATGAAGTAAGTCCTAAGTGGATAAACTTTGGTGTATTGGTGCCAAAAGAAATTGATCTGGCTAAAAAAGATGCTGAAAAAACATTATTCAGTTTTAAAAGCAGAAAATTGAATTCTTACATAAATTCCATTCGTGAAACATTAAAAACAATTTCGTACGAAGAATCTATTGAGATATTAGAAGAAATAAAACGTTTGGATGTTTTGAAAAGCCGCGTTAACCGGCTTTTGGGAAGAGAAGTAATAAAATAAATTCAAAATAGAGTGTCACGTTGAGCGGAGTGGAAACGCTTTGCATATGCTACACGTTTCTCGACTCCGCTCGAAATGACAAAATCAGATATTATTTCTCAACCACAATTTTCTTAACCACTTCTTCTCCACCCGCTTTTATTTTTACAAAATAAATACCGGCCGCCTGGTTCTCTATATTAATATTTGAATTTAAAGCGGTATTATTTTGTTGTTGACAAACCAATTGCCCTAATGAATTGTAAACTGCAACATCAACCGCAATACCATCAGGGTTAGCTAAATTAAAATTACCGTTAGAAGGATTTGGGCTTAGCACAATATGATCGCCAACCAAAACATTTTTTACCACGCCCACCGGGCCTGATTGAATAACACGGATCCAAAGATCATCAAAATAAAAACCATCTTTATTGATACTAGGGTCTGAGTTAAATAGAAATCTTAATTTAATTGTTTGGCCAAGATATAACGACAGATCGATATCTTCTTTTACAAATGCATCCTGAAATCCATCATAAATTGGATTAGTTCCGCCAAAAGATGCAGGCGATGTTTCGTAACGACCGCACAAAGGCGACCATGTTGAACCGTTATTTGTTGTAATTAAAATTTGTGTTTTGTCACCATCTTTCTCTAATTCAAAACGTGTGTAATATTGTAAATGTGCGTACACGGCATTTGTTAATGCCATTGGATTTTTTAAAGTGATAGATTTTGTTTGGTTACCCGAGTAAGTTCCTGTAGGGCTTTCGGTAATACTATTTGGCGGCGAAACAAATTTTGTTGTGCTTAAACCCCATGTACCTGAAGTTGTATAATTTGTTGCAGTAGAACTTCCGTTATCATACACCAAAGTAACAGGTGTACCATAAATTTTTGTAACAGTATCCAAACGTGTAAAAGCACCGTTGTTTACACCTATAGCATATTTTACTGCTTGTCCGGGAGTTAAGCCTGTATTTAAAACAAAAGAAATAGAATCCTGGATAGTTTGATTTTGTGTTAAAGTTGAATATACTTTTGGTGCGCCTACAGAAGAAATATCTCCACCCACCGGAACTATTGAAACGGTAAATGTACCGGCCTGTAAACCTAAGCGCTGTAAATTATAATTCAGGTAACCATTACCACTTAAAAATTTATCGCGGGTATCTTTTGCAACAGCAAATTTAGCAACACATTTTGCGAGGTTATAATTTTGTGTGAATGTAGTTTTACAAATATCAATAATGCGTGAAGCCAAAGGCCAGAAACCATCATTGGCTGCACCCGCCTCGGGAGTCATTGATAAAATTTTTGGTTTTGTAGTTTGTTCGCCATACATCCAGTCATCACTATCGCCGTTTGTTACATAGTTTACAGTTTGATCTCCGGTTCCGTATAAGAACCTGCTGTCTTCTGTTAACAAAACACTCCAGTTAACAAAGGTAGCGCTATCAGGTGTATAGATGCTCGGCAAATATCCCCATGGATAAATTAATAAATTACTATAGGTGTGTGCATTTAGCGCTGTTGCAAACTGGCGTGTATTACAAAAATTTCTTACTGCTTGTGTTTCGGGTTCGCTAAACGCCGCTGTACCTCTGTAAGTATCGCTGCTGCTGGTTGGTGAAGAACCAACATTATCAAAACCCCAATGATCGCCATAATTTCTATTCAGATCAACACCAAAAGTAGAACCATTATTTCTTCTGTTCTTGCGCCACATACCGCCACCATTTGGATTGGTGGTTTGATTGTAAACATATCCATCCGGATTTACGCAGGGAATAAAAAATAACTCCGCATTATCTACCGTTGCTTTAATATCTACATTTGTTGCGTAATTCTCAAGCAAATACCACATATAAAAGATCAATTGCGATAAGCTTGCCGCTTCACGCGCGTGATGTAATGCGGTGTATAACACTTCCGGCTCTGCCTCATCCACATTCGGATTATCACTTATCTTAACCCAGTAAATATCACGCCCTTCAATACTTTGCGGACTTAATGCCTGTTTAACCGTAATTAAATTCGGATACATTAAAGCCATACTATCCAATATCACTTTCATTTCATTCCACGTAAAATAACCACCCATACTTCCCAAATGAAAATAAGTTGGCTTGGCAATATTTGGTGCATTACAAACCGCAGGTGGCATTGATGAAGATCTTGATAATACATCTGCTTTATTACGCGCTTCATAAAATGTGGCAAGATCATAAATAAGTATTTTATGTTTAACGCCATTCGCTTTTAAAACCTGAAGTTCTGAATCACTTATCTCTGCTGCAATACCATCTTCCTGCACATCACTGTGATCAATAGTGATGCCTAATTGCAATAGTGTTTTCGCAAGTGTTTCATCTCCCTGCATTAACACTTTGTGATATTTTAATGTTTGGGCATTAATAGCTATTACACTAAAAAATACAATTACGGTTAAAATAATTTTCTTCATCATTTTTTTATTTTTCATTTTGTTAATGGTACATATCTAAGTTATAAAATACAAAGCTCCACATATCACTAAACTCATCAATTTGTTTAGCTGTTGGTTTTCCCGCGCCATGTCCGGCATTCACATCAATACGAATTAACATAGGGTTATCGCCCGTATTATTTTTTTGAAGTGTTGCAGCAAATTTAAAAGAATGTGCGGGCACTACTCTATCATCATGATCACCTGTTAAAATCATTGTGGCAGGGTAACTAACAGGCTTTATATTGTGTAATGGTGAATACTGATATAAACATTTAAATTCTTCTTTGTTGTCGCTGCAACCATAATCAACTGTCCATGCTCTGCCAATTGTAAATAAATGAAAACGTAACATATCTAAAACACCAACCGTAGGTAATGCTACTTTACAAATATCAGGACGCTGGGTCATAACTGCACCTATCAATAAACCACCGTTACTGCGCCCATGAATGGCAATTTTATCATAAGAGGTATACTTATTCTTAACTAAATAATCACATGCGGCAATAAAATCATCAAACACATTTTGTTTTTTGCATTTGGTTCCGGCTTTGTGCCACTCTTCACCATACTCGCCACCACCACGCAAATTAGGCACACAATAAATGCCACCGGCTTCTAAAAATACAGCGCGATCAATTTTAAATTCGGGTGAAAGTGAAATATTAAACCCACCATAACCATAAACAAAACAAGGTGTTTTTTCGCTTTTATCAATATCCCTTCTATGCGTAATGAACATCGAGATGCGTGAACCATCTTTTGCCGGAAAGAAAACCTGCTCGGTAACATATTTTTCTGATTCAAACCTGCACTCGGGTTTAAAGATCAGTTTGCTTTGCCAGTTCTCTGCGTCTAAATAATACGATTGCTCAGGGCCTGTATATTGTGCAATACTGTAAGTTGCAAAATTGTATGTTTTATCACTGTTAAAAGCGCTTAATTTACAAATGCCCGGCAATTCAATTTCTTTATCTAAATTTCCTGCCAAGCTGTAACTTTTCAATTTTGAACAAGCACTTTGTAAGTATGCCGCCAAAATTTTATTATTACATAAATGTGCGCTTTCCAATAAATTTAAATCTTCGGCAATAAGTGTTTTCCATTTTTCAGGAGCACTAATATCAAAAGAAATTACTTTGTATTTAGGCGCTTTTGCATTTGTGCGTACATAAAAAGTTTTGCCAATATTATCAATAATGTGCGTTTCAGAATCAAAATCATTTACAACGGTTACAAATTTTGCTTTAGGGTCTGCAAGATCTTTTATTAATAATTTATTGCCGCTTGTAGTTTGACTAATAGATATAGTTAAATAGTTCTCATCGTCTGTAACAGCTGCGCTAAAATTGTAATCAGGCTGTGTTTTGTCTTCAAAAACCAAAACATCTTGTGCTTGTTTTGTTCCTAATTGATGAAGATACACTTTATGAAATTGATTTTTTTGAGACAAAGCACTTCCGGTTGGTTCATCGTAACGACTGTAATACAAGCCATTGCCTTTCCAACTCATACCGCTAAACTTAACCCACTTGATAATATCAGGCAGATCTTTTTTTGTTGTTATATCTCTAAAATGGATCTCTACCCAATCGCTGCCAGCTTTTGAAATACCATAAGCCAAGGTTTTTCCATTTTTAGAAATGGCAATGCCACTTAAAGAAACTGTTCCATCTTTTGATAAGGCATTTGGATCTAACAAGATCTCTCCTTTATCTTCCAAAGATTTTTGAATATAAAGCACACTTTGGTTTTGAAGACCGTTATTTTTATAGCAAAAAAATGATTTCCCTTTTTTGAAAGGGGCTGTTTGCTTATTAAAATTCCAAAGGTCGGTTAAACGGTTCTTTATTTTTTCGCGAAAAGGTACCCTCTTTAAATATTCTTCGGTAACGGCGTTTTCTTCTTTTACCCAGGCTTCTGTTTTTGGAGATTTGTCATCTTCCAGCCACCGAAAAGGATCGGCAACTTTAACCCCAAAATAATCATCGCTTTGAGAAACTTTATCGGTTAAAGGGTAATTATATTTATTTTGAGCGCTAAACGGCATAACCATTGCTCCCAAAAAAGATGCTAAAATGATAGATCTGTACATTGTTAAAAGTGCTTTGTTAATATTAAAATAAATCCAACCAAAAAGGCCCTAAGTGCCTCTCTATATTTGTAAATATAGATGATAAAAGGCAAATTTTCAATAGCTGTTATAATTAAATGTTCTACGGCAAATATTGGCTTTTTTCTGGTCTTTTTAACCCTCAAAATTAGCGCACAGCCCCCACAGGCACTAGCTTACTCGTACATTCACACTTTTGCAAAAGAGGCTGTTGATCAAATGCTGGAACACAAGATCCCTGCCAGCGTAACACTTGCACAGGCTATTTTTGAAAGCGGATGTGGCAACAGTGCTCTTGCTAAAAGATCTAACAATCATTTTGGTATTAAGTGCCATACACAATGGGGTGGCGATACAATTCGCAAAAGTGATGATGATTACGATGAGTGTTTTAGAAAATACAATACCGTTAAAGAATCGTACACAGACCATAGTCATTTTTTAACATCGCGCGACAGGTACAATGGTTTGTTTAAATTAAAAGTTACCGATTACAGAGGTTGGTGTCACGGCCTTAAAAAATATGGCTATGCTACTTACGCTTATTATCCCGAAGTGCTTATAAAGATAATTGAAGAATACCGTTTATATGAATTAGATGGCGTTGAAAATTTAAATCAGGCAGCTTTGATCGTTAACAGAAATCAGGAACTTATACCAAGTAAAATGGTTAACGGCATTTTTACTGCAGAAGAGCTTTGCGAAAACAATATCTTATGGAATGATGAGCGCGACTTTTTAATTCAGAGTTTGGATATGGTAATTGAAAAACCGGAAATTAAAAAAATTGCAAGCACTCAAAATAGCACTCAATTGTGCTCACGCGAAGTAATTGAAAGTAAATTAAATTCGGCAGGCTTTACAGCAAAAGACTTTAACAAAAATGATCTTTTATGGACAGATGCAAAAGATATATTGATTCAAAGCCTTGATATGATCATCGAAAATCCCAAAAAACAGGTGGATCTTTTTGTAGAAAAATAAATTAATTCATTTGCCTGAACGTTAAACTTATTCTGCCATTCTCTGTATTTGAAGGTGGAATAGCATGCTGCCAAACATCCTGTATTGCCTGGGTCATATAAATCAAACTTCCGGCAGTTAAATTATAACTTAAAAACTCACCCACATTTATTTTATTTCTGAATTTTAAAATCCGTGTTTCACCTAAAGAAACAATGGCTATTCCGGTTCCTGCTTCTAAGATGTCTGTTTGATCGGAATGATAACCCATTTTTGCTTTTCCATCCAAATAATAATTGATCAAACAATTATTTGGCTTAAAACCTATTGTGGGTTTAAGTTTATTATTGATAGATTCTAATTCGGGTAAAAATTCCTGATAAGGATAGCTTATTTGCGAATAATTATAAGCCTTACCAAAACTGGCTGTTTTACGAGCAGTCATTCGCTCATCCCATTTAACTGTGTTTGTTAAAAGATCGAATAAGTGTTTAGGTTCATCAATAAAATTCTCAATATGCAGTATGCCTTCCATAAATGATTTCTTTTGTATATCAAAGATATAGAAATAGCCTCAAAAACGGTATTTGCAAAAACCCTTATAAATGCTACATTTATAGCTTCAAAACAATTATTAAATGGAATCTACAAAAACACCAACTATGGATTACAGGATAGAAAAAGACACAATGGGCGAGGTAAAAGTACCCGCACATGTATATTGGGGCGCTCAAACAGAACGTAGCCGTAACAATTTTAAAATAGGACAAGAGGCCAGCATGCCAAAAGAGATCATTTATGCTTTTGGATATTTAAAAAAGGCTGCCGCTTTAGCAAATAATGAACTAGGCGTTTTAAGCAAAGAAAAATGTGACCTGATAGCAAAAGCATGTGATGAAATTATTGCCGGAAAACTGGATGAACAGTTTCCATTGGTAATATGGCAAACAGGTTCGGGTACACAAAGTAATATGAATGCCAATGAGGTAATTGCGTATCGTGCTCATGTTATGAATGGCGGTAAGTTAGAAGATGAACCAAAAGTATTGCACCCGAATGATGATGTGAACAAATCTCAATCAAGTAACGATACATACCCAACGGCTATGCACATTGCGGCTTACAAGCAGGTGGTAGAAATCACCATTCCGGGTTTAGAAAAATTAAAAGCTACTTTAGAAAAAAAATCGAAAGACTTTTCTTCTATCACAAAAACAGGTCGTACCCATTTTATGGATGCAACACCTTTAACATTAGGACAAGAATTTAGCGGTTACGTGCAACAAATAAGCATGAGCATTCGTGCTTTAAAAAATGCATTAGAAGTTGTAAAAGAACTGGCACTAGGTGGTACAGCAGTTGGTACAGGCTTAAACACACCAAAAGGGTATGATGTATTGGTTGCCAAAAAAATTGCAGAGTTAACAAAATTACCGTTTGTAACCGCACCAAATAAATTTGAAGGTCTTGCAGCGCATGATGCCATGGTAGAATTAAGCGGCGCTTTAAAACGTACTGCTGTTGCTTTAATGAAAATTGCGAATGATGTGCGTATGTTATCATCAGGCCCACGTTGTGGTATTGGCGAATTGATCATTCCTGATAACGAACCGGGAAGTTCAATTATGCCGGGTAAAGTAAACCCAACACAGCCTGAAGCTATGACCATGGTGTGCGCCCAGGTAATTGGTAATGATGTGGCCGTTTCAATTGGTGGTATGAATGGCCATTTTGAATTGAATGTATTTAAACCATTAATTGCAGCTAACGTTTTACAAAGTGCAAGATTAATTGGTGATGCCTGTGTAAGCTTTAACTATAAGTGTGCTGTTGGTATTGAACCGAATTTACCTGTAATTAAACAACACTTAGAAAATTCGTTAATGTTGGTAACTGCACTAAACACGCATATTGGTTACGAAAAAGCCGCTAAAATTGCGAAGACGGCTCACAAAGGTAACAAGACCTTACGTGAAGCTGCCATTGAATTAGGTTATGTTACCAACGAACAATTTGACCAATGGGTTCGCCCTGAAGATATGGTTGGAAGTATGAAATAATTTCAATTCTTAAATTAAAAAAGCCTTCTCATTAAAACGGGAAGGCTTTTTTGCTGGTATATAATTTGCTTTAACAGTATATAACTTTAGTTGCAAAACAAAAAAGTACTTTTATGATTAACTTTATATATGAAATTAAAACCACAAAAAATGAGCTCAGCATTTGTAAAAGAAGGTGATGATATGTGGCTGCACGAGATAGCTCCCACATTTGACGCGTTAGTTAACTATTTAACTAAAGAGAATGGCGGATTAAGGATCATTGAAAAAGATAATTTTTTTAATGAAGAATTACAAAAGACCGTTCATAAAATGAGTGACGGATTTTCTTACGTGATACAGGATAATAAATGGGTATCAATTGATTAAAAGATTAATGTTATGACAAAATTCTCAGAAATAATAAATTCAGAAAAGCCGGTATTGGTAGATTTTTTTGCCGAATGGTGCGGGCCTTGCAAGATGATGCCATCTATTTTACATACCGTAAAAGATACTATTGGAGATAAGGCTACCATCATTAAAATTGATGTAGATAAAAATCCTGAAGCAGCACAGGCATATAAGATACAAGGTGTGCCTACTTTGATGATCTTTAAAAAAGGTAAAATATTATGGAAACAATCCGGTGTAGTACAGGCAAATGAATTAACGCAGATACTTAATAAATACGTTTAGAGAATTGTTCTTAACTGCTCAACGTAATTTGCAAAATGCAATAAGCGCGAACCATACCAGCTAAAGATCTCGCCATCTACAATAACAATTTTTGAATTTGGTAATTTATCCCGCAATTCTTTCAGGTGCTTTTCTTTAAACGGAAAAGGTTCGCTCGATAAAAAACAAAATTCAGGATTAGCTGCAATCAATTGCTCATTGCTCATTTCGGGATAACGCTCTGCATTTTTAAACGCATTTTTTAACCCAATGTAATTTAAGGTATGATCAATAAATGTATTTTTAGCTATTACCATGTATGGTTTGTGCCAAATAAAATAAGCTGTACTTTGCCCTGCAAAAATATCTTTTACTTTTGGTAACGAGTTTTTTATTTTTTCTGAAATGTTCTCCGCTTCTTTTTCTTTGTCAACAATCTTTCCGAGATCTGACATCATTTTAAATGCATCTTCAAAATCAAAAATATCGCTTACCCAAACATTAAATTCTTTTTGTAATAATTCAATGTCTGATCTTTCATTCTCTTCTTTATTACCAATTATTAAGTCAGGTTTTAAAGCACGGATCTTATCTATATTCACTTTTTTTGTTCCTCCTACTCTGTCAATGCTTTTAAACATCTCGTTTGGATGAACACAGAACTTAGTAATACCAACAATTTCTTTATGCAAACCAAGATCCCACAAAAATTCTGATTGTGAAGGCACAAGAGAAATAATGTGTTTAGGTTTGTGCATTAATTTTATGCTATTCCCAATATGGTCGGTATACTCAAACATGCCTGCAAAAATAAGTTTAATATCCGGTTTAGACTTGTGTGTTTACAAAGTTTAGAGTTCTTTATCAAAATTTAAAGTTTGTATCTAAACCTGCTTGTTATTATAGGTATATTTGTAAGCTTTGACAAACGCTTTTAAAGGACATATTGCTTTGTTTGCCGCACAGGTTGTGTATGCACTTAATTATTCAATTGCCAAAGGCCTCATGCCCGGCTATATTGGACCATTTGCTTTAGTATTTTTAAGAATAACAGGTGCCTGCTTATTATTTTGGTTACTTTCTTTATTTGTAAAAACGCAGAGAGTTGAAAAAGCCGATATGCTAAAAATGCTATGGCTTTGTTTATTTGGTGTGGTCATTAACCAGGTATTCTTTATCTGGGGCTTAAGCTTAACACATCCTATCAATTCTGCAATTATAATGGTCTCTAACCCCATCATTGTTTTTATTTTTACGTTGATCGTTTTAAAAGAACGCATTACTTTTTTAAAAGTGAGTGGTTTAAGCCTTGCTATTATTGGCGCTATGATACTTTTATTATTTAAAGGTAATTTTAGCTTTGGCAGTGAAACAAAAACAGGCGATCTTATGACGCTTATTAACTCTACATCCTGGGCCATTTTTGTTGTAATGGTAAAACCATTAATGCAAAAATACAATACGGTTACAGTTATGCGCTGGATGTTCTTATTTGGCAGCGTGTACATTATTCCTATTGGATTAAATCAAACTTTAGAGACCAATTGGGCCGCTTTTACCGGGCATGCTATATTTGCAACTAGTTTTGTTATTATTGCCACTACATTTTTTGCTTACCTGTTAAACATTTACGGTTTACAATCGTTAAGTGCTAATACTGTTAGCATGTATATATACTTACAACCGTTTTTAGCTACTATATTTACTATTATAATGGGAGAAGATAAATTAACGCCGATTAAAATATTCTCAGGAATTTTAATAATTTGCGGTCTGTACCTGGTGAACAAAAAAAACGGGCGAAGCACATCAAAGATGACTTCAGCCTAAAAATAAAAAAATAAAAAATGATCAGATCAATGACCGGCTTTGGAAAAGCCACTTTAGAATTAGCAGATAAGACCATTAATGTAGAGATCCGCTCTTTGAACAGCAAAGGAGCTGATATCAGTTTACGCTTATCTTCGGGATTACGTAATTACGAATTAGAATTGCGTAATGAGATCTCAAAACAATTAGAGCGCGGTAAAATTGATCTTAGCATTTACATTGAATCCAAAAAGGCAGAAACACCTGTTGAAATAAATATTGAATTGGCCAAAGCTTATCATGAGCAATTAAAAAAACTGGCTAAGGAGCTAAATGAGCCTGTTGATGAAGCTTTAAACCAGGTATTAAAATTTCCGGATGTTTTAAAAAGTGAGCGTAAAGAAACCGATGAAAATGAATGGAAACAAATTAAACAATGTGTGAACGAAGCCATTGTGCAGTTAAATAAGTTCAGAGATATGGAAGGACTTTCGTTACAAAAAGATTTTGAAGAACGTTTAAACAAAATTGGTACTTGCCTGGAAGAAATAAAAACATTAGACCTTGTTCGCATTAATTCAATTAAAGACCGTATCAGAAACAACATTGATGATGTAATTGGAAAAGGTAAAATTGACGAGAACCGTTTTGAGCAGGAATTAATTTATTACGTTGAGAAATTAGATATTAATGAAGAGAAAGTACGTTTAAAAACACATTTGGATTATTTTATTGAGACATGTAAAGAAGCGGCTCCGGGAAGAAAATTAAATTTCATTAGCCAGGAAATTGGCCGCGAAATAAATACCATAGGGTCAAAAGCCAACGATGCACAAATGCAAAAACTGGTTGTATTAATGAAAGATGAGTTGGAAAAAATTAAAGAGCAGGCGAATAACGTATTGTAATTTGATAAATGATTAAAGACGAAGGATAAAAGACAAAACCAAATTTTACCTCTCGATCTTTAATCTTTTGTCATTAATCCTTCATCCATTTAAACGCCTATTTTCTCATCCACAATTTTTAAAATAGCTGCTTCAGTAGCAATTGTTTTTTGCTCAATCTCTTTTCCTTTTGCTAAAATATCATTTACAAATGTTTTATCGTTGTATCCACCTGCGTTAATTCTTACATTCATAAATGCTCCCATTACCGCGCTACGTGCACATAAAGCCCCAACACCGGCATCACTTACCGAATTTGGATTCCCTATCTCAGCCATTGCTTTTATAATTTCCAAACTCTCGTAAGATAATTGCATTACTTTAAAAGGTACTTCAATAGCAAATTTTGTAGCGCTTTGAATAGCATCCGTTCTTAATTTCTTTTCTTCATCAGTACCCTTTGGCAAACCAAAAGCAGTCATTATTTTATTGAACGCCGCTGTATCTGCATCTACCAAGCGCAATAATTCATTCTTAATTTTTTGTCCTTTTTCTGCGTATGAACTAAATTCTTCCCAACGTTCATCCCAGCCTTTTTTATGCGAGCTTAAATTTGCCACCATGGTTGCTAACGAAATTCCTAAACCACCAACATACGCAGAGATAGAACCACCGCCGGGTGCAGGACTTTCGCTTGCCGTTTCATCTGCAAAAGCTGCCAGATCCATGCTTATTAATTTTGAATCTGCTTTATCTTTTAATAAATATTCAATAATACGTTCTTCGGGTTTAAAAGGCGCCAATTCATCCAGCCCCATTGATTTTACAGCAATCTTAATTAACTCACTTTCACTTACACCAATAGAGCGTTGTTGTTTTTTTAAGAAATAAATTCCCGCATCCAATAGAGATTTTAAAGGAATTAATCCAACGAGCTCAGAACCCGTAACACGAATGCCTCTTTCGGTTGCTTTTTTACAAACTTCATCAAATGCAATGTGCACCGGTGTAATATTAATATTGGTAAGGTTCATCGAGATCTGGCAAACACCATACTCTTCAATATACCAGCCAATAGCTTTTACAGATTTTAAAGTTCCGGGAATTGACTTTGGAGTACCATCTGCATTCAACACAATTTTACCTGTTAATGTATTTCCTTCACGCACTACACGGCCGGCTTCGCGCACATCAAACGCAATTGAGTTGGCACGGCGAGTAGACGTTGTATTTAAATTAATATTATAGGCCACTAAAAAATCACGCGCGCCGATAACGGTAGCGCCTCGTTGCGCATCATATTCAGCCGGACCAAAATCGGGTTTCCATTCCGGCAATTTTATTTTCTTGAAAAACCCTTCGTACTCTCCATTTCTAATAACTGAAAGATTACTGCGCTTTTTATCTTTTTGTGCTTCTTCATATAAATAAACCGGTAGCTTTAATTCCTCACCTACTCTTTTAGCTAATTGCTGCGCATACTTAGCTGTTTCTTCCATACTAATATTACTTATTGGAATTAGCGGACAAACATCTGTAGCACCCATACGCGGGTGTTCACCTTTATGTTTGCTCATATCAATTAATTCACCTGCTTTTTTAATGGCAAGATAAGCTGCCTCTATAACGTTTTTGGGATTGCCAACAAAAGTAACAACTGTTCTATTAGTTGCTTTACCCGGATCTACATTCAATAATTTTACACCATCAACACTTTCAATAACATTTGTTATTTGTTTAATGATGTTCATATCAACACCTTCACTAAAATTGGGCACACATTCTATTAATTGTTCCATAATTTGCTTATAAAAACTTGTTAAAATTCAATTGCTAAAGCTACTAAAATTAGTAAAAAACGCAAAAGCCGGACTCATATCTATTAAAAAATAATAAGTATTGTTTTTGAGACTGCATCCAACGAAAAAGTCGGCAAAAACTGCTTATAACGCAGTAAATACGGCATTTATCAATTATAGCAGCATCCTGGTTTAAGATAATTTTGTGTTATAAATTAAAACTATTATTATGAATACAAAGTCAAATAAATTAAAATTCAGGAATGATAATTCATCTTTCTACAAAGAACTAACCAATAAAATAAATGATCTTATCACACCAAAAGTGCATCAAAATGCTATTATCCTTTTACGGATCAAGTTGTTTTTTTATTTAACCGTATTTGTTGTTTCTTATACATGTCTTTTCTTTTTTCCGGAAAGAAGTTTATTCTTGTTGATCCTAAATTTTATTTTTACGGGATTATCAGGAATTCTATTAGCCTTTAATGCTTCGCATGATGCCGTACATAAAACATTCAGCAAAAACAATAAATTAAATGCGCTCATTTATTATTTCACATTTAATTTGCAAGGTGTAAACAGCAGGTTATGGGAAATAAGGCACAAAGCATCGCATCATATATTTCCAAATGTAGATGGCTGTGATGCGGATATTGACGATAATCCGTTTATTCGTCTTTCAACAACCCATAAAAAATTTTGGTGGCATAAATACCAGCATATTTATTCACCGTTGCTTTACGCATTATACACGTTGCATTGGATAATAATTAAAGACATTATTTACTTAAGAAAAAAACAAATTGCCAATCTAAGAGATCAAAAACATTCTAAAGGTTTAAAAATTGAGCTGATCTTATGGAAGTTATTTTATTTTACTTACATGATCTTATTACCTTTCAAATTTACCGATCATTCATTAAGAGACATTCTACTTTGTTTTTTTATCATGCATGCGGTCATTTCTTTATTTTTTGTGTTTACGCTTATTATTTCTCACTTATGCATGGAAACCGAATTTCCTGTTGCTGATAATAATGGTGTACTGCCTTACAATTATTACAGGCACCAATTAGCAGTTTCACTGGATTATCATGCATCTAACCCTATTGCTAACTGGATATTTGGCGGCTTTAACTCCCATTCTGCTCACCATCTTTTTCCAAAACTACCTCATACACTTTACACGAAAATTACGCCGCTAATAAAACAAATGGCTTTAAAACATAATTATCCTTATAACGAATTAAGCATTCCAAAAGCTATACGTTCTCACTTAGTTTACTTAAAAACCTTAGGTACGATAATACCTTAAAACATATAAAATGAAAAAGCTATCATTACTATTTTCCCTTATTTTAAGTGTCAACACTATTCTTTCAAAAGATATTTTTGACCCTATAAAAGCAAGTGAAAGAAATTATTGCATTAACGGTGAATTAAAATATAATTATCAAAAAAGCAGTGGTATTGAAGTTGGTATTAATTTTACAAAGTACCCTGGTTTCCCTAAAAAAGGTTTGTTTGAAGCAGGTATCTATCTTTCGTGCGAATACAAAGTTCTTGGTAAAAATAATTGCTTTGCTCCAAAGCTTGGCTTAGGCATTACTGAGCTTGATTATAAATTTAATGGTTTTGGTTATTGTGCTAAATTAAACACTGTATTGTACACTACTTCAGAGAAAAGTGACCTGAGATTATTACCTGAAGTTGGTATTAGCTATTTAGGCTTGCTAAATATTACTTATGGTCACTCTTTACCATTATCAAAAAGCACAATACCAGCAATAGCTAATCATGTTATTTCTTGTGGAGTTAACATTGGCTACAAGCGAACGATTATAAATATTATGGATATGAGTTATGGCACATATGACAGGAAAAGGTTTGGTAAACACAAGAAGTAATAACCCTAATGTAATAGGGCAAAGATCACAAGCTCATTCTTGCTTGTGGAACAGAATTAAGATCACCAAATTCTTTCTTTAAAAATTTGTAATATGCTGCAACACCTATCATCGCTGCATTATCCGTACAATAGTCAAATTTTGGAATGAAGGTTTTGATATTTAATTCGTTTTCTAAATTTTTGATTTGTTTTCGTAATTCGCTATTGGCAGAAACTCCTCCTGCGATTGCCAAATATTTAATACCTGTTTCTTTTAATACGGCTTTTGCATTTTTTAAAAGCACAGTAATTAAATGCTGTTGGTACGAAGCACAAATATCATTTAAATTTTTGGTTACGAAATCTGCATCCTTTTGTAAATTATTTTGAATGAAATACAAAAAAGATGTTTTTATGCCACTAAAACTATAGTCAAAACCGGGTACGTTAGAAGATGAAAATTTAAATTTTGAAGCGTCTCCTTCTTTGGCATATTTATCAATTAAGGGTCCGCCCGGGTATGGCAAACCCATTACTTTGGCTGCTTTATCAAATGCTTCGCCAACAGCATCATCAATAGTAGATCCTAATATCTCAAAGCTTAAATGATCTGTAGCTTTTACCAATTGTGTGTGTCCGCCACTAACCGTTAGGCATAAGAAAGGAAATTGAGGAAATTCGTTATTCTCTTCTTTAATAAAATGCGCTAAAATATGGCCCTGCATATGGTTTACCTCAATTAAGGGAATATTTAATGCCATTGCCATTGATTTTGCAAATGATAACCCTACCAAAAGGCTTCCCATTAAGCCGGGGCCAATAGTTACAGCTATTGCATGCAATTGTTCTGCTTTAATATTTGCAACTTTTAGCGCTTCATTTACAACGGGTACAATGTTCTTTTGATGGTCGCGACTTGCCAGTTCAGGCACCACACCACCATATTGCTCATGAATTTTTTGATTTGCCGTTACATTTGCAAGCACAACATTATTAAGCAAAACAGCGCAGGAAGTATCGTCGCAACTGCTTTCTATGGCCAATATGTAAGTGTTTAAATTTTGCATTTTTTTGGATATGTAAAAACAAATTTTGGCTTATCTTTATAGCAAAGCCATAGCTTGCGCAAAGTTATAAGAATATTTTTTAAAACACTTGGTGTACTGGCCCTAATTATACTTTTATTAGGGGTTAGTCTCTTCTTTGCCATACAATCTCCTTCATTTCAAACATGGCTTGGCCAAAAGGCCAGCAATTATTTAAGTAAAGAATTAAATAACACTATAAGCATAAAAGCGGTGAATCTTAAATTCTTTAAAAAGGCTAATCTGGAAGGAGTATTTATTAGCGATAAAAAAAATGACACCCTTTTTTCAGGAGATATTTTAGTAGATATCAGAAAGCTGGATCTTAAAAATCAATTGATCGAATTTAAAAAGATCACACTCAGAAATTCAACCGCAAAGATCGTTACTTACAAAGGCGATAGTACAATGAATTTTCAGTTTTTGGTGGATTATTTTGATTCAGGCGTTGCCGATACAACTCCAAAAAAAGAATGGGAAGTGAAACTGGGAGATATTTACCTCGATAGTGTAAGTATTGATTATCGAGATGAAAGAAAAAATATTAAAGTATCAGAAAATATGAATTTTAATAATCTGCACTTTGCAAAAACAAGTGGTAGATTTTCGGAGATCAAATTTGCAAAAGATACCATTTTTGTAAAGTTAAATGATGTGCGCACCTTTGAACAATCCGGCTTTGTATTAAGAAACCTTACTGCCGAAGCCAAGATAAGCAGTAAGGAACTGTTGCTGAAAAAATTGATCATCAAAACACCAAAAACCTATATCAAAGGTAATGTAGATCTGTATTCTCAATCATGGGATGATTATTCGGATTTTTTAAATAAAGTAAAAATAAAAGCCGACCTCTTGCCCGGAACACAACTGGCATCTGAAGACATTGCCCGTTTTACAAGTGAGTTAAATGGTTTAAAAGAAGTTGTTTATTTTTCAGGTAAAGTAAGAGGTTATGTAAATGACCTTAACTTAAAAGAATTTAAACTAAAATATGGTAAGCATACCCGTTTTAATGGTAACCTTAGCATTACCGGCTTACCGGATTTTAATGCCAGCTTTTTACATTTTGATGTGGAAGAATTTTCAACCAACTATACCGATCTGGTTAAAATTCCTAATTACCCTTTTTCTGAAAATAAAAAATTAGAATTACCTGTTGAATTACAACGCTTGGGAACAATTTCTTACAAAGGAAAATTTGATGGCTTTGTTACCGATTTTACAACCTATGGCAAATTTAAAACGGGGCTTGGAAATTTTGCAACACAATTAAGTGTTAAGATCGGTAAAAAAGCAGATGATGTAGCGTATCATGGCAAATTACAAACTTCGGGTTTTGATATTGGCACCTTGTTTGGAATTGCAAAACTGAATTCATTATCGCTTAATGCAGAAGTTAAAGGTAAAGGCGTTTCATTAAGATCGTTAGATACGGATATTGAAGGGCAGATCAATAACATTAACTACAATAATTATTCTTACAAGAATATTAAACTGAATGGAAACATTAAAGAAAAAGTGTTTAATGGTTTATTAACCAGTAAAGATCCTAATGCAGACCTTGACTTTAACGGCAACATAAATTTTAAAGAAAAAGTACCTGAAATGGATTTTATTTCCACCGTAAATAACCTGGATCTTAAAAAATTAAATTTCACAAAACAAGAAGCGCAGATCTCAACACAGATATTAATTAATTTAAAAGGCGACAACCTTAATAATTTAACCGGTACTATTAATTTTGATGATACCAAATACAAGAACGAAAGAAAAGCATTTAACATCAGTACATTCGATCTTAAGCTTGATCAGTTAACAGCCGATAAGCACATGGTAATTAATTCAAATTATTTTAATCTTACTGTTGATGGAAAATTTGATGTCAATAATCTTGGCATGGCATTTAACCAGGTGCTTCATTCTTACTACCCTACTTTTGTACCAAAGATCAAAACAAAAACTGTTTATACGGATGCTTTTAAATTTCAGCTTACCGTTAAAAAATTCAGGATCGTAAGAGAGCTATTTCTTGAGAATTTAGCAGTTAGTCCGAATACTATAATTGGTGGTGATTTTGACGCTTCTAAAAATCTATTGAATGTGAATTTAAAATCAGATTCCATCAGTTATGGAAAAATCAAATCAAATAACAATGTAATTGAATCCTACTCTCAAAATAACAAAGTAAATCTTGTATTTAAAGCAAGTGATATTCGCCTAACAGATAGCCTGGTATTAAAAAATTATTTTATGTACATGGTATCCAAAGATCTTGACACGAAATACAATTTAGAATGGGATAATAAAACCAGTCCAAAAAATGCAGGTAAGCTAACCGGCAAGGTTAATTTTAATAACCATCTTGCCACATTAAATTTTGACAAATTCTTTATTAGTCCATCTGATAGCAGTACATGGAATCTGGTTACAAGTAATCCCACAGTGATAGATACAGCTGGAAATATTTTAATTAACCCTTTATTATTTGCCAATAAAGAACAGAATATTGGTATAGCAGGCGCTTTAACCAATAAGCCCGGTGATAGCCTGGTAATTAATACAGCCAGTGTAGTGCTTCAACAATTTAATCCTTTACTACGCAGTATTAAATTAAATCTGGAAGGAGAATTGAACGGAAGAGTTACCGTTCACGATCCAAAGAATTTTGCATTTAGCAGTGATCTTAGTTTTAATGCGCTCAAAATAAATAATAATACTTTGGGTGAAATGGTTGTAAAAACAAATTTTGATGCAAAAGCAAAAACCATTTTTACCGATGGTTATACTTCGCTTGGCCTGCCATCATTTGACGGAACAGGCAAAATGAAGAACATTGCGTTTAAAGGTTATTATTATTTAGATAGGAAAGAAGAAAGCATTGATCTTAATATTAAAGCTTCACCTGCAAATTTAAAGATCCTTAATCCATTGCTTGAAGGGATCCTTACCATTAATAACGGACCAATTTCGGGAGAGGGAAAAATTCACGGTACGCCTGATGAATTAAAAATAGACGGAAACTTTAAATTGTTTAACAGCGAAATAAAAGTGGATTACACCAATGTCACTTATTACATTGATGGTGATATTGAGATAATGCCCGACCAGATACGTTTTAGTGAATTGGTAATGCGTGAAAAAACATTAAATGATCTTACAAAAAAAGAGAAAAAAGTAAAATCGGTACCACAGGGTACAATAAATGGTAACGTCTTCCATTCCAACTTCACCAAAATACAATTGGATTATGACGTAACCTATAACAACATGTTGGTTTTAAACACAACGTTAAATCAAAATAATACGTTTTATGGCAAAGTGTATTCAACCGGTAATATGGGTATTTATGGTTTTTTAAATAACCTGCACATGGAGGTGAATGCTGCTACCAATAAAAACTCAAAATTCATTCTTCCTTTAGATGGCCCTGCCGATGTGGCCGAATCGGATTTTATTCACTTTGTAAAAAAAGACACAGTACAAAAAAAGGTGCAGAATTCTTTATCAGGGCTTAGCCTTGATATGAACATTAAAGCAACACCTGAGCTCACCGTAAATATTATTTTAGACAATGCTAATGGCGATGCACTTAACGTTCAAGGCGAAGGTGATCTGAATTTAAAAATAAGCACACTTGGTAAATTTGAAATGTATGGTGATTATATGATCACCAATGGCGATTATTTATTTACACTTGAAAATGTGATCAATAAAAAATTTGAAATAGATGCAGGAAGTACAATATCCTGGAGCGGCAATCCTACCGATGCTGAAATTGATATTGCCACCAGTTATAAGCAGCGCGCCTCAGTTGCACCTTTATTGAACGATACGACCGATAGATACAAAGGTCGTTTTCCGGTAGATTGTAAATTATTAATTACAAATAAATTATTTTCACCCAACATTAATTTTGCTGTAGATTTTCCGAGTTTGGATGCAACTGCAAAATCAAGGATCGCTAATATTTTAAGTGATGAAGCTGAATTGAACAGACAGGTGTTCTCATTTTTATTATTCAGAAGCTTTGTTACACCGCAAATTTATAACAGTAACGGCGGCGGTGTAACAGCCGGGGGTGCCGCGGCTTCCACAGGTAGTGAACTATTAAGTAACCGTATGAGCGAATTTTTAAATACTTACTTTGGTAACTTAACCGGTATAAAAGATCTACAGGTTGGTGTAAATTATCGTGCAGGAAATCAAAACAGTCAGGAAGTTGATCTTGCCTTAAGCAAACAATTCTTAAACAATAAAGTTACAGTGGATGGAAATTTTGGTGTGAACAGCAGTAATAATAGCCAGGCAAAAAATAATGGATTAATTGGTGATGTGAATATTGAATACAAACTTTCTGATGATGGAAGATACCGTGTAAAAGGATTTAACCGAAGTAATGATAATACACAAATAGCCACCAGCGGCGGTCAGTACACGCAAGGTGTTGGTCTTTTTTACAGAGAAGAATTTGAAACGTTTGAACAACTCTTTAAAAAGTATCTCGAAAAAATAAAAAAGAAAGAAAAGGCAAAAGAAGAAGCTAAAGAAACAGCTTTACAATAACTAATTTTCTTTTTTAGCAATAAGTTTTTCTGAAACAATACTCGCTCCTTTATAGATATAAAAAATAGTCACCGAAATAACTACATGGGCAAGATCTTTGTAATTGAACCACTCATGAATAGAAAATTTAAGCGAGTGGATGATAATAGATAAAAATGAAATTCCTATTCCTAAAACTACAACGCCACTTCCTTTTTCTTTAGTTTTGATATAGATCATTAAATGTGTAATGAACGAATACAATAAAACAATACCCGCATGGATCTTTACGATCAAAAAATTATTTTGAATGAGCGTATAAATAAGAACTGCGCCAATCCACGCCATTACAATAATGGGAATGACCTTGTTTTTTGAAGCCTTGTTAATATTATAGTACGTGTAAGGTGCATTAAAACAAAAATAAACCGAAATCAAGCTAAGCGCATTCATAATATAAAATATCACATTGAAGAATAATTCTCCTGCCTGGTAATGCACCGCGTGAGCAACAGAACCAAAACAACTGCTGATACCTACAAGTAATAAGAACCAGCCCATTGAGCTTGAATAAACAGTATTGTATTTACGTAGGTTTTTAAAAGCAAAGATGCTGAGTGTAAATATCAGAAAATTGGTAACGATCGTCATTGGTTCAAAAATGATGTAACCTAATAACGTAATATATGTGTAGTCAAAGTTCAAAACGGCAGCAAATTTAATAATTAAACAGTAAAAGTCTAATTATGTTTCGCCGTCTTCTTCTTTTTTAAAGATACCTGTAATTTTTTGTTTTACTTTTCCAATATTATGCTCTAATGAAGAGCTGGTGATATCGCTAATTCGTCCGTCCTGCAATGTTTTTGAGATCTCAGGATAGAACACCGCGAAGCTTGTAAATTCGTGGCTTTTATTGAGTTTTTTCGACATTTCATCTACATGAAAATCATAACTCACTGTTTGTTTGCGGGCAGTAACTAAAATAAACAGATCGTCTTCTTTTGGATTGCTGATGTGATCAAAATTCTCAAAATTATCAATAACATTATATTTAAAGAATGTTTTTTTTCTGTCACCTATCTCTGAACTAAAATAATCCAAAGTGCTGCTTAAACCATAAATGTGCGACTCGCTGCCAATTTGTTTTAAGATACCATTTAATTTGGCTGCCATGCGTATAAAACCATTTTCCAGTTCTGCATTTGGTGTAAGTACCACAACAATACGTTTAAAAGTATTTAAAGGTTGAAGGATCTTTGAAATAATGATAGCTTGCTTTGATTTACTTAAGAGATTTTCTGAAATATTACCGAATATAAGATTAGAAGCGCCGTGCTGTGCCTTGTAACTTATTAAGATATCGGTAATATTATAGGCTTTGGCGGTTCTTATTATCCCATCAACAATGCTTAAGTCAACTTTTTTTAATACCTCAACTTTTTTATCACCACTCGAAATTTGCTCCACCGCGCCTTCAATTACTTTTCTTACCACATTTAGTTTTTCATCGGCATCAGCATCATCTTCAACAATTGATAAAGGATAAATTGCTTCGGTTGATTTTTGATCTTTAATAAGCAATGAAAAATCTATTAAACGTTGGATATTTTCGGGATTACTAACCGGAATTAATATTCTTTCTATCTTATCATTTGTTTTCCGGTTCACATCTTTTTCAAGTACGGCAATTCTTCTGGCCGCTTTTTCGCTCACAAACGAACTTACCAAACAAGAAATTAAAATTAAAATAATGGTAGCGTTAATTATATTTTGATCGAATAAGCCAATATCAAAGCCAACTTTAATAACTGCTAAAGTAGCTGCAGCATGCGAAACACTTAAGCCAAAAATAATATTACGCTCAGGCTTGCTAAATTTATAAATAAAGGCGGTTAACCAGGCAGCAAAATATTTTGTTAGTAACCCAACAATACAAAGTACACCGGCAAATATTAATGCTTCACTTCCTTTAAAGAACAATTTAAGATCAACAAGCATACCCGCACTTATTAAAAAGAAAGGAATGAATAAGGTATTGCCAATAAAAACGATACGGTTCATTAAAATACTATTGTGTGGAATGATCTTATTTAAACCCAAACCTGCTAAAAAGGCGCCAATAATAGGTTCCACGCCTGCAAGCTCACTTAAGAATCCTGAAATAAAAACAACAGCTAATACATAAATGTAATGCGAACTGGCCTGCGCTTCAATATTTCGAAAGAACCAACGGCTTATTTTTGGCAATAGATATAACGTTGAAAAGAATAATAAGCCAATAGAAACAATGATCCTGATCCAGAAAGTAGAATTCATTTCGCCGGTTACCACATTGGTAATAATACCTAACAAAATAAGCACGGCAGAATCGGTTATGATCGTTCCTCCGAATGTAATTTGTACGGCCCTGTTCTTTACAATACCCATATTGCTAACAATAGGGTAACTTAACAATGTATGTGTACTGAACATACTTGCAAGTAATACCGAAGACCATAACGAAAAATGAAAAACGTAAATACAAACTATGTAGCCAATACTAATAGGAATTAAAAATGTAAAGGCGCCAAACAAAATACTTTTACTGCGGTTTTGTCTGAATTCCTGCATGTCTATTTCAAGACCTGCTAAGAACATAATATACAATAAACCTGTTTTTGATAATAACTCAAAGCTGTTGGTTGATTCGATAATGTGAAAAGAATTGGGCCCAATAATTACGCCGGCAATGATCAAACCAATAATGCCCGGAATTTTAAAACGACGGAATAAAAGCGGGGAGAATAAAATTATCAATAAAGTAATAGCAAGAATAAGCACCGGATTTTTAAGGGGCAAATAATGGTTAAAAAACTGGTTAAAGTTTAGAAGATAATTTTGAATAGTACTCATAATTGTTTTTTAATCCTCCGAGTCTTTGGATTCTAATAAGTATCTATTTTTTGTGCCACTAAAGATCTTGTAAACAGAAGGTACACGCAAATTAAATCTTAGCCCTGCACTAAAACAAACATCCATAATGGTTAATTGTTTGTTAGAGCGGCCAATGCGCATTTTATATTCTCCAAAAATACTTATTCTTTTAAAATACTGCTCGTAACCTGCGCCTACATTGGCACCAATCCAGTTTGTTCTTGCCACCTGATTTGGTTCGTACTTACCCGTAAGATGCAAAAAATCATTTTTACCGGTAAAATAACCTTTAAACGAATTAAAACTAATACCAAATAATGGATAAAAATAAGCCCTTGTGTTTTTAAACCTTGCTAATGCTTGTCCGTTAAGCTCGATAGTATATGCTTTAATATTATACCAGGTAGGTACAATATCTATTTTTCTGTAACCCGTAAACTCCAAACAACCTCTGAATATTTTTTCGCCACCATACACAACTGATCCTGTAAAGCCCGTTGCATCATTATTATCCTGAACGTTTCTTGTTAAAAATATAAAGCTGCGCATAACTCCGGTACCAAAAGCCAGGTTTGTTTTGCGTGGATGTGTTTTAACAGGTTTTATAACTCTTACCTGACCAATAACAGTTTGAAAAAAAAGAAGTGCAAAGCTGATATGTAGAATTATCCTTAGCATGTATTACAAAGTTAAGCGAAAAAAAAATTTAAAACCAGCCAAATGTAAAATTTGTTAAACCACTTATACTAAACCAAAAGAAAGGCTAAATTTATAGCAGTGAAAATACTTGCAGCTATATTTTTAACAGTTCTGATGTCTTTTAACAGCTTAAAAGCACAAACTGTTACTGCAAAATCTCAAAACCCACCTTTAATACAGTTTTCAGGAGTGGTTTATGATCAGGATAGCTTAACGCCTATTCCGTTTGTTTCTATCATTATAAAAGGTACCAATCGCGGTACTATTTGCGGTTTTTCGGGTTTTTTTAGTTTAATTGTTAACCCCGGCGATGAACTAGAATTTCATTCGGTAAGTCACAAATTAAGAACTTATAAAATTGCAGATACGCTTTCACAAAAATATTATTACGCCATCCAGCTTTTAACCAAAGATACCTTTCAGTTAGCCGAAATTGAAGTTTACCCATGGCCAAGCAAGGAAGATTTTAAAAGAGCTTTTTTGGCATTGGATCTAACAGATACGGATATGGACAGGGCTGATAAAAATTTAGAACGCGAAGCAATGACTTATCTGGAAAGAAATCAAACGGCGAGCGCTTCAGAAAATTACAGGTATGTGATGCAGGCTTATTATACAAAGGTTTATTCATCGGGGCAAGCACCCAGTATAAGTTTACTAAATCCCGTTGCCTGGGCACAATTTATTGATGCCTGGAGAAAAGGCAAATTCAAGAATAAAAATACCAAGAAAAAATAATTATTAACCTTTGCCCGGTTTTGGTGCCGATGATGTTCTGTGTTTTCTGATCTCGCGTTTATAAGCACGTTTCTGACGTCTTTCTTCTTTTTTGTTCCCTTTATTAATGCGGGCGCTGGGTTTATTCTTTGCTTTCTTTTTTAAATACGGGTTATAAGCATCATCGCTGGTACGGTGCTTGCGCCAGATCTTTTTACGCTCTCTTTTTTGTTTGAACATCTCGTTGTTTTGAGAAGATACCTGGCTAAAAGAAAAAATAAATAAAAGAAGAAATATGCTAAAAACTATTTTTTTCATTGCTTGATCGCTATTACAAATAACGGGTATTATTGTTTGAAGTTACCTTGCTTTAAAAAATGTTTTTAACCGTGTTATTAAACAAAAAAGCCCTTCCGTTAACCGAAAGGGCTTTTAAATTAAAATAGATCAGATTATTTTTTTGCTGCCGGCTTAGCTGCAGGAGTTGCAGTTGTAGCCGCAGTAGTAGCCGTTGTGGTTGCTGTTTTAGCAGGCTCTTCAACAACTGCTGCACGTGTAGTTTCAACACTAATAACAGAGATGTTTTTTGGGTGAAGAACAGTAATACCATCAATATTAATATCTCCGGCAGAAATAGACTTACCAATTGCTAATTTCTCAACGTTAAGATCAATGCTTTCTGGTAATTTAGAAATTAAACCTTTAACTTTTAATTTACGCATTTTAACGATCATTTTACCACCGGCTTTAACGCCTTCTGCTTGTCCAACAGTTTTAACGGGTAACTGAACCGAAACCGGTTTATCAGCGCTTACTGCTAAAAAATCTGCGTGAATTAATTTGTCGTTCAATTTATGGTATTGTGCTTCTTGTAATACTGTTAAGTATTTTTTACCATCTACATTCACTTCCACTAAATTAGTGTCAGGTGTAAAGATGATGTTTTTAAAATCACGAATATCGGCGCTGAAGTGAATTTGCTCACCTGCTCCATAAATTACACATGGAACGTGGCCTTTAGCTCTTACAGCTGTAGCATCCACCTTCCCTACGTTCGCACGTAGCGAACCGCTCAAAGATACTGTTTTCATTTTTTTTGTTTTTAATTTTAGAGTTAAGATCCTGCCCGTTTCAAAATCTCTTCTCTTGTTATTTTTAATTTACGGGTTATTACATTATAAAATTTTCGCTGATAGATTCGTAATTGTGAACACTCTTGATCACTTTTGCGAAAAGATCGGCAACGCTTAATACTTTTATTTTAGGGCTTTGTTGTGTTAAAGGAATTGTATCGGTAACAATCAGTTCCGTTAACCTTGAATTGGCAATATTCTCATACGCTTTACCAGAAAGTACAGGGTGTGTACAAATAGCACGCACGCTTAAAGCTCCTCTGTCCAACATCATTTCTGCTGCTTTACACAATGTTCCACCGGTATCAACTAAATCATCTACCAAAACAATATTTCTGCCTTCAATTTCTCCAATGGCAGTCATGCTTTCAACCACATTTGCCTTAGCACGTTGCTTATAACAAATTACCATCTCGGCCTTTAAATGTTTTGCATAACCGTTAGCGCGTTTGCTACCACCCATATCAGGCGCAGCAATGGTAAGGTTCTCTAAACCTAAAGATTTTATATATGGAAGAAAAATAGTAGAAGCATATAAATGATCAACCGGTACGTTGAAAAAGCCTTGTATCTGATCAGCATGAAGATCCATGGTCATCACCCTTGTAGCTCCTGCAACAGCCAGCATATCGGCCACTAATTTAGCGCCAATGGCCACACGTGGCTTATCTTTACGATCCTGGCGGGCATAACCGAAATAAGGAATAACAGCTACAATATGTCTTGCACTGGCGCGTTTTGCGGCATCAATCAGCAATAACATTTCCATTAAATTATCGGCAGGCGGCATTGTGCTTTGAATAACAAACACACTTTGGCCACGGATACTTTCTTCGTAAGAAGCCTGTAACTCCCCGTCGCTAAAGCGGTAATGCTCAACTTTGCCTAATGGCTGACCATAAGAGTTGGCTATTTTTGCAGCCAGAACTTCGGTAGCAATTCCTGAAAATATTTTAACCTGTGATTCCATTTTTTTAAGGACTGCAAATATAGAGAAATTTATGGATTTGGGCAATAAAATTGGTAAAAAAAGGTAGTGCTTTTTTCTATTTTGATGGCCGCTAATGAAGTAATTGAAGCAAAAATAGCAGTTTTTGACAAGTAATTAAACGGTATTTAAATTAGTTTTGTAAAAGTCAAAAAAAACCCATGAAAAAACTGCTAAAATATCTTGGTTTCACCTGTATCTTACTTCTAAGCAGATCTGCGTATTCTCAAAATACTATTAACCCTGCCATGGCAGTGGCTTTGCAAAACTCCCTTAATTCTATAAAAACAAGCATGCAGGTTAAAGGTGTTTCGGCAGCGGCTTACATCCCCGGGCAAAGTATGTGGAAGGGCGTTAGCGGCGTTTCACACGATTCGGTAATGGTAGATACAAACATGCTGTTTAGCATTGGCAGCATTACCAAAACATTTGTTGCCGCCAAGATCCTTAAGCTTATTGAAGATGGCTACTTTTCATTGAATGACTCTTTACACGCCTTGTTACCACCAATAACAAATGTTAACCCAAATATTACGGTTAAGCAATTATTGGGACATAAATCAGGATTGGCAGATTATCTTAATAATAACTGGCAAAACGGTATGAATGCCAATCCAAACCTAATCTGGTACCAACCCGCACCTTTAAATTCTTTTTTGCCTGCGCCTATTGGGTCTCCGGGCGTATCGTATAACTATATCAATACCAACTATGCTTTGCTTGGTATGATCATTGAATCGCAAACAGGAGATTCGTTGCACAAAGTTTTAAGGAACGATTTTTTAACGCCTTTAGGATTGACTAACACACATATGGAAGTTTTTGAAACGTATACCAACACCATTGCGCATAACTGGAGCGCGCCTAATTTTAATCCTGCTCTTGCCACAGATCAATCTTCGGTACCACACAATGCTTTATGGAGCTCTGTATCTGCCGCAGGTGGCTATTTTTCAGATCCGGCTGATCTAGCAACATGGGGCTATAATTTGTATTCCGGTAATGTAATAAATCAATCTTCCCTTTCACAAATGCTTTCGTTTACCAATGTTAGCAGTTCGTATTTTAATGGCTATGGTTTGGGTTGCCAGCGATTTCCGGGCAATGGCAGAACGTATTGGGGCCATGCCGGAAATTATTTTGGTTACGCATCATGTATGCTTTACTATCCTCAAGACAGTATATGTGTAGCAGTTCTTATAAACCAGGACTGCTACGGCGCCAATGTAGCCAAGCCAATTATTAACGCCGCAATTTTAAATGCGGCCGTTGGTATAAAAGAAATAATAGCAAATAATAAAATAAAAGTTTACCCAAATCCTTCCGATTCTAAATTTACAATTTCGTTAGAAGAAGGTAAATACAATCTTGAGCTTATTGATGCAATGGGAAAAATAGTTTATAGAGATAATTTTTCAGGGTCTTTGTATGAGTTGACCAATGAAAATTTTGCAGAAGGAATTTATCAGCTTAAAATACATTCTGACAAAAAAAGTTTTTCTGAGAAGATAATACTAGTTAAGTAGATCGAATATAATATAAAAAGCCCTTTCGTCAACTCGAAAGGGCTTTTATTTTTTTGTACCTCCGGTCGGACTCGAACCGACACAACAGTGAAGTTACTGGTGTTTGAGACCAGCGCGTCTACCAATTCCGCCACAAAGGCATTTTTTCAAACTTTTTCCCAGGTGTTTGAGACCAGCGCGTCTACCTCCCGATAGCTATCGGGACCGCCACAAAGGCATTTAACGGGGTACAAAGCTAAGTTTTTGTTTTAGATTTTACAAAAAATAAATTAATAATGAACTATTTAAAAAAATAGTTAAAAAATTTTGCGCAGTCAAATAACTGCATTATATTTGCAGTCAAATAACTGCATAAAATGGAAATCAGACGAGATGTATTTCAGGCAATAGCCGACCCTACCCGCCGCGCTATTATGACATTAGTAGCTTTACAGGCAATGACCCCCGGTGCCATAGCCGAAAATTTTGACTCTTCAAGACAGACGATCTCAAAACACATACAAATTTTAACCGAGTGCGAATTGCTGGAACAAAAACAAACCGGCAGGGAAATTTATTATCATATAAACGCAAAAAAAATGAAAGATGTAGCCGACTTTATTGAACCCTTCCGCAAAATGTGGGACGACAGATTTAATAAACTTGAATCTGTAATGAAAAAGTATAAATCAAAAAAATAGAAATATTATGGAACAAAAAACAAAGATCCACGCCGAAGACGGCAAACAGGAATTAACGATCACCCGTGAATTTGATCTGCCTTTAGACTTATTATTTAAAGCATACGAAGAACCGGAAATTATTGAACAATGGATGGGAACAAAAGTACTGAAGCTTGAAAATAAAAAACATGGTAGCTATCAATTCGAAACAACCGATCCTAAAGGCAATAAACATAATTTTAGCGGAACCATACACGATTTTGTTCCAAACAAAAAAATAACACGCACTTTTGAAATGGAAAATACACCTTTTCCTGTTCAACTCGAATTTTTAGAATTTGAAAAAGTTACCGATGATACAAGCAAGCTTATCATGCATGTGATCTATAGATCGGTTGCTACACGCGATCAAATATTACAATTGCCTTTTGCACAAGGCATAAACTATGCACATAACAGAATACAGGAATTATTAAAAAATTTAAATAAATAAACATGGAAAATGTAAAGAACACATCAGAAAAAAGAAATAAAATTATTTACTGGGTAGCAACCGCATTATTATGCTTTGGTATGTTGGGAAGCGGCATTGCACAAATAATTCAATCGCAGGCCATGATAGACCTGGTTACACCCTTAGGTTATCCCTTATACTTTTTAACCATTATTGGAGTGTGGAAAGTACTTGCAGTTATAGCGCTTTTAAGTCCGGGCTTTAAATTACTTAAAGAATGGGCTTATGCCGGTTTGTTCTTTCTTTTAACCGGTGCTACCATATCACATTTGGCAAGTGGTCATTACGAGGTAAAAGAAATTATTGGTCCGGTAATGCAAACTGTTTTTTTGATCACATCGTGGTATTTCAGACCAGCCAACAGAAAGATCATTTTTGTTAATCAATAACAATTCATAAATTTATTAATAGAATAAACCAGTTTACCATGAACCCTAAAGTTGATTTTTATTTTACAAAAGCCAAAAAATGGCAGGATGAATTAAAGCAAATGCGAACACTTGTTTTAGATTGCCATTTGGTTGAAGAATTAAAATGGGGCTGCCCTTGTTATACTTTCGAGAAAAGTAATATTGTTTTAATTCATGCCTTTAAAGATTATTGCGCTTTTTTATTTTTTAAAGGTGCTTTACTAAAAGATCCAAAAAAAATTCTTATCCAGCAAACAGAGAATGTACAGGCCGCGCGCCAGGTAAGATTTACAAGCACAAAAGAAATAACCAAACTTGAAAAAACGTTGAAGGCTTATATTTTTGAAGCTGTTGAAATAGAAGAAAAAGGTTTAAAAGTGCCAATGAAAAAAACAAAGGAATATGCCATTCCTGAAGAATTCCAAAAAAAATTAGATAAGAGTGCCGCCTTAAAAAAAGCATTTTATGCTTTAACACCGGGGCGACAAAGAGGATATCTTTTGTATTTCTCTTCTGCTAAACAGGCAAAAACACGTGAAGAACGCGTTGAAAAATACAACAAGCAAATTTTGAGTGGAAAAGGATTAGATGATTAAAAGAACGTAACCCTGTCCCGATAGCTATCGGGTGTCGAAGGGAAATTAAATACTACTATTATGAAAAATACTAAAAAGAAATTATCAGCAGAACAAAGTAAAGACTTAATAAAAGTTTTAAAAACACGTTTCGAAAAAAACATGAAACGCCATAAGGGTATAGATTGGGATAAAGTACAGGCTAAGCTTGAAAAACATCCCGAAAAATTATGGGTATTAGATGAAATGGAAGTTACCGGTGGAGAGCCGGATGTTGTTGGCTTTGATAAAAAAACAAGCGAGTTTATCTTTTTTGATTGTTCAGATGAAAGCCCGAAAGAGCGCAGAAGTATTTGTTACGATCATGAAGCATTAAATTCCAGGAAAGAAAATAAACCAAAGAACAGCGCCATTAATATGGCAGAAGAAATGGGTATTGAAATATTGACCGAAGAAGAATACCGTGAATTACAAACGCTTGGTGAATTTGACTTGAAAACATCCAGCTGGATAAAAACACCGGCTAACATCAGAAAACTTAAAGGTGCTCTTTTTTGTGACCGCCGTTACGATACGGTATTTGTTTATCATAACGGGGCCGAATCTTATTATGCCGCACGTGGCTTTCGCGGTTCGTTACGCGTGTAAATTTTCATCTCTTTTTTAGAAAGAAAATGTGTATACTAGCAGTTGGAATACACGATGAAATTATTAAAACTATTTATTTTTTTTCTGGCCGGCTTTCAAATCTCAAAAGCACAAAATCTTGTTGCTGATTCAAGCTTTGAATTTAATAAAGCTATTCCAATAGATTATTCTGCTATTGATCATTCCACTTCCTGGAATTCCCCTACCCGCGGCACCACCGATCTTTTTTGTAAATGCGATAAAAAAAAGGAAAAGCTATCGCGCGTAAATGTTCCAAAAAATTCGATGGGCATTCAGGAAGCAAACACAGGAAAATGCTATGCGGGTGTATTTGCTGTATCGCACGGTTACTATAGAGAATATCTTCAAACCACTCTTAGCTCCGCTCTCAAAAAAAATAAAGAGTACGTGCTTACCATGTACGTTAGTCTCTCCGATTATTCGCCCTTGGCAGTTGACAGATTAGGCGTTTGTTTTATAAATGAGAATGTAAAGTTTCCGCATTCAGAAGAGATCACAGAGCTTCGTCCGGTTTATATTCCTATTGAAGACGAGGTGGGCTTAGATACAGAAGAATGGCACGAAATAAGCGTTCATTACAAAGCAAAAGGTGGCGAGAACACATTGATCATTGGCAGCTTTGGCATTAAACGCTTATGGAAAACCGGAAATACAGTGCCACCGGAAATAAGTTCGCCAATTTATAAGCGAGTACAACGTGATGCGTATTATTATTTTGATGATGTCAGCATCCATGAATTCATTCCCGAAAAAATTGATACCGTGATTCCTAAAAATCCATATTTTGATAATCTGGATAAAATGAAACCGGATTCAGTAGAAACAGAAGTTGTTTTGCCGGACACTATTCAACCGATTTCTTCCGGAGAAGTATTGACATTTAATAAATTGCTTTTTCAAACAGGTCAGGCCCTACTTTCGCCTGTTTCTTATCCTGAATTAAACATTGTTGCCATGTATTTAAAAGGTGATAAAAAAATGCGCATTGAAATTTATGGTCATACCGATAACCAGGGTGATGAAACAAAAAACAAAGAACTTTCTAAAGACCGCGCTAAGGCAGTGGCCGATTATCTTATTCTTAAAGGTGTAAAACCCGAAAACGTTAGTTACGAAGGTTTTGGTAGCGAAAAACCGGTTGAATCAAATGATACCGAAGCAGGAAGAAAAAGTAACCGACGGGTTGAATTCATTTTAAAAAAATAAACAGTGAAAAATAAAAAATCGGTTCTAATTATTGGAATAGATCCAAAACACATTGATTTTTCATCTGCAGAATTTTCTGCAATGCCCGGCATTAATGCAGAAAAAGTATTTAATGGCATTATGGGCTCAGCAAAGGCTTTGAACGAACTCGGTTATGATGCACATGTGTGTTGGATAGATCTTGGTGAAACAGCCATCAATGTTATTAAAAGCGATCTGCAAAAGATCCATTTTGATGCAGTTTTAATTGGTGCGGGCATAAGAAAACCCGATTCAAATTTTAGATTATTCGAGAACATGATAAATACAATTCATGAATTTGCGCCAAAAGCTAAAATTTGTTTCAATACAAATCCAATGGATACGGTACAATCCGTTCAGCGTTGGGTTTAGTGCCCTAAGCGTTTCTTTTCTTCTTCATTCTCTTTTGTATCACGCTGCTGAGCTTTTATCTTTCCAAAATTATAACTTAAACTTACGACCAATCGTTGTGAATCATGCGCTTCGTAAAGTGTCCATTTTTGATTTTGAAAATCAATTTTTTGTCTGAACTGTTCTGTAAAAAAAGCATCGTTCACTGCAATAGAAACATTTAAGCTATTATTTAAGAACGAGCGTTTAATTGCCATACTAAGCCCTTCGCGATGCTGAAATACTGAAGTGTTACCTATCCACGGACTCCAGTAAAAACCAGTTACTTCTATTTTTGTATCTTTTTGTATAGTGAAAATATTGGTTAAACGCGTATACCATGGCACTGCTTGCGCTTTATAGCTTTTTCCATTTACTATGCCATTATAATCAATATAATAAGCACCCGCTAAAAAAGAAACGATCCACCATTTTTTTATTTCATGCCTTATAAAAAGATTATCGCGAATAATATTTAATTGCTTCATATTCATCATATGCGCAATCGTTTCTTTAGTAGAATCGTTTTGAGTGGTATAATACTGCATTGGGTTTTCTAAATTAGAATAAGAAATGGTATTGGATATTTTACCTTTATAAACGTAATTAAAACTAAAACTATTATCATAAACAGGTAATAAATACGGATTGCCTTCGCCGGAAACTAATACACTATTAAAGGAGCGGAATGGGTTAAAGGAGTTATAATCCGGCCTATCTATCCTACGGTTATAAGACAAATTAATATAATTATTTTTGTTAGGATTGTAATCGGCACTGATATTTGGAAAAAGATTAAAATAGCTTCGCGCGTACTTAATACTGTTGGTAAGGCTTTGAGTATGTACCTCTGTATTCTCTCCTCTTAATCCCAATCTTATATTGAGTTTTTTATATTTTTTATCCAAACTAAAATAAGCCGAGGCAATTTGCTCGTTGTATTTAAATTTATTGGTAAAAACACTATCAATAATAAATTCTCCGGTTAAATTATTTTGATTCTCAAACGTATAATTACTATAAGCACTTTGATCGCTGTACTTTATGCCCGCTTCAAAACTAAGTTCTTTTTTAAACGTCTTTTCAAAATCAAGTCGCGAAGCTAAAATAGTTATACCAACACTGTTGGTTGTTCTAAAACTTAATGGCATAGAAGTATCTGAGCCATTACTACCAATAAACCGGTTTTCATAATTAGCTTTATAAATATCATCGTAAGGACCATAATAATCTGTAGAAAATTTAAGTTTGGTCGTTCCTGATGTATCAAAAATATGTTCGGCATTAAAATTAAAGTTGCAAAGCAGCCAGGTATTTGTTGTAGCACGGTTATAATATAAGGAAGAATATCCAAGACTGTTGTCGCTCATATCTGTATTCCCTCTAAATGTTCTGGTAGCAAGGCCCGGTACCATCTGCCCTTTTACACCCACGGTGTTTTTCTTATTAATGTACCAATCGGTTCCCAGATCTATTATCAGGTATTTACCGGCATCGTTCTGATGTGCCCGCTGATCCATAGTGGTGGTTGTATTATTATACGTAACGTGATTGAGCATATCTGTTTCTTCATGAATCAGTCCTTCATAAAAGTTGGTACTACTAAAAAAGGTTATTTTTTTTCCTTTATAATTCAAAGAAAAACCGCCTGTATTGTAGTTATAAAATCCTTGTGAAAAGTTATAAGCAACGCTACCACTAACCCCCGTAATTTTTATTTTTTTTGTTTTGATGTTGATGATACCTGCACTACCAGATGCATCATAACGGGCAGGCGGGTTAGTAATGATCTCTATTTTCTCAACAACTGACGAACTCATGCTACGCAAAAAATTAGTAAGCTGTGCGCCTGATAATTGTTGTACACGGTCGTTTATATAAACACGCACACCGGATTTACCTTGTATACTAATATTATCGCCTTCTACCATCACGCCGGGCAAGCGGGCAATTAGATCATAAACGCTGTTACCAACAGCCAGCGGGCTATTCTCTACATTTACAGTAATATTGCCGCCCTTAAATTCTATTGGATTTTTAATAACACTAACTGCAACTTCATCCAGATTAATGCCATTCTTTTTAAGAATTATATCCTCGAGTTTTACAAATGATGAACTATCGTAGCTTATTTTTTTACTGTAATATTCTAAATAACCAATGGCCGATATTTTAATAAAATAGTTAACCTTATTAAGTTTTGAAAAGCAAAATTCTCCGTTCTCATTGGTAATTTCGCCTTTGTAAATGCTGCTATCTTCTTTTAATAAAGCCACAGTAATAAATGGTAAAGGCGCTTTTAAACTATCACTAACTTTAGCACTGATGGAACATTGTGAGAAAGAAAAATTATGAGATCCCAGATTAAGAAGGATCAAAAAAGTGAGCGTTACTTTTAATTTAGTCATACCGAAGGAAAGTTTATAAAACTAATTTATTTTTACAAGATTTTTGTGTTTGAAGGTATTATAACGTTTAAAATGTGTTCAGTTACATATGAGTTTATACACTTGTAATTACTCGAAGTTCATTCAAAAAAGAATTTTTTAATTACCATCTATTTGCCAAAGCTGCCAGCTATTGGTATAATAAAAGCATCTATTGATTTGTGATTGATGTTACATTTTGCTTATTGTTATTTTATCTGGCAGTAATTAATTATTAAAACTGCAGGAGAAGCCGAAAACCTTAAAGAGTAAGCAAAAATTAACGATACAGATCATGAAAAAAATTAAAATTATTTTTGAAGCGTTGCTATGTGGCGCGTTAATTACAGTATCACAAAGCTGTAAAAAAAGTGAAACAACGGCGCAAAACCCTTCATCTCAAACTAAGGTTGATAAAGAAGAGAATCAACGCATGTGGACAACAGGCAAACAGCTTTACGCAGTTGGCCATGATGCTTCATTACAGGCATATTTATATCCTTTGTCATATCCTGTCCCAATAACACCGGGCACGCCTACTGCTTTGTGTGTTGGTTCAACTACTGTTACCGAAGTAACAGGCATTGCGTTTGTTACAAGCACTACTAACAGCATAATGATATCTACAAGCGCTACCTCAAACTTTCCGAACAAGATCATTACTTATACACTTGGCGCGCCGTATAGCGCACCGGTAATGGCAACCTGCGCGGGTATTACTGATATTGAATTTAACGAGTATGATTCAAAACTTTATGGAATTTTACAAAATAGTAAAATTGTAAGAATTGGGCCTTTTAGTGGTGTAACAACAATTAATCTTTCTCCTGTTATTCCTGCGGGATCAAAATTGGCGGGTTTATGCAATTACAATGGCTTACTAAGTTATTGCATAAGCGATGCTACTACAGCTGCAGATAACTTTTATTCGTACAACCCGGGCGCACCAGCTTTAACTGCACCGCTGTTTAGTACCGATTGGGGAACTGGTAATGGTGGTATGCAATACTGTAATACTTATGGTTGGGAAATTATAACACCAACTGATAATAATAAATCGGTTACCGCAGCTTATTCTGCCGGTGGTTTTGTGACTGTTTTAGGTGGTCCTTATAGGATCTCTGATCTTACTTCAGATTAACTATTTTGTTTACACAGTTTAAAAGCTCTGCAACCAAATGCAGGGCTTTTTTTTATAACTGGCATGTAATTCGTATCTTAGAATGGATATCACATTGTGATCATGGAATCATATTTGCCTGCTGAAAATGTAAAATTAGTGCTAAGTGGAAAGGATTATTTTGATACACTTAAAAACATCATTAATGAAAGTAAGCAAACCTTGCACCTGCAAACCTATATTTTTGAAACTGATGAAACCGGTCTTCAGGTTATTGAATCTTTAAAAAAAGCATCTGCCCGTGGAGTACAGATTTTTGTAATGGCTGATGCCTTTGGATCACATCCTTTTTCTAAAAAAATTATCGAAGAAATGACCATTGCGGGAATTCACTTCAGGCTTTTTTCTCCCCTGTTTTCTTCTGAAAGTATTTTTTTTATGCGCCGGCTTCATCATAAGATAGTTGTTGCAGATAGAAGTGTTGCTTTAACCGGAGGCATTAATATTGCCAATAAATACAATCAAACAGAGGAAGAAAGCACTTGGCTCGATTATGCTGTTCTGGTAAAAGGGGCAGTTTGTGAATACCTGCATTTATTATGCGAACAGTTTTACAATAGGCAAAATTCGCTTGCAATAAATAAATGGTTAAAGCAATTATCTTTTCAGCAAGGTACAATAAGATACCGAAGAAACGATCTTATAAAAAACAAGAATGAGATTCACAAAAGTTATATAGAGAGTATTAAGAACGCAAAAAATTCTATAACCCTTATAGGGAGTTATTTTTTACCCGGAAAAACATTCAGAAAATTATTAAGGCAAGCCGCTGCGCGTGGTGTTAAGGTAACAATTATACTTTCGCTCAAATCCGATACCAATTCGGTACGACTTGCAGAAAGTTACCTATACGATTTTTATTTAAAAAACAACATCTCTATTTATGAATGGAAAAGATCGGTTATGCATGGAAAAGCAATGCTAGTTGATAGTAAATGGGCTACTGTTGGTTCATACAACATTAATTACCTTAGCCACTATATAAGTATTGAATTAAATGCCGATATTAAAGACCCTGCATTTATAAATGAACTTAAACAACACCTTAATTCTATTTGCGAAAAAGATTGCATTAAAGTAAATTCATCGTCATTAATAAAAAGGTCATGGTTTTCACGACTTAAGATAAAGCTTGCATATAATTTTCACAGTTTGTTAATGAATATATTACTCTTGCAAAAAAAATAAAATATGGATTCGATCACACATACTGTATTAGGCGCTTGTATTGGCGAAGTAATTGCAGGCAAAAAGCTTGGTAAAAAAGCCATGCTGCTGGGAGCAATTGCTAACAACTTTCCTGATATTGATGTTGTTTCGGGTTTGTGGACAAAACCTGCAGAAGGCTTATTGGCCCATCGCGGTATTACACATTCTTTATTAGCTGCCATTATTTTCTCTTTTTTATTTGCCTTTATTTTTCTTAAAAAAAGTAAACATAAAAATGTAAGCTTTAAAGAATGGCTTTTGTTATTTGGCATAAATATTTTTACACATCTTTTAATTGATGCTTTTACATCTTATGGTACAGGTTGGTTTGAGCCTTTTAACCATTTTAGGGTAAGCTTTAATTCCATGTTCATACTTGATCCTTTCTTTTTATTACCATCGTTAATTTGTGCTTTGTTTTTAGCATTCATGAAAAAGATAGCTGTTAATCGTAAAAAATTTGCATTGGCGGGTATTTGTATTAGCTGTGCATATGCTTCATTCACGATCATAAATAAGTTATATATAGATACTGTTGCAAAAGAAAACCTGGTAGCACAAAAAATAAAATATAAGGATTATATGACAAGTCCTACACCGCTTAATAATTTTTTATGGTTTATGCTCATAAGATCCGATTCTACTTTACATCTTGGCTATTATTCGATCTTTGACAAGGATCGCGTTATCAGTTTTCAAACCATAAATAAGAATGAAGCAGCGCTTGAACCATATAAAGATTCAGAAGAAGTAAAGAAACTGGTCCAATTTTCGAAAGGTTATTACACCATCACCAACAATGAAAATATTCTTTCGTTTAACGATGCAAGGTTTGGACAAATAGGCCTTGATGATAAAAACGCGCCATTTGTTTTCAGATTTGATCTTATTAAGCAAACAGGAAATGAAACAACACTACAGCAAGGTCGTTTTAAAGCGCTACAAGGCGATGAAATAAAAAAATTAATAAGAAGGGTGAAAGGAGAATAATAAATAAAACTGTTACTTATTCTTTTCCAAAAATATCCTCATCACTTTTACATTCGGTGCATTTTGGATTTGGGCGCGGCGTAATCATTGTCTCAAACGGACGTATTGCCTTAGTTGATTTATCATATTTTAAAGTTAGTTTCACTTCAGATTTTACTGTTACACCGCCTTTTACCATTGGGTTCCACAGGTCCATATTTTTTATGGCTGCTGTAACCATTTCATTTAAAATAGGATTTGTACCATTAACCAATGCTTTTTTAATAGACCCATCAAAATTCAATTGAAGTTTTACTGTTGAAACCGACGCTTTTACCTGACGCTTTTGTTTTTTACTTAAAACAATATTTTCTTTAAAAAATGTATTCAGGCTTTCATCACCACCCTCATAGCAAGGAGGCCTGCAGGCTTTCACATCTTTTGAACGTTTTGGTTTTGTGTATCCTGTTCGTTTTTTAGGCGCGGTCATTTCAACTGCCACGGTCTGCTCTGCACCCTCCACTCCTGCTTCTGCAGGCTCGTTCTCTTCATCCTTTTCTTTCTCTTTCTCTTTTTCTTTTTCTTTTTTAGATTTTTCTTCTTTTACGGACTCCTTTTTTTCTTTAGGTTCTTTAGTTTTTGCAACAGCCAACTCTTTGGGTTCTTTCTCTTCTTTTGTCTTGGTTTTTTCTGTTGGTGTTTTTTCTACTGTAGCTTTGGTTACGGGCTCTTTTACCTCAGTTTTAGTAGCAACCGGTTGTTTTTCTGCTGCTTTTACCGGCTCCGGCTTGCTGTAATAAATATAAAAACCCTGACTTTCTTTAAAAACTTCAGCATCTCCACCATTCTTACACTGACACATCTCTTTGTAATTAGTACTGAATTGAAAGAACTGCGGATAAGTTCTAAGCAAATTTTCCCAACGTTCCTGATTAGCTTCCAAACGGTTATTAATTGCATCCGGGTTAAGTTCAGAAAATACCAAAACAATATCAGTTATAGGTAAAGCAAGAATAGAATCGGCCTTACCTGTTTTCGGCATCCCTTCTGAACCTCGTTTTGATTTGAGGAATACATAATTCTTTCCGGCGGGTTTATAGGTTGTGCCTATTGAATCGGTTTCAAAAATAAGGTCTTCAAAAACCGGTGCCTGTCCGGCCATTGATAAACACGTTGTAATTATAACTATAACCAGAAATGATCGTATTGCTCTCATTATTTGTATTTTACAGTAATATTATGCAAAATATCTTTAAATTATTTAGCTCATTTAAAACTATATTAACAACCCCTGTTTAATATTAACAGTAAATAAATTAAAGCTTTTGCCCAATTTTTTAAGCCTGGTCGTTATTGATTTAAACTTAAAAACAAATACTATGGACACTTTTTTAACACCTATCGAAAAGCCTGCTGGCTTTACAATGAAACTCGTTTCAACATTTAAAAATTAGCCGCACATTATTCTGAACGTGAAATTTGCGAGATAATATATCTTGTTGCGAGTGAACATTTATATAACATGACTAATATTGGATTGAATATTCATTCTGATATGCTATGCAATATAACCAAAAGATAATTACTCGCGGGCTTATACGTGTCGAATTTCACACCTAAGAATGTCGCATTTACACCTGTTGCTTTAAAATATTGCACCTAACTTTGTTATTATAAAAACTCATAAATAAAATAAACATGAAAACAAATAACATTATTTACTGGATCACAACTTCACTTATATTTTTATTTGAAGGTGTTATGCCTGCACTTACTTCTCAATCAGAAATGGCTAAAGAAGGAATAAGACATTTAGGTTACCCTGATTATTTTGGTTTGGCGTTAGCCGTTTTTAAAGTTGGAGGATGCATTATATTAATTGTACCAAAAATTCCTTCACGACTTAAAGAATGGGCTTACGCAGGTTTAACATTTGATTTTATTTTTGCATTTATAAGTTATGTTGCTGTTGAAGGTTTTGTTGGCCTTGCTTTTTTTCCTTTGATCGTTCTTGCAGTTTTAATGGCTTCTTATATTACATATCATAAAAAAATTGCAGTTACAAATTAATAGGTCAATTTTTTAAATTCCACATTAAAGCAGGCTTTACTTCCTGCTTTTTTCGGCTTCTCATTTTCGTTTTTCTATTGCATATTTGTATAAATGAAATAAAATGGCAAAAACAAATCTTGTTAATGATTCGCAATTAACTGCAAAAGAATTTATAAAAAAGCTAAATACTTTAAGATCTGTTGCGGAACAAAAAAAGATAGAACGGTATTTTAAATCAGATGAAGGCCAATATGGCCATGGAGATAAATTTATTGGAGTACCTATGGGCAAGGTATTTGCATTAGCCATTGCGCACTGTGAAATGCCAATAAAAGAAATTGAAAAATTACTGGAAAGCGATATTCATGAAGCGCGTGCAGGTGCGATAAGCATTATGGATAAAGCGTCGCGTAACAAAAAAATTACCCCTGAAAGACTTAAAGATTTTTACACATTGTATATGCAGCGTCATGACAGGATTAACAATTGGGATCTGGTAGATCTTGGTTGCTTAAACATGACCGGTTTGTACTTATTTGATAAACCCCGTAAGGTCTTATACAAACTGGCAAAATCAAAAAATATATGGGAACGTCGCACGGCTATATTAAGCACCTGTTATTTTATTCGACAAAATCAAGTAGACGACACTTTTAAAATTGCAGAGATCTTATTAAAAGATCCTGAAGACCTTATTCATAAAGCAACCGGCTGGATGGTACGTTTTGCAGGAGATAAATCGCGAAAAGCGCTTTTGGAATTCTTAAACAAATATGCTGCAACTATGCCACGAACCATGTTACGATCTTCAATTGAAAAATTTGATGCCAAGCAGAAAAAGATCTATATGGATCTAAAAAATAAAAAATGAGAGAAATTAATAACTAAGGAATTGTTATACCTGTACGAATAGCGTACTTAACAAGTCCTACAAGTGTTTCGCAATTTGTTTTTGTATAAATATTCTTTTTATGAAATTGTACAGTATTCTCTGTTATTTTTAAAGCGTCGGCAATTTCCTTTGCTTGTTTTTCGTTACAGATCTCTTTTAACACATCTATCTCACGCTCTGATAAAATTTTTTCTGAAATTAAATATTGTAATTTGCGCTCTTCAATTAAAGTAGTAACCACCTGGCGTGAAACAGAATTATTAAAATAAAAACCTTCGTTATAAACCTTATCTATAGTTTCGAACATTTCTTCGGCAAAACAACTTTTTGAAAGATAGCCACAAGCGCCGGCTATCATTAATTCAGAAATAAAATATTCGTTATAATGTGTACTAAAAATAATTGTCTTAACCTTTGGATATCGTTTTGTTATTTCCAATAAAGTTTGGTGTCCGTTCATTACCGGCATTTCAAGATCCAGTATTACAATATCAGGTGCGTTTTTTTTCATAAGTGCCAATAACTCCAAACCGTTAGCTGCTTGTCCTGTTATTTTCACATCTTCACAATTAGATTCTAAATAAGAGCTAAAACTTTCCCTGCCAAGATTGTGATCATCGGCAACCATAATGGATATATTTCTTTCTTTTGTTTTCAAAAGAGAAATTGCTTTGTAAAAAATAGGGTTTTAAACTTATACTATATTAAACTTACAACTTTTAGCCGGTAAATACAAATTTTTCTACGTGTTTTTACGTAGTTCACCTACTGCCAGCAGTAGGTGTTTTTGTGTTTTGGATAGTATATATTAGCCATGTTTAAATTTAAAATTTAATTATGGCTGACAGCACAAATAAATTAACACGCATACTCTCTATTGATGGTGGTGGCATTCGTGGTATCATTCCGGGGCAAATAATAGTTACATTAGAAGAGAAGCTAAAAAAAAGAACAGGCAATAAAGATGCCCGTATTGCCGATCATTTTGACCTGATTGCGGGAACAAGTACCGGTGGTATTCTTACCTGCTCTTATCTTTGTCCGGACCTTAAAACTAACCGCCCTAAATTTAACGCACAAGAAGTGGTGAATCTTTATTTAGAAAGAGGTGATGAGATCTTTAATATTCCTTTTAGGCATAAAATAAAATCAGCCGGTGGTTTAACTGACGAAAAATATCCTGTTGCCGAATTGGAAGCCGCACTTAATGATTATTTTGGTGATACAAAATTAAGTCAGCTGCTTAAGCCCTGCCTTATCACAGCTTATGATATAAAAAGAAGACAAGGTCATTTTTTTAATCAAATGGATGCAGCACAAGATGAAGGCTGGAATTATTTTGTGAAAGAAGTAGCGCGGGCTACATCAGCAGCCCCAACCTATTTTGAGTGTTCAGAAATAAGATCAATGACAGGAGTTACTTATCCTTTAATAGACGGTGGTGTATTTGTAAATAATCCAACACTTTGTGCTTATGCAGAAGTACATAATAAATTCAACAAAACAGCAAAAGAAATGGCCATTCTTTCAATTGGTACAGGCTTTACAAGAAAAGAATACGATTATAAGTCAGCTAAAGACTGGGGGCTTGCCGCCTGGGTAAAACCTTTAATTGATATTATGATGGCCGGTGTATCTGACGTGGTAGATTATCAGTTGCAACAAGTATATCATGCCGTTGGTGCACCTCAACAATATTTGCGCATTAACCAGGTATTGCCACATGGTATAAACCCCGATATGGATGATGCTTCGCCACAAAATTTAAATGCCTTGAGAGAATTGGGAACCGAAACCGCGCAAATTTTCAATAGACAATTGGATGAGTTTGTGGAATTGATAGTGTAACATAAGTAAGAAAGCGAAATTCAAATCAAAAACAGTTTAATTAAAATGAGGAAATGAAAAAATTTGAAAACATGACAATTCCGGGTGATAAATGGTTTATGGTGCTTGGAATAAAAACAATTGTATTGACTGTACTTTATATATCCCTGCATTTTATTGGAAATTATAATTACGGAGATATTCTTGATCCTCAAAATACAAAACTCGAATATTTATCAGGAGATCAAATTTTAGTAGTGACAGAATTCAATAAAACAGAGATCATACTTACAGATTCTATTTTACTGAATAAGAAATTACTATTTAGTAAAGATTCACTTGTTAGGCAAAACATCTTTAAATATATATGCAATCTATATCCCGACATAGATTTATCTGAAACAAAAAAATTAAAAGAGTTTATAACTGTAATGGATCTTAATAATATTAAGCCTTTATTAAGCAAATATCCAATCAGAATTCATTCTTTGTTTTGGTTAGGTAATAAATGGATATATCTTGAGTTAACATTTTGGGCGCTTTTTGGTGTATTAGCAAATTTATTATACAATGTTGCCGAACAGATCAGGAATAAATCATTCACTAAATATGAAATTCCGGTTCATGTAGCAAAAATACTTTATTCACCATTTTGTGTAATCATAATTTATATTTGCTATAATACCATTAACGAACAACCACATGATATACAATATACACTCTACTCACTTGCTGTAGCCTTCTTGCTCGGCTTCTTTTCAGGCAGAATGATAGACCTGTTAAATAGAATAAAAGACCTTCTTCTTCCTTTGGGAAAAAGTTCAACAGACAATACAACAGGGGCTACCGCAACAGAAACTGAAATTGAAAATTTACCGGTAGCCGGAACTGAAATTATAGAAGAAGCAATGTCAGAAAAAGGAGAAGAATGGATAAACTCTTTTCCAAATGTTACCGGCTTTTCAATTAGAAACAAAATTATTGAGGGTACTGAATCAAAAGATATTGCTTTGATTTTTAAAGTAAATAAAAAAGAAGCAGAACTTGAATTTGGTAAAATTCCAAAATTGATAAGTTTTACTGCAAAAGATGGAAAAAAATATAAAATAATTACCGATGTTCTTGAAGAACCTATCCCAACTCCTAATGTTGTTGCTATAAATAAAAGTCCTTTTCCTTTAGGAACAAGCGTATCGCGTGAACACTCCGGCAGTACAGGAAGTGTTGGTCTTATAGTTAAAAAACCTGGTGATGAAGAGAGCAAATATATAATAAGCTGTTACCACGTATTATGCGCGCCCGAATTAAAAATGCAAAACAAAACATTTACAAATAATAACAATACTGCAACCATACGATGTGCTTCTTTTGCCGATAATGGAACAAATAACATTGGTTACACAATAGAAGGCAAATTAGATTCAGTTTCAGATTTTGCGGTTGCAAAATTAAATGATGGTTACATTATAAATAATACAATTTTTGATTGGAATATTACACCGCGCGGATTAAGCAGGGTTCTTGAATCGGATAAAGGCAAAACAATTAAAATGACTGGGAGAACCTCCGGAAAAAAAACAGGAAAGATCAAAAGCCAAAAAGCTGCACAATTAATAACTTATACAGGAGCTTCACAATATTTTTCAAAATTAATTGAAATTGATCCCATTAGTCAGGGGGGCGATTCGGGAACAGCAGTAATTGATGAAAACGATTGCGTTATCGGGCTAATTATTGCAGGTAACAAATTTTCTTCTTACGTATTACCATTAAACGAATTTATGAACACCAATAAATATTTTATATAAACATAATCTCAACTCACATGAAAAAAAACATCACCAGCACTTTAATTATGATCGTTTGTGCAACTTTTATTGCTAAAGCACAAAATTTAACTTTTTCAGTTACCCTTAGTACTACAGCCGCAGCCTCCGTTACACCATTATCTCTTAATAAAGAACAAAGAGATCGTTTTTCCGGAAGCACAACTGATAAGATCATCCTTACTTTTACATCAACAGCGGCTATAACAACTACTACATTAAGAGCAACCGGCGGACCAACTGTTGAAATTACTGCAAGTCAACATACAATCGATATTACCGGTGAAATAAAAGCAGCTCTGGATGACAAAAAAGAAAATCACCGAATAGATATTGAAAACATAACAAATGTGGCAGTTAATAGCTTATTATTTACATGGGATAAATTTACATCTCAATCTACAGCAAACAAAGCAACAATTGATAACCAAAAAAACACTTTAGATCGTTTAAAATTAAGTATAGCTTTTAATAATCCATATAATCATAAAAAAGACAGAGTTAGTTTATTCTTTGATGAAAGAGGTAAACTTCTTAATTCTTTGCCGGTAAATGTAGATGCAAACGATTATTTTTATATGTATGTGGTTTGCCCAGTAAAAGAAGAAAATAATTACAGGATAAATACACTGGAAGGTGATTTTTCTCCTGTCGATCTTTCTATAAGGCCTTTTACAAAACCAATTACATTAGCACAGGCAACCTCTGAAAATGATAAAGATTTTGAACCTGTTACTTACACAGTAACAGAATTAAGGGCAGGTCCATTTACAAGCGAACATTTTAAATTTCAAATTGCGTTTGATTCTACGAACGGTAAAGTATTTAATGGCCCTGCCTACTCTATGAAAATAAATAAGCTACATCATGTTGGTGTTGGTGTATCAATTATTCGTTCAACGCTTGGTAGCCCTGATTTTAGAGTAGCACCATTAACTGCGGGCGGAAACACTATAGAGCAATACAATGAAGGAGACAGAACAATGCTTACGTTTAATGTAATGTGGTATTGGAGTGTATTACATCAAAAACCCAAAGGTAATGTTGTTACAAGCGGAAGAGATATTTTAAAAGATGACCCTACATTTTCTTTAAAAAGGGTCTTCCCTACTATTGGCGTTACGATTGACAATAAATTCAGCGAAAATTTCTTTGCCGGTTTTGTTTATGAATTTGCACGAGGCGGAAGTATAATTGCCGGTATGCATTATGGCAGGGTAAAACAATTAGCCGATCAAAATTTTGTACTCGGTCAAGATACCTTTTTAGGTGGTGATGCCGATATAAGAACAAATAAGGTTTATAAACCCGCTTTATTTTTAGGTGTAAATATTGATACAAGAATTTTTAATACTCTTTTCGGGAGAGGAGAATAAAACATGAAAAAATTAGCATTAGCAGTAACACTAGTTACTTTGTTTGCGGGTTGCAGAACCTCAAAATTATATCCTTTTGGTCAATATTCTGCAAAGTATATTGGGGATTATGATAAAGACAGCAAAAATTTTAAGCCTCAAGACGAAGTTCAAAAAGCGATCAAGGCTATTGTAACAGGTAATAAATCAGGAAGTACATTTACAACCGTATTTTATAATGAAGGAATTCTTGTTTATTCATGGAAATACAGAGTTAGAAGAGTTGATAGATTTTTAGAACCTCTTAATACTATGAAATAATTATTTAAAAAGCATTTACTGGTAAGGTCAATGCTTTTTAAATTTCTCTACTTCGCCATTTCCTTCATCATCTCATCGTTTTTCTTTTGCATTTCTTGCCAGCTCATATCTTCTGTATGTGAGGCCAGTACCCATTGATGACCAAAAGGGTCTACCAGATTACCTGTACGATCGCCATAAAACTGGTCTTTAGGCTCCATGCCCCTGTCTACTTTTGCACCCAACTCTAATGCCCGTTTAAAAACAGCATCCACATCTTCCACATACAGGTGCACTGCTACAGGTGTACCACCAACTGTTTGCGGACTTTTATTGCCCCACTCCGGCATTTCTTCTGCCAGCATTAAACGCGAATCGCCTATCTGTAGTTCTGCATGTCCTATAACATTGCCGGGCATTGTAATGCGCCCGTTTTCTTTTGCATCAAATGCTTTTTTATAAAATTCAATGGCTTTATCAGCACCTTTTACCGTTAAGTACGCGGTAATACGATTGTATCCTTCAGGAATTGCTTTTATATTATTCATAAGTTCTATTTAATTTATAAATTAATAATTGTGTTTGTTATACTTTAAACAAACCTGCTGTAAAAATGTTCATTAAAATAAAATGCCGCTTTATAAGAACAGCTCGCGCTCTTCGGGAATTATGGCCTACACCAGTTACAAAGACTCTATTAAAATAGTTTTTAAAGATGGGGAGACCTATCTTTACAGCTACGAAAGCGCGGGCAAAAAAAACATTGAAGAAATGAAAAAACTTGCAGCGCAGGGTGAAGGCCTTACTACCTATATTAATAAATTTGTAAAAGAAAGATACGAGAAGAAATTATGATCTTATACTGCAGAAAACTAAGAAATTTATAAAAATCGTAAGAGATTGCTTCGGCCGGAAGAAATTACGATTGCCTCGCAATGACGATGAATGCTATAATATGACGGAAGATCTTACACAACTTTATAATTCTTTAAAAATACCACAGGCTACACTAATTCAAAACGAGCTGCGCAGTAAAGTTAATGTTGAAGAGCAGACCTTAAACATTAAAAGTATTGGCGGTGCCGATATTTCTTTAAACCTTTTTGAGAAAACTATATACGCGGGCATTATTGTTCTATCATTCCCGCAATTAATTCCTGTTGCTTATTCTTTAATAAAAAGTGAAACTTATTTCCCTTACGTACCGGGTTACCTTGCCTTTCGCGAAGTACCCGCGCTTGTGAAAGCCTGGCAGCAGCTTAAAGAAAAACCTAACGTTTTGGTGGTTGACGGGCACGGCATTGCGCACCCAAGGCGTTTGGGGATTGCCACTCATTTTGGCATTGTAACAGGCCAAACAAGCATGGGCTGTGCTAAAAATATCCTCTGCGGAAAATATGAAGAGCCTTTAAACGCGCTACACAGCTATAGTAACATTATTGATAAACAGGAAACGATCGGCTATGCTTACCGCAGCAAATCAAAAACGGCGCCCGTATATGTATCGCCGGGGCATTTAATGGGTTTGCAAAATACGCTTGATGTGATAAAGCACAGTACCGGCAAATATCGCATCCCCGAGCCTACACGCTTAGCACATGAGCTTGTGAACCGTTTTAGAAAAGGAGAATTACAGGAAGGTTATCATTTATTTTAAAAGCCCTGTTAGCTCATGTATGAATACTTGTTGCGCCGGCAGGATCTTTTCCAGCGCTTCCTGCGCTGTGAACCATGCTGCCTTATCCACTTCGGGAAATATTTTTAATTTACCCGAGCGCGGCGGCCACTCTATTTCAAACGTGTTGCTATTAAGCTTTTCAACATCCAGCTCCCCTGCTGCTGCCCATGCCAACACAAGCTTTCCTCCTTTTTGTTTTACAGGTTTAAGCTCAATACATTTACCGGAAAGTGCGGTGCCTGTTTCTTCAAAAAATTCACGTTTAGCCGCGTCCAGGGCATTTTCATTTTCACTTAATTCTCCTTTCGGAATGGTCCACGCGCCTTTATCTTTCTTAGCCCAAAAAGGGCCGCCCGGGTGTACCAGCAAAAATTTTAATTCTTCATTTTCTTTTTTGTAAAGCAATATGCCGGCGCTTTGTTTCATTTATTTTATTTTTTAACGCATGTAAATAATCATTTATTGCTTTAAGGTTATAGAGCCACTACTACCTATAATTTTCAAAACCTTAATTAAAATAACAAATTCTATACCTAATTTTTATTAATATATAGGTAAAAATACCTATATCAAAATAGGTAAAATTACCTATTGACAATGTACCTAGAAAGGAATTACCTTTCACTAACATTTAAACCAGGTAACCATGAGGTATTTTTTGTGTGTAATACTGCCGCCAATTGCGGTACTATCTACGGGTAAGAACAACGCTTTTCTTTTAAACATTCTTCTTACCGCTTTATTTATTCTTCCGGGTATTGTTCATGCCATGCTCATTATAAACAGGTTTTACGAAGAAAAATTAAACCAGGAAATTTTAGACGCTGAAGCAGAGCTTTATCATTTTAATCAAATGAATTTGAAATAGGTATGTCTTATTTTTTGTGACTCCTGCCCTTTGCTACCGCCGGCGCCATCCAAGGATCTTCGGGCCATGCATGTTTAGGATAACGGCGTTGCAATTCTTTTTTTACTTCAAAATATAAATTATTCCAAAAGCTTTTAAGATCGGAAGTTACCTGCACGGGTTTATATCCGGGCGAAAGCAAATGCATTACCACTTTTGTTTTACCATTATTTACAGTTGGTGTATCGCTTAAACCAAACACCTCCTGCAAACGAACAGATAATACAGGCACTGCGCCATTTATAAAATATTCAATTTTAATTTCTGAGCCGCTTGGTACTTCTAACTTTTGCGGCGCCAAACTATTTAATACTTGTTGTTTTTCAAGATCTAACGAATAGAATAATGCTTCACTTAAATTTATTTTTTTAAGATCATCCGGCTTTTTTATATTTTTTAAATAAGGCGCTAACCATTTATCGTTTGTAGCAAGTAAAACAGTTGTACTTACATCCGGCCAGTTTTGTTCAGGATTCCAAATTCCCAAACTCATTATCCGGTTTTGTAACTGTTCCATTTTCTCATCAAAATCCAAAAGCTGTTCGCCTTCATTTTTTATGGCGTTTGAAATAGCTAAAGTAATTTGTTCTTCGTTTGGATTTTGTAATGGTTTGCTTTGCAATACCAAACTGCCGATCTTTAATTCTTTTGTAGCAATAATTCCTCCTTTACGCGTATCCCAGCTTATAACCGTTTGCTCTTTTACCATTGGCAAAAGATCTTTAGGGTTTAAAGGTGCCGCCAAAAATATTTTACCCAAACCATCGCGCAGATCCATATGAGCAACCGCCAACCAGGGTTCGTGTGCCAGATCATCTTTATGTCCAGCCATGGCATATTTACCATTGGCCAGTTGAAACTGCGCATTGTTACCCGGCCTTGCAAAAGCTATACGTTCAGGATAGGCGTAAGCCAATAATAAACCTGTTTCAAAAACATCTACTGCTCCATTATCAACTTCAATCTCCAACATCTTACGATAAGAGGCTGCAATTTTTTCTATTCTTCCAAAACGATTAATGTTATTATTTATTCTTGCTCTGCGTAATGCTTCAACCCGTAAGTTGATATCAATACCCGTTTCTCTTGGTAAAGGATCACGCTCTTCTAAAACGGCGGCAAGATCTGTTCCCAACTGTTTGTCTTTTATTTCTTTTGCCATCAACAACATGTGTGCAATACGAGGATGACAAGCTAAACGATGTATTTGTTTACCGTGCGCTGTGATCTTGTTATTTTCTAAAGCATTTAATTGATGTAATATTTCTGTAGCTTGCGCTAAAGCTGCTTTTGGCGGAGGCGTTAACCAAGTAAGTTGTAAGATATCATTAACGCCCCAATTAGCCATATCCAATACCAGCGAAGCAAGATCGGCCTCCATTATTTCAGGAATCCTGTGTTCTGCCAAACGTTCGTGTGTAGCTTTTGTCCACATACGGTAACATACACCACTGCTTAATCTTCCTGCACGTCCGGCTCGTTGATCAGCAGAATCTTTCGAGATCCTTAAAGTTTCTAATTTAGATAGGCCTGAACGTGTATCAAATTTTGAACTGCGACCAAAACCTGTATCCACCACAATTCTTATTCCTTCAATGGTTAAACTTGTTTCGGCTATTGAAGTAGCCAAAACAACTTTACGTTTACCAAATTTATTTGGCATAATTGCCAAAAACTGTTCATGCTGTGGTAGTTGACCATATAAAGGGTGAATAGAAAAATCGGGCAAAGATCCTCTCAACAATTCTTCACACTTTTTTATCTCGCCTTCGCCGGGAAGAAATACCAGTGTATCACCTTCGTTTTCTTTAACCGCCTTCATAACGGTTCGCGCTGTTAACTCGGGCAATAAAGTTTCATCTGCATCGCCACTATAAATTATTTCAACCGGAAACTGTTTCCCTTCACTCACTGCAACCGGAGCTTTTAATAAGCTTTTTAACTGCGGCATGTTTAAGGTAGCACTCATGATCATTATCCTAAGGTCAGGTCGCAATACCTGTTGCGCTTCGCGGCATAAAGCCAAAGCAAGATCAGCATGCAGACTACGTTCATGAAATTCATCAAAAATAACCAGGCCAACATCCTCTAAAGCATTATCAGAATGCAACATGCGCGTAAGAATACCTTCTGTAACTACTTCTATTTTTGTATTTGCACTAACGCGATTATCAAAACGAACACGGTAGCCAATTGTTTTTCCTATCTCATCTTCAATTAGTGAAGACATTCGCGCAGCAATGGTTCGAGCAGCCAGGCGACGAGGTTCCAACATAATTATCTTTTTACCTTTAAGCCATTCCTCTTCCATTAAAGCTAATGGCAACAAAGTACTTTTACCTGCGCCGGGAGGAGCATTTACAATGAGGGTATTTTCTTTTGCAAGCTGTTCTCTTACAAAAGAAATGATCTCGGTTACCGGAAGATCTATTTTAAATGGGTCGAAAAACAAATAAAGGTATTTTAATTTACACAAATGTAACAGAAAGTGGTGATAAATTAAAAGTAAAAAAGAGCCTGTTGCAGCAGGCTCTTTAAAGGCAATTAATCAATGATCAACTTACCATTTTGTGTTTGATTTACTGAAGGGAAAACTAACCTGTAAAAATAAACACCCTTTACTACATTACTTAGTTCTATTTTTGTATTTACCTGATCTAATTCTTGTTTATGAATAATGCTTCCTGCAGCATTGAATATTTCAATCGTTGCAATTTGATTAACACCGGCTGGTAAGCTCACATTAAAATTACCATTGTTTGGATTTGGATAAACCAACCCATCAAAAGAAACTGATTGTTGTGTTTCTTGTATGCTTACCACATTTGCATTTATAACAGTTACAGTTTTTGAAAAATAATCAAAACAATTATTTTGTCCTGCAATTACATTAATAGTATAAATACCCGCAGTAGCATAAGAATGAGGCAAAGGTGTTTGTGTGACCTGAGCCGGACTGCCATCTCCGAAACTAAAAGTATAACTTGTGGTTCCTGAGCTTGTATTAGTTACAATAATACTATCCAATTGCCCGGCTAAAACCGAATCTTTTGAAAGTACAAAACCGGCAATTATTTGCTGCGGTTCAATAACCGTTATACTTTGTGTATTTACACCACACATGCTGTTTGAATCAGCTATTGCAACACTATAAACTCCGGCATTTAAATTATAAAGGGTATCTGCCGAAAAAGAGTTGTATTTGGTTTGAATAATTGAATTGCTGCTGTTATGCCAGGTATAATTCCATGGCCCTGCGCCGCTTCCTTTAGCTATTGCTTTTCCTGAATTAGAACCATAACAGGTTGAAGCAATTGCTGATGTTTCTATTTTTTTTCCAATGTGTATTAAAAATCTTGGTGCAGCCGTAGTATCTTCTATATTAAATGTATAACTTGTTGTGGTTCGTAGGTTAGTTAAAGATCCTGTAGCCAGATCTTCCAGCATGATACAAAAACCGGTTGGCATATTAACCATACTATCACCTGTGATTGTATAAGAGCCGGATACACCAACTGTAGTTTTAACAGGAATAGATATTCCATCATTTACGATTGAAAAACTATTTATAGACATATCCATTCCCGAAGAATCTCTCGAACTTAATGATGGTACTTCATAATTATCACTTAAAAATTTTCTTGCATCTAACTGCGAATCATAATAATTTGTTGCATTTGGATCGAAACGGATAAATGTTTCGTCCTGGTAGCCATTTCCAAATATTTTTAATTGCATTTGATGGGTGCTTTGGTTGTTTGATCTTATAAATGACTGATCTGTTGCAGACTTTACATTTTCATTACACGCGAGTGCGGGATTAGCAGCATTAGCTTGTACCCAAAACGACTGAGAAGAAGGAATAATATTTGATCCTCCATTTGTGCCTACACCTGCAACCCAGCTGGAGTATTGCTGCAATTGTGGATTCCAGATATAAATTGCATTATTTATATTCGTTTTTGTCCATGAAGATGATGACCAGTCAATAGAAGAAGGGTATGGATTACCAACCATAACATAACCATCATCTAACGGTCCGCTGCTTGGTGAATAACTTACGGAAAATGTTTGATTGAATTTAACGGGAGGACCAGTTACATCGATAGTTGTTGGGCCCGGACTGATATAGCACCAATATCCTAAGCCAGGTATAATAGGATTTGTAATATTTGTTGCGGGTAAATAACCAACGCTATAATTTCCTGCAGCACTTTCATCATAAGTATACACTGAAACAAAAGAGAATGTTGGATACTGCGAACCGGTGAAGCCGGTCATAATAAATTCATTTGACCAATCGGCCAATGTTGCTCCCAAAACAGGTGCAGATAAGAAACGCCAGCCGGTTTCCCCCGCCGGCAAGTAACGCTGCATAGTTATATTACCTGTAATATTACCGGTAATAGGCGCAATTCGTGCAGTTCCGTTAGCATCGGAGATCAAAGTAAAACTGTATCCTGTTGTTGTAAGTACCCCTGATGTAATATCCAGTGTGCCTTTTATGGATTGGTGTTTAGCCAGCGTTGCCCCCGTTGAATTTGTAAGTGTAAGGTTTTCAAAACCCGTTAAATAATTTCCTCCTAAAGATTGAGTCGAAGATCCATTTAAAATAACGGTTCCGGTTGTGCCGGAATTTATAAATGCACCATTAGGACTATTGTTTATCCAATTACCTTGTAAGCTTATTACACCATCATTATCAAAACTTCCATCAACGCCTGAAGTTGAATTTGTAATATTTCCACCCGCACCATTTACATTAATGTAAGCACCTGCACCAACAACAATCTTATTACCATTGTTAACGATGCCTTGAGCACTTAAAAAAAGTGTAACCGAAGCCAGAAAAAGAGTATATATAAATTTCATTTTACACATTTTATTTCTATTGTATAACTGTAACATCAAAAACTACGCTACCAATAAATTTTAAGGAAGAATCAGTATTTGTAAACCCAATCGTTACTGTATTTGCACTGCTTACATATGCCCATGCAATACCCAAGCCGGCAGGCAAAGCGCTGCGTGGATTAAGTATAACACTTCCATTTACAGTAGCACCTGTTACAGTTACGGTAATTTGTTTGGTAGACGTATAATTAAACAAAGAAAGATCGGTAATCGTTACATTGGTTTTGATCATACCATTTAAAACACTTCCGGATGCTCCCAGTTTAAAATTTCCACTAACATCCAATTTAGCTTGTGGAGATGTTGTACCAATGCCAATTCGTTCAGTTGGCGTAATGCGCATTGCTTCGTTAGTAGTGGCAGTACCACCAACAAGAAAAATCAAATTTTTAGAGGAGTTATTATTCACTAAATAAAAATCATTTCCCGAAGAAATTAAATAACCATCATTTGCAGCACCTGTTTCAATTGGATTTCCGGATTGATAAACATAGCCTGAACCATTTATTCCAAGATCAATAAAATTAGTTGTTTCGGTACCATTGTTGGCTGTTGCTACAATATCCGAACTACTTTGAGTGCCCGACGAAGTGTTTCTGATATTCATTTGTAAATAACTATTAATGCTTCCTTTTGCATAAATAGCATTTACTGAATTGGTAACTCCCATATCCACAAGTAACTTTTCAGGGTTTGTAGAATCAAACGTTGATGTGCCAATACCAAAGCTTCCATTATTGGTAACAACGCTTAATGGTGTACCACTTGCATTACGCCATTCTGTTAAATTAGCGCTTTGTGTGCTCGAATTTTGCATGATGCCTAGCGGAATACTTTGATCTCTTGAAGATTTAACAAGTACGCCTATTCCACTGGTGCCACTCGAAAAAGGCATTGCAGTAGTAGTTTGCCTATCGCCGGTAAGTATTGTACCCCAATACGAGCCCATTTGAAGGTTCCTTCCGCCACCGCCTTGCCAAAAAATATCTCCTCCATCACCACCTATTCTAAAATCACCGCTACCTGCAGTATTAGAGAATAATAATTGTGACATGGCACCTACCCTCCTTATTTCGATAGTATCTTTTACAGTTAAACGACTTGATGGATTGTTAATACCCACCCCGGCAAGACCCGAATTATAATAGATACCATTTGTGGTACCTTGCCATTGAATAGTACCGGAAGATAATATTGTCCAGGTTGTGCCATTATAATAATAAAACCCACTTACACCATCGGTTTGATATACCAAAAGGCCTGTTGCCGGATTGTTTATTGCCGTTCGCTGAGCAAGTGTTAGTCTTGGCGTTAACATGCCTTTACTTGTAGAATATATATCTAATACGGCAGATGTTGCAGGTGTATGCGCCACATCACTTATGCCTGTATTTTGGGCAAACGTATTAACTCCGGCAAATAGGAAGAATGCAAGAATTTTAAAATTAATGGTTTTCATGTTTATTGACTTCGTTTTTTTTAATTATTAATTGCTTATTTACTTGTGTAAAATTCTCAATTTCAGATCTAATCATTCATTTAGAATGGTACCTTAAATTTCATAGGTAAGATTATTTGCAATTTTGTAAATTTCTACCTTTAGAAAGAAAAAGTTATATTAAACTAAATACGATTTGCTTTCAGTAGTAACGGTCATTGTTGGTTGAGGGCCTTTTTTGCTGCGAACAACATCGTTTTGTTCAGTTTCAGTTTTTTTGATCTCTTTAGTATCGTTATTGTTTTGGCCAAAAGAAACATTGCTTAAAATAACTAGAGTAGTGATGATTGTGATTTTTATTTTAGTTGAAGTTTTCATGGCTGTTTGTTTTATCTGCATATAGATATTCACATAACGTGCCACAACTAAAAACTCAGTAATAACAAGGCTTTCAGAGAATCGTCATTTATCTATTTTCCAAGCCATGGATATTTTTTCCAAAAAATGGAAGGCTTATTTAACCGGATCGTTTAACCATTGGTAATAATCCAGGTTAAATCTCTTCCATTTTAATATCCAATACCTTATAGTTTTCATAATAATAATTTTATGTTTTTAATATATTTTATTTAAAGCATGAATACTTTCATCATTTTTTTGATACTTGGTGAATTGATTATCTTATTTATTTTTAAAATAATTGAATTGGCCTTTGCGATCTCGTCCTGTCCTTTTATAATATAATCAGAGATGCCAAAATTACTTGTATTTATATTGGTTCTGATACCGGCAGGATCGATCAGCATTATCACAAAAATGCCAGGGTTAAACAGTTTGATCCTTCTCAATACTTCTGAGCTTTGTGCATTATTAAGATTACTATCTAAAAAAATAATATTTGGCTTTTCAGCCAGCGCTGCAACACAATCAGCGCCACTCATAAATGTGCTGATATTTGTATGACCAAGATCTCTTAGGCTTTGTTCGTAAATATTAAGGTAGAACAAACTATTGTCTACAATAAAGATATTTATTTTTTTCTCTGTTTTCATTTGTATATATTTTTAAAATGCTATTGTTTTATTTTGAAAGGTCCTGAAAATTCTCTTTTTTCAACTCATTTTTTTGTTTAATATCTATGCCTATTCTAAGGCAGAGACTTCCTATTGCAGAGCCCCATATGGTAAGGCAAGCATCTGACTTGCTATAACATCCGCGATGCATTGCTTTATCATAAACGAGTTCTTTACTTGCACCTGCAAGGCTACCAATAAAAAAACCAATAGTAGATGATAAAATAGGGCGTCCGGTTTTTTGATAGATCTTTGCGCCTGAAAAAGCACTTATCGCAACACCTGAATAAACATGAAGCACGCCTCCGTCTTTTTTAACTAGACTTAAATTATGCTGAGAATACATTCTCAGTGTTATCATTAAAAGTAAAATTATCTTTTTCATAATATCTGGTTTTATTTATCAAGTTAACACATACAGTGTGCCACAAATAGAAACTCTTTGTTTTCAAGGCTTTAAGGCTTTTATCAAGTTATACTTATCCAAAAAATGGAAAAAGATTCCAAAAAAAAAGCCGGAAAGATATTTTCCGGCTTTAATAATTAAACTAATTTAAATTTTAAACGATTGCCTGAGGCAATGCTTCAAGCACTTTTGTAAGCGTTAGATTTAAATGCTCAATAAGCGAGCTAAGGTCATTTCCTGAAATCGGCTTCTTTGCAAGTGCTTCCAAATCCCGTATCTCTTTCTTTAAACAAACAATGCCCATATTATCAATACTTGGCTTTAGCCTGTGAGCTGTTTTATGAATAGTATCAAAATCATTTATTTTATGAGCGTCATTAATTTGTTGTAAAGATATTTTTCCCTGTTCAACAAAAAGTGTTATCATTTTTTTAACAAAGTCTTTATCTCCCCTGCTTATTTCATTTAATTTAGAAAGATCATACAATTTAGTTATAACCTCTTTAACCGGATCATTGTTCGGTTCTGGTTTCTGAGCAAAACTAACATGAGTATACTTTGAGATGAGCTTTAAAAGCGCAACTTCTTCGAATGGCTTTGTGAGATAATCGTTCATTCCCACTTGCTTGCATTTTTCAACTTCGCTTTTAAATGCATTTGCAGTTAAGGCAATTATAGGTGTTTCGATCTTTAACTCGGTACGTATTTTTTCAGTTGCTTCCAAGCCATCCATTTCGGGCATTTGAATATCCATTAAAATAATATCGTATTTATTTTGTTTTAATTTTTCGAGAGCATCTAATCCATTTATAGCCTCATCTAACCAACATTTATGATATTTAAAGGTGTTTTGTGCCACTAAACGGTTTAGCTCATTGTCCTCCACCAACAAAATTCGCAATCCGTTCAAAGAAATGGTTTCGTTTGCTTCCTGTTTAATTTCTACTTTACAGGTATCACTTTTTTTAAGCGTAACAATCACATTAAAAGTTGTACCTGAATTTTTTTTGCTCTCTACCTCAATTGTACCCCCCATAAGCTGTATCAACTCATAAGTGATAGCCAATCCTAAGCCTGTTCCACCATATTTACGTGATACAGATCTATCTTCCTGCGAAAACTTATTGAAAATATTCTTCAAATACTTTTCTTCCATACCAACACCGGTATCTGAAACAGCTATGTTTATCTTTTGTTCATCAGCAGCATTATTAATCAAACTGCATCTAATAGTAATACCACCTTTAGAAGTGAATTTTACAGCATTACCTACGAGATTGATCAATACCTGCTCAATACGCAGTGGATCACCAATTATAGCATGATGAATATCGTTAGAGAATTCAGACCTTAAGTAAATACCTTTTTCTTCGGCACGTGATGACATGATAGAAAGAACATTATCTATCGAATTATCAAGACTAAAATGTTCATCTTCTAAGGTCAATTCACCTGCTTCTATTTTTGAAATATCCAACACATTATTAATGATAGAAAGTAAATGCTTGGAAGCAATTGCACTTTTTTCAACATATATTTTTTGATCTGCGTTGAGCGTTTCTTTACCAAGCTCCCTGATCATTCCAATAATAGCATTTAAAGGTGTTCTTATTTCGTGACTCATATTTGCAAGAAAAGATTCTTTGGCTTTAGAAGCTAATTCTGCTTTTATCTTTGAGGCCTCTAATTCTTTTTCCAACTTTTTTTGCTCAGTAATATCAAGGTGAATCCCGATCGAACCAATAAATTCTCCTGAATCGTTAAAGTTTGGCGCTCCGCTTACGGTCCACCATCTTACATCACCATCTTTGTGTTTAACCGGCATTTGATACATATCGGAAATACTTTCTGATCTTAATTTTTTCTTCTCTTCCAGAAGATCAACATCCATAACAAACAAATCACTTGCTTTCTTACCAATTAATTCTTCTTGTGTAAAACCCGACATCTTGCAAAAGCCCTGATTAGCATGCATGATCTCTTCATTTGGGCTAACTTCAATAAGACCCAGATTCATGTTTGTAATTATATTACGGTATTTTTCTTCTTGCTTTTTAAGCAATGTCTCAAATAATTTTTGTTTAGTAATATCAATAGCCATAGAAGTTAGCTCAAATTGTTGTGAGTTAACACTTACATAAGAAAATTGTACACTTTGTCCAAACCATATTTCTTTACCTTTTTTATTTATTATTGGAAATTCAAGGTAAGTAGAAGCGATCTTGTTGCGCACCTGATTCAAATAAAATTTAACTGCTTTTATTTTATGATCGGCTCTTATTAATTCAGAAAAATGCATTTTATACAATTCTTCCTTTGAATAACCGGTTATTCTTTCGGCTACGGGATTTACAAATACAAAAAAACCTTTATCATTGGTCTTATAAATAATATCTGAAGCATGCTCAATAATACTTCTGTAATTTTCTTCCGATCGTCTTAATTCTTTTTCAACAGTTATCTTTCTTGTAACATCTGTATATTTCCAAAGTGCACCTTTGTAGCTTTCGTCAATAAAAATGGGTAAATAATTACGTTCAAAATACTTTCCATCTTTCATTTCCAAAACCTGCTCAAGTTTTGCTTCTTTAAAATGAAGCAGCTTGTTTATTTCAGCAACATAAGAAACCGGCTTTGTGAATAAAGCTGTTGTCTCTTCTGTCAAATCTGGAACATCTTTTCCTATCATTGCTTTTGGAGATCTTGAAGATGAAAAGATATCACAATACAATTGATTAGTAAATACAATTTTTCTATTCTCATCTTCGGCTACAATACCCGAATGTAATTTAGAGAACAGTGTAGTTAAAAGTTGGTTAGTTTTTGTCAGGTTATTTTCTTTTTCGCTGCACTGTTTAATTTGCTTCTCTTTTTCAATAAAAACCAGGTTAACAGCTTTTAAAAAATCAATAAACGAAGCGTCTTGCAATTGTTGCGCTGAAAGGTGTTTTTTTACCAGATCTTGTAATTCCACTTGTATTTCCATAGTACTTGTATTGGGATCAGTTAATAGAAATTTCCTTTTTTTGTATGAGGTTATATATTGTTGATTTACCAACATCCAGTTTTTTAGCTACTGCTAAAACATCCTGGTTGTATTTTCTTAGAAAAAATGCGATGATCTCATTGCTATATTCTTTAAGTGTTTTTTCTTCAGTGGTATAAATATCATCAGTTCTTACACTATTAAAGCGAATATCATTTGCATTTATCTCACTGCCATTACACATAACACAAGCAAGATCAAGTACCGATTTTAATTCTCTTACATTACCAGGGTAATTGTACTTTAATAATTTATCTTTTGCATCGTTTGAAATGCTAACAGCTTTTAATTTATTTTCTTTTGCAAACTCATCGGTAAAATGTTTAGCAAGAATAAGCACATCATTGCCCCTGCTTCTTAACGGCGGCAAATCGACCGGCAAGCCAATGATCCTGTAAAAAAGATCCTCTCTGAACTTTCCTTTTTTTACTTCTTCAGCTAAATTTTTATGGGTAGCAGTAATTAACCTTGCATCAATTTTTACTCTTTCGTTTCCGCCAACCCTTACAATTTCACGTTCCTGCAATACACGTAAGATCTTGCTTTGTAAACTCAGATCCAACTCAGCTATCTCATCTAAAAAAATTGTTCCTCCATTGGCCTCTTCAAATTTTCCTATTTTGCGATTCTGAGCTCCTGTAAAAGCACCTTTTTCGTAACCAAACAATTCGCTTTCTATTAACTCTGTAGGAATGGCCGCCATATTTACCGCAACAAAGGGTTTCTTTTTACGCTCACCGTTATAATGTATTGCTTTTGCTATAACTTCTTTTCCTGTACCTGTTTCACCGGTAATGGACACGTTGATATTTGATTTTAAAGCTTTCTCCACTAAAACAAATACTTCTTTTAAAACATTGCTTTTACCTATGATGGTTTTTTCAAAACTAAATTTTTGTTCCAACTGACCTTTTAGTTCTTCTACCTCTTTTTTAAGATCAAGTGTTTCTCTTATTTTGATAATAGAATTCCAAAGTATATCTTTTGTATTATCATCTTTAATAATATAATCTTTTGCGCCACTCTTTAAAAAATTTACTGCCACGGCAACATCTTCCTGTCCGCTGATAACAATACCAGCAATATTTTTATTTATCTCGTGGATCTTTTGCAAAAGTATATCGCCTGTCATATCAGGCAAACCATAATCTACACAAACAATATCCGGACGTAAATGCATGTTATTTAAACACTCTTTTGCAGTTATAAATAAATGTAATTCGTAATCGGGATTTAATGACAAATGATGTTTTAACAATTCACCAAACCAAGGATCATCTTCTACAATAAAAATTTTTACTAGGCTCATTTTGTTTATTTTTTTAAGTTTTTCCAATCAATGGATATTTCCATTTTTCGGAAATAAAGGTAGATCGAATGCTTATCGCAAATTTTCCAAAAAATGGAAATTTCTTACATATGTAATCCGACAAAGAAGAAAAAAAGGTCAAAAAAGGCAGATAAAATCAAACTGAAAGCCTTATGAATACTGGATTTTGGGATTTATTTACCCATTTTTACACGATTATACTCTTCATCACTAACCGAGCGGTTTTTATAGTTAGCGGACTTGAGCTTACCAAATTTATAATTTAAGGCAAGTAAAAAGTAATGAATATTTACTTTAGAAGTATAACCAATATTGTACAAAGGTATATTGCTTTGCCCTTTCATAATATAGGTATTTAAAATATCGCTTGCTATGAACCTGCAAGTGAGTTTATCCTTAAAAAAATTCTTTTTAAGCGTAATATTCAACATCGAAAATGGTTTTGAAATAAATATACCATCTACAGCAGCCGATGTGTACTCATAAGTTAACTCCAATGAAAATATTTTTTTAAACCTGAATTCGTCATATAAATAAATACTAAAAGTAGGCTTGTAATTTTGCACAATAACGCCTGCCTGATCATAACTAAAAGTGTTTAAAAAATAACCAAAATAGTTAGCGGTGGTCCACCAACTTAGTTCATATGGAATAGTAATCCCAAACGAATAAGTCTCGCTTTTTTTAAGATTTTTAGTGGTGGCAGTAAATGCCTCAGTACTATCATTTAATTTATCTACCACCAGGCGCAAAGCCCCATCTGTTTTACTGTAACCAAAAGTAAGGTTAGCTTCTTTCATATAAACTAAAGACGCCTCAATAGAATTAGTATACTCAGGAAGCAGGTAAGGGTTGCCTCTAAAAGATGAAAGTGAATCGATATAACTAATAAAAGGATCGAGATCCTGAAAAGAAGGACGGTTAATACGACTTGAAAACGTAACAGAAGTAATTAGATCTTTAGCAAGATCATATCCAAAATAAGCACTTGGAAAAAAATTAATGTACTGCCTGTTAATTATATTTTTTGAAAGGATTTTTGAATAGCCTTCAGAATTGGTTAGCTCTACCCTTGCACCAATGCGGGCGTTGGCCTTTTTATGCTTAAAGCGCAACTCGCTGTACCCCGCGGCAATATTCTCATTAAATTCAAAACCATTTAAATATGAAGGATCGGAGATCCAATTTCCTCCACTACTTTTATTTTCAAACTTAATATCACTCGCTTTTGTAATATAAGATTCTTTGATACCGCTTTCCAATTTCCATTTTTTATTGAAAGCTTTTGTAAGATCAATTTGCGCGCCTAATATCTTAATATCATTGCGGTTAGAATTTCTTTTTTCTTCCTGAAGTACAAGATTATTGTATTTTGTTTCAACCCCAATATTTGCCGTATTCTTTATTATAAAATTACCATACTGAACAGCTGTAAATAATTCCGTTCCAAGCGTATCAAATTTCCTTGAATAATTTGCATTGATACCATTATTCATTAATAAAGGAATGCCTTTTGTATTTGTATGCAGGTTATATTGCTCTTCTTTATTCAATAAAATACTATTTACATTATCGGATGCGTCATTTCGGGAATTGTAAAAACCATTATACTGCAAACCCAAAGTACTTACTGAATCGAAACGATAATTGATACCTGCGCGGTAAAAGTGGACATTTGAATAATTTTGAACATCATATAAATAATTATTCATTTCTATATTAGAACTGTCGTTTATTTTGTAAGTGCGTACATATTGGTCAGAGTTCCACTGTTTACCTGTATTAAAACCATAACTTAGGTTTGTACTTATTTTTTTTCGGGTATAATTTAATCTAAAACCTGTATAGGTAAACAGGTATTTACTAAATAAAAAATTCTGTATCACGTTTCCATTGTAACCCTCTAAATTGTTTCTTATAGTAATGATGTTTATTACAGCCCTTCCTGCAGCGTCATACTTTGAAGAAGGATTATTGATGATCTCAATGTTTTTAATATCACTTGATGGTAATGATTTAAGAATGTCGGTTGATGAGATCAATAAACCATCTAAGTAAATTATTGGTGTTCCTTTGCCAAATATTGTAACATTATCCGTACTGTTTACCAATACACCGGGCGAGCGCCTTAAAACATCCAATGCAGTACCGGCAGCATTAAGACTAGTTCCTTCTATATTTATTTTCACCTTCTCGCCATCCATTTCAAACAATGTTTTTTTTGCGGTGATGGTAACTTCATTAAGTGTATTATTATCTTTTAATTCAATATTTCCAATATCAGTAATTGAATCGTTATTTGATCGGTAAAATACACTAAGATGATCCGAATAACCAATAGAAGTGATCTTGATCAGAATAGTGTCCTTTTCAATTCCATCTAACCTGAATGTACCATTTTGAAATGGCGCTCCTTTAATAATACTTGAATCTTGTACAGATAAAGCAATAACATTACCAAACTCAATAACTGAATTTTTACCTGAATTAACTTTACCGGTTAAAGAATAGGGTGTGTTTTGCCCCATAACAGGATGAATAAAAATAAATAAGATCATAAATGATCTTAACAAACGTAGTTTGTTTTCTATTTTAAAAAACATAAATGTTTTATCCAAATACAATTAACGTCAATATAATTACAATATTGTTAAAGGTTACAGGTTAGCTTAAAAGAAAATTACAACTGATATTAAGCTAATTAGCTTATTCCTCTACTCTTTTTTATGCTTTCGTAAGCATCCTGTATCTTCTGAAATTTTTCTTTGGCACCTTTTTGAAATTCTTCTCCCATATGAATTACTTTATCAGGATGATATCGAACAGCCATTTGCCTGTAGGCTTTTTTAATTTCTTCTTCGGTAGCAGTTGTCTCTATACCTAATACATGATAATCGGAATTTACATCTCTGTAAAACATCCCCTTAAGGCTTTCAAAATCTGAAGAAGGAATTTGCAGTTGTACTGCAATACGCCTCAAAACACTTATCTCGGTATCGGCCACATGTCCATCCGATTTGGCAATACCAAAAAGATAATGCATTAATTGAATACGCACCTCAAGAGTTGTACGCATATTAATATCATTACATATCTGTTCAACAGGAATAGATGCTGCGTCTAAAAAATGTTTAAGAGTTTGCAAATGTGTTGCGGAGTACTGAGGGCCAAATTGCTGAGCGAAAAAAGCTTTTATATATTCTAATTCCACTTTTAATGGCCTTCCATCTGCTTTCATAACAGCTGCCGAAAGAGCCATAAGCATTGTTGCAAAATCTTCGTGTGGCCGGGCAGCATGTTGCTGGTAATAGTCAAAAACACTTTGGCCTTTACCTGCTTTTGCTTTTAGCGTAATAGCATTATCAATAAAAGAGCCAATTATAAATCCAACAAAGGCCCCCATAAAATGCCGTGAAACAAAGAAAAAACCTAAGGCGGCAAAAACAAATTTAAACACTGTAACTACTTTATAGAATTAATGCAAATATACAATTTTGCTATTATTATTTTACCCTGTTCTGCTCTGTTTCAGAACCTGTACTGGTATGCTTTGGTTTGCTGTTTTTTGTTTTACCAAAACGGTAAGAAAATGTAATGTATAATACCCTTGTATCTCTTACCCCAAACCAGTTTGCATCGGTTAAATGCAGATTATTTATTGTGCCTCTTATTCTGTTACTATGCAATACATCGCTCATATTTACTTTTATACTACCAAGATCTTTTAGGATCTTTTTCTGAAAACCAATATTAAAAAATCCATAGTCACCAAAAGAAAATTGTGAATCTACCTGATCGGTAATATACTGACCGCTTAATTCAGCGCTCCAGCCTTTTTTGAGTTGGAACATATTATTAATACTTAAAAAAAGACAGGTACCGGAAGAGTTTAATGTTTCGGTATAAAGCTTGCTCTTAAAACGCGAATAGATCACTTCCGAATAAATAGAGGTTGTAAGCCATTTTTTTACCGGAAGGTTGGCTTCAAAAGTAATGCTGCCATGCTCGCTGCTTGCAATATTACCGGGTCTGCTATAATAAATACCATTATTGATCTCGATCGTTTCCTGAATCTCGTTGGAAGAATAACCGTAATATAAAGTTGTTGATAAAAGATCTTTAAAACTATAGGTAAGCAAGGCTTCATGAGGAAAAGTTGGCAATAAATAAGGATTGCCTTCGTAATACGTATATTTATCAAGCGGGCTGCTAAAAGGGTTGAGATCTTTATAAAAAGGTCGATTGATACGTTTACCATACGAAAGATTTAATACATGGTTTGAAGCGGTATCTAATTTATAAGAAACATAAACCGTTGGAAATAAACTATTATAATCTCTATTAAATGAAGAATAAGGCTTTACAGCGTTGCCTAATTGTTTTCCATTTAATATGGTTGACTCAAACCTTAAACCTGCTTGTATCTCTATCCTTTTAAACGAGCGTGAATAATTTATATATGCGGCATTGATCATCTCATCGTACTTAAAATGATTGCTTAAATTATAATTATTTTGCGTGATATTATTTTGTGTAATAAGATAAACCGCATCATTATCTGTTTGGGTATAACTTGTTTTTAAGCCTGCATCAAATCTATCGCCATGTTTAAGCGGTTGTACATAATCACTCTTAAAAGCATAAATGTTAATTACAGAAGGCAATGATCCGTTTTGTATATCGTTATAACTATGAGTGCCATCAGCAAGGTAAACATCATTCTTATACAATTGTTCAATATTGGTTGCATAAGCAACGTAATCAGCATCCGCAGTTAATGTTCTACCAAGAGAATCAAACTGATGCCGAATGTTTAAGTTAACCGATCCGTTTTGAAATAAACTTTTTTCGCTATTGTCTGCTATTACTATACTCACTAAACTATCATTTGCATTTAAGAACTGTGCGTTATTATATTTTGTTACGCTAGAATTATTTGAAAAACCACGTGTAGAGATACCAAGAGTGGTTTTATCTGTAACATAATAGTCGAGCCCAAGCCTTGCCCCTACAGATTGGCTGATAGGCTGAATATAAGTGTTTTGATTAAAAACTGATAAAGTACTTAGATCTTCGTTCTTATAGCGCCGCTGAATTGTTAGATCATGAAAATTATTTTGATAGCCGTAATTTAAATTTGAAAAGATTGTAAATTTTTTATTGCTGAAATTCAGGCTGAAATTATCATTTGTTTTGGCATAGCGGCCCTGCGCGTAATTTGCTGTAACATTTCCGTTAATACCTTTTAATTTATTTTTTTTTGTTTTAATATTAATAATGGCCCCGCCGGCAGCTTCGTAATGTGCCGGTGGATTGAGCATTATTTCTATTTGTTTTATAGAAGCTGAAGGAAGTGACTTTAAATAACTTTCTAATTCGGCGCCGGTTAAATACGTTGGTTTATCATCTATGAGTACCATAATACCCGATTTGCCTTTTAATTTAATGTTTCCATTCTCATCAATAATTACACCGGGTGCTTTGGATAACACATCCAATGCGCTTCCACCGGCATTGGAAATTAAAGCATCGGGGTTAACTATTGTTCTGTCTATTTTACGTTCAACAAAAGGCAATTTTGTAGTAACGGTTACCTCTTCCAGTTTTTTTCCTTCTGCCTCCAGTTCAATTGCCGGAAGAATAAGCTCTAACCTTGAAGAATCAAGAACAATAACGTTGGTAATAAATTTTTTAAAGCCTAATTGATCTATTGTTATTTTAAACGAATCCGGTTGTAAATTAATAAATTCAAATTGTCCGCTACTTTCTGCAAATGCGATCTTAACGATAGATTGATTTTTTGATCTTAATAAAGAAACAATAGCCCCTTCTACTGGTTTTTTATCAGGGCCGGAAATTGTTCCGGAAATTTTTCCATTAGTTTGTGCGAATTGTATTTGCACAAACAAAATAAGTATAATAGAATAGAAAAGTTTCACAACGTGTATTGTTGTAAATGTACACGTTTAGGTATTTAATAAAAAGGCTGTAATCACCTAAAATAACCGTTAGTCCTTAATTTGCAAAATACGCTTTAAATACTCTTCCAACTTTTCAATTTTAGCAGGTTTTTCTATGTGATCAAAAGCGCCATCGTGCAAGGTATCGTATATTATTTTTTCAGTAATAGTTGTGGAGTAGATGATAACCGGAACCTCGGCAATACAAGCAATTTTTTTAAGCTCAATTAAACACTCGCTACCACTCATTATTGGCATATTAAGATCAAGGAAAATAAAATCAGGCACACGTTTACAATCCTTTAATTGCTCAATAGCATCAAAACCACTATTGGCATAACCAAATTTTATTCCGGCTGACAACTTATCAAGAGCCATTTCAAAGATCTTTCTATCATCATCGTCATCATCGATCAGAAAACAATACATGTCTTTTTTATGAGGAAATTTTTCCATACATAATAAAAACAACAGGATTTAAAAAAAGTTTATTTTTTTTAAGAATTAATTTATCTTCTTAAAGGGCAGGGAAGTATTTTTACTTATTATCCCTATTCAAATGCCTGGAGATATATTTTTCGGTAGGCAATAAAGATTCCTGAATGCGGCGGGCATACTTAATACTATCCATGATCTCTTCCTGTTTTTCATCTACCAGGGCTTTTTGTTTTGAGATAACTTCTTTTTGCGCTTGTGTAACTTTATAACGCTTAAATAATAACAGTAAAAAAACAATAATAACTCCTACAATTAGCAATAAAGAATACTTTACGGTATTGCTTCTGCTTATCTCCCCTCTTTGCTTTTGTATTTTTGAAGCTTGTACAAGACTATCGCGCAAATGAGATTTAGAGAATTCATTCATCATATCATTACGCTCTACTTGTTCAGCCATTTCTTTTTTAAAGACCTCATTATTTACATTATTAAGTAACTTGTAATATTTATTTGCCGAGGCAATATCATTCATTTTTTCGTACATGAATGCAAAACTTCTGTACTGATTTTTAAGATCTTTGTTATAGATGGAGGTATCGCGGTAAGAAAGGCCAATGGTGAGATACTCTATTGCTTTTTTATATTCATTTAATTCGCTGTATGCTTCTGCAATATTTGTATAACCGTCTGCTTTATCTTTGTTATCGCCATATTTTACTTTAAGATCAAGGGCGTTTTTAAAATAAACAAGTGCTTCTTCCTTTTTTTTCTCTGCAGTAAGAATATTACCAATATTATTAAGCGTATAGGCAGTACTTATATTATCTTTATTTTTCTGACTTATTTCAAGAGATTTAGTGAACCAATTTTTAGCTTCTTCAAATTTATTTTGTGCAGCGCAGGCACTGCCAAGATTGTTGTATACGTTTGATTCCGTATAAACATCCGATTTAATGGTTCTGTATAATTGCAAAGCTTTGCGATAGCACTTTTCGGCTTTATTGTATTCGCCGCTGTAAAAATAAGTATTGCCTTTATTTAATATACTGCTACATTCAGCCGGTACATTGCCCATTTTGCGCTGGATCTTAAGCGCTTTTTCAAAATTATCGAGGGCACTTGTAAAATCGTTTATATAATTATACAGGTTACCCAAATTATTATAGGAAAAAGCAATGTAACGTTCGCTTTTATTTTTGCGAGCACGAAGCATTGCAGAATCTGCATAATTAAAACTGCGGTTAATTTGTTTTGAGTTAATATAAGCGTGGGCTATCTCAAAACAATTTTCAACGTAGGCCGAATCGGTTGTTGAATTATGAAGCACCCTGATAAGACTATCTATCTTTGCCTGGCTTTGAGCGCGCAGATCTGACAAGCCCGATAAAAGGAAAAGAAAAATAAATATTCTGTGAAATTGGAATTTCATTAAGTAAGTATAAGCAATAAAAGCTAAAAACACAATTACGTACATTAGCTAATACTTAAACAGTAATTAAACCTTTACTCCTTTCCATTTGCCTTTTTTGAAATAAAGCCAGGCTACCACTGCTATTAAAGTTTCTGCAACAGGTATGGCAATAAAAGCGCCTGTGGCTTTCATATCAAGCACATTAGATAAAAAATATGCTAAAGGTACCTGGAACAACCAAAAACAAATGAAGTAAATGATAGTTGGTGTTTTTGTATCACCCGCACCATTTAATGCTTGCGTCATAACCATACCAATACCGTAAAACATAAAGCCCGCGCCAATTATACGTAATGCCTGCACACCATAAGCAATAATTGCTTCATCCTGTGTAAAAATATGAATGATAGGTCTTGGAATTAAAATAAATAAAATAGCAACCAAGGCCATAAAAATGGCATTGTATTTTGTTGTAAGCATGACACTTTTTTCGGCTCTATCCATTTCGTTTGCACCCAGGTTTTGGCCAACCAAAGTAGCAGCCGCATTACTTAAACCCCATGCCGGAAGAATAAAGAATACAACATTGCGCATGGCTATCTGGTAACCGGCAGAAGCCGTTGTGCCTCCGGTTTCGGCAACAATGCGGGCCAAAATTATCCAACTGCCACTGGCAATAATAAATTGAAAAGTTGCCGGCCATGCAACTGCAATAACTGATTTTATTATTACAGGATCAATCTTAAAACTACTTGTATGGATCTTTAAAATACCACTGCCTTTAAATAAATGATAACATTGATACAATACACCGGTGCTTCTTCCAATTACTGTAGCTATTGCAGCACCTTTTAAACCAAAAAAATGTATGAACACAGGACATAAGATAATGTTTATGATACTTGCTATCCATAAACTTTTCATAGCCATTGCCGCGTTACCTGCACCTCTAAAAATGCCATTTATTAAAAACAATAACATAATGGCCAAACTACCACCAAGCATAATGCGTGTAAAAATTGCTCCGTCGGCAACAACTTCTTTGCTTGCGCCCATCATGGCTAAAATATCACCGGCAAATATCACACCCGGCACACTTACTATTATTGTGGCTATTAAACAAATAATAAGCGATTGAGCGCCTGCATGTGCTGCAGATTCAGGATCTTTTTCACCTATTCTTCTGGCAACAATTGCGGTAGCGCCAGTACTTAAACCAATAGCAACCGAATATATAATTGTAATAACCGATTCGGTTAAACCAACCGTTGCAATTGCATTCTCTCCCAATTTTCCAACAAAGAACATATCTACAACGGCAAAAACACTTTCAAGGCTTAACTCCAATATCATTGGTATGGCCAATAAAAAAACCGCTCTGCGAATGCTACCCACAGTATAATCCTGCTCTTTTCCATTAAGCGATTCTTTGATCACATTAATAAATGTTTTGGTGGAGCTTGTTTTAATGGGGGTTGACATAAATTTTACTTAATCGGGCTGTAAAAGTACATAAAAATCATGCGCTTTCATAAATACCAATATTACTTATAAAAGCAGAAGGTATTTCATCAGAAAGGATCTCTATTTTAAAACCCATATCTTTTAAAAGACCGATTAAATGATCGCTTTTAAATGTGTTTGAACATTCAATCCTAAGTATCTTATCACAATCTTCCAGATCAAAACTGGCGCAACAATCTTTAAAACTTGTGTGAATGAGCCTAAGCAGTATCTCTGCATGAAAAGACTCCGTTACATTTGTTTTAAATACTTCTACCATTTTAATTATTTTTCTGCCAGTTCTTTTACTTTTTCAAGTGCTGCATCCCATTGTAAGGATAGTTCATCTATCATTTCTTCGCTCATATCAGAGGCAATATCTAATTGAGTACTATCATTTTTTTGAGAAATAGCGTAAATTTCTTTACCACCTATATATTTTTTTGCTTCATCACTCTCATGATCTTCCTTACCATCCACCATAATACCGGTGTATTCCATGGCAAGTAATTGATTGTGCTTATTTTCTGTGATCTTAGCAACCATACCCCTGCCGCTGGCATCAACAAATATTGCTTTACTGCCTTGTTCCCATGTTGTTTGAGGATTAGATGTGCTGCTAAATTCGGCCATCCATTGTTTATAGTATTGCGGACTTGTTAATACATTCCATACCTTCTGGTTGGAAGCATGTATGACAATTGTTTTTTTGATAGTTTTCATAGTTCTTTTTTAATAAAGCTACTTCAATTTAAATGCCATAAACTACTTCTTATTTAATGTCTAAAAACATACTCAAATTTCTAAAACATTTGCGTTTATTTATTTTTCGAGAATGCTTTTTAAATTATTTAAACTTGTTAAAAGATCCTTACCCAATGCTCCTTCTAACATAGCAGACATAAGATTGATAGGATATTTTGAATTGCTTTTAAACGTCCATGTTACCTTTGTTTGTTTATCTGAAATGGCTTGTGTTTGTATTATTGATGTAGATACCGCTTTAAACGGCTTTTCAAAACGGATCTCAAGATCAACACGTTCGCCTTCTTTAAGTTCTTTGATCTCCTGTTCACCTTTTCCGCCTTTAGCATTGCTATCCCATACATACACAAATCCAAGGGTACCATCAACGCCTCTAAATTCTTTTTTCATATCAGGATCGGCCATAACCCATTTGTTGTATTTATCCTGTTCTTTTATATGCTTTACATAATTAAAAACTTCTGTATTTGATCTATTAATAATTATTTCGCGCGCAATAATGCTTTCTTTTTTTACAAATAAAGCGGCGATAAAAAATAAGGCAATTATACCAACAATTGAACCAATTATAATAAGTAATATAGTCATGATCTCTTTTTTTAATTTGTGAATTTATTTTTCAAGAATACCTTTTAAATTGCTTAAACCTGTTTCAAGGTCTTTACCCAACATATCTTCCATATTCATTATCAATAACATAAAATTCATTGGATATGGCATTTTACTTTTAAAGCTCCAGGTTACTTTTGTTTGATTTTCAGTTATGGCTGTAGCTTGTAAACCGGCATATGCAATACCTTCAAAAGGTTTTATAAAACGAATTTCCATATGTACTTTTTCACCATCGTTCATTGCAATAATTTCCTGTTCGCCTTTTCCAACATTTTTATCCTGACTATCCCATTTATAAACAAAGCCAACGGTGCCATCAGTTCCTGTATACTCTTTTTTCATGTTAGGGTCAGTCATATTCCATTTACTGTATTGATCCTGGTTCTTTATCTGCTTTATGTATTCAAACACTTCTGCTTTTGGTTTATTAATAGTTACTTCTCTGGCAACCGAATATTCTTTTCTTGTAAACAATGCTATTACTAATGGTATAGCAATTATTATTAAAATTGCGATGAGTATTTTTTTCAGGATCTTCATGTTTTATTATTTTTAAATTATAAGTTAAATTAATATTTTTTATTTGCCCTTTAAAATTTTAATACCCAGTTCATTCCGTATTTATCAGTAACTGCACCAATGGTTCCATCAAAAAATTCATGTAAAGGATGTGTTACTTTTCCGCCAACCGAAAGCTTTTCAAAAAAAACTTCTATCTCATTTTTACTACCGCACGCTAAGGCCAAAGAAATAACATTTCCAACTATTAAGTTATCTGAACCCATATCTGATGCTAACAGGTTAATATCACCGTTTACAAGACTGGCATGAAGAATTCTGTCTCTCACAGTTTCAGGCCATTGCGCCGCCATTGGCGAATCACCAACGGTTTGCAATATTAACTCACCGCCAAAACATGTTTTATAAAAATTCATGGCTTCCCTGCAGTTACCGTTAAATATTAAGTATGGATTAATTTGTGTTCTCATTATTAAGTTCCGTTTTACTCAACAAAATTACTTTAAACGCTAATTATTATGAGGGTGCAAAAACGGCAATATGAGGGGTTGATTGCGACAGTAATTTAGTTTACATTTGACACATGAAATTAAAGAACATATCTATACTTGTGCCAAAAGGCGCTGCTACTTTAACTTGTATTGAAGGCTCTTACAAAGCATTTAATACTGCCAATGATTTTTTAAGAAGCATGGGCAAGCAGCCTTTATTTAATATACAATTAGTTGGTCTTGATAAAGAAGCGCACGTATATGATAAACTATTTAAGGTTTTTCCGGATAAAGATGTAAACGATAATTTTAAAAGTGATCTCATCATTATTCCGCCGGTAAATGGCAATTGGAATGAAGTGATAGCAATGAATAAAGGTTTTAATAACTGGATCTGTAAACAGCATAAAGCCGGTGCCGAATTAGCAAGCCTTTGTGTTGGTACATTTTTACTGGCGTCTACCGGTTTATTGGATGGCAAAAAATGTTCTACTCATTGGCATGCGGAAAATGATTTTAGAAAAATGTTTCCTGATAGCGAACTGGTTTCAGATAAAATAATTACCGATGAAAATGGCATTTACACAAGCGGTGGTGCCAATTCATTCTGGAATTTATTATTGTACATTTTAGAAAAATATACCGATCGTGAAATGGCTGTATTGGCTTCAAAATATTTTGAGATAGACATTGATCGTTACGACCAATCTACCTTTATTATGTTTAAAGGTCAGAAAGACCATGAAGATGAGCCAGTAAGAAAAGCGCAGGAGTTTATTGAAAGCAATTTTCAGGATAAATTATCTGTTGAGCAATTGGCAGATATGTTTGCACTTGGAAGAAGAAGTCTTGAGCGCCGTTTTAAAAAAGCCACCAACAATACTATTATTGAATACATACAACGTGTAAAAATAGAGGCTGCCAAAAAATCGTTTGAAACTACACGCAAAAATATAAATGAAGTAATGTACGATGTTGGTTATTCAGATACAAAAGCGTTTAGAAATGTATTTAAGAAAACAACAGGCTTATCGCCAATTGAATACAGAAATAAATTTAATAAAGAGGCTGTAGCAATGCCATAAACACTTATTAAACTCTTACGGCAAACACACATACATCGTCAATCTGCTCTAATTGTCCTTTCCAATCTGTAAAGGCGTTTAATAGCATTTCTGCCTGTTGGTTCAAAGGCAATTCGCTATTTTCAAGTAGTAAAGTATTTAATGTTTTATATTTGAATTTTTTACCTTTTGGTCCGCCAAACTGATCTGCAAATCCATCAGTATAAAAATAAATTGTATCGCTTTTTTTAGCGTCTATCTCATGCAAAGTAAAAGGTTCTGTTTTAATACCTTTACCAATAGGCATTTTATCGGCTTTTAATTCAATTATGTTTTTATCTCTTACCATAATTGGTGCGTTATGAGCAGAGGCATAAGTGATCGTATTCTTCATCTTATCAAAACAAATCACTGTTCCATCCATTCCATCCTGTCCACCTTCATGCGAAAGATTTTTTATCAAACGTTTCCTTACATAATCTAAAATTTCGTTGGGTGCTTCTATTTGTTTTTCGTTAATGGCTTCATTTAAGAATGAAATATTTAAAATACTCATAAATGCGCCCGGCACGCCATGGCCGGTACTATCGCAAACAGCAAGATAGAACCTCTCGCCCACTACCTTATCTTCTACTTTTTTTACAACGCGTGTAGCCCAGTAAAAATCGCCTGATACAATAGATTGTGGTTTAAACAGAACAAAAAAGTCGGGTAAATTTTTAGCAAGGTATTCGTTACCCGGTAAAATTGTAGTTTGTATGCGACGTGCATAATGAATGGAATCAACGATCTCTTTTTGTTTTTCTTCTAACAGATCTTTTTGTTTCATTACCTCTTCGGTACGTTCTTTTACTTTGTCTTCAAGGTTATGATTGATATCTTTCAAATCGTGAATCAATTTATTAATAGAAGCCTGCATCTTTTTAAAACTGCTGGCCAACATTCCTATTTCATCACTACCGGCAGTCTTAACTTCCACATCTAGGTTACCATCTGCCAGTTCTAAGGCTTCGTAGGTTAACTCATTTAAAGGTTTTGTTATTTGTTTGGATACAAAATAAGATACCATCAATACAACAAACAATAAACAAAAGAAACCTACAACAATATTATTTCTCAATTTTGTTACCTGTTCAAAAGCTTCTTCTTCATCAATCTCACTCATTAATACCCAATGCATATCTGCAATATTTAAAGGCTTGTATGCCGAAAGAACTGAAACGCCCCTGTAGTCAGGAAATATTTGTGTATCATTCACGCCTTTCAAGGCCTCTTCAGTTCCTGTTGTTTTTACGGTTTGTAAACCTATTGAGCTTTGATAGTTTTTAATCTGTTCTATCGCTTCTTTATCTTCACCAATATCAGCCAACATTTTAAAATAGTTAAGACTATCCTCTATTAAAAAACGCGATTGATTCCTGATCTTAAAATCCTCGCCAACAATATAGGTTTCGCCGGTGTTCCCTAAACCAACATCTTTCCAATTTCCTTTGTTGGTCATAATATCATTGATCTTATCAATTGGCATTTGAAAAGCCAATACACCAATTTTTTTTCCGTCTTCATAAATTGGGCATGCAATAAAAGATGATGGCGCATTGTATGAAGGGTGATAAGGCCTGTAATCTACCTGGTAAACAATATTTTCGTTCTCGCTGTTTGCCACTTCATTAAAGGCATCGGCAAGATTGGTATTATTATATGGCCCGTTTAGCAATGAAGTTGCAAAATCAACCTCTTTATAAACTGTATATACGATGTTACCTGTTTCGGTATCAATTAAAAAAATATCGTAAAACCCAAAGCGCTCGGCAAAATCACTTAGCATTGCATGGTACTTTGCATGTGATTTGCTATAAGAACTCGCATCATTTGAGTACATTAACTTATGCTTTTCACCAATAGGATTGGGATTGTTTACATAATACAGATCAGTTAAAATAATAGCACTCTTGTTATATTCTACTTCATCATTTAAAGTAGCTTTTACTTTTAAGTTTTTATTTAACCTTGGTAAAAACTCTTTCAGCACATACTCATCGCCTTTCTTTTTAATATTGTCAAATTCTTTCTCAGATAATTTGATCTCATTCTCTATTTTATTAAAGCCCGATTCAAACTCCTTCATAGCTTCAATTACTGTTGGGTTTTGGGCAAGGGTAACTATCTGATCATTTATCAATTTAAAATAATCTTCTATTTGTCCTGCTTTTAATTCTCTAAAAGCAGTTAACCTGTCAAACGATTGCTTTTCGAGAGAGTTTTTAGCTCTTAAATAACTAATAATACCTATTACTGTCATTGACAAAAAAGCAATTAAAAAAAATGTAACGGCAAGCTTTATCCCTATCTTCATTACGGTAGTAAAAATTTATACATTAAATTAATATTAAATATATACATTTTACTTCTCCTCAGATCTTTCTTTTAATAGGTTTATTGTTTCACAATTTGATATTTTATTCTTATTTTATACATCTTAATTAATGAAAGCCTTCTTCATTATATTATAGAAGTAAATCCACACTTTGTAATTTGTACAAAAAATTCCACAAATTCTACTGTCTATCCTTTTTTCTCCTTCGTTCCTACTCTCAAATAATTTTCAGAAAATCAATAAGTTAAATAAGCAGGGTAATAATTTCTTCAATTTTGCATAAAAATTGTAATAATCTGAACATAAATTTAAGAAAAGTGAAAACTAAAAAATCTGATTTATCGTTAAAGAAGGATCCTCACCAATTTCCAAAAACACAAACAGGTATTGATGGCTTGGATGAGATCACAAACGGAGGTTTTCCAAAAGGGAGACCAACGCTTATCTGCGGTAGCGCAGGCTGCGGCAAAACGCTTCTTGCCATGCAATTTTTAATTAAAGGAGCTATTGAATACAATGAGCCGGGAGTATTTATGTCTTTTGAAGAATCTTCAAAAGAACTAATTCAAAATGTAAGATCGCTTGGCTTTGATATTGAAAAATTATCTAAAGAAAAAAAACTCATCATCGATCATGTGCGTGTTGAGAGATCGGAGATTGAGGAAGCAGGTGAATATGATCTTGATGGATTATTTATAAGACTGGGCCACGCTATCGACTCAATAAAAGCAAAGCGTGTGGTTTTAGATACCATCGAATCTTTATTTTCAGGTCTTGATAACACCGCTATACTGCGCGCAGAATTGAGAAGATTATTTCATTGGCTTAAAGACAAAGGCGTTACCGCTATTATTACAGGAGAGCGTGGCGAAGGCACTTTAACGCGCCAGGGACTTGAAGAATACGTATCGGATTGTGTTATTCTTTTAGATCACAGGGTTATTGACCAAATATCTACAAGAAGATTGCGCATTGTAAAATACAGGGGTTCAACACACGGCACAAACGAGTATCCATTCTTAATTGATGAAGAAGGAATTTCGGTATTGCCTATCACCTCTCTTAATTTAGATAATAAGGTTTCGTCGGAAATAGTTTCAACAGGCGTAAAAGGCCTTAATGAAATGTTTTTTGGAAAAGGCTATTACAGGGGAAGTAGCATTTTAATATCAGGCACTGCGGGTACTGCAAAAACAACAATGGCAGCTTATTTTGCCAATGAACAATGCAATAAAAAAGAGCGTGTATTGTATTTTGCTTTTGAAGAATCGCCTCACCAGCTTGTACGAAATATGCGCTCGATCGGTATCGATTTTGAAAAACATATTAAAAGTGGCTTATTACAGATCCATTCTACGCGCCCATCATTAAATGGTCTTGAATTACATCTTTTAACCTTAAGAAAACTGATCCGTGATTTTAAACCAAGCGCAGTAGTTATTGACCCCATCAGTAATCTTATTTCAGTCGGAAATGACAGTGAAGTAAAATCAATGCTGGTGCGTTTAATTGACCTTTTAAAAATAAATAATATTACAACTGTATTTACTTCTTTAAGTCAGCAAACAGAAACAAAAATGGCTGAACTGGCAGAAGACTCTGTTTCATCATTAGTTGATACCTGGATAGTTGTAAGGGATATGGAAGGCATTGGTGAACGCAACCGTGGCATATATATAATAAAAGCAAGAGGGATGGGTCACTCAAACCAGGTGCGCGAATTTGTGATCACAAATAATGGCATTGAGTTGTTAGATGTAGAAGTTGGGCCAAACGGTATTCTTACAGGTGCAGCAAGAAAATCAAATGATCTTAACAAAAAACTTATTGCTTTTAAACTGCAAAACGAATTAGATCAGAAAGACCGAGATATTGAAAGAAAACGAAAAGTGCTGGAAGCCAACATTGAGGCTCTACGCAATGAATTTGCATCGGTTGAGGATGAACTTAATCGTTTAAAAATAAATGAAACCCTTAAAGGAGAATTAACCCGTGAACAAAAAGGCATTAAGCCTGTTACTAAAAAGATTAAGAAATAATGAGCAAGAAACAGGAAGCAGAGTGGCAATTGCGATTGTATATAGCAGGGCAAACACCAAAATCAATAAAAGCATTGGCTAACATCAAAAAATATGCCGAAGAGAACCTTGCGGGAAAATACTCCATTGAAATAATTGACCTTTTAAAAAATCCTCAATTGGCCGAAGGCGATCAAATACTTGCTGTACCAACACTTGTAAGAAAATTTCCTGAGCCCATCAGAAAAATAATTGGTGACCTATCTAACGAAGAAAAAGTACTTGTAGGTTTAAATATTAAACCTCTTAAAGTAAAAAGCTAAGTGGAAGATGGTTCGGAAAATATTTTAGAAAATCCGGCAACGGATGATAAATATGTTTTTATGCTGTTTATTTCTGGGATGTCAGTTAAATCAATAAATGCAATTGAGAACCTGAGAGAGATATGTGATACTTATTTACACGATAATTTTGAGCTCGAGATAATTGATGTATCCCAACAATTAGATCTTGCCACCAAATACCAGATAGTTGCCACACCTACTCTAATAAAAACCAAACCATTGCCACAAAAAGTAATACTTGGCGACCTCTCAAATACAAACAAAGTATTAAATGCACTTGATATCACCGCAAAATAATCAACCCGAAAGAGATAAACAGATAGATGAGCTGAATAAAAGAATTGCTGATCTTGAAAATCAGTTGTATGAAGCCAACGATCTGATAACCGCTATAAAAGAAGGTTCTATTGATGCTTTTGTTTTAAATAACGAAGGCCGTTCGGATATTTATGCTATTGAAAACATTGATTACACTTATAGGGTATTAATAGAAAAATTTAATGAGGGCGCTATCAGTATCTCTGAAGATGGTCTTATTCTTTATTGTAACGATTACTTTGCTCATTTGCTAAATATTCCTATCAATAAGATAATTGGTTCATATTTTAATTCGTATGTATATTCTGTTGGACAATTTCAAAGCCTGATGGATGGTTTAAAAACCGGTTATTGTAAAGGAGAGATATTATTAAGCGCAAATGGTGTTAAGATACCCGTTTATATTTCAATTACCAGCCTGCAACCTCACATTCCTGCAATCGGTATCATTGTTACCGATCAAACAGAAAAGAAAAAACACGAAGAAGAGATCCTTAACTATCAGTATAAGCTTGAAAAGCAGGTTAAAAAACTTTATCAATCCAATAGCGACCTCGAACAATTCGTTCATATTGTTTCGCATGACCTTAAAGAGCCCCTAAGAAAGATAATGTCATATGGCACGCGTCTACAGGAAAATCTGTCAACTGAAAAAAATGAAAGAAATTTGAAAGACCTTGCTATTGTTTACGATGGCGCAACACGATTGAACAATTTGGTAGACGCCTTAGTTGTATATTCGAGTTCTACAGCCAATCGTTTTGATATCAGCAATATTGATCTTTACCAGGTAATAAAAGAGGTTTGCGAGGATGTTGAATTAATGATAAAAGAAAAGCACGCACAAATAACCTTTGCCGGTTTGCCTGTTGTAAAAGCATCACATTACCAGATGAAACAATTATTTTGTAATTTGATAATAAACGCACTTAAATACAGCAAAAAACATGTTGCACCCATAATAAATATAACTTCAAGTATTGTAGACGATATTTATAACCGATCTGCTGATAAAAAATATCACAAGATCACGATCTCAGACAATGGAATTGGTATGGAACATTCGCATCTTAAAAAGATCTTCACCATTTTTCAACGTCTGCACTTAACTAACGAATACTCTGGCACAGGTATTGGACTTGCCATTTGCAAGAAAATAATCGAAAATCATAATGGAAAAATAGAAGTAGAAAGTATTTTAAACATTGGAAGCACTTTTATTGTTTATTTACCTGTTAAAACCAAGAAGACCGATAAATGAAAGATATTCTTTTAAAAGACCTGTACATTCTTATTGCTGAAGATGACGAGGATGATGCGGAAACAATCAAAGAAACATTCGAGAACCATGAAAGTTTTTATAAAGTTGTTTTGGTAAAGAATGGTGAAGAATTAATTCGTTTTTTAAATAATAATAAAACTCAACTACCCGATGTGATATTAACCGATTTTAATATGCCTTTTAAAAATGGATATGAGGCTTTATTAGATATTTCTAAAGATGCTGACCTACGTTCTATTCCTGTTTTTATTTACTCAACAACAATAAATCCAACATATGTAGACCAATGTAAAGCTATTGGTGCAAGGGATTTTTTAACTAAGCCTTTCAACTTAAATCATTTCACTTCAATTCCTGAAAAAATTACCGGTGTGCTATTGATTAGCAATAAATAAAGAGTCATTTCTTTTTATGTGATCTTAGCCAGAAAATAGCTTCTTCGTAATTGGTAAAGAATTTTGTAGGTATTTTGTTTACATTCAATTTCACAAAAAAATTAAGTGATACCTTTTTAATGTTACTACCGGTTAAGATAGCACGGGCAATTGCCATATTCTGCACTTCTTTATTTTCGAGAAATTTTTTTGCCTTATTCTCAAATCGAGGGTTATTTGTAAGATCAACAAGCCTAAGTGTTGGTTTATTATCCGTAAGGCTTTTAATTACCAGAAAATTATCCAGCGCATCTTCATAATCCACAACAACATTTTCAAACATTACTGCGTTTAAGATATTGTTCTCGTCTAGAAAAAATTCGCCGGTTCGGGTCTTAACACTTCTCATTATTTACAAACTTACAAAACAAATAAAAGTGAATACGTTAAAGCGTGTTAACTGCTTTATTTCTTGTTAACTGGTAACATTTATAAATAATCGGTAATCCTTAAAAGCTGCCGCTTTTTACAACTGTAAAGCGATGCTTTACTTTAAGAAACCACGATTCGAAATAGCGGTAAGAAAGCCATGAAATTAAAATGCTAAGCCCTGTTATACCAAAATAAACAACTAACTGCGAGGGTAATGAATTGTCTATATTAAAACCGCTGTGTTTTAAAATTCCAATGAAAGCAGCTACAACAATTAAATGATACATGTAAAGGCCGTAAGAAATATTGCCTAGAAAAACAAACATCTTATTCTCCAACTTAATAAAAGAGCCCGGATTTAACGATACGTTTAAAATGATCAATAAAAAGAGAATTGAATATCCTAAAAAAGCGGCGTCCTGAATTTTTTGAGGTGTAAAGTAGATCATTAGTACAACACCAATAATAGCGGCAATTAATACAAAGTTGTTTAACAGCTTTTGAAAATATTTTTTCTCAAATACCATCCAGGCACCTATTCCACCAATAGCCATACTTTCTATTTTAAGCATGGCAACAAAATTCTTTAAAATTAAAAGGTTGGCGTTGCCGGGATGAGACCTTACAAGCAATAAAACAATTACTTTAAGAATGATCAGTAATGCAATGATAATAGCTAATGTTTTTAAAATATTTTTAGAATTCTTTACCACCCATGGCCAAAGCAGGTAAAATTGTTCTTCTACGCCAATGCTCCAGGTTTGGCCAATATGAGGCACCGGCTTAAATACAGCAAAAGCAAGGTTTGGCAACATAACCAAAAACAACAGCAAATTGATCATTGAAAGATGAGACTTGAATTTTACAAAATAATGTATTTGCATAAATTCAAAATGCGGCAAAACAAAAAAACCTAATAGCACAATAAAAAAGTACAAAGGCCAAATACGCAAGATCCTTCTCAGGTAAAATTTCTTAACATTTACTGTACCTGTTTGTTCTTTTTCTTTCAATAATAAATAAGTTATTAAAAAGCCACTTAACACAAAAAAGAAAACAACACCCAGGCCTCCCAACTCAACTATCAACTTATTATCAAGATATAGGTTAGGACAAAACATTTGTTCTTTCACCATCTCAATATGCGTTATTATAACTGCAAAAGCTGCAAAAAAACGTAAGCCGTTCAGGCCCTTAAAATAAATATGTTTACTGTCTTCCAATTAAAACTGAAAATAAATAAATGGCTGCATTTCACCACTCATTAATTGATACATCATAAAAACGGCAAATATAATAATTGCACCCATTGTATAGTACGATTGACTGGCGAACCAATTACGGTATATTTCTTTATGCCTTTCGGGAATCCAATGTACAAGGTAACCAATCAACATTAAAGCAAATACTGCCCTGTAACCATAAATAACCTTGAACAAAAGATCCAATCCAAAATGATTACCTATCCTGTAAAAAATTGTGTCTACCACCTGCAGGCTGCTGCTTCTAAAAAAGATACGTGTAAAGCTTATAAAAGTTAACGTAATTAAAACGCAGGCAATTTTATAACCGATAGTATCATTATTTTTAAAAGGTGATATTTTTTTCCATTGCTTGTGGATGATCAAACCTAGTCCGTTCAATCCGCCCCATATTAAGAACAGCCAGCTACTACCATGCCATAACCCGCCAAGCAACATGGTTACCATTAAATTAATGTTTGTATTAAAACTATTTTTCAATTTTGGAAAGAAATAGGCCAGCATCAATAAAAAAACAGCAATAAACATTAGCAACAACAATAGCCATAATTTACCACTGAGCAAAACCATAAACAAAGCTAAAATGGAAATAGCTATATAAGAACCAACCGTTCCTTTACGGTTGCCGCCTAATGGAATGTAGAGGTATTCCTGCAACCAGGTTGATAAAGAAATATGCCAACGTTTCCAGAACTCGCTTGTACTGGTGGCTTTGTAGGGTGAATTAAAATTTGTTTTTAAGCGGTATCCTAATATTAATGCTAAACCAATCGCCATATCTGTATAACCGCTAAAATCCATATAGATCTGAAGTGAATAACCAAATATTCCAAAGATCATTTCAATACCACTGTAATAGGTTGGGCTGTCAAAGATCCTGTCTATAAAATTCACCGCTAAATAATCAGCCACTATCTTTTTACAAAAACCATTTATGATCCAAAAGGCAGCCATACCAAATTCGAACTTATTTAATTTATATGGCTGATAGATCTGGTAAACAAACTCATGCGCCTTTACAATTGGCCCTGCTACCAAATGTGGAAAAAAACAAACAAAGAAACCGTAATCAAAAACGCTTTTAACCGGCGTTATTTTATTACGGTAAAGATCTATTGTATAAGATAGCGATTGAAAAGTAAAGAATGATACGCCTACAGGCAGCAACAATTTATCTACACTAAATGAAGTAGAAAAAAACGTGTTAGAGAATTGCGCAAAATGATTAAAGAATTTAAAATGACTCTCAGTTATCTGGTTAAAGCTCTCTGAAAAAAAATAAGCGTATTTAAAATAACATAGCAGCGTAAGATTTAAAATAACGCTGATGGTTAAAAATAATTTTCGACGTGGTTCAGAATTTGTTTTGCTTATTTGCGCACCCCAGAAGTAATCACTGCAAATAGTAAACAAAAGCAATACTACAAAAACACCACTTGTTTTAAAATAAAAGAATAAGCTAACCGCCAGTAAATAAATAGTTCGTGCTTTGTTTGCTTTGTAAACGAGCGTATAAATTAAAAGGACGATCGAAAAAAACGCCCAAAAAAACAATTGCGTAAACAGCAGTGGTTTATCCTGCGAATAGGCAATTAAATTATTTAAAAGATCGGTCAGTTAACTTTTTTTTGATTGTTTAAATACGATTTATAAAATGCTTCGTACATTAAATTACCAAGCATTACATATCCTTTAGGTGAAAAGTGTATCCTGTCTCTTCCTGCAAGGCCAACCTTTTGCCACTTCATCATTGATTTATAACCACCCATTAAAGAAAAAAGATCCCAAATAGCAATATTATGTTTTTCCATTAGCTCAAACATAGCATCACGTGCAATAACGGTTCTTTTATTAGATGTTTTTCTTCTTATAAAATTATCAGTTGTTGTTGTAAGAATAATTGCTGCATTTGGATTTGTTTTTTTAATTACGGTAATAAGACTATCGTAATTCTCAATGTATTCTTCTTTTTCAAAATCTTTTGCCTGTGTATCATTTACTCCTAAAGAAATAATTACAAGATCTGCTTTTAAACTCGAGAACTGCGATGACAGATCGGTACATTTCAAGAACGAGCCGCTTGCCGCGCCATTAGCACCCAAACCTGCAAAGTAAAATCCTGATTGAAGATCGTTATCCAAACTAAAACCAAATAAAACAAAATCTTTATGAAGGGTGTCTTTTCTTAATAATTTAAAATTTACCGAATCAATTGGTAATTCAAAATTAAACAGGGTGTAACCAAATTCTTTAAAATCTGTTCTTACCGGATTAAAATTATGAAGACTATCTAAAGCAAATTCAAAACCTTCGGTAAAATTATGATACACTTTAATAGAACTAAAGCTTCTGCAAATTGCTTTTTTTGTTAAGGCCACACCAAAATTGGTAACGCTGTCTTTTGTTGAAATACTTAAGGCACTCATTCCTAAAGGCACAAAATATTCTTTACCAATAGCGCGAAAGCGTTTCCAGTTACCATTAGAAAATGTGGTTGCAAAAGCCTGTCCGTTTGTTTTAGCGATCTTGTAAGGAAAAACAAAATAACCACCGCCTACAGTTTTAAATTCGTTTTGCAGGTTGTTTACAAATGTACTACTCCAGGTTCCCGCTTGTACGTGCGATCCGCCAAAATGAGCAACGCCTACCCTGCTTACTTTTTTTAATTTAAGATCATCTAATTTTTTATACAATTTTAAAAAATTAGTACTGTCTTTTGAGAAATACAAATGATTGTATTCCATTTTCATAAAAGTATACGTTGGTACAGCAACTTCCTGTGCCTGCGAAAAACTTAAAAGCCCACAACAAAAAATGCCAAGCAATTTATTTTTAAAATTATTTATAGAACCTACTTGCATTATTTGTTTGTTTTTAGATAAGCATTGTATTCGTTTATTAATGCAGAATACAATAATGTGGCTATTTTGCGCGCGCCTTGCGGACTAAAATGAATGTAATCTGTTGCAGCCAATTTTTGATCTACCCAACCGGCCATGCTATTCTTTCCTCCCATACAATCATACATATCAAAAAATGCGCAACCGCTTTCCAAAACAACTTTTTTAATTTCGTTGCGGGTAGACTCTAGAAATGGATAGGTTTCATAAGCAGTACCATTTTTAATACTCATATCTGCAGGGCCAATAAATAAAATACTTGCATTAGGCGCTGCTTTTTTTACAATACTTATTTGTGAACGTAAATATCCGGCATAATTAATTGCTGTTTTTTCATCTTTAATAGATGGCGTTGCATTTCCACCAAACTGAAGAATGATGAGCTTTACATTCAGGTAATCGTAAAATTGTTTTAGCTGCCCGTTGTTTATCTGGTGAAAAAAAGTACCGCTGCTGCCTCTTAAGCCAATATTATCAACCAATACACCTGTTTCACTTTCTAAAGAAATGGCATAAAAATCGGGACTATCTTTACCTGTGAATTTTAATTGATGCGTATTTGATCCGTTACCAACGTTGTATTCTTTTATTCTGAAAGAACCGCCTTCTTCTAAACTATCTGCGCCAACCAAAGCAGGACCATCGTAAAACTCACACCATGTTTTTGTTTGTGCACCACCGTAAAATAATTTTAATTTTTTATAGGCTTGTGCGTTAGCCCCACCACCTTTGGTTGTAGTTACTGAAATACTCGAGCTTATCACAGCACTTGAATCGGTTAATTTTTTATAACCGGCGAAACGGTTAATACTTGCTAAAACACCAAAGTTGCTATGCGGTACGCGTTTATCTTTATTTGTAAATACATTGTACCTGTCCCAACCCGGACCATTTGAAATTTTATTGATAACACTTGGAGCAATTGGCATTAGGGAAATAAGGCCCGGGCCGTGACCTCCAAATTGGCCTTGTAATTTTAAGCGTAAATAATCTGTAATTCTATCACCTTCTATCTGGCTATCACCATAATGTAAAACACGAATAGCTTTAGGGTTATTTTTTAATTCAGTTAAGGCATCAAAAAAACTTTTAAGTGCCGCTTTATTGGTAGTTTGAATGTTTGTATTTAAAACGACAGCCGATGAATCTTTCTTTTCAATAACTTCAGATGTATCGCCAACCGCGAATGTGGTATCAATTTTATCAACTGCATCTAATATCTTAGAGATGTCTTTTTTCTCAGTTTTTTCTCCAAATAAAGTAGCAAGGCTTGGGAATTCTAATTTTAAATTTGTGCCAACAGAAATTCCATCTTTCGGAAAAGAAAAACTTAAAAGGCCAAGTGCCAAAAAAACGAGAAGCGCAAAGATCAAACTTTGCAATGGTTTATGCATGCTTTAAATATACCAAAGGCTTAAAAACTATGGCAAAGTTAAAAAAAAGAGTTGTTCACAACCGGTTTTGAATAATTATTGGATCAAACACTTAACTTTGCGCTATCAATTTAACAAAAGATAAATATTTGGTTGTAATTGCCGGACCAACAGCTGTGGGTAAAACAGCACTTTCTATTGAGTTGGCAAAACATTATGGGTCTGTAATTTTGTCAGCCGATTCGCGCCAGTTTTATAAAGAAATGTCTATTGGCACAGCAAAACCTGATGCCGAACAACTAAAGGCTGTTAAGCATTATTTTATTGATACAAAAAGCATAACAGAATTATATGGAGCCGGACATTTTGAAAAAGATGCGATCGAAACATTAAATGCTCTTTTTAAAGAACATAGCATTGTTTTTATGGTTGGCGGTTCAGGGCTTTATATTGATGCCGTGTTAAATGGTGTTGATGATTTTATTGAAGTGCCTCTTGAAATAAGAGAAGAATTAAATACAAAATTTAAAGAACAAGGTTTAGAGTGGCTACAAAATGAAGTGAAGAAACTAGACGAAACTTACTTTAATTCGGTAGATACTCACAATCCTCAACGCCTGATAAGAGCGCTTGAGGTTTGCCTTTTTACAGGTAAACCCTATTCTTCTTTTTTAAACCGGCCAAAAGCCGAAAGAAACTTTACTGCAATAAAAATTCTTATAAACACCGATCGCGAAAAACTGTATACACAGATCAATCAACGAGTAGATGATATGATGACAAAAGGTTTATTGGAAGAAGTAAAAGAACTGCAAGGACAAAAACATTTAAACGCACTTAAAACCGTTGGTTACAAAGAGCTATATGCGTATTTGGATGCGAGCTATGGTTTAGAGACCGCTATTGATAAAATAAAACAACATACCCGTAACTACGCAAAACGACAACTAACATGGTTTAAGAACCAGGATGAGTTTGAAACATTTGCACCTGATGATCTTGAAAAAATAAAAGCCTATATTGATGTTATCACAGGTCATTGATCGTTTCTAAAAACAAATTGTTGCAATAGTAAAACCAATAAGTCCAATTATCATTATAAACCACAAAAACCTGCCTGCTCTTATATATTCAATTCTTTTTTCACATTTTTTTAGCTGAAATAAATAGCCAAGCAATAAAACATCAATTACACTAAATGGCAATAATAAATATGGATATTTAAACACCATAAAGATTGATAAAAAAAAGATCAACGTAATAAATACAAAAACAACTATTCTTGCCTTTTTAATGCCTATTACAATTGGTAATGTTCGGCACCCACAAGCTTTATCGCCTTCCATATCAGAAATATCGAGACTTAATTCTCTTGGAATTATTATCATAAAAGGAAAAAGCGAATAAAGATAGATCAGACTAACAATTCTTTCATTATGCAAATTGTTAATATGTTCTTTCGCAAAAAAGAAAAGTACTAAAGGTATGAATGATGCAAGTGCAGCAACTAAAATATTGCCAATAAGCGGAGATCTCTTAAAATAAACATCATACATAATAGATAAAATATATACAGCAGTGCAAATAAAAGCCCATTCTTCAAAAACATACAAGCTTATATAAATAGAAAGAACCAAAATAAGTATGGTAATTATTATAAATGTTTTTTTTGCATTTTCTAAAGAAACAGTTCTGTTCACAATATGTGTTTTTGGCTTATTGATCTTATCGATCTCACGATCCATAATATCATTTAAAACACAGCCTGCTGCTATTAGTAATTGAACGCAAATACAAAGTATTGTAAAATCAAAGCCGGGTAATTGCGAATTCTGGCCCGATGCTTTAATGTAATAGTTAATAATAAAATACAAACCAACAAAAGGTAATATTGCAACTAATTCATGAAACCAGCGCATTAGTTTAAGATAACTTTTAATTTTTTCTGCTGTCATTTTTTATTGATCTATTAATTAAGGTTTTTAATCTGAATATACATTTAAATAAAAACGGCATTTTTTGCTGAGTATAACAATGTTCCACATCACCTAATAATACCCAATGGTCTCTATCTTTATGTTTTGTTGAACCAATAGTGTTCAGGCCTAAATTCAGGTACTTTTTAAGCAATTTGTCGTGCTTTTCTTTTCTTGCCATTAAAATAAACTTACAGTTTCTATTATGTATGAGAATCTGTAAATAAAACAGTAAGAAAATATAACTTCTATAAATTCGGTATATCGGAGAATTAACATTTCCCGACAAACGATCTGATAAAAAAAGTTCTAGATTTTCAAATTTATATTTATCTAAAAGTTCTGTCACAGCTTCGTTCTTCTCATCTCCTCTTAAACATTTACTTATCACCAACCTATCAAAATAATATCTTGCCGAAAGTAAAGGTGTATTTCTTTTTTTATCATAAACAACCACAAGAAAATAATCAGAGATCATATCAGAGTCATCAAAAAAAGAGTCGCCGGTTTTAATGATAGTATTTTTATAAGCTGCCTTTCGTAAAAAAGTTTCATAAGCAATAAGTTTCTCTGATTGTTTGTTTTGAGCAACAGCTACCCTCTTCACTTCTCCGTTAAAAGAAATCACAGGTTGATGAAGCTGAATAGTTTGAGCTCTTATATTACAAATTGCGTAAAACATTTTAATCAAAAACATAAGGTTTACTGCTCACAAGATTATTTTCATGATCAGTTATTACCAGAATTGGTTTAAAATTATCAGCTTCCTCGTTGCTTACCAAAGCATAGGCTAAAACGTGTATAAGATCCCCCTTTTGAAATAACTTGGATGCAGCGCCGTTAACTGTAACACGACCTTTTTGTTTACTTTTTACGGCATAGGTCATTATCCTGTTACCATTTGTTTTATTATTTACAAAAACCTGTTCAAATTGTTTTATTCCTGAGGCTTCCAATAATTCGCTTGGCAGTGCGATGCTTCCTGGGTAATCAATACTGCTTTCTGTAACGCTAATTTCCTGGATCTTTGCTTTTAAAATATGTAACATCATAATTTTTTCTGTTAAATAAAAACTCTTATTTTTTTCTTGAATTAAATCCAACTATCAAAGATAATCTCCAACCGGTTTGAAATTTCTTTTCTGTAAAAGATCCATCTTCATTCATTATATTTTCTTTACTACCAACCGAAGGAACAAAGGCCAGATTTACCGGAAAATTTACATTACCCTTTTTAAAACTTGTACCTGCTGCAATTACTAAACCAACCGATCCTCTGTGTTGTCCTAAATAATTTGGTACCACCGAAAAGTGTGGGCCCATAGCAAATTCATAACTTCTTTTTTCTCCACCTCTTAAACCAATTAATAAGTTAGCGCTTGGAATGAACATGCCTTGCTCTACACCTCCAACCATTGGCACAAATTCAACTATACCAGACATACCGTTTTCTACTGTAAACAATCTGCCTTCAAATTGCCAGCCAAATTGGGTCACAAAATTTTGTTTTCCTTGTCTTGCCAGGTAATCTGCGGCAGTACCCGATGAGATATAGGTAAAGCCTATGCGCGGGCCACTAAAAGTTTTACGTCTTCTTTTAGCAAAGTCTGATGTATCAGGATCAAAAGTATTATCTGCAGGAGAACTTTTCACTACAGGTTCTGTTACTATGTATGTAGGTTCTTGAACAACAACAGTGTTTGGTACATTATTAAATACATCTTTAGTACCATTTTCATATTTAATTGAAAAAATATCTGATTTATAGATCACGTGCGTTGGTCCGCTTAGATTGTCAAATTTTTTAAACTTAACTTCTGTTTCGGTTATTTCGGTAACCTTGGCACTTAGTTCATCGCCATTCTTTAAAAGGATCTTATCCTGCGCATTAATGGTTGTACAGAAAATAAATGATAAACATACCGTTACCAATACTTTATTTAAGCTATTTGTTTTGTTTAGTGTTTTCATGTTTTCTAGTTTTTTAATTGATAAATTTGTTGTAACAAAATTAGCTCTGCTGAAAGCCCCGGTGAAACGGGCTATCACAACAGCTTTTTTTTAAAAACTGATCAGTGTTGATTTTTCTCTTAACCTGTGTATTTTTATGAAAAAATCTGCAAAAATTGCCTGACGGAATTCATTATTTGCATTTTTTGCAACTTATTGATACTTTTAGAACTATACTTTGCAAAACAAAACCGTTATAATGCTGCAATTTTTATCACAAAAAGCTTTCATTTTTTATTCTTTAGTGTTTTAACCCCGCATTATGTCTAGGTTTTTTGGTTTTATACAAGATTATAAACAATTAGAAAGGCCGGTAATGAATGTGATCATTTCTGAGTTTTTTATACAAATGGTAAATGCCACTTTTATGAATATTTTACCCCTGTACATGACACGGAAAGGCTTTACCGATGAAGAAATTGCCCTTTTTATTACGTTCAGGTTCTTAGGAGTTTTTATTCTTGCATTGCCATTGGGAAATTTAATTAAAGGCAGAAAACTAATGCCTTTATTTTACCTGTCTAATATTTGCGTGCCTGTTTTTGGTATTGCAATTGTGTTATCCATTGCTTTTCAATTAAAATACTTAACACTCATTTCTCTTTTATTTTGGGGAGCATCATTTACATTTATGCAAATACCTGTTTCGCCATTTATTTTGCGAAATTCAAAAAAAGAAAACCACACATCCGGTATTTCGTTAAGCTACAGCACCTGGAGTTTTGGTGGCATTATTAGCGGCGTTATTATTGCCGTATTAGATAAAATAAATCCAAACTTTTTTGATGAACAATTCATTTTGCTTCTCTTTTCAATTTTAGGTTTAGGTGGCTTATTCTTTTTATTTCGTATTAAAGGTTTTAAAGAAATTGAATCGGAACATTTTGAAAAACCTGAATCTAAAAAAAGTAAAGCAAGGCCAACAGACTGGTTTCTTATTTTTAAAGCATTGGTGCCTACACTTATAATTGCTACCGGTGCGGGTCTTACTATTCCTTTCATTAGCTTATTTTTTGATAAGATCCATCATGTAGATAAAGGAGGCTTTTCTGTTTTAAGTGCCATTGCTGCTGTATTAGTTGCATATGGGGCCATGCTGGTTCCAAAAATTAAAAAAGATATTGGTTATAAAGTAGCCATACCCACCACTCAATCCTTAGCCGTAATATCTTTAGTAGCATTGGCCACAACACAATTTTATAGCCAGTATTCGGTTGCCGTTGTAATTGCAGCAATATGTTATTTATTGCGCCAGCCATTAATGAACATGGCTGGGCCAATGACCACTGAGATTGTTTTAAATTATGTTGGTAAACATAACCGCGAAATTACAAGTGCACTTACAGCCGCCATTTGGAGTGGTAGTTGGGTGTTGAGCGGTTTTATGGTAAAGATCTTATTATCACACGGTTTTCAATTTGTAAATATATTTTTAATAACCTCTTTGCTGTATGGTTTTGGTGTGGTTATGTATTATTTACTTATATTAGATTATAATAAACGCGAAGAAAAAGGATTAATTGAGAGCTAGTGGTATATATTTATTTCTTTTTTGTTTAATTACACTTTCTGTTTTTTCACAAACAAAACAATTCAATTTAAGCAAAGGCAATTGTCAGCTTTATAAAGGAAATATATATTCTTTTGGCATACTTGATCAGAAACCAAATGCTGTTTGCATGATCTATAAATTGAACTTTCGTTTACAAACGCTTGACAGTTTAGGTGTTGATCTTGGAAAAAATGCAACCGGCAATTTTCTTCAATTATTTTCAGATACACTGCACGACCTTTTAAATGTGTATGTACAGCAAAAAGATAAAAAACAAATTACCATTATTCGCCTTAACAGATCATTTGAACGTATTGCCACCATTGAGAATGTAGATGTAGCAAGACTTAACAGCATTTCTACTTTTGAAAGCGAGTTGTTTTATTTTAAGAATAGTGTTTACACTATTAAATATCAAACCGATACTTCAGGAAAACAATTTTACTTAAATAAATATAACTTAAAATCGGATCTTAAGAATTTTGATTATGAACCTAAATGGCAATTTCCTTTTGAAAGAAAGAATATTAACTCGGCCCATATTTTTTATGCAGATACGAATTGTGTTTTGTTATATGTAAATGTAAACGGCGGCACACGTTTTGGGCAATGGATCTTAAAAGTAAATGCAAAAACCGGAAAACTAATTCGCGGAACAAAATTAAATGATAAAGGTGAAACAACATCTTATCAGTTTGGTACATTTTTTACTGATACCGTTAAAAGAACAACTACTTTTTTAGGCCAACGTTTTACCCAGGCACAGTTCGATCAACAAGCAAATAAATTAGCCATTTCCAATTCTCCTTTTGTTTCTGTTTATTTAATTGAAATTGATTCTGCCGGCGAAATACTTTCGAAACAGGATTTTAAAATTCCTGTTAATGAACCAAAAACTACTTCTAAAAAAGTGATATCAAATTATCTTTTGAGGTTTAATTCATTAGCTAAAAATAAAGAAGGTGGTTTTATTTTCGAAAGCGACATTTATAAAAACACAGATAATACATTGTGCTATTTATATGCAAATACAACCGCTTTTAAACTTATAACCGAAGAAGAAACTTTATTGCTTGAGAAAAATACTGTTGGCTCTAACCAAATGATAGAAAAATATTATTTTAATACCGATAAAATGGATATGAATGGCAAGATGTGCGTTGACAGTTTAAATCAGTTTGAAACATTCTTTTACAAAACATCTAACTTCCAGGTAAAAAAACAATTTGTAAACGCAGATAGTGGTCAGCGCTGGTTATTGACCCGCTCTGACATAAAAAAGAAAAGCATTAATTATTCAAGTTTAGGGCCGGTAAATAAATTGTACCAACTAACGGTTTTAGATGATATTTTAAAATTAAAAGATCCTTCAATTTATGTTTTACCAAATTCACAGGTTATTATTTCATCGCAGGAAGAAGAAAATAAATTTCAATTGAAATTAATTATTTGGTAAAATGGCTTTTAAAACCTTCAAAACTTTTTAACTTTGCAAGATGATACAACGTAAACAAACACTTTTTTTAATTGAGCTTATTTTTTTAGGCCTTTCTTTGCTTTTTGTGCCTTGCCAGGATATCCTTACAGCAAGCGCTGCAACACATGTTTATTTAATGCCTTTAATTGATTTTCAATCTACCACAGGGCATTTATTTGCTGTAATTTTAAATTTTATAGGATTAGTAATAGCTACTATTTGTATTTTCATGTATAAGAAAAGAGAGCTTCAGATAAAATTATGTTATGCTTTACTTGCCATTTGGGTGATATTGCCTGCTATGATGTTATTTTGTCCTTTTGTAGTAAAAACAGAAGTAATTTTAGAAGTAAAAACAAATTATTTTGTAGTGGCAATTGCCCTATTCTCAATAATAGCAGCCATTTTAGCGGCACGCTTCATTAAAAAAGATATTGATCTTTTAAAAAGCGCCGATAGGATCCGTTGATATAGAACGCAGATAACGCTGATCTAAGCTGATTATTTATGATAAAAGATCAGTGCATATCTGCTAAATCCGCGTCATCAGCGTTTCATCGCATCATTTTTCGACCTAAAAATTTGCTTTTTAGCCTTAAACTGCTATTTTAGTGGTCTATTTTTAAACATGTTTTAATATTTGCCTTGTTCTGTATGTGGAAACCTGTGTTTTCACACAACGATCCTATGCATAAACGTACCGATTCTATCAAACATTATAAGGTAGTGAGTAAGGCCGAACTGGTTGGATTAATTGACTCTGTATTTGAATTAGAACATGTTACGGCAAAGGATCTTGATCTGATGAGTTATTACGCTTCATTGTTAAGCAGTACAAAAAGTGACTCTGTAAGGATCTTAAAATTTCGTTCTGCTAACATTATGACCCGTGCAAAATTAGCGCATCTTGTTGATTCAGTTCTGGAATTAAAAAATGTCAATCAAAAAGATATCGATCTTCTAAATTATTATACCAGTTTGTTGAATAGTAATAATTCAGATGCTGTAAAGATCTCTGAGTTCAATTTGAATGAGTTAACTTTTTATTCTGAGGAAGACGAAAAGTTGCTATTTCCTTTAACACCTACCGATAGTTTACCGGCATCATTTAACCTGGTTTTAGAGAACGATCTTTTAAGCTATTATGTTTCGCCCTTTAAAGGTGTGGTTACATCTAATTACGGCTGGCGCGATAAACGTATGCACAATGGTATTGATATCGATCTTAATAAAGGTGATAAGGTTGTAGCGGCATTTGACGGTAAAGTACGTTTTTCAAAAAAGCAAGGCGGTTTTGGTAATGTTGTTATTTTAATGCATCCTAACGGCCTGGAGACTGTATACGCGCATCTTTCAAAATTAAAAGTAAAAGCCGGGGATGTTGTTTTAAGCGGGCAAACAGTTGGTTTAGGCGGTAATACAGGCCACAGTCATGGCTCGCATTTACATTTAGAAGTTCGTTACAAAGGACACGCTTTAAATCCTGCTACTATTATTTCTTTTAATGATCATAAATTATACCATCATACAATCACAGTAAAATCGCACAAACAAAAACTGGCCGCCTTTCCAACTAACAGTAATTTACATAAAGTTAACCGAGGCGAAAGCTGGAATTATATTGCCTCGCAATATGGTATCTCTACCAAACAATTAATGACCCTTAATGGTGTAAGCAAACGTTATTACTTAAAGGTTGGCCAGCAGCTAAGGGTAAATTAAAATCTTAAAAAAAGCTAATGTAATTTTGATAGCCGTTCAAATGCATTACTTTTAAGTATGTCTAAACATCTTGCTAAATTATTTTTAGTTTTTATAATACTCTGCAACTTGGATTGTTTTCCTCAAAAAACACTCGAAATTTATTTTACACGTTTTGGCAAATTAAAAAAATTTGAAGTTTATAATGGCGATGTTTTAGAATACAAATTAAAAGGCCAGAATAGTTATAGGCGAAATAAGATAACCAACTTACAGGATAGTTTTATTGTTTTTTCGAATGATAGTGTTATAAAATTAAGTCAGTTAAAGGCAGTCTGCATAAGGCATAGCAATTATGTAATACGTTTATTTCAATCTGCTTTTATAACAGGTGGTGCATTTTTCTTCTTTTTAAATACAACCAATAACCTGATCAACGAACGCACGCCCGTTTTAGATATTAACGCCGCCTTAATTGGTACGGGTTTAATAACAACGGGCTTTTTGATAAAACAGATTGGTGTTAGACGGCTTCGTATCAATGAACACAAACATTTAAAAATTGTGGATCTCAGTTTTAACAACTTATCCGAAAAAACTGAAAAATAATTCTTTTGAATTCTGTTTTTAGCATGTATATTTAGCTAAACTAAAAAACAAACACAATGAAAAAACTAATCTTAACAGCAGCTATTTTAGGCTTTGCAGCATCAAGCGCGTTTAGCGCAGTAACTATTCGTTATTACAATAAAGATTCAAAAGGTCATACTTTTAAAGTAAAAATGGATGGCTCTTCAAAAGAAGTAACTTTTGATGGCAGCAAAACATCCAGCGTAACTATTCAGGGTGGTGGCACTGAGTGCATCATTATGACGGATTGCGGCGAAGTGAAAGTAAAAGACGGTGCACATATCGAAATTAAAGACGGTTGCATTAAAATAAGCTAACCTTCACTTAATCAATAAAAAAGCCTTGTTTAAATTAAACAGGGCTTTTTTATTTAACGTTGGTATAACCGATTTTACAAATCTTTATAAAATCTTTATAAAAGTACATTTACCTTTGTACTATAATTTAAGATATCCATTGGAAAATTTTCCATTTCAAAAATACAGTCTGCCAAAACAATACCTTCTTAGTACCGTATTTATTCTTGTTATTTCAACAGCCTGTTATCTGTTTTCAGATTTTATTGGCTATAAAGTTGTTGCACTTATTTTATTGGTAGCGGTTTCATTAACAGCAATGTTCTTTGATATAAAACCTGTTTTACTTTCTGCTATTGTAAGTGCCTTGGTTTGGGATTTCTTTTTTATTCCGCAAAAATTTACATTTTTCATCACCAACGCCGAAGATATTTTAATGTTCTTAATGTATTTTGTAGTTGCACTTGTAAATGCGGCACTAACAACCAAAATAAGGCAAATAGAAAAAAAGGCGAATGAAAAAGAAGAAAAAGAAAATACATTAAAATTGTATAATACGCTTCTCAATTCTTTATCTCACGAACTAAGAACACCAATTTCCACTATTATTGGCGCTACAGATAATCTTCAATCTATGGCCGATAAATTATCGGAAGTAAATAAACATGAATTGATAACACAGATCTCGAAAGCATCGTTACAATTAGACAGGCAGGTTGGTAATCTTTTAAATATGTCGCGCCTTGAGTCGGGTTATATTCAACCAAAAAAAGACTGGTTTGATATTAATGAATTGATTTATGATGTTTTAAATCAACTTAAAGATGAACTCGGCAATCATCCTGTACATGTTGCGGTAAAAGAAAACACCCCTTTATTTAAATTAGATTACGGTTTAATTATACAGGTATTACATAACCTTATTCACAACGCCGCCGAAAATATTCCTAAATATGCGGTTATAACCATAAGAGCCAATTGTAAACAAGATAAGCTTGTAATTGTTGTAGAAGATACAGGTTATGGTTTTCCTGAAGATGAAATTGAAAGGGTATTTGAAAAGTTTTATCGTCTTAAAAATTCAAAAACAGGCGGAACAGGATTAGGTCTATCTATTGTAAAAGGTTTTGTAGAAGCCATGAATGGAACGGTGATACTTAATAATATGCCTGATGGCGGTGCTGTTTTTATTATTGAGATCCCTTCTGAATTGTCATATATAAACTTAACTGTTAAAGAATGAACCAGCCGTTGATATTAGTTATAGATGATGAAGCGCAAATAAGAAAGTTGCTGGATATTACTTTGCATACCAGTGATTTTAAAGTAAAAGAAGCTGCCAGCGCTAAGGAAGGATTGGCATTGGCAAAGAACAGCAACCCAGATCTGATACTACTCGACCTTGGGCTACCTGATGAAAGCGGGCACATTGTATTAACAAAGTTGCGCGAATGGTTCACAAAACCAATTATTATTCTTTCGGTACAAAGTAGTGAAGAAAATATTATTAAAGCCCTTGATAATGGAGCTAATGATTATTTGGTTAAACCATTCAGAACCGGTGAACTCTTAGCCCGCATAAGATCATCCATAAGAAGCCTGCAACCAAATAATTCAACCAAATTAAATTTTACTAACGGTTTGGAGATTGACTACTCTAACAGAGAAGTAAAAAAGAATGGAGAAATTATAAAACTTACTGCGACTGAATATGACCTGTTAACTTTATTTGCCAAGAATGAAGGTCGCGTTTTAACTCACCAATACCTTTTACGCGAAGTTTGGGGTCCCGGTTATGTTAATCAATCACAATATCTAAGAGTGTTCATTGCCCAGCTTAGAAAAAAAATAGAAACAGATCCTAATAACCCTGAATACATCCTAACTGAATCAAGAGTTGGTTATCGTTTTGTTGCAAAAGATAATTTATAAAAAAATGAAAAGTACTCACATTAATAAAGTAACATTTGGCGGATTACTAGTAACCCTTGGAATAATTTTTGGTGACATTGGTACTTCACCATTATACGTAATGAGCGCCATTATTGGTAAAGATACTATTGATGCGGATATCGTAAAAGGCGCCATCTCTGCAGTTTTTTGGACACTAACTTTGCAAACAACCATAAAATATGTGATTCTTACTTTACGTGCAGACAATAATGGTGAAGGCGGAATATTTTCTTTATTTACATTGGTAAGAAGAAGTAAATTTAAATGGTTACTAGTTCCTGCAGTTATTGGCGGCAGTGCTCTACTAGCCGATGGCATTATTACTCCACCTATTTCTGTATCAGCAGCAGTTGAAGGCTTACGTTACTTTAACTCTTCATTAAATACTGTACCAATTGTAATTGGAATTTTGTTTGGCTTGTTCTTCATTCAACAATTTGGCACAGGCTTTATTGGCAAATTTTTTGGGCCTTTAATGACACTCTGGTTTTTAATGCTTGGCGTGTTGGGTATTTCGCAGCTTTCGGGTAACTGGTCTGTTCTATCGGCTTTAAATCCATATTACACTTACAAATTATTAGCAACACACCCATCAGGCATTTTTATTCTTGGCGCGGTTTTTTTATGCACAACCGGTGCTGAGGCATTATATTCAGATCTTGGTCATTGTGGCAAAGGAAACATTCGTGTATCCTGGATCTTTGTAAAAACAATGTTGGTATTAAATTATTTTGGGCAAGGTGCCTGGCTTATTTCTCACGAAGGGCAAAAGCTTGAATTGTTCAAATCAAGCAATCCGTTTTATGCGATTATGCCCGAATCTTTTTTACCGTTTGGAATTGTAATTGCTACAATTGCCGCTATCATTGCATCGCAAGCGCTCATTAGTGGTTCATTTACACTTATTAACGAGGCCATACGCTTACATTTGTGGCCAAAAGTAAAAGTAAAATATCCAACAATTTTAAAAGGACAGATTTATATACCCTCGCTTAATTGGTTATTATTAGGAGGTTGTATAATGGTTGTATTGTATTTCAGAGAGTCTTCAAATATGGAAAGCGCATATGGCTTAGCAATTATTTTATGCATGTTAATGACCACTACCCTACTTAATTTTTACATGCACATGAAACGTTATAATAAATATTTGATCTATTTTATTATTACCGTGTATTTAATAATTGAACTTTCCTTTTTGGGAGCTAACCTTAGTAAATTTTCGCACGGCGGTTGGATAACCTTATTAATTGCTGCTTGCCTAATAGTAATTATGACCGTATGGCATCTTTCTAAAAAGATCGGTAAGCGTTATGTAGATATGGTAAAGTTTGATGATCATAAACAAATGCTTATTGATCTAAGTAATGACGAATCGCTTCAAAAATATGCAACACACCTTGTATACATGACCGGCGCTAATAATCCTGACGAGATAGAAGCAAAAATAATTTACTCCATTCTGCAAAAACGCCCTAAAAAAGCTGATGTGTATTGGTTTGTACATGTAGATGTTATGAATGAACCTTATCGTATGGATTATAAAGTAACACACATTGCAGATAATGACATAATAAGAATTGACTTTAGATTAGGATTTAGGGTAGCCCCTAAAATAAACCTTATGTTTAGAAAAGTAGTGCAGGATATGGTAAAGAACCGGGAGGTGGATATTACCAGTCGTTACGAATCATTGAATAAAAACAATGTGATCGGTGACTTTAAATTTGTAGTACTTGAAAAATTTCTTTCTTATGAAAATGATCTTCCTGCCTTTGAAAAGATAGTACTGAGTATCTATTTCTTCTTAAAAAAATATAGCTTAAGCGAAGCAAAAGCCTTTGGGCTTGATAGTAGCTCCGTTAAAGTAGAAAAATTTCCATTTGTGATTAATCAACCAAAAGAAATGCAGATGAAGCGTATTGGATAGAAAACTGTTTATAAACAAAATAACCATCAATAAATAAAACCGTATGAAAAAAATAATACTTATCGTGCTAAGCACGATAGCAGAACTTGTTATGTCTGCTCAGAACGATTCCCTCACAAAACAAAAGATACCATTTGAAGGAATGGACCTTAGCTGGATGAACGGACAAAGCCGTTTAAAGAATCCTCCTTTAATTTTAAATGATAAACAGGGAGAAACAATTCTCGCAGGAACAGTTTATGTTGATAGTTATTTTAATTATAGTTTTTCTGATCCCATTGATAATACGCAAACTGCCTCCTCAACAATTGGCAGACATAAAGAAACAACCATTAACCTTGCGAGTGTTGGTATTGAATCTAATTACAAAAACTGTATTGGTCGCTTATGGTTACAATATGGCGCTATGCAGCATATTGTGCAGGAACTCGATGCCAGTGTTAACCGTGGTAGAAATACAGGTACAGGAAATTTAAAATTTATTCGCGAAGCGGCAGCAGGCTATCACTTTAATAAATGGCATGGTATAAATATTGAAGCCGGCATCTTTATGAGTTATATTGGATTGGAAAGTTATATGCTCCAGGATAATTGGTGCTATCAACGTTCTATGGTATGTGATTTTACACCTTTCTATTTTCAGGGTGCACGCATTCAATTATATCCATCAAAAAAATTAAAGCAGGAATTATGGTTATTGAATGGCTGGCAAACCTATAATAGTTTTAGCAAAGCTCCGGGCATTGGAAGCTCAACCTATTACCGGCCAACAGAAAATTTACAGTTGGTTGCTAATTTTTATTATGGTCATGACACACAAGATCCTGACACGTTGGGCAATCAATCCAAACGTTTGCGCTTTCACCATGATAATAGTATTGTTGGGCGTTATTTTAATAATACAGCATCAGCAAAAATTTCGCAGGCGGCATTTAGCATCAATACACATTATGGCTTTCAACAAGGCATGAGTAAAATGGATACTATCACTTCCAAACAACATTTCATGTATGGTATTTCGTTCACCAACAGGCTTTGGTTCAATAAAAATAAAATAGCATTAAGTTTGCGGGCAGATTATGTTTCTAATGGCGGAAATTATCTGGCCTTTTCGCCTTCACCAGTTTTACCAAACGATTACTCTGCATCTTTTAATTCAGAGCCATACAAACCCATTGAAATTATGCAAGGAACAGCAACCTTAGACTTTATGCCAAATGATTATTTTACATTTAGAATTGAATATGGACACCGAGAAGCAAATCTTCCATACTTTGCAGGACATGGAGGTACAACTTCTCCTTCCGGCTGGACAAATGGCCCGGCAACACAATCAACCTGGAAACCCGATCTTTTAAAAACAGAAAACAGAGTAACGCTTGTTTTAAATTTCAGACTTTAATTAATTCTAAAATAGAAATGTTAAATGCGTAGGATTTTCCCACAAGTTGTAGAAAATAAATACTTTTTATACCATTTTAGCCTATAAATTAATTGGTATTAAAATTGTTTTTTAATGATCTAAAAACTTAACACAATGGGATCATTAAGCGCACAAGGCTGGAAATCGGCAAAAGAGAAAAATTTCAAAGCATATTCAAAAAAGAAAATAAACTCTAACTTTGATGATGAATTTGAAGAAGAGAATTACTACCCTCAATTAAACCGCTACAAAAAGGAAGATTACCGAATGGCTAAACGCAGTCATTTTAAAGGTAATTTTGATCAAGCGTAGATTATTAATTATATTTAGACAAATGGCATGAATAAAACATCATGCCATTTTTGTTTTCCCCAGTATATACCACATCTTCTTCAAAATACCACATTTTTTCAAAAATGACTCTGGTATACATTTGGATTATCCCATCTATATGGATAAAATTAAAAAATGCATAGAAGCTTGTAATGATTGCGCTTCAGAATGTGAAAACTGTGCAACCGAATGTTTATTTGAAGAACATCCAAAAAAATTAACCAAGTGTATTTTATTGACTCGCGAATGTTCAGTTATTTGCGCGGCAACCGCCAAAATATTATCTATAGGAGCAGATAATTTTCAAATGCTGTGCAGGGCATGCGAAGATCTATGCGATGTATGTGCTGAAGAATGTGGCAAACATGCAGATATGCAACACTGTAAAAAATGCTTTGAAGCGTGCAGGAATGCTGCCGAAGCGTGCAAAAAAATTATTATTGAAGACAGTCTTTAAGTTATGGAAAACGATTATGGAGGAAAAATATCTGTTAAATTCTATGCTAACTCCGGCATTGAAACGTTTTGCGCAAAGCACATCCTTCATTACGAGCCTACCCGCTTTCATATTGTAGCTATACGCGTATTTGCGAAAAAAGAGTTTATAGTAACCATTTATCTTGAAGATAGATTACAGGAAATAAGCACACTTCACCCCGGAAAGATCCTGGTAAAGAAATTCAAGATAGAGAATGTTAGTCCTGCCGAATTTTTTGACCTTATTGAAGGGTTAAATTTCACATTATCAAACGATCATTACGATTTGGATAACATGGAAGTGATCAACAAATAAATTAAAAAGTAACGTTAAACTTTTTCAGTTCACCGTTTCTTAAGATCTCTACCGGCGCAGTATCGCCTTTTTTAAATTCAGATAGACCTTTCATGTAATCCTGTACATTCTTAACATCTACAGTACCAATTTTTTTAACAACATCACCTTTTAATATCCCTGCCTTATTAGCCGGCTTACCGTCTGTAACACCATCAATACGCATGCCTTCACCTTCAAAAGCATAATCAGGCATTACACCCATGGTAACTTTAAAACTACCTTTACCTGTATCGGGTGTGCGTGTTTTAGTAAAACCCAATTTATTATAGTTAAATGTTTTTTCTATCAGTTTTGCAATGTAATTTAAAACATCCGCTTCGCCTTTATAATTTATTTTTTCAATATCATCACCTGGCTTATGGTAATCGCTATGCTGACCGGTAAAAAAATGTAAAACAGGAATATCTTTTAAATAAAAAGAGGTTTGATCGCTTGGCCCTATTCCACTGCTATCTTTTTTAATACTGAAATCAGTTTTAAGAGAATCTATTAAAGGCACCCAAACCGGCGATGTACCAACACCATAAACCAATAGTTTTTTTGTTGAATCGTTGAGTCTTCCGATCATATCCATATTGATCATGTAATTGATCTTGCTTAATTCAATATCTGAGTTCTCACAATATTTTTTTGAGCCAAGTAAACCTAATTCTTCTCCGCTAAAGCAGATAAATAAAAAATTAAAGGGCTCTTTTATTTTATTCTTACTAAAATACTCTGCCAGGGCAATAACACCTGCTGTTCCGCTGGCATTGTCATCTGCTCCATTGTGTATCTTTCCATCGGGGTTAGCATCCAAACTATTATGGTCATGACCCAAGCCTAAATGATCGTAATGCGCGCCAATTACTATTGTATAAGGTGCTTTATTATCCAAAAAACCTACAACATTGTTTGCTTTTTTCTCTTTAACATCCACTGTAGATGTATCATGTGGATTTGTGTTTTTCTTATAGGTAAACGGTTTTAAATAAGAATTATTAAAACTTGTAAGTCCTGTTTTTTTAAATTTTTGGGCGATATATTCCGCTGCCAATAATTCTTCAGGAGAAGATGTTCCTCGTCCTTTTAATTTATCTGATGCTAAAAAAGAAATATCTTCTTTAATACCCTTTACTGCCATATCCTGGCTTTTTAATACAAGTGAGCCCGCCAAAAAAGCTCCCAAAAAAATAACTGAATTTAAACGCATGGCACAAAATTAGTCATAAAAACCCATACTAAAAGTACTTAGTATGGGTTTAATCATTTAACTTTAGATCATAAATTAAACATCGAATTTTTGAAATTTTTTAATTTCATAATTAACACAAATATCTACATTTCACTGGCTGCGGTTGTTTTAACGCTAGGCACACAAGTACAACTGGGTATGCAACCGCAATTGCACCCCTACCTGTTCATTATTTTTTTCGCAACCATATTCGAATATAATTTACACAGGCTTATTACTGTAGTTACAAATCCTGCCTCGCTTAATAACGAAAAGCATAGTTGGGTAAAAGATAATAAAATCGCATTTTATGTATTGGTAAGTGTTTCGGTTCTTGGTTTTGTTATTGCTGCAGCAATGGCTAAAAAGATCGTACTTATTACACTTTTTCCTTTAGGTGTTATTACATTATTCTATTCATTACCGGTTTTTAAAACAAAAAAAATCATTTTCAGACTCCGTGAAATTCCATGTCTTAAAATTTTTCTTATTTCAATGGTTTGGGCAGCTACAACTATTCTTTTACCAATTATACAAAGCGGACAGGCTTATAATAAATGGCATGTTATAACTATGCTTATTGAGCGGTTTATTTTTGTGTTTGCCATCACTATTCCTTTTGACATACGTGATATGAAAAGCGATGAACAGGCAGGTTTACAAACAATCCCACTTATCATAGGAGAAAAAAGAGCCTTGCAGGTTGCAAACATTTATATGCTATTGTTTTTAGTACTTTGTTTCTTTCATTATTATAATACGCATCTTGCTTTTGTACTTCCTGCTTTTATTATTTCAGCAATTACTACTTTATTCTTTTTAAACAGCAAAAAAGTTAAAAAAATAACACACTATCATTATTTTATTTTGGATGGCACAATGCTACTGCAAGGCGTACTTATTTGCATTTGCTATTATTTATTCTCATAAATTTAATATTGAAAAAACATTTACTCATATTAATTTTATTTGGCTCTCTTGCAATTAATGCACAACAAAATTTCATTAACGTTCCTTCTGCAGAAGTTACGCCTAAACACAAATTATTTTTCCAACAACAAATCAATTTTAACGAGATCATTCAATCAAATACAACTTTGGATCTGGGCCTTGGAAAAAACTTTGAAGCAGGCGTAAATATACTTGGCCTTAACTTTAGTGAAAAGAATCATTCCTTTATAGAAAATGACACCACCGATAAAGATCCATATAATCCACTATTACTTTTAAATGCTTTAAAAAAAATTGATCTGTCTGAAAAGATCTCAATAGCCATTGGTGCTCAATATGGTTTTAATTTTAGGGATAATAAAACAAGGCGCGAGGCCGGTTTAGCTTATGTTAATATAAAATTCAGCGATGTACTCCTTAAAAAATCTTCGCTGGTTTTGGGCTCTTATTATAACAGCATGCATTACGGAGGGCAAGGCAATCGTTTTGGAATATGGGGTGGAACAGAAGTACCTGTAACTGAAAAATTTCATTTAATGGCCGAAAGCGTTTTAGGAACAAATGCCCTCTGCTATACATCCTTTGGTGTTATTTATTATCCTCTTAAAAAAATGCCTATTACCCTTGGTATCCAGGTACCGAATGTTAAGAGCAATGCCTATTCGCTTGTATTTGAACTTACATTTGTTCCTGCTTTCGACTAAGGTTAGCGTGTTCTTATAACATCTTTTTGCTTTTTAAATTTTACTTTTATTTAAATTTTATATAGATTTGTTTCCCGAGTGAAAAAATTACGCTTCATATTTGTTTTTATTTTTCTTGCTGGAATGATCTTCACTGTATTTCAGTATGTTCCTATTTTAGAAGAGGAAGCACAAAACCATGGAACCGAATTAGCTAAAAAAGGTACAGAAGATGACAGCTCAGGTAACGATGGTGATGAAACCGACAGTGATAGCGATGATGCCATTTACCATTCGTTAAATTTTAATTTTGCCGATCTTCACTCTAAAACACATTTATATCCTTCTCTTAAAGATTCCTATTTTTCTTTTTTTCAAAAAATAACCATTCCGCCTCCCAAAGCGTAATTCAGTTAAGGCGCATTAATGCAATGCGCAAGGTTATTTATTAAATCAAATCATTATTCATGTTCAATAAAGTTTGTTGATCAAGCTATGTTTTACAGTAAAAAAAATTTTAACTTATATATGAGTTCAAAAACAATTGGCGCTGATATCAAAGCCGGCCTGGTAGTTTTTTTAGTTGCCCTCCCACTTTGTTTAGGAATAGCAATGGCCTGCAATGTTCCTTTATTCTCTGGCATTATTTCGGGTGTAGTAGGCGGCATACTTGTTTGTACATTAAGCGGTGCAAGATACAGCGTATCAGGGCCTGCAGCAGGTTTAACCTCTATTGTAATAAGTGCTATTGCAACACTGGGAAGCTACGAAATATTTTTAGCAGCTGTTGTATTTGCAGGAGTTATACAAATTTTGTTAGGTATTTTAAAGGCCGGGGGCCTTGGCAATTATATTCCAAACGCAGTAATTAAAGGCATGCTTGCCGGCATTGGTATTATTTTGATCATAAAACAAATACCACATTTATTTGGTTACGACAAAGATCCTGAAGGTGATATGGAATTTATTCAACTCGATGGAGAGAATTCTTTTACCGAATTGGTACATATGGTAAATTTTATTACACCGGGCTCTTTGTTAATTGGTATAATTTCTTTTGCACTGCTTATTATTTGCGGTAAAAAATTCTATACCACCAACAAGGTACTTTCAAACTTACCCGCACCATTATTGGTTGTAATTGTAGGTATTTTATTAACCATTGCATTTAATCCATCGCAATTTTTACACATAGATGAGCAGCACCTGGTAAGCTTACCAGTAATTAAAGATCTTGCCGATCTTCGAGCCAATCTTGCCTTTCCTGATTTTGGTTTTATGGGTAACATAAAATTCTGGACCGTTGCTTTTACACTTGGCCTCGTTGCAAGTATAGAAACATTATTAAATATTGAAGCAACCGATAAGCTTGATCCTGAAAAGAATGAAACCAACTCTAACCGTGAATTATTTGCACAGGGTGCAGGTAATATTGTATCGGGCTTAGTAGGCGGCTTACCTGTTACATCGGTTATCGTAAGGAGTTCGGCAAATATCAATTCAGGTGCCAAAACAAAATTATCGGTAATTATTCATGCGTCTCTTTTATTGATCAGCGTTATTACTTTTCCGGGTTTATTATCACTCATTCCTAATTCTTCTTTGGCGGCGATATTAATTGTTACGGGTTTTAAACTTACCAAGATCGAGATCTTTAAACAACAATTTAAATCAGGACTCGAACAATTTTTGCCATTTATTATTACAATATTGGTAATGTTATTGACCGATCTTTTAAAAGGTGTTGGCGTAGGTATTTTGGTTGCAGTTTTTTTTATCATACGTGATAATGTAAAACACTCTTTCGAATCAAGCAGCAACACTATTGACGGGAAACTTTATTATCTTTTGAAATTACCACAGCATGTTACTTTTTTTAATAAAGGATACTTGATCCGCTTTTTTGAAAAAGTAAAACCCGGAAGTAAATTAATTATTGATGGGTCAATAAATAAAAAAATAAATAAAGACTCTCAGGATGTGATCTCTGATTTTATCATTGCAGCACAACAGAAAAAAATAGACATTGAACTTATTAAATATACAGAAACTAAATAATGCTAACCAAAAATTAATCCATTACGGTAGCTCATTCGAAATATAAAAAAACAGTTATTTAAAAAATTAATTTGATTAAAAAAATATGAAAGCACATAATAGAGAATCTCAGGCAAATATGACTCCAAAAAAAGCTTTGGAGTTTTTAAAAGAAGGTAATAAAAGATTTATGAATAATTTAATGAGTAACAGAGATCTGTTACAACAAGCTAACGAAACGGTAAATGGTCAGTGGCCATTTGCTACCATACTTAGCTGTATAGATTCAAGAACTTCTGCCGAACTTATTTTTGACCAGGGCTTGGGTGATATTTTTTCGGTTAGAATTGCCGGTAATATAGTTAATACAGACATTTTAGGAAGTATGGAGTTTGCCTGCAAAGTTGCCGGCTCAAAATTGATCGTGGTTCTTGGCCATACCAAATGTGGTGCGGTTAAAGGAGCTTGTGACCATGTTGAAATGGGCAATTTAACTGAACTTCTTTCAAAGATCCAACCTGCCGTTTACGAAGAGAAAGTAACTACAAGCGAAAGAAATTCAAACAATTCTAATTTCGTTGAAAATGTTTCGGAGATCAACGTAAAGCGTAGTGTGAAAAATATCATGGAGCGAAGCAGTATTCTAAAACAAATGGTAGATAACGGTGAGATTGGAATAATTGGAGCCATGCACAATCTGGAAACCGGCGAAGTGGTTTTTTATTAAAACATAATAATGGATAAAGCTTACCAAAAATTGATAGATGGCAACAGGCTATTTGCCTTGTCGAAAACATTTGACGACCCTGAATATTTTAAAAAATTATCATTAGGTCAAAAGCCCGATTACCTATGGATAGGCTGCAGCGATAGCCGTGTGCCCGCTAATGAAGTAACAAATACCGAAAGTGGTGAAATGTTTGTGCACAGGAATATTGCCAATATGGTAGTACACACTGATGTTAACTTAATGAGTGTTTTAGAATATGCGGTAAATGTATTGGGCGTAAAACACATAATTGTTTGCGGCCATTTTGGTTGTGGTGGCGTACGGGCAGCAATGGGCAACGGCTCTTATGGCTTAGTAGATAACTGGTTAAGGAACATTAAAGATGTTTATTTTAAACATCGCCACGAATTAGATGCCATTGCTGATGAAGATAAAAGAGCAGATCGTTTAACTGAATTTAATGTAATGGAACAGGTAAGAAACCTGGCCAAAACAACCATTGTTCAAAATGCCTGGAATGACGGAAAGAAGATAGAGATCCATGGATGGGTATACGGCTTAAATAACGGATTGATAACTGAGTTAAATGTATCGCACCAGGAGAAAGATGACATTGAGCCCATTTATCGCTTTAAAAAGGATAAATAATAAAAGAGGCAAAAATCTTTTTTTAGGTAAAAATCTTTGTTAGATTTGATAATCTATTTAAAAATTATTTATCATGAAAACAGCTTTAATTACAGGAAGTACGAGTGGAATTGGTTTAGGTATTGCACGTGAATTTGCAAAAACAAAACAATACAATATTATTTTTAATGGTCTTGAGCCAAACGGACAGGAAATTGCCGATGGCGTTGGTAAAGAATTTGGCATTCAGGTTATGTTTAGCAATGCTAATATGCTAAAACCCGACGAACTTCGTAAAATGGTAAGCGATGGTATCGCTAAATTTGGAAAGATAGATGTATTGATAAATAACGCCGGCATTCAACATGTTTCGCCAATTGATGAATTCCCTGATGAAAAATGGAATGCCATCATTGGTATTAACTTAACATCTGCATTTTATTTATCTAAAGCCGTTTGGCCGGGAATGAAAGAGCGCAAATTTGGAAGGATCATTAACATTGCTTCAGCACACGGTTTGGTAGCTTCTGAATTTAAAAGTGCTTATGTAGCAAGTAAACATGGTATTGTGGGCTTTACAAAAACTTTAGGTTTAGAAGGTGCCCCATTCAACATTACTGTTAATGCTATTTGCCCGGGTTATGTAAAAACACCATTAGTAGAAAAACAAATTGCCGATCAGGCAAAAGCGCACAACATGAGTGAAAGTGATGTTGTAAATAAAGTAATGCTCTACAAGCAAGCAGTTAAAAATTTTGTAAGCCTTGAAACATTAGGGCAAACCGCTTTGCTTTTAGCAGCAGATCACGCAAGCACTATTACAGGTACAGCTATACCTGTTGATGGTGGTTGGAATGCCCAGTAGTTTTTTTTAAAGTTATAATTAAAGGGTGTAAATTAAATTTTACATCCTTTTTTTATTTCCGACCGGCACAAAATAATTTTTATATTTAGGGTTCTTAAAAAACTAAAAATGAAAAAAATAATTCTCTCAGCGCTATGCATTGTTGCATTAGCATCTTGCAAAAAAGAAACAATTGAAGGTCCGCAAGGCCCGGCAGGTACAAACGGTACTAATGGAACAAACGGAACCGGAACAACAGGTACAATTATTGGTAAAATAAAACAATACGATCAATACGGCACACCTTATAACACAGGTTTAAATACTACCACCGTAAGCGTTGATGCTACTACAAATTCTACTACCACTGACGCTGCAGGAAATTTTACAATAACCAATCTTGCACCGGGCATTTACGACCTCAGCCTCCTAAAACCAAATTGCGGATTAAGAAAATATCAGCAGATCACATTTCCGGGCAACGGAACTTTATATATTGACGAAAGCGTAAGCGATAAAGCAACATTTACATTTAACGCCGGATATGTAAAAGATACTGTTATCTCTTCTTCAACAAGCATTCGCGTTAATCTAGCCTACACTCCTATCACCAAAAGCAGAAATGCAATTATCATATACAGTAGCACAAACGCTATTGATCCTACAAACCCCGCTACTTACGATAGCTATCAAACTATCATATTAAGCGCGAACACATCAAGCACAGCAAATAACGCAAGTACTGGCGCTACTTTTTTTAATTCGTTTCCAAGTGGCTCAACTTTTTATGCTAAAGTTTATCCTAATACTTTTACCAGTGGCGGCTATTACGATTATGCCTTGGGTAAACAGGTATTTACAGGTGTTGGTACTCCCCTGCCAACTACATTTACTTTAACAATGCCATAATTATTTATTTTTTTAATAAAAGGGTATAAAGACTTCTTTATACCCTTTTTTATTTTATTTACCCAACGCTAGCTCGTCCTGTTTCGTAAAGTAAACAAATCATAAACCCCGAATAATGAAAAAACTAATTTTATCTATTCTTTGCATTACAGCGTTAACGGCTTGCAAAAAAGAAAAAGTAACCGGACCTGAAGGCCCACAAGGTCCGCAAGGCCCTTCATCTTTAAGCGCAGGCACCATTACCGGTAAAGTAATGCAATACGATCAAACCGGCGCTACTTATACAGCCGGATTAAATACTACAACTGTAGAGATACAGGGAACAAGTTACGCTACAGTTACAGATGCTGCAGGTAATTATACTTTAAGCAATGTTGATCCGGGAACTTATACTTTTTTATTTAATAAACCGGGTTGCGGCACTAATCAAAAACAACAGATATCATTTGCCGGTAACGGTACGTATTATCTAAATTCAAATATCCTTGAAAAACCAACCTACACATTTATTAGCGCAACTGTTGACACTTTTAAAGTTGTACCAAACAGCAGTTCGTACTCTGTAAAATTTACAATAAATACGCCTACATCAACTATTTCTCGTGGAGTTTTAATTCTCGTAAGTCAAAATAATACCATAGATATCAATGATCCCATGAGTTATGAGTATTCTTATATAAATTTGATCACAACATCAACCGTAAGTCAATTCATGTATAGTTTTGGTGGCTTACACGGTACATATTATTTTAAACTTTATCCTCACGCTCAAATATATAATGCAGGAACCTATTATGATGTTGCAACCGATAAAGCTAAATATTATTCTTATGGCACGCCATTACCAACAACTTATTCGGTAACACTACCTTAATTTAATTTAACTTTAGTATTTTTATAAGCAGCAAATGCGTGAAATAAAACTTCATACCTTTGCTGCTTATATTTATGAAGATACTACTCCACTACTTAAAACAACATAAAAAACTTTTAATAATTGCGCTTATTCTTGCAACTATTAACCAATGTTTTTCTCTTTGCGATTCTATCATTACCGGTAAGCTGATCAATAAATTTGGTTATAAGCAGGGCGCTCCCGGTAGCATTTTCAATACCTGGGATGATTTTCTTTCTAATCTCCTTTTCTTTGTGGGGCTTTCTATTGGCGCAGCTATGATGTCGCGTATTGCAAAGAATTTTCAGGATTACTTTACGAACATTGTTATTCAACGTACGGGCGCGCAAATGTATACAGATGGGATCAAAAAAGCTTTATCGCTTCCGTACAAAGATTTTGAAGATCAGCGGAGTGGCGAAACACTTGGAAAATTGCAAAAAGTAAAAGCAGATACAGAACGCTTTGTCAATCTTTTTATTTCACTTATTTTTCAATCCATAGTTGGCATCATATTTGTATTTATCTACGCAATGAATATCAACATATGGCTGGGTCCTTTGTATCTTGCCACAGTTCCTATCATTGCAATTGTGAGTTCTTTTCTTGGAAAAAAGATAAAGAACATTTCCAAACAAATATTGGGCGAAACTACAGCCTTAGCCGGTGCAACCACTGAATCGTTAAGAAATATTGAGCTTGTAAAAAGTTTAGGCTTAATTGAGCAGGAAGAAAAACGCTTAAATTCAACTACTTTAAAAATATTAGGTCTTGAATTAAAAAAAGTTCGTTTTATACGTTCGTTAAGCTTCATACAGGGTACAACGGTGCATTTGGTAAGAACTGCCCTGGTATTTAGTTTATATTGTTTTGTTTTTAAAGGCGATATAAAAGTTGGAGATCTTATTACCTTAATGTTCTTCTCTTTCTTTATTTTTAATCCTTTACAGGAATTAGGAAATGTGATTGCTGTTTACAACGAAACAAAAGTAAGCATGGATAATTTTGCAAAACTGGTAAATTCAGAATCTGAAGAAGTACCAAGCAGTCCTTCGGCTTTAGGTGAGATAAAAGAAGTATCGTTTAAAGATCTTTCTTTCGGACATAATGTTGCAAACGGTTATGCTGTAAAAGACATTAACCTTCATATTAAACAAGGTGAAACCATTGCTTTTGTTGGACCTAGCGGAAGCGGTAAAACAACCTTGGTAAAATTATTGCTTGGTTTATACAAACCAAATACCGGACAAGTATTGTACAACAACATTGAATCTACAAAAATAAACCTTACCGAATTAAGAATGCAATTAGGTTTGGTATCGCAGGACTCTCAATTATTTAGTGGTACTATAAAAGACAATTTATTGTTTGTAAAACCAAACGCAACAGATGATGAGATCTTACAGGTATTATCAAAAGCAGCCTGCCACAACTTATTAAAACGCGCAGCCAACGGTATTTACACAACTATTGGCGAGGGTGGCATTAAATTAAGCGGTGGTGAGAAACAACGTTTATCAATTGCCCGTGCTTTATTACGCAATCCAAAATTATTGATCTTTGATGAGGCAACCTCAGCTTTAGATTCTATTACCGAAGAAGAAATTTCGGAAACCATGCGCGACCTCAGTGCTTCAAAACAACAGATCACTATTTTAATTGCACACCGATTATCTACCATTATGCATGCCGATAAAATTTATGTTTTAGAGCAAGGCAAAATAATTGAGCAGGGCAAACACGATGATCTTTTAGCAGAAAAAGGATTGTATTACGCCATGTGGAGACAACAAATTGGTGAAAGAAAAAAATAAGACCCTACTTTATTTTTCACTTACTTTTTTCTGTTCAGCATATCAGTAGCAACCTGCTTTCACCCGATTTTTCTTTTGGTGCCCGGTGCAGACAAGGCAAAACCTCGCTTTCAGGATGATCTACCGCCAAACGCCACAAGTTGCCAAGACCTAAGTTGATTATCTGTGCACCAGGTTTTGCCTGGTAATGCAGATCATAAAAATTTTCAGTTAAAAATGTTTCAAAACCTTCTTCTGTACCGCCATATTGTTTTTTAAGCTCGGTGCGAATTTCAGGGATCAGTATTTTTTGCATGCCTTGAGCATTTGGTAATATCTCACTTGGTGCGCCATAATATGTACATAAAAAGGTAGAGGTTGGTATAGGCGAACGATCTACATGAAAAGAATATACATCGGTTGAAAAGAATGAATCATCTTTATCATAATAATTGATCACATTCAATACCGGCGCTGCGCCATGCGCTTTTAATAATTGAAGATCATTTAAAAGAATTTCGCGGGCCGCTTGTCCTTCTTCACTTAATTTAAGCTCAAACAATTCTTCTTCTTCAATGGTTGTTATATTTCCACTCAGCTTTACCTTTTTAATGATCTCTGCAAAATCTCCTTTTAATTCACGGTTCCAGCAAAGCGCATTTACATCTCCATGAAATTTTGTAGAAACAAGATCGTGGAAATTAGTGACTGAGTAAGTTTGATTTTCCATAAGAGATTGATTCGACATAGATAAAAACTAGATCAATTACTTTTATTGGTTACAGTATTCAGTTGATCTATATCGCCAATTTATTTCTCTTAAATCTGTAGTTTCATGTATCAACGCGCCAACACTGTTATATGATTGTACTTTAAAAGGGCAATCATCTTTATAAAAAATCCTTCGAGATAGTACTTTTCCTTTATTATAATAAAGAGATTCTCCATTTAATTTTCCATTAAGATAATTTTCAACCATAATAATCTCATTAGTTTCTGTATCATAAACTGTTGATTTTCCCGAAAGGTACCCATTTTTGTAATTCATGGTTTCATATAACTTACCATCTTTATACTTCTTACCTTTTCCGTGTGGTTCATTCTTTTTCATGTTTACATAAATCACCATTCCTTCCGCACGATCGTAGGCAATACACTTTTTTTTATTTTGTTGATCAAAAATAAGATTACCTTCTTCATCGTAGGTTTTAAAATATACGATTGTACTATCTCGATCGCGTTTTCTTATCATTTGAATCTTTATACTTCCATTATGATAAAATGTAGTTTCATAGTATTTCTTCTTTTTATAATAAGCTTTTGATTTCAGAACGCAATCGGTATAATGTGTTCTAATAGTATCATCATTAATTGTTGAGTCAATCTTTGCATTAGAAAAAAGCGTGGAGTCTGTGATTATTTTTTCCTGACAAATGATCAATTTATGAAGAATGATGAGAAATAAAATAAAAAACTTTTTCATATTGTTTTTACTAAAGATTAATATTCTATAAAATATATCAGTATTAATAAAAAAGCCACTCCTTTTGGGAATGGCTTTCGTTTAAAGAATTTTATTATTAGTGATGTGCTTCGTGAGCAGCTTCTGTTTTGTGTGTTGTATCTGCCACATTAGGTTCTGTAGTTTCAACGGCCATTGTATCTTTTACTTCTACATGCTCCGATTTTGCTTCGGTTGCATGAGCATCGTTCTCATGGCCACCATGCGGGTGTTTGCTATGGTCACCTTTTTCGCAGGCTTCCATGCATTCTTTACTGCAATTTTCTTTGCATTCGCACTCGCCATGTTTTTTAGGGTCGCAAAGGCTTAAAAATAAAAAAATGATCACCAGTAAAACTGATGCCATAATAAATGGTACTGTAAACGAAACCGGCTTTGGTTCGTTTGAATGATTATCGTGTCCGTGATCGTGTGACATAGTTTTAGTGTTTTAACATTGCGAAAATAGCAGAATAATTAAATTAAAAAAAATAAATAATTGTTTTTTTATTGTTTTATGAATTTGTAAAAATAAACCTGCTGTTTTTCTTTTACTTTTATAATATAAATAGCAGGGCTTAGCTCAGCAATATCAATAGATTGGGGCATATTATCCGAATTAATATTCTCTGCTTTTAGTACCTTACCACTTATATCCAAAACCTCAACAAAAAACTCGCCTTTTCGGGTAAAATTAAGCCATAATTTATCGGTTCCGGGGTTTGGATAGAACTCTATCGCATTTAAGTCTGCATTTTCATGAACGCCTGCCGGATTTTGATAGGTATCGCGGTATCTTGCCTGGTTAGGTGTAAAATTAGCGCCTGCTAAAGCACCACTTACTTCTAAATAAGGGATTTTTTCTGTTGCCGTTAACCACTGATAACTGCGCTGGTAATTTGGAAAACCAAAAGAAAAACTATTGTACTTTATAGTATCTTGCGAATACTGTGTTGTAAGCAAACGTATACAAGCCTGGCTGCCATAAGGCGTGGTTATTGTTCCCCAGCCATCTACTTTTGTAACACGGTAGCCTTGTTTTTTATAGGTAAAAGGCAAAGCCGTTGTAGTTGGTGTTGAAAATTTAAAAGTAGTACTGTCATAATCTCCATAAGTTAAAGGAAAAGTATATAACTCATCTTTATCAGAAAAATAACTTGGTACAGGAATGCTGCTAAAGGTCATACCAATACCATCTGCCACAAAAGCGTTAATGGGAGTGGTTTGTTTCTTATAAAAATTATAATAATCGTTTATAGTTAACGGACCGGCCGAAATATTATCTGCAATTTTTTCACCGTAATCGGTTGGGCTAAAGAAAAAAGCATAAGGTGTTTGTATAGCTAATTTAAAATCTCTTACACCCTGGCTAGAATAAACAAGGCTGCTAAAATTCCACGTAAAATTGGCGCCTGTTTGCGTATAATTGCCAACTGAGTTTAATTGTGCATTGGTATATCGCAAAGTATCATTACTTCCCGGAAAGTTTGCTGCCGTTAAAGTAATTGGCGCCTGGGCCATTGATACGGTTGTAAAAAACAAGGCTAAAGCCTGAATGTAAATTTTACGCATGATAATGTTAATTTTGTAGTGAATTAAGTGTCTAAGATACTTAAATTATTGAATTAGCGTTATTTTAACTATTGAAATTCTTACGAACATATTGTCTTTTAAGCTTTCTTTTATTGTTCTGTACCGGTTTATGGGCGCAGACAGTAAACCTTAATATTATTGCGCCGCCTAAAAGTGTAACGGCAAAATTAAATTACCGCAAAAAACTAAATTCAAAAGCAGAAGCATTAAAAGAGTTAGATAATATTATTTTAACCCTGCAAAATAAGGGTTATTTATTAGCAACAAATGATAGCACTTTTGTAGATAGTACTTCGGTAACCGCTTATGTTTCGGAAAATCAAATTTACAAAGTAGCTTATTTAAAATTGGGTAATTTAAATCCAAGTCTTGCCTCACGTTTAGGCATAAGCGAGAAATTATATTTTAATAAACCGTTTAAGTACAAAGAAGTTGCCAAAAGCTTTGAAAAAATAATCTCATTTTACGAGAATAACGGTTATCCGTTTGTGTCTGTAAAGTTGGATAGTGTAGAAACGCAGGAAGGCAGCCTGAGTGGCGTTTTAAATGTAGAAAAAAATAAATTATTTAAGATAGACTCCATCACCTTAATGGGCAATGCAAAAGTTAACCGTGCTTTTTTACACCGCTATTTAGGCGTTAAAGAAAACATGCCCTATAACGAAGAGTTGCTGCGCAGCATTTCTCAAAAAATAAAACAGTTGCCTTTTGTATTTGAAAAGCAAACACAATTGGTACGGTTGACCAATAAATCAAACAAGCTTATTTTATTTTTAGATAAAAAAAACGCCTCTCAGTTTGACGGGATCATTGGTTTTTTGCCCGATGCCACAACTAAAAAAACGGTAATAACCGGAGATGTAAAACTAAAAGTGGTGAATGGCATCTTCAGGAATGGTGAAACCTTTGACCTGGAATGGCGAAGATTGCAAACGCAAACGCAGGATTTTAAAGGCAGGGTAATTTATCCTTATTTATTTGGCACACCGGTTGGAACCGACTATTCTTTAAAGATCTACAGGCGGGATACATCTTTTATTGATATTAACAACAACATTGGTTTACAATACTATTTTAAAGGCCTCAATAATTTTAAGATCTTTTACAAACAACGTAATACCAATTTAATATCTACTAACGGTTTGCAATTTGTTACTACCCTGCCCGATTATGCTGATATTACTACACAATCTTACGGCGCAGGTGTTACTTTTGAAAAACTGGATTATCGTTTTAATCCCCATAAGGGAATTGCCGTTAATTTAACCGGGCAAACCGGTAACCGCAGCATTAAACGCAATGCAAAAGTAAACGAAGTTGCTTACCAGAATTTATTATTACGTTCTACCCAATACCAATTTGAAGGTGATGTAAATTTATTCATTCAATTATACCGCAATAATGTTTTACGCTTAGGTGTGCAGGGCGCTTCTGTTTTTGGCAACTCTACCATTTTTAAAAATGAATTATTTCGTATGGGCGGTTTAAGAACGTTGCGTGGCTTTGATGAAGAAAGTATTTTTGCTTCGAGTTATGTTATTCCAACATTGGAATACCGTTTTTTATTCTCGCAAAACTCTAATTTATTATTATTTACAGAAGGTGCCTGGTACGAAAATACAAGCAACGGACTTTACATTAGCGATATGCCAATGAGCGTGGGTGCCGGCATTAATTTTGAAACTAAAGCCGGTATCTTAACCTTAAATTATGCGTTGGGCAATCAATTCAATAATGGTTTTGATCTTCGCAGCGGCAAGATCCATTTTGGGTTAACGGCCTTGTTTTAATTCTTTTAAAAGATTAAATTCGTTATAAATAAAAGTACCATGAAAAAGATCTTGTTTTATTTTTTCGTTTTTTCTTCTTTTCTTTTTAAAGCACAAACTTATCCTAGCTATAAAATAAATTTACTCAGCCTTATTCACCCAAACAATGGCACAGTTGGTATTGGTCCGGATGACAGGCGATACAATGGTTGCTGGGGCTGGTACCAAAGCAGTTTAAATAAAGAATACGCCATTGTTGGTGGCAGCAGTGGTACTTATTTTATTGATGTAAGCGCTCCGGCATCACCAAGTGTTTCGGCTTTTGTTCCTGGTATTTCAGGAGTTACGGTACGTGAGGTAAAAACCTATCAGAATTATTGTTTTATTACCTGTGATTATGGTACAGCACCCACGTTGCAAATAGTTGATATGAGTACCTTGCCAGCAACAGTAACTGTTGTTCATAATAGCAATGCACTATTTGCATCAGGCCATACACATTGGATAGATGGCGATAAATTATATGTTGGCGGTGTTACTTATAGCACTAATGTTGGTTCATCTATGAATATTTACAGCATTGCAACACCATCTGCACCCGTTTTACTTCGTGAGTTAAAACAGGATTTTCCATTTATAAGTTATGTACACGATATGTATGTGCGACACGATACCATTTATGCATCGTGCGGCAATCAGGGCTTATATGTATTTAAATACAATAGCAGCACAAATACATTTACGCAATTAGGCTCTTATACAAATTACGCGGCAAGCGCTTATAATCATTCAAGTGGCTTAACACAGGATGGAAAACATTTATTGTTTTGTGACGAAGTGCCCGCCGGTTTACCAATTCGTTTTGTAAACGTTGAGAATTTAAACAATATACAACCAGTACAAATTTGGCAACCTTTTACAACTACAACACCGCACAATCCTTTTTTGATAGGTAATAAATGGGCTATTGTTTCTTGTTACCAGGAAGGCTTATATATTTATGATATTTCACAACCCGGTAATGTAGCGGTTTCGGGCAGCTTTGATACCTTTCCACAAGGTGGTGCAAATACCAATAATTATGGAGGGCAGGATTATCGCGGTAACTGGGGTGCTTATCCGTATTTACCAAGTGGTATTATTATTGCTGCAGATATGCAGAACGGAGTATTTATTTTAGATCCAACAGATGCATATAATAATCCGGTTGGCATAAAAAATAACGCTTTACAAAACAACGATCTTATCATTTATCCAAATCCGGCTAAAGATAAACTGGCCGTTCATTATACAACTACAAGATCTTCTAAACTTCAGTTAAAAAACATGCTTGGGCAAACGATCTTAGAAAAACAATTTAATGGTACTATAAGTGAAACCCTTAATGTTAGTGAACTGGAGAGCGGACCTTATATACTTTCAGTATACGAGAATAACGCAGTCTCCATTAAAAAAGTAGTGATCAATCATTAAAATTTTAAATCTAAAATTTAGGAAAATCCTGCTATTTTGTTAAATCATTCCTACAAACGGTTAATATATTAGACGAACGTCGTTGCTTTACTCTGCCAAAAAGTTTATATTTGTTAGTATAACTTAACTATTTACAAATGAGAAAAATTTTATTCTTCCTTGCTGTTTTTACTTCTATATTTTCACAAGCCCAAACTTATCCAAGTCAAAATATTAGTTTAATAAGTATGATCCATCCAAACAACGGTACTGTTGGTATTGGAGGAGATGGCCGTCGTTACTCAGGTTCATGGGGCTGGCACCAAAGCAGCACCAATAAAGAATATGCTATTGTAGGTTCAAGCAGCGGTACTTATTTTATTGACGTTACAGTTCCTGCTACACCAACTGTTTGTGCTTTTGTGCCCGGCAAACAAAGCTGTACATGGAGAGAGATGAAAACCTACCAGAATTATTGCTACGTTGTAAGTGATGATGCTGCACCAAATACATTCCAGATAATTGACATGAGCACTTTGCCTGCAACAGTAACGGTGGTTCATAATGGTACTACTTATTTTGAGCGTGGCCATACTATCTGGATAGATCAGAATAAAATGTACATTGGTTCTACAACTTACACATCAGGATATCAATCTATGAACGTTTACAGTTTAGCAACACCAACAGCTCCGGTATTGCTAAGATCATTATCACAGGATTATCCATCTATTACAAGCGTGCATGATATGTATGTAAGAAAAGATACTGTGTTTGCGTCTTGCGGTTACCAGGGATTATATATTTATAAATTCAACTCTAACAATACATTTACGCAATTAGGTTCTTATACAGGTTATACAGGCTCTGCTTACAATCACTCGAGCATGTTAACGCAAGACGGAAAATATCTTTTCTTTTGTGATGAAGTGCCAACAGCGCAACCAATGCGTTTTGTGAACGTTCAAAATTTAAGCAACATTCAACCGACCCAAACATTAATACCACATCCGGGTACTACGCCTCACAATCCATATTTGATTGGCAATAACACGGCAATTGTTTCTTGCTACCAGGATGGTTTATACATTTACAATATTGGCACGCCGGGCAATGCAACTGTTGCGGGCTTTTTTGATACACACCCGCAAGGTGGTTTTAATGTAGGTAACTATTTTGGACAGGATTACCGTGGTAACTGGGGTGCATACCCCTATTTACCAAGCGGAATAATTATTGCGCAGGATATGCAAAATGGTATCTTCTTATTAGATCCAACAGCCGCTTACAGTACCATTACAGGAGTTAAAAAAAATTCAACAGAGAAAAGCAATTTTATGTTCTTTCCAAATCCGGCATCGGATCTGATATCGGTTAATTATAAAACACAAAACGATTCAAAATTAGAATTAAGAAATGCAATAGGCCAATTGATCTTTGAGCAAAAATTCAACGGACCGGTTAGTGATTATGTTGACGTTAGCAAATACGCAAACGGCAGTTATATTCTTTCTATCACTGAAAAAGGTGAAACGATAAATAAAAAACTGATCATCAATCACTAGAATTTAATTTATGAAGTTAAAATATTATTTCCTTCTTGTATTAGCTATTGCTGCTTTTAGCTCAAAAGCTCAAACATATGCAGCCTCTAATTTTACAATGATCAGTTTGATCAGTCCTGAAACCTACACCAACTCTTATGGTGATAAATATTCAGGTTGCTGGGGCTGGTACCAGGCATCAAAAAATAAAGAATATGCTATTGCAGGTTCAGCAGCAGGCACCTTTTGGGTAGATGTTACAAATCCTGCAACGCCAACTGTTTGCGCTTTTAGAGCAGGTAAAAAAACAAATACTGTTTGGCGCGAAATTAAATCGTATCAAAACTATTGTTATGTAGTTACTGATGATGGTGGCCCTGCTTCTTTTCAGATCTTTGACATGCAATATTTACCGGATAGTGTACACAAAGTATTTGATAACCAGAATTTATTTAAAAGAGGTCATACACTTTATGTAGATGGAAATAAATTATATGTTGCCGGTGTAACCTATAGCAACAATACCCAAAGCAGCATGAATGTATACAGCCTTGCAAATCCGGCAAGCCCTGTATTACTGCGCGAATTAAAACAGGATATTTCTTTTATTACTTATGTACATGACATGATGCCTGTGAATGATACTATTTATGCGTCTTGTGGTAACCAGGGCATGTATGTATTAAAATATAATTCAAACAATACCTTTACACAATTAGGATCATTAACTACTTATTCGGGCTCAGGTTATAATCATAGTAGCGCTTTAACACCAAACCATCAAACATTGGTGTTTACAGATGAAGTTCCTGCCGGTAAACCAATTAAAGTAGCTAACGTAAGCAATCCTGCTAACATACAGGTATTGGCCATTACAAACCAATTCACGCAAACTACACCACACAATCCTTTTATGGTGAGTAACTCACTATGCTTTATGAGCAGTTACCAGGATGGTTTGCAATTGTACAATATTGCTTCGCCATCTACTCCAACATTGGTGGGTTATTTTGATACGTATTATCAAGGTGGAGGTAACAATAACGATTGGACAGGCGATGATTATGATGGCCAATGGGGATCTTACCCCTACTTTCCGAGCAAGAATATCTTTGCCTGCGATCAACGTAATGGTTTATTTATGCTGAAAACGAATTTATTCCAAAATCCTGCGCCAAACTTTAATACACCCACTACAACCTGTACAGGAATAAATATTAGTATGGTGAACACAAGCACTTCATCCATCACTTATACATGGACCTTTTCGGGCGGTACACCTGCTACTTCAAATGCAACTAACCCAAGTGTATCATTCAATGCACCCGGCATTCATACCATAACCTTATTGGCGGCTAATAATACAAGTACAACTGTTATGACAACAAAAACAGTAAACGTTACAGGTATTACGGCAGTTGCCAGTTTAACCAATGCATCTTGCGGTGCTTGTGTTGATGGTATTGCTTCGGTAAATGCAACAGGTGGCTCTGCACCTTATACTTATACCTGGACACCAACAGGCGGCAACGCTGCAACCGCCAATAATTTAGCGGTAGGTTGCTATACGGTTACCACTAAAGATGCAAATGGCTGTTCAACATATACCACTGCCTGTATTGGTTTTGCAACAGGAATACAAAATACAACTGTTTCTAATGAAGCTTTACTCATTTATCCTAACCCTGCAAAAAACAATGTTACTATTGAATACACCGGTGCTATTTTTAATTATTTTATCTATGATAATTTAGGGCGCTTAGTTGCCAATAGTAAAAACAACCACGATAAAGCAAAAGTAAATTTGAACGAATTTACAAGAGGGCTTTATATAGTTGAGATAGAAATTGGAAAAGATAAATTAAGAAAAAAATTAATTATTGATTAGATCGGTTTCCGATATCACATCATTCTACATTTAAATTTATGTTCACAAAAAATTCTATAATAGGCGTTATTGGTAGCGGCGCCATGGGAAGTGGTATTGCACAGGTTGCATCTACCGCCGGCCATAAAGTTATTGTTTACGATAACAATAAAGATTCGCTTACAAAGGCAGAAAGCAATTTAAAAGCTTCATTAGCAAAACTGGTTGAAAAACAAAAGATCACACCAGAAGCACAGCAATCTATTCTATCAAACATTAATTTTGTTTCTGCTTTAAATGATCTGGCTTCCTGTAATTTAGTTATTGAAGCCATTGTAGAAAAACTGGAAATAAAAAGATCTGTTTTTTCAGAACTTGAAAAATTAGTGCAAGAAGATTGCGTACTGGCATCCAACACTTCATCTTTATCTATCACCTCCATCGCTTCATCCTGCACCAAGCCCGAACGCGTTATAGGCATTCATTTTTTTAACCCGGCAACTTTAATGCCTTTGGTTGAGATCATTCCCGGCATTGCAACAAATACAACTATTACTTCTGCCTGTAAAAATTTAATTGATGGCTGGGGTAAAACAACTGTTATTGCAAAAGATACTCCGGGCTTTATTGTTAACCGTGTGGCCCGCCCTTTTTACAGCGAGGCATTACGCATTTACGAAGAAGGCATTGCCGATATGCCAACTATTGATTGGGCCATGAAAGAAATTGGCGGTTTTAAAATGGGTCCTTTTGAATTAATGGATCTGATCGGTCACGATGTAAATTATGTAGTAACTGAAACAGTTTGGACTCAATTTTATTTTGACCCTAAATTTAAACCGGCCTTATCACAAAAACGTTTATTGGAAGCAGGTTTTTTAGGTAAAAAAAGCGGACGTGGTTTTTATAATTATGCAGCAGATGCTAAAATAAACGAGCCCGTAAAAGACGTTGAAATGGGTAAGAATATTGTAAGAAGGATCTTGTTTATGTTGATAAATGAAGCGGCAGATACCTTGTATTTAAAAGTAGCATCGCGCGATGATATTGATATGGCAATGACCAAAGGCGTTAATTATCCTAAAGGACTTTTAAAATGGGCAGATGAATTGGGAATACCTTTAATTGTAAAGGAATTAACCGGCCTCAAAGATTTTTATGAGGAAGACCGTTACAGGGTTAGTCCACTTTTAAAACAGCATTTTATCATGAAAAAAACGTTTTATTAGCCCAAAGGCGCCATTCACTCATTTTAGACACTAAAAATTTGCCAAATTCGGGCATTTTCACTATTTTTGGATATAATACCTCTCAAAATGAAAAAACAGTTTTTAATTATCTCGGGTTTTGCAGTAATTACTGCAAGTTTAATTTTTTCATGTGCAAAGAAAAAAGACGATAATAGAATTACACCAACATATAAAGAAGATGCTACCGGCACAGGAGGTAACCCAAATGTGGGTAACCAAACTGTTACAGGAACTGCAACTTTAACTAATCCTGCTACGCAAAATTCAAGTTTATTGGTTGGTGGTGCAGGCTGGAGCAATCCAACATGCAGTTCAACAAACAGCATTACTTTAAAAGGTATTAACGGTGGTATTGATGTTACTTTAAGCTTTTTATTTCCTCCTACTTCAGGTACTTATGCAATTGCATCAAGTCCCGGTCCTCAATCTTGTGCTATGACAGTTGTTAACGCACCTAATCAACCTTCAGGTATTGTTTGGTATGGTAAAACGGGTCAGGTAGTGGTTAATACTACTACAACAGCTATTAATGCATCTTTCTCGGGTGTTTTATGTACACAACAAAACTTTAACTTTCCTACAGTTGGCGTTAGCGGTAACTTAGGTTGTAACTAATAAATTTATTTTATTTTTATTTAAAAGCAGGCTTTGGCCTGCTTTTTTTATTTTTACACTATCTATCAATTAAAAAAAATACTCTTTTATATTACAAAAAGCTATTCGCTTGACCTAAGAGCACTTGCCTTATTGCGTATTGGAATTGCCTGTATTGTTATTGCCGATCTTTTAATTCGCAGTACGGATCTAACAGCCCACTATACAGACGAAGGTTTGTGGCCAACCAATCTCATTCATAACTTTGGCTGGAAGCCCGGTAATTGGAGTCTGCACGAATTAAGCGGATCATACACCTGGGTACTTTCGCTTTTTATTTTACATTTTATTTTCGCGCTTTTTTTATTATTCGGTTACAAAACAAAAATTTCTACAATTATGGTTTGGTTACTCACCATTTCATTACACAACCGTAATTTATTTGTACAACAATCAGGTGACGATCTTTTACGTTTGGCATTATTTTGGGGATTATTCTTACCATGGCATGCCTGTTATTCCTATGATTCAAAAAAAACAGCTATTCCTTTAAAACAAAATATAACTGCTAATATTGGTTACTTATTATTATTAAGCTCTGTTTATTTTTTTACTGTAAGCTTAAAAACCAGTCCTGAATGGCGTTCAGACGGCAGCGCAGTTTATTATGCTTTAAGTTTAGAGCAGTTACGTTTGCCTGCCGGTGATCTGCTTTATAAATTTCCTGCGCTTATGAAATTAATAACCTGGTTGGTTTTTTATACTGAGTTGGCCATACCTATTTTAATTTTATGGCCTTCAAAAAAAAGTACCTTAAGATGGATAGCTTTTATACTGATCGTAATTCTTCATACAGGTATTGGCTTAACTTTATATGTTGGCTTGTTCTTTATCATCAATATGGTTACAGGTATTGGTCTGTTGCCAAAAAAAATACTGGATAAGATAGAAGCCGCTTTTAAATTAAAAAAGCAAACTATTATTTTAAGTATTAAAAGAACATCGCCTCTAAACTATATTTGCAATAGCATTTGTATAGTTGTTATTACAATTAGCATAATTATTAATTTAAGTGCGGTTAACTGGTTTGGTTACGAATTAAGAAAAGAAATTTGGTATCCGGTAAATGCATTCAGGTTAGATCAGTACTGGGGCATGTTCTCGCCAAGCATTTTAAAAAAAGACGGTTGGTTCGTTTATCATGGCATGGATTCCATTGGTAGACAATATGATCTTTACAGAGATAATGATTATGTGGATTATAAAAAACCTGAGCATATTGTAAAGATGTATAAAAGTGATCGTTGGCGTAAACTGGCAGAAAATATGCAGAATGATAATTATACATTTTTGCGTCCACAGTATTGTCGCTATATCATTAAAAAATGGAATAAAGAACATCCGGATAAACAAATGAATATGCTTAATTTGTATTATATGGAAAAAATAAATTTACCGGATTATAAAACAACAGAAGTAAAAAAGAATTTATTTTGCGTGTGCAATGGCGATTAATTTTCACCAGATAAAAAATTATATTAAACACTACTTTATTGCTAAACGTAATGGACATGGCGTTCATTCGCCTTTTGCCTATCAATTATGCGAAGAGGTATTTTATAACACCAATCGTTTTTATGATTTTGAGGAGTTGAAAAAAATAAGGGCTTCACTTTTAACAGATTCAACCGAGCTTGTGATCGAAGACCTTGGCGCGGGCTCTAAAACATTTCATTCCAATAAAAGAAAAGTAAATGAGATCGCGCAAAAAGGCATAAGCACCATTAAACAATCTGAAATACTTTACAAGCTTATTAATTTTTTAAACTGCGTTAATTGTGTTGAATTAGGAACATCTATTGGCCTGAATACTTTATATATGGCAAAGGCCAGCAAAACAGGTAAAGTAGTAAGTATAGAGGGTAGTAAAAATCTTGTAGCGTTTGCCGAAGATCTCGCTAAAAAAAACCAGGTTAATACTATTGAATTTATTAACGCCAATTTTGATTCGGCTTTACCTGAATTATTAAAGAAAATAACTCCACTTGATCTTTTATATGTTGATGGCAACCATACTTATGAAGCTACATTAAACTATTTTAAGCTGGCTTTAGAAAAAAAACACAATAATACAGTTCTTATTTTTGACGATATTTATTGGAGTCCAAAAATGACAAGTGCCTGGAATGAGATAAAACAACATCCCGAAGTTAGTTTAAGTATTGATACTTTTTATTTTGGATTGATCTTTTTTAAAAAAGAGGTAAAAGAAAAAATAGATCTGAATTTTTTTATTTAAACATCTACCTGTAAAGAGTAACGTGTCCGTTTAACTCCCTTACCTTTTCATCGTTACCTGTTACACTTATTTTCCATACATACACATCTTCTTTACACGGTGTGCCTTTATATGAGCCATCCCAGTGTGCATAAATATCTTTGGTATTAAACAATTCCGTTCCCCAGCGGTCAAAAATAGTCAACTCATATTTATTAATACCTAAAGCGTAAGGGTAAAAAGTTTCGTTAGCGCCATCTTCGTTTGGCGTAAAGGCGTTTGGCACATAAATACTGAATTCTTCATTTATAATTATAGACTTAACTATCGTATCTATACAGCCCCATTTGTTTTTTACGATCATTGCAACCGGAAAAGATCCGGCGTTTTCAAACAAATACGAAGTATTTTTATCAAAACTTTTAAAGCCATTGTTATTTATAAAAAACCAATTCCATGTAATTTGTTGCTCACCCAAAGATGTGTTTGTAAAAATAACATTATCTATACCCGCTAGTGGTTTAAAAGGTGTGTACTCAAAATCTGCCTTAGGTTTGGGATGTGCATTGATCACTAAAGAAGCTGAATTAACACATTGGTTGGCGTCTTTAAAATGAACATACAGATCGTAATTGGCTGAATTATTAAAACAATATTTAATTGCTGTATCAATAAATAAATTATTATCAACCATAAAAGTATTGCTTACAATTGGTGCAGCATTAGCTCCATTCTTTATTTTAAATTTGGCGCAATATGGTACACAAAAATCGTTCTCTGCAAGCAGACTAGCCTGCGGTAAAGCATTAACGATGATATTTAATGTAGTTGTTGCAGAACAATTATTACTATTTGTAACATTTAATGTATAAACTCCATTAGCAGCACTTGTAACATTTGTAATTGAAGGGTTTGCTATTGCCGAAGAAAAATTGTTTGGCCCTGCCCATTGATAAACCGATCCACCGCTTGCATTAAAAATAAGATCGCTATGCATGCATGCAACAGGTGTCGGTAAATTTATAACAGGTTTTTCAAAAACAGAAACAAGACTGGTGTTGGTATTTACACAACCATTAACACCTGTAACATTTAATGTGTAAATTCCCGAATTCACAACAGAAACCGAATTCACAACAGGATTTTGCTGATTAGAAGTAAAACCTAAAGGGCCACTCCAACTATAATTACCATCAATATTTGTATAATTTAAAAGTAGGTTTTGTCCTTCGCACAAGGGACCATTATTAAAAAGTAAAGGTGTTAATGGTAAAGGTTTTATCGTTACTGAAACAGAACTTATTGCAGAACATGATGCGTTTATAAAATTGGTTAAAGTATATACACCACTTGCGCCTGAAGTTGCATTTTGTATTACCGGATTTTGTAAGGTACTGTTAAAACCGTTAGGCCCGAGCCATTGATATGAGTTACTTACAGGTGAAATTAAAATTAAATTAGATCCGGCGCATGGAGTATTGGAAGAAGCAGTCTGCATACTAAGATCGGTTACAAAAACACTAACAGATGAAGTTTGTATACAACCAGCGGCATTTGTCACGGTTAATGTATAAATACCGCTCATAACAGTTGTTGAATTTGCTATTTGGGGGTTTTGCAAAGTTGATGTAAATGAATTTGGCCCTGACCAATAAAAATTTGATCCTGAAAGAGTATTTACAGAAAGGTTAATAGCCTGGTTAACACAAACTGTTGCGCCTGTAATAGTTATTATTAATGGTGGTGGGGCAACTATTTGAAATGTGTGACTTACAAAGCAGTTTGTTGTAATATCGGTAACAATTACTGTATGCGTTCCTGCGGCAAGTCCGGTAGCGTTAGGTGTTGTTTGGGAATTATTATTCCAGTTATAATTATAATTTCCTGTACCTCCGGCAAGTTGAACACTTGCAGTACCGTTATTAGAGTTATAACAAGGCAAAGAATTTATGGCATTTAATGTAGAGGTTAACGTGTTTAACAGAGATATATTTAATGTTTTGGTTAAAACACATCCATTTGCATCAACAATTATTACACTATGTGTACCCGAGCTTAGATTCTGAGCAACAGGCCCTGTTTGCATAGAAGGCTGCCACGTGTAAGAATATGGCGCTGTGCCACCAGCAATATTAAGTGTTGCCGAGCCTCCTGACGAACAACTACCAGGGTTACTATTAACAGTGGCTGTATGAGCAGCAGTATTTACAAGTTGTTTAATAGTATCTGCACCGCATTGATATTTAAGTATCAATGAAACCATATAAGATCCGGAAGCTGTAAAAGCGTGTACAGGATTTGAAAGCGTGGAGGTGTTAGCAGCGCCTGAGGCAATATCACCAAATAACCATTCAAGGCTTGTAAAAGAATAACCCGATGCAGCACAGGCTATTGTTGGATTAGGCGGCGCGGTAAATGACATCGTTAAACAACTCGATACATTGTTAACGGCAAATGTAAACGATGGCAACGTGGCCGGTAAATGATAAAAATAACTACTCATAAAATTTGGCACCGCATAAATTGGCATTCCTGGAAAAATATATTGACCCTGTTCTACAAAACCACATGCAGCACCTGCACCATTTGGATTATTTATTGTAGCCATAAATAATTGCATCGATCCTCGTGGAATATATATCTTTCCATCAAGCGCCAACTGCATTCCTGATAGTGCTGCCGTTTGCGTTGTAATAGAATATTTTGAGTTAATAATATCTGCATGGGAACCAGCGCAAAGATCCCATTGAAAGAGATCAGGGGTTTCCCAACGGGTTCCGTATAGTTTTGTACCGTCAGGTGAAAATTCAACGCTGTAAGCTGCATCATAATTTGTACCAAGGTTAAGTGAATTTGATACAACACCTGTAGCCGTATTAAAATCAAAAACCTCAAAAGTTTTCAGATCACAAATTGCAACAGCCAGTTTTTTTCCGTTTGGCGAAACTTTCATCATTCCCTGCGACGCTCCTAAAACAGGAGAAGGTGGATATGTATGAATAGTACCTATTGCCGAAGTTACGGGAGATGCGGCAACCCCAAAAGAGTTGATAAGGTAAGCGCGAAAATGATCTGAATTAAGATCGTGTGATATTAGCCATACATCTTTTCCGTTACAATGTCGTACAGCTGTTAGCTTTTCAGTAGTAGGTGTAACCAATTGCATGTTTTTTGTTGTTACAGAACCCATACCCGCAGCAAGTGCCATGTTTACTGTTGAATAGCACAAGCCTCCAGGATCGCCCTGCCCATCAACAGTAAACACAAAATAAATATTCGAATTTCCGGGTTGTTTTATTATTAGGGCTGCCTGACTGGGTGTATTACGACCAAACAAGCCTGTGCCGTTGGCCATTAACTGATGTTGTTTATTCCACACGGTATCGCCATCAGTATAAAACAGTAAATTCCCTAAAGCATCCGAAGCGCTGGATGTTCCTTCCAGATCAGTAGTTTTACCATTAGTAATAACCGTGGGTGGAATTGTTGTAAAATCAAGCCCGGCATTATAACCAAAATACCATTTTGCTGTTTCCTTTTGAGCCGCCAATGTTTGGCTTAACAAGAAAAAGCAAAAAATATAAACTGTTCTCAAAAATATTTTAAAATATAAATGCAATTCTATACCTTATATTACTATACAAATTATTTACAAAAAAGGTTGGCTGAAATTTTATAGTATAACACAAAATTAAATACAAAAATAGATTGAAAATCAAACAATTACATTCTTAAATAGAAATTTGGAATAAAAAAGTAAAGCATGTAATTTTTACTCAAAATAACTCTATTTTTTCAACTTAGATTCGATCTCTTTCATGATCTCTTTTAGCTTTTCGAAATTATTAGGCTTTGTATAATAGCCATCGGCCCCTAAGGACAGGGCTTTTATTTTGTCTTCTTCGCGTGCACTTGTTGTAAGGATATAAATAATGATGTCATTTAGCTGCTCGGTTTCTTTTACAGTTTTAATTACATCAAAACCATTTAATATAGGCATATTAATATCTGCAATAATAACATGTGGTAAAGGATTTTGAATATTTTCATACATGCCTTTATTAAATAAAAATTCAAACAACTGAAAACCTGTAAATACAGAATGGATCTCTGCAGATTGATTTATTTCCTGAATGGCATTATGTATCAAATAATGTTCATCAGGATCATCATCAGCAACCAGGAATATAAATTCTTCGTTTAGCAAATTAATTAAGCAGGTATTTACTATTTCTAAATATAGTGATTTTTACTTTTTGTTCTACATAAAAATATCCCAATTTACCCTTTCCATTAATTGGAAAAATTATCATTCCCCAATTTTAGTTAACACTATTGATACAAAACAATAAGAAATTATATTTGTTTGGCATTTTTATGTTCTTAATATGGTTTTTTGTCGAACATTTGAGGAAATAAATTTATTCAATGGCCCAGGCAAGCGATAAAGAAAAAGAAATACACAAAGCCCTGCTTTTAGGCGATGACCTTGCTTTTGCCAAATTTTGCGATGAGTATTACGAATTGATCTATGAAAAGGTTTTAGCTTTCAATAAGATTATTTTTAAAGAAAATGAAACATTAATAATCGATGTTGTTACCGATACATTTCTAAAATATTTTAGAAACCCCGGGCGATATGACCCCGAAAAACAAACGTTAGAACGATTTTTGATAATGGATGCGGAAGGCGATCTGAAAAATGAATGGGAAAAATATAAAAGACAAAATAAAAACATTCTGAGATCTGTCGAACTTGAAGAAAAAAACGGGAATAGTCTAAAAGATGAAGAACTAGATCCTATAAGCAATTTAATTAATAAAGAGGATATTGAAATTTTATATAAAAAATTAAAGATCCTGTTTGCCAACGATACAGATGTAGAAATTGCACAGTTAATGCTGGCCGGAGAAAGAAGAGGCTCCGAATATGCAAAACTACTGGGAATAGAAGGCAGGCCACCGGAAGAACAAAAACAGGAAATAAAAAAACAAAAAGACAGAATAGATAAAGTAATACGCAGAAAGTTAAGAGCAAATGAATAAGCTTAAATTATTTGAAAATACATACAATAAATTGGTTTTAGATAAGAACTTTATGGCTTATTATCTGGAGCAATTGATCGTTCGTGAAAACAAAACGAAAGAAGAAGTTTGTGTTTTATTGAATAGCAATTTAGAAGGCCTTTACAAATTAGCTTTATGTAAAGCCCCTGAATTAAACGCTGTTGATTTTAAGCAACGCATCTTAAAAATTGCTGAATATACCAATACCTCTGCCCTTATTCTTAGTAATATTATTGGATCTTCTTCAAACATTGCAAAAGAAGAGATCACTGATCAATCTCTGTTACAAAAAATTGCGACTGATATAAAACAACTATTTCCTGTACCTCATTGGTTGGTAAAAGCCAAACTCGTTATCTATAATACTTTTGCAACTGCCTGTACTATTATCTTGTTCATTTTTATTTTAAGTCCGCCAAAAGAAAACGCAAAAACAGTACAAAATTTTATGAGCAGTTATTATGAATATACTGATTCTATAAAATACACGCAGCTTCAGGATAATACCTTTATTCAAAAAGCCAGAATGTAAAAAAAGGTTAAAGCTGTCGAACTTCGTTAAAAAAACCGGAATAGCAATTTGACAGGGTACTATCCCTTACTTTGCTATGAAATTTAAAAAGCTTAACAACCTTACAGGCTGGCTTATTTGGGCCGTTGCAGCCATTGTTTATTGCATTACTATTGAAAGAACAGCAAGTTTTTGGGATTGTGGCGAATACATTGCCTGTTCTTATCGCTTAGAGGTTGGCCATCCACCGGGGGCACCCTTTTTTATGTTAATGGGGAGGGTATTTACACTTTTTGGAGGAACAGATCCTGCAAAAGCAGCCTTAATGATAAATGTAATGAGTGCATTGGCCAGTGCTTTTGCCATCTTATTTTTATTTTGGACGATCACACGTTTATCTTTAAAATTATACCGTAAAAAAGCAAATGAATTAACTTTATCACAACAATATGCTATCATAACCGCAGGCATTGTTGGTGCATTGGCTTGCACTTTTTCTGATACCTTTTGGTTTAACGCGGTTGAAGGTGAAGTGTACGCAACATCTTCTCTTTTTACCGCCATGGTATTTTGGTGCATTTTAAAATGGGATGAAGAAGACAGTATTGATCCCGCATCTGCATTGCGTTGGCTCATATTAATAAGCTATCTGATAGGGCTATCAATTGGCGTACATTTATTAAGCTTATTAACTATTCCTGCCATTTGTTTTGTGATCTATTATAAAAAATACAAACCCAGCCGTAAAGGCTTTTTAATTGCGGGCATTTCGTCTTTAGCCGTATTGGTATTTGTACAAGATCTTCTTATTCCAAAAATTGTAAAATTTGTAAGTGATTACGAAGTATTCTTTACCAATAAATTACATTTTGGCTTTAGTGCCGGTACAATTATTTATTTTTTACTCCTGCTCTGCTCTCTCGTTTTTTTAATTGCTTATACTTTTAATAAAAAAGAAAAATATTATAAGACAGGTTTTTATTCAGCAGTACTTTTTTCCATTATATGTATAATTGCTGCGCCAAGTGGCAGTGGTATGTTTACGCGTTTATTAATGTTAGGTGCAATAATTTATGCTATTCACAAATTTAAAACCAAAACTGGTACATTGCATGCTGTATTTTTAAGTTTTGCTACTTTATTAATTGGTTATTCTTCTTTTTTTGTTTTAGTTATTCGTTCGCAGGCTAATACACCAATGGATGAGAACGATCCTGAAAATGCACCCAATATGTTAGCCTATTTATTGCGCGAACAATATGGGGCAGCTCCTCCTCTTTTATACGGACAATTTTATAACGCACCTACGTTATCGAGAAATGAATATGGCAGCGGCGATCCTTTATATGCAAAAGACAAAACAAAAAACAATTATAAGATAATTGATTCTAAAAAAAATTCAGTTCCAAAATATGATAAAGATTTTTGTACTGTGTTCCCACGTATGTATAGTAACCAACAGGCGGCTCATGTGTCGGGTTATAAATATTGGGGAAATGTAAGCGAGCACCATCGCACAAAAGTTTCTGAAAATGGCAATGGTGAACCGGAAACTCTTGAAGTACCAACCTTTGCATCTAACCTTATTTATTTTTTAAGGTATCAGGTAAATTATATGTACCTGCGTTATTTTTATTGGAATTTTATTGGTCGTCAAAACGATGTACAAGGTTTAACAGGAAATAACATGGAAGGTAATTGGCTAACCGGTATTAAAGCTATTGACGATCTTAAATTAGATACAGATACATCACAGGTAATTCACCGCGATAAAAATAATTTTGCCACAAATCATTTTTATGCGCTTCCATTTATTTTAGGTTTATTAGGAATGATCTTTCATTTTAAACGTAGTAAACCCGATGCGTGGATAGTACTTTGTTTATTTTTATTGACCGGCCTGGCCATTATTGTTTATTTAAATCAATCACCTTACCAGGTACGGGAACGTGATTACGCCTATGTTGGCAGTTTTTATGCTTTTGCCATTTGGATAGGATTTGGAGTTTTATTTTTACACGATCTTATCAGTAAAAAAAGTAAAACATTAAAAATAATTGTTGGTGTTACAACTTTAAGTTTAATTGTTCCGGGAATAATGGCAAAAGAAGGATGGAACGATCATAACCGTGCCTTAAGAACTTTATCGCGCGACAGTGCTTATGATTATTTACAAAGCTGCGCACCCAATGCTATTTTATTTACCAATGGTGATAACGACACTTTTCCTTTATGGTATGCGCAGGAAGTAGAAGGTATAAGAACAGATGTACGTGTAATATGCTTAAGCCTGTTAAGCACAGACTGGTTCATTAAACAATCGCGTCGCGCAGCTTATTTAAGTAAACCTGTACCATTTACCATTCCTGAAGAAAAACTGGAAGCCAATAAACTTGAATTAGCTATAATTGACGGAAGAAATCCGACAAGTGTTAATCTAAAAGATGCGATGACCTATCTAATAAGTGATGATCCACTAAAAAAAATGGATAACGGTGGTGAGTTAATAGACATTCTTCCTTCAAAGAATTTTTATCTGGATGTTGATACGGAAAGCGTCATAAAAAATAAAGTAGTAAGTGAAAAAGACACACCACGCATTGCCAAAAAAATCACCTGGGATCTTGGAAGCCGGAATTATATTAGCAAAAGTGATATTATGGTGTTAGATCTTATTGCTAATAATAATTGGGAAAGGCCTATTTACTTTACCTCACAGGCAGATGAAACCTGTGTTGGTTTAAGAAAATATTTACAGTTAGAAGGATTTGCTTATCGTTTTGTACCAATAAAACAAAATGAGATGGAAGAAATGCAGGGCGGCAGAGTAAATACAGATGTTATGTACGAGAATGTAATGAATAAATATTTGTGGGGCGGTATGGATAAAACAGGAATTAACCTGGATGAAAATTGTCTGCGCACTTCCGGCTTTATGCGTATGCAAATGGGCGTTTTAGCAGGAGCACTTATAAATAAAGGAGAGAATAAAAAAGCAAAAGATATATTGGACAAATGCTTACAAAAAATGCCTGATGAGAATGTACCATTTGATACGGGTATTTATAATATTTGCATTGGTTATTATCAATTAGGTGAAACTGAAAAAGCAAACTCGCTCTCTAAACAATTATTTGATATTTACGAAAGCGATCTTAAAATTTATAACTCACAAAATTCGAAAAGAAGAACGGCGTATTTGCGGGAAATTGAACAGGCAAAATCTATTATGAAAAGTTTAACAGGGGTTGCGCAACAATTTAAGCAGGAAGATCTGAGTAAAGAATTTGTTTCACGCATGTATGCAATTATTCCACACGAAGAACTACAAACTGAAAAACAACCATTATTAAATTAATTTATTTTGCAAGCATGGCCACAAAATCATCTTCGCTGATAATTTTAATATTTAATTTTTCTGCCTTCTTTAATTTTTCAGGTCCCATGTTATCACCTGCCAATAAATAAGAAGTTTTTGCACTTATTGAACCGGAATTTTTTCCGCCATTAAACTCGATCATATCTTTTAACTGATCGCGACTGTGATTATTGAATACGCCGCTTATTACAAAAGTAAGGCCTTTTAATTTATCACTTCCCGCTTCTTGCTGCTCCGCGCTTAATTCAAATTGCAAACCTGCCTTTTTTAAGCGCTCAATAATATTTCTGTTTTCAGCATTCGCAAAAAAATCAGCAATACTTTCTGCTATCACTTCCCCTACTTCATCGGTCTCTAATAACTGCTCTTTTGAATGACTCATTAAAACATCTAATGATTTTACTTTCTTAGCAATTTTTTTTGCGGTGGTTTCACCAACATGTCTTATACCAATAGAATATAACACTCTCTCAAAAGGCACTTGTTTACTAGCTTCCAAGCCTTCAATTAAATTATTCGCTGATTTTTCTGCCATTCTTTCCAAAGGCAATAATTGTTCTTTTTTAAGATCATACAGATCAGCAATGTTTTTTATTAAACCTGCATCATATAATTGCCCGATGGTTTCCCCACCTAAACTATCAATATTCATCGCTTTTCTTCCGACAAAATGTTCCATACGGCCTTTTACCTGTGGCGGACAACCCATATCGTTAGGGCAAAAATGATTGGCCTCGTCTTCATTGCGTTTTAATAATGAACCACACTCCGGACAGTTAGTAATGTATTTGGTAGGCTCTGTATTTGGTTTACGTTTTGTAAGATCAACACCAATAATTTTCGGGATGATCTCACCACCTTTTTCCACAAAAACAAAATCGCCAATACGCACATCTAATTTTTCAATGATATCTGCATTGTGTAATGAGGCACGTTTTACAGTTGTTCCACCCAAGGGCACAGGTTTTAAATTTGCAACCGGTGTTATAGCACCGGTGCGGCCTACCTGGTAAGTAATATCCAATAATTCGGTAGAAACCTGTTCTGCTTTAAATTTATAGGCAATGGCCCAGCGTGGCGATTTTGCCGTAAAGCCTAATTGTAATTGTTGTTTGTAATCGTTTACTTTAATAACAATACCATCAATATCAAAAGGTAATTTAAAACGTTCTTTATCCCAATATTCAATAAATTCTAAAACTTCATTTATATTATTTAAAAGTTTAGAGTGTTCGCTTGTTTTAAAGCCCCAGCTTTTTGCCGCATTTAAATTTTCGAAATGGCTTTTAAAAGGTACTTCTTCGCCTAACATGTAATACACAAAACAATCCAGTTTTCTACTGGCAACAACAGCGCTATCCTGCATTTTCATAGTACCGGAGGCGGCGTTACGCGGGTTGGCCAAAGGTGGTTCACCAATTTCTTCACGTTCTTTATTGATCTGATCAAACACATTTCTCGGTAAAAAGATCTCTCCTCGAATTTCAAAAGAAGAAGGATAATTGCCTTTTAATTTTAACGGAATAGAACGAATTGTTTTTGCATTGGTTGTTACATCATCCCCTTGCACACCATCGCCCCGCGTAATTGCCTGAACAAACTCTCCATCTTTATAATGTAAACCAATAGATAGGCCATCAAATTTTAATTCGCAAACATATTGAACCGTGTTGGAAGTAAAAAGATCATTCTGCTGCAGACCCAATCCTTCCTGCACCTTACGGTCAAAATCGATCATATCTTCGGTGCTGTAGCTATTAGATAGCGACAACATTGGATATTTATGCTTAACCGTTTTAAAAGCTTTGGTAATTGTACCGCCAACACGCTGGCTTGGAGAAGTTGCCAACAAAAATTCAGGAAATTGTTTTTCGAGTGCAATTAATTCTTCCAGTAATTTATCAAATTCAAAATCACTTATTGTTGGTGCATCATTCACATAATAACTGTAATTATGTTTTTCTATCTCATCAGATAACAGTTTTATCTTTGCTTCAGCCTGTGCCTTATCCATACCAAATTAAAATTTCAGTAAATTAATTATTTTATTGAGATACACTTCGTCTGTTTTATCAAAAGAATTTAATTCATCACTATCCACATCAAAAACAGCAATAACATTTTTTTGAGCATCAAACAAAGGCAACACAATTTCACTTTTGCTTAACGAGCTGCAGGCAATATGACCCGGAAATTTTTCAACATCCTCTACAATAATTGTTTCCTTTTTTTGCCAGCTGGTACCGCAAACACCTTTACCTAAATTAATACGGGTGCAGGCCACAGGTCCCTGAAAAGGGCCAAGCACCAACTGATCATTTTTCACAAGATAAAATCCAACCCAAAAAAAGTTCATTCCAAATTTAAGCGCTGCACAAATATTTGCCATATTGGCAATGTTATCTTTTTCACCTTCTATCAATGCGCATATTTGAGGAATAAGTTCTTTATACTTTTCTTCTTTTGTAGTTGCTGTTAATTTAAGATCTTCTGCCATATTACAAATTTATGTATCTTTCAGTCTAAATTAATAAAAATGAAAAAAATATTAGCAATTGTATTATTTGGTTTGGCTTTTGGAGCTAATGCACAAACCATTGAATCGGGAAGCCATTCAACAACAGGCTATGTAAAGTCTGACGGAACGATCGAAAATAGCAGCCACTCTACCCAAGGCTACATTAAAAGCGATGGAACTATTGAAAATTCTTCCCACTCAACCATTGGCTATATTAAAAGTGATGGCACTATTGAGAACAGCAGCCACAGTACAATTGGTTATGTAAAAAGCGATGGTACGGTTGAAAACTCTTCTCATTCTACAATAGGTTATGTAAAAAGTGATGGTACAGTTGAAGACTCATCTCATTCTACAATTGGCCATGCAAGTGGTGTAGATAAAGAATGGGCTGCAGTTGTTTTTTTCTTTTTTAAATTTTAATTTCATTTCCGTGATGGAACACTGATCTTACGGATCGAGCAGATCAACCACAGATTTTTTATCTGTGATTACCCGTCAAATCTGTAAAATCTGTGTTCTATCTCCTAAAATATAATTTAATGATCAGGCTCTTTGCTTTTATAAGTCTTTTTATAATACAAGAAGCGATTAAAGGCCAGGACACTGTTCTATATTTATTTCCAGGTCAAGGCTCTGATGAGCGTATTTTCTCAAACATCCGGTTCGATTCTACCTACAAGATCATAAATATTTTATACCCGGTTCCAAAAAAAGGAACCACCATGAAAGAATATGCTTTACTGTTAAAAGAACAAATTGATACAACAGGCAATTATAGTTTTGTAGGCGTTTCGTTAGGCGGCATGCTTTGTTCTGAATTAACAGATATGTTGCATCCAAAAAAAGCGATCATTATTTCAAGTGCTAAATACAGGACTGAACTTCCGTTTCGCTACAGATTTCAAAAAACAATTCCTATTTATAAACTTTTTCCAAAAGGTGCTATAAAATTTGGTGCCAGAATGCTGCAACCAATTGTTGAGCCCGACAGGAATAAAAACAAAGCCACTTTTAAAAGCATGCTTAAAAATAAAGATCCGAAGTTTTTAAAAAGAAGTGTGAACATGATCATTAGATGGGATAAAAAATCATATAACCAATCGATCATTCATATTCATGGCACTAAAGATCATACTTTACCCATTCGCAAAACAAAGCCAACTCTTGTAATAGAAAAAGGATCGCATATGATGGTGCTTACAAGAGGAAAAGAAATTGAGAAAATTATAAATAAAGTTCTTTCAGAATAAATAGTTCTAGAATGAGATCAAAATGACATATTCTTTTTTAAATGATCAATTGTAAGCCATCTACCGCCAACTCAATATTGCCCGGCAGCTCTTTCGAAACATCTGAATGCACTCCTAACTGGTGCGAAATATGCGTGAGGTAAGCTTTTTTGGGTTTTAATTCTTTTACTAACTCAATCGCTTCTTCAAATGTGAAATGCGAAATATGTGGTTCTCTTCTTAAAGCGTTTAAAACCAAAACATTTAAATTTTTTAATTTTTCTTTTTCCTCAACAGAAATAAAATTGGCATCTGTTATATAAGCAAAATCATTTATCCTAAATCCTTTTACAGGTAATTTATAATGCAAAACGTTTATTGGCTGCAATAAAATATCTCCAATATAAAAAGGCTCATTGTCAAAATCGATCACATTAATTTCGGGAATACCGGGGTATTTTTCATCTGAAAAAATATAGGCAAACTCACGATGCAAAGCTTGTTGCACGCGTTTTGTTGCATACACAGGCATTATCATTTTATTGATGAAGTTAAACGCTTTTACCTCATCTAAACCTGCAATATGATCTTTATGCTCGTGTGTAAAAACAACCGCATCCAAACGCTTTACTTTTTCACGCAATAATTGCTGGCGAAAATCAGGCCCTGAATCAATAATAAAACGGGTAGTTTCAGTTTCAACCAAAATAGAAGAACGCAGGCGCTTATCTCTGGCATCTGTACTTGTGCACACCTCGCATTCGCATGCAATAATTGGCACACCCTGAGATGTACCTGTACCTAAAAATGTAATTTTAACTGACAAATCTTTAATTCATTAAACTGTTTAAATATAGAAAAACAAACCAGATCAATCTTTGTTTTTTATTAAATATTTATTCTGTGTAAAATTATAGGTTAACCCTATCACAAACCTACCCGCGTTTGATAAACTTTGACTCGACACTCTTTCGTATGTATTGAATTGGTAAGAAGTATTTAATACAAAACTCTTGTAGTTAATATCGATAGATGGCCCCATTAATAATATATTTACATTTGTACCTTTCTCAAGCTCTTTATTTACGTACAATCCTTTACAATACTCATAATTCATAAATACAGAAGGATATAAAGACAGTTCTTTAATCTCCAGTTTTGCAAATAAGCTTAACACCTGGTTATAGGAATTGGCATAGTGTTCTTTATACTTATTGGTTCCATTAAATTTAAAGATGCAATTGGTGTTTATACCCCACCATTTTTTGCTTACCATGTAGTTGAGATAGTAAAAATGATCGAAGCTGCCTGTACCGTTTTGATTTAGCAATTGCATACGTTGGTCTTCAGTATTTTTTTTATCCGAGATACCCATTGGTAATTTAACCCCTGTGCCAATTATCATCCGTTGTTTTGTTGTGTATCCATTCAACCTTTTTATAAGATGGTAACCTGAAAACAAAGATGGATCGGCAATACCAGAGTTGAAGTTCTTATCTTCATTGTACTTGGTTTTTATTTGCTGAACTGGTAAAATAAAATCAATTTCCCAACGCGAATGCAAAAAGTATTTGCCACGCAGTTCAATTATTTTATAGGTTTCATAATCTTTGCTCGAATGTTCTTTTATTTCTGTTGCAGAATCTCCGGCTATGATAGAAGGATCATGCATGGTTTTATATGCACCGGGAATTAAAAACCGTGATGATTGCTGGTAATTACGATAACCATTAAATACACGGTAACGGTGCAATAGCGTTAACTGGCTTTGGTTATCGTAAGGTGTAATGCCCATGTAGCTGCCACATAGGTCGCAGGCTAAAACGGGTATGCTAAAAAACAATAAAAATACTATTCTAAAAAATTTCATAATGGTTAATACTTAAATCAACCATTATACAAATTGAACTAACTTATTCTGTTACGGCCAGCTCGGCCTCTACCACTTCTTTATTTCTGATATTGATAGGTGCGCCACCTTTTACAATACTGGGTGGTGGTACATCAAGGTCTGTACCCACAGCATACAAATAATAATCACCTTTATAGCATTTTATAGTATAGTTACCTGCAACATCAGAGGTAACGGTTTTATCGTAAACGGAAACATCTGTGCCGGGAAATTCTTTTGCGCCAAATTTTATATAGATGGTTGCATTTGGAATTACTTTTGTATGATGTTTTACAACGCCTTTGATCTCGGCTTTGCCACCAAGCTGATTCCTTTTACAGGAAACAAAAAACAGGCTTAAAAGCAAACTATAAATAATGTATTTTTTCATGGCCTAAAAATTTGGGTCGGCAAAACGTTTATCGCCTAAAAATTTATAATCAGTAAGGGTATGCAAAAACGCAATAATATCTTGTTTATCATTTGCTGAAAGCTGCAAACCGTTATTTTGTAACAAAGGATCGAGGTTAGTTAAATTAGTTACTCCATTTGTATAATGGTCTAAACATTGTTGTAAAGTTGTAAAGCGCCCGTCATGCATATAGGGCGCTGTTTTTGCTATATTTCTTAAACTTGGTGTTTTAAATTTATACCTGTCTTGCGGTAAATTTGTTATATGTGCTCTGCCACTGTCTTTCAAAAAAACATTCTCTGCTAAGCCATTATTTCTGAAAGCAAAATCAGAGAACAAAGGTTCGGTATGACAGCTGCTGCATTTTGAAATGAACAAATTATAACCTCTTGCTTCAGCATCCGTAAACTCCACGTTATTTTCCTGGCGTTTATAATAATCGTATTTGCTGTTATAAGAATACATTAAGCCCATAAATTGCGCCATAGCGCGAAACATTCTTTGCGTATTCACAGTATCTGAGCCGTAGGCTTTTTTAAACAGATCACGATATTTGCTTGATGCCTGCAATTTTGCAATAACAGGATTTATATCCGAACCCATTTCCAAAGTATTTGTTATTGGCCCTAATGGCTGTACCTCTATATGATTGATACCACCATCGTGCATAAAATACGGATGCCATGTTAAATTAAAAATGCCGGGTGCATTTCGCGTTCCTTGCAAATCGTTTATACCGTGACTTACCGCATGATCGGCATTTGCAAAGCAAGCAAACTGTTGGTGACAACTTCCACACGAAACAGTATTATCAACACTTAACATGTTCTCGTAGAACAAAGCACGGCCCAAGGCAAATTTATCTTCACTAATGGTATTGATACTAAAGTTATAGTGTGGCTGAGGCCATCCATCCGGAACAATCTCTTCAAGGCCGGCTACAGGCAAAGGCTCAATAATTTTAGGATCCACCTTGCAGGAAGCAAAAATTAAAACACCAAATAAAAAAAATATCAGAGCAATTTTATTCATTAATTGTGTACGTGTTCAAAGCTTATCATATCTGCATAATTATCTGCATACATTTTTGCGTTGGCTCCTGCAGACATTACATATGCACCGTTATATGCGGGCGCAACCGAAGCAACATTTATAGTTGTAGGATTCTTAAAAAACTCTTTTATATCTACCGATAAATGAATGAATGGATTATTGCTTCCGGTTACATTGGATGTAGTTGAAGCAAAATTAAAATTAAAATTACGCTGCACTTTATTTGCACCACCAAAACCACCAATGTGATATGTAAGGTTATGTGAACTCGGCGCTTGTGGCGATGTGCCTTCTAATTTAAACATAATGTAACCGCTTGACCATGTCCAGAACATACCTTTTGCAGGATCAAGATCGCCCGTTTGTGCACCCGAATTATTGCGTGCGCTATCAACACCAAGAATAAAAGATAAACCTTTGTAAGAACCAATTGGCACATTGGCTATACTTAAAATTGTAGATGATACATTTGAAGCATCAATTAAATGATAACTGTTCGATTCAGTAAAAGTTGTATTATCATCTTTTGTAATAACTATATTGCTTATATAGTATTTTAAAAGATTGAACTTAACGCTATCACCATTATCTGTTTTATAACCTTGGTTCAGATTAAATTCAAGCGTATCGAACATGTGTTCAAATTCGATCTTTAATGTACCTGAGGTTGGAGTTACCGGAGCAGGTTCAGGCGTTGGTTCAGGATCTTTTGTGTCTTTTTTACAAGATATAAACGCTGTTAAAAGAATAACAGGTATAAATTTTATAATATTTTTCATTGTATGAATATTAATTAATAAAGTTAGTGAAAATAGTCTATATAATAGTAAGCATACACTCATTAACAACAGGCTTTAACTAAAAAATAGTTAATGCTGCCTGAATAATAAACGCAAGCTTCTATTAAAAAATTGTAATAAATAAATGAAAATATTATACGGTTGGTGGTTTTATTAAAACCGATAATTCACCACTTTTTAGCTCAGCTAAAAAAGGTGTTTTTATTAAAGAAAGAAAAATAGCGGGAGAATAAAATTTTATGGTCTTTACAACAGCTTCTTCAGTTTTGTTGATTTTAAGTGTAGAATTTGGAGTTTTTGCAGACTGATCTTCCTCTTTTTCGTCCAGTTTTGTTAATTCTTTCTCCATAGCACATTTACCATGGCAGCAGGAATCTTCTTCATCTTCAGCCTCTTTTTTATTCTCACAAAGTACCTCTGCATAGTACTTTTGGTTAATTAAGTAGTTGATACACACCTCTAATCTGGCATAAAGAGAGAATAGAACCGAAATAAGAAATATGTAGCAAATAAGTCTAATGAGATCAAAATTAAGCTAAAATCTTCTAAAACATCAATAATTTAATGATTTGATAATAAAAATGGTGGTTTTTTAAAAAACCTTATCTTTGCAGCCTAACTAAATTTACAAAATATGGTCTATTTGGATTTTGAAAAACCTATCCAGGATTTAGAGGAAGAGATTACCAAGCTTAGAGAAGTTGCTTCTAAAAGTAAGGTTGACCTAAGCGAGAAGATCAAGGAACTGGAAAATCATATTAAAGACAAAACCAGCGAACTTTATTCTAACCTAACTCCATGGCAACGTGTGCAGGTAAGCCGCCATCCGGAAAGGCCTTATACATTAGCTTATATCGATTCTGTTTCTAACAAAACATTTATGGAATTGCATGGCGACAGAACTGTGGGTGATGATAAAGCAATGGTTGGAGGTTTTGGTGAAATTGATGGGCAAACCGTTATGTTTATTGGCCAGCAAAAAGGTATCAATACCAAAATGCGCCAGATACGCCGTTTTGGAATGGCCAATCCTGAAGGCTACCGTAAAGCTTTACGCTTAATGAAACTGGCAGAGAAATTCAATAAACCTATTGTTACTTTTATTGATACACCGGGTGCTTACCCTGGTTTGGAAGCAGAAGAGCGCGGACAAGGCGAAGCCATTGCCAAAAATTTATTAGAGATGGCGCAGTTAAAAGTGCCGGTAATATGTATCATTATTGGCGAAGGTGCCAGTGGTGGTGCTTTAGGTATTGGCATTGGCGACAAAGTGTTGATGTTAGAAAATACATGGTACTCGGTAATTTCGCCGGAGTCATGTTCTTCTATTTTATGGCGTAGCTGGAGTTTTAAAGAGCAGGCAGCTGAGGCTTTAAAATTGACCTCTTATGATATGAATAAGAACAAATTGATTGATGGTGTAATTGCAGAACCTTTAGGTGGCGCGCACCGCGATCATGAAGCAGTTTTTGCAACTGTAAAACAAGAGATCTTAAAACATCTTGCAACTTTAAATAAAATGGATGCTGAAGAAAGAATAACTCAAAGGATAGATAAATTTTCTGCAATGGGGGTAGTTCATGATCTTTCGGTAGAAACAGATGCTTAATAATTTTTAATCTATAATTTATAATCTTTAATTAATACAAACATGGCAGACACAGGAGACATTAACGTAGGATCGATCATCAGATTTAATGGCGAATTAGTTCAGATAATGGAGTACCAACACCGTACACCGGGTAACTTACGTGCTTTTTACCAGGCAAAAATGCGCAACTTAAAAAATGGTAAACAAACCGAGAACCGTTTTAGAAGTGGTGAAAGCGTAGAAGTAGTTCGTGTAGAATATAAAATGATGCAATTCATTTATACCGAAGGAGAATTTGCAGTAGTAATGGATAACGAAAATTTTGAACAGGTTCACATACCAATGTTAATGTTTGGAGATAGCGGCCGCTTTTTAAAAGAAGGTATGGAAGTAAAAGTAAGCTTTGAAGGTGATGAAGCTATTATAGCAGAAGCACCAACGTTTATTGAAGCGCAAATTACTTACACAGAGCCCGGCTTAAAAGGTGATACAGCAACCAACACATTAAAAAATGCAACATTGGATACAGGAACTGAAATTCGTGTGCCGTTATTTTTTAACGAAGGTGATTGGGTAAAAATTGATACTCGTACAGGAGATTATGTAGAGAGAATTAAGAAATAATTTTTTTGACAAAAGATATAAGACTCAAGATATAAGACAAAAAAATCCCGGAACTAATTCCGGGATTTTTTTTATTTCTTCATTTTATCTTTAAAGATCTTTTCAAATTTTTCAACCTTTGGTTGTATCACATATTGGCAATAGCCTTGTGTGCCGTTTTGGTTATAATAGTTTTGATGATAATCTTCCGCTTCGTAATAATTATTATAAGGAACAATTTCTGTTACGATAGGATTTGGATAAGCCTTTTCATCATTAATTTGTTTCTTATATTTTTCAGCTAATTGTTTTTGTTCTTCGTTATGATAAAAAACAACTGAACGGTATTGCGTGCCGTGATCATTGCCCTGGTAATTTAAAGTAGTAGGATCGTGTGTTTTCCAAAACACTTCTAATAATACATCATACGTTACCTTACTTTTATCAAAAATTATCTGGCAAACTTCGGCATGGCCTGTTGCACCATTACATACTTCTTTATATGAAGGATTTTTAACCGTTCCGCCGGCATAACCGCTTTTTACGCTTATAACACCTTCAACGCGTTGAAATACTGCTTCTACACACCAAAAACAACCTGCACCAAAAGTGGCAGTGTCCATTCCCTGATTACTGGCGTGAATATTTACAGGGCTTGTGTTTGTTTCTACATTCATAATTACTTTGTTTGGATTAGATGCCTGCGTACACGACATCATTAAAAAAATAGCTGCAACAAAAGTTGTTGCCGATTTAAAATATACTTGTACCCTTTTCATAGTTTATTTTACTCTTATTGTTTTATCTATATACGATAACATCAATAACTCCTTACAGATGAATTTGAAAAGTAATGTTAAAATTGATCTATTGAAATAAATCCAATCTTAAAAGAGCAGCAGAGACTTTAAATAAATTTTGAGCTCGTAACTAGCTAAAAGAATAACAGGTCATTGCTATTTTTGTTCGCCTTCCATTTTTGGCGCATCAATAATGTTGCCGTTCTTATCTTTTTTTGGTTTTTTAGGTTTACCACCTTTTTCGCGACCGGCAAAATCATAAAATTTCTTAGGCTTATCGCTTTTGGTCATTTTAATCGTGCCTTCTATATCCCATTCAATATTGGTAAAATTGATCATAATGGTATTATCCTTATCGTCCGTTACCGTAGCTTCTACATCTAACTGGCGAACTTCGGTATCTGTAGAATCTGTAAAGATCGAATCTTTATTGATGCGGTATTTAAGCCATTTATATTGGTATTTATCAAACAAAAAATTACTGAATAGTTTTCCGTCTTTAAATTCTATTTCGTCCATTACAGATTTTTTACCAGCAACCCCATCTTTTACTTCTGTAATATTAATATTGAATTTACGCTTATGCAAAGGATCTTTTTCTGCTTTAAATGCCAGGCCCATTACTAAAATTAGAACTATTGTTAAACCTGAAAGTGAAAATATTTTTTTGTTGTTCATGATCTTTTTTTAAACTTAGTTGTTAGAGCTTAAAAGTTTTTAATAAACCCTGCTTGTAAAACAGTTTTATCTTGGTACTTTTCCTACACGTAAAAATAAGAAATTATTGCTTATTTAAGCGTTAAAAATAATTAACAAAAATGCAACCATTAGCCGAACGCATGCGCCCTAAAACCCTGAACCAATATATTGGTCAGCAACATATTATTGGCCCCGGCAGTGCTTTGCGTAAGGCTATTAGTCAAAACTTATTACCCTCAATTATTTTTTGGGGCCCGCCTGGTGTTGGCAAAACTTCGCTGGCATTAATAATTGCCAACGAATTAAAGCGGCCATTTTTTCATTTAAGTGCCATTAACAGTGGCGTTAAAGAAGTAAGAGAAGTTTTAGAAAGAGCATCCGACAATAATATTTTCAATCAAAACAAACCGGTACTTTTTATTGATGAGATCCATCGTTTTAGTAAATCGCAGCAAGATTCATTATTAGGAGCAGTAGAAAAAGGTGTTGTAACGTTGATAGGTGCTACTACCGAAAACCCTTCTTTTGAAGTAATTCCCGCTCTTTTATCACGTTGCCAGATCTATGTTCTTAAAAATCTGGAAGAGCAAGAGTTGGTAGAGCTTTTTACAAATGCCATAAAAAATGATGAGTTCTTAAAAACAAAAACAATTGAAGTAAAAGAACATGAAGCTTTATTAAGAGTTAGCGGTGGCGATGCCCGTAAACTTTTAAATGCCTTAGAAATTGTTGTAAACAGCGCAGCAGAAGGTAAGATTGAAATTACTAATGAACAGGTATTAACCGTTATACAGCAAAATTTAGCACTGTATGATAAAAGCGGTGAACAACATTACGATATTATTTCTGCTTTTATAAAATCTATCCGGGGCAGCGATCCCAATGCTGCTGTGTATTACCTGGCACGCATGATAAAAGGCGGCGAAGATCCTTTATTTATTGCAAGGCGATTATTGATCTTAGCAAGCGAAGATATTGGCAATGCTAATCCTAACGCTTTACTGCTTGCCAATAACTGCTTTAATGCCGTAAACGTTATTGGCATGCCCGAAACAAGAATTATATTAAGTCAGTGTGTTACTTACTTAGCATGTAGCGCTAAAAGTAATGCCAGCTATATGGCTATTGATGAAGCAATGGCTATGGTTGACAAAACAGGAGACTTGCCGGTACCATTGCAATTAAGAAATGCGCCAACCAAATTAATGAAGAATTTGAATTACGGTAAAGATTATAAATATGCTCACTCTTATGAAAATAATTTTATAGAGCAGGAATTTTTACCTGAACAAATTGCCGACACCAAATTTTACGAGCCCGGCAATAATGCCCGGGAACAAGAGCAACGCAATTATTTAAAAAAATTGTGGAAAGAAAAGTACGGGTACTGATCACTGCAATTTTTAATATTTTTTCACACAACATATGTATTAAGTTCCTCACTTTGAGGCAAGCTTTAAACGAAATTCATGTTTTACTTTCTTTTTGTTTTAAGTTCAATATTTCCGCTCTCCTTATCTGCAAAGGCTTTCAGACCAAGTAATTGAAAATATTTTTTTTACGGGCATAATTCTGTAAAAGGTTTATTTAAAAACATAAACTAAAACACAGTACCCATGAAAAAATTAATACTCATATGTGCACTTGGCTTATCAGCACTTACCACATATTCACAAAACGAAGAAAAAAAGTGGAGCGTTGGCGCCCACGGAGGTCTTATACAATATAGCGGAGATATTGGAAACGATTTTTACCGATCGGATCAGGCTTTTTATGGCTTTGCAGGTCTTTCGGTTAACCGTTATTTAGGAAAGCATTTTGATGCGTCTTTACAATTTACAAGAGGTGAAGTTGGTTATATTGATCATAATACCGTGAATACACTTGAAAAACCAAATAACTTTTTAGTGCGCCACAACACCTCTAATTTGTTATTGAATTTTTATTTAACAAAACCAAACGCAGTCATTCGCCCATTTATTATGGCCGGTGCAGGCGTTGTTTGGTACGAAGCTGTTTATGCCATTAAGCATGAGCGTTTTGAATTTTCGGTACCAACCGCAGGTGGTGGTTTGGTAATTAACATGGGCCCCGTAGTTGCTTTAAGATTACAGGAATCGTTTTTGTATACCAGTACAGATAATATTGATCACGTTAACGCAAACGGTGATAACGATATGCTTTTATACCACAGTGCAGGTTTAACTTTTAACATTGGTAAAAAGAAAGATTCTGATAACGATGGTGTATCTGATAAAAAAGATAAATGTCCCGGCACACCTGCAGGTGTTGGTGTAGATGCTTTGGGCTGCCCGGTTGACCGTGATGGTGATGGCGTTGCAGATTATTTAGATAAATGTGCTGATGTTTCAGGCTTATCTTCTTTAAACGGTTGTCCTGATAAAGATCTGGATGGTATTACAGATAAAGAAGACCGTTGCCCTGAAGTGTTTGGTTTAATAAACATGGGTGGTTGCCCTGATACAGATAAAGATGGTGTAGTTGATATTGACGATAAATGTGCCGGTACAAAAACAGGCTACAAAGTAGACGCTACAGGTTGTACATTAGATAATGACAAAGATGGAGTTATTAACGAAGAAGACGTTTGTCCGGATAAAGCAGGTATCTTAGCTTTCAAAGGCTGTCCTGATACAGATGGTGATGGCGTTGCAGATAACGAAGACCGTTGCCCTTCAGTAAAAGGTACAATTGCCAACAAAGGTTGTGCAGAAATGGCAAAAGAAGATATCTTAAGAATTAATGTTATTGCCAGTAAAATTTATTTTGAAACCAACAGCGATAAATTAAAACTGATCTCAAACTCTCAATTAGATGACCTTGCAGCTATTTTACAACGTTATGATGGTGTAAATTTAACTGTAGAAGGACATACGGACAGTGATGGCGACGATGCTTACAACCAGGATCTTTCTCAAAGAAGAACCAACACCGTTAAAACATATCTTGAATCAAAAGGAATTGCTTCATCACGCTTAACGGCAATTGGTTATGGAGAAAGTCAACCCGTTGCAACAAATAAAACAGCTGCAGGTAAAGCTAAAAACAGAAGGGTTGAATTAAAAACTTCGTACTAATCAACATATAATCCTTATAATCTAAAAACTCCCTGTAGACAAAATGTTTACAGGGAGTTTTGTTTTTAGAGATGTTTGTTTTGTAATTTTACTTAAACAAACACTATGAAAAAATTAGGATTGATAGGCGGCATTAGCTGGGTTTCTACCATAGACTATTATAAAGCAATTAACGAAGGCATAAATGAGAAACTGGGAGGCTTGAATTTTTCTACCTGTATTATTTATTCGTTTAATTATGCCGAGATAAAAAAGAACAATGATGCTAATGATTGGGATTCTACTTTTAAAATGTTATCAGAAGCCAGTGAACATTTAAAGAACAGTGGAGCCGAAGCAATTGTTTTATGTGCCAATACCATGCATATGATTGCTGATAGAATTGAAGCAAAAGTTGGTTTGCCTTTAATTCACATTGCAACAGCCACTGCTGCCGAAATAAAAAAAAGTAACCTAAAAAAGGTGGCTTTACTTGGAACTAAATTTACAATGGAGCGCGATTTTTTTACTTCCAAATTAAATGATCAGGGCATTGAAGCTATGATACCTGATGAAGAAGACAGAGAATTTATTCATTACACTATTTTTGAAGAATTAGGAAGAGGATTAATAAAACAGGAAAGCAAAAAGCGTTACATTTCTATTATCAATAAATTAAAAGAACAAGGCGCGCAGGGTGTTATTTTAGGCTGTACTGAAATCCCTTTATTAATTAAGAAAGAAGATGTAAGTATTCCGATCTTTGATACTGCTTTGATACACTCAAAAGCTGCAGTAGAATTTTCGTTGGGCAAAAATTAAAACGTAAAACTGTTAAGCCATTCAACAGCAGAAGAAACATCTTTAAAGATCTTATTTGGAGTTTTAGGTTTATTTATTTTAAGATAAAAATTTGCAATTAACCTATAAGCAACCGAATCTGCTACCAATGCGGTTGCGATACCCGGAAAAAGCGGTTCCATTTTAATAGAATTTTCACGTGCTTCTTTAGTAAAGTTTACATCATTTAAAGCCGAAAAAACAAAAGGTCTTTTTCCATCAGCGCATATTTCAAGGTAGATCTTTAACAACTTGTTTTGCAATGTAACGTCAACTTCTGCTTTTTCTTTAAATCTTACGTGAATGATACCATCCACCCGGCAATGAATAATTGCTTCCGGCAGATCGATCTTTTTTTCTTCGTAGATTTTAATTTGAACCATAAATTTCAAAACTAAAGCTAAGAAATAAAAACGCAAAAACAATCTTAGCGGCAAATTACCTTTCAGACATACAAAAACATAAATAAATGTTTAATTTTTAACCGATCTTACTCCAGTTGGGACGGTTCTTTTGCTGCATTGTTAACTGGCTTTCGTAAACTTTATTTTTTTGCATTTCAAAGTTTACATCTTCATCTAAAATACTTTGTGCTGCCTGTCTCGCTAATTGTAAAATATGACCATCTTGTGCGAGATTAGCCAGTTTAAGATCCATAACACCACTTTGCTGCGTACCTTCTATATCGCCGGGACCACGAAGTTTAAGATCTACTTCACTAATTTCAAAACCATCATTGGTACGCACCATGGTTTCCATTCTTAGCCTGCTATCTGCTCCTAACTTATAGCCGGTAACCAATACGCAATAACTTTGTTCGGCACCACGCCCTACCCTGCCACGCAACTGGTGCAACTGCGATAGACCAAAACGCTCTGCACTTTCAATTACCATAATGCTGGCATTAGGAATATTTACACCAACTTCAATAACGGTGGTTGCTACCATTATTTGCGTTTCCCCTTTTACAAAACGCTGCATCTCAAAATCTTTTTGCTCGTTGGTGAGTTTGCCATGCACAATACTTACCTGGTAATGTGGTGGCGGAAATTCAGTAACAATATTATCATAACCCTGTTGCAGGTTTTGATAATCCATTTTCTCACTTTCTTTAATTAATGGAAAAACAACATACACTTGTCTTCCCAATTCTATTTGCTCTTGCATAAAACCGTATACGCGCAAACGCTGGTTCTCCATAAAATGTACCGTTTTTATGGGTTTACGGCCGGGTGGCAGTTCGTCAATTAAACTTGTATCAAGGTCGCCATACAAGGTCATTGCCAGTGTACGAGGAATAGGTGTTGCCGTCATAATAAGCATATGAGGCGGCATAGTATTTTTAGCACGAAGCTTTGCGCGTTGCGCCACTCCAAAACGATGCTGCTCATCAATTACTACAAATCCTAAATTTTGAAATTGTACAACATCTTCAATCAAAGCATGTGTGCCAATTAATATTTTTAATTCGCCGCTTAATAATTTTGCGTGAATTAATTTTCTTTCTTTTGCTTTTGTTGAACCTGTAAGAATAGCAATTTCAATATTAAGCTCCTTTAAAGCTTCTTTAAAAGTAACAGCATGTTGTTGCGCTAATATTTCGGTTGGCGCCATTAAACAGGTTTGAAAACCATTATCAATAGCTAACAGCATACTCATTAAAGCCACCATTGTTTTTCCACTTCCTACATCCCCCTGTACCAGGCGGTTCATCTGGCGGCCACTGCCAACATCTAAACGAATTTCTTTTAACACACGTTTTTGTGCATTCGTTAATTCGAAAGGTAAATGCTTACTAAAAAACTCATTAAACAGCGGGCCAACTTTATTAAACACAAAGCCGCGAACCGTTATGGCCCTTACTTTATTTAATTTTAATAAACGAAGTTGTATGTAAAATAATTCGTCAAATTTTAACCTCAGCTCTGCATCTTTTAACTGACGGGCGTTTTCGGGGCAATGAATTTGTTTAAAGGCAGAATAGCGATCAATTAATTTGTGGTCTGCTTTTACCTCATCGCTTAAGGTTTCTTCCAGGTGTTGTGGCTGCAACTGATTTACTAATACACGAATAGTTTTGCGAATGCCTTCACTATCCAAACCACGCACTTTTAATTTTTCAGTAGAATTATATACGGCCTGAAAGGCAGACTGCTGGCTTAACAGATCATCTGTTACCAGATCAATTTCAGGATGTGCCAAATTAAAGCGACCTTTAAATTCGGTTGGTTTTCCAAACACTACATACTCTTTTCCGGTTTGTAGTTTTTGGGCCATCCAGTTATAACCTTTAAAAAACACCAGTTCCATTGTACCTGTGTTATCTCTAAGAGTAACTACCAAACGCTTGGCCTGCTTTAAACCTGTTATCTCTAACCTGTCAACAATACCTTTTATTTGTACATATTGCGTATCGTCTTTAATTTCTTTTATAGTTACAAACTTTGTACGATCAACATATCTGAAAGGATAATAGGTTAACAGATCGCGATAGATAAAAATACCCAGTTCTTTTTTAAGTACCTCTGCACGTTGTGGTCCAATACCTTTTAAATATTCAATGGGTGTATCTAGCATTAAGGTTTAAATTTACTACAAGCAAGTTGTTGAAACAATTGAGTAACCCAATGTATTAAAAAGAGTTATAAACGTAATTTTGTTAGAGGATGAAAAAGATCTGCATTACAATCTTATTTTTTTGCTGCGCATTAAGCCATGCACAGTTCTTAGATTCGTTGCATGATATTTTTAACAACAAATCGAGCATTGATGCGCGCCTGGAATCAAGGAACAGTTTTATTGACAATCAAATTATTAGTGTAACAGGTGTAAGATTAGGAGTGGCTTTTCAGCGAAAACTGAGAATTGGCGGTGGTGTTAGCTGGTTGAAATCGGATTTTAAAAAAGATTTTTATATAGAAAATGAATTGGGAAAAACAGATACAATTTCCCGCTTTTTAAAAATGGCCTATATTGCTTATTATATTGATTTTGTTTTTCACAAGACCAAGCGCTGGCAACTGAGTGTGCCTATACAAGCAGGTACAGGCTTTGCCTGGTGGAAGAATGATAAGAATTATTTACTGAGAGAAGACAACAAAAAGCACTTTTTATTGCTTTACGAACCTGGCATTACCGTTCAGTTTAAAGTATTTAAATGGTTTGGCCTAGGTGCCGATGTTGCTTACCGTTTTACGCTGGTTAACAGCAAAAAAATAGGCGAAAAATTAAATTCGCCTACTTATAGTTTTAAAATTTTAATTTGGTTCGATCAGCTGTATTATGAATTATTTCCTAATTCAAAATTCACCAAAAAGAAAGGGCCTGCTGTTTGGTAATTAAGATACCTTAACTGCTTCGTAGCATTTAAAATCGCCCGCTGCACCTAAATACTCAGCATCAACATCTACTAAACCTACCTTTTTAATTTGCTCTTTTGATAATGGCTTGCTTGGAGTCCAACGGTCGTCAACTAACTTAAGATCTACATCTTTATTTGTTAAAACCTGGTTTAATTGTTTTTGAGTAAGGAATAAAACACCATCTTCTTCATCTTCGCTTTCAGAATTTAATAAAGTACCTACCAATTTAAGTTTTGGAACCTCTGGTTTGTATTTAAATTCCAAGCCTTCCTGCGAGTTAATTTCTATATAATTGATCCCTGTTATGTGAATTTCAGCCATTGTAAATAGTTTTTGCAATTTTACTAATAATAGACAAGTTTAGCAATAAAACGGCTCGTTTTTTCAACAAGTTGTCAAAAATTTTTAGCTTTTTTAAGGGTTTTAGGGCTTATTGACCAGCCGATAAAGAAAAAGTAAACAAAGTGCCCTTGCCCACTTCGCTCTCTACTTTTATTGATTTTTGGTGTGCCTCAATAATATGTTTAACAATTGCCAGGCCTAAACCGGTTCCACCTTGTTCGCGGCTTCTGCCTTTATCAATTCTGTAAAAACGCTCAAATAAACGCGGTAAATGAACCGCTTCAATACCCATGCCGTTATCCTTTATTTCAATTACAACATCATCGTTAAGGTAATTTAAAGACATTTCGGTTGTACCATTTTCCTTACCGTATTTTATACTGTTGGTGATCAAATTTACAAGTACCTGTCTTATGCGGAATTTATCGGCTCTTACATAAATTGGTTTTTCATATTTTTTGGCCAGCTCTAGTTTTATGTTTTTCTTGGCCGCAATTAATTCCAAAGCTGCATAGATATCTTTTATTAAATACGCAATATCAAAATTATCTGTATCCAATTGCAACTCGCCACTTTCTAATTGTGTAATTGTTTCAAGATCATCAATAATATTTATTAAACGATCAATACTTTTTTCAGCACGTTTTAAATAATCACGGTTAATGGTCTCATCTTCTAAACCGCCATTAATAAGTGTATCTACATAACCTTGTATATTAAACACAGGTGTTTTTAATTCGTGCGATACATTCCCTAAATACTCTTTACGGTAACTATCTAAATTCTCAAAATGACTTAATTCTTTTTCACGTGTTTCAATAAGATCATCTACTTTTTCTTCCAACAATGTAATGCCATCCTGCTCTTCAAGCTGGTCGTGCTTTTGCGGAATTTCTTTATTTAAGAATTTTGAGCGGATCTTTTCAGAAAGTGCATTTATTTTTCGGGTAACCGAGATGTAATAAAAATAATAAAGTATCAAAAAACCGGTAATAAAACAAATAAATGTGGAGAGTAAAAGATAAGCTACATCAATTTTAAAATTGCCAAAATAAAAAAGCATTAAAAAGCCCGTTAAACAAACAAGGGCGTTCAATAATCCTAATTTAAAAATGCTGGACGATATTTTTTTTGGCTGTTCCAATTTATACTTGTGTAAATTTAATAAACGGTTTTGAGTTTTGATGTTAAGAAATGGCCACAAAAAAAGCGAAAGATCTCTCCTTCGCTTTTTTAATGTAATTTGTAACGTTGAATTAGCCTGCTAAAACAATTACTTTGTTTTTAAGAACTTCCACTACGCCGCCTTTAATATCAAAGTCAATTTTAGTGTTATTCTCATCAATCAATTCAACTTTACCTGCTTTTAAAGTACCGATCAAAGGTGCGTGGTCGTTCAATATACCAAAGCTGCCTTCTGAACCCGGAAAAACTGCCGATTTAATGGTACCCTCGTACAATTTTTTATCAGGTGTTATAATTTCTATTTTCATTCCTTTTTTTGGATTAAAGATTTAAGATAAATGATAAAAGATGAGAGCTGATCTTTAATCTTTTGTCATTTATCTTTTGTCAATTACTTAGATTCAGCAAGAATTTTCTTACCTTTTTCAATAGCATCTTCAATTGTACCTACAAGGTTAAATGCTGCTTCAGGATACTCATCTACTTTACCTTCTAAGATCATGTTAAAACCTTTTATAGTATCTTCGATGCTTACGAATACACCTTTTAAACCTGTAAATTGCTCAGCTACGTGGAATGGTTGTGATAAGAAACGTTGAACACGGCGTGCACGGTGTACAACTAATTTATCTTCTTCACTTAACTCATCCATACCTAAGATGGCAATGATATCCTGTAATTCTTTATAACGTTGTAAGATATTTTTTACAGCTTGTGCACAATTGTAATGCTCGTCTCCTAAAACTGCAGCAGATAAGATACGTGATGTAGAATCCAATGGATCCACAGCAGGGTAAATACCTAATTCAGAAATTTTACGGCTTAATACAGTTGTTGCATCTAAGTGAGAGAACGTTGTTGCAGGAGCCGGATCGGTTAAGTCATCGGCAGGTACGTATACCGCTTGTACCGATGTAATTGAACCGTTCTTAGTTGAAGTGATACGCTCTTGCATTACACCCATTTCTGATGCTAATGTTGGTTGGTAACCTACCGCTGAAGGCATACGACCTAATAAAGCCGACACCTCAGAACCTGCTTGTGTAAAACGGAAGATATTATCAATAAAGAATAAGATATCACGTCCGCCTTGTCCTGAACCATCTCCATCACGGAAATATTCTGCCATTGTTAAACCTGATAAGGCAACACGGGCACGGGCTCCAGGAGGCTCGTTCATTTGACCGAACACGAAAGTAGCCTGTGACTTTTCTAATTCTTTAAGATCAATTTTATTCAAATCCCATCCGCCTTCTTCCATTGAATGTTTGAAAGCATCACCGTATTTTACAATTCCTGACTCGATCATCTCACGTAACAAGTCATTTCCTTCACGTGAACGCTCACCTACACCGGCAAATACCGAGTAACCTGAGTGACCTTTTGCAATGTTGTTAATTAATTCCTGGATCAATACGGTTTTACCTACACCCGCACCACCAAATAAACCAATTTTACCACCTTTTGAGTATGGCTCAATTAGGTCAATTACTTTAATACCTGTAAATAATACTTCTGTTGAAGTAGAAAGGTCTTCGAATTTTGGCGGTTGACGGTGAATAGCATAACCACCCGCATTATCAACGTTGTTAATACCGTCAATAGCTTCTCCAACTACGTTAAATAAACGACCTTTAATTTTTTCGCCGGTTGGCATAGTAATGGCCTTTCCGGTACCAATAACTTCCATTCCGCGGTAAACGCCATCAGTACTATCCATTGCAATGGTACGTACGGTGTCTTCACCAATATGTTGTTGAACTTCTAAAATAATTTTTTGTCCACCCTTTACAATTTCAAGGGCATCCATAATATTAGGTAATTTGCCGCCTTCAAGATCAAAGCGTACATCTATTACGGGACCAATAACCTGGGCAATTTTGCCAATTTGTTTCGACATGAGAATAATTTCTTAAAATTTGAGCGCAAAGATACTATTAAAATCATAATAAATAAACAAAAAAGGGTAATTTATTAAGGGCTTTTTAACAACGGAGCCTCTTTTTATTAACCTTATAAATTGGTCGTTTTTAAACCCCCTTTTGTCTTCAAAAATCAGAGTAGAGCGGCCCGAAAATAAAATTAAAATAATTAAAGTATTTTTACGCCGTGTTAATTGTACAAAATACCGAACATTTTAGGATAGAGAGCCCCACTATTTTAACCATTGGCACGTTTGACGGGGTGCACCTTGGCCACCAAAAGCTACTGGCCCGCCTTAACGAATTAAAACAACAACATGGCTTAAAGACGGTTGTGCTTACTTTTGAGCCCCACCCCCGCAAAGTCTTGTTTCCCGAGCAAAAAGACCTTAAAATAATTACCATTATTGACGAAAAGCTGTATCTACTCGAAAAATACGGTGTAGATGTTACGGTAGTTTACCCTTTTAATAAGGCTTTTTCGCAATTGGAAGTGAAAGATTATCTGGAAGAGATACTACTGAAACAATTAAACGTAAAACACCTTGTAATTGGCTACGACCATAGGTTTGGTAAAGATCGTTTGGGAGATATCAATACTTTAAAAGAACATGCAACCAAATACGGTTTTACGATTGAGGAAATAAGCAAACAGGATATTGACAGCATGGCTGTAAGCAGCACCAACATTCGCAAAGCCATTGAAGCCGGCGAAATTGAAAAGGCCAATGCTTTTTTAGGGCATTCGTTTTTTTTAAAGGCAAAAGTGGTAAAAGGCAAACAGCTGGGCCGAACCATTGGTTTTCCTACAGCCAACCTGCAAACCGAAGGTACTGATAAGCTAATACCAAAAATTGGAGTTTATTTTGTTGAAGTTTTTATTGATGAAAGAAAATATTTTGGCATGTTAAACGTTGGTATTAATCCAACTACTGATACCGATAATAAAATAAAGATAGAAGTAAATATTTTTGACTTTGAAGGAAATCTTTATAATAAGACCATAACGTTAAATTTTATAAAATGGCTGCGTGACGAAGAAAAATTTAATAATTTAAACGAACTAATTGCGCAACTGCACATTGATAAAGCAAATTGTTTAGCATTAATAAAAAACAAATGAAGAAATTTTTATTATTAACCATCGTTTGCCTGGTGCAGTTCTCTTCTTTTTCGCAGGAAAATTTATTGGATTCTTTAACGCTTGCAACTTATGATGAGTTTACCGATCTGGATAGCGCCCGCCGCGATCCTGATAAAGTTGTAAAGCTAAGCTTAAGAAAAAAGAAGTATAAAGATTTTCCAATGCAGATCTTAAAATTTAAGAACCTGCAATATCTCGACCTAAGTAAAAATTCTATAAAAGAACTGCCCGATTCTATTATTACTTTAAAAAAACTGCAATATTTAATAGTAAGTAAAAATGGTTTAGAAGCATTACCAAATACAATTGGTGGCCTAAAAAATTTAAAATATTTAAATGTTAACCAAAACGAAATTGGAAGGCTGCCTTATACTTTTGGGCATCTTGAAAATTTAGAGATCGCCGATCTTTGGAGTAACAATCTTGAATACTTTCCTGAAACATTAAAGCAACTTAATAAGTTAAAAGTTATGGACCTCCGCAATATTCTTATACCGCAAATTCATCAGGATAACATACAATCCATGCTTCCTAACACCCTTATCTACTTTAGCCCGGCCTGCAAGTGCAGCTGGTAACGGTTTTTGGGTATCCAGACTTATTAAGAAGCCATTCTTAATAAGTTTATAATCAAGGGCATATATTAAAGCGCTTTTATTGCAAATTTTATAGGAATTATTTACGATTGTTAACTATGCTTAAAACCGGTTATCTACAACTTGTTATTTTCTTTCTTTTTTTGAGCGTTTTGTCAGCCTCGGCACAAACAAAAACCAAAAAAGAATTAGAAGAAGATGCGTATAACGCTTTGGCAGATGAAGACTATGCAGCCGCTTATGATAAATTTGATGCCCTTAACGCCAAATACCCCAAAGAATTTAACTACAAATTAAACTTAGGTATTTCTGCCTTAAGAAACCCAGAAAGAAAAGAAAGAGCCCTTGAAATATTTGAAGAAATAAAAAAAGATTATCCAAAGTTTACTGATGTTGACTTCTTTTTAGGTCGGGCCAACCACGCCAATTATAAATTTGATGAAGCAATTACAATTCTTGAAGCTTTTGTAAAAGAAAATGCATCTTCCATTAAAAAAGAAACAAAACTTTTAGTTGAAGAAGCAAAGATCACCATTACTAATTGTAACAACGGTAAACAATTAATTGCAGGAAAAATAATTGCAGATATTGTAAACATTGGTCCGCCTATTAATACAGATGAAGAACAATATGTACCTGTAATTACTACCGATGAGTCTATTATGTTTTTTACCTATAGCGGTAAACAAAGTATTGGCGGTAAATTAAATTCTAATTTGGAGCCTGATCTAATTGAAGGACGTTATAACGAAGATGTTTACGTTGCTTACAAACGCCCTGATAATAAATATGCCGAGCCAATAGGTATAGATGCCATTAATACAAAAGGTAACGATGCGGCCATTGCTATTTCACCCGATGGACAAACTTTATTTACATTTTATAGTGATGCAAAAAACTCAGGTGATATTGCCATGAGTAAATTAATTGGTGATGAATTTACAAAACCCGAATTATTAAATAAGAACATTAACTCCGATTCGTGGGAAGGTTCTTGTTCTATTTCGGCAGACGGAAGATATTTATACTTTGCCAGCGAACGCCCGGGAGGCTTTGGTGGCAGGGACATCTGGATAAGTGAAAAAACAGATGGCGATTGGGGACCTCCTAAAAATATGGGCGCCGCCATTAATACACCTTTAGATGACGATGCACCTTTTATACACCCTGACGGTATTACTTTATTTGTAAGTTCAAAAGGACACATGAGTATTGGTGGATATGATATTATGTTCTCTGTTAAAAAAGGAACGGAATGGAGTACACCAAAAAGTATGGGCTTACCTTTAAATACTACAGAGGATGACCGTTATTATGTGATCAACTCCAAAGGTGACAGAGGTTATTTTAGCAGCAACAGAGCATCATCAAGCGGTAAAGGCAAGAATGATATTTATACCGTTACACCGGGTATATTAGGAGAAAAACCGGTTATTGCTTTATTAAAAGGAACAATTTACGCTAACGATCAACCTATAGAAGCAAAAATTGAGATCATTCGTAACATTCCAAAAGATCAGTACACAAAAGAAGAATTAGAATTATTATCGCAAAATGATATTAGTCCGGATGGAAGATTGGTATTAGGAACGTATTACTCTAACTCATCAACCGGAAAATATTTAACTACTATTAATCCGGGTGCAGTTTATAAAGTAAGAGTATCTGCTGATAAATACGAAGCTGTAGAAGAAGATCTGGATGTAGAAAAAATAACAGAGTATAAAGAAATTGTAAGGGATTTTTATTTAGTAAGCACACAAACAGTAGCAACAACGCCATCACTGGCGGTAGAAAATCCAACAACTTCAGTTACGCCAACAACAGCCCTTACACCAACTACTGCCGTAACCCCAACGGTTGCGGTAGTGACGCCTACTATTACAGAAACACCAACAGTGGCGGTTGTTACACCAACAACAAGCGAAACAAATACTGTTGCTACAACAACTTCGCCATGCTCAGGTGGTACCTTACCTGATTTTGGTCCGCTAAAAGGTAAATCGTTAAACGATATTACTTACTACAACCAATTATTAAATATGGCCGGTAACTATTGCGCAAGCAGTTTAATTTTCAAAGTACAAATTGGTGCTTACCGTAAACCTGAAAATTTTAAATACCCTAACTTACAAGTGTATGGTAAAGCAGAAGTGGTAAATTACCCTGATGGTATTACGCGCTTTACGCAAAAAGAATTTACAACATTAAAAGAAGCCGAAGTACAACGCCAAAAAGCCATTGCAAAAGGCCAGAAAGATGCCTGGATAGTTGCATTTATAGATGGCAAACGTTACACACTCGAAGATCTGATAATGCTTGATTTTTTAGGGAAAACAATTAATTAGATCTTTAGCTCTTGCCCCGTAAGGCATAAGCCGAAAGAAAAAGCCTTCTGTTATGCAGAAGGCTTTTTTATTTATATATTTGGTTTAGAAACACTACTTTTAAGCGATTATAAAAGGCTTTATGGTGCTTAGCAGTTAGTTAGCATGAATTATGAAACAACTCCTTCTTACAGCATTATTTTTTCTTACAGGCTTCTTAATTTCACAAACTAACACTGTCGATACATTATATTTTGCGAACAAGAAATTTGCAATTAAAAAAAGTAATACTGAAAGTGTAATGAGCGCACATGACTTTCCTTTTGCTATTTTTTATTGTGAATATGATTTTAGCGGCGAACCATGGACATATTTTTCAGTTAAAGAGTGTAACTGTAAAAAATCAGGGACGATGTATGATTCACAAGGTTATACGCTAGAGGAAAAAATATGCAATGATGTTGAGAAAACACTATTTACTGAACATAACTTATTAGACACTATAACTATTGACCTAAAACATTGTTGCCACAATCCTCATATTAAAACCTCCGACAAAATAAATCAAATCAACTCTATTCAATTTAAAATTGTTTACGAAAACTTAACCAGGACATTAAGTGCGACTAGCGACTATCAATTTAGTAGCTTATATAGCTATTTATTGAGAAATCCTGGCTATAAATTTATTGTAGTTGAACAAATGTTCTATCAAGACAAAAAAGAGAAGATATATAGACTTCCTTTTACTTTTTTACTTAAACAGAAATAACTTTTGCTAACAGCAAGCAAACACTTTTTGCCGTTAACTAGAAAATAAATCTCTGCTAAAAAAATTAACTACTAATTATGAAAGAAATACAAAAGACAATCAAAGTGCTAAAAGACAAGAAAAACCTTGGGCGCTTTTATATAAGTGTTCACAATGTTGAGAGCTGCATTGACGGTTTGATTTTAGACATTTCTAAAGATTTTATCTTAGTTAGGGAGTTTGTTGATTTTACTGCAAAAAGCTTAAATATAATCCCACTAAACAAACTAAGTAAAATTAAATTTGACAAAAAGCAAAGGAATTTTTCAAGAATTCTTAAATTAGAAAAACTTGTTGATAAAGCAATTATTTTTGACAAAATTACATTAGAAAGTTATTCGGAAATATTTAAAGCAATAAGAAAAAAATACAAATATGTAATAATTGAAGATGTATTTGATGGAGAAAATAATTTTTATATTGGCGAAATAGCAAGGGTTAACAAAGAAAGTGTTTCAATATTTTACTTTGACATTATGGGTAAGGTTGACGATTCTGCTACGACTATACCGTTTAAAGACATCGCAAATATTGAATACGACAGTGATTACATAAACAGATTCATCAAATATCTGAAATAATTAAATATGAAAAGAATATATATATTATTAATCGCGGTTTCAATCAATTGTTTGTTTATAAAAGCACAAAACGATAGTTTGTATAAAACAATTGTAAAGTTAGACAGTATATTTTTTCATGCTTATAATACCTGTGATATTGCTACGCAGGAAAAATTCTATTCTGATAGCATTGAATTTTTTCATGATAAAGGAGGCTTAAGTACTTCAAAAAAAGAACTGATAGAAGGTACCAAAAAATTTATTTGCGGTAAAGTTACAAGAGAACTTATAAAAGGAAGTATTGAGGTATCGCCCATCCCCGGTTACGGTGCGGTTGAACTGGGCTCACATCAATTTCATAATAATCAGGAAAAAGATGCTAAACCACACCCAGGCAAATTTGTGATCGTTTGGAGAAATACAAAAGGAAAATGGTCAATTACAAAAGTTATTAGTTTACATTAAAATAAAATACTATGAACTACAATTTTAGAAAAGCAACATTAGCGGAAGTACCCCAAATATGGACGATCCTGCAACAGGCCATTTTGCGTAGAAAGAACGATGGCAGCCAACAATGGCAGGATGGCTATCCTAATGAAGAAATAATAAAGACCGATATAGAAAAAGGTATTGCCTATGTTTTAACAGGGGATGATGAAATTATGGGCTACGCTGCCGTCATCTTTAATGATGAGCCAGCATATGATGACATAAAAGGCGCATGGTTATCTACCGGCGATTTTATTGTGATCCATCGCATTGCCATTTCTGATAAACAAAGTGGTAAAGGTTTGGCAAAATTGATCATGAGCTTTACCGAAGACATTGCTTTAAAAAACAACATCTTTAGCGTTAAAGTAGATACCAACTTTGATAACCCGGCCATGCTAAAAACCTTTGAAAAATGCGGTTATAGCTATTGTGGCGAGGTAATGTTACGTGATGGACTTAGAAAAGCTTATGAAAAATTATTGCGTAAAGCATAATTTACTCTTTCAGTCTTTTAAATGTTTTTTCAAGATATTTTTCCATTGGCAATAAAGAGTTTTGAATTCGCTTAGCGTATTTAATACTGTCCAAAATATCTTTTTGTTTATCCTCTACCAACTTCTTTTGTTTTTCAATAATTAATTTTTGCCTTTGTATTAAACGGTAACGGCTTAAAAGAATTACAGAGAAAATAATTACCAACAACAAAACCAAGCTGGTTGCAATAATAACAATACGTTGCCTTTGTTTTTCACGTGCCGTTTTCTCGTCACGCTTTTGTTGTTCTGCTTTAGCAATTTCTTCCTGTTTACTAAATTCGTATTGTAACGTGGCTTTTAAAGATTCCTGGCTGTTTACCTTATCTGTCATTTTCTTAACCACCACCATCATGTCATATGCTTCTTTAAATTTACCTTGTCGCTTATATAATATGGAAAGCTTTTCGGCAGCGCCTAAAATATTTTGCGGATAACCGATCTCCTCACTTATTTTATATGATCGTATAGCATAAGGCTCAGCTTTTTCGTTTTCGTTGTTATCAATATAAATAGAAGCAATATTATTTAATGTTTGCGAAAGACCATGTTTAAAATCCAATTCTTCAAGTATTTCCAGGCTTTTAAAATAAAATTCCAATGCCTTTTCAGAATCCCCCGAACCCTGGTAAATGCCTGCAATATTATTTAACGATCTTGCAATCCCTACCTTGTCTCCACTCTTCTCAAGTATCTCCATACTTTTTTTATAGAAGTATAAACTTTTAGAATAGTTTTTTTGCTTGTGATATAAAACGCCTATATCATTATAACACAATGCCAGGCCCACTTTATCATCTATGTTTAAATTTATGGAAAGGCTTTTTTTCAAATAATCCAGGGCTACTTTGTAATTACTGAAGTCAACATATATGTTCCCCATCTGATTATAAATACGCGCAATGCCCTGCATATCTTTTTTTCGCTCTCGAATTGCAAGGCTCTTTTGGTAAAAGAGCAGCGCATTTTTTGAATTGCCGCGGTTGTGATACATATCGCCAATAAAATAATACGCATTGGCAGCGCCTGCATCATTTCCAATTTCTAAATTTATTTGTAAGCTGCGGTTGTATAATTCAAAAGCATGCGGAACATTGCCCTGGTGACCATAGTAATAAGCTGTGTTATTTAAAATATTAGCAATACCTTTTTTGTAATCCAATTCTTCAGCTAATTTCAGGGCAGGTTCAGCGTATTTTAAAATATCCTTTTCGTCACAAATTTCAGTCAAATTAAAAAGCAAGTTTACTTTATTGGTATCTTCTTTAGCGGTTTTTACTTTATTCAGTAATGAATCTACAGGATCTTGCTGCGCATGAGCTGCAAACGAAAAAAGGCAAAGAATAAAGGTTACAGCTCGTAAAGATCTCATGCAGTTAAGTTAAATTTTATAACTAATATATACATTAATATAGTTTTTACAAAGTAACACACTTACTATAAACCATTAAAGCTTAAAATAGTTTTATAAATATTTTTATTATCTTTAGGCGTGCAAAAATTTAAAAGATACATAGCATTTTTTTTATTGCTTGTTTTTAGCTGGGTAATTTTACCGGCTTCTCTTTCGCATAAGATCTTTGCCGATCACGAGGATACCGATTGTCATTTCGATCACAACAGCAAAACTGCAAGTGTAGAAACCACTCACACGCATTGCGACGTTTTTAAGACCAATACACCTGTTTACGATACGCCTGAATTAGCAGTATTTAAAAAAGCAGAGCTTGTTTTAGTAAGTGAATTACTTGCCAAATTCGAAAGCTCTTATTTTCATTTAGCCCAAACACAACTCCCTGCAAGGGCACCGCCTTTGGCTTAATTCCTTAGATTCTTGGCTCATGATATATGGCTCAAGACACAAGACTTAAAATCAATCATTAATTACTGTCACTTCGAGCACGGCAAGAGTCTTGTAGACTTTTGAGTGAGAATGTGTGTTAGCATTGTTTATCACTGTTACAATTGTCGTTTGACACCAAAAAATATTATATGAAAAAACTTATATACCTGCTCTTGCTATTATTTATAACGCAGTGGATGCAGGCGCAAAAATTATCAGGCTTTGTAAAAAGCAAAAACAATGAACCCTTACCGGGCGCCATTATTTATTTTCCCGATCTTAAAAATGTTACAGCAGCCAAAGCAGATGGTTCTTTTGAAATAAATAATTTACCTAAAACAAAAACATTGGTGCAGGTAAAATTAGTGGGCTACAGATCGATCATTAAAACAATTGATCTTGCGGAAACTTCTGTACTAACTTTTGAATTAGAAGAATCTGTTGTGGAGGCTACAGAAGTAGTGGTTACAGGACTTTCAAAAGCAACAGAAATAAAGCGCAATCCTTTGCCTATGGTATTTATCGATTCAAAATATCTGGAAGAGAACACGGCTACAAACGTGATTGATGCTTTAAACAAAGTGCCGGGAGTAAATGCACTTTCAACAGGCCCAAATGTTTCAAAGCCGTTTATTCGTGGTTTAGGTTACAACCGTATCTTAACTTTATTTGATGGAGTAAGGCAAGAGAGTCAGCAATGGGGAGATGAACATGGTATTGAAGTAGATCAATTTTTAATAGACCGTATTGAAGTAGTAAAAGGGCCTGCAAGTTTAATTTACGGTTCGGATGCCTTAGCAGGTGTTGTAAATCTATTGCCCGCAAATCCTTTACCCGAAGGTGTTATACAAGGTGGTGTGCAAATAAATTATCAAACCAATAATGGTTTGCGTGCAACATCATTAAACCTGGCTGGCAATGTAAAAGGATTTATTTGGGGTATTCGTAATTCACGTAAAGAAGCCACTAACTTTCAAAATAAATATGACGGACGCGTTTTTAATACAGGCTTTAAAGAAAATGATCTAAATGCTTACATTGGTTTAAACAGAAGTTGGGGCTATTCGCATTTAAATTTTAGTGCCTATGATAACGAACAGGAAATACCAGATGGCAGCCGCGATTCAAGCAGCAGAAAATTTACCAAACAAATTTCTGAAGAAGATACACTAAGACCAATTGTAGATAACAGCGAATTAAATTCGTATGATATCAATACCATTCATCAGCGTGTACAACATTACCGCATTTTTTCGAACAATAATTTTATCATAGGAAACGGCAAGCTGGCCTTGCGTTTAGGTTACCAGCAAAGCATCCGCAGAGAATATGCACATCCGCAAGAACCAAAAATTGCAGGTTTGTATTTAAATATGCACACAGCCTCTTACGATCTTAAATATTATTTTCCTGAATTGAATGGTTTTGAAATTGCAGTTGGTACCAACGGCATGTATCAATTAAATGATGTAAGGTCAGGAACAGATTTCGTTATTCCCAATTACAAGTTAATGGATGCAGCGCCTTTTCTTTTTGTAAAAAAGAATTTAGGAAAAGTAGATCTTGCATTTGGCGTAAGATATGATACACGTTCTTTTAAGAACGATGAATTGTACGTTACATCTGATCCAACAACCGGTTTTGAAATGGCAACAAACGACACAACCGGAGCCGTTAGACGCTTTGAAAATTACTCACACACCTTTTCAGGTTTTTCTGCCAGCGGTGGTTTAACTTACATGATCACCAATAAATTTCATGTTAAAGCAAATGTGGCAAGAGGTTACCGCGCACCAAACATCTCTGAGCTTTCTGCCAAAGGCGTGCACCCCGGCACGGGATACGAACAATTAGGTGATGCTAATTTTAAACCGGAATTCAGTTTGCAACAAGATCTTGGTTTGTTCTTTGAAAGCGAACACGTTTCTGCCAGCACTGAAGTGTTCAATAATTTTTTAGAGAATTATATTTTTAATCAAAAGCTCGAGAGCTTGCTTGGCGGCGATTCTATTTACACCGAAGCGGGAAATAATTATCCGGTGTTTAAATTCAGGCAAACAAAAGCGCAATTGTATGGTGGTGAAGCACGCATTGATATTCATCCCCACCCACTCGATTGGTTGCATTTTGAGAATGCAGTTTCGGTTGTATATGCTTTAAATTTAGGAGGCAACGGCGCTGTTATAAATGATAGTAATAAATATCTTCCCTTCATTCCTCCTTTACACACAACATCAGAAATAATTGCAGAATTTAAAAAGAAGATCGCCTGCTTTTCTGATATCTATTTTAAAGTGGGCATGCAATATTATGCCACGCAAAACAGGGCCTTTCTTTTTAATAATACCGAAACTAAAACACCCGGCTATGTTTTATTTGATGCGGGTTTTGGAACATCGGTAAAAACAAAAAAAGGCAATACTTTATTTACATTGGGCATCTTTGCAACAAATTTAGCTGACGTTGCCTACCAATCTAATATGAGTAGATTAAAGTATTTTGATAATTATCCTGTGAATGGAAGTGGCCGCTCCGGTATTTATAGTATGGGTAGAAACTTTAGTTTTAAGTTAACAGTACCGGTAGTTATAAAGGCGCCTAAACCAAGAATTGAAGAAGTGGAGATTATTAAAACGGAGTAATATTTGCATTGTCATGTCGAGTGGAGTCAAGACATGTATACGCTTCTCGACTCCGCTCGAAGTGACACTTTATTTCTACATATTAAACAAAAAAGGAACCTTATCGGTTCCTTTTTTCTATTTATAAAAATTAGTTTTACTTTTTTCCCGGAATAAGATCGGTAACAAATTTAAAGATGTTAAAGTAAACCGGTTTTTTATAATCCATATCAGAAGGCTCTTCCGTTTCTACTTTAGTTTCTGTTTTTGGTAAAAGAGAACTGCCTTTATAACTAAATAAATTAGTTGTATAAATAGATGGCGCTGCAAACCATAAAATAACAAACAGTGTAAAAACTGTTACTGATACTTTTATGAATTTATTTGTTTTCATTTTACATTACAAAATAACAACATTCTTTTTGAACCGTCAAAAAATTAACAAAGTGTCCGCTTTTGATACAGTTTTCGTTTCCCATTATCTTAGCAAAATACAATTATTAAATCAGTCTTAACCCTTTAATAACAAGGGTTTCGGTCTATTTTTTATTTAATTGCTGGCGTTGTTTGGCCATGTCTTCCAGCTTTTTTTGGAAGTTAGAAACCTTTGCTGGCTTCTTCATATTTGCTTCCAATTCTGCCCTGATCTTAGTATCGCTGATCACTTTTTTCATGATCCAGTTTTGTAAGAAGGTGAACATGTTTGCTAAGAAATAATACCAGCTTAAACCTGCAGCATAATCATTCATTACCGCTAAAAATATTACCGGCATAAAGTACATCATAAATTTCATGCCCGGCATTTGATTATTTTGCTGCGGCATCATGCTACTGTTCATGTACGTATAAACCAAAGTACTTACAAACATTAACAAGGCAAATAAACTTACGTGATCGCCATAAGCCCAGTTAATAAAAGGCACATAACCAAAATCCCACACAGTATCGTAAGTACTTAAGTCGGTTGCCCATAAAAAGTTTTGCTGACGTAACTCAACAGCTGCCGGTAAAAAGGCAAACAAAGCAATTAAAATAGGAAACTGTAATAATAAAGGGAAACAACCTGATAATGGATTAACGCCTGCCTTTCGATAGAGTGCCATTTGCTCTTGTTGTTTTTTCATTGGGTCGGCATTCTTTTCGTACTTAGCGTTTAATGCATCTGTTTCAGGCTTCAACACACGCATACGCGCACCGCTCATGTATGTTTTGTAAGCAATTGGTAGTAATAATATCTTAACGATCAAGGTTAAAATTAAAATTACAATACCCATATTCATTGAGCTTAATGAATCGAATAAAGGAATTACCATCCATTTATTGATGTAGCTAAATATGCTCCAACCGGTGGGGATTATTTGTTCCAGGTCATCGCCATAGCCTTTTAAAGTTTTGTAATCGTTTGGTCCGAAATAAAATTTATACGCAAATTTTTCGCTTGGTAAATGTTGATATGGAATTCCTAATTCACTTGAAACAGCTTTAACGATTTCTGTAGAATTTGGTCTGCTGCTTGTTTTAATAAAGCTGCCACCTTTTGAAAACGCATTAGCTGCAATAATGGTTGAATTAAAATATTGTTGTTTAAAGCTCACCCATTTAATATCAGCTTCGCTTAATTCTTTTTGTTCATCTTTTATAGCGTTAATGTAATCAGGATCATTAATGGTTTGCTTAAAATAAATAGTTGCAGCTTGTTTTTCTTTCTTTATATATTTTTCCTGGCTCGGGTAAAGCATGCCCCAAGCTAACTGTAACTGATCTTCGGTTTGAGAAATGATCTTTTCCATTCCAACAAAACGAATTTCAGAATTTACCATGTACTCGTTTGGTTTTATTGAATAAGAAAATTCAATATAGCTTCCCGGTTTAGAAGTTTCTAATTTAAGATCAATACTTGTTGCTGTTTGCTTAGCAGACTTAAAATAAAAACTATCGGTAGAAAAAACTCGTGAGCGATCGTAAGCATTTAATTTTAAAGCAAAGTTTAACGAATCGCGGTCAAATAAAATTAAAGGTTCTGTTTTACCTGAGCGGTGATACTTTTTTAATTCAACTTTTATTATTTGCGCACCTTTATTTAAAATTGTGGCTTTAATATTTTCGTTCTCAATAATAAAGGTTTCTGCTTTACCTGAAGTTGCAGGTGTAAAATCTTTATACTGATCGTTTAATAAAACTGCTTTTGCAGAATCACTAACAGGAGCATCTATTGCAGCAGCTTTTAAAGTATCTTCTGCTTTTTTAATAGCTGCATCTTTAGCCATTAATTCAGCAGTTTGTTTTTGTTGAACAAGTGCTATTGAATCTTTTACAGCTTTATTGCGTGCAATTGTTTCTTTTGAAGGGCCACTTATGTATAACCAGATGCCTAAAATTCCGGCAATTAAACCTAAACCAATTAACGATTTCTTATCCACTCTTTTATTAATTTAAAACGGGGCAAATTTAACGTTTTTTGAACGATAAAGGCTAAGAAAAATTCACAAAAGAAGAGAAAAGGCCGGTTAAAATTTTTCGCCCTCAAGTTTAGCTACCACCGCGCTGGCAACCGCATTACCGACCACATTGGTAGCACTGCGCCCCATATCCAGCAGCTGGTCTACCGCCAAAAGCAATAAAAGGCCCTCGCCCGGAATTTTGAACATACTAAGCATTCCGGCAATAACCACAAGGGATGCGCGGGGTACACCGGCCATGCCTTTACTGGTAACCAATAAAATAAGCATCATCTTAATTTGATCGGCCATGGTAATTTCAATACCATAGCTTTGCGCTATAAACACAGTAGCAAAGGTCATATACATGATACTTCCATCCAGATTAAAAGAGTAGCCCAATGGTAGCACAAAGCTTACTATACGATTGCTGATACCGTGCTTTTCCAAAGCTTCAATTGTTTTTGGCATGGCACTTTCACTGCTGGCAGTACTAAAGGCAAGAAGTATGGGTTCTTTTACATCTTTTAAAAGACGGAAATAATTTATTTTAAAGGCCAAACTAATAACATACAATACACCAAATACGAAGAATAAAAGTCCGCCAAAGAAACAGAGTATCAGATAGAGATAGCCTCCCAAAACATCTAAGCCTTGCTGTATAACAACCGCTGTAATAGCGCCAAAAACACCTAACGGCGCAAAGTTCATTACAAAATTGGTTACTTTAAACATTACATGGCTTAAGCTATCAAAAGCTTTAATAATAGGTTTACCGTGATCGCCAATGCTAGCTGCCGCTACACCAAAAAATAAAGCAAATACTACAATAGGCAAAATATCGTTAGCTGCCATAGCGCGAATGATACTTTCGGGAATAACATGATCTATAAAATTAGAAGAAGTTTGTTTACTGATCTTCACGCCGGTTTCTACATTAGCCGTCGGCAGATCGAGGTGCATGACCTTACCGGGCTCAAAAACATTTACAATTATCAAACCTAAAGCTAAAGCTATTAAGGTGGCAGACGTAAAATAGATCATTGTTTTTAGACCGATACGACCAACGCTTTTAAAATCACCCACTTTAGCAACTCCCAATACCAATACGGCCAATACTAAAGGAGCAATGATCATTTTAATTAAGTGAAGAAAAATATCGCTTAAAATAGAATAGTTGGAGGCTACTTCTTTTTTTGCTTCTTTAAAACACGCTCCTTCATATTTCGCGATCGCTTTTTTTGCTTCTTCTTTTGCTACAGGATTGGTGATATGATCGAGTTTTGAAAGATCGAATTGAAATTTATTTTCGGTAATGGAAACATTAATAAAATAGCCCAATACCAAGCCAATGAGCATAGCTACAATAATAAAAGTGATAAGCTTATTTTTTTTGAAATAGTTCATTTTTTATAGTGCCTCTTGTAAAATTTCCATTTTCATACCCCGCGAACCTTTGATCAGTACTGTGTTTTCAGAAACATGAAGATCTTTTAAATAGGTTAAACATTCCTGCGTAGTTTTGAATTTTTTAAATTGGTCAGCGTTTAGCTTATAAAACTCTTCGCCTACCAGTACAACATCTTTTAATTTTTTTTCCTTCAGCAAGGTAACTATTTTTTGATGTTCTTCATGACTGTATTCGCCCAATTCAAACATATCACCCAATAATAATAATTTTTTTTCAGCCTTGTAATTTGCAAAATTCTCAATAGCTGCAAACATGCTATTGGGATTGGCATTGTAGGCGTCCAATAAAATGGTGTTGCGCCCTGTTTTTACCAATTGCGAACGGTTCATGTTGGGCAAATAATTCTCTAATGCAGTTTTAATATCTTCATCTTCTACTTTAAAATAATTTCCAACACAAGTAGCAGTAAGGCAATTAATGAAGTTATATGAACCAACAATTTGCGTGTTGATCAAGGGGAGTTTATTAAAATCTTTTTCACCGTAACGGGTGGTAAATTTCATACTAACGGTTTCGGCTGTGGTGCAATCTTTACCAATTACATCGTATAGTTTTTTACATCCGTAAGTGATCTTATCATTATTAAAAGCCAGTTCATATAACACCTCATCGTCTCCGTTTACAAACACTTTTCCGTTCTTTGTTTTGATGTATTTGTATAATTCGCTTTTTCCTTTTTTTATTCCTTCTACCCCGCCAAAGCCCTCCATGTGGGCCTTGCCAATGTTGGTGATCAAACCAAAATCAGGTTCGGCAATATGGCAAAGTTCATCAATTTCGTTTTGATGATTGGCGCCCATTTCAATAATCGCAAATTCGTGTTCTTGTTTTAAATTCAATAAAGTTAAAGGCACGCCAATGTGGTTGTTTAAATTGCCAACTGTAGCCAACGTATTATATTTCTTTGAAAGCACGGCATTTATCAATTCTTTATTGGTTGTTTTACCATTGCTGCCTGTGATTGCTAAAAAAGGAATTTTAAATTGCCTGCGGTGATGGGTGGCTAAAGCCTGTAATGCTTTTAAAACATCTGTAGTTAATACAATTTTATGGTTGGTAACATATTTTTCTTCATCTACTACTGCAAGGCTGCAACCGGCGTCAATTGCTTTTTGTGCAAATTCGTTTGCGTTAAAATTTCCGCCTTTTAAAGCAAAAAAAACAGATCCCTGTTCCAGTTTTCTTGTATCGGTACAAATTTTTTGACCGGCTTTTATATAAAATGAATACAGTTCTTCAACTGAAATAAGTTTTGCCATGCTACAAAATAAAAAAAACCCTTAAGCAATTAGCTTAAGGGTTTTGTTATATTATTAACAATATTATTTACCTAATCCAACAGGGCTACCCACACGCGTCATAGCGCAACGGAAACCTAACCATGCATTAGCCTGGCGTTGATCTAAATATCTACGTACACCCGGGTTTAAGAAGTAAGCACGATCTCTCCAGCTACCTCCTTTATACACACGTGATTTATCATTTACTAAAGATGTTTTTGCATACTCATACATCATCTTATCTGATTTATCTGTATAAGCATCTTCACCTTGTTCGTAGAAAATACTTGAGTTAACATCACCATCCATGTAGTTGATATAATCTGCTGCTTTATAATTTCTGCGCTCATCTAAGTTATCCGTAGATACAGCACTTGAAACTTCTCTCCATTGCACACGGCCAGGGATATCAGATTTACCTTCTTGTGTAGCATTGTTATTACCGTTAATATCGTTTGTCATAATAGTTAAAACGCTATCCGTAACTTCAGTTGTTTCACCAGAAACACCATGTAAAGTTGGAACGTTAACTTTATGCTTGAATTTTTGGTAAACCGGACCATCAACGTTGGTCATGATCTCTTGGCCTAAACCTGCAAAACCGGTTGTACTATCACGTTTTTGAGTAGTAAATACATTACCACGGAATGGACGGAACTCATCCGCATCCTGTAAAGTGTTAGGGCGATAAACGTCCATTACCCACTCACAAACGTTACCTGACATATTATATAAGCCATAATCATTTGGCCAGTATGAATAAACAGGAGCTGTAACGTCGGCGTTATCATTCAAGAAACCTGCAGTACCCATGTAATCACCGGCGCCACGTACAAAGTTAGCATTGATCTGACCCATGTATTTATCAGTAGCATTACGAACACCATGTCCGTTCCAAGGATAGATACGACGATCTGTGATACGCTCACCAATTGTGTTACCAATTAAACCGTAAGCAGCATATTCCCACTCAGCTTCTGTTGGTAGTCTGTATTTTGGTAAAAAGATACCATCTTCCATACGTACATCACGCTCAGGGTTTTGCTCATCAAATGAAGGTAATTTTTGTTTTAACTGACCTTGCCATTTACCTGCTAAATAAGCTTCAGTAGAAAAATAATCCTGATCAGAAGGGCTTGGAACGTGCTCCAATAAACCTTCACGAATTAAAATAAATTCATTTACGCGGTCTGTTCTCCAGGCACAGAAATCATTGGCCTGTAACCAGTTAACACCAACTACCGGATAATCGCGGTAAGCAGGGTGGCGTAAATAATACTCAACGTAAGGCTCGTTATAAGCTAATTTTTCGCGCCATACTAAAGTATCAGGTAATGCTTTATAATAGATATCAGGGAAAGTTGGTCCGAATACACGGCTTGTCCAGAATAAATATTCTAAATAAGAGAAGTTGCTCACTTCAGTCTCATCCATATAAAATGATGAAACCGTAACCCTGCGGGATACGTTGTTCCATTCATAAGTAACATCATTTTCTGTACGTCCCATAGAGAAAGTACCGCCTTCAATAAGTACAAGGCCAGGTCCTGTTTCTTGCTCCTCATACGGTGGTTTTTCAAAACCTCCGTTGGTAGGATCATTATAAGCCCATCCTGTTGCCGGAGAGCGCTCCTGAGAACATGAAACCAAAATAGCTGCCGTAATTAAGGCTAGCGATCCGGGTTTTTTTATCCATTTTATATTCATAGTATTAACTATTGGTACAACGCTATAACGTTATTTTATTTAAAAGGTTACAAAAATAATTAAAATGATGGGCAACTAATAGTACGGTATTTTTTACGTTTAGGCTTACATTCGAACTGGATCTGCAACGAAATTTCGTGTGAACCGGCTGTGTTACCACTTAATTTTGAGACAGTTATGTCATAACTGTACCCAAACTTGAAGTTATTATTTTGAATACCTACCAATGCGATCACCGCATCTGCATTTCTATACCATAAACCTGCCACAAAAGCTCCCTTAACATAATAAAGACCTAAATTTAACTGGCTGAATTTTTGTTGTTGCTGGAATAAGATATTTGGTGATAGGTAGCTGGCGTTTCCTTTTTCAAGAGGAATAATAGCACCTGCGTGACCAGTAATTTTAGCTGGTAATTTAGATGTACCTAAAAGACCTTCATCTGGTTGGTTAATATGGTGGGCGGCTAAACCAAAGAAATAATATTTACTGTAACCTAATATACCTGCAGAAAAATCGGCGTTACGCTTGTTTTGAGAAGGCACAGCTTCCTGTGTATTCCAAACGAACCCTCTGCGGGCATCGATCATATCGCCAAAGTTTAATTTTGTTTTATCTAAAGATTTTTGAAGGTAAGTAGCCTGAATACCGAATTTTAATGAAAATTCACGCGTAACTGCCGCGTGATAAGAGTATAATAAACTAAAATTAGTTGTTTTTAAAGTTCCACGAGCTTGATCATCAGTAGTAACTAAAGCCCCTATCCCACCTGCCAATGCATCTAAATGCATATCGTAAGAAGCTGAGTAAGTAACGTAAGTACCGGATAAATTCGGCCATTGGTTACGGTAATTCATGCATATCCTCGGACACCTCGCAGTACCCGCAAACGCTGGGTTCAGGTACAAAGGGTTTGCGTAGAATTGCGTAAATTGCGGATCTTGCGCTTTTAAGTCTAATAAAAACACTGAGAACACTAATAATGGTAACAGTATGCGTCGATTCATAAAAATTGTTAACCTAACCTATTCTACAAATATATAAAAACCTTTTCAAAAACAAAAATAAAATCTTAACAATAATTTAGCGAGGTAAATCGTTTATATCTAGTTAATGGCTTAATTTTACCAAATATATGAATTTTCTTAGAATTAGTGGTTTTGTGGTATTTTTTGGGTTGAGTGGTGTTTTATTAGCCCAAAAAAATTCCGGCACAGCTCAAAATATCGATCAACAGGGTAAAAATAATATTTCTGCCATAATCTCTTCTTCACTTTTGGATTCTGTTTTAGTGAAAATTGAAGTTAAGAACGCACAATATGATCCAAAAAAGAACAATCTGCCGTATTATGTTATTTCAAATATTACCGCTTATAACCAAACAGCGAATCCTTCTTTAATAATTAAAAAAACGCAAATAGTTACAGAACCTCACGCATCGGTAATTAAAAAAATATTAGGGGCTTACTTAACTCAAAATTTTGAAATAACTGCAATTTCAAGCTTTTGTAAGAATCAAAATCTTAACAATCATAAATTAATTCCTTTCAGGTTAAACAATCAAAATCAAGTTGAAGAGTTAGTAGACTATAGTTTAAACTGGCAAGTAGTGAATGACAATAGCAGAAAGGCTTCCAGCGCTGCAGTTTTTAAAAATAATTCTGTGCTTGCAACCGGTACCTGGTATAAAATTGGTATCACTAAAACCGGTTTTCATAAAATTGACAGATCATTTTTAAGCAATTTGGGCATTAATGTTAACGGTCTTGATCCAAAAAAAATAAAATTATATGGCAATGGAGGTAGAATGCTGCCTGAACAAAATTCTGCTTTTCGTTACGATGATCTTGAAGAAAATGCAATTCAAATTGTTGGAGAAGCCGATGGTATTTTTGATAACAGCGATTATATTATTTTTTATGGCCAAGGTCCTACAGGCTGGATAAATACAGGTTCTGCCAGTGGTTTAAAATTTAAGCACGAAAAAAATCTATACAGCGATACAAGCTTTTATTTTATTACCGTTGATGCAACAAATGGAAAACGTGTTAGCTCACCGGCAGCAATATCTGTACCTTCTAACACCAGCACCTCAACTTACGATTATTACAATTATGCTGAAAGTAATTATGTGAATTTTGTAAAAAGCGGTCGACAATTTTATGGCGAATACTTTGATATTACTACGGCTTTTGGATTTAGTTTTCCTGAAGGAGATTTTGTTTTAGGAGATACTGTAAGATCTGAAGTTACTGTTGCAGGAAGGGGTGCCAATGGCGGTGTTTTTTATATAAACGGTTCGGGCTTAAGCTATACATTGGGCACAGGGGCTGTAAATATTAATAATTACCTGGCCGATTACGTGGATGTACAATCTAAATTTGATAAAGCCTTAATGACTGACCCTAACGCTCTTAGCATTTCTATAACAAAACAAACTGCTAATTGCATTGCCTGGTTAGATAAAGTAACATTAAACGTTCGCAGAAAATTAAATATCAACGCAAAGCAATTCGAATTTAGAGATACACGTACTGTTGGTGTTGGAAATATTTGTAATTATACATTTACAAATCCTCAAAGTGTTAATCCATTAATATGGAATATTACCGATCCTATCAATCCTTACGCGCAGGCTTATAATAATGCAGGAACTACCATTAATTTTATTGCCAATGCCGATTCACTTAATAGCTACGGCGTTTCACCAGGAATTGATTTTTATACTCCAACCTATGTAGCAAAAGTTGGCAATCAAAATTTACATAGCATACAACAGGCAGATTATGTTGTGATCACACATCCCCTGTTTGTATCGCAGGCACAGCGTCTTGCTAACATTCATCAACAACAGGAAGGTTTAACTTATGCCGTTGCAACCGTTGATCAGATCTACAATGAATTTAGCAGTGGAAGGCCTGATATTTCAGGCATCAGAGATTTTATTCGCATGATCTATAGTCGCGGGCTTTCAACCGGCAAACAAGTAAAATATGTTGCCCTGGTTGGTGATGGTTCTTATAATAATATCAGCAGAAATTTGACCAGCAATAGCAATTTGATCCCAACCTATCAAACATTCGATTCAAAATCATTTTTAAACAGTACAGCTTGTGATGATTTTTACGGCCTCATGGATCCTAACGAAGGGTTTTCTGCCGAAGCTATTGGTATTGTTGATATTGGCGTTGGAAGACTAACGTGCCGCAACCTTACGGAGGTAACCAATGTTGTAAATAAAATTGAGAATTATTATCGTAAAGAACCTGATTTTAAGATACAAGAAGCAGCCCCCGAAAATTGTAATTCAGGTAGTACATCACCATTAGGCGATTGGCGTAATTGGGTTGTTTTTTTAGCAGATGATGAAGATCAGTCTACACACATGAACCAGGCAGATCAATTATCCTCTATCGTTCATTCAGGTTATCCCAATTATAATTTAGATAAGATCTATTTGGATGCTTACCAGCAATTTTCTACACCCGGCGGACAAAGATTTCCGGATGCTGCTGCTGATCTTTTAAGAAGATTTAAAAAAGGTGCGCTTGTTTTTAATTATACCGGGCATGGTGGCGAAGTTGGTATTACCGGTGAGCGTATTTTAGATGTACCTGCTATTGATGCCTTGGATAATTTAAACCGTTTACCGCTTTTTGTAACGGCCACATGCGAGTTTAGCCGATATGATGATCCTGACAGAACATCGGCAGGTGAATTGTGTTTATTGAATTCAAAAGGTGGATCTATTGCTTTATTAACGACCTGCCGTTTGGCTTTTTCATCTACCAATTTTGTTTTAAATACTACCTTATTTGCTCACATATTTAAAAAATTGCCAAATGGAAAAATGCCCGCGCTTGGTGATGTGATCCAGGAAACCAAAGCCGCGTTAGGGCAATCTATTTATTTTGCCAACTTCCATTTATTGGGCGATCCGGCCATGCCATTAGCTTACCCGCAACAAAAAGTAATTACTTCAAAGATCAATAATAACCTTGTAACCCAAACAAGCATCGACACTATTTCTGCGCTTGCCAAGATAACGGTTTCAGGCTTTGTAGCAGATACTTTGGGAAATAAATTAACCAGCTTTAATGGCATTGTTTATCCAACTGTTTTTGATAAAGAAGAAACCGTTAATTGTTTATTGAACGATCCTGAATCGTATTATACTACTGTTGGAAATCCATTCACATTTAATCTTCAAAAAAATATTTTATACAGAGGAAAAGCAGAAGTAAAAAACGGTGATTTCACTTTCTCTTTCATAGTTCCAAAAGATATTAGCTTTGCTATTGGGCCTGGAAAAATAAGCTATTACGCTACTAATGGTCAGTTTGATGCAACAGGTTATACGAATAATGTAAAAGTAGGTGGCAGCGCAAAAAATCCGATATTAGATAATGATGGCCCGCAGGTGGCAGTATATTTAAATGATAAAGGTTTTGTGAATGGTGGTACTACTAACGAAAAACCTATTCTTTATGCTAACTTAACAGATTCGAGCGGAATTAATACTGTTGGTTCAAGTATTGGCCATGATATTACCGTTGTTTTAGATGAGAACAGCAGTAAACCAATTATCTTAAATGATTATTATGAGGCAAATTTAAATAGCTATCAAAGTGGTAAAGTAAGATTTCCTTTTGATGAGTTGGCCGAAGGTAATCATCGCTTAACTTTTAAAGCCTGGGATATTCAAAATAATTCGGCTATTGTAAGTACTGATTTTGTAGTAGCCCCAAGTGCAGAATTAGCCCTGACACATGTTTTAAATTACCCTAACCCTTTTACAACCAACACTAAATTTTATTTAGAACATAACCAGGCTTGCAATCCTTTAAAAATAACCATACAAATATTTACAATTAGCGGTAAAGTGGTAAAAACCATTCAACGATCAGTTACCTGCGAGGGTTTTAGGCCTGAAGGCATTGATTGGGATGGAAAAGATGAGTTTGGTGATAAACTGGCCCGCGGTGTTTATATTTATAAATTAGCTATAATTAACACAGATAATCAAAAAGCTGAAAAAACTGAGAAATTAGTTATACTAAATTAGTAAATTTGGCGTTTACTTTTTGGTTTATGGAACTTATCCAAAATTTTAAATGAATAAAAAAATTATAATTATATCTGGCCTTTTTCTTACCAAATCTATATTTGGTCAGATCAGTAGTACGCAATTAAATGGTCAAAACATCAATCCCATTACTACAGCCGTACCTTTTTTAATGATCAGTCCTGACAGCAAACAGGGTGCTATGGGCGATGTTGGCTGCGCTACAGATCCCGATATCAATTCTATTCACTGGAATGGAAGTAAGTTGGCTTTCTCAGAAAAAAAATTCGGCGTTGGCTTTACAGTTACGCCATGGTTACGTTTATTGGTGCCGGATATTAACCTTTATTATTTAGGCGGTTATGCCAAAGTAAATAAAAGAACAGCTATTGGCGGCTCGTTGCGTTATTTTAGCTTAGGTAATATTGAATTAACTAATGCAACGGGGGTAAAAACAGGTGATTTTAAACCAAACGAATTTGCAGTGGATGTAGCAGTATCTCAAAAATTATCCGATAATTTTTCATTGGGTGTTGCTATGCGTTATATTAATTCCAGTATTAGCAAAGTGTTTTTTAATGGTAGTCAGGGTAATGCCGCAAGTACAGGCGCTGTTGACCTTAGCATGTATTACAAAAGCAATAAATTTGAGTTAGGTGATAAAAAAGCCATTTTTACAAGCGGTTTGGCCTTTACAAATTTGGGCGCGAAAATAAAATACTCAAACGATCAAAATTTCATTCCTATGAACATGCGCTTAGGCGCCGGTTTAAAAACAGATATTGATGAATTTAATACTATTGGTGTTTATGTAGATCTTAATAAATTATTAGTACCTACCCCACCCGTTTATAAATACAAAGTAGATGCGCAGGGAAATCCAACACCGGATATTGAAATTGATCCTGCAACCGGCGCAAAAGTTATTGAAAAAGGAAAAAATCCTAATGTACCCGTTGCACAAGGTATCTTACAATCCTTTGGTGATGCACCGGGCGGAGCCAAAGAAGAGTTACAGGAAGTTAATATCTCTACCGGTTTAGAATACTGGTACAACAATACTTTTGCCGTTAGAACCGGTTATTTTTACGAACCAAAAACTAAAGGGTCTCGTCAGTTCTTTACTGTAGGTATGGGTTTTAAATTTAAAGTTATTAATGTGGATGGTTCTTACCTTATCCCTACTCTTTTAAATAATCCACTTCAAAGAACCTGGAGAATAACCCTGAGCTTTAACTTTGATGCGGCTCCTAAAGAAAAAGACGCTCCTGTTCAGCCTTAATTTCAGACTTTAGATCCTTTTCACAGTGTGCTGTGCATAATTGCATTCTGCAGGCTTAAAATACAAGCCCGCATTTGAGATATTTGTATTATGCGCAAATTACAAATCTCTTTACCCCTTATCTGTTTATTTATTTTATTCTCGTGCAGTAGCTCTGACGAGGAAAAAGATAACAGAACAATTTTTAGCTATAACGAAATGGCAGGTGTTACCTCACTCGATCCTGCTGCAGCTATTAGCTTTGAAAATATTTGGCCGGTTAACCAGCTATTTAATGGTTTGGTGCAAATGGACGACGATTTAAACGTTATTCCTTGCATTGCCCATAAATTCAGTGTTAGCGAAGATGGCCTTGCCTACACATTTAATTTAAGAACAGATGTTTATTTTCACGACAATGCTTGTTTTGAAGGTGGCAAAGGCAGAAAAGTAGTTGCAAAAGATTTTGTTTATAGTTTTCATCGTTTATACGACAGTAAGGTTAGCAGCGCATCTACTTTATTGAATAACATAGACAGGAGCGATAAAACAGAATACAAAGGCTTTTTAGCAAAGAACGATTCAACGCTTATTATTCGTTTAAAAGAACCTTTCAGCCCTTTTTTCAGCGTACTTACGCAAAAATTTTTTAGCGTATTGCCTTACGAAGCTATTGAATACTACAAACAGGATTTTAGAAAAAACCCGGTTGGCACAGGCCCCTTCCAATTTAAAATGTGGGAAGAAGGCACGAAGCTTATTCTTGTGAAAAATCCACATTATTTTGAAATGGATAATAAAGGTGCACGATTACCTTATCTTGATGCTGTTTCAATTTCTTTTATAAAAAGTAAAGAAACCGCTTTTATGGAATTGCTTAATGGCAAATTTGATATGTTAAGCGGAGCCGATGCGTTTAATATAAATGAAGTGTTAGATAAAGATGGAGGACTAAGAGATGTTTACACCAACAAATTTTATTTGCAAAAACAAACCTTTTTAAAAACAGATTACATTGGTATTTTAATTGATGATAAAATAGCTGCGGTACGTAACTCACCGTTAATTCAAAAATCAATTCGCCAGGCTATTAACTGTGGTTTTGACAGGGATAAATTAATTAAATATTTAAGAAACAACATTGGCACACCGGCTCACGCAGGCTTTATTCCTAAAGGAATGAAGAGTTATGACCCAACAAAAGTAAAAGGCTATTCATACAATCCCGATCTTGCAAGAGAATTATTAAAAGATGCAGGATTTCCTAACGGTGAAGGCTTACCTGAAATTACACTGCATACACCTGACGTAGGAAACTATAAAGAGCAGGCAGAGTTCATTCAATCGCAATTGGCACAATGCAATATTAATTTACAGATCAGCATCGAAAAAACATCAGTATTACGTCAGGCAGTAAATAACTGCGAATATGCCATGTTTAAAAAATCGTGGGTGGGTGATTATGCCGACGAAGAAAATTTCATGAATATTTTTTATAGCAAGAATTTCTCGCCGCAAGGTTCAAATTATTTTCACTACAACAATCCTGCTTTTGATGCAGCTTTTGAGAAAGCTCAACAAGAAACAAGTGAAACGAATAAATTGGAACTATATCAAAAAATGGATCGCATGATCATTGATGATGCTCCTATCATTCCTTTATATTACGATCAGGTTATACGTTTGGTAACGCATAAAGTAAAAGGTTTAGGCAGCAACTCTATGAATCTTTTAAATTTAAAAACAGTTACCAAAGAAAAATAATCCGTGCAAAAAATCCTTTTTGTTTGTTTGGGCAATATTTGTCGTTCGCCATTGGCCGAAGGAATTATGCTGCATTTAAAACAAAAAAATAATTTACAGTTAGAGATAGATTCTGCAGGCACCGCTAATTATCATGTAAATGAAGCGCCCGATCCAAGAACAATTGCCAATGCAAAAAAGAATGGTGTAGATCTTTCTGCTTTAAGAGCAAGACAATTTCACATAAATGATTTTGATGCTTTTGATAAGATCTATGTAATGGATCAAAATAATTTAAAGAATGTACTGGCGCTTACAAAAGACCAAAAGCAAAAAGAAAAAGTAAGCTTATTCTTAAACTCCGTTTATCCCGGCAAAGACCTTGAAGTACCCGATCCGTATTACGGTAATGAAAAAGTATTTGAAGATGTATTTCAATTAGTTTATAAAGCCTGCGAATTATATATGGGCAAGCTTCATTGATCAAATTAACTTTTTTAAAGAAAATCGTTTCGCAATTTTTATGTAATTTCGTTTAAATGCGAAATAATATCTCATATCCTACATTAAACTTTACGTCTTTTTCACCATCAAAGAAATTATGAGATCATTTCTTGCGGCCATACTTGTACTTTTTATTTTCGCTAATTTTTCGGCACAAAACGATTCCATAAAAAAAATAAAGATCGATTCATTAACTCAAAAATTGATGGCGGATTCTGCCCGCAATTACCGTTTCAAAAAATTAAGGCCTTATGCCAATATTGATAGCCGCAATTCGTTCGTAGAAAATAACCTTACCAATTTAAGTGGCTTTCAGCTTGGTGTAATAGTAAACGAGTACCATACATTTGGCATAGGTTTATACACACTCACAAAGTTCTCGAAAAAAAATTCTCCTTTTAGTGCTATTGCCGAGTTTAACCGCTTTGGCTACATCAACGCCTTTTATGAATATTTTTTATTGAACAGAAAACATCTTGAGATCGACCTTCCTTTTGAGATAGGTGCCGGGGGCTTTCAGGCTAAATTGCGCGATACTACAGCAACCGGGCTTAATAAAATTGAAAAATGGTTTATGCCATTGGGCGCCGGCGTAAAATTAATTGCTAAACCCATAAGATGGATCGGGGTTTCAACCATGATCGGTTATCGTTACATTCCCTATAAACAAGATCTGATCGATTATGACGGCCTTTATTACTCATTAGGGGTTTGGATAGATTTTAGAGGAATTTACCGTGATATAAAGTATTATGGCCGTATAAAGAAAAAATATCACAGCGATGTGGATGCAATTCTATTAAATTAAGACCAATTTAACGCTGTTTTAATCTGCGTTTCCCATAAAAATTTTATCTTTGCCCTTCAAAAATTAAGAATTATGTCATCAGCAGCAAATAAAGGTCCTGTTTCAAAATTTGTAGAAACACATTATAAACATTTTAACGCAGCAGCTTTGGTTGATGCTGCAAAAGGATACGAAACACATTTAACCGAAGGTGGTAAAATGATGGTAACCCTTGCCGGTGCTATGAGTACGGCAGAATTAGGTAAATCATTGGCTGAGATGATCCGCCAGGGAAAAATTGACATCATCTCTTGTACAGGTGCCAACTTAGAAGAAGATATTATGAATTTAGTAGCGCACAGCCATTACAAACGTGTGCCTAATTACCGCGATCTTTCACCGCAGGATGAATGGGATCTTTTAGAGAATCATTACAACCGAGTTACAGATACTTGTATTCCTGAAGAGGAAGCTTTTCGTCGCTTACAGAAACACATTCATAAAATATGGAAAGATGCCGATACAAAAGGCGAGCGTTTTTTTCCGCATGAGTTCATGTACAAGATTTTATTGAGCGGCGAATTAAAACAATATTTTGAAATTGATCCGAAAAACAGCTGGATGTTAGCTGCTGCAGAGAAGAATTTACCAATGGTAGTGCCGGGCTGGGAAGATAGCACGATGGGAAATATTTTTGCATCGTACGTAATTAAAGGAGAGATAAAAGCAAGTACCATGAAAAGCGGTATTGAATATATGGCCTGGTTAGCAGACTGGTACCCTAAAAACAGCGGCGGCAAAGGCGTTGGCTTTTTTCAAATTGGCGGCGGTATTGCGGGCGATTTTCCTATTTGTGTTGTGCCAATGTTATACCAGGATATGGAAATGGAAAATATTCCTTTCTGGAGTTATTTCTGCCAGATCTCTGATTCAACAACCTCTTACGGTTCTTATTCGGGCGCTGTGCCAAACGAAAAAATTACCTGGGGTAAATTAGATATTAATACACCAAAATTTATTGTAGAAAGTGATGCAACAATTGTTGCGCCATTGATCTTTGCATGGATTTTAGGTTGGTAATGATGATCTGATCTTTTTAGGAAAGCCATTACTGAACAGGTAATGGCTTTTTTATTGTAAATATTTAAGCAGGTCGGTTGACTGATAAATTATTTCTGCGGCTAATTTATTTTTTAATAGATCAGTAATCACACTATTTCCACTTACCAATAACCTGGTACTTTCATTTAAATGAATATTATTTTTAAGATCTTGGTAAACGTCTTTTGCATCCTGGGCCAAAGTAAAAATCGTTAATATATAATTTGGCTTTGTTTGTTTTATAACTAAAGAAATATTTTCATAAGGTACGTCCTGACCAAGATAGACTGTTTCGTGGCCTTTTGAACGGATCACATAATTTGCAAACAATAAATTAATATCGTGCATCTCTCCGGGCACTAATAAGAGAAGAAATTTTTTCTTTTTATTCTTTGCAAGTGGCAATGCATCAGTAGCTGCCATCAATTTCCGTTTTATTAAATGTAACGCGAAATGTTCCTGAGCTGTACTCACATCATCTATGGCCCATAGCATGTCTATTTTTTTTAACAGAGGATCAAAAACTTTCATCGTTCCGTCAAACAGACCAAACTTATCAACTACTGCGTTATAGTTTTTTTCAAAAGCCAGTTCATCAAAACTGATCATGGCTTTAAGCATGTTATTAATAAAACTAATGCAGGTTACATCAATATTTATCGACGATTGAGATTCTAAAATTTTGCCATGAAGTTCTTTTTCACTTAATGCGGCGATCTTAGAAATTTTATAACCATTAGAAAGAAGTGTAGAAACGTTTAAGAGTTTTTTTACCTGTTCATCGTTGTAACGCCTGTAATTAGTAGAAGTACGATCGGGCTCAATAAGCTTGTAACGTTTTTCCCAAATACGAATAGTGTGGGCTTTAATGCCTGTTAAATGTTCTAACTCTGTAATTTGGTAGGATCTCATTTAATTGCTAATGTTCCTTCGTTGCTAAGCAAGCTAATATCTCCTTTATTCTTCAAAATTTCCTTTATATTTTCAAAAACATGAAGATCAATTGAGTTCTTAGGAATTAAAATATAATCTTCTTTTTGATCAATTATCTTAATATGATTTTCCGACACATAATACTTAATTATATTTTCCCAAAACCTAAAATTGATTTCTTCATCTTCTTGTATTCCACAACCTTTATTATTTATAGTAAGAATAACATTTTTATGTATTAAAAGTTTTTTAACATAATCATCCACTTGCCTTTTCCATTTTAAGCAAGCAAATAAATATTTGGCAAAATTGTATAAACTAATAATTGACGGAACTAAAAGAAATAAAAATGTCAGCCAATAATCTTCAGTTTTCTTGCATTGCGTCAGAGATAATAAATAAAGGATAAAGAATGACCCTCCAAAAATTAGGGAGGTATTAAAATATTTAAAATCAATTGTACTTATAAATGATTTTTTAAAAAAGCATTCATAAACTTCCTTTTCTTTGTAATATATGTTACAATTTACGTATTCCAAAAAATTGAGTTATTATAATTAAATCAACTCACCTTCTCTACCCAATCACCATGTTCTTTAATAAGCCCGATCAATTCATCTACTGCGGTTTCTGAAGTAACATTTTTCTTCACCACTTCTTTACCTTTATATAAACTTATTTTTCCAACTCCTGTACCAACATAACCGTAATCGGCATCGGCCATTTCGCCCGGCCCATTCACAATACAGCCCATAATGCCAATTTTAATTCCCTTTAAATGATCGGTGCGCTCACGAATTTTTTGTGTTGTTTCTTGTAAGTCAAATAATGTTCGTCCGCAACTCGGGCAAGAAATATATTCTGTTTTACTAATGCGACTACGTGTAGCTTGTAAAATACCAAAGGCGGTTGAATTACAAACTTGTGTACTAACACAATCTTTTTGCTTGATCCAGATACCATCACCAAAACCATCTAATAACAAGCCACCATTATCTGTACTGCTGTATAATTGAAATTGTTCTTCGCTGAAGTTAGTGTAATTTGTTTTAATAATAAAAGGCAATTCGCACTTATTTAATTTAAGATCCATTGCCATAAGGCGCAACTCTGGCATTGTATGCTGGTTGAAAGAATCTAAAATTAAGCAAACCGTTCTTTCGCTTTTTATTTTTTGAATAAATTCTTTTGAAAGAACTTCTGCATCTACTGCAACAAAATTTAATTCGCTTGATCTTTCTTTTGCTTCAAAATATTCTTCACCGCAAAATAAAGGATAAGACCTGTCTTTATTTTTTTGTGTTAACCAGGTTTGCGAATTATAAATTAATCCTAAAGTTCCGGGAATTTCAAAATCAATTTTGTTATCACCTAAAAATAAATAATCAACTGCAAGATCTGTCAAATTCCATTTATCTAAAGGTACCGAATAATTATAGCCCACTCCAAACAAGCTGGCAGCGGTCACTTCAGCCTTCATGCTATAATCAGCAATAACGCGTGGTACATTGTGATTACCAATATTTATTCTTTCCTGTGTTTTATTTCTATTAAATTCAAAAGGATCATAAGGTAATTCAACCCCGATAGCTATCGGGGCTATTTCTTTTATTTTTGCGTGCTCTTTTCTTTTAGAATATCTGTCTGCCAATGCTTTTGCCACCGGAATTTCAAACTCAGGCTCTTCGGTTAATGATACACGAATAGTATCTCCCAATCCATCTTCCAATAAAGTACCAATACCAACAGCTGATTTAATACGTCCGTCTTCACCATCGCCTGCCTCAGTAACTCCTAAATGCAATGGATAATTGCGGTTACTCTCAATCATTTTTGCAACCAACAATCGGTAAGCCTGCACCATTACCTGCGTATTGCTAGCTTTCATAGAGATAACAATATTGAAATAATCATTATCCTCACAAATACGTAAAAACTCTAAAGCGCTTTCAACCATGCCTAATGGTGTATCGCCATAACGGCTTAAGATACGATCGCTTAAAGAACCGTGATTGGTACCAATACGCATGGCAGTACCATATTCTTTACAAATTTTTACCAATGGTGTAAAACGATTTCTTATTCTTTCAAGCTCCTGCTCATAAGCAGAATCTGTATAATCTATCGTTTCAAATTTTTTCTTATCGGCATAGTTACCGGGATTAACACGTACTTTTTCTATCACGCGCGCAGCAAACTCGGCTGCATTAGGTGTAAAATGTATATCGGCGCAAATAGGTGTATTATAGCCTCTGGCAACTAATTCTTTTTTTATTAATTCTAAATTCTTGGCTTCGTTCATGCTTGGTGCAGTAATACGCACCAATTCGCAACCTGCTTTTATCATGCGAATGCTTTGTTCAACAGTTGCCATTGTATCCATAGTATCCGTAGTGGTCATGCTTTGCACCCGTATAGGATTTAAGCCACCCATTTTAAGATCACCCATACTTACTTCACGTGTTAAAAAACGAGAGTAAGCTGTTAAGCTGTTGCAGTATTTTTTTGAGAAATTCATGTATTAAAAAGACGCTCAAAGATACGAAAAGAAACGGGCTTTTTTGTCCGATAACTAACGTTAATTTTAACTAAAAGCTATTTTTGCGCATTAGCAATACGACGGGTTATAGGCACCCATATTCTTCTGCCAACATCTTCTGAAAGATTACTGCAAATATTATCATCTAACAATTTGGTTCTGTAATTGGTGTGATCTTTATTTGTTCCCATTATAAGATCGCCAACATCGCGGTTATTCTTTAATTTTTCTGACCTGCTTTTTGTATTAGAGCAGCCGCTTAATTTTTTGCTTTTATCTTTTGCGTTTGTAAGTTCAACTTCTGCAGTAACATCAATGGTATTTAAAACCATTTCCTGTCCGTTATATGGCGATTTTTCGTCACTGATCTTTTCTATTTTTGAACTTTCTACAATTTTTAAAGAAACCACTCTTAAAATGTAATCGGCGTTTGCTTCTTCTGAAACAATGGTTACATTTTTTGTGATTTTTGCTTCACTGTCAAAACCTTTTAAAAAATTTTCAATTAAACCTGCCTCTGCTAAATTAATAGTATACTTTGCATTTAATGCAGTAGAGCTAATATTTACAGGCACTGATCTATCCGGCATGGCTAAAATTACCGGTTTACTAATTCCTTTTTTAAAAAGTGTACAGGTTTGCAGTGTTAATGAAATAATCGCAAGCGCTAAAATTTTTTTTAAACATTTCATGGTTTAATATTACTCAATTACAAGTTCACTGACAAATATAAAAGCCTTATCTCCTTTTCCCGCATGCCATTCAGGAAGATCGCCGAAATTTTTGGCAACTATTTTAAGGTAGCGGTAATTTAATTTTATTGGTGTTTTCTTTTCAAAACGTTGCACTTGCGTATTATAATCGTCTGCCTTTATTTCGTTATCAATAGCTGCAATCAACTCATAAGTTTTTCCATCCTGCGATCCGTAATAGGAAACACTGGTTGGATAAATGATCCACGAGCGTGTATCCTGTAAACATTCAAGGCTTATGCGATCAAAAGATGTGATCTTTTTCATGTCCACCAAACATTCAAAATCCTGGTATTGAAACCCAAGCCAGTTGCCTTTGCGCCAGTTAGTATTTCCTTCAATACCATCTATCAAAGTTTGAGAGCCTTCTGCTGAGTATTGTGGATTAGGTTTTGAAATAATAGTAATGTCATAATCGTATTTTAATTTAAAGAAACTCGCTTCTGCAATAGCGCTACTTTCTTTTCCTGCAAATTCTTTTGTTTTAACAGTGCTATTCTTTTCAATAGTGAAGGGTTTTGAATACTGGGTTGAAGTTTGTTTTGGTTCTGATCCATCGGTTGTATACACAATTTTTGCAGCTTTTGTATTTACAGATTGAATACTTACTTCCATTTTATCTTTAAACACCTGAGCAGTTGAAACAATAAGAGGTGTTGCAATAAAAGAACCTGAAGTAACTGACGTAGAAGGCATACTTATACCATATTTGTTTGTAGCATCTGTTGGTTGAGAATAATCAAATTTCATTGAACCGCCATTCATTAGCAGCTTATATTCAATGAAAGAATTATTTTCTTTTTTACCATTCAAGGTATAACCGTTTATGATCATTTCCTTTTCTCTTTCATTCGAAATTGAAAAGCTTTTACCATTTTCGAGATTTATTTTTATTTCATCAAAAAGTGGTGTCCCTAAAACATATTGTGTGGTACCCGGACAAACAGGATACATGCCCATGGCACTAAGAATATACCATGCGCTCATTTGTCCGCAATCTTCATTACCAATTAAACCATCGGGTTTATCCTTGTAAAAGTTTTTACCGATCTGACGGATAAGCTGGATTGTTTTTTGTGGTTTGCCAACAAAATTATAGAGGTATGCCATGTGATGACTGGGCTCATTGCCATGCGCATACTGACCAATTAAACCGGTTACATCTGATTGATCTCTGCCGCTTAATTTTTCTTTGGTCATAAATAATTCATCCAATTTCTCTTCAAATTTTTGTTTACCGCCATGCAGGTTTATTAATCCGTTAATATCATGCGGCACATTAAACGAATATTGCCAGCTATTGCCTTCTGTAAAATGATTATTTATTTCGCCGGCGTAAAATGGCGAAAACCAATTGCCATTCTTACGCGGACGCATAAAACCGGTTGACGCATCAAAAACATTTTTATAAGCCTGTGACAACTTTAAATATTTTTTTTGTTCTTCTTTTTTATTGAGCATGCCTGCAATTTGCGCCACACACCAATTATCATAACCATACTCTAATGTTTTGCTTACGCTTTCACTTTCATCATCAATTTGCAAATAGCCGTTCTTATTGAAAATTGGAATACCCATGGCCGAATAATTTGCAGCGGCTTTTGCTGCCTGATAGGCAAGTTCTTTATCAAACCCTGTTACTCCTTTTGCCATAGCATCTGCAATAACCGAAACAGAATGAAAGCCGATCATGCAATCTGTTTCATTACCTGATAATTCCCACATGGGTAAACGACCACTTTGCTGATACTGAACTAAAAATGTATTTATAAAATCGGCAGTGCGCTTACGTTCAATAATTGTAAATAATGGATGCAATGCACGATACGTATCCCATAAAGAAAAAACCGTGTAATTTGTAAATCCTTTTGCAGTATGAACCTGCTTATCACGACCGCGATACTGATTATCCACATCCATATTTAAAGAGGGGTGGATGCAAGTATGGTACAATGCAGTATAAAAGATCCTGAGTTTATTAAAATCTTCTTCTTTATCTTTTACTTCAATTTTTTTTAGCTGTTCGTTCCATGCGTTTTTTGCATCTGCTTTATATTTATCAAAATCCCAGTGCTTTGCCTCTGCTTCTAAATTCTTTAAAGCTCCCTCTGTGCTTACCGGAGATATAGCAACTTTAACGATCAAAGGCTCTTCCTGTGTAACATTAAATTGAAAATAAGCACCCTGCGCGCTTTTTCCTTTTTTTACAAAATTTGCGGCTTCGCGAAACGATTTTTGAAAAATAAATTCTGTTTTTTTAAATGGTTTTGAAAAACGCATCACAAAATAAACTTCCTGGTTCTTTGCCCAGGCTTCACTCATTCTATAACCGCCAACAGTTACACTGTCAATAATAGTAAGTTGACTCTGCAATCTTTTATCACGATGGATCAGATCTAAAATTATATTTGCCTCTTGTGTTGTTGGAAAAGTATAGCGATGGATGCCTACTCTTAAAGTGGTTGTTAATTCCGCTTTAATTTCATCATCCAATAATCTTACTTCATAAAATCCTGCACCTGCAGATTCCTGACCATGACTAAATTTTGAAGAATAGATCTTATTATCCCATGTAGGCTGTCCTGTTGTTGGCATCACCAAAATATCACCCCAATCACTAACACCCGTACCGCTTAAATGTGTATGCGAAAAACCATAAATAATACTATCACTGTAATGGTAACCGCTGCAACCATCCCAGCTATCATCTATTCGTGTATCGGGGCTTAACTGAACCATACCAAAAGGTAAAACCGCGCCGGGAAAAGTATGTCCATGACCGCCTGTGCCAATAAAAGGATCTACATGCTGAGATAAATTAGTTTGACTGAATGTAACATGAAAACATAACACCAATACAATGAAAAAAGATCTTTTAAAAAAACACAAAGGCATATTCAAAGATACGATTAATCGTTCTTAAAAAAAATCACAATTGGATTTTCCAATATAGCTTAAATGTTACCGGATCGACCGCAAAAAAGTAAGACCCAATAGTAAAATATAATATATTGTTACGGTATTTACAAACCGCCACCTCAGGATTCTTGCTATCATCAACCAAATCTTTATTTGTTTTTTTCCATTTGGTATTATAATCAAAATCTTTGGCTTCAATAAAATATTCTTCTTTTTTGGTAGTAGTGTAATAGCCAAACACAAATACTTTTTTAACAGTATCAATACAAAGCAGGAAAGGAGCAATATATCCCGTTGAATCAATTTTTGAAAAATAGTTTACACCATTATAACCAGGCACAATATACTCAAGACTACCTTGTCCGCTTGCAGTCGTTTTTATATACTCAAGCTCTTTGTTATCATTTGTCTTTATGATCAACTCCGAGAATCTATTTGCAAATTCAGGCTTATAAATTGTTTCAGGCTCTTTAGTATATATTTTTTTTGAAAAAGGATCGAACCAGTATTTTTTACCATTCAAACAATCCAGTCTAATAAAATGAGAAACAATATAATCTACCGTTTCATTTGTTACATCAATATATTCAATACCAACAGCCAATTCAGGCAATATGGTGCCCCACTCATCTTCTTTTATCCTGTATATCTCTTTAAGATTGGCTGCATCGTATAACACAACTTCTTTTTCATCTAAATAACATAAAGTGTCACTGTGCATTCCTATCATTTCACCGGGCTTACCTGCTGTAAAACGTTCTTTGCGTACCCCTGTCTCAATATCTAAAATATGAATACGCGCAGGTTTACCGGCACTTTTACCAACTGCACGAATTGCTTTTTCAAAAAGACAAATAGTTGTTTTACCAAAGGCAATTCTTTCAAAACGTTTAGCGTGGCCATAATTAAAAAGAGGGATGGTGAAAAAAAATGCTACTGAACACAGGTACATTAACATTTTGTAAAATTTATTCAGAAAATTATTATTGAACGGTTTTAATGTAGCGAGAAAAACAAATAAAAAAAGCAGGAAAAATGCGATCACTAACATCGCAATAAAACTGGAATAAAGATCATCTAAAAATTCTGTCATAAGCGTGATGTCCAGATTGTTTTACCGGTTGCAGGTTCAATAGCTATTACAAAACCCCCAATATTAAAATAAAGTATTTCATTTACATATTGCCAAACATTTACTTTTGGCTTGTTATAACTATCACTGGCAATTTCTGCACTGGCTTTTTTCCATTTAGTACTAAATTCAAAATCTTTGGCTTCAATATAAAAATCTTCGCGATCGGTTGTAGTATAATGTCCGAATACAAAAACCTGTTTCAGAGTATCAATAGCTAAGAAGAAAGGATCGAGATAAGTAGTAGAATCAACCGTTTTAAAGAATTTTTTGCCGTACTCTCCCGGAACAATTATTTTAAGTTTATCAGCACCATAAGCATCGTTTAAAATGTAGCGTTTATTACCGTGGCCATCGTCTATTGCTAATTCGTAATCTTCTTTTGAAAAAACAGGAGATCCGTTTTCTTTTGGTTCTTTTGTAAGTACTTTTTTGGTAAAAGGATCGAACCAGTATTTTTTACCGTTCTTACAATTTAATTCAGCATAAGCATTACGTTTATCATTATAACTATAAATGCTTTCAATGCCCACTGCCAGCTCAGGCAAAAAGCTACCCCATTCCTCTATCTTAATGGTATAAATTTCTTTCAAATTATCTGCGTCAAACAAAACAAGATCGTTTTCTTCCAAATAACAAATTGAATCATTTCTAATGCCTAACATTTTAGCGCTCCAGCCCAGATAAAATCTGTCTTTTCTCACACCATCGTTTTTATTGATGACATGCAATCTATAAACCGTTTCATCGGGACCTTCGCCTCCACGCTCATACACTTCGAACAAACAAATTGTTTTTTTACCAATGTGCATTGATTTGAATTCATCTGCGTAACCATAATACATGAACTGAAAGCTCATCATAAAGCAAAAAGCAAAAACGTATAAAAAGACCTTATAAGCGTAATTTAGATTTTTTCTTTTAAAAGGATTGGCAAATGCCAAACCAACGCATAAGAACATAACAACACAGAGTATCACTGTCATCCATACACTACTGGAATACAAATAATCTAGCACTTCGGTCATTAAGTAAATTTAAAAAGAAAAGCCGGATAAAATAAATAATTCTTAAATTCTAGTGGCTGTTTACGTTTTGCGCGTCAAGGTCAATCCCTTGTGCCTTAAGCAAAGCAGATGTTTTCCATCCATAAAAGGCAAGATATACAAAGCATAAAACACCAACTATATAACTCCATTTGATACCTAAAAGATCGTCACCTGCCAACCATCCCTGCAACCAGCTAATTAAGCCGCCCCCCATTATCATCATAATTAAATAGCTTGAACCCTGGTTGGTATATTTTCCTAAACCGGCAATTGCCAAAGTAAAAATGCATGGCCATAAGGTAGAACAAAACAAACCTACACTAATAAAAGAATATACACTTACAAGACCCGTTGTGAGCATGCCTATAACTAAAGCTGCAATACCGCAAATTGAAAAGATAACCAACTGACGGGCAGGATTGCCTTTACTTAAAATATCAGCTCCTATCATAACAAGAATTACAAATGCGTAAGGATAAAAAACACTCAGATCGCTTTTTGCAATAGCATTTACTAATAAAAATATACCAAAAGCGAGATAAGGCATTAAAAAGCGAAGCACTTGTTTTGTTGTTGGCTTAACATCAAAAGCACCGGCAGAGCTTGTCCAGCGGCCTATCATTAAACTGGCCCAAAATAAAGAAACATAAGGTGCGGCCTGGCTGGTTTCAATATTTATGTATTGTTTCATGTATTCCGGCAAGTTAGAAGCCGTTGCCACCTCTACCCCAACGTAAATAAAAATTGCTATCATTCCTAAAACCAACTGCGGATAATGCAACGAACTTTTTTTGGCGGTTGGATCGTTGATCACTTCTTGTTTTTCATCATGGATCCTGTTTGGAAGAGAAGAGAATTTAAAGATCAATGCAACAATTAAAAATGCAGCGCCTAAAATAAGATACGGAAATTTCACTGCACCAATATCATCCAGCTTGTTACCACTACCAACCGCTCCAAAAATAGCATAACTTACAACCAAAGGACCAATAGTTGTACCAATATTATTTACACCACCGGCCAGACTCAATCGTTGTGAGCCTTTGGCAGGATCGCCCATTACAATAGCCAATGGATTAGCGGCCGTTTGCTGTAAAGAAAAACCAAGTGCTACAATAAACAAGCCACTGATCATTAAATTAAAAGACACCAACTGTGCCGCAGGATAAAACAATAAAGTACCAATTGCAGAGATACATAAACCTAAGAAAATACCATTTTTATACCCGATCTTATTTAAAATATCGCTACCACACAATTTTGAGATACCAATATAAATCAAAGAACCTACAGTGTACGCCAAATAAAATGCTACAGATATTAGCTGGCTTTGCCATTGTTCGAGATTTAATTTTTCTTTAAAAACCGGGATCAAAATGTCATTGCTCGCTGCTACAAATCCCCAAAAAAAGAAAACGGAGATCAAGGTTATTAAAGCCGATCTGTTTGTTTGCATAATAATAATTTTACCGAATATATCTTAATTTAAAGGCATTTTACAGGCTAAAATAGTCAAGTTGTTAACTTGCTTGTTTTAATTTGTGTAAATTTGCCCTCATTATAAATACAGCATGCAATTACTTACACCTACTCATTTTACAGATTACGAATTAATAGATTGTGGTGATTTTGAAAAGCTGGAGCGTTTTGGTAAATATATTACTATACGACCGGAACCACAGGCCGTTTGGCCTAAGATCTACTCTAACCAGGAATGGGAAAAACAGGCACATGTAAAATTTGTTCCCCGCTCATCAAGCAGCGGCGATTGGAAAAAATTAAAACAAATGCCTGACCAGTGGACCATTAATTATGCGCCACAAAACCTTGTTTTTCGTTTAGGATTAACCTCTTTTAAGCATGTGGGCATCTTTCCTGAGCAGGCTGTTAACTGGGATAAGATCTATTCATTTTTAAAAGATAAACCAAAGGCAAAATTCTTAAATCTTTTTGCTTATACCGGAGGTGCATCTATTGCTGCAAAAGCTGCAGGAGCCGATGTAACACATGTGGATAGTATTAAACAGGTTGTTACATGGGCCAATGAAAACATGAAAAACTCTAACCTCGATAATATTCGCTGGTTGGTAGATGATGCTTTAAAATTTGTAAATAAAGAAGTGAGGCGCGGTAATTTTTACCAGGGAATTATTTTAGACCCGCCTGCTTTTGGCCACGGCCCGAATGGTGAAAAATGGAAGCTGGAAGATAATATCTCTGAAATGATAACAGCGGTGCTGCAAATACTCGATCCTAAAGAACATCTTTTAATTTTAAACGCTTACTCTTTAGGTTTTTCTGCTTTGGTGCCTGAAAATTTATTAAAACCATTTGCTCAAAAAAATAAATCAGAATTAAATATTGGTGAATTATATCTGAATGCTAAAAGTGGTGTTAAGCTGCCTTTAGGTGTTTGGGGAAGTTTAAAAAAATAATTTATGTATAAACAACATCTTTTACAAAATATTGAAAGAGAATACATTCTTTTAAAACAAATAATTCCTTTAATTGAAGAAAAAGATCTTTCATACAGGCAATCAGAAAAAGTAAGAAGCACTTTAGAGTTGATGCAATACCTGTCTACAATTGGTACAACAATGCTGCGTTGGTTTATGCTGAACGATCTTACAAAAGAAGAATTTGTAAAACTGAGAGCTTATCGTGAAACATTAACAATTGCCGATTTTAGCGAACGCCTTGATAAACAATTTGAAGAAGTAAAAAGATACTTTGATATGTTTAGCGAAGAAGATCTTTATACCAAAGAAGTTGAATTGCCTTCAAAAGAAAAAATGATATTGGGTGTTGCTATTATCAACTGTCCTATAAAATGGCTGGCTACTTATCGCATGCAATTATTTTTTAATTTAAAAGCGAGTGGAAACCACCAGATAAGTACTAAAGAAGCCTGGACAATAACAGCTTAGTTATTTTTCCATTTGTTTTTTAAAAAGCTCGGCGTAAGTACGCCCTATAGGTAAATTAATTTTTCCTATTTCTACTTCGTTGGCATTAAAAGCGGTTAAACGATCGAGATTAACAATGAAAGATTTGTGGATCCTGAAAAAATTCTGATCCTTTAAGAGCTCTTCCATTTCTCCTATCTGAAATTTTGTGATCACGCTTCTTTCGGCAGTATGTACTTTTACATAATCTTTCAGACTTTCTATGTAATTTATCTCATCAAAAAAGATCTTGTGCCTTTTTTTATCTGCAACAAAAAAATGGAACTTTCTTTCCTGAGGTTCTTTATCTATAATAGTTTCTTTTGAGGGATTTTGCGCATATACTTTATTTACGGCTTGTACAAAGCGGCTAAACTCAATTGGTTTTAATAAGTAATCCGTAACATTTAAATTAAAACCTTCTAAAGCGTATTGATGATAAGCGGTTGTAATAATTATACTGTATTTATTATTGATCGACCTTGCAAACTCCAATCCGTTAATTTTTGGCAGGTTAATATCCAAAAAAATAATATCGATCTTCTCGCTACGCAATTTTTCGCCAGCAGAGATCACGTCACCGCAAATACCTTTTAGCTTAAGGCCCGGCATCTGAGAGATGTAATCCTCAATTATTTTTGCCGCTAAAGGCTCATCCTCTACTATCAAACAATTCAGATCCTGCATAACTGCTTAATTTTATTTCTAAATCTACAATAAAATAATTCTCTTTTTCAAAATAATTTAAAATATAGTCACGGTACAATAATTCTAATTGTCGTTTAATATTCACCAATCCTATTCCTTCTTTTTTCTCAGCGGTAACAGATTTTTTAGAAATAATATTTTTAGTTTGAACTTTTAATGTATCTTTTTGTAAACTCAGATTAAAATAGATGATCGAATTTTCCTGCAAAACATTAATACCATGTTTAAATGAGTTTTCGATTAAAGGTAATATTAATAAAGGCGTTATTTGCGCACCGCTTTCTTCGAGCTTAATTTCTTTTACGACTTTTACTTTTTCACCATAGCGCATTAACTGAAGATCGATATAATCATTTATGATCTTTAATTCATCTTCAAGCGTTGCCATTTTCTTTTCAGATTCGTACAATGTATAACGTAAAATATTAGAAAGTTTTAAGACCATATCGGGCGTTTTTTCAGATTGCATACGCGATAAAGAAAAAATATTATTTAATGAATTAAAAAGAAAATGCGGGTTTATTTGCGCTTTTAAATGCAATAATTCTGCTGTAAATTTTTCCTGCTGCAATCTTTTTTCATTTTTAATTGCTGCTATTCTTAACCTGAATAACTTTATGGCAGCAGCAATACCTACAACCTGCAAAACATCTAATAACGAATAAAGGTAGCGGGCTACCATTGATAATGTCTGTATCTCTTTCGGCTCTTCATAAATAAAAGGCCAAATGATGAAATGCATCATGGCACGATAGGCAATTATAAAAAAGCAAAACAAGAGTATAGACTCAACAGTAAGACCTGTTTTTTTATTGCTTTTTAACCATCGGGGAATTAAAGAATAAATAACATAATAAACCGCGCTGATTTTGATGGTTAAAAGTAAAAGCTGGCTCAAGATAGCTTTGTTCAACCATTTTGCAGAAGGATCTTCTAAAAAAGAAGAAGAAAGATAAAGTTCATTAAAAATAATAACGCCAAAATAAACCAGCCAAAAAACAATATGAAGCAGCCATCTCTTTTGCATAATCGCAATTAAAAGTGATGAATAATTACAGATATTCAAAAAAAATATACCAACAACACTAAAAACCATCCGAAATAACGCTTATAACACCTAAACCGTTTCTGTCAATAACAACCCGGCGAAACTATATTAAACACAAAACACCTTATTTTTTGCTTTAATATTGAATTGTAATATTAAAGCAATCGCTATGAAAAAATTATTCTTTACTTTTTTGTCTGTTATTTTATTAACTGTAGATCATAAAGCACAATTTTTTACAAAAATAACAACCGGACCATTTGTAAATTCAATTGGCGATTCGCGCAGTGTTAACTGGGTAGATGTAAATAATGATGGTTTTATGGATTGCCAGATAACTAACGGACCAAGCGCCGGCCAAAACAATATGTTATACATAAATGATGGTGTTGGTGGCTTTACCGCATTAACCGGCGATACTATTGTGAAGGATAAAAAACCTTCAGATGGCGCTACATGGGCAGATATGGACAATGATGGAGATATGGATTGCTTTGTTGTGAATTGGTACAATAAAAACAACCTGCTATACTCAAATAATGGTTCAGGTACATTTACACAAATATTTTCGGGCCCACCGGTAAATGATTTTGGTTATTCAGAAACAGCCGCCTGGGGCGATTATGATAACGATGGCTTTGTTGATCTTTATGTTACTAATAGCGAAGTTCCTAAAAAGAATTTTTTATATCACAACAACGGCAACAATACATTTACAAAAATTTTAGCCGGTGCTGCGGTAACAGATACAGATACTTCAAGATGTGTTAACTGGACAGATATTGACAATGATAACGACCTTGACCTTTTCGTTACAAACGAAGGATACCAGAATGAAGTGATCTATATGAATAATGGTAACAGTACTTTTACAAAACTAACAAGTGGTGCTCTTTTAAATAATGGCCTTAGTACCATGAGCGGCAATTGGGGCGATTATGATAATGATGGCGACCTGGATGTTTTTTTGGCAAATAATGGCGGCAGTAATTGTTTATTCAGAAACGATGGTAATTTTAATTTTACAAAAATGCTAAACGATACTGTTTCAAAAACAAATGCACATTCAATGTGTTCATCATGGTCGGATATAGATAATGATGGTGATCTTGATCTATTTGTTACAAATGCTTATTATACTTCTTTAAAACAATTAAACTTTTTTTATACTAATAACGGCAATGGTACTTTTACACGTAATTCAACCGACATTGTAGGAAAAGATTCTACATGGGCCTACGGTTGTGCCTTTGGCGATTATGATAACGATGGTTTTGAAGATCTTGCAGTGGCAACTACACGTTACGCATCGGTAGATCGTACAGACCTTTTGTACCATAATAATGGTAATAGCAATAAATGGCTGACTATAAAATTAGTTGGTGTACAGGCAAACAAAGCTGCAATAGGTACAAAGATCCGTATTAAAGCGATCATAAACGGCAATCCTGTTTGGCAAATACGTGAGATCTCGGCACAAAATGCTTATTGCAGTCAGAATGATATTCGCGCACATTTTGGCTTAGGTAATGCAACACAAGTTGATTCTATAAAGGTTGAATGGATACCCGGAACAATTGAAACATTAACCAATGTGAATGTAAATCAAATTATAACTGTAACACAAAGCATCAGTACTGTGAGTATAAAAGAAAATAAAATTGAAAACGACTTTATTGTTTATCCCAACCCTGCTAAAGAAAAGATAACTTTAAAATTAAACGAAAAAAAATTTATGAAAGGAGAGATAATAATTATTACAGATGTTTTTGGGAGAAAAGTTCTTGAATACACTATTACTGAAGATTTGCAAGAGTTGAATTTAAACACAAAAAGTCTTATTTCAGGGAACTACTTCATCAATCTTCATTCAGATTCTAAAAATATCACTAAAAAATTCTTGATAAATTAATTACAACCGGCTGTTAATCTTATTAGGAATTCAAGGCGCTGATCCCATAAACTGGTATCTGCAACATCGTATGTACTTGAATAAACAATAGCCTCATCTTTTCGTAACCAAACCACTTCTATAAATCTATATTTATCAATTAAGTTTGACATATAGCCTTTTGCATAAAAACAATTTTTGCCTTTCAGCAATTCTTTTTTCTCCACTATCTCTCCGTGCTCTTCCGAACTTTCAAATCTCTTCTTAAAATAATCTTCTATAGATATAGAAGGATCTTCTCTAAACAATCCCTGTATTTTAATTTCATTATCTTTTTTTGTTTTGTGTTTAAAAACATGTTTTGCCTTTACATCATTTTGATCAAAATCTTCAGTGTAGTCATTTAAAGGCACGGGTAAACAATACTCTATTTGCTCAATATTGGTAAAGTTAGTCAGGCTATCAGCCGATAAAGCAGTTTCCGGAACAAGAACTTTCTTTTCAATAGAATCCTGTACTTTATTTGTTTCTTCTTTGGCTTTAGAGCCATCACAAGAAAAAGCCATTAAAGTGATTATGGCAAAACAAAAATTGGTTGGTAAGTTTTTTATTTTATTGATCATATTATCTAATATTATTTACGATGCGCTTCAGTTATTTTATACAAAAGTTCTTCCAGTTTTTTTAATCTTGTTGCATCCACATCTTCATCTAAAGCAGATGAACTATTTGCTTTAATATTAAGATCTGATCTTTTAGCATCGAGATCAAGAAAGCCCGTAATAGTAGTGGTGAATTCATATTTATCAAGAAAGTCTTTATCCAGATCTTTTTTAATTGTTTGGGGCAGTTTATTTTCATTTACAAACTTTATAAGTGAATCTAATTCATCCTTTTTTAATTTAAGTGTATCTGAATATCTTTTATCATGAGCATCAATAAAATAAATTAATTTTTCTTTTTTTAAGATCCACTTTCGCTCCTGGGCATGAAAGGTACGGTTGGCATGATCATTGGTATAACTTCCATATGTAATTTCAAATTCTATTTTCTTTTGAGAAAATAAAGAAAAATGCAAACAGATGAATGCAATAAGTTTGAAATCTAAAAAATTATTGGCCATAAAAAGTATATTTAAAGATAGTGTTTATACGCTAAGATCATTATTATAAGAGGCGGCCCACTTATCAATAATATCAAGCCATTTATAAATATTTGGCTTTACAAAAACCATAGGATCAATAAAACAAAAAACGCTGTAAATATTGAAATTTACAGCGTTTTTTATCTTAATTCACTCAATTTGAGCGGAGAAAGAGGGATTCGAACCCCCGGAACCTCGCAGTTCAACAGTTTTCAAGACTGCCGCAATCGACCACTCTGCCATTTCTCCGGGGCGAAATTACTATTTTTTTTAATGTTACAAACCAATTTTGAAAAAAAAATTTAATAACTTTAGGTTTTAATCCATGGCAAAGCCTCAAAATATTCATAAACAGCTCTTTATTCTGATATTGTTCTTCGTTACGGCCTCGCCGGCGTTTAGCCAGGTAATAGCTTATTTTAATGTTGGGGCATTTAATACCCCAAGTAACGAGCCTTATTTGGAAACCTATTTAACCATTGTTGGCAATTCGTTACATCCAAAAAAAACCGGTAATACCTATCAAAGTGCTGTAAATATTGAAGTTAAGATCCTTAAAGATTCAAATATCGTTAAAGCCAATAAATATAATTTAATGGGCCCTGTTTATAACAGCACGCTTAATATCCCTGCCTTTATTGATAATCAACGTTATGCATTGCCAAATGGATTATACACGCTTGAGATGACAATAACAGATAAAAATCTGGCGGCAAAAAAACCAACCCATATAAAACAAACCTTATTGTTGGCTTTTGATCAAAAACAGATTCAATCATCCAGTATTCAGGTATTGGAAAGTTATAAAAAAGCCTCCGAGCCCGGGCCGCTTACCAAAAGCGGGTTTGATCTTGTGCCTTACAATGTAAATTACTTTCCTGAAACAACAAAAGAACTTAGTTTTTACTTTGAGACCTACAACACTGATACTGTTTTGGGAAGCAAAAAACCATTTATATACGTTTATTATATTGAACATAGTGATAATTTTGAAAAGCTCAATAGTTTTGGTGATTTTAGAAAACAAACGGCAGATAAAGTAAATCCTCTTTTAGGGAAGATAAATATAGGCACACTGGGCAGTGGCAACTATAATCTTGTAATAGAAATTAAGGATGAAAAGAACATAACACAACTTCAAAAGAAATATTTTTTTCAACGCCTTAATAAATCTGTTGATATTGCTACTGATTATAAATACAGTGAAAAGAAAACTGTTTCAGAATATTTTGGCAACTGTAATAATGTTGATACACTAAAAATGTTTGTAGAGTGTTTATGGCCAATTTCTAATGGTATTGATAAAGAAAGGGTAATTAACCAATCTATAAAAAAAGATCCTGAGTTAATGAAAAACTTTGTGATCGATTTTTGGGAGCGCCGCGCAGCTGATACCGGCAATGCTTTAAAAATGTGGGGAGAGTATTATAAAAGCGTGCAGGAAGTAATGGTGCTTTTTAAATGTGGTAAACAAAAAGGTTATTATACCGAACGCGGCCGTGTTTATTTACAATATGGCAAGCCCGATCAACGAAGCATTCAAAATAATGAATTAAACACTTTTCCTTATGAGATATGGCAATACTATCGTTTAACAGATAAAGTAAACGGCCAGTTTTTTACCAATCGTAAATTTGTTTTTGTAAATAAAAACATTGGCGATGATTGCCACGTGCTGGTACATAGTGATATGAAAGGCGAACTTTATAACGACCGTTGGCGTTTTGAAGTAACACGCAGAAATAGCGATGGACTTGGCAATCCTGACAATGTAAATCCAAACGGTGTGCAAGACAACCAGTTTAACGAAATATATAGCAACCCAAGGTAAATAATGAGTGTACCTGTTGTAGCGGTTGTTATTTTAAATTTTAATGGAAAAACTTTCCTTGAAAAATTCTTACCCGGGGTAATACAACATTCGGCTGATCATAAAATTTATGTTGCAGATAATGCCAGCACAGATGATTCAGTAGCCTTTTTAAAAACAAATTTTTCGCAAGTTACCATTATCCTTAATTCAGAAAACAGCGGCTATGCTAAAGGATACAATACGGCGCTAAAACAGATCACTGCAGATTACTATATTTTGTTGAATAGCGATGTTGAAGTTACTGCCAATTGGATAGAGCCGGTTATTTCACTGATGCAAAAAGATGAGAGGGTTGCTGCCTGCCAACCTAAATTACTTGATTTTAATGCTAAAGAACTTTTTGAATATGCCGGTGCATCTGGCGGTTTTATTGATACTTATGGTTACCCGTTTTGCAGAGGGAGGATCTTTAATTCTCTCGAAAAAGATAATAACCAATATAATGATGTAACAGAAGTGTTTTGGGCAACAGGCGCTTGTTTATTTGTAAATGCCAAAGCTTTTTGGAAAGTTGGTGGTTTAGACGACGATTACTTTGCACACATGGAAGAAATTGATCTTTGCTGGCGTTTAAAAAATATTGGTCATTCTATTTATGTACAACCTGCTTCAGTAATTTATCATGTTGGTGGTGGTACATTAAATAAATTATCGTCGCGCAAAACATTTTTAAATTTCAGAAACAACCTTATTACACTTACAAAAAATCATAAACCTTCATTTTTATTTATTAAGATCATCTATCGTATGATCTTAGATGGTGTTGCGGCTTTTAAATTCTTACTTGCTGCGCAGCCGGGGCATTTTTGGGCTGTTATACGTGCTCATTTTGCTTATTACTCCCTGCTTCCTCAAACTTTATCAAAAAGAAAAAAATTAAAACAACAAACCGGTTTTAAATTCAACTCTTCATTTACTTACAAAGGAAATATTGTTTTTGATCATTTCTTAAAAGGTAAAAAGAAGTTTACCGATCTTGAAAAAGACAGGTTTTATACTGAGCAAGCCTAAGCTTGTTTTATTTCAATTGCTTCTTTTGATTTTTTGCCTGAAATAAGAAGCAATCCCGCAAAAGTTAAGATGCCGTTAATTAAGATCAACTCATTACCGATCTTATATCCATGAAACAGATTTTCTGAAAGATCTTTCAATCCTAAAGAGATATGTAGCTTTTTTTCATACCACTCAGCACTGCACATTACATCCAGGCTTAACGCAAGTATTGGCGCAATAATACAAACTAACCAGATAAGCTTATCATTTAAACGTTTATTGGTTAAAATACCAAAAGAAAATAAGCCTAATAAAGGACCATAAGTAATGCTGGCGAATTTTAAAATAAAATCAATGATCAACTTATCATTAATAGCTTTAAAAATTAATACCATTATAAAAAATATTACCGCAAAAGAAAAATGCACTTTTAATCGCGTTCTCTTTTTTTGTTTTTCATCGCCTTCTTTTTTATTAATGTTTAAAATATCAATACAAAAACAAGACGTAATAGACGTAATTGCGCCATCAACACTTGGAAATAAAGCAGAGATCAATGCAATAATAAAAATAATACCAATAGCACCGCTAAAAGTATCACTCAAAGCAATTGTAGGAAAAAGATCATCCGGCGGAACAGTAATACCATTTTTATTGGCGTATAAATAAAGAATTCCTCCTAAAAATAAAAACAATAAATTAACCAATACCAGCACCGCAGTAAATGAAATAATATTTTTTTGAGAATCTTTAATGGTCTTAACACTAATATTCTTCTGCATCATTTCCTGGTCAAGGCCTGTCATAGCGATAGCAATGAACATACCGCCAATTATATGTTTTAAAAAGTAAGAACCCGCTTTTACATCCGTATTAAAAACTTTTGTAAAGCCTTTTTCATTCATTAATGCAAACGCTTGCGAATAATCCAGGCCCATTGCTTTTACAATAACAATAATGCATACAACCAAACCACATAACATACCGGTAGTTTGCAAGGTATCTGTATAAATAATTGTTTTTACACCACCTTCAAAAGTATATAGCAAAATAAGAATAAGAATTACGAGAGCGGTTAATTCAAATGGAATATTTAGTTTATCAAAAATAAAAACCTGCAATACACTTATTACTAAATACAAACGTGCCGTTGCGCCAACCAAGCGCGATAAAATAAAAAAGAAAGCGCCTGCTTTATGTGCATTTACACCAAATCTTTTTTCGAGATAGGTATAAATAGATGTAAGATTCATTTTGTAATAAAGCGGTATTAGTACAAATGCAATTACCATGTATCCCAACAAATAACCCAATACTATCTGGAAGTAAAAAAAGTTACCCGCGCCTACTCCGCCCGGAACACTTACAAAAGTAACCCCACTTAAACTGGTGCCTATCATTCCAAAAGCAACCAATACCCAATTGCTGTTCTTATTACCAATAAAAAAAGATTCGTTTGTTGAACCACGGCCTGTAAACCAGGCTACAGCCAAAAGAATAAGAAAATAAGAAATTACAAATATGAACAGTAAAGTTGGCGACATGTTAATAACACAAAGATTGATTTTTTTGAGTGTTACCATGCTTTTAAACCAAATAGTTCTAAACAATTAACAAGTGAATAAGTGAACTTAATGATAGAATAATTAATTTTACCAGGTGGAATTTAGCTCTAAGATAATAGAACAGGCTGTTGACGCTTTTGCGCAATTGCCGGGTGTTGGCAAAAAAACTGCCTTACGTTACGTATTGCAGATAATTAAGCAGGATAAGAACCAGGTAGAAACCTTGAGCAAATTATTATTGCAATTAAAAACAGATCTTAAATTTTGCATAAAATGTCATAACATCTCTGAACAAAATACCTGCGAGATCTGTTTAAATCCTTCGCGTGATGAAACAACAATTTGTGTGGTACAGGATTACCGCGACGTGATGGCCATTGAAAATACGGGCTTGTACAAAGGCCGTTATCACGTATTGGGAGGGATCATATCACCGGTTGATGGTGTTACACCATCCAGCTTAAATGTTGAAACCCTTGTAAATAAAGTAAGCCAGGGCACTATTTCAGAAATTATTCTGGCCTTAAATGCTACCATGGAAGGTGAAACAACTTCTTTTTATATTTTCAGAAAACTGGCTCCTTTTAACGTTAAATTAAGTGCCATTGCCCGTGGTATAGCTGTTGGCGATGAGTTGGAGTACGCTGATGAAGTAACCCTTGGTCGTTCCATTACCAACCGAATTCCCTTTGATTCGTTGATGAAAAAATAATTTCATCTTATTTTCTTAAAATTTATTACATTAGTCTCTCAATGATAAAAAGGTTACTTGTAATATTATTTCTCGTTTTTACTTACCTGGCAGATCAAGCACAATTTCTGGACAAGAGTTTTTATCTGGTAGATTCAATTCAAAAAACAGTATCGAATAAAAATGATTTTATTTTAATTGAAAAAAATGTTAAGCTTATAAAAAGTGCAACTCATGATACTGTTAAATTAAAATTGATAAACGAACTTGTAGAAAACTGTAACGATGAAAATATATGGCCAAAATATAATCGCTTAATGTATACAATGGCTAATACTTTACTTTTAAGAGAACAGGATGATTTTCTTAAAAAAAGGTATATGGCCTCAAAAGCATTAGCTATAAATAACTTTGGCTATTATATTCAAAACTATACTCAAAAACCAGAAAACGCGTTGCCATTGTATCTTGAATCTGCCAGGCTACTTAAAGAAAGTGGTTATAAAAACGGGCTTGTTACTACAAATAATAATATTGCCAACTTATTGTATAACAGTGGTAAAGTTCTTGAAGCATTAGATATTTACCACGAAACTGTTGAGCTTCAAAAAGAGTTAAAAAATGTTTCAGGTTTAACACCGTTATTAAATAACATCGCGGAAACATATATTTTCATTGGCGATTCTGCAAAAGCTTATATTTATTTAAAAAGTGCTTTAAACAATGCAATTCAAAGTGGCGATAAACATATGATTGCCCAGGAATTACAAAATGTTGGTGTTTTGGCAAAATACAGGGGGCAAAAAAGTTATGCAATCGCATGTATGAAAAAAGCGCTAAAGCTGAGAGAAGAGATTGGCGACCAACAAGGCGTTTGCAAATCAAAAATAAATTTATCTACTCTGCTTTTGATAGAAAATAAAATTGCTGAGTCAAAACGTTTACTTGATGATGTTGAACCTTACGTTTTAAAAACCGATAATTTAAATTTAAAATTCTTATTTCACTCTGCTTACGGGCAATATTTAACAGAAACGAACGATCTTGTGAATGCCGAAAAACAGTTTGAAGAAGCATTAAAAGCAACAAAAGCAAGCCAATCGGTGCAAGACGAAAATAAGATAATTGCTTTTTTATTCAAGCTCTACAAAAAACATAAAAACGATACTCGGGAACTTGAGCTTCATAGAAGAAGCATAGAGATAAATAAAATATTAAATGGCTCTGAAATAAAACGTAACGCTATTCGCAAAAATTATGAATTCGAATACTCTAAAAAAGAACAAGAATATAAGATAGAACAAGCCCTAAAAGACGAAAAGGTAAAAGACGAGAAACGCAGACAGCGCTTTATCACTATTGGCATTTCTTTTATTTTATTACTGGTACTGATCTTTGCTTTTTTTATTTTTAAAGCATTTCGATCGAGCAAACAGAAAAATGTGATCATTTCCAATCAGAAACTGGAAGTAGAAAATCAAAAATACCTCATCGAAGAAAAACAAAAAGAAATTGTTGATTCGATCAATTATGCAAAAAGAATTCAGGATATTTTATTGACCAACGAAGATATTGTTACAAAAAATCTACCTGATCATTTTATTTATTTTAAACCAAAAGATATTGTAAGCGGTGATTTTTATTGGGCGCATTCGATTATTACCGACAAAGAAAATCTATTTTTTTTGGCAGTATGCGATAGTACCGGGCATGGTGTGCCGGGTGCCTTTATGAGTTTACTAAATACCAACTTTTTAAATGAAGCCATTAACGAAAAACATATTTACGAGCCCAATAAAGTTTTTAACTATGTACGTACACGTTTAATAAACTCAATTAGTAAAGATGATCAAAAAGATGGCTTTGACGGCATCATTATTTGTATTGATAAATTAAGAAATAAGATCACTTATTCTGCCGCAAATAATTCACCAATATTAATTAGCCAACAAAAAGAACTCAAAAAATTACCGTGTGATAAAATGCCCGTTGGTAAAGGCGAAAAGGCTACAGATTTTAACCTTTACACAATTGATCATCAAAAAGGAGATCTATTATATCTTTATACAGATGGCTACGCCGATCAATTTGGCGGCCCGGGTGCTGATCCTTCAAAAGGTCTTTTTGGCGGAGGAAAAAAATTTATGTATAAACCTTTAAACAATTTACTTGTTTCTATAAATGACGTTCCTTTAAATAAACAAGCCGGTATTTTAGACCAAAAATTCCAGGACTGGAAAGGCCTACTCGAGCAGGTAGACGATGTTTGTATTGTAGGCCTGAGGCTGTAATTCCGTCATAAAATTCTCATTCCAAGAGACAAAGCGTCATAATTTTTTCAAAAAATCCGACTTATTTTCCTGAATTTAAATTGGAACGCTTTATGTTTATTAAGAGTAAAATATAAAAATCATGAACTTAAATAATTATACCATAAAATCCCAGGAAACCATTCAACAGGCATTGCAATTAGCAACCGTTAATGGCAACCAGGCTATTGAAACAGGTCATATTTTAAAAGCAATTTTAGAAGTTGACGAAAATGTAACACCCTTTATTTTAAAAAAATTAAACATCAACCAGGTAACATTTACCAAACTGGTAGAAAGTGTTTTAAATTCTTACCCAAAAGTAAGCGGCGGGCAGCCCTATGTTTCTAATGCTGCAAACCAGGCTTTAGCTAAGGCTTCCACTTTTTTAAAAGAATACAAAGATGAATATGTTTCTATTGAGCATTTATTGCTTGGTTTATTAAATGCAGGCGATAGTGTTTCTAATCTTATGAAAGATGCCGGCATAAAGGAAAAAGATCTTAAAGCCGCTATTACCGAGTTAAGAAAAGGCGAGCGGGTTACCAGCCAATCGCAGGAAGAAACATATAACAGTTTAAATAAATTTGCAGTTAATTTAAATCAGCAGGCTCGTAATGGCAAGCTCGATCCCGTTATTGGCCGCGATGAAGAAATTCGCCGCGTTTTGCAAATATTATCACGTCGTTCAAAAAACAATCCCATCTTAGTTGGTGAGCCCGGTGTAGGTAAAACAGCTATTGCCGAAGGTTTAGCGCATAGAATAATTAATGGAGATGTACCCGAGAATTTAAAATCAAAACAGGTTTTTGCATTAGATATGGGTGCCTTAATTGCAGGTGCTAAATTTAAAGGTGAGTTTGAAGAGCGTTTAAAATCTGTTATTAAAGAAGTAATAAGCAGTAATGGTGAAGTGATCTTGTTTATTGATGAGATACACACTTTAGTTGGCGCAGGTGGTGGTGGCGAAGGAGCCATGGATGCTGCCAACATTTTAAAACCTGCTTTAGCACGTGGCGAATTAAGAGCTATTGGTGCCACAACCTTAAATGAGTTTCAAAAATATTTTGAAAAAGATAAAGCTTTAGAACGCCGTTTTCAAAAAGTAATGGTAGATGAACCAAGTACTGAAGATGCCATTTCTATTTTGCGTGGTATTAAAGATAAATATGAAGCACATCATAAAGTACGTATTAAAGATGAAGCAATAATTGCAGCTGTGGAACAAAGTCAGCGTTACATTAACGATCGCTTTTTGCCGGATAAAGCTATTGACCTTATGGATGAAGCTGCATCCAAATTAAGAATGCAGATCAACTCTATGCCGATTGAATTGGACGAAGCAGAGCGTAAGATCATGCAATTGGAAATTGAACGTGAAGCTATTAAACGTGATAATGATACAAATAGAATTGAAGCCTTAAACAAAGAAATAGCCAACTGGCAGGAAAAAAGAACTATGCTTCGTGCAAGATGGCAATCAGAAAAAGAAATGATTGAAGGGGTTCAAAAAATCAAAAAAGAAATTGAAGACCTAAAACAACAAGCTAATAATTTTGAAAAGCAGGGGGATTACGGGAAAGTGGCTGAAATTCGCTACGGCAAAGTAAAAGATGCTGAAGTTAAATTGGTAGAATTTGAAACTAAACTGGCGGAAGCAAAAGAGAATGGTTCACAACTTTTAAAAGAAGAAGTAGACAGCGAAGATATTGCAGCCGTAATAAGTGCCTGGACAGGCATACCGGTAAACCGTATGCTGCAAAGCGAAAAAGAAAAATTATTGAAACTTGAAGATGAACTGCATAAACGTGTGGTTGGTCAGCACGAAGCCATAGAAAGTATTGCCGATGCTGTACGTAGAAGCAAAGCCGGATTACAGGATAGTAAAAGACCTATAGGTTCATTTATCTTTTTAGGAACAACAGGTGTTGGTAAAACAGAATTAGCAAAAGCCTTGGCAGAGTTTTTATTTAACAACGAAAATTCTATGACGCGTATTGATATGAGCGAATACCAGGAGCGGCATGCTGTAAGCCGTTTGATAGGCGCACCTCCCGGATATGTAGGTTACGATGAAGGTGGACAATTAACAGAGGCAGTAAGAAGAAGACCATACAGTGTTATCTTATTAGATGAAATTGAAAAAGCACACCCGGATGTATTTAATATTTTATTGCAGGTGTTGGATGATGGGCGGTTAACTGATAATAAAGGCCGTGTAGTTAATTTTAAAAACACGATCATCATTATGACAAGTAACATTGGATCCCATCTTATCCAGGAAAATTTTGAAAATATTGATGAATCAAACAAGACCGAGGTTCTTGCAAAAACAAAAAATGAAGTTTACGAATTATTGAAAAAAACAATTCGTCCTGAATTTTTAAATCGTATTGATGAAGTGATCATGTTTGAACCTTTAACCAGGGAAAATGTGGCGCAGATCGTTAAAATTCAATTTGACCAAATTCAAAAATTATTGGCTGAACAGGATGTTATTATTAAAATAACAGATGAGGCAATTGACTGGCTGGCGCAACTCGGTTATGACCCTCAATTTGGGGCAAGGCCGGTTAAGCGTGTAATGCAAAAACAGGTATTGAATGAGTTGTCTAAACAGGTTTTGGCAGGTAATATCAATAAGGATAAAGAGATCATTTTGGATATGTTCGACAATAAATTTGTATTCAGAAATTAATCGTTTCAACAAATCTACGTATTAGGAGGATTTATGCCATGAAATTTGGCATATATCCTCTTTTTTTATATCTTTAGCTATATATAATACAATATACATGCGTAAGATCTTTACTGCTTTTTTTCTTTTAATTATTATAACTATATGTGGCCAAACCAATGCTCCGAAATTTATCAATTATCAGGGTGTTGCAAGAGATGCTTCAGGAGTTCCGGTTGCTACCCCATTTGATATTCGTTTTACGATCACAAACCCTGCCACAACTGTTCATATTGAAACTCAAACGAATTTACAACCCAATCAATTTGGCTTGTTCAGCACCTTAATTGGGGCTGCAAATTCTCTTACACTTACAACCTGGGATGCGGGGCCTTTTACCTTGCATGTTGAAATTAAAACAGGCAGTACATTTGTACCTGTTGGGAGTCAACAATTGGTTAGTGTTCCGTTCTCTTTATTTTCGGGAGATGTGCCTACCTCTTATACTAATAACATTTTATCTATTGGTTCAAAATCTTATAATTTATCTACATCCTCTGCTGCTTCGCCAACTATATATGGCACGGGTGCTGCAGTTGTAACGCCATCCACAGGAACAACATTTACAGTTGATGTTCCCCCGGCAACATTAAACTTTTCAGGAAACACACTTATTTTTAACCAGGGCAGTACCAGCTCATCAGCAACATTTAGTGGTAATTTAACAGGTGATGTTATTGGCCCTGTTGGCAGTACAACTGTTGCCGCTTTAAGAAACACACCAATCATTAATATTAACCCAACCAACGGCCAGGTATTAACTTATAATGGCAGTGCGTGGACCCCCAGTAATTCAGCGGCGGCATCGGCCTCTACCACAACATGGGTAAAATCCGGCAACACTGTAACATTAGCAACAGTTACCGATAATGTTGGTATAGGTATGATAAATCCTTCATCGAAATTAGAAGTCGCCGGGTCTGCAACAACTACCGGCAATATTTTAAATGTTACAAATTCAAATTCATCCAATTCGTCGCCAGTTGCCATTATAAACAGTAATGGCAGCAGCGATGTGTTAACTGTAAACCAAACCGGCGCAGCAGCTAATGCCGGGTATTTTAATTCAGTTAACGGACAGGCAATTCTTGCTATGTCGAGTAGCTCTCTTGGACACGCAATACAGGCAACCAACAGCAGTACTTCAACAACGACCTACGCAGGGCTTTTTGATGGCGGTATTGTAGCAAAAGGAAAAACAAATACAGCTGCCGGTTTTGGTCTTAGGATACAAAACGCTTCATCCACAGATATTTTTGGTGTAAGAAACGATGGATTTGTTGGTATAGGAGATGTTAATCCTTCAGCCAAGTTAGTTGTATATGGCAGCAATATTTCTACTTTTCCAAATGGTTTTTCGGCTTCACCTGAAAGTGCGGTAAGGATCCACAATGATGATCTTACAAATAATAATTTCTCCTCTTTAATTTTTTCGACACGTGCATCTAATTCTTCAGTTTTTGAAGGAGCAAAGATCGTAACTGCTTACACAGATCATACCAATTCGTCAGGCGATCTGTTATTTTTTACCAGGGCTCCAGCCAATCTTTTTGAAAGAATGAGATTAACAAGTGCGGGTCGCTTAGGTATTGGCACTACTTCGCCGAATGCGCCTTTGGATGTTGTTGGTAAGACTATTACAGACAGCTTACAGGTTGCTACCGCTGTAACACCAACCACCGGAGCAGTATTGATTGCACGTGACGGTATAGGCAATACAAAATGGATGACAGCCACGGCGTTTAAAGGATCTTTTGTACCACAATCTCCAATAACCATTAACACAGCTGTTCAAACCAATATTGGCAACACTCTTGGTGGCTATAGCAGCAGCACACCCTTAAATGCGTGTCCTTCGGGTTTTGGTATTTCATTTTTGGGATCTGGTGTGCGCTTTGTTGTACCTGAAACAGGCATTTATGAGTTGGAGTCTGCTATCATGGTAGCCATTAATCCTTCGGCTACAGGCAATCTTTATGTAGCATACGAAATATTTAATCAAACGACCAGCACCGTATTATCCCGCAGCATGCAATCAAATCCTGATAATGCAAATACAGTGAATACCGTTATGCAAGTGAACACAACAAGCCTTTTAACTAAAAATGATATTATCATACTTCGTATTTCGGGATCGCTTGCTAACACGGGAACAATTTCAAATACCTTTCCTTCAACAGATAAAATGAATTATTTCAGTGGACATCTTATCAGGTAAATTGAAAAAAATAATTTACATATTATCTTTTTTGACCATTACAAACTGTTTTTCTCAAACAATTACCCCTCATGTAATTAATTCTGCAGGTCATAATTGGCAATTAAGTAATGGTATAACAATTACCGATAATGTTGGTGAACCGTTCACTTCTACAATTTACAATGCAAATACAATTATTACCCAGGGCTTTCTTCAAAATTTTGTAATATCAAAAATATTTTCGGTTACACCATTAGCAACTGACGTTAGCTGTAAGGATAAGAATGATGGTATTATTTCAATGGTAGTTAGCAGCAATGTTCCCTATTCTGTTCAATACACGTGGAATCCTCAATCTGCCTGCCCACTTGGCAATTGCTCAAGAGCTGATAGTTTAAAGCCCGGTATTTATACTGTTACTACTCAAATAACGTATACTGTTGGCGCTATTCAACACGATAGCATTTTTGTTAACCAGGTTACAATTGCAGATGTTAATGGCCCTTGTAAAATAAAGATCTACAATGGAATTACGTTTAACAACGATGGTCTCAATGATTTTTTTACAATTGATAATATTTCTGAATTCCCCAACAATCATTTATTTATATACACCCGTTGGGGGCAATTAGTGTATGACCAGGTTGGTTACGATAACGTTAACAAAGTATGGCCTGCAAAAGATGGTGATGGAAATCTCATGGGCACAACTTATTTTTACATACTATACTTAGGAGACGGCAGTGGGCCAATTAAAGGATGGATTGAATTGATAAAGAATTAAAAATGAAAAATAAACCATACATATTTTTTGTGCTCTTTCTTTTCGTTTTAAAAATGAATGCGCAAAATTTTTTACCCTATTCGCAGGATAATTTTTGCTTTGATGATATTATAAAAGTAAATCCGGGCCCTTTAAATAATACCAAAAATATGGTGGTTGCAAAACTTACAGCCACCGGTTCTCAAAAAGATGTGATCGTTACAGATCCTGGTAATGACAGAATAAAATTTTACAGCTTTGTTCCTGCAACCGGTAGTTTTTCTTTTCAAACACTTTTACCTGTGCCGGGCGGTTTTGGAAACGCACAGGAACAAGCCGTTGATGTTGGTTTTTTTAACAGTGATCTTTTACCAGATCTTGTTTTTACAACGGATAGCTTTATTTTTGTTTTTACCAATAGTGGTAATTACAACTTCACTTTCAACCAAAAAATTGCCATCATTACACCTTTTGTTGGTAAGCCACATTTTTTAAAAGTTGACAATATTGATAACAGTGGCTTTGACGACTTTTATTTTATTAGCACTACGGGTACCGGTTTTACACTAATTGCCTTTGATAATACCGGTACATCCTTTTTTTCAGGCATATCGCAAAATATATTTATGACCGCTTCTTATTTACCGGCAGCGAGTTTAGACATAAGTATAGGAAACATCCAAAATGATGTGGATGGTTTAAAAGATGTAATGTTAACTTATGATCAGGTAGCAGATTCAGTTGTCTTTCTTGAAAACACTTCGCTTCCTAACAATCATTCTTTTAATTATCACGAATCTTACCTTCCTCCTTTCTCTGCACCTTCGCCTGATTTTTATATTAAAAAATCAGAATTAGCTTTTGTAGATAGTGACGCCAAATTAGATTTTGTGTTTATTGGTAATGGTGCAATTGGGGATAGAATAAAAGTGTATCAGGGTATTAACGCCTTTAGTCTTACATCGGCTTTACACGTTGATATTCCAACGGTTTGTAACTTCTCTGATTTTAAGATAGGTCATATAAATGGTGATAGTAATATTGATTTTGTCGGCATTGGAAATGTTTTAGGTTTTTCAGGTATGGTGGTCTATCCGGGTAATGGAAATAACATTACCTATTTCAATCAATCCACCACCATTTCGTTTCCGCTTATAGCGCATCTTGATGAATTACAATTAGCCGATGTAGATGCAAATGGTTTAAATGATATTGTGTTTAAACCATGGAAAGGCAATATTGAGCATACATATATGATCGCTAACTTTTCAAGTGATGTGTTTGCAAGTGTAACCCCATCATTAAATTGTGGTGCTAGCCCCTCTACATTTGCCGCAACAACATTAGTAACATTTACAAATACATTAAATTACAATTGGGAATACATTCCTACAGGTTCTATAGTAGCAACTACATCTGCATTTAACAGCACCGTTGCCGGGCAATATAAGGCACTGGTAGATTTTAATATTTACTCCGGCAATACGTGTACGTTGCGCTCCGACACCATTAATTTGATCTCAAATACACCAACAATTGGTGTAACTCAGCAAAATTTAAAAGTGTGTTATGCGCAAACAGCCACAACAACTGCTTTTGGTGCTGCCACCTACACATGGTATTCCGGGTCAACAGGTCCTGTGTCAACTACGCCAACATTATCTGTGCAAGGTTTATCAACTATTACGTATACAGTTGTTGGTGAGCTAACGAACGGTTGTAAAGGCACAAATACTGTAACGGTTAGTTTACATCCGTTAAATACCGATAACATCCTTGCTTCCAAAAATCCGGCTTGCCTTGGTGATGTCGTTACACTCAGCTTACCTTCTGTTTTTTCTTATACCTGGAACAATACAAACTTTAACCCTCTTTTTAGTATAGCACCAACCGTTGCAACCACTTATACTTTAGATTTTACAGATACATTGGGTTGTATATCCTCAAAAACAATTACAATTGATGTTGATCCTAATTGTACACCAAAAATATATACCGGCATTACAATTAATGGTGATAATAACAACAATTTTTTTAGAATAGATAATATAGAAAATTTTGCAAATAATACAGTTACTATTTATAATCGCTGGGGTAAAGAAATTTTTACAACACCAAAATATAATAATAACACAAATTATTGGCCAACTGCTGAGCATTTAAGAACATTAACGCCATCAACCTATTTTTTTGTAGTGAATTTTGGAGACGGAACTCCTTTACAAAAAGGCTGGGTTGAATTATTATCAAATTAATTAAAATGAAAAAACATCTATTAATACTATTGAGTTTTGTTTTTGCTTTTTTGGCAAACGCGCAACAAGATCCTCAGTACAATCTTTACCAATTTAATCAAATGGTTATTAACCCTGCTTATGCAGGTGCAAGAGATGGTATATCTGTTGTTGCTTGCGTACGCAATCAATGGACAGGTTTTAAAGGTGCACCAAAAACTTCTTGTTTAAGTGTTCACGGACCAATTTTAAATAAAAATGTAGGTGTTGGTTTAACGGTTGTTACCGATGCAATGGGGCCGCGCAATATGTTGGGCGCTTATGGGAACTTTGCTTATATCTTAAAATTAAATAATAAATGGAAATTATCTTTTGGATTAAACGCAGGTTATAATCGTTTTCAATTCAATTTTCAGGACATTACTTTTAAAACAACCGAAACCAGTTCTTTCTTTTTACAAAATCAAACATATAATGCTTTAGATGTTAATTCGGGCTTGTATTTAAGATCAAATACTTTTTTTGTTGGTTACAGCGTTTCGCACATGCAAAATAAAGCTTTATATAATTATGCTTTAACCGGCGATACAACAAATGGAAAAACAGGTGGTGGTAACATTAGCTATCGCTTACGAACGCATTCTATTTTTACCATTGGCAAATCATTTAAAATAAACGACAATTTAATTTTTGCGCCTACTTTCCTTGCACGTTCGGTAAATGGAAAAGGAAATGGTGACCTGAATCTTAACTTTTTTATTAATAGCAAATTATGGCTTGGTGTTTTCTTTAAAGGAAGTTATGGTCCCGGCTTTTTATTTCAATACTACGTGAATAATAAATTCAGACTTGCATATTGTTATGATACCGGATTGAAAGATGCCAGAAGATTAGGACCTAGTCATGAAGTAATGTTAGGCTTTGATTTTTCTGGTACCAAATCAAAAATGTTAAACCCAAGATTTTTATAGTACTATATGTTTAAAAAGATATTTTATTTTTTTATTGTTGTTTTATTTACATCCCGTTTATTTTCTCAAATAAATAAGGGCGATAAATACTATGACAAATACCAGTTCATTAAAGCAATTTCATATTATAAAAAAGCAACAAAAGGTAATTCGCCGGTAAAACAACAAGCTTACATTAAATTAGCTGACAGTTATAAAAAAATAAACGATTATCAAAATGCCGAACTCTCTTATAAAAACGCATTAGCAATTAACAATACGGTTCCTGCAGAGGTACATTACAATTACGCACAGGTTTTAAAAACAAACAATAAATACCAGGAAGCAGTTGAAGAGTTCACTAACTATATTAAATTAAGTCCTAATGATGCCAATGTAAAGAATGCTATCAAATTTTGTAAGGAAATAAAATATTATACATCTAAACCAATTGAATACGAAGTAAAGAACATTGAAAAAATAAATTCGGCAAAATCTGAATTCTCTCCTTTTATTGTAAAAGATAAATTAATGTTTGTTGCCGAAAGAGAAGCTTTTAATTTTGTTGATTATACAGTAAACGATTACAATGGCGAACCTTATCTGAATATGTATGTTACAACCATTAAAGGTGCAGATGCAAGTGAATCGAAATCTTTCTCCAAAAAAATTAATACAGATTATCATGATGGTCCGGCATGCTTAAGTGCTGATGGTAAAACATTATATTTTACGCGCGTGCTTTATAAAAAGAAAAAAGATTTTGTGAACACAGCCAAAATATTTGTTGCTACCGGTGAAGACAGAAGCTGGGGAAATATAAAACCATTTGAATTTAACAGTGATAATTATTCAGTAGCACACCCAAGTATCAATGCCGACAATACAAAATTATTTTTTACAAGTGATATGCCCGGAGGCCAAGGTGGTAAAGATATTTGGGTATGTACTAAAGATGGCGCTAACTGGGGCAAACCTGTTAATCTTGGTCCGGATATTAATACCAGTGGCGACGAAATGTTTCCCTGCATTCGTAAAGATGGTATACTTTTCTTTTCTTCAACAGGTTTACCGGGCTTTGGTGGACTGGATATTTACACCGCAAAAACAATAGAAAATAAATGGCTGCTTGTGCGTAACGAAGGCATGAACCTTAATAGCAGCATGGATGATTTTGGAATCACTTTTTTAAACGATACTATTGGTTATTTCTCATCTAACCGTCTTGGCGGAAAAGGAAAAGATGACATTTACCGGTATGAATTCACCAATAAATCAATGACCATTTCAGGAACTGTTCTTTTAACTGAAAACCCACTTGATGGTGCGCCTAAAGTAAAAGTTGTATTGCTTGATGAAAAAGGTGTGGCAATAGACAGTACAAAAACAAATAATGAAGGCTATTTTGAATTTAAGAATTTAGATGCCGAAAAAAAATACATGGCTTTAATAGATGAGACCGATCCTAAATTTACAGGTAAAGCACGTTATTATATGGCAGATAAAAACGGAACAATTCAACGTGTAACCAATACTGTAAATGGCCAAAAATTTGTATTTAGAAATTTACCGATAGATCCGAATGGCCTACCTGATATGTATACCGACGATAATTTAACCCTTGCGGGAAATTTATTATATGGCGAAAATCCAAGCAAGGCTATTAAAAATACCCGTATAAAAATCATCAATGACTTTGGTGATGTGGTAGAAGAAACAACTACCAATGAGTTTGGCGCATTTGCATTTAGAAATATTCCTGCCGATCAAAATTACATTATCTCAATTGTAGAATCTGATATTTCTTTACCACCAAATACCAAAGTAACATTAACCAATAAAAGTGGTAAAGAATTAAAAACATTTTACACCGGCAAAGATAAATTCAATTTCAGGATCTTAAGCTCTGAAAAGAATTTGCTTAAAGAAATGGATGCAGATGATGCTAACCTGGTGATGGATGTGTATGGTTACATGTATGACCAGAATAAAAAAGCTATTGCTAATGCCAAGCTAAAAATAAAAGAAGATATTACCGGAGGCGAAGTAAAAGAAGTTTCATCATCTGATAAAGGAAAATTTAATTTCAGAAATTTAAAGGGTGATAAAAATTATTTGTTCGAAGTAGATGAGAATGATCCTAATTTTAAAGGTGTAACACGTATTTATATTGCAGATAGTAAAGGCAGGATCTACAAAGTATTGGATAAAGACGGTAACGGCAAATTCATCTTTAAATTATTAGATGCTGATAAAGCCGCTATGGGCGAGTTTGTGGTTGATGATCCATGGTTAGCCGTACTGGAAATGAAGAATAAGGAAAAAGCAGAATTAACTATTGTAGAAAATATCTACTATGCTTCAGGTGATTTTAAATTTGATGATGCCGGGCAAAAAGTAATGGATAAGATCATTACTGTTTTAAATAGTAACCCAAAATTAATTATTGAAGTAAGTTCTCATACAGATTCTCGCTCAAGTGATCAATTTAACTTAACTTTGTCGAAAAAACGTGCAGATTTTGTTGTTAATTATATGGTAGCAAAAGGCATAAATAAAACCAGATTAAAAGCCATTGGTTATGGCGAAACAAAATTATTGAATAAATGTGCTAACAATATTGAATGTACGGATGAGGAGCACAAGATCAATCGCCGTACTGAATTTAAAATTAGCGAACAAGCTAACCCTTAATATATGAACGTTATTTTATTTGACCAGGAAAATTCCTGGAAAGATCTTTTACCCCTAACTTACACACGTCCTATTTCTGAAATAAGAATTGGCATTCTTACTATTAAACAAAAATGGGATGCAGAGCTTAATACAAACTGCAGTTATTCTACAAAAAGTTTTTTGGCAAAAAAATTTCCTTTAAAAGAACAGCCGGAATCTTTATTCATTAATGCCACGCTTTGTCCTACTCCTGCTCTACTCACAGAAATAAAAAAGCTAAAACCTTTACAGGCACTCATAAAAAATAATGAGTTACTTGCAGTTGTTGGCGAAGCAAGGCATCTAAAAGTTTTGAACGATGTTGAAAAAATTGAATTTAAAGACGCTATTTTAAACGTTACACATGTTTGGGATGTTTTTCAAAAAAATGCAGAGGCTTTAAAACTGGATTTTGGTCTGCTTACAAAAAATAAAAAATCACAACCCTTAAGTGATACTGTTACTGTAATTGGCGATAAAAAACTGGTGTTTTTAGAAGAAGGCGCAAAAGCTGAAGCCTGTATCTTTAATACAACAAGCGGCCCTGTTTATTTAGCAAAAGATGCAGAAGTAATGGAAGGTTCTGCCATTCGGGGCCCCTTTGCTTTAGGTGAGCACAGTGCTTTAAAATTAAACACTAAAATTTATGGTGCAACCACTATTGGTCCGCATTGTAAAATAGGTGGTGAAGTAAGTAACTCTGTTATTTTTGGTTTTACAAATAAAGCGCACGATGGGTTTTTAGGAAACTCTGTTTTAGGAGAATGGTGCAATTTAGGTGCCGATACAAATAACAGTAACTTAAAGAACAATTACGGTAACGTAAAATTATTTAATTACCTGCAAACGAAAATGGTTGATACAGGTTTACAGTTTTGCGGTTTAATAATGGGTGATCACTCAAAATCAGGCATCAATACAATGTTCAACACCGGAACCGTAGTTGGAGTTGGGGCTAATATTTACGGCGGAAGCTTTCCGGCTACACACATACCAAGCTTTAGCTGGGGCGGAAGCGAAGGATTTGAAACTTATCGACTTGATAAAATGTTTGAGACCGCTGAAAAAGTTTTTGAGCGCAGAAGTTTAAAATTAGACACAACAGAAAAAGAAATACTCTCTGAGATATTCGAAAAAACGAAAGAATTCAGAAGCTAAACATTATTAATACAAAATCATGAAAAAAATATTATTATCATTCATTTTTGTTCCGGCTTTTATTATTGCGCAAATACCTGCTGGCTATTATAATTCTGCACAAGGTTTATCGGGCAATAATTTAAAAATTGCTTTATACAACATTATTAAAAACCATACACAATTAACGTATAACGATCTTTGGAGTGCTTATCCACAAACGGATGCCAAAGCAAATAATAAAGTGTGGGATATATATAGCCACAATCCGGTTGGTGCACAACCTTACGAATATACCTTTATTACCGATCAATGCGGCAGTTATAATTCAGAAGGTGATTGTTACAACCGCGAACATACCTGGCCGCAAAGCTGGTTCAATTCTGTTACAGGGCCTGTGTCTGATATTTTTCATATTTATCCTACAGATGGTGAAGTGAATGGTAAACGCAGCAATTATCCTTATGGTAATGTTAGTAATCCAAGCTGGACAAGCATGAACGGTGGCAAACTTGGCCCATGTACGAATGCAGGTTATACACAAACTGTATTTGAACCCATTAATGAATACAAAGGAGATATAGCAAGAAGTTATTTTTACATGAGCACACGTTATTATTCTGAAGATGCCGGGTGGAGCTCATCAGATGCTACAAACAAAGCAAATATTTTACCGTGGCAGGTAAATGTTTTACTGACATGGCATCATCAGGATCCGGTTAGTCAGAAAGAAATTAACAGAAATAATTTAGTATACTCTTCTTATCAGCATAACCGTAACCCTTATATTGACAATCCTCAGTGGGCGGACAGCGTTTGGGCTCCGGGTAGTATAAGCGGTTTTGAAGAACAGGTTAAATTCTCTCAACAATTTTCTGTTTATCCAAATCCTTCAAACCAAAATTTTAATATCATTAATTATTCTTCAACTACAGAAAACTTTATCTTAAAAGTAAAAGATATAAGCGGCAAATTAATTGAAGAGAAAATGATCTTACAAGGAAATGCAGAACCAATTGATTGTAGTAAATGGCAAAATGGTATTTATTTTATCTCGATAAGTAATTCCAACGCTGCTTCTAATTTTAAGTTTATAAAAAACAATTGACAAATGATCTATGATAAATGATAAAGGACAGATCAGTCATCTATCTTTTATCATTTGTCTTTTATCTAATTGATTTCCTGAATAACATTCTTTGAATTATACGCGTATATCTTTTATTAGAAGGGTATTTTCTGTTATCGGTTAAATTATTAAAGATCAACGCCACTAATAATAAAATTAAACAACCGCTTAACACCGGCGAAAGAACATATAAATAGCCTAAAGCTTTTATTTTTTCGGAGCCTATTACCGCAATTAAAGCCGTGGCGCCACCCGGCGGATGAAGTGTTTTGGTAACCTGCATCATAACAATTGAAAGAGAAACTGCCAAAGGTGCCGTGATCCAAATTACATCGGGTAAAAATGTATGAACCGTTACACCAATCAAAGCGCTTACCAAATGTCCGCCAACTAAATTACGTGGTTGTGCCAAGGGACTTTGAATGGCCCCATATATTAATACGCTGGATGCACCAAATGATCCTATCAAGAAAAGATTATCGTTTGCGTTTAATACACCGCTTTGTAACCAGGCAATAAGACCAATGCCTATAAATGATCCAATAAAGGCCCAAAGATGTTCTTTAAAATCAACTAAGGTTTCTTTATAAATAACATAACGCGAGATCCTGACACTTCGTTTAATTTTTTTTGAAATCATTGTTGTTTAATTGCTAAGTGTATTTAGGTAAAGTTAAGTCTTTAATTTTAATCAAAATCTTAACAGCACTTACCTTTTATTTCCTTATTTCGCCTTCCAAATAATAGCGCTCACCGATTTACGATTTAAAACGTATTGTTTTGAGTATATATTTGAACGAAATTTAAATGCTGAAAATTAACAGGTTAGAACATACGCAGACTGGCAAATCCCTAAAAAAATAAAATATTTTTGTAAGTGAATGAACATTCATTTATATTTGTACCCGAAATGAGAACCAGAGACGAAAATAAAGAAGCTGCAATTCGCGAAAAAGCAATGGAAATGATCGTTGCAGAAGGGTTTGACGGCTTAAGCATGCAAAAACTGGCTAAGGCCGCCAATGTATCACCCGCTACAATCTACATTTATTATAAGAACCGTGAAGATCTGTTGAACCAGCTTTACAATCATGTTCAACAAACTTTTCATGAAGTAGCCCTGGAAGGTTTTAACCCTGAATTATCTTTTGAGGAAGGATTATGGATACAATGGAAAAACCGTTTAAAATTTATTTTAAAATATCCTACTCATTTTCAGTTCCAGGAACAATTTCGCAATTCGCCCTGCATTAATCATACAGATGTTAACCTTTCACATTTTAAAGAGAACATGAAACTGTTTGTAATGAATGCCATAAAAAAAGGTGAAATGAAAAGAATGGAACCTGAGATATTTTGGTCGGTTGCTTATGGCTCACTTTACTCAATGGTTAAATTTCATCTGCAGGAAATATCTATTATGGGTAATAGTTTTAAGCTAACAGATGCTAAACTGAAAATAGCTTTTGACATGGTGATTAAAGCCCTTAAACCTTAAATTAAAATAATATGAATGTTTATTTAAGTAAAGAACCGGTAATGACAACTTCAAAAAAAAATGAAGTGCATGTATTAGTTTTTAAAACTAATATTCAATTTAAAAAAGATCTTAAAACCGTTGGTGTTTGCCTGCAGGAAAAGAACACGGTTTTAGATTGGCATATTGATCGTGAAGATATTGACAAAGTATTGCGTATCGAATCGACCAGTAATAACACAAATGAAATAATAAAAACAATTACACAGGCAGGATTTTTCTGCGAGGAACTCAATTAATAAAAAATAAATGGAAGAAACATTATCAAAACCAAAATCTGCAAAAGCAGAAAAAATAAAATTTACACCTTATCAGATATCGGTTATCGTATTACTTGCACTTACACAATTTTCAGTGGTTCTTGATTTTATGGTAATGTCGCCATTGGGCGATATTTTAATGAAATCAATGAAACTTGATCCTACACAATTTGGCTTAGTAGGTTCGGCCTACGCAATTAGCGCGGGTATTTCTTCATTTTTAACTGCAGGCTTTGCAGATAAGTATGATAGAAAAAAATTACTTACATTTTTTTACATTGGTTTTATTTTAGGTACTCTTTTTTGCGGCCTTGCACCAAATTATCATTTACTTGTTACTGCACGTGTTGTTACAGGAATTTTTGGTGGTGTAATTGGATCAATTTCTATGGCCATTGTTGCCGATCTTTTTCCTTTACAACAACGTGGTCGCGTTATGGGTTTTATGCAAATGGGCTTTGGCGCCAGCCAGGTACTAGGTATTCCTATTAGTTTATATTTGGCAAATAAATGGGATTGGGAAGCTCCTTTCTTAATGATCGTTGGCCTTGCAACATTAATATTAGCTGGCATCGTATTAAAATTAAAACCTGTAACAAAACATCTTGAAATAAAAAATGACCGCAATGCCTTACATCATTTATGGCAAACATTAAAGCAAAAACATTATCGTATAGGTTTTTTTGCAACTGCTCTTTTATCCCTTGGTGGTTTTATGATGATGCCATGGGGAAGTGCTTTTGCCGTTAATAATTTGCATGTTAAACAAGAAGATCTTTGGATACTATTTATGGTAGCAGGCATTAGCACATTAATAATTATGCCTATGATAGGAAAGCTTAGCGATAAAATGGACAAAAAGAAATTATTCGCAATTGCTTCATTATGGTTAATAGCTGTAGTTGTAATTTATACTAATCTTTCTGTTGTTCCGATGTGGGTTGTAATGATCTTTAACGTATTAATGATGATAGGTGTAATGAGCAGAATGGTTCCTTCGATGGCGCTCGTGACCAGCTTACCCGAAATGCAAGACCGTGGCGCATTTATGAGTATTAATTCATCTTTACAATATCTTGCAGGTGGAATTGCTTCCGGCTTAGGTGGATTGATCGTTGTCAAAAAAACTGAATTGAGTCCTCTTGAAAACTACAATATTGTTGGTTACGTAGTTGCGATAGTATCGGTTATTGGCGTCTACGCTATTTATAGAGTTAGCAAAACTGTGCAAACAAGGTTTGCTGCAAAAGCAAATTAAATTATAGAACGCAGATGACGCTGATAATTATGATATGAAATGATAAAATCAGCGATGATCATTTATATCTGCGTTATCAGCGTTCTATTTTATTTTTTAAAAGACGCGGCTTTTTCATTGTCCTGCTGCGCTTTTTTTATATCGCCTATCTTCTCATAACTCAAAGCGCGGTAAGAATAAACATTGGCTAAATAGGGATCTATTGCTAAAGCTTTTGTAAAATCTTCAATAGCACCGGCATATTCTTTTAATTCGTGTTTTGCTAAGGCCCTGTTATTATAGGCTGCAGGTGATGTTGGATCTAACTCAATAGCTTTGTTATAATCTTTGATGGCTTCCTTATCTTCTTTTTTTTGATACTTACAAAGTCCGCGATTACAAAAAGCTTCAGCATCATTTGCATCTAACTCAATGCTCTTATTAAAATCTTCGAGCGCCTCCTGATATTTTTTTTGCGCGTATTTTAAAGACCCTCTGTTTGCATAGGCTTTTGCATAATCTTTTTTAAGTTCAATTGCTTTATTAAGATCAGAAAGTCCTCCTTCGCTATCATTTAAACGTTGGCGAACTATAGCCCGGTTGTTATAAGCAACTGCATAATTGCGATCTAACTCTAATGCTTTTGTATAATCTTTTAATGCACCTTTATTATCCTGCAAGCCAGTTTTGGCAACGCCTCTGTAAAAATAGGCTACAGTATCATTTGGATAAGCAGAGATATATTTATCCAGATCGTTTAAAGCGCCTCTAAAATCTTTAGTTTCATTTCTTAAGGCACCGGTGTAATAATAAACAGATGTATTTGCAGGATTTAGTTCCAGGGCTTTATTAAAATCTTCCAATGCAAACGTATATTGCTTTTGTTCCGTTCTTAATTTTCCTCTTGCGCAGTAAGAAAGCTCATTTGTGGGATCCATCTCCAGTACCTTATTTATATCTTCAATAGCACCATCAACATCTTTCATTTCTGCTTTTAAAGATGCCCTTGCTACATAGGCCGGTATAAAATAAGGGCTAATAACAATCGTTGTATTAAAATCTTTTATGGCCTCATCAAATCTCTTTAAACGTGTTAATACATTAGCACGGTTAAAATATCCTTCCAGGTAATCGGGTTTTAGTTCAAGTGTTTTATTAAAATCTTCTACAGCCCCTTTATCATCACCCAATATCATCTTTGCAAAACCACGGTTATGATAGGCCTTGGCATAATCAGGCTTTAGCTCAATAGCTTTATTGAGATCGGTTATTGCACCTTTGTAATCATGAAACTCTGCTTTGCAATGCGCCAGGTTCAAATAGCCCATTGCGGCTTTTGGTTCGAGCTCAATGGCTTTTTTAAAATTTTTAAATGCATTAATAGAATCTCTTAAACCAATTTGTGCCATGGCAATATTATTGTAGGCATCTGACTTATCGCCGGCAATGCGTATCACTTCTAAATTATCTTCTATCGTTCCTTTAAAATCGCGAATCTGCAATTTGTAAACACCGCGCATTAATAATGCTTCAACATTATTTGGATCCATCTTAATAAAAAAGTTTTGGTTTTTTATTTTACCTCTCAGGTCGGCATAATTAGATGTATCAACAATGTAATTATTTTGCGCAATTGTTTTAAAAAAACCTATTGCAACAAAAAATAAAATTATATTTAGCTGCTTAATCATTTATCCTTTTACATATTTAAGTGCAGCTTTTGCATACTTTTCCCATTCATCCTTATAATCGAATGGTACCTGCACCCACTCTTTCATAGCGCGGCCTTTGCCGGATGGATCAAATAATTGTGAGCCATCCATACTCAAAGCTTCTTTATGAAGATCGCCGCTTAACTTAAATACCATTTCGTTTTTAAAAAAACAGACAAAGGCTTTACCATTTATTTTAAAACAAGGCTTGCCAAACATCTGGCTTTCTTCGCCTTTTAATTTTTTGCCGATAGCGGCGTATAATGCTTCTTCTTTTGCCATACTCATAAAATCTTTATTTGGTTTCACTTCGAGCGGAGTCGAGAAGCGTAAACTTGTCTCGACTCCGCTCGACATGACAATCGGTGTTATTTTATACCAATTTCCTTCTTTAGCTTTGCCGAAAGTTTTGAGCTTACCAATTCATAAGAAGTTGTAATTGCTTTTTCCCATTGTTTTTTTGACAGGCGCTTAATATCATCTAAATGCACCCATTTATGGCGGGCCATATAAGGCGCAGGAATAAAGCCTTTTTTATTACAATATTCATCAAACTCTTCATTACCTACTTTAAACGAAGCCGAGTTAGGAATATTGTCCGGCGCGGTAACTAAAAACATTTTGCCGCCAATGTTAAAGCATAAATGGTTTTCCCATTTAATATCTTCAGTAACACCTTTTAGTTTTTTGCAAATGCTTTGTAGGTCTTCTATTGTCATATTATACCTATTTTAAAATAAAACATCTTTTAATTCTGCTTCATTTTTATCGAACACACTTTTAGCATAGGTACAAAGCGGCATAATTTTTATATGTTTTTGCCTGGCAAATTCAACAACAGCCATCACTAGTTTTTTGCCAAGGCCTTTACCTTCAAAAGCAGCATTTACAACTGTATGATCAATTATTAATTTTGTTGGGCCGGCCCAGGTATAAGTAATAACCCCTGCTTCAAGGCCATTTTCAGTAGCTTTAAAATAGCCTTTTTTGCCATCGTCTTTTTGCTGAAGATCCATAATAAATTATTCAATTCTTAAAATTAACGATTACTCTTAAACAGGCAAAATGTATATAGTTTTTGTTTTTAATTATATTTATACTTTGTCTATACCCAAAAATAAACATATTCATTCTGTTACCATGTTGCGTGGCATAGCATCCTTCGGTGTTTGTTTTGCTCATTTAACGGGTACTGTAAATTCTGAATCCCTTAAACACATTGGTCACTATGGCACCTGGGGTGTATCGGTTTTCTTTTTCATTTCAGGTTTTATTATTCCCTATTCTTTATTTAACTCCGATTATTCTTTGAAGAATTATCCAAAATTTCTTCTTAAAAGAATTGTGCGGCTCGACCCGCCATATCTTCTAACAATTATTGGAATATTTTTATTGTCATGGCTGGCACAATTTTCTCCTCATCATACTTCAGAGCAAATTGATCCAATAAGCAAAAACACACTGTATCATTTATTTTATCTTGTTGAGATCTTAAATGGTAAATGGCTTATTGTTGTTTTTTGGACTTTAGCCATTGAACTTCAATTCTATCTTTTAATTGGTTTGTTATTTCCAATACTAATAGCAAAAAAAATGTTATTTATATTTTTATCGATCGCTGTGCTATGTATTATGCCTTTTTTGCTGACCGACGATCGTTTTGTAACTAATTATTTACTGCTCTTCTTATCAGGTATTGTTTTCTTTTTATTTAAAGTAAAGCACATCAATTTAACAACATACCTGCCTGTTGCTTGTATAGTGTTGCTTTTATGCTATTTTAAAACCGGAATGGAAGGAGTACTATCCCCACTAATTTCTATTTGCTTTATTCAGTTTGTAAATAAGCCTTTTAAACCACTCTTGTTTCTTGGCATGATCTCTTACTCACTATACCTTATTCACACACCATTTGGTACCGATGGACTGATCAATTTTCTTCAGAATTATATTGTAACAGATACGGGAAGGATGTGGCTGATGTTTGGGGCATTACCTGTAATTATTTTTGGCGCCTGGCTCTTTTATGTAATTATTGAAAAGCCATCGTTAAAGATGGCTAAAAAGATCCATTATAAATTAAACTGATCTTTCTGCTTCTTCCTTTGCTGTAAACAAAACATGATCCCATTTGGTAATTACAGTATTAAAGTCTGCTTCGCTTTTAAAGCCATATTGATAAACTGTAAAAATAGTATCGTTATTATTACTCTCTAATTCAAAGCGCATTGCTGTATAATTTTCTGGTATATCTTTTTTACCGAAATCAGGATTAAAATAATTGAACAAAATAAATTTTTCCTTTTCAATATCTAAGATATTGCCTTTGTCTTCAAACGGCTGGTGATCGTAATTGCCACTAAAAGTTATAGAACCTCCCTTTTCCCAATTGGTAAACCAATCCATGCCAAAATAAATATTTTTAATGGAAACCGGATCTGTAAGCACTTGCCAGACCTTTTTTACGGAAACGTTTATTTTAATTGACTTTTTATAAGTAAAAGATTCCATTAGGGCACTTATTTTAAAAGCTTATTCAGTTCAATCTTTTGCCAGATCTTGCTTGAGAGATTAGTGGTAAGGATCTCGATATCATTAATGGTATTTAAAACAACTTCATCTTTATTATTGTTGGCATAATTGGCCGCTACTTTTGAGGTTAAAGACAATAGTTCGCAGCAATAATCTAAATAACGGCTCAGGTCATTTTTAGTCAATTCCCTTTTTGGTGAGTGTTCTGTTTTTTCTGATAAAATATATGTTGGATCTTTTGTAAGCTGGTGCATATCTATTACATGCGCAATAGTACGTAATTCATGTAAAGCATTTAAAACATGTTTTTGCTTCATGATATCTTCCAGCTTGTATAAAAAATAAAAACAGGCGCCTATAGTAGCTGTTTCGCTAATAAATGCTTCGCTCACTGTTATAAGATTGGCAAAGCTACTTAATGAGGGATCGGGTTTAATGTGAAAAAAGGTATAATAAACAGCAGCAGCGGCTATCAGCACTAAAACATAAAATGCAATTCTAAAAAAGATATAAGGTTTATTAATGCGCTCAATATTTGCTTTGCTTGAAACGGATAATATTTCCAATTCTCTGCAAACCTTTAGCAGACCGGCCTCCGGGAAACGATCATTGATCCTCAAAGAAAGGATATGAATGGCCTCTGTAATTTTATCTATATCTAAATTTTTGTAGCTCATTAATTTCAAATCAATTTACAAATATTTCTCCAATTAAATACAGCTTGGCTTGTCCGCTTATCTCTACCCTATCATTTAAATATTTGCACTTTAAATAACCTTTGCGATCAGAAAGCTGAATAGCGCTCAATTCTACTTTATTTAATTTTTTTGACCAGTAAGGTGTTAAAGTTGTATGAGCAGAGCCTGTTACAGGATCTTCATTAATGCCGGATTGCGGCGCAAAGAAGCGTGAAACAAAATCAACCGTGTTGCCTTTTGCCGTAATGATAACACCTCGTCCGTTCATTTTTGCAATTTTTTCAAGATCAGGAACGATGTTCTTTATTTCATCTTCCGTTTCAAACACCAGCATGTGATCGGTTTTGCCTCTGTAAGCTTCTTTTGGTTTTATATTAAATCCTTCAGTTAAAGCATCATTCAATTCTACTTTCTCAAAAACATCTGTAGGAAAATTAAGCGTTAAAAGATCGCCATGTTTGCTTACATTTAATTTACCGCTTCGTGGAGAGAAAAAATTTATTTCGTTACCAACATGGCCTGCGTAATTAAACAGCACAAAAGCCGCAGCCAGCGTGGCGTGCCCGCAAAGGTCCACCTCAACAGTTGGCGTGAACCATCTTATTTCATAGATATTTTCTTTCTTCACATAATAAGCTGTTTCTGCCAGGTTATTTTCCATAGCAATTTTTTGTAACAGTTATCACTTAGCCATTTATCCATCGGACAAACAGCCGCGGGATTACCGCCAAATACCTCAGCGGTAAAAGCATCAACCTGATATATTTTTTGTTTCATAGGGATTGAAAATTATAAATTGCTTCTATCAAATATAAACTAAAAACAAACATTGAAAAATGTGTGTTTATAAATACAAAGAAATTAGACTAATGGGTACTGTAACGTAAAGAAACTCGTAATAACGATGTGTAATTATCTTCATAACGCTTTAAAGGATAATTTGCCCCAACTGTAAGATGAAGTGTGTAATAACAAGCTCCAATCTCCCCTACCATTCTATGATCGTATACGGAGTTATAATTTGTATAAAAATATCCTACCGAACCCTCTATGCCAATTTTACGGCTAACTTTTTGTAAATACCGCAATCTAACATAGGGTGTTAAATATGTTGCATTATTTACATATGTGAGGTTGCCAGAAATGCCAAGGCTTATATTATTGTGATTTCTTTTTGAATCTGTTAATATCATAGGTTGAAAACCAAAATCGATATTATGTGTACCCTGATAAGTATAACCAATCGGAAATACTAAAAAGAATTTCTTTTCCTTTTGCGCATGGCTAAACCATGAAACAAAAATTAAAATGACAATTATTTTTTTTGCTGAAAGCATATTTAGACTTACTGTTTTTTACTAAGCTTTATTACCGGCAAAACATATCTTAATGTAATACGGTTATGTCTCAATTCATTTTTAGCATCATCTTTTGAATTATAGAAACTATAGCCATAAAATAGTTGAACATTATAAAAAGCTAATCCAACAAAAGGTTTAAAACCGTGAATTTTGTTTACAGATGTAACATTATAATTATAGTTTAGTCCCAAAACGAGGCCGGAATACATTCCAAATTCAACTTCATACGAATAAACATTATTAAAACTCATATTTTTCTTATAAAACAAACTACCACCAACCATCCCACCAACTGCCGGGGTAACTGCAATGTTTTTGATATTTGACACAATGCCCACCTCAAAATTATTTGTTTTTAATCCTTCATAACCACCACACACACCAATATAAGAAGGAATTTTATCTCCATAATAAGGCCATTTTGAGGTAGTTGTTTGAGCATTAGATAAAAAGAAACAACTCAAATAAAAAATTAGAAATAGATATGATCTTATCATAACTTGTTTAACAGATTTATACTAAATGTATTATTTTGATATTTACTTTATCAAATTATACTTAAACACCTAATTAAATCACATCCGCAAACTCAGTCTCCAGTTTTCTGAAATAGAAAACGCCAAGGATAAGGAATAAAAGACTTATAGCTATTGAAGTAATTAATGGGATCATTTCTAAATGCACATCACCAAATATGCACCATCTAAAACCATCAATAATACTAACTAATGGATTGAATTTATACAATGTAAATACCCATGAAGGATAGTTCACTAATTTCTCTTGAAGGCTTACAGTGCTATAAACAACCGGACAAACATACATGCCAATTTGTAAGGCAAATGGTAAAATGTAACGGAAGTCGCGGTACTTAACGGATACAGCGGCAAAGTATAAACCAAAACCAATAGCACTTATAACCAACAATAAAACAAAAAGCGGCAGCATTAAAACGTTTAAAGCCGGAACATATTGGTACCAGATCATTAACGCAACAACAATAACCAAAGAAATTAAAAAATCAATTAAACACACCACTGTTGTTGCCAGTGGAATAACAATGCGTGGAAAATAAACTTTATTAATTAAGTTGGCATTGCCTACCAGTGAATTTGAAATTTCGTTAACGATGGTTGAGAATAGAGCCCAGGCCAATGTACCAACAGCGATCATTAAAGGATAAGGAATTGCACCTGCTTCATCTTTTCCTCCAAACAATAAACGTAAAAAAGAAAATGCAACGATCGTAAACAGCGGGCGAACAACGGCCCATGCAAAACCAATTACAGTTTGTTTGTAGCGCACCGAAATATCGCGCCAGGCTAATAAACTAAATAAATTACGAAAGGCCCAAACATCACGCCAGTACTGCGTGTTGGCCTTACCCGCCTCTATTATTATTTTATGTGGCGTATCCAATTAAAATTTAAAATGCAAAATTCTACTTAGCGTAACCGGTTGCTCTGGTCTCTCTAATCACAGTAACTTTTACTTGTCCGGGATAAGTCATTTCTGTTTGTATACGTTGCGAAATTTCAAAAGCCAGTTCTTCTGCTCTTCCATCTGTTACTTTTTCACTTGATACAATTACACGCACTTCACGTCCGGCTTGTATCGCATACGTTTTCTCAACACCATCATAACTTAAAGCCAATGCTTCCAGATCTTTTAAACGCTTCATGTATTGCTCTGCGATCTCACGGCGTGCACCTGGGCGAGCACCACTAATAGCATCACACACCTGTATGATTGGCGAATATAAAGTAGTCATTTCAATTTCGTCGTGGTGAGCGCCAATAGCATTACATACTTCCGGTTTTTCTTTGTACTGCTCTGCCAACTTCATACCTAACAACGCGTGAGGTAATTCCGGCTCGTTATCAGGTACTTTTCCAATATCGTGTAATAAACCTGCACGCTTGGCAACCTTAGGGTTTAAGCCCATTTCAGAAGCCATAATAGCACAAAGGTTAGCAACTTCTCTACTATGCTGTAATAAATTTTGTCCGTAAGATGAGCGGTATTTCATACGGCCTACCATACGAATTAATTCAGGATGTAAACCATGAATACCCAGATCGATACAAGTACGTTTACCTGTTTCAATAATTTCTTCTTCCAGCATTTTTTTCGTTTTCTCAACTACCTCTTCAATACGCGCCGGGTGAATACGACCATCTGTTACCAATTGGTGTAAAGCCAAACGGCAAATTTCTCTTCTGATAGAATCAAAACAAGATAAAGTAATTGCATCCGGTGTATCATCTACAATGATCTCAACACCTGTAGCAGCTTCTAATGCACGAATGTTACGACCTTCACGGCCAATAATGCGTCCTTTGGTCTCATCACCTTCAATGTGAAAAACAGAAATTGAATTTTCAATAGCCGTTTCAGTAGATACACGTTGAATGGTTTGCAAAATAATTTTTTTAGCTTCTTTATTCGCAGTTAATTTTGCCTCATCCATAATATCTTTAACATAAGACATAGACTGCGTTTTTGCTTCGGCTTTAATAGATTCTACCAATTGTAATTTAGCATCATCTGCTTTTAAACCGCTAATTTTTTCCAACATCTCCACCTGTTTGCGATGGCCTTTTTCTACTTCTTCCAAACGGTGTTTATAAAGATCTATTTGTTGGTTTGCCTGATTTTTAAGCGTCTCTGCTTCTTTATCTTTACGGTTAAGGTCTTCTATCTTTTTATTAAGTTCACCTTCTTTTTGCTTTAATTTATTTTCAGTTTGAAGTATATGTGCATTCTTTTCCTGAACGGCTTTATCATGCTCGCCTTTTAACTGTAAGAATTTTTCTTTTGCCTGTAAGATCTTTTCCTGTTTAGTTGCTTCGGCTTTTACCTCAGCCTCTTTTATCATATTCTCTTTTTCTTTTTTAGCGCTGGCATTTAGTTTACTGCCCGCTAAAATAAATCCTGCCACAATTCCAAGAATCAGGGCCCCCGCTATCAATCCAATTGTTAATATATCCATCTTTCCTTCTTTTTAAATTATTGCCATCCCGCTTTCGTCGGTTTGACATGTTTATATGTTGATTTTACTTTTACTCAAATTCAATAAAATAAAAACGCACAAAATTTTAAGATCAGATCTCAAATTTTGTGCGTGTAAGTTGGTAAACTTTCGTTTACTATTCGTTAATATTTTTAATGTCTTGCATATGTTGCTGTAACATATCCTCCACACTTGAAAATAATTGTTTTAAATGACTTAATTCTCCCTCGGCTGTGCTGGCTTTTTTGTAAAGTTCTGCTACTAATTGTAACATTACCATGGTCAACACATCTTTTCTATCTTTAACTGCGTAGCTTTTTTCGAACTCAGCAATTTTTGTATTTATTAGTTTAACAGCCTCTTTAATATTGATTTCGTCATCAGCGTTTACCTTTAAAGGAAAAACACTTCCGGCAATTTCAACTTTTATGTTTACTTCGCTCATTTAAAGAGGGCGTTAAAATTAAGCACTTAATAACGTAATGCACTTATCAATTTCACGCACCAAATCGTTTATTTGTTTTTTCATTTGGGACTTTTCAGTCTTACCACCTGAATTATTGGCTAAGATAACATTCTTTCTGTGATTATTCAAGTCTGTTACATCAATACTTTGACTATCAACATCTTGCGATAGCTGACTTACCACATCGTTCATTTTTAAAAGCTGTGTGGCCATTTGTTCTTTTTCGTCTAAAAGCACTAATCGCTCATCATTCAGGGCATCAATTTGTTTAAACAAGCGATCGATAAAGGCATCCTGCTCATCGCTGTTTGAAGTAGCAGTGTTTGCCGATAAAGTAGCGATCTCAGTTTCGTAACCTGAAATTTTCTCATTTAATGAAGAAACTGTAGAATTGAGGTCAGAAATACACGATTGTAACCCGGTTAATTGCGTTAAAAGATCTAGTTTTTCTGAATTTAAAGTATCAAAACCGGCCTGTAATTGAGCAACTTCATCTTTTAATTGAGATATTTCTTGCGTTAAAGCTGCATTTTGACCTTCCAGATTAGTAACATTAAAATTCTTAATTGATAAGATCTCTTTAAACTCTTCAGTTTTTGCAGCGCTTACCGATTTAATTTCTTCCAATTCTGCTTTTATTAAAGTTAACTCAGCTTCCTGCGCCTCTACTTTATCTTGTGCAGCATCTATTTCAACAATTAAACTGGTATTTTCTACCAATAATTTTTGAAATTCAATTTCTTTATCTAAAACCTGTTGTTTAACCGATTCTTCAATTTCTGCTTTAAAGCCTTCCAACTCTTGTTCTTTAGAAGAAATAACACCCACTAAAGTTGCAATTTGCTCGTTAAGCCCTTCAATTTGTTGCGAAGCATTTTCTAATTCAGAAGTTTTTGACTCTAAAGTAACTTCAGTTTCACCTAATGTATTAGTAGTAGTTTCTAATAAAGTACTTAAATTACTTAATTCAGTATTTAAATTTTCAATTTGTGAATTCAGTTCATTTACTTGTTCGCTGTTTGATAAAGAAGAATTTTGTTTAAAAACATCAAACTCGTTTGTTAGGTTTAAAAACTTCTCAGCTTCTGATTTTAACTGGAACTGGTAATTGGTTAACTGCCCGGTTAATTTTTCGAATTCAGAATTTTGTGAATCAATATGTATTACTAATTCTCTTATTTTTTCGTTCGCCTGGTCGTGCTCTAATTGTACTTTGGTTAACTCTTCAGTTAATCTTGTATTTTGACCGTTAGAGTGAATTAATGCATTAGCTAATTTTTCTTCGTAACCATTTGTTAGGCTTTCAATTTGCGAAGTATGAGAAGAAGTTAATTCGTTTACGAATGTTTCGTGCTCTGATCTTAAAGTACTGATCTGGTTTTGGAAAGAAGAAGATAATTCTTCAGATGAAGAAGAAGTTGTTGCTCTTAATTCCTCTAATTGTTTTTCGTAAGAAGAAACCAATTCATTTTCTTTAGCAGTAAACTCAGATGTTAAGCTTTCAATTTTTGAATTATATTCTGTAGTTAAAGCATGACGTTGTTCTTCTATCTCTAATTTTAAGCTTGAAATTTCGGTTTTGTATGAGTTTTCAAGGCTTTCGATTTTTTGAGTATAGCTTGTTTCAAGACTCTCTAAAGCAACCTGGCTGGTATGTTTTAAAGCATTGATCTCAGTTTGGCTTGAAGAAGATAAATTAGAGATTTGAGAATTATAGTCATTTTTAAGAACTGCAATTTGTTGCTCGTAGCTCATTTTTACGCCAACAATTTCTTCCTGGTGGTTGAGAGATAAAGCTTGTTCTTTATCGGCCCAACTTGCTGTTAATTCATTTACGCGATTCTCAAATTCTTCTTTAATGCCTGATTCTTTGTAATAAGAGTTAGAGCGTAATTCTTCAATTTGTGTTTTGTATTCTGACGAAACCGATTCTAAGTGTGCGTTGGCTTCTGCTTTAATACCTTCAATTTTTAATTCGTAATCAGATGAAATTGAATTAAGATCGCTTTTTAAATTTTCTATTTCAGATAAACGCTGTTCAATTTCTTCCTGTTTAGCATGCAATTGTTCTTTTATAGATCCACGTAGCTCCTTAAACGAAGCTAATTCGCCTTTGTAATTGGTATTATCGCGCTCCATCACAACCAGCTTTGTGTTTAACACATCAATGGTTACCTGAAGGCGCTTGCAGTCTTCATCGCGCATTATTAGCTGGTTGCGGTAGTCGCTTAACGAACGTTTTAGCTCATTAAATTCTTTGCGCAATACTAAATCGTTTTCTAAAACTTGCTGTAATTCGGTTTTCAAACTTTCTGCGTTCATTTATTCCTGTTTTGATTTTCATAAAAATACCCAACTATTAAGGCACTTAAACCTTGCTAACTCATTATGATTAAACACAATAATGTTAATTACCTTAAGCGTTATTAAGAATGAATTGTTAATTACGTAATTTGTGAAAAGCGCGCTATTATTGCCTTACAGCCTTTTTAAAATTTATTTTGTAGGAAAATGTTGGTATTTATGGCTGAGAAAAACAGTGGTTTTTGAACAAAAAATTAAAAAGATGTTTAGACTCAAACGGCAGATGTGGTAGTAATTTGTTAACAGTTCTAAATCATTTAGCTTCACTTACAAACATCTATTTATGAAATTTTGTCAGATTTTTTAACAAAAAAGAGAAACTTTTTGCTTTTTAATGCGTTATACAGGTAAATTAGTTTAATAATTGCTCTTTTTTATGTAACTTTACCCCCTTAATTCCAACACAATCCCATGAGACAGCTAAAAATCACCAAGTCCATTACCAACCGCGAAAGCGCATCTTTAGATAAATACTTACAAGAAATCGGTCGTGAAGAATTGATCACTGCTGAAGAAGAGGTTATTTTAGCTAAGAAGATAAAGGACGGTGACCAAACTGCTCTTGAGAAATTAACGCGTGCTAACTTACGTTTCGTGGTTTCGGTAGCAAAACAATACCAAAACCAAGGCTTAAGCTTACCCGATCTGATCAACGAAGGAAACTTAGGTTTGATAAAAGCAGCCCGTCGTTTTGATGAAACGCGTGGTTTTAAATTTATCTCTTACGCTGTATGGTGGATCCGTCAATCTATCTTACAAGCTTTAGCAGAACAAAGCCGTATTGTACGTTTACCTTTAAACCAGGTAGGTTCATTAAATAAAATTAATAAAGCATACAGCAAATTAGAGCAAGAATATGAGCGTGAGCCAAGTGCTGAAGAATTAGCGGATGTTTTAGACCTGCCTATTGACAAAGTTTCTGATACTATGAAAGTTTCTGGCCGTCATGTTAGTATGGATGCTCCATTTGCTAATGGCGAAGAAAGCAGCTTATTAGATGTATTGGTGAATTTAGATTCGCCAAAAGCAGATACAGGTTTAATGAACGAATCGTTAAGCAAAGAAATTGATCGTGCTTTAAGTACTTTAACTGAAAGAGAACGCGATGTTGTAAAATTATTTTTCGGAATTGGTTTAAATCACGGTTTAACCTTAGAAGAAATTGGCGATAAATTTGATCTTACCCGTGAACGTGTTCGCCAGATCAAAGAAAAAGCGATTCGTCGTTTACGTCATAGCAGCCGTAGTAAATTGTTACAACAATATTTAGGACAATAAATCTCCATTATATTTTTAAGAGCCCCGCAGAAATGTTGGGGCTTTTTTATTTTTAATAATTATAATCATTGTCACGTCGAGCACGGCAAAGCGACTGAGCTTTGAGCGATTGTGTGCGGTTGCCAGACACATTGAGCCCTTCTACATATTTCTCGACTCCGCTCGAAATGATAGGAAATTATTCTTTGATTAAACCCGCTAGTTGCTTAGCTTTACACTCTCAAATGCAGATCGCTAAAAAAATATTAGCCATACTTCTTTCAGTAGCACTGGGTTTAATTTTTATTTACTCAGGTTACACAAAGTTAGATCCGGTTATTGAAACTTTTGAATTTACCTTTGTAGATATTGGAGTTGCTAACTGGTACTCTGCTCCTATCATTGCGCGTTTATTAATTGGTTTGGAATTTTTTCTTGGTTTTTTATTGATCATCAATTACAATCTTAAAAAGTTCACCCTGCCTTTTACAGTTGGCTTATTACTGTTCTTTATTATTTATTTATCTATTCAAATTGCCATTAGCGGTAACCATGGCAACTGTGGCTGTTTTGGAGAACATTTAAAAATGACGCCTTTAGAGGCCATCATTAAAAATGTGATCATGATCGCAGCTTGTGTACTTGTTTACTTTTTATTTGAAGGTTGGAAAATAAAACAAAACAGCATGCTTTTAAACTTTGCTGCTGTTTCTGCATTGGCTGTTCCGTTCTTAATTAATCCGGTTGATTATGCTTACACCTCTAATAACCTGGATGAAAAAGTAAATTATCCATTAGAGTTAAATTTATTATATCAACCCGAAGATACTGTTAAAGTAAAAGTTCCTTCGGTAGATCTTCGCAAAGGAAAACATGTTGTCGCATTTATTAGTCTTACCTGTCCGCATTGCCGTATTGCTTCTAAAAAATTCAGGCTTATTAAAAAGAACAACCCCGAATTGCCAATTTATTTTGTTTTAAATGGCGAGAAAGAAAAAAAATATAAGGAGTTTATTGATGATACCCACGCTGATAATATTCCAAACAGTTTTTGCCTAGGTAAAACCTTTGTAAACCTTGCGGGAACAGATCTGCCACGTATTTATTATCTTGATAATGGCATTGTGGTAAAAAAAGTAGATTACTACGAGCTAAATCAATATGATATTGAAGACTGGATAAAAACCGGTGTTATTAAATAGCCGGAAGCCTTGTTAATGGCCGTTTGAGCCATAATTTATCCACTTAACTGTGTTTTTTTAACAAATAATTGCTTCGTCTCGCAATATTTTTTATTTTACGGTCTCAAAATTCGTTTATGAAACGCATTCTATCTTTTTTAAGTATCCTGTTTTTGTCGTTAAACTTCTTTTCGCAAGTTTCTACAACAAAGATGGCTATGGGCGATGAAAATTTTAAGATCGACGAATTGCCACGTGTACTTTTAAAAGAATTGAACCGCTTTAGAGCAAGCAAAGGGCTCGACTCATTAGAGATGAGTGAAATGCTGCAATTCTCAGCTCAGTTGAGTGCTGATAAAATGGCCAGCTCAGGAAAAGACAAAGTTGAATTTAAAACCACTCAAAAAAATTTAAAAAAAGCAGGTGCAACTAAACGCGGCGAAGAATTAACCATGAAAGCCGCCATAAGTAAGGGCCGCGAAAATTACATGACCGCCGATGTTGCAAAAACCATTTACAACCGTTGGGAGAGTTATCAAAAAACATTGCCAATTGTTATGAATCCAAAATATACTTTAGTTGGTATATCTTGTGAATTGAGCGATGATGGTAAAAAAGTTTTTGCAAGCGCTGTATTTGGTGGTTATGATATTACTAACGGTGGTGTGATCTATAAAAAACAATTGGCCATTCCCTTTAATACCAAATCAAAAAAATTAAAAGGCCCTGAAACTAAATTCTGCAAGAATTGCGATCGTTTTCGCAATTACGATGTATTGGAAAAAGGTGTTTATGTTGAGAATGGAAAAGTATGGCTAAAATATCCCAATGCAAAAGATCTTCGACGTTTATTAAAGAAAAGTAAAGACGGGCTGGCTTTTGATATTGTGCAACGCGATCAATACATTAATGCTGATTATAACATTGTAGATAATAACCTTTACAACAAAGGCATAATGAGCAAGGTTGTTTATAAAGATAAATTATTCAAGAAAAATATATTAATAAGCAAAGACCCCAAAGTAAACCGCAAAAATAAAAACAAAGGCATTGAAGTAGAACTCGGAAAATTTGAAACAAAAATTACCGGACAATATGAAGTAAATTTAATTGTTGTACAAGATGGTCGCATTTGCAGAACCATTACCAGGGGTTATTACGAGAATGGAAAGATAGACAGCAAAACACCAATTGGTTTATTGCCTTTTAATAATACAACAGGCTTAAAGCCACCGTTTGAACCAAAATCAGAAAGCTCTATTATTAACTTCACTATTCCTTTCGAAAAAAATAAATTCGAATATAAAACAGAAGACATTCAGCCTTTTATTAAAGCTTTGAATGAACCCGATTTTATTATCGACGGACTTTACATTTATGCCTACTCTTCTATAGAAGGAGATTCGGCTGCCAACGCTAAGCTACAACGAAAACGTGGCGAAAGTGTATTAGGAGTTTTACAAAGCTTTCAAAAAAACAAGATCAACCCAACTATCGAAACAAAAGACAGTTGGGGATTATTTATGTTAGAGAATGAGGATGGTAAATACGCAAGCTTAGTTGCTCAAGGAAAGCATAAAGCTATTAATCAAATTAACAACGATAAAAAATTACAGGAAGAATTAGAACCTATTTTAGCTAAAGAACGTTTTGCGCAAATGATCATGGATATTACTTATGATGTTAGTGGTGCAAAGGAAGAAAAATTCTCACGTGTAAGTTTTGAGCGCGCCTTAAAAGCAAATAATTATCCGCAGGCTTATAAAATTATGGAGTTTATGAATAAGCGCATTGCCGAAAATAAATATCCGGTTGGCATTTATGATAGCTTAAAAATTGAAGAGAACGCAAAAAATGTGAGCTTAATTAATAACCGTTTATATTATCAATACCAGGCAAACAATACGGTTGATGAAGATGATGAAGCTACTTTTGACCGCTTATTAAAATTTGAACCTGCAAATCCTATTCTTCAATACAATAAAACATATTGCCAGTTAAAATTAGATAGCAATGCCGGCAACCAGGAGCACCAGGCAAAAGTACAACAAACCATTGATGGCTTATACGGTAAGTTAGACAGTAATTTAGTGAACGGTTTAAATATTGAATGGCAATTTAAGATCATGGAAAGTTTGGATACGATGGATAATGCTGATGCCTTGATCGACGCTTGTATTGCCCGTATTAAATCATTTTACAACATTAAAGATGCCAGCTGGCAAAATGCTTTAAAACTATCATATGTGTTTTCTCGCGCTAAGGATTTTAAATATTCATCTACCGTTTTAGAACCATACTTAAGCATGCCGGATGTGAATGAGAATTTAGTATTCATGTACATTGCATCTGCCAGCCGCTTACAGGAAAAATATTATTCACGCACCTTTGCAAGAGCTTTGGAAATTGCTAAAAGCAAAAATCAAGACAGGTATTGTAAACTATTTGGTGATCCATTTATGACCTTCCAGGTACTTGAAAATCCGGAAGTAAAAAAGGTTTATAAAGGTACTTGTCCGGAAGGAAAATAAATCTACCATCAAAACATATTTTGTAATATTCATTTTTGTTTTATTCGCATTGTTAGGATGCGACAGGTTTTATTCTGTAAGGGGTGATATTTACAATTACTCTAACGATACGCTTATTTTAAAAACCACACTAAAGGATAGTATTAGTACTAAATACCTTGCACCGGGTGAATCGGCCGATTTCCATGAAGCGTTTCATAGTAGAAAAATAGATTGTTGCCCTTGTGAATTTTCATTTATTGAAGTATTTCCAAAAGACCCTGCTAAAAAACTAAACAAAGCATTTACCAATAAAGAAAACTGGGAATTCTTTTCGCCAAAAAAAAGTAATGATAATGGATCAAGCTGTATATTTAAAATTACTTTTGCTGATGTTCAATAATATCAAGCTAAGTTTCTCCTGCTTTTAGAATTACTAAAAATTACAAAGGAAACATCTTAGATCAAAGCCTTATACCAACAATACATACATCGTCTACCTGCTCTAACTCACCTTTCCAATTATTGAAAACACTCAACAGTTCGCTTTGTTGTTGTGAAAGTGGTTTTGTATAAATGTTCAATAAAAGGTCTTCTAATTGTTTATACTTGAATTTTTTGCCTCTGTTACCACCAAACTGATCGGCATAACCATCTGTAAATAAATAAAAGATGGTTTCTTTTTCATATTTTATGGTATGCGTGGTGAAAGGCTTAGAATTATCGCTTTTACCAATTGGCTGTTTATCTGCTTTGATCTCTGTTACTTCATTATTGAATATATACCATAAAGCATTATTTGCGCCACTCCAGCATACTTCTTTTTTATTTTTATCAATAACCATTAAAGAAATATCCATTCCATCTTTTACATCGCTGGTGCTTTTAGCAAAAGTTTCAATAACAAGTTCGCGGGTTTTATCCAATATCTTTCCCGTTTCTGTAATTCCAAATTCATTTACTGTTCTGTTTAAAGCATTAGCGCAAACCACAGAAACCAAAGCTCCCGGTACGCCATGCCCGGTTGAATCTGCTGCTGCAATAAATATTTTTTCACCAGAAATATGCATCCAGTAAAAATCTCCAGCAACAATATCTTTTGGCTGATACAGAATAAAACTTTCTGGCAAATATTCTTTTACATAATTTATTGATGGTAAAATAGCTGATTGAATTCTTAGTGCGTAATTGATACTATCCGTAATTTCTTTATTCTTTTCTTCTACCACTTCTTTTTGATGCATTACCTCCGTCTTTTGTTTTTCCACCTCTTCTTTCTGAGCTTCAATAATGCGGCTGTAACGTTTATTTTTTTGAAGATTACGATAAATAATAACCGATAAAACAAGTGTTATCAAAAAACAAAATGCAAATACAATTAATTGAAAATTTCTTCGACGTGCCTCTTCTTCTTTCTTGCCAAGCTCTGCCTGTTGTAACGATTTTTCATTATTCAGGTTTTTAATTTCAAGTTGCTTTTTTTCGGTTTGATATTTGGTATCCATTTCTGCAATTTGCTTTGCAGATTCGGCATTTAATGAACTGTCTTTTAGGATCGAGTATTGTTCAAGATAAATAAAGGCATTTTTATAATCATTCTTTGCCCTGTAAACCCTGTATAATTCGTCGTAGCCATGCATCAGAGCATCCGTATTATTGATCTTTTCGGCCAGATCTATTGCCATGTTATGTTCTTTCAGCGCCAGATCATTTTTCTTAAGGCGCCTGTAAGCCTGTCCTACTGCAAAATGCAGTGCCATGTAATTTGCAGGTTTAAGTGCTGAAACAAAAGGTGATAATTCTTTGCCGAGCTCAATTACTTTCTCATTTTTATTTAATTTATCGTAAAGCGCCAACTCTTGCACTTTTATAGAAATGAATCCTGCGGAATCTCCAAGATCCATAAATATTTTTTCAGCTTTGGTGTAACACTCAAAAGACTGAGGTACTCTTTTGGTACGACTATATAGTTTACCAAGGTTGCCAAGCGCCCGCCCGGTTTCAGCAGGTTGCTTTAACTCTGTTCTTAAAGCAATTACTTTTAAAATATATTCTTCTGCTTTTTTGTAATTTTTTTGATTGTAATAAACACCGCCTATACTATTGAGGCAATTCGCTTCAAACATCCTATCCTTTAATTTTATTGAAATATCCAATGATTTGAGATAAAATTTTGTTGCAGTGGTAAAATCAAACATTTTACTGTACACACCTGCTTTATCATGATAGATAATTGCTAAGCGTGAGTTATCTGTTAATTTAACGGCGATCTTTTCTGCATTATCAAAGAAATAAAATGCCGAATCAAAATTACCTCCATCTCTGTAATAATTTCCAAGACTTGTATTAATTTCGCACAGGCCTTTTTCATCCTTTGCTTCCGTATAATTTTTTAGTGAACTTTTGTATAGCGCCAGAATAATCTCAGGTTGCTCTCTTTCTTTTAATATTAAACCTTTTGTACGATACGCGTTACCAAGGCCCGATCTGTAATTTATTTTTTCTGACAAGGCAATTGCTTTTGATATATACTCCAAAGCTTCTTCGGTTGCTTTACGTCTTATTTCAAAAGCAAGTGCGCATAAAGCATTTACTTTTGTTGTATCGTATTTTGCATTAGCACTTACGTTTTTTAAAGAATCGATATTTAATTTTTTTGTAGTTTGTCCAACAAGAATAAAAGAGAAAAGGCATAACACACAAAAAAGTCTTTTAGCAATTTTAACTTCTTTCATACGATCAACCAAATTGTTTCACATCTTCTGCAGTAATTTCTTTACCGCCCAAAATAATTAAACGCTCAATTACATTTCTAAACTCACGAATATTGCCCGGCCAGTTGCGATCCTGCATGGCTTTTAATGCCTCTTTTGAAATAGCTTTCTTGGCAATGCCCATTTCGGTACAAATTAATTCCAGAAAATGATCTGTTAGTAAAGGAATATCTTCTTTACGTTCATCTAATGATGGTACATGAATTGGGATAACACTTAAACGGTGAAACAAATCCTGCCGGAAAGTTTCTTTTTCAATCTCTTTTTCTAAATTTTTATTTGTTGCAGCCACAACCCTTACGTTCACTTTAATTTCTTTATCGCCACCAACGCGTGTAATTTTATTTTCCTGCAAGGCACGCAATACTTTTGCCTGCGCACTTAAACTCATGTCCCCTATTTCATCTAAAAATAAAGTACCGCCTTCTGCTAATTCAAATTTACCTTTACGTTGTGCAACGGCGCTTGTAAAAGATCCTTTTTCATGCCCAAATAATTCACTCTCTATCAATTCTGAAGGAATAGCCGCACAATTCACTTCAATAAGCGGACCACCGGCACGGTTACTTTTTTCATGTAGCCATTTTGCTACCAATTCTTTTCCGCTACCATTGCTTCCTGTAATTAAAACTTTTGCATCTGTTGGCGCTACTTTTTCAATAATATCTTTTATGTTTTGAATGGCTTTAGAATTGCCGATCATATCTACGCTTTTAGTGATCTTCTTTTTAAGCACTTTTGTTTCGGTTACAAGATCTCCTTTCTCTAAAGCGTTTCTAACAGATACTAAAAGTCGATTAAGGTCGATAGGCTTGGCCAGATAATCGTAAGCACCATTCTTTACAGCATCTACAGCAGTTTCAATAGTACCATGCCCGCTCATCATAATGATAGAGCTATTGACTTTATTTTCAATTAATTTTTGAAGCAGTTCTATTCCATCCAGCTTTGGCATTTTAATATCACTCAAAATAATATCATAATTATTTTTAAGTGCCATATCCAATGCAGTTTGCCCATCTTCAGCTTCTTCAATAGCATGTTTTTCAAATTCAAGAATTTCTTTTATCGATCTGCGGATCGCTTTCTCATCATCTATTACTAATATTTTTGCCATAATTATTTATAATTTATTTTTAATGATGAAGTGAAGCTTTGCTTTTACTTCATCATTTTATTTTTCCCGATTGAATAATATGATCTATTAATGCACCTTCTTTTAATGAATATGTGGATACACGCATTTTTGGAATGTTAAGTGATTTGATCACATAATCTATCATTAAGCATGAAATAACGATCATATCAAAACGCATAGATACCAGGCCTTTTATATTTCTTCTTTCAGCAAGTGTAGAATATTTTATGAGTCGCGAGATATTAAGGTAATCCAACATATTGATATCATAACATGTTTTTGAATCTATAAGCGGTTCGCCATTTAATTCGCCATTTATTATCTCTACAATGGAATCGAATGCACCCGAAGAACCTATTAATTCGAGCGGCATAAATTCTTTCGCAGCGTCAAACAATGGATACATCTGGCTTTTCATATATTCTTTTATATCTGCAATTTCGATATTGGTAATAGGATCAGACGGAGAAAATTTTTCTAATATCCTTGCCGCTCCTATAGGAAAACTATGTTTCCATAATAAACCTTTATTGTTTGCTAAAATAAATTCATTGCTTCCGCCCCCAATATCCATAATTAATGAAACAGAATCGGTAAGCGTAACTGCTTCTTTATTTCCTAAATAAATCAATTCTGCTTCACGGTTACCATCAATTATTTCTACGTCAATACCTGTTTGTCTTTTCACCTCGTTTACAAACTCTCTACCATTATCAGCATCTCTTATTGCAGAAGTAGCAAAAGCTAAAATTTTAGATACATTAAATTTTTGTATTTCAAGGTTAAGATCTTTGATGGCATTTATGCCTCTGCTAAAAGGTTCTTCACCAATAAACCCCTTGTTAATTGAGCCTTGGCCAAGCTTTACAGCAATACGAGAGTTAAATACTTTATTATACTTTTTCTGGTTATCAAAGTCTACAATAAGTAAATTAAAAGTGTTAGTACCGCAATCTATTACCGCCAATCTCATTTGTTAAAAATAATGCTTTTTTGACAAAAAATGTTTGGATTTTTACCTTATTTCATTATATTTATAATATCAACTAAACAATTTTAAACCCAATTTAAAAGATGAAAAAATTATTTACTCTGCTTTTTTTAAGCATGTGCTTATTTAATTCAGCTCAAACCATTAACGGCTATTATTTTGACGGCCAGGTTTATGTTAAATTTAAAAGTGGAACTATAAAAGATCTTGCAAAAGAAGATCCCAATAATATTAGTTTAAATAAAATAGGAGTAATTAAAGACCTTATAGCAAGTTGCGGTATTACCAAGGCTTACAAACCTTTTTACCAGGCCGACGACGATAATTTTTTACAGCACGTTATTAAGCTTGAATTTAGTAACTACGGCCAGGTAGAAAATTTAATTAAAGCACTTAGTAAATACGGTGTAATTGAATACGTTGAAAAAGTGCCATTGGTTAAGGCCATGGCTACTCCGAATGATCCAACTTTGGGTACACATTTAACACAGATAAACGCGCAAAACGCCTGGAATGTATTTAATAGTTCAACTTTCGGAAATTCAAATATTACAGTAGCAATTGTTGATAATGCTGTAGACAGAAGCCATCCTGACCTTGTTGGTAATATTTGGACAAACCCCGGCGAAATTCCTGCTAACTCAATTGATGATGACGGCAACGGTTATATTGATGATGTGAACGGATGGGATGCAGCCGATGGAGATAATAACACAATACCTTCAAACAATGCTATGAACCATGGTACTCACTGCGCAGGTATTGCAGGCGCCAGCACTGATAATTCAACAGGTGTTGCATCTATTGGATGGAACATAAAAATAATTCCGGTTAAATGTCAAAATAATGGTGGAAGCACCACTGGTATTTCAAATGGTTATGGTGGAATTATTTATGCTGCAAAAGTAAAAGCTAAAGTTATTTCATGTTCATGGGGCGGCGCAGGGGGCTCATCAGCATCTGAGCAGGCGGTTATTGATTACGCGTGGAACAGAGGTTGCCTTATAATATGTGCTGCCGGAAACGATGGAGGAACTGCTAACGAAACCGTTCTGCATTATCCAGCGGCTTATAATAATGTTTTTTGCGTTGCATCAGTTGCAACAAGTAATGCCAAATCAAGTTTTTCATGCCGCGGAAGCTGGGTAGATATTTGTGCTCCCGGTGAAAATATAAAAAGTACAGTACCCGCAAATAATTATGCGTTTATGTCTGGCACATCAATGGCAACTCCTTTGGTGGCAGGTTTAGCAGGCTTAATGCTTTCAAAATGTACCTTCATGACTGCCACTGATGTTATTAATTGTTTACAAAGTACTGCTGCTAATATTTATACTGTAGCCAGCAACTCATCATATGCTACCGCCAGTGAATTAGGTGCAGGAAGAATTGATGCGTTTGCAGCCATGAATTGCGCTGCAGCTTATTTAACCTATCCGCCTATTGCTAATTTTTATACACTAACCAGAAATACTTGTCCTAATACAAATATTTCTTTTGTAGATAGTTCGTTATATGCTCCAACAAATTACACCTGGACATTTCAGGGTGGAACGCCTGCTACTTCTACATCTTCAAACCCAAGCGTTCAATGGGCTACACCTGGAACTTATTCTGTTTCATTAATTGCTGCCAATGCAAATGGAAGTAACACTAAAGTTAAATTATCGTATATAACAATTGCCGGCCCTATTGCTCTTCCGTTGACTGAAGGCTTTCAGGCAACCACATTTTTACCAACTAACTGGACATCCTATAATATTGGTAACGACGCCAATTATTATGCGCGTATTACAGGTCCTACCCTTGGAGGCTTTGGAACAAGTACCGCCTGCGTAACTTATGACAATTATAATATTGATGCTGCGCCCGATAGGGATGAAATGCGAACGCCAAAATATTCTTTTAGTAATGTAGTAAGCGCAAGATTAAGATTTGATGTTGCCTATAAGCAATACGACAACCAATTTTCAGATACTTTAGAAGTTTTATTATCTACTAATTGTGGAACCAGCTGGACAAGTATTTATTCAAAAGGAGGATCTACACTTTCTAGTTCTACCGGAACATTACAGAATAATGTTTTTACACCAACGGCTGGTCAATGGCGTAGAGATACAATAGATGTATCTGCTTTAACTGCAGGTCAAGGAAATATTATGTTCAGCTTTAAGAACAGAGGGCATTATGGACAAGCGATGTATTTAGATAATATTAACCTTGCATTTCCAACACCAACTGTAAATTTTACAATTCCAACAACTGCTTGTGTAGGATCGACAATTAATTTATTAAATACCACAACAGGTGCTTCGGGTTATACCTGGACAATGACGGGTGGTACACCGGCAAGCTCTAATGCAACAAATCCAACCGTATCTTATGCTTCGGCAGGATTATACAGTGTTACTTTATTAGCCAACAATGGAAATGTAACATCATCCATTACAAAAACTATAAACATTATTACCGGTCCAACAATTTCTGTAAATACACCAAGCATTTGCTCGGGTAATCAGGCAACATTAACCGCTACCGGTGCGACAGGTTATACATGGACTGCAGGACCAACAACTGCAACAATGACAGCTTCACCGGCCATTACAACGGTTTATACTGTTACGGGTACTAACGGAACATGTTTAAGTTCGCAAACTGCAACTATTGTAATTACAACAGGGCCAACCATAAATGTAAATACACCAACCGTTTGTGCTTCTACTCAAGCTACGTTAACTGCAACAGGCGCAACCAACTATACCTGGACAGCCGGACCAACCACTTCAACCATGACAGCTTCACCGGCAATTACAACGGTTTACACCGTTACGGGTAACACCGGAGGTTGTTCTACTGTTAAAACAGCTACTATTGTTGTTACTCCAAATCCAACGGTAAGCGTAAATAACCAAACTATATGCGCCGGCGGTACAGCAACGTTAAACGCAACAGGTGCTACAAGTTATTCATGGAGTACAGGGTCTACAAGTAATCCATTACTGGTTTCTCCATCATCTAACACAGTTTATACCGTTATTGGAACAACAAGTGGTTGCACCAATACCAAAACCGTTAGTGTAACAGTAGGAAGTTCATTATCTGTTTTAATTAGCGCTAATCCAAGTTCGGTTTGCGCAGGTGGTACATCAACATTAACAGCCAGCGGGGCTACTAATTATACCTGGTCGCCCGGTGGATCAAATGCAACTTCAATAAATGTTACACCATCTTCAACAACTACATATACTTTAGTTGGTGCCAATGGTGCCTGCAGCGGTTCCACAACCTTAGCGGTAAATGTTATCGGAACACCTTCAATGGCCATTTCTACCTCACCATCGCCTACAATTTGTGCAGGTAAATCAGTTACAATGACAGCCAGTGGGTTTTACTCCACTTATGTTTGGGCATCACCAAGCGCTACAGCTTCATCATATGCTGCAACACCGGGAACAACAACAAATTACACTGTTACAGGTAGTGGCAGTGGTGGTTGTACAACAAACAGTATTATAACCATTACAGTTAAAACAAATCCTTTAACATCTATCACTTCAACAAATGCTAATTGCAGCAACCCATGTTCAGGTATGGCAAACGGAAGCACAAGTGCTGGAACAGCACCCTACACCTACAGCTTAATTGGCGGCTCTTGTTCAGCGTTACCTTGCAGTAATTTATGTGCAGGAAATTACACCCTAGTAACAAATGATGCCTTTGGTTGTAACACAGTAAATACATTTTCAATTACTGCTCCTACAAATAACCTGTTAAGCAATGTTACAGTTACCAATTCAGCTTGCAGTTCTTGTTCAACAGGTATTGCAAATGTAAACGTAGTTGGCGGTGTTCCTCCTTATACATACACATGGTCGCCAACCGGTGGTAATGCTGCTACCGCAACTAACTTAGCTCCTATTTGTTATACAGTTACAACTGCAGATCAAAATGGTTGTATCGTAACAAATACCGCCTGCGTTGGTTTTGCTACTGGTTTACAAAGTGTGATTCATAACTCTGCCCTTCTTGTGTATCCAAACCCTGCGCAAAATGATGTTACCATTGAATACCAGGGTGCAACATTCAATTATGTGCTTTATAATAATTTAGGGCAATTAATTGCAACAGCTCAAAATAACCAAAATAAAGCTTTACTTAATTTGAATGAATTTGCAAAAGGCATTTACACAATTGAAGTTGAAATTGGCAAAGAAAAAGTAAGAAAAAAATTAGTGATTGAATAATTAACTAAACAGCAATAAAAAAAGCCGGAAATAATTTCCGGCTTTTTTTATTTTAGATCTTTAAGAAAAGAATAATCAATATCGTTCATGCATTTAAAATGCCCCTTTGGGCAACGCTTATAGCCGAGCTTTGAGCATGGACGGCAACTTAGGCCTTTTATCTCCAGAATTTTATTTTCTACGTTTGGCATGTATGGCCCCATGCCAAATTCCGGGATAGTATTACCCCAAACAGAGATTGTTTTTTTATTATATGCTGAAGCAATGTGCATCAGGCCTGTATCGGAAGTAATCACCCATTCTGCCTGCTCAATAATAGAAGCACTTTGATTAATAGAGTATTGTCCGCAGGTATTTATTATTGATGGAAATTGTTTTTGCAATTCATCTGCAATTATTTTATCCTCTTTACCTCCCAAAGCAATTATAGGTAAGCTTAAGGTATTACAAATTTCAGTTAATTTATTTAAAGGGATCTTTTTTGTAAAATAAGAACCGCCCACAACCAAAGCAACAAATTTATTTGCAGCAAAAAGTACCTTAGAAAGATCTACTCTATCATTAGCACTTATAAAATGATCGAGACCTTTGTCATCATTCACAACTCCAATATTTGTAACTGTTTCAAAATATCTTTCTACAATATGCTGATCGGGCAATTTATTTATTTGCTTAAAATTAACGGCCACAAATTTTTGAAGATTGATCTTATTAAAAGAATAACTTTTAGTTCCTAACTTTTGCTTTAATCTTAAACTGCGTAGATTTTTATGAAGATCGATCACTACATCAAAATTCTCAGCTTTTAACTGATCATATATTTCAGAAATATCTTCTTTAAAAGTATGAAGCTTATCAATGTTTGGATTATGAATTAAAATACTTTTAAAAACTTCTTTGGTAACATAATGTATCTCAGTGCCTTTTAATTGGACTTTAGCACAGCGAACCACAGGCGTAGTTAAAACAATATCGCCAATAGAACTAAAACGGATTATGAGTACTTTTTTTAATTGCACACTTAAAGATAATTAATTTTGAACCATTTTTTTATCGCTCACTCGCTTTAGGTATGAGTTTAAAAAGATGGCCAGTAAAATGATCAATACACCAATATAGAACGTAGGTTTTACCTCTTTATTTTCGTTATAAAACAATATTGCCCATATAATGCCGTAAACCGTTTCCAAATTCACTGTTAATACTATTGTATACGGGCTAATATATTTAGCAAGATTAACAGATGCAATAAATGGAAATACTGTGCAAACAAGACTTAGTAATAAAAGACCGATCATTGATGAATTATCCAATGCAAAAAAAGAAGCGTTAAAATTTCCATTTATTCCTAAAAATAAAGTAAGTCCGATTAAAGCAGCACTTAATTCGTAAAAACTAATTACGCCTGACCGTAATTGATGTGACATAATCCCATTAAATACGCCAAATAAAGATGATGTGAAGGCTGCACCAATGCCCAACAAAATGCCTAACCAATATTGTGTTTCAATAGAAAAGATCAATGCAATGGCACCAATTATAATCAGGCCAATAATAACTTCATAAAAACGAATGCGGCGTTTATAAAGAATTGGCTCAATGATAGAACTAAATAAAGTACCCGTACTAAAAGCCACCATGGTTACACTTATGTTTGATTCTTTAATGGCGCCGTAAAACATAAGCCAATGGATCATAATAATGATGCCTATACCACTTAATTGCCAAAAATGTTTTGGTGAGATCTTCATTTCCTGTTTTGTAGCCTTTAAATACAGGAACATAACGCCTACCGTAATTAAAATACGAAACCAAACCAACTGAAAAGCATCGGCACTTATAAATCTTCCTAAAACAGGCGAGAAACCCCAAATAAATACAATTATATGAAGCAGGAAATAATGTTTATTTATACCTTTAAACACAAATGCAAAGATAATTTATTAGCCATGATAAACAATTTAATTTATTTTGATAATAACGCTACTACAAAAGTGGACAAGGAAGTTATTGAAATAATTATACCGTTTTATGATGAACATTATGGTAACGCTGCCAGTAAGTTGCACATGTATGGCTGGATTGCCGAAGCAGCAGTAGAGAAGACTAAACTGCAAATTGCTTCTTTAATTAATTGCGAAGCTTCTGAAATAATATTTACATCAGGCGCAACAGAATCTGTAAATCTTGCTTTAAAGGGAATTTTTGAAGCTTATGTAAGTAAAGGCAACCATATCATTACCTGTAAAACAGAACATAAAGCAGTATTGGACACCTGTCTTACCCTAGAAAATAAAGGCGCTGAAGTAACTTATTTGAATGTTGATAAAGAAGGCTTGATTGACCTTGAAGAATTAAAAGCTGCAATAAAACCAACAACTATTCTTATAAGTATAATGACTGCCAATAACGAAACCGGTGTTATACAACCATTGGAAAAAATTGCTGAGATCTGCAACGAAAAAAATATTTTATTTTTTAGCGATGCTACACAATTTGTTGGTAAAGAACGCTGTGACGTAACTGAATTGGGTGTGCATTGCATGGCTTTTAGTGCGCATAAAATGTACGGGCCAAAAGGTGTTGGCGCTTTATATGTAAGAAGAAAAGATCCGCGCGTAAATTTAATTGAACAAATAAATGGCGGTGGTCATCAAAACGGCAAACGCTCAGGCACACTAAATGTACCTTTAATTGCAGGGTTTGGAAAAGCCGCTGAAATTTTTGAAGCAACATTTTGGGATAACGGCACCCATGTTTCCAAACTAAAAAATTATTTTGAACACCAGTTATTAGATATTGAAGGCTTAAGAATTAATGGTAGCACTAAACACCGTTTGTACAATACAAGTAATCTTACTCTTCCGAAAGAAAAAAATATAAAGTCGCTTTTAAATAAATTTGCCTTTTCGAGTGGATCGGCCTGTGCAAGCGCAAACCCTGAACCTTCGCACGTTTTAAAAGCAATGGGCTTAAGTGATGAGGAGGTGAAAAATTCTTTCCGTTTTTCATTTGGAAAAAACAATACATTGGATGAAGTGAAATTGTTGGTGGAAGAAATTATGAAATTGTAATTATAAATGAAACTGCTTTTTGTATTTATATTTTTATCTTTTACTACTTTTGGACAAATACTAAAAGTCAATATTTCAGGAATTAGAAATTCTTCAGGAACAATTCGCGTTTGCTTTTACAATACATCAGAAAGTTTTGATAAAGAAAAACCTATGCTTATTAAAATTGAACCAAAAACAAAAGTGGCCAATGGCGGTTTAAGTATAAGTTATACGAATTTAAAACCCGGGATTTACGGTATTGCCATTTTAGATGATGAGAACAGTAATCAAAAAATGGATTACGGTTTGATTTTACCAAAAGAAGGCTTTGGCTTTTCAGATTATTACCACACCGGTATGTCGCATCCAAAATTTGAAAGTTTTGATTTTGTTTTAAAGAATGAAAATAAAACCATTGATATCAAATTAAGATATTTATAAAGATTCGCCTATTCTATTTCATTATCACGAAGTTCTCTTGTTAATTTAGTATAACCAATTACTTCGTCAAGATCATTATGTAACGCGGTTATCAAAATACTTCCCCAAAAAGTAGTACCATCCTTTCTTACTCTCCTTCCTACATGTCTTGCGCGACCTTCTTTATCCGCTAAAGCCAGCAATTGTTGCGGTAAGCCTGCCTGCCTGTCTAACGGCATATAAAAAATGGCAAAGTTTTGTCCTATTATTTCGTTATCAGAATAGCCTTTGATTGTTTGTGCACCCTTATTCCAGGATAATATTGTTCCATCCTTATCTAATAAAATAATAGCAACGTCAGCTATTTCCTTAATCATTTTTCTATGAAGTTCTTCTAATAATTCTTTTTTTGGCTTATTTGTAACCATACTTTCCATACAGCGAGATCGCTCAAAATTAATTTTTTGCTTTTAGTCAGCTAAGTTTTTGGTGTGGAAGATCATCCACAATTTTAATGAACAAACTGTCTTTATGATCAAGGTAAAGGCTTGTTTATTCATTAAAACCGCATGCATTAGCTAACATACAATTAATGCTGCAAAATGCTTGCCAATGGAAATTTTTAGTTTTATAGGCCTTTTGAAAATAACAAAAAAGAAATAAGTGTTTGAAAAGCTCTTATATTTTAATTTTTCACGATCTTAATTTGATGTTTTTCAGTTGCGCTTTCTACTTCAAGAATATATATACCTGATTTAAATTCACCTAAACTTAATTCTAAACTATTTTTATGATCGTTGCATTCACGATTTAAAAGAACTTGTCCATAAAGATCGGATATTTTTAATTTAACATCAGTCATAGGAAGATCAATATAAATATTTGAATTTGCCGGATTAGGATAAACCCGTAGCTCATTGTTGCCATTTGATCTTTTAAGAGATGTTACACTGCATGCAATAGAGCCCATTTTTTTTAAACCGGACCTTAAAGAAGAAGATGTGTTTACAGAATCCATAAATCTTTGGCCTGCGGCGCAATCATTCTTTAACTGGTTATCTAAAAAATTTTGAACATAATTCATATAACGTGGTAATGCCAATGCATTTGAAACAACATTTGAACAACCTGATGAGCTCTGGCCAAAAGTGCAGTTAAAATTAGTTCCGTTTCCAAAATCACAATGTGTTAATTGCTTTAGTATGACGTGAAATTTTTTAGAGGAAGCTAATGCGTTATAATGACTGTTTTGAACAGTGGTATCGGCAACACAATCAATTGCACCGGATATGATTAGCGAGGGTATAGTTATTAAAGAAGCTGATGCAATGGATGAGGGATTGGTAGTAGCAGGTGCAAAGTTAAAGATACAAGTTACTGATGTGTTGTTTGCTGCTGCGAGGAATGAACTTCCTCCTCCCATTGAATGGCCGCCGATAGCAGATTTAGGGGCCACTTTACCATTAAAAACAGATAGTGTTGTTGGAGAATTTACAGTATTGAGACCTTGACCGGCATTAACTAAAAATTTTAAGTCGTTTCCAAATTCTGAATGTGAAGGTGAAAAACTACCTTCGGTTCGTGGTAACAAAACAATGTATCCGGTAGATGCGAGTTTGTTATAAATATTATCATATGAATCCCAACCCATAACAAAACCATGACCAATTACTACTACCGGAAATTGCCCTGATGCAACAGGTTGATTATCTCCAACAATAGTAGAGGGATAATATACTTCTGTTCCTATATCTCTACCACTTCCTGTCATATTTATACCTCCGGAAATCGCATAACCACCGGTTCTTGAAGGATCTTTAAAATTAATACTCATATGCCCTACAGGAAAGGTTTGTCCATAGTTTAACAGGTTTGAAAATAATGCCAATACAAAAATTATAGTTCTTAATGTAACTTTAGAATGTTGTTTATTTAAACTCATTGTGTTTGTTTTAAATTATTATTTTAATTTTTGATTATACACTTTAATGGCTGCAAGTTATATAATGAGTAATTAAAATAATGGTAGATAATAGCTAAAATTTTAATAAAAAGGGCTGCCTAAAGCGTTGTAGAATTATTAAGCCTTTAATTTATGCTATCACTATTTATTCAATAATCGTTTAGGGGTCTCACCAAAAAAAGATTTAAACGCTTTTATAAAATGAGAAAGGTCGGTAAAATTAGTAAGATCTAAAAGGGCGTTTAATTTGCCTTCGCTTTTAAAATAACGTTCAAAAATAGTTTTTAATCTAAGCCATAAGATATAGCGACTTACGTTAACATGTGTTTGCTCTTTAAAAAAATGATAGAACCTGCTTTCACTTAAATGAATTTTTGCCGCCAGTTCTCTATTACTGATCTTTTCTCTAATATTTTTTCTAATATGATCGTCGGTTAAAATTATCCTGCTATCATAATTATGTAAGATGTTTTTTCGTTCCTGATCAAAAAGTCTTTTAAATATTTCATCTAAAAAAATATCGCTTTCACTGTCATTCATTTTTAAGAATGTTTTGTTTAAAAATTCGTCATCATCCTTCCATTCAAGCTTCAGAGCTAAAGAGTCTGAGTAATTCGTATTAAGAAAATAATGTTCGGCACTAACCGCGTCATAAAAAACAATAACAAATCCTTTGCAAGTTATTGGGCTTGCCTTAAAAGTTGTTTCCGATCTAATAAAAAAACAATTTCCAGGTTTTGTTTTTGCGCTTTCCGTAATAATATCAAAAGAACCTCCAATACCAAATATTATGCAACTTGCAGGTAAACAAACTGCTGAATCAGTTGGCAGATCTCCATTAATAGAACAGATCACAGCTTGTTTTTTTATTTGATAACTATTTTTCATTAATTCTAAAAATAAATATTTAAAATTAAATTTTTGAGCGCGCGCTGAAATTAGCTAAATATTACCGTTTTAAAACAGTTTCAAGGTTTTCCTAAATATACACCGCAGGATTTTCAATCCTGCGGTGTATTGATTGAGGATTAACTTCGTTGATCATTTGAAAGTATGCTTTAGGATTTGCTTCGCTCGCAAATTCCGCAGGATTTGTAATCCTGTGGTATTAACTGAGGATTAACTCCGTTGATCCCTCGATCTCCAAAAGTCAAAATACAAAAGATTTTGCTAAGCAAAATTCTTTTTTGTTTTCCCTTCATGCCTTTGAAAGCGAGCTTTCAGGCATTTCGTGAAAACAAAAAAGGTCTAAGCTTTCGCTTAAACCTTTTGTATTTATTTGCGGTGAAAGAGGGATTCGAACCCTCGGTACAGTTTCCCGTACGCATGTTTAGCAAACATGTCCTTTCGGCCACTCAGGCATCTCACCGTTTTTGCATTGCAAATTTAATTAAATTTTAATTATTTTCTATAATTTTTTTAGAAATATTAAATATCGCTCAAATACACATCTATCAAGCCTTCCGGGGCATTAAAAAATAGTTTTTTTTCAGTTTCGTCTATTTTTTCTATAAAATCATCCACCAAAGGAAGAATAATTTCTTTCTCTTTAAATTTAACAGTAACCAATACCTGCTGCCCATTATCTGAAGTACTAAAAACAGTTCCTAAAGAGCCATAGGTCTTATCAATGATCTCGTACCCTATCCAGTCAAACTCCGCTTCAGCCTCATCCATCAGATCGGCACTAATATGAACCTTTTTTCCAATAAATGTTTTTGCTTTTTCAACCGCATCAACATCTTCCAACTCAATAATAAAACCATTATTATTTTCAGAAAATGTTTTTACAAAGTAAGGAGCCATTCCTGTAGGCGTTTCAATAAAAACAGCCTTCACCTCTTCCATGAAAAAATCCTTATCAGCCTTAATTATAAGGTGACCTTTTATGCCGTGTGTTTTGCTAAAATATCCAATACTTTCAAGCTCCATTAATTTAATGTGGCTTTCACAAAACTAACAAATAAAGGGTGAGGGTTTTCTACAGTGCTTTTGTATTCAGGATGAAACTGAACACCCATAAAGAATGGATGCTTGGCAATTTCTATGATCTCAACCAAACCGCCATCAGGATTAATTCCTGAAAGTGTTAAGCCTGCTTCTATAAATTGTTTTTTATATTCGTTATTGAATTCGTAACGGTGGCGGTGGCGCTCATTTACCATTGTTGAATTATATGCTTTATGCGCAAGTGTTCCTTCTTCAACCGTACATTTATAAGAACCCAAACGCATAGTACCGCCCATGTGCGAAATTGTTTTTTGATTCTCTAAAAGATCAATAACAGGGCTGCTTGTAGCAGGATTCATTTCGCGGCTGTGCGCATCTTTTAAATTTAAAACATTACGTGCAAATTCAATAACGGCACATTGCATGCCTAAACAAATGCCTAAAAACGGAATATTATTTTCGCGAGAATATTTTATGGCTGCAATTTTTCCTTCAATGCCGCGGGTTCCAAAACCGGGTGCTACTAAAATTCCTTTTAAATGACCCAGTTTTTGCTTGATATTTTCTTCGGTGATCTCTTCACTATGTATCCAGTCTAATTTTACTTTACACTCATTGGTAACCCCTGCGTGAATAAAAGCTTCAGCAATAGATTTGTAGGAATCTTTTAGTTCAACATACTTACCTATCAAACCAATGGTAACTTCTTTTTTTGGATTTTTTAAAGTGTCTAAAAAGCCTTTCCATTTGGTTAATTCAGGGTCGCCTTTTGTTTCTATTCCTAATTTTTTAAGAACAATAACATCCAACCTTTCTTTCTCCATAAACAAAGGTACTTCGTAAATGGTAGATGCATCTAATGCTTCAATTACCGCATTTGGCTCAACGTTACAGAATAAAGCTATCTTACGACGAATATCCTGGTTAATGGCATGTTCCGCACGGCATACCAACACATCGGGTTGCACACCATACTCTAACAATAATTTTACAGAGTGTTGGGTTGGTTTTGTTTTTAATTCGCCACTGGTTGATAAATAAGGCAACAAGGTTAAGTGTATTACCATACAATCGTTACCCATCTCCCATTTTAACTGACGAACAGCTTCAATGTAAGGTAATGATTCAATATCGCCCACTGTACCGCCAATTTCGGTAATTACAAATTGGTATTGACCTGTTTTACCAAGTAATTTAATACGATTCTTGATCTCATCAGTAATGTGAGGAATAACCTGTACCGTTTTTCCCAAATATTCGCCTTTACGCTCTTTTTCGATCACATTTTGATAAATACGGCCGGTAGTTACGTTATTAGCCTGAGAGGTTGGCACATTTAAAAAGCGCTCATAGTGGCCAAGATCCAGATCTGTCTCAGCACCATCATCAGTCACGTAACATTCGCCATGTTCGTATGGGTTTAATGTGCCCGGATCTACGTTAATATACGGATCGAGTTTTTGAATAGTTACAGTAAAACCGCGTGCCTGGAGTAATTTTGCCAAGCTTGCTGAAATGATTCCTTTTCCTAGAGAAGATGTTACCCCACCGGTAACAAAGATGTATTTGGTATTTATAGACATAACAGTTTTTTGAAAACTGTAAGCAAAAGTAGATAAAAAAAGCTGAACAAAAGGGAGTTTTTAAAAACAATTTAGTAACTTAGGTTAACATTTTGTTTCTTTTAACACCCGTACTCCCAGCCCTTTTATGAGATAAATTAAAAACATGGAAATAAAAAAATATATTAAACTTGCTTTAATACTTGTTTTATTCCATTTTATCCAAAATGTAAAAGCACAAATAGCTTATTCTACTTCGTTTAATGCAGGCCATGGCTGGGTCCTTAACAATTTCAACAACTTAAACACCAATGCCGTTAATGAAGGCACGCAACCAAATATTTGGTATGTAAGCGATAAGGAATCTAACAAAGGCGTTGGTAACCGTGGGGGTGCTATGTGTGGCAATCCTACATTACACATTGGCTCTACAACATTGGGCGACCAAGGTGCCTCTTATGACGCCGGCGGTTGTACTAATTTTGGCCTTGGGCCTTGTGCCAACTGCGTACCAAATGGCTTATATTGTGTTGTAAGTGATCGTTCGGCAGAGTCGCCAAATATCAGCACACTTACCTACACCGCCTTAAGTATATCTTTCGTTTACATTCATTGGGCTACACTTTTACTGGATAATGCCGAAATAATTTACAGTATAAATGGAGGTTCAAGCTGGATAAAACTAGCGGATGTACCAAAATCAGGCTGCTGTAGCGGCGGCGCCAGTTGCTTAACAGGTTGTACAAATAATGCTTCATGTACCGGAACCCATCAGGGCAAATGGCAATCTTACTCTGCTGCTTTGCCTGCCAGCTGTTTAGGCATTTCTAATTTAAAAGTTGGCTTTAGGTGGTACAATGATGATGTGAGCACAGGGGCAAAAGATCCATCGGTAGCTGTAGATGATATAAGCATTTTTGATCCTGTATTACCAATAGACCTGATCGATTTTAAGGTTGAATCGAATTATGATGATATAACTATAAAATGGAAAGCCATTAACCGTGGTAATTTCGATCATTTTGCAATTGAAAGATCGGTGGATGGAAAAGTATTTAGCGAGATAACTGAAATTACAGGTAATAATTCAGAAAACACTTATGAAGAATTTTCTTTCAGAGATACAGAAATAGAAAATAACGTCACTTATTATTACCGTCTTAAATGTGTAGATAAAAACAATTCATTTAAGTTATCAAAGATCAAAACTGGAAAGGCCGGCAATGCGAAAAGCAATATTGCCTGGAATTATGATGGCAAAAATTTAAGTGTCATGAACAATGATGCTATAGAAACATTTACTGAAATTGACCTTATAGATGCTACCGGAAAATTAATTTCTTCAAAAAAAATAGATAAGGAACAAACATCTATCCAGGTTATTACAACCGGATTGAATAAAGGCATTTACTTTTTGAGGCTTATGGGTTTTTCAGAAAACCAAACAATTAAAATTGTTATCTGGTAAATTACTTTTTCTTAAAGATACCCATGTTTTCTAATTCTTCAAGAGCAAGACGACGGCGCTTATAGATAACAGTTACAAAGGCATCGTTTTGACCTGCAACTACAACCTTTTTGTTATGTTCGTAGGCAGCTCTTAAAGTTTTAAACGAACCGCCAATTGTCAGTCTTGTTATACCATCTTCTAAAAGAAGATTTTCGAGCTTACCACAATCTTTTAAATGCGGGAAAGAATATACTTTAGGATTTTTGAATGCGGCGATCTGGATCCTGAAATCAAGACTATCAGCACTTACATCGGGATATTTTTCAGTGTACAATTTAATTTTTTCCTGCGCCGGAGTTAAAGGCACAAAGTTTTCTACGGTCATGTTGGCAGGCCTTACAATTCCGTTTTGAGCAGAAGGTGCTGTAGGTGAAACTACCGCTACAGTTGCAGCAACAGTATTACCCGGAACAATAGTTGGTGAATTAACTTTTACTGATGCAACTGTGTTTGTAGTTGCAATTGAATTTGTTTTGGCTACCGCTACAGTTGGCGTGGTATTTACACTTGCGGTATTTTTTACAACAGCAGTAGTTGAACTTGTGCTGGCAGTATTTGTTTTTACCGCACTTACAGTTGGTGTTGAATTTACGGTTAGCGTTACTTTAGCAACAGTTGTAGTAGGAGTAATATTTACACTTGCCGTATTTTTTACGACAGCCACCGTTGGGCTTGTGCCGGCAGTGTTTGTTTTTGCGATACTCACTGTTGGTGTAGTATTTGCGGTGGGTGTTACTTTTGCAATAGTAACAATTGTTTTTGAAGTATCGGGCTTTACATCAAGATCGATATTCTGATCTTTTTCATTATAACCGCTCATGCCAATGGTAGATAACTTTATTACCTGTTCAGGCAATTTGTTACCGCCATAAGTTATTTTAAACTGACCGTTGGCAGGAAGTGAAACAACATATTTACCTTTGTTTGATCTTGTTCTTTTAATGATTGAATTGGTGGATGTATTCTCTACTTTTATTTCAGTATCAACTATTTCATTGCTTTTTGTGATATTGCCTTTTAATAAAAAGATAGACCCTTTGCTCATTTCAAAACCCGTTTCAATAGCGTAAATATCTTTTAAACCGGGCCCTCCCTTTCTGGCACTGCTATAATAGGCATTTGCTCCGTTTGCAGTAACCACAAAATAAATATCATCATCGGGTGTATTAATAGGATAGCCAACATTTACCGATCTTTTGAATGTTGAATCAACAAGATCCATCGAAGCTTTAAACACATCATAGCCTCCCGTACTTTTTAAACTTTTTGAGCTAAAGAACAAGGTTGTTCCATCAGCGTGAATGAATGGTGCATCTTCGTCATAAGGCGTATTTACAGAATCGCCTAAATTTACAACTTGGCCCCATGTTGAGTCTGGCATTAGCCTGGCTTTATAAATATCTTTTCCACCATAACCCCCACTACGCTCACTCGAAAAATAAATTGTTCTGCCATCCGGTGATAATGAACAATATCCTTCCCACGAATAAGTATTTAGCTTGCCTCTTAATTTTACCGGCTGAGAATAGCCATTATTGGTAAGATAACTTACATAAATATCTCCATGCCCATCTGTTACATCACGATAAGTAAATAAGATCTGCGCATCCTGGCTTAATGAAACCACTACATCACTGGCGTTTGTATTTATATTATCAAGCGCTACAGCATCCTGAAATTTATTGTTTTGTTTTTGCGAAAGATAAATATCGGAGTTATAAAATCCGTTAGCGTCAGGCAGTGAATATATATTTTGTTTACCACCTTTACTTTTTGAACCAATATAATTAAAGGCCATTACCGAACCATCGGCAGATATTGCAGGCAGGTATTCATCTTCAGCTGTATTAATACCACTTGCAACTACTACTTTTGCTTTTGTTGGATTGGCATTATAATATTTTGCGTTTATAATATATTTTTTTAAAAGTTCACCTTTTGCTTTTTCTTCGGCACGTATACGTTTATACGCAAGGTGTTTATTTACCATTTCAAGAGCCTCATCAAATTTATAGTTGTAATGATAGGCGCGCGCAAGATCATACTCTATCTGATCTATATTGGTATTAACAGCATAAACCTCAGATAATGCCATCATCGACTGATCATATTTATCGGCCCTATACAAACAACAAATACCGTACAAATACTTTATAAATTCTTCTTTTGGGTGATTCAAATAGATCTGCTCAAGAACAGGTAAAGCAACCTTATAATTAGCTTCTTCATAAAGCAACAAGGCATTATCCAACGAATCGCGCTCTGTATAGCGCCATTTACGCGTATTCGTTATTTGAGAAAATGCAGCCGAAGTAAAAAGGCAAAGAAGTAGTATTTGTTTTAATTTTGTCAATTAAATCTATATCGTTTAATAGTCATTCACATAGCGGTTTTATACGCACAAGCATAAATATACTAACGTTTAACTGCCTTGCAAAATTAATTTATGGATTTGTCGTTTTATTGATTTATTTTTATAAATATTTAGACCAAACGTGTTTTTTAATACCATACAATATCTAATTTTTCTACCGGTAGTTTTAATTCTGTATTATTTCACTAGCACAAAGTATAGATGGACAGTGCTGTTTTTATCAAGCTGTTTTTTTTATATGTACTTTATTCCTAAATACATATTATGCTTATTTTTTTTGATCCTGATCGATTTTTTTATGGCAAAAAAAATAGATGCCACAGAGGATCAAAAAAGAAAAAAATTACTTCTTTTTTTAAGTATTGCATCAAATTTTGGCCTGTTGTTTTATTTTAAATATTTATCTTTTTTTACCGATAGTTTAAATGTTCTTTGGGTGCCATTATTTAATACTAAGCTCACTTTAAGTAATGATATATTACCAATTGGCTTGTCTTTTCATACTTTTCAATCGGTTAGTTATGTACTAGATGTTTACAAAAAGAAATTAGCTCCTGAAAAACATCTGGGAGTTTACTCTACTTATGTATTGTTTTTTCCTCAAATGGTTGCCGGCCCTATTGAAAGATTTTCGACACTTGGTACTGAATTAAAAAAAAATACTGTTTTTACCTTTGATCTGGTAAAAAAAGCATTGCCATTAATACTAATTGGCCTTTTTTATAAAATGGTGATAGCGGATAATTGCGGTGAATATGTTAATAGTACCTACGCCTCTATTGAAGAAAAAAACAACTTTAATGTATTAATAGCGATCTTCTTTTTTTGTATTCAAATATATTGTGATTTTTTTGGCTATTCGCTTATTGCACAGGGCAGCGCAAAACTATTTGGCATAAAACTGATCGATAATTTTGCTTTCCCTTTTTTTTCAGAGAACATTGTTGTTTTTTGGAAAAAATGGCATATTTCATTAACAAGCTGGTTTAGGGATTATGTTTACATACCATTAGGGGGAAGCAGGGTAACTACATTAAAGCATACCTTCAATATTATTATTGTTTTTACGCTAAGCGGGCTTTGGCATGGTGCAGGCTTTAATTTCATACTCTGGGGTTTTGTTCATTCGGTTTTTTATATTCTTACGGTTTTTATACTAAAAAAAGCAAGGCTCCAAATTCCAAAAGCCTTTAGTTATATTTTTACTTTCATATTAGTAGCATTTATATTTGTTTTTTTTAGAAACGGAGATCTTTCTGAAAGTATGACCATTTTTAAAAACGCATTTGTAAAACAAACAATAATAAGTTTTGAAACTGTGTCTTATATTTTATTATTGAATATTTTAATACTGTTTTTTATTGAATTGCATGCCAAGAAACATCAGAATTACCAAACATTTATATCCAACAATTCTTTTTTTAAAAACCTTATCATTTACTCTTATTTATTATTTGCAATATTAACTTTTAGTGGTATTGATAATTTACCTTTCATTTATTTTCAATTTTGAAAAAGATACTTGCATATATTTTGGTTTTTATCGCAATTATTTTTGTTGCCAATTATAGTTATGTAAAACTAGGGCTTTATGATGCCGATATAATTAAATGTAATGCCGAATTAATTTACAAACTTGATTCTTCTTTAAATACTCATAACATTATGTATTTTGGCGAGTCTTCTAATTTTACATTTAGCGAAAAAGACAGTTCAAAAAGATCAATTTCGGAGTTGATCGAACAAAATAATCCTAATTATAAAATTCTTACCATCTCAAAAGGAGCTATTCATGCCGGTACATTTAAACTATTTATTAAGCGAATAAATACTACTTCTTCTATCAAAACAGTTATTTTAACCGTAAATCTTCGGTCATTTGGTATTAACTGGATAGAATCAGACCTTGAGACCAATCTTTCGCGCGCTAATATTTTATACTCTACACTACCACCCATTGTAAAAAAATGTTTCTTAAGCTTTAAAGCTTATGATAATCAGGAATTGTTTAAAAGGAAAGAAACTATAAAATGGCATTATAAACATGATAAGTTTAAATTACCGGTTTTAAAATATGAAAATGTAAGGGATTGGGATAAAGATCTGTTTAACAAAGGGGTTTTAAACGCAAATGGAATAAAAGATGAAGAGAGAACGAATATTGCCTGTCATTTTATTAAAAATTATGCTTTTACAATTAATGAAAATAATCCGCGAATAAAAGATCTGGATGAAATAATTACATATTGCGCAACAAATAAAATTACTTTAATATTTAATATTTTACCCGAAAATTACGAAAGAGCATCTCAGCTTTGTGGCAAAGATCTGGAAGTATTAATGAGAGATAATATCACATTTATTAAAAAAAGATATGAAAGCAAAACACTACTAATAAATAATTTTGATCTTTTAAAAGACAGCTGTTTTATTGACCGCAACTGGCCTACCGAGCATTATATTTATTTTGGCAGAAAAGCCGTTTCGGATAAAATAAATGAACAGCTAAAAAAACAATCTAATTTATGATCAGTTTTTTATTAATTACCTGGCCATCTTTAAACCTTATACGAATAAAATAAACGGAGCCGGGAATTTGTGAGACATCGATCTTAAGCTCTTCTTCCTCTTCTCTTATTTTAAAAGCATTTAATACCTTGCCATTTATATCTATTAGCTCAAGAGAGTTCACATTTTTATCAGTAAAAACAACATTTACTTTATTTTCTTTTTGAAAAACATACGGAGCTTTATTTTTTGGATTTTCTTTAATACCAACTACCGAAGAATAATTAAAAATTGTACTATCGTGTCTTATAAGATATACATCTTCACCAACACTCCCAAAACTTAGTGTAGAGCCTACAGTTATGTAACCACCGTCAGACAAGGCTTCCATTGAATAAGGTATTTCATCTTCAGTACCACCCGAAGCATTTAATTTGTAGTTGTATCCAAAATAAAAACCAATAAACATATCTGCTTGCTTTTTATGATTAGGTACATCCCTGGTTCTTATGTATGCATTCATTCCTGTATTTTGATAAGAATTGGCGGCGGCAACAAATTCGCCGTTACTTACATTAGAAGTGAAATCATTATCCCATAAAACGGTACCGTTGGGCGACATGCTATGTAAATAAGCCCTTGCATTTGGCTCCGAAGTATATGTTTTGGCTCCGCAAATAATATAATCGTCATTAAATTTTTGAACTACATCCGTTGCAAAATCTTTTTCGGGCCCACCTACTATGTGATAAAAAATTGTATTTCCTCCCAGGTCAAATTTATAAAAGTAAACATCACCATTGATATCTCCATTGCTTTCGGTATATCCAACAGTAGCTAAAAAACCATCATTTGTTTTAATTAATGACCTTAATTCTTCATTTTCAATGCCACCAATAGTTTTTTGCCATACTAATGTTCCAAGCAAATCATATTTTAAAATGAGACCATCCTTTTTTCCCGCACCTAAACTGCTGGTATTGCCACATACTACTATATCACCATCTGCTGCCAATACAAGATCATAAGCAAAATCCCAATCCAAGCCGCCAAATGTTTTTTGCCATATAAAATTGCCTGCTTTATCGGTTCGCACTAAAAAAACATCGTAACCACCGGCGCCAAAAGAATTAGTAAAACCGGCAACAACAAAACCTGAATCAGGTAACTGAATAACAGAGCGACCTACATCGTTATTAAAACCGCCAAATGTTTTTTCCCATATAGGAAAACCCATGCTATCAACTTTTACTAAATACACATCGGTATTACCTGCTCCATAACTGGAAGTGCTTCCTGCAACAATATACTGGCTGTCTAAAGTTGGTTTCACAGAATAACCAATATCAACTCCGTACCCACCGAATTTTGAGTAAAATCGTTTTGGCGCTTGTCCATTAATCACAAAAGAAAAAAGTATAAGCTGTAGTAAAAATATCTTTCTCATGTTATTTAAATTTTTTTGCAAAACTAAAAAACAAACCCTGGCCAGAAGCACTTTTAGGAACAAGGTAACCCTGTAAGCTATTGCTGCCAATTCGTAAGAACCAGGCCTTACTATTCCAGGTAACTGCGGTACCAACATTTAATCTTACATAGCCGCCGTAACCAACATGTAAACTAAATGTTACATTTTTTACCCTGTACTCAGGCTCAACAAAACCATAAGGTGTATGATTGGCATTAAAAATATATCTAAAACCGGTTTGAAGACAAAAACGTTCATCGTTGCCAAAATAAATTTTATTGATGATCACAAGATTAGTTGGAATATTGGTGTTAAAATTCTCTCTACGTGCATTTGTAAGTCCACGCAATAAACTATCCCTGTTTATTCTGTTAAGTGTTGAGTCTTTAAGATCAATTATATTATTAACCTGGTACCCTGAAAAGTGAAGATTGGAATCGCTGCTGTATTGTACACTATTATTTAGCCAATGAATAAAACCAATATTATTTGCATTAACTAATAATTCGCTTCGCTTACCAACTTTACTTTTGTAGGGCGTTTCAAAATAAATATCTGCGCTTGCACCCATGCCATTAAAGCCCGCCAATTTTTTATTATTTGTATCGCTAATTGCCAAATTAAAATTAGAGTTAAATACCAATTCACTGCCATCAGAAGAAGTAAACAAGCCTGAATTTTTATTTGTTTTTAAATAAAATAATTGCTCGCCTTTTAAGAACGAAAGTGAAATGCCAATTTTACCCACCGAATCTACCTTATGCATAATGGCACCAAATTTTACTTCTTGAAAACGAAGAGCATTGATGTTACAGTTTTCTAAATTTGCAGTTAATCCGCGGTAAGATTCATTACCATAAAACATTAGATTATAAAAATCTTTTGAATAGGTTGCATTTAAAATTTCCTGATTTTTAAACCCAATTAAAAAATCAAATTTGCTATTTCCTTTAATAAATGAACTAACTGAATAGTTTAAGTTTAATCCGAAATTATTTTTTTGTCTTAAATGCTTGGATGATTCTTTTTTAAGGTCATTATCAATATGCCCGCCAAATATTAATTTATTGGTAAGGCTACTGCTCATTCCATTGCTACCCATATCAAAATCAAGATTAACAGAAACGCTGCGTTTAATGTTTCCGTAATTTATAAATTCAGTATTGTACTGGGCATTTAAACCAAAACCAATAACAATTAAAAGAAGTGCAATATACGATCTGTTATTTATCATTAATTGGTTTTCACATTATAATTGAGTTCTGCAATAATATTAAGATCGATACTATAATGCTCATAAATCTTAATATCCGGTGGGTTGGGTGGCATTATAAAATAGGTTACCAGTTTAATCGTTTTTGTTCTTTTTAAATTATCAATTCGAACCTTTGATACAGGAACGGTTATTTTTGATTGTGTTGGTGAGGTAACTATATTTTGAGCATCAGTAACACCTTTTTCAATAAAATTATTTCCGGGCAAAAATAACGAATCAACAACCTGGTTTTGGTCATTCATTAAATAAGCCTGTATTTGCGCGCGAAACGGATAGCCATTTAAAGCAGAAATAATAAAATTACCGCTATTTACATTTTCTAATTGCTTTACGTTAGAAAAATCGACTGTAGAATTTGAAATTAATTTAAAATAATCGGCATTAAAGCGTAAGGGAATATTAACATCTGCCAGTACTTTTATACCTGTATTATAAAACGCAAAATCATTATAACCGGATAAATTTCCAAAGGGATTTACATTTATTTTGCCTTGATAAGTTAATTTATTTGGCAGTGCAGATAGAAAAGGAATAATATTACTATTAGTACTGGTTAAAGAAATGGTTTTAATGCTCGGAAAAATTGTGTAGCCGGCCTTTGTAGCCCTGTTAATATTTAAGTTTGATAAAGAAGTATTATTAAGTGTAATACTATTTGAGTTAAAAGAATTAATGGCTTTTATATTTGAAAGATTTGCAGTGAATTCAGCTCCAAATTCATTTAATACCTTAAAATTTAATGTGGCGTTGTTCAATAAAAAATTAGAGGCCTGAAAATTATTAAACACATCAAAATTTGCAGTATCAAGAGGTATATCAATTGTCTGCTGTCCGAAATAACCTTCAACATAATTTGGAATAATATTAGAGTATGTTAACTCCGCTTTTGCGCCCTGGCCGTAAAATACAGATACCGGATTTGCATTTTGGTTTAATGTAACCGTGTATGCCTGTATAATTGTGTTAAATGCGGTACCTGTTGATCCGCGCATATTAAAACTATAATCCGATAGATCGTAAGTTTTCACAAGCGTTGCGGGTGTTGGTGGTATAGTTTCGCTTATTGTTAATGGTTGTCCGTTTTTCTTGGCGCTGGGAATAACATATAAAAGATCTACAGGTTCAACCAGATCGTTTGAAAATTTTACTGTTAAAAGGCCACTTTTTACATCAAGCGTTTTTAAGGCCACCCCATTAGAAATATTAAAATTTGTTGGAGTTGGAAGAAAAAAAGTAAGGGATTGACCCGGCGTTAAATTTGTAGGAAAAGGAGCAGTAAATGTACTAACGATACTTGTATCGGGTAAACGCAATAGCGAATCGAGTTTAATTGCGGTAATTTCACGGTTCACATTTAAGCTCAAAAGTCCGTTATTATCAGCCTTAAATATTGAATCGCCAATAAAATTCTTAATATTAAGGCTACTTTTAACTACCGGAAAAACAACATCCACGTCCCAATCGGCAGCTGAAGGTTTACGGCAACCATAAAAAGTAACTAAAAGTAAAGATAAAAGGCAAATTTTTCTTAAAACACCCATTATTACAAATATATGGCATTTAATTGAGCCTTAAAAATGTTTATTTGTTATTGAAATCCGGGTTTTTTCACTACATTTGTTATCACAAAATGAATTTCGGAATTAGGTTTTTTATATCCTGGATACTGTCGGCAGTAGTAATGTTTTTGCTGTTTTATGTATGGCACGGTTATTTTCTTAATGATTTTAAAAGAATTAATTTTCCACTTACCTGGTTTGTTACTTTTGCCGCATGTACTTACCTTATTTTTGGTGCAGGCATTTATTTTTTATATGAATCGCAACCTCTTAAAAAGATAAGAAGTTTTATTGTAAGAGGCCTTTTTTGTGGTGTTGTTGCAGGCTTTTCATTGTTTATGATCTCAACTATCGTTAACATTTCACTAACCAAACACTTAAGCATGAATCACCTGATGGTTGATTGTGCATGGCAAATAGCAGAACAAACCATTGGCGCAATGGTGATAGTATTCTTTAAGATCATTATTCATGAACCTGTTCATGAACATATCTGATCGCTAATCTCAATTTTATTTTTAATCAAATTATGAGCGGCTTTTTTTCTTTTTTAAAATCAAAACAGTTTTTTATCCATTTTGCCATCATACTTACTACTATTTTTATTGTTTTCTTTTGTCTTATAAAATGGCTGAGTTCATATACCAATCATGGCGATTTTGTGGTAGTACCCGATTTTAAAGGCCAGGAAGTAAGTAATCTAAAATCTTTTGTTAATAATAAAGAGGTTGCTTATCAGATAATTGACAGTATTTACGACCCCAAAGAAAAACCCGGAACTGTTTTAAGACAAGAACCTGAAGCAAAAAGTAAGGTTAAACACAATAGAACCATCTATTTATACGTTACCGGTATGGTAGCCCCGCAAATTAAAATGCCAAAATTAATAGATAGAAGTGAAAGACAGGCCAGGCTTATTTTACAAACCTACGGACTTAAAGTAGGCCCTTTTACAGAAAAGCCTGCTGATTGCAATGGTTGTGTTATTTCACAAACAATTGATGGTAAAGAAATTGAACCGGGAACAGCAGTAAAAAAAGGTAGTAAAGTGAGTTTGGTTATTGGTGTAAAAGATAGTTATTACAACGCAGGTACTGTTGATACAAGCGCAACACAGGACCCAAATTTTGATGGAGAATAAAATGTTTAAAAAGGTAGTATATAGTTTTTTATTTTTTGCTTTTTGCACAGTTACTTTTGCACAGGAAGAAGTAATACCCCTTATTACAAATATTAATTATTTGTACGGAGATCTTAAACCGGTAAAAGATGAACAGGCTTATGCCAATTATAATAATAGAGCTGTAACATCCTCAACAGCCTCTACAGCACCAATTTTTTTGGATGATTTTTCGTATGCTTATCTTCAATCCTATCCAAATCAGGCATTGTGGAGCGATTCATCTACTTATGTAAATACAACCTTTGCTATTGCACCATGGAGTGTAGGCGTAGCAACTTTTGATGGTTTAAATAAACACGGTTATCCTTACACACCCAATCAAGTTAATCAACAACTGGCGTTACCAGCTGATACTTTAACAAGCAAAGCAATTGATCTTAGTACATATGCAATAGGCGATAGCCTGGCCCTGACGTTTTATTACCAGGCCCGTGGCCGTGGCGATTCGCCGGAGCTTATTGATAGTTTATTGTTAGACTATTACATTCCTGCGCAAAATAAATGGAGAACCGTTTGGTATCAGCGTGGTAACTCAAGTGCCAATACCAACGATACCGTTTTTAAACGCGGTTTTGTAAGACTTGATTCTGCTTATTATTTACAGAGCGGTTTTAAATTCCGTTTTAGAAATAAGGCAACAACTGTAGGCAATTTTGATCATTGGCATTTAGATTATGTTTTGCTTAACGCAGGTAACGATATGAATGTTGATACTTGTATTTGTAGTAAAGAAACCGACTTTGCTTTTGGATATATTCCTACCCCATTTTTAAAAAATTATGCTGCTATTCCATGGAGGCAATATGATACAACAGATATGCGCTACCGCAATTCTGTTTTTATACGAAGTAATCGCGCTGCAAATACCGTACTAACCTATACAAATGCTTTTTACGACAATAATAATGTACAAACAGCCCACATATATACAAGTTCTGTATTAAGTATTGATATGGGTGCAAACTCGGTGTTTTTTAAATATAAAGGCTGGGTACAGGATATAACAGTAAGAAATCCGAGAAATCTCGATTCCTTTCCACTAATGACAGGTCCGGTAGACTATAAGATAAAACATGTTATCCATAGGTCTTCAAATGATTACATACCTGCCAATGATACGGTATTACAGCATCAGATATTCAGCAATTTTTTTGCTTTTGACGACGGCAGTGCAGAAGGTGGATATTATATTAATGGTACCGGTGGCAGAATGGCCGGTAAATATGTATTGAAAAAAAGCGACACCCTGCGATCCGTTAGGATCTATTTTGACCAGGTAGGTTTATTAACTTCACAGATCTATAGTTTTAGAATTAAAATATGGATACCGGGAACAAACGGGCCAAGTAATTCTGTATTTTATAAAGACAGTGTAAGAACACCTAATTATTTTCCAAATGGTAGTATCAATTCTTTTTCTGATTATTACCTTCCTACACCATTAGTATTAAATGCAGGAACATATTACATAGGTATCCAGCAAGAATCTGCCAGTGGAGTTGTGGTTGGTTTTGATAAAAATTTAGATCATCACACCAATTTTTATTATGACTCGGGTAATGGCTGGACACAATCTTCAATTTACGGTTCTATTATGATACGTCCTGTATTTGGCGTTCATAAACCGGTAAGTGTAAAAGAATTTAACCTCAACAAAACAAACTTATTTTCTGTTTATCCAAATCCTGCATCAGAAAATATAATTGTGCATTCAGAACAATTTGAAAAAGGAAATTATACTATTATTAATTCTATTGGTCAAAAAATAACTGAAGGTAACATTGAAAATGTATCTCAAACGATCAATACCGAAAATTTAAGCAACGGACTTTATTTTCTCATCTTAAAGGTAAACGATAAGATCGTACAGCAAAATAAGATCATCATTCAGCATTAATTTAATCTCATGTCAGCGTTTGAAGAAGAGCCGGAAGAGCTCAGTGGCGAAGAAGAACAAACCCTCTACGAACATCATAACATAAAAGTAGAAAAAGGACAAGTGATGATGCGTATCGATAAATTTATCATGATACGCGTTGCACATACCACTCGTACAAAAATTCAAAACGCTTGCGATGAAGGAAGAGTTTTAGTAAACGGCAAACCTGTAAAATCCAATTACAAGATAAAAGGCCTTGATGAGATCTCTATCGTTCTTACCGTTCCGCCACGCGATATTGAAGTAGTACCGGAAAACATTCCTTTGGATATTACTTTTGAAGACGATTACATTGTTTTGATAAATAAAAAACCCGGCATGGTGGTTCACCCTGCTTATGGCAATTACCGAGGAACTTTAGTAAACGCTTTGGCCTATCATTTTCAAAACCTTCCCAAAACAAAAACAAAATTAAATAACGATCTGTACCTTGAACGTCCTGGATTAGTGCATCGCATAGATAAGAACACTTCTGGCATCATTATCATTGCAAAAACAGATTTGGCTATGGTACGTTTATCAAAAGATTTTTTTGACCGCACCATGGATAGAAAATATATTGCTATTTGCTGGGGCGATCTGAAAGAAGATGAAGGCACAATTGTTGGAAACGTTGGCCGCGACCCTCGTGATAGAAAAAAGATGCATGTTTTTCCGGAAGGAAGCGAAGAAGGAAAACACGCTGTTACACATTACAAAGTAATAGAACGTTTTGGTTACGTAACATTTATTGAATGTAAATTAGAAACCGGCCGCACGCATCAAATTCGTGTACATATGAAAAGCATTGGCCATCCATTGTTTAACGATAACGAATATGGCGGCGATATTATTTTAAAAGGATTAAATACGGCAAAGTACAGGCAGTTCGTTCAAAATTGTTTTGAGTTATTGCCGCGCCAGGCGCTACATGCAAAAACATTGGGCATTACCCACCCTATTACCGGCGAAAAATTATTTTTTGATAGTGCAATTCCTGATGACATGCAGGCTGTACTTGAAAAATGGAGAAAGTACATGAAGGATAAAGTGCTTGATTAATTTTTTATATTTAAAACAATGTTTAAAAATCACAAATTACTTTTCATATTTTCATTACTGATATTTTTATTATGTTGCACAAAAAAAATATTCAGACGAATTGAAGTAAAAGGTGTATTAATGGATTATTTCACAAATCAACCTATCCCTTCATCAGTAACGGTATCAGGTTATACCGGTAAAGAATCCGATCCATGGAAAGAGTTGAAAACTGAAGATACAGATCAAAACGGATCTTTTGAAATAAGAACATCTGCTGTTAAAGAAGGTAAATATCTTTTACATTTCCGCGGTAAAAAAGCATTTCCATTTAAAAATATACCGGAAAATACGGGACAGATATATAGTATTGCGATTAGAGATGGTAGTACAAAAGACCTTGGTCAGTTATTTGAATCCACGCACACCTTTTATTGCAAAGCTACTGTTACCCATACTTCTTCGCTTCCATATGATTTTTATATTTCCGATCCTTTTCCCACTGATAATTACATTCATTTTAACGGCTGTCCGACAGGAGCTGTTAATTCATTTGTATACTATCGTGGTATAACAAAGAAAGAATATGAAGATAATAACCACAATTTTATATTTCACTATGGCCTTATCGGTCCTTCTATCACCGGCGGAGGTACAATTTCAATGCCAATCCAAAATAATAAGGATACCGTTTATGCGAACATAGAGTATTAGAAGTTTTTTTTTATTTGGCCAACACCATTCTCTTCACAACCTTTTCGCTTCCGCTTTTTACCTCTACCAAATAAACACCACTTGATTGGTTTCTAACATCAACCTCATGAACTGTTTGTGAAATATTATTTAATTTATTTGAATAAACGTTTTGACCTAGCATATTGTAAACCGTTATCTCAATATTTTGCGAATTTGCAAAAGTGGTGATCACGTTAAAGTTGCCATTAGATGGATTTGGATATAAGTTAACCGCACTGCTTAAAACAGAATTTTCTTTTACACCGGTTGCGCAATCAATAATTGGCAAAATAGCTAAATTAAAACTACGGCTTCCGCCCCATGCTGTTTTCATATCATGCCAGCTGTTATCACTCCATTTTTCCCAGGCTGTATTAGCGGTGCCTGTTAATTTATCAAATATGGCAACTGTATCTCCGGCATTGTTAGGAATAGATACCGAAGCAAAAAAACCACCCGAAGTTGGTGCATTTACAGGCGACGAAAACATAAATTTATATGGCATTATAACCGGCACACCAAATGCAAGATTAGGGTTACCGCAATAGCTAACACTTGTTGTATTAGTTGTTGCAGCTATGGTTGATAAATTTGAGGTAGTTGATCCGATTAAAGAACCCGGTGCAGAAGCTGCGGAAGAGCCATTGTAGATCTTCATATCAACATTACCTGTTCCATCTGTACCTACACCTGTGTAATTAAAAAATAAAACCACCACACCACTTATTACTGGATTGGTTGCGCTTGAGTATTTTGATGCGCTTATAAATTCGGCTTTTTCAAGATCGCCAAAACAGTTAGTACCTGCAATATACCCTGCTTTTCCTGCTCCTGTAAGGCAACCAGGTTCACCTGAACTTGTTGCTCTTCTTTGTCCAAGCGGATTTGCCAATGTATCTGTATTTGTAAAATTAGAAACTGTATACGAACATACAACAGGCGCACCACTGCATAACGTAGCCGAGCTTGCCGTTAATTGTGATCTGAATGGGCAGTTAGCCATAGATGTTTGAATACGGTCACGTTGATCGGGTGTAAACATATACATACAAGCGTCATCTGAATAATCCATAAAGTTCATAAACATATCGCCATTTGGGCCATTAGAGCAAGTAACGTGAGGGTAACCCGGGCATCCATTATTATCTTGCTGTTGCGCGGGTGTATCATTACAAAAATCATTTCCACAGCTCGCATCGCCCCATATGTGACGAAGACCTAACCAGTGGCCAATTTCGTGAGTAGCGGTTCTTCCTTTGTTATATGGAGGGAATAGTGTTCCAACATCGCCAATACTTTTTGTCCAGCACCAAACACCATCTGTTGTTGCAGTTCCCAAACCACTTGTTAAACCACTTAAACCAGTACCTGGAGGAAATGTGGCATAACCCAACAAACCAACCGCACCGTTAACATCGGTTAACCAGATATTTAAAAAACGTGTAGGGTCCCAAATTGTAGCCGGCTTAACAGTTCCTTCAATATAATTTCTAAAATCCGTAGTAGTTGTAAAGGTAGTAGGATCGGCCCAACTGTTAGAAATATAATTCATCCTTTCAATTCCCGGCTCTGCTAACGTTACACCATTCTTGTCTTTTTGAGCAAGGCAAAAGTTAACATTGCAATTTGCAACAAAAGCTGCAAAGGCTGTAGTGTTTGCATTTCCAACATTTAAACCCGTACCGGCAAAATCGTTATTTAAAATAGTTATCTGCGAGTTAATTTGTGCTTGCGAGATATTTGGATAGGTACCAACACTTTGGCCACCATGTATTACGTGAAAAATTACCGGAATAGTATAATTAGCACTTTGATTTTTTAATGAAGCATTGGCTTTTTTAAACTCCTCTACTTTTTTATTGAACCATTCATTCCATTCTGCACTGGGTGTTTCACTTCCGCAAACTCTTTTAGTTGTTTTATTTGCCTGTGCAAAAGCGAGAACAGAAATAAAACAAAACGATAAAATGAATAAATGTTTTTTCATGGGATAATTTTTATATGATGTTTAATTTTATTTGAAATTACTAAATTCTATCGACCTACAAAAAATAATTAGTAAATGTTATTATGTTTCTATTCATCTGGCAATTTATTAAAAGTTAAACTATGCTCTAAAATAGGAAATAGCTAATTATTTAAATATATTAGATGTAAAATAAGCAATATGAAAAACGCACTACATAACATAACTGTTTTTATATTTATATTATCTACCCAGGTAGTTTTTGCTTTGGATGGAACGGGAACATTAGTTTCCGGCAGTATTACACGAAGTTTTGCTTTTCACTGTCCGGGCACAAGTGTTGCGCCAAACTTGCCGGTAATGCTTGTACTGCATGGCGATGGAGGAACGGGCGCCGGAATTAAAGGCTATTCGGGTTTTGATGCAGTATCAAACACTCAAAATTTTTTAGCTGTATATCCCGATGCAAAAAACAGCTCTTGGAACCGGTACGCAGATAATGTACCGGGAGATGCAGGATTAAATAATCCTTCGGCACCGGATGATGTTTTATTTATTTCTGACCTCATTTCATATTTATGCAATACGTATCAAATAAATTCACAAAAAGTATATGTAACAGGCCATTCTGCCGGAGGATTTATGAGTTATAATTTAGCTTTACAGTTACCAAATAAAATTGCGGCTTTTTGTCCTGTTGCGGGTAGCCTTTGGGGTGATAATACTTTTATCAACACTTATCTTTCATCCGCCTCGTACGTTGAAGTTCCGATCTATCACATACATGGAGATGCAGATGCCACTGTAAGTTACCCTGACCCTAATCATACGCCAGCTGCATGGGGAGAATGGCCGTTGTCGGGCATTGCATATCAAAATTGTAATCAAAGTACTTATACATCTACCACCAGTATAATTACAAATAGTGTCACCAGGCTTTCTTTTTGCGCGCCAACATCTGCAGTTAAAGAAGTTTCTCTTATAAGAATACATGGTGGCGGGCACAATTGGCCTAATGTCTCAGGCTTTAATGCCGCACTTTATATATGGAATTTTTGTAATACTTATTTAAAAACAAGCGCTGCTTCATGTGCCATTACAACAGGTGAAAAAGAAATAAGCAATTCAAATATGGTGTTGGTTTACCCAAATCCTTCCGGCGGAAATTTCTCACTATCAACCGAAAAAAATATTTCTCAGATAACAGTATTTGATGTTTTAGGAAAAGAAGTAAGCTTAATAAAAATAAATGAAAATAATTATTCAATTAGTAATAATGCAAAAGGAATTTATTCTTTAAAGATCAACTTCGCCAATGGAGATAAATCAGTAAAAAAATTAATAATAGAATAATAGAATAGTTCAATCAAAGATCTTGCCCGGATTTAAGATATAATTCGAATCAAAAACCTTTTTAATATTCTTCATTAATTCTAAATGATATGCAGAAAACACAATGGGCAAATAATTTTTCTGCACTAGTCCAATACCATGTTCACCACTAATGGTGCCACCTAATTTCTTGCACAGCTCAAATATTTCTACAATACCTTTTGGCAGATCTTTATCCCAAACCTCATCACTTAAGTCGCCTTTAATAATATTTACATGTAAATTGCCGTCGCCTGCATGGCCATAACAAACAGACTTAAATCCGTATTTCTTTCCTATCTCTTTTACACCTTTTAAAAGCGTTGGCAATTCTGCACGTGGTACAACAGTATCTTCTTCTTTATACACACTGTTACTTTTTACGGCCTCTCCTACTTTTCTTCTTATTTTCCATAGCGCATTTTTTTGCTCAGCGCTATCTGCAAATAATATCTCATCGCAATTATTGGCTTGCATTACTCCGCTAATAATTTCGCAATCGTTCATTAACACATCCATATTATTTCCATCTACCTCAACCAACAACAATGCTTGCCATTCGGGCTTAATTTCAAAATTAACCTCTCCACTATATTTAATGCTCCAATCAATTGCATCACGTTCCATAAATTCCATAGCGCTTGGTATAATACCTGCCCGAAACACTTCTCCAACTGCTTTACAGGCCTGTTCTGCACTTGTAAAAGGAATAAGCATTAACAGATCATGCTTTGGCAATGGGATTAATTTAAAAACTATTTTAGTTACGATACCAAGTGTGCCTTCGCTGCCAACCATTAAATGTGTAAGATTATAGCCGGTAGAATATTTTAAAGTGTTAGCACCGGTCCATATTATTTCGCCATTTGGCAAAACAACTTCTAAATTTAAAACGTAATCGCGTGTAGTGCCGTATTTAACGGCTTTTGGTCCACCGCTGCTATGCGCAATGTTACCACCTAAACTACAACTACCCCAGCTTGCAGGGTCTGGCGGATAAAATAATCCCAGCTTTTTAACCTCTTCCTGAAAAATATAATTTATAACCCCTGGTTCAACTGTAGCCTGCAAATTGTGTTCATCAATACTTAAGATCTTATTGAATTTTTCCATGCTCAAAAGAACGCCTCCTTTTATAGGTAATGCGCCTCCGCTAAGCCCTGTACCTGCACCCCGTGTGGTTAAAGCAATTTTATTAATATTACAAATTTTAGCTACCGCAGCCACCTGCTCAACAGTTTGAGGCTTTATAACAACATCGGCATAAAACACAAAATCTTCGGTCTCATCCTGTCCATATTTCTCTAATTGCTCTTTATCAGAGCTTATAAAGTCTTTACCAACAGTGGCTTCCAGCTCTTTAAAGGTTATTGACGTTACTTTGTTATAATTATCCAAACTCATGCTAAAATTTTGATTTTTAAAGTTACTAAGTTTGCCTTTGGAAATCTGATCTCAATTAAAAAAATTTAACCGTGTTTATTAACACCCATACGCATTTACAGTTATACGACGCTAAAATAGAGTTGGTGAATTTGCATGTTGATTCTACCGTAAAGGCCAATCATTATTCATACGGACTTCATCCCTGGTATCTTGATAAAGAAACCTATGAGGCGCAATTAGGAAAACTGGAAGTGATAGCACATGAAAAACGCTGTATGGCCATAGGTGAATGTGGCTTGGATAAATTATGCAAAGTAGATTTTGAGTTTCAGGAAAAAGTTTTTGTTGAACAAATAAAAATTGCCAATAAAATAAATAAACCTTTGATCATTCATTGTGTTAAAGCATTTAACGAGCTTATTAATTGCCTGAACTTAAATGATAACAAAGTACCCGTTATAGTACACGGCTTTAACAATAATGAAAACATTGCCCGTGTGATGGTAAACGAAGGCTATTATTTTTCGTTTGGCAAAGCGCTGCTGGGTTACGAATCAAATGCATCCAAAGCAATTAAGAATGTTGGAAGGAAAAATTTCTTTTTAGAGACCGATGATGCCGATCTATCAATAAAATATGTTTACAGAAAAGCCGCTGAAATATTAGGGGTTGATGAGGAAATAATAAAGCAACAGATACAAAGTAATTTTGAAACCGTTTTTAAAATACAATTATAATGGATACAAGCTGGATGGAACGCACCTCTTTACTGGTTGGAGCAAAGGGATTAGAGAAATTAAATAACGCGCATGTTTTAATTGTTGGCCTTGGTGGCGTTGGCTCTTATGCTGCTGAAGCCATTGCCAGAAGCGGTGTAGGAAAAATGACCATTATTGATGGTGATACCGTTGATCCAACAAACAGGAACCGTCAGTTACAAGCTTTGGTTTCCACCCACGGACAAAACAAAGCACACTTAATGGGTGAGCGTATTAAATTAATTAATCCTGATGTTGATCTTACAATTGTAGATTCTTTTAAAACGCCTGACGACATGAAAGAATTTATGAAACAAAAATTTACTTATGTTATTGATGCTATTGATAGCATTTCTCCAAAACTATATCTATTACAAATGGCGTATTGGAATAATCAACGCATTATTTCGAGCATGGGTGCAGGCGGAAAAATGGATCCTACGCAAATACAGGTGGTGGATATTTCTAAAACAGAGGTTTGCCCAATGGCGCAATATGTAAGAAAGCGTTTACGCTATATGAATATTTATAAAGGTATTAAATCTGTTTTTAGCGCTGAGAATCCTGCAAAACATTCTATCATGAAAACAGATGGAAGCAAATTTAAAAAATCGGCTTATGGTACAATATCCTATTTACCTGCAGCATTTGGTTTAACCTGCGCATCGGTAGTTATAAGAGATATTGTTGAATGGAAAGAAGTAAAAACGCCTAAGAAAAAAGCGTGATTATTTATTTAAACTCATTAAGATCATTAATACAAAAGCAAAAAGAATTTGATACGACAAATGTTTCGAAAAAAACATTTCGTTAGCAACGAGTGTTAAATGTTTCATACAGATTTTAGAGATTTACTTATACAAGATTGAAGTTCATCAATCTGTTTGTTAAAAGCCAGCATTTTAACAATTCATCCTAAGCGTTTTTAGACTAGCAGATATTTTTAGCCGTTGAAAAAAGGCTTACTTAACGTATATAGCCTTACATGATATTTTTGTAGGATCGCCATAACCACTAAGCGCTCTCACAATAAGTGTTGTGTCATCCTTCCACTTTACGCTTTCGGGGCCCCAATCGTTTATTTCGCGCAAACCTTTGCGCTGATATTTACCATTTGTGTGATCAAATAGCTCAAAACCATTTAAGCTAAACGCCGCTTCAAGATCAATATTATAACAAACAAATTGTTTTTTATTTGGCGAAACAACCGGGTAACCAATTGTTTTAAGCGTATCACCATTTGCTTTATTTACCAACCAAACATCGGCTGCTTCGTAAAAAGAACACAGCAAAACAAATGCATTAAGATCTTTGTTAATGTATTTAAAATCATAAACCTCGTAATCGCCATCATCTCTGTTACTTTTTAATTTTATTATTATACCATTGTCACATTTCAAATAAAGCGTATCACCTGTTCTGCTTACAAACTCTTTATGCTTTTCAATATAAGCAGAATCTGAAGGATCATAAAGGTTAAATTTTTCGAAAACAAAATTGGTATCTGCCAGGTTTTGCATTTTATAAACTTTATTACCAATAGTAATAGTATCAAATACTACTTGCACAGTTTTAATTTCTTCTTTGGCAACTTCAGGTTTATTTTCTGAACAGCTTACAAATAAAGCTGTAAAAGCAATAGCAAGAATTTTTTTCATGAATGTGAAGATAAAAAAAATCCCTCTTTTGGGAGGGATCTTTTAAATTTTATTCTTTTACTTCGCCATCATCACCGGTTACTTTCTCGGTCTCAACCTCCACTTTAACATCGTCGCTGCTTGAGTAATAAGTGTTGTATTGTCTTATTGCATTTGCAATTGCTTCTTTATTAAAAGTAAATTTATCAAGACCATCCCAAATCTCTTTATGCTCTTTCATATAATCCTTAATAGCATTTTTATAGAATTTTTGAGAGATCTGTTTTATTTCTCTAAGCTCTTTTGAAGACTCATCAGCTTTTGTATCATGAATAAAATAAATACTTTCAACAACCGGCTGTCCTGCATAAGTGCTTGGATATTTATATTCGTAAAAACATAAACGTCCTTTTGCTAAATACTCAATATAAACTTCACCGGCATCAAATGGTATAACAATAAAATTTCTGCCGTCGAAACCATATTTTTTTGCTTTTTTAGTAGTTACAGCCGCTAATTTTGCAGCACCTTTTTTGAAATTAAAACCTTTATAAAAATCGGTCTCACCACCTAAAGGATTAGTTTGTATCTCACCTTTGGTAGTATCGTTTTTCATACCAACATAATAACCGGGAGTTAAAGTAGCCGCCATTTTTGGATCTTTTTTAGGCTGCGCTATTACAACTACGGTAGAAGCTATAAATAAAGCCGAAAGTAATTTCTTCATAATTTTAGATTTGTAATTATTACCAAATATATTTATATCTGCCCTAAACACAAAATTTAAAGACCCATTTTGTGATTTTTTAAAGCCATATGGAAAAAAAATCCCCCAAAACAATGTTTTGAGGGATCATTTCTATTATAATTTACTGTTATTTTCTTTCTAACACTTCATCTATCATACCGTATTCTTTAGCTTCCTGCGCTATCATCCAATAGTCACGGTCACTATCGGCCCATACTTTTTCATAGGTTTGGCCGCTATGAGTAGCAATAATATCATACAACTCTTTTTTCAATTTTTGTATCTCTCTTGCTGTAATTTCAATATCGCTGGCTTGGCCTTCTGCACCACCTAAAGGCTGGTGAATCATAATACGTGCATGTTTTAAAGCTGTACGCTTGCCTTTAGCACCAGCACACTGTAATACTGCACCCATACTGGCAGCCATACCTGTACAAATAGTAGCAACATCCGGCTTAATGATCTGCATAGTATCGTAAATACCTAAACCTGCATAAACGCTACCTCCAGGTGAGTTAACGTAGATCTGGATATCTTTTTTTGCATCAACGCTTTCTAAAAAAAGTAATTGTGCCTGTACGATATTAGCAACCTGATCGTTAATACCTGTACCTAAAAAGATGATACGATCCATCATTAAACGCGAGAAAACGTCCATTTGCGCAACGTTAAGCTGACGCTCTTCGATGATATAAGGAGTTAAAGAAGATTGAATGCGCGAAGTATAACTATCGTAAGTTAAACTATTAATGCCTACATGTTTTGTAGCATATTTTTTGAATTCATTATTGTCGAACATAATTTTAAATTTTTAATTAAACCAAATGTAGTGTTTGGATGTTGTTCTTTCAAATAATGTGCAAAAGTTTATTAACGCTAAAATGTCATGAATTAATGGTTTAAACGGCAGGTTTAACATTGGTATGTTTTGCCGTTTTGATTAACTTTTAACTGTTATTAAGTTAATTGATAATGAGATATTTAAGCCTTAAAATTTGCAAATTTTGTAACATATATTTTGAAAGACAGTTATTGCATATTGAATGGGCATCTCATAAGTATTTATGAGCCAAGTGTTGCCTTTAATAACCGCGCCTTTAGGTATGGCGACGCTTTGTTTGAGAGCATTCGCTTTTGCAATAATAAAGTAATGTTCTTACGCGATCATATTACCCGTTTAAAGTTGGGCATGACAGTTTTGCGCATGAACCTGCCAGCAGAGTTTAATACCGAAAATATTCATGAGCTGATCATGCAATTATTAAAACATAATACGCATGCACCTAATGCAAGAATACGCTTAACTGTTTTTAGAAATGAAGGCGGCTATTATAGCCCCGAAACAAATGACATTTCTTTTTTAATTGAAAGCGAAGAAGTACAAGGCCCTTACGAACTAAATCAAAAAGGCTTTTGGGTAGATGTGTATGCCGATCTTAAAAAACCTTTAAACAAATTAGCCAATTTAAAAACGGGAAATGCTTTGTTATATGTAATGGCAGGCCTTGCCAAACAAAGCATGAAGCTGGATGAATGTTTTTTAATTAACGATACCGGTGCCATTTGTGAAAGCATAAGCTCAAACGTTTTTATTGTAAAGAATGGCACTTTATACACACCACCTTTAACAGAAGGCTGTGTGGCCGGTGTTATGCGCAAACAAATCATGAGCCTGGCAACACAAAATAAGATCCTCACTTTTGAAAGCCCCATCACCATAAATACCTTAATGAATGGCGACGAAGTTTTTTTAACCAACAGTATTAAAGGCATACAATGGGTGGGCCAGTTCAAACAAAAATATTACACCAATCATACTTCACAATTATTTATAGATAAATTAAATCAATTGACAACAGCAATACAATAACTATGTACCAACAGATCATCGCCACCATTGAATCAACACTTAAAACTTTAGGCATTAACCCCACAGAGGCAAAAGTAAACGAAGGCCAATACAACATCAGTAAAGATAAAAGCACCGAAGTATTGTTAGATATTTGGGAAGAACACGAGCGCGTATTTTTTCAGGTGTTGAGCCCTGTTACCAAATTAAAAAATCCAAACAATGCCGATATATTAAAAATGTTGTTGGAAGAAAACCATGGATTAGTGGAAGCAAGTTTTGCTGTGGCTAAAGATGATATCATCATTAAAGAAACTATTGAGTGCTCGGCCTTTTTTAATCAGGAACGCGCTATTGCAACCATTTCACGTATTGCGTATTATTCAGAAACGTTTAGAAATAAGTGGGCGATGCCGGAGTGATATAATAAGTAAAAGGTAAAATAGAATTATTATTCTTTTTTGTGCTTGTTGAAAAAATAAATTTTGGCCCAAGTGCCATCCCTCGCAATATTTTTTTGAAAAACTACTGTTGTATCTGTAATTGACCTAATAAACATTTCTCCAAAAAAACTTATTTGGGGTGGTTGATTTTTTTCTAATGTTATTATTAAACTTTTAACTGTGTAACTCCATACTCCACAATGATCTTTGCCTTTACATGAATCTGTTTTTATTGTATTGGATAAAGAATTAAAAAACTTTCCACTCTTTAAAAAATAAGGCGTTACATAATTTGTAGGATATGATACACTGTAGATTTTTGTTTCAGAACCTAAAGTCTCTTCCACATGCTCAAGTTTCCAATGTTTATCGCATAATTTATTAATTACCTTGTCATTAATTTTAACAAAACGCGGTTTTAGAAAAACATCAGAGTTGATAAAGGATGTAAATAAGAAAAAAAATGAGATTATGCGTATATACCTGTAAATAAACAAATTCTTATTATTTCAAATTAGTCAAAAGCAAACACAAATCCCTTGTCAATTCTTTCCTGCTATATTTGTTTACTTTGGCTTCGTTGGCTTCTCTTGCTTTGCCGTTAAAATAGGCAAGAATATTTTTTTCCAGACTTAGCTCATCGGTAAAATCACTTATTAAGCCGGTGTTGGTCTCGTTCAATATCTTGGCTAAGTCACCATCTACAGGACCAATAGCCAATATTGGTGCTTTAGCACTCATGTATTCAAAAAATTTACCCGTTAAAATGCCTTTTGCATTTTTGGTATTATTAACCAGCAACAATAATAGTTTAGAACGTTGTTGTTCTTCAATAACTTTATTATGTGGTAAATAATCAATCTTATTTACAAATTTTGAGAGACCAAATTCTTCTATTTGTTCTTTTACAAAAATATCAATCTTACCCACCAGTTTAATTTCGAGTTGATCTTTAAATTGTGCGTTCTCAGAAACTATTTTCTTTAGCACTTTCCACAATACTATTGGGTTACGGTCCTTTACCAAAGTGCCAATATGTGCAATGCTGAATTTTTTATCTTTTTCAATTGATCCAACATGCAAATCTTCAGAATCAAAACCATTGGTGATCACTTTAAATTTATCAAGATTCTTCCCTCCTGCTTTTTTATAGATCTCCATTAATTCATCACTCATGCTTTGTCCAATGCTTAAAACAACATCTGCATTTTGCAACACACTCAACTCTTGTTTATGATGCTTTTTATCTGCCCAGCTCGTTAACATTAATTTCTCGTAGAAATCAATATTTGTCCAGGGGTCTCTAAAATCTGCTATCCATTTTAAATTTGAGAATTTCTTTTTTAAACCCAGCGCAATTAAATGCATACTGTGTGGCGGGCCACTACTTATAACAAGATCTATTTTGTTTTTTTGAATGTATTCGTTCAGATAATTGATACTTGGTTTTATCCAATATTTACGAGCGTCAGGAATGAAAAAATTTCCGCGGATCCAAATACTTATTTTTTCGGTGATACCTGTTTTTTTATTCTCGCTTAAAAAAGAGGCATTTATTTTATCATCTTTTTTACGGCCAATAAATTTTTTATAAAAACCATAGGGTTCCCAAATAGGTGTTTTTAAAATGGTAATTCCATTAGGTACATCTTTTTGCAGACTCTCATCTACTACCGGAATCTCACCGTTTTCCGCTGTATAAACAACAGGCTCGTAGCCAAACTCACGCATGTATTTTACAAACTTTAACCAACGCTGTACTCCTGCTCCACCACTTGGCGGCCAATAGTAAGTGAGAATTAGAACCTTTTTCATTTGTAACGTAAAACTACAAAAATATATGCATATTAAGTCCCTACGGGACTATTATAAAAAATGTAGTAATCCCTTTAGGGACAAAATATCTGTAAAAAAGTAATAGTTAATTAAGTCCCGTAGGGACGAAACAAAAAACCGCCACTGTAAAAACAATGACGGTTAATTAAAAAGATTATGATTTATTAATCCCCCTAACCCCCTTTTACAAAGGGGGAATAAATTGAATTATTTTGCTACAACAAATTTCTTAGTAGAAACAACGTTTCCTTCAGATGAGATCTTAGCAATATAAGTTCCATTTTCAAATTCTGAAACATTAATACCTGCATTGCCTTTTGTTTTATTTATTAAACGACCGGTGATGTCATAAATTTCAACCTCATCATATTTACCTGCAATAGATACCATATCAGTAGCCGGATTTGGATAAACAAAAAAGCTATCTGCATGGTCTTTAAATTCTACAATGCCAGTTGGTAATAAGCTTCCTACCTTCATACCGTTTCCAAAACTTGTTACCCACATTTCGTTTGCATTAAAAGGATTAAAGAAAACTCTTTCAGGTTGTTGAAATGGGTAACTTTGCACTACAGAAAAAGTTGGTGTAGCAGCATTAATATTATTACATACCCATAAGCCATCTGTTTCGGTGGTCATAAATATTTGATTAGCATTGTTTGGATTGAATGTACATGATGTAACCCTGTCAATAATAGAAGTATTGGTTAATTTAACCCAGCTTAAACCGCGGTTGGTTGTTTTATACAAACCACCAAGACCGCTTGCCGGGCCGCCCCAGCCACTAAATACACCGGCATACCATGTGTTTTGTAAAGGATCGTTTGGATCGATCACCACATCTTTTGTCCAATAGAACATACCTGTATGCGAAACATCTGTCCAGCTATTTAATGCAGGATCGAAAATAAATACACCCGAACTGGCAGTAAATGCGCCAGCACTAGTTCTTCTGCCTGAGTAGGTAGCAACCACTTTTCCATCATTTAAAACAACAATACTTGCAGGATGTTTTTCTGTACGTGGAGGATTAGGTAATAATGTCCATGTTGATGTTGCAAGATTATTAAGATCGCTTGTAACATAAATACCGCCAACACCTGCGCCGCCATTGTAGTGAATAACACTTGCGTAGGCACGGTTTGCATTGTTAGGATCTAAAGCCACCCAAAAAACAGGATGGTTAAATACTTTTAAGTTTGTCCAGCTTGCGCCGTTATTTGTAGAATAAATAATTTTACCGTTAGCATCTGCTGCATCTAATTGCGCATCCGCTAAGCGCGTGCTCTGATACATGTCATGAATATTTGAAGTTCCGGCATACAGCGTACCGTTAGTAGGGTGTTTTGCAATGCGGTACATTGAATTAGCGGCGTGGCCCGTATAATTGAACGACCATGAAAGCCCTGCATCTGTACTTCTTACACCGCGAATGTCAGAAAAACAGGCAAACATATTGTTTCCGCCCATCCATTCTACCTGCCAGCAGGTTGTATTTTCAATACCAACACTTTGATAACTTTGATTAGCCGGTGTAGCAGCGTTTGCAGGATGTTGACCTGCCGGATCAACATAGCCCTGCGACCAGCTTGTACCACCATTATTTGTTTTATGTGCAAAGCCAAAATCGCCAAACAATACGCTTTGTGAATTATTAGGCGCCACTGCAATTCCAAAAGCACATTCACCGTAACTCCAAGGGCGATCACCGCCCTGGCCGCTCCAGCCTGTAATAATATTTTGATTGGTAGTTGTATTAAAAACATTTGTCCAATTGGTACCGGCGTTTGTTGTTTTAAAAACAGTTGGATAAGAATTATTATTACTTCCGGCAAGATATACAGTATTAATATCGTTACCTGCCATACCCACAAACATTGGATAATCATTAGTTAAATTAATACCTGTTAACTTTGGCGTCCAGTTTCCTGAACCATAATCAACAGCATATACACCTTTTGCAAATTGATAATAATCAGAACCTACGAGTCCCACATAAATATCGCCAACATTAGCAGTGATGCAAAAGAAACGGGTTGTAGCTCCCACTTTTGCGCCTGCAAACGACCAAATTCTTTCTCCTGCAGGAATACCTGTAATAGCTGCAGTACCCCAGGATGTGCCACCATTTGTAGAAAGCAACACACCATCGTTTGTACCGATGTAAATATTATTACCATCAAAGAAAACACCGCCTACAACATTACCTGCGCCGGTATTAGTTGCAGTATGGATGCTTGTAAAAGTTGTACCGCCATTAGATGAAAAATAAATTTCACCATAATAAGAAATAATAACACGTTGTGGGTTATTATAATCAGCATCAATGCTAAATGTTTCTTCTGTATTATCTGGATTACCAGCTAAAACTGTCCACGTTACACCATTATCGGTGCTTTTCATTGGCCTTACCATATCTTTAGCATAGCTAACAGAATATAAAAGGCCGGATGTAGATGTAAAACAAACTTTAGAATTATGCCCGCCAATTAATTGCTGAAAATTTACCTGGTTATAGGCATTTCCAAAATTGGTAGTATGAAAAAGCTCTCCCATATCGCAGGAGATGTAATACTCTGAATTGTTAGCCGGATTTATAGAAACAGCAAATAAAGCGCCCCCGCCGCCAATACCTCGCGATGAGAAATTAGTCGGTTGTGCAATAATAAAACAGCTTAGAGCTAAAAATAAGATCGTAAATATTTTCTTCATGACTTATGGGTTTTATAGTTATCATGAAATTACTAAATAAATTTAGATTTTAAAATTATTTACAGAATTTAGAGTTTAAAATACGCTTTAAAACGTATTAGTGTTTGATAATTATTTTTTTACCTGAAGTTTGGGAGCTATTATTAAAAGAGACCTTTAAAAAATAAATACCTTCTTTTAAATTCTCTACTTCAAGAGTAAGCGCTTCTGTTTTTAAAATATTTTCTTTGATAAGAACTAACTCGCCAACAGAATTAAATACGTTTACATTTTTAATATTTTGTCCTGCAACATTTAAAGTTGTGTTTGCCGGATTTGGAAATACACTTGCCATTGCGTCATTATTAATTTCTTTAATGCCAACCGGTTTTAAATTCCAACCTATCTCTTTTAGTATTCCTAACTCCCACGGTGCGGGTATACGCACAGTATCGCCGGGGCCCCAATAGTAAGACATTATTGTATTAGCATAAGACTGGTGAATGTGCAAAAGATCTACACCTATTGTAAAAGTTCCTGCACCGCCCGCTAATCTTACCGGTGTGTTTGAATGAGACGCATTAGCATATAATGGGCCACTAAAATAAAGGGGGCCATTTTTTAAACTATCACCAAGAGCGGTAGAATTTTGAGGTGCACAAGTGGTTAAATGATTACCGGATGTTTTTACCATGTATTTATCAAAGATGCCCGGCACACTATCTTGTCCGCGCCAAGGAAAAGATGTTGCAATAGGAAATGTTGAAGAAGGAATATTACCAAAAGATCCCTTGCCTGAATTATCTACAAAACCATCGCTGTAAAAACCTAAGCCATGCCCTATTTCGTGCATTGCTGTAGAAATAAAATCGGTTTGCGAGGCCGGTGGCTTACCAGTACCAAAATAATAAGAAGTATAAAGATTAAAATAAATATCCATATCATATTCGCCTGCATTGGTTTCAACACCTGCCAATTGATTTGCCAAAGGCGTTGTGTATAAAATATTTGCAAATGGCGCGTTGGTAAAATTTTTACGACCATTAGCAAATGTTATGGCAGAGAAAGGTAAAAAAGAAGCATTAACAATAAATACGTTTACTTTTATAGGAACTGTTATCTGTAAATAGTTGCTCCATTTTTGCCCGGCAATATTTAAAGCAGTTGTAAAACCTGTTGGGGCAGTACCATTAATAGTAAAAGAAAATGTATTTACTTGTGCTTTAGCTGCAATAGTAAAAACAAAAACAATAAGGAGTAGAATTTTTTTCATGATCGTATTTTATTGTTATATAAATGTATAAATAAAAAAGGCTGCTTTAAAGGCAGCCTTTTTTATTATTAAAGTTTTTATTAGTGATGTGCTTCTGTAGCGTGTTCTTCGCTATGAGCACCTTCTTTCTCATGTCCACCAGCAGCACCATGATGACCGCTTTTTAAATTTTGTTGTTGCTCAATAAATATTTTATCTACGCGTGTAAAATTACCCGGCTGACCTGAATAGATACCTTCCACTAAAATAATGAAGATAGCATAAAGGATAAAAGTAATGTATGGCAACAAGATCACATACTTAAAGAATTTAGTTTCGTGGCCTAAGTGCATGAACCATAAAACAATGGCAGCTGCTTTAACAACAGTTAAACCAATAAATAATACTTTTAAACCTAATGTACCAGACCAACCATGGCTTGGGGCCATTGAACCGATAATTAATTCAAAAATAGTTATTATAAGCATTATCCAAAATACATTCCATAATGTACGACGTGCTTTTTTACCATACGCCTCATCATGGTTGTACATTGTTTCGTAATGTGGATAATCATCGTGAAATTCTGACATAATATTTAGTTTTAAAGTTCTTTAATTTATTAATTATAAAATTACAATAAGTAGAAGAAGGTAAATACGAATACCCATACAAGATCTACGAAGTGCCAGTAAAGACCAACTTTTTCGATCATTTCGTAATGACCGCGTTTTTCATAAGTGCCTTTTAATACGTTTAAGAAAATAACCAAATTGATAATTACACCCGAAAATACGTGGAAACCGTGGAAACCGGTAATAAAGAAAAAGTAATTGGCAAATTGCGGCACCCCATATTCATTTACCGCCATGGTTGCTCCATGATAGGTTTCCTGAACATACGTTTTAGTAGCCATATCCCACACATTTCTTAAAGCGCCTTCTTCAGTTCCAACAATAAAGTGATACCACTCCCAGGCTTGCGATCCTACGAAAGTAGCACCCCCAACAATTGTCCAAAACATCCAAACAGTAACCCCTCTTCTGTCCATACGGTGACCAGCCTCAACAGCCAATACCATTGTAACAGACGACATAATTAAAATAAACGTCATTAAACCTACGTAAGCCAAAGGCAAATGTTGTTCAATAAAAGGGAAGTGAGTAAATACGTTTTCAGCTTTTGGCCAAACATCGGCATATTTGTGGCGAATAAAGCCATAAGAAACCAATAAACCTCCAAAAGTTAAAGCATCGGAAACAAGGAAAAACCACATCATCATTTTCCCGTAACTTATCCTGAAGGGCGATTGTCCGCCGTCCCAGGCTGCTTTTGCATCAAACTCTGCTGTATGCGCCATAATTAGATTTTAAAATAATGTTAAAAATTCTGTTGCAATATTAACGATAAAAATATAAAAACAAAAACAAATACACCCATAAAATATCAAGAAAATGCCAATAAATCGCAGTCAGCTCAATTCCAAGGCTATCTGAGGATGAATATTTTTTCAACAAGGACTTTGTTAATGAAACTGTAAGGGCAATTAAGCCTCCTATCATATGTAATAAATGCAGAAAAGCTATCACAATTAAAAAAGATCCCGAGGCATTGCTAAATTTCCCGGCAAAATAAATTCCCTGCGCCGATAACTGCTTCCAGCCTGCATATTGCGTATAAAAAAAGGCAAAGCCAAGTAATAAAGTAGCTAATAAAGCAATACTTGTTAATTGAAGGTTATCTTTTTTAATAGCCCTTTGCGCCAAAAATAGGGTTAAGCTACTGGTAACAATTACTGCTGTACTAATAAGCATAATAGGTGGCAATTGAAACACAAGCCAGTTACCGTTTTGCGCCCTTACAACGTAAGCACTTGTTAAGCCTGCAAAAAGCATAACAATACTAACTATACCTATCCACAACAAAGGCTTTGAAGCTTTTCTTCTGGCTAACCTCAACTCTTCTTTATGAGGCTTTTCTTTTTTAATTTTAGTTGTTTCCAATTTTTATGATTTTGTCATTAATGCTAGTTGAACTACCGGTAAATAAACCAGGGTAACGAAAAATAATTTTTTAGCGTAAGCATCTGTTGGCAGGCGGTAAAAATTATAGGCTTGCAAAAGAAGCGCCATGCCACAAATGATACAAACACTTACACTTATTATACCTACAAATTGAAATACGAAAGGAAAAACACTTGTGATCAATAAAAAAACTGAATAAATAAGTATTTGAAATTTAGAAGCCGCATCTTTACCACCTGTAGATGGCAATAAATGAAAATCGGCCTTTGCATAATCTTCATTATTAAACCACGCTAAAGACCAAAAATGAGGAAATTGCCAAACAAATTGTACCATAAATAATAAAAATGCAAAAAAAGTTACTTGTCCAAAACCTTCTGTTGCAGCGACAGCACCAATTAAAGTTGGCAAAGCTCCGGGAAAAGCACCAACAAAAACAGCTAATGGGGAAATTCTTTTTAAAGGCGTATAAACAACCGCATATAAAATAATAGAAACAAAGCCAAGTATACCACATAGCGGGTTTGTGAACACCCATAACAGTATAGTACCTGCAATACCAAAGAAAGTGCAAAAAATAAAAGCCTCAACATCAGTAAGCACACCTGTTGGCATGGGCCTGTTCTTTGTACGCTCCATTAAACGGTCAAAATCCTTTTCAATTATTTGATTAAACCCATTAGCAGCAGAGGTTACAAACAAACCACCAACCGTTATAGCAATAACAGCGTAGATATTAATGTGGTTTGCTACAGTAAAATACGTTACAACAGCCGAAAACACTACTAAAGAACCGAGACCAAGTTTACTTAATTTAAGAAAACCCGAAAGCTTCGAATATGTAGCAACAGTAATATGATTTGTGGTATTTTCCAAAGACGCTGCAAATTTAGAACTATTATTAATAGTAGAATAATTGCAACTCAAAAAAAATAATCACGTAAAAGACCAAAAAGTAGAATAAAATAGACAATTAATGCAGTTTTTTTTAAATGTTAAAAAAATTAGGTAGTAATTAAAATATTTTTCTATTTTTGTGACGTTAATAAATCTAAACTTTAAAGATGAATTCAAAATTTTTACGTACGATAGGGGCCGGTTTATCGGTGGCAGTAATTTTAACAAGCTGCGATGGGCTTGGTAAAATGCTTAAAAAACAAAAAGACATTAAATATACAGTGTCTCCAAATCCAATTGAAATGCATGGAGACAGCATTCAATTTAGTGTTAGTGGTAAATTTAACCCTAAGTTATTCGCTAAAAAGGTAACTCTAACCCTTACCCCTGTTGTTAAAGGTAATGGTGGAGAAAAAGCTTTAAAGCCGGTAGTATTAGTAGGTGAAAAAGCTACAGGTTCGGGCCAAAAAATTGGTTACGCATCTGGCGGTACCTTTAACTATACTTCAGAAAAATTTGCTTACGAACCATATATGCGCAACGCTAAAGTTGAAGTACGTGGTGTAGGTACAGTTAAGAAAAAAGAGAAAAAGTTTGATCCGGTTGAATTAGCGGATGCAACTATGGTTACTTCTTTGTTAGTTCGTAACGACGAAAAAGGAATTATGGGTAAAGATGCGTTTGTTAAAACCGTTCCTGCAAATCAAACTACTCATATATATTATACTATAAATGCATCTAACGTTCGTCCTGCTGAAATGAAATCAGAAGAGATGAAAGCTGTTAATGACTTTATTACTAAAAATTTAAGTTCACCTTGGTATGAATTTAAAGGTATTAGTGTTTCAGCTTACGCATCTCCGGATGGTGAAACTGATAAAAACGAGAACTTAGCTAAAGATCGTGCTAAAACAGGTTCAACAGCTGTAATGGGCGAGTTCAACAAAAACAAGAACAAAGCAATTACTTTTGGTAAAACTAAAGAACAATATGCTGTTGGTACTACTAAAGAAGACTGGGAAGGTTTTAAATCTTTAATGGAAGCTTCTACAATGGCTGATAAAGATCTTATCTTACGTGTTTTAACTATGTATTCAGATCCTGAGCAACGTCGTAAAGAGATCAAAAATCTTTCTAAAACGTATGTTGAGTTAGCTGAAAAAGTATTACCAAAATTACGTCGTTCAGAGATCACTATCAACGTTGACAAAAAATCTCGTACTGATGAACAGATCACTAAATTAATGACTTCAAACCCTGATAGTTTATCAATTGAAGAATTATTATACGGTGCTAATTTAACTAACGATGTAAACACTAAAGTTCAGGTTTACACTTCTGCTGAAAAACAATATGGTACTGATTGGAGAGCTTCTAACAACTTAGGTGTTGCATTATTAATGCAAAACAAAGTTTCTGAGGCGGGTGCTGCATTTAAACGTGCTGCCGGTATCAATGCTTCTCAAGCTGAGGTTAACAACAACTTAGGTATCATTGAAGCTAAAAACGGTAACCGTGTTGCCGCAATGGATCTTTACAAAAAAGCTGGTGGTGCTCCTGAAACTAAATATAACATGGGTATCTTAGAAGTACGTAATGGTAAATATGCTGATGCAGTTGCTGATTTTGGTGACTATAAAGGCCATAACAAAGCTTTAGCTCAGTTATTAAACGGTAACGCTGGTGCTGTTAAAGAAACTATTGATGCTAGCAACGAAAAAGAAATGGGATATAGCTACTACTTAAAAGCAGTTGCTGCTGCTCGCGGTGGAAACAATGCTGACGTTTTAAGCAACTTAAAAACAGCTATCGAAAAAGATGGCGCTTTAAAAGCTTATGCTAAAGATGATGTTGAGTTCGTAAAATTACGCGCTGATTCTGGTTTCACAGGTTTAGTAAACTAATCTTAAAACTAAAAATATTAAAACCTTCTCCACAAGAGAAGGTTTTTTTTTGCCCGTAATTTAGCTGTATTATAATTATATTTACATCAATAAACTTTGTATCATGTCCCAATTTCCCGAAACAGAATTAATTTTAAGCTCTGAAAAGAGAGTTTATCATATAAATTTAAGGGCCGAAGATATTGCAGATGATGTAATTGTTGTGGGTGATCAAAATCGTGTAGCTCAGATATCTTCTTATTTCTCTAAAATAGATTTTAAAACAGAACACCGCGAATTTGTTACACATACCGGAACATTTAACGCAAAAAGAATAACCGTACTAAGCACAGGCATTGGCACCGATAATATAGATATTGTATTAAACGAATTAGATGCCGCAGTAAATATTAATTTAGAAAAAAGAGAATTAAACCCTGTTCACCGTAAATTAAATATTATTCGTTTAGGTACCAGCGGTGCTTTACAGGGAGATATTCCGGTAAACGGTTTGGTAGCAAGTTCTCACGGTATTGGATTAGACGGCCTTTTAAATTTTTATGAAGGCTGGAAAAGTATTAATGAAGATGCTATTAGCCAAGCATTCATTAAACATACCAACTGGCAAAAAAATTTACCGTACCCCTACTGCGTTGCAGCAAGCGAAAAATTATTAAGTAAATTTAAAAACGATACGCACGTTGGCATTACTGCTACAGCGCCCGGATTTTATGGCCCACAAGGCAGACAAATACGTTTAAAAGCTTCTGCACCCAATTTAAATGAATTGCTTACTGCATTTAAATTAAACGATCTGCGCATTACTAATTTTGAAATGGAAACATCAGCACTTTACGGTTTGGGAAAACTCTTAGACCATAATTGCTTAACCATTTGCGTAATTATTGCCAATCGTGTGCGAAAAGAATTTACAAGCGATTACAAAAAAAGCGTTGAAATACTAATAGAAAATTGCTTAAACAAATTATCAAATTAAAGATGACACGTAACCAGTTAATAGAACAAATAAAAAGCAAAAAGAATTTTTTGTGTGTTGGATTAGATCCCGATATTGAAAAAATGCCAAAGCATATTTTAAATGATGAGGATGATCCTATTTACGAATTCAATAAAAAAATAATAGATGCCACAGCACCTTATTGCGTTGCCTTTAAACCAAACACTGCTTTTTATGAAGCTTATGGTTTAAACGGTATTGAAAGTTTAGAGAACACTATTAAATACATTAAACAAAATTATCCCGATCATTTTTTAATTGCCGATGCAAAACGTGGCGACATTGGAAACACAAGTACCATGTACGCAAAGGCTTTTTTCTCGCGCTTAAACTGTGATGCTATTACTGTAGCACCTTACATGGGAAGCGATTCGGTAAAACCATTTTTAAAATTTGAAGGCAAATGGGCCATTGCATTAGGTTTAACCAGCAATGAAGGTGCTGTTGATTTTCAAATGAAAAAAGTTGATGGCAAAGAATTATATTTAAATGTAATTGAAACCTGTGCCTCATGGGGAACAAAAGATAATATGATGTTTGTTGTGGGCGCCACAAAAGCAGAAATGCTGGACGCTATTCGCAAAATAATTCCCGATCATTTTTTATTGGTGCCCGGTGTTGGTGCGCAAGGCGGAAGCTTAGCCGAAGTTTGCAAACATGGCCTGACAAAAGATATTGGCTTGCTTGTAAATTCAAGCCGTGGAATAATTTATGCTTCTAACGGAAAAGATTTTGCAGAGAAAGCGGGAGCAGAAGCAAAAAAAATGGCTGATGAAATGGCCGCATTTGTAAAATAAAAATCAAATTATTATGGAAGAAAATAACAACCAAAACCAACCGCATTTAGATATAGAGTTAAGTGAAGAAATTGCAGAAGGAATTTATTCTAACCTTGCTATCATTACGCATTCACAAAGCGAATTTGTGATAGATTTTATTAAAATAATGCCAGGCGTACCAAAAGCACGTGTAAAATCGCGCATTGTATTAACACCTCAACATGCAAAACGCCTTGTTAAGGCGCTTGCAGAAAATCTTCAAAAATTTGAGCAGGTTAATGGTAAAATAAAAGATCTTGAGAATGGTTTTCCGATGAACTTTGGTGGCCCAACCGCACAAGCCTGATTATTCTTTAATAATTTTAGCCGTTCTTATTTCACCGTTTACTTTTAACTGTGCAATGTAAACACCTTGCGGCAGATCATACACAGGAATTTCTGCTTTATATTTGCCTTCAGTTTGTTTATCATCATTAAAAATTGTTTTTATTTCTTTACCTGTAACATCCAACAATTTTAATTCGCAAATGGCTGTCTCGGTTAAATTATAGATCATAAAGGCCATGTTGGTAGAAGGCTGAGGATAAACTTTTTCAATTGCATCAACAATTTTATTTTCGTTAATACCTGTAGCAATATCGGGTCCCATTTGCAGATCATCAATAATAGCCCAGGTTCCGGTTTGCGGAATATGAACCCCTTGCCCGTCAACACCCTGCCCCGATAAATAAATGCTTACAAAAACTGTATCTGCATTAGTTATTGGAAATAATGTATAATTAAAAGGTGCAGTAAATTGTTTATATACATTAGTTGTACCTGTTGTAAAAGTATAAGCAATGGCGTATTGCGAATTAGTGTTTGTTTGATATACATAAGGATTGAATACCAAAGAATCTCCGCCAACAATATTGCATTTGTACCAACCTTGTAACGACGAAGGTAAACCTGTAGTAGAAAATACACCTAAAACCGCCCCTTGCACACTGTAACTTGCTGCACTTAATCCTCTTATATACGCGGCATGTGAGCCTGTGTGCGAAGCAGATGTATCACGTATCTGGTAAGAACTATAATTATAAAGGGTAGTGTTATAATTATTTGGTTTATTAGCGGTAACCGATTCAAAACCCGGGTTTAATATTTGCGCTGGTAATTGCACACACACAATTGCTAAAACTGCAAGTAGAATTTTCTTCATAAAATTTGTTGTTTATTATATAGATGAATTTGCATTACAAATAGTTGGAATTTATTCTAAATATAAACAAAAAAAGTATTTATTGTTGAAAAAAATAGGCGAATATGCGGTTTATGCTGGTTAAATTTAACGAAAACAGAAAGAACTTATGAGTGAAGTGAAATTATTATTAAAAATTGCCGATCTGTTAAAGATCGATCTTAAAAGTATAAATGCCACAGTTGAATTGCTGGATGAAGGTGCTACAGTTCCTTTTATTTCCCGCTACCGTAAAGAAGCTACAGGCAGTTTGGATGAAGTTCAGATCATGCAAATACGCGATGAAGTAGAAAGATTAAGACAACTGGAACAACGCCGCGAATCCATCTTAAAATCTATCGACTCTCAAAATAAATTAACACCTGAATTAAAAGAAAAGATCCTTGAAGCAGAAACACTAAATAAACTTGAGGATCTTTATTTACCATACAAACCCAAACGCAGAACAAAAGCTACCATTGCAAAAGAAAAAGGTTTAGAGCCTTTAGCTCAATTTATATTAGAACAAAAAAACAATGCTGTTTTTGATGAAGCTGAAAAATTCTTATCAGAAGAAAAAGAAGTAGCTTCTGTTTTAGATGCCTTACAAGGCGCCCGCGATATCATTTCTGAAATTGTAAGTGAAGATGCTATTGTAAGAGAGAATATGCGCGAATTATTTAAACGAACCGCTACCATCAAAAGCCGTTTAATAAAAGGCAAAGAAGAGGCCGGTGAAAAATTTGAAGATTATTTTGAATGGGAAGAAAAATTAATGAATTGCCCTTCGCACCGTATGCTGGCCATGCGCCGCGGAGAAAAAGAAGATATTTTAATTTTAGATATTACCGTTGATAATGAAGAAGCCATTGCCTTAATAGAGAAAAAAATAATTACTTCTCGTGGCGAATCAGCCAACCAAATTAAAGAAGCCATTGAAGATGGTTACAAACGTTTGCTGCAACCCGGCATTGAAGCTGAAATGCGTTTAATGACAAAACACTTAGCCGATGAAAAAGCAATTGTTGTATTTGCTGATAATCTTAGAGAATTATTGTTAGCTGCGCCGTTAGGTCAAAAAGCTATTCTTGGTGTCGACCCCGGATTTAAATCAGGTTGCAAAGTAGTTGCTTTGGATAAGCAAGGAAAATTATTGGAAGAAACTGTTATCTATCCTCACGAGCCTCAACGCAAAGTTGTAGAAGCAGAAATGGTTGTATTGGCCTTTTGCCAAAAACATAACATTGAAGCCATTGCTATTGGTAACGGAACAGCTTCACGCGAAACAGAACAATTTATTCGCAACATTGATGTGCTTCCAAAAAGCATTCCGGTAATTGTAGTGAGCGAAGCGGGTGCCTCTGTATATTCTGCAAGCGAAGTAGCCCGCGAAGAATTTGCTGCATACGATCTTACTGTGCGTGGTGCCGTTTCTATTGGTCGCCGTTTAGCTGATCCATTGGCTGAATTAGTAAAAATAGATCCTAAATCTATTGGTGTTGGTCAATACCAACATGACGTGGATCAAAATCAATTAAAAAATAAATTAGATGAAGTAGTTGGTGGTTGTGTAAATGCGGTTGGCGTTGAATTAAATACTGCATCTAAACAATTATTATCATATGTTTCGGGTATTGGGCCTGTATTGGCACAAAATATTGTTGATTACCGTAACGAACATGGCGAATTTAAATCGCGCAAGGCTTTAAAAGAAGTACCCCGTATGGGTGAAAAAGTATTTGAACAGTGTGCTGGGTTTTTACGCGTAAAAAACGGTGTGCATCCTTTAGATAAAAGTGCCGTGCATCCTGAAAGTTATCATATTGTAGAAAAAATGGCAACTGATCTTAACTGCAGTATTGATGAATTAATTGATAATAAAGACCAACGCAAACAAATTCAACTTCAAAAATATGTAACCGATACAGTTGGTTTGCCAACTCTAAAAGATATTTTATTGGAGTTAGAAAAACCGGGCCGCGATCCGCGTAAAAGTTTTGAAGTGTTTAGTTTTGATGAGAATGTTCATGAGATTTCCGATCTGCGCGAAGGCATGCGTCTACCGGGTATTGTAACCAATGTAACTAATTTTGGTGCTTTTGTTGATGTAGGAGTTCATCAGGATGGATTGGTTCACATTTCACAACTGGCAGATGAATTTGTGGATGATCCCAATAAGATTGTAAAAGTGGGTCAAAAAGTTTGGGTTAACGTAACCGAGGTTGACGCTAAACGTAAACGTATTGCTTTAAGCATGAAAGGCGAAACGCAAAATGTAAAAGCATCAAAACCTAAAGTTGCAAAAGAAGAAGAATATAATCCAAACGATATAAATAGTGCATTGGCAGCATTAAAGAATAAATTCAAAAAATAATGGCTAAGGTAGAGCAGTTAAAATGTCCGTCATGTGGCGCTACACAAGTTTCGCATATTAGCGGCATTAATTATCAATGTGATTATTGTAACAGCACCTTTATTTTAAAAAACGATAATACCAGGCAGGTCAATTTTGATATTCCAAAAAATATTGATCTTAAACCAATACCTGTAAAACCAGTTGCAATAATAGTGGTTGTTGTATTTATGTTTGTTTTAATTGGCATTGGTTCCAGCATTTTTTACTTTGTAGGTAGTAAAAAACAAAGTGTTGCGGTTGATATTTTTGGCGACTGGCAAAAACCAAACGTTGATAATTACAATTGTCTTGTTGGCTCTAAAGGCGCTATAGTTTGGCTGGTATTAAAAAGCCAAACCAATAGATTGGACAGCGTTAAATATACATTGCGATTGATCGATCCTGCCACAAAAAAAATAACATCTGAAGCGCTTTTAGATAAGCCAAGAGCATGGAAAGACTTGTTTAATCGCTATAAAGTATTTGACACCGAGTTTTATGTAAGCAATGATACTGCCTATAATATTTCTGAAGAAGGCGGCATACAAGGCTTTGCGCTTTATACAGGCAAACGTTTATTTGGAAATGAATGGTTGCAAAAAAAATATCCTCAATTAAAAGATGGTATTACAAAAGCTGAAAAAGAACTTTACAAAAAGCGTGTGAAGATAACATCAGCTTCGGGAGATGATTTTTATTATTATCTCGATACTAAACGTCTTTTAACACAAAAAGAAGCAGATGACAGAAACGGACGTGAGGAATTATTTACTGAAGACATTTATTTATCTCAAAATAAAAAAGCTCAATTATACCTATGCGATATGAAACGCTTCTCAACAGATGATTATTTTATCTCTGACAGTTATGTTGAACAATTTAAAAATGCAGATAATAAGCATTATTTTGCCTCGTACATTAAAGATATAAAACCTATTAACGAAGAAGTATATCCAAAAGCTTCGCCAATTGCGAAATACGATAACAAACTTTTATTCTTTTACGTTTCTGATTTTTCAAAACAGGCAAGCGGTATTTTGGCCCTGGTGAGTAAAGATGGGCAATTTGCCTGGAAAAATCAGGATACAGCCTTAAAAAAAATAGCAACCGAAAATTCGGGTGATAATGTTTATCTGCGTTATCATTTAAAAAATGACCTTATCGTGATCAATATGAATTTTGCGGGTAACCAAAGTGTAGGCATAAATTTAAAAACAGGAAAAACGCAATTTGTTTTTCATCAGTCTTATTCTCTCGATTAATTATGGTAAATTTTGGCCTTGTTGGCAGATCGCTTTCTCACTCCTTTTCAAAGAGCTATTTCGAAAAAAAATTTAAGGAGCTTAGCTTAAACGAACATGCCTATTTAAATTTTGAATTAAAGACCATTGATGAATTTAAAAACGTTTTAAAAACCGGTAACTTAAAAGGACTGAATGTTACCAATCCTTATAAAGAAGAGGTCATTTCATTTTTAGATGAATTAAGCATTGAGGCCAAAGAAATTGGTGCGGTAAATTGTATTAAGATCTCAAACGGCAAAACTGTAGGTTATAACACCGATGCCTATGGTTTTGGGCAAAGTATAAAACCTTTTTTAGATACCACCCATGATAAAGCGCTGATTCTTGGTACCGGTGGCGCAAGTAAAGCCGTTGCTTATTCTTTAAAAAGAACAGGTGTTGACGTTTTTTATGCGACAACCTCCAACAAAAAAAATACAAACACTTTTTTTTACAATGAGATAAACGAACGAATGATGCAGGCTTTTAAACTGATCATAAACACTACTCCTTTGGGTTTATTTCCCAATGTAAACGAAGCTCCTAACCTACCCTATCATTTATTTACCGATAAACATTTAGCTTACGATCTTATTTATAATCCGGAGCAAACCTTATTTTTAAAACAAGCAAAAGAAAAAGGTGCAATAACTATAAACGGCTTAAGCATGTTGCAACTGCAGGCTGAAAAGAGCTGGGAGATTTGGAATTCCTGATTTGTGGAATTTTTGAATTTTCGCGTCTTATAAATAGAAATGTATAAGTTCAAACACATATTTACTCTTCTTTTTGTTATGAGCTTTCAATTCATGCATTCGCAGGAAGAAAAGATTCTTATTACAGGAAAGATCCTTGAAAGTATTTCGGGTAAAGGTATTGAAGCTGTTTCTATAAATATTTCAAACAGTCCTTATTCAACACGTACTGATAAAAATGGTGAGTTTAACTTATTTGCTCCAAAAAAAGCAGTTTACAAACTTGTAATATCTCATCTGGCTTATCAGGGTATTGTAAAAGAATTAAAAACAAAAAATTCAGATACGATCCATGTAACAATTGCATTATTACAAAAAGAAACTGTATTAAATGATGTGGCTGTATATGCTACACACAAACCTGAAACTTTAGTGGGTAAAACAAACTACAGCATTTTTGATTTTGACTTTTATGAAGACAAACTTATTTTACTAACATCCTCCGGATCTCTTGCAAAAGCGCAGATCCAGCTTTCAAATTATGAAGGTAAAATAATCTCCTCTTTCGATCTGCCAAAACAAGCAGGCGAAGCAAAACATTTTTTTCATGATTATGAAGGTTATACTGATGTTATTTGCCAGGATTCTATCTTTAGGTTAGATGTTTTAAATACTGAATTGATTGTTCAGGCCATTCGTCAAAAAGATTTTAGTACTTATATTGAACCCATTACCGATAGCGCTAACAGTAATTTTTATTTTCATGATAATTGGACAAAGTATCCACTGTTTAATTATTATTATTTAAAAAATAATGATTCTTTAAACCATTTATTAAGTACTATTACCAATAGCGATCTGATGAAGCTTTATAATTTAGAATATTATTACCTGCCATCACGTATGCAGTTAGAAGCAAGACGTATTGCACAATATTATAAAACCGATAAACGCATTATTGCAGCATTAATGAGCGGCTTTACACAAAGCATGTTCTATGAACCTTTATATGCCCCCATTTTTATTTTAAAAGATACTATTTGTATTTTTAATCATCATAACGATTTTCTTTACCATTACAATACTAAAAATCACTTGATAGATAGTGTGCCCATCTCTTATCATCATCCTAAAAACTGGCGCGAATGGAAAAAACAATTATTTGTAGATGAAGTGGCCAATAAAGTGTATGCTTTTTTTAGTAAAGATGGGCATCATTATTTAAAACAGATCGATCATCAAAATGGCAAAGAAATAAGTACCTACAAATTAAAACATCACAGTGCAGAGAAAATAAAAATAAAGGACGGCTACGTGTATTACGTTTACAGACCTTTTGATAGTACACAGGAACGTTTTTTATACAGGGAAAGAATAGAATGAAAAAGCATATTTTAATATTATTGTTATTTTTTATAACGAAAGGCTCTTTTGCTTCTTATATGACAACCTATTACCCTACGCTGGTTGAGGATTCAAAAATTATTGCATACGGAAAAATTATTTCCGTTGAAACGGAAACATTTAAAATAGTTATATTAAAAAATATAAAACAATGTAAAAGATTTGATACCTTAACTATTCAAAAATTCGCAAACTGGACTTGCGCTACGAGATATGCAGCATATAAAACGGAACAAGAAGGCGTGTTTTTTATGCAGCTATCTAAAGAGAAAAAACTTATAATAATGGGCGCCGCTAATGAAGGCGAAATAATAACAAAAAATGATGTTTGCTACCTTAATGACTATGAATCTAATTTCAAAACAGGAGAAATATTTGATTTCATTTCAAAATACAGCAAATATATACACTTGCCCCTTAAAACAGTAGAAGCAGGAATTAAGGTTTATTTGGAGGAGTTTAAGCCATTAAATTATATGCCTGCTAATAACGAAAGCGGAACCGTTGCTTATAAATATGAACCATTGAATAAAAACTCCAACGTCTTTTATAATTTACTTTACGAACAAAAAAGCCTTGTTCGTAAATTTTAATTTTCACATGCCGGTAATTGAAATAGAAACAAAAATAAAAGCGCCGATTGAAGTGTGTTTTGATCTCGCAACAAGTATCGACCTGCACATGCTTTCAACTGAAGGCACCAACGAAAAAGCGATTGACGGTATTACAAGTGGCTGTGTAAAACAAGGCAATTTTGTAACCTGGGAAGCTACTCATTTTGGTATCCGACAACAGCTTACTTCCACTATTCCAATTGTAAACCGCCCTTTTCACTTCAAAGACGAACAAAAGAAAGGCGCATTTAAATATTTTATGCACGATCATTATTTTGAGCAACAAGGTGCGTTTACACTAATGAAAGACAGGTTTGAATATGAATCGCCTTACTGGATATTTGGAAAATTGTTTAACGCGCTTGTTCTTACAAAATACCTTACTAAATTTTTAACCCAAAGAAATTTAATGATAAAAGAGTATGCAGAATCAGGTAAATGGAAAGAAGTAATAAAATAGATTACTCTTTCTTCTTTAAATACTCATCTGTAAAATGAGCGTCGTGTTTTGGTTTTGAGAACTTATCCGCATTATATTCTTTAGACGCATTTTTTGGAATGGATAAACTTTTCCAATTATTATTGGTAAGCATCTTTCCTACAAAAACAATTTGGCCTACATGGTAGGGGTAATGGGCCAACTGGCGCATAATAGCATCCATTGCAGTACAGCCTTGATTACGGATATAAACGGTTTTACTCAGATCTTCTTCTTTTAATGAATTCAAAGTATCAAACAAACATTTCCAACCGGCATTCCATCTTTCCAGTAATTCTTTTTTTGTTTTAATGTCATTTTCAAATTCACCATCACGGTTTCTATTTTCTTTTTCGCCATCTGTGGTTAAAAAATTTGTCCAGCGGCTAAGCATATTGCCATGCAAATGCTTTACAATAATACCAATGCTGTTACTATCTTCATTATACATATAAAACAATTGTTCTTCGCTTAATTGCTCAAATGTTTTTTCACCTAACAATTTATAATAATCAAATTGTTTTTTTGCTGTTTCTAAAAAATCATTTTTCATAGTGTATAATTTTATGATCACTCTTCTTTCTTTTTACCGCCTTTATTATAATCGACTTTATTAAAAGTTTTGTAACCGTTGTTTTCCGAATTGTTATTTTCCTGATAACCCTTGTCACTATTATAACCTGCGCCCTTCTCATTTTTCCAGCGCTTATAACACTCCATTATTCTTGAGTAAAGCTCAACACCATCATGCGAAATAATAAATTCATTACTTACATTATAACAGTATTTTCTAAAAGCATAATAATCAATATTCTCATCACCGGTAAGACGGCGTAATATTTCCGGGCTTAGCCTTCTTTGTACTTCTTCTTCAATTAAAAGGTCTTCAAATATCTTTGCCAGTTTTCTTACCTGCCTGCCTTCTTTGCTATACCTATCGTACAAAGCAGTGAATGGACTGCTGGCATAATCCAGACTCTTTATTTTACTTCTATCAATAATATCATTCATATATTCGCGCTCGTAAGGCTTTATTTTAAACGAAGTAACTGTAACTGCACTTAAGTTCACATATTGTTTTTCAAGTACAATAATGATCTCGCCTTTGCTGTTTGGTTTTAATTTATTTACAGGTAAATAAGCCTTAGAATAACCAACAAATGAGCAAATTAAAGTGTCGTTATTATTTGAAGAAAGTAAAAAGCGCCCGTTATTATCAGTCATAGTGCCGTTTCCGGTACTTTTATTAATTAAAAAAACAAAAGGCATTACTGTGGCACTATCTTTTTCAACAACAAAGCCTTTTAAGATCCTTTGTGCACATAAACAATTCACCAACAGGGTAAATCCCAATAGCACTATAAGTTTATTCCTCTTCACTGCTATAAATGTACCTTTTTCTCAAATATATTTATAAACACATGGTTAATAATTTAACCTTTTTTAGGCACAAAATCTTTTCTGAAAAAGGCTTATTTGGCGTAAATTTAAGGTCTACCAATGGAAAATTTTATAGTATCGGCCCGTAAGTACCGCCCACAATTGTTTAATACAGTTGTTGGCCAAAGCCATATTACCAATACTTTAAAAAATGCCATTATTAACAAACAACTGGCCCAGGCTTATTTGTTTTGCGGGCCGCGTGGCGTTGGTAAAACCACCTGCGCGCGTATCTTCGCAAAAACCATTAATTGCTTTAACATTAATGCCAATGGTGAGGCTTGTGATACCTGCGAATCATGCACTTCTTTTAATTCGGGCGCATCCTTAAACGTTTATGAATTAGATGCTGCCAGTAATAACTCGGTTGAGGATATTCGTAACCTTGTAGATCAGGTTAGGTTTGCACCACAGTTGGGCGAATACAAAGTGTATATTATTGACGAGGTGCACATGTTGAGTACCGCCGCTTTTAACGCTTTCTTAAAAACGTTGGAAGAGCCGCCAAAACACGCTAAGTTTATTTTAGCAACTACCGAAAAACATAAGATCATTCCAACCATCTTATCACGTTGCCAGGTTTTTAATTTCAATAGAATTAAAACGGAAGACATTAGTTCGCATCTTGCCTTTATGGCAAACGAAGAGCATGTTACTTTTGAGCCCGAAGCTTTGCACATTATTGCGCAAAAAGCAGATGGTGGTTTACGTGATGCCTGCTCTATATTTGATCAAATGGTTGCCTTTACCGGAAATCATTTAACTTACAAACAGGTTGTAGATAATTTAAATGTTTTAGATTACGATTATTATTTCAAGATAACCGATTCTTTTTTAGGCCAGCAATTGCCTGAGATAATGCTCACCTTTGATGATATTCTTAAAAAAGGATTTGACGGGCATAACTTTTTAATTGGCCTTGGGGAACACTTGCGTAATTTATTGGTAAGTAAAGATCCGCAAACCATCACTTTGATTGAGATAAGTGATGCCTTAAAAAAGCGTTACGTTGAGCAATCACAAAAATGTAATCTTACTTTTTTATTGAAAGCCTTAGCGCTTATCAGTAAAACGGATGTAAATTATAAGAGTGCAAAAAATCAGCGTTTATTGGTTGAGATGGCACTTATGCAGCTCACATTTTTAACCGCATCGCCCGATGCGGAAAAAAAAAATGACAGCTTAGAATCTCCCTTTGAGAAAAAAGCAGAGGCAGATACTGCAACCACCCCTTCAGTTTCAAAAGTTACTGCCTTAAATGAACCCGAAGTTAAACTGGCCACTAAGCCAAGCGTACCGTTTGATCAGCTAAAAATAAAATCTGCATTTAGCTTAAACGAAACCAAAGCGCAAAATAATAAAACGCTTGAAGCGATTCTTAGCAGTGCCGAAGAAGCTGCTACAAAAGAAGCGGATAAAGAAGTAAGCCTGGAAGACGTTCAATCTGTTATTAAAGATTACGCCATTACCAAACAAAAAAATGGTCAAAAACAAGTTGGTATTACTTTAGAAATGGCCCAAATAACCTTTACCGATAAGATCATTACTTTAAAGATCAACAACGAATCTCAAAAAGAAAAATTGATCGATATTAAACAAGAATTTTTGGATGAGATTCGCAAACTATTACAAAATAACTCTATCGGGCTTGAAATAGAGATCGCCGCTGCCCAGGCACAAGGCAAAGCCTATAAACCAATTGATGTTTTTAAGAATATGGCCGAAAAAAATCCGGCCTTGCTTGAACTAAAAAAACGTTTTGATTTAGAAATAGATTATTAAATTTATATCTCCAAAATAATACGTGTCGATGATATACAACAAAACCGGGTTCTTACTTGCAGCTATATTAATTACTGCTTTAACTTTCGGACAAACAAGCACAAAACCAAAAAAACCTTTAGGGAAACCAAATGGCTTATCAACCCCTGTTGTTGACATTCAGCAATCAGGTTCAAGTTATGAATTTGTGTTGAACGATCCTTTAAAAACCCGCATCTATACTTTAAAGAACGGAATGAAAGTTTATCTTTCTGTTTATAAAAATGCACCACGCATACAAACCTATATTGCTGTTAGAGCAGGAAGTAAAAACGATCCGGCTAATGCTACAGGTTTAGCACATTATTTAGAGCACATGGTGTTTAAAGGCACAGATGTATATGGCACTAAAGATTTTAAGAAGGAAGAAGCTGAAATAAAAAAAATAGAGAATTTATATGAAGTTTATCGTCAAACAAAAGATGATGCGAAACGTAAAGCTATCTACCATCAAATTGACAGTATTAGCGGGGTAGCTGCAAAATATGCCATTGCCAATGAATATGATAAAATGATGGCTACTATTGGCGCTGATGGCACTAATGCTTTTACATCATTTGATCAAACAGTTTATGTTAATGATATTCCAAGCAATCAAATTGATAATTGGTTAAAGATAGAAGCGGAACGTTTTCGCAAGCCTATATTGCGTTTATTTCACACCGAATTAGAAGCTGTGTATGAAGAAAAGAACCGTAGCTTGGATAGTGATAATAATAAAGTATACGAGGCATTAATGAGTGGCTTGTTTCAAAAACATACCTACGGCACTCAAACAACAATTGGTACTATTGATCATTTAAAAAACCCATCGTTGGTGGAGATCAATAAATTTTATAACAAATACTATGTGCCAAACAATATGGCCATTGTTATGAGTGGTGATTTTGATCCGGATAAAGTAATTGTAGAAATAGAAAAGAATTTTGGAAGCTTTGCGTCAAAACCTGTTGATCCTTATAAATTTGAACCTGAAAAACCAATTACAACAAAGATCTCAAAAACTGTTATTGGTCCTGATCCTGCCAGTGTTAACATGGGCTGGCGAGTTGGCGGAGAAGGCTCTGCCGATGTTGAAGTTGGTGAGCTAATGGCAAACATTTTGTACAACGGCACCGCAGGCTTAATGGATATTAATTTAAACCAGGCGCAAAAAGTACTTAACAGTAATGATATATTTTATGTGTTGAACGATTATACTTTGTTTGGTTTTACCGGCGAACCAAAAGAAGGACAATCTTTAGAAGAAGTAGAAAAACTAATTTTAGACCAGATCGAATTAATTAAAAAAGGAGAATTTCCTGATTGGTTGCTGGAAGCGGTTATTACAGATTTTAAATTGCGTAAAACAAAAGAGCTGGAGCAAAACTCGTCACGTGCATCTGAAATGTTGGACGCTTTTATTACAAATACCAAATGGCAAAAAGCTGTTGACAGGTTAGAGCGCATATCAAAGATCACTAAAAAAGAGATCGTTGATTTTGCAAATAAAAATTTCAATAGTTCAAATTATGTGGTGGTTTATAAAAGAACAGGCGTAACACCGGCAACAGAAAAAGTTGAAAAGCCGGCTATAACACCTGTAGAAGTTGACAGAGACAATACCTCTAAATTTGTGAAAGATGTAAATAATTGGGTTCCCGGAAAAATTGAACCTAAATTTATTAATTACGAAAAAGACATTGTAAAGTCTTCTATAAAATCAAACATACCGGTTTTATATAACAAGAATGTAGAGAATAAATTGTTTGAGCTGTATTACAAATTTGATATGGGAAAGAACAATGATAAGTTGTTGCCTGTTGCGGTTAAATACATTCCTTATCTTGCTACTGAAGGTATGGACGCCGCAAAAATAAAGCAGGAATTTTATCGTTTAGGATGTACATTCAACGTGTTTAGCGATAATGAAAACACCTGGGTTAGTTTAGCAGGCCTTTCTGATAATTTTGAAAAAGCCTTAAAATTATTCGAAAAAATATTGGATAAACCAATGGTTGATGAGACTGTTCTTAAAAATCTTTTGGCGGATGTTATTAAATCACGAAACGATAAAAAACTTTCGAAAGAAACTATTTTAAATTCTGCCATGTTAAATTATGCGCGTTATGGCGCCATAAATCCTTTTTCTTATGTATTGACAGATGATGAAATAAATAAAATAACAGTTGGTGATATTAAAAATAAAATAAAATCATTAAGCGGGTTTGAGCACAGTGTTTTGTATTACGGCCCTAATGAATTGGACGAAATAAAAGGTTTGCTAAATGCTTATCACATTGCTCCTGAAAAATTAAATCCTGTTCCGCCAATGTATAATTTTACAGAACGTGTTTTAGATAAAACCGTTTATGTAGTTGATTTTGATATGACACAGGTTGAGATCATGATGCTTTCTAATGGCGAAAAATATGATGTTGCAAAAGTACCTTTAGTGGTTCTTTACAATAATTATTTTGGTGGAGGCATGAGTAGTATTGTTTTCCAGGATCTACGCGAATCCAAGGCGCTTGCCTATTCTACCTATTCAGGATATAACCAGCCAAATAAGATCAATAAGAACTATTTTAATGCTTCATACATTGGCTCACAAGCCGATAAATTAAGCGAAGCATTAAAAGGCCTGAGTGATCTTTTAAATGAAATGCCAAGGTCTGAAGGTGGCTTTAACTCCTCAAAAGAAATGATCTTACAGGAAATGAGAACACAACGTGTTACAAAATCTGAGATTCTTTTTAATTATGTGAATGCAGAAAAATTAGGCAACAAAACAGACATACGAAAAGATATTTACGATAAAATTCAAACCTATAAATTTGAAGACATTCAAAAATTTCAAAAAGAAACCATTAAAGGCAAGCCAACTACGGTTTTAGTATTAGGAAAAAAAGAAAACCTTGACCTTAAGATTCTCGAAAAATATGGCACTGTAAAATTTTTAACCCTTAAAGAAGTATTCGGCTACTGATAATTTAAGATCTTAGATTTAAGAGATAAGATTTAAATCTAAGATCAAAAAATCTAAAATCTAATTTTATATATGGTCTCTTTTGAAAATACAGAAAACGCATTTAAAGCAAAAACAAATTCTGAATTAAACCGCTCTTACTGGTTGTTTAAATTAATTGGTAATCCGCTGTTGGTTAAGATGGGCGCTAATTTTGGACCGCTGGCTTTGAACATTGGTTTTAAAGGTTTAATTAAGAGCACCATCTTTAAACAATTTGTTGGTGGCGAAACCATTCACGATTGTTCTGTAACTATTGCGCAACTTGGAAAATACAACATTGGTACTATTTTAGATTATAGTGTAGAAGGAAAAGAAAGTGAAGAAGATTTTGATCATTGTTTGGAAGAAACCTTAGACACTATTAAAAAAGCAAAGAACGATAAACACATTCCTTTTTGCGTTTTTAAAGTTACAGGTTTGGCGCGTTTTGATCTTTTACAAAAAGTAAGCGCAAAAACTGCTTTAACAGATGCAGAAAAACAAGAATGGCAGCGCGTAAAAGATCGCGTAGCTAAGATCTGTGGCTTTGCTTACGAAAGTAAACAAGCTATTTTTATTGACGCGGAAGAAAGCTGGATACAACCTGCCATTGATGATCTTGCCAATGAGAATATGGCACTTTATAATAAAAATTCTGCGCTTATTTACAATACTTATCAATTCTACCGTCACGATCGTTTGGCATATTTAACCGAATCGATCAAACACGGAAAAACTAACGGTTACCACATTGGCGCAAAATTAGTGCGTGGCGCTTATATGGAAAAAGAAAGAAAACGCGCCGCTGAAATGAATTACCCTTCACCCATTCAACCAAGTAAAGAAGCAAGTGATAATGATTATAACGCGGCCTTAAAATTATGCGTAGATAATATTGATGTAATTGGACTTTGCGCCGGTACGCATAACGAAAAAAGCAGCCTTAATCTTGTTGAACTAATGCAGCAAAAAAACATTCAGCCTGCCGATAAACGTATTTATTTCTCGCAATTATTTGGCATGAGCGATCATATAAGCTACAATCTTTCACTTAACAATTATAATGTGGCTAAATATGTGCCATATGGTCCTGTAAAAGAAGTATTGCCATACCTTATAAGAAGAGCCCAGGAGAACACCAGCGTGAAAGGCCAGACAGGCCGTGAGCTGAACCTGATCATGAAAGAGAAAAAAAGACGCTCGGAGCTAAAAAAATAACAGGTCTTTTGCCGCTTTTCTTTCCTCTTTTTTCCCTTTAAAATCGTACTTTTACATGGCAAAATGTACCCATTTTTAAACCAGGATATTTTTAAGCAAATTCAAGCGTGTGCCGACGAATTAAACGTTGATGCTTATGCTATTGGTGGTTACGTACGCGATATTTTTTTAAAGCGTCCGAGCAAAGATATTGATGTGGTTACCATTGGTAAAGGAATTGATCTAGCCACATCACTTCACAAAAAATTAGGAGAAGAAGCGCATCTTTCTACATTTAAAAATTTTGGTACCGCACAGGTAAAATATAAAGATCTTGAGATTGAATTTGTAGGTGCAAGAAAAGAAAGTTATAATCGTGATTCACGTAAGCCTATTGTAGAAGATGGAACTTTAGAGGACGATCAAAACAGAAGAGATTTTACGATCAATGCTTTGGCAATTGGTCTCTCAAAAAATAATTTCGGGAAATTACTCGATCCATTTAATGGGTTACAAGATCTCGAAAATAAAATTATTCGTACGCCGCTTGAGCCGGAAATAACCTATAGCGATGATCCCTTAAGAATGATGCGCGCCATAAGATTTTCATCGCAGTTGGGTTTTGAAATTGAAGAAAAATCACGTATGGCCATTATATGGCAAAAAGAAAGAATAAAGATCGTTTCAAAAGAAAGAATAACAGATGAATTAAATAAGATCATTCTTTCGCCTGTTCCTTCGGTTGGCTTTAAATTGTTATTTGATACAGGCTTATTGCACATTATTTTTCCGGAGATGGTAAAATTACATGGTGTTGAAACCATTAACGGACTTTCTCACAAAGATAATTTCTATCACACTTTAGAAGTATTGGACAATACAGCCAAAAAAAGTGATAACCTGTGGTTACGCTGGGCTGCCATTTTACACGACATTGCAAAGCCTGCTACCAAACGTTTTGAAGAAGGACATGGCTTTACCTTTCATGGCCACGAAGACAAAGGCGCACGTATGGTGCCAAAGATCTTTACTAATTTAAAATTACCATTGAACGAAAAAATGAAATACGTTCAAAAATTAGTGGAGCTTCATTTACGTCCTATAGTTTTAGCAAAAACAGAAGTTACTGATAGCGCTGTAAGAAGATTATTGTTTGAAGCAGGCGACGATATTGAAGACCTGATGACACTTTGCGAAAGTGATATCACTACTAAAAACCCTAATAAAGTAAAGCGCTACATGTTCAACTTTGAAATTGTGCGCAAAAAATTAATTGAACTCGAAGAAAAAGACAAGATCCGCAACTGGCAACCGCCAATTAGTGGCGATGAGATCATGAAGCTTTACAACTTAACTCCCGGAAAAGATATTGGCATTTTAAAAAATGCCTTAAAGGATGCAATTTTAGATGGAGAAGTTGAAAATAATTATAACAGCGCAAAAGAATTTTTAGATAAAAAATTTGCAGAGCTAAAAAAATAAATGAAATTCCATTTAAACTATACTCCCCAAAAATTTGACTTTGAAATAGGTCATGAACAAAATTTATTTTTGATCGGCTCGTGCTTTTCTGAAAATATTGGCGGTTTATTGAATCAACATAAATTCAAAGCTTTTTCAAATCCAAGTGGCATTTTATTTAACCCGGCCAGCATTCATCAAAGTATTACCGATATTTTAAATTTAAAAGAGCTGAGCGATAATTTTATTTTATCACGCAACGGCTTTTATTACAGTTATCTTCATCATACATCTATAAACGCTTCTACAACTAAAGAGCTAAAAGAAAATATAAATTCACAAACTCAAGAAGCACATGAGCGTTTAAAAAAAAGTGATGTATTGATCATTACGTTTGGCACCGCTTTTTTCTATCATCATTTAACAAGTGGCCAGGTTGTTGCCAATTGCCACAAACAACCACAACAGATCTTTGAGAAGAATTTATTAGCGCCAAACGAAATTGTTTCAGCTTATAACGGCTTGATCAAAAAACTGCAGATCTTTAACCCAAAACTAAAGATCATTTTTACTGTATCGCCGGTAAAATATTTAAAAGATGGTGTTGTAGAAAATAATTTAAGCAAATCTACATTGAGTGTTGCAGTACATGAATTGATCAAACAAAACAAAAATTGTTATTACTTTCCGGCTTATGAATTGGTAAACGACGACCTACGCGATTACCGTTTTTATAAAGAAGATCTTGCTCACCCCAACGAAATGGCTGTAAATTATATCTGGGAAAAGTTTTCAGAAACTTGTTTTAATGAAAGTACGATAGCCTTAAATAACCAGATCCTGAAACTGAATTTAGCCCTAAACCACCGCCAAATGAGCGCCGGAAGCCAGGAACAGCAGAAATTACAGGACTTTATAAGCAAGCAAAAAGAAGAGATAAAAAAACTATATCCCACAATTGAATTTTAACCAAAAACACTTAATTTTAGACTAAATTACACACTATGTTGCGAACTCATACCTGCGGAGAACTAAGAAATACTGATATAAATAAAACCGTTACATTATGCGGTTGGGTACAAAAAAGCCGTTTAATGGGCGGCTTAACTTTTATTGACTTAAGAGACCGTTATGGTATTACGCAATTAAAACTCTCATCCGGAAATACTGAAGGTTATGGACGGGAGTGTGTAATAAAAGCAACGGGTAAAGTAATTGAGCGCGAAAGCAAAAATAAAAATATTGCTACCGGCGATATTGAAATAGAAATTGAAAAAATAGAAGTTTTAAATAACGCTGTTACTCCTCCATTTACTATTGAAGATGAGACCGATGGTGGTGATGAGCTACGCATGAAATACCGTTATTTAGATCTTCGCAGAAATATTGTAAGAAAAAATTTAGAGTTACGTCACCGTATTGCTATTGAAACAAGAAATTACCTGGATAAATTAAATTTCTTAGAAGTAGAAACGCCGGTGCTTATTAAATCTACGCCCGAAGGAGCTCGCGACTTTGTAGTACCAAGCCGCATGAACGCAAATCAATTTTATGCGTTGCCTCAAAGTCCGCAAACATTTAAACAATTATTAATGGTCAGTGGTTTTGACCGTTATTATCAAATTGTAAAATGTTTTAGGGATGAAGATCTTCGTGCAGACAGGCAGCCGGAGTTTACGCAAATAGATTGCGAAATGAGCTTTATTGAACAGGAAGATATTTTACAAACATTTGAAGGTTTAGTGAAGTATTTATTTAAAACCGTTAAAGGAATTGATATACCAACTTTACCACGCATGAGTTATGCCGATGCTATGAAACATTATGGTAACGACAAGCCCGATACGCGTTTTGAAATGAAATTAATTGATTTTAATGCTGTAACAAGCGGTGCTAATTTTAAGGTATTTGATGATGCAGAAGCAGTAATTGCTATTTGTGCAAAAGGTGCGGCAGAATATACACGTAAGCAGTTAGATGAATTGACAGAATGGGTAAAACGCCCGCAAATTGGTGCCACCGGATTGGTTTACGCACGCGTAAATGCAGACGGAACAATAAAATCGAGCGTAGATAAATTTTATAATGAAGATGCACTTAAAAAATGGGCCGAAGCTTGTGGCGCAGAAAAAAATGATCTTATTTTAGTATTGGCCGGTTTCGAAGAAAAAACAAGAAAGGCGGCCAGCGAATTACGTTTAGAAATGGGTAACCGTTTAGGATTACGTGATAAAAATAAATTTTCATGTTTATGGGTAATTGATTTTCCTTTGTTAGAATGGAACGAGGGCGATCCAAACCTATTGGCATCATTGGCCGGAAGATGGCATGCAAAGCACCATCCATTTACCTCTCCAAAACCTGAAGATATTGAATTATTAAGCAGCAATCCCGGAGCCGTTAGAGCCAATGCTTATGATGTTGTAATTAATGGTGTTGAAATTGGCGGAGGAAGTATTCGTATCCACAATAAAGAATTGCAGGCAAAAATGTTTGATATTTTAGGCTTCACCAAAGAAGAAGCTCAAAAACAATTTGGCTTCTTAATGAATGCCTTTGAATTTGGCGCTCCGCCACATGGTGGCATAGCGTTGGGTTTTGACCGTCTTTGCTCAATGTTTGGTGGTGCTGATAGTATCCGTGATTTTATTGCTTTCCCTAAAAATAATTCAGGCAGAGATCTGATGATAGATGCGCCAAGTGAGATAAGCGAAGAACAGTTAAATGAATTGAATATAGCAAACGTAATAAAGAAAAATTGATCGTTGCCGGCTTTATAGCTTTTTTAATTATAGGATTGATCTTAGGATTAATTGGCGGCGGCGGCTCTATATTAGGCGTACCTGTTTTGGTTTATATTATGTGCTTCAGTGCAGGCATTGCTACCTCCTACTCTTTATTTATTGTTGGTTTAACTTCATTAATAGGCGCCATTTCTTATTTACGTAAAGGAGAATTGAGTGCTGAAGCTATTGCACAATTTGCTATTGCATCCATGATCACCGTTTTTTGTGTGAGAAAATTTGTAATGCCTGCCATTCCTGAAGTGCTTCATCCTTTTGGAATAGAATTAACGAAGCATACCCTCATAATGATCACTTTTTCTATTTTGATCTTATGTTCATCTTACAGCATGATCAAAAAAAGAAAACCTAATACCATTAATGATGTTAAATGGGATGAGTTTGCAAAAAGTCCTATGGGTATTCCATTTGTAGTACTATTAGGCATTTGTGTTGGTTTTATTACAGGTTTTGTAGGAGCAGGTGGCGGATTTATTATTGTCCCCGTTTTAATATTTTTTTTACGTTTAAAATTTAAAAAAGCAATTGGCACATCATTATGTATCATCGCAATTAATTCTTTAATTGGTTTTACAGGCAATATAGGTAATCAGCAATTAGACTGGATGTTTTTATTAAGCATTTCTGCAACCTGCGCAGTTGGAATATTATTAGGAAGCTTATTATCAAATAAGATCTCTGCTCAAAAATTAAAACCCGCTTTTGGTTGGTTTACGCTTGTGGTAGGCGTTTTTGTTTTATTGAAAGAAACGATAATTCATTAATTACAATAGAACCTGCCCCGATCTTACAATAATTTCAGAACCTTCGGCTAACATGACTGACAAAGGTTTTTCTTTTTCTAAAAAAGCAAAATCATCACCGTACACATCTTTAAAATTAATATCGATCTTATAATTACTCACAGGATAAACTTCCCAACGCGGATGCTCAACAGCGTATTCAATTGTTTTTGCATCGTTAATTTTTGTGTAACCCCAATAATGCTCAGTGATAAAGTCTTCTTCGCTACCGGGCAAAATAGCTTGCTTTTCATTACCTGCTACCACAATCATTTTATGCCAACGCTGCTTTTTAAATTCATACATAATTTCCTGTTCTGCACCTTCCAACTTCCAGCTATGGCCAGTGCGCAAGGTTTGGTATTTTTCTTTATAAAAAGTATTCGCCACTAATGTTATAGCATATTTTGGCACTATTTCTTTTATAAATACAACACCTCTTTTGTAAATATCTTTCTCCTTATATTTTACATAAAACCTGAGATTGATCTCTTCAAAATTAACATGTAAGGGAATTTTAAAACCTTTGATCTTTGTATCTATAAACATGAAACCAACCAGACTAATGTAACAGGTATCATTCCACTCGTCCATTTCAACATGGTGTGGCATGTATTTTTCCAAAATAGTTTTGTCAATTTTATAATTGATTAAAATTAATTTACGCCATTCGGCTTTTAAGAAAACAGAAGTCATTGAATTATATTTTTACCCCAATTATGCAAACATCGTCAATCTGATCTGCCTTACCCCGCCAGTTTTTAAAAACACTTTCAAGTTCTTTCTTTTGTTCGGGTAAATTCTTTTTATGGATAGTGAGTACTAATTCTAAAAGTTGTTTGTATTTAAATTTTTTACCTTTTGGCCCACCAAACTGATCAGCATATCCATCGGTAAATAAATAAAGCATATCGCCTTTATTTAATTGCAATGTATGTGTTGTAAAAAGTTTTTCGTCAGCATATTTTCCAATAGGTTGTTTGTCGGCTTTTATCTCGGTCAAAATAGAATCCTCCGGCCTTCGGCCACCCACTTCTTCCAAGTGGGAATGAACATACCATAATGGATTATTGGCGCCTGCCCATTTTACTTCATTCGTATTTATATTTAATACACAAAGCGAAATATCCATGCCATCTTTTACTTCGCTTTCACTCTTTTCAAATGTTTCTTTTACCAATTCGCGAACTTTATCTAAAACCTTTCCGGGATCTGTAATATTAAATTCTTTTACTGTTCTATTTAACGCGTTGCTACAAACAACACTTACCATAGCCCCCGGCACACCGTGTCCTGTACAGTCGGCAGCCGCAAATAATATATTATCCTTTACAACTTCTAGCCAATAAAAATCTCCGGCTACAATATCTTTTGGTTTATATAATACAAAGCTGTTTGGTAACGCTGTATTCCATGTTTTTTCAGATGGAAGAATGGCTTCCTGTAATCGTTTAGCATAATTTATACTATCCAGAATTTCCTTGTTTTTTTCTTCCAATTCTAAAAAGGCGTGCGTTACTTTATCCTCCGCTTCTTTTCTTAAAACAATTTCGCGACTAAATAAACGATTCCATCCTATTTGTGAAACGCCTAAAACAATAACTCCAACTAAAAGTATAATAGAAGCAAAAGGCCAATGCATTACCTTAAACAATAAGCCTGCATAAATTGCTGCCATACTAAACAAATCGCTGAAAGACAACAAATAGGCATGCCATGATTTGCGGGTATATTGTTTCCATTTCTCAATCCTGTTTTTTGTATATACAGGTAAAAAAACAAAAGCGACTAAAAAGAAGAGAAGAATTGCAATTATGTTAGCGCCGGGGAATCGATAGTGTTTGAATAAGAAATAAGCCAGTTGTAATATCACACAAACAATAAACAACACACGTACAGACCTTTTTCTTTTTTTAATTGATAATGGAAGAATAAAAAATGAAAATCCTGAAAAAAAAAGTGATAAGAAAAACAAAATAGCAAAAGCACTAATGATATTAAATCGAGCATTAAAAACCTGGTAAATTAAAAAAGCAGAACAAATTAAGCCTGTAAGAATAAATATATAACCGGTTTTTCTCATCTAAAATTAAAATTCTATTTTCTGGCATATTGCCTGTAATAATCACATTCTTTAATAATTTCCTGGTAATATTTTGTGGCCGAGTATTCTTTTTTTAATTGCGCAAAATAAATGCCCGATTTAAAATCCCCTTTATAAGTATCCGGTTTGGTATTAAAGAATTCGTTCTGCTCACATTTAGCAGCCATAAATGTGCACTTAGCTTTAAACTCTGCGTCGGTTGAATTTTCTTTTGCCAGCAAATAATATTTTAAAGCTATACTACAATCAAGTGGCGATGTATAACCCCAGTTATTTACGCGGTTAACTGAAAAATAGCGTGCATTGCCATAATAGGTCATGTTATAAAAACCATTGGCTACCAAAAAATAATTTTGAGCAGCTTCTGCCGGCTTAGCAGTAGCAATACCTTTCATCTCTATTAATTTTTCAACAAAAGAAATACTTGTGTATTTTGTTTTTTGTTTAGCCTCATGATCACAATCGTGACAATCTTTTATGTGGATCGTAAAAGGATTTCCCAATAAAACAGTATTGTGTTTAGGAATAGATTTGTAGGCTCTTAAAGCATCTTCCAACTGGTCTTTATGTGCATAACGAATAGCCAGCAATTCTACATAATCAAATTTACTAAGTGAAGAAACTTCGGCAAATAATTTTTCAAATTCACTTTTTGGATCTACATCGCAGTATGAGATCATACTCTTTAAATTTTCGATCTTATCAAAACGTGTACTTTCTACACCATTTAAAATTAATTCAGCTTTATTATTCTCGCCTTTGTTAATAGCTAATTTTGCGAGAGTAGACCTTACCCATTGTTGTGCGGCCACAAACCTGAAAGTTTCATCTGTTTTATCCTTAAATAACACTTTAAGATCGGTTAAAAGTTCAGTTTCTGCTTTTGGAGTTAACTCTGCTAAGCGTGAAACTTTACCAACTAAACTGATCAAATGATATTGTGATTTTATTGTGTTACTATTTTTAGAATATTTTTCTGCCAGTTTTAATTGCTTGTCGCCGGTTGCAAAATCTTTTTTAATATAGTTAATGTAAGCAGCCGCCAAATGCCAGATAACAGGATTATTGGTTGTGTTATTTGCAGAAGTTTCGTTTAAAAACGCAACAAGGCTCTTATCTATTTTTTCTATCAGTTCTTTTTGTTTTGATATATCATTTCCTAATGAACCGTTAAATTTTTCTTCTTCGATATTTACTGCGCGCATTAACAATACATCGGCCATCTCAGATTTTGGATTGAGCTTTAGTATCTCTTTCATGGCTGTAACATAATCTTTATAAAGTCCAAACATTTGCCACAACACTTCTTTTTCGCGTGTATTTTTTGCAAGGGCAAGGCAAGCCTCCCAATCGGCCTGCTGCACGGGATGGAAAGATAAATACGCACTTTTTTGCATCACATCAAAACCATCGTATATTTTTGAGAACAAATAATTGGCTTGTGCATATTGTTTTTGCCTGTAATAGGCACCTGCGCTATAACTTAAAGCGCGCCATTTTAAATTATCTTCCGATTTAAATATGGCCTCATTGTCTTTATAAACTTTAATAGTGTTTACGTAATCCTTATTAAAAAAATACAAACGCTCTAACTGAAATGCATAACGCTCTTTCATAAAAGGGTCAGTTGCCTTAGCTAAAAAATTCACGCCTCCGGCAATTTGTTTTGTAATTGAATAGGTTTCTTTCTTTTTTTCGGTATCGCCCCAATAATTTATTTCTTTTACAGTAAAATCTTCGTTGCGTTTTGCAAAACCCACAAAATACAAAAAGCCTGTTGCCTTACTTTCGGGCTGAACTGCTTTTAAACTATACCCTTGCGACCTTGAAGTAAGGTTGGCCGGTTTTTTCTTAATATCAAATATCATCGAATCTATTTGATTAATAGAGGCCTCGTATAACCAATAATCGATGGCTTCTTTAGTGAGATTGTTTCCAAGATAACTCATCCAGTCTTTCGTGTTCTCTTCTTTAAAAATGCGCGCGCTGGCATCATCGTAACCATCATAAAATGGTGTTGCCTGGGTTCTAAAGAAAGGTCTGTATTTTGGCTGACTAATAATTTCGGGAGTAAACATTGAGCCTTCAGTTCCATCCCAATCGCCTCCGGCACAAGCTAAAACAGTAATAGTAGTGATTGCAAAACCACTAATTAAAAACAGACTTAATTTTTGTAAATGTTTCTTTGTCATAATAATTTATATTCTTTTCGTCAAGATCAAAAAAAATAATTCTTCTGTCTTCTTTTTTTAAATTTCTACTTAGCAGTTCTGCTACCTCAATTAATTGCTTATCATTAAGCGCTTCCAACTTTAAAATATCATTTTTAGGATAAAATATCCCATTTTCCAAATGATCTCTTTTTACTTTAAATTTAATATTATTTTCGGAATCAATCGTCTTATCCTCTCCATCTGAAGAAAAATTTGTAATCGGCAAAAAATAGGTTGTGTCATTTGTTTGGGGCATATCATCTTTAGTGATAAGGCTAATAAACGTTGTATTTCTATATTGTATATACCATCTGAAGATCGGTAATGCAACATCCAATGGTAATTTATAATCTTTTAAAAAACCGGTATATTTTTCTGCACTAGATACATTATAAATTGAATTTTTTGCCATTGGATCATAAAGGTCGCCAATATTGTAAAACATCAATGTGCCGCGGTCAACCGGTGGAATACCGGTTTTAAGTGCATATTTTACCTGGTGTAAACGAATGGTACATGTAAGCTTAGCCCTTTTTGAAATAATTTTTCTAACTTCTTCCAAAAAGAAAAAATAATTCTCTTTTGTTTTGGCTGACCAATCGCAATCAAATTGTAATTCGGAATAATTCTTATTGATGAAATTTATTTTATTAATAATGTTCTTAGCCAGAAGTATGACTTGATCTTTTTTCAAAGTTAAAAATGTACGATTGGTAATAAAAACAACAGGAATATATTGTCTTTTTTCGGGGCCAATGTCAAGATCATCTATAACTCCAACGGGTATCGGATCTCCGGAGGCTTTATCAATATCCACATCAAAAAAACGAGTGTACATCGTTTTAACGTCAAGATCATTAATTGTCTTTCTCTCCGTTTGCGAAAGATCGAATTTTGTTTTCCAGTAATAAAAAGAAAATTCAGAGGTGTTTTTTTTGCATGAAAAAAAAGAAAAACAAAGTAACACAGTCGCTAATTTTAATACGCTATGTTGCATACTTATTTTTTCTTCTTTTTCTTTTTAATAAGGTCGATCACTAATTTTGGCGGACGACCAATCACCGCCTTTTCGCCATCAATAACAATTGGGCGTTCAATTAAGATCGGATTTTTATTTAAGATCTCTAACCATTTGGCATCGGTAATTTTTTTGCCATCGTATTTTTCTAAATACAAAGGTTCGTTCTTTCTTACAATATCAATAGGTTTGCATTTAAGCATGGCAAGAATTTCTTTTAATTCTTCTTTACTTGGTGGAAGATTTAAATAATCGCGAATCTCAATTTCACAATTGCCTTTTTCTAAAAGATCGAGCGCTTCGCGGCTCTTTGAACAGCGTGTATTGTGAAAGATGATCATTCTAAAGGCAGCTCTTTCATTTGCATGAACATATCATTAAAACGCAAACGTGTTTTTTCAATAAAATCTTCGTTAATAAGCTTTTTTAAATTCTCAACACCTTTTACTTCAGCTACCGAAAATTTAAAGAGTTGCTCCATTGGCCCGGCTTCAAAACGTACCTGGTATTTATCATTCATCTGAAAGATGCTGATGGTCATGCTATGGTGCGGTATACTATCAATTATTCTCACTCCACATCTTTTTTAAAGTTCAACAAATTTTTCATAACACCCCATGGGCTAATATTTCTATCTCCATCTTCGTGAATGCGGCTTTGAATTGCATGCGCCAAAAGCACATAATGTTCGTTACCTGAAGTTTTTAAGAACTCTTCGGCTTTCTCATCACCATTAATAAGATTAGCAGCCGCAGCCCATTCGTATTGTTTGTTATCCATTAAAAATTTAAAAGCTTTTTCATCTTCCCAAATGGCGTTCACAAAAGCAGCAAGCACAAAAAATTTATTGTTCCATAAAAATTTAAAAGCTTTTTTATCATCACGAATAGCATCCAATACGGCAACAAGTTCTTTATAACCGTTATTCATCAGGTAATTAAAACCGGCTGTATCCTTCATCACATGGCGCGTAAACTGATCGATAGTATGTGTTGAGTAATGTTTCATTTTAAAATAATTCTACTATAAAGTTAAATAAAAAAACCGCCCTTAAGGCGGTTTTAAATTATTTTAGTAATTCGCGGGCTATTACCAGTTTTTGAATTTCGCTGGTACCTTCACCAATGGTGCAAAGCTTGCTATCGCGGTAAAATTTCTCAACCGGAAAATCTTTTGTATAACCATAACCACCAAAAATTTGCACAGCTTCTGTACTAACACGTACGCAAACTTCACTTGCATAATATTTTGCAATAGCGCTTTCTTTGGTCATTTTTAAATGTTTGTTCTTCATATCGGCTGCCTGGAAAGTCAATAACTCTGCAGCTTCAAATTCTGTTGCCATATCCGCTAATTTAAAAGCAATACCCTGGAAGTTAGCAATAGGTTTACCAAACTGTTGACGCTCTTTTGCATATTTAATACTTGCGTTTAAAGCGCCTTTTGCAATACCTAAACTTAATGCAGCAATAGATATACGGCCACCATCCAATACTTTCATGGCTTGCACGAAACCATCACCCACATTACCTAACACTTGTGATTTATGTACACGGCAATTTTCAAAAATCAACTCTGCAGTTTCGCTCGCACGCATACCTAATTTATTTTCTTTTTTACCACCACGAAAACCCGGAGTTGTACGCTCAACAATAAATGCCGTAATACCATGGCTATCTAACAATTCGCCTGTACGAGCTAAAACAACCGCCACGTTACCGGTGATACCGTGTGTGATCCAATTCTTGGTACCATTCAATACCCAATAATCGCCATCTTGTTTTGCAACGCATTGCATACGCATTGCATCGCTACCGGTGTTAGCTTCTGTTAAGCCCCATGCGCCGATCCACTCAGCTGTAGCTAATTTTGGTAAATATTTTTTCTTTTGTTCTTCGTTACCGAATTGTAAGATGTGACCTGTACACAAACTGTTGTGTGCTGCCATTGATAAAGCGATAGAACCACAAATGCTACCTAATTCGGTAATAGCAGTTACGTATTCAGTATAGCTAAATCCTGATCCACCATATTCTGTTGGTACTAAAACACCCATCAACCCAAGCTCCCCAAGCTTTTTAAAAACTTCAACAGGAAACTCCTGTGATTCATCCCACTCCATCATTTTAGGATAGATATGTTCTTTACCAAATTTGCGGATCATATCCGCGATCATTGTTTGATTTTCGTTCAGTTGAAAATTCATACCAACGCCGTGCTCTAATAGTGTACCAGACATGTTATATTATTTGAATGATTAATTAATTTTTCTTTTCCGTTCAGGAAATCCAAACCTATTACAAAGTTAAAACCTAAAACGTTAGCTCCTAATTTTTTAACAAGATTTCCTGCTGCTGCGGCAGTGCCGCCCGTAGCCAAAAGATCGTCGTGTATCACCACATTCCATCCTTTTTGCAAAGCATCTTCATGCATCTCTATTTTTGCCGAACCGTACTCAAGATCATATTCGTAATTGATCGTTTTATACGGCAATTTACCTGCTTTACGAACCAATACAAATGGAATATTTAATTTATTTGCAATTAAAAAGCCAAACAAAAATCCGCGACTTTCAATACCAACTATTGCATCTGGCTTTTTATCAAAACGTGCTATAAACTCATCTGCAATTTGAGAACATAATTTTTGATCGTAAAAAATAGGTGTAATATCCTTAAACATAATTCCCGGTTTTGGAAAATCAGGAATATCCCTGATGGTTTGCTTTATGGCTTGTTCAAGATTCATTTAAGAAGAATTACAAACATAGCATAAAAAGGGAGAAAACACACAAATTGTGCAAAAAAATTAGGCATAAAAAAAGCCCCGTATAACGGAGCTTTCTATTAACTAATAACTATTCGCTATTTACTACTCTACCACAACAATGCCGTTTGCTAATAAACGGAGCTCTTGTTTTGGAGCAGTGATCGCGTCAATTTCTTTTTGAGATTTCTTGGCGTCTTCTGCATAGTGTTTTAATTCTGCAACCGAAGTTGTTTTTGTAAAAGCAATTCCGTCTAAAACAACAGTTTTTCCTGAAAGTGCTGATGGTACAAAAAAAGCGTAACCTTTCATTTTTACAAATGCTTTTGTGCTATCGTTTACCTGCATGGTTAACCAGCAACCTTTGCTTGAACAAACGTCTAACACTTTACCCATAACTTTTGCAGGAATAGTATCTTTTCCTTTAAACATAGATGGCAATTCTTTTACCGGAACAGCGTTCATACGATCTATCTTAGCACCATAAGTATCGCCAACAGCGGCTTTACCTGCGGGCGGTTGAGCGATGGCTAAATTTGCCAACAAAGCCATTACAAAAACTAAAACTATTTTTTTCATTTTAAAAATTTTAAATGATTAATAATAAACAGGACGGCGTACTTCGCTAATGTGCTTACTGAAACGAATTACCTGGCGTGTATAACCATACTCGTTATCATACCAAACATAAAGTACAATACTTTTTTTATCAGGAGAAACAATTGTTGCCTGGCTGTCAAATACGCTCGGACAAGAACTTCCAATAATATCGGTACTAACTAATTCGTTACTGAAAGCATATTGAATTTGTTCTACCAAAGCACCTTGTAATGCGTAACGTTTAATAATTTCGTTCACATCATCGCGTGTAACTTCTTTATTGATATTTAAATTTAAAATAGCCAAAGAAACATTTGGGGTTGGTACACGTACTGAATTAGCTGTGAATTTTCCACTTAAGTGTGGTAATACTTTTTTCAAAGCACTTTCTGCACCAGTCTCGGTAATTACCATGTTTAAAGCTGCAGAGCGGCCACGACGGTATTTAGGGTGATAGTTATCCAATAAATTCTGATCGTTTGTATACGAGTGAACTGTTTCGATATGTCCTTTTTGAATTCCTAATTCTTTATCTATCACCTGTAAAATTGGCATGATAGCGTTTGTTGTACAACTTGCCGCAGAAAAAATAGTTTCTTTTTTTACATCAACCGTTTCGTGATTAACACCATGTACTACATTTGGCACATCGCCTTTTGCAGGTGCAGTTAATAAAACTTTTGCAACGCCTTTTGCTTTTGTATGACGGCTTAATGCATCTCTATCTCTAAAAACACCGGTGTTATCAATTACCAACGCATCTTTAATACCGTATTTTGTATAATCAACATCTTCAGGATTTTTTGCATCGATCATGTAAACGGTGTGACCGTTAATGATCAACGCTTTGTTCTCAAGATCTTCAATAACAGTTCCGGGAAAAGGACCGTGAACTGAATCTGTACGAAGCAGATCTGCACGTTTTACAATTTCAGCATCACTGCTACCACGGGTTACAATAGCTTTTAAGCGTAATTGCTCACCTTTACCTGCCTGTGCAATTAATTCGCGTGCAGCTAAACGGCCAATACGACCGAAGCCATATAACACAACATCTTTAGGCGTTACCGGGTTTGGCACGCCCAACATATCTTTTAATTTATCGTTTACAAAATCGGTTTGTGATTTATATTTTGCTTTTTCCTGATCCCATTCAAAAGCTAATTTTCCAATGTCAATTCTTCCGGCACCAACTTTTGATTCAAGAATTTCGTTTGCCAAAGCAACCGTTTCATAAACCGAAATAGGTTTTTTTACAATGTTCTTTGCATATAAATGCAGATTCATGATCTCACTTGCACTTCTATCTACCAATTGATTACGGAATAAAATAAGCTCGATAGATTTTTCGAACCAAAGTTTACCAACTACGTTTATAAGATCTAAAGCAGCTTTTTCCTGTTTGATCCAATCGTTTAATTGAGATTTATAATCTGTGTTTGTTTTTTCTAAAGATTCCATTGGCTTAAATTAATTTTGTGCAAAAGTATTAAATCCCTAGTCAACAGCCAATTTTGTTAATAAAGAACCGTATTAATGTTTATAAAAGTATCAATTTTTAGCCCAAAACACGGGCCTGAAATTAACAAACTATAACCCTGCAATTAAAAGCAAATAATTACCTTTGAGGTATTATGTTAAGAGACGTTATTTGGACAATAATTATTGTCTGGTTAATTTATAAGCTGGTTGATATTTTTAAAGGAAGCTCTAAAAAGTCGTATGCCGGCAATAATTCTAATACGCAAAACGAACAGGGGCAGACTTATAATTCCAACACAAATTATTCTGCAAAAAAGGATACTAAAGAAGCTATTCAAAAAAGCGCCGATAAAGAAGGTGATTATGTGGATTTTGAGGAAATAAAGTGATTTAAGAAGTCAGATGTTAGATTTAAGATTGACAATGTGTAAATCATAAATCTAACTTCTAATTTCCAAAATTATGCAGTTTGTTTCTTCGAAACTTTTGCTTTTTCAATATTCGCTACAAATTCATCAAAAAGGTAACGCGCGTCCAGTGGGCCCGGACAAGCTTCAGGATGATATTGAACCGAGAAAGCACTTTTGTTTTTTAAGCGAATACCTTCGATCGTTCCATCATTTAAATTAATGTGTGTGATCTCGATATTCGGATTCTTTTGAATGTCCTCCGGGTTTAAACCAAAGCCATGATTTTGTGAAGTGATCTCGCTTTTATTAAGAATTTTATTTTGAACAGGCGCATTGATACCACGATGACCCGCATGCATTTTAAAGGTAGAAATACCTTGTGATTCGCCTAATAATTGGTGCCCTAAACAGATGCCAAAAACAGGAATATCAGTATCCACCAATTCTTTTACAAACGCGGAATCTTGCGGCATAGCACCAGGATCGCCGGGACCGTTAGAAAGCATGATACCTTCGGGCTTAAAAGCAAGCACCTCGGCAAGTGTTGTTTTCATTGGGAAAACTTTTAAATAACAATCTCGCGATGCCAATGATCTTAAAATATTTTTTTTAACACCGTAATCAATAACCGCTACTTTATGTTTGGCTTTTTCTTCGCCAAAGAAATAACTTTTTTGTGTAGAAACTTTTGAAGACAATTCAAGGCCTTCCATTTTTGGAACTTTAGCCAATTGCTTTTTTAGAGATGCAACATCTAAATTATCTGAAGAGATGATACAGTTCATAGAACCACGATCCCTTATATAACGTACAATAGCGCGGGTATCTACATCGCTAATGGAAACAATATTTGATTCTTCAAAATATTGCTGTAAACTTTTTTGTGCGCGTGGGCGTGAAAAACCATTATTGAATTTTTTACAAACCAAGCCTGCAATTTTAATACTGTCGCTTTCTACCTCATTCTCTTCAATACCGTAATTACCAATGTGTGAACTGGCCATTACAACAATTTGTCCGTAATAAGAAGGGTCTGTAAAAATTTCCTGGTATCCTGTCATCCCCGTGTTAAAGCAGATCTCACCGGTGGTAGTTCCAATTTTTCCGGCAGCTTTTCCTTCAAATACTTTTCCGTCTTCTAATACTAACAGTGCTTTTGGTGCTGAAGAATATTTTAAATGCATATCTTTTTTTAGAGTTTTTAGAGTAAAATTCTAAAACGTAAAGTTGCAATTTTTTTAAATTGTATTTTTTAAATGTTAATTTGTTTTTAAAACTTAAAGCCTGCCTTATTTTGCCGGAAGCTTTACTCAGTCAATAAAGCCCTTCAAACAAAAATTTGGAGTTTTTTACTAAAATCTAAAATAAAATCAATTTAAACCCAACCTTTATTCAAAACAAAACGTGTTTATTAGCGATCAGGATAAGAAGGAAATAACTAACTTTGTACCCTTAGTAAAAAGTACCCGTTATTACCTAAATTATTAGATTATTTAAAACTAAAGCCCTATATTAGCTAATTAAAATTCGCCCACATTATGAAAAGAATTCTACATTCTTGTTTTTTATTTCTAGCCTTATTTTTAACTGGATCTGTTAGCGCCCAAGTCTTTTGGACTGAAACTTTTGGAGCCACCAGCTGTGGCCAGGCAAACGTTGCTTCTACCGGTGTTCCTACTGCTTCAAATGGTGCATGGGCTATAACCCTTACAGGAGCTAACGATCCCGATGCCAACCAGTGGTTTGTAAGTGCTACAGAACACGGTAACGCAATTAACACTTGCGGTACAGGTTGTACAAGTGGAAATAACAGAACTTTACATATTGGCAACGTTTCTACATCTCCGGCTGCTGCATTTGTTTGTCCTACGGGCGATTGCGGCGCTGCTTATGATGCAGGTTTCGGGCTTGGTGATGTTGCCTCTGACAGAAGGGTTGAAAGCCCCGTTATCAACTGTACCGGGCAAAGCAATATTATTCTTTCCTTTAAATACATGGCCGAGGGCGATCCGGGTAACGATTTTGCCGAAGTGTTTTATTTTAACGGCGCTACCTGGGCAAATTTAGGCCTTTTAGCACCAACAAACAATGCAGCCTGCGCCGGTCAGGGTCTTTGGACTCCGTTTAGCGTTAACTTACCAGCTTCAGCAAATAATAATCCCGCTGTAAGAGTTGGTTTTCATTGGGTAAATAATGATGATGGAGTTGGTAGCGATCCTTCGGTTGCCATTGATGATGTAACACTTACAAAAGCAGCTTTAACCATTACAACTGCCGCTACAGCATGTACCAACCAAACTGTTAATGCGGCTATAACTTCTACTGCGGCAGGGGCTACAAGTTACTCATGGGCTGTTATAGGTTCAACACCTGCAGGCTTAAATGCTAATTTTAATCCAAACCCAACTACGGGTACAACTACTGCAATTACTTACACTGCACCGGGAACTTACTCAATAGTTGTTGGAGCTTTCAACGGACCAATTCCTTTAGCAATTTCAAATACTGTCGTAGTTACGGTGTCTGCCGGGCCAACAGTTGCAGTAGCCTCTCAAACAATTTGTGCAGGTTCATCTGCTACTTTAGTTGCCAACGCTACAGCCGGCTCTACATTTCAATGGTTTAACGGGGCAACTGCTTTAGGTACTGCTTCAACAGAAATAGTATCTCCTGTGTCTACCACCGTATACTCGGTAATCGCAAGTATTGGATCTTGTACTGCATTTGCAACTGCTACAGTTGTTCCAACCAATGCTTTAAATCCAACGGCAGGTTCATCTGCTTTCTCTGTTTGCCCGGGTAGTGCGGTAACTTTAACGGCTACAGGTGGTGCCACATATACCTGGGTTGCGCCTCCATCCAATACTATTGGTACAACGTCAAGCGTAGTTGATAATCCGACGGTTGCTACAACTTATACCGTATTTGTTACGCAAGGTACATGTAATGGACAGGTGACTGTTCATGTTGGTATGTCAAGTGGGTTAACATTAACAGTTGCTGCAAGTTCTTCTACAGTATGTCCGGGTCAAACTACAACATTAACAGCTACCGGAGCGGTTAACTATACCTGGTCGCCGGGCAGTTCGTTAAGCACAACAAGTGGTTCTGTTACAAGCGCTTCTCCTCTTACTCAAACAACATACACGGTTGTTGGTGATAATGGCGCGGGTTGTACAGGTACTGCACAAATCACAATTAGTATGGGTGCCGGTGCTTCAATAGGTGTTTCTTCAACGGCATCTGCAGTTTGTACAGGCTTTACATCAACTTTATCTGCAACCGGTGCAACTTCTTACACATGGACAGGTACAACATTCACTACTGCAATTGTTCAACCGTCTATTTCAGTTGGTCCGGGAACTTATACAGTTTTAGGTAGTACAGGTGCGGGTTGCAATAGCTTTTCGGTTGTAACTATAAATTTAGCGCCACCATTAAATATTCAAATAACGCAATCAAGTTTTACAACCTGTGTTGCTAATAATTTTCCAACTGCATTTTCTAAACCGGTAACATTAAATGCAACAGGCGCTTCTATCTATAGCTGGTCGCAATGTAATCCAACTTACATGACCATTTGTATAGGGCCAACTGTTACTGTAAGGCCTCCAACATCAACCTGTTATACTGTTACCGGATCTACGGCGGTATGTTCAGGTTCACAAGCTGTTTGTGTAACAGTTATTCCTCAATTTACTATGCAGGTAACACCACAACAACCAATTATTTGTATTGGTGATTCTATCCTTCTTAAAACAACAGCCATTGGAACGCTGGCGGCATTGCCTATTCCTGCCTCTACACCAACTTCAAATGGATATGTATGGACGGAGCCTGCAAATGCACCACCGCCAAGTTTAAGCAATCCATTATCTGGAACGGTTATGGCTTACCCTTTAAATAGCTGTACATATACATTTGAGATCTATGACGCAAGACAATGTGTTTCTTTACCTAGATTAATAACAGTTACGGTATTGCCAAAACCAATTACATCTATTGCTATACCAACTATTAATAACGTGCCTACAAACACGGTTTGTTTTGTGGGACTTAGTCCCGGGGCACCTGATAATACGCTTACATTAACCGGTAACAATCAAAATGTGGGTTTACCTTTTGGTGTGGTTCCAACTTATACATGGGTGTCGCCGTATTTACAGGCACCTTGTAACTCGCAATCTATATTATCTCCTGCAAACAATAACTCTGTAATTGTAAATGCACCTTGTAGATTGCCTTCACTTGTTACCTACTCTTTAATTTCAGGTTACAATGGTATACCGGGTTGCAGGCGTGATGATACAGTAAGTGTTCGGGCAATTGATTGCAGGCCCGTCCGAAATATATTCTTTGAAACTGCCACACCAAACGATACAATTTGTTCTCGAACCTGTGTTACTTTCTTAAACCATACAGATACCATGGCCGGTGGACCGCAACAGTACAAATGGCAATTTGCCGGTGGTGCGCCTGCTACTTCTACTTTAAATAATCCTACAGTATGTTATAATTTACCTGGTGTATTTAATGTTGTGTTAACGGTTTCTAACCCTTATGCTTTGGCTGATGGGGGAAGTACTTTAACAGCATATCGTTTAAATTATATTAAAGTAGTAGATATACCAAACGTAACAATTGTTCCTCCTGGCCAACAAGTAAGTGATACTATTATAAGGTTTGGTGAGTGTTTACAATTAACAGCAAGCGGTGCTAAATCATATGTATGGCGAGAGAATTATTTTATTTCAAGTCTCACAGCACCTGTTGTAACTGTGTGTCCTCAGCAAACTAACCTATATATTGTAAGAGGTTATAACAGTTCGCAATGTGCATCTGAAGATTCAATAAATGTTATTGTAGTGGATGATTGCGGTGAAATGTTTGTACCAAATGCCTTTTCACCAAATAATGATGGTGCTAACGATGTTTTATATGTGAGGGGCCATTGTTTAGAGACGTTAACTTTTATGGTGTTTAACCGATGGGGACAAAAAGTTTTTGAAACTACTGATAAGACCATTGGATGGGATGGAACATTTAACGGGGATATGATGAATAGCGGTGTTTTTGTCTATCGACTCGAGGGCAAGGATTATGAGGGCAAGGGATACAGTTTAAAAGGTAACGTAACACTTATTAGATAATGCATATGAAAACTAAATATATCGTCAATTCTTTTTTAGCTTTTTTAATGGTAAGCCACTTATCTAAAGCTCAGGATATTCATTTTTCTCAATACACCGAAACACCAAGCAGCATTAACCCTGCTTTAGCGGGTGTACATTATAACACACGTGTTATTGCCAACTTCAGAACTCAGTGGGGCAGTGTTGCTACAAGCTATCAAACTATTGGTTTATCGTTTGAGCAAGCTATTAAAGCAAAAAAATTAGGTAAAGGTTATTTTGCAATTGCATTAAATGTATACAGGGATGCTGCCGGCGATGCCAAATTAAATACACTTAATCCAAACCTTGGAATTTGTTATGTTGGAAAGATCAATAAACAAATGAAAGTTTCGGGTGGTATGCAAGGCGGTTTATTTTACAGAACAATTGATGTAAATAATTTACGTTGGGACAGACAATATAACGGTTACGAGTACAATTCAAGCCTGCCAAACGGTGAGCCAAGTACACCTAGAAGTTCTATTACTTCTTATGATATGGGTGGAGGTATCAACTTTAATTATGCTCAAAGCGAAAAATTCTTCAGTTCAAAAGATGGAAATAAATTTGATTTTGGTGCCGCTGCTTATCACTACAGTATCCCGGCAAATTCATTTATTATCACTACTGAAAAATTATACACTCGTTTTTGCGCCTATGCAAATGGTGATTTTAATATTCCAAATTCGAAGAATGCCATTATGCCAAGCTTCTTGTATATGAAACAAGGGCCAAGCAGTCAGTTTATTTTGGGTGCATTATTTAAATTTATTTTAGTTGATCAATCGGTTTATACAAATAATAAAAAGCCTTGTGCTATTTCAATTGGTTCGCAATACCGTTACAGAGATGCTATTATACCGCAGGTATTAGTGCAGTATGATAAATATGCTTTTGGTGCTTCTTATGATATAAACGTTTCGGCTTTAACACCTGCTTCAAAAAGAAACGGTGGGCTTGAAATTATGTTAAGATATAATGTTTCACCCGGATATGGCCGTAACTTAGGTCGTGGTGATACCAAGGCATCTTATTAAATTATTAAGGCGTTAGTTATCTAACGCTTTTTTTTTCTAAACAAAAAAGTAATTTGTAGGTTTAAATTCTTGATTAGAATTAATAAATGAAAAAACACAATTTATGCCTAATGATAGTTTCGCCTTTAAGAAATTTTGCATAAAACAAGATAAATGTGCCATGAAAGTAGGTACAGATGCCGTGCTGTTGGGTGCATGGATCTATCCTAATGGCAGTAAAACCATTTTAGATATTGGAACAGGTACTGGTGTAATTTCATTAATGCTGGCCCAAAAATCAGAAGCGAAAATTACCGCGATAGATATTGATAAAGAAAGTACCGAGCAGGCAAAATTAAATGTTGCCGAAAGTATTTATAATGAAAAGGTAGAAGTAAAAAACATTTCCATTCAAAATCTTGCAAAAGAAAGCGATCAAAAATTTGATATGATCGTTACCAACCCGCCTTATTTTATTGATTCATATAAAGGCGCAGAACTAAACCGAACAATAGCAAGGCATGCAGATGCGTTGCCGTTTGAAGAATTAATTGACAGTGTAAAAAAATTATTAGATACAAAAGGAAAATTTTGTTTGATCCTTCCAAAAAATGAAGCGGCAATTTTTAGAAAGCTGGCAGAAGCACAAGGTTTATACTTATCAAAATTATTAAGAATAAGAACAAAGCCCGAAAAAGAAAGTGAAAAAAGGCATTTAATGCAATTTGAATTTAAAGAAACTGAATTCTCAGAATCTACGCTGGTATTGGAAGAGAACGAATCGAGAAATTATACACAGGCATATAAAGATTTTACAAAAGATTATTATTTGAATTTTTAAGATCTATTTCTGAATTATTCCAAAGACATATTGATTGAGATGATCTCTCAATTTGCAGTAGCCAATTCTTTAGGATTGTTTATGGAATTGGAAGGGGAGTTTTATCCTTACGGAATTACTATACAGGATGAAAAAACTATTAATCCGTTTTATTATTACAAGGGCGAAGAGTTTCCTTCTTCAAAAGAGCTAATAATAGATCTCAGGAGAGAATTGTCTGTTTATTTACAAAAGGGTGAATGTATTGCAGTAGCTGTCTGTTATCTGGCATCAAAAAAAATTGATGAAACTGAACACGATCTATTGGTTTTAGAAATTGTTTTTAATGACGGATCACCTGCAAAAGAATTTTGGTTTATTATTGAAATTGATGCTGTAGATAATATCTTTCATGTTCATGAAAGAATTGATTTGGATAACTTGTAATCATTTTTTGCAACTTCTATAAAAGCAAAAAGCCTCACATTACTGCAAGGCTTTTTGACTTTTTAAAATTGGCATCGACATACTCTCCCGGGCTTTAGGCCAAGTACCATCTGCGCAGGTGGGCTTAACTTCTCTGTTCGGAATGGGAAGAGGT